>CAVSDL010000008.1:0-313130 GCA_963726775.1 uncultured beta proteobacterium
GACCACGACGCCATACAGGCCGCGGACTACATCGTCGACATGGGGCCAGGCGCCGGCGAGCACGGCGGGCAGGTCGTCGCGCAGGGCACGCCCGAGGAGATCCGCCTCGCGGCGCATTCGCTGACGGGCAGTACCTCGCCGGCCACCGGCACATTCCGATGCCCGCGCGCCGCCACCGCGTCGACGCGAAGCGCGTGCTGACGATCGATGGCGCCACCGGCAACAACCTGCAGGGCGTGAACCTGACGCTGCCGATTGGCTTGTTCGTCTGCGTGACCGGCGTCTCCGGGTCGGGCAAGTCCACGCTGATCAACGACACGCTTTATCACGCGGTCGCGCGGCAGCTCTACGGCAGCACGGCGGAGCCGCGCCGTTCCGCGAGTTGCTGGACTCGAGTTCTACGACAAGGTGATCAGCGTCGACCAGAGCCCGATCGGCCGCACGCCGCGCTCGAATCCGGCGACCTACACCGGGCTGTTCACGCCGATTCGCGAGCTGTTCGCGCAGGTGAAGGAGGCGCGCGAGCGCGGGTACGGACCGGGGCGCTTTTCGTTCAACGTGAAAGGCGGGCGTTGCGAAGCATGCCAGGGCGACGGACTGATCAAGGTCGAGATGCACTTTCTCCCCGATGTCTACGTGCCTTGCGACGTCTGCCACGGCCAGCGCTACAACCGCGAGACGCTGGAGATCCGGTACAAGGACCGGAACATCCACGAAGTGCTGGCGATGACGGTCGAGCAGGCGTTCGCGTTTTTCGAGCCGGTCCCGGCGGTCGCGCGCAAACTTTCGACGCTGCTGGACGTGGGCCTCGGCTACATCACGCTCGGCCAGTCGGCGACGACGCTCTCCGGCGGCGAGGCGCAGCGCGTGAAGCTGGCGCTCGAATTGTCGAAGCGCGATACGGGTCGCACGCTGTACATTCTCGATGAGCCGACGACGGGGCTGCATTTCCACGACATCGAGATGCTGCTCACCGTGCTGCACCGGCTGCGCGACCATGGCAACACGGTCGTCGTCATCGAGCACAACCTCGACGTGATCAAGACCGCGGACTGGATCATCGACCTCGGGCCCGAGGGCGGCGCGGGCGGCGGGCGGATCATCGCCGAAGGCCCCCCGGATGAAATCGTCAAGGTAGCCGCGAGTTACACGGGCCGGTACCTGAAGCCGGTCCTCGATGCGCACGAGCGGCGCCGGGGCCGCGCGAGCGATGCGAAACGCATCGCGCTGCCGCCTGACGGTGCCCGCCCTCGCAAGGGGAGAAAGGCGTCGGGAGATCTCCTCGGATGAGGCCACCGTCGCGAGTGATTCTTCGGCGGCCGGACATTTCGCGGTTCGACGAAGAGGCCGCCGCGGTCACGGCCCTCTTGCTCGCGGCGCGGCGCGCCGCGCTGCCGGGCCTGCGCGAACTGCACACCGACGACGAAACCCGCGCGTGGATGCGCGATGTCGTGTTTCCGCGCCAGTCGGTGCGGCTCGCGGTGCTGCGCGACGAGATCGTCGGCTTCGCCGCGCGCGACGGCGCGTGGCTGACGCAGCTGTGGGTCAGGCCCGGGTGGACGGGCCACGGCATCGGGCAGCAGCTGCTGGACGCGATGATCGCGGAAGCGGCGACTGTCACGCCGGTGCTGCGCCTCTACACGTTCCAGCGCAACGGCGGAGCGCGCCGCTTCTACGAGCGCAACGGGTTCGCGGTCAAGATGCTCGGTGACGGGAAGAGCAACGAAGAAGGCGAGCCGGACGCCATGTACGAGCGCGCGTTGGTGCGCTGACCGGATCGCCCTTGCGCGGGACCGTCGTGCGATGCGGCGAGCGCCGCTCCTACGCCGCCAGCCACGCCGCGAGGTCGCGCTTCAGCTTCATCATGTCGGCCTCGCGCGTGTACATCATGTGGCCGGCGTCGTAGTAGTGGTGCTCGACGCGCGCGAGCACGTCGGGCGGCACGTCGAGCTGCGCGAGCGACCAGTCGGACGCGCTGTACGGCGTCCCGAGATCGTAGTGACCGCTCGCGACCAGCACGCGCAGGTGCGGGATTGCGGCGCAGCGCGCGCGACAGGTCGGGACTCGTGCAGGCGTAGCTGTTGCCCTTCTCCTCGCCGCGGTTCCAGTTCCACTGCTTGTGCGCGTCCATCGACAGCACTTCGTAGCGCGCCTGCGTGTCCACGCCCAGGCTCTCGCTCATGTACGCGTGCGCGGCCATCGTGTACGGCGCGACGATCGCTTCGATGCCCGGGTCGAACTCCCAGTCGCGCGAGCGGCTCGCGGCCATCGGTCCGGTGACGCGCGCCTCGAGCCGGCCGACGATCAGGCCGCGGTCGCGCAGCAGCTCGACGAAGAACGTGTGGTCGCTGATGCGCAGGTTCTTCTCCTCGACCAGCGATCGGCGCGAGTCCGGTCAGCTCCGCGACGCGATTCACGACGCGGCGTCGCGCCGCCTTCGACAGGCGCGATCCCGCATGCAGCGCGGCCAGGTATTCGTCGACGACGAATTCCTCCGCGGCCGCCCGCGCTGCCGCCGGCGATTCGGCGAGGCGCCCCTTGAGCTTGCCGTGATACTGCGCGACGCACGCGAACGCGGGCAGGAACAGCGCGTACGGCAGGTCGTTGCGCGGCGCGAAGACGACGCTCTGCAGGTCCATCGCGCAGGAGACGAGAACGAGTCCCGACAGCGCGACGCCGATGTCCTGCAGCTTGTCGGCGAGCGCCGCGCCGCGCGTCGTGCCGTAGCTTTCGCCGGCGACGTAGACCGGCGAGCTCCAGCGGCGATGGCGTCCGAGCCACGTGCGGATGCACTCGGCGAGCGCATCGACGTCGCCGTCGACCGACAGCATCTTCTTGCGCGCGTCGTCGCTGGCGGTGATCGAATAGCCGGTGTGCGGCGGATCGATGAACACGAGGTCGAAGTGCTCGAACCACGACTCCTGGTTGTCCGTCACGGTGTACGGGGGCGGCGGCATCGTGCCGTCCTCGCGAATGACCACCCGCTTCGGCCCGAGCGCGCCCAGGTGCAGCCAGATCGACGCCGAACCGGGCCCGCCGTTGAACACGAAGCACACCGGGCGCGTCGCCGGATCTGCGGCGGCGAGGAAATACGACGTGGTGAACACCGCGGCTTCCGGGTCGCCGCGCTTGTCGTCGACGCCGCCGGCGACGACCGGCACGAATTCGGCGATCGCGCGGTAGGCAAGCGTGCGGCCGCCGAGCACGATGCTCGCCTCGCTCTTGCACGGGTCGCGGGCGAGCAGCTTGTCCACCTTCTCGCGCATTCGCTTGGTCGCGTCTTCCGGGGCCGGGGCCGGGGCCGGGGCTTGCGCCGGTTCGCTCATGGGGTGTCTCGTCAGGGTAGGGTGGATCGAGGAGGGCGGGCCGACACGATCGCCGCGTTTCCGCTTTCTGCAGCGCTGCGAGCCGCGAGATTCGAATTCGACGGTGCGGGCTGGAGTATTTCGGGAATGGCGCCCGTGGTCAACCCGGATCGTGCTGCTTCGCGCTTCCGTCCGCCGGGTCTGCCGCCTTCGCGTCGTGCGTGATCGCGGCGAGTATGCCTTGCAAGAGCGCCGTCGGCGTCGGCGGACATCCGGCGATCTCGACATCGACGGGAATGACATTGGCGACGCGACCCAGGCTCGCGTAGCTTTCCCCGAAGATGCCGCCGGTGCAGCCGCAATCGCCAACGGCGACGACGAGCTTCGGTTCCGGCGTCGCGTCGTAGGTTCGCTTCAACGCAATCGCCATGTGCTTCGACACCGGCCCCGTCACCAGCAGCATGTCGGCGTGGCGCGGGCTCGCGACGAAGCGGATGCCGAGGCCTTCGATGTTGTAGTACGGATTGCCGAGCGCGTGAATCTCCAGCTCGCAGCCGTTGCACGACCCGGCATCGACCTGCCGGATCGTCAACGCGCGGCCCAGCGTGCGCAGGATCTTCTGCTGCAGCCGGGCAACGATGACCATCGCGTCGTCGGGCGCAGGCGCCGCTTCGGTCCTGATGCCTGTCTTCGCGATCTGGCGGAGGATGTACAGCATGCGATTACAGGTCGTGCCCGCTGTAGGAAAGGTTGAATGACTTGTTGATCAGCGGAAAGTCGGGAACGATATTGCCGATGACCGCATGCTCGAGCACCGGCCAATTCGACCATGAAGGGTCATGCGGGTGGCAGCGGCGGACGGTTCCGCCGCCGCCGCTCTCGAGCGCGATGAAAACCGGACCGCGCCAGCCCTCGACGAGCCCCAGGCCAAGCTTGAACGCCGGTGCCTGGGGCAGCGGCACGCGAACATCGCCCTGCGGCAACGCGTCGACGATCGTGCGGATCAGCCGCAGCGATTCCAGCGCCTCGTCGAAACGCACGGCGACGCGGGCAGCGACGTCACCTTCGGCCCTCGTCGCGATGCGGACCGCGAGAGCATCGTACGGCAACACGGGGAAGTCGCAGCGCAGGTCGCGCGCCTGGCCGCTGGCGCGACCCGCCAATCCCGTGAGCCCGAGTGTCGCCGCGAGCGCGGGCGTCACCTGCCCGCAAGTGCGGAACCGGTCCTGCAGCCCGGCGTGCTCGTCGTAGATGTCGCGCAGCGTCCGGATCTCGGCATCCAGCCGCGTGCATTCGTCGCGCATCGCTGCTGCGTGCTCGGGTGCCAGATCGCGTGCGACGCCGCCCGGGACGACGACGTCCATCAGCAGCCGATGTCCGAATGCGGCCAGGTTGGTGCGCAATACGTCCTCCCTGAGCCGCGAGAACTGCGCGAGGCCGAAGGCGAAGCCGCCGTCGTTGCCGAGGTATCCGAGGTCGCCGAGATGATTGGCGACGCGCTCGCGCTCGAGGGCCAGTGCGCGGAGCCACGCGGCGCGCTGCGGAACGTCGACGCCGACGATCGCCTCCGCCGCCTGCGCATAGGCCCAGGCGTACGCAACCGTGCTGTCTCCGGACACGCGACCGGCGAGCCGGCAGCCTTCGGCAAGGGGCAGCGACTCGAAGCGCTTTTCGACGCCCTTGTGCACGTAACCGAGGCGTTCCTCCAGCCGCAGCACCTTCTCGCCCACGATCTGGAACCGGAAATGCCCGGGCTCGATGATGCCGGCGTGCACCGGACCGACCGGGATCTCGTGCACGCCGTCGCCTGTGACACGTACGAACGCGTAGTCCTCTTCACCGGGTTCCCACTTGGACAGGGCCTCGAAATCCCGGCGCAGCGGAAAACGGTCGATGGGCCAGCTTGCCTGCCACAGCCACGGCCGCTGATCGTCGGCTTCCGAGGCGATGCCGATGAGATCGAACGTCGCCCGCTGCATCCGGTTCGCCGCGGGAAAGATCGTCGCCAGATCGGCGTAATGAGCGTCGCCGTCCGGCAGCGTGTGCTCGAGGAGCGTCAGGCCGTCGTCATCGGCGAGTGCTACCCGCAGACAGAAACCGCGATCGCGGTCGCGCTCGTCGGTCGCCCACAGCGCGACAAGCCGCCCCCCCTGCTCCCACGCCAGCCGGCATGCGGCCAGGAGCTGCCCTGAACCGACCGGGACGCGCCTTGCCGGCACCACGCAGCGCAGCGCAGCGGCTGCGAGGCCGAGAGGGGAAACGTTCATCGCGAGGGTGTCAGCACGTCGGAGATCCGGGATTTTTCATCGCGGCAGGTCAGCCTATCAACCGCGCCGCCTGCCGGTACCAGTCGGCCAGGAACGGCGGGATCCACAGGCCCAGCATCAGTACCAGCGCGAGATGCGCGAACACGGGCAGCATCGCGGGTCGCACCGGCAGGCGCTTCGCCGTCGTCTCGCCGAACACCATCGGCTGCACCTTGGAGAACACGGCGGCGAACGCAATGCCGAGCGCGACCAGCAGGAAAGGCGTCGCCCAGGGTTGTTCGCGCATCGCGGTGATCAGTATCAGGAACTCGCTGGCGAATACGCCGAACGGCGGCATGCCGAGTATCGCCAACGTTCCGAGCACGAGTCCCCAGCCTATCGCGGGGCTGATCGTGACCAGGCCGCGAATGTCTTCCATCAGCTGCGTGCCGGTCTTCTGCGCCGCGTGACCGGCGGCGAAGAAGATCGCCGATTTGGTCAGCGAATGCACGGTCATGTGCAGCAGGCCCGCGAAGTTCGCGACGGCCCCGCCCATCCCGAACGCGAACGTGATGATCCCCATGTGCTCGATGGACGAGTACGCGAACAGCCGCTTGATGTCCTTCTGGCGGGACAGCAGAAACGCCGCGACGACGACGGACAGGAGACCGAAGCCCATCATCAGCTCCTTCGCGAACGATGTGTGCAGCGAGCCTTCGACCAGCACCTTGCAGCGGACGACCGCGTACAGCGCGACGTTGAGCAGCAGCCCCGAAAGCACAGCGGAAACCGGCGTCGGTCCCTCGGCGTGGGCGTCGGGCAGCCAGTTGTGCAGCGGCACGAGCCCGACCTTCGTGCCGTAGCCCACGAGAAGGAACACGAACGCCAGCGAGAGCACCGTCGGCTCGAGACTACCCTTGACGCTGTTGAGCTCGGTCCACAGCAGCGCGCCGCCCTCGGCGCCCAGCAGCTTTTCGGCGGCGAAGTAGAGCAGGATCGTGCCGAACAGCGCCTGCGCGATGCCGACGCCGCAGAGGATGAAGTATTTCCACGCGGCCTCCAGGCTGGCGGGCGTCCTGTACAGCGACACGAGCAGCACCGTCGTCAGCGTCGCGGCCTCCATCGCCACCCACAGGATGCCCATGTTGTTCGTCAACAGCGCCAGCAGCATCGTGAAATTGAACAGCTGGTACATGCTGTGGTAGAGCCGCAGCCGTGTCGTGGTCAGCCGGCCGTGCTCGAATTCGATCCGCATGTACGGCCGCGAGAAGATCGACGTCGTGAACCCGACGAATGCGGTCAGGGCGACGAGGAACACGTTGAACGGGTCGACGAAGAACTGCCTGTTGAGAACGAGCAGCGGCCCGTCGGCGATCACGCGCGCCGTGAGCGCTGCGGCGGCCAGGAACGTGACCAGGCTGACGGCAACGTTGACTGCAGGGGCCTCGTCGCGATGGCCGACGAGGGCAAGGATCGCCGCGCCGGCCAGCGGCAGGCCGAGCACGGCCACGATCTCGATCACTCGCGCCCTCCGCACGGCCGGAGGAACGCACAACGCTGAGCGGTCGGGCGCCGCTCGGTCGCGCGGCGAAGTGGATGACGTTGCGTCGCGTGTCGGGCGCACTCGATCGCGCGGCGACACGTCCTTCGGACTTCACGGCTTCGCCGCGCCGCGCTCACTCGCCCTCCTTGAACGGGAAGTGGATGACGTTGCGTCGCGCGTCGGGCGAACTCGATCGCGCAGCGACACGTCCTGCGGACTTCACGGCTGCGCCGCGCCGCGCTCACTCGCCCTCCCTGATCCGGCGGTGGATGACGTCGCGTCGCGTGTCGGGCGAACTCGATCGCGCGGCGACACGTCCTGCGGACTTCACGGCTGCGCCGCGCCGCGCTCACTCGCCCTCCCTGATCCGGCGGTGGATGACGTCGCGTCGGGCGTCGGGCGAACTCGATCGCGCAGCGACACGTCCTGCGGACTTCACGGCTGCGCCGCGCCGCGCTCACTCGCCCTCCCTGATCCGGCGGTGGATGACGTTGCGTCGAGCGTCGGG
Source organism: uncultured beta proteobacterium (assembly GCA_963726775.1). Classification (GTDB taxonomy): domain Bacteria; phylum Pseudomonadota; class Gammaproteobacteria; order Burkholderiales; family Casimicrobiaceae; genus CAIWHR01. The sequence goes on from CAVSDL010000008.1 coordinate 7,603, forward strand.
CGAACTCGATCGCGCGGCGACACGTCCTGCGGACTTCACGGCTTCGCCGCGCCGCGCTCACTCGCCCTCCCTGATCCGGCGGTGGATGACGTCGCGTCGGGTGTCGGGCGAACTCGATCGCGCGGCGACACGTCCTGCGGACTTCACGGCTTCGCCGCGCCGCGCTCACTCGCCCTCCTTCAGCTTTTCGAGGTGCTTCAGGTCGAGGCTGTCGAACTGCTCGCGGATCTGGAAGAAGAACACGCCGAGGATCAGCATGCCGACCAGCACGTCGAGCGCGATGCCGAGCTCGACGACCATCGGCATGCCGTAGGTCGCGCTCGTCGCGGCGAAGAACAATCCGTTTTCCATCGAGAGGAAGCCGATCACCTGGGGGATCGCCTTGCGCCGGGTGATCATCATCAGGAACGACAGCATCACGCAGGCGATTGCGATGCCCAGCGTCGCGCGGGTGACCGTGTTCGCGAGCTGCGAAATCGGCAGCGCCAGATTGAACGAAAATACGACCAGCACGATGCCGATCAGCATCGTTGTCGGGATGTTGATCAGGCCCTCGAATTCCCACCGTACGTCGAGGCGCCGGATCAGCCGGTGCAGCAGCCACGGCAACAGCATCACCTTGAGCAGCAACGTCAGCCCGGCCGACCAGTAGAGGTGCGGCTGCGCGGTGCCGAAGGCCACGACTCCCGTCGAGATCGCCAGCGCGAGCCCCTGCGCCGCGAAGAGATTGATGAGCGACAGGACGCGGCGCTGCGCCAGCATTGCGAATGCGAGGAGCAGCAGGATCGACGCGAACAGGTTGATCAGCTGGGCGTAGAGAGGCAGATCGGCCATGTCTCTACATCTCGGGATTATCCGGCACGCCGCGATGGCGGCGTGGAAATGCCCTGGATATCATGGTGAGGATCGCGCCTGCCCTGAAGCGTTTCAGCTGCCGAGCAGCAGATTGACGAGCATCGCCAGCACCGCGAACAGGAACGCGGTGCCGAGGAACTCCGGCGCGCGAAAAATTCGCAGCTTCGCCGACAGCGTTTCGATCAGCGCCAGCGCGAAACCGCCGATCACGAGCTTGAAGACGAGTGTCGGGGCCGCGCCGAGAATTGCGAGCCAGTCACCGCCGGCCGCGATGCCGAACGGAAAGAACAGTGCCAATCCGATGCACGAGTAGTTGAAGAGCTTCAGCGCGGACGCCCATTCGATCAGCGCGAGATGCCGGGCGGAATACTCGAGAATCATCGCCTCGTGGATCATCGTGAGTTCGAGGTGTGTGGCCGGATTGTCGATCGGGATGCGCGCGTTCTCGGCGAGCGACACCATGGTGAACGCGACGCCGGCGAGGGCGAGGCTGGGATAGATCCCCAATTCCCGGTGGGCGAGCGTGTCGACGATTGTCGGCAGCGAGGTGCTGCCCGAGATCAGCGACGCGGTAAAGAGCACCATCAGCAGGGCAGGCTCCGCGAGGAAGCCGACGAACATCTCGCGCCGCGCGCCGAGCGATCCGAACGCAGTGCCGATGTCCATCGCGGCCAGCGCGATGAACACGCGAGCGAGCGCGAACAGCCCGACCAGGGCGATGGCGTCGGCGGCGCGCGCGAAGGGGAGGTCCGTGGCAAGCGAAGGAACGATCGCGGCCGCGCAGCACATCGATCCGAACACGATGTAAGGCGCCGTCCGAAAGATCGGCGAAGCGTGATCGGCGACGACCGCGTCCTTCATGAACAGCTTGCGGATGGTCCGGTAGGGCAGCAGCAGCGACGGCGCGCTCTTGTTCTGCAGCCAGGCACGGCACTGGTTCACCCAGCCGACGAGCAGCGGTGCCAGCAGCAGCGCGATGGCGAGCTGCAGCAACTGGGAAAGCAGGGCCGAGGGCGTCATCGCACGAAGAAAAGCAGCGCCAGAAGCGTGAGGAAGCTGTAGGTCAGGTAGACCGAGATACGACCCTGCTGGATGTGCCCGATGTGCAGCGCCAGAAATTCCGCGCTCCGGGCGACGGGCAGGTAGAGCCAGTACCAAAAATGGTCGCCGGCGGTGACCGAATAGCGAGGCGCGGCATCGAAGGGCGACGGAAGGTGACGTTCGATGCGGAAGAACGCTTCGAACACCTGGCGGATCGGCTGGCCGAAGCCCTCGGCGGTGTCCTGCATGCGCGGTGTCTGCAGTGGAAACCCGCAGTCCCACGGGGGGGCGCGACGCACGCGGCCGTGATAGTAGCGATGGACAAGCTGCATCGTCAGCAGCACGACCGCCACGATCACGACCAGCACGATGAGCGGGCTGTAGCTCGAGCGGTCGGCGTTGATCGGCGCCAGCAACAGCCAGTTGAACGCGTCCGCCCGGCCCACCGTGGAGCCGATCAGCATGGCGTTGACCGGATCGAGCATCGCGATGACATGCACCGGAAATATGCCGAGCACGACGCAGCCGGCCGCAAGCGCGACAAGGGCGATCCGTTCGAACCATCCGGCGTCCTTCGCGTAGGCGAGATTGGGCTCGCGCGGACGGCCGAGAAAGATGATGCCGTAGAACTTGACCATCACGTAGGCGGCGAGCGCAACCGCGAGCACCAGAGCGGCCGCGGCGACCGGCACCAGCATGTTGACGAACGATTGCGGCAGGCTGGGCGTGAACAGGAACGCCTGCAGGAGGAGCCACTCGGAGACGAAGCCGTTGAGCGGCGGCAGGCCGGCAATGGCCAGCGTTCCGACCAGCGCCAGCCACGCGACCCACGGCATCCGGTGAATCAGACCGCCCAGCTTGCCGAGGCTGCGCTCCTTGGTGGCGTGCAGCACCGAACCCGTGGCCAGGAACAGCAGGCTCTTGAAAAAGGCGTGGTTGAGGCAGTGGTACAGCGCGGCCGTCAGGGCAATTGCGGCGAGCAGCGTCTTGCCATAGGCCTTGAACAGGATCGCGAGGCCGATGCCCACAACGATGATGCCGATGTTTTCGATCGACGAGTACGCGAGCAGCCGCTTCATGTCGGTCTGCGCAGCGGCGAAAATGATTCCGAAGAGCGCTGTGGCGAGACCCAGCGCCAGCGCGACGACGCCCCACCACCAGAGCTGGCCGTTCAGCAGATCGAACGTGACGCGCAGCAGGCCGTAGATCGCGGTCTTCAGCATCACGCCGCTCATCAATGCAGAGACAGGCGACGGCGCGGCAGGATGCGCCTCCGGCAGCCAGACGTGCAGCGGCAGGAGGCCCGCTTTGGCACCGAAGCCGAACAGGGCGAGCAGGAATGCGGTGGTCGGCCACGAACCGGTCAGGATGACCGAGCGCATCGACCCGAACGTGTAGTCGCCGCTGCCTCCCTGCAGCACGCCGAAGCAGAGCAGGATCGCGATGGCGCCGACATGCGCGATCAGCAGGTACAGGAACCCCGCGCGTCGAATCTCGGGAATGCGATGCTCGGTGGTGACGAGAAAGTACGACGCGAGCGCCATCGTCTCCCACGCGACCATGAAGGCGTAGGCATCGTCGGCAATCAGCACCATCGCCATGGCGGCGAGGAATACGTGGTATTGAAAGCAGATGAGCCCGGGCGGGGTTCCTTCGCTCGAGCGGAAGTAGCCCGCCGAAAAGAGCGAGATCGTGGAGCCGGCGGCCCCAAGCAGGAGCAGGAAAAACGCCGAGAGCGAATCGACGCGGAAATGGAACGGAAGGTCAGGCAGGCCCAGCGGAAGGACCGTCGACTGCGGCAGCGGTCCGATGGCAAAGAACGCGACGACAGCGACCGCCAACCCGACGGCGGCGCCCGCCGGGAACAGCACCCGGCTGACGAAAGCAAGATCGCGCGCCCGAACAAACCCCAGTGCACCGATCGCGAGCCATGCGGCGATCGCGACGAGAACCAGAGTGAGCGAGGAATGACCCATCATCGGTGCTCGCGGTCAAAGCCTCCGTGCTCGTCGAGCCGCGGATCCGCAGAGGGTCATTTGACGCGCATTCCCGGCGCTGCGCCGCTGTCGGGCGACAGCAGGAAGATGCCGGGGCCGTTGCCCGACGCCGCCAGCACCATGCCTTCGGAGAGCCCGAATTTCATCTTCCGCGGCGCGAGATTCGCAACCATCGGCGTCAGGCGCCCGACAAGATCCTCCGGTCGGTAGGCGGACTTGATTCCCGCGAACACCGTGCGATGACGTCCTTCGCCGGCATCGAGCGTGAGTTTCAGTAGCTTGTCGGCACCCTCGACGTGCTCGGCGTTGACGATCCTCGCGACGCGCAGGTCAATCTTCGCGAAATCGTCGATGGAGATGGTGCCGTCGAGAGCTGCCGCGGGCGTCGTTGCGACAGGCGCTGCCGCCGCCGGCATCCGTGCCGCCGCGGGTTTCGGGCCTTCGAGCAGCGCATCGATCTGCTTCGCTTCTATGCGGGTCATCAGATGCGTGAACGGGGCGATTCGAGTAGGCGGTTCGATTGCGTCCGCCCAGACGAAATCGCGATCAAGGCCGAAAAGCTCGCGGGCGACCCGCGATGCGAGCGCGGGGAGGATCGGGGCAAGGATCACGGTTAGGTACTTGAACCCGAACAACGCGCGGGAACAGATGCTCTGCAGTTCCGCGCGACGCGCAGGATCCTTGGCCAACGCCCACGGTTTGGCGTGGTCGAATGCTTCGTTGAAACGATCCGCCGAAGTCATTTCACCGGGAACTCCGACGCCATCGCATCGCGCACGACCTGCGAGAACTGGCGGGCATCGTAACGTTCCGCCGCTTCGAGGTGACTGGGATTGAAGCCTTCATGCAGGCGCGCGACCTCGTCAGGCGCGAGTGAAACGACACCATCGAAGTGCTCGGTGATGAATTTCGCAGCCCGGCTCGCGATGTTGACGTACTTGCCGATGAGGTCGCTGTTCACGCGTGCCATGAAATCATCGGGATTGAAGTCGATGTCCTCGACCCTGTCGTTGAGCTTGGTCGCGATGTAGTAGCGCAGCCACTCCGGGTTGAGGCCGAGGTCGAGATAGACATCGGGGCTGATGCCGGTTCCGCGCGACTTCGACATCTTCTCGCCGGAGACGCCGATGAAGCCGTGGACGAACACGTTGTCCGGCACTTTGTACGGTGCGCCGGCGAACTCGAGCATCGCCGGCCAGAACAGCGTGTGGAAGTAGACGATGTCCTTGCCGATGAAGTGGTACTGGGACACGCTCGCGTCCTGCAGGAATTGGGCGAAGTCGATGCCCAGCCTGGCGAGATGGGCCTTGAGACTCGCCAGATAGCCGACGGGTGCGTCGAGCCAGACGTAGAAGTACTTGCCGGGTGCATCGGGGATCGGAATGCCGAAGTACGGCGCATCGCGCGAGATGTCCCAGTCGCCGAGCTTGCCGTCGGCGCCCAGCCATTCCTGCACCTTGTTGTAGATCTCGGGCTGCAGATGCTGGCCTGGCGCGGGCTGCGCCGTCCATTGCCGCAGGTACCTGACGATGTCGGGATGCGAAAGCTGGAAGAACAGGTGTTCGGAACTGCGGAGCTCGGGCGTGGCGCCCGTCACCGTCGAGTACGGGTCGATCAGATCCGTCGGCGCGTAGGTCGAGCTGCAGTTCTCGCAGGCGTCTCCGTATTGATCCTTCGTGCCGCATTTGGGGCACGTTCCCTTGATGTAGCGGTCCGGCAGGAACATCGCCTTGACCGGGTCGTAGAATTGCTCGACGGGCTTGGAGTAGACGAGTCCCTTTGCCTTCAGGCGGCGGTAGATGTCCTGCGCGAGTTCGACGTTCTCCGGAGAATCGGTGGAGTGCCAGTGGTCGAAGGCGATATGAAAGCCCGCGAGATGCTTCGGGCGTGTCGCGGCGATCGCTGCGACCAGCGCCTGGGGCGTGACGCCTTCGGCCTCCGCCTTCAGCATGATCGGCGCGCCGTGCGTGTCGTCGGCGCAGACGAAGTGGACCTCGTGTCCCTGCATCCTCTGGAAACGCACCCAGATGTCCGCCTGGATGTACTCCATGATGTGCCCGATGTGGAACGGCCCGTTGGCGTAGGGGAGCGCCGTCGTGACGAACAGCTTGCGGCGCGGCGGGGCGCCGGACTGGGAATTCCCGGGTGCGGACATCGCGGAAAACCTTGCACTTGGCAGGGGAAAACGGGGATTCTAGCAAAGCGATCCGGGCACGAATATCGGAAGTGCGCGATTTTCGCTAAAATCAAACGCTTTTCCTGCATTCTCACACGAGCATTCCACGGAGCATCCGATGGCCATTACCGAGGCCGATGTCCAGGGCCGCCTGCGCGCGCTGATCGATCCCAACACGGAAAAGGATTTTGCAACCGGGAAAGCCGTCAAGAAAATCCAGATTTCCGGTGCCGACATCTCCGTCGACATCCAGCTCGGCTATCCTGCGAAGACGCAGCACGGGATACTGAAAAAGCTGATCGCCGACAATCTCGCCGCGCTGCCCGGGGCGGGCCGCGTCATGGTCAGCATGACGCAGAAAATAACGTCGCACTCGGTGCAGCGCGGCGTGAAACTGATTCCGGGCGTCAAGAACATCATTGCCGTTGCGAGCGGCAAGGGCGGGGTCGGCAAGTCGACGACCGCGGTCAACCTCGCGCTGGCGCTCGCCGCCGAGGGCGCGCAGGTCGGCATTCTGGATGCCGACATCTACGGGCCGTCGCAGCCGACGATGCTGGGCATCGCCGGGCGTCCGGAGTCGAAGGACGGCAAGACGCTCGAGCCGCTCGAGGCCTACGGCGTGCAGGCCATGTCGATCGGATTCCTGATCGACGTCGACACGCCGATGGTCTGGCGCGGACCCATGGTGACGCAGGCGCTGGAGCAGCTCTTGAAGGACACCAACTGGCGCGACCTCGATTACCTGGTCGTCGACATGCCCCCCGGCACCGGCGACATCCAGCTCACCCTTTCGCAGAAAGTGCCCGTCACCGGCGCGGTCATCGTGACCACGCCGCAGGACATCGCGCTGCTCGACGCGCGCAAAGGGCTCAAGATGTTCGAGAAGGTCGGCGTGCCGATCGTCGGCATCGTCGAGAACATGAGCATGCACGTCTGCTCGAAGTGCGGGCACTCGGAGGCGATCTTCGGCGAAGGCGGCGCGAAGAAGATGTGCGCGGACTACAACGTGCCCTTCCTGGGAGGATTGCCCCTGGACATCCATATTCGCGAGCAGGCGGACTCGGGACGGCCGACGGTCGTGGCCGATCCCGACGGCAGGATCGCCGGGATCTATCGCGAGATCGCGCGCCGGACTGCCGTGTTCGTGGCCCAGAAGGCCGAGGACTTCTCGGCCAAGTTTCCTAGTATCGTCATTCAAAATACCTGACCGGACGCCCAACGCCGGATTCGCACGCGCCGCCCGCACTCCGCCTCGTCATCCCCGCGAAGGCGGAGATCCAGCGTCGTTGTCCTTGTGGTCACTGCGACCAGTACGATCCGGTTCATTACACGTGCAAAGTCGCTGGGTTCCCGCCTTCGCGGGAACGACGACAAGAAATGGGAGAGGGTCTTGATCAAGTCCGACCGATGGATCCGCCGGAAGGCGCGCGAGACCGGGATGATCGAGCCGTTCGAGCCCGGCCAGGTGCGCGAAGTCGACGGCAGGAAGATCGTCTCCTACGGCACGTCGAGCTACGGCTACGACATTCGCTGCTCGCGCGAATTCAAGATCTTCACCAACATCAATTCGACGATCGTCGACCCGAAGGCCTTCGACGCCGGCTCGTTCGTCGACTTCGTGGGCGACGTCTGCATCATTCCGCCGAACTCGTTTGCGCTGGCGCGCACCATCGAGTACTTCCGGATCCCGCGGAACGTGCTGACGATCTGTCTTGGCAAGAGTACCTACGCACGCTGCGGCATCATCGTCAACGTGACGCCGTTCGAGCCGGAGTGGGAGGGTTTCGTCACGCTCGAGTTCTCGAACACGACGCCGCTGCCGGCAAAGATCTACGCCAACGAGGGCGTCGCCCAGGTGATCTTCTTCGAGTCCGACGAAGTTTGCGAGACGTCGTACAAGGACCGCGGCGGCAAGTATCAGGGGCAGCAGGGCGTCACGCTGCCCAAGATCTGACGCCTCCGCTCCGCCTCCGGTGACGGCGTAAGGCATGGCGAGCCCGTGGGCGGAATCGAAGACTGCGTCGATCGCGATCATCGCGATGTGCCAGGTCGCCGCGATGGCGTTGTGGTTTTCGGCGTCCGCGATCATCCCGGCGCTGGTCGCGCGATACGGGCTTTCCGGCTTCGCGCAGGCAGCGCTGACGAGCGGCGTACAGGCGGGCTTCGTCATCGGCTGCCTCGCGAGCGCGTTGCTCGGGCTCGCCGACCGTCTCGATCCACGCCGCTTCTTCGCCGTGTCGGCGCTCGCAGGGGCGATCGCCAATGCGCTGCTCCTCGTGGTCGATCCGGCGTCGTTCGCAGCGCCACTGCTGCGAATGGTCACCGGCATCTGCATGGCGGGCGTGTACCCGATCGGCATGAAACTCGCGTCGACCTGGGCGAAGGGCGACATGGGATTGATGGTCGGCATTCTCGTCGGCGCGCTGACGCTGGGATCGGCCTCCCCCCACCTGTTCAATGCGCTGGGCGGCGTCGACTGGCGCATTCCGCTCGCGATGGCGTCGGCGAGCGCGCTCGTGGCCGCGATCCTGATCGGCTTTGCCGGTGTGGGTCCGAACCGCGCCCCGATGCCCCGCTTCGAGCCGGGCGCCGTGCTCGCGGCGTGGCGCGACGTGCCGTTGCGGCTTGCCAATCTGGGCTACCTCGGCCACATGTGGGAACTGTATGCGATGTGGGCGTGGATCGGCGTATTCCTCAATGCGAGCTTGGCGTTGACGTTGCCGCCTGCGGTCGCCCCGACGGCGGCCAAGCTCGCCGCGTTCGCAACGATCGCCGCGGGCGCGATCGGCTGTGTCGGCGCCGGCTTTCTCGCCGATCGACTGGGTCGCACGACGCTGACGATCGTCGCCATGGCGATCTCCGGCACTTGTGCCGCGGGCGTGGGACTGCTGTTCGGCGGCAACTCCGCGGCCCTGGTAGCGCTATGCCTCGTCTGGGGTATCAGCATCGTCGCCGACTCGGCGCAGTTCTCCGCATCGATCGCCGAGCTGGCCGAACCCGCGCGTGTGGGCACGATGCTGACGGTGCAGACGGCGCTGGGATTCACGCTGACGCTGGCGACGATCCACCTGCTGCCGTTCTGGGTGGACGCGATGGGCTGGCGGTACGCCTTCGTGCCGCTGGCGATCGGACCGGCCGCCGGGGTGTGGGCGATGGCGCGGCTGCGTGCCCATCCCCGCTCGGTGGCGCTGGCCGGCGGTCGGCGCTGACCGCCGCTGCCATTTGCGTATGGCATCGCCGGTGGCGGCGGCGTAGGATGCACGACGCCGGGCGATCTTCGGAGGGGCCGGCGACGACGCCAACTCGGACATCTCAAGGAGCGATTCATGGCCTATCACCTCGAAGGGCGCCTGCTCGAAGTCTGCAACTGCCGCGTGCTGTGCCCGTGCTGGATCGGCGAGGACCCCGACTTCGGCACCTGCGATACGATCGTCGCCTGGCGTTTCGACAAGGGAACGATCGACGGCGTCGACGTGTCCGACCGGACGATCGCGGTGATCGCGCACGTCCCCGGCAACATCCTGCAGGGCAACTGGCGGGCTGCCGTCTATCTCGACGAGCGCGTCACGCCGGCGCAGGAGGAGGCGATCCTCAGCGTCTACACCGGCAAGCGGGGCGGTCCCGTCGGCGACCTCGTGAAGCTGATCGGCGAGGTCGTGTCGGTCGAGAAGGTGCCCATCACGTTCACCGTCGAGGGTGGCCGGGGGACCATCAAGCTCGGCAACGCCGGCTACGCCGAACTCGAGCCGTTTACCAACGCCACCGGCGCCACGACGACGCTGACGGACACGGTGTTCTCGACGGTTCCCGGCGCGCCCGTGTTCGTCGGCAAAGCGCCGCGTTACCGCTCGAAGAACGAGAAGCTCGGCATCGATCTCGACATCAAGGGCCACAACGCGCTGCAGAGCACGTTCGTGTTCCACGCGGCGTAGCCATGTCGTTGCGACCCCTTCGGTTCGCGTGACCGAGCGGGCCGGCCACGACCGGCAGCGATGATCACCGGACGATCGGTCGCCGCGACGGCGGGGGCGGGCCCGCTCGCCGCCCGGCAACGCGCGCTGTTCGTGTCGCTGTTGTCGTTGCTGGTCATTGCGGCGTGGGTGGCGCTCTGGCTGTGGAACGCCAGTCCCTATGGCCGTTACCTGGAGCACGGCGGGTGGGGCGAAGCCGGCGTTCTTGGACCGCTGTGCCGGGCCGTGCCGCAGGGCGAGTTCGTCGTCCCGGCGATCCTGCATGCGCTGAGCTGGGTCCTGATGGTGGCGGCGATGATGCTGCCGACCACCTATCCGCTGCTCGAAATGTTCCGGCGCGTGACCGGCGCACGGCCTGACGCCGGCACGCTCACGGCGGTGGTGGTGCTCGGTTTTTTTGTCGCCTGGCTTGCTTTCGGCGTGTTCGCGCACGTGGCCGACGCGGCGCTGCAATGGGCCGCCGCGCGCTCCGCGTGGTTCGCTGCCTCCGGCTGGACGTTGGGCGCGGCGGTCCTGGCGACCGCCGGCGTGTTCCAGTTCAGCGCGCTCAAGTACCGCTGCCTCGAGGAGTGCCGGACGCCATTCGCTTTCGTCGGCGCGCGCTGGCATGGCCGGTCGCCGAAACGTGACGCGTTCCGGATCGGCCTCGACCACGGCCTCTCTTGCGTCGGCTGCTGCTGGGCGTTGATGCTGGTCATGTTCGTTGTCGGCATCGGCAGCGTAGGCTGGATGCTGGCGCTGGCGGCGGTGATGGCGGCGGAAAAGAACCTCCCCGGCGGCCGGCGCCTGCGGACGCCCCTGGGACTGGGCCTGATCGGCTGGGCCGGCGCCATGGTGATCGCCAACGTCTGACGCGGATACGCGGGGCTCCCGCTCAATCCGAGCGACCCGTTGCAGCTGCCCCCCGCGGGGTCACCGCTCGGACCGGCGCCCGCCCGCTGCCGGCCGGTGCGGTGTCGCGGCGCCGCAACGCCCACTCCTGCGCGCCCGCATTTTTCATAGCCATCGAGGTCGAATCGCCCCATAATTCGCGCCGTTCCATCCTGGCGTCACGGGCTGCCCGTCGGCGCTACCCGCCCGATGACGGCGCGGGCATGCCGGATGGCCGTCTCCAGTCGAGGACCCGACCCCATGAAGTTCCGTTTCCCGATCGTCATCATCGACGAGGACTTTCGCTCCGAGAACACGTCCGGGCTCGGCATCCGCGCACTGGCGGAGGCGATCGAAAAGGAAGGGATGGAGGTGCTGGGCGTCACCAGCTACGGCGACCTGTCGCAGTTCGCGCAGCAGCAAAGCCGCGCCTCCGCGTTCATCCTGTCGATCGACGACGAGGAATTCACGCCCGGCCCCGAACTCGATCCGGCGGTGCTGAACCTGCGCAAGTTCATCGAGGAGATCCGGTTCAAGAACTCCGAGATCCCGATCTACCTGTACGGCGAGACGCGCACGTCGCGGCACATTCCGAACGATGTCCTGCGCGAGCTGCACGGATTCATTCACATGTTCGAGGACACGCCGGAGTTCGTCGCGCGGCACATCATTCGCGAAACCAAGGCGTACCTCGATTCGCTCGCGCCGCCGTTCTTCCGGGCGCTGGTCGACTACGCCCAGGACGGCTCGTACTCGTGGCACTGCCCGGGCCACTCGGGCGGCGTTGCCTTCCTGAAAAGCCCGGTCGGCCAGATGTTCCACCAGTTCTTCGGCGAGAACATGCTGCGGGCCGACGTCTGCAATTCCGTCGACGAACTGGGACAGCTGCTCGACCACTCCGGCCCCGTCGCGGCGGCCGAGCGCAACGCGGCACGCATCTTCAACGCGGACCATTGTTTCTTCGTCACCAACGGCACGTCGACCTCCAATAAGATGGTATGGCATGCGAACGTGGCGCCGAACGACATCGTCGTCGTCGATCGCAACTGCCACGTGTCGATTCTGCACGCGATCACGATGACCGGCGCGATTCCCGTATTCCTGCGGCCCACGCGCAACCATCTCGGGATCATCGGCCCGATCCCGCTCGACGAATTCAGGCCCGAGAGCATCCAGAAGCGCATCGAGGCCAATCCTTTCGCGCGCGAAGTGAAGAACAAGAAGCCGCGGATTCTCACGCTGACGCAGAGCACGTACGACGGCATTGCCTACAACGTCGAGATGCTGAAGCAGACGCTGGGGAGCAGCATCGAGACGCTGCACTTCGACGAGGCGTGGCTGCCGCACGCGACGTTTCACGAGTTCTACAAGGACATGCACGCGATCGGCAAGGACCGCCCGCGCAGCAAGGACGCGATGATCTTCGCGACGCACTCGACGCACAAGCTGCTGGCCGGCATTTCGCAGGCATCGCAGATCATCGTGCAGGAGTCGCAAACGCGGAAGCTGGATCGCCACATATTCAACGAGGCGTACCTGATGCACACCTCGACATCACCGCAGTACGCGATCATCGCTTCCTGCGACGTGTCGGCGGCGATGATGGAGCCGCCGGGCGGCACGGCCCTGGTCGAGGAGTCGATCATCGAGGCACTCGATTTCCGCCGTGCGATGCGCAAGGTCGACGACGAATGGGGCAAGGACTGGTGGTTCAAGGTCTGGGGCCCGGAACGCCTGGCTCCGGAAGGCATGGGCAAGCGCGAGGACTGGCTGCTGCGCGCGAACGAAAGGTGGCATGGTTTCGGCGACCTCGCGCCGGGCTTCAACATCCTCGACCCGATCAAAGCGACGATCATCACGCCGGGGCTCGACGTGTCGGGCAAGTTCGCGAAGACCGGCATTCCGGCGTCGATCGTCACCCGGTTCCTGGCCGAGCACGGCGTCATCGTGGAGAAGACCGGGCTCTACTCGTTCTTCATCATGTTCACCATCGGCATCACGAAGGGCCGATGGAACACGCTGGTGACCGCGCTGCAGCAGTTCAAGGACGATTACGACAAGAACCAGCCTCTGTGGAAGATCCTGCCGGAGTTCGTGGCCAGGCATCCGAAATACGAGCGTGTGGGCCTGCGCGACCTTTGCCAGCAGATCCATGACATGTACAAGGCGAACGATGTGGCGCGCGTGACGACGGAGATGTACCTGTCGGACATGGAGCCGGCGATGAAGCCTTCCGATGCGTTCGCCTGCATGGCGCACCGCGAAATCGACCGCGTCGAGATCGACAATCTGGAGGGGCGCATCACGAGCGTGCTGCTGACGCCGTATCCACCGGGGATCCCGCTGCTGATTCCAGGGGAGCGCTTCAACCGCACCATCGTCGAGTACCTGAAGTTCGCGCGGACGTTCAACGCGCAGTTCCCCGGCTTCGACACCGACATCCACGGCCTCGTGGAAGAGGAGGTGGCGGACGGCAAGGTGCGCTACTACATGGACTGCGTGCGGCCGCGGTGACCCCCCGCGAATGAGTGTCGACAGGGGGTGCCGGGGCTGGATGCATTCCGGCCGGTAGCCACGTCATCGACCGCACCCGCCGGGGCATGAACCGGTTGCTCCCGGGGGTCGTCCCCGGGAGCGGAATGACTCGGTCGAGGGATCCGCGGAGCGGAGGAAATCGGAAACGCCGCGCGAGCGGCTACGCTGCCGCGGCGGCGGGCTGCGCCTTCGCGACGGGCTTCGCTTCGCCTTTGGCGGCATGTTCGATCGCCGACACCATCAGCGACGCGAGCAGGCAGGAGGCCATCCGCATTTCCATCGAATCGGTACGCCCCGGCACGACGACGGGAATTCTGGCGCCCAGCACGATGCCCGCCGCGAAGCCGCCGGTGAGACCGATCAACGTCCGCAGCACCATCGAAGCGGCTTCCATGGTGGGCGCGATCAGAACGTCGGGGTGTCCGGCAATCCGGGACTTGACGCCGTTGGCGCGTGCGGCATCGCCCGAAAGCGCGCTGTCCGCGGTGAGCGGGCCGTCGACGATCGCGCCAGGAAACATCCCCTGCGCGGCCATGGCGGTCAGCGCAGCGGCGTCGCCGGTCGACGCGAACGCCGGCGTCACGACGTCCATCGCCGCGAGCAGCGCCACGTTCGGCGTCGCGATCCCGAGCGCGGCCGCGAGACCGATCGTGTTGACCACGATGTCCTTTTTCGCGGCGAGGTTCGGTGCGATGTTGAGCAGCGCGTCGGCCACCAGAATGCCATTCGGCCGACCCGGCAAGTCGAGAAAAGAGGCGTGCGACAACCGGTAGGGGGTTCGCAGTCCCGAGTCGGGTGCCGCTACGTGCGCGAGCAGGTCGCCGTCACCCATGTTGCCCTTGACCAGTGCCGAGACCTGGCCGTTGCGGGCGATTTCGACCGCACGGGCGCCGGCTGCTCCCGGCGCATCGGGAGTGTCGACGATCATCAGCCGCGAAATGTCCAGGCCGGCCTTGGCGGCGGCATCGCGGATACGGCCTTCCGGACCCACCAGCAGCGGCGCCAGGTAGCCGGCAAAGGCGCCCGAAAGGGCCATTTGCAGCGCATCGCTGTCGCACGGATAGACAAACGCCGCCGGCAGCGGCGGCATCATCCTGACCTTCTCGACGAGGCGCTGGAACTGAGGGTGCGAAGGCATTTCGGGAGGGTGGCAAGCCCCCATGACTCTGTCAACTCTCCGCCGATGGAAGGCGGACGGCGGTGCCCGCGCGGCCGACGGACGTTGGGGAGGGTCCGCGGCCGGGGAGCCGGCGGGCTCGCGGCGGGTTCCGCTCGCTGCCGCGAAGTTGGCCCGGCGCCCATGGCGTCGTCCCTATTGCAAGCCATGCCGTTGCCGCTCGACTTCCCTCAACGTCCGGAGGCCGCACACGCCGCGATGCTGGAAATCCACGGCCCGTTGAATCAAGGACTTGCGGAGGGTGGCGGCGTCACCGCGGGTTCAATCCCGATTATTCGCATCGGACGCCTTGAAAAACGAACCGCGCTAGACCTTTCCTTTCCACGGCACGACCAGCCGTTCGACGTACCGCATCAGGAGGTCGAAGAGGTAGGCGACGGCGCCGATGACCACGATGCCCATGATCACGATGTCGGTCCGCAGGAAATTCGAGGCGTTCAGCACCATCTGGCCGAGCCCGTGGGTGGCGGCGACCATCTCGGCCGCGACCAGTGTCGTCCAGCCGAATCCGATCGAGATGCGCATCGCGGTCAGGATCTCCGGCATCGCCGCCGGAATGATCACGTGTCGTATCACCTGCCACTTCGACGCGCCCATCGAATACGCGGCGTGGATCTGCTCCTGCGCCACCGAGCGGACGCCCGCCCGAGCACTCATCGCCAGCGGCGCGAAGCAGGCGAGGTAGATCAGCAGGACCTTCGACAGCTCGTCGATGCCGAACCAGATCACGATCAGCGGCAGGTACGCGAGAGGAGGCAGCGGCCGATAGAATTCGATCGGCGGATCGAAGATGCCGCGTGCGATCCTGGACACGCCCATGGCGATGCCGACGGGTATCGCCGTCACACACGCCGCGAGGAACGCGGTGAACACGCGAAACATCGACCAGCCGAAGTGCGTCGCCAGCGGCGCGTCGGTGAGTTGTCCCATCGCGGACTCGTAGAGCCGCGTGAACACGGTTTCGGGCGTGGGCAGGAACAGCGGCGGCAGCCATCGCAGGTGGCTCGCCAGCCACCACAGAGCAAACAGGCCGGCCATCGTGACGACGCTGATCAATGTGCTGCGGCCCTCGCCGGGTGTCGAGTAGCTCGACGTCCGGGGTTGCGGATTGCCGTTCGCGGCCATGGCTATCGGGCAGTCGCGGCGACATCCGCTCGCGGTTCGCGATGCAGGATCACCGCCAGCACTTCCTCGCGGACGCGAATGAAATCCGGCGACGACTTGACCGCGCGCGCGTCGCGGGTCGCGATGAAGCGCCGGCCGAAATCGAGCTGGTACTCGTGCGAAATCTTCCCCGGACGCGGCGTCATCACGACCAGGTGCGTGGCGAGGAAGAGCGCCTCCTCGACGCTGTGCGTGATGAAGAAGCACATCTTGCCCGTGCGGTGCCAGACGTCGAGGATCAGCTCCTGGATCGCCTCGCGGGTGAACGCGTCCAGCGCCCCCAGCGGCTCGTCCATCAGCAAGAGCTCGGGATCGGACGCGAGCGCGCGGGCGATGCCGACGCGCTGCTGCATGCCGCCCGAGAGCTCGTAGATCGCCCGTCCCGCGAAATCCTCGAGACCGACGAGGCGGAGCTTCTCCAGCGCGATGCTCCGGCGCTCCGACGACGACACCCCGCGCATCCGCAACCCGAATTCGACGTTGTCGGCGACGTTGAGCCAGGGCATCAGCGCGTGCTTCTGGAAGACGACACCGCGGTCGGCGCCGGGACCCGTGACCGGCTTGCCGTCGAGCAGGATGTTCCCGTCCGTCGGCGGCAGAAAGCCGGCGATGCAGGAGAGCAAGGTCGTCTTGCCGCAGCCGGAGGCTCCGATGGCGACGACGAACTCGCCGTCGCGGATCGCAAGGTTCACGTTCGACAACGCGTCGACCGTGCCGGACTTGGTCGCGTAGCGGACGCCCAGATGGCTGATGTCGAGCGTCGGCACGGGCGAAACCGGATGTGGACAAGAAGACGGCGGCGCCGGCCTTGCGAGCGGGCGCCGCCGCGAAGGGGCGGTCGGTCGGGCGTGCCGACCAAGCCGCCTATTTCATCGCGCCCTGCGCGAACGCCGGGTTGACCGACTTGCTGTAGTCCGGAACCAGTTGCTGGATGCGGCCTTCGTCCTTGAGGAACTTGGCCGTTTCGGTCAGCGCCTTGGCCGCGCCGCCGTTGGCACCGCCGCCCAGCCATGCCGGACCTGCCTGGTCCGCGAGGCTGGGGAAGCCATACAGCGCCATCGCATCGGCGACGTCCTCGGGCTTGCCACCCGACCATTTCGCCACGGCGGCGACCTTCGCCGCGTCGCCGGTCCACGCCTTGGAGTTGGCGCGGTAGTCGGCGTCGGCCTTCGCGATCGCCTTGACCATTGCCGTCATGAACTGCGGGTTCTCGGCGGCGAATTTCTTGGAGACGATCAGACCGTCGAACGTGCACTTGCCCTTCTTGCACAGTTCGCCGGACGTGACGATCACCTTGCCGTTCTTCTTGACGGTGGAGAGCACCGGATCCCAGATGAACGTGGCGTCGAGGTCGCCGCGGCCCCACGCGGCGGCGATCTCGGGCGGCCGCATGTTGAGCACCTGCACGTCGCCGCGCTTCAGCCCGGCGAGTTCCATCGCATAGAGCAGGTGAAAGTGCGTCGTCGAGACGAACGGGACGCCGACCTTCTTGCCCTTGAGGTCGGCGACCGTGTTGATGTTGCTGCCGTTGCGCGCGACGAGCGCCTCGGCGGCCGCGATGTCCTCGAGAATCCAGAACAGTTCGACATCCATCCCCTGGCTGATCGCGGTGGCGACACCCGCCGAGCCGACCTCTCCGATCGCGACGTCGCCCGAGGCCATGGCGCGGATCACGTCGCCGCCGCCGCCGAACTGCCGCCAGTTGATCTTGTAGCCGGTTGCCTTCTCGATCTCGCCGGTCTGCTGCACCCAGCGGAACGGATTCATCATGTCCTGGTACGCGAACGTCACAGTCTTCTGCGCCCAGGCCGGCAGCGATGATGCCAATGCCAAAGCCATGCCAACAATCAAACGTTTCATGCTTGCTCCCCTGTGAAAAGCCGCTGAACGCGGCCGGCGGCGCTCAGCCGGCGCCGCGCGGCGTACGTGTTGAAGTTACAGTGCCGCGAGCGTCCTGCGCAAGACGTCCGCGATCATATCGATATGTGATTTTTCCGCGATCAGCGGCGGCGCGATGAGCAAGGAGTCGCCGGTCGTCTTGAGATGCAGCCCGCCATCGAACAACGTTTTCTGCAGCGCGTGGCCGCGCGCACCCGGTCCGCCCGCCGGGTGGACGTCGATCGTGCCGAACATTCCATAGCCGCGGATGTCGGCGATGGCCGGCAGGCCCTTCAGCGAGAACAGCGCGTCGAGGAAGTGGGGCGAAAGCTCGCGGCCGCGCTCGAACAGGCCCTCGTTCCGGTAGATGTCGAGCGTGGCGAGCCCCGCCGCGCACGGTCCGGGGTGGCCCGAATAGGTGTAGCCGTGGAAGAACTCGATCGCTCCTTCCGGCGCTGCCGCCATGATCGTGTCGTGGATGCGCTCGCTGATCGCGACCGCGCCCATCGGCTGCGCGCCGTTGGTGATTCCCTTCGCCATCGTCATGACGTCGGGTGTGACGCCGAAGCTCTGCGCGGCGAAGGCCTGCCCGGTACGACCGAAGCCGCAGATCACCTCGTCGAAGATCAGCAGGATTCCGTGCGCGTCGCAGATTTCGCGCAGACGCGCGAGGTAACCCTTGGGCGGCACCAGGCAGCCGGTGGATCCGGCGATCGGCTCGACGAAGCACGCGGCGATGTTTTCGGCCCCGTAGAGGTTCACGTAGCGCGTCAGGTCGTCGGCCAGCTCGGCGCCATGCGCGCCTTCGCCCCGGACGAAGAAATTCTCCTTGAGGTGCGTGTGCCGCATGTGGGCGATGCCCGGCAGCCCCGGACCGTATTTGCGCCGGTTGTTGACGAGGCCGGACAGCGAAACGCCGCCGAAATTGACGCCGTGGTAGGCGCGCTCCCGCGACACGAACACGTTGCGGCCGCCCTGTCCCCGCGCCTGGTGGTAGGCGAGCGCGACCTTCATCGCGGTGTCGACGGCCTCGGATCCCGAATTGGTGAAGAAAATCCGGTTGAGATCGCCCGGCGTCAGTTCCGCGACGCGCGTCGCGAGCTCGAACTGCTTCGGATGCCCGCGCAGGAACGGCGGAACGAAATCGAGCTCGCGCATCTGCCTGCCGACGGCATCGGCGATCTCCTTCCGCCCGTGGCCGGCGTTGACGCAGAAAAGCCCCGACGACGCGTCGATGATCTTCTCGCCGCGGTCATTCCAGTAATACATGCCTTCCGCGCGCACGACCATCTTCGGGTCGGCCTTGAAGTCGCGGTTCGGCGTGAACGGCATCCAGTATTCGTCGAGCGAGATGCGCTTCGACGCGGCCTGGTCATGGATCGTCAGTTCGGCATGGCCCATCGTGGTCTCCTGTTGCTGCGGCGCGGCGGATGCGATCGCCCGCGAGCCGTATTGGTCGGGACAGGACTGCAATCGTACACCTTCGAGGCGGGTGCACGGAACTGCCGGCGACAGGCGCAAGCGCCTCCAGCGCGCATCGCGCGCTCATCCGCTTTCGACGCGCGGGCTGCGCTCGACCTGGTGCAGCACGATCACCAGCCCTACCGTCGCGACCAGCAGGTAGAGCGGTCCGAACAGCCAGAACACGAGCGGGATGGCGACGAAAAACGCGCGCGTACCGATCGAATAGAAATGTCCGGCACGCGCCAGGCGGTGGGCAACCTGCGGCGGCGCGAGGCCCGCGCGGGACGCGGCGTCCGGAACGTTGATCATGAACACGACGTGATTCAGAAGGCGAATCGTCATTGCAAAGGCGAAGAACGCGACGATGAAGGTCGTCAGCAGGCACATCACCTTGACGATCCACACCTGTGGCGCCGCCGAGCCGCCGATGTTCACCGCGTGCCACGTCTGGGCGAGGCTTTCGGCCTGCCCGGACAGCGTCAGCGCGCCGAGGATGAGCAGCACGGACGTCGACGCCATGAACGTTGCCGCCATCAGGAAATTGCGCAGCGTCTGGACGGCCATGACGTCCTTGCCTCGATTGGCCATGACGTCGTGGACCCACAGCGTGCGGGCGGTCGCATTGACGCCGTGAATCGTGTAATGGGGATCGCGCCGGGCGCGCGACCACAGGAACGTGTAGTACGCGGTGACGAGCGCCGCGCTTGCGGCGAATGCAAGAAGATCCGTGCCCATGCTGGTGCTCCAGTCCCGCATCGCTGTCGTCGACGGGGCGGCGCGTGTGCCCGGCCCGGCGATCGATTATGATAACCGTTTGCCAGGCAGGAAACGGCAGTCGGAGCCCCCCTGCCGTCGAATCCGATCGGAGCAAACGCCATGCGCATCGGCATTCCGAAAGAGATCAAGGTACTGGAGAACCGCGTCGGACTGACGCCCGGCAGCGTGCGCGAGGCCGTCGCGCACGGCCACGAAGTGGTCGTCGAACACAATGCGGGCCAGGGCATCGGGATGGACGACGATGCCTACCGCAAGGCGGGAGCCAGCGTTGCCGGGACCGCGGCCGAGGTTTTCGCCGCGGCCGAGATGATCGTCAAGGTGAAGGAACCGCAGGCGATCGAGCGCCGGATGCTCCGCAAGGGGCAGATCCTCTTCACCTACCTGCACCTCGCGCCGGATCCCGAGCAGGCGAAGGATCTCGTCGCGAGCGGGGCGGTATGCATTGCCTACGAAACCGTTACGTCGAGCTCCGGCGGCCTGCCGCTCCTGGCCCCGATGTCGGAAGTGGCCGGGCGCATGGCGGTGCAGGCCGGCGCGTACTACCTGGAGAAGCCGCACGGCGGCCTCGGCGTGCTGCTGGGCGGCGTGCCGGGCGTGGATCCGGCGAAGGTCGTGATCCTGGGAGGCGGCGTCGTCGGCTCGCACGCGTGCCACATCGCGCTCGGCATGGGTGCGGACGTCTGGGTGCTGGATCGCAGCGTCGAGGTGCTGCGCTCCCTCTGGCGGCAGTTCGGCAGGCCGCTCAACACGGTGTTCTCGACGCACGATGCGCTGGAGAACCATGTCACCAGCGCCGACCTCGTCATCGGCGGCGTGCTGATCCCGGGGGCGTCCGCGCCCAAGCTCGTTTCCGCGGCGCTCGTGAAAAGGATGAAACCGGGATCGGTGATCGTCGATGTCGCCATCGATCAGGGCGGCTGTTTCGAGACGTCGCGCGCGACGACGCACGCCGATCCGGTCTACGTCGTCGACGGCGTCACCCACTACTGTGTGGCCAACATGCCAGGCGGAGTACCGAGGACGTCGACCTTCGCACTCAACAACGCGACGCTGCCGTTCGTCCTGGCGCTGGCCGACAAAGGCTGGAAAAAGGCGCTCGCCGACGATGCGCACCTCAAGAACGGTCTCAACATCGCGTTCGGCAAGGTCACCTGTCAGCCGGTCGCCGAAGCCCTGGGGTATGCCTTTGTCACGCCTGAAAGCGCGATGGCTTGAAACGAATGCAGTCGTGGCGCGCCAGGCCGCGGCGTGACGGGATCGTCGCCGATATGCGACGCGGATCGCGAAACGCTTTCCGGTCGCCCGGGAAAGATCGCGCACCGGAATGCCGCATGCCGCCGAAACCACCGTCGGCACGGCTCGGACTCCGGCGGTGACTGCGCGGCCCCCCGCAACAATGGATTGCCAGACCCCTTCATGCCATTCCTTTCCATCGAAACCGAGGCTGCATCATGAACACGATGACCGATCAGAAGAATCTCGCCGTCGCCGGCAAGCAGAAGATGACATCGTCCGAGGCCTTCGTCGAGACGCTCGTCGCGCAGGGCGTGACCGACGTGTTCGGCATTGTCGGCTCGGCCTACATGGACGCGCTCGACCTCTTTCCGCTCGCCGGCATACGCTTCATTTCGGTTGCGCACGAGCAGGGCGGCGGGCACATGGCCGACGGCTATGCACGCGTGTCGGGCCGGCATGGCGTCTGCATCGCGCAGAACGGACCCGGCGTCACCAACTTCGTGACCTCGACGGCGGCCGCGTACTGGGCGCACTCGCCGGTGGTCGTCATCACGCCCGAGACGGGCAGCGCGACGATCGGCCTCGGCGGCTTCCAGGAAACGGACCAGTTGCCGATTTTTTCCCGAATCACCAAGTACCAGGCGCACGTCAACAACCGCGTGCGGATGGCCGAACTCACCGGCCGTGCGTTCGATCGCGCGCACCTCGAACTCGGTCCGACGCAGATCAACATCCCGCGCGATTTTTTCTACGGCGACATCGAATGCGAAATTCCGCGACCGGTCGCGATCGAGCGCGGGGCAGGGGGCGAGCGAAGCCTGGCCGAAGCCGCGGATCTCCTCGCCGGCGCGCAGTTCCCGGTGATTCTCTGCGGCGGCGGCGTCGTGATGGCCAACGGCCAGCCGGAGGCGATCCGGCTCGCCGAGCTGTTGCAGGCGCCAGTCGCGAACAGCTATTTGCACAACGATTCGTTCCCGGCAAGCCATCCGCTGTGGGTCGGTCCGCTCGGCTATCAGGGCAGCAAGGCGGCGATGAAGCTGATCGGGAAGGCCGACGTCGTGCTCGCGCTGGGCACGCGGCTCGGGCCGTTCGGCACGCTGCCGCAGTACGGCATGGAGTACTGGCCGAAGAACGCGAAGGTCATCCAGGTCGACGCCGACGCGAAGATGCTGGGACTCGTGAAGCCGATCTCCATCGGCATCTGCGGCGATGCCAAGGCAGCGGCGCTGGCGCTGATCGCGAACCTGTCGGGCAGGTCGCTGGCTTGTCTCGCGAACAAGGAAGCGCGGATGGCCGACGTCAAGGCGGAGAAGGCAGCCTGGGAAGCCGAATTGAACGGCTGGGCCTACGAGAAGGACGCCTGGTCGATCGAGGTGTCGAAGAATTCCACGCACATGCATCCGCGGCAGATGCTGCGCGAGCTGGAGCGCGCGATGCCCGCCGGCGCGATGGTGTCCACCGATATCGGCAACATCTGCTCGGTGTCGAATTCGTACCTGCGCTTCGACCGCCCGCGGTCGATGTTCGCGGCGATGAGCTTCGGCAACTGCGGTTATGCGTTCCCGACGATCATCGGCGCCAAGGTCGCGGCGCCCGAGCGGCCCGCCATCGCCTACGTCGGCGATGGCGCGTGGGGAATGAGCTTCGGCGAAATCCAGACCTGTGTCCGCGAGAACATTCCCGTCACGGCGGTCGTGTTCAACAACGGCCAGTGGGGCGCGGAGAAGAAGAACCACGTCGATTTCTACGAGAATCGCTTCGTCGGCGTGAATCTCGACCGGCAGCCGTCGTGGGCCGCGGTGGCCAGGGCCATGGGCGCCGAGGGCGTCACCATCGACAAGCTGTCCGATGTCGGCCCCGCGCTGCGCGCCGCGGCCAAGGCGCAGGCCGACGGCAAGACGACGATCCTGGAGATGATGGTGACGCGCGAGCTGGGCGATCCGTTCCGTCGCGACGCGCTAGCGCTCCCGGTGCGCCACCTTGCCAAGTACAAGGCGACGGCAGCCAGACGCGGCTGAGGCATTCGCGGGCGCAGTTGCGGCTTGGCCGATGGCGGCAATCGGGAGGCGTGTCATGTTCATCGGCCATTTCGGCCTCGCCCTCGCGGCAAAGAAAGTCGCACCGCGTCCTTCGCTCGGAACGCTGCTCTTCGCCGCGCTCCTCGTCGACGGGATCTGGCCGGTCTTTCTGCTGCTGGATTGGGAGAAGGTCGAGATCGTGCCCGGCCTCACCGCGGTGACGCCGCTGCTGTTTGTTTCGTATCCCTATACGCACAGCCTCGTCGCCGGCGCGCTGTGGGCGGCGCTGTTCGCTGGCGGGTACTTTGCGCTGCGCCGCGACCGCGTTGGCGCGTGCTGGCTCGCCGCACTGGTGCTGTCGCATTGGGTGCTGGACTTCGTCTCGCATCGGCCCGACATGCCGCTGTGGCCGGGTGGGCCCAAGGTCGGTCTCGGGCTGTGGTACTCGCTGCCCGCGACGCTCGCGGTGGAGTTCCTGCTGTTCGGGACCGGTGCGTGGCTCTATGTTTCCGCGACGCGGCCGCGCGACCGGATCGGAGCCGCCGCGTTCTGGATATTCATCGCGACCCTCGGCGCCATCTACCTGTCGAGCGTTTTCGGCCCGCCGCCGCCCAGCGTGCAGGTGCTGGCGATCAGCGGGCTCCTCGGCTGGTTGTTCGTCGCGTGGGCGTACTGGATCGATCGGCATCGCGCACCCGTGTCACCGTAAGTCGAGCGGATTGTGGCGCATCGGGTATTCGCCCCGCCCCGTGGCGGCAGCATTGTCTGCGTTCGCTGCCACGGGGACCGTGACGACGGCGCGGCTCTTTCGTGGTGGTGCACCCTTGTCACTGGAATGCTCCGTATGCGCCGCCATACAAGGCGCAGCCGCCGCATACGGCGGAACTTTGGCTCCGTTCCTGCGCGGTCACCCGATCCGGTGAAACCAGAGGAGCGACAGCAACGCCGCCGCGACTGCCAGCATCGCCGCCGCGGCGGCGAAGAGCGCGCTGATCTCGGTCTCCTTCTTTTCAAGAACGAAGCGGGAGTTCAACGTCCCGTAGATCTTCTTCAGGTCGTCGAGACTGCCAGCATGGAAGTACTCGGCCTGCGTAATCTGGGCGATGGCTCTGAGCGTTTCCTCGTCGAAGCGCATGTAGATCGACATGCCGTCGAAGTCGACGGGCCCGCCGCCTGCGGTGCCGAACCCGACCGTGTAGACGCGGACGCCGCGGTCGGCGGCCATCTTCGCCGCCTCCTGCGGATCGGGCCCGGTCGTGCGCCGGCCGTCGGTAAGAAGGATGATCGCGGTGTTGACGTTTGAGGCGGGCGGCACCGGCGTGTAGGTCTTCTTTTCGCCTTTCTTCTCGTCCTTGCCCGCCTGCTCGAGCGGCGCAGCGCGCGCGCGGTCGCGCGGCGACAGGCCGCTCCGCGTCGCCTGCTCGACGTCGATGCCGGCGTCGGGAAAAAGCGTGGCGAGCGACAGGATGATGCCGCTGCCTATCGCGGTGTGGCGCTGCAACTCGAAGCGGTCGATCGCCGCAATCAGGTCGTCGCGGTTGCGCGTGGGTGGCTGCACCACCGACGCCGAGCCGGCGAACGTCACGATGCCGATGCGCACATCGGACGGCTGCTCCTGCACGAACGCCTTCGCCGCGTCCTGCGCGGCGCCGATCCGGCTGGGCCGGACGTCTTTCGCGCGCATGCTGAGCGAGACGTCGATGGCGAGGATGATCGTACGCTGTTCGGTGGGCAGCGTGACAACCGCGCCCGGGCGCGCGATCGCGAGCATCGTCGCGACCATCGCGAGCAGGAAGAGCAACGGCGGAACGTGACGCCGGAACTGCCGGCCGGGGCCGAGCGCCTCGCGGACGAGCCCGAGGCTCGCAAAGCGAAGCGCCGCCGATTTCCGCCGCCGCAGGAGCCACCAATACATGCCGACCAATGCCGGTACGACGGTCAGCAACCACAGCGCCTGGGGCCACAGGAACGACATTGGGTAACGGTCGGGTGCATTGGCGTGCGCGACGCCGGGCAGCAGTCACTTTAGCACTGCGGCAGCGCAGACCGCGCTCCGAGGAATCCGATCGGCGACATTGACGGCGGGCCGTCACGCTATGTCATCGCGCTGTAACAGGCGGCTGTAACAATTCGCGGCATCGGCTACCCACAAGGACAAACGCAATGTGCAAGCACCTGACCCACGGATTTCTGGCGGCCGCGACGTTCGCGGTCGGACTTTCCACCGCGTCCGCGATCGATATCACCGGCGCCGGCGCCACGTTTCCCTATCCGATCTACGCGAAGTGGGCTGAGGCCTACAAGGCGAAAACCGGAATAGGCATGAACTACCAGTCGATCGGCTCCGGCGGTGGAATAAAGCAGATCCAGAACAAGACCGTGGACTTCGGTGCTTCCGACATGCCGCTCAAACCGGAAGACCTGGAAAAGGACGGTTTGTTCCAGTTTCCGACGGTCATCGGCGGCGACGTCCCGGTTGTCAATCTTGAAGGCGTGAAGCCGGGCGAACTCAAGCTGACGGGTCCCGTGCTGGCCGATATCTATCTCGGCAAGACCACGAAGTGGAATGATCCGGCTATCGCCAAGCTGAATCCGGGCGCAAAGCTGCCGGACTCGGACATCACGGTGGTGCATCGCTCGGATGGTTCCGGCACGACGTTCATCTGGGTGAACTACCTGTCGAAGGTGAGTCCGGAATGGAAACAGAAGGTCGGCGAGGGCACGTCGGTCGCGTGGCCCGCCGGCGTTGGCGGCAAAGGCAACGAAGGTGTTGCGTCCTATGTACAGCGCGTGAAAGGGTCGATCGGCTATGTCGAGTACGCCTATGCGCTGCAGAACAAGATGACGTACGCGCAGGTGCAGAACCGCGATGGCAATTTCGTCAGCCCGTCGTCGGACACCTTCAAGGCGGCTGCGGCCGGTGCCGATTGGAGCAAGGCGCCCGGTTATTACCTGATGCTGACCGATCAGCCCGGCAAGAACGCGTGGCCCATCTCCGGGGCCACGTTCATCCTCGTCTACAAGATGCAGCCGAAACCGGAGACTGCTCGCGAAGTTCTGAAATTCTTCGACTGGGCGTACACGGCGGAGGGCGACAGGCTCGCCGATTCGCTCGACTACGTGCCGCTGCCGGACAGCGTCACCGACCTCATCCGGACCACCTGGAAAGCGCAGATCAAGGACGGCGCGGGCAAGTCGGTATTCTGATCGACCCAACTGCAACTCGTCCACGCCACGCGCGGCGTTCGCCGAATCGACGAACGCCGCGTTTCCTTTCTGCGGGCGCGTTGCAGGGCGCGTCGGCCGCGGGCTCGCACTGCGAGGAGAATCGACGTGAACATGCCCACGATTGCAACGACCGCCGATGCCTTTCCGGGTATCATCGCCTCCGTGCCGCGGGAGGCGAAAGTCGGCGTCGCCAGAATGCCAGATCCGAAGCAGACAAGGATTCAGCTGCAGGACCTGATCTTCCGGTCGGTCGCGCGCTTTTTCGCCTTTCTGGTGCTGGTGCTGCTGCTGGGAATCGTTGCGTCTCTCGTCTACGGCAGTCTGCCGGCGATGCAGAAATTCGGATTCGGGTTCCTCGTCAGTTCGGAGTGGAACCCGGTCACCGACCAGTTCGGCGCGCTGGTCCCGATTGTCGGAACGCTCGTCACCTCGGCGATCGCACTGTTGATCGGCGTCCCGGTCAGTTTCGGCATCGCGCTGTTTCTCACCGAGCTTTCGCCCATCTGGCTCAGACGGCCGCTGGGCACGGCGATCGAGTTGCTGGCCGCCATTCCCAGCATCATCTACGGCATGTGGGGCCTGTTCGTGCTCGCGCCGCTGTTCGCCGATCATGTGCAGCCCTGGCTTATCAATACGGTGGGTGCGGTGCCCGTGGTCGGCGCGCTGTTCAAGGGACCGCCGCAGGGCATCGGTGTACTGACCGCCGGGTTTGTCCTGGCGATCATGGTGATCCCGTTCATCGCGGCGGTGATGCGCGACGTATTCGAGATCGTGCCTCCGGTGCTCAAGGAGTCGGCGTACGGCATCGGTTGCACGACGTGGGAAGTCGTGCGCAATGTCGTGCTGCCCTACACCAAGGTCGGGGTCATCGGCGGCATCATGCTCGGACTTGGCCGCGCGCTCGGCGAGACCATGGCAGTGACATTCCTGATCGGCAATGCGCACCGGCTGACGCCTTCGATTCTGGCGCCCGGCAACAGCATTGCGTCCGCTCTCGCGAACGAATTCACCGAAGCCGTCGGCGATCTCTATACCTCCGCGCTGATCGAGCTCGGCCTCATTCTCTTCGTCATCACGTTCATTGTCCTTGCGCTGGCCAAGTTGCTGCTTCTGCAGCTTGCCAAGGCCGAAGGCAAGCGTACGTAATCCCCGAGCGCGACTCCCGTGACTTCACTTTATTCGAGGCGCATCTTCGTCAATCGATTCAATCTCGCCATGTCACTGGCGGCGATGGTCTTCGGGCTCGCCTTCCTGTTCTGGATCCTGTTCACGCTGTTCCAGGCGGGATTTCATGCCTTCGGCCCCCGATTGTTCACCGCGATGACGCCTCCGCCGGGAAGCGCAGGAGGTCTCCTCAATGCGATCGCGGGCAGCGTGCTGATGGCGGCCGCCGGAACGCTGATCGGGACGCCGGTGGGCATCTTTGCGGGCATCTACCTTGCCGAATTCGGCAGCCGCGGCTGGCTTGCGCCGGTCACGCGTTTCATCAACGATATCCTGCTGTCGGCGCCATCGATCATCATCGGTCTGTTCATCTATCAGATCTATGTATTCCAGGTGGGCCATTTCTCCGCGTGGGCCGGTTCATTTGCGCTGGCCCTGATCGTTATCCCCGTCGTCATCCGCACGACCGAAAACATGCTGCGGCTCGTTCCGGACAGTCTGCGCGAAGCAGCGGTCGCTCTCGGCACGCCGCAATGGAAGATGATCCTGATGGTGACGCTTCGCTCCGTACGCGCCGGTGTCGTCACCGGGGTGCTGCTCGCGGTGGCGCGCATCTCCGGCGAAACGGCGCCGCTGCTGTTTACCGCATTGAACAATCAGTTCTGGACCACGAACCTCGACGCCCCGATGTCCAATCTACCGGTCGTGATCTTCCAGTTCGCGATGAGCCCCTACAAGGACTGGCAGGAGCTGGCGTGGGCGGGCGCGCTGCTGATCACGGCAGCGGTCCTGGTGCTGAACATCGTGGCGCGCGTGCTGTTTCGCCAAGCCGCCGTGAAATGATCGACGAGACGCGGGTATCCGCGATGAATCTTGATGCCATTGCCGCCCGCCCCGATGCGTCGGAGCGGGCACTTCCGCAGGTCGAGCCCAAGATGTCGATCCGCAACCTCGACTTTTTCTATGGCCGGTTTCAGGGCCTCAAGGACATCAATCTCGACATCGCCGAGCGTCGGGTCACCGCGTTCATCGGCCCGTCCGGCTGCGGCAAGTCGACGCTGTTGCGGACGTTGAACCGGATGTACTCGCTGTATCCGGGGCACCGCGCTGTCGGCGAAATCATGCTCGACGGCGAGAACATCCTCGCCCCGGATGTCGACATCAACAGGCTGCGCGCGAAGGTCGGCATGGTGTTCCAGAAGCCCACGCCCTTCCCGATGTCGATCTACGACAACATTGCGTTCGGCGTAAGCTTGTACGAGAGCCTGTCGGCGCGGCAAATGGACGAGCGTGTCGAGTGGGCGCTGACCAAGGCGGCGATGTGGGACGAGGCCAAGGACAAGCTGACGCAGAGCGGGATGGCGCTGTCCGGCGGCCAGCAGCAGCGGCTGTGCATTGCGCGGGCGGTGGCGGTCAGGCCGGAGGTACTGCTGCTCGACGAGCCCACCTCGGCGCTCGACCCGATTTCGACCGCGAAGATCGAGGAGCTCATCTCGGAGCTGAAGGAAGAGTATACGATCACGATCGTCACTCACAACATGCAGCAGGCCGCCCGGGTTTCCGATTTCACCGCGTACATGTACCTGGGCGAGCTGGTGGAGTTCGGTGAGACCGACCAGATCTTTCTCAAGCCGAAGAAGAAGGATACCGAGGATTACATCACCGGACGTTTCGGCTGATTTGCCGGACCAATGGGACACGCGCCATGACCGAACACACGCACAAGCAGTTCGACGCCGAAATGGAAACAATCCGCAGCGGCGTTCTGGCGATGGGTGGGATAGTCGAAACGCAGCTCGCGCGGGCGATCTCGATCCTCGGGGAGGACGAGGGCGATGGCACACTCGATCAGGTGGGCGCCGACGAGCAGCAGATCAATCAGATGCAGATGACGATCGACCAGCAGTGCAGCCAGATCATTGCCAAGCGGCAGCCAGCGGCGATCGATCTGCGCATGATCCTCACCATAACCAAGATCGTGAATGATCTCGAGCGCGTCGGCGACGAGGTCAAGAAGATCGCATACAAGGCGACGCAGACCCGGGGCAGCGACCGGCTGACGCGGATGCGCGCGTACGAGGTTGTCCGCGCCGCCACGCATGCGCAGGAAATGCTGCAGATGACGCTCGACGCGTTCGCCCGGCTCGACGTGACGGCCGCCGCCGAGGTCATCGATCGCGACGAGGACATCGATACGGCGTTCCAGGCGATCATGCGCCAGCTGATCAGCTACATGATGGAAGATCCGCGAACGATCACCTCTGCGCTCGAAATCGTGTTTGTCGCCAAGTCGATCGAGCGGATCGGCGACCATGCGAAGAACATCGCCGAGGCGGTTGTGCAGGTCGTCAAGGGCAAGGACGTGCGGCACTCGAGCGCCGAGCAGATTCGCGCGGAGGTGGCCGAGGAATGAGCGCGGCGGCCGACGGCCAGGACACCGAATGACGCCGTCGATTCTCGTCGTCGAGGATGAACCGGCGATCCTCGAATTGCTGAGAGTGAATCTCGTCGGCGCCGGCTACGAAGTCCGCGGTGCGCCTGATGCCGAATCCGCGCACGCGCAGTTGAAGGAGTCGCTGCCGAATCTGCTGCTGCTCGATTGGATGCTGCCGGGGCAATCCGGGCTTGCGCTCGCGAAGCAGCTGCGCGCCGATGCCCGGACGAAAGAGCTGCCGATCATCATGGTCACCGCGCGCACCGAGGAGGCCGACAAGGTCGCCGGTCTCGAGGCCTGGGTCGACGACTACGTGACCAAACCGTTCTCGCCGCGCGAACTCAAGGCGCGCATCAAGTCCGTGCTGCGGCGGCGCGCACCGGAAGCAGCGCAGGAACCGCTGACGGCGGGTCGGATGAAGCTGGACCCCTCGACCCATCGCGTCACGGTGAACGGCGAGCCGGTGCACATCGGTCCCACGGAGTTTCGTTTGCTTCGCTTCTTTCTCGCGCGGCCGGAGCGCGTGCACACGCGCGCGCAACTGCTCGATCAAGTCTGGGGCACCCAGGTCTACATCGAGGAGCGCACGGTCGACGTCCACATCCGGCGGCTGCGGCTCGCGCTCGAACCGTTCGGCCAGGACAGGATGATCGAGACCGTGCGCGGCAGCGGGTACCGGCTCGCCGTTCCGCGCTGAAGGCAGGGCGAATGGCACGACCGGCATGAGCCCCGTCATTCTGTCCGGTCTCGTCGCCCCTGCCGCCGTTGCAGTGCTGACGGCACTGGCGGCGGTAGCCTTCGGAACGGCCTGGGCACTCGGCGTACTTGCGGCGGGCAGCGCGGGAATCGTCGCCTTCCACCTGTGGCACCTGGGCGGGCTCGCGCGCTGGGCCGCCAGTCCGCTGGAAGAGGCGGTGCCCGAGGGACGCGGCAGCTGGCGCGTCGCCCTCTCGGCGCTCTACCGGCGCGTGCGCACCCGCAATCTCGCGCAGCAGGATCTCGTCGTCGCGATGGAGCGCTTCCGCAGCGTTGCCGAAGCCATTCCCGACGGCATGGTCGTCCTCGATGCATCGCATCGCGTCCAGTGGGCGAACACCCGTGCGCAGATGTACCTCGGGCTCGATCTCGGGCACGACACCGGGCAGCCTCTCGTCAACGTCGTGCGCCAGCCGGAATTCATCCGATATCTCGACACCGGAGATTACTCCGATGCCGTGATCGTCGGCTCGCATCGTGAGCCGGGCGTCACGCTTTCAATCCAGGTCATCCCGTTCGGCGTCGAGGAGAAGCTGCTGATCAGTCGCGACATCACGCAGCTGGAAGCCGTCGCACGCATGCGGCGCGATTTCATCGCCGACGTGTCCCATGAAATGAAGACGCCGCTGACGGTCGTTACCGGCTACATCGAAACACTGCAGGACATGGAGCTCGAGCCGCAGCAACGAACGCGTTACCTGGCATTGATGCAGGAGCAGGCGAAGAGCATGCAGCGGCTGGTCGACGACCTCCTCGCGCTGTCGGCGCTCGAGAGCGAACAGAGACCGCGGACGGAGGCGGAGTTTGCCGTCGTGCCGCTGCTGCTCGAACTCGCTGCGGACGCCCGGGCGCTTTCGGGCGGACAACACGTGATAGCGCTCGACACGGGCGACGGAGCGACAGTGATCGGCAACCGCGACGAACTCGCGAGCGCGTGCGTCAATCTCGTCAGCAATGCGATTCGCTACACGCCGACCGGGGGCGCGGTCACGTTGCACTGGCGAATCGCCCCGGACGGGTATGGCGAGTTCGGCGTCGAGGACACGGGCATCGGGATCGCCGCCGAGCACATCCCGCGGCTTACCGAGCGGTTCTACCGTGTCGATCGCAGCCGCTCGCGCTCGACCGGCGGCACGGGGCTGGGTCTCGCCATCGTCAAGCATGTGCTCTTGCGGCACCAGGCGGAACTCGACGTCGTCAGCGAGCCCGGCGCCGGCAGCACGTTTACCGTGCGCTTGCCGCCGCGGCGGATACAGCGCGTCGCCGCCGAAGCCTCTTTGGGGCTCCTGCCGACGGCCGCGCCTACCAGTACCTGAGCGCCGCGCGGAAAAGTCCCGTCAGGTCGTCGCGCGAGACGTCCTTCGGCGCGTTCCTGATCACGCGGTACTGCGGTTCGGCGCCGGCCGCGAGCGCGTCGAGATGCGAGGCGTCGAAGCCGAGCGCGCCGAGCCCGTTGGGCATCGCCGTGGCCCGCATCAACTCGATGACGCGTGCGGCGAGGATCTCGCCCGCGTCCTTGGCCTCGGCACCCTTCGCGCGCGCGCCGAGGCACTGCGCGCCGTGCAGATGGCGCTCGGGGCAGCACGGCGCCGTGTAACGCCAGACCGACGGATTGTTGAGCACCACGGCCATGCCGTGCGGCACCAGCGTCTTGCCCTCCGGATAGCCGTCGACGTGCCAGTCCCTGGCGAGGCCCGACACCGCGTAGGACAGCCCGTGCGGCAAGTGGCAGCCCGCCGCGTTGAACGCGATGCCGGCCAGCGTCGCCGCATACATCATCTCGGTTCGCGCCTCGGTGTCGGACGCATCGTTCACCGCGCGCACCAGAAAGCGGCCGACACCTTTCAGTGCCTCGGCGGCGAGCATGTCGGAGAACGGGTTGGCACCCTGCGACACCGGGCGATTCACGCCCTTCGCCGGGTTCAGCCGGCGGGGATACGGGCGCGCGGTCAGCGACTCGAGCGCGTGGCTCATGCAATCGAACCCGGTGGCCGCGACGGCATTCCTGGGCAGCGATGCCGCGACCTCCGGATCGATCAACGCGACATCCGGGATCAGGCGCCGCGAAATGATGCCGGTCTTCGCGTTGATCGAGCGCAGGTTGAAGATCGCGATGCCGGTCGTCTCCGACCCGGTGCCCGACGTGGTCGGACAGGCGATGTGCGGTTTCACCGGGCCGGGCACCGCCGCGCCGGCGCCGATCGGCGCGTTGACGTAGGTCATGAAATCCGCGGGGTGGCAGGCGTAGAGGTTCGCCGCCTTGCAGGTGTCCATCACCGAGCCGCCACCCACGGAAACGTAGCCGTCGAATCTCCCGTCTGCGGCGAAGCGTGCAGCGTCCTGCAGCGACGCATCGGTAGGTTCGATGACCACCGCGTCGTAGATCGCGACATCGAGACTTGCGGACTCGAGCGAAGAGAGCACGCCGGCGACGTATTCGCTCGACTTGAGACGCGCATCGGTGAACAGCGCGACTCTCTTCAAGCCGAGCGCGCGCGCGCGATCGCCGGCTTCGGCCAGGACTCCCGGTCCGAAAGTGAATGTCGGCATGCCGACGGTGAATCCGCGGTCGCTGCCCTCGACGGCAGCGAAATCAGCGTGGCAGCAGGGCATGGCGCCTCCGGCAATCGATCATGGAAAAAATCCTGAACCGTCCTCTGTGGTTCAGAAGTGTCTTGCCCCGGCTTGCGTTCGCGCTACCGCGAGTCGCGCAGGATCATCTCCGCCGCTTTTTCGGCGATCATCACCACCGGCGCGTTGGTGTTGCCGGAAACCAGCGTCGGCATGATGCTGCAGTCGACGACGCGCAGCGCGCCGATCCCGTGGACGCGCAGTTCCGGATCGACCACTGCCTGCGCGTCGCTCGCCGGCCCCATCCTGCACGTGCCCGATGCATGGAAAATCGTGCCGCCCGTATTTCTCGCGAATTCCAGCAGGTGCAGGTCGGTTGAAGCCGCGGGGCCGGGGCGGTATTCCCCGGCGACATACGGCGCCAGCGCGCGCGTTGCCGCGAGGCGCCGCGCCAGCCGGATCCCGGCGACGAGCGTCGCGCGGTCGTGCGGCGTCGACAGGTAGTTTGGCTGCATGGCCGGCGCGGCGAACGGGTCCGGCGACTTGAGGCGGACGAATCCTCGCGACTCCGGCTGCAGCTGGCAAACCGACATCGTGAATCCGGAAAAGGTGTGCACGGGCGAACCGGCCATGTCGGACGACAGCGTCGCGAGGTGGAACTGGACGTCGGGGCGGGTGCGCGCGGGGTCGGTGCGGGCGAAGATACCGCCCTGGTTGATGCCGACGGCCATGGGCCCGGTGCGGTTCGCGCAGTAGCGGATCCCCATTCCCAGTGTGCGCCACCACGAACGCAACGTGTCGTTGGTCGTGATCGGCTTCGTACAGCGGAAGATCACGCGGGCCTGCAGATGGTCCTGCAGGTTTTCGCCGACACCCGTCAGCGCGTGGACGACCGGGATGCCGAATGGCGTCAATACCGCCGGAGGACCGATCCCGGAGAGCTGCAGCAACTGCGGCGACTGCACGGCGCCGGCGGCGAGGATCACCTCGCGTCGCGCCGTAACGGTCGTCTCCCGGCCACGCTGGCGATAGTCCACGCCGCGCGCGCGGCGGCCGTCGAAGACGACCCGCATCGCCTGCGCGCCGGTCTCCACGGCGAGATTCGCGCGGCGGCGCGCGGGCCGCAGGTACGCGACCGCGGTCGAGCAGCGGAATCCGCGCCGCGTGGTGAGCTGGTAATAGCCGGCGCCCTCCTGCGTGGCGCCGTTGAAATCGTCGTTGCGCGGGATGCCGAGTTCGCCGCACGCGGCGATCGTTGCCTCGACGAGCTCGTGCTTCGAGCCGATGTCGGACGCCCACAGCGGACCGTCGACTCCGTGCCATTCGTCCTCGCCGCGAACGTTGTGTTCGAGTTTGCGGAAGTACGGCAGCACGTCGCGGTAGCCCCAGCCCGCGTTGCCGAGTGCGGCCCAATGGTCGTAATCCTCGCGCTGGCCGCGGATGCAGATCAAACCGTTGATCGAACTCGACCCGCCGAGCGTCCTGCCGCGCGGCCAGTAAATCTCTCGCCCGTTCATCCCGGCATCGGGCTCGGTCTTGAAGCACCAGTTGTAGACCGGATGGAACATCGTCTTCGCGTAGCCGATGGGAACGTGAATCCAGGGGTACCTGTCGCGCGGACCCGCTTCCAGGACAAGCACGGAATGCCTGCCATCCGCGGAAAGCCGGTCGGCGAGCACGCAACCCGCCGATCCGCCGCCGACGATGACGAAATCGCACTCGGTCATGACGCGCGAGGGCCCCCCATGCCGGTTGGACCGCCGGCCCCCGGAATCGCGGGGTCCGACGTTCGATTCCCGTTGATTTTCAGCGGTTTGACAGCCGGGCCCATAAATTGCTAAACTTCCATGTTTCGTCGGAGGGGTTCCCGAGCGGTCAAAGGGAGCAGACTGTAAATCTGCCGGCTCTGCCTTCGAAGGTTCGAATCCTTCCCCCTCCACCAGCCGGAGATCAGAGGTCAGGAAACAGGGATCAGGAGGATCGTTTCGCGTGGCGCTCGCGGGAGTTTTCCGATTCCTGTTACCTGAACTCTGATCCCTGGTACGCGGGTGTAGCTCAATGGTAGAGCAGAAGCCTTCCAAGCTTACGACGAGGGTTCGATTCCCTTCACCCGCTCCAACGGTAACAGGAAAAACGGGGTCAGACTCGACTTTCGCGAGCGGCTTGCGGTGGACAACGAACTCGATCGAAAGTCGAGTCTGACCCTGCTTTTCCGCCCATGTAGCTCAGTGGTAGAGCACTCCCTTGGTAAGGGAGAGGTCGAGCGTTCAATCCGCTCCATGGGCACCACGAATTCGATATTGAACAACGACGTCTGAAGGAGTCTCAATAATGGCCAAGGCTAAATTCGAGCGGACGAAGCCGCACGTGAACGTGGGGACGATTGGGCACGTGGATCACGGGAAGACGACGTTGACGGCGGCGATGACGCTGGTGCTGTCGAAGAAGTACGGAGGGGAGGTGAAGGCGTACGACCAGATTGACAACGCGCCGGAGGAGAAGGCGCGGGGGATCACGATCAACACGGCGCACGTGGAGTACGTGACGGAGAAGCGGCACTACGCGCACGTGGACTGTCCGGGGCACGCGGACTACATCAAGAACATGATTACGGGTGCGGCGCAGATGGATGGGGCGATTCTGGTGGTGTCGGCGGCGGACGGGCCGATGCCGCAGACGCGGGAGCACATCCTGTTGGCGCGGCAGGTGGGGGTGCCCTACATCGTGGTGTACATGAACAAGGCGGACATGGTGGACGACAAGGAGCTCCTGGAGCTTGTCGAGATGGAGGTGCGGGAGCTGCTGAGCAAGTACCAGTTTCCGGGGGACAAGACGCCGATCGTGATTGGCAGCGCGAAGATGGCGCTGGAGGGGGACAAGAGCGAGCTGGGGGAGGGGTCGATCTTCAAGCTGGCGGAGGCCTTGGACAGTTACATACCGCAGCCGCAGCGGGCGATCGACGGGCCGTTTTTGATGCCGGTGGAGGACGTGTTCAGTATTTCGGGGCGGGGGACGGTGGTGACGGGGCGGGTGGAGCGGGGGATCGTGAAGGTGGGGGACGAGCTGGAGATTGTGGGCTTGAAGCCGACCTTGAAGACGGTGTGCACGGGGGTGGAGATGTTCCGCAAGCTCTTGGACCAGGGGCAGGCGGGGGACAACGTGGGGGTGCTGCTGCGGGGCACCAAGCGGGAAGAGGTGGAGCGGGGGCAGGTGCTGGCGAAGCCGGGGTCGATCACGCCGCACACCAAGTTTACGTGCGAGGTGTATGTGCTGAGCAAGGAGGAGGGGGGGCGGCACACGCCGTTTTTTCCGGGGTATCGGCCGCAGTTTTATTTCCGGACGACGGACGTGACGGGGAGTTGCACGCTGCCGGCGGGGACGGAGATGGTGATGCCTGGGGACAATGTGGCGATGGAGGTGACGCTGATTGCGCCGATTGCGATGGAGGACGGGTTGCGGTTTGCGATCCGCGAGGGGGGGCGCACGGTGGGCGCCGGGGTCGTCGCCAAGATCATCGAGTGACGGATGTCGGATGTCAGATGTCGGATGTCAAAGCATCGCATCCGACCGCGCCACCGCGCCGACATCTGAAATCTGAAATCTGACATCTGAGAAGGCCAGTAGCTCAATTGGCAGAGCGGCGGTCTCCAAAACCGCAGGTTGGGGGTTCGATTCCCTCCTGGCCTGCCACTTTCAGGTAACAGGTATCAGGTATCAGAGGCGAGGTTATCCGAAGGTGGCAAGTGTTTTGTGTGCAGCGTGGAGCGAAAGGCGCGGGTGTGGTTTTGAGGAAACGGGATTCAATCGACGCCGTCCTGTTCGCGCGCGTTCTGATACCTGATCCCCGACATCTGATCCCTGACATGGACAAGATAAAGATTGCGTTGGCCGTGGCGTGCGTGGTCGCCGGATTGTGGGCGTACTACTGGTTCGGCGAAGCAGCGCTCGTGCTGCGCGTGCTGATGGTGCTGGGCGGGCTCGTCGCCGCCGGCGTCGTCGCGTGGCTTTCGGCGCCCGGCAAGGAATTCCTGACCTTTGCGCAGGAAGCGTGGCAGGAAGCAGGCCGCGTGTCCTGGCCCACGCGCAAGGAAACGATGCAGACCACCGCGATCGTATTTGCCTTCGTCGCGATCATGGCGCTGTTCCTGTTCTCCGTCGACACGACGCTGGCGTGGATCGTGAAGCTTCTGACCGGACGAGGCGAGTCATGAGCACCGCAGGGCCGTCCCAAGGCGCTCATCGGGCCCCCTCGGCGGGCGTGGGGGTCGTCAAGTGAACAAGAAGTGGTTTGTCGTCCACGCCTACTCGGGGTTCGAGAAGAGTGTGCAGCGGGCCCTGACCGAGCGGATCAAGCGTTCGGAAATCCCCGA
Organism: uncultured beta proteobacterium; assembly: GCA_963726775.1. Lineage (GTDB taxonomy): Bacteria > Pseudomonadota > Gammaproteobacteria > Burkholderiales > Casimicrobiaceae > CAIWHR01. The sequence continues at coordinate 45,285 of CAVSDL010000008.1, forward strand.
CCAGTTCGGCCAGATCCTGGTGCCGGTCGAGGAGGTCGTCGAGATGAAGGCCGGCCAGAAGGCGATCAGCGAGCGCAAGTTCTTTCCCGGATACGTGCTGGTCGAGATGGAAATGACCGACGACTCGTGGCACCTGGTGAAGAGCACGCCGAAGGTCACGGGATTCGTCGGCGGTTCGGCCAACAAGCCGACGCCGATCACGCAGAAGGAAGTCGATGCGATCCTGCGGCAGGTTCAGGAAGGCGTCGAGAAGCCGCGCCCGAAGGTGCTGTTCGAGTTCGGCGAGGCCGTGCGCGTCAAGGAAGGGCCGTTCACGGACTTCCACGGCAACGTGGAGGACGTGAACTACGAAAAGAGCAAGCTGCGCGTGTCGGTCACGATCTTCGGCCGCTCGACGCCGGTGGAGCTGGACTTTTCGCAGGTGGAAAAAGCGTAATGAGATGTCGGATGACAGATGACAGATGACAGGAATATCCACGGCGGTGGCGCCGCGCTGACATCCGAAATCTGACATCTGACAACTGATAACCGGGGAGGGCGCGCAATGGAACTGCGGCCCGCTTGAACCCACCAGGAGACAGAGATGGCGAAGAAAATCATCGGTTTCATCAAGCTGCAGGTGCCGGCAGGCAAGGCGAATCCCAGCCCGCCCATCGGGCCCGCGCTCGGCCAGCGCGGCCTCAACATCATGGAATTCTGCAAGGCGTTCAATGCGCAGACGCAGAAGGTGGAACCGGGCCTGCCGATACCGGTCGTGATCACGGCCTACGCGGACAAGAGCTTCACGTTTGTGATGAAGACGCCGCCTGCGACCGTCCTCATCAAGAAGGCGGCCAAAGTCGAGAAGGGCAGCAGCAAGCCGCTCACCGACAAGGTCGGCAAGCTGACGCGCTCGCAGGCGGAGGAGATCGCGAAGACAAAGATGCCCGATCTGACCGCCGCGGACATGGACGCCGCCGTGCGCACGATTGCCGGCAGCGCGCGCAGCATGGGCATCACGGTTGAAGGAGTGAAGTGATCATGACCGCCCAGGAAAAGATTCCGAAGCTCTCGAAGCGCATGAAGGCAGTCCGCGGCAAAGTGGACCACGGCAAGGCCTATCCGGTCGACGAAGCGCTGAAGCTCGTGAAGGAAACGGCCGTCGCCAAGTTCGACGAGTCGGTCGACGTCGCGGTCAACCTCGGCGTGGACGCCAAGAAGTCCGACCAGACGGTGCGCGGCTCGGTCGTGCTGCCGGCGGGAACGGGCAAGAAGGTCCGCATCGCCGTATTCGCGCAGGGCGACAAGGCCAAGGCCGCCCAGGAAGCGGGCGCCGACATCGTGGGCTTCGACGATCTCGCCGCCAAGGTCAAGGAAGGCTTCATGGAGTTCGACGTGGTGATCGCCACGCCGGATGCCATGCGCGTCGTCGGCCAGCTGGGCCAGATCCTGGGTCCGCGCGGACTGATGCCGAACCCCAAGGTCGGAACGGTCAGCGCCGACGTCGTCACCGCGGTGAAGAACGCCAGGGCGGGCCAGGTGCAATACCGCACCGACAAGGGCGGCATCGTCCAGTGCACGATCGGCAGGGCGTCGTTCGCCCCCGAGCAACTGAAGACGAACCTGATCGCGCTGATCGAGGCGTTGAACAAGGCGAAGCCGCAAGGTTCCAAGGGCGTGTACCTGAAGCGGATCAGCGTCTCGAGCACCATGGGCGCCGGTGTCCGGATCGACTCGTCGAGCCTCACGCAGCAGGTGCAGGCATAGCAGGAATCAGGTATCAGGAATCAGACAAGTGATGGTTGGAGGGAGTTCGTCGGACTGAACATCGATCGACGGCGAGCCGTCAAAGACCGCAGGAGCAATTGGCTTAAACCAGGCGGAAGGACCTGGAATCCGGGGTGCAACCGATCCTTGATTCCCGACTCCCGATTCCCGATCCCGCGCAGATGGTGTCCCGCAGACAGGATTTTCCTGACGTAAGGTCACCGAGGGGCGCGAGCCGGAACATGGGCGAGCGCGTTGTGCAACGTGGAGGCAGACTTTGGGTCTCAACCTGCAGCAGAAGCAGACGGTAGTAGCGGAAGTCGTGAAGCAGATCGCGGGGGCGCAAGCCATCGTGATGGCCGAGAACCGCGGCATGAAGGTTGCCGACATGGTCCAGCTCCGCGCGAAGGCACGGGCTTCCGGCGTGTACTTCAGGGTGGTCAAGAACACCCTGGTGCGCCGTGCGGTCGCCGATTCGCCTTTCGCCTCGCTGGCCGACCGGATGGTTGGCCCGCTGGCGTACGGCATCGGCCCCGACCCCGTCGCCGTGGCGAAGGTCCTCAATGACTTCGCCAAAGGCAACGAGAAGTTCGTGATCACGGGCGGCGCCATGCCCGGCAAGGTGATGTCCACGAAGGACATTGCCGCGCTGGCCGCGCTGCCCCCGCGCGACGTGCTCATCGCCAGGCTGCTCGGGACGATGCAGGCGCCGATTGCCAAGTTCGTCCGGACGCTCAATGAAGTTCCGAGCCGATTCGTCCGGACGCTGGCGGCGGTGCGCGATGCGAGGCCCGCGGCCTGAACGATCCGTCATACCGCATTCAATTTTTCAATTCTTACGAATCAGGAGCACATCATGTCCGCAGTACAGACCGAAATCCTCGACAAAGTCTCGTCGCTGACCGTCCTCGAGCTCTCCGAACTCATCAAGGCGATGGAGGAGAAGTTTGGCGTTTCCGCAGCCGCAGCCGTCGCGGCTGCCGGCCCCGCGGCCGCCGCGCCCGCCGCGGCGGTGGAAGAGCAGACCGAATTCACGGTCGTGCTCGCCTCCTTTGGCGAGAACAAGGTGAACGTCATCAAGGCCGTCCGCGAACTGACGGGCCTCGGCCTGAAGGAAGCGAAGGACCTCGTGGACGGCGCACCGAAGCCGGTGAAGGAAGGCGTCAACAAGGCCGACGCCGAAGCCGCCAAGAAGAAGCTCGAGGAAGCCGGCGCCAAGGCAGACATCAAATAACACCGGCCGGACTCCGGCGCTGCGGATCCGGCTCCGGCCGGCCGCGCAGCGCCGGGGCCGGGGCCTCTTCGCGAACGCGAAGACGAGCGGATTCGGGGATCACACCGGAGAGTCCGTTCCTCTTCGTCTTCTGAAGCGACTGCAGAGGACAGGCATGGTCGGGCGGCGCCGTTCGTTGGCGCCGCCGTCCGCCAGCGGTTGGTAGCGGCCAACCACCAAGCCAGGGCGTGCAATGCGCCCGACCAGTCGATGCACGATGGGCGACGCCTTGCGGCGGAGCTCGACGAATCCGGACGCAAGCCGCGCCGGATTCCGTGAATCGGAGAAGTACATGGCGATCGAAGCGATGACCCCGCAACCGTATTCCTTTACCGAGAAGAAGCGCATTCGCAAGAGCTTCGCCAAGCGCGCGAGCGTCCTGAAGGTGCCGTTCCTGCTCGAGACGCAGCTTGCCTCGTACCGTGCGTTTCTGCAGTCGGCGACGGCCCCCGACCAGCGCAAGAACGAGGGCCTGCAGGCGGCGTTCACGTCGATCTTCCCGATCTCCAGTCATTCGGGGAATGCCCGGCTGGAGTTCGTGAGCTTTTCGCTGCTCCCGCCGGCCTTCGACGTCACCGAGTGCCAGCAGCGCGGGCTGACGTTCTGTTCGGCGCTGCGCGCCAAGGTGCGGCTCATCCTGATGGACAAGGAAGCGCCGAAGGATACGGTGAAGGAAGTGAAGGAGCAGGAAGTCTACATGGGCGAAATCCCGCTCATGACCGACAACGGCTCGTTCATCATCAACGGTACCGAGCGGGTCATCGTGTCGCAGCTGCACCGTTCGCCGGGCGTGTTCTTCGAGCACGATCGCGGCAAGACGCACTCCTCCGGCAAGCTGCTGTTTTCGGCCCGTGTCATTCCGTACCGCGGCTCGTGGCTCGATTTCGAGTTCGATCCGAAGGATTTCCTGTTCTTCCGCGTCGACCGGCGCCGGAAGATGCCGGTGACCACGCTGCTGAAGGCCATCGGCCTCACCAACGAGGACATCCTGCGCCAGTTCTTCGTCTTCGATACCTTTCACCTGTCGGCCAAGGGTGCGCAGCTCCACTTCGTCCCCGAACGGCTGCGCGGCGAAATGGCGCGCTTCGACGTCGTCGGCAAGGACGGAAAGGTCCTCGTGCCGCGGGACAAGCGGATCACGGCAAAGCATGTCCGCGAGCTTTCGGAAAGCGGGATGAAGAAGATCGCGGTGCCGATGGATTACATCGTCGGCCGCGCGCTCGCCACCAACATCGTCGACAAGACCACCGGCGAAGTGCTGGCCAAGGCCAACGACGAGGTCACCGACGAAGTGCTGCAGAAGCTCGTCGATGCGGGTGTCGCCGAGATCCAGGCGATCTACACGAACGACCTCGATCAGGGCGCCTACATCTCGCAGACGCTGCGCACCGACGACACCCCGGACCAGACGGCCGCGCGCGTCGCGATCTACCGGATGATGCGCCCCGGCGAGCCGCCGACCGAAGATGCCGTGGAAACGCTGTTCCACGGCCTCTTCTTCTCCGAGGAGCGCTACGATCTCTCGGCCGTCGGCAGGATGAAATTCAACCGTCGCGTGGGCCGCACCGAGCTGAAAGGCACCGCCACGCTGACCAACGACGACATCATCGCCGTCATCAAGATCCTGGTCGAGCTGCGCAATGGCCGCGGCGAAATCGACGACATCGATCACCTCGGCAACCGCCGCGTGCGTTCGGTGGGCGAGCTTTCCGAGAACCAGTTTCGCTCCGGACTGGTCCGCGTCGAGCGCGCGGTGAAGGAGCGTCTGGGCCAGGCGGAAAGCGAAAACCTGCTCCCGCACGACCTCATCAACGCCAAGCCGATCTCGGCGGCGATCAAGGAGTTCTTCGGCAGCTCGCAATTGTCGCAGTTCATGGATCAGACCAATCCGCTGTCGGAGATCACGCACAAGCGCCGCGTCTCGGCGCTGGGACCGGGCGGCCTGACGCGCGAACGCGCGGGCTTCGAGGTGCGCGACGTGCACCCGACGCATTACGGGCGCGTCTGCCCGATCGAGACGCCGGAAGGCCCGAACATCGGCCTCATCAATTCGCTCGCGCTGTACGCGCGGACCAACGAGTACGGCTTTCTCGAGACTCCGTATCGCAAGGTCCACAACGGCAAGGTGAGCGACGAGATTCACTACCTTTCAGCCATCGAGGAAGGCCAGTTCGTCATCGCGCAGGCGAACGCGCAGCTGGACAAGGCCGGCAAGCTCAAGGACGAGCTCGTCTCCTGCCGCAGCAAGAACGAGTTCATGCTGTCGACCGCGGACAAGGTCAACTACATGGACGTGGCGCCGGCGCAGATCGTGTCCGTTGCGGCATCGCTGATCCCGTTCCTGGAGCATGACGACGCCAACCGCGCGCTGATGGGCTCCAACATGCAGCGGCAGGCGGTGCCGTGCCTGCGCGCCGAAAAGCCGCTGGTCGGCACGGGTGTGGAGCGCACGGCGGCGGTCGATTCGGGCACCGCGGTGCAGGCGCGCCGCGGCGGCAAGGTCGACTACATCGACGCCAACCGGATCGTCGTCCGCGTGCTCGATACCGAAACGGCGGCCGGCGACGTCGGCGTGGACATCTACAACCTCACCAAATACACGCGCAGCAACCAGAACACCAACATCAACCAGCGGCCGCTGGTGCGGGTCGGCGACATCATCGCCCGCGGCGACGTCATTGCCGATGGGGCGTCCACCGACATGGGCGAGCTCGCGCTCGGCCAGAACATGCTGGTCGCGTTCATGCCCTGGAACGGCTACAACTACGAGGACTCCATCCTCATTTCGGAGCGCGTCGTCGCGGACGACCGCTACACGTCGATCCATATCGAGGAGCTGTCGGTCGTCGCCCGCGACACCAAGCTCGGCCCCGAGGAAATCACGCGCGACATCTCGAGCCTCGGCGAAGCGCAGCTCGGCCGCCTCGACGACGCCGGCATCGTCTACATCGGCGCGGAAGTCGAGGCCGGCGACGTGCTGGTCGGCAAGGTCACGCCGAAGGGGGAAACGCAGCTGACGCCGGAGGAAAAGCTGCTCCGCGCGATCTTCGGCGAAAAGGCGTCCGACGTGAAGGACACGAGCCTGCGCGTCCCGTCGGGGATTTCGGGCACCGTCATCGACGTGCAGGTCTTCACGCGCGAAGGCATCGAGCGCGACAAGCGCGCGACGCAGATCATCGACGACGAGCTGAAAGGCTATCGCAAGGATCTCAACGACCAGCTGCGCATCGTCGAGAGCGACGCGTTCGCGCGGATCGAAAAGCTGCTGCTCGGCAAGACCGTCAACGGAGGCCCGAAGCGCATCGCCAAGGGCACCAAGCTGACCAAGGACTACCTCGACGGAGTCAACCGCTACGACTGGTTCGACCTGCGTCTCGCCGGCGAGGAATCCGCGCGGCAGCTCGAGGCGATGAAGGAATCGCTCGCGCAACTCCGCGTCACGTTCGATGCGATGTACGAGCACAAGAAAAAGAAGCTGACGCAGGGCGATGAGCTGCCCCCTGGCGTGCAGAAGATGGTCAAGGTCTACGTCGCCGTGAAGCGTCGCCTGCAGCCGGGCGACAAGATGGCGGGCCGCCACGGGAACAAGGGCGTCGTGTCCAAGATCGTCCCGGTCGAGGACATGCCGTACATGGCCGAGGGCACGCCGGTCGACATCGTGCTGAATCCGCTCGGCGTACCGTCGCGGATGAATGTCGGCCAGATTCTCGAAGTCCATCTCGGCTGGGCGGCAAAGGGCCTGGGGCGCAAGATCGACGAAATGCTGAAGGCGCAGGCGAAGATCGCCGACGTGCGCAAGCTGCTCGAGCGGATCTACAACACGACGGGCAAGCCGGAGAATCTCGCGTCGTTCGACGACACCGAAATCGCCCGCCTGGCGGGGAATCTCACCGGCGGCGTTCCGTTCGCGACCCCGGTGTTCGACGGCGCGACCGAAGAGGAGATCAAGGGCATGCTCGATCTCGCCGGGCTGCCGCGCTCGGGGCAGGTGACGCTCCACGACGGCCGCACCGGCGAGGCATTCGACCGGCAGGTCACCGTCGGCTACATGCACGTGCTGAAGCTGCATCACCTCGTCGACGACAAGATGCACGCGCGCTCGACGGGCCCGTACAGCCTCGTCACGCAGCAGCCGCTCGGAGGCAAGGCGCAGTTCGGCGGCCAGCGTTTCGGCGAAATGGAAGTGTGGGCGCTGGAAGCGTACGGCGCCGCGTACACGCTGCAGGAAATGCTCACGGTCAAGTCCGACGACGTCAACGGCCGGACCAAGGTCTACGAGAACATCGTCAAGGGCGAGCACAAGATCGAGGCCGGCATGCCGGAATCGTTCAACGTGCTGGTGAAGGAAATCCGCTCGCTGGCGATCGACATCGACCTGGAGCGCTTCTGACGAAGGGCGAAAAGCATCACCACAGAGAACACGGAGTTCCACAGAGTGACACGGAGAATGCGAAAGTCGTTTCTCCTCTGCGTCCTCTGTGTCCCTCTGTGGTTCAAGAATTTGAGTTTGTAGCTCCGAAGCACACTATTCGGGAGTACGCATGAAAGCACTGCTCGATCTTTTCAAGCAGGTCACGCAGGAAGAAGAGTTTGACGCGATCAAGACCGGCCTCGCATCGCCGGAGAAGATCCGCTCGTGGTCGTACGGCGAGGTGAAGAAGCCGGAGACGATCAACTACCGGACCTTCAAGCCGGAGCGCGACGGCCTGTTCTGCGCCAAGATCTTCGGACCGGTGAAGGACTACGAGTGCCTCTGCGGAAAATACAAGCGCCTCAAGCACCGCGGCGTCATCTGCGAGAAATGCGGCGTCGAGGTGACGCTGGCCAAGGTCCGCCGCGAGCGGATGGGCCATATCGAGCTTGCGTCGCCGGTCGCGCACATCTGGTTCCTGAAGAGCCTCCCGTCCCGGATGGGAATGGTGCTCGACATGACGCTGCGCGATATCGAGCGCGTTCTCTACTTCGAGGCGTACGTGGTAACCGACCCGGGACTGACGCCGCTTAATCGCGCGCAGCTCCTGACGGAAGACGACTACCTCGCCAAGCTCGAGCAGCATGGCGACGACTTCTCGGCGTCGATGGGTGCCGAGGGCATCCGCGAGCTACTGAAGGCGCTCGACGTGCCGCACGAGATCGAGCGGCTGAGGAAGGAGCTCGAGACCACCGGCTCCGACACCAAGATCAAGAAGATCGCCAAGCGGCTCAAGGTCCTCGAGGCGTTCCACAAGTCCGGCATCAAGCCCGAGTGGATGATCCTCGAGGTGCTGCCGGTGCTGCCGCCGGAACTGCGGCCGCTGGTGCCGCTGGACGGCGGCCGCTTCGCGACCTCCGACCTCAACGATCTCTACCGGCGCGTGATCAACCGCAACAACCGGCTGAAGCGCCTGCTCGAACTGAAGGCGCCCGACATCATCGTCCGCAACGAAAAGCGGATGCTGCAGGAGGCCGTCGACTCGCTGCTCGACAACGGCCGCCGCGGCAAGGCGATGACCGGCGCCAACAAGCGCCCGCTGAAGTCGCTCGCCGACATGATCAAGGGCAAGGGCGGGCGCTTCCGCCAGAACCTGCTGGGCAAGCGCGTCGACTACTCGGGCCGTTCGGTCATCGTGGTCGGACCGCAGCTGAAGCTCCACCAGTGCGGGCTGCCCAAGCTGATGGCGCTCGAGCTGTTCAAGCCGTACATCTTCAACAAGCTGGAAACCATGGGCCTCGCCACGACGATCAAGGCGGCGAAGAAGATGGTCGAGGCGCAGGAACCCGTGGTCTGGGACATCCTGGACGACGTGATTCGCGAGCATCCGGTGATGCTGAACCGCGCGCCGACCCTGCACCGCCTCGGCATCCAGGCGTTCGAGCCGGTCCTGATCGAGGGCAAGGCGATCCAGCTGCACCCGCTCGTCTGCACGGCGTTCAACGCCGACTTCGACGGCGACCAGATGGCGGTCCACGTGCCGCTGTCGCTGGAGGCGCAGATGGAAGCGCGCACGCTGATGCTGGCGTCCAACAACGTGCTGCTTCCGTCCAATGGCGAGCCGTGCATCGTGCCGTCGCAGGACATCGTGCTGGGTCTCTACTACGCGACGCGCGAGAAGATCAACGCGAAGGGCGAGGGAATGATTTTCGCCGACATCGCCGAGGTGTCGCGCGCGTATGAAGCCCGGCAGGTCGAGCTGCACGCCAAGATCCGGATCCGCCTGAAGCAGACCGAGACGGGCGCCAACGGCGAAAAGGCCGACAAGGTGGTCCGCTTCGAGACAACCGTTGGTCGTGCGTTGCTGTCCGAGATCCTCCCGGCGGGCCTGCCGTTCGAGGCGATCAACAAGCCGCTCAAGAAGAAGGAGATCTCCAAGATCATCAACGCGAGCTTCCGTCGCTGCGGGCTCCGCGAGACCGTCATCTTCGCCGACAAGCTGATGCAGGCGGGTTACAGCCTCGCGACGCGCGGCGGGATCTCGTTCGCCGCCGACGACATGCTGATCCCGATCGAGAAGCACGCGATCATCGAGAAGTCCGAGAAGGAAGTGAAGGAGATCGAGGCGCAATATACATCGGGCCTCGTCACCCAGGGTGAGCGCTACAACAAGGTGGTCGACATCTGGGGCCGCGCCGGCGACGATATCGCGAAGGCGATGATGAGCCAGCTCGGAACGGAGCAGGTCGTGGACCGCGACGGCAAGGCCGTCAGGCAGGAGTCGTTCAATTCCATCTACATGATGGCCGACTCCGGTGCGCGCGGTTCGGCGGCGCAGATCCGCCAGCTCGCTGGAATGCGCGGCCTGATGGCGAAGCCGGACGGCTCGATCATCGAGACCCCGATCACCGCGAACTTCCGCGAAGGCCTCAATGTGCTGCAGTACTTCATTTCGACCCACGGCGCGCGCAAGGGACTGGCCGACACGGCGCTGAAGACCGCCAACTCGGGGTACCTCACTCGTCGCCTGGTCGACGTGACGCAGGATCTGGTGGTGACCGAAGACGACTGCCACACGACCAACGGCGTGGTGATGAAGGCGCTGGTCGAAGGCGGCGAAGTGATCGAAGCGTTACGCGAACGGATCCTCGGCCGCACGGTCGCTGCCGACGCCGTCAATCCCGAATCACAGGAAACGCTGTACGTGGCGGGCACGCTGCTCGGCGAAGACGAGGTCGATCAGATCGAGGCCCTCGGCATCGACGAAGTCAAGGTGCGCACGCCGCTTACCTGCGATACGCGCTACGGACTGTGCGCGGCCTGCTATGGCCGCGACCTCGGCCGCGGCCACCTCGTCAATGTCGGCGAAGCGGTCGGCGTGATCGCCGCGCAGTCGATCGGCGAGCCGGGTACGCAGCTCACGATGCGGACCTTCCACATTGGCGGCGCGGCGTCGCGGACGGCTGCCGCTTCGCAGCTCGAGAGCAAGTCGGCCGGAACGATCCGCTTCTCGGCGCTGATGCGTTATGTCACCAACGCGAAGGGCGAGCTGGTCGTCATCGCGCGGTCCGGAGAAATGACGATCCACGACGACAACGGCCGCGAGCGCGAGCGCCACAAGGTGCCGTATGGCGCGACGCTGCAGGTCAAGGACGGCGACGTCGTGAAGGCCGGCAAGGTGCTGGCGATGTGGGACGCGACATCCCGGCCCATCGTCACCGAGTATGCCGGCCGCGTGAAGTTCGAGAACGTCGAGGAGGGCGTCACTGTCGCGAAGCAGGTGGACGAAGTCACCGGCCTCTCGACGCTGGTCGTCATCGATCCGAAGCGCCGCGCCGGCGCCGCGGCGAAGGGGGTGCGACCGCAGGTCAAGCTCCTGGACGAACGCGGCGACGAGATCAAGCTCGCCGGTTCCGACCTGTCGGTGAACATCACGTTCCAGCTCGGCTCGATCATCACGGTGAAGGACGGGCAGCAGGTCGGCGTCGGCGAAATCCTGGCGCGGATCCCGCAGGAAACGTCGAAGACGCGCGACATCACCGGCGGCCTGCCGCGCGTCGCGGAGCTGTTCGAGGCGCGCGCACCCAAGGATGCCGGCACGCTCGCCGAAGTCACGGGTACCGTATCGTTCGGCAAGGACACCAAGGGCAAGCAGCGCCTCGTCATCACCGACCTCGACGGCGTCGCCCACGAGTACCTGATCCCGAAGGACAAGCACGTCACGGCGCACGACGGCCAGGTTGTCAACAAGGGCGAGTCGATCGTCGACGGCCCGGCCGACCCGCACGACATCCTGCGGCTGCTGGGCGTCGAGGCGCTCGCGCGCTACATCACCGACGAGGTGCAGGACGTCTACCGGCTGCAGGGCGTCAAGATCAACGACAAGCACATCGAGGTGATCGTGCGGCAGATGCTGCGTCGCGTCCAGGTGCAGGATGCCGGCGACACGCGCTTCATCGTCGGCGAACAGGCCGAGCGCTCCGATCTGCTGGACGAGAACGACAAGGTGATGGCCGTGGAAGGCAAACGCGGCGCGACCTACGAGCACATGCTGCTCGGCATCACCAAGGCCTCGCTGTCGACCGACTCGTTCATCTCGGCGGCGTCGTTCCAGGAAACGACGCGCGTGCTGACCGAGGCGGCGATCATGGGCAAGAAGGACGAGCTGCGCGGCCTCAAGGAAAACGTGATCGTCGGGCGGCTGATACCGGCGGGAACGGGTCTCGCCTACCACAACGCGCGCAAGAAGCAGAAGCTGCTCGGGCCGGAAGCGGGGTTCACGACTCCGGGCGAGGAAGTCCCGGCCGATGCGGTGGCTCCGACGACGGAGGTGTCGGCCGACGCGGCCTGACGCCGCATCGGTCCGGCGCCCGTATGCGCATCGGGCGCGCAGGCGGTCCCGGGAAGGGGCTCTGCCGACAAGGTCCGGCGCCGGGATTCGAGGGGCTGTGGATAACGGCGCGCGCCGCCGGACCTGCTATGCGTGCGGCGAGCGGCGCGGGATTCCTGCCATGATCGGGCAGGCGCCGCGGACTACGCGCCGCCTGCCGCTTCGCCGGAGTGTGGCCGTGGAAATCCTGGTGCCACACCCGAATCGGCCCGCGGACGAAGAACGGCAGGCGTTTCGGGCCACGCGTCGGCGATGAGGTCGAGCAGCGCGCGCAGGTCCGGATCGTCGCGACGCGCGCGGCGATGAACGAACTGCAGCATCGTGGACAGCCGCGCTTCCGACCAGACGCAGATCTCGCCCTCGGCGTCGGGTTCGACGGCAAGGTCCTCGCGGATCAGCGCAATGCCCAGACCGGAGGCGACCAGCGAGCGGATCACGGCCTCGTGGTCCGCCTCGATTACGGTCGCGGGCGCGCTTCCGCGCGCGTCGAAAAGTTGCCTCGCCAGCGCGTGATGGGTGCTGATAGGCGGCGCCATGATCCACGGCAGCGCCGCGATATCCTCCCACGTCGCATGCGCGATCTGCGCCTGCCAGGCAGACGGTGCCGCGATGCAGTAGGCGATCGCGCGCAGCGGCACCGAGGCAACCGCCGGGTGCACGAGGTCGCCGTAGTAGAAACTCGCGTCGAGCGCGCCGTCGCGGACTTTCTCGAACGCGGCGCCCGAAATCTCGTGGTGGAGTTCGATCTCCAGCAGGGGAAACTTTTCGCTCGCCTGGGCAAGGAATGCGCCGAGGCGGATGAAGTCCGGATCGGACAATGTGCCCACGCGCACGCGGCCCGCGATTTCGCCCCGGAAGGCGCGGGCCTTTCCGAGCAGCGCATCCGAGGAGGCGACGACCTTGGCCGCCGCGGGCAACAGCTGCTTTCCGGCGGCAGTCAGCGTCATTCCGGACGCCCCGCGCTCGAAAAGCGCCACGCCGAGCTCACTTTCGAGCGCTTTGATCCGCGCGCTGAGCGCCGGCTGGCTGAGATGCAGCTTTTCGGCCGCTCGCGTGAGATGGCCGAGTTCGGCTACCGCCGCAAAACCCAGGAGTTGGTTGAAATCCATGAATCCTCGATAGAGCCCTCCCCCTTGGCGCAAGGATACCATTGGAATTGCTGCAATGCAATATATCCCATTCGATCAGTACATATTGCAAATGGCATTGATCTGTAATTATTAATATTTTGAAGTGGGCACTTCCTTGCGCAGGGTTTGTGCACCGCAGTATCGTTGCTGACAGTCTCCAAGACGCACCGTTCGAAGCGACCAGGCGCGCCGGTTTGAGCGGCGCCGGGATAACCGCTATTGCGAAGTCCGGAGACTTCACCGGCAGCGTTTTCTCGAGGGGCCACCGAAGTCGGCGGCTGCATGCGGGACCGAGCCAGCGAAACGTCGTTTTCTCCGCGCCGATGCGGGCTGTGTCGGGCCTTCGCGACATCGGCGAACGGTCGACCGCCCCGCCTCTTTCCGCGGCGCAGCACGGTGTTGACGCTCGAGGGGTTATCCCGTTATAATTGCAGTCTTTTCGCCTCCCGCCCGCCCCAATCCGCAGGCGGTTGGCAAGCGTACCCGGCTGCGGTCGCCCGCATTGGCAACGGTGACCGTCGGACAAGGCGCAGAAGAGTGGCCCGAGCGGCCGTGCCGGCAGTGCAACGAGGCGCGCGCGTGGGCCACTTTGATTTGTTGCAAGCCGAGCAGTTTCGCCAAGCGATGAGCCCTGCGGCCGATCACGCTTTTGCCGCACGAAACGGAAAATCAGGATGCCTACCATCAATCAGCTCGTGCGGAAGGGCCGTGAGCCCGCCGTGTCGAAAAGCAAAGTGCCGGCGCTCCAGCAGAGCCCGCAGAAGCGCGGCGTTTGCACGCGCGTGTACACGACGACCCCCAAGAAGCCCAATTCCGCGCTCCGGAAGGTCGCCAAGGTGCGCCTCACCAACGGCTTCGAGGTGATCAGCTACATCGGGGGCGAGGGCCACAACCTGCAGGAGCACTCGGTCGTGCTGATTCGCGGCGGTCGCGTCAAGGACCTGCCGGGCGTTCGCTACCACATGGTGCGCGGCAGCCTCGACACCGCCGGTGTCAAGGACCGCAAGCAGAGCCGTTCGAAATACGGCGCCAAGAAGCCGAAGGCAGCCTGATGTTTTGTTGCTTTTTTGCGTCGAATCGACTGGCTTTGCCAGCGATTCGACGGTAGACACTCCGGCCAAAAGTAGGGTTTCACTTTTGGCCGAATGGAGACGCCATGCCCCGACGCAGAGAGGTTCCCAAGCGCGAGATCCTGCCCGATCCGAAGTACGGAAGCGGCGATGTCGCGAAGTTCGTCAACGTGCTGATGACCGCCGGCAAGAAATCAGTCGCCGAGCGCATTCTCTACGGCGCATTCGAGTCGATCGCCAAGAAGGGCGGCAAGGATCCGCTGGAAGTTTTCAACCAGGCGCTCTCCAACTCACGGCCGATGGTCGAAGTCAAGAGCCGCCGCGTCGGCGGCGCGAATTTCCAGGTGCCGGTCGAGGTGCGTCCGATCCGGCGGATGGCGCTGGCGATGCGCTGGCTGCGCGAGGCGGCGCGCAAGCGCGGCGAAAAATCGATGGGCCAGCGACTCGCTGCCGAGCTTCTCGAGGCCTCGGAGGGTCGCGGCGGCGCGGTCAAGAAGCGCGAGGAAGTCCACCGCATGGCGGAAGCCAACAAGGCTTTCTCGCATTTCCGATTCTAGGCAAACCGTTCCGGCGTCCTGCGTGAACCACGCGGCCAACGCAAGACGCCCGAGGCCCAACGCTAAACGGTATCGACAAAGTGGCACGATCTACCCCAATCGACCGGTATCGCAACATAGGCATCAGTGCGCACATTGATGCCGGCAAGACGACGACCACCGAGCGCATCCTTTTCTACACCGGCGTCTCGCACAAGATCGGCGAAGTGCACGACGGAGCGACGGTCATGGACTGGATGGAGCAGGAGCGCGAGCGCGGCATCACCATCACGTCGGCCGCGACCACGTGCTTCTGGAAGGGGATGGACAACAACTTCCCCGAGCACCGGATCAATATCATCGATACGCCGGGCCACGTCGATTTCACGATCGAGGTCGAGCGCTCGATGCGCGTGCTCGACGGCGCGTGCATGGTCTATTGCGCCGTAGGCGGCGTTCAGCCGCAGTCCGAGACGGTCTGGCGGCAGGCCAACAAGTACAAGGTGCCGCGGCTTGCGTTCGTGAACAAGATGGACCGCCAGGGCGCGAATTTCTTCAAGGTCTACGACCAGATGAAGTCGCGCCTGAAAGCCAATCCGGTGCCCATCCAGGTGCCGATCGGCGCCGAGGAGAAATTCGAGGGCATCATCGACCTCGTCCGGATGAAGGCGGTTTACTGGGACGAAGCGACGCAGGGCATGAAGTACGAAACCCGCGACATCCCGGCGGAGTTCCTTTCCGTGGCCAGGGAATGGCGCGAGAAGATGGTCGAAAACGCCGCCGAAGCCACCGAAGAACTGATGAACAAGTACCTCGACGGTGGCGAGCTTTCCGTCGAGGAAATCAAGGCCGGCTTGCGCCAGCGCACGATCGCCAGCGAGATCGTGCCGATGCTGTGCGGCTCGGCGTTCAAGAACAAGGGCGTCCAGGCGATGCTCGATGCGGTGATCGATTACATGCCGGCGCCGACCGACATCCCGCCGGTCAGCGGCGAGCTCGAGAGCGGAAAGCAGGGCGAGCGCAAGGCGGCCGACGACGAGCCGTTCGCCGGTCTCGCGTTCAAGATCATGACCGACCCCTACGTCGGCCAGCTGATCTTCTTCCGCGTCTATTCCGGCGTCGTCAAATCGGGGGACACGATCTACAACCCGATCAAGGGGCGCAAGGAGCGCATCGGGCGCATCCTGCAGATGCACGCCAATCAGCGCGAAGAGATCAAGGCGGTTTGCGCAGGCGACATTGCGGCGGCGGTCGGCCTCAAGGAAGCGACGACCGGCGACACGCTGTGCGATCCAAGTCACGTGATCACGCTCGAGAAGATGATCTTTCCGGAGCCGGTGATTCACGTCGCGGTCGAACCGAAGACCAAGGCCGACCAGGAGAAGATGGGCATCGCGCTCAATCGCCTGGCGCAGGAAGACCCGTCGTTCCGCGTTCGCACCGACGAGGAATCGGGGCAGACGATCATTTCGGGGATGGGCGAGCTCCATCTCGAGATCCTGGTCGACCGGATGAAACGCGAATTCGGCGTCGAAGCCAACGTCGGCGCGCCGCAGGTGGCGTACCGCGAAGCGATCAAGAAGCCCGTGCAGGTCGAAGGCAAGTTCATCAAGCAGTCGGGCGGCCGCGGCCAGTATGGCCACGTCTGGCTCAAGCTCGAACCGCAGGAAGCGGGCAAGGGATTCGAGTTCGTCGACGCAATCAAGGGCGGCACGGTGCCGCGTGAGTTCATTCCGGCGGTCGAAAAGGGCCTCAAGGAGACGCTGCCGAACGGTGTCCTCGCCGGCTTCCCGGTCGTCGACGTCAAGGTCACGCTCTTCGACGGTTCATCGCACGACGTCGACTCGAACGAGAACGCGTTCAAGATGGCCGCTTCGATGGCGTTCAAGGACGGCATGCGCCAGGCGACGCCGGTGCTGCTGGAGCCGATGATGGCGGTCGAGGTCGAGACGCCCGAAGATTTCATGGGCAATGTCGTCGGCGACCTGTCCTCGCGGCGCGGGATGATACAGGGCATGGAAGAGATGCCCACCGGCAAGGTGATCAAGGCCGAGGTGCCGCTGGCCGAGATGTTCGGCTACTCGACGACGCTGCGCTCGCTGTCGCAGGGGCGCGCGACGTACACGATGGAATTCAAGCACTACACCGAGGCGCCCAAGAGCGTCGCCGAGGCAGTCATCAACAAGAAGACATAGCGCACGGTTTTTCGTGTTTTTCCCGCCTCGAAGCAACGGCTCAATTGAAAACTGAGGCCCGCGATTCGAGGGCAACTGAAACCGGACAAAAGCAGGGTTGCACTTTTGTCCGACGGAGATAGTTATGGCCAAGGCTAAATTCGAGCGGACGAAGCCGCACGTGAACGTGGGGACGATTGGGCACGTGGATCACGGGAAGACGACGTTGACGGCGGCGATGACGCTGGTGCTGTCGAAGAAGTACGGAGGGGAGGTGAAGGCGTACGACCAGATTGACAACGCGCCGGAGGAGAAGGCGCGGGGGATCACGATCAACACGGCGCACGTGGAGTACGTGACGGAGAAGCGGCACTACGCGCACGTGGACTGTCCGGGGCACGCGGACTACATCAAGAACATGATTACGGGTGCGGCGCAGATGGATGGGGCGATTCTGGTGGTGTCGGCGGCGGACGGGCCGATGCCGCAGACGCGGGAGCACATTCTGTTGGCGCGGCAGGTGGGGGTGCCCTACATCGTGGTGTACATGAACAAGGCGGACATGGTGGACGACAAGGAGCTCCTGGAGCTTGTCGAGATGGAGGTGCGGGAGCTGTTGAGCAAGTACCAGTTTCCGGGGGACAAGACGCCGATCGTGATTGGCAGCGCGAAGATGGCGCTGGAGGGGGACAAGAGCGAGATGGGGGAGGGGTCGATCTTCAAGCTGGCGGAGGCCTTGGACAGTTACATACCGCAGCCGCAGCGGGCGATCGACGGGCCGTTTTTGATGCCGGTGGAGGATGTGTTCAGTATTTCGGGGCGGGGGACGGTGGTGACGGGGCGGGTGGAGCGGGGGATCGTGAAGGTGGGGGACGAGCTGGAGATTGTGGGCTTGAAGCCGACCTTGAAGACGGTGTGCACGGGGGTGGAGATGTTCCGCAAGCTCTTGGACCAGGGGCAGGCGGGGGACAACGTGGGGGTGCTGCTGCGGGGCACCAAGCGGGAAGAGGTGGAGCGGGGGCAGGTGCTGGCGAAGCCGGGGTCGATCACGCCGCACACCAAGTTTACGTGCGAGGTGTATGTGCTGAGCAAGGAGGAGGGGGGGCGGCACACGCCGTTTTTCCCGGGGTATCGGCCGCAGTTTTATTTCCGGACGACGGACGTGACGGGGAGTTGCACGCTGCCGGCGGGGACGGAGATGGTGATGCCTGGGGACAATGTGGCGATGGAGGTGACGCTGATTGCGCCGATTGCGATGGAGGACGGGTTGCGGTTTGCGATCCGCGAGGGCGGGCGCACGGTGGGCGCCGGGGTCGTCGCCAAGATCATCGAGTAACAGGGATCAGAGGTCAGGCATCAGGTATCAGAACAGTCACATGAAGGCAACGAAGGACCGAGCGCGCAGGCGACCGTCCTTCCAAGGGTGAAGACCCGATGAGGAAATGATGAACAACCAACGCATCCGCATCCGGCTGAAGGCTTTCGATTACAAGCTGATCGACCAGTCGGCCATGGAAATCGTCGAGACCGCCAAGCGCTCCGGCGCCGTCGTGCGCGGCCCCGTGCCGCTGCCGACCAAGATCGAGCGCTACAACGTGCTCCGCTCGCCGCATGTGAACAAGACCTCGCGCGACCAGTTCGAGATCCGGACGCATTTGCGCCTGATGGACATCATCGATCCCACGGACAAGACGGTGGATCAGCTGATGAAACTCGACCTTCCGGCCGGCGTCGACGTGGAGATCAAGCTGCAGTAATCGGGGATCAGAGATCAGGTAACAGGTATCAGACGTGTCAGGCGCCGGCCAATTGCAGTCGGCACTCCGGCAATTCGGAGAAACGAAAACAGAGAGATTGAAATGACGCTCGGACTGGTAGGTCGCAAGATTGGCATGACGCGAATATTCACCGACGACGGCAGCGCCGTTCCGGTGACGGTGCTCGACGTGGCCAACAACCGCGTCACGCAGATCAAGACTCCCGAGACCGACGGCTATTCCGCCGTGCAGGTCACGTTCGGCAAGCGCCGCGCGTCGCGCGTGAAGAAGCCGCAAGCCGGACATCTCGCGAAAGCCGGAGTCGAGGCCGGTGAACTGCTGCGCGAATTTCCGGTTGCCCCGGATCAGCTGGCAGCGCTCAAGGTGGGCGGTGTCATCGGCGTCGATACCTTCAAAGTCGGCGAACTGGTCGACGTAACCGGCACCACCAAGGGACGCGGCTTCTCGGGCGTGATCCGCAGGCACCACTTCAGCTCGAACCGCGCCTCGCACGGCAACTCGCGCTCGCACAACACGCCGGGCTCGATCGGCATGGCGCAGGATCCCGGCCGCGTGTTCCCGGGCAAGCGCATGGCCGGCCAGCATGGCAACGTGACCCGCACGACGCAGACGCTGAAAGTCGTCCGCGTCGACGCCGAGCGCGGATTGCTGCTGGTCAAGGGCTGCGTGCCCGGCGCCGACGGCGGCCACATCGTCGTCCGCCCGTCGGTGAAGACGCCGGCGAAGAAGGGGGGCTGACCATGGATCTCAAGCTGATCAATGCGCAGGGCCAGCCGGCGGCGACCGTCGCGGGCTCCGACGCCCTGTTCGCGCGCGATTACAACGAGCCCCTGATCCACCAGCTCGTCACCGCATTCCAGGCGAATGCGCGCAGCGGTAACCGCGCGCAGAAGGGCCGCGCCGACATCAACAAGTCGCACAAGAAGCCCTGGGCCCAGAAAGGCACGGGCCGCGCGCGCGCGGGCCAGGCCAACAGCCCGCTTTGGCGCGGCGGCGGCAAGATTTTTCCGAGCTCGCCCGACGAGAATTTTTCGCAGAAACTGAACCGCAAGATGTATCGCGCCGGCATCGCGTCGATTCTTTCGCAACTGGTCCGCGAAGGCCGGCTGGCGATCATCGACGAGTTGGCCGTCGAAGCGCCGAAGACGAAGCTGTTCGCGCAGAAAATGAAGGCGCTGGGCCTCGAAGGCACCGTGCTGGTCGTCACCGACCGGATCGACGACAACGTGTTCCTGTCGTCGCGCAACCTCCCCGACGTGCTGGTGCTCGAAACCCGCGAGATCGATCCCGTCAGCCTGGTGCGATTCAAGAACGTGCTGCTGACGCGTGGCGCGCTGACGCAATTCGAGGAGATGCTCGGATGAATACGGCCAGGCAATTCAATTCCGAACGCCTCGCGCTGGTTCTGCTGGCGCCGGTCGTGTCCGAGAAAGGCACCTACGTCGCCGACCGCCATTCGCAGGTGATCTTCAAGGTCCTGCAGGACGCGACGAAGCCCGAAGTCAAGGCCGCCGTGGAGGCGATGTTCAAGGTCGAGGTCGCGAGCGTCCAGATCGCCAACGTCGGCGGCAAGGTCAAGCGCTTCGGCCGCTTCACGGGCCGTCGCCGGTCCTGGAAAAAGGCGTACGTGTGCCTGAAGCCCGGCCAGGAAATCAATTTCGCGTCGGAGAAATGAACATGCCCCCAAGCTCACTACGTTCGCGACCCCCTGAGGGGGCGCAGGTCTCCCTCGGGGCGGCCCATCGGGAGACCTGACATGCCCCTGCAAAAGGTAAAACCAACGTCGCCGGGCCGCCGGGCGCTGGTCAAGGTCGTCCATCCCGGTCTGCACAAAGGGCGTCCGGTCGATGCGCTGACCGAGAGCCAGAAGCGCGGTTCGGGCCGCAACAACAATGGCCACATCACCATGCGCCACCACGGTGGCGGGCACAAGCAGCAGTACCGGCTCGTGGATTTCAAGCGCGGCAAGGACGGCATCGCGGGCAAGGTCGAGCGGCTCGAGTACGACCCGAACCGCAGTGCGCACCTGGCACTTCTGCTCTACGTCGACGGCGAGCGCCGCTACGTCATCGCGCCGCGAGGCGTGACGGTCGGCACCGTGCTGGTTTCCGGCCCGGAGGCGCCGATCAAGCCGGGCAACTGCCTGCCGCTGCGCAATATTCCGGTGGGCACGACGGTGCATTGCATCGAGATGCTGCCGGGCAAGGGCGCGCAGATCGCGCGTTCGGCAGGCGCCGGCGTCCAGCTGCTGGCCCGCGAAGGCGAATACGCGCAGCTCCGCCTGCGTTCCGGGGAAATCCGCAAGGTGCACGTGAACTGCCGCGCGACGATCGGCGAAGTGGGCAACGAGGAGCACAGCCTGCGTTCGATCGGCAAAGCGGGCGCGAATCGCTGGCGCGGCATCCGCCCGACGGTGCGCGGGATCTGCATGAACCCGGTCGATCACCCGCATGGCGGACGCTCCAACGGTGGCGGGCATCCGGTGTCGCCGTGGGGCACGCCGACCAAGGGCTACAAGACGCGCAAGAACAAGCGCACCGATTCGATGATCGTGCGCCGCCGGCACGCGACGAAGGGGTAACGAGAGATGGCACGTTCGATCAAGAAGGGTCCGTTCGTCGACGACCACCTGCTGTCCAAGGTGGATGCAGCGCGCGCGACCAACGACAAGAAGCCGATCAAGACCTGGTCGCGGCGCTCGACCATCACGCCCGAATTCGTCGGGCTGACGATCGCCGTCCACAACGGCAAGCAGCACATCCCGGTCTACGTGTCGGAGAACATGGTCGGGCACAAGCTCGGCGAATTCGCGCTGACGCGCACCTTCAAGGGCCACTCGTCCGACAAGAAAGTCGCGGCGCCGGCGCCGAAGAAGTAGGGGAAGGCGATGGAAACCAAGGCAATCCTGCGCGGCGTACGGCTCTCGGCCCAGAAGGGACGGCTCGTCGCCGACCAGATCCGCGGCCTACCCGTGGATCGCGCGCTCAACATCCTGGCGTTCAGCCCGAAGAAGGGCGCGGTGATCATCAAGAAGGTGCTCCTGTCGGCGATCGCCAACGCGGAGCACAACGACGGCGCCGATGTCGACGAGCTTCGGGTCAAGACCATCTGCATCGACAAGGCGGAGAGCCTCCGGCGCTTCACCGCGCGCGCCAAGGGTCGCGGCAACGTCATCCTGAAGCAGACCTGCCACATCCACGTCGTCGTCGGTGACGGAAAATAAGGGAACCTCATGGGACAGAAAATTCACCCGACCGGCTTCCGCCTCGCGGTCACGCGGAACTGGACGTCGAAGTGGTTCGCGAACAGCAAGAATTTCGCGCCGACGCTGATGGAGGACATCAAGGTCCGCGAGTACCTGAAGAAGAAGCTCGGGCACGCCTCGGTGGGCAAGGTCACGATCGAGCGCCCGGCGAAGAACGCGCGGATCACCATCCACAGCGCGCGTCCCGGCGTCGTCATCGGCAAGAAGGGCGAGGACATCGAGACGCTGCGCGCCGACCTCCGCAAGATGATGGGCGGCGAGGTCGGTCTCAACATCGAGGAGATCCGCAAGCCCGAAATCGATGCGCAGCTCATATCCGATTCGATCGGCCAGCAGCTCGAAAAGCGGATCATGTTCCGCCGCGCGATGAAGCGCGCGATGCAGAACGCGATGCGGCTCGGCGCGCAGGGCATCAAGATCATGTGCGCGGGCCGTTTGAACGGAATCGAAATCGCGCGGACGGAGTGGTATCGCGAAGGCCGCGTGCCGCTCCATACGCTGCGCGCCGACATCGACTACGGCTTCTCGGAAGCGAAGACGACGTACGGCGTGATCGGCATCAAGGTATGGGTGTTCAAGGGCGAAGTGCTGGCGCACAACGCCGAGCCGGCGGCCGCGCCGGCGCCGGCCCCCGAGGCGCCGAAGCGTCCGCGTCGAGCAGGAGCGAAGAATGCTGCAGCCAGCTAGAAGGAAATACCGCAAGGAGCAGAAGGGCCGCAACAAGGGCGTGGCGACCGTCGGCAACAAGGTCAGCTTCGGCGAGTACGGCCTCAAGGCGACGGGCCGCGGACGGCTGACTGCGCGCCAGATCGAGGCGGCGCGCCGCGCGATGACCCGCCACATCAAGCGCGGCGGTCGTGTGTGGATCCGCATCTTCCCCGACAAGCCGGTGTCGCAGAAGCCGGCCGAGGTCCGCATGGGCAACGGCAAGGGCAACCCGGAGTACTACGTCGCCGAGATCCAGCCGGGCAAGGTCCTCTACGAGATGGACGGCGTGGAAGAGGTCGTGGCGCGCGAGGCGTTCGCGCTGGCCGCGGCCAAGTTGCCGATCAGGACGACGTTCGTGCATCGCCTGGTCGGGTAAGGGAGATACGGATGAAAGTCACGGAAACCAGGAAGGCGCTCGCTTCCAAGTCGCCCGCGGAACTCAAGGCGGAGCTCGACGCGCTGCTCAAGGAACAGTTTGGTCTGCGGATGCAAAAGGCGACTCAGCAGCTCCAGAACAGCGAAAAGCTGAAGCAGGTGCGGCGGAGCATCGCGCGGGCGCGGACGTTCATACATCGGAAGGCGGGCGAGGCATGATGACCGAGCAGACCCAATCCGGGGCGCCGCAGGCGCAGGGCCCGGCCCCCAGGAAGACCATCATCCAGACGCTGACCGGCCGCGTGGTGGGTGACAAGATGAACAAGACCGTCACGGTCCTGGTCGAACGGCGGGTCAAGCACCCGCTGTACGGCAAGGTCATGACGCGAACCCGGAAATACCACGCGCACGATGAGAACAACGAGTTCAAGGAAGGCGACCTGGTCGAAATCGAGGCGTGCCGGAAGCTCGCCAAGACCAAAGCCTACCGGGTGACCCGGCTCCTCGAAAAGGCCAAGGTGATCTGACCGGTTGCAGTGCGGCAGGGCTTGCGAACTGCCTGAAATACTGTCATAATTTCTGTTTCGCCTGCCGCGGCTCGGTGCCCGCCTTTGGGGCCGCCGCGGTCATTCCCCGAACGGGGTCCAAAACTGGCCGCGGCGCTGGTGCCGCGACCGCAGCCGCGGTTCAGACGCGGCGGCGGCGCATTCCGCGGGTCAAGTTGGAGAAGCCGCAATGATTCAGATGCAGTCGATGCTGGACGTCGCCGACAATACCGGCGCCCGCCGCGTCATGTGTATCAAGGTGCTTGGAGGATCCAAGC
Source organism: uncultured beta proteobacterium (assembly GCA_963726775.1). GTDB lineage: Bacteria > Pseudomonadota > Gammaproteobacteria > Burkholderiales > Casimicrobiaceae > CAIWHR01. The sequence continues at coordinate 68,964 of CAVSDL010000008.1, forward strand.
GCCGCTATGCCCATATTGGCGACGTGATCAAGGTCACCATCAAGGATGCGGCCCCGAGAGGTCGCGTCAAGAAGGGCGAGATCTACAACGCTGTCGTGGTGCGCACGCGCCACGGCGTTCGTCGCGACGACGGCGCGAAGGTGTGCTTCGACACCAACGCGGCCGTCCTGCTCACACCCAAGCTCGAGCCGATCGGCACCCGCATTTTCGGGCCGGTCACGCGCGAGCTGCGCACCGAGCGATTCATGAAGATCGTCTCGTTGGCGCCGGAAGTGCTGTAGGAGGTAGCGATGCGCAAGATCAAGAAGGGCGACAACGTCGTCGTGATCGCCGGGCGCGACAAGGGGAAGCGTGGCGAGGTCACGCGCGTGCTCCCCGAACACGTCCTCGTCGCCGGGATCAATCAGGTGAAGAAGCATCAGCGGCCGAACCCGATGAAGGGCGAGCAAGGCGGCATCGTCAGCAAGGAGATGCCCCTGCACGCGTCGAACGTCGCCGTGTGGAATCCCGTTACGAAGAAGGCCGACCGGGTCGGCATCCGCGTGCTCGAGGACGGCCGCAAGGTCCGCTTCTACAAGTCCAACGGCGAGCTGCTGGGCGCCTGATGACAACGGCTCGACGGAGAACTCCATGGCCCGCCTGAAGGAAATCTACAACAAGGAAGTCGCGCCCGCGCTGGTGAAGCAGTTCGGATACAAGTCCGTGATGGAAGTGCCGCGCATCAAGAAGATCGTCCTCAACATGGGCGTGGGCGAGGCGATCGGCGACAAGAAGCTCCTGGAAAATGCCGCGGGCGACATGCAGAAGGTCTCGGGGCAGAAGCCCGTGATCACCAAGGCGAAGAAGGCCATCGCGGGCTTCAAGATTCGCGAAGGCTACCCCATCGGCTGCATGGTGACGCTGCGCCAGTCGCGCATGTACGAATTTCTGGATCGACTGATCTCGATCGCGCTGCCGCGCGTCCGCGACTTTCGCGGAGTGTCGGGCCGCTCGTTCGACGGCCGGGGCAACTTCAACATGGGCGTCAAGGAGCAGATCATTTTCTCGGAGATCGAGTACGACAAGATCGATGCTCTGCGGGGGATGAACATCACGATCGCAACGACCGCGAAGACCGACGCCGAGGCGAAGGCGCTGCTCGCCGCGTTCCGATTCCCGTTCAAGAACTGAGGCCGGCATGGCGAAACTGTCCCTGATCAACCGCGAAGAGAAGCGCCGCAACCTGGTGAAGAAGTACGCCAAGAAGCGTGCCGCGCTCAACGCGATCATCAACAACTCGAAGATTTCCGACGAGGATCGCTTTGCCGCGCGCCTGAAGCTGCAGCAGCTGCCTCGCAATGCGAGTCCCACGCGCCTGCGCAACCGTTGCGCGATCACCGGCCGTCCGCGCGGCTTTTTCCGCAAGTTCGGCCTCGGCCGCAACAAGCTGCGCGAGTTCGCCATGCGCGGCGAAGTGCCGGGCATCGTCAAGGCCAGCTGGTAAATGAACCGTGCAGGTGAGGTGAAGCATGAGCATGACTGACCCGATCGCCGACATGTTGACGCGCATCCGCAATGCGCAGATGGTCGAGCAGACTGTCGTCGCAATGCCGTCGTCCAAGGTCAAGCTGGCCATCGCGAAGGTATTGAAGGACGAGGGGTACATCGACGGGTTCAAGGTCTCGGCCGAAGTCGTGAAGCCGGTCCTGGAGATCGCCCTCAAGTACTACGCCGGCCGGCCGGTGATCGAAAAAATAGAACGTGTGTCGAAACCCGGGCTGCGCATCTACCGGAGCAAGGACGACATTCCCCGCGTGATGAACGGATTGGGCATCGCGATCGTCTCCACGTCGCGCGGCGTGATGACGGACCGCAAGGCGCGCGCCACCGGCGTCGGCGGCGAAGTGCTCTGCATCGTCGCCTGAGATATGAACGACCCCCACGCTCACGTTGTTCGCTGCCCCCCGGGGGGGCGCACAGTGCCCTTCGGACGGCCGGGCGGGCACTGGAACGACCCCCACGCTCACGTTGTTCGCTGCCCCCCGGGCGGGCACTGAAATCGAGGCCAGGAAAATGTCGCGCATAGGCAATCACCCCATTCCGCTGCCCGCCAAGGTCGAGGTGACGCTCGCGCCCGGAGCGATCACGGTCAAGGGACCTCTGGGCACGCTGACCCGCAATTTCGGCAGCGGCGTGACGATCGAAAGGAACGGCGACACGCTGGTCTTCATGGCGGCGAACGAGGCGGCCAGGCCGATGCACGGCACGATGCGCGCGCTGGTGGCCAACATGGTCAAGGGCGTCACCGAAGGCTTCCAGAAGAAGCTGACGCTGGTAGGCGTGGGCTTTCGCGCGCAGGCCGCCGGCGACAAGATCAACCTGTCGCTCGGGTTTTCGCATCCGGTCGTGCATGCGATGCCAAAGGGCGTGAAAGTCGAGACGCCGGTGCAGACGGAGATACTGGTCAAGGGGATCGACAAGCAGCAGGTCGGCCAGGTTGCCGCGGAAATCCGGGCCTATCGCCCGCCGGAGCCGTACAAGGGCAAGGGCGTGCGCTACTTCGACGAGCGCGTGGTCATCAAAGAAACCAAGAAGAAGTAAGAGCCATTCAAATAATCCGCTGCGCTTGCCATGACTTTCTCGCCAGAACGCTCGCAATCCTCATGGAAGTCCATGTCCATTCCGGTTGCTCGCGCCCTCGCTTCGCGTCCTGGCCGCGCTCGCGACGGTTCTTGAACGGCTTTTCTGCCGAGATCAGAGGTCATCGATGAACAAGAAGGAAGCTCGAGTCCGTCGCGCCCGCAAAACCCGAGTGCGCATTGCCGAGCAGCGCGCAACGAGGCTCGTGGTGAGTCGCTCGAACTGCCATATCTATGCGCAGATCGTGGCGCCGACCGCAGACAGGGTACTGGCCAGTGCATCGACGCTCGAGGCCGACGTGCGCAAGGATGTCAAGAACGGCGGCAACAAGGCGGCCGCAGCGATCGTCGGCAAGCGGATCGCCGACCGGGCGAAGGCGCTCGGCATCGATACGGTCGCGTTCGACCGTTCCGGCTACCGGTACCACGGTCGCGTGCAGGCGCTGGCCGACGCGGCCCGCGAAAACGGGCTGAAGTTCTGACGCGGTACGGCAAAGAAAAGGTTTCGACATGGCAAGAATGCAGCAGCGGCAACACCAGCAGGACGAGCGTGGCGACGGCCTGAAGGAGAAGATGATCGCCATCAACCGCGTCACCAAGGTGGTGAAGGGTGGCCGCATTCTCGCGTTCGCCGCGCTGACCGTGGTCGGCGACGGCAACGGCCGCGTCGGAATGGGCAAGGGCAAGGCCAAGGAAGTCCCGGTCGCCGTGCAGAAGGCGATGGAAGAAGCGCGCCGCCGGATGGTGAAAGTCAACCTGAAGAGCGGCACGGTGCATCACGCCGTCGAGGGACGGCACGGCGCTACCAAGGTGTTCATGCAGCCCGCGGCGGAAGGCACGGGTGTCATTGCCGGAGGCCCGATGCGCGCGGTCTTCGAAGTGGTCGGTGTCACCAACGTGCTCGCCAAGTGCCACGGTTCGACCAACCCCTACAACCTGGTGCGCGCGACGCTGAATGCGCTCCAGAACCTCAATTCACCGGCCGAGATTGCCGCCAAGCGCGCGATGACGGTCGAGCAGCTGATGGAGGCCTGAGCATGACGGCCCCGAAGACGGTGCGCCTGACGCTGGTCAAGAGCATCGCGAGAACCAAGCAGGATCACCGCGACACCGTACGCGGGCTCGGCCTCAAGTGGACGAACCACTCGGTCGAAGTCATCGACACGCCGTCGACGCGCGGCATGATCAACAAGGTCGGCTACCTGCTGAAGGTCGCCGAGCCGAAGGCTTAACAGGGAGCCGCCATGCGGTTGAACACGATCAAGCCCGCTGCCGGATCGACCAAGGCGAAGCGCCGCGTCGGACGCGGGATCGGCTCGGGCCTCGGCAAGACCGCGGGACGCGGTCACAAGGGCCAGAAATCCCGGTCGGGCGGCTTTCACAAAGTCGGCTTCGAAGGCGGGCAGATGCCCCTGCAGCGACGGTTGCCGAAGCGCGGCTTCATTTCGACGACGCGCTACGACACCGCGGAAGTCCGGTTGTCGGATCTGGCGAAGCTTCCGGTCACCGACGTCGACCTGCTCGCGCTGCGCGCGGCAGGGCTCGTTCCGGCGCGTGCCAAGGCGGCAAAAGTCATCAAGGCGGGCGAGTTGACGAAGGCGGTGAAGCTCTCCGGCATCGCCGTCACCAAGGGCGCCAAGGCGGCCATCGAAGCCGCCGGCGGCAGCGTCGCGTAAGCGGCGCATCGAAGAGACAGGAACGACGCGTTGGCCATCAACAACCCCGCCCTGAAAACCGGATCCCGGTACGCCGACTTGAAGCGGCGGCTCTGGTTCCTGTTGGGCGCGCTCGTGGTCTACCGGATCGGGACGCATATCCCGGTGCCGGGCATCAACGCGGCCGTGCTCGACGACCTGTTCAAGTCGCAACAGGGCGGCATCCTCGGCCTGTTCAACGTGTTCTCGGGCGGCGCGTTGCAGCGGTTCTCGATCCTGGCGCTCGGGATCATGCCGTACATCTCGGCGTCCATCATCATGCAGCTCTGCACGGTGGTCGTGCCGTCGCTCGAACTGCTGAAGAAGGAAGGCGAAGCCGGCCGCCGCAAGATCACGCAGTACACGCGCTACGCGACGCTGGGGCTTGCGTTCTTCCAGGCGCTCGGCATCTCGATTGCCCTGGAGGCGCAGTCGGGCCTCGTGCTGGCGCCGGGTCTGCCGTTCCGGCTGGTCACTGCCGTCACGCTGGTCACGGGCACGATGTTCCTGATGTGGCTGGGCGAGCAGATCACCGAGCGCGGTCTTGGCAACGGCATTTCGCTCATCATCTTCGCGGGGATCGCCGCCGGCCTGCCCAACGCGATCGGGCTCACGCTCGAGCAGACGCGCACGGGAGCCTATTCGATTCCGCTGGTACTGGGCATCGCCGCGCTGGTGGTGGTCGTCACGGCGTTTGTCGTGTTCATCGAGCGCGCGCTCCGCAAGATCCTGGTCAACTACGCGAAGCGCCAGGTCGGCAACAAGGTCTACCAGGGCCAGAGTTCGCACCTCCCGCTCAAGCTCAACATGGCCGGCGTGATCCCGCCGATCTTTGCGTCGTCGATCATCCTTTTTCCCGCCACGCTCGCGTCGTGGTTCGGACAGGGCGAAAGCACGAACTGGCTGCGCGACCTAGCGGGTGCGCTTGCGCCGGGGCAGCCCGTGCACGAGATACTTTATGCGAGCGCGATCATCTTCTTCTGCTTCTTCTATACCGCGCTCCAGTACAACCCGAAGGAGACGGCCGAGAATCTGAAGAAGAGCGGTGCCTTCATACCCGGCTACCGGCCGGGCGAGCAGACGGCGAAATACATCGAACGGATCACCCTCCGGCTGACGCTGCTCGGCTCCCTGTACCTGGTGGTCGTGTGCTTCGTCCCGAATTTTCTGATCGCGTGGAAGAACGTGCCGTTCTATTTCGGCGGGACTTCGCTGCTGATCATCGTGGTCGTGACCATGGACTTCATGACGCAGGTGCAGGCGTACCTGATGTCGCAGCAGTACGAGAGCCTGCTGAAGAAGGCCAATTTCAAGGGTGGCCTGCCCACGCGTTAATGTCAAAGGAAGACACGATACAGATGCAGGGAGAGATCCTCGAGACGTTGCCCAATGCGACGTTCCGGGTGAAGCTGGAGAACGGCCACGTCGTGCTTGGCCATATCTCCGGAAAGATGCGGATGCACTACATAAAGATATTGCCGGGCGACAAGGTGACGGTTGACCTTACGCCGTACGACCTGACCCGGGCGCGGATCATCTTCCGCGCGAAGTGATCGGGAAGAGCGAAAAGCGAAAAGCGGTAACACAGAGAACACGGAGAGACACAGAGAACACAGAGATTTCAGAATCCCCTGAGACGGGAAGCAACGGTGATGGCGCGTCAACGAAGAAAAGCTTTCTCCGTGCTCTCTGTGTTCTCTGTGGTTCAAGGTCTCGACGTTTTCGTGCGTTCAGAGGAACGGAAATGAAGGTACTGGCTTCGGTGAAGAAGATCTGCCGCAACTGCAAGATCATCCGGCGCAACGGCGTCGTGCGCGTCATTTGCACGGATCCGCGCCATAAGCAGCGGCAAGGCTGATCGGCCGATGCGGAACTGCTGCGCTCGCGACGTTTTTCATTCGGCCGATAAGCGGTCGATAACTGTAGACAGGTAACGACATGGCCCGTATTGCAGGCGTCAATATTCCGAATCACCAGCACGCGGAGATCGCGCTGACGGCGATCTACGGCATCGGCCGTCCGCGCGCCCAGGCGATCTGCGCCGCGGCGGGCATCAAGGGGTCGATGAAGGTCAAGGACCTCTCCGATGCGGACATGGACAAACTGCGCGAGCAGGTCCAGAAGTTCACCGTGGAAGGCGACCTTCGCCGCGAGGTGACGATGAGCATCAAGCGGCTGATGGACCTCGGCTGCTATCGCGGCGTCCGCCATCGTCGCGGGCTGCCGGTGCGCGGCCAGCGTACGCGCACGAATGCGCGCACCCGCAAGGGACCGAAGAAATCGCGTTCGGGCATGGGCAGCAAGCCGGCGGTCAAGCCGGCGGGCAAGTAACGGCTAAGGACCAGCATGGCAACTGCACCGCAGAACCCCAAGACCGGCGCCCGCGTGCGCAAGAAGGTCAAGAAGAACGTCGCCGAAGGGATCGCGCACATCCACGCGTCGTTCAACAACACCATCATCACGATCACCGATCGGCAGGGCAATGCGCTGTCGTGGGCGACATCGGGCGGTGCCGGCTTCAAGGGCTCGCGCAAGTCGACGCCGTTCGCGGCTCAGGTGGCGGCGGAGCGCGCCGGCCGGGTCGCCGTCGAATGCGGCGTGAAAAACCTCGAGGTGCGGATCAAGGGCCCCGGCCCCGGTCGCGAGTCGGCGGTTCGCGCGCTGAACGCGCTCGGCATCAAGATCAGCAGCATTTCGGATGTGACGCCGATTCCACACAACGGCTGCCGCCCGCCGAAACGTCGCAGGATCTAATGGATTCGGGCAAGAGTACGAACCTACTTTTGCCCGGCTTGTTCACCTGAAAACCGCGGGCCTTGGTTGTCAAATGAGCCGTTGGTTTTCAAGCAGCAATAGGCAGGAGTGAAGCGTGGCTCGATACACCGGACCGAAATGCAAGCTGGCGCGACGGGAAGGCACTGACCTTTTCCTGAAGAGCGCGCGTCGTTCACTCGACTCCAAGTGCAAGCTGGAAACCAAGCCCGGGCAGCATGGCGTGAAATCCGGCATGCGCATGTCCGATTACGGCAAACAGCTGCGCGAGAAGCAGAAGCTCCGCCGGACCTACGGCATCCTCGAGCGTCAGTTCCGCCGGTATTTTCAGGCTGCCGCGCGCGGCAAGGGCTCTACCGGTACGAACCTGCTGCAGCTGCTCGAGACGCGGCTGGACAACGTCGTTTACCGCATGGGGCTGGGTTCGACGCGTGCGGAAGCACGGCAGCTCGTCGGCCACGGCTCGATCACGGTCAACGGCAAGGTCGTCAACATTCCGTCGGCGAAGGTCAGGGCCGGCGATGTCGTCGCGGCCACGGAAAAGGCGAAGGCTCAGCTCCGGATTCAGGATTCGCTGCAGCTCGCCGAAAAAGTCGGCTTTCCATCGTGGGTCGAGGTCGACGTGAAAAAGATGTCCGGCAGCTTCAAGGGAGCGCCGGATCGCTCGGAGTTCGGGCAGGACATCAACGAAAGCCTGGTGGTCGAGCTCTACTCGAAGTAATCGTCCGGCTTGCCGGTTTGAGTTTCGCTGAAGGGTTCCGCATGCAGAGCAATGTACTGTTGAAACCGCGCATCATCGACGTGCAATCCACGTCGCCGTTCCATGCCAAGGTGGTGATGGAGCCGTTCGAGCGCGGCTATGGCCATACGCTCGGCAACGCACTGCGCCGCGTACTGCTGTCGTCGATGCCGGGTTATGCGCCGACGGAAGTCAGGATCACGGGTGTGCTGCACGAATATTCCGCCCTCGATGGCGTGCAGGAAGACGTCGTCGATATCCTGCTCAATCTGAAAGGCGTGGTGCTGAAGCTCCACAACCGGGATCACGTGCTGCTGAAGCTCTCCAAGTCCGGGGAAGGTCCCGTCACGGCCGCCGACATCGAGCCCAACCACGATGTCGAGATCATCAATCCCGAGCACCTGATCGCGCACCTGACCGCCGGCGGCAAGATCGAAATGGAGATCAAGGTCGAGAAGGGTCGCGGCTACCAGCCGGCGACCGCCCGCATCAAGCCCGAAGGCGGTCGCACGATTGGAAGCATCCTGCTCGATGCATCGTTTTCGCCGGTGCGCCGCGTCAGCTACGCGGTCGAGAGTGCGCGCGTCGAGCAACGCACGGACCTCGACAAGCTGGTACTCGACATCGAAACCAACGGCGTCGTCGAGCCGGAGCAGGCGGTGCGCTACGCCGCGTCGGTCCTGGTCGAGCAGCTCTCGGTGTTCGCGGACCTGCAGGGCACCGACCAGCCCGCCGCCGAGCGCAGTTCGCCGCAGGTCGATCCGACGCTGCTGCGCCCGGTCGACGACCTGGAACTTACGGTCCGCTCGGCGAATTGCCTCAAGGCCGAGAACATCTATTACATCGGCGACCTGATCCAGCGCACGGAGACCGAGCTCCTGAAGACGCCGAACCTCGGTCGCAAGTCGCTGAACGAGATCAAGGAAGTCCTGGCATCGCGCGGTCTCTCGCTGGGGATGAAGCTCGAGAACTGGCCGCCGGCCGGGCTGGATCGCCCGTAACGCCCCGCGCGGACACGAAGGAAAATATCATGCGCCACCGTCACGGCCTCCGGAAGCTGAATCGCACCAGCAGCCATCGCCTCGCGATGCTGCGGAACATGACCAACTCGCTGCTGACGCACGAGGTGATCAAGACCACGCTGCCGAAGGCCAAGGAGCTGCGCCGGGTTGCGGAGCCGCTGATCACGCTTGCCAAGAAGGCGACCGTGGCCAACCGACGCCTCGCCTTCGACCGGTTGCGCGATCGCGATGTCGTCGTGAAATTGTTCGACGAGCTGGGTCCGCGTTACCTGGCGAGGCCGGGCGGCTACCTGCGCATCCTGAAATTCGGGTTCCGCCAGGGGGACAACGCCCCAATGGCGCTGGTGGAGCTGGTCGATCGACCCGCCGCCGGGGCGCCCGCCGACGCCAAGGAAGCGAAACCGTCCTAGCCTCGCGAGTTGTAATCGACAACCGAAGGCCGGGTCGCATGCCCGGCCTTCTGCATTTGCGGAATCGCTTTCCGCGTCCCGTTCCACTGCGGTAGCATCGTCGTCGCCCATGCCTGACACGATCCTCGTTACCGGTGGTGCCGGATATGTCGGCTCGCACGTCGTTGTCGAGCTGGCGATGGCAGGGTATGCGCCGGTCGTTCTCGACAACTTTGCCAACAGCACGCGCGCGGTGCTGGCGCGGCTCGAGACGCTGGCGGGTGCTCCGGTTCCCTTCATCGAGGCCGACGTCCGCGATGTCGATGCGCTGCGCCGCGCCTTCCACGACCAGCCGATCGCCGGCGTCGTGCACTGCGCCGGGCTCAAGGCCGTCGGCGAGTCGGAGCTGCGCCCGCTTACGTACTACGGCGTGAATGTCGGCGGCGCCTTTGCCCTGGCCCAGGTCATGGGCGAGGCGGGCGTGGCGACGCTTATCTTCAGCTCGTCGGCGACCGTCTACGGCCAGCCGGAGCGCCTGCCCGCCGTCGAGGATGCGCCGCTGGCGCCGCAGAGCGTGTACGGGCGCACGAAGCGCGTCGTCGAGGACTTCCTGCGCGACCTCGCGCACGGAAACCCCAATTGGCGCATCGCGATCCTCCGCTACTTCAATCCGGCCGGGGCGCACCCGTCCGGCAAGATCGGCGAAGCGCCTGCCGGCCGGCCGACCAACCTCGTGCCCTTGCTGTGCCGGATCGCCGCCGGCGAATTTTCCGATCTTTCGATTTTCGGCACCGACTGGCCGACACCGGACGGCACGGGCGTTCGCGACTACCTGCACGTGCAGGATCTGGCGCTCGGACACGTGGCGGCGCTCAGGCACCTGGCGGGCAATCCCGGAGCCGTTACGCTCAATCTCGGCCTCGGGCGCGGTCATTCGGTACTCGATGTCGTGTCTGCGCTCGAGCGCGCCTGCGGCCGCCGGATCACGAAGACGCTGGCGCCGCGACGAGCGGGCGATGTCGCGTCCTGCTACGCCGACGTCGCACGCGCCGAGGCGCTGCTGGGGTGGCGTGCGACGCGCGGGCTGGGCGCCATCTGCGCCGACGCGTGGAGGTGGCAGCAGGCCGGCGGCAGGTACTGAGCGGTCCGCGCGCAACGCGTTCCAGGGGGCGGGCGGTCGCTACGCGCCCACGGTCGCGCGAATCGCCTCTCCGCGGATTTCTTCGGTGAGTCGCGCCTTCAGCGCGGAGAACTCGGGGGTTGTCTTGATCGTGTAATGTCGCGGATGGGGCAGATCCACCGCGACTTCGCACTTGACGTGCCCGGGGCGCGCCGACATGACGACGACGCGGCCGGCGACGAAAATCGCCTCCTCGATGTCGTGCGTTACGAAGAGCACGGTCTTCTGCTCCGCTTCCCAGATGCCGAGCAGCAGTTCCTGCATCAGCGCGCGCGTCTGATTGTCGAGGGCTCCGAAGGGTTCGTCGAGCAGCAGGATCTTCGGATCGTTGGCGAGCGCGCGGGCAATGGCCGTGCGTTGTTGCATGCCGCCCGAAAGCATCTTCGGATAGTGGTGTTCGAACCCCGCGAGCCCCGTCTTGTCGATGTAATGCGCGGCGATGGCGTCCTGTTCCGTCTGCGGCATCGCCTTCTCGCGCAACCCGAAGCAGATGTTCTGGCGCACGGTCAGCCAGGGGAACAGCGTGTAGCTCTGGAATACCATTCCGCGGTCCGCACCCGGTCCGACGACCGGCGCGCCGTCGAGCAGCACGCGCCCCGTCGTCGGCGTATCGAGGCCCGCGACGATCCGCAGGAGCGTCGACTTGCCGCAGCCCGACGGTCCGAGGATCGTGATGAAGTCGTTGTCGGCGACGGCGAGCGTCACCGGTTGCAGCGCCTCGGTCGGCGCGCCACCGCGCACGCCCGGAAACGTGCGGGCGACGACCTGGATCGAAAGCTTGCTCATTTCAGCGCATCGGAAATCACATGAGACTCCACGGGAACAGCCGCTGATTCCCCCATTTGAAAGTGAAATCGGAAATCAGGCCGATCGCGCCGATCACGATGATGCCGAAGATGATCTGGCCGGTGTTGAGCAACGCCTGGCTGTCCGTGATCATGTGACCGATGCCGGACGATGCGCCGATGAGCTCGGCGACGATCACGTAGGTCCACGCCCAGCCGAGCACGAGCCGCAGCGTTTCCGCGATCGCCGGCGCCGAGCTTGGCAGCAGCACGCGGCGCACGACGCCGGACGCGTCGGCGCCGAGCGTGTAGGCCGCCTCGACCAGGTCCCGTCGCGTTGCCCCGACGGTGACCGCGACCATCAGCACGATCTGGAAGAACGAGCCGATGAAGATCACGAGCAGTTTCTGCAACTCGCCGATGCCGGCCCACAGGATCAGCAATGGAATGAACGCGGAGGCGGGGAGGTAGCGCGCGAACGACACGAATGGCTCGAAGAATGCCTCGATCGGCTTGTAGGCACCCATCGCGACGCCCAGCGGCACGGCCAACGCCGACGCCAGGACAAAGCCGCCCGCGACGCGCCAGATCGTCATGCCGACATCGTGGGCGAAGCCGTATCTGGCGAACAGCTCCCAGCCTTCGCGCAGCATCGTCAGCGGGTCGGCGAGGAACGTCCTGGACACGAAACCGCCGAACGTCGCGAAGCTCCACGCCAGGAAAAAGATCACGAAAAAGGCGAGGCCCAGCGCAGCCTTGTGGCGCCGCGGGATCGATTTGAGTGGGGTCATGGACGGGGCGGGAACGATCGCACGCGCTACTCGCAGCGATTACCGCAAGACGGACCTGCGCGCCGGCGCTTGCGCCGCGCCCGTTGTAGCAGCAGAGAGCGATGTCGTGCCGGCCTGCATGCGCGGGTTCGCGATTCGCGGCTCGCGAACCGCAACATCCACGCGGATTCCGGCGTCAACGAATGAACTGCGTGTCGGTCAACGTGCCGAGATCCGGTGCCTGCTTGATGATGCCGACCTCCAGCAGCAGTTCCGCCGCTTCCTTGCTGAACTGCTGAAACTCGCCGGCGAAGAATTTCTTATTGGCGGCCTTGTCCTGCCAGCGCAGGTACGCGGACGACTTGGCGAACTGATCGCCCGTTTGCTTCGTCGGCGCGCCCATGATTTCGTTGCTCTTCTGCGGATCCTTCCCGATCATGTCGATCGCTTCGAAGTAGCTGTTGGCGAGCGCCTGCGCGGCTTTCGGGTTTTCGGCGAGGAACTTCGGCGTGCACCCGAACGTGTCCATGATCATCGGATAATCGAGCGTGGTGGCGATGATCTTGCCGGCCTGCGGGTTGTCGCGCACCGTCGACAGGTACGGCTCGTAGGTCATGGCAGCGTCGTTCTGGCCCGCGACGAAGGCCTGCGCGGCGGCGGCGGGCTCGAGGTTGACGACGGTCACATCCTTGACGCCGAGACCGTTCTTCTTCAGGAACCACGCCAGGGTGAAATAGGGCGCGGTTCCCGGTGCCGAAGCGGCGACGGTCTTGCCCTTCAGGTCGGCGATCTTCGCGACGCCGTTGCGGACGGCCATGCCGTCGGCGCCATGGCTCTTGTCCATCTGGAAGATCTGCTTGGTCGCGACTCCGCCGGCATTCCAGACGATCCACGTCTCGACGGTCGTCGCCGCGCATTGGACGTCGCCGGAGGCGATGGCGAGGTGACGGTCCTTTTGCGGAATCATCTTCAGCGACACGTCGAGGCCGTTCTTTTTGAAGATGCCCGCGTCCCGGGCGAGTGTGAGCGGCGCGAAACCGGTCCAGCCGGACATGCCGATTGCGACCTTGGTGTCCTGCGCGAATGCGGTGCAGGAAGCGAATGCGGCTGCGGCCAGCGCGGCAGCGGCGGCGGTGCGCTTGTACATGGACGTCTCCGGAAAGTGTGGATGGGCGGCGCGGTTTCGGCGAGTGTCGTGCGCCTGCGGGTCGATGCAGCGGGCAGCGCGGTTCGGCCGTATCCGCTCGGTCGATGGTCTCGGCAACTACCGAACCGGCACACTAGGGGGGAGCGGCGGGTTCTGTCAATGCCGACCCGCCGCTACCTGCCCGACGACGTGCGTGCGCGTCCGGGCGCGGACACCGGCCAGCGTGAGCACCCCCCGGACCTCTCCGCTCCGACCCCTGACGGCAAGTGCATCGACGTCCAGTGCAAGCATCTGCGCCAGCGCATCGCGGAGACTTGCCTCCGCTGCGATGGAGTGCGCCGGCGTGGCGCCCGGTCCCTGTTCGATCGCCGCAAAGGCCGGGATGAGCGACAGCCGCTTCAATACGCGGTCCGCGCCGACGAACGCCTCCACAAACGCGTCGGCGGGCGCCGACAGGATCGCCTCGGGCGTATCGTACTGGACGAGCGCGCCGTCCTTCAGGATCGCGATGCGATCGCCCATGCGGATCGCCTCGTCGATGTCGTGGGTGACGAAGACGATGGTCTTCCGGAGTTCGCGCAGGATCTTCAGGAACTCGTCCTGGAGGCGCGTCCGCGTGATCGGGTCAATGGCACCGAACGGCTCGTCCATCAGCATGACCGGGGGATCGGCGGCCAGCGCGCGCGCGACGCCGACGCGCTGCTTCTGCCCTCCCGAAAGTTCGCGGGGAAAGCGATTCCCGTAGGTGGCGGGGTCCATGCCGACCAGCGCCAGGAGCTCGTCGACGCGGGTGGCGGTCCGGCGCTCGTCCCAGCGGAGGAGCCGCGGCACCGTTGCGACGTTGTCGGCGATCGACCAGTGCGGAAAAAGGCCGATCTGCTGAATCACGTAGCCGATGTGACGCCGCAGCGTGACCGGATCGATGTCCATCACATTGCGGCCGCCGATCGTCACGGTGCCGGCGTCGGGCTCGATCATGCGATTGATGAGGCGCATCGTTGTCGTCTTGCCGCAGCCGGACGGACCGATAAGCACGCAGACCTCTCCCTCGGGAACCCGCAGCGACAGCCCGTCGACGGCCGGGTGCGCCATGCCGTCGAATCGCTTCGCCAGGGCGCGGATATCGATCACGGCGCGCGCAGACCGAGTGGCGTCAGCACTTTCTGCAGGTGACCGAACAACCGGTCGGTGCCAATGGAGAGCAGCGTCGCCGGGATGGCGCCGACCAGGAGTTGCGGCAATGCCATCATCGCGATTCCGGCAGTGATGAAATCGCCGAGGCCACCGCCGCCGATGTACGCCGCCAGGACGGCGCCCGAAACGACTTGCACGGCGGCGGTGCGGATCCCGGCGAAGATCACCGGCAAGGCGATCGGCATCTCGACCTTGCGGACGACTTCGACCACGGTCATGCCCATGCCGCGCGCCGCATCGACGATGTCGGGATCGACCTGCCGCACGGCGGTATAGGTGTTGATCAGGATCGGCGGCAGCGCCAGCAGCGTCAACGCGAACAGCGACGGCGCAAAACCCGTGCCGAGCACCGGCATGACGAGCGCCAGCACGGCGAGCGAAGGCAGCGTGCGCCCGATGTTGGCGCCCGTTATCGCGACCAGCGCGGCGCGCCGGGTTCCCGACACCCAAACGCCGATGGGCACCGCAATCGCGATCGCGAGTCCCAGCGCCGAGGCCGACAGCGCGATGTGAGTCCCCAGCGCGCCGAAAAAGCGATTCGGGTGGTCGACGATGAACTGCCAGGCCTCGACGAGGAGCATGCGGTCACACGACGCGGCGCCGGAGCCCGTGTTCGAGCCGCGCCAGCGCGAGATCGGCGCCGACGGCCAGCGCGCAGGCGGCGAGTGCGCCGATCCAGATCTTGGGCGCGTGGTCGTTGCTGATCCCGCTGAAAATGAGCGTGCCCAGGCCGCCTGCGTTCACGTAGGCCGCGACGACCGCGACGCTGATCACCGTGACCGTGGCGATCCGCAGGCCGGCGACGATCACCGGCAAGGCGAGCGGCAGTTCGATCTCCCGGAGGATTTCCGTGTCGTTCATGCCCATCCCCCGCGCCGCCTCGACGACCTCGCGCGGGACCTCGCGGATCCCCGTGGCGACATTGCGGATCAGGATCATCAGCGAAAAGGCGACCATGCAGATGATCGCGTTGGTCCGCCCGAGGCCGACAAGCGGGATGAGCAGCGCCAGAAAGGCAAGCGTCGGGATGGTATAGAGGAAACCGCTGACGCCGATCGCCCACTGGAACACGCGGTCGCTCCGCGCGGCCCAGATGCCCAGGGCAAGCGACAGCGCGAACGCGATAACCAGCGCCGTGGCCGAAATCACCAGATGTTCGCCCAACGCGACGAGCACCTGATCCCAATTGCGCAGCAACCAGTTCAATGGTGTACCCCCACGCTTGCGGCTTGCGCCGCTGCGCTGCCCCCCGAGGGACGCCCGCGCGAGCAGGGCGAGGAGCCAAGGCCCGAAGGGCGCGTCTGCGAGCGCGGGTGGCGGCCGACTCCGCAACGCAACGCGCCCACTCGACATCGCGGAGGCCGTTGCGATTCGCGCCTTGGGACGGCCCGGCGGCGCTCAATGGTGTACCCCCACGCTTGCGGCTGCCGCCATCCAGGCGGCCACAGCCTCGAAATCGGGCGAGAGCGGCCGATCGTCGTCGAGAAAGGCGACGCGCGCGCGCACGCCGTCGTAGATGCGCCGCGCGCCGGACCCCAGCGTCGCGCGGACGTCGGGCGTTCGCAGATCCACGGCCTGGGCCGCGATCACCGCTTCGATCGCGGCCAGCCAGACGAGCCGCCGGCTCATCTCGTCGAGCTTGGTCACGCATTTCATGGCCATCGACGCGTGATCCTCGATCTGTTCCGAAACCGGAAGGAAGTCGAGGCACGCGGGATTGGCGAGGTGGCGGATGTCGTTCAGCAGCGCCGTCAGCGTCTTCTGCACGGTCGCGAATCCGGATTGCTGCGGGCCGTGCCGCGTGAGCTGCAGCGGGAGTTCGGATGTCGCGGGCGAGAGAAGCTTGATGCACCTCTCGACCGACAGCGCGGCCACTTGCGCGACGGCGAGGCCGAGCGCCTCGTGCGCGATCGCGAATCCGGGGATGTGGAAATTTCCGGTCGAGAACACCGCGCCGGTTTCCTCGTCGACGAGCGGGCTGTCGGCGGCGGCGTTGAGTTCGATCTCTGCATGCTCCACCGCGTGCGCGAGCGCATCGAGCGCGGCGCCGTGCACCTGCGCCACGCAGCGGAACGACAACGGATCCTGGACGCGCCGCGCGGCGCCGGGATGCCACAATCCGCTGCCGGCGAGGGCGCGCCGGATGCGCGCGGCCGCTTCCGCCTGACCCGGCGCGGGTCGTGCCGCCTGCGCACGCAGATCGAGCGGCGACACGCCCGCCCTGAAACCTTCCCAGGACAGCGCGAGGATGTCGTAATGCCACTCGAACAGCTTGAGGACATCGTGCAGCGCAAGGCACGCGCTGCCGACGGTGGCCGCGTTCGAGCTGATCAGCGCGAGCCCGTCCTTGGGCCCGAGCGCGACCGGCGCCAGCTTGGCTGCCGCAAGCGCCCGGGCGCCGGAGACGCGCTCGCCGGCGAGGAAAGCCTCGCCCTCGCCGATCAGGACCAGCGCGATGTGCGACAGCGGGGGCAGGTCCGCAACGCCGATCGATCCCCAGCCGGGGACGACCGGATAGACGCCGTGATTCAGCGCATCGACGAGCGCGCGGAACACCACGACCGAGACGCCGGATCCCACGCGCGCCATGCCCGCGGCGCGCGCGAACATCGCCGCCCGGACGCGGTCCTCGGGCAGCGGCGGTCCGACGCCGACCGCCCGCGCGCGCACCGCGTGCAACTGGTAGACCGCGCGTTCCTCCGGCGCCAGCGGATGTCCGGTATTCGCGCCGAGCGCGGAATTGAGGCCGTAGATCGGAGCGTCGCCGTCGGCCGCGTTCTCGACGATCCCGCGCGCCCGCAGCAACCGGGCGACGAGGGCCGGCATAACGGAGACCTGCGTCCGCGCGCGCGCGACGTCGACAACGTCATCAATGCCGATGCGCTGTACGCCGGGGAAGATGGCGCGCGTCATCGAGCCTGCTTCCGCCTCGTGGCGGACCGGGTGTCGCGTCCCGCCACCGGTGCTCCCTATTTCACCACGCCTTTCGCCTTGAGAAAGTCGTGTGCGACGTCCTTCGGTTCCATTTTCTCGCCGTCGACGCGGTAATTCATCTCGGCCATCACCGTCTCATTGAGCAGCGCACTGACCTGGTTCAGCACTTCGGCCACCTTCGGGTTCGCGTCCAGCGCATCCTTGCGCACGACCGGCGCGAGGTAGTAGGGCGGCCACAGATTCCTGTCGTCCTTCAGACGCTTCAGCTTGAGGGCGCTGATCATCCCGTCGGTCGAGTACCCGTTGACGACGTCGATCTGCTTGTTCGCGAGCGCCTGATAGCGCAGGCCGATCGCCATCTGTAGGTCCTCCTTGAACTCGATTCCGTATTTGGCCTTGAGGCCCGGGATTCCATCCTTGCGGTCACGGAACTCCGGACCGGCGCCGAGCTTCAATTCCTTCGCCACCTTGGCGAGGTCGGACAGCGTCTCCAGCTTGTACTGCGCGGCGGTCTCGGGGCGCACGACCATGTCGTAACTATTGTTGAGCGGCGCTTCGTTTAGTACGACGAGACCCTTCGCGGCGTATTCGGCCTTGACCTTGTCGTAGACCGCCTTGCGGTCCGTCATCGGCTCGGCCTTCAGCACGGCGAGCAGCATCGTCCCGGTGTACTCGGGATAGACATCGATCTGTTTTTCCTCGAGCGCCTTGTGCGCGATCAGCGTGCCGCCGAGGTTGATCTTGCGTTCGACCTTGATGCCGGCCGCTTCGAGCGCCTGGGCGTAGAGTTCGGCGACGACAAACTGTTCGGTGAAATTCTTGGATCCGACTTTGACCTGCGCGATGGCGGGCGCCGCGAGGAGCATGAACGACGTGGCGGCCGTAACGAGAATGCGGGCGATGCGGGAACTCTTCATGATGATCTCCGGCGGGTGAGAGCGATCGCCTTGCGGCGGAACGAGGCATTCTTGACGTGAAGCACGCCGGTGTCAATCCGCGCGCGCATTGTGGAGATGCATCGACCAGTCAGACGACGCGGCACGGAGGCGACCGCCGCGCCAACGTCGTCAGGCGATTCGCGCGTAGCCTTGCGCGTCGGCCGCGCAGGCGTCGTCGATCAGGCGCTCATAGCTTCGCGGCGGCACGGCAGCGAAGCCGCGCAGCAGGAGCACGTTGCGGACCGCTTGCAGTTCGGGCGCATCGCCGACGGCCAGCAGCGCATCCGTCATCCGCCGTACGTCGGACACGGCACGCGACGCCGCGGCGACGAGCGGTGGAATCGGCGTGGGGGGCGTCGTGGCGACCACGCGCAGCTTCGCGGCGAGCGCGGGATCGTGCAGGCGCAAGAGGTCGTGGGCATAGCTGTCGAGCGCGCCGGCATCGGCATCGCCGCCGGCGATCGCCCGTGCGAGGTTACGCGGGGTGATCAACGGCCCGATGATTTCGGCAAACAGCGGGCGGCCACGGCGTGCCGCATGCGGGGCCAGCAGCAGGCGCGGCGCCTGCCAGCCCGATTGCGAATCCTCGGTCGTGTAGGCGAAGCGTCGGCCGAACGCATCTTCGAGCGCGGTAAGCGACGAGCCCGTTCGCACCACGATGTCGGTCCAGTACACGGGCCTTGCGCCATACGATGCCGGGGTGGGCACCGGCGCCGCGAGGATCGTCGGCCGTGGATCCGCGCGCGCCAGCGGGTAGCCGCACATGAATGCGCAGCCGAGATCGGAACGATTCCACAGCGCGGCGAGCGGCTGCGGCGCCGGGTAGTCGATCACCTCGCAACGGACGCCCGCGCGGGCCATGACCCATTCGAGCAGCGCCCGCCACGCGGCGGCCGTCGCCGCATCGACCGAATACATCCGTGCGTTGGCGATCACGGCGCGACCGGCGGGCGCGGGGCCGGCAGGCTCCTAGGCATATCGCAGTCGCTGGCCGATGCCGAGTGTCGCTGCCTTGCGCAGCATGGCGGCACCGAGCGCGATGTCGGACAGCGACAGTCCGCGGTGCCACAGCAGATTCGTTTCGCCGTCGCTTTCGCGCCCCGGCTTGCGGCCCGCGACGATCTCGCCCAACTCGGCATGCAGGTTCGACTCCGACAGCCTGCCGGTTTCGACATGCGCCCGCAGGCTCCCGAACAATCCGGCCCTGCACTGGTTCCAATCGTCGACGACGATCTTGTCCAGATTGTCGGTGAGCGAGAGCTCGACAGCACTCATCGTCCCGTAGGGGACCACGAAGGCGCCGCGGGCGATCCATTCGGTCCGGAGGAGCGCTGCGGGTTCGGCAAGGCGCGATGCCTCGACGACGATGTCGGCGCCGCGCACGCAGGACTCCCAGTTCTCGGTCGCGACAACGGGCTTTCCGAGGTCGCGTGCGAGGCGCTGGGCGAATGTCCGGCGACTCTCCGGGCGCAGCGAATGCACGCGGATTTCGTCGAAATGGAACAGCCGGTCCAGCAGCCGCACGTTCCAGTATGCGGTGCCACGCGAGCCGATGTGGCCGAGAACGCGGCTCGATTTCCGCGCGAGATGCCTGGCGCCGATCGCGGTGACGGCCCCGGTGCGCATGTTGGTGAGCCCTGCCGCATCGATGATGGCAATCGGCCGGCCGGTGCGCGGATCGAACAGGTTGAGCAGGCCCATCTCCGACGGCAGCCCGCGCCGCCAGTTGTCGACGTAGTCGCCGACGACCTTGACGCCGGCGAGCGCCAGCGGCGCGATGTAGCCGCGCAGCACGTTGAAGTGGCCATTGAACGCGCGGTCGGGAAGCAGGTGGGCCCGCGGCTCGATCACGGTCTGGCCGGAGCCCTGCGCCAGCAGCCCCGCTTCGACGGCCTCGATGATTTCGTCGTCGGTCAGCGCGAGCGCGGCCACGTCAGGGCCGTTGAGGTAATCGACGTAGAGCTCGGTGCCGTGCACGGCATCGCTCATTACAGGTTTTCGGCGAAGCAGCAGTTCAAGAGGCGGTGGTGTCCGCGATTCGCATCGGTCGGCCCGAGTGAGCGCTTCTGCATCGAGCCGGCTCTGCGTCGGGGCTCCGTTCGACACGGCGACAGACGAGCCGGCCTGGTTTGACAGGGAATTGCGCGGTGCCGCGCTCGTCGATGAGCGTGCGTAAAGCGAGACATTGTACGCCGCCGAATCCGGATTTCAGCGGCGCCAACGAGATCCGTGTTGGCGGGGCGGATCAATGCCTCTACAATCGGCATCGGCGAACTGCACTTTTCCGCCCGGCATGTACCGCCTCCTCCAACCCGCCGATTATGTCCGCATGCCCTGGAAAGACGGCGGGGGACGCACGACCGAAATCATTTCGCATCCACCCGGTGCGACGATGAAAGCGTTCGACTGGCGGCTGAGCATCGCCGACGTGACGGCCGACGGCCCGTTCTCGCGTTTCCCCGGCGTGGACCGGACGATCGTGATGATTGCCGGCGCCGGAATGCGCCTCGAGGGCGACGGCCATGTCGTCGACCTGCGCGTGCCGTACGAACCCTATGCGTTCAGCGGCGACGCCGGCATTGCCTGCACGTTGATTGCGGGACCGGTGCGTGATTTCAACCTGATGTTGCGCCGGGGTCGGGCGCGCGGCGATCTGACGGTCGTGCGCGACGCGGGAGCGCGCATTGCGCCGGCGCGATTCAGGATCTGCTACGCAGCCGCAGGCGTTCTCGAATGTCTGCTCCCCGGCCATTCACCGCTGACGCTCTCTGTCGACCAGGCGCTGGTCGTCGAGGACGACGGCGCCGCAGCGAGCGCGTCGTTTGCGCTGAATCCGCGGTCCGGCGATGCCGTCGCGGTGGTGGCGGCGATCGAGGTCGCGCCTTGAAACTCCACGCGGCCGACGCGCTCCTGCCGGCGGGCTGGCAGCGCGACGTGCTGATCGACATCGACACCGCCGGAATGATCAGAGGCATCGAATCGAACGCCGAGCCTGCCGGTGCCGAACGCGCAGCGGGCCCGGTGATACCGGGAATGCCGAATCTGCATTCGCACGCATTTCAGCGCGCGATCGCGGGTCGCACCGGGCGTGCGAGCGGGGATGGCGACAGTTTCTGGACATGGCGGCAGGCGATGTACGCGTTCCTCGAGCGCGTGGATGCCGAGGCATTCGAGGCGATCGCCGCGCAGGCGTACGTGGAGATGCTGAAGGCGGGCTATACCGCGGTCGCCGAGTTCCACTACGTGCACCACGATCCCCGGGGCCGTCCCTACGCGGACCCGGCGGAACTCGCGCGGCGCGTGGTGGCGGCGGCGCGCGACGCCAGGATCGCGCTGACGCTGCTTGCCCGTGTTCTATGCCCATTCGGGATTTGGTGGCGCGCCCGCGACGGCGGGACAGCGTCGCTTCGTCCAGACCGTTGATTCGTACGCGCGCCTCTACGTTATGCTGACGACCGACGCCGCGGTGCAGGGGTACACGCTGGGCGTCGCCCCGCATAGCCTGCGGGCGGTTGCGCCGGACGAGCTCTCGGCGATTGTGGGGCTCGCGACTCGCGCCGCGCCGATCCACATTCACGCCGCCGAGCAGGCGCAGGAAGTCGCCGATGCGATCGCCTGGAGCGGTGTGCGCCCGGTCGAATGGTTGCTCGACAACGCGGGCATCGATGCCCGCTGGTGCGTAATCCATGCAACGCACCTCACCGCCGAGGAGTCCGGCAGGCTCGCCGCGAGCGGCGCCGTGGCCGGGCTGGCGCCGACCACCGAAGCCGATCTAGGCGACGGCACGTTCGGAGCGCGCACCTTTGTCGATGCGGGCGGAACGTGGGGGGTGGGCAGCGATTCGAACACGGTCATCGATCCGTTTGCCGAGCTGCGCCAGCTCGAATGGTCGCAACGGCTGGTGGGGTTCGAGCGCAACGTCCTCGCGGAGCGCGGTGTTCCGGTCGGGCAGGCGCTCTACGCCCGTGCGGCGGCAGGCGGCGGCCGAGCGCTGGCGCGGCCGTCCGGAGCGATCGCGCCGGGATGCCGCGCGGACCTCGTCGTGCTCAACCGCGACGATGCGGCACTGGCGGAGCAGCCGACCGGTTCGCTGCTCGATGCGGCCATTTTCGGACCCTGCCGGCACCCGGTGCGCGATGTCATGGTCGGCGGGCAGTGGGTGGTGCGCGACGGCCGGCATCCGCGCGAGGCCGAGGTTTTCGCTCGCTATCGCTCGGCGCTGGCGGGAGTGGCCGACGATTGAACCGGACGTGAACACCGCATCCTTCGATCTCGTCGTCACCGGCGGGCATCTTGCTACCATGGCCGGCAGCGAACCGTACGGCATGCTGCGTGACGGAGCGCTCGGCATCGTCGCCGACCGCATCGCGTGGCTTGGCGTGGCGCGCGACTTGCCGCGCAACGCGACGGCCGCGCGCACGCTGGATGCGGGGGGACGCTGGGTCACGCCCGGCCTGATCGACTGCCACACGCATCTCGTGTACGCGGGCAATCGCGCGCAGGAATTCGAGGCGCGGCTCGCGGGCGCCACGTACGCCGATATTGCCCTGGCGGGCGGTGGCATCAACGCAACCGTGCGCGCGACGCGCGCCGCAAGCGAGGTCGAGCTCGTCGCGCAGAGCCGGTCGCGCCTCGCGGCGCTGGCCGCCGAGGGTGTCACGACGGTCGAGATCAAGTCGGGTTACGGACTCGATACCACGAGCGAGTGCCGACAACTGAGGGCGACGCGGACGCTCGCGTCCGAGCAGGGCGTGGATGTCCGCACCACCGTGCTGGCGGCCCATGCGCTGCCGCCGGAGTACGCCGGGCGCGCCGATGCGTACATCGACCTGGTCTGCCGCGAGACGATTCCGGCCGTTGCGGAGACTGGCATCGCGGATGCCGTCGACGCCTATTGTGAAACCATTGGATTCTCGGTGGCCCAGGTGCGGCGCGTGTTCGAAGCGGCGCGCGCGCACGGCCTGCGTGTCAAGCTGCACGCCGACCAGCTCTCGGATTCGGGGGGCGCCGCGCTGGCCGCGGAATTCGGCGCGCTGTCGGCCGACCATCTCGAATACACCAGCGATGCAGGCGTTGCCGCGCTGGCAGGCGCGGGGACGGTCGCGGTGCTGCTGCCCGG
Organism: uncultured beta proteobacterium; assembly: GCA_963726775.1. GTDB lineage: Bacteria > Pseudomonadota > Gammaproteobacteria > Burkholderiales > Casimicrobiaceae > CAIWHR01. The sequence continues at coordinate 92,265 of CAVSDL010000008.1, forward strand.
AGCGTATTACGCGCTGCGCGAGTCGCAGGTGCCGCCGATCGCAGCGTTCCGCGCGCGGAGCGTCCCGATGGCGATTGCCACCGACTGCAATCCGGGCACGTCACCGGCGACGTCGCTGCTGCTGATGATGAACATGGCATGCACGCTGTTCGGACTCACGCCGGATGAAGCGTTGGCGGGTGCCACGAAGCACGCCGCGCGGGCGCTGGGCCTCGCCGACCGCGGGATGCTCGCGGTCGGCCAGCGCGCGGACCTCGCGCTTTGGGATGTCGGGGTGCCCGCCGAGCTCGCCTATCGGATCGGAGGCAATCCCTGCGTCGGCATCGTCCGCGCCGGAGCCGTAACGCGTTGGGGTGCGCCGTGAACCTGTACGACCTCGTACGCGGCGATGCGCCGCTCATCATCGACGTGCCGCATGCCGGAACCTTCGTTCCGCCGGACATTGCAACCCGCTTGGCGCCCGCGGCGCGCGGTCTGCCCGACACGGACTGGCACGTTGAAAAACTTTACGCCTTTGCGCGGCGCATGGGTGCAACGCTGCTGGTTGCCACGCACTCGCGCTACGTCGTCGATCTGAACCGCGATCCCTCCGGCGCTTCGCTCTATCCCGGCGCCGACGTGACGGAGCTTTGTCCGGCGCGCACGTTCGCCAACGACCCGATCTACCACGGCGGAGTGGCTCCCGATGCCGCCGAGGTGGAGGCGCGGCGCACGCGTGGGTTCGATCCCTACCATGCGGTACTGGCGGGTGAAGTGGATCGCGTTCGTGCGCGTCATGGCTACGCGCTGTTGCTCGACGGGCACTCGATACGCGCCGAAGTGCCACGCTTTTTCGGCGGTCGTCTCCCCGATCTCAATCTTGGCACTGCCGGCGGCGCGAGCTGTGCCCCCGTGGTGCAAGCGATGGCCGTGCGCATCCTGGCGGCGGCTGCCGGATTCACCCATGTCGTCAATGGCCGCTTCAAGGGAGGCTACGTGACCCGCCATTACGGGCAGCCCGCGCGCGGCATCCATGCGCTGCAGCTCGAAATCGCGCAGGCCTGCTACATGGAGGAAGCGCCGCCGTATCGCTGGGATCAGGATCGCGCTGCGGCGCTCGTCGCGGTTCTCGAGCGGCTCGTGGCAGCGCTGATCGAGATGCATTCCGCCGGGCTGACCATCGCATCTGCCACTTGACGCGTCCTTCCGGGCCGGAAACAATCGACTATCGGCGCTGCAATCCGCCGCATCCCCGAGGAATTCCCCATGTCGCTGACAACACCGGCCGCGCGCCGCGATCTTACCTACCATCTGCATCCCGCCACCAATCTGCGACAGGTGCAAACGGAGGGTCCGCTGGTCATCACCCGTGGCGAAGGCGTCTACGTATACGACGACGAGGGCAAGCGCTACCTGGAGGGCATGGCCGGCCTCTGGTGCGCGGCGCTGGGCTTTTCCGAGCGGCGCCTGGCCGACGCGGCATTCAGGCAGATGTGCGAGCTTCCGTTCTATCACAGCTTCGCCGGCAAGGTCCCGGCGATCAGCACCGAACTCGCGGAGCGATTGATCGGCATGGCGCCGGCAGGCATGACCAAGGTGCTGTTCGCCAATTCGGGATCCGAGGCGAACGACACGGCCGTCAAGCTCGTCTGGTATGTCAACAACGCGCTGGGCCGGCCGCGGAAGAAAAAGATTATTTCTCGGCAGCGTGCGTATCACGGCGTGACCGTCGCCTCGGCCAGCCTGACCGGACTCGCATTCGCGCATACGGATTTCGACCTGCCGATCGCAGGCATTCTGCATACCGACTGTCCCCATCATTATCGCGGCGGGCAACCGGGCGAAAGCGAGGAGGCATTTGCGGCGCGATGCGCCGACAACCTGGAGCAGCTGATCCTTCGCGAGGATCCCGATACGGTCGCCGCGTTCTTCGCCGAGCCCGTCATGGGCGCGGGCGGCGTGATCGTGCCCCCGGCGACCTATTTCGACCGCGTGCAGGCGATCCTGAAGAAGTACGACATCCTGTTCGTCGTCGACGAGGTGATCTGCGGATTCGGCCGCACCGGCAACATGTTCGGCACCCAGACGTTCGACTTGAAGCCCGACATCATGACGCTGGCGAAGGCGCTGTCGGCGGGCTATGTCCCGATCTCGGCGAATCTGGTGAGCGGGAAGCTCTACGACATCCTGCTGGCGCAAAGCGACAAGCTCGGCATCTTCGGCCACGGCTACACGTATTCGTCGCACCCGGTGCCGGCGGCCATCGCGCTGGAGGCCCTGAAGATCTACGATGAGCGCGATATCGTCGCCCAGGTGCGGCGCGTCGGCCCCCGGATGCAGGCGGGAATCCGTGCCTATGGCAACCATCCGCTGATCGGCGAGGCGCGCGGGATCGGCCTCATCGGCGCCGTCGAGCTGGTTCGCGACCGCGCGACGCGGCAGAGCTTCGATCCGAAGGCGGGCGTCGCGGCCTACCTCGTGCGCCGGGCCCAGCACCACGGCGCGATCCTGCGCAATATGCCGGGCGACGTTGTCGCATTCAGCCCGCCGCTGGTCATCACCGAGTCCGAGATCGACGAAATGATGGGATGTTTCGGCAAAGCGCTCGACGACACCTGGGCCATGGTCAGGGAGAAGGGGCTCGCGTGAGGCATCGACCGGCCGGCCGCTGCCGCGCGCCAGGGCCAGGCGATGACGAGGCCAGGACGGTTACGGCCGACGCCCGCCGCGACATCGGGCACGAGTCGACATCGCGCTTTCGCGCGGCGGGCCGGCGCGTGATCGTCGTCTCCCGTCATCGACGCCCGGGCCGACCGGCGCCGGCTGCCGCCGTCACGGGGGCGAGGATTCCCGATCGGCGGCGGACAGCATGTCTGAGCCCATCGTCCGGTTCGTGGCCATCGGGAAGACCTACGATGGCGTCGCGCGCGTCGTCGACGACCTCCACCTCGACATCGAGCGCGGCGAATTCCTGACGTTGCTCGGCCCCTCGGGCTCCGGCAAGACGACGACGCTGATGATGCTGGCCGGCTTCGAGACGCCGACGGCCGGCGAGATCCTGCTCGAAGGCAAGCCTCTGTCGCGCCTGCCGCCGCACCGGCGGCAGATCGGCATGGTCTTCCAGAACTACGCGCTGTTTCCCCACATGACGGTCGCCGAGAACATCGGTTTTCCGCTGTCCGTGCGGGGCATCGCGGGCAACGAGATCGGACGGCGAGTGGAACGGGCGCTCGACATGGTGCAGCTCGGCGGCTTCGGTGGCCGGCGGCCGGCGCAGCTCTCCGGCGGGCAGCAGCAGCGAATCGCGGTCGCGCGGGCGCTCGTGTTCGAACCGAAGCTCGTCCTGATGGACGAACCTCTCGGTGCGCTCGACAAACAGCTGCGCGAGCAGATGCAGCTCGAAATCCGGCGCCTGCATCAACGGCTCGGCGTCACGATGGTCTACGTGACACACGACCAGCACGAGGCGTTGACGATGTCGGACCGCATCGCGGTTTTTCACCACGGCAAGGTCCAGCAGCTCGACGCGCCGGCAAGGATTTACGAGGAGCCCGTCAATGCCTTCGTCGCCCGCTTCATCGGCGAGAACAACCGCCTGGACGGGAACCTCGAATCGGTTTCGGGCAACCGATGCAGGATCCGGATCGCGGAAGGTACCTGCATCGACGGATCGCTGGCGGGGTCGCTTGCGGCGGGCAGCCGGGTCACGGTCTCGCTGCGACCGGAGCGAGTGCAAATCGGCGTTCCCGGGCATACAATCGGCGTGTCGCCCAATTGCCGACTGGCTGGCACGTTGCGCGAGGTGATCTACCTCGGCGACCACGTGCGGGCGCGCGTCGCGCTCTCCGGCAACGATGACTTTACGGTCAAGCGGCCGATCGACGAGGTGCACAAGCTTCCCGCGATCGGCGGCGTGGTCGAATTGGCGTGGGCCCCGGAACATTGCCGGGCATTCGCGCGGGAAGACGAAGCGGTTCCAACCTAGGAGGAGAAAATCATGCGCAACTCGTCATTCAGACTCGCCACGCTGGCCGCTCTTGCGGCCCTCGTGGCCACGGGCGCGGCGGCACGCGATCTTACGGTGGTCTCGTGGGGTGGCGCCTACCAGGATGCCCAGCGCGAGGTGTATTTCAAGCCGTTCATGGCGACCGGCACCAAGATGGCCGAAGAAAGCTGGGACGGCGGTGTCGGCACGCTGCGCGCCAAGATCCAGGGCGGCAACAACAACTGGGACGTCGTGCAGGTCGAGTCCGAGGAACTGCTGCTCGGTTGCGAGGAAGGCCTCTACGAAAAGCTCGACTGGGCCAAGCTCGGCGGCAAAGACAAATATCTGCCGGATGCGGTTCACGATTGCGGCGTCGGCGCCATTGTCTACAGCTTCATCCTCGCGTACGACGGCGACAAGATCAAAGGCGATGTGCCCAAGAACTGGGCCGATTTCTGGAACACGCAGAAATGGCCGGGCAAGCGGGCGCTGCGCAAGGGGCCGAAAACGACGCTGGAAATAGCGCTGCTGGCCGACGGCGTCGCGCCGCAGGACGTCTACAAGACGCTGGCCACTCCGGCGGGGGTCGACCGCGCGTTCAGGAAGCTCGATGCGCTGAAGGCCAATCTCGTCTGGTGGGAGAAAGGCGCGCAACCGCCGCAGCTCCTGGCGTCCGGCGAAGTGGCGATGGTCGACGCCTACAACGGCCGCATCGACGCCGCCAACGTCAAGGACAAGAAGAACTTCAAGATCGCCTGGACCAACAACCTGTACACGATCGATTCGTGGGTGATCATGAAGGGCAGCCCGAACAAGGCGGATGCCGAGAAGTACCTCGTGTTCGTCAACGATCCGATGAATCAGAAGAACCTGCCGCTCAAGATCACGTACGGAGTGACTGCCAAGGCGGCCACGGCGCTGATCGACAAGAACGTGCTGCCGAACCTCGCAACGGCACCACAGAACATCGCCACGGCGCTCTACATCAACGACAAGTTCTGGCTGGAGAACCTCGACAAGCTCAACCAGCGCTTCAATGCCTGGGTCGCGAAATGATGTAGCCGCGCTGAACCGGCGCGCCGCCAGGAGTCGCTCGTCGCGATGGCTTGCGCGGTGCGCCTGTTCGTCCGCCACCACCTGAACCCGACTCGCGATGGCAGCCACGGCAGCCGCAACGGCGCCGGGTCCCGACCCGGCGGCCGGCCTGCGGCGGGCGCTGGCGAAGAGCAGGCGGCGCGAGCAGCTGCGCGCGGCGGCCCTCGTTCTGCCATTGTTCCTGTTTCTGCTTGCGTGCTTTATCGCGCCGATCGGCGCGATGCTCGCCCGCGGCGTTGGTGACAGCGACGTCGCGCGCATCCTGCCGCGCGTCTCCGCTGCCCTCGCGCGCTGGGATGGCCGCGAGCTTCCGCCCGATTCCGCGTTCGCGGCGTTGATCGCCGACATCGGCGAGGCGCGCGATGCGGGTACGCTCGCCAGCGCCGCCACGCGGCTCAATTACGACGTTGCCGGATTCAGGTCGCTGATGTTCGCGACCGCGCGGCAGCTGCCCGCCGAAACGGTCGCGTCGGTGCGCGAAGCGATGCTCGCGGTGGATTCCAGGTGGGGCGAGCGCGAAACCTGGGCGGCGATGCGCCGCGCGAAAGGGCCGATTACCGACTTCTACCTGCTCGCGGCGCTCGACCTGCGGCGCGACGCCGCCGATGCAGTGGTCGCTGCGCCGTCCGAACAGGCGGTGTTCCGCAATGTCCTCGGCCGCACGCTGTGGATTTCCGGGGTGGTCACGCTTGTCTCTTTGCTGTTGGGCTACCCCGTCGCGTACTTCATCGCGCAGCAGACAACATCGCGCGCGGCGCTGCTGCTCTTCCTCGTGCTGCTCCCTTTCTGGACGTCGTTGCTGGTGCGCACCGTTGCCTGGGTCGTGCTCTTGCAGCGGGAGGGCATCCTCAACAATCTTTTCATGTCGCTGGGGCTCGTCACCGAGCCGATCCGGATGATCTTCAATCGCTTCGCCGTCTACGTCGCGATGGTGCACGTGCTGCTGCCGTTCATGGTGCTTCCGCTGTACGCGGTGATGAAGGGGATATCGCCGTCCTTGGTGCGGGCCGCATCGTCGCTGGGCGCGCGGCCGTCGACAGCCTTCAGGCGGGTCTACCTGCCGCAGACGCTGCCCGGCGTCGGAGCCGGATGCCTGATGGTGTTCATCCAGGCGCTCGGCTACTACATCACGCCGGCGCTGGTCGGCGGCGCCGACGACCAGATGATCAGCTACTTCATCGCGTTTTATGCGAGCAAGACGGTGAATTGGGGAATGGCCGCGGCGCTGTCGATCATGCTGCTCGCGGCGACGGTGGCGTTGTATGCGGTGTATACCCGCCTTGTGGGCGTCGACCGGATGCGGCTCGGATAGGTCATGTATTACGGCAGCGCTACGATCGGACAGCGGATCGCGCGCATCGGACTCGCGGTGCTGACCGCGCTGGTTCTGGTGTTCCTCGTGGCGCCGATCGCGATCATCGTGCCGTTGTCCTTCTCGTCCGGGTCGTTCTTCTACTACCCTTTGCCGGGCTTCAGCCTGCGCTGGTACCAGGACTTCTTCGCGTCGTCGTTCTGGGTGCCGTCGGTGTGGAACAGCCTGATCGTCGGCGCCACCGCAACGCTGCTCGCGACAAGCCTCGGGACGCTGGCGGCGCTCGGCATGTGGCGCGCCCGATTCGCGGGGCAGGCGCTGCTCCTCGCGGTGCTGATCTCCCCGATGGTGGTGCCGGTGATCATCGTCGCCGTCGGGGTCTATTTTGCATTCGCGCCGCTTGGCCTCACCGATGGCTACGCGGGGCTGATCCTGGCGCACACGACCCTGGCGGCGCCGTTCGTCGTGGTGACGGTCCTCGCGACGCTCGCGGGTTTCGACCGGACGCTGCTGCGCGCGGCGGCGGGTCTCGGCGCGACTCCGCTCACGACGTTCCGGCGCGTCACCCTGCCGTTGATTCTGCCGGGCGTGGTGTCCGGCGCGATATTCGCATTCGCCGCGTCGTTCGACGAGGTTGTCGTCGCGCTGCTGATCGCCGGTCCCGGCCAGCGCACGTTGCCGCGGCAGATGTTCGCGGGCATCAACGACAACATCAGCCTGACGATCACGGCAGCGGCGACGATGCTGATCGCGATCTCGCTCGTGCTCATGGCCTTCGTCGGATGGTTGCGCCGCCGCGGCGAGCGCCTGCGGCAACCCTTCTGATGCAGCGCATCTTTGTCGCGATGCACCGGGTCGAAGCGTATCTGCTCGTCGACCGCCTCGAACGGGCCGGCATCAAGGCGCACGTCTTCAACGAGCACGCATCCAGCATCGTCGGCGACGTGCCGCCCGACGTGGCGCAGCCGCAGGTCTGGCTGGACGACGATGGCGACCGTCCGCGCGCCGAGGCCGTGCTGCGCGAGTACAGTTTCGAACGCAACCGGACAGGCAGCGTGTTCTGCACCGAGTGCCACGAGGAGAATCCCGCGACGTTCGAGCTCTGCTGGAAATGCGGCAAAGCACTGTAGCGGGGAAGCTAGCGCGCGCCGCCGAGATAACCCACCGTGACCTCGGCCCTCGCGTGGGCCGACTTGATGCAATCGCCGACCGAAACGCCGCCGCGGTAACTGGCGCAGAAAAAGAGGCCGGGCAGCGCGCGCTCGGCGTCTTCGACGGGATGCAGGCGCTCGAGATGCCCCAGGTTGTATTGCGGAATCGCATGCGTCCAGCGCGTGATCTCGGTCCACAGCGGCAGGCCGCGCGCGCCGACGAGTGCGATGAGTTCCTCGCGCACGTACTCGGCGAGCTCGGCGTCGGGGCGCGCCAGCAGCAGGGGATTGCGCCGGCCACCGATGAACGATGTGAGCAGCACGGTGCCCTCGGGGGTGCGGCCTTCGAACATGCTGCTGGAGTAAAGCGCGCCCAGGATCCGGCGCTCCTCCTTTCTCGGCACGAGAAAGCCGAATCCCGCCAGCGGGTTCGCGACATTCGAGCGGAGGTAGGTGCTGGCGGCGGCCGCGACGGCCGCGTATTCGATTCCACCGAGCCCCTTGCCCGCGGCGGGCGAGAGCTCGCGCACCAGCTTCGCGGCCTCGAATGCCGGCACGGCGAGCACCACCGCCCGCGCGCGGCGCAGGACAGGCTCGCCGCTCCGTGCGCCGGCAACGGTCCACACGCCACCCGCACTGCGCTCGATGCGACGCACATGCACGCCGGTTTCGATGCGGCCGACCGCGCGCGCAAGCGCATCGGTGAGCGTCTGCATCCCGCCGCGGAACGAGAAGCTTCCGGCGGTGTGCTTCGCCTTGTCGGCGCTCCTTTTGCGTTCCCGCGCGCCCATCAACTGGCCTTTGATCAGGCTCCCGTACTTCTGCTCGAGCGCATGGAGGCGCGGAAAGGCGGCGGGCACCGAGATCAGTTCCGGGTCACCGGCGTAGACGCCCGACACGAACGGGTCGATCGCATAGTCGAGGAATTCGGTGCCGAGCCGCCGGCGGACGAACGTCGCGATCGACTCCTCGGCGTCGGCCGGCGCCGGCGCGACGAACGGCTCGCGGAGGAGGCGCAGCTTGGCTCCGAGCGTGAATGCGGATGTCGTCAGGAACGCTGCCGGCGAGGTCGGCAGCGCGACGAGTTTGCCGGAGCGGACGATGAAGCGCGTGGCCGCGACGGCGGACGCGTCCAGACGGTCACCGCGAATGCCGAGCGCATCGAGAAGTTCGTTGATGAGCGGCGTCGTGTCCAGCGTGCTGTTGGGGCCCAGTTCGAACAGCACGCCGTCGCGGCGGCGGCTGCCGATTACACCACCCGCGCGCGGCGCCGCCTCGAGCACTTCGACCGCCGCACCGCGCTTCTTCAGCCCGAACGCCGCGGCGAGACCCGAGACGCCGCCGCCGACCACCAGAACGTCAACGTCCGTTTGCATGCGTAGGCTCTCAGCGCTACCTGCACCCATTGCGGCGTCGGGGCGGAAGGCCCGGCGCGGGGTGCTGCGTCAGGGTAGCGCGCGATCGATGACGACGGCGATGCCGGAGGCGCCGACCTTTACGGCGGTCGAAAGGCCTTCGAGGTCTCCGCTTTGCGGCACCGCGTTGCCGGATTTCGAAACGCGAGCGCCGATGACCACCTCGCCGAAATTCGACAGCGCCATATTCGGCGCCATTGCCATAGCGTCGTCGAGGGTGAACGTGACGGGCAGATCCTTCACCTGTTTGCGAAGTATCGCGAGCGGCATCTTCGGGCCCTGCGCCGCGCGCGCGAAGATGAATACCGTATCGCCGGGCGCCGCCTTCGCGGCGAGTGCCGGCGCGAGCTTCACGGTGCCCGCGACCGACGCGCCGGCCGGCGCGGGCGCGGCCGGCGCCCTGCTCGCGCCGGCGGCCGGCTTCGCGGCTGCGCCCGAGGGTAGCGCGGCGGGAGCCTTGGCCATCGAGGGTAGCGGCACGGCGTCGAACTTGAGTCCGCCGAGCTCGCGCGCCTCGGCGATGCTCGAGTCGATCGACTGGGCGAACGGCGACTCGGGCGGCACGGCGCCTTTCGCGCGCTCCCAGTAGGCGACCGCCTGCTTGTAATCCTTTCGATCGAATGCTGCCGTACCCGCGAGGGCCAGCGCCTTCCAGTACGTGGGATCGATCTTCAGCGCACGCTCGACCAGCTGCAACGGCTTGCCGGCCAGCGTTCCGCCCTGCGCCGCGCCGAGCGCATCCGCGTAGTCGGAGAGAAGCTCGGCGTTGTTCGGCACAAGCTCCACGGCCCGGTCGAAGGCACGGGCGGCTTCTGCATGACGATTGATGGCGTAGTAGGTCCGCGCAAGCATCACCCAACCGTCCGGGTTGTTGGGCTCCTTCTCGAGCTTTGCCGCAAGCTTGGTCGCCATCTCCTCGACCTGCTGCGGCGTGACGTCGTGTTCCGCGCGCTGGCCCGCCGCGGCATTGCGCGCAGGCTCCGGCACAAAGGCGTCGAAGTTGCCAAGGGCGACGTAGACCAGCATTGCGGTAATCGGGAGAGCCGCAGCGAGGGCGGCCGCGGTCCACGCGCCCAAGCCGGACGCGCCGTCGACGCCGCCGCCCTCCGGAGCGGACTTCACCTCGTCGAGCGCGCGCTGCTCGAGCTCGCGCTTCGCCTGCTCGTACTGCGCAGGCGATAGCGTGCCGTTGGCGACGTCGGCATCCAGGTCGGCGATCTGGCCGCGCAGGATCGCGAGATTCGAGGCGTCGCGGCCTACCCCGGCCGGCGTGTCGCGGCGGAGCAGCGGCACGAGCACCCACGCGACGGTCGCCGCGACCATGAGCGCAGCAATGGTGACGAATGCGATCACTTGATCTCTTTCCCGGAATCGTCGGCAAGCATGCGCGCCGCGCGTTCCTGATCTTCGGTGGTGAACGGCGCATCGGCCGGGCGCGGCCGCCGCAGATTGCGGATCAGCACGAGGAGTCCCGCCACCAGCAGCAGCGCCGGGCCGCCCCACAGCAGCACGGTGGTGGCCTTGAGCGGCGGCTGATAGAGCACGAAATCGCCGTAACGATTGACCATGTAGTCGACGATCTGGTCGTCGGTGCGGCCGGCCGCGATCTGTTCGCGGACCTGCCGGCGCAGATCGTTCGCCAATTCGGCATTGGAGTCCGCGATGGTCTGATTCTGGCAGACGAGGCAGCGCAGCTTCTCGGCCAGCTTCACCGCCCGTGCCGCGGAGACCGGATCCATTTCGGTGGGAACGGCATCGGCAGCCAAAGCCGCGAACGGCAGCAGCGCGAGAAGGGCCAGTGCCGACAGGTGTCGAACGCGGATCATGATTTCTGCAACTCGCGAACGATCGGCAGGATCTTTTTCTCCAGCGCTTCGGGCGTGATGGGGCCGATCTGCTTGTAGCGGATCGTGCCTGCCTTGTCGATCACGAACGTTTCCGGCACACCGTAGACTCCGAAGTCGATGCCCACGCGGCCGTCGCGATCCATGACCGACGTGGTGTACGGGTCGCCGTTCTGTGCGAGCCAGGCCTTGCCGGGTACCGGCTCGTCCTTGTAGTTGAGGCCGATGATCGGCACGATCTTCGCTTTCGAAAGCTCGACCAGCAGCGGGTGCTCCTCGCGACAGGCGACGCACCACGACGCCCAGACGTTGAGCAGCCAGACCTGCCCCTTCATGTCGGTGGTGCCAAGTGGCTTGGCCGGTTCGCTCAACTGCGCCAGGCTGAACTGCGGCGCCGGCTTGTTGATCAGCGGCGACGGGATTTCGCGGGGATCGCGCCACAGGCCGGCGAAGAGAAAGCCGCACAGCACGACGAACACGGCAAGCGGGACGAGCATTTTCCTGTTCATGGTATTCCCGTCCTAGCCCGCTGCTGCGGCACTCGCACCGCGCAGCGCCGCGGCGTCGCGTTGCGCGCCGGTCCGGTAGCGGCGGTCCATCAGGGCCAGAAAGCCGCCGATCGCCATCAATATGAAGCCGGACCAGATCCAGACGATGAACGGCTTCGAATACACGCGAATGACCCAGGCGCCGTTGTCGACAGGCTCGCCCATCGACACATAGAGGTCGCCGAACGGACCGCTGTCGATCGCGGCATTGGTCATCGGCATTCCGCCGGCGTTGTACGTGCGCTTTTCCGGATAGAGCGTCTCCACGAACGTGCCCTTGCGGCTGACGTTGACGGTGCCGCGAGTGGCCTGGTAGTTGGGGCCCTTCCGGTCCGCGACGCCGTCGAAGCGGAACGTGTACCCGGCGACCATCACGGTGTCGCCGACGTTCATCTTCACGTCGCGCTCGGTTTCGTAGCCCTTGACCAGCGTCACGCCCACGATGAACACCGCGATGCCCAGATGGGCGAGGGTCATGCCCCAGAAGGCGCGCGGCTGCTGGGCGAGCTGCGCGAGACCGCGACCGCGCAGGCGCTCCCGCAGATTGACGACGGTCGTCGCGACGATCCAGAACGAGAGCAGGAGACCGAAGCTCACGCCGGGCTTCCACTCGCCGGTCGCGAGAGGCACGACCAGCGCCGATACGACGCTCACGCCCAGCGCCCAGCGCAGGCGCTGCGCAAGGTCGGGCAGGGAGGCCTCCTTCCAGCGCGACAGCGGCCCGATGCCCATCAGGAAGACGAGCGGGGTCATCACCGGCACGAACACCGAATCGAAATACGGGGGGCCGACCGAGATCTTGCCCAGGTTGAGCGCGTCGAGGAACAACGGGTAGAGCGTGCCGAGGAGCACCGATCCGCAGGCGGCCAGCAGCATCACGTTGTTGCCGAGGAGCATCGTCTCCCGCGAGACCAGAGCGAAGCGGCCCCCGACGCCGACCTTGGGCGCGCGGAACGCGTACAGCGTGAGCGAGCCGCCGATGACGACTGCGAGGAACGCGAGGATGAAGACGCCGCGGCGCGGGTCCGTGGCGAAGGCGTGCACCGACGTCAGCACGCCGGAGCGGACGAGGAACGTCCCGACCAGCGACAGCGAGAAGGCGCAGATCGCGAGCAGCACCGTCCAGTTCTTGAACGTCCCGCGCTTCTCGGTGACGGCGAGCGAGTGGAGCAGTGCCGTGCCGACGAGCCAGGGCATGAACGAGGCATTCTCGACCGGATCCCAGAACCACCAGCCACCCCAGCCCAGCGTGTAGTACGCCCACCAGCTGCCCATCATGATCCCCAGGGTGAGGAAGCACCACGCGAGCGTGGTCCACGGCCGCGACCAGCGCGCCCACGTGGTGTCGAGACGACCACCGATCAGCGCGGCAATCGCAAACGCGAACGCGACCGAGAATCCGACGTAGCCCGTATAGAGTATCGGCGGATGTATGACCATTCCCGGATCCTGCAGCAAAGGGTTGAGGTCGCGGCCGTCGGCGGGCACCGGGAACAGTCGGTCGAAGGGGTTCGACGTGGTGAGCGTGAACAGGAGGAAGCCGAAGCTCACGAGGCCCATGACACCGAGGACACGCGCCGCCATGTCGTCGGGCAGGTGCTTGCTCTTCAGCGCGACGGCCAGCGTCCAGATCGAGAGCATCAGCACCCACAGCATCATCGAGCCCTCGTGCGACCCCCACGTGGCGGCGAACCGGTATTGGATCGGCAGCTGCGAATTCGAGTTGGTCGCCACGTTGAGCACCGAAAAGTCGCTCGTGATGAAGGAGTACGCGAGGCAGACCCATGCCGAAGCGGAGAATACGAACTGCGCCTTGGCGACCGGCCGCGCGAGCGCCATCCACACCGGTATCCCGCGCACCGCGCCGATAATCGGCAGCGTGCCCAGGACCGACGCCAGCAGCAGCGCCAGGATCAGGGCGAATTGACCAAGTTCAGGAATCATCGGGGGCTCCCCGGTTAGGGCTTGAGCGTCTTGGCGGCCGCTTCTGCGGACGCCGCGCCACGGGCCTTGCTGACCGCATCGGCGGCTGCCGGCGGCATGTAGTTTTCGTCGTGCTTGGCCAGCACTTCGGTTGCGTGGAATACGCCGTCCGACTCGAGCTTGCCCTGCGCGACGACGCCCTTCCCCTCCTTGAACAGGTCGGGAAGGATCCCGGTATACACGACCGGGACGGATTTCGCGGTGTCGGTGACCATGAAGCGCGAGGTGAGGCCGTCCTTTTCGCGGACCAGGCTCTTGTCTTCGACCAGACCGCCGATGCGGAACGCCCGGCCCATCGGCACCTCGTTGGCGGCGATCTGCGTCGGCGTGAAGAAGAACACCAGGTTCGACTGGAACGCGTTCAGCACCAGCGCCGCGGCGACGCCGAGAAGCGCGACGCCGCCGCCGATCCATGCGAAACGACGATGGCGGGCCTTCATTGCGCCACCCCCTGCACCGGAATGTCGTCCGGACCGGATAGGCGCGCTTCCTCGAGCACCGCTCGGCGGCGCGAACGAACCGCCAGGACCTCGGCGACGATGACGAACGCCGTCACGCCGTACGAGCCCCAGACATAGAAGCCGTAACCGCCCATTGCAAAGAATTCAGCCACATTGCCCTCACGAAAAAATCAGCCACGATGCCCTCACGATGCCCTGACTTCGGCGAGCGCGGCGACCCACGCGGCGCCGCGCTCACGTTCGACCAGGATCGTTCGCGCCCGGGCCAGAGCGATGGCAATCGCGTAGAACCACGCGGCGAACGACAGGATCAGCATCCCGGAAAGCATGATGGCCGCCATTTTCGGCGCGGCGGTCAGGCTCACCGACGATCCCTGGTGGAGCGTGTTCCACCACTTGACGGAGTAATAGATGATCGGGACATTGATCGCGCCCGTGAGCGCCAGCACTGCGCACGCGCGGTCGGCACGGCGCGGGTCGTCGATCGCGTTGCGCAGTGCGATGATCCCGAGGTAGAGGAACAAGAGAATCAATTCCGAGGTCATGCGCGCATCCCACGCCCAGTACGTGCCCCACGTCGGGCGGCCCCATAGCGAGCCGGTCACGAGCGCGATGAACGTCATCAACGCGCCGGTGGGCGCCAGCGCCTGCGCCATCATTGCCGAAAGCCGGGTGTTGAACCCGAGCGCCAGGGCGCTCCAGAACGCCATCACCAGGTAGAGGAACATCGACATCCATGCCGCCGGCACATGGATGAAGATGATCCGGTAGGAGTCGCCCTGCTGGAAATCGGTCGGCGCGACGACGAGACCGATGTAGACGCCGACCGCCGTCAGTACCGCTGCCGACCAGGCAAACCACGGAATCAATTTTCCGGCGACCGGGTAAAACGTCGCGGGGGACGCGTATTTGTACCAGTTGAAGGTCATCTTGGTGGTGTGAGCGCAGCGCGGGTCAGTCGAGTGCGATTCGGACGGCGGCCGCGGCGGCGAACGGCGCACCGACCACGGCGATGATTAACCCTGCGCCAAGCAGGGACAGATTGGCGGCGGCGCCGAGACCGGCCCGCATTGCGTCAACGGCCCCGGCGCCGAAGATCAGCACCGGAACATAAAGCGGCAGGATCAGAAGCGCGAGAAGGCTGCCGCCCGCACGCAGGCCCAACGTGAGCGCGGCGCCGATCGCACCCAGCAGCGAAAGGATCGGCGTGCCGATCAGCAGCGCCGCGGTCAACACGGCAAGGGACTCACCGTCCATCGCATACTGGACGCCCAGCAGTGGCGCCAGAAGCGCCACCGGCAGACCCGTGGTCAGCCAGTGCGAGAGTATTTTACCAGAAACGAGCGCTCCCAGCGGATAAGGCGACAACGCGATCTGCTCGAGCGTGCCGTCGGCGTAATCGCCGGCGAAGAGCCGGGGCAGCGATAGCAGCGACGCGAGGAGGGCCGCGACCCAAAGAACGCCGGGGCCCATGGTCGCGAGCAGCGTGCGCTCGGGAGTCGAGGCGAGGGGAAAGAGTGAAACCACGATCACATAGAACAGGAGTTGCACGCCGAGTTCCGCGCGCGAGCGCAAGGCGATCCGGAGGTCGCGCGCCAGCGCCCAGCCGATGCCGGGCAGAATGGCGCCGGACGCAGCGGAGACGGGAGCGGCGTGGGTGGGCAACATGTTCAGGACAGCATGATCGACCGTACGCGCGCCGGCGGAAGCCCCAACGGAGCGTGGGTCGCGGCCACGGCGAGGCCCCCGCTCTCCAGGTGGGCGGCGACCATCTCGGCAAGCATCTCGGTGCCGGCCGCGTCCAGTGCTGTCACCGGCTCATCGAGGATCCACAGCGGGCGATTCAGGAGCGCCAGGCGCGCGAGGCCGATGCGTCGCCTCTGCCCCTGCGACAAGACGCGCGCGGGCAGCGTTCGTTTCGACGCCAGCGCGACCGTGTCGAGCGCGCCGAGGATCGCATTGCGCGAAACCGCTTCACCCGCGAGAGCAACCAGGGCGGCGAGATTTTCCTCCGCACTGAGTTCGTCCTTCAGCGCGGGCGCATGCCCCGCGAACGCGATGGACGCGCGCATCAAGGGGTCGAACGGCGCGACGGTTTCGCCGTTCCAGCGAACTTCGCCGGCTGCGGGCGCCGACAGGCCGGCCAGCATGCGCAACAAGGTTGTCTTGCCTGTACCGTTGGCACCCGTGACCACCAGCGCCTCGCCCGATCGCGCCTTGAATGACAACCCTTCGAACAGGCGCGCGTGGCCGCGGCGCGCGGCGAGTTCGTGGGCTTCGAGCATGGGCGGGCGCAGGGGTCCTGGTTGGGGTCGTTGCCGTGGGGGAGTCGAGCGCGCGGAGAACGACGGCGCGCCGATGCGAAGGGCGGCCACAATTATAGCGGACGCCCTCTGGCGTGCCCGTAGCCAGGCCCGATCCGACGGCACCGGCGCGACCGTTCGGGCGGCATCGGGAGTGCGATCCGCAGCGCGCGACCGGGCGGCGCTTGCGATCCAGCTCGCCAACTCGGACAAGCAGGCGCCGGCGTCGGCGATCGGCTTCCAGGATAGCTTTCCCGCCGGCATGATCCTTGTAGCGGGGGCTGCAGGACCCGCCCTGCGAACTCGGCCGGCCCATCGCTATGCGCCGTACGTTTTACGGCGCTTTCACCGGCCCCGCGATGCCGAGCTGATCGACGAGGAACGTGTACACGTCGGCCTCCTTCTCGATCTCGCTGGACAACGCCGTGCCGATTCCGTGCCCCGCTTCGGCGTCCGTACGCAGCAGGATCGGATAGCCTGATGCGCTGGCCGCCTGCAGGCGCGCCGCCATCTTGCGCGACTCGTACGGCGCGACGCGCCCGTCGTTGTCGCCCGCCGTGAGCAGCACCGCCGGGTATTTCACGCCGTCCTTGATGCGCAGCAGCGGCGAATAGTCGTACAGCGCCTTGAACTGGGCCGGGTCCTTCGTGCTGCCGAACTCCGTGACGTTGAACTCGCCGTTCGGCTGCGTTTCCCAGCGCAGCGTATCGTAGATGCCTACTTCGCTGACAACGGCGCGCATCGCCTCGGGGTGCTGCGTCAACGCGGCGCCCATCGTCAACCCGCCGTTGCTTCCGCCCATGATGGCGAGCCGCTCGGGACTCGTGAATTTGCGTTCGACGAGCATTTGCAGGCAAGCAGCAAAGTCATCGAAGACGTTTTGCTTGCGCGTCAGCTTGCCGGCCTCGTGCCACGCCTCGCCGTATTCGCCGCCGCCCCGAATGCCGGCGAGAGCGAACACGCCGCCGTAGTCGAGCCAGAGCCGGTACAAGCGGTTGAAGTACGGGATCATGCTGATGCCATAACCCCCGTAGGCGTAAAGGAGGGTCGGATGCGTGCCGTCCAGCTTGATGTTCTTCGCGTGCAGGATCATCACGGGAACGCGCGTTCCGTCCTTCGATATTGCAAATCCGCGCTCGACCGCCGCGTCGTCCAGGTTGAACGGCGGCTTGCCGTTGAGCGCCGTCTCGGCGAGACGATTCGCGCGCGCGTCGTAGCGATAGCGAGTGGCCGGCGTGACGAAGCTCATCACGCGCACGAGGACATTGTCGCCGTCGAGGAGGGTGCCGACACTCGTGTCCGACAAGGGTTCGGCAGGCAGAACACCGAGGGCCGCACCGCGCAGGTCGAACATCCTTACCTGCGACGGGCCGCCGTCGCGATACTGCACATACAGGCGAGATCGTGCGACCGTCACGCTATCGGCGGACAGCGAGGACTCGGGCACGACGACGCGCGCGCGCTCGAGCCGCGCGTCGGCCAGCGGGATGGCGAGAATGCGTCCCAGTGGCGCGTCCTTGACCGAGCGCGCATAGAGATTGCCGTCCTGTCCTATGCTCATCTGCTTGACGCCATCGGTGAAGTCGGCGACCCGTGTCCACGTCCCGCGTGACCGTTTGAGGTAATAGGCGATCTCGCCGCCGTCGCCGTTTCTCACTTGCGCCAGCACGTCGCGGCCATCCTTGCTTCCCGCCAATTCGATCTCCGCGATCCGCGGGAACTCGCGACCGATCACATACGCATCGGCCGCGACGGGCATGCCGAGCCGGTGGAACCACACCGTCTGATAGAAGTGGCGATCCGCCTCCGATTGCTCGTTGTCACCCGGATACCGCGTGTAGTAGAAGCCCTTGCTGTCCGCCGCCCATTCGATGCTGCCGCCCGCCGTGGGGTACGTCACGCGCGGCACGATGTCGGGGAGGCGCTTGCCGGTCGCCACTTCGTAAACATAGGCCGTCCCGTCTTCGCTGCCGTCCTTCGACAGCGACAACGCAACGTATTTGCCGTCGTACGACGGCGAGTAGAAGTCGATCGTCGTCCGGCCACTGGGGTCGAGGACCGTGGGGTCGAGCACCACACGCTCCTTGTCTGCATCGAGCGAGGCCGGAATGACGACGAGCGCCGGCTGATTCTTCGGCGGCGCGACCTTCAGCGCGAACGCGACGCCGCCTCGATACTTGATGTCGTATCGGGAAACGGTCTTCGCGCCCAGGAGTTCTCCGACGCGTCGCGCGATTTCCTTCCGCTGCGGACTGGCGTCCAGAAGCTTCCGCGTCAGCGCGTTTTCGTCGCGCACCCACGCCTTCACCACGGGCGACGCGTCGTCCTCCATCCACCGGTAGTCGTCGACGACCGTGACGCCGTGAAAGGTCTCGGCGACCGGGACCTTGGCCGCTGGCGGATAGGTCGGCATTCCGTCGGCGGCTGCCGCCGGACCCGCGAACGCGAGCGTGCCGAAAAAAGCGAAGCGTGCGAATGGTTGCATGGATATCGCGTCCCCGAATTTGGAACGCGCAACGCTACACGAAGCCCGGCGGCTTGAACAGCGGTCAAGCGCGCGCCGGCGCCGGGTCACCAGGAGTTTCGAAGTTCGCGGAGCTTCAGGAACACGGCGCGCGGGTCAGGCTTCTCGGGCAGATCGGGAAAAGCTTCGCGCAATTTCGCGATCACCGTGGGGCTTTCCAGGCGAAAGAACGTGTTGACCTGCATTTCGACTTCAAGCGTCGTGACAAAGGCGCTATCAGGGTCGTGATCCGTGAGCCTTTCGAGCATCTCCAGTGCGCTCTTGTTGTCGGGCTCGCGATTCAACGTGAAACGCAAGTTGTTTTCCATGTAATCGTGGCCCGGATAAATCAATGTCGAAGGGGGCAGCTTGGCGAGCTGCCCGGAAAAGGTCCTGTAGAGCTCGGCCGGATGGCCGCCGTTATGGCAATTCCCGGCGCCGGCGTTGAACAGCGTATCTCCGCACAAGAGTGCCGGCTGGTCGGTGTGCGACAGCAAGCACACGTGACTCATGGTGTGGCCTGGCGTGTCCAGCACTTCGAGCTCCACCGTCCTGCCCACTTTCACGACATCCCCCGCGCCCAAGCCCCGGGCCATATCGGGGATCTTGTCCCTGGCGTTCCTGTGCGCCAGGATCCTGGCTCCGGTTTTCCGGACCATGGGCTCGTTCCCGCCCGTATGGTCGCGGTGTTCGTGGGTGTTCAGGATCTGGGTGATATTCCAGCCCGCTTCCGTGGCGAACTTCAGGCATTTCTCGTGGTCGAGGGGATCGACTGCAAGGGCCTCGCCGGTTTCGTGGCAGGCGATGAGGTAGTTGAAATTGCGGTAGGCGTTGGCAGTCCAAATCTGTTTGACGATCATGGCATCATCCGGGGTCGGTCGGCCTTTGGGCAATGATAGCGCCGGAACAGGCCGCGCTGCGGAAACCCATCCTTCGGCGCCGGTGCATCATCCGGCGGCGCGCTCGCCCGCGCTATGTCGCGTCCTGCAGGCGCAACCTGCGGGCGGCGTCCTCGAAGCGTGCGTCGTCGATTTCCCGCATTACGCTATCGAGATCGACTTCCTTCTCGGCGCGCGCGAAGCGGCCGGTGAGCGGCGTGTCCGGCTGCAGAGCTCCGGCCTCGAACAGCGCCCAGATCTCCTGGCCGTAGTCGGTGGCCAGCAATTCGGGCGCGTAGCGGCCAAAGTAACCGCGCAGGTTGGCCACATCGCGCTCGAGGATCTTCGGCGCGTGATTGTTGCCGGCCGCATCCACCGCCTGCGGCAGATCGATGATCACCGGGCCGTCGCTGCCGAGCAGGATGTTGTATTCGCTGAGGTCGCCATGCACGACGCCGGCGCACAGCGTCCGCACGACTTCGCGGATCAGGCACTGGTGATGCGTGCGCGCCATCTCCGGCGTGAACTCGAGATCGTTGAGGCGCGGGGCCGCCTCGCCGTGTTCATCGGTGACGAGCTCCATCAGCAGCACACCTTCGTGGAAGTTGTAGGGCTTCGGCACGCGCACGCCGGCCGCGGCCAGCCGGTATAGCGCATCGACTTCCGCGTTCTGCCACGCGTCTTCGGCAGCCTTGCGCCCGAAGCGGGTGCCTTTGGCCATCGCGCGAGCCTGACGCGTGTTCTTCGTCTTGCGGTTTTCGGTGTAGTCGACCGCCTGCCGAAAGCTGCGCTTGTCGGCTTCCTTGTAGACCTTGGCGCAGCGTGTCTCACCTCCGCATCGCACGACGAAGACCATCGCTTCCTTGCCGCTCATCAATTGCCGCACGACGCCGTCGATCAGGCCTTCCTCGAGCAAAGGCTGGAGTCTCTTGGGTATTTTCATGGAAGCGGTTCGGCGTCTATCGGGTGTGGCGATCGAGGTGTCCACCGACCGCTCCACAACAATCGTCCCTCGCGGGCAGTTCGGCGGATCGATCGCCGTCGGCAGCAGCCCGCCGACGGACCCGCCATCGGCGGCGCAGGGCGGCCCGACAATCGTGGGTCGGATCGCGAGGGTTTGTTTGCCGCGGCAATGCGCGGCGGCATCTGCAGAGGCGGGATGCCGAGCACCTCTTGCGAAAACCTGTCACGCCACGCGGCGCGACATCCATGCGCGCAGTGGAGCGTCCCTGCACGGTCTTCAGTGCTTATACACGATATCGCGGGGTCCGATGGGAACGACGTTGCCACAGGTCGAGTCGAATTCGCGGCCGGCATTCCGAAGCTGTCGACCGCAATGCCCTGAAGGGCAGCGCTTCGAAGCGGACAAGCCGATCCGATTCGCAATGACGTCAGCACGCTTCCGGACTTCTGCAATCAGGAGCTGTTCGACTCCCCTTCAACATTCCTGGCGACCGCCACATCAGGCTGAAGATCGAGGTCGCGATTCGTCCGCGCGGCCGGCGGGATTGTCGCGCTGGGCGAGGCGAGCGTGCACGGTGGGAATGTCGATGACGAAGGCGATGATCCGCCTCGCGCCCCCGCACTTCGGGCACAGGAGCGCGAACAACGCGCAAGTGCGGGCAAGCAGCATTGTCCAGGCATTGCGGAGCGCGCGGCGACGGCGCTGTCGGACTTTTTTACACCCGCCTTGATCCGGCCCGAGGGAGGTCATCTAAGTATTTGTTTTGTAATGCTCTGCTTCGATGGGTCCGGAATTTGCGTGGGTTACTCACGATAAAGCAGGACCCCGGCTGCAGCGCGCATCGAGATGCTGCATCGAACCAGGATCATGTCTGGCCGCATCGGCTAGAGGACACCAAAATATGACCAGCAAACTTGCAACGCTTCTCGGAAGTCTGGGTCTGTTCGCGGCGATGTCGAACGCGGGCGCAGTGGTCACGTTCACTCCGTTCGTGACCGCGTCCGATTTGAGCACTGCGCTTTCCAATACCTCTACGATCGGCTTTGCCTTTGCGGGCGACAAGTTCGTCGGCTCGGTCTATTTCGGTACGAACAATAATCAGCTTTACCAGACCAATCTGAACGGCGGCGGCGTTACCACCTTCGGCGCACCGATCGTCGGTGCTTCTGGCGAAATCTATGTTTCAAGTTCGCTGGGGCTTGGCGGATTTGGCTTGCGCGATGTTTTTGCTGGGCCGGAGGGGATAGGGACAGTGTACAAATTCAATAACAACGGCAGCGGTCAGGTCGCCTTCACGACCGGGCTGGTCGGTGGCGTGCGCAGCATCGCATTCGACCCCTATGGTCTCTACGGTAGCAACATGATCGTCGCAACCAACGCCGGAAGGATCTACTCGGTCGACAGCGGAGGAACTGCCACGCTCCTCGCAATTACCGGCGAGGACACCGAGGGCCTGAGCTTTGCGCCGCAGGCTTTCGGCCCAGTCCCGGCTGGAACACTGGTCGTCGCATCAGAGGGAAGCGGCAGCCTTCGCGCCATTACTCCAGGCGGGACGATGTCTCTCATCACGACGATTGGTTCTGCTGAAATGGTGAGTTTTGTGCCGCTCAATCTGGGCATCAGTGGCAATCCGCTGGAGGGCTTCTACGCGGCCAACTATAGCCTGGACGTGATCAAAGCTCCGGCGAGCGACTTCCTCCCCTACGTCGGCGACATGATCGTTACCGGCGAGACCACCCATCAGGTATGGGACGTCAAGTGGAATGGCGCGAGCTTTGTTTCGACGCAAATCGCCACGTTTCCCAACCAGCCGGAAGATGGCATCTTCCTGACGGCGGCGATCCTGAATCCGGCATGCGAGCTGACCAACACATGTACTGGCCGCGTCCCAGAGCCCGGTGAAATTCCGCTCATTGCCGCGGCGATGGGCGCACTGGCGTGGGCGCGTCGCCGCCGGCGCATTTCCGGATGATCGGCTGCCGGGGCCCGGCTTAGTCGATCGGTCTCGGCTGCGCGGCGCCGTCGCGCACTCTTTTCGCACTCGAAGGTCGCGGCGACTCCCTGGTCGCCGCCGATGCATCTTGCCACCCGTGCATAGCGGCGCGCATGCGAGCGCTTGGCTACCAGGCGTTGCGCTGATCGAATGCGTAGGCGGGTGCGGACTGCGTCGGCAGGTGTTCTCCACTGCGAATGAGAGTTGCGGCGCCCCGTCACCGCGACACGCGACCGTACGCCTTTCGGCAGAGTAACTGACCGGAGCGGGTGAAGATCGCCGATCGCCAACGACGCGAATCGACTCAAGGCCGGCGGTTGGCTCGGATCCGGTCCCGGGGCCGCAATCGCCTTGCGCATTCTGTCACGGACAGGATGCGCCGCGCGCTCGCTTGAAGCGAGCTGCAATTAGCTACGTCCGTCATTTCGAGCGCGTCAGCCCGTGCCGGATATCCATGCGCGCCCGCGAGATGCGCCGGCACGGCCTGGACTGTCATCCGGACCTCGTCTTGGCGTCCCCCACCGACTCGGGCGACGAATCTGCCGGCTCGCGCTGCACTGCGGTATCGCGATCTTCTTGATCTGCACCAAGGTCTGGCCTGCGCGCCGACCCAACAATGGATGCCTCGCGTCCGGGGTGCGAGCGGGCACGCCTGCCCGACCGTCGCGCCGGACGCCACTGGAGACCTGCCTTTGCTGCAGATCATCATTCAGGGCCGAGGCGGCCAGGGCGCGCAGACCGCCGGCAACCTGCTGGCGACGGCGTTCTTCGCCGAGGGGCGCGCGGTGCAATCCTTCGCGAGCTACGGCGGCGCGCGGCGCGGCACGCCGGTAAGCTCCTTCATTCGCGTCGACGACCGACCGATCCGCGTGCGCTGCGACATCGAGCGGGCCGACGCGATTCTGTGTTTCGATGCGACGCTGCTCGAAAGCCGGTTGCTCGCCACGGCCCGCCCCGACACGCTGATCGTCGTCAGCTCGTCGAGGACGCCCGAGCAGTTCGCCGAGCAGCTGCCGGGTTACCGGGTGATCCCGGTCGACGGTATCTCGATTTCGCGCCGCCACGGTTTGGGACGGATCGTCAATTCCGCATTGCTAGGCGCGTTCGCACGGGCGATCGGGGCGCCGAAACTGGAGGTGCTGACCCGCACGCTTATCGAGGAGGCGCCGAAACTGCACGACGAGAACATTGCGGCTTGCGAAGAGGGTTACCGTTGGGTCGAGGCCGAGCTGCAGAAGGTGGCGGCATGAATGCGAAGGATGTGGTTCCGAGCATCTGGACCACCGGCACTACCGAGGTCTTCAAGACCGGCACGTGGCGGGCCGCGTTGCCGCAGCACATCCATGCGCCGTCGCCGTGCCACGCTGCCTGTCCGGTGAACGGCGACATCGCCGAGTGGATCGGCCGTGCCCGCGCGCGTGACTTTCGCGGCGCGTGGGAAATTCTCACGCGCCACAACCCCTTTCCCGCGGTGGCCGGGCGCATCTGCCATCACCCGTGCGAAGCGGCATGCAATCGCGCCGGTCTCGATGGGTCGCTCTCGATCTGCCGGCTCGAGCGCTATATCGGTGATCGGGCGCTCGCGGAAGGCTGGGCGTTTGCGCCGATCGAAGCGCCGCGCAAGGAGCGCATCGCGGTCGTGGGTGGCGGACCGTCGGGCCTCTCGGCAGCGTTTCACCTGCGAAGGCGCGGCTACGCGGTCACCTTGTTCGAATCCCGTCCGGAGCTCGGGGGACTGATGCGCTACGGCATTCCGTCGTATCGCCTCGCGCGATCCGTGCTCGATGGCGAAATCGCGCGCATCGTGGCCCTCGGGATCGACGTACGCTGCGGTGAGTCGATGGAGACACCAGAAGACTTCGAGCGCCTGCGCAACGGGTTCGACGCCGTATACCTCGCCATCGGGGCCCGGTGCCAGAAGCGCCTGCCCCGGCTCGATTACACGCGGCCCTGGGTGATGGACGGTGCCGACTACCTGGCGCGGGCGAACGCCGGTGCTCCGCCCGCGCTCGGCAAGCGCGTGGTCGTGATCGGCGGCGGAAGCGCCGCCCTCGATGCCGCGCGCAGCGCACGGCGCGCCGGGCACGAGGTCACGATCCTTGCGCTCGAAAGCGTGTCGCAGATGCCGGCGCAGCCTGAGGAAATCGCCGAAGCGCTGGAGGAAGGAATTGCGCTGGTCGACGGCGCGATGCTGACCGAGGCCATCGACAGGGGCGGCGCGGGCCTCGAGCTCAAGTGCGTGCGCGTGCGGTTCGAGTCGGGTGCAGCGCGCGGGCAATTCACGGTGACCCCGGTCGCCGGCAGCGAATTCTCGCTCGAGGCGGATGCCGTCGTCCCGTCGATCGGGCAGGACCCCGACCTGGCGCCGCTCTCTTCCATGCTCGCAGCGGACGGTGCGCTGCTCGCCGCCGATCATCGTCAGGCGACGAGCCTCGAGCGCGTGTACGCCGGCGGCGATGTCGCGAGCATGGCGCGCTTCGTGACCGAGGCGATCGGCATGGGCAAGCGCGCCGCGCGCGAGATCGACCGCGTGTTGCGCGACGGCGCGCAGGGTGCGGAACGCAGCCACGCCGATGCCGGCGCAGATTTCGCGGCCGAGCCCGTCGTCAAGCTCGCGGCGATCAACACGTTCTATTACGCCGGACAGGCGCGGACCGTGGAGCAACGGCTCCCCGCCGCGCAGCGCCTCGCAAGCGACTCCGAGGTTCAGCTCGGCTTCGAACTCGAGCAGGCGCTCGCCGAGACCGAGCGCTGTTTCTCCTGCGGAACCTGCATCCAGTGCGACAACTGCGTTCACTACTGTCCCGATCTCGCGGTGAAACGCGAGGCCGATGGCTATGTGGTCCTGACCGACTACTGCAAGGGATGCGGCGTCTGTGTGGCGGAGTGCCCGACCGGTTCGATGAAGATGATCGAGGAAGCGCGATGAGCGCTGCATGGTTGCCTCGAGGCGTGGGGGTCCACCCGTGAACGCGCGCGACGATACCGTTGCGCGGGAGCAGCCGATGCTCCTGACCGGCAACCACGCGGTCGCCTGGGCGGCTCGCCTGGCGCGACCCAAGGTGGTCCCGGTCTATCCGATCACGCCACAGACGCCGATTCTCGAGAAGATCACCGAATTCCAGGCCGACGGCGAGTTCGACGCCGAGGTCATCACGCCCGAGTCCGAGCACTCGGTGATGGCCGCCTGCATTCCGGCGTCGCTGGCGGGCGTTCGCGTGTTCACGGCGACGGCCTCGCAGGGCCTGCTGCTCATGCACGAACTGCTCCATTACGCGAGCGGCGCGCGGGCGCCGATCGTGATGGCCAACGTCAACCGGACGCTTGCCTCGCCGTGGGCGTTCTGGCCCGACCAGACCGACAGCCTCGCGCAGCGCGACACCGGCTGGATCCAGTACTACACGGAGAGCGCGCAGGAGTCGCTCGACACGGTGATCCAGGCGTTCAAGGTCGCCGAACGGGTGCTGCTGCCGGTGATGGTGAACCACGATGCGTTCTACGTCTCGCACGCGCTCGAGCCGGTGTACGTGCCGGCGCAGGAGCTGGTCGATGCCTTCCTGCCGCCGTACGCGCCCGAGCATCGCCTCGACACCGCGAAGGTCGAGTCCTGGGGCAACGTGGTGACGCAGGACATGTTCTATCGCCACCGCCAGGCGCTCGGCGACGCGATGGGGGAGGCCCCAGTGGCCGCGCTCGACGCGGACCGCGAATGGGGTGAGCTCACCGGCCGCAGCTACGGGCTGGTCGAGCGCTACCGTTGCGAAGGCGCCCGCACCGTCATCGTGACGATGGGCAGCATGTGCGGCACCGCGCGCGATGCGGTCGATGCGATGCGCGATGCGGGCGTGGCGGTCGGCCTGCTGAAGGTGCGGCTGTTCCGGCCGCTTCCGGTGCAGGCGCTGCTCGCCGGCCTGGCCGGTGTACCCGAGGTGCTGGTGCTCGATCGCAACTATTCGCCCGGCCATGGCGGCGTGCTGCACCAGGAATTGCGCGCCGCGCTCTACGGCATGCCTGACGCGCCGCGGATTCACGGCTATCTCGCGGGCGTGGGCGGCGTCAACGTTTCACCGGAGAAGATCGCCGAGTTCGTCCGGATGGCGAGCGCGAGCGAAGCACAGCCGGATTCGGTCTGGGTGAGATGAACGGCCCCGCACGCTGACATTCTCTGTTCAGGGCACGCGGCGTGTCCGGGCTGCGTGGATGCCCTGTCGGTGCGGCACGTTCTCGCCACGCTCGGACCGAAGACGATGGCCGTCGTTCCGCCCTCGTGCATGGCGGTCATCGCGGGTCCGCAACCGTACAGCGCGACTCAAGATTCCCGTCTACCAGCCGACGCTCGAAGCGAGCGCCGCCGCGGCAACGGGCCTTCG
Source organism: uncultured beta proteobacterium (assembly GCA_963726775.1). Taxonomy (GTDB): domain Bacteria; phylum Pseudomonadota; class Gammaproteobacteria; order Burkholderiales; family Casimicrobiaceae; genus CAIWHR01. Next base: position 119,049 of record CAVSDL010000008.1, read on the forward strand.
CCGCGCGCTCGACGCGCGGGGCGAGCACGACACGCAGGTGATCGTTCTCGCCGGCGACGGCGGCACCTATGACATCGGCTTTCAGTGCCTGTCGTCCGCGGCCGAGCGCAACGAGAACTTCATCTACTTCTGCCTCGACAACGAAGGCTACATGAACACCGGGGCGCAGAAATCTTCGTCGACGCCGCATCTGGCGAGCACCGGATCGACCCCCGCCGGCAAGACCTCGCGCAAGAAGAATCTCACCGAGATCATGGCGGCCCACGAGGTGCCCTACGCGGCTACCGCGAATGTCGGCTTCCTGCCCGACCTGATCCGCAAGGTCGAGAAGGCCAGGACGATGCACGGCACGCGAATCATCACCCTGCTCATTCCCTGCCTCGATGGCTGGGGGCTGCCCGACGACGCGGGCCTGACGGCCGCGCGTTATGCGGTCGAGAGCGGCACGTTCCCGCTCTACGAAGTCGAGAACGGGCGCACCTACACGCTCAACTACACGTCGAAGATGCGCCCGGTAAGCGACTATCTGGCGCTGCAGCGCCGCTATCGGCATTTGAGCCCGGCCGACATCGAAACGCTGCAAGCCGAGGTCGACGACCGCTGGGCGAGACTGCTGCAGCGGGTCGAGGCTGGAAAGCCGGCACTCGGCGACATGAACACCGCGAGCAATTCCGGCGCATCGAGTTCGTAAGCGTTGCCGTTGAGGGATCCGCCGTTAGCGCGGTGGACATCATTCTATTGCCGGACAATTTTGTGAACGCCCCCGGCGGATGTCAGTACGTAGATCTCGTTCCGCGAGTCAACGCCGAATGACTGGATATTTCCGACGGGCGTGACGCCCCAGTCGATCCGCTCGATTGCGACCCCGCCCGCGACGAGAAAACTTCGCAGCCAGCCTTTGCAGAAGTCGGTGTAGAAGTAATGTCCGGCAATTTCCGGCAGCGCCGTACCGCGATAGACGTATCCGCCCGTGATGGAGCAACCGTCGCCGTGGTCGTACTCGATGAGCGGCATCGTGATGCCCGCGGGATTGCACGAGGCACCCGACGGGTAACAAATCGTTCCTTCCCAGATATTCCACCCGTAGTCGAGACCGGCTGCGCTGGCAGCGACGACGTCCACTTCCTCGCGGCTGCTCTGTCCGACATCCGCTATGTAGAGACTTCGTGTCGTTCCGTCGAACGAGAATCGCCATGGATTCCGGACGCCGAACGCCCAGATTTCGGGGTGCTTGCCCGGCTGACCGACGAACGGGTTGTCCGGGGGCACTTTGTAGGGAAGCGAACTTACGTCGAGGCGGAGTATCTTGCCCAGCAGCGTATCGAGGTTCTGTCCGCTTCCGAACGGATCGCCGCCGCCGCCGCCGTCGCCGGTCCCGAGGTAAAGCATGCCATCCGGGCCGAATTGCAGTTGACCTCCGTTGTGATTGCCAAAAGTGCGATGGGCAATGGTGAGGACACGGACCGCCGTCGACTCGGAACCCAAGGGGGGCGGCACGCCGCTCACCGGCAACGTGAAGCGTTCGATGGCTAGGTCGCCACTGGAATCCGTGAAACAGACGAACACATTGCCGGTGCTGGCAAATTGCGGGTCGAACGCCAGCGACAACATGCCGCGCTCGCCGCCGTAGCTCACGCGTGCCGAAATGTCGAGCACCGGCGCCTGCGGTACCCCATTCGCCAGCTTCCGGATGCGTCCGGGCTGCTCGACGACATAGATGTCCGTCCCTCCCGGCGGCGACGCGAGGAACGTAGGGGATACAAGCCCCGACGCCACCGCTTCGAATCGGAGCTTCAACGGCGGCGCGAGCGCATAGGTCACGGTCACCATAGTGATGCTCGGTGGAGCCGGCACGTTGATCGCCGACGGGACGACGGTTGCCGTATACGTTGCCGTGCCGGCAACCACCGGGTCGGCGCGCACGATGAAGGTGCCAGGACCGGTAACGATCGCCTCGCCGGTGGCATTCAGATTGCCGACGGCCTTGCCGTTCGGATCCGTGATCGTGACCGCGGCATTCACCCCGGCGGGAAGTCCGGCAACGGCAACATCGATCCGATTCTGCGGCGCGGTGGCGCTGCCCGACCCGCCACCGCCGCCGCCGCAGCCGGCAAGCGTTAGGCCGATCATGATGATCGCGCAGGTTCGCAACCGGCAATGGGGCCGCACGCGCATTCCCGGCGCGCCCGACGCGAAGCTGCTGCGGGTGCGCAACCTCAGCACGGTCCCCCACCCGTGCATTTCCGGTAACCCGCGACGCCTTCGATCACTCCGCCGCCCCGCGTATTGAAGAAGTAATCGAGTCCGATCCCGCTGCCACCCGGGCCGGCGAAGAAGCCGGCGAAATTGCCGGCGACGAGCGGACGGCAGCCGTTGCCGACACAGCCTGCCGTGGCGCCCGCACATCGTCGACGGGCGCAGCGCATGCGCCGGCCGCTGCACCCGACACGAAGGCCGCCAGCAGGAGCGCGGAAGCGGGGATGTGCGAGTGCAGGGGGCGGGACATGACCGGGCACCGGAGGGCGACAGCCGATCATAGCAAGGGGGGTTCCGCGGGGGAAGGGGCGTCGCGAGCAGCGTTCGCCAACACGCGCGGGCCATTGCGAACCTGAGTGGCATTTTCGCAAACAGGATCGTCATTTTCGCGAATGCGGAGACCCAGCGACGCTCGACCCAAGACACAGGATGGCCGTTCCTCGAAACTTCGCCGCTCACGCGGCTCGTTTTCCCGCCTGCGCGGGAACGACGATATCTCTGCAGCCGCTGTCGCCCGATTCAATTGAGCATGGCAGGAATCGGGACGAAGCGATGCATTGGCATGCTGGAGTCTGCGCTGCGCGCCGGCATCGGCCGCATTGTCACCGTGCTCACCGGCCCTGCATCGCGCTTGCAAATTGGCCGTCGGCGTTTACACTCGACGCCTTGATCGCGAGGTGCGTGCGCGTGCGCGTGCAGGCGCTCATCGCCGGAGGGGGGCGCGTGCGGCACCAGTCGCTGCTGGCGTATGCGAAGTACCGGTATCTGAAAGTCGCGGCGCTGGTCGTGGCCGCTACGATCGCCGCGTACGCGCTTCATCGCCCGCCGGGCGGCCGCTACGGCGGCACATGGCTCGGCTACACGCTGGGCACCGTCGGCATGCTCCTGATCATCGGGCTTGCCTGGTTTGGCGTCCGCAAGCGCCAGTACAGTTCGACCGCCGGGACGCTGCTCGGCTGGCTCTCCGCGCACGTGTATCTCGGCATCACGCTGCTCGTCATCGCCACGTTGCACGCCGCGTTCCAGGTCGGCTGGAACGTGCACACCCTTGCTTACGCGCTGATGGTTGCCGTGATCGCATCCGGCTTCTACGGTGTGTGGGCGTATCTCAAGCATCCGCGCGCAATCACCGACGCGCTCGGCGAAGATACGCAGGAGTCCCTGCTCCTGAAGATCGCCGACCTCGATCGGCAGATGCGCGCGCTGGCGCTGGCGCTTCCCGATGCCGTCAACCGGCTGGTGCTCGCGGCGGCGCAGGAGACGCGGATCGGCGGCAGCTGGCGCGAGCAGCTCGCCGGTCACGACGCACATTGTCCTACTACGGCTGCAGTGACGGGCCTGCAGGCTGTCGGCAAGACGTTGCGCGGCGGCGAGGCGCAAGCGAGCCAGCAACTCTACGCGCTGATGGTGCGCAAGCAGGAACTTGTCGCGCGCGCGCGCCGCGCCGTCGCGCTGAAGGCGCGGCTCGACGCCTGGCTCTACATCCACGTGCCGCTGTCGATCGCGCTCGTCGCGGCGCTGGTCGCCCACGTGGTCAGTGTGTTCTTCTACTGGTAGCGCGCCCGGGCCCCGATGAAGCTCCTGCTCGTCACCGTCACGCGCAACCGCAAGGGCCAGGCGGTGCGCGCGGCGCGCACGCTCGACGGCGAGTCGTTCGCGGTGGGCCGCGGCACGCCGTGCCCCGTCCACTTGCCCGATCCGCGCGTGGCGCTCGAGCACGCCACCATCTTCGCTGCCGGTGGCGCGACCCGGCTCGCGGCCGTTGGGGCGGCGACGCTGCTGGTGGACGGGCGCCCCGACCCGGAAGCCACGCTTGCGCCGGGCTCGAAGGTCGAAGTCGGACCGTACGTCCTGACGGTCGAGGTCCCACCCGCGGGCACGGACCTGGCGATCGCGATCGAATTGCAGCGCTCGCTTCCCGACGATCTCGCCGAAATCAAGGCGCGGTCGAGAATGTCGCTCGCGGCGACCGGCCTCGCGAAACGCAAGCCGGCGTGGGTGCTGTTAGCGATCGTTCTGGTGCTGTTTCTCGCGGTGCCGGTCGTCAACGCGCTGTATCCGCCGCTGCGTGCGCTGACGGCGCAATTGCCGTTGACACCGGATCAGTCGTGGACACCGGGGCCGCTGGCGGCGGGACACGATGCCTTCGGCCGCGAGTGCGGCAAGTGCCATGAGGTCCCGTTCGTCCGCGTGCGCGACCGCACGTGCCTCGGATGCCATCAGAAGACCCCGGGGCACGCACCGACCGCGCAGTTGCAGGCCGACCTCTTCGGCGACACGCGCTGCGCGAGCTGCCACGCCGACCACAAAGGCACCGACGGACTGGTGCGCGCGGACTCGGCGCTATGCGCGGAATGCCACCGAGCGCTGAAGCGGCGATTCGCGGACACGGATCTCGGCGACGCTGCCGATTTCACCAAGGAGCATCCTGAATTCAGGCTCACGCTCTGGAGGGGCCCCGGCAACGACGACGTCGTGCGCGTCGCGCAGTCGGACAAGGCAAACCTCGTCGAAAAATCGCGCCTCAAGTTTCCGCACGAAGATCATATGAAGCAGAGCATTCGGAGTGCCAAGGGGCGCGTCACGCTGGAATGCCGGAGTTGTCATATGCCCGATGCCAGCGGCCGCTCCTTCGAGCCGGTCAACATGAAGAGACATTGCATCGAATGCCACACGCTGGAGTTCGAGCCCGCGGTAACGACGCGCCAGGTTCCACACGGATCGGTCGACGAAGTCATGTTGACCATGCAGGAGTTCTATGCAAGCATCGCCTTGAACGACGTCGCGGTCGATACCGTCGATACCGGCGAGATCCGGCGGGGGATACCCAGGCCCGCCGGAGGCACGGTCACCGAGGAGCAGCGTCAACGCGCCTTGGCGTGGGCCCGCAGCAAGGCCGGCAAGGTCGCGCAGGATCTGTTCGAGGCGCGGGTCTGCATCGTCTGTCACGAGGTCGTCAGAATGACGGGACCGGGGGGAGGGCAGAGCGAGACGGCCTGGAATGTCGCGCCCGTCCACGTCGCGACGAGTTGGCTTCCCAAGGCGCGGTTCGATCACCTCAAACATCGCACCTACAAATGCGATGACTGCCACGACCGGGTCGCGAAGTCGAAGTCCAGCAGCGACGTCTCCATCCCCGGCATCGAGTCCTGCCGTGTCTGTCACGCGGGCAACGAATCCGCGGCGAACAAGGTGGTGTCGACGTGCGTCGCCTGCCACGCCTTCCACGTGCCCGGCCATGCCCCGATGGGCCGACGCGCCGGCGCGGCCCGCGGGCACGACCTTGCGCGCGCACCGGCGACCTTCGGGAGCGTGAAGTGAACGGAGGAAGCCGCGTCTTGCTGGCGGCCATCGTTCTCGCGGCGCTCGTCGCAGGCTGCGGCGGCGGCGGTGGCAACGGCGGCAGCCAGGTTTCGACGCCGAATGCACTGACGATCGCCGACGTGCAGCAAGTGATCGCGCAGGCGGTCGCCGAGGCACAGGCGCGAAACGCGAAGGCAACGATTGCGGTCGTCGATCGCGTCGGCAACGTGCTCGCGGTTTTCAGGATGAACGGCGCGGCAGCGACGTTCACGATCTCATCGGGCAGCGGCGTGGCCGGAGGGCTCGAGGGCCTGAACATCCTGCCTTCCGAACTGGCCGCGATCTCGAAGGCGATCACCGGTGCGTATCTTTCGTCGGAAGGCAACGCGTTCACGACGCGGACCGCGAGCCAGATCATCCAGCAGAACTTCAACCCGGGCGAGCAGAACCAGCCGTCCGGGCCGCTGTCCGGCGTGCAATTCAGTCAGCTTTCGTGCTCCGACCTGAACCAGCAGGAAACGGCGGGGACCGTCGGACCGAAGCGCGCGCCGCTCGGCCTTTCCGCGGATCCGGGTGGAATGCCGCTCTACAAGGGCAGCACGCTTGTCGGCGGCGTCGGCGTCATCGCCGATGCGACGTATTCGCTCGACGCCGATATCCAGAACACCGACACCGCTCCGGACGAATTGATCGCCGTTGCCGGCGCGTCCGGTTTCACCGCGCCCGCCGACCAGCGCGCGAACCGGATTACCGTTGATGGCCGTTCACTGAGATATGTCGACAGTGAGACGCTTGCGAGCAATCCGGCGAACGCGCCTTCGTTCGCGGCGATCGACGGCATCGCGGGCGCGTTGGTCAACGTCGCGGGGTACGGTGGCGCCCCAACGCGTTCCGGCGTCGTATTCGGCACGCCGGCGTCCGGTTTTCGCGCCGACACGAGCGCCGCATTTGCGGGAACCGGCGCGTACACGCTGGTCGACGCGGCCAACGCGGTCCGTTATCCGCCGACGGCCGGAACCGACGGCTACCTTACGCAGGCCGAGGTGACGCAGATCCTGCGCAGCGCGCTCGACGTCGCCAATCGCGCTCGCGCGCAGATCCGCCGGCCGCTCGGTTCGGCGGCGCAGGTTTCGGTCGTGGTCGTCGACACGAACGGAGTCGTGCTGGGACTGGTGCGCACGCCGGACGCGCCGGTGTTCGGCACCGACGTCGCGGTGCAGAAGGCCAGAAGCGCGGCGTTCTTCTCGAGCGCCAACGCGGCGGCGCTGCTGTCGTCGCTGCCGCCCGCGCAATATCCGACCACTCCGGCCACGACCTCGTCGATCGCGGCGTACGTGACGGCCACACGACTGTTCCTCAATGATCCGACGGCGCTCGCCAACGGCGTGGCCTACGCGGTACGCAGCGTGGGGAACCTCTCGCGCCCGTACTTTCCCGATGGCATCGCGGGGACTGCGAACGGGCCGTTTTCGAAGCCGATCGCGATGTGGAGCCCGTTCAATGACGGTCTCCAGCTCGACCTCGTCGCCAACAAGCTCGTCGCCTCGCTGGCGCTGGGCGACAACTCGACCGGCTGCACCGGACTTTCCCAGCTGCCGAACGGCATCCAGATATTCCCGGGCGGCGTTCCTGTCTTCCGCGGCGGTCAGCTTGCGGGTGCTGTCGGGGTGTCGGGTGACGGCATCGACCAGGACGACATGGTCGCGTTCCTCGGGCTCGCCAATGCGGGCAAGGCGCTCGGCACGGGTGTCGCCAATGCGCCGGCGGCGATCCGCGCCGACAACCTCGTGCCGCAGGGCACGGGCACGCGGCTGCGCTATGTGAATTGTCCGCAGGCGCCGTTCAATGGCAGCAGCGAACAGAATGTCTGTGCCGGGCTCTGACTTGTTGCGCGCAGCGTGCGCTGCGCTCGCCGTGGCGGCGATGGCCGGCGCCGGCGTTACGCTGGCGCAGACTCCCGCCGCGGCGGCCAGAGGCGCGGCGGGGGCTGCGGCAAAGCCGGTCGATGGCCGCTACGGTATGCAGGTCCTCGCCGAGATCGTCAGCGTCCATTCGGAGCCGAACCCCAGGTCGGCGGTACTTGCCGATCTGCAACAGGGCGCAAAGCTGGAGGCCGATCAGCGCCGCGGCACCTGGTATCGCATCCGGCTTGCGGACGGTCGCATCGGATGGATCGGCTACGTCGTCGGCAAGACGAGCGCGAATTTTTCGGTGGACGCCACGCCGGGGCTGGCGCGTGGCGTGCCGAGCGGCGCCGGTCAGCAGCCGGGGACTGTGGCCGCCGAGCCCGTGGCGCCGCCGGTTGTTGCCGCCGAAGCGGTTCCCGACGATCGCATCGTCGTGCAGCGACCGATGGGCAGACCGATCGAGCCGCCGATTCCCGAGATCGATCCAGCACAGGTGCCGCCTCCGGAGCCGCTCCTGCCGCGCGAGTCGATCCCGGTGCCCGACCGCTGGCGACTCACCGATCAGCTCGGCCTCACCGACAATCGCTGGTACGACCCGTACAACCCGAACACGCTGAAGGGCGACCGACCGGTATTCGGCGGCGACTGGTTCTTCAGCCTGGGCATCGTGTCCGACACGCTCTTCGAAGCGCGCCAGATTCCGACGCCCATCGGCGCGCAGTCCACCGATCGCCCGCAGTCGAACGACCAGTTCGGCCGCAACCGGCAGTCGCAGTTCAACGAGAACCTGATCGTCAGCCTGTCGCTGCTGAAGGGCGACACGACGTTCAAGCCGCCGGAAATCGAGCTGCGGTTCGTGCCGGTCATCAACTTCAACCGCACGGACGTCGGCGAAGTCCGCGTGCTGAAGATCGATCCGCGCCAGGGGACGACGCGCAACGACAGCCAGGTCGCGGTGCAGGAGCTGTTCGTCGACTACGAGTACCACATCGCCTCCGAGCATTACGACTTCGACAGCGTTCGCGTCGGCATTCAGCCTATCACCGCCGATTTCCGCGGCCTGCTGTTCCTCGACCAGCCGCTGGGCATCCGCCTGTTCGGCACCCGCGACAACAACCAGTGGCAGTACAACTTCGGGTGGTTCCGCCGCCTCGAGAAGGACACCAACAGCGGCTTGAACGACATTGGCAAGCCTCTGCGCAACGAGAACATCTTTCTCGCCAACGTGTACCGCCAGGACTTCTGGGTTCCGGGATTCACGCTGCAAGGCACGGTGATCTACGACGACAACCGCGAGAGCGCGGACGCCTACTACGACAAGAACGGGTTCCAGGTCCGGCCCGCCATCATGGGCGACGCGCGGCCGCACACGTATCAGGTCACCTACGTCGGCCTCAATGGCGACGGTCACTTCGGCCGCTGGAACCTCACCGCGTCGCTGTACGGCGCATTCGGGACGGTCAGCCACGATTCCCTTGCGCAGCAGAAGGTCGACGTCGCCGCCGCCTACGCGGTCGCCGAAGTCTCGCGCGATTTCGACTGGATCCGCGTGCGCGGCACGGGTCTTCTCCAGAGCGGCGACAAGGATCCGTTCGACAACAAGGCGACCGGCTTCGACGCGATCTACGAAAATCCGCAGATCGCCGGCGCGGACACCAGTTATTGGATCCGGCAGTCGGTCCCGCTGATCGGCGGCGGAGGCATAGCGCTCTCCGGACGCAACGGCGTGCTCGCCGCGCTGCGCTCGTCGAAGGACGAGGGCCAGGCCAATTTCACCAACCCCGGGCTCGCGCTGATCGGCGTGGGTGCCGACGCCGATCTCACGCCGCGCTGGCGCGTCATCGGCAACCTGAACCAGTTGTGGTTCGCCAATACGTCGTCGCTGTCCGTCCTGCGCAACCAGGGCACGATCAGCCGCACCGTGGGCACCGACGTGTCGATGGCGGTCCAGTACCGTCCGCTGTTCTCGCAGAACGTCGTCCTGAATGCATCCGCGGCGGCGCTGATTCCGGGGCAGGGGCTGAAGCAGCTGTACGCGTTCGACGGCGGCAAGACGCAGTACTCGATCCTCTTCAACCTGCTGCTGACCTATTGAGAATGCGCGCGATGGCACATGGCAATCGTCGGACCGGCGACCGTCGGCAAGGACAGGCGCGCGCCGGTGCCGTCTGCGCGGCGTGGCTGCCTCTGGCGGCCGGCGCGGTTCTCGCCGTGCTCTCCGCGCTGGCCTACGGGACCGGCGGGGAGTCGCCGGTGGCGCGCAACTACCTGCCGCAGGCGCCGGCGCCGGAACGCCAGACGCTCGCCGTGGCACAGGTGAAGTCGCAAGGCTGCAAGAGCTGCCACACGGCGAGCGACCACGAGACGATGCACGTCAACCCCGCGGTGATCCTGGGATGCGCGGACTGCCACGGCGGCGACCCGAAGGTCACGAGGCCGCAGGGTGCGGAGCCGAAGGACCCGGCCTACCGGAACGCCGTGGCGAGCGCGCACGTGCTGCCGCGCTATCCGGTGGCGTGGAAATATCCGTCGAGCGCCAATCCGCCCGACAGCTACACGCTGCTCAACCGCGAGGCGCCCGAATACGTGCGCTTCGTCAATCCCGGGGATTACCGCGTGGCGCGGGAATCCTGCGGCGCCTGCCATCTGCGCATCATCCAGGCGACCGAGCGAAGCCTGATGTCCAGCAGCGCCATGCTGTGGGGCGGCGGGTCGTACAACAACGGCATCCTGCCCTTCAAGCGCTACGTGCTGGGCGAAGCGTATACGGCGCAAAGCGAGGCGGCGACGATCGTCAATCCGATCCCGCCGACGCCGCTGATGACCGAGAAAGGCATCCTGCCGCGGCTCTACCCGTTGCCGGCCTGGGAAACCGTGCCGCCGGGCGACGTCTTTCGCGTTTTCGAGCGCGGCGGGCGCGTGATCTCGAGCCAGTTCCCGGAAATCGGACTGCCGAACATTGCCGGCGCGCTGCAAAGGCTCGACGAGCCCGGTCGCCCCGACATCCGGCAGTCGAACCGCGGGCCGGGCACCGGGCTCCGCATTTCGGTGCCGGTGCTCAACATCACGAAGACGCGGTTGAACGATCCGCACATGTGGTTCCTCGGGACGAACGAGCAGCCGGGTGACTACCGGTCGTCGGGGTGCTCCGGCTGCCACGCCGTCTACGCGAACGACCGCGACCCGAAGCACAGCGGCCCTTACGCGGCGTTCGGTCACGAAGGGCAGTCGCAAACCGCCGATCCGACGATCGCGCGGGGCGAGTCCGGCCACCCGCTGAAGCACGAGTTAACGCGGGCGATTCCCTCGTCGCAGTGCATGGTCTGCCACATGCACCAGCCGAACGTTTTCGTGAATTCGTATTTCGGATTCATCATGTGGGACTACGAATCCGACGCGCCTTTCATGTGGCCGGAGAAGCAGCGTTACCCGACCGGCGCCGAGACGCGCGCGATCCTCGACCGCAATCCCGAGGAGGCGGCGATCCGCGGCAAGTGGAGCGACCCCGAGTTCCTTAAGGACGTCAGCGCGCTCAACGCGCAGCTCAAGGATACGCAGTTCGCCGACTACCACGGCCACGGCTGGAACTTCCGCGCGGTGTTCAAGCGCGACCGCAAGGGAACGCTGCAGGACAAGGACGGCAAGCCGGTCTCCGACGACGACCCGGACAAGTTCAAGAAGGCGGTGCACCTGACGTCGATCCACATGGACCTCGGCATGCACTGCGTGGACTGCCACTTCGCGCAGGACGCGCACGGCAACGGCCACATCTACGGCGAGGTGGCGGCGGCCATCGAGATCGACTGCGCCGACTGCCATGGTACGGCGACGAAGTATCCGACGCTCTTCACGTCCGGCCCGGCTTCGCAGCCCGGCGGCACCGACCTGTCGCTGCTGCGCACGCAGGACGGGCGCAAGCGCTTCGAGTGGCGCGACGGCAAGCTCTACCAGCGCGCGGCGCTCGACCCCGACAAGGAATGGGAGATGTCGCTGGTCAAGGACACCGTCAATCCGCTGCATCCGAAGTACAACGTCAAGGCCGCCAGGGCGAAGCTCATGTCGACCGGCGACTCGATGCAGTGGGGGCCCGGCGTCGACCCGCAGAAATACGCGCACGGCGACGACAAGGTGACCTGCCAGACCTGCCACCTGTCGTGGACCACCAGCTGCGCGGGCTGCCACCTGCCGATCCAGGCGAACGCGAAGACCGAGCGCCACCACTACGAGGGCGGCGAAACGCGCAACTTCGCGACGTACAACCCGCAGGTCGCGCGCGACGACATGTTCCAGCTCGGCCGCCACGGCGATGCGAAGAACTTCAGGATCGCGCCGGTGCGCTCCAGCTCGGCGCTGGTGCTGTCGTCGACCAACATCAACCGCGAGCGGATCTACATCCAGCAGCCACCCGTCGCGGCGTCGGGATTCAGCTCGCAGGCGTTTGCGCCGCACTATCCGCATACCGAGCGCAAGACCGAGACCAAGACCTGCCCCGACTGCCATCTGTCGAAGAGCAACGACAACAACGCGATCATGGCGCAACTCCTCCTGCAGGGGACGAATTTCGTCAACTTCGTCGGCTACAACGCGTGGGTCGGCGAGGAGCGCCGCGTCACTGCCGTGCAGGTGACCGAGTGGGACGAGCCGCAGGCCGTGATCGGCAGCTACCTGCACCGCTACGCGTACCCCGACTGGTACGCCCAGCACCAGCAGCGCGACAAACGGCTGCCGACGATGTCGACGCACGACACGAAGGGCGCCGCCCGCTGCCTGCAACTGCGCGGCGAATACCTCTACGTCGCCGAAGGCGCGGGAGGGATGCGCGTCTACGACGTCGCCAGCATCGCCAACAAGGGAGTGTCGCAGAAGATCCTGAGCGCGCCGTTCGCGCCCTGGGGCCAGGACACGCACATCCGCTCGACGAACGCCACCTGCGTGGCGCTGCCGACCAACCAGCCGATCGCCCCGCAGCGCAACGAGGGCGATCTGATGCGGGTGACGAATCAGGAGCAGCCGTTCCACCCGATGTACAACTACGCGGCGATCACCGACGCGGTCGAGGGCCTGATCCTCACCAACGTCAACACGCTCGCCGACGGCGACCCGCAGAACAACTTCCTCGTGCGCGCGGTGACGTGGAACGAGAACGGCATTCTCAACGGCGCGCGCCACATCACGCTGGGCGGGCGCTACGCCTATGTCGCCGCCGATGCCGGGCTCGTCGTCGTCGATCTCGACGATCCGCTCAAGCCGAAGCTGGTCGCGATCGTCGCCCTGAAGGGTGTGCGCGCCTCGGCGCTGCAGTTCCGCTACCTGTTCGTTGCCGACGACGCCGGATTGACGACCGTCGACGTCACCGATCCGGCGCGGCCGCGGCACGTGGGCACCGCGCGCGTCCCGCTTGCCGACGCCAACCGCATCTACGTGGCACGCACCTACGCCTACGTCGCCGCCGGCAAGGAAGGGCTTGCGATCGTCGACGTCGAGCAGCCGGAGGCGCCGAAGCTGTACATGAAATTCACCGCCGAAGGCAGACTCGACGACGCGCGCGACGTCGTCGTCGGCAGCACCAACGCGTCGCTGTTCGCCTATGTCGCCGACGGCGCGAACGGCCTCAAGGTGGTGCAGATGACCGCGCCGGACACGCAGCCGAAATTCTACGGATTCTCGCCGGATCCCAAGCCGCAGCTGATCGCGTGGCGCGGTACGGTGACGCCCGCGCTGGCGCTGTCGAAGGGACTCGACCGCGACCGCGCGGTGGATGAGACCGGCGGCCAGATCGCGGTGTTCGGCCGGATCGGCTCGCGCCCGTTCACGTTGGAAGAGATGAAGAAGTTCTACCAGCGCCCCGACGGCACGGTGTGGACCGTGACCGACGAGGTCCGGATGCAGGAGTTCGTGCCCGCGCGCGCGACGGCGGCTGACACCCGGCCGTTGCCGAGGCAGTGAGGAACACCATGAGACCAACGACCCTCCGTTCCGATCAACGTCGCGCGCGCCTCGCCGGCTCGCTCGTCGCGGTGGCCCTGGCGCTTTTCGCCGCGGCAGCCGTCGCGCAGACAGCGGCCCCGGTCCCGCTGCCCTATCACGCCGCCGACAAGAGCATGGGCGTGGTCAATTGCGCGAACAGCCTGTGCCATGGCTCGGTGCAGCCGATCAGGGATTCGAACGTGCTGCAGACCGAATATGTGACGTGGTCGCGGGTCGACAAGCACGCACGCGCTTACAAAGTGCTCTTCAACGACCAGTCGCAGCGCATCGCCCGCAACCTGGGTCTTGCCAAACCGCCGCACGAGGAAGCGGTATGCCTCAACTGCCATGCGCACAATGTCCCTGCGGCGCAGCGCGGCGAGCGCTTCAAGTTCGACGACGGCGTGTCCTGCGAGGCCTGCCACGGTCCGGCGGGCCGCTGGCTCGCGGGCCATGCGCAGGACGGCGCCACGCACGCGGACAACCTTAAGGCCGGCCTCTATCCGACCGACGATACGGTGCACCGGGCACAGCTGTGCCTGTCATGCCACTTCGGCAATGCCGACCGCTTCGTCACCCACCGGATCATGGGCGCGGGGCACCCGCGGATGAGCTTCGAGCTCGACACGTTCACGACCGTCGAGCCCGCGCACTTCAAGCCCGATTCCGATTGGGAGAAGCGTAAGCGGATGTGGGACGGCGTCAAGGTATGGGCGATCGGGCAGGCGCTCGTCGTCTCCGAGATGATGGACGTGCTGGCCGATCCTAAGCGCGGGCGCGACGGGTTGTTCCCCGAACTCGTGCTGTTCGACTGCCACGCCTGCCATCACCCGATGAGCGACAGGCGCTGGGCGCCGCGCATCGCCGGCCTGGGACCCGGCACGGTGCGGCTCAACGACTCGAGCATGCTCATGGTGAGGCAGATCGCGCGCGTCGTGGATCCCGCGCTCGGCGAGCGCATTGCCGCGACGATGACGAAGCTCCAGCAGACGGTGACCGGCGGCGGCGACGCGATCGGGCAGGCGAATGCATTGAAGGCCGACATGGCGACGCTGATCGCCGTTCTCGACAAACGCACGATCGGCGAGGCCGACATGCGCGCGATCCTCGCCGGTCTCGTCAATGACGGGCTGGCTGGCCAGTACCGCGACTACGCCGGAGCCGAGCAGGCGACCATGGCGATCGGCAGCGTCGCCAATTTCATGTTCCAGCGCGGCGTGCTCAAATCGGCGCGGGATGTCAACGGCGGACTCGCCGCGCTGCAGGCGGCCGTCGCCGATGACGAGCGCTACAGCCCCGGACGGTTTCAGGCGGCGTTGAGGAATTTCCGCGGAACCGTGGGGCTGTAGGCGTCGCCGCTGTTCGGATCCGGACAACTCCTCGCCTCCGACTCGGGATGACACGTCCAGATCATGCCTGAATCGTTCAAGATCGCCATCGTCGGTTCCGGTCCGTCCGGCCTCTCGGCCGCGGCGCACGCGGCCGAACTCGGCATCGCCCATGTGCTGCTGGAGTCGGAAAAGCAACCCGCCGACACGATCTACAAGTACCAGAAGGGCAAGTACGTGATGGCGGAGCCGTCGATCCTGCCGCTGCGCAGCCCGATGTCGTTCGCCGCCGGCACGCGCGAGAAGGTCCTTGGGGCATGGGACGCCGAACTGGCGAAGTACAAGGTAAACCTGCGGAAGGGCGCCGGGGTCACCGCCATTGCCGGGCAGAAGGGTGCCTTCGCCCTCACGCTCGCGGGGGGCGACACGGTTGCCGCCGAGCACGTGATCCTCGCGATCGGATTGCAGGGCAATCTGCGCAAGCTCGGTGCGCCGGGCGAAGACCTGCCCATCGTCCAGTACCAGCTCGACGACCCGAAGGAGTACGAGGACGAGACGATCATCGTCGTCGGCGCCGGCGACGCCGCGATCGAGAATGCGCTGGCGCTGGCGGAACAGAACCGCGTGATACTGATCAACCGCAACGAGGAATTCGCCCGCTGCAAGGAAGGCAACCTGAGCCTGGTCCTCGCGGCGATCAAGGATGGCAAGCTCGAATGCCGGTACCAGGCGTCGGCGGCGAACGTGGAGATGGTCACGACCGACGGCTGTCCCGCGCGATTCAATGCCAGGACGCCCGAGGGCGCCGAGACCATCGGCTGCCACCGCGTCATCGCGCGCCTGGGGGCGATCCCGCCACGCAAGCTGGTCGAGTCGTTCGGCGTCAAGTTCCCCAATGCGGACCCGGCGGCGGTGCCGCAGCTTTCCGATACCTACGAATCGAACGTGCCCGGCCTCTACATCATCGGCGCGTTGGGCGGCTATCCGCTGATCAAGCAGGCGATGAACCAGGGCTTTGAGGCCGTCGAATACATTCGTGGCAACCGCGTCGAGCCGGCGGACGAATCGCTGCTCAAGGCGAAGTTCGCGCATTACGTGCGGGCAAGGACGGTCGGCGAAGGGCTTTCGCTGCTGCAGAGGAATGTGCCGCTGCTGGCCGGCATCACAACGCTGCAGTTGCGCGAGTTCCTGATCGACAGCGACATTCGCACGCCGAAACCGGGCGAGATCGTCTTCAATCGCCTTGACTACACGAACACATTCTACTCGATCGTCGAAGGCGAGGTCGGCGTCGAGCTCAACGGCGGAACGCCCGATGCGCGCTGGATCGTGCTCCGCTCCGGCGATTTCTTCGGTGAGCTATCGCTGATCTCCGGGCGCCGCCGCGCGGCGACGGTGAAGGCGGGACAGGACTGCGTGCTGGTCGAGACGCCGCGGCGCTCGATGCTGAAGCTGATCGCATCGGTCGACAGTGTGCGGCGCACGATCGACGCCACATTCCTGAAGCGAGCGATCCGCGCGTACCTGTCGCAGGAGTTGCCCGAGGCGGACCTCGATGCGCTTGCCGAAGGCGCGCAGATCAGGGCCGTCGCCGCCGGCGATACGCTGTTCGCCGAGGGTGCTGCAGCCGACGGACTCTATCTGATACGCCGTGGATCAGTGACGGTGTCGCGCCGGATCGGCGGCCGCGATGTCGTGCTGTCGTACGTCGCGGCCGGCAACTATGTCGGCGAGATGGCGCTCCTGTCCGACGCCCCGCGGATGGGAACCGTGAAGGCTGCGGTGGCGACCGAGGCGATCGTCCTCGACGGCGCGCGGTTCAAGGACGTCGTGGCGCGGCATCCGAAGCTGCGCGAGTCGATGGAGAGCCGTTTTCTCGACCGCATCCGCGCCAATGTGCAGATGGAATCGCAGGGCGAGTCGGGCAACGTCATCAGCTACCTGCTGCAGCAGGGCATCGGCGAGGCCACCGACGTCCTGCTGATCGACGAGAGCCTGTGCATACGCTGCGATAATTGCGAAAGGGCGTGCGCCGACACGCACGAAGGCACGTCGCGGCTCAATCGCGAGGCCGGCCCGACCTACGCGCAGCTCCACGTGCCGACGTCGTGCCGCCATTGCGAGCACCCCCACTGCATGAAGGACTGCCCGCCGGACGCGATCCACCGGGCGCCGAACGGCGAAGTGTTCATCATGGACACCTGCATCGGCTGCGGCAATTGCGAGCGCAATTGTCCCTATGGCGTCATCCAGATGGCCCCGCTGGATCCGCGGCGCCGCGCGCCGAGCCTGTGGTCGTGGCTGCTATGGGGAACGGGCGCCGAGCCCGGCCGCGAGGAAAAGGTCTACGACAAGTCGATGGTCAAGAAGGCCGTCAAGTGCGACATGTGCAAGGGCCAGGCCGGCGGCGCCGCCTGCGTGCGCGCCTGTCCCACGGGAGCCGCGCTCCGCGTGTCGCCGGAGAAATTCCTCGATTACGCGAGCGGGGTCGAAGTCTGATCGCTGTCGGCGTGAACACGCGCTTGCTATGATGTCGACCCGCGTTCCCGTCTGAAGGCCCCCCGATGCCCGACAAGGAAATTCGCGAAGCGTCGCTCGAATACCACCGGCAGTCTCCGCCGGGGAAGATCTCGGTCCAGCCGACGAAGCACCTCACCAACCAGCGCGACCTGGCGCTCGCCTATACGCCGGGGGTCGCCGCCGCGTGCGACGAGATCGTCCGCGACCCCGCCGAGGCGCGCAACCTCACGGCGCGCGGCAATCTGATCGGCGTCGTCACCAACGGCACGGCCGTGCTGGG
The DNA here is from genome assembly GCA_963726775.1 of uncultured beta proteobacterium. Classification (GTDB taxonomy): domain Bacteria; phylum Pseudomonadota; class Gammaproteobacteria; order Burkholderiales; family Casimicrobiaceae; genus CAIWHR01. The sequence continues at coordinate 136,610 of CAVSDL010000008.1, forward strand.
TCTGGGCGCGATCGGGCCGCTCGCCGCAAAGCCGGTGATGGAAGGCAAGGCGGTGCTGTTCAAGAAATTCGCCGGCATCGACTGCTTCGACATCGAGATCAACGAGCGCGACCCGGACAAGCTGGTCGACATCATCGCATCGCTGGAGCCGACCTTCGGCGGCATCAACCTCGAGGACATCAAGGCGCCGGAGTGTTTCTATGTCGAGCGAGCGCTGCGCGAGCGGCTGAAGATCCCGGTGTTCCACGACGACCAGCACGGGACCGCGATCATCGTCGGCGCGGCGATCACCAACGGCTTGCGCGTCGTCGGCAAGGATCTCGCCAAGGTCAAGCTGGTCTGCTCCGGCGCAGGCGCCGCGGCGCTCGCCTGCCTCGACTTGCTCGTGGCGCTCGGCATCGCCCGGAGGAATATCTGGGTCGCCGACATCGCCGGCGTCGTCTATGCGGGCCGCAAGGAGGAGATGGACGACAACAAGGCGCGTTACGCCCAGAAGACCGATGCGCGCACGCTCGCCGACCTGCTGCCCGGCGCCGACATTTTTCTGGGGTTGTCCGCGGCGAAGGTGCTGAAGCCCGAATGGCTGCCGAAGATGGCCGCGAGGCCGCTGATCATGGCGCTCGCCAATCCCGAGCCCGAAATCATGCCGGATCTCGCGAAGGCGGCGCGTCCCGACGCGATTATCGCGACCGGGCGCTCGGACTACCCGAACCAGGTCAACAACGTGCTGTGTTTTCCGTTCATCTTCCGCGGCGCGCTTGATGTCGGGGCGACGACGGTCAACGAAGCGATGAAGCTCGCGTCGGTGCGCGCGCTGGCCGACCTCGCGATGGCCGAGCAATCCGATATCGTCGCCAACGCGTACGGCGAGCAGAACCTGCGCTTCGGCCCCGAGTACCTGATACCAAAGCCTTTCGACCCGCGCCTCATCGTGCAGATCGCGCCGGCGGTGGCGAAGGCGGCGATGGACTCGGGCGTGGCGACGCGACCGATCGCCGATTTCGCAGCGTATCGCGAAAGGCTCACGCAGTTCGTCTACCACTCCGGCCTGCTGATGAAGCCGATCTTCACGGCGGCAAAGAAGGATCCCAAACGGATCGTCTATGCCGAAGGCGAGGACGAACGCGTGTTGCGCGCGGCGCAGGTGGTGATCGATGAAGGCATCGCGCGTCCGATCCTCGTCGGTCGGCCGACGGTCATCGAGCGCGAGGTCGAAAAGCTCGGGCTGCGCATCCGGCCGGGCACGGATTTCGAACGTCATCAATCCCGAGCACGACCCGCGGTACCGTGCCTACTGGACCGAGTATTACGCGCTGACGGCGCGCAAGGGCGTGTCGCAGCAGTACGCGAAGATCGAGATGCGCCGCCGGCTCACGCTGATCGGCGCGATGATGATCCACATGGGCGAGGCCGACGGCATGCTGTGCGGCACGTTCGGCACGCACGAACTGCATCGAGGCTACGTCGATCAGGTGATCGGATTGCGCAAGGGCGCCCGGGTCTACGCGGCGATGAACGCGGTCATGCTCCCCGGCCGCACCGTGTTCATCGCCGACACCTACGTCAATGTCGATCCGACGGCCGAGCAGGTGGCCGAGATCGCGCTGCTCGCCGCCGAGGAGATCCGCCGCTTCGGCATCGCGCCGAAAGTCGCCCTCCTGTCGCACTCGAGTTTCGGCAGCAGCACGCATCCGCAGGCGAAGAAGATGCAGGCGGCGCTCGCGCTGCTCAACGCGATGGCCCCGGACCTCGAGGTCGAGGGCGAGATGCACGGCGACGCGGCGCTGGATGAGGAGGTGCGTATGCGCGCGTTCCCGAGTTCGCGGCTGAAAGGCGAAGCGAACCTGCTGATCATGCCGACTGTCGATGCGGCGAACATCTCGTTCAACCTGCTCAAGGCCTCCTCCGGCGGCGGCGTGACGCTGGGGCCGATCCTTCTCGGCGTTGCCAAGCCGGTGCACATCCTGACGCCGTCGGCGACGGTGCGCCGGATCGTCAACATGACGGCATTGACGGTCGTCGATGCCAACATCCAGCGGACGGCGCCGGGAAACTGAGCGGCGCGATAGCGGGGTGGTCGCGTAGGGATTCGGAAGCTCGCCCACGCGCGTGGGCGGCGCCGTGCATCTCACCTCGGCCGGATGAACGGCAACGTCAGGCGCCCCACGGACGGCGCGCGAGATCTGTTCGTAGTGGAGAGGACCTCTTTACCCCGGAATCTCGGGTTCGACGAGGTTCGCAAGTTGTGCCAGCGATTCTTGCCAGCCCAGATAGCACATCTCGATCGGAATGACTTCAGGCAACCCTTCTTGCACGACATCCAAGGTCGTCCCGCACGACACTTGCTTCAGATTCACAATCGTCTGCATTTCTCCGGGCAGGTTCGGATCGTCGAACTTGTCTGTATAACGAATTCTCTCGAATGGCACCAGTTCGCGATACTCGCCGCCAAAGGAATGACCGCGGCCTGTCGTGAAATTCGAGAACGACATTTTATAGGTTCCGCCGACTCTGGCGTCCATGTGGTGAACCCTGCAGGTGAAGCCGTAAGGCGGGAGCCACTTTGCCATTGCGTCAGCGTCCAAGAACGCTCGATAGACGCGTTCTGGATTCGCACGGAGCACGCGGTGAAGACGGATGGTGCCTGTGGGCATGATTAGTTCGCCTTTCGATTGTCCGTTCGGTGGGCGTTCGGTTTGAGACCTACCACGGGAAATGATGATGGATGGAAAGTGACGCCTAACAAATCAAGTTAATCGGCGACCGATTTCGGACACGCAGTGCCACAGGCGAGGCGTCTGGTTGAACGACGGATTAGGCGCTTGCGCCGTATTTCGGCGGGTACGCAAGAGCCATCCTGGCTACTTCGGCGACAGAATCCACGGCTATTCCACGCCTCTTGCAGTAGTTTGATTCCAACCAGTCGGCAAGGTCCTTTTGGCCTTTGCTTGCATTGCACGCGATGCAACATCTAGCTATGTTTTCGCGGCTTACGATTCGTGCGTCGTTAACGATGTGCTCCCAAGATGGCTTGGACTTTCTTGTCTGATTCGTAGACACAAACTGGATGCCGCAATAAATGCAGTGCCGATCCCTCTCAATTACCTCTCGTTCCAGCCAACTCGGAATGTTCCATCTATTCACAACTGACGATCTCGCTACTCTTGTCCCCAGCGCCTAAGGTGAGCGTCAAATCCGCGTTGCGCTGCTTCAACTCAGCCGCCGTCTGCGTCAGCATTTCCTTCTGTACCGCGCGCTCAATGAATTTCGATAGATCGCCTTTTTTCATGCCGTGCTCCCGAGGTACGCGTATGTCCACCGAATTCCGCCGGCATCACGAGTCCACCCAACAGAGAGCCATCCTCAAGTAATCGGCGGTCCGAATTTGCCGGAGCAGGTCAACGCGGCCACAAGCGCAAGATATTTCACCACCCGCCTCACACACAGAAATCAGGACACTCCCCCAGGCCTGTTCGCATTTGCCACTGCCTTACGTTCGTCCCACTCGAAACGAAGCGTGCTCATACCGAGACTATAACTACATATATAGTTATAACGCGATGAACTCCGTCGTTGGCGGCTATTGAAGCCCGTTTGTGCCCGACCGCATCTGCTGCAGATACCAGCGGATGAACGCGTCGACGTTGTACTCCTTGCGCTGCGACAGCGGTCCCGGCTCGTAGCCGATCGAATCGACACCCTTCTGCTGCCACTTGCAGATTTCCCAGTCCTGCTCGTTGGTGAGATGCCAGAACGGCAGCAGGCGCTCGAGCTGGTAGTCCTGGCCTTCCCGCGCGTCCTGGTGCACCAGCCAGTAGCTGCGCATCCTTGTTGCGCGCAGTCCGGCCGGCAGCATGCGGGTGACGACCGCGTGGTCGCAGTTCGCGTGCAGCCAGAAATTCGGCAGGCTGCGCATCCGCAGAACGCCGACGTCGGCGTCGCGGTAATCGCCCATCAGCGGGGCGACGCGCTGCCCGTCCATCGATTCGGTATCGAAGTCCTCGGCCAGCGCAGTGCGATTGGAGGTGTACCACTCGTCGCGATCGGGATCCGGAAATGTGTGGAGCCCGCCCTTCGGATGCGCGGCGGCGTCACCCGGTACCGCCCACTTCGATTGTACACGCGCCAGCGCGGCGGCGATCTTCGCGCGGGTTGCCTCGGAAGCGTGCTCCTCTTCATAGATGTCGAAGTTGGACTTCACGTACTGCGGATGGCGGGCCGCACAGTGATAACACTCGCGGTTGTTCTCCCACACGAGTTTCCAGTTGGCGTCGACATCGTAGTCGGCAACGTGCGCGATCCGCGCGCGGTCGAATCCCTGCGGCGCGCCCGCCATCGTGAAACGTTCGCGCAGGCCGTCGAACGCGGGCGGCGTCGCGGCCAGCGAGACGTAGATCAGGCCGGAACAGACTTCCGCGTGCAGCGGCCGCAGGCCCAGCTTCGACTTGTCGACGCCGTCGTGCATGCCTTGGCAGGCGATGAGTTCGCCCTGCCGCGAGTAGGTCCAGCTGTGATACGGGCAGACGAGCGCGCGGACGTGACCGGACTCCGTGCGACAGAGCTGCGTGCCGCGGTGCCGGCACACGTTGTGGAACGCCCGCACGGCGCCGCCGTCGTCGCGTATAACGAGCACGGGCGTTGCATCGACATCGAAGGTCAGGAAATCGCCGGGATTCGGAATCTCGAACGCGAACCCGGCAAACAGCCATCCGCCCCGCCAGATCTGCGCAAGCTCGGCGGCATAGAGCGCATCGGTGACATAGAACGAGCGCGGCATGCCTTGGCCTTCGCGGCGCGTGTCGAGCAGGGCCGCGAGCTCCGGGTCAAGTGGATGCAAACTGGACATCGTCGGGTCCTGGAATCGTGCAGTGGCGATTACGCCAGAATCGCCTTGCGCTCGGGATCGTAGAGCGGCCGCGCATGGCGGACCGCCGGATGGCGCTCGCCCATGACTTCGACCGCACATTCGGTGGCAAGCGGTTCGCTGGCGCTGACATAGGCGCAGAGGATGTTGCGGCCAATCGTGTAGCCGTATCCGGCGCTCGTGACCCGGCCGAGCACGCGGTCGCCGGCGACCACGATTTCGCCGCCGTACAGATTGAGCTCCGGGGGCGCGGTGAACCACGCGAGCTTCTGTTTCGGTCCACGGGCCTTCACTTCTGCCAGCGCGGCGCGAGCAAGGAATTCCCCCTTGTCCGGCGCGACGCAGAAACCGAGACCGGCCTCGTACGGGTTGTAATCCGGCGTGATGTCGGAGCCCCAGACGAGGTAGTGCTTCTCGAGGCGCAGGCTGTTGATCGCGCGATAGCCAACGTTGGCGATGCCGTGACGCAGGCCGGCGGCCCACAGCCGCTCGTAGAGATGGAGCGCGTATTCGACCGGCACGTGCAACTCGTAGCCGAGCTCGCCCAGATACGTGACGCGTAGCGCCAGCACCGGCGCATAGCCGAGATCGAGCTCGCGCGCCTGCATGTACGCGAAGCTCGCGTTATCGAGCGGCGCGTCGGTGAGTTCGGCGAGCACGTCGCGCGAACGCGGTCCGCAAATGTTCAGCACCGCCTTCGCCGACGTGTGCTCGATGATTTCGACGCCGCCGTCAGGGGGCAAATGTCGCTCGATCGTCGAGCGGTCGCGCACGCCGAGCGCGCTGCCGGTGACGAAATAGAAGCGATTCTCGGCGAGTCGGGTGATCGTCACGTCGGCCTCGATTCCGCCGCGTTCGTTGCACAGTTGCGTGTAGACAATGGTGCCGGCCGGCCGGTCGAGGTCGTTGACGGCGAGCTTCTGCAGCAGCGACAGTGCGCCGGGACCGCGAATTTCGTATTTCGAGAACGAACTCATGTCGATCAGCGCCACGCGTTCGCGTACGGCACGGTGCTCGGTGGCGATCGCGTCGAAGGCCGGACCGCGCTCGAAGGAGGGTGTCTCGACGGCTGGCGTCCCCGAGGGAGTGAACCAGTTCGGCCGTTCCCAGCCGAACTTGCTGCCGTAGACCGCGCCGGCGCGCGCCAGCGTCTCGTAGAGCGGACTGCGTCGCACGTGACGGCCGGCATCGGCATCGTAATTCGGCCACGCGATGTGATAGTAGCGGGCGTAGCTTTCGACGGCGCGCTCGTACATGAAATCCTTGACCGAGTGCGTCGCGCCGAAGCGGCGCACGTCGAACGGCCACAGATCGAGTCCCGGGTCGCCGTCGACGATCCAGTTCGCCATCACCCATCCGGCGCCGCCCGACGCCGCGATCCCGGAAGTCAGACCGCAGCACAGATAGAAGTTGTCGAGTTCGGGCGAGAGACCGATGATCGGCTCGCCGTCGGCGGTGATCGGGATCGGGCCGTTGATCATCTGGCGGATGCCGATTTCGTTGAGCACAGGCAGCCGCGCCGCGGCTGCCTCGGCAAGCGGCGCGAAGCGGTCGAAGTCCGGTTGCAGCAATTCCGGACCGAAGTCGCGCGCGATGCCCTGCGCGCCCCAGGGTCGCGTATTCGTCTCCCACCCTCCGACCGCCAGCGCCCCGGGTTCCGGCTTCACGTAAAAGTTGCCGTCGGGGTCGCGCAGCGTCGGCAGGCCGGCAGGGATTCGTGCGGTCTTTTCGGTGACGAAATATTGGTGCTCGACGGCGCACGCCGGGACGCGCGTTCCGGCCATCGCGGCGATTTCGCGCCCCCACATCCCGGTGGCATTGATCACGCACTCGGCATCGATGTCGCCAGCATCGGTGACGACCGTGGCGACACGGCGTCCGACGCGTTTCAGGCCCGTCACGCGCACGCCCTGCAGCAGCGTCGCGCCGCCGGCACGCGCGCCGGCAGCGTAGGCGTTGGTCAGGCTCGTCGGATCGACGTAGCCGTCACCGGCAATCCACGCGGCGCCGACCACACCTTTCGCTTCGAGCAGCGGGAACAGGTCGCGGGCTTGTTGCGGCGATACGAGTTCGACCTGGAAGCCGAATCCCCTGGCCATGGTGGCCGAGCGCCTGAGTTCCTGCCAGCGCGCCGGGGATGACGCGAGGCGCAGGCTGCCGACGCCGTGCCACCCGGTCGCCTGGCCGGTTTCGGCTTCGAGCTTGCCGTACAGCTCGGCGCCGTAGCGCATGATGCGCGTCAGGTTGCTGCTGCTGCGCAGCTGGCCGACAAGCCCGGCGGCATGCCAGGTCGCGCCGTGCGTGAGCTGCAGTCGCTCCAGCAGCACCACATCGCGTTCGCCGCGCTTGGCCAGATGGTAGGCGATGCTGCACCCGACGGCGCCACCGCCGATAATGACGATGCGGCATTTCCTGGGCACACGCATTCGAAGGGCTCTCTTTGGAATAAGCTCAGACTCGACTTTTCAACGGCGCAAAGCGTTGGGCCGGCGCGCGATCGCAATAAGTCGAATCTGACCCTCGTTCCGCTCGTTCCGCGCAATCTCAATCTTGCCGCGCAGCGCCGCTGCTCGCGGATGGCGTCGAATCTAGCACACAACGCGAACGGATCCTCAACGACCTTCGTCCGCGCTCTCCACGCGGCCGCATCGAGGTCGCAAATTGATCGCTGCGGAATTGCGCGATACCTGTCGCATAACGTGATGGTCGTCCTCGCGAACGCGGGAACCCGGCGACGTTTGACGCAACACTCTGGAGGGCTGCTCCTCGAAACTTCGCCGCTCACGCGGCTCGTTTTCCCGCGCCCGCAGAACGACGACACTTCTGCGGCCGTTGTCACTCGATGCGGTAGCGCTCGGTAGGGGCATTTTTTTACCGGTCGCGACGTTGCTTCGGGAATGGCGTCGAAATACAAAGCGGCGTCGCATACGGACCAGCCGCAGCATCGTCCCCTCACCATACTTCCGGCGACGTCCGCGTTGTGATTCCGGATGTCCGAAAACAGGAGAGCCCATGGACGAGCAGCCGGCAGTCTCGCCGCGCACCCACCGCGCCGGCGGCCGCGAAGCCAAGCGCGCCGCCCGATCGGCGCGCGCCGGACTGGCGATGCCCTACATCACGCGCAAGATCGGCTACTACGAGGTGCTCGACGAAGAAGGCCTCGCGCTAATCGAGCGCAACGCCGATACCATCCTGGCCGAAATCGGCATCGATTTCCGCGGCGATGCGGAAGCGCTGGACATCTGGAAGGCCGCCGGGGCGGATGTGCAGGGCGAGCGCGTGCGCTTTCCGCCGGGCCTGTGCCGCAGCATCGTCAAGGCGACCACGCCGTGCGATTTCGTGCAGCACGCGCGCAATCCGGCGCGCAGCGTTCCCATCGGCGGCAAGCACACCGTTTTCGCGCCGTCCTACGGCTCCCCGTTCGTGCGCAGCCTCGACGACGGCCGACGCTACGCAACGATCGAGGACTTCCGCAACTTCGTGAAGCTTGCCTACCTGGCGCCGTCGCTGCACCACTCGGGCGGCACGATCTGCGAGCCGGTCGACCTGCCCGTGAACAAGCGCCATCTCGACATGGTGTACAGCCACATGAAGTACAGCGACAAGCCGTTCATGGGGTCGGTGACGCACCCCGAACGGGCGCAGGATTCGGTCGAGATGGCGCGGATCCTGTTCGGGGACGATTTCATCGATCCCGCGACCGGCAAGCCGAAGACGGTGATCATCAACCTGATCAACGCGAACTCGCCGCTGACCTTTGATGCCACGATGCTCGGCGCCCTCAAGGTTTATGCGCGCGCCAACCAGGCGTGCATCGTCACGCCGTTCATCCTCGCCGGCGCGATGTCGCCGGTCACGGTGGCCGGCACGACGGCGCAGACGCTCGCCGAAGCGCTGGCCGGCATGGCGTTCATCCAGCTCGTCGCCCCCGGGGCGCCCGCGGTCCTCGGAAGCTTCGCCTCGTCGCTGTCGATGCAATCCGGCGCGCCGACGTTCGGCTCGCCCGAGCCGGCGCTGGTGCTCTACGCGATGGCCGCGCTCGCCCGGCGCCTGGGGGTGCCATTTCGGTCGGGCGGCGCGCTGTGCGGCTCGAAGATCTCCGACGCCCAGGCGGCCTACGAGTCCGCAAATACGCTCGTTCCGACGTGCCTTGCCGGCGTCAATTTCGTGCTGCACACCGCGGGCTGGCTCGAGGGCGGCCTCGCGATGGGGTACGAGAAGTTCGTCATGGATGTCGACCAGGCGGGAATGATGCACACGCTGCTCGCCGGTGTCGACTTGTCCGAGAACGGGCAGGCGATGGGCGCGATCCGCGAAGTCGGCCCCGGCAAGCATTTTCTCGGCTGCGCGCACACGCAGGCCAATTTCGAGACGGCGTTCTACCGGTCGCCGATCGCCGACAACAACAGCTACGAGCAGTGGGAAGCCGAGGGCAGCCAGGACTTGACGCAGCGCGCCAATACGAGCTGGAAGAAGCAACTCGCAGCGTACGAAGCCCCGCCGCTCGATCCCGCCGTCGACGAGGCGCTGCAGGACTACATGAATCGCCGCAAGGCATCGTTTCCGGACTCGAAGTTCTGAGTTGCCGCCCGCGAAACGATGGGCGCCTCATTGCTCCGATATCAGCGTCGACGCCACGCCTGGGTCGTGCGATCGAGCCGGCGCGTAAGCAGGACATGGGCGATCTTCACGGCGGTCGAGGTCGCGACAATGGTCATCGCCATCGCGGCGGCGGCGGCGGTGAAGCCGGATTCGTCCATGTTGATGATCGTGACCGAGGCGAGCTTGGTGTCCGTCGAATAGAGAAAGATCACGGCTGATACGGTGGTCATCGCGTTGACGAACAGGTAGATGCTGATGTCGAGCACGGCCGGCATGCAGATCGGCGCCGTCACTCTCGCCATCGTGCGCAGCAGCGAAACTTTCAGCGACGCGGACACGGACTCGAATTCGGTGTCGAGCTGCTTCAGCGCCGTGGTGGCTGTAAGGTGGCTGACCGTGTAGAAATGCGTGATCGAGTTGACCACCAGGATGATCATCGTCGCGTAGATGAAGCCGAGTGGATTGCTCTTCGCGTTGAAGAAAAAGATGTAGGCGAGGCCGAGCACCAGGCCGGGCACCGCCATCGGCAGCATGGCCATGAACTGGGCGACGCCGCGCCCCCACGCGAAGCCGCGCGTCTTTTCCAGCAGATAGGCGCCCAGGAAGACAACGACGGTGCCGATCACGGCCGTCCACGACGCGAGGATCACCGAGTTCCAGTACGCGGCCCAGCCGTTGGTGTCGAAGTCGCCGAACGCGTAGTTCTTGAGCGTGAGCGCGAGGTTGTACGGCCAGCGGGTGACGACGGACCCCCAGGCGGCCGTGGCCAGCAGGACGAAGATCAAGCCGCCGACGACGGCGCAGAACGCGAACAGCCCCCAGTCCCGCCGCGGCTCCGGCTTGGGTTCCAGCGGCACGGCGCGCGCCGTCAGCAGCGCCACTTGGCGCCGCTGGATGATGCGGTCGGCGGCGAAGGCGGCCACCGCCGGGATCAGCAGGACGAAGCCAACCACCGCGCCCATCTCGAAATTCTGCTGGCCGATCACCTGCTTGAAGATGTCGGTGGCGAGCACGTTGAACTTCCCGCCGATGACCTTCGCGATGCCGAAATCGGTGATGACGAGCGTAAAGATGACGAAGCCCGCGCTCATCACGCCGTACTTGGCTCCGGGCAGAGTGACCGTGAAAAACACGCGCGTCTTGGAGGCGCCCAGCGCGTCGGCGGCCTCGTAGAGACGCGCATCGGCCATCGACAGCGAAGCGACCAGGATCATCATCGCGTGCGGGAAGCAGTAGAAGACCTGCGAGATCACGATGCCGATGGGGCCGTAGATCGAGCCGCCGAACATCAGGTCCTTGAGAAAACCCTGGTTGCCGAAAAGATAGATGAGCGATATCGACGGCAGCAAGGAGGGCGCCAGGATGGGAATCAGCGCCAGGGCCTGGAACAGACCCTTCCAGCGGATGCAACTGCGCTGCAGCGCATAGGCGTAGACGAAGGCGAGCGGCAGCACGATCGCGGTGGAGAGTACGGCAATGAACAGGCTGTTCCACACCGAAGCAAACAGCGCCGGCGTGGAAAAATAGTGGATGTAGTTCGCAAGTCCGATGAATTCGCCGTTCTGGTTCTGGAAGCTCTTGGACAGGAGCGACCACAACGGCAGCAGCAGCGTGACCAGCATCCACCCGATCAGCAGGCCGATGCCCAGCCGCATCAGCACGTCGTCGCGGTCGAGCCGCCGGCGGGTCGCCGGAAACGATGCAGCGGCATTTGCGGCTGCGGCGGGTGCGGCCGCGCTCGTCACGGTTCCTGCGGCGCGCGGGGAAACACCCGGAGCCGGTCCGGCGGCAGCGCGATCAGCATCTCCTTGCCTTCGACGATCGAGAGATCGCGCACGACGTTGATCGAGAAATCGGCCACCAGCGCGGGGTCCGTGCCGTCGATCGAGAGGCCCACGCGGCAGAACGATCCCAGGAACTCGATCTCGGCAACGCGCGCCGTGAACGTGTTGGGATGGGTGGGGACGACGTTACGCACCACCACGTCCTCGGGCCGGATCGCCAGCGTGACGTCGTGGCCGGCGCCCGGGCGAACGTCCAGTTCGCAGGCGAGATCGATCTTGCCGAAGCGCACCTGGCCGGGTCCGATCACCACGGCCGGCAGGAAATTGGTGGTGCCGACGAAATCGGCGACAAACGCGCTGGCGGGCTTGCGGTACACCTCGGTCGGCGTGCCGATCTGCTCGATCACGCCCTCGTTCATCACCACGATGCGATCGGCCATCGTGAGCGCCTCTTCCTGGTCGTGCGTCACCATGATCGTGGTGACGCCCAGGCGCTGGTGCAGGCGGCGGATCTCGATGCGCAGATAGGCGCGCACGCGCGCGTCCAGCGCACTCAACGGTTCGTCGAGGAGCAGCAGGCCGGGCGACAGCGCGAGGGCGCGGGCCACGGCCACACGCTGCTGCTGGCCACCGGAAAGCTGGGCCGGATACTTGCGTCCGGAATCGGGCAAGCCGACGAGCCGCAGCAGATCGACGACGCGCGTGGCGATCTCGACCCTGGGCAGCCCGTGACTGACGAGGCCATACCCCACATTGGCGGCCACCGTGAGGTTCGGGAACAACGCGTAGGACTGGAAGACGATGCCGAAATCGCGGCGCGACGCGGGCAGGTCCGAGATTTCCTTGTCGGCCTGAAAGATACGGCCCGAGGTCTGGATGTCGAGTCCGGCGATCGCGCGCAGCAGCGTCGTCTTGCCGCAGCCGGACGGTCCGAGGAAACACACGAACTCCCCCGGAAAGATATCGAGGGAGATGTCCTTCAGCGCGAAAAACGAACCGAACCGCTTCGTCAGCCGCTCGATCCGCAGGTACGGGACGCCGTTCGCCTTGACGCTCTCTTCAGGCATGGCAACAAATGCGGCCCGCGCCCTTCGCCATTTGCGAAGGCGAGGGCCGCATCGTTTCTACGCGCAATGCTCGGTCGCGGGCCTTACTTCGGCGCGGACTTGGTGTCGTAGCGCTTGGTCCACTCGGCCAGAATCTTCGCGCGCTCCTGGCCCATAACGGCGAGATCGATCTTGACCATCGCCGCGTCGGCGGAGGGCGGATAGTTCGGCGGCGCGGGATTCAGGCCGGGATAGCCGACGATCGCGTAGTACTTGCCGTAGAGCTCGTAGGCACCCTTGGTGACCGCAAAATCCGCGAGCTTCTGCGCCGCCGCCAGGTTCTTGGTCCCTTTGAGTATCGCCGTGGCTTCCATGTCCCACGGCGCGCCTTCCTTGGCCAGGATGATGTCGATCGGCGCGCCGCCGGTCTTCTCCTTGGCGCCGCGCATGTCGAAGCCGATGCCGATCACGCGCTCGCCCTTCGCGGCCTGCACGCACGGGGCCGAACCCGAATGCGTATACACCGCGATGTTCTGGTGCAGCTTGTCCATGAATTCCCAGGCCGCCTTTTCGCCCATGATCTGGATCCAGGCATAGACCGCCTGGTACCCCGTCCCCGACGAGGCCGGGTTGGGCATCACGATCGAATCCTTGTAGACCGGGTTGGCGAGATCGGTCCACGACGCCGGCTTGGGCAGGTTCTTCTTGCCGCCTTCGACGGTGTTGTAGCACATGACCGCGAGCCACGCGTCCAGTCCGGTCCAGGTGACCGGGTTCTTGCTGCTGCGGAACGTCGGCTTCACCTGGTCCACGCCCTTCGGCGTGTAGCCTTCGAGCAGGCCCATCGAATCGAACAGCGCGATGCTGGACGCGCCCAGGCCCCAGATGACGTCGGCGCGCGGGTTGTCCTTCTCCGCCAGCACCCGTGCCGTGACCACGCCCGTCGAGTCGCGGACCCAGGCAATTTCCACGTCGGGATTCACGGCCTCGAAGGCCTGCTTGTAGGGCCCGAGTTGGTCCGGTTCGAGCGCGGTGTAGACCGTGATCTTGGTCTTTTGCGCGAAAGCCGGGCCGGCGATCAATGCCGCGATGGCGATGGCAGCCGCGCCGGCAATCAGGCTGCGTAGAGTGGATTTGAACATTGCAAGGCCTCCTCAGTAGTGAACTCGACTGGCACCGAACTGATCGCACAAGCCGGCCCAGGTTTCCCCGTCCGCCATTCCACCCGAAACGGAGGGGACAGTAAAGCGAATTGATAAGCAATCCACCCGTTTCTCGCGCTCCGGCAGGGGGCACCCACGGGGTGGGAAGGCGACCGAGAGCGATCCGGCCGCTGGGCATGGCATGCCAATCCGACCTTATCGGCGATCCTGTGGCCGCTGGCCGCGCCGGCGCGCCGGGCCGGCGCCGGGGGCGGCACCCGCCTGGCGACCGAGATCGCCGCGCCATTGCGCGAGCGCGCCGCTGGAAACCTCGCCAAGCGTCGCCACGACCTTCTCGAGGTCGGGGCGCGGGCCTCGCACATGCGTCTCCAATGCATCGCGCATTGCGCGAATGTGTTCCGGGGTCGTGCCGCAGCAGCCGCCGATGATGCGCGCTCCGGCGTCCAGGGCGAGCCGCGCATAGTTCGACATCAGCTCCGGCGTGCCGTCGTAGCGGATGGCGCCGTCGACGTACTGCGGGATTCCACAGTTGGCTTTGGCGACCAGTATGGCGTCGGACCCGGCGGCGGTGGCGAGATTGAGGATGCACGCCACGACCTCGGATGCGCCTACGCCGCAGTTGGCCCCGCAGGCCATCGGGCCCGGCGTGAAGGCGCGGACCAGCGCGGCAAGCTCGGCGGGCGCCATGCCCATCATCGTCCGGCCGTTGGTGTCGAAGCTCATCGTGCAAATAACGGGCAGTCCCGTACTGGCGGCGCCCTCGATGGCCGCTTCCGCTTCATCGCGCGCCGACATCGTCTCGATCCACAGGATATCCACGCCGCCTCGCGCGAGCGCAGCGGCCTGTGCGGCAAAGGCCTCCCGCGCGGCGTCGAAATCCAGCGTGCCGAGCGGTGCCATGATCTCACCGGTCGGCCCCATGCTCCCGGCGACCACGATGCTGCGCTCGCTCGCGTCGGCTGCCTCGCGCGCGATCCGCGCGGCGGCTTCGTTCAGTTCCGCGACGCGCATCTCCGCCTTGTGCAAGGTGAGCCGAAAGCGGTTGCCGCCAAAGCTGTTGGTCAGGATGATGTCGGCGCCCGCGGCGATGAAGCGGCGGTGCAGGTCGGCGATGCGATCCGGGTGGTCGCTGTTCCACCGCTCCGGCGCGTCGCCGGAGACGAGTCCCGCCGCGAAAAGATTGCTGCCGGTGGCGCCATCGGCGAGGAGCCACGGACGGGTCAGGAGCAGGGTGGTGAGACGGTCTGACATCGTAGGGCGCAGGAAGCGCGCGGGTGTCGCGGTCGGGCCGCACTCTGCGCCGCCGCCGGGTCGCGCAAACCCGAGTATGAGGCATCAAGCGCAAGCAGATGTGCAGCGTGTCGATGCCGCGGCGCTCCGTCGGCAACCGCGCTGACATGCATGGCTACCTCGTGGCCGCTAATACTTGAACTTGAGGTCCGTGCCGATCATGGTCAGTTCGACGAACCTGGAGCCGTTGTGATTCCTGGCCGAGAAATTCACGACGTAGCCGCCGGCATCGTAGCTCGACATGTTGTCGAGCGCTGTCATGAACGTCTCCCGAGTCAGGTTCGATCCGGCGCGCCGAATCGCCTCGACGACCACCTTGGCCGCGATGAACCCCTCGAGCGACGTAAACGAGTATTCCTGGGTACCGAGGAGCTTGTCGATTGCCGCCCGATACTCCGGCAGCACGGGCACCGCGGTGAAGCTGGGTGAGGGCACGACCTGAGCGATGACGACACCGACACCATCCTTGCCGAGCTCCTTCGAGAGTGCCGTCGAGCCGGGGAACGAATTGCTCACCATCTGCGCATTCGACCCCGCCTTGCGCGCCAATTTGATGAAATCGGAAGTCGCCTTGTAGAGGGTCGTGAGGATGATCACATCGGGGTCGCCCTTCAACACTTCCTTCACGCCCGCCTCGACGTCGGGCTTGGCGCGGTCCTTGAAGGCCGCTGCCGATACGGGGGAAAGTTTGCGCTCCTTCAGCGCGCGGTCCACCGCGGTATAGTTCTCCTTGCCGACGGCGTCATCGTAATGCACGATCGCGAACCGCTTGGTGCCGAAACGCGTGTAGTGGTCGACGATTTTTTCCAACTCGTCGGCGTAGCTCGCGCGCATGTTGTAAACGTACTTGTTGAAGGCGCGCATCGGGTCGGCGCCCGTGAACGGCGCAAGGAACGGCGCCTTGTGCTTCTCGACGAAGGGAAGCGCAGGTCGCGATAGCGTTGCGCTCGCATAACCAAACAGCGCCAGCACGCTATTTTCCTCGAGCAGTTTCCGGGTGTTCTCGCCGGAACGCTTGGTGTCGTTCGCGTCGTCGAGCGTGAGAAGTTCGATCCTGCGGCCGTTCACGCCGCCGGCTTCGTTGACTTTCTTGAAGTAGGCGAGCGCGCCGTTGCGGATGTCATCGCCCAGGCTTTTGTTGCTGCCTGAAAGCGGCGCCGATTGCCCCAGCAGGATGGTCGTGCTGGTGACGCCTTGCGGCTGCGCCGTACTTGCTGCAGCAAGCAGGATCAGCGCAAGGCTCAAATTGCATGCATTCACGGACGAGCGTGTCATCTATCCCCTGCCGCATCCAGATCATTGTTACGGCATGCATTGTTTGTTGCGCCGCCAACGAATGTCAAGGCCGATTCGATTTGTCCGTCGGCAAGCCGCTGCCTGGTACGCGAGAAGGCACGGCGCAACGAATCGACAAGACGTGGTGCGATGCCGCGCGCCCTACAGGCTGCGCACGGCGCCGCGTCTGCTGCGTCTGCCGGTGCTTTTCGCGGCGACCTGGGCGTTGGGCAGCGTCACCGCCGCGCGAAGCCGCGGAAATGGCGCGGTCAGGTGTGGAATCGCCATCGCGTCGACGAAGAATTCCTGGAACCGCGGCGCAACGGCGGTTTCGATTTTTTCGATCCGGCGCACCAGCTCTTCGATGGTGTTCCGGGCGCGCTGGTCGAGGAGCGCAATGCGGGCGCCGGTGCCCGCGGCGTTGCCGGCGGAGCTGACGCAATCCAGCGCGCAATCGGGGATCATGCCGAGCACCATCGCATACTTGACGTCGATGTGGCTGCCGAAGGCGCCGGCGAGGCGGATCCGGTCGACGCGATCGATCTGCAGGCATTCCATCAGCAGCCGCACGCCGGCGTAGAGCGCGGCCTTGGCGAGCTGGATGGCGCGCACGTCGTTCTGCGTGATGCGCAAGGGCGCGCGGCTGTCCGTGCCACGATGAAGCTCGTAGGAAAAGGTCCGACCGTCCGCGTGGATGCGCGGATTCTTCGCCATCAACTGGCCGTCGATGACGCCGTCGTGGCGGATCACGCCGGCGAGATACAGCTCGGCGATGGCTTCGATGATGCCGGAGCCGCAGATGCCGGTCACGCCGCTCGCTGCGGTGGCCTCGGCGAATCCCGGCGCGTCGGACCACAGTTCGCAGCCGATCACCTTGACGCGCGGCTCCAGCGATTGCGGATCGATGCGCACGCGCTCGATCGCGCCCGGAGCCGCGCGCTGCCCGCAACCGATCTGCGCCCCTTCGAAGGCCGGTCCGGTGGGGCTGGAGCAGGCGAGCAGCCGCTTGCGGTTGCCGAGCACAATTTCCGCGTTGGTGCCGATGTCGACGAGCAGTGTCATGTCATCCGACAGATCGGGACGCTCGGCCAGCACGACACCGGCCGCGTCGGCGCCGACATGACCCGCGATGCACGGCAGCACGTAGAGGCGCGCGTTGCGGTGAACCGCGAGATCGAGCTCCGTCGCCCACAACGTGAGCGCGGAATCGGTCGCCAGCGCGAACGGCGCGCCGCCGAGCTCGACCGGGCTGATCCCGAGCAGCAGGTGGTGCATGATCGGGTTGCCGACGAACGTTGCTTCGAGAATGTCCTCGCGCGCGATGCCCGCCTGGCGCGCCACGTCGGCGACGAGATCGTTGATCGCGGCGCGCACGATGTCGGTCAATTCCTTCTCCCCGCCGGGATTCATCATCACCCACGACACGCGGCTCATCAGGTCTTCGCCGAAGCGGATCTGCGGGTTCATCGCGCCGGCCGCCGCCACGACCTCGCCGCTCGAAAGGTCGCAGAGATGGGCGGCGACGGTCGTCGAGCCGACGTCGACAGCAATGCCATAGACGCGCTCGCGAAAGCCCGGCCAGACGGCGATGATCTGGCTACCGCCATGCACGGCCACCGTCACTTTCCAGCCGCCGCGGCGGAGCGCCGGTTGCAGTTGCTGGAGGACGCGCACGTCGCAGGCGAGTCCGGTCAGCCGCCATTCGAAATCGAGCGCGTCTTCCAGTCGGCGCAGGTCGCCGGAGGGGTCATGCATGTCCGGCGGCTGCACCTCGACGTAATGCAGGCGCACGACAGGATCGAGCTCGATGTCGTGTGCTTCGGCCGCCTTGCGCACGACCTGGCGGTGAACCTGGCTGTCGGGCGGCACGTCGATCACGACGTCGCCCAGCACCTGTGTCGAGCACGAGAGCCTGCGCCCGGGCGCCATCGACTGCGTGCGGCAATATTCCTGTTCGACCGGCCCGAACGGTGACAGATTTTCGGCGCGCGACGTCACTCCATGCTTCGCGAAATGGCCTTCCGCAAGGAGAATCTGGCAGCGGCCGCACAGTCCGCGCCCGCCGCACACGGAATCGATGTCGACGCCCAGCGAACGCGCCGCCTGCAGCAGCGGCGTGCCGAGCGGAACGCGCGCGCGGCGGCCTGAGGGCGTGAACACGACCAGCGCGTCCCGGTCGCCGGCCGGCAACTCCTGCGCCGCGCGTTTGACAGGCGCGGACATCAGGCGCGCCGCCGCCGTCCGACCTCGCGCCGCCCGCGCGCGGCTTCGCCGTCGGCGCCGGCGACGGGCGTCTCGCGGAACTTGCGTATCCACTGCGTGCAGTCCGGATCGTGCCCCATCATCACGTCGGCGGCCAGGCACGCCTTGACGATCTCAGGGTGCAGCGGATTGGTGATCGCCGAGGTCATCCCCGAGGCGATGGCCATCGTGAGGAACGCGGTATTGATGCCTTCGCGCTGCGGCAGGCCGAAGCTGATGTTGGACGCGCCGCAGGTCGTATTGACCTTGAGCTCGTTGCGCAGGCGGTGCACCAGTTGCATCACCTGCACGCCTGCCAATCGCACCGCGCCGATCGGCATCACCAGCGGATCGATGACGATGTCGCATGCGGGGATACCGTGATCGGCGGCGCGCTCTACGATCTTCTTCGCCACCACAAAGCGGACATCCGGATCCTGCGAGATGCCGGTCTCGTCGTTGGATATGGCGACGACCGCGGCGCCGTATCTCCGGACCAGTGGCAGCACGCTCTCCATTCGTTCTTCTTCGCCGGTCACCGAGTTGACCAGCGCCTTGCCGCGATACGCCGCAAGCCCCGCTTCGAGCGCGGCGACGATCGAGGAATCGATGGAGAGCGGCACATCGGTCACCGACTGCACCAGCCGGATGGCCTGAGCGAGGATCGCGGGCTCGTCGGCCAGCGGAATGCCGGCGTTGACGTCGAGCATGTGCGCGCCGGCCTCCACCTGCGCGAGGGCATCCGCCGTCACGCGGCTGAAGTCGCCAGCGGCCATCTCCGCAGCGAGGATCTTGCGCCCGGTCGGATTGATGCGTTCACCGATGATCACGAACGGCCGCTCGAAGCCGATGACGGCCTCGCGGGTGGCGGAACTGACGACGGTATCGGTCACGAAGCTTCCTTTTCGGGTTGCAGTTCGCGGTCGCGACCGGGGTACCAGGGCACGCGGCCGCCCAGCACGCCGGACTTCGCGATCACTTCAGCCACGGCTTCTTCCTGCCGGTAGGCCATCACGTGAACGCCGCGCACGCCCTTGATATCGCGGATCTGCTGGACGAGTTCCACGCAGAGATTGCGGCCTTCCAGGGCCTGATTATCGGCGCCGGCGATGCGTTTGACGATTTCGTCCGGGATATGGACACCGGGTACATGGGTGCGCATCCACAAGGCGGCCTTTGCCGAGCGCAGCGGTCCCACGCCGACGAGGATGAACACCTTGTCGAGGAGGCCCAGATCGTCGACCTTCTGCATGAATGACTTGAGAAGCGGCAGGTCGTAGCAGTACTGCGTCTGGATGAACTGCGCGCCCGCGGCCACTTTTTTCGCGAGCCGGTGGGGACGCCACTCTGACGGCAACGCGAACGGATTCTCCGCCGCGCCGAAGAAGACGCGTGGCGCATGGGTAAGCGGACGTCCGCTCTGGAACCGGCGGGCGTCGCGCAGCGTCACGCCGATGTCGAGCAGCGTCATGCAATCGAGGTCGAACACCGGTTTCGCCTGCGGATGGTCGCCTGCCTGCACGCCGTCCCCGGTCAGGCATAGCATGTTGCACACACCCATCGCCGCGCCGCCCAGAATGTCGCCCTGGATCGCGATCCGGTTCCGGTCGCGGCACGAGATCTGCATCACCGGGGCGTATCCGATGCGCGTCAACAGCGCGCAGACGGCGAGGCTCGACATGTGGCAGTTGGCGCCGCTGCCGTCGGTCGCGTTGATCGCGTCGACATAGCCGTCGAAAACGCGCGCGCGCCGGTACACGTCGTCGGGATCGGCGGAGTCCGGGGGATCGAGTTCGGTCGTGACCGCGAACGCACCGGCGCGCAGCACGCGCTCGAGGCGCCCCGGCGAGGTATGACCCGGCAGGATCGGCAACGGGTAGCCCGGCACCGGCTCATCTTCGAATCTCATGGCTGCCCCGCGGCGCGTTTCGCGGCAATCGCGCGCGCCGCCTGCAACCACGACGAGCGTCCTTCGAGCCTGCGGTCCACCGCGAACTGCACGATGTGGACCGCGGCGCTTCCTTCGCGCATCCGCGTGCTGCCGGCGATCGCCTCGACCCAGACGCATTGCATCTGCGGATCGACTTCGCATCGGCCATCGGCGCGCACGCCGCCGCAAGGCCCGTTGCGCAGCTGCTTGGGGCAGTTCATCGGGCAGGACATGCCGGTCGCGCCCAGCACGCACTGGCCGCACATCCGGCAGTCGAAAAGCAGGCCCTTGACCACGCGCTCGAGGGCGGCGACGGGCCGCTCGAGCCGCGCGTAGCCGAGCCACGTCCAAACCGGACCCAGGGCGACGAGCACCATTTCGAACAGGCGATAGCAGGTCTCCAGTCCACGGGCGTGGCGCACCGACCAGTGGCGCACGGCGAGCGTCATTGCCCATCCTGTAATCCGGGAGCTGCCGGCGCGGCACTTTCTTCGATGCCGTGGGCGCGAATGAGCCGCTCGAGGTCGGCGTCGCTGTAGAGCGCCTCGAGTCGCGCGACTTCGGTGCGGGCTTCGGCGTCGAGGTCTTCGCCGCAGGGGCGCGGCGTACTGCGCTTCCAGTCGGCGATGTAGGCATCCGAGCTGCCCTTGCCGGCGCGCATGGCGGCGCGATCGACGGCTTCCTGAAAGCGTGGCGACAGCTGCACGCGGGTCGTTTCGCGGCCCCGTTGTACGACGACCTGGGAGGGAACGTCGCGCCAGGAGATGACGATCAGCTTGGCCATGGGCGCACGGCGCCAATTGTGGCGCGAAGGCTCCGTTCGAGCCCGCCGTAACCCGTGCGGCGGGATTCGAAGGCAAGCCCCAGGCGGCCAGCGGCGGCGCGCGCCGCGTCGATCCGCTCCGGCGTCTCGCATTGAGCCAGGTAGACGAGCCGCCGGTAGTTGCCAAAATACTGCTCGGCAAGCTCGGGATGGCGGTCGAGGCCGAGGCCGCGAATCACCAGCCGATCGAAGTGACGCAGCAGAAAATCGGTGACGTAAAAGGTGCCCGGCTCGTCCTCGGCCAGCGCCGCGAACTCAGCGGAGCCGGCAAAGAATTCATAGCAATGGGCGCCGGGGATCCGTTCCACGCCTTCCTGTGCCAGCACCGCGTCGAGCAGGCCGCCGGTGCCGCAGTCGCCATACGCGACAAATATCGAAGCGTAGCGACCGCGGTTGGCGCGTATCTTGTCGCGCACGGCGCTGGGGATGCGCTGCGGATGGTTGTGCAATTCCGCGGGCAGGCACTGCACGTCGAGATGCCGCCAGTCATTGGCCGCACGCAAGGCGGCGATCTCCCGGGCCAGCGCGCCGCAGGCGATCACGAGCACGGCAGGTGGGTAGCCCATGGGCGGAGCGGCCGGTCAAGCCGCAGCGCGGGCCGCGCGGCGCGCGGCGATAAGCGACTTGGCGGTTTCCACCGCGATGGCGGCGTCGCGGCAGTAGGCATCGGCGCCGACCGCCTTGCCGAACGCCTCGTTCAGCGGAGCTCCGCCGACCAGCACGATGTAGTCTTCGCGGATCCCCTGGTCCTTGAGCGTGTCGATCACCACTTTCATGTACGGCATCGTCGTGGTGAGAAGCGCCGACAGGCCGAGGATGTCGGGCTTGTGCTTTTCCAGCGCTTCGAGGTACTTCTCGACCGGATTGTTGATGCCGAGGTCGATCACCTCGAATCCGGCGCCTTCCATCATCATCGAGACCAGGTTCTTGCCGATGTCGTGGATGTCGCCTTTGACCGTGCCGATCACCATCTTGCCGATCGGCTCGACGCCGGTTTCGGCGAGCAGCGGCCGCAGGATCTCCATGCCGCCCTTCATCGAATTGGCGGCCAGCAGCACCTCGGGCACGAACAGGATGCCGTCCCGGAAATCGATGCCGACGATGCGCATGCCCTCGACGAGCGCGTCGTTCAGGACGCGATCCGCGGACCAGCCCCGCGCCAGCAGGATATTCGTCGCCTCGCAGACCTCGGCGCGGAGGCCGTTGTAGAGATCGTCGTGGACCTGCAGAACGAGTTCCTCGTCGTTGAGGCTGTTGAGGTCCAGATCGTCTTCAAGGTTGTCGGGCACTCGGTTCTCCGTTCGCTCGTCCACCACCCGCCCACGCTCCGTCCCCGGGGGGCACCGGTATGGAGGCCATGGTAGAGGGCTCCGCGCCGGGACGCTGACGACGTAGCGACCAAAGCATGCCGACATGCGACACCCGGGTCGCGGGCTGGCATCCTATCCCGGTCTCGCCCGCCGCGCTGCGTGGCGCATTCGCGCAATCCCGAGTCGCAATTCGCGTTACCCTCGCGCGGGGTCTGGCTACACTTGCCGCGCCAGCGCGCTATCGTGGCGGGGGGAAGGCAACGGTCGGCCGGGCCGACCGGCGCAGGGTGCCCGAAAACGGCGGGCCGCCCGGCCCGAAAAACAAGGGGTCGAAGCCATGAAGTCGCATGCACGGGTCGTGGTGATCGGTGGCGGGGTGGTCGGCGTCAGCACGCTGTATCACCTGGCCAGGAAAGGCTGGTCCGACGCGACATTGCTGGAACGAACCGAACTGACGGCGGGCTCGACCTGGCACGCGGCAGGGCTCCTGCCGCTGTTCAACATGAACTACACGGTCGGCCAGTTGCACAAGTACTCGGTGGACCTCTACAAGCGTCTGCCGGAGGAGACCGGCCAGGAGGTCGGGTTTCATGTCACCGGGAACCTGCGGCTCGCGACCTGCCGCGACCGTATGGATGAATACCTGAAATACTGCGGCACGGCCAACACGATCGGCGTGCCGTTCCAGGTGATCGGCCCCGCCGAAGTGAAAGCCTTGTGGCCGTTGGTCAACCTCGGCAATGGCGTCGACACGCCGAAAATCATCGGCGCCCTCTATCACCCGCACGATGGGCATATCGCGCCGGTCGACCTGACGATGGCGCTGCGCAAGGGCGCGCGCGCGGCCGGAGCCGAGGTGTGCGAGCAGACCGAGGTGCAGGGCGTCGAACGGACACCCGCGGGGGAGTGGAAGGTAAGAACGAGCAAGGGCGACATCGTCTGCGAGCACGTCGTGTGCGCCAGCGGAAACTACGCGCGCGAGACCGGCAGGATGTTCGGCCTCAACGTGCCTGCGATCCCGGTGGAGCACCAATACATCGTCTACGACGAATCCGCCGAGTTGAAGGCGTATCGCCAGGCGGGCGGCCACGAACTGGCGGTGCTGCGCGAATCGGACGCCTCGTACTATCTACGCGAGGAGCGCATGGGCTGGATTCTGGGGCCCTACGAAAGGGGTGCCCCGGCGCGCTTCGCGGACGGTGTCCCCGCCTGGTTCGGCAAGGAGTTGTTCGAAGCGGACCTCGATCGCCTGCTGCCGCACGTCGAGGCCGCGATGAAGCGCGTGCCGTGCCTCGAGCACTGCGGCATCAAGACAATCGTCAACGGACCCATTTCCTATACGCCCGACGGCAGCCCGCTCGTCGGCCCGGCGTGGGGACTGCACAACGTCTGGCTGAACGAAGGCCACAGCTTCGGCGTCACCGCGGCGGGCGGGGCTGGCTGGCAGCTCGCGGAGTGGATTGTCGAGGGCGAGCCGGGCATCGACATGCTGGCCGTCGATCCGCGTCGTTACGGGCCCTACACCGGCAAGCGCTATACGGTCGGCAAGAACGAGGAGACCTATCGCGAAGTATTCACGATCCATTATCCGGACGAGGAACGCGCCGGTGCCCGTCCGGCCAAGACCAGCCCGGTCTACGAAAAGCTCGACCGGATGGGCGCCGTGTGGGGACAACGCTACGGCTGGGAGCGTGCCAACTGGTTCGCCCCCGCCGGCGTGGAAAGGCGCGACGTGTGGAGTTTCCGGCGTTCCAACTATTTCGACCACGTCGGCAACGAGTGCCGCCTGATGCGCGGCAAGGTCGGGGTGATCGACCTCACGCCCTTCACCAAACACGAGGTGACCGGTACCGGCGCCGAGTCCTGGCTCGATTCGCTGGTGGCGAACAAAGTGCCTACGAAGCCGGGCCGCATCGCCCTTTCGCACGCACTTACGAAGAACGGCGGCATTCGCTCCGAATTCACGATCACGAAGCTTGCGGAAGACCGCTACTACCTCGTCAGCGCCGGCGCCGGGGAACGCCACGACAGCGACTACCTGCACAAGATGCTGCCGCCGGACGGGACCGTCGAACTCTCCAACATCACGACGCGCCGCGCGACGTTCGTCGTGGCCGGACCGAAGGCCCGCGACGTGCTGGCCCGGTTGACCGACGTCCCGCTCGACAACCAGAGTTTTCCATGGCTCACCGGGCAGGTGACCGAAGTCGGGCTCGCGGTCGATGTCTATGCGCTGCGCGTCAATTTCATCGGGGAACTGGGCTGGGAGCTGCATTTGCCGATCGAATACGCCACCGGTCTTTTCGAGGCGCTGTTCGCCGCCGGCAAGGAATTCGGCATCGGCATGGTCGGTATGCGCGCAATGGAATCGCTGCGGATCGAGAAGTCCTATCGGATGTGGGGCTCCGACCTCACCCGCGAGTACACCCCGTTCGAGGCGGGACTCGACCGCTTCGTGCGCATGACCAAGGGGGATTTCATCGGCAAGGCGGCGCTGGCGCGGCAGCTGGCCGACGGCGTGCCGCACCGCTTTGCCACCCTCGAAGTCCACGGCGTTGTCGATGCGGATCCGCTGGGCAACGAGCCACTCTTCGCCGGTGGAACCCTGGTCGGGCGCGCCACCGCCGGATGCTACGGTCACGTGCTGGGCAAGAGTCTCGCTCTCGCCTATGTCAAGCCGCAGTTCGCCGCACTTGGCTCCGAAATGGAGATCGAAATCCTGGGCAAACGTCACCAGGCCACGGTGCTCGGCGAGTCGCCGTTCGATCCCGAGAATCTGCGGCTGCGCGCCTGACGCTGCGCATGCCATTGATCATTGCCTGACTGGGTGACGCTTCCGCAAGTATGATCGTCGTTCCCGCGAACGCGGGGACCCAGAGACGTGATGCAAGCCACTGGATTCCCGCGTTCGCGGGAACGACGATACTTCTGCGACCGTTGTCACTCAATTCGGTAATCGATTGTCAGATCGAAAAGACATTGGCGAATTCGGCAAGGGCATCGAAACCCGCTATGCGTGGACGCGACTCCTCGTATCGCTGCTGCTGATGACCATTGGCGGCTCGGGCATGTACTCGGTCGCCGTGGTGCTGCCGCGCATCCAGGCCGAGTTCGGCGTGGCGCGCGCGGACGCGTCGCTGCCCTACACGCTGACCATGATCGGCTTCGGTTTCGGCGGCATTCTCTTCGGTCGCCTGTCCGATCGCTACGGCGTGATGGCGGCCGTGCTCGCAGGGACCGTGGGACTGGCGGCGGGCTTCGTCGCCGCGGGCGCTTCGGGCAGCCTGTGGCAGTTTGCGCTGGCGCAGGGCGTGCTGATCGGATTGCTCGGCACGGCGGCCACGTTTGCGCCGCTGGTCGCCGACACGTCGCAGTGGTTCACGCGGCGGCGCGGCATCGCCGTGGCGATCTGCATGAGCGGCAACTATCTCGCGGGCGCCGTATGGCCGCCGGTCATGCAGCACTTCATCGACACCGCAGGCTGGCGGCAGACCTATGTCGGCGTCGGCGTGTTCTGCTTCCTCGCGATGGTCCCGCTCGCGCTGGTGTTGCGCCGACGTCCGCCGGCGCACTCGCCGCTTGCGGTCGACCCCCGGCCGGCGCCTTTGCATCCCGGCGCGGGATCGGTGTCGACCCATCCCCTGGGATTCTCGCCCGCCGCGCTGCAGGGGCTGCTCTGTGTCGCCGGCGTGGCCTGTTGCGTCGCCATGTCGATGCCGCAGGTGCATATCGTCGCCTACTGCGGCGATCTCGGCTTCGGGGCGGCGCGCGGCGCGGAGATGCTCTCGCTGATGCTCGGCTTCGGCATCGTGAGCCGGCTCGTCTCGGGCTGGATAGCGGACCATATCGGCGGCCTCTCCACGCTGCTGCTCGGTTCGCTGCTGCAAGGCATCGCGCTGCTGATGTTTCTGCCCTTCGACGGTCTTGCCTCGCTCTACGTGGTGTCCGCGCTGTTCGGACTTTTCCAGGGCGGCATCGTGCCCGCCTACGCGCTGATCGTTCGCGAGTACTTCACTCCGAAGGAAGCCGGCGCGCGCGTCGGCACGGTGCTGATGGCGACCCTGTTCGGCATGGCGCTGGGTGGCTGGATGTCCGGGGCGATCTTCGAC
The DNA here is from genome assembly GCA_963726775.1 of uncultured beta proteobacterium. Classification (GTDB taxonomy): domain Bacteria; phylum Pseudomonadota; class Gammaproteobacteria; order Burkholderiales; family Casimicrobiaceae; genus CAIWHR01. The sequence goes on from CAVSDL010000008.1 coordinate 163,047, forward strand.
CTCACCGGGTCGTACCGCGCCGCGTTTCTGAATGGCATTGCGTGGAATCTGCTCAATGTGAGCGTGGTCGCGTTTCTCCTGTATCGGGCGAGGCGCGGGAGCAGGGCGCTGGCGGACCCCGCCCGCTGACCGCTCCCGGTCATTTGTCGGCCGGCGGCGACCGTTCGGTCGCCTGCGGGGCCGATCCGCCGACGCGCCGGGGGCCGGGATTGGTACACTTGGCATATGAAGGCGATCCTTCTCCTGTTGCTGGGGTTTCCGGTGTTTTCCGGAGCCGCGCTCGCGATCACGCCCGGCGAGGTCGCCGTCGGCAGCGTGCTGCGCGACGCGCCTCTCTACGGCCTGTTTCATGACTTCCGGATGCTTTCCGATTTCCGCGGCAAACCCCTGGTCATCAACGTCTGGGCCAGCTGGTGCGGTCCCTGCCGGCTGGAAATGGGGTCGCTCCAGCGCCTCGCCAAGCGCGTCGAGGGGAAGCAGTTCAACGTCATCGGCGTCTCGACCGACGACAATTCCGACGCGGCCGCGGCGTTCCTGCGCCGGTCGGGAATCACTTTCGACAACTACGTCGATCGGAAGCTGGTGCTCGAGAACATGCTGGGCGCGAACACGATTCCGCTGACCGTGCTGATCGATGCCGACGGACGCGTGGTCAGGAAGATCTACGGGGCCCACGAATGGGACAGCCCGGAATTTCTCGACCTGATCGGAAAGACGCTCGGCGTAAAGTTGTAGCCGCGCGCGGCGCGCACCGCGGTGCGACGCCATCCCGACCTGGTCGGCGTGCTGTTTCTCGCCATCCGGATCGCGCGGCTCGCCGGTGCCCATCCACCGGTGCAACGCGAGCGGCGCTGAGGCCGCGTCCGGAGCGTGCGAGCCGTCAGCGCTGCTTCGTTTGCCACTCCGGGTGGATGTAGACGGGCACCGTGATTGGCGGCAGCGGTTGCTTTTCGAGAATGATGTCGGCCGCCATTTCGCCGATCATGATGGTGGGCGCGTTGAGGTTGCCGCTCACCACGGATGGCATGATCGACGCGTCCACGACGCGCAGGCCCTCGGTGCCGCGCACGCGCAGGTTGCCGTCGACGACGGCCAGCGGATCATCGTCGGCGCCCATCTTGCAGGTGCACGACGGATGGAAGGCGCTCTCCGCCTTGCGCCGGAGGTGCGCGTCGAGCGCGGTGTCGTCCGTGACCTCCGGTCCCGGCGCCAGCTCGTCGCCGCGGAAGGGATCGAACGCCTTCTGCGCGAAGATCTCGCGGGTGAGCCGGATGCCGTCGCGAAATTCGCGGCGGTCGCCTTCGGTCGCCATGTAGTTGAACTGGATGTGCGGCGGCTTGCGCGGGTCCGCGGATGCCAGCCGGACCCAGCCCTTCGAGGTCGGGCGCATCGGGCCCACGTGCGCCTGGAAACCGTGCCGGTCGACCTTGCCCTTGCCGTCGTAGCTGATGGCGATCGGCAGGAAGTGGTACTGCAGGTCGGGGTGCCTGACGCCGGCGCGGCTGCGGATGAAGCCGCCGGACTCGAAATGGTTGGTCGCGCCGAGGCCGGTCCGGAACAGCAGCCACTCGGCGCCGATGCGGCCCATGGCGAAGAGGTTCTGGGTCGAATAGAGCGTGATCGGTTGCGTGCAGGCGTACTGCACGTAGGTTTCGATGTGATCCTGCAGATTTTCGCCGACGCCGGGAACGTGCGCGACCGGCGCGATGCCGAATGCCTGCAGCGCGTCGGCATTGCCGATTCCGGACAGCATCAGCACCTGCGGCGAGTTGATGGCGCCGCCGCAAACGATGACCTCGCGGCGGGCGCGAACTCGCGCCACACGGTTCCTTTGTGAATACTCGACGCCGATCGCGCGCGTTCGTTCGAACAGGACGCGGGTCACGAGGCAACGCGACTCGACCGTCAGATTCGGACGCGCGCGCGCCGGCCGCAGGTAGGCCATCGCGGCGCTCCAGCGGCGGCCCCGGTAGATCGTCATGTCCATCGGCCCGACGCCCTCCTGGCGGTACCCGTTCATGTCCTCGGTGATCGCGTACCCGGCTTGCCTGCCGGCGTCGACAAATGCCCGGTAGAGCGGGTTCTTCATCGCTCCCGTGGTGACATACAGCGGACCGTCGCCGCCGCGGTAGTCGTCGGCCCCCTTGATCCGTGTTTCGGCGCGTTTGAAGTAGGGGAGGCAATGCGCGTAGGACCAGTGCTCGAGACCCCGGACGCCGGCCCAGCCGTCGTAATCCAGCGCGTGGCCGCGGATGTAGACCATGCCGTTGATCGACGACGAGCCGCCGAGCACGCGGCCGCGCGGACAGGACATGCGCCGTCCGTCCATGTGCGGCTCGGGCTCGGTCACGTACGCCCAGTTGTAGGTGTCGTCGGCGAGCGGATAGGCGAACGCGGAAGGCATGTGGATGAAAAGGCTGCAATCCGGCGGCCCGGCCTCGATCAGCAGCACGGTGATCTCCGGCTGCTCGGTAAGGCGTCGGGCAAGCACGCACCCGGCCGAACCGGCGCCGACGATGATGTAGTCGAATTCCGTCTGGCGTGGCATGGCGAAATCCGTTCTAGCAGGTCATTGAGAAAAACACGATGTCATTCCGAGGAGCGAAGGTGACGAGGAATCTGCTGTTGAGTCGCATCGAGATCAAGAGCAGATCTCTCGTGGTGCTCGGGATGACACGATCGTGCTTTCAGTACGGACAGGCGACGTCGCCCATCTCGACGTAGACGCTCTTCAACTGCGTGTAGTGCTCGATCGTGACGAGCCCGTTCTCGCGGCCGATCCCCGATTGCTTGGTGCCGCCGAAGGGAATCTCGACCGGCGTGACGTTGTAGTTGTTGATCCAGCAGACGCCCGCCTGCAGCTTCGCGACGACCCGGTGCGCGCGAGCGAGGTCGCGCGTGAACACGCCGGCGGCCAGGCCGAAGGCCGTGTCGTTGGCGCGGCGCACGACGTCGTCCTCGTCGGAGAATTTCAGAACCGACATGACGGGCCCGAAAATCTCCTCGCGCACGATCGCGATGTCGTCGGTGCAGTCGGCGAAGATCGTGGGCTCGACGAAATACCCGCGGCCGAGACTGCCCGTGGTGACGCGATGGCCGCCGCAGACGAAGCGTGCGCTGCGCCGGCCGTCACGAATCGCGGCCAGGACACGGTTCATGTGTTCCTCGGAGATGAGCGCGCCGACCTGCGTGGTCGGATCGAGCGGATCGCCGATCTTCATCCGGCGCGTGCGCGCCGCGAGCTGGTCGAGGAATGCGTCGTGGACGCCTTCGTGCACGAAGACGCGCGTGCCGTTGGTGCACACTTCGCCCTGCGTGTAGAAGTTGCCCATCATCGCCGCGGCGACGGCGTTGCCGAGGTCGGCATCGTCGAAGATGATCAGCGGCGACTTGCCGCCGAGCTCCATCGTCACGCGCTTCAGCGTGCCCGCGGCGTCGGCCATGACGCGCTTCCCGGTGCCGACCTCGCCCGTCAGCGAGACCTTGGCCACCGCCGGATGGCGCACCAGCAGTTCGCCGGCGCGCGCGTCGCCCTGGACCACGTTGAAGACGCCGTCGGGGACGCCGGCTTCGGTGTACGCCTCGGCGAGCAGCGCGGCGGTGAGCGGCGTCAGCTCGGCGGGCTTGAAGATCATCGCGTTGCCGCAGGCGAGCGCCGGCGCCGATTTCCAGCACGCGATCTGTATCGGGTAGTTCCACGCGCCGATGCCGACACAGATGCCCAGGGGTTCGCGGCGCGTGTAGGCGAACGCGCCCTTGAGCTGGTAGTGCTCGCCGTGGAGCGACGCCGCGAGGCCGCCGTAATACTCGATGCAGTCCGCGCCGGACAGGACGTCGACGGCCTCCGCTTCCTGGATCGGCTTTCCCGTGTCGCGCACTTCGATCTCGGCGATTTCGCGGTTGCGCTTGCGCAGAATCCGGGAAGCGCGGTTGAGGATGCGTCCGCGCTCCGCGCCGGTCATCGCCGACCAGACTTTGAATCCGGCTTCGGCTGCGGTGACGGCCTGCTCGATCTCGGCCACTCCCGCCTGCTCGACGCGGCAGAGGATTTCCCCGGTCGCCGGATTGATGTCGGCGAACGTCTCGCCGGAGGCGCTGCGCACGTATCGGCCGCCGATGTAGCTTTGCTGCAGGGTCGAGATCTTCATGAGGGTATTGTTTCGGGAGCGGCACGATGGGCGCGCAGGGCGCGTCCAAGGCGGGTTGCGGGCGCCGACCCGTTGTCGCGTTCGGTGCGCTAATTTACGACAACTGCGATCGGAGGGCTCGAACTATTGTCCGCGATATTCCGGCGCATGCGGCGGTTGGCCCAAGTGGCTCCGTGGCGATGCGTCCATGTCTGGCTTCGGGCAGAGCCGACGCCTGGAGGCATCGCGCAACCGGCGCGTCGTACTGGACAGTGACGTCGCAATTTGACAAACTTGTGTCGTCGATGCGTACGATTGTCGAATGCCGGTTTCCCATGATGATTGCGACAGCCGTCCGCAGCCGCGGCGCGCGTTCCAGCGACCGGGGTGGGTCCTGATGCGCCGGAATGTCGTCACCGGTGGCGCCGCCGGCCGCGATTCGGATCTCAAGCAATCCGCGCGACTGTCCTCCAGGTACCGGTTCGGCTTCCTGACGTTGCCCTCCTATTCGATGATTGCGCTGACGAGCGCCGTCGAGCCGCTGCGCATGGCCAACCGGCTGTGCCGGCACGAAGTCTACGAGTGGTCGATTGCGAGCCTCGACGGGGCACCGGTGGCCGCGAGCAACGGCCTGTCGCTGTCGCCGACGGTGGCGCTCGACCACCTGGGGCCCGTCAACGTCGTTTTCGTTTGCGGAGGCGTGAACGTGCAGCAGGCGGTCACGCCGGAGCTCTTGCGGACGCTGCGCCGGCTGGCGCAGCGGCGCGTCCCGCTCGGCTCGCTCTGCACCGGCGGCTACGCGCTCGCCAAGGCGGGCCTGCTCGACAAGTATCGCGCCGCGATCCACTGGGAGAACATGTCCGCATTGCGCGAGGAATTCCCGAGGATCAATTTCACCGAGCAGCTCTTCGCGATCGACCGCGACCGCTACACGTGCTCGGGCGGCATCGCGCCGCTCGACCTCATGCTCAACATGATCAAGGACGACCTCGGCCGGGACATCGCGCCATTGATCTCGGAGCAGTTCATCCTCGACCGGATCCGCAGCGACCAGGACCGCCAGCACATTCCGCTGCAGGCGCAGGTCGGCGTGTTCCACGAGAGGCTCCTCAAGGCGGCATCCCTGATGGAGGCGAACATCGAGGAGCCGATGTCGCTCGACGATCTGGCAACGGCCATCGGCGTCTCGCGTCGCCAGATCGAAAGGCTGTTCAAGCAGCACCTGGATCGAGCGCCGACCCGGTACTACCTCGAACTCCGCCTGCGCCGGGCGCGCGAGTTGCTGCTGCAGACGTCGATGTCGATCATGGATATCACCACGGCCTGCGGCTTCCAGTCGCCGCCACATTTTTCCAAGTGCTACCGCAACGTTTTCGGCCATCCGCCTAGCGCCGAACGGCAGATGAACCGCGTGGCGCAGCATTGAACGCGCCGTCGATGTCGTGCCGTCGAATGCGGGCGCGGGCCGCGGTTACCGGGCCATGAACCGCTATTCGATCTTCAGTCTCGTGCGCAACGCGTTCAGCCATCACGAGCGCTGGCAGGCCGCGTGGCGCAGCCCCGAGCCGAAGCGCGAATACGACGTCGTGATCGTAGGCGGCGGCGGGCATGGGCTCGCGACGGCCTATTACCTCGCCAAGGAGCACGGCATCACCGATGTCGCCGTGCTGGAAAAGGGCTGGATCGGCGGCGGCAATACCGGGCGCAACACCACCATCGTGCGTTCCAACTACCTGTGGGACGAAGCGACGCATCTCTACGAAAAGTCGATGAAGCTGTGGGAGGGTCTCTCGCAGGACCTCAATTTCAACGTGATGTTCAGCCAGCGCGGCGTGCTCAATCTCGGCCATTCGCTGCAGGACATGCGCGATATCGCGCGTCGCGTCAATGCGAACCGCCTCAATGGCGTCGACGGCGAGATGCTCGATGCGGCGGAGGTGAAGGCGATGGTGCCGATCATCAACACGTCGCCGACGGCGCGTTATCCGATCCTCGGCGCATCGCTGCAGCGGCGCGGGGGAACGGCGCGGCACGACGCCGTCGCCTGGGGCTACGCCCGCGGCGCCGACGCGCGCGGGGTGGACATCATCCAGAATTGCGAGGTGACCGGCATTCGCCGCGACGGCGGGAAGGTCGTGGGTGTCGAGACCGGCAGAGGTTTCATCAAGGCGAAAAAGGTCGGCGTCGTCGCCGCCGGCCACTCGAGTGTTCTGGCGGCGATGGCGGGCCTGCGCCTGCCCATCGAGAGCCATCCACTGCAGGCGCTGGTTTCCGAACCGATCAAGCCGGTGCTGGACACGGTCGTGATGTCGGGCGCCGTGCATGGTTACATCAGCCAGTCGGACAAGGGCGATCTCGTGATCGGCGCGGGCATCGATGCGTACACCGGTTACGGCCAGCGCGGCAGCTTTCCGGTCATCGAGAACGCGCTTGCGGCGATCGTCGAGCTGTTCCCGACGTTCAGCCGCGTGCGGATGAACCGCCAGTGGGGCGGCATCGTCGACGTGTGTCCCGACGCCTGCCCGATCATCGGCCTCACCCCGGTCGCCGGCCTCTATTTCAATTGCGGATGGGGAACCGGGGGCTTCAAGGCGACGCCGGGTTCCGGTTGGGTGTTTGCCCACACCATCGCGTATGACCACCCGCACGATCTCAACGCGCCATTTTCCATCGACCGCTTTTTCACCGGTCATCTGATCGACGAGCACGGTGCCGCGGCCGTGGCGCACTGAGACCCAAGGAACGACAGCGATGCTGCTCCTCACCTGCCCCTGGTGCGGTCCGCGCGAGCAGACGGAATTCTCGTGCGGCGGCGAGGCGCACATCGTGCGGCCGGCCGAACCGGATGCGCTCACCGACGAACAATGGGGCGACTATCTGTTCATGCGCAAGAACCCGCGCGGCCGGCACCTCGAGCAATGGGTGCACACCTACGGCTGCCGGCGGTGGTTCAACGTCGAGCGCGACACGGTGAGCTACCGCATCACGGCCGCCTACAAGGCCGGTGAGACGGCACCCGGAGGCGCCGCGTGAATCAGGCATACCGGTTGAGCGCCGGCGGCCGCATCGACCGGCGGACGCCGTTGCAATTCACTTTCAACGGCAGGCGCTGCGAGGGCCACGCCGGCGACACGCTTGCCTCCGCGCTGCTCGCCAACGGCATCACGCTGGTTGCCCGAAGCTGGAAGTACCATCGCCCGCGCGGCATCGTCGCGTGCGGCGTCGAGGAACCCAACGCGATCGTGCAGCTCGAATCCGGGCCCCGCACGGTACCCAATGCACGGGCGACCGAAGTGGAGCTGTACGAAGGACTGTCCGCTACGAGCGTCAACGCGTGGCCGAGCGTGGACTTCGATCTCATGGCGATCGCCGGCCTGTTCGCGCGCTTCATGCCCGCGGGGTTCTATTACAAGACCTTCATGTGGCCGAAGCGCTTCTGGATGCGCTACGAGCACTTCATCCGCAAGGCGTCGGGCCTGGGCACGGCGCCCGCGGCGCCGGATCCCGACCACTACGACAAGATGAACGCGCACTGCGACGTGCTGGTCGTGGGTGGCGGCCCCGCGGGACTCGCCGCCGCACGGGCCGCGGCCCGGGCGGGTGCACGGGTCATCCTCGCCGACGAGCAATGCGAATTCGGCGGCAGCCTGCTCTGCGGGTCCGATGGCGCGGATCCGGCGCCGAGTGTTTCGATCGACGGCGCACCACCCGCCGCGTGGGTCGCGCAGGTCGTCGCTGAACTCACGACCATGGCCGATGTTCGGATGCTGCCGCGCAGTACCGTCTTCGGCTATCACGACCACAACTTCCTGACGATCGCGGAGCGGCTCACTGACCATCTGCGTCCGGATGAGCGCAGAGGACCGCGTGAACGCGTCTGGCGGGTGCGCGCGAGACAGGTGGTGCTGGCAACTGGGGCGATCGAGCGACCCATGATTTTCGGGAACAACGATCGGCCGGGCGTCATGCTCGCCTCGGCCGTGTCCGCCTACGTGAATCGCTACGGCGTGCGGCCCGGCTCTCGGGCCGTGGTGTTCACCGGCAACGACAGCGCGTATCGGACGGCGCTCGATCTCGCCGCGGCGGGCATCGCCGTCGCCGCGGTGGTGGACGTGCGCGGTGCGCCGCGCGGGGAGCTGCCGGAACGCGTGCGCAAGGCCGGAATCGGCGTGATCGCCAACGCGGTGGTCGTCGACGTCACGGGCGCGAAACGCGTCGGCGCCGTCAAGGTGATGGCGCTCGACGCGCAAGGCCGGTGCGCTGCCGGTCCGGTCACCTCGATCCCGTGCGATCTCGTCGCCATGTCCGGTGGATGGAATCCTGTCGTGCACCTGCATGCGCAAGCGGGCGGCAAGACACGTTTCGACGAGGTGCGGGCGTGCATCGTGCCCGGAGACCCGGTAGAGGCCGAGCGCTCCGCGGGCGCCTGCAACGGCAGGTTTGCGCTGGGCGAGTGTCTGGCGGAGGGCGTCGTGGCGGGCGTCGAGGCGGCGCGTCTCGCCGGTGCCGGCACTGCCGTAGCATCGGGAATTCCCGTCGTTGTCGACTTCGCCGAGGAGCCGTCGGTCCCCGTGTGGCTCGTGCCGTCGGCGCACTCGGCCGGCCGGGGTCCGAAAGCGTTCATCGACCTGCAGAACGATGTCGCGGCGTCCGACATCGTGCTTGCGGCGCGCGAGGGGTACCGCTCGATCGAGCACGTCAAGCGGTACACGGCGCTGGGCTTCGGCACCGACCAGGGCAAGCTCGGCAACATCAACGGCATGGCGATCCTGGCGCAGGCGCTCGGCAACGACATCGCGGCCACCGGAACGACGACGTTTCGCCCCAACTACACGCCCGTCACCTTCGGCGCCATTGCCGGCCGCGAATTGGGCGGGCTGTTCGAGCCCGTGCGCAAGACCGCGCTTCACCAGTGGCACGAGGAGCACGGTGCGTTGTTCGAGAACGTCGGCCAGTGGAAGCGGCCATGGTATTTCCCCCGCACCGGCGAGAGCCTCCACGACGCGCTGAAGCGCGAGTGCCTCGCCGTACGCAACGGCGTCGGAATCATGGACGCGTCCACGCTGGGCAAGATCGACATCCAGGGGCGCGACGCCGCGACGTTCCTCGACCGGATTTACACCAACGCGTGGACGAAGCTCGGCGTCGGCCGCTGCCGCTACGGCATCATGCTCGACGAGAACGGCATGGTGATGGACGACGGCGTCACGACGCGCCTTTCCGACCATCACTTCCTGATGACAACCACCACCGGGGGCGCCGCGCGCGTCATGGCGTGGCTCGAGCGCTGGCTGCAGACCGAGTGGCCGCAACTCGAGGTCTACCTCACCTCGGTGACCGATCACTGGGCGACCGCCGCGGTGGCCGGCCCGCGCAGCCGCAAGGTGGTGCAAGCGGTGTGCGAGGGCATCGACTTCTCGCCCGCGGCCTTTCCGTTCATGTCGTGCCGGGACGGGCTCGCGGCCGGCGTTCCGGCGCGCGTAATGCGGATCAGTTTTTCGGGCGAGCTTGCCTACGAAGTCAACGTCTGCGCGAACGAGGCGCGCCACGTCTGGGAGGCACTGATGGCGGCGGGGGCCGCGCACGGGATCACGCCCTATGGAACCGAGACGATGCACGTGCTGCGTGCCGAAAAGGGATTCGTCATCGTCGGGCAGGACACCGACGGTTCGGTAACTCCGGTCGATCTCGGCATGGACTGGATCATCGCCCAAGGCAAGGATTTCATCGGACGCCGGTCGCTTGCCCGCACGGACACGGCGCGCGCCGATCGCAAGCAGCTGGTGGGCCTGCTGACCGTCGACCCCGCGGAAGTCCTGCCCGAGGGCGGGCAGATCGTCGTCGACGGTTCGGCACCGGTGCCCGTGCCGATGCTGGGCCATGTGACGTCCAGTTATTTCAGCGCCTGCCTCGGCCGCTCCATTGCGCTCGCCCTTGTGCAAGGCGGCCGCAAGCGCATGGGCGAAACGGTGGAAATCCCGCTCGCGAGCGGTCGCGCGACCACCGCGGTCATCGCCAGCCCGGTGTTCATCGATCCGGAAGGGGCCCGGCAGAATGCCTGACCGACAACGCCTCGAAAGCCCCTTTGTTCGCTTCGACCTGGCGGCTCGCTCGACGCGTTCTCCAGGCAGCGCCGGCGTCATCGCCAGCGAGCGCGCATTCTTGAGCTACCTCAATCTGCGCGGCGATCCCCGCGATTCGCGCTTCGTGGCGGCGGTCAGCAAGGTCCTGGGAATTGCGGCGCCGATCGTCGCCAACACCGTCGGCGAGGCGCAAGGCAACACCGTGTACTGGCTTGGACCTGACGAATGGCTGATCGTGACGGCGAGTGCGCGCGAGGCGGCGGTCGAAAGCGAACTGCGTGCGGCGCTGGCGGGCCTTCACGCCGCGGTCACCGGCGTCAGCGGGGGCCAGACCGCGGTGCTCCTGCGCGGCCGCGCGATACGCGACGCGATCGCCAAGGGGTGTCCGCTCGATCTGCATCCGCGCGCCTTTGGTGTCGGACGATGCGCGCAGAGCCACCTCGCGAAGGCGCCCATTCTCATTCGCCAGGTCGATTACCAGCCATCGTTCGAGATCGTCGTCCGCCGCAGCTTCGCCGATTACTTCTGGCTGTGGCTGGAAGATGCCGCCGCCGAATACGGGCTCGCGGTGGCGGCATGAACGCTCGCGCCGACCGCAAGCGCAAGGCCAGGGGCATCGCACTTTTCGATCTCGACTACACGCTGCTGGGCGGGGATGCGACCTACGAATGGATTCATTTCCTGATGCGGCTGGGAGTGCTCGATCGCGCGACCCACGAGGCGGAACTCGAGCGGTTCTACGACGAGTACGCTGCCGGCACGCTGGACATCCGCGAGTTCCTGCACTTCGATTTCCGGCCGTTGTCGAGCCATCCGCGTGCGCAACTGGAGCAGTGGCGGGAACAATATCTGCGCCAGGTCGTGACGCCGATGATCCTGCCCAAGGCGCTCGACCTGATCGCATGGCATGACGCGCGCGGCGACCTGACGGCTATCATCACGGCGGCCAACAGCTTCGTTGCCGGCCCCATCGCGGGCCTGTTCGGCGTGCAGCATCTGCTGGCCAGCGAGCCGGAGTGCCGGAACGGCGAATTCACCGGCAGGATCGACGGCATCCCGTGTTTTCACGAAGGGAAGGTCACGCGGCTCGATGCCTGGCTCGCCAGCCGCGGGCAAGCGTTGGCCACCTTTCCGGAGAGCTATTTCTACGGCGACTCGACCAGCGACGTGCCGCTGATGGAGAAAGTCACGCACCCCGTCGCCGTCCATCCGGGCGAGGCGCTGGCCGAGCTGGCGCGGTCCCGCAACTGGCCGATCATTTCGCTGCGTTGACCGAGCGCGCGGCCGGGCGTGCCCCCCGCCGCCCCGTTTGCACTGAACGTCAGGTATCGTGCCACGCGAACGCGCATTGCCGTTCCGCGCCGCGGCGTCTATTCTGGCCGCGCCACCAAGAAATCAGGGGAGTTCGAACGAGATGACCTTTACCTATCAGCGCAGCTACCGCGGCAAGATCCAGGCGGTCCTCCTCGACTGGGCCGGAACGACCATGGACTTCGGCTGCATGGCGCCGGCGGTCGTGTTCGTCGAGGTGTTCAAGCGGCAGGGCGTGCCGATCACGATGGAGGAAGCGCGCGCGCCGATGGGCGCCCACAAGCGCGTGCACATCCAGAAGATCACGCAGCAGGACTCGGTGCGCAAGCGGTGGAAGCAAAAGCACGGCCGGCTGCCGGAGGAGCGCGACGTCGACGCGATGTTCAGGGAATTCGTGCCGCTGCAGCTGAAATGCCTGTCGGACTACTCGGGGCTCATTCCCGGGAACGCTCGCCATCGTCAGGACGCTGCGCAGGCGCGGCTACAAGATCGGCTCGACGACCGGTTACATGACCGAGATGATGGCGATCAACCTCCGCGACGCGAAAAAGCAGGGCTACGCGCCGGATTCGACGGTCTGCGCCTCGGAAGTGCCGGCGGGCAGGCCCTACCCGTACATGTGCCTGCAGAACGTCATGAACCTGGGCGTCTCGCCGGTCGAGGCCTGCGTCAAGATCGACGACACGCGCCCGGGCATCGAGGAAGGCCTCAACGGCGGCATGTGGACGATCGGCCTCGCCATCAGCGGCAACGAGATTGGTCTCCGCTTGAAGGACTGGAAGAAGCTGCCGAAGGCGGAACAGGAGCGGCTGCGGCAGGGCGCCTACACGCGCATGTATCAGTCCGGCGCCCATTACGTGGTCGATACGATCGCCGACATCCTGCCCTGCCTCGACGACATCGAAGCGCGATTGGCGCGCGGCGAGAGGCCCTGAGGCACCGCATCGCCGCGCGAATATCGTCCAGCGCCGACAGGCCCCGCGGTTCTGCCCGGCGGAGGCGATGTGACCCCGCGGAATCTCCCGGCGTCAGCGCGGTGGCGCGCCCTCCGCCTGCACCGCAGCCGGCCGGCTGTGGCACACTTCGGCCGTCATGAGCATGGACGCGGTCGATCGGGCCGCGATAGGAAATGAAATCCACCCCGGACATCGACCGCACGCTGACGCTCGCCGTCCTCGTGATCCTGATTGCGGGCTGCTTCCTGGTGCTGCAGCCGTTCATCACGGCGATCCTCTGGGCGGCGATCCTGTGCGCGACGATCTGGCCGCTTTATTTGCATCTGCGCGTCAGGTTGGGCGGCCGCGCGGGCGTCTCGGCGCTGCTGATCGTGCTGCTGATGGCGTTGACGGTGCTCGCCCCGTTCGTGATCGTCGGCGTGACGATCGCCGACAACGCCGACCGCGTCAGCGACTGGGCGCAGGCGCTGGTCAAGACGGGTCCGCCCGATGCTCCGGGCTGGGTTGCGGGGCTGCCGCTGATCGGCGAGTGGGCGGCAGCCACCTGGGGGAGCTTCGCGCACGACACGACCCGGCTGTTCGACGAAGCGCGCAAGTATTTCGAGCCCGCGAGGAAAATAGTGCTCGCCAGCGGCACGACGATCGTCAGCGGCATCCTGCAACTGGCCCTGTCGATTTTCATCGCCTATTTCTTCCTGCGCGATGGCGATGCCATTGTCGAGCGCCTGCATATGGCGGTCGCGCGCATCGCTGGCGAGCGGGGTCGCCGGCTGGCCGGCATCGCGGCGGTGACCGTGCGCGGCGTAGTACTCGGCATCCTCGGCACGGCGCTCGTGCAGGGTGTGCTGATGGCCGTCGGGTTGGCGCTGGCCGGCATCAAGGCGGCGCCGCTGCTCGGCCTCGTGACGTTCTTCCTGTCGCCGGTGCCGATCGGCCCGCCGCTGGTCTGGATTCCCGCCGGGATCATCCTCCTCAATCAGGGCGAAACGGGCTGGGGCATCTTCGTGCTGGTCTGGGGCGCGGCGGTCGTCTCGACGGTCGACAACTTCATCAAGCCGATGATCATCAGTCGCGGCAGCGATCTGCCGTTCGTGCTCGTGCTGCTGGGCGTGCTGGGTGGCGCGATCGCGTTCGGATTCGTCGGCGTGTTCCTCGGGCCGGTGCTGCTCGCGGTCGGCTACGCGCTGCTGAAGGAATGGGCGGTGGGGGCGGCGCCGGCCACCGATGCGGGCGGCGACAAGCCGCCGGAGAATTCGGATATCCCCACGCGCTCCTAGCGTATTGGGTCCGAAATTCGTTACATATCTGATTATCGTCGTTCCCGCGAAGGCGGATACCCAGCGTCCTTGAAAGTCACTGGGTTCCGGCTCGCGCCCGCGTCGCGGGCGCGTCCGGAACGACGTGGAGTCATGCAACACACTTGCAAATCACCACGCTAGATCGGCGAACAGAACGCCACGCCGTTCTTGCCGGCGCCGTCGGGCACCCAGGCGCGGTTGATCATGGCGCGCTTCACCGACAGGTCGATCGTGTGGCGCTGGTTGAAATCGTGCCGGTTGTTGTCGAACCGGTAGACCGGCAGCGCGCCGATCGCGCAACGACCTTCGGTATCCGCCGGCAGCACCCAGAAGGCGGCGGAACTCTGCAGCGTCCACGTGCCCGGCCAGTTGGCGATCACGTACTGGCATTGGCTCGCCACCGCGGTGAAGAAATACGAGTCGATCAGTTGTGTGCGGTTGCCGTAGAACTTGCACACGGGCTGGACTCCCGGCGGCGCCAGCGCCGAGTTGGTCCACGCATAGAAGTAGAGACCGGTGCGCTTGTCGCTGGCCAACGGGTTCGAGTCGATCTGCGCGATCTCGGCGGCATCGGCGGTCAGGTAATAGTGGTCGAGGTCGGAACGATAGTATTCGATGACCTGCACGGCCCCCGCCGGCGCGACGAGATTGCCCGGGATCGTGCTCGCGAGCGCCAGGCCCGCATCGAGCATCCCGGTGCCGCAGAAATTGCCGTTGCGGCATATCGAACCCAGGGGGAAATCGCGCGCCGTTCCCTGCAGAATCGACAGGACGCGTCCGGGGGTCATCGTCGGATTGCGGGCAAGCATCATCGATACTGCGCCCGCGACGTGCGGCGTCGCGGCGCTGGTGCCGATTTCATACGCGTACGTGTCGTTGCCCGGCACCGTCGAGCCGTCGTTCGAAAGGGACAGTATCCAGTTCGCCGTGGCCCCGTCACCGCCGGGCGCCGAGATGTCGACGCGGCGCCCGAAGTTGGAATAGAAGGTCCGGTCACCGGAGCGATTGATCGCGCCGACGGTGATCACGCCGCTGCAACCGGCCGGCGAGAAGTTCTGCGCATCCTCGGATTCGTTGCCGGCGGCGACGACGATGACCGAGCCTTGCGCCAGCGCGTCGTCGACCGCATCCTGGATCGCATTCGCGCAGGAACCGAAGCCGCCGAGGCTCATGTTGAGCACTTTCGCCGGGTTCGCGTTCGGCGGCACGCCGTCGATTGCCACGCCCGACGCCCACAGCATCCCCTCGAACACGTCCTCGTCGGTCCCGCCGCACTCGCCGAGCGTGCGCACGGGGACGATGCGGGCGGACAGATCCACGCCCGAAATCCCGACGCCATTGTTGTTGTCGGCCGCGATGATTCCGCTGACGAACGTGCCGTGCCACGAACTCGGCTGGGCGGGCCCCCCGCCGCAGGCGCCTTCGTCCATCCAGTCTCCCTCGTCCTTCGGGTCCGCGTCGCGCGCCGTGCCGTCGCGCGCGCTGCCGGGATCCGTGATGAAGTCGTAACCCGGAAGGATCCGGGAGGCAAGGTCGGCGTGAGGGAGGATGCCGGTGTCGATCACCGCCACCGTGGTGCTGGCCGGCGCGGACTGCGACTGCAGGTCCCATGCCGCCGGCGCGTTGATGCCGGCAACCAGATCCCAGAGTGCCCATTGATCCGCGTATCGCGGGTCGTTCGGGATGAATCTCGGGTACCTGCGTAACACTGGGTCGGCGTACCGTACGGCCGGGTCGAACTGTAGCCGCGCGGCGAGCTCGGTCAGCATCGCGGCGCTTTGGGCCTGCGCCAATCGCAGGACCCACACGTTGCCGATCTGCCGCTCAGCCGCCAGCGGGACGCCCGTCTGCGCAATGAAACGCGGCAACAGCGCCGCCCAATCGGCGTCGACGCCATCGGCCAGGCGCACCAGGAGTTTGCTGCCCTTGGGACTTCCCGCGCCGGCGCCGACTCCCGCCGCGATCCTGCGTTTGACCTTGCCGCCGGTGCGCGGCGTTGCCGTTTCGGCCCAAAGGACAGATCGATCTTCCCGCAGCGCCTGCAACAGGTGTTTCAAGCCGGCGGCGTCGCGGGGCTGCGCAAGCGCGAGTTCGAGACCGCCGGTGCGTGTCGTGCCGACCAGCGTCAGTGAAGTGCCGGCGAGCGCCTCGAGCCTCGCCCGTTGTTCCGCCGGCATCACCCCCGGCGCGGCGACGTCGGGATGCAGACGCAGGCGAATCGACGGGAGGGTCTCGGCGTGGGCGGTCGACAGAGCGGCAGCGACGAAAACGAGCGCGCCGAAGAGACCGGCGCCGACGCGGACTAAGGAAGGCAGGGTGAAAGCGGTGGTGCCGGACCGGCGGTTCATGCGGGGCTCCCGTGGCTGGTTGCATTCTGGCCGAAATTCAACGCGAGCAAGTTCGATGCCAATATTACGCGATCGGCGCATGGCGCTCGGCGTGGATCCCGCGCGCTGCCAGCTGGCTTCGTCTTCGACTGTCGCGAAACGCCCGCTACCGTACGGGATCGACGGCCCGTGCCGGCAGTTTGCGGACGAGCTCGGTGCGAAACGGCGCGAGCGCCGTCACCATCTGCGCGAATACCTTGGGATTCGCGGCAATCACCTGTCCGCCGTGGAGATAGTCGCCTTCGCCGGAGAGGTCGCCGACGAGGCCGCCCGCTTCCTGCACCAGCAGGCCGCCGGCCGCCACGTCCCAGGGATTGAGCCCTACTTCCCAGAAGCCGTCGTAGAATCCCGCGGCCACATACGCGAGATCGAGCGCCGCGGCGCCGGGTCGGCGCAATCCGGCGGTCTGCTCGATCATCGTCTTCATCATCCGCAGATAGGTGTCGAGGTAGCTGCCGTCGCGGAACGGAAATCCGGTGCCGATCAGGCAATCGCGAAGATGGTGCCGGCGCGACACGCGCATCCGGCGATCGTTCAGGAAGGCGCCGCGGCCGCGCGTCGCGGTGAAGAGGTCGTTGCGGCAGGGATCGTAGATTGCCGCCTGCGTGACCTGGCCACGGTGCGCAAGCGCGATCGAAACGCAATATTGCGGGAATCCGTGCAGGAAGTTCGTCGTGCCGTCGAGCGGGTCGATGATCCAGACATTTTCCGCGTCGGCGTTGGCGCCTTTCGCCGTGCCTTCCTCTGCTAGAATCGCGTGGTCCGGATACGCGCCCAGCAGCGTCTCGACGATCTGCGTTTCCGCCTCGCGGTCCACCTCGCTCACGAAATCCTTGGGGCCCTTGGAGGTGACGGTCAGCAAGTCGAGGTCGCGGGCGCCGCGGTTGATGACGTTGCCGGCGCGGCGCGCCGCCTTCACCGCGATGGCGAGCATGGGATGCATGGTCGGGTTGTGCGGCCGGTCACCGGACTCGCGAACGGAACGGCGGCGCGCAAAGAACGAAAGCATCCATTGTAACCGCTGAGCGTGCATTGCGTGCCCGTTGGCGCGCGTCAAACCTGCCGCCGCTTCATGCCGCCCGATTCCTCGCGCCTCTCCCGCGTCCGCATCGTCCTCGTCGCGACGAGCCACCCGGGCAACATCGGCGCGGCCGCGCGGGCGATGCTGACGATGGGACTCGGGCGGCTCGTCCTGGTCGGCCCGCGGCGCTTCCCGGATCCGGAGGCGGTGGCGCGCGCATCCGGCGCGACCGCGGTGCTCGATGGGGCGCGCGTCGTCGCGACGCTGGACGAGGCGATCGCGGATTGCGTGCGGGTGACCGGACTTTCGGCGCGCCCGCGCGAGTTCGCCGGACGCGTGCTGCCGGTGCGCGCCGCGGCGCAGGACGTGGTCGCGCACGCGACACGCGGCGATGTCGCGATCGTGTTCGGCACGGAGATGTCGGGCCTGTCGAACGACGAGCTCGCGCGCTGCGGCGTCGTCGCGACGATTCCGGCGAACGCCGAATACGGCTCGCTCAATCTTGCCGCGGCGGTTCAGGTCGTCGCCTACGAATTGCGCGTCGCCGCGACGGGTGGCGATGTCTGGAGTGCGCCGCGTTTCGAGCCGGCCACTGCCGACGAGGTCGAGGCCTTGCACGCGCATGCGACGCGGACGCTCGTCGCGATGCGCTTCCTGAATCCGCAGATGCCGAAGCGCCTGATGCCGCGGCTGCGGCGGTTGTTCGCGCGGAGCGGGCTGGAGAAGGAAGAAGTCAACATCCTGCGCGGGATCCTGGCGCGGATCGACGACATCATTCGGCGTTGAGCGGGACGGCGTCCGCATTTGCTTGACGTCAATCAAGGTGCGGCCTAGCATCCGCGCGATGCAACGGCTCTTGACGGCATGACGGGCAGGATGAGCGCGCTGCTCGCCGGAAAAGTTGCGATCGTCACGGGTGCCGCGCGCGGCATCGGACTCGCGGTCGCCAAGGGCCTCGCCGCGCAGGGCGCGAAGGTCGTCCTCGCCGATTCGGGAGTGGGCATCGACGGCGACGGTCCCGATCCCGCCGTCGCCGGCGCTGCCGCTGCGGAGGTTCCGGGGTGTGCCGTGTTTTCCGGCGACGTCGCGGCCGAAGGCGCGGCCCTGCGGCTCGTCAGCCTCGCCGTGGAACGCTTCGGCGGCGTCGATATCGTCGTCAACAACGCCGCAATCCTGCGCGACGCACTCGACTTCAAGGGCAGCCGTGCCGATTTCGAACGCGTGCTCGCCACGAATCTGACGGCCGCGTACGCGCTGACCGCCGCGGCGAGCGCCTGGCTGCGCGACGCGCTGAAATCCGGGCGCAACACGGGCCTTCCCCCGGGGACGATCGTCAACGTCATCTCGACGGCCGCGTTGTGCGGCAGCGTCGGGCAGGCGGCGTACGCGTCGGCGAAGGCGGGCCTCGTCGGGCTTACCCGCGTCACGGCGCTGGATCTCGCGCGGAGCGGCATCACCTGCAACGCGATCGCGCCGTTCGCGGCGACTCGTGTCACGGAGTCCATCCGGCCGGCGAACGATGCGCAGGCGGCCTGCAAGGCGCAGGCGCTTACCGTTCCCGCCGCGCCGGTCGCCGATCTCGTGGCATGGCTGGCGTCCCCCGGAGGCGCCGCGACGACCGGCCAGATTTTCGGCGTGCGCGGTCGCGAGTTGTTTCTGTTCGGACAGGCGCGGCCCGTCGCGCGCATCGAAACGCCCCGGCGCGAGTTTGCGCCGCAGGCTTACGGTGAACAGATCGGGGCGTTGCTTGCGCCGCTCTACGCGCCACTGATGACCGACCTCGAAGCCTTCGACAGCGAACCGATCCTGTAGGTGCATCGCCATGGCCGCCGCGATCGTCTGTGCCTGCTGACATTCCGATCAGCTCCGCCTCCGAAGGCCGCTGCCGCGACTGCGGTGCGCCTGCGTCCGACGCGTACTGCCCGGTCTGCGGCCAGGAAACGCGCCAGCGTCTGCCGACGTTCCGCCAATTCATGCGCGAAGCGGCGGGCCGCTACGCAGCGCTGGACGGCAAGCTGTGGAAGACCTTCGGCGCCTTGCTGTTCAGGCCGGGTTACCTGACGCGCGAATACCTCGCGGGCCGCCGCCGGCGCTACATCCGGCCTGCGCGGCTGTTTCTTATCGCGAGCCTGCTGCTGTTCGCCGCGCTGCGCATCGCCGCCGAGCTCGCGGACATCGACATGATCGTGGGCGCCCCGGCCGAACAAGAAGAGACGTCCGTCGACAAGAAGGCGCCCTCGGCGGGCGTCCAACTCGACAACCATTTCAATGTCGACGTCGGCGATCTCCAGGATGCAGTGCCGGCGCTGAAAAAACGCATCGAGCGCTTCAAACGGATGCCCCCTCGCGAGAGGCTCGAGCAGGTCCTCAACGGCATGCTTCGCTACGGACCCTACGCGATGTTCGTGCTGCTCCCGGCATTCGCGCTCCTGCTGAAATTGCTCTACATCGGCCGATGGCGACGCTACCCTTCCCGACCGCGCCTGTACGGCGAGCATCTCGTGTTCGCCGCCCACAACCACGCGTTTCTGTTCCTGGTCGTCGTGGCGGTGACGGTCATCCGGGTTACGGCGCCGAACGCCTTGCCGGTCACGCTGCTGACGGGTTGGGTCGCGATCTACATGCTCTGGTCGCTGCGGGCGGTGTACGGCGGGTCGTGGAAGGGCATCGTCGCGCGGTCGTTGGCGATGTTTGTTGCGTACGCGGTGCTGTTCACGCTCGTGACGTGGGGGCTGGTGATCGCCGCGGTCGTATTGCGCTGAGCCGGCTGCGGCATCGCGTTGCGCCCCCGACCGTTGCAGTTATTGGGTCTCGATTGCGCTTGATCAAGGAAATCCACGCCCCAATAGTTGAGCACATCAGTCGGAAAATGCGAAAATCGCCCCATGTTCGCTCGCTTGCGTGAAGATATCGCCGTGGTTTTCGACCGCGATCCGGCCGCGCGTACCCGGTGGGAGGTCCTGACCTGCTATCCGGGGTTGCACGCGCTCGTCTGGCACCGTGCGGTGTCGCATCGTTTGTGGCGCTCGGGATGGCGCTGGCTGGCGCGATGGGTGGCCCACTGGGGGCGCTGGTTGACGGGAATCGAGATCCATCCTGGGGCCACGATCGGGCGCCGGGTCTTCATCGACCACGGGATGGGCGTCGTCATCGGCGAAACCGCCGAAATCCGCGACGACTGCACGCTGTATCACGGAGTCACGCTGGGCGGGACCTCCTGGAACAAGGGCAAGCGGCACCCGACCTTGGGAGCCGGCGTGGTCATCGGCGCCGGCGCGAAGGTCCTCGGACCCATTTTAGTGGGAGATGGGGCCAAGATAGGCTCAAATGCGGTCGTAGTACGCGACGTTCCTGCGGGCGCGACCGCCGTCGGCATTCCCGCGAGGATCCTGGTGGGCGACGACGCGGCGCGGCGCGAGAACCAGGCGGCGAAGATGGGGTTCTCGGCCTATGCCATCGCCGAGGACATGAACGACCCCATGGTCCAGGCGATCCATCGGCTGATCGACCACGCTGCGGCCAGCGACGCCCGGCTGGAGCTGCTGATGGCGCGGCTGCAGCGGGAAGGCGTCGACTGTGGCGATGCCCGGGCGACAGCCGAGGGGTTCGACCCCAAGCGCCTGAACCAAATGATCGAGTAATTTACTGCGGTATTTAGTTGACTAATATTGTCGGGTATAATAGGATCCTGACTGCGCGGCCGGTGCGACCCGATTGATGCCATGCCGCGCGAAGCCCGGGCGTGCCGCACTGCCCGAAGATCCAACCGATAGGGGTGACCGACCATGCGCCTCACCACCAAAGGACGTTTCGCCGTCACAGCGATGATCGACGTGGCCATGCACGGCACGAAGGGTCCCGTCACGCTCGCCGGCGTCTCCGAACGCCAGAAGATCTCGCTTTCGTATCTCGAGCAGTTGTTCGGCAAGCTACGCCGGGCGGGCTTGGTCGAGAGCGTGCGTGGCCCGGGCGGCGGATATCATCTGGCCCGTGCCGCGGATACGGTTTCGGTCGCCGACGTGATTCTCGCGGTCGATGAGCCGATCGACGCGACGCAATGCGGCGGCCGTGAAAGCTGCCAGGACGACGGCCAGCGCTGCATGACACACGAACTGTGGGCAAACCTCAACGCGCACATCTTTGTCTACCTGCGCTCGGTTACGCTCGCGCAGCTGGTCGCCCAGCAGGACAAGGCTGGCGTCACCGTGCTCCACGACCACCGCCAGGCGTCGGCTGCAGGCAGGCGCAATCCGGAAACCGCGACGGTCGATTGACCTGCGGGGATCCCCACGGGCTTCGATGACAGCAATGCCGCGATGAAGACACCCATTTACCTCGACTACTCCGCGACGACGCCCGTGGACCCGCGCGTTGCGGAGAAGATGATCCCCTACCTCACCGGCCAGTTCGGCAATCCGGCCTCGCGCTCGCATGCGTTCGGCTGGGAGGCAGAAAAAGCGGTCGAGGAAGCGCGCGAGCATGTCGCGGCGCTGGTCAACTGCGACGCGCGGGAAATCGTCTGGACATCGGGCGCGACGGAATCGATCAACCTTGCGCTGAAGGGCGCCGCCCACTTCTACAAGGACAAGGGCCGGCACCTGGTCACCGTCGGCACGGAGCACAAGGCGACGCTGGACACGATGCGCGAGCTCGAGCGCGAAGGGTACCAGGTCACTTACCTCGACGTCCTGCCGAACGGCCTCCTTGATCTCGCGCAATTCACGGCGGCGCTCAAGGCGGAGACAATCGTCGTGTCGGTGATGGCGGTCAACAACGAGATTGGCGTGATCCAGGATGTCGCGGCGATCGGCGAGCTTTGCCGAGCGCGCGGGATCATATTTCACGTCGATGCTGCGCAGGCGACCGGCAAGATGCCGCTCGACCTCGCGTCGCTCAAGGTCGACCTGATGTCGTTCTCGGCGCACAAGACTTACGGGCCGAAGGGCGTGGGCGCGCTGTTCGTCCGGCGCAAGCCGCGCGTGCGCATCGAGGCGCAGATGCACGGCGGGGGCCATGAGCGCGGGATGCGCTCCGGCACGCTGCCGACGCACCAGATCGTCGGGATGGGCGAGGCCTTCAGGCTGGCGAAGCTCGAGATGGCGACCGAGGGCGAGCGCATCCGGATGCTGCGCGACCGGCTGCGGAAAGGGTTGTCGGAAATCGAGGAGGTCTACGTCAACGGCGACATCGAGCACCGCGTGCCGCACAATCTCAACATCAGCTTCAACTTCGTCGAGGGCGAGAGCCTGATCATGGCGATCAAGGACATCGCCGTCTCGTCCGGATCGGCGTGTACCTCGGCTTCGCTCGAGCCGTCGTACGTGTTGCGCGCGCTGGGCCGGAGCGACGAACTCGCGCACAGCTCGATCCGCTTCACGATCGGCCGGTTCACGTCGGAAGAGGAGATCGATTACGCGGTCGATCTCCTGAAGCGGAAGGTGGGCAAGCTGCGCGAATTGTCGCCGCTTTGGGAAATGTTCAAGGAAGGCGTGGACCTCGATACCGTCGTCTGGGCGGCACATTGACGCGATACGCGAAGCGTTGAGGAGAATGAAATGGCATACAGCACCAAGGTACTCGATCACTACGAGAATCCGCGCAACGTCGGCTCGTTCGCGAAGGATGCGGAGGACGTCGGCACCGGAATGGTGGGCGCGCCGGCCTGCGGGGACGTGATGAAGCTGCAGATCCGGGTCGGGGCGGACGGCCGCATCGAGGACGCCAGGTTCAAGACCTACGGCTGCGGCTCCGCGATTGCGTCGTCGTCGCTGGTCACCGAATGGGTGAAGGGCAAGACACTCGACGAGGCGATGTCGATCAGGAACACGCAGATCGCGGAAGAACTCGCGCTGCCGCCCGTGAAGATCCACTGCTCGATCCTGGCCGAGGACGCGATCAAGGCCGCGGTCGCGGACTACAGGACCCGGCATGGTGCCGGCGATGCAGGTGCCGCCGAAGCCGACGCGTGCGCGCCGGTCGCGCAATCGGTGGCGGCAGACTGAACGGCGCGGCGATGGGGTGCGCACCGTGACCATCACTTTGACCGAAACCGCGGCGAAGCACGTCGCCAGCCATTTGCGCCGGCGCGGCAAGGGCGTCGGCCTGCGCCTGGGCGTGCGGACGTCCGGCTGCTCGGGGCTCGCATACAAGCTCGAGTACGCCGACGAAGTGCGTCCCGAGGACCTCTCCTTCCAGAGCCACGGCGTGACGGTGATCGTCGATCCGAAGAGCCTCCCCTACCTCGATGGGATGGAGCTCGATTTCGCGCGCGAAGGGCTGAACGAAGGGTTCAAGTTCAACAATCCGAACGTGAAGGATGCGTGCGGATGCGGAGAAAGCTTCAACGTCTAGGAGCCTGTCGGACCTGCCATCGGATATCCGACCGCCTCCTCGTTTCGCCCTGACGTTCCTGTTCTCTCCGGCCGCGATGCGCCCGCGCGGAACCCGCCTGCCCCATAGCCCATCATCATCAGCACCCTCTCCGGCGAGAAGAGAGGGAACGGAAATGATCGATTTTTCCCGCAACCACTTCGAATTGTTCGGCCTGCCGGCGTGTTTCCGCTTCGACCGGGCCACGCTCGACCGTGCCTACCACGAGCTGCAGAACAACGTGCACCCGGATCGTTACGCCGGGGCGAACGAGACCGAGCAGCGGCTCGCGTTGCAGTCTTCCGCGCGTGTCAACGAGGCGTACCGCGCGCTGAAAGACCCCGTGGAGCGGGCGCAATACCTGCTGTCGCTGAACGGCGTCGAGGCGTTCGCCGAGAACGACACGGCACTGCCGGTCGAGTTTCTGGAGCACCAGCTCGAGCGCCGCGAAGCCGCGGAGAACGCACTCGCGGCGCGCGACACGCCTGGGTTGGCGGCGCTGCTGGCCGGCGTCGGCGCCGAAGCCGCCGTGCTGGAGCAGCGCCTGTCCGTGATGCTGGACACGGAGCGCGCCTGGGACGCGGCGCGCATGCGCGTCCGTGAATTCAGATTCCTGGCCAAGCTCGCCGCCGACATCGAAGCCATGCAGGCCGAATTGGACGGTTGATGGCCCTGCTGCAGATCTCCGAACCCGACGCTGCGGCGACACCGCGCGAGCACCGCCTCGCCGTCGGCATCGACCTCGGCACGACGAACTCGCTGGTGGCCACGGTGCGCAATGGCATTCCGGTTGTTCTGCCGGACCAGAGCGGGCACCCGCTGCTGCCGTCGATCGTCCGCTACGTCGACGGCCGGGTCG
The DNA here is from genome assembly GCA_963726775.1 of uncultured beta proteobacterium. GTDB lineage: Bacteria > Pseudomonadota > Gammaproteobacteria > Burkholderiales > Casimicrobiaceae > CAIWHR01. The sequence goes on from CAVSDL010000008.1 coordinate 187,458, forward strand.
AGGTCGGCCACGAAGCACAAGCGATGCAGGCGCGCGATCCGCAGAACACCATAGTCTCGGTGAAGCGGCTGATGGGGCGCGGCCTCGACGACCTCACCGACGCGCGGCGCTTCCCGTATCGCTTCGTCGACGAGCCGGGAATGGTCAGGCTCGCGACGCGCGCGGGCGTGAAGAGTCCGGTCGAGGTGTCGGCCGAGATTCTGCGCGCACTGCGCACCCGTGCCGAGAAGAGCCTCGACGGCACGTTGACGGGGGCAGTGGTCACCGTCCCCGCGTATTTCGACGACGCGCAGCGGCAGGCGACGAAGGATGCGGCGAAACTTGCCGGTCTCGACGTGCTGCGCCTGCTGAACGAGCCGACCGCCGCGGCGATTGCCTACGGTCTCGACAATGCCGCTCAGGGCACCTACGCGATATACGATCTGGGCGGAGGCACGTTCGACATCTCGATTCTGCGCCTGTCGAAGGGCGTTTTCGAAGTCCTCGCGACCCATGGCGATTCGGCGCTTGGCGGCGACGATTTCGACCATCGCGTCCACTGCTGGGTCATCGAAGCCGCTGGCCTCGCGCCGCTGTCGCCGGAGGATACCCGGCTGCTGATGATGAAGGCGCGCGAGGCGAAGGAGAACCTGACGAACCATGCGTCGGCGCCGATCGTGGCGACCTTGTCCACCGGCGACAAGATCGACGTCACGCTCACCGTCGAGGCGTTCACCGAGATCACGCGGAATCTTGTCGCCAAGACGCTGGCGCCGGTGAAGCGGGCGCTGCGCGATGCCGGGCTGGCACCGGCCGGAATCACCGGTGTCGTGATGGTCGGCGGTGCGACACGCATGCCCCAGATCCAGAAGGCCGTCGGCGATTTCTTCGGGCAACCGCCGCTGACGAATCTCGATCCCGATCAGGTCGTGGCACTCGGTGCCGCCATCCAGGCGAACGTGCTCGCCGGCAACCGAACGATGTCCTCCGCGGGCGTTGACGAATGGCTGTTGCTCGACGTCATTCCGCTGTCGCTGGGCCTCGAGACGATGGGCGGGCTTTCCGAGAAGATCGTCCCGCGCAATACGACGATTCCGGCGACCCGTGCGCAGGAATTCACGACGTTCAAGGACGGCCAGAACGCTATGGCGATCCACGTCGTGCAGGGCGAGCGCGAGAAGATCGCCGACTGCCGCTCGCTCGCGCGCTTCGAGCTGCGCGGTATTCCGCCCATGGCCGCGGGCGCGGCGCGGATCCGCGTCACGTTCCAGGTGGACGCCGACGGCCTGCTGTCGGTGTCGGCGCGCGAAATGACTTCGGGCATCGAAGCCGCGATCGTCGTCAAGCCGTCCTACGGACTTTCCGACGCGGAAATCGCCAGGATGCTGCAGGAATCGTTCGCGCACGCGGCCGACGACATGGCGGCGCGCGCGCTCGTCGAAGGGCAGGTCGAGGCGGATCAGGTCGTGGCCGCCACGCGCAATGCGCTTGCCGTGGATGGGGACCTGCTCTCTCCCGCGGAGCGCGCGGCGATCGATGCGGCGCTGGCGGAAACCGCGCGCTGTCGCGACGCGACAGACCATCATGCGCTTGCCGCTGCGACCGCGGCGCTCAACCGCGCCACCGCCGAACTCGCGGCGCGCCGGATGGACCGCGGCGTCGCCCGTGCACTGAAGGGCCGCCGGGTCGATACGCTCGCCTGAGACGCATTCGCAGCCGCGATGACCCGGATTGTCGTTCTTTCCCACCCCGAGATCTGTCCGGATGGCGCGACGTTCGACGCCGAGAAGGGCCTCTCGATCTGCGACAATCTGCTCGCGCAGGGCATCGAGATCGAGCACGCGTGCGAAAAATCGTGCGCGTGCACAACCTGCCATGTGATCGTCCGCGAAGGGATGCAGTCGCTGTCGCCGTCCACCGAGGACGAGGACGACCTGCTCGATCGCGCGTGGGGCCTGACGCCGCAGTCGCGGCTCTCCTGCCAGGCTATCGTCGACGACACGCCGCTTACTATCGAGATTCCCCGGTACACGATCAATTACGCCAAGGAGAAGCGCTGACGCGCGGCGATCGCGCGCGCAGCCTCGATCCTGCGGAGGTTCCCATGAAATGGACCGACACCCGCGACATCGCGCGGGCACTCGCCGACGCGCATCCGGACGTGGACCCCCGGCGCGTGCTTTTCACCGACCTCCGCGGCTGGGTGCTGGCGCTGCCCGGCTTCGCCGACGACCCGAAGCACAGCGGCGAGAAGATCCTCGAGGCGATCCAGATGGCGTGGATGGACGAAGGCGACTTCGACGAGGAGGCATGAGTACCCGCATCGATCTCGCGACGTTTCTGCGGCAGCCGGCCCTCAGCGCGCGAACACGGCGATCGATTCCACGTGCGCCGTGTGGGGAAACATGTTGACGACGCCGGCCGCCGCCAGCGCGTATCCGTGGTCATGAACCAGCACCGCCGCGTCGCGCGCAAGCGTGGCCGGGCTGCAGGACACGTAGACGATCCGGCGCGGCGGGCCGTCGCCCGGCAGCGCCTTGACCAGGTCGATCGCGCCTTCGCGGGGTGGATCGAGCAGCGCCTTGTCGAGCGGCCCCAGCGCCTCGATGCTCTCCGGCGTCGCGTCGAAAAGGTTCGCGGCACGAAAGGTGGCCCGCGCGCCGAGCCCGTGGCGCATCGCATTCTCTTCGGCACGGCGAACGAGCGCTGCGCTGCCGTCTATTCCGATGACCGTCGCGCCGCGCCGCGCGATCGGTAGCGTGAAGTTGCCGATGCCGCAGAAGAAATCGGCGACGCGTTCGGCGGGCCGAGGGTCGAGAAGCGCCATCGCGCGTCGCACCAGCACACGATTGATCCCCGGATTGACCTGGGTGAATTCGGTCGGCGCGTACGGAAACTCGAGATCGAATTCCGGCAGCGTGTAAGCGAGCCGCGGCTCGCGCGGATGGAAGGGCGCGGCCGTTTCGGGACCGCCGGTCTGCAGATAGAACTGCACGCCGTGCAAGTCGGCGAATGCGGCAAGCAGGGCCTCATCGGCCGGCGCGAGTGGTTCCAGGATGCGCAGCACCAGCACGCAAGCGGGGGTGCCGTGTGCCGTGGTGGCCGCCGTCGCGCGGCTCCCGTCGCCCATGGCCAGCTCGATCTGCGGTACCCGGTCGCGAATGGTCAGCATGCCGATCAGCATGCGGAGTTCAGGCAGCAGCGCGGAAACCTTCGGCGGCAGGATCGCGCAGGACGTCATGTCGGCGACGTAGCTCGATTTCCGCTCGTGGAACCCGACCAGCACGCCACCTTTCTTCGCGACGTGCCGCACCGACAATCGTGCGCGATGACGGTAGCCCCACGCCGCACCATGAATGGCCGGCAGAACTTGCGCGGCGCGAACCCGTCCGAGATGCCAAAGCGCGTCTTCGAGTGAGCGCTGCTTCGACGCGACTTGCGCCGCGGCATCGAAATGCTGCAGCGAGCAGCCGCCGCAGACGCCGAAATGCGGACAGCGCGGGTCGACGCGCGCCGGGCTCGCCTTCAGGATCCGTTCCGCGCGCGCGATTTCGTAGGTCGGCTTGCGCTTGAGCAGAGTGATCGCCACCCGTTCACCGGGAAGCGCGCCCTCGATGAAAACGGTCTTGCCGTCGATCCGCCCGACGCCGCGGCCGTCCTGATCGAGCGAGGCGACGTCGACATTGGGCGGCATCGCGGGACGGGCGGCGGACTCGGGCATGCGGGGAATCGGTCGAGAGAGTCGTCCATTGTACGTCGTCACTGTGCCACTCCCTCTCCGCGTGCAGGTTGCTCCGCGGGTCGCGTAGAATCGCCGCATGCGAATCCTTGCGCTCGACAGCTCGACCGAATGGTGCAGCGTGGCCGTCGGCGACGGCACGCGTTGGCATGTGCGCGACGAACATGCCGGCCAGGCGCATTCGGAAAGACTGTTGCCGATGGTGCGGGCGGCGCTCGCGGAGGCGGGCTACGCGCTGTCGCAGCTGGACGGGCTCGCGTTCGGCGCGGGTCCCGGGTCGTTTACCGGAATCCGCATTGGCTGCGGTGTTGCGCAGGGACTTGCCTTTGGCGCCGATCTTCCCGTCGTACCGGTGCCCACGCTCGAAGCGCTTGCGCAGGGCGTCCTCCGCGCGCGCGGCTGGACCAAGGTCATCGCCTGCCTCGATGCGCGGATGCGCGAGGTCTACGTCGCGGCGCATGCGCATGAGCGCGATGCGTGGCGCACCGTCATGCCGCCGGCGGTGCTGCCGCCTGCGGACGTGCGCTTGCCCGTCGAGGGCAACGGCGAGGACCCCGTATCGGGCGCGTGGCGCGGCGCCGGCAACGGATTCGCCGCGTATCCGATGCTGGCGGCACAGCTTCGAATGGGCGAAGTCGATGCGGGCGCGCGTCCGACGGCGAGCGCGGTCGGCGAAATTGGCGCACGACGGTTCGCCGCAGGCGAGGGTGTCGCCGCCGGGGAGGCGCTGCCGCTCTACGTGCGGCATCGCGTGGCGCTTACCACCGCCGAGCGCGATGCGGGCCTGCGGCTTTGACATCGGCGAAGATGGCGACGTTTCCCCGGTTCTTCCCGCGCCCCGAACCCGAGTGGCGGCCGCTGCGCGAAGGCGATCTTGCCTATGTCGCGGCGCTGGAGGCGCAGATCCACGCTGCACCGTGGACGCCCGGCAACTTCCGCGACGTGCTTGCGGCGGGCTACAGCGCCAGCGTCGGCGAGCGGGAGGGCCGAATCGTCGCCTACGGCGTGCTGATCCTGTCGCCAGGCGAGGCGCAGATCCTCAACCTTTCGGTCGTGCCCGATGCGCGGCGCGAAGGGCTCGGCCGCCGGCTGCTCAAGCGTTTCATCGACGACGCGCGGCGCCTCGGCGCCGAGCAGATCTTCCTCGAGGTCCGCGTGTCCAACGCGGTGGCGATCGCGCTGTACGATTCGGAGGGATTCGCCGCCGTCGGCCGGCGCGACGGCTACTATCCGGGCATGGACGCGGATGCGCCGCGCGAAGATGCCTTGGTCATGCGCCGGTCGCTGGCTCCGAGGGTATCGCCGCCCGGGCGGTAAGACCGAGGTTCCGTCTGCTTCGATGCCTACCCGCGACGACATATTGATGGAGCTCGGCCTCGCGCCTGTGTGGCGGCTGCGCGCGTCTCCGACGGACGGTGTCGCGACCGGAATGCTGCAGGAAGCGGACGCGCCAGTTCGACAAACAACCCGGATCGAAAATGCCGAGCCAATCTTTGTCGGCACGGTCAGCGCCGATCGTGACGGACGGCGCATGCGCATCGAGACGCTCGAGTGGCGCGGTTTCGCCGCGGACGTCGAAGCCTGCACGGCGTGCGGGCTCGCTCGCGGTCGCAAGAAGAGCGTGCCCGGCGTGGGGGACGCCGATGCCGAATGGCTCTTTGTCGGTGAAGCGCCGGGCGCCGAGGAGGATGCCAGGGGCGAGCCCTTCGTCGGGCAGGCGGGAAGGCTGCTCGACGCCATGCTGGCCGCCCTCGGGATGGCGCGTGGCACCAACGTCTACATCGCCAATGTGCTGAAATGCCGCCCGCCAGGCAATCGCGCGCCGGAGCCGGCCGAGGCGGAGGCCTGCCGACCTTATCTCGACCGGCAGATCGCGTTGTTGCGTCCGAAGGTGATTGTCGCGCTGGGCAAGAGCGCCGCGACGACGTTGCTCGACGTCGACGCCACTATTGCGAGCCTGCGGGGCCGCGTGCATCGCTATCGGGGCGTCCCGCTCGTCGTCACCTACCACCCGGCGTACCTGCTGCGCAATTTGCCCGACAAGGCGAAGGCGTGGGAAGATCTGCTGCTCGCGCGGCGGACGCTGCAGGCTGCGCGCGCGGATAACCCGGCGCAATCGACGCCGCTTTGAAATTCACCCGGGCCTGTGGGACAGGACGGGGAAAGGCGCGGTCGGTCGCGACGTCTGCCCGCCGGTCGCATCGCCGCTTGCATCCGCCCGAGTCGGCCCCATCTGCCGTTCTGCGGGCAGACCGCCCGCGGCTCCCGACTTTGCCCGGAGGAACCATGATTCGCAAATTCGCCGCCTTTCTCGCCGTCGCCGCGACGCTCGCGCTGGCCGGTTGCGGGTACAACGACCTGCAGCGTCAGGACGAAGGCATCAAGGCGGCCTGGTCCGAAGTGCTGAATCAATACCAGCGGCGCGCCGACTTGGTCCCCAACCTGGTCAGCACCGTGAAGGGCTACGCGGCGCAAGAGCAGACCGTCCTGACCGAAGTGACGAACGCCCGTGCGAGCGTCGCCGGCATCAAGGCCACGCCCGAACTCGTCAACGATCCCGCCGCGTTTCAGAAATTCATCAAGGCGCAGGGTGAGCTAACCGGCGCGCTGTCGCGGCTGCTGGTGGTCGTCGAGAACTATCCGCAATTGAAGTCGGACGCGCTGTTCCGCGACCTGCAGTCGCAGCTCGAAGGCACCGAGAACCGGATCACCGTGGCCCGCAATCGCTATATCAAGACCGTGCAGGAGTACAACACGACGGTCCGCCAATTCCCGACCAACCTGACCGCGATGCTGTTCAAGATGGACGTGAAGCCCAGCTTCACGGTCGAGAACGAGGCCGCGATCAGCGCGCCACCGAAGGTCGACTTCGACAAGGCCAAGGCCCCGGCGACCCAGGCCGCGCCTTCCGGACCGGCCGCGGCGCCGGCCGGCCGCAGTCCCGCGCCGGCGGCCGATCCCGCGGCCGAACTGCTAAAGCAGGGCTATTGATCGAAGGCGGGCCGCGCCATCGCGCGCAAGCCGGGCTGTTCGTGGCCCCGACGTCGCGCGGCATCGCGGACTGACGACGATGAGTTCGTGAGCATGATCCGGTTGCCATGGGCTGTCGGCCTGCGCCGTCGCACCGCGCGCACCGTCGCCGCGCTGGCCATGATGGCGTCCGCGCTGTTCGCGTCGGCGCTGCTGGCGCAAACGTCGGGGACGGACACCGCCGGCCCGCTGCCGATACCCGCGCTGTCCGCGCATGTCACCGACCTCACGCAGACGCTGTCGCCCGCCGAAAAGCAGGCGCTCGAGGCGAAGCTTGCCGACTGGGAGGCGCGCACCACCTACCAGCTCGCCGTGCTGATCGTACCGACGACGCGCCCCGAGCCGATCGAGGCGTTTTCGATTCGCGTAGCCGAAAAGTGGCGGCTTGGCCGGAAAGGCAAGGACAATGGCGTCCTGCTGCTGGCCGCGAAGGACGACAGGAAGTTGCGGATCGAAGCGGGCTACGGCCTCGAGGGCACGCTGACCGACGTCACGTCGCGCCGGATCATCGCCGAGACCATCGCGCCGCTCTTCCGCGACGGCAAATTCGCGGCTGGTATCGAAGCCGGCACGGATCGGATCATCGCCGTCGTCGGCGAGGGAAAACCCTTGCCGCCGCGGCCTGCAGATCATGTCCGGCGCGCCTCCGGCGGGAACGTCGATCTGGGTGGATTGCTGGTGATCCTGTTCATTGCCGTGCCGATCGTGGGCGGCGTACTGCGCGCGATCTTTGGCAGGCTCGCGGGATCGACCCTCGGAGCCGGAATCGTCGGCGCCGCCGCGTGGATCGTCGCGGGATCGATCGCGATTGCGATCGTTGCGGTGGTCGTCGCGTTCCTGGTGATGGCTTTCGCAGGCGCCGGCGGATTACCGGGCGGTCGGCGCGGCGGAATGGGATTTCCGACGGGGGGTGCCTGGGGCGGCGGCGGCGGATTCTCGGGGGGTGGCGGCTTCTCCGGGGGCGGCGGCAGTTTCGGCGGCGGCGGTGCATCGGGGGATTGGTGAACGAGGGCGCAACGATGACCGGCCAAAGTCTCCGTCGCCTGTTTCGTCATCTCGCGACCGACCACGGCAGCGTGCGCCGCGCGTTCCCGGCGTCAGAGCTCGCGCGGATCGAAGCCGCAATCGCCGCGGGCGAGCGCCGCCACCGCGGTCAGGTGCGTTTCGTCGTCGAGTCCTCGCTGCCCCTGGCACGCGTGCTGCGGCGCCTGCCGCCGCGCGAGCGCGCACTGGAAGTCTTTGGCCAGCTTCGGATCTGGGACACCGAGGAAAATTGCGGCGTCCTCGTCTACCTGCTGCTCGCCGACCGGGCTGTCGAGATCGTCGCCGACCGCGGCATCCACGGCAAGGTGGGCGTCACCGGATGGGAAGCGGTGTGCCGCAAGATGGAGGCTGCATTCCGCGCCGGCCGCTTTGCCGATGGCGCCGACGCGGGCATCGCCGACATCAACGTGTTGCTCGCGGAACACTATCCGCGAGTCGACACGGCGGGGCCGAACGAGCTGCCGGACGCGCCCGTCGTCATCTGAGCCGCGCGGGCCCGCGCATCAGTCGCGCGCGGCGTCCCCCGGGGCGGGCTTGTCCATGCCGATCAGGTGCAGCACGTCGCCGCGCGCCTGATTCATCCGGAAGCGCACTATCACAAGGAGCATCGTGCCCGTAACACTCAGCCCGAACAGCACGATCGCAACGTCCACGGTGAGGCCCAGCTTCACCATCGTCGCGTAGAGCCCGACCATCACGAGAATGCCGATATTCTCGTTGAAGTTCTGTACGGCGATCGAATGGCCGGCCCCCATCAGGACGTGACCGCGGTGCTGCAGCAGCGCGTTCATCGGCACCACGAAGAATCCGGCGCACATGCCGATTGCGACCATCAGCAGGACGGCGACCGGTACCTGCGTCACCACGATCATCGTCATGACAATGAGACCCATTGCCGCGCCGACCGGCAGCACCTTCACGGAGCCGCGCAGCGACACGAATCTCGCCGCGATGATCGCGCCAGCCGCGATTCCAACTGCGACCACTCCCTGCAGCATCGATGCCTGCGACAGGGTGAAACCCAGCGATTTCGCGGCCCAGTCAATGGCGATGAACTGCAATGTCGCACCGGCCCCCCAGAACAGCGTCGTCGTCGCGAGCGAGATCTGACCGAGCTTGTCGCGCCAGAGTAGCGCGGTGCAATGCACGAATTCCCGGATCAGGAACACGGGATTCCGGTTGACCATCCGGTGGTCGACTCCCGTATCGGGAATGAACCAGTTGAACGCCGCGGCGACCAGATAGATCGCCATGATCACGCTGATCGCAGCCTCCGGCGGGGATTCGACTCCGGTGTCGATCATCGGGAGATCGAAACCCAGCAGCATCGTCGAGACCTTCTGCGTGATAAGCGAGCCGCCGAGCAGCACGCCAAGGATGATCGAACTGACGGTCGCGCCCTCGATCCAGCCGTTGGCGACGACCAGTTGCTGCGGCGGCAGCAGCTCCGTGAGAATCCCGTACTTGGCGGGCGAGTACGCGGCGGCACCCACGCCGACCACGGCGTAGGCGGCGAGCGGATGCACCCAGAAAAGCATCAGCGCGCAGCCGGCGATCTTGATGCCGTTGGAAATCAGCATCACGCGGCCTTTGCGCATCGAGTCGGCGAACGCGCCGACAAGCGGCGCGAATACGACGTAGGACACGACGAAGCATTGCTTCAGCGCCGGCGTCATCCACGACGGCTCGGCCAGGTCCCGCAGGAGCGCGATGGCGGCGATCAGCAGCGCGTTATCGGCCAGCGAACTGAAGAACTGCGCGGCCATGATCGTGTAGAAGCCAGACTTCATCGTCCTCCGGAACCCGCCGGGCGCCACACACGCCCCAAGGGAAGCGGCGGGCATTGGGTATAATTCTAGGGTAAGGCCCGCGGCCCGCGCTTTATACCATGATTGCGAGGGACGGCACAGTCGCGCAGGTCGACGCGCGGCCGATCCGCACGCGTGTTGCCGCGCCAGTCAGCCACCCCGTCGCCGACCCTTTCAAACCCGCCATGGCCCGCCCACTGTATGCCCAGCTGAACCTGTCCGCGCTGCGCGCCAATCTTGCGCAGGTGCGCCTTCGCGCGCCGAACACGCAGGTGCTCGCCGTGGTCAAGGCCAACGCCTACGGCCATGGACTCGCGCGCGTGGTGCCGGCGTTTTCCGATGCCGACGGTCTCGCGTTGCTGGAACTCGACGCCGCGCTGGCGCTGCGCGCATCGCATTACACGCGGCGCATTCTGCTGCTGGAAGGTTTTTTCGCTGCCGGCGAACTGCCCGAAATCGCGGCCAAGCGGCTCGGAGTCGTCGTCCATCATTCCGAGCAGGTGCGCATGCTCGAACATGCGCACCTCGAACGTCCGCTCGAGGTTTTCGTCAAGATCAATACCGGAATGAATCGCCTGGGATTGCGCCCTGCCGACGTTCCCGAGCTGATCGAGCGGCTGACGCATTGCGACTCGGTCGCGGCACTGCGCTTGATGACGCATCTTGCGCGCGCCGAGGAGGAAGACGGGCTGAAGGACCAGCTTGCCACGTTCGACGCGACGTGCAAGGGGCTGCCGTACCCGCGTTCGATCGCCAATTCGGCCGGGATCGTCCGCTACGCCGACGTCGGCGGCGATATCGTCCGGCCCGGAATCATGCTCTATGGAGCGACGCCGTTTCCCTACGACACCGCGGAAATGATGAATATTCGGCCGGCCATGACCCTGCGCTCGGAGATCGTCGCCGTGCAGGATCTGAAGGCCAACGACAGCGTCGGCTATGGCGGCGGCTACACGGCGTCGCGCGCCCATCGGATCGGCGTCGTGGCGTGCGGATATGCAGACGGCTATCCGCGCCACGCGCCGAACGGCACGCCGGTGCTCGTCTGCGGCAAGAAAGTGCGGATGGCCGGGCGCGTTTCCATGGACATGATCACCGTCGATCTCACCGACGCCCCGGAAGCGACTGTCGGCAGCCCCGTCGTTCTCTGGGGCGAGGGCTTGCCGGTCGACGATGTCGCGAGCGCGGCGGCAACGGTCGGATACGAGCTGCTCTGCGCGGTCGCGCCGCGAGTGCCGTTCGCGGTCACCAACGTCGGCCGCATCGATCTGGAGCTCTGACTCAGCGAAGGAAAACCCGTGTATACCGTCGTCACCGGCGCTGCCGGTTTTATCGGATCCAATCTCGTGCGCGCTCTCAACGACCGCGGCGAGACGCGCATTCTCGCGGTCGACAACCTCGCCCGCGGCGACAAGTTCGTGAATCTCGTCGACTGCGAGATCGCCGATTACCTCGACAAGGATGATTTTCTCGCGCGCCTTGCCGAGGGCGACTTCGACGACGACATCACGGCGGTTCTGCACCAGGGGGCCTGCTCGGACACGATCGAGAACGACGGCCGCTACATGATGGCCAACAATTACAGGTATTCGGTGTCGTTGCTTCAATGGTGCCAGGACAACGACGTGCCGCTGCTGTACGCATCGAGCGCTTCGGTATACGGCGCCGGCGGCGCGTTCCGCGAGGAGCGTGCGTGCGAAGCGCCGCTCAACGTCTACGGCTACTCGAAATTTCAGTTCGACCAGTACGTGCGCGGCGTGTTGCCCGAGCGCACGGCGCAGGTCGCGGGGTTTCGCTACTTCAATGTTTACGGGCCGCGGGAACAGCACAAGGGACGGATGGCGTCCGTCGCCTTACACTTCTACCACCAGTTCCGCGCCGAAGGCCGGGTCAGGCTGTTCGAGGGCTCCGGCGGCTATGCGGCCGGCGAACAGCGACGCGACTTCGTTTCGATCGAGGACGTCGTGAACGTCAATCTCGACTTTCTCGACCACGGCGAGCGCAGCGGGATATTCAACCTCGGCAGCGGCAATTCGGCGACATTCAATGACGTCGCCATGACAACCATCAATGCGGTCCGCAGCGCCGATGGCATGCTGCCCCTGGCGCTGCCGAGCCTCGTCGCCGCCGGCGCCATCACTTACATACCATTCCCGCCCGCACTGGTCGGCAGGTACCAGAGCCACACGGAAGCCGACCTCACGCGTCTCCGTGCCGCGGGATATGGTGTGCCGATGCTGGGCGTTCCCGAGGGCGTGTCCCGGTACGTCGAACGGCTGATTTCGCGATCGCCGGGCTCCACGTAACGTTGGCGGCGTGCGGCGGAAGGTCACGCGAGTTGCGAGGCCTCCGATCCGTCGCGCATCGGCCCACTTACGATGGAGGACATCATGCAACGACTGCTGCTGGCGCTCGGACTGTGCCTGTGCTCGGGTATCGCGCTCGCCACGATCAACATCAACACCGCTACCAAGGACGAACTGATCGCGCTTCCCGGGATCGGCCCGTCAAAGGCGCAGGCAATCCTCGACTACCGGAAAGCCCACGGACCCTTCAAATCAGTCGAGGAGTTGAAGGATGTCAAGGGCATCGGCGCCAAACGCTTCGAAAAATTGAAGCCCGAGCTCGCCGTAACCGGACCTACCTCCGTGAAGGCGGCGACGAAGCCGGAGGGCAAAGGCGATGCATCCGCGCAGCGCACCGCCCGCGGCAACATCGCGGCAACCACGGTGCCTGCGAAGCGTGACATGCCAACGGGAGTGGTCAAACCCTGAGGTCGGCGCTCCGATGTCATCGGGCGAACGGTGCCGCGTGGCCGGAGCGACACGGTACCCGTCGCTGCCGGTCGCGCGGCGGGTCGTTGCGGGACATCCTCCATCGTGACGCGCGGCGCGTCGGCTGAACTCAACGGCTGCGGGCGGCCCGATGCCTCCCCTGTCGCCAAACTGATGGCTCTCCGAATCGCGGATTGCGGCCCGCAATACGATGTTCGGGATCACACCGTTCGCGGGATTCGGTGCCCCCGAGGCGCGGGAGGCCGTCGCCGGCCGTCGCGCGCACTTGCCTGCCGACGGGTCAACCCGTAACATCCACGCCGCGTTAAGGGTCATGCACCGGAAATTTTCCGGCGCCGTTGCGGCGCGCCCGCTGATTGTCCACTCGGAGTTCATACATGAAACGGTTTCTTCTGCTCGTCGCTGCGCTGCTGTTCTCGGGATTCGCGCTCGCGGCGGTCAATATCAACACGGCGACCCAGGCGGAGCTCGAGGCGCTGAACGGCATCGGCCCGGTCAAGGCCCAGGCCATCATCGACTATCGCAAGGCTAACGGCCCGTTCAAGTCCCTCGAACAGGTCAAGGACGTCAAAGGCGTCGGCGATGCGACGTTCGACAAGATCAAGGGCGACATTTCGCTGACCGGCAGCACGTCGGCGCCGGCGGCGAAGGCGGCAGCGCCAAAAGCGGAGACTGCCAAGGCGGCTTCACCCGCGGCGCCTGCCCCTGCCGCCGCGCCTGCCAAGGTCGAGGCGCCGAAGGCACCCGCCCCGACCCCGGCAGCCGCTCCGGCCGCACCCGCAAAGGTTGATACCCCCAAGGCCGCAATGCCGGCGGCGGCAGCCAAGGCGGACGCATCGAAAGTGCCCGCCAGCGCTCCGGCACCGGCCAGCCCGGCGGCAGCAGCGAAGGCCGACGCCGCCAAGGACGACAAGAAGGCCGCGGCCGGCAAGGACATGACCAAGGAAGACAAGGCCGCCAAGGCGAAGGAAGACAAGGCCGCGAAGGACAAGGCCAAGGCGGACAAGGCCGCGAAAGACAAGGCCGCGAAGGAAGAAAAGGCTGCCAAGGACAAGGAAGCGAAGGACGCCAAGGACAAGGCCAAGGAAGACAAAGCTGCCAAGGCCAAGGCCGCGAAAGACGAGGCAGCGGCGAAAGACAAGGCGGCGAAGGATGCCAAGGACCCGGCACCGAAAAAGTGACCGCAGCCAACATGGCAGGAAGCAAACCCCGCCCGCGAGGCGGGGTTTGCGTTTGGGTCACTGCATTTGCCGCTGGACGAACGCTTGGTGCCGATCGACCCGCGCGTCAGTGTATCCGGTAGGCCGCGTGGCAGGCGACGCATTGCCGCATGACCGTGCCTGGCGCAGCGCCGGGCGCGGCAACGACGGCGGCGCGGCGCGAACGCTCGGCTACAATGCGACGTCAGTGGCCGCACGCATTACATGTTCCCCACACTGGAATCCACCGTCGGCAACACGCCGCTCGTACGGCTGCAGCGGCTGCCGGGGGTTACGTCGAACGTGATTCTCGGCAAGCTCGAGGGCGACAACCCGGCGGGCTCGGTCAAGGATCGCCCGGCGCTGTCGATGATCGTCGAGGCCGAGAAGCGCGGCGACATCAGGCCCGGTGACACGCTGCTCGAGGCAACGTCGGGCAATACCGGCATTGCGCTCGCGATGGTCGCCGCGATGAAGGGTTATCGGATGCTCCTGGTGATGCCCGACAACCAGTCGCAGGAGCGCCGCCAGACGATGCGCGCGTTCGGCGCCGAGCTGGTGCTGACGCCGAAGGCGGGCGGCATGGAAAACGCGCGCGACACCGCGGAACGGATGCGCGGGGAAGGAAAGGGCTTCATCCTCGACCAGTTCGCGAACCCCGACAATCCACTCGCGCACTATCGCGGCACCGGCCCCGAAATCTGGCGCGACACGAAAGGCGCCGTCACGCATTTCGTGTCGGCGATGGGCACGACCGGCACGATCATGGGCGTCTCGCGGTTCCTGAAGGAGCAGAACCCGGCCATCGCGATCATCGGCGCGCAACCGGAGGAAGGCTCGCAGATCCCGGGGATCCGCAAGTGGCCCGACGCCTACCTGCCGAAGATATTCGACCGCAGCCGCGTCGATCGCATCGAAACCGTGTCGCAGGGTGAAGCGGAGGCGATGGCGCGACAGCTGGCAAGCGAGGAGGGGATCTTCGGCGGCATCTCGGCAGGAGGCGCGTGCGCCGTAGCGCTGCGCATCGCGCGCGAGGTCCGGAACGCGACTATCGTATTCATCGTCTGCGATCGCGGTGATCGCTACCTCTCGACCGGAGTGTTTCCGGCCTGAGCGCAGGAACGCAACCGGCATCGCCGGTCTCGCGCCCTTCCCGGGAATCCACGCATGACGCCGATCCTCGTCTTCGACATCGAAACCGTTCCCGACCTCGCGGGGCTCCGGCGTGTCCACGGCGTGCCGGCGGAACTCACCGACGAGGCCGTGCTGGACTGGATCACGCAGCAACGACGCGCGCAGACGGGCGGCGATTTCCTGCCGCTCGCCTACCAGAGGGTCGTGGCGATCGCGTGCGTGCTGCGCGACGGCGGCGGCGTCAAGGTCGCCTCGGTCGGCACGCCCGATGATCCCGAACCCGAGTTGATCCGCCGCTTCTACGACCTCATCGACAAACACACGCCGCAGCTCGTGTCATGGAATGGCGGGGGCTTCGACCTGCCGGTGCTCAACTTCCGCGCGCTGATCCACGGCGTCACGGCGGCGAAATTCTGGGACTGGGGCGACGACGATCGCGAGTTCAAGTGGAACAGCTATCTCGGCCGCTACCATACGCGCCATCTGGACCTGATGGACGTGCTGGCGATGTACCAGCCGCGCGCGTATGCGGGCCTCGATGCCATGGCGCGGTTGTGCGGCTTTCCCGGCAAGCTCGGCATGGACGGCGGCGCGGTGCATGCGGCGATCCGGGCCGGCAGGATCGACGATGTCCGCCGCTATTGCGAGACGGACGTGGTGAACACCTATCTCCTGTATCTGCGCTTCCGGCTGCTGCGCGCCGAGCTCGCCGCCGGAGAGTACGCCAGGGAAATTTCGATGGCGCGGGAGAAGATCGCGACCATCGAGGCGCCGCACTGGCGCGAGTTCCTCGCGGCGTGGGACGCCAGCGCGTCGCCGCCAGGCTGATATCCGGCTCCTCCGCCCGCGACGGGTGCAGCCGCCAACGCGGCCGGCGGATGATCAGGCTTTCAGAAACGCCAGAGGCGCATATTTTCCGCCGAGCGCCGCGGTCGACGGCACGTTCCACCAGCGCTCGAGCACCGTTGCATAGATGTCGCGGAAATCGATGGCGTAGCCCATATTGCCGTCGCCGCCCAGACGTCCGAGCGACGGTTGCTCGCCGTAAAGGCCGCCGGCGACACGCCCGCCGAGCGCGAAATGGACGCTTGCGGTGCCGTGGTCGGTGCCGCTCGACAGGTTTTCCTTCGGCCGTCGGCCGAATTCGGCGTAGGTCAGCACCAGCGTGTCGTTCCAGCGCCCGAGTTCGTCCAGCGCCGACTTGAGCGCTGCGATCCCGTGTCCGAGTTCGCCGAGCAGCCGCGCCTGCGTTGCCAGCTGGCCGCCATGGGTGTCGAACCCCGACAGCGTGATGCGCACGACCGCGACATTGGCGGGATTGGCGATGACCTGGCACGCGGTGCGGATCGCGCTTCCGAAACCGCCTTGAGGGAACTCGGTCCGAAAGGCAAAGCGGGAATCGAGATTCGCGGCCGCCTGCACGATGTCGGCCTCGACCTTCAGGAGGTGCTGGAAGGCCTTGTTGTGCGCCTGTCCGGCGGGAGCCGCGAGCCGTGCCTGGCGCAGGAACCGGTCGGTGTCGGATAGCGCGACCGCGCGCGTCCCGCCACCGGCGAGCGGTCCGAGATCGCCGGTGCCGATGATCACGCCGTCGGCGGCAAAGGTGCGCGGTGGCGCGACCGCGGCGAAGGTGCGCGTGAGCCAACCGTCCTGCAGATATTCGTCGCTTTGCGACGCGGTATCCCAGATCTCGATCGACCGGAAATGCGACAGGTTCGGTGCCGGGTAACCCACCCCCTGCAGCACGGCGAGTTGCCGGTCCTTCCAGACCGCTTGCAGCGGTTCGAGCGCCGGATGCAGTCCGGCGCGATCCGTCAGCTGCACGACCGCATCGCGCGCGATCGCGAGCTTCGGTCGAAGCGAGTAATACGCACGGTCGGTATACGGGACGAGCGTGTTGAGGCCGTCGTTCCCGCCTTTCAGCTCGATCAGCACCAGCAAGTTTCGATAGGTCGCGCCGGCCGGCGCTGCGGCCCACGATACTGTCACCCCGATGGGCACCAGTGCCGCCGCACCGAGGGTGGCTTTGAGGAACCGACGGCGGTCCATGGTTGCCTTCCCGGTCATTTGAGTTGATACGCCGCATCGAGGACGAGGCCGCGCAGGAGCGCCAGCGAGTCGGCGTTCGGATCGACCGCCTGCTGCGGCTCGGTGGCAAGCAGCAGTCGCTGCGCGGCCTGCGTGCGTTCGGCGGCGTCGGCGCCGGGTAACTTCGCCATCCAGCGCGCGCTGTCGAAATGGAGGCTCGCGAGGCCGCGTTCCATCTGCCGCTGCAAACGCTGCTGTCTCGCCTTTTCCTCGCCGGAGGCGCCCTGCGGTGCGGCGGCAGCATCCGAACTCGTGCGCGCCGGGCCTTCGCGGTCGTCGAGTTTCATGCGCGGCGCGGACGTCGCAGTCGTCATAATCGGTGCGCTCTCGTCGGCGCGTGTGAGTCGGGCAAGGTACTGCTTGCGCGCCAGCAGCGTCATCGTGTTGATCCATGCCTCGCCACCAGGCCAGCCTTTCACGTTGGGTGGCGACAGCAGGTTCTGCCCCATGCCCGCCGCGGCGATCGCGAAGGAGAGCGCGGGGCTTCCGAAAAGCTCGAACTGGCGCAAGGACCCGACAACGAGCTCTACCGGAGATTTCACCAGAACACCGCGGCTTTCCGGAGCGTAGAACGCATCGCTTGTCAGAATTTCGCGCAGCGGGACCTTGATCTCGTAATTCGAATCGCGGAAGCGCCGCGCAATGCGGCCGATTTCGGCGGGATCGGGGTCCGGCGAAACGAACTCCCGCCATAGCTTCGCGGTAACGTGTTCGGCGGTCTCGGACCGCGCGAGCAGCAGGTCGAGCACCGCATCGCCGTCGAAACGTCCGCGCTGGCCCAGCACGGTCTTCGTGCCGTCGTCGTGCAGAAAGCGGCGGAACACGAACTCGCCGGTGTCGCGATCGATGCTCCAGCCGGTGAACGCACGGGCAGCCTCCTTGACGTCCTGTTCGCCGTAATGCCCTTCGCCCAGCGTGAACAGCTCCATCACCTCGCGCGCGAAATTCTCGTTCGGTGCGCCCTTGCGGTTCTGCACGCCGTCGAGGTAGACGAGCATCGCCGGATCCTTGGCGATGGCGTGCAGGAAAGCGCCGAAATTGCCGAGCGCGTTCGCCCGGAGCGTGACGTTCTGCCTGTACATCAGCCGTGAGACCCGCACTTTCGGCTGGGCGGAAACGAAGTGGTTGTGCCAGAACAGCGTCATGCGCTCGGTCAGCGGCGAAGGCGTGACGAACATTTCCCGGATCCACCAGCCGCGCAGTTCGAGGCCTTCGCGGATCTGCCGCTGCCGGAATTCCTTTCTTTGTTCTTCGGTGGCGGTTTCGCCGCGCGGCACACGCAGCGGCGCGGTATCGGTCGCCGAGACGGGCGGCGGCGTCACGGCCGTTCGTCGCGTGTCATCCAGCAGCCTCCTCACCGCGTCACCGCGGGTGAGCGGCGCCAACGCGCGGACTTCGGCGTCGGTCGGGCTGAATCCCGTGCGCGCGAGGAGATGATGGGCGTCGTCGTAGCCGAGGATCGCGCTCGGCGCGGCGCCGACGGGCACGACGGCCAGCCCGATGACTGCAACGATCCCTCGGCACAGGCGACGGCAGGCGAATGCCGCGTGTGACGAGGTCATCGTCGGGCGATCCGCTTGGCTCGAGGGACACGCATGCCACGGCGCGAGGCAATTGCCGCGCAGACGTCGCAATTGCAGCGCGGTCGGTCAGTAGCGGCGCTGGCGGTCATGCTTCTGAATCCGGATGTCGCGGCTCGCGACGTCGAGATCGTGACGAAGGTCCGCGCGCTCGAACGCGGTCAGCACACCGTCGCTCCGGTACACGCGCTCTTCGGACCGGATCACACGCTGTTCGGTTCGCAGGCGCGCGGCTTCGCTCCGCGTGAGCGAGCCCGAGAGTACGCCTTGCCGGATGCGCTCCGCCTGATCGTATTGGCGCAGGTTGACGGGGTCGCCGATGCCGGCGGCGGCAGCGCCGGCGACCAGGAACAGGCCGACGGCAGCGATTCCATGCAGCGTATTCATCGTGTATTCCTCTCGTCTCGAATTGTCGGTTGTGCAGCACCGGCGGACAAACCATTGATCCGTGCTGGTGTACTCAACGCGGCAATCTACGCAGATGTTGACGCGCCGTCTGTCGCGACGTGTAACAACCGGTAACGGCCCACCGGAGACGCGGAATCCGACGTAGTGGACTACAAGCTGATCATGCCGCGGCCCAGTTCGATGACTGCGCCCGACACGCGAATGCGCCGATCGAGCGTGACCTCGAGCCCGAGCCGGCACGGTCGGCCGACGATGTCGCCTTGCGCTATGGCAAGACGTTGCGGCAGACCGGCGCCGGTCGCGAGAAGCCAGCCGCCGAGATTGGCGCAGGCCGAACCGGTACCCGGATCCTCGATCACCGCCCCGTGCTTGGGAAAAAAGAAGCGCGCGACGACGGGCTTTGCGCCGCCGGTGTCGCGATCGGAATCGCGCGCCCAGACGTACACCATCGTGCGCGCACCACCTTGAACATGCGCCAGCATCAGGTCCGCGCGCGGCGCAGCGCGTCGAACCGCGTCAACGGAAACGAGCGGAACGATGAGCTGTTCCGATCCCGTATCGACCCACAGCGGTGGCGACGCGGGATCGGCTGCAAGGTCGGTCTCGGCGATGCCGAGCATCGCCGCCAGGTCTGCACGGCCGGCCCCGAACGGGCGATGCCGCGGGGCATTGGCCGACAGCGTCCAGATGTCGCCGCTTGCGTCCACCGGAATGATGCCCGCGCGCATCTCGAGCGTCACCGCGTCGCCGGCGCGCAGGAGCGCGCGCGCGACATGCGCGGTGCCGAGCGTGGGATGGCCCGCGAACGGCATCTCGAACGTCGGCGTGTAGATGCGCACGCGCGCCGTCGCAACCGTCGATGGCAGCAGGAAGGTCGTCTCGGAAAGGTTGAGCTGCAGCGCGAGTGCCTGCATCGCCGCGTCATCGAGACCGCGCGCATCCTCGAACACACACAGCGGGTTGCCCGCGAGCCGTGTCTCGGCAAAGACGTTGACGATGCGATAGGCGTAGTCGGGCATGGCGTCGTTCCTCAGGCGATGATGGGCACGCAGGCCGCGAATCGGCCCTGGATCTGCGCATCGATTTCCCGCGCGAGCGCGCGGAACGCGCCGATGCCGATGTCCGCCGGCGCGACGACGACGGCGCTGGCGATGCGCGGGAAGTTCCTGTCGATCGATCGCGTGTACATGGGATCGTAATGGCGGATCAGCAGTTCTCCGACGAGCGTGTCCCAGTCGCCGGCCGCGGCCGCGGCGGCCCAGCGCTCGATCGTCTTCCGACCGTGCAATTCGAGCAGATGCGCGAGCCGCGACGATAGCGCCGCAGGATCGGCAAGGTAATGCGCGTATTCCTCCTTGAGCAGCGCGACGCGCAGCGGCTGCGGTGTCTCGACGCGAATGCAATCGGCGGCGCGCATCGCCGCGAGCAGCGTATCGGGGACCTGCACGGTGCCGATCTTCTTGCTCTCCGATTCGACATATACGGGATGCGCAGGGTCGAAGGATTCGAGCGCTGCGAGCAGCTGGCTGTCGAACCATTTCTGCGATGGCTGCGGGTCGCCGGGCAGGTCGCCGAGAAGCGAGCCCCGATGTCTGGCCAGCGCCTCGAGATCGAGCACCTGGGCACCTTCGGCGCCGAGCGCGCCCAGGAGCCGGCTCTTGCCCGATCCCGTGAGGCCGCAGATGATCTGGTAGCGAAACCGCGCCGGCAGGGATTCGAGTTGAGCGGTCGTGTGCCGTCGATAGGCGCGATAGCCGCCGTGGAGCTGCACTGCGCGCCAGCCGATCTCACCCAGGATATGCGCGAGCGAGCGGCTGCGCTGGCCGCCGCGCCAGCAATAGACGAGCGGCGCCCAATCGCGGGGCTTGCCCGCGAAGGTCCCTTCGAGCATCGCTGCGATGTTGCGCGCGACGAGGGCGGCGCCCGCGCGCCGCGCCGCGAACGCCGAGTCCCTGGCGTGCATCGTGCCGATCCGGGCGCGCTCGTCGTCGTCGAGCACCGGATGATTCGCCGCTCCCGGGATGTGGTCCTCCGCGAACTCGGAAGGGCTGCGCACGTCGATCCTGTCGGGATGATCACGCAACGCGAGGACGGTGACCTTGCGGTCCCCTCGCGGGATATCCGCTCCCGCAGGGATCCCTTCGGCGCGATCCGTCATCGCGGCCTGGCCAGCAGCGGTTTCAGCGCCGGCCACACGTTGTCGAGCAGGCGCGGCTGCGCGGTGGCGGTCGGATGGATGCGGTCGGGCTGGAAGAGCTCGTTGCGCTCGCCTATGCCCTCGAACAGATACGGAACGAGTGCAACCTTCCGCGCGCTCGCGACCTCCGCGAACATCGCGGCGAACTCGCGCGTGTAAGCGGGTCCGTAGTTCGGAGGCAGCTTCATGCCGACGATGAGCACCTTGGCGCCCGAGTGCTGGATCGCCACGACCATTGCATCGAGGTTGGTGCGGGCCGCCTGCAGATTTCCGCCACGGAGCCCGTCGTTGGCGCCCAGTTCGATGACGACGGTCGACGGCTTGTGCCGCGCGAGCAGCGCCGGCAACCGCGCCCGTCCGCCCGCGGTCGTGTCGCCGGTAATGCTCGCATTGACCACGCGCACCGGGTAGCGTTCGGCCTCGATCCGGGCCGCCAGCAAGTCGACCCATCCGGCGCCGGCCGGAAGACCGTAACCGGCAGAAATGGAATCGCCGACGACGAGCAGCGCCGGCGCACCCGGATCCGCGCGTGCATAGAGCGATGCCGCCAGCGCTAGGGCAGCGACCGAAGCGATGCGGGCCACAACACGCGGGACGGTACGACGTATGGGCATCGTCTGCGGGATCACGAGGGTGGAAGCAACCCGCGATTGTAGAGTCTTGCGGCGCCGTGCGCGAGCGTCGCGGTAGAATGGGCGCCACTCGTTGCGGCTGCCGGGCCATCGAAGGCCGCGCTCCCGGCCCGGAACTTTTTGCGCGCAGGAACTCTCGATATCTTGCTGGCTGCCTTGCAATCGGGCCGGCCCGCCGTCAGCTTGTTGGTGCGGCCGTTGCACGGGCCGGTACGTCAAGGCCGCTCGCTACGCTCGACTCGCCATGTCCGATCACATTCTCCGCGCGGCCCATCTCACCAAAGTCGTGACCAGCGGCGACGCCCCGCTGACGATCCTCGACGATGTCGCCTTTGCCATCGATCCCGGCGAATCGGTGGCGATCGTCGGTGCGTCCGGTTCGGGCAAGACGACGCTCCTTGGGCTTCTGGCCGGGCTCGATCGTCCGAGCGACGGCGACGTCTGGCTCGATGGCGTCGCGTTGTCGGCGCTGGACGAGGATGAGCGCGCGGCGCTGCGGCAGCGGCTGCTGGGTTTCGTTTTCCAGTCGTTTCAGCTGCTGCCCGCGCTGACCGCTCTCGAAAACGTGATGCTGCCGCTCGAGCTCGCGGGTGCGCCCGAAGCCGTCGCGAAGGCGGCCGACTGGCTCGACCGCGTCGGCCTGGCGCGGCGCCGGACGCATTACCCGAAGCAATTGTCCGGCGGCGAGCAACAGCGCGTCGCCATCGCCCGTGCCTTCGCCGGCGAGCCGAAGCTCTTGATGGCCGACGAGCCGACGGGCAACCTCGACAATGCAACGGGCGTCGAAGTGGCGGAGCTGATGTTCCGACTGAACCGCGAGCACGGCACGACGCTGCTTCTGGTCACGCACGACACCGGCCTCGCGTCGCGCTGCGTCCGGCGCGTATCGCTGGCCGCGGGCCGGCTGGTCGGCGACGAGCGCGCGGCGGGGTTCTGAGCATGCGCACGAGGATCGATCGCGCACGCGCACGTTCGCCGCGCGCCGACCTACCTCTCGCATGAGAACGTTGCGCCTCGCTCTGCGGATGCTGTCGCGTGACTGGCGGGCGGGCGAGCTCACGGTGATGATCGCGGCGCTGGTCCTCGCGGTCGCGAGTGTGGGCACCGTCTCCTTCTTCGCGGATCGCGTCAAGACGGCGCTGACGCGGCAGGCGAATCTGCTGCTCGGCGCCGATATCCTGGTCTCGGGCGACCGGCCGCTGCCGGAGACGTTTGCCGCGGAGGCGCAGCGGCGCGGGCTCGTGGCGACCCCGGC
The DNA here is from genome assembly GCA_963726775.1 of uncultured beta proteobacterium. GTDB lineage: Bacteria > Pseudomonadota > Gammaproteobacteria > Burkholderiales > Casimicrobiaceae > CAIWHR01. The sequence goes on from CAVSDL010000008.1 coordinate 210,346, forward strand.
ACTCAAGTTCAACAGCATGGTGCAGCGCGAAGGCGCCGATCCGGGTGCCGGCGCCGTGCTCGCCGACGTGAAGGCCGTGGCGGCGGGCTATCCGCTGCGCGGCGTGATCATGCTGGTGAATTCCAATGTACCGGAGGGTGCGCGCGCGACGGGGATTCCGCGACGCGGCGAGGCGTGGCCCGACGCGCGCCTTGCGGCCCGGCTCGGCGTCCGGATCGGCGATACGATCGCTGTTGGCGACACGACGCTGAAGATTGGCGCAATCGTGCAGCGGGAGCCGGAAGTCGCGAGCGGACTTCTCGCCATTGCACCTCGGCTCCTCGTCAATCTCGATGACGTTCCCGCGACCAACCTGCTGCAGCCCGGCAACCGTGCAGTATACCGGCTGCTGGTCGCCGACCTGTCGGCGCGCGATTACCTGGACCCGTATCTCGCGTGGCTGCAGGCGCAACTCCAGCCCGGACAGCGGATGGAGAACGTGCGCGACCTGCGGCCGGAAGTGCGCCAGACCCTGGAGCGCGCCGAGAAATTCCTCGGCCTTTCGGCGCTGGTCGCGGTCATCCTCGCTGCCGTCGCGATTGCCCTTGCGGCGTCGCGTTACCTGCGCCGCCATCTCGACGCGTCGGCGATGCTGCGCTGTTTTGGCGCCTCGAGGCTGCGGACGCTCACGTTGTTCGTGCTGCAGTTCGCGGTGCTCGGGCTCACCGCAAGCGCGGCCGGCATCGCGCTCGCCCTGGCGGGCCAGCAGCTCCTCGTGATGCTGCTCGGCACCATCGCGCCCGGCGATCTGCCTCTGCCCGGCGTGCTGCCCGCGCTGGCCGCATTCGGAACCGGGGTCCTGTTGCTGTTCGGGTTCGCGCTGCCGCCGTTGATCGCGCTCGCGAGCGTGCCGCCGTTGCGGGTCTTGCGCCGCGACCTGCCGCGTCCCCGGCCGGGCGGCGTGATCGCGTATCTGCTGGGTGCGGCAGTCATCGCGGCGCTGATCGGCTGGCAGGCGCAGGACGTGAAGACCGGGGCCATCATGGTCGGCGGCATCGGTGCGCTGCTCGCTGCGGCGGCGGCGTCGGCGTGGCTCTTGATCGTGCTGCTGAAATATCTGCCGCAGCGCGGCGTCACCTGGCGCTTCGGCCTCGCCAATCTGCGCCGCCGCCCGCTGGCGTCGAGCCTGCAGATCGGTGCGCTGGCGCTGGGCCTGATGGCGCTGCTGCTGCTCACCGTCGTCCGCGGCGACCTGGTGCAGAACTGGCGCGCCAGCCTGCCGCCGGACGCGCCGAATCATTTTGTAGTGAACGTGCTGCCGGAGCAGGTGGACGGCGTGCGCGCGGCGCTGAAGGCGGCGACGGGTACCGACACGGCCCTCTATCCGATGATCCGCGGCCGGCTGGTGGCGGTGAATGGCATGCGGCTCGACACCGCGCAGTATGCGGACACGCGGGCGCGACGCCTGGCCGAGCGCGAATTCAATCTGTCGTGGGCCACGGCGATGCCGAAGACCAACCGCGTCGTCGCGGGGCAATGGTTCGACGGCGCGACGGGCCCCGCGGCGGGGATCTCGATGGAGGACGGCATCGCCGAATCGCTGAAGCTGAAGCTCGGCGACGCGCTGACCTGGGACATCGCGGGCACGACGGTGACCGCCGCGATCACCAGCCTGCGCAAGGTCGACTGGGACAGCTTCCGCCCCAATTTTTTCACGCTCTTCGCGCCCGGCGTGCTCGAGTCGATGCCGCAGACGTATCTGGGCGCGGTGCGCATCCGCGACGGTGCGCAATCCGGCGCGTGGCTGTCGGCACTGGTCCAGCAATATCCCAACGTGCTCGCGATCGACGTCGGCGAAATCATTCGCCAGATCCAGACGATCATGGAACAGGTCGCCAAAGCCGTCGAGTTCGTGTTCCTGTTCACGCTGCTGGGGGGATTGCTCGTATTGCAGGCGGCGATCGCCGCGACGCAGGACGAGCGGAAGTTCGACGCGGCGATCCTGCGCACGCTGGGCGCGTCGCGGGCGCAACTCACCGCGGCGCAAGTCGCGGAGTTCGTCGTCCTGGGCGCGCTGGCCGGGTTGCTCGCGGCAGCCGGGGCGACGGCGATCGGCTACGTGCTCTCCGACCGCGTGTTCCAGATCCCGTTCGCCTGGAACCCGCTCGTGTGGGTGTACGGGCTCGTCGGCGGCGCGTTTGCCGTGGCGCTTGCCGGCTGGCTCGGCACGCGCGGCACCATGCGGCATCCACCTCTCGAAGTGATCCGCCAGCTGGGCTGACGATGGCGAAGGGGCGACCTAAGATGGGGCAGGGCGGCTATCGTCCCGCCAGCGCCGACTCGCGCGACAGGAGCCGCGCGGTGAGCAGCAGCGCGACCAGTGTCAGCAGTGCAGGCGCCGCGTACGACTGCGCCAGATCCGCGAGGCGCAGCGGATCGCCGCGAAGGACCCTGGAGAGCAGCGCGTACTGCCCCGCGACCGGAGTCCACAGCAGCCAGTCCGGCTCCTTGCGCTGCAGGAACATTTGCGCGACCGGAATGATCGACACGACAAACAGCAGGACCGAAATGTTCGCCTGCGCTTCCTTGACGCTCCGGCCGCGGCTGCCCACGTACAGGAGAAATGCCGGGACGAGCAGAATCAGCGGCGCCAGCACGACGAGGAATCCGCCGAACTGCACGAGGCCGAAAAGGAACGGGATCCCGACGGCGGGCAACGGGCCGAACCGCAGCGTCGCATAGAACCCGGAAAGCGTGACGGCGACGACCAGGGCGTTCAGCAGCGAGACGGCGAGCCACTTGCCGATGGCGAGTTCGAGCGGCGACGTGGGTGTGGTCAGCAGCGGCTCGAGCGATGCCCGCTCGCGCTCACCCGCCGTGGTGTCCAGCGCCGCGGCCATCCCGCCCATCACCGCCGCGAACAAACCGTAGAAGCCGACCAGAAACAGCACCAGGCCGCCGGAACTCTGCGGGGTCGCCAGGTCGCGCGCCTCGATCTGCAACGGGTTCCCGACGACCGGGTCGACGCCACGGAGCAGGAGCCGTCCGCGGCCCCATTCGCCGGCATAGGCGCGCAGCAGCGACTCGGCGTGATCGATCGAGCTCCGCGAACGGTCGCGCGAGCGGTCGTAGTGCAGACGCACCTTGCCCGGCTTGCCCATGGCGACATCCGCCCCGAAAGCGCCGTCGACCTCGAGCACGACATCGAGATCGCCGGTCCTGATCTGGCGCTCGAAATCGGCCGGCGCCGGCACCAGCGTCACCTGCTGCCGCTCGAAGAACGCCATCAGGGCCGGCGCGCGCTCCCGACCGGCCACCGGCAGCCGCAGTTCGCGCCCCTTGTCCAGCTGATTCGCGAGGAGGTTCAGCACCAGCAGCATCAGGATCGGCCCCGCACCGATTGCGGTGACCAGCATCACGACGAGCGAGCGCCGGTCGCGAAAGCTGTCCAGAATTTCCTTGCGCCCGATTGCGGCGATGCGGGCGCGGGATGGAGGGATGATCGAGGGATCCACCGCTACGCCGCCAGCCCTTCCGCCGAACCGAGCAGATGCACGAAGGCCTCCTCCAGCGATTGCTCGCCGGACGCCTCGACGAGCTCCTCCGCCGTGCCGCTCGCGACGATCCTGCCGCGACCCAGGATGATCATGCGCCCGCACAATGCCGAGACTTCCTGCATCACGTGCGACGAAAACAGGATGCACTTGCCGGCAGCGCGCAGGCGGCGCAGCAATTCGCGCAGCGCGCGCGTGCTCATGATGTCGAGGCCGTTGGTCGGTTCGTCGAGCAGGATCGTGTCGGGATCGTGGACGAGTGCACGCGCGATCGCCACCTTCATCCGCTCGCCCTGCGAGAATCCCGCCGCGCGGCGGTCGGCGATGCCGGCGATGCCCAAAGTCGCGACAAGCTCGTCGATGCGCGCGCCGAGTGCGGCGCCGGAGATGCCGTGCAATTCCCCGTAGTAGCGGATGTTCTCGCGTGCGGTAAGCCGCGGGTAAAGGCCGCGCGCGTCCGACAGCACGCCGATCTTGCGGCGCACCGCGTAACGGTCGCGAACGACGTCCAGGCCTCCGACGGCGGCGCTTCCCGAATCGGGCACGATCAGCGTCGCCAGCATGCGCAGCAAGGTCGTCTTGCCGGCGCCATTGGGGCCAAGCAGGCCCGTGATCTCGCCGTCCGCGGCCGTGAACGACACGCCGTCGACGGCCCGAACATTGCCGCGCGGACCGAAGGCCTTGGCGATGCTGTCGACCACGATCATGGTTGCGGTCCCAGGCGGTCGGGCCAAAGCGGCGGTCGAGTGCTCTTTTCCAGATGTTCGACGCAGGACGCGGGCAGCGTCGCGAACGTCGGGTCATCGATGAAGGCGGCGATCAGCCGCGGTCCGCAGGCGTGCGGCGACACGATGTGGCCGTAGCCGCGGGCGACGACGTGCCGGCTGTTGACGAGCGTCTTCGCCACTTCCGCGCCGTTGGCGGGCGGCGTCACCGGATCGAGCCCGCCGGAAAGGATCAGCACAGGGACATCGCTGGTGACCGGCGTCGCCGCGTCGGCAGGCGCGACGCCCTTCGGCCAGACGTCGCAGACCGCGAGCGCGCGCTCGGCCAGCGCCTTCGAGCGCACGCCCGTCAGCGCTTCTTTCGCGTTTGCCGTGATGCGCGGGACATCCTCGGCGCAGGTTACCGAGTAGTAAAGGGCGTTGTTCACCTGTTCGGCGAGGTCGACGGTGGCGAGCATCGCCGCTGCGTACAACGGGCCGTAATCGCCGGCCGCCGCGCGGGAAATCATCTCGGGCAGCAGCGCCTGCAGCTCGGGAGCGTAAGCGAGCGGCTGCATGGCGCCGATCACGTGGTCGAACGTGAAGCGGAGCGTTCTCGTTTCACCGGTACGCGGGTCGGCCATCGGGATGTCGCGGCCCGCCGGGCCGAGGCGGTCGCGGATCGACGCCAGCGTCGCGGCCGGATCGGGATGCGCGGCGTGGCATGCCGGAGATTGCGTGCATGCGGCGAGCACGGCGGATACCGCCGCGTCGCGCGACAACCACACGTCGAGGCTGACGCGCATCGAAGGCGGTGCGACGCCGTCGAGCACCATGCTGCGCACCCGATCCGGGTGCCGGCGCAGATATTCCAGCGCCGCGCGCGTGCCGTACGAGCCGCCCCACAGATTGATCCTGGCGTAGCCCAGCGCGGCGCGCACCGCATCGAGATCGGCGATCCATGCCGCCGTCGTGTACTGCGCGGCGTCGACCCCTCGTTCGGCGAGTTCCCTGGCGCACGCGGCGGCCCTGGGTAGCGGATCGAGTTCGAGCGCAGCCTGCGGGCTGTCATCGACCTTGTACGCGGCGCAGGTGAGTGGCGATGACCGGCCGGTGCCGCGCTGGTCGACGAGAACGATGTCGCGATCCTTGCGTACGCCGATCAGCTGCGCGGCGAACGGACCCAGAAACGTCGCCGCCTGCCCGGGACCGCCGGCGAGGATGAATACCGGATCCGGCCGCGGATTCAGCGTATTCGCAGGCAGGATGGCAACGGCGAGCCCGATCTTGCGACCGCCGGGCGCGCTGCGGTTCTCGGGCACCTCCAGCATGCCGCACTGCGCCGCCAAGGCCAGCTTGGGCAAACGGCACTCGGAGAGGCCGATCGTGCGGCGCGCCGCATCGCGGTCGTCACTGCAGCCGACGAGCGCCACGAACGCGAAGACAACCGACGTGAGCGCGGGAATCGCGCCAGCGGGGCGGGAGCCGGTCATCGCGCCAATGTTAGCAGAGGCCGCGATTGCCGCCGGAACCGCGATACAAAGCACGGCGGCGACTATACTTGCGAAATTCTGATCGCCCCGCCCGGCGCAACCCGCCGGCGGCCCGACATGGCCACGCGCGACCTCGAACCCGGCATCGTCACCGACCTGACGAACCGCCTGACCTACGCCGGCTACCTGCGGCTCGACAGGCTGCTTTCGGCGCAGGAGCCGCTGTCGGGCACCGCGACGGCGCCGGCGCGTCACGACGAGATGCTGTTCATCGTTCAGCACCAGACCTCCGAGCTGTGGATGAAGCTCGCGATCCACGAACTGAAGGCCTCGATCGCGTTCGTGCAGGCCGATCGCCTCGACGCGTGCTTCAAGATCCTGGCCCGCGTCAAGCAGATCCAGAAGCAGTTGTTCGAACAGTGGGCGGTGCTGGAGACGCTGACCCCGTCGGAGTACGAGGCGTTCCGGCCGGCGCTCGGGAGTTCGTCGGGATTCCAGTCGGCGCAGTACCGTGCGCTCGAGTTCCTGCTCGGCAACAAGCAGGCCGCCATGCTCGACGTGTTCTGCTACGACCCCGCGACGCACGCGGAACTGTCGGCGATCCTGAACGCGCCATCGCTCTACGACGAATACCTGCGCCATCTCGCGCGGCGCGGGCTGCCCGTCCCCGCGTCGTGCGTCGAGCGCGACTGGTCGCGCCCGTACACCCGCAATCCCGCTCTGGTCCCGGTGTTCAAGACGATCTACGACGATCCCGAGAAATGGTGGGACGCCTACGAAATGGCCGAAAAGCTCGTCGATGTCGAGGAGTCGTTCCAGCTCTGGCGCTTTCGCCATATGAAGACCGTCGAGCGCACCATTGGCCACAAGTCCGGCACCGGCGGGTCGTCGGGAGTCGGCTTCCTGCAGCGCGCGCTCGACCACCAGTTCTTCCCGGAACTCATCGACGTGCGCACGGTGATCGGCGCGAGGTGAGCGCGGGCGCCACCGCCGGTGACCGCATTGCAGCGGCCGGCGCCGCGTTCGGTACCGGCGCCCTGACGGAGGACGGCGTGCGGGCGCACGTCGCGCCGCTCTTCTCGCGCGTGCTCGCCGCGGACCGCAACCGGATCTACCTTGCCAATCATTCGCTCGGCCGCCCGCTCGACGCGATGGAAGACGCCGTCCGCGAGGGCATGGCCGCATGGTATGGACGGATGGGCGATGCCTGGGAAGCGTGGAATGCCGAACTCGACGCATACCGCGCGCGCCTTGCGTTGCTCCTCGGAGCGAGCCGCCCGGACGCCGTGGTGCCGAAGACCAGCGCCGGCCAGGGGCTCCGCGCGGTGCTCAACGCGTACGATGGCATGCCGCGCGTGGTCGCGACGCGCGGCGAATTCGATTCGCTGGACCTGATCCTGCGCGAGTACGCGCGGCGCGGCCGCATCGCGCTGACGTTCGTCGAACCGCGCGACGACGGCGATTTCGCTGCCGAAGATATCCTCGCCGCCATCGTTGCGAAAACGACCCTTGTCGTCGTGTCGCAGGTGCTGTTCCAGACGGGGCAGGTCCTCCCGCAACTGCCGGCGATCATCACCCGCGCGCATGCGGCGGGCGCCAACGTGCTGCTCGACGTCTATCACGCGCTCGGCGTCTTTCCCGTCGACGTCGCCGCGCTCGACGTCGATTTTGCTGTCGGGGGCGCCTACAAGTACCTGCGCGGCGGCCCGGGCGCGTGTTTCCTCTACATTCATCCGCGCCACCTCGACGCCGCCATGCGGACGCTGGATACCGGCTGGTTCGCGAAGGAATCGCCGTTCGACTACGCGCGTCCCGAGCCGCCGCGCTACGCACAGGGCGGCGACGCCTGGCTCGAATGCACACCCGCGGTGTTGCCGATCTACCAGGCGCGCGCCGGACAGCAATTCACGCAGGCGATCGGCGTGGCTCGGCTGCGCGCGCATTCGTTGCGGCTGCAGGAACGACTCGTCGCTCTTCTTGCTGAACGCGGTGTGCCGGCGAAGGGCGGAACGAAAGATCGTGGCGCCTTCGTCACGGTTCGCCATCGCGACGCGCGGACCTGGTCCGCGACGCTGAAAGCGCGCGGCGTCGTCACCGACGCGCGCGGCGAATGGCTGCGCCTGTGTCCCGACGTGCTGACGACGGACGCGGAGCTCGAGCATGCCGCGCGGCAGCTGGCCGAGGCGGCCGCCGGGCGCTAGTCTTCGGAGTCCATTCCCGGAAGGCCGCCGGGTGGCGGCTCGTCCTTGCGCGCGCGGTCGAGCTTGACCTTCAATCGCAGGGCGTCGGCAAAGAACGCCGCTTCGTCCTGCGCCGGTGCGATGCGAAGGATCGGCGGCTTGAGATCGCGCAAGTAGGACTGCCGGCTCATCCACGTGCGCATTTCCGATTGCGCGAGTGTCTGGGCGGCGATGGCTGCCACGGCGAGGCCCACGACGACGCCGGCCTTTTGCTTCAGCCGCGCGGAGCCGATTTCACGCAAATGCATGAAGCACAATCCCGCGAACATTGCCCAGGCGCCGACGTACGCGTAATCGGCGAGCACGCGCCACGACAGCGAGAACGCGCCGACGTCGGCGATGGTCTCGTAGACGGAGAAAGCGAGCAGCATCGAAAGTGCGATGACGAGGTGCCGTTCGAAGCGCGCCTGCCCCGCGAAGATCCGCGCGAGGATCGCCCAGAGCGTGGTCCAGGCCAGTGTCAGAACCGCGAGGATCAGCGCCGGAAGCAGATAACGGTAAAGCTGCGGCTCGCTGGTCTCGCCGAGCCAAAGCGAGACGAGCTCCACCACGAGCACGATAGAGGCGAGCCCGACGGCGCGCGGCCAGGTTCTCGTCGATGGCGCGGACAGACGCTCGGCGGCGATCGCGTGGTCCGTCTCGCGAATGCGCAGATGCGTCCGGCCGATGCGCAGCGGGCGGTCGCCGTCGATTACGACGCGCGGCTGCCGGCGTTCGTCGTCATCGAAAAAAAGTCCATTGGCGCTGCCCAGGTCCTCGGCGACGAGCGTGCCGTCCGCGTCACGGAACACGCGCAGGTGCCGCGCGGCGACGTAGGGATCGTCGACGATTACGTCGTTGTCGTAGGCACGGCCGATGTGGACCTCAGCGCCTTCGCAACGGTGGCGCGCCGCGACGTCGCGGTGCCGCGACAGGATCTCGATCCAGATCATTTCGCCCTCGTCGCCGTTCCGCCGTCGGCAACGGCCCGCTCGATGGCGCCGAGAAACTGCCGGCCGAGCACCACCGCGTTGTCGTAGGCGATGCCCCGCATGTTGAGCCGCGACACCAGCGCCTCCCGGTCGCGATCCTGCGTGACCGCCATCACCGAGACATCGTAGAGGCCCTCGAACTCGCGGTACGCGCGGGCGCACCAGACCGCCCGCAGCAGCGGCCGGCCGCCGCTACCCTGGAACGCGAGGAAATCCTCGTGGCAGCGCTGCGGTGTCAGCCGCTTGCGGCCCCAGCCGCCTGTCCAGGACGGCTCCAGCTGCTGCGATACGAACGCGGCGAACTGGAACGCGTTGAGGTCCACGCTGCGGACGTGCGAGTGCGTGAAGTCGACCTGTCCGGTCTGCAGGTCGCCGGCGATGAACAGCGACGTCCGCGAGCTGCAAAGGGTCGTGTTGACGAGCGCGCGCGGCTTGGGCGTGGCGTCGGCGTTGGTGCGCGCCCAGCAGTTCAGCCACGGCACCGCGCTTTCGGGCGCACGGTAGGGCCCGAACGTCGCGGGCCGGAATCCCGTGTCGGCGATCGAGCGGAAGAGTCCCGCCTGCCACGCGGTGAGTTGGCGCGTGATCTCGGCGCGCGCGTCTTGCGGCGTCAGCGCCACGCTCCCGCGGGCACGCTCGACGAGCACCGCCGCGTCGCGCGCGGGCACCAGAAAACTGACGAGCTCACCGCGTGTCTGCTTGGCGACGTTGACGCCGGCAACGCGTCCCTCGGCGGTGACCGTCGGCCCGCCGCTCATTCCGGGATTGAGTGCGCCGGAGAAGTGGATGCGCTCGTTGTAGCTGTAATCGACGAGTCCGTTGTACGTGCCCTCGACGATCGTGAATCCGAGGTCGAGCGGATTGCCCATCGCGAACAGGCGCTCGCCTTTGGTCATCGTGCCCGCCAGCGCGCGGGCGTCGAATTCGAAGTACGAAGGCAAGGGCCGTTCGAGGCGAACGACGGCGAGGTCGTTGACGACGTCGATGGCCTGGAGCTTCAGCGCGCCGTGCGCGCCGTCGGGCGCCGCGTACTCCAGCCGGTAGGTCGCGGGATCCAGCGCGTATTGCGAAACGACGTGGTAATTGGTGAGCGCCAACCCATCGGCGGTGACGACCAGACCGGACCCGATCGACGACTGCCGGTCGGCGCTGTCGACCAGCGTGCGGATCTGCAACAGCCGCGGCTTGGCGCCGGCGTACACCGATTCCGCCGCCGCCGACATCGTTGCCGGCGCGGCGGCGGGCGTTGGTGTCGTTGCCGGTTGGGACACGGCCGTGTCCGTGCAGGCGGCCGCCGCGGCGATCAGGGCGGCAATCCGGCAGATGCTTCGTGCCGGCGCGTCGGCGTGGCCGCCGCGACCGATCGGTTTACGGCCCTCGTGCAGCTGCATGGCGCGGCGGCTTCAGGTCCCGCGCGTGATGAACATCACGAGGGCGACGAGCACCAGCACCAAAGCGAAGGCGAAGGCGACTCCGATGACGACGACGTGGTGCAATTTGATCGTGGCAGCGTCCCGGCGCATGTGGCGACCCTTGCGCACTCCGAAGAAGCTCCAGAACACAGCCCCAGCGACCTGTGCCAGTGTTGCCGGCGGCAGCGGCAGCGGCAGCGGCAGCGGCGGCGGCGGGTCGGCAGCGGGAGACGGAACGGGGAGCGCGGGATCGGGGGGAGTCATCGCTTCGCATGCGAGCGGGAGGAAGGCACGCTTCGCCGATGGTATCACCTCGAATGCGGGTCGCCCGGAAGGGCGCCGCGGCGTCAGCTTGCCGTGACGTCCGGCTCCCCGGCGAACCGTTCGCGGATGCGGGACTCGTCGAGCTCGCCGAAGGTGTACGACGCTTCGAGCCACATCACGTTGATGATGCCGAACGCCAGTGCCGCACCGATCCCGAGTATCCACGTGAAATACCACATCTGCGTCTCCTCCGGGCTGTCAGTAAAGCGAGTGGCCGCCTTCGCGCACGTGCCGTTCCGTGACCTTGCCGCGCATTACCCGGTACACCCAGCCGGTGTACGCGAGGATCAGCGGCAGGAAGATCACGACGGCCCAGAACATGATCTGCAAAGTCCGCCGGCTGGACACCGCGTCCCACACGGTCAGTCCGCTCGCAAAGTGGCTCGACGAGGGCATGATGAACGGGAACAGCGAAAAGCCCGCGGTGAGCACGACGCCCGCGACGGCGATCGAGGACAGCGCGAAGGCGAGCCCGGCGCGATGCCGTGACGAAGCGAGGAGCGCCAGCAGCGCGCCGCCGAATCCCGCGAGCGGCGCCACCACCGTCCACGGGTGCTTCGCATAGTTGTACAGCCACGCCGCCGGCATCTGCTCGACGGTCTTCGCGAGCGGGACAAAGGCCGCGTCGGCCGGCGGCATGGTCACGATGCGATAGCCGTCGATGCCGGTGGCGATAGAGACGCCCGCGGCGGCAAACGCAAGGACGAACACTGCGCCCGCGATGCGTGCCCCGCGGATTGCGCGAGCCCGCACCGCGCCTTCCGTGCGGAGCTGCAGATAGAGCGCGCCGTGCATCGTCAGTAGCGCGACGCTCACGGCCCCCGCGAGCAGTCCGAACGGATTGAGGAGTCCCCAGAAGGATCCGGTGTAGAACACGCGCTGGTCGCCGTCGAATTGGAACGGGACACCGAGGAAGAGATTGCCGAACGCGATGCCGAAGACGAGCGCCGGCACCGTGCCGCCCACGAAGAGTCCCCAATCCCACGCGCTGCGCCAGCGCGGATCGGCAACCTTGCTGCGATAGTCGAAGCCGACGGGCCGGAGGAACAATGCGAACAAGGTCAGAATCAGCGCGATGTAAAAACCCGAAAACGCGGTGGCGTACACCAGCGGCCAGGCGGCAAACGTCGCGCCGCCGGCGGTGATGAACCAGACCTGGCTGCCTTCCCACGTCGGACCGATCGTGTTGAGCACGACGCGCCGCTCGTCATCGCTCCGGGCGACGAAGGGCAGCAGCGTGCCGATGCCGAGATCCAGGCCGTCGAGAATTGCAAAGCCGACCAGGAGCAGCCCGATGACGAGCCACCAGATCAGCTTGAGCGTCGCGTAGTCGAAGACGTAGATCATGCGGCGCCCGGTTCGCGTTCGGCTTCGCGCTGGTACCGGCCGGTGCCGAGGGAGGAGGGGCCGAGGCGCACGTACTTGAACATCAGATAGAGCTCGACGACGAGCAGCGCGGTGTAGAACGCCACGAATCCCCCGAGGCTGAACCAGAGCTGGCCCGTGGTGACAGACGACACCGAAAGGTGCGTTGGCAGCACCTCGCTGATCGACCAGGGCTGGCGACCGTATTCGGCGACGATCCAGCCCAGCTCGATGGCGATCCACGGCAAGGGGATGCTCCACAGCGCGGCGTGCATGATCCAGCGGTTGGCGGCGAGGCGGCGGCGCGCGAGCACGATGAACGCGGCGGCAAATACGAACAGCAGCCAGACGCCGACGCCGACCATGATCCGGAACGACCAGAACAGCGGCGCGACCCTCGGAATCGTGTCGTCGACCGCGGCGCGGATCTGCTCCGGCGTGGCGTCGACGACATCGGCCGTGTATTTCCGGAGCAGCAGACCGTAACCGAGATCTGCCTTCAGCTGCGCAAACTCCGCGGCTGCTTCGGGAGAACGGTCGCCCGATTTGAGCCGCCGAAGCGCCGCGTAGGCCTTGATGCCGCTGCGGATGCGCGCTTCGTGCTCCTTCTTGAGTTCCTTGATGCCGGTGACCGGCGTATCGACGGAGCGGGTCGCGATCAGGCCCATGAGCCAGGGGATCTTGACCGCGAAGTGCGTCTTCTCCGCCGCCTGATCGGGAAAGCCGATCACGGTGAAAGAGGCGGGCGGTCGTTCGGTCTCCCACTCGGCTTCGATGGCTGCCAGCTTCACTTTCTGCACCTCGCCCGTCGTGTACCCGGACTCGTCGCCGAGCACGATGACGGACAACACCGAGGCGAGGCCGAATCCGGCCGCGACGGCGAACGAACGCACCGCGAACGACGGATCGCGCAGCCGCAGCAGGTAATGCGACGAGATGCCGAGCACGAACATCGACGCCGCCACGTAACCCGCCGCGAGCGTGTGCACGAACTTCGGGCCGGCGACCGGGTTCCACAGCAGGTCGGCAAAGCTCGTGAGCTCCATGCGCATCGTGTCGACGTTGAATTCGGCGCCGACCGGGTTCTGCATCCACGCGTTGGCGATCAGGATCCACAGTGCGGACAGGTTCGACCCCAGCGCGACGAGAAACGTGACCATCAGGTGTTTCACCTTCGACAGCCGGTCCCATCCGAAAAAGAACAGGCCGACGAACGTCGACTCGAGAAAGAACGCCATCAGCCCTTCGAGCGCCAGCGGTGCGCCGAAGATGTCGCCGACGTAATGGGAGAAATACGCCCAGTTGGTCCCGAACTGGAATTCCATCGTGATGCCGGTGGTGATGCCCATCGCGAAGTTGATGCCGAAGAGCTTCCCCCAGAACTTCGTCATGTCGCGGTAGATTTCCTTGCCCGTCATCACGTACACCGATTCCATGATGACCAGGATCCAGGAAAGCCCCAGCGTCAGCGGGACGAACAGGAAGTGGTAGAGCGCCGTCGCGGCGAACTGCAGCCGCGAAAGTTCGACGACATCAATGGAGGGCAACGGGAGCCTCCGCTGACGGAGTTGCGACGACATGGATTTCGACCTGCCGGGGGTCCATCGCCATGTGCGGTGCCGCAGGCGCGCGGAAGAAGGCGAACCACAGGCCTCCCAGCACCGTCGCCTTGATCACCAGGACGAGCGTGATATCGCGGGCAAGCAGGCTCATTCTGTGCCAACGCCACCGCCCTGCACCGAGCAGTGACCCGTCGGCTGCCGGCAAGGATGGCGCGTGGCGCGAAGAGCTCATGGCCGGCCATTATTGCCTTCCCGCAGCCGGTCGTCGAGGGCGCGCCCTGGCACCGATGCGCCGACTTCCCGTCGAGCGCGCGCTGCGCTTGAAATCGGAAGTCAAGACCCCATGTCAATTGCAGTCTTTAGGGAAGGGCGGATCATGCGTTTCGACAAGCTCACGACCAAGTTCCAGCAGGCGCTCGGCGACGCGCAGAGCATGGCGCTGGCGAATGACAACGGCTTCATCGAGCCGCAGCACCTGTTGACCGCGCTGCTAAACCAGGAAGACGGCGGCACGGCGTCGCTCCTGGCCCGCGCCGGGGTCGCGGTGCCCAGGGTCAAGGCCGGCCTGACCAAGGCCATCGAACGGCTCCCCAAGGTCGAAGGGCAGGGTGGCGAGATGACCGCGTCGCGCGACCTCGCCAACCTCCTCAACCTGACCGACAAGGAAGCGACCAAACGCGGCGACCCGTTCATTGCCAGCGAACTCTTTCTGCTGGCGCTTGCCGACGACAAGGGCGAAACGGGACGCCTGCTGAAGGAAAACGGGCTCGCGCGCAAGGCTCTGGAGACCGCCATCCAGGCGGTGCGGGGAGGAGCCGGCATCGATTCGCAGGACGCCGAAAGCCAGCGCGAAGCACTCGCGAGGTACACGATCGACCTCACCCAGCGCGCGCGCGAAGGCAAGCTCGATCCGGTCATCGGCCGCGACGATGAAATCCGCCGCACGATCCAGATCCTGCAGCGCCGCACCAAGAACAACCCCGTGCTGATCGGCGAGCCCGGCGTGGGCAAGACGGCGATCGTCGAGGGCCTTGCGCAGCGGATCGTCAACGGCGAGGTGCCGGAGACGCTGAAGAACAAGCGCGTGCTCTCGCTCGACATGGCAGCATTGCTGGCCGGCACCAAGTACCGCGGCGAATTCGAGGAGCGCCTGAAGGCGGTGCTGAAGGACATCGCGGCCGACGAGGGGCAGACGATCGTCTTCATCGACGAGTTGCACACCATGGTCGGCGCCGGCAAGGCCGAGGGCGCGATGGATGCGGGCAACATGCTGAAGCCGGCGCTGGCGCGCGGCGAGCTCCACTGCGTGGGCGCGACGACACTCGACGAGTACCGCAAGTACGTCGAGAAGGACGCCGCGCTCGAGCGCCGTTTCCAGAAGGTGCTGGTCGACGAGCCCAGCGTCGAATCGACGATCGCGATCCTGCGCGGCCTCCAGGAGCGCTATGAAATCCACCACGGGGTCGACATCACCGACCCGGCGATCGTCGCCGCCGCGGAGCTGTCGCACCGCTACATCACCGACCGCTTCCTGCCCGACAAGGCGATCGATCTCATCGACGAGGCCGCGGCGCGGATCCGGATGGAAATCGACTCCAAACCGGAGGCCATGGACAAGCTCGACCGGCGGCTGATCCAGTTGAAAATCGAGCGCGAGGCCGTGAAGAAGGAAAAGGACGAGGCGTCGAAGAAGCGGCTCGGATTGATCGAACAGGAGATCGCGAAGCTCGAGCGCGAATACGCCGACTTCGACGAGGTGTGGCAGGCCGAAAAGGCGCAGGTGGCGGGCGCGCAGCACATCAAGGAGGAGATCGACAAGATCAAGCTCCAGATGGACGATGCCAAGCGCAAGGGTGACTGGCAGAAGATGTCCGAGCTGCAGTACGGCAAGCTGCCGCAACTCGAGGCGCAGTTGAAGAAGGCGGACCGGAAGCTCGCCAGGGAGCAAGGGCAGAAGCCGCAGCTCCTGCGCACCCAGGTCGGCGCCGAGGAGATCGCCGAAGTCGTCTCGCGCGCGACGGGCATTCCGGTCTCGAAGATGATGCAGGGCGAGCGCGACAAGCTCTTGCACATGGAGGACGCGCTGCACCAGCGCGTCGTCGGCCAGGACGAAGCCGTGCGCCTCGTGGCGGACGCCATCCGTCGCTCGCGCTCGGGCTTGTCCGATCCGAACCGGCCGTATGGCTCGTTCCTGTTCCTCGGTCCGACCGGCGTGGGCAAGACGGAGCTGTGCAAGGCCCTCGCCCAGTTCCTGTTCGACTCCGAGCAGCACCTGATCCGGATCGACATGTCCGAATTCCAGGAACGGCACTCGGTCGCGCGGCTGATCGGGGCGCCGCCGGGCTACGTGGGCTACGAGGAAGGCGGCTTTCTGACGGAGGCGGTTCGCCGCAAGCCGTACAGCGTGATCCTGCTGGACGAGGTCGAGAAGGCGCACGCGGACGTGTTCAACGTGCTGCTGCAGGTACTGGACGACGGCAGGATGACGGACGGGCAGGGCCGGACCGTCGATTTCAAGAACACGGTCATCGTGATGACATCGAACCTGGGCTCGCACCGGATCCAGCAGATGGCCGACGAAGGCTCGGACCAGGCGCTGATCAAGATCGCGGTGCTGGCCGAGGTCAAGGGGCATTTCCGGCCGGAGTTCGTCAACCGGATCGACGAGATCGTCGTCTTCCATCCGCTTGGCGAGGCGCAGATCGCCGACATCGCGAAGATCCAGCTGAAGGCGACTCGAGGCCCGGCTGGCGAAACTGGAGATCCGGCTCGACGTCTCGACCGCGGCGCTCGAGGTCGTCGCGAAGGCGGGGTTCGACCCGGTCTACGGGGCGAGACCTTTGAAGCGCGCGATTCAGCAGCAGATCGAGAATCCGCTGGCGAAGGAGATTCTCGCCGGCGCGTACGCGCCCGGAGATACCGTGAAAGTCGCCGTGACCACCGGCAAGAAGGGCGACGGTGCGATCACGTTCACCAAGGGCTGAACGCGCGTTCGCGTAGATCGGGGAAGGCTTCTTGAAGTGACGTCACCTGCCCCGATGCCCGCGTATCGCGGCGTCTAGAAGTACGGTACCCAGCGCCGGTGGGCGGCGGTTGCGCCGACCGACGCGAACCATTCCGCGACGCGCGCGGCGAATCCGGGACGCCTCGACGGGATCCACACTTCGTCGATGTGGCGGGCCAGCACGCAGACGATGGCGCTGTCCTGCGCTTCGACCAGCGTGAGGCCTCCGCGGTCGATCGTGAACGAATCGCCGGCGGTCAGCACGATGTCGCGCGTGTCGTTCTCGAGCGTCAGCCACAGCGTGCCGCGCGTCACCCGCAGCGTCGTCCCGCGCGCGCCGTCGAGCTGTATCATCTCGCCAGCCGACAGTTCCCATACCTTGGTGTATCCGTTGCAAACCATGGCCTACCTCCTGATTCATGCGTAGAATGCATTCGAGGCCCGGCGGCCGCGCCTGGCCAGCCCGCTTCGCCGATGTCGCCCGGTGTGCTGTGGCAACGATCGGGAATTCTGGACGCGCCGGCGACGGCGCTCAAACGGTCTTTCGGAATGCCCGGCATGAGCCTGGCGCATGCATAAATCACTGCGCACGCTGCCTTCGCTGGATTTCCTCAAGGGCTTCGAGGCGGCGGGCCGTCACCTTTCGTTTACGCGCGCCGCGGAGGAACTTTTTCTCACTCAGTCGGCGCTGTCGCGCCAGGTGCAATCGCTGGAGGAAGCGCTTGGCGTCGCCCTGTTCGAGCGCAAACATCGCGCCCTGGCGCTGACGCCGGCGGGAGTCCTGTTCCTTCGCGACGTCGTCGCTGCGCTCAACATGCTGGGCTCCGCGGCCGAAACCGCGCGCGGTGCCGCTCGCGCGCCGGGCCTCACACTGTCGACGACGGTATCCTTTGCTTCGCTGTGGATCATCCCGCGGCTGTCCACGTTCCGCGCGCGCCATCCCGACACGGAGGTCTACATTTCGGCGGACGACCGCCTCGTCGATCTCGGCCGCGGCGAAGTCGATGTGGCGATTCGTTACCTGGCGGATGCGAGGGCGCCGGAAGGGTCGTTGCGGCTCTTCGGCGAACGGCTGCTGCCCGTCGTCAGCCCCAAGCTCGTCCGCGGCGGCCGGTTGCCGCTCGCGAAACCCGCTGACCTCGCGCGCCATGTGCTGCTGCACCTGGACGATCCCGAAGGACGCACGCCCTGGCTTGAATGGAGCGTGTGGCTCACTTCGAACGGGCAGCCGGGGTTGAAGCCCGCCGGCGCGCTGCGATTCAGACTCTATGACCAGGTGATCCAGGCCGCGGTAGGCGGGCAAGGCGTCGCGCTCGGCCGCATACCGCTGATCGCCGAGCACCTGCGTGACCGTCGCCTCGTCGCGCCCTTTCCGAAGCGTTACGACTCCGCGCGTGGGTACTATGCGGTCACCGCCGCGCACGCGAGCGAGCGCACCGACGTCGCCGCATTCGTCGAATGGCTGCGCGAGGAGGCCGCGCGCGAACTCGGGTATCGCGACCAAGTCGGCGCGTCACGCAGGGTGCGGCGATGACCGAATTTGCGAGTCCGGGACCTGCGCATGGGACAGGGGGTCCGTCGCCGTGGATCCTCCGTTTCGCGCATCTGGTGCCGGCCGGGGCGCGCGTGCTCGATCTCGCCTGCGGGCGCGGCCGGCATGCACGTCTGTTTGCCGCGCGTGGCTGCAGCGTGCTTGCGGTCGACCGCGATGCCGAGGCGCTCGCCACGCTCGCGGGCGTGGATGGGGTCGAGTGTCGCGAGCTCGACCTCGAACGCAGGATGCAGCCGCTGGCGGGCGAGCACTTCGACGCGATCGTCGTCACCCACTACCTTCACCGGCCGCTGTTCCCGCATCTGCTCGAAGTGCTGGCCGACGACGGCGCGCTGCTCTACGAAACCTTCGCGCGCGGCAACGAGGCGTACGGCCGCCCGGCGAATCCGGACTTTCTGCTCGCTCCCGGCGAGCTGCTTCGGCAGGTGCGCGGACATCTCACACCGGTTGCATTCGAACAGGGCCGCCTGACCGGAGCGGAGGGGCAGGCGGTGGTTCAGCGGCTTGCGGCCGTCGGCGGCGGGCGGGCCTGGCCCACGCCTCTGGCGCCGGAGAAGGGCGCGGACTGAACCCCATCGGGCCCGCGCAGGTCGAATGGAGTAAAATCACCCTTTTTCCTCGGCATTTCTCCATGTTGACCGGCAGCATCGTCGCGATCGCGACGCCGATGCAGGATGGCGGCGACCTCGATTTCCCCGCGCTCGGCAAGCTGATCGATTTTCACGTCGCCAACGACACCGCGGGCATTGTCATCGTCGGCACCACGGGCGAATCACCCACCGTCGATTTCGACGAGCATTGCCTGCTGATCAAGACGGCCGTCGAAGAGGCGCGCGGTCGCCTTCCGGTGATTGCCGGTACGGGGGCCAACTCCACCGCGGAGGCGATCGAACTGACCCTCTACGCGAAGAAGGTCGGCGCGAGCTGCTGCCTGTCGGTCGTCCCGTATTACAACAAGCCCACGCAGGAGGGCCTGTACCGCCACTTCCGCACCATCGCGGAAAAGGTCGGCCTGCCGATGATTCTGTACAACGTGCCGGGACGCACGGTCGCGGATCTCGCCAACGAGACCGCACTGCGGCTGGCCAAGGTACCGGGCATCATCGGCATCAAGGACGCGACCGCCGATCTCGGTCGCGGCAGCGAGCTCATCCAGGCGCTCAACGCCATGGGCAGGCGCGATTTTGCCGTCTACAGCGGCGAGGACATCACCGCGCTGCCGCTGATGCTGATGGGCGGCCATGGCGTTATTTCGGTCACCGCCAACGTCGCGCCGAAGCTGATGGCCGCGATGTGCGCGGCTGCGCTGGAAGGCGATGTCGCCCGTGCCCGGGCGTGCAACGACCGCCTGCTGCCGCTGCACCGGAATCTTTTCGTCGAGGCCAACCCGATCCCCGTCAAGTGGGCGCTCTCCGAAATGGGCCTCGTCAAGAACGCGTTGCGGCTGCCGCTGGTCCCGTTGTCCCCGTCCTGCCATGAGACCGTCCGCGACGCGATGCGCGCCGCCGGCGCTCTCGCCTGACCAAGAAGGTATCCCGCATGCATTTCATGAAGCTTTCGAAGCCCGCGTGCGCAATCGTCGCGACGGCGCTGGCTGCGTTCGCCGTCGCCGGCTGCGAGTCGCCCACGACGTCGTTCGGCAAGAAGATCGACTACAAGACCGCGACGACCGCGCCGGCGCTGGAACTGCCGCCGGACCTCAAGTCGCCGCAGTTCGACGATCGTTACAACGTCGCGACCGCGTCGGGACTCGCGGCGCGCGATGCCACGCGGCAAAGGGTCGGCGACCAGATTGCCCCCAACACCATTGCCGACGTCAAGATCCTGAAAAGCGGCAACGAGCGCTGGCTGCAGGTGAGGTCGACCCCCGAGCTGGCGTGGAACACCGCGCGCCAGTTCTGGCTGGAAAACGGATTCGTGCTCGCCATCGAGCAGCCGACGGCCGGGGTCATGGAGACCGACTGGGCCGAGAACCGCGCCGAGATCCCGGGCGATGCCCTCCGCAATACGATCGGCAAGTACCTGGACGCCTTCTACACGACCTACAAGCGCGAGAAGTTCCACACGCGGATCGAACGCGGCACCGAGGCCGGGACCGTCGAGATATTCGTTTCCAGCCGGATCATGGAGCAGATGCCGACGAAGGTCGACAGCCGCGGAGCGCCGGAAGCGTTCGCCTGGGCGGTGCTGCCACCCAACCCGGGGCTCGAGGCGGAATGGCTGACGCGCCTGATGGTGCGCTTCGGCACGCCGGAGGCACAGGCGGCGCAGATCGTCCAGGCGACGGCCCCGGGCAGTGCCGCCGCTCCGGATCGCGCCAAATTGCAGAAGGCCGCGGATGGCGCGAACCAGCTCGTCGTCGACGACAATTTCGATCGTGCCTGGCGCCGTGTCGGACTGGCACTCGACCGGATCGGCTTCACCGTCGTCGACCGCGACCGTTCGAAGGGTCTTTATTTCGTCCGCTTCGCCGATCCGGAAGTCGACTCGAAGAAGGACGAGGGATTCCTTTCGAAGCTGAAGTTCTGGAAGGACACGGCGGAAAAACCGGAGCAGTACCGCATCACCGTCGCGCAGGCGGATCCGCGCAGCATCGTGACGGTGGAAGATCCGAGCGGCGCCCCCGACAAGACGCCGAACGGCGAGAAGATTCTCTCGCTGCTCAAGGACCAGCTCAAGTAACGCGGGGCGCGCGTGCGCTTCGCATCTCTGGGCAGCGGCAGCGAGGGCAATGGTCTCGTCGTCGAAGCCGGCACGACGCGCGTCCTGATCGACTGCGGTTTTCGCGTCCGCGACGCTGTCTCCCGGCTCGCGCGGCTGGGGCTGAAGCCCGGCGACCTGTCGGCCATCCTCGTCACCCACGAGCACTCGGACCACGTCGGCGGCGTGCCGGCTTTCGCTGCGCGACACTCGCTTCCGGTGTGGGCCACCTTCGGGACGCTGGCGGCCGTATCCGAGCGTTTCGAGGGGATGGCGCAGGTCTACGGCTTCGACAGCCACTGCGCGTTTGCGATCGGCGCGCTGGAGGTCACGCCGGTTGCGGTCCCGCACGACGCCCGCGAGCCCGTGCAGTTCGTGATCGGCGACGGCGCCCGGCGACTGGGCGTGCTTACCGACCTCGGCGTGACGACGCCGCACGTCGAAGCCTGCCTCACGGGTTGCGATGCGCTCGTGCTCGAGTGCAATCACGACCTCGAGATGCTCGAGAACGGCGGCTACCCGTACCCGCTCAAGCAGCGGATTGCCGGCCGCTTCGGGCATCTGCACAACGAAGCGGCGGCCGGGCTCCTGGAGCACATCGATACGACGCGGCTCGTCCACATCATCGCCGCGCACCTTTCGCAGCAGAACAATACACCGGAGCTTGCCCGCGCCGCGCTCGCCGGCGCGCTGGGCTGCACGCCGGATTGGATCGGCATCGCGGACCAGGACGAAGGATTCGGCTGGCGGCAGGTTTCGTAATCGGGAGAGGGGAATGGAAAAACGGCAGGAGCTCTACAAGGGAAAGGCGAAGACCATGTTCGCGACCGACGACCCGCACCGGCTCGTCATGCATTACCGCGACGACGTCTCGGCCTTCGACGGCGCGAAGCTCGCGAAGCTGGACGGCAAGGGCGAGACCAACAACAAGATCAATGCGTTTGTGATGGGACGCCTTGCCGCGGCCGGAGTGCCGACGCATTTCGTCGGCCTGCTGAACGAACGCGAGTCGCTGGTGAAGGCGTTGAAGATGGTGCCGGTCGAGTGTGTCGTGCGCAATGTCTGCGCCGGCTCGATGGCCAAACGCTATGGCATCGCCGAGGGCACTCGGCTCGCCGAACCCATCTTCGAATTCTTCATGAAAAGCGACGCCTTGCACGACCCGCTGTGCAACGACGACCATATCCGCGTGCTGGGCTGGGCGAGCGCGGCCGAGATCGCCGAAATGAAATCGCTCACGCACCGGACCAACGCGGTGCTCAGGCCGCTCTTCGCCGGCGCAGGCATCGATCTCGTCGATTACAAGCTGGAGTTCGGCCACCTGATCGAGGACCGCGGCGGACCGCTGGTCCTGGGCGACGAGTTCACGCCGGATGGATGCCGGCTGTGGGACGCGAAGACCGGCGAGAAGATGGACAAGGACCGCTTTCGGCGCGATCTTGGCGCGGTCATCGAACACTATCGCGAGGTGGCAGAGCGCATCGGGGCGCCGCTTTGACGGCGCCGCGGGCGCCGGTCGTCATGAAATGATCGCGCGCCCTCACGCACCACGCGGCCGTTGATCGTCGCGTTGCGCGGCGTTCATCGCCTACCTGGCTGCGCTGCCAGAAAAAAGGGCCGCCCGAGGGACGGCCCTTTTTGCGCCGGCGCGAATCCAGCTTACTTCTTTGGCGCCGGAGCAGCAGCAGCAGCAGCGGCGGGCGCAGCAGCGGCGGGCGCAGCAGCGGCGGGCGCAGCAGCCGGGGCGGCAGCCGGCGCAGCGGCGGCGGCATCCTTTGCCGGTTCGGCGGCCTTCGCCGCATCGGTCGGGGCGGGTGTCGGCGCGGGCGCGGGTGCCGCGGCCGGTGCCGGAGCGGCGGCCTTGGGGGCCGGCTTTTGGTCGCCACAGGCTGTCAGAGCGACGACGACAGCAGCAGCGATGACGAGCGACTTGTTCATTGTTCGGTTCCTTACGCGAATGTCGATAGTTTTTGAGGAGTGCGGGTCTGTCGATGTGCGGGAGCCAGAGCACGATTCGTCCCCAGGGAAGCACCGGCACCGGCAGGGCAATCGACCCGACAAGTCTAACACAATTCCCTGATGATTCAAAGGGATTGTGCGCTGCCGCATCCCTTTCGCGCACACCATTGCGGCACCCCTCAGAGCCCGAGTACCGTCCCGGTGAGGCCCGGTTCTCCGGTCGCCCAGATTTCGTCGAACCGATTGATCAGCGGCGCGGCGAGGTGCGGCGCGTCGAACGCCAACGCGGCGCGCGGCTGTTCGACATGGAAGCGGTGCAGGAAATGACGCCCATCGACGAGGACGAGCGGATCGGCCGCACCCTTGGCCTCGGGTCCGGTCCTGTAGACCGTGATCCGGTCGCCGAACGCCTTCAACAGCACCATCAACCGCGCGCAGGATTCCTCCAGCCAGCGCGTGTCGTGCACGATGATCTCGACTTTGGATGTCCGCGAGCGGCGCAGGTACGTCGCGAGCTTGTCGACGCGCGCCGGGCGGTTCCACCCCATCTGCGACATGTCGCGGTCGAACACGCGAATGGAATGCTGCGCGAGCCCGACAAGCTCGTCGAGCGCGCCCACCTGGGCGGAGAGGGTGACGAGCGTTTCCTGGCGCGGTTCGGACGCGGCGTTATCTTCAGCCGGTACCGGAGTGGAGGTAGCCATGGCGATACCATTCGTGGAGGAGCGTCGTGAGCTCGTTGCCCGCGGCGGCAATGGCGCGCGGCGCCAGAACCCGCCTGTTCGCGAATTCCTGCAGCGCTGCGGTCCCCGTCGCGCGCCACGGCAGCGCGGCGCCGTTGATGAAGACGTGCCGATCATCGTAGAGCAGTTGCGAGCGCGGGTCCAGATGGACACCATGCTTGCGCGCGCGAACGGCGAACGCCGCGCGCTTCATCGGCGACGCAGGCGGTTCGAAGAATACCGCGGGCTTCGGCTCCGACAGCCACGCGCCCAGGAAGCGCGCAACCGTCGCCCGGTCCCAGCGTATCGCGCGCAGGATGCGCGCGCATTGCCGCTGCATGGCGCTTCCGATCTTCGCCGGCTCGCGTGTGGCCTCGAGGTCAGGGTCGCGGTAGCGTCCCTGGTGGTCCAGTTCGTCGCGCAGAAAATCGAGGAACGCCGCCGCCAGTTCGTTTGCCGCCGGCGCGCGGAACCCGATCGAATAGGTCGTGCACGTGTCGATGGCGACGCCGTCGTGCGCGTAGTCCGGCGGCAGATAGAGCATGTCGCCGGGCGCGAGCACCTGTTCGCGCTCGGCAGCGAACCGTCGCAGGATCTTGAGCGGCAGCCCGGGCTTCAGGCTCAGATCCGTCTGGCGACCGTACCTCCAGCGGCGCCGGCCCGTGCCTTGGAGCAGAAACACGTCGTAGGAGTCGAAGTGAGGGCCGACGCCGCCGCCCGGCGCCGCGAGGCTCACCATCAGGTCGTCCAGGCGCGCGTAGGGAACGAAGGCAAAGCGCCGCAACAGCGCATCCGCGGCCATCGAATGCAAGTTGACGCCCTGCATCAGGAGCGTCCAGTTGCGCGCGGGAAGCGTCCTGAAATCCGCACGGCGGAAGGGCCCGTGCGCGAGCGACCAGCGCGCGCCGTCGCGGACGACGAGCCGCGACTCGACGTCGTCGCGTTGCGCGAGCAGCATGGAGCTGCCGTGTGGTGAACAGGCCCGCGAAACCCGGGAGGGCTCCCCGCATGAGCAGCGCATCCTTGTGCCAGAACCCTCGGAGGAACGCGTTGGCGCCAAGGCCGCCAAGAAGTTTCGAGCTTGCCGCCGGTCCGGTTTGCGCATGGCGCTGCGGCGATGCTTCACGCATCCGCCAATTATAGCGGCGGGTGGTCGGACGCGAACGCGGCTGCGATACAATTGCGCCTGCATTCCGGCATAGGGGCGTGCCTTCGATGCCGCGAGCGTGCGTATTCCGCACGAATCTGCTCATCCCCGTCTTCGCGGAGCCCCGATGAACATCTTCACCAATACCGTGGTCACCTTGACCTTCGAGCTGTTCGACGGCGACGGCACGCTGCTCGAAGCCACCGAGGAACCGATCGCCTACCTGCATGGCGGACATTCGGGGATTCTGCCCAAGCTCGAGGAAGCGCTGACCCTGAAGAAAGCCGGCGATACCGTGTCGGTCGATGTCGAGCCGGCCGATGCGTTTGGCGACTACGACCCCGAGCTCGTCAAGATCGAGGCGGAAGATCGGCTGCCCCCCGAGGTCGAAGTCGGCATGCAGTTCGAGGCGTTCGCAAACCCGGGTGACGAGCCGGGCAGCGGCATCGTCTTTACGGTCACCGACATCGCCGAAGGCAAGGTCGTGCTCGACGGCAACCATCCGTGGGCCGGCAAGCGTCTCCGTTTCGACTGCCGGATCCTCGACGTGCGCGCCGGGACCACCGAGGAACTCGAGCACGGCCACGTTCATGGCGCCGGCGGGCACCATCATTAGCGCTGCAGCAGCTTCCTGAGCTCGTAGAGGGCCGCGAGCGCATCGCGCGGCGTCATCGCATCGGGATCGAGCGTCGCAAGATGCACGGCGACCGCATCGGCAATTGGCGGTGCGTCCGATTTCCCGTCCGCAGCATCCGCGGCAACCCCCAAGGGGGCGAACAGATCGGACTGCGCGCTCGCCCCGGCGCTGAACTTGTCGAGCCGCGCGAGATGCCCTTTCGCGCGCCGGATCGTATCGGCCGGCACGCCGGCGAGCCTCGCCACCTGCAGTCCGTAGCTGCGATTGGCGGGCCCGTACTCGGCGGCATGCAGGAACACGATGCCGTCGGCGTGCTCGACCGCATCGAAGTGCAGGTTCGCGCAGCCCTCGATTTCCGCCGGCAGCGCGGTCAGCTCGAAATAGTGTGTCGCGAACAGCGTGAGGCAGCGATTCTTCTCGGCGAGTTGGTGCGCGATCGCCCACGCGAGCGCCAATCCGTCGAAGGTCGACGTTCCGCGACCGATCTCGTCGATCAGCACGAGGCTCTCGGGCGTTGCGCGGTGGAGAATGGACGCGGCCTCGGTCATTTCGACCATGAATGTGGACCGTCCTCCTGCGAGATCGTCCGATGCCCCGATCCGCGTGTGAATCGCGTCGAGCAGGCCGATCTCCGCGGCTCTTGCCGGCACGAACGAGCCGCAGCAGGCGAGGAGCGCGATGACCGCCGCCTGCCGCATGTACGTCGATTTGCCCCCCATGTTCGGCCCGGTGATGATCAGCAGCCGCCGGTCCGGACGCAGGTCGAGATCGTTCGGGATGAATGCGTCGACCTGCCGCATGACGACCGGATGCCGTCCGCCGCGAATCGCGAGCCCCGGCGCGGCGACGAAGACGGGACGCGCGAGATCCAGCGCTTCCGCGCGCTCGGCCAGCGTCGCCAGAACGTCGAGCGCAGCCAACGCGCCGGCAGCTTTCTGCAGCCCGGGAATCGCGGGCGCCAGTTCGGCGAGCAACGCGTCGTAAAGCAGTTTCTCGCGCGCGAGCGCACGGTCCTGCGCCGAGAGCGCGCGATCCTCGAAGGCCTTCAGTTCCGGCGTGATGTAGCGCTCGGCGTTCTTCAGCGTCTGCCGGCGGCGGTAGTCGTCGGGCACCTTCTGCGTCTGCGCGTTGGTGACCTCGATGTAGAACCCGTGGACGCGGTTGTACTCGACCTTGAGATTCGCGATGCCCGTGCGCTCGCGCTCGCGCGCTTCCAGTGCGACGAGAAACTCGCCGCAGTGCTCGTCGATTTCGCGCAAGTCGTCGAGTTCGGCGTCGTATTGCGGCGCGATCACGCCGCCGTCGCGCACCTGCGCCGCGGGCAGGGCGGCGATCGCGCGCGTGAGAAGTGCCGACCACCGCGGATCGACGGCGAGGTCGCCGGCGATGGCGGCAAGGAGCGGCGCGTCCGCGGCGGCAAGCGCGGTCACGATCGCGGGCAGCCGCAGCAGCGTGTCGCGCAGCCCGGCAAGGTCGCGCGGACGCGCGGACGCCAGCGCGACGCGTCCCGCGATCCGCTCGACATCGACGGTATGCGCTAGCTCGGCGGCGAGCACGCGTCGTGCCGACGGGTTCGCGACCCACGCCCCGATCGCACCGTGGCGCGCGGACGCCACCGCCTGCGCGCGCAGCGGATGGGTGAGCCAATGGCGCAACAGCCGGCTGCCGGCGGCGGTATTGCAGGTATCGAGCAGCGAAAGCAGCGTCGGTGCTGCTTCGCCACGCAGCGTTTCGGTGATCTCCAGGTTGCGTCGTGTCGCAACGTCGAGTGCCACGTATTCGCTCGCGGTCTCGACTGCGAGCATTCTGATGTGGCCGAGTGTGGACTGCTGCGTCGATGCGGCATAGCCGAAGAGCGCGCCGGCGGCGCCCAGCGCGAGGTCACGGTCGTCGATGCCGAACGCCGACAGGTCGCGAGTACCGAAATGCTTCGCGAGCGCACGGGTAGCCGCCGCCGCGTCGAACTGCCACGCGGGCAACGTGCGCGTCGGAAGGCCGTCGCTGCGCAGCGGAAACGAGACGCCATCCGGGACGAGCTGCTCCGCGATGTCGAGCCGCTCCAGCGCCGCGGTCGCTTCGGCCGCGGCCACTTCCGTCAGCACGAACTGCCCTGATGCGAGGTTGAGCCACGCAATGCCGGTCCGGTATCTGCCCGGATTGACGGCAACGAGCAGGCTGTCGCGCTTCGCGTCGAGCAGGCCGGCGTCCGTCACCGTGCCCGGCGTCAGGACGCGCAGGACCTTGCGTTCCACCGGCCCCTTGCTCGTCGCCGGATCGCCTATCTGCTCGCAGATCGCCACCGACAGGCCGAGCTTCATCAGTCGCGCGAGGTAGCCGTCGACGGCGTGGAATGGCACTCCGGCCATGGGAATCGGTGCGCCCGCGGACTGTCCGCGCGCGGTCAGCGTGATGTCGAGCAGCGGCGCCGCCCGCTGCGCGTCCTCGTAGAAAAGTTCGTAGAAGTCGCCCATCCGATAGAACAAGAGCTTGTCCGGATGCTCCGCTTTGGCGCGGAGGTACTGCTGCATCATCGGCGTGTGCGCCGACAGCGGGGCGTCGGGCGTGGCGGCAAGCGTGGACATCGCCGCGATTATAGGCGGAGCGACGCGCTTCGACCCGCATGGCGGCTGGAGCGAAATCTGGGCACAATGCCGCGCTTGGCCCTTTGTCGTGCCAGCCATGACCTCGTTGACCTTACGACCCGGCAAGTTTCGCCTCGCCGACCTCCGCCGACTGTGGACGGAGCCGCTGGTGCTCGTGTCCGATGCCGCTGCCCGGCCGGCCGTCGACGCCGCCGCCGAAACCGTGAATCGCGTCATCGCCACCGGGCGTACGGTTTACGGCGTCAACACGGGCTTCGGTCTTCTCGCCCGCACGCGCATCGACCACGCCCGCCTCGCCGAGCTGCAGCGCGCGCTGGTGCTGTCGCATTCGGCGGGGACCGGCCCGCTGCTCGACGATGCCACGGTGCGGCTCGTCATCGCCTTGAAGGCGGCCTCCCTCGCGCGCGGCCATTCGGGCGTGCGCTGGGCCGTGATCGACGCGCTCGTCGCGCTCGCGAACGCGGGCATCGTTCCCTGCATCCCGGCGCAAGGATCGGTCGGCGCCTCGGGCGACCTCGCGCCGCTGGCGCACCTGTCAGCGGTGCTGATCGGCGAGGGCGAGGCGCGGATCGCCGGCCGCATGGTTCCCGCGCGCGTAGCGCTGGATGAGGCGGGCCTCGAACCGGTCGTGCTGGGACCGAAGGAAGGTCTCGCGCTGCTCAACGGCACCCAGGTCTCCACGGCGCTTGCGCTCGCGGGCCTGTTCGCCGCCGAGCGCGCAATGGCCGCCGCGTTCGTCGCGGGCGCGCTGTCGATCGATGCATGCCTTGGCAGCGACACGCCGTTCGATGCGCGCATCCAGGCCGTTCGCGGCCATCGCGGGCAGGCCGACGCCGCGGCGATCTACCGCGATCTGCTCGCCGGCAGCGGCATCCGCGATTCGCACAAGGATTGCCACCGCGTGCAGGATCCGTACAGTTTGCGGTGCCAGCCGCAGGTGATGGGAGCCTGCCTCGACCTGATGCGCCGCGCCGCGGAGGTCCTTGTTACCGAGGCCAACGCGGTATCCGACAACCCGCTCGTCTTCGCCGATACGGACGAGATTCTCTCCGGCGGCAACTTCCACGCCGAGCCGGTCGCGTTCGCGGCCGACACTCTCGCGCTGGCGATCGCGGAAATGGGCGCGCTGTCCGAGCGACGCATCGCGCTGCTGATGGACACGAACCTGTCGGGGCTCCCGCCCTTTCTCGTCGAGGACGGCGGCGTCAATTCCGGCTTCATGATCGCGCACGTGACGGCCGCCGCGCTCGCGTCCGAAAACAAGTCGCTGGCGCACCCGGCCTCGGTCGATTCGCTGCCGACGTCGGCCAACCAGGAAGACCACGTCAGCATGGCGACGTTCGCCGCGCGCCGGCTCGGGCCGATGGCGGCGAACACCGCGCGCATCGTCGCCGTCGAGTTGCTTGCGGGTGCCCAGGGCGTGGAGCTGCGCCGGCCTTTGGCGACGTCGGCAAAGCTCGCGGCGGCGTTGGCGATGATTCGTGCCGACGCTGCGTTCTGGGATCGCGACCGCGCGTTTGCCCCGGACCTGGAGGCAATACGCGTCCGTGTCGAGCGAGGTGATTTTGTCCCGTATGCCGGGACGTTGATCTCATAATCGCGCGCCCGGTTGCTCGACGCGACCCTGCGGGCGGCCGCGGCCCGAGTGACGCGGCGTGCCGACTGCGCGACAATCACCCTTGCAGCGGGCTCTCTATCCCGCCGGAAAACTGCCATGCGCCCTGACGACTCGCCTCCCATTGTCTCCGCAGGTCCCGGCACGCGGCGTGCCGACCGCGTGATCCGCGCGCCGCGCGGCGTCGCGCGCACGGCGAAATCGTGGCTCACCGAAGCGCCGCTGCGCATGATTCAGAACAACCTCGATCCCGAGGTCGCCGAAAATCCGTCGGAGCTGGTCGTGTACGGCGGCATCGGCCGCGCCGCCCGCAACTGGGAATGCTACGACGCGATCATCGCGGCGCTGCGCGAGCTCGAAGACGACGAGTCACTGCTGATCCAGTCCGGCAAGCCGGTTGGTGTATTCAAGACGCATCCGGACGCGCCGCGCGTGCTGATCGCCAACTCCAACCTCGTGCCGAAATGGGCAACGTGGGATCACTTCAACGAACTCGACCGCAAGGGTCTGATGATGTTCGGCCAGATGACGGCCGGATCCTGGATCTACATCGGCAGCCAGGGCATCGTGCAGGGGACTTACGAGACGTTCGCCGAAGCGGGCCGCCAGCATTACGGCGGACGCCTCGACGACCGATGGATCCTTACCGCGGGACTCGGCGGGATGGGCGGCGCGCAACCGCTCGCGGCGACGATGGCCGGCGCGTCGATGCTGGCCATCGAATGCCAGCAGGACCGGATCGACATGCGCCTTGCCACGCGCTACCTCGACCGGCAGGCGAAGGACCTGGACGATGCGCTTGCGATCCTGCGCGAGGCATGCGCGAATCGGCAGCCGGTGTCCATCGGCCTCGTTGGCAACGCTGCGGATATCCTGCCCGAGCTCGTGCGGCGCAACGTGCGGCCCGACATGGTGACCGACCAGACGTCGGCACACGACCTCGTGTACGGCTACCTGCCGTCCGGATGGACCGTCGCGCGCTGGCGTGCCGCGCAGGCCGATCCGGCGCAGCACGCGGAGCTTGTTGCCGCCGCCAAGACTTCGATCAAGGCCCACGTCGGCGCAATGCTCGCGTTCCAAGCGCGCGGCGTTCCGACGTTCGACTACGGCAACAACATCCGGCAGGTCGCGTCCGACGAAGGCGTGGCCGACGCGTTCGCGTTCCCCGGCTTCGTGCCCGCGTACATTCGTCCGCTGTTCTGCGAAGGAAAAGGCCCGTTCCGCTGGGTCGCGCTTTCCGGCGATCCGGAGGATATCTACCGGACGGATCGCAAGGTCAAGAGCCTCTTTCCGGACGACGCGCACGTGCACCGCTGGCTCGACATGGCGCGCGAGCGCATCGCATTCCAGGGATTGCCGGCGCGCATCTGCTGGCTGGGATTGGGCGAGCGGCATGTTGCGGGCCTCGCATTCAACGAGATGGTGAGAACAGGCGAACTGAAGGCGCCCATCGTGATCGGCCGCGATCATCTCGACACCGGAAGCGTCGCGAGCCCCAATCGTGAAACGGAGGCGATGGCCGACGGCTCGGACGCGGTGTCCGACTGGCCGCTCCTGAACGCGCTCCTCAATGTCGCGGCGGGAGCGACCTGGGTGTCGCTGCACCACGGGGGCGGCGTCGGGATGGGCTACTCGCAGCATGCCGGCGTGGTCATCGTCTGCGACGGCACCGACGCCGCCGCGAAACGCATTGCCCGCGTGCTGTGGAACGATCCGGCGACCGGCGTCATGCGCCACGCCGACGCGGGCTACGCGAAGGCGATCGAGGTCGCCAAGGTGAAGGGCCTGAAGCTGCCGATGCTTCGAGGCTGACGTTGCCGGTCGCTTCTCCGCCTCCGGGGTCGCATCCCCACTCGCCTGGCGAGCGGGGCCCCTGCTACCCCCTTCGGCGTCCTACCGGCGTCATGCGCCACGCCGACGCGGGCTATGCCAAGGCGATCGAGGTCGCGAAGGTGAAGGGCCTGAAGCTGCCGATGCTTCGAGGCTGACGTTGCCGGTCGCCTCTCCGCCTCCGGGGTCGCATCCCCACTCGCCTGGCGAGCGGGGCCCCTGCTACCCCCTTCGGCGTCCTACCGGCGTCATGCGCCACGCCGACGCGGGCTACGCCAAGGCGATCGAGGTCGCGCGCGCCAAGAAACTCAAGCTGCCGATGCTGGGACGATGACGTAGCGGTTCGCGAATTCCGAAGCGCGCGTTCGCAAACGCGCGCACGAGTGCAACCGCCAAGCTTTGCCGATTTGAGTGATAGTGCCTGCAAGATTGGCGTCGTTCCCGCGTTCGCGGGAACGACAATCATGTTCGCGAAAGTGTCACGCAGTGCTGCAATGATCGATAGGCGTCAGAATACCCAGAGTTCCTCGCGCGGCAGATGCAACCAGTGCCGGCCACCGGCAATCGGCTTGTCGCCGTACGCACGCAGCCGCGTCTCGCCCAGCGCGAACAGATGTTCCCATTTGTCACCGAGATACATCGACGTCGTGAGGTCGGCTTCGAGCCGGTTTTCTCCCGGACCTGTGGAGAGCCGTATGCATTCGAGGCGAATCATGGCGACGCCGTCGGCGCCTGCCCTGACGCTTGCCTTCGCGGATCCCCACAACCGCCAGCCGTCGCCTTCGAGCAACGCGGCGCCGCCGCGGATCTCGGCGACGCGGCCGGTCATCCGGTTGTTGCTGCCCATGAAGTCCGCGGTAAACAGCGTCGCCGGATTGCCGTACATCTGCTGCGGGGTTCCCTGCTGTTCGATGCGGCCGTTGTTGAGAAGGAGGATCCGGTCGGACATCGCAAGCGCCTCGCTCTGGTCGTGCGTCACGCACAGCGCGGACAGATGCATCCGGACGATCAGCTCGCGCAGCCAGGCGCGCGCCTCCTCGCGGAGCTTGGCATCGAGGTTCGAAAGCGGCTCGTCGAGCAGGATCACCGGCGGGTTGTAGACGAGCGCCCGCGCCAGCGCGACGCGCTGCTGCTGGCCGCCGGAAAGCTGGTGCGGGAAGCGTTCGGCGAGGTGCGCCAGCGAGAGCTGCTCGAGCGCCGTTGTCACACGCGTCCCTATCGCTTCGCCACCGATCCGGCGGAGGCGCAACCCGTAGGCCACGTTCTCGAACACGGTCTTGTGCGGCCACAGCGCATAGGACTGGAACACGAGGCCCAGATTGCGGCCTTCGGCGGGAATGTCGCTGCCGCCGGCGCCATCGAACACCACCTTGTCTCCGATCTTGATGGTGCCTTCGTGCGGCACTTCGAGCCCCGCGACCGCGCGCAGCAGCGTCGTCTTGCCGCTGCCCGACGGGCCGAGCAGCGACACGACTTCGCCTCGATCGAGCGTCAGCGAGACGCCTTTCAGGATCGGATTGTCGCCGTAGGTGAGGTGCAGGTTGTCGACGGTGAGTTCTGCCATGGCCGTTTCCCCGGTTCTCGGTTCAGTCGCGCAGCTTGACGCCGAAGCGCAGTGCGATCGCGAGGCCGACGCCGACCAGCACGACATTGACGAATGACAGCGCGGCGACGACATCGATCGCGCCGCCTTGCCACAGCGACACCAGCTGGGCGCCGATGACTTCGGTGCCGGGCGCCAGCAGGTAGACGCCAGTCGAATACTCGCGCTCGAAGATCATGAAGACCAGGAGCCACGACGCCAGCAGCCCGGGCCTGATCAGGGGCAGCGTGATGTGGCGTGAGATCTGCCCGCGGCTCGCGCCGACGGTACGGGCGGCTTCTTCGAGCTCGGTGCTCACCTGCAGCAGCGACGACGAGATGAGCCGCATGCCGTAGGCCAGCCAGACCACGGTGTACGCGAGCCACATGCTGAAGATCGTGGTGCGCAGAGGTGTGAGCGGCGGGAAGAACAGGAATACCCACAGGAACGCGAGCCCCGCGAGCAGTCCCGGCACCGCGCGCGGCACCAGTACCAGGTAATCGACCAAGCGCGACCAGCCGTCATTGCGCCGGTGGGTCGCGAAGCCGATCGCCGTGTAACAGGCGACCGCGATGGCGCCGCCGACGGTGCCGATCAGGATCGTGTTCCAGATCGCGCGGATCAGCGTGGGTTCGTCCCAGATCGAAATGAAGTGCTCGAGCGTCGCCACGTCCGCCAGCTTCGCGCCGTAACCCCAGTTCGAGACGAAGGCGCGCAGCGCGATTCCCGACAGCGGAACGATGACGCCCACGAACAGCCACAGGCCGATCAGCCCGGCGGCGACCCACTTCCATTTGCCGAGCGGCAATTCCCGCATGCGCCCGGCCTTGCCCTTGATGGTTGCGTACTTGCGCGCGTTCTGCAGCAGATAGCGTTGCAGCAGAACCAGCGGGAAGGTGACGGCAACGATGCAGATCGCAACGGCCGCCATCAGGTGGTAGGACGGCACGCCGAGCTTGTTCGTGAGTTTGTAGAGATACGTCGAGAGCACCAGATGGCCCTCGGGGTCGCCCAGCACCAGAGGCAGGCCGAATAGCTCGAAACCGAGAAAGAAGACGAGAACGGCGGCGAACAGCAGCGCCGGCTGGATCAGCGGCAGGCTCACCGTGAGAGCGACGCGAAACGGCGAGGCGCCCGCCACCCGCGCGGCTTCCTCGACGTCGGAGCCCAGGCTCTTCAATGCCGCCGATGCGTAGACGTAGACGTTGGGCACGTGCGTCAACCCCGCGATGACGCCGATGGCGGTGAGCGAGTAGATGCCCCACGGTGCGCCGCCGAAGAGTTCGGTCACCCACACCGTGTAGAAGCCGACCGGACCGGCAGCCACGACGAATCCGAAGGCCAGGACCATCGGCGACACAAAGCTCGGCACCAGCAGCAGCGGCTCGATCCAGCGCTTGCCCGGCAGGTCGGTGCGCTCCATCACGAACGCGAGCAGGCCCCCTAACGGGATCGCAATGACCACCATCGCCGCCGCGATGGCCAGCGAATTGAGCGAGGCGCTCCAGAAATCAGGATCGGCGAAGATGAACGCGTAGGCTTCGAAGCTCGCGGTCTTCCGCGGGTCGAAGAAGGGCGCCGACAAGAAGCTCTGGTAGAAAATGAGCGACAGCGGCGAGAGCACCGCGGCCGCCGTCACCAGGATGGTCAGGCTGCGGGGAACCGCAGCGAGGACAGCCGTGCGCATCGAAGGTTCGGGGATTGGCAAACGCGTGCCGGATCCGCAGTCGGAATCGCGGGCGCTACCGCCATGCTGCGAAGCCTGCGCGGACTACGGCCGTTGCCGCTACTTGGCGGCGGCGCCGGATTGCACCGTCGCCTTCCAGTCGGCCAGGAATTCCAGCCGCTTCTTCTGGTCGAGCATCCCGGCGATTTCCGCGTTGACCGGTATGGGCTTCACGTTCGCTCCGAGCCGCTTGTTGAGCGAGGCCGCCGTGTACTCGGCGTCGACGTCGCCGCGGATGGAGAAGAGCTCGACGTCGCCGCCGATCTGCGTCTGGCCGCGCTGCGAGAGGATGTAGTCGGTCCAGAGCTTCGCCGCATTGGGGTTCTTGGCCTTCTTGCCGATGAACATCACGCGCGACAGCACCAGCGTGTAGTCGCTGGGCAGCACGACTCCCAGCGCCGGATCCTTCTTGGTGCGCACCAGCGCGTAGGAGCCCAGGACGTTGTATCCCAGCAGATGTTCGCCCGACGACACCTTTTCCAGCATGTTGCCGGTGCTCGCGTACACGCGGTAACTCGACGCGCCGAAGCCCTTTTCGAGGTCCTTCATCCCGGCGAAGTACTTGGTGTCCTGCACGACGAACATGAAACCGACGCCGCTTTTCTCGATGTCGTAGGTCGTGACCTTGCCCTTGAACTTGTCCGCCTTGGCGGTGATGAGCTTGACGAACGCCGCGTGGTCCTGCGGTACCTCCTCGGGGGTCACGAGCCGCTTGTTGTAGATGAAGACGGCCGGCTCGTAGGTCGTGCCGTAGGCCTGGTTCTTGTAGACCGCCCAGGCCGGCAGTTTGGGCGCCTCTGGCGACAGGTAGGGCAATGCCTGCCCGTCGTCCACCAGCTTGATCTGCAGGTCCATGGCCGAACTCCACATGACGTCCGCGGAGCCCTGGCCGGAGGCGACCTCGGCGATGAAACGGTTGTACATCTCGGTCGAGTTCATGTCGTTGTACTCGACCTTGACGTTCGGGTAGAGCGCGCTGAAATCCTTGATCAGCGGCTGCGCGGCCTTCGTATCCAGCGCGCTGTAAATGACGACCTTGCCTTCCTTGCCCGCAGCGGCGATGGTCTGCGCGTAGTCGGCGGGGTAGCCGGGCGGCGCCGTCTGGGCCGACACGAAGGTGCTCGCTGCGGCGAGCGCCAGGGCGATGAGGCGTGCTGACATCGGGAACTCCTGCTGGGTGGGGAACGCGGGGTGTGCTTGCAGCGCAATTATAGACGTTGCCGGGTGCGCGACGCGGCGTCGATGCGCCATGGAACGCGACGCTCGGCTCGATCCCGCCGCGCGGCGTCGTCAGTCGACCGCGAGCTGGCCGTCGGACAGGCGAATCGTCAGGATCTTGCCCGCCGTCTCGACCCGCGCGCCATCGCCGGCGGAATTCAGGCGGGGAGGGGCGCTGATCCACCATCCGTACTTCGCCATCCGAACGACGTCCTTCTCCGGCACCTGAACCGACAGCACGACCGCATCGGCGCCGTGCTGCCTCACTGTCCGGTTGTTGCGATCGACGACCAGCACGGCGAACGGACTTCTGACGTTGATCCACTCGTCCAGCATCAGGACGGTACCGAGATCGCTGACGAGGACGAATCGAGGTCCGAACTGCTGGGGCAGCGCGTGCGACCACAGGAGCGTGCGCACGGATCCTGCGATCGAGATGAGCTCGCCAGTCCCACGAAGCGACTTCCAGTCATCTTGCGTGGAGACGACGAAGGCGAAGCGACCGGATGCGGATTTGAACTCCCGGCGGATGTCGGGGAGCGTGATCCGATCGGATGGCGCCGCCGTCGGGGACGCGAGACCGCCAGCGCCAGCGATTTTCGCACCCGTCGCGATTGTCGCGACGAGCGCGGTGGCAGCGAGGACTGCCTGAATGAAGCTTCCGGGGAATGGCATGATCGAGGTGGCCCCTCTTTCATGCCTCCCAGCGTAGCACGCCCTTCCGGCTAGACAGCTTTCCGGCGGCGAGCCGCCACGCCTAGCAGCGCGATGCCGAGCAGCATCAGCGTGTTCGGCTCCGGCACCGGGGTGAGGAAACCGCTGCGGAGCGCTTCGGTGATCTCCGCCTGGGTCAGCTGATCCAGATTGGCGCCGTCCGGAGCAATGTCGCCGATCGAACCGGGAATGGACCGGACGCTACCACTGGCCATGAGCTGGTTCGCGACGCCCGTGTGCTGGAGATTCAACACATGGCCAAGCTCGTGGGCGATGGTGTCCAGCCGCCCGATCCCACCGCCGTACGAGAACACGTTGTCGGCGATGAACACGCCGATTTGATCGTTACAAAAAATGTGGAAGACCGGTCCGCCGCAGCCATTGCCAAAGAAGCCAGGGTCCCCGTCCAGTGAATTGGCGAAGAACATGTTGATTGCCAAGGTGACCGCCGTGTCGTTGATCCCCGTCCCGGCCGTCATGATCGCCTGCGCTTCCGGATCGATGACGGCGCCGCTCCCGATGGAGACGTCGAGATAGTCGGTTTCGTTGATCTGCGCCCACGGAAGAAAAACGAGATTGATGCCGGCCTGCGCCCAGATCTTGTCGCCCTCGGCTTGGAACAGGGTCTCGGCCGCGTTTCCGCAGCCGGTGCCGGTGTCGCTGCAGAGGTGGATCGGCTTGACCGTTAACGCGAAGGGGACCGCCCATGCCGGCAGCGATGCGGTGAAGGCCAGCCCGGCCGCCAACACCAGGCCCCCTATGAAACGGGTCAGCGATGCTCTGTTGCCAATCGGCTTGCACATACGACCCCCCCAATGAAACGTACACGTCGTAGCGCAGAATTCATGCCACATTGGAATATTCAATATTTTCAGATATTTAATTTCTATGGGGTCTTGCAGGTGTAAAAGTTTCCGACATTCGATCGATAGTGCAGGCGGGAACGCCGCTTCCGCGCGAACGTGCGTACCGGTTCTATCGGGACCTGGCGCACCGCGCCGGCGCCGGACCACGTCGAATCCGGCACGTCGCCATGGACACACAGGGATGCATCGCGCGCAGCCCCGTTGGGGGATCAACGTCAATCACGGCAACGGACGGGGTCGTAACGAGTCGGCGCCTGGCGCGACGAAATTCAGTTCGCGCCAACCTTTCGAATGGTGAGCAGGCTTTGCGAATCGTTGGCCCACACGGCGCGCGCTTGTGCGGTTGCACTCTTGGGCAATTCAGCATCGGTTGCGGGAGCCTTGCCAGGCGCCTTGGCCGCATCGTCCCAGATCCAGACGTTGCAGGTTTGTTTCGAGCCGCACGCGGCTTGAGCGGCCATTCGCCAGCCGGTGGAATCGACGCCGCTGGCACAGACCATGATGACGACGCCCGCGCTGCGGCTCTTGACCGAGCAGCCGTCGCCCCCGGCGGCGGACGCCGCCAGGCACGTTGTCGCCAAGAGCACGCTTGTCAGTATCCGGCAGGAACGCCAAGGAAACGATTGCATCGGGTCTACCCCCAGGGTTTGGCGACAGCTGCAGACCTTCGCCGGCATCGCGCAACTATAGGCCAAAACGAAAGCACCCCGCCCGAAGGCGAGGTGCGTGAATTACGCCGCCGTTTCGCGGGTCAGGCGAACTGGCGTTGCGAACTGCTCCGCTTTCCGCGCCGGGAGGCTGCGAAGCCAAGCAGGGCAATCGCAATAAGCACAAGGCTACCCGGTTCGGGCACCTGCACGACCGCTGCCTGCACCTTGGCGAGGAGAACGGGCGCCAGTGCGTCGAAGTCGCTGACCGGCACCACAAAGCTGCCGCTGATCGGGTTCGGGATGGTGGTCGAATTGAGAGGCAAAATCGACACGGTGGCCGGAAACGCGATCAATGCCATGTTGCTCAACGCGCTAGGGCTGGACACGGCGGCGCCGATCGCCTCGATCGACAGGGCATCGATGCCGGCGGAAACGCTGCTGCTGCAGCCGCCTGGGCGGTGGACTGGGGGTTGGGGCTGCCTACGTTGGGCTCTCCGTCGGTGGCCAAATTGATGATCGACTTGGTGCCAGGGTCCGAAAATACCGCCGAACCCGTCATCAGGCCCGCCAGGCTGGTGATCGCGCCTGCGGTGTCGGTGCTGCCGCCATCCTTTGCGTGCGCGGTAATAGCGGATTGTATCGTCGGTAGCGTCCCGGCGGTCAGGATCGTCGGCGAGACGACGGTGTGAGGAGCCGCTGCCAAAACTCACGATCGTGATCTCGATACTGCCGTCGACAGGAAGACCGGCCAGCGCCGCGTTCAAGCCGGTGCGCAACAGATCGTAATTGGCGGCGGAGATGCTGCCGGACGCATCCAGAAGGAAGCCCAACTGGGTGGTGGCCTGAGAGAACGTCGACCCGAACAGCAGTCCAAGGCCCAGGACCGTAGTCGCGAAAGCTTTCCGTAGGAATCCCATCTCTTGTTCTCCTGATTGCAACGTGTTTGGAAGAGGCTTGGATCGGCGCGCAGCGAGGTACCCGCCCGGCGAGGTACTCAGCACGATTCGAGCCAATGCGGGGAACCGGAAAACAATCGATACCAAATCAACGTATTAGGGCTGCGGCGGGGCGCTCGAATCAGAGCGCAAACCATCGATGTGTAAATTCAGCCGACACTTCCGCGAAAGTCAGACGGGAACGGGTCCCCCCTTGACGCCGTCCATCGGCGTGCATTCCTTGATCTTGCCGGCGGGTTCGGCAGCCGAAGCGATCCGGCTTGTCCCGCCCGGATGCGACAGGTGCTCCGCCCGATGATCAAGACTGTCTGGCAAAGCGCGCACGCATAACCCTGAGACCGGTCGCGCGCTCGACCGGGTGGCGCGGCCATCGAGCACATTCGGACGGGACAAGTCCCAGCGGGAAGCGAAATTGAGGTGCAGACTAGAAGCTTGCCTACCCGGTCTCGCCAAGCAATTGCTTTTCTTGGTCGGGGTGAGAGGATTCGAACCTCCGGCCTCTACGTCCCGAACGTAGCGCTCTACCAGGCTAAGCTACACCCCGAATTGCCGTTTCCGGCAGGCCATGCGATCCCGCGGCGGGAGAACTGCGCGTTCCACGGGTCCCCGGCCCGGTGCCGGCTCAGAATTTCAGTACGTCCGTCGGGCTGCGAAGGACGCCAATTCTAGCAGACTTTCCCGGTGCGGCGAATCGGGCAGGACGGCCACCGAGGCGGTCGCCGCCGCGCTTTCGAGCTCTGCCCGCGCTCGCGTGTAGTCGAGCGCGCCGGTACGCGCCAATACTTCCATCACGGGCGTGAACTCGGTCAGCCTGCCCCCGGTGATGGCGTCCCTGATGAGCGCTGCGTCCGCCGGGCTCCCTATGGCGATGGCACGAATCAGCGGCAGCGTCATCTTGCCCTCGGCGAGGTCGTCGCCCAGGTTCTTGCCGATCGCGGTGAGGTCGCCCGAGTAATCGAGCACGTCGTCGACGAGCTGGAAGGCGGTTCCAAGATGCATGCCGTAACGAGCGAGCGCCTGCTCCTGCTCGGGCGGAGCGCCGCCCAGCACCGCGCCAAGCTGCGCGG
The DNA here is from genome assembly GCA_963726775.1 of uncultured beta proteobacterium. Taxonomy (GTDB): domain Bacteria; phylum Pseudomonadota; class Gammaproteobacteria; order Burkholderiales; family Casimicrobiaceae; genus CAIWHR01. Next base: position 250,498 of record CAVSDL010000008.1, read on the forward strand.
CGGCCTCGAAGAGCTTCGCGGTCTTGCGCTGGATGACTTCCAGGTACGCTGCTTCGTCGAGCGCAGGATTGCCCGTATGCATGAGTTGCAGCACTTCACCCTCGGCGATCACGTTGGTCGCGTGCGACAGGATTTCCAGCACGCGCATCGATCCCGCACCGACCATCAGTTGAAACGCGCGTGAATAGAGGAAATCGCCGACCAGCACCGACGCGGCGTTGCCGAACGTTGCATTGGCGGTCGCGTGCCCGCGCCGCAGATCGGATTCGTCGACGACGTCGTCGTGCAGCAGCGTGGCCGTATGAATCATCTCGACCACCGCCGCAATCGTGTAATGCCGGCGGCCGTCGTAGCCGCAGGCGCGCGCGGCCAGCAGGACGAGCGCCGGTCGGAGGCGCTTGCCGCCTCCGCCGATGATGTATTCGGCGATTTGCCGGATCAGCGCGACGTCGGAATCGAGGCTCGCCCGAAGAACCGAGTCCACCTCGACGCGGTCGGCGGCCAGCATGGATTTTAGGGACGGTGTCGTCACGGTAGCGGCATTCGAAGCGGACTGGCGCCCGCAGGGACGACGGCGACGCGTGCCTCATCGACCGCGCGGCCCGCCGTTTCCGCTGTCGGTTGCGGGAATCGGGCCGGATTGTAACTGAAGCCCCGGTCGGGCCTTTGCGTTGTCGCAAGATCGGTGGCGGTGCGGGTGTGCTGTCGGGGGTGCCGGCCCGAGTTGACCAGGCGAGGCCTAAACGGTTATAATTCAAGGCTTTCCGCGATTGGCGCGGCAAAGTTTCGCAAGATCAGTCTGCAATTTGAGCGGAGTCCTTCCATGTACGCGGTCATAAAAACCGGCGGCAAGCAATACAAGGTTGCCCCCGGCGAAAAACTCAAGGTAGAACAGATACCGGCGGACGTGGGCGCGGCAGTCGTGCTCGATCAGGTGTTGATGATCGGGGAAGGCGACAGCGTCCGTCTGGGTCAACCCACCGTCGCCGGCGCGGCGGTCAACGCCACGATCGTCGCCCATGGGCGCGGCGACAAGGTGCGCATTTTCAAGATGCGCCGACGCAAGCATTATCAGAAGCACCAGGGCCATCGCCAGAATTACACCGAACTCAAGATCGAAAGCATCGTCGGCTGACGGAGACCACCCACCATGGCACACAAGAAGGCAGGCGGCAGCTCCCGCAACGGCCGCGATTCGGAATCGAAACGCCTCGGCATCAAGGCGTACGCCGGTGAACTGATCAGCGCCGGCAGCATCATCACCCGCCAGCGCGGGACGGTCATCCATCCCGGCGTCAACGTCGGGATCGGCAAGGATCACACGCTGTTCGCGCTCGTCACGGGCAAGGTGGAATTTGCCACCAAGGGCCGCGACAAGAAGAAGGTCGCCAGCGTGGTTCCCGCAGAAGCGTAGTCGCTGGATCGGCAGGGCGCTGCCCTGCACGCGAAAATCCCGGCTGCGCGCCGGGATTTTTTTGCTTCCCGTGCTGACGGCCGCGCCTGCGCGACGTCCGTTCAGCGCCGCTCCAGCCACCAGAGCAGCGTCGCGGCCACCGCAACGAAAACGACGAGCGGAAACGTCGCGGAAAAGAGCGGTGGCCAGTTGTTCAGCACGCCGAGATTCGTGAACAGGCGGCCCAGCAGGAAGAACGCGAGACCCAGCATCGTGCCGGCGAAAATCCGGAATCCGATCCCGCCCGAACGGCGCTGGAAATAGGAAAACGGCAGCGCCAGCAACATCATGACGACCACCGCGGCCGGATAGAAAACCTTGTTCCAGAAAGCGATCTCGAAGCGCGAGGTCTTCTGGTTGCCCAGCACGCGGATATTGTCATAGAGCGTGTTGAGCTCGAGGCGCTCGGGGGCGACCTGGAATACCGTCAGCAGCGACGGCCTCAATACCGTCTCCCAGGTCCACGTGTCCGACTCCGACTGCTTTGCGCCGTCGGCCGAAAGCTCCGTCGTTCGCACCTTGGCGAGCCGCCACTGGCCGTTTCCCGCGAAGGTGCCGGACTCGGCAATCCGCACGGTGGTAAGGCGCAGATCGCGGTCGAATTCATAGATGCGCACGCCGATCAGGGTCATGTCGGCGAGTACGCTGCGAATGTTGGCAAACGCCAGGTCCTGCTTGAACCAGAATCCCGACTGAAACTGCTGCGCCACGATGCGTCGCGCCTCGCCCTTCATCGGCGCGCGTATCTGCTGCGCCAGGCGCTCGGCCGGGGGCGCGACGAACTCGCCGGCCAGGAACGTCACGACGGCCAGCGGGATGCCGACACGGACCAGCGCCCAGGTCACCTGCGTCAGCGATGCGCCCGACGCCCGCATGACCGTGTATTCCGAGTTCGTGACGAATTGCGCCATGGCGAACAGCGTGCCTATCAGCGCGGCCACCGGAAACAGCTCGTACATGCGCGACGGCAGCTGCAAGGCGACGAAGATCAGCGCCGCGGAGATCGTGTAACTCCCACGCCCGACGTCGCCCAGTTCGTGGATCAGGTCGAAAAACGCAAACAGCATCACGAGCGCGCCGAAGATCAGCAGGATCGCGGCCAGCAACTCGCGGCCGATGTACCGCGTCAGCGTTTTCATGCGGCCGCCAGCCTGCGCGCGGGTCGCCGGAAGCGCGCGAACAGCGAAAGCTGGTGCCCGAAAAGCAGCAGGACGACACCAATGGCTATGACGTGCGGCAGCGCAAGTCCGGTCCAGAAGCCGAGCTTTCCCTGCGCGATGAAGCTCTGCACGATGTTGAGGCAGTTGCTGTAGAGCATGTAGAGGAACGCGGCCGCGACCAGGTTGAACGAGCGCCCCATCCGGGGGTTCACGTAGGACAGCGGCACGGCGAGCAGCGTCAGCACCAGCGCCGATATCGGCACCGACAGCCGCCAGAACACCTCGGCGCGCTCGACGCGCCCGTCGGAGGCGACCAGCGCCAGCGTGGGTATCGCCTTGGTCGAGATGGGAATATTGCGCAGTTCGGCGGGCTCGATTCGGCGGCCGAGCGTTTGAAATTCGACGGCCCGGTATTCCGGCGTTCCCGGCCGGCCTTCGTAACGGCGCCCATCGGCAAGCACGATGAAGCGGTCGCCGTTCGGCATGTCCTGCAACGTGGCCTGCCGCGCGACTGTCGTCACGTCCTTCCCGTCGTCCACCGAGTGCAGGAAGACGTTGCGGATCTTGCCGTCGAACGTATTGATGCTTTCGACATAGACGACGAGATTGGCGCGGCGGAATTCCCGGAACAGGCCGGGTGTCAGGAGCGCAATCTCGTCACGCGACTCGAGTTGGCGCTCGTACTCGAGACGCCGCTGCTCGGCCCACGGCGACAGGAACAGCGAAAGGGCGATGATGGCAACGAAAAACGGGGCCGCAAACCACAGAATCGGCCGAATGCACTGCGTAAGGCCCTGCCCGGACGTGAACCAGACGATCATCTCGCTGTCCCGATACCAGCGGGAAAGCGTCAGCAGCACGGTCAGGAATACGGTGACCGACAGCAGGATATTGAGGTAAAACATCGCCCCGAAGCCGAGGAGGGCGAGAATCCCCTCGGGCGCGACCGCTCCGCCGGCGGCGCGAGCCAGCAGCTTCAGCACCAGGTTGGTGAACAGGATCCCCAGCAGCACTACGAACAGCGCCACCGCCGTGGCCGTCATTTCCCGAACCAGGCTGCGCCGAAAAATCATGACAGCGGGAGATTTTTGACTTTTTCGGGCCGTTTTGCCAATAATGCCGCCGAGGCCGCGCTACGGCAAAGAAACGGAACGTGGGAGGCACGGGACGGCAATGGAATTTACCATAAAAAGCGGCAGCCCCGAGAAGCAGCGGAGTGCGTGCGTTGTCGTCGGCGTGTTCGACAACCGGAAGCTTTCGCTGTCGGCCGAGCTAATCGACCGCGCGTCGAACGGTTATGTCAGCGAAATCATCCGCCGCGGCGACATGGAGGGCAAGCTGGGCGCGACACTCCTGCTGCACAATGTCCGCGGCACGCTGGCGGATCGCGTGCTGCTCCTGGGGCTCGGCAAGGAACGCGATTTCCGGGACAAGGAGTTCCGTTCGGCGGTCAAGTCCGCGGTCAAACTGCTGAACGAGACCGGCTCGTACGAAGCGGTCATCTACCTTACCGAGGAGAAAGTGAAGCGCCGCGAGGTCGCCTGGCGCGTCGAGCACGCGGTGGCCGTGGCCATGGAGGCGGTCTATCGTTTCGACCGGATGAAGAGCGAAAAGGCCGAAGTGCGGCGCCCGCTGCGCAAGCTCACCCTGTCGGTGCCCCAGCGCTCCGACCTGACCGACGGCGAGGCGGCCGCGGCACGCGGACTCGCGATCGCGCATGGGATGGAGCTTGCCAGGGACCTCGGCAACCTTCCCGGCAACGTATGCACCCCCAAGTACCTCGGCGAGCAGGCGCACGAAATGGCGAAGGAGTTCCCGGACCTCAAGGTCACGGTGCTCGAGCGCAAGGCCATCGAGGAACTCGGAATGGGTTCCTTCCTGTCGGTCACCAACGGCAGCGACGAGCCGCCGCGGTTCATCGTCCTGGAATATTACGGCGGCCCGAAAAAGCAGAAGCCTCTGGTGCTGGTCGGCAAGGGCATCACGTTTGATTCCGGTGGCATTTCGCTGAAGGCTGGCCTGGACATGGACCAGATGAAGTTCGACATGTGCGGCGCGGCGTCGGTATTCGGGACGATGCGCGCCGTCGTCGAGCTCAAGGCCAAGGTCAACGTGGTCGGCCTGGTCGCCGCGTGCGAGAACATGCCCTCGGGCCGCGCGACGAAACCGGGTGACGTCGTGACCAGCATGTCGGGCCAGACCATAGAGGTGCTCAACACCGACGCCGAGGGGCGCCTGATCCTTGCCGACGCGCTTACCTATGCGGAGCGTTACGAGCCCGAGGCCGTCGTCGACATTGCGACGCTTACGGGCGCGATGGTGATCGCGCTGGGCCATGTCGCCTGCGGCGTGTTCAGCAACAACGACGCCCTGGCCCGTGCGCTGATCGCGGCCGGCGACGATGCGTTCGACCGTGGCTGGCAGCTGCCGCTTTGGGATGACTACCAGGAGGGCCTGAACAGCAACTTCGCGGATTTTGCGAACATCGCCGGCCGCGGCGCCGGCAGCATCACCGCGGCGTGCTTCCTGTCGCGCTTCACGAAGAAATACGACTGGGCGCATCTCGACATCGCGGGCGTCGCCTGGAAGGAAGGGCGCGACAAGGGCGCGACCGGCCGGCCGGTGCCACTGCTCACCACGTGGCTGCTGGGACAGGAGTCGGCCGCAGCAGCCTGATCCGGCTGCCGAGGTGCTGTGCCCATGACGACCATCGATTTCTATACGCACTGTGCCGACCGTTACGAAGTCGCCGCCAAGCTCGTCGCGAAGGCGTGGGCGCAGCATGGAAGCGCCCGCGTGCTGACGCCGGATCCGGCGGCGACCGCCGTGTTCGACAGGTTCCTCTGGCAATGGCCGGCAATCGGGTTCCTGCCCCATTGCCGACTCGACGACAAGGTTGCGGGCGAAACGCCGGTGCTCGTCGATCACTCGCTGGAACATCAGGGGCCGGCGGCGGTGCTGATCAACCTCCATCCGTCGCCGCCGCCGTTCTTCCCGCGATTCGAGCGTCTGATCGAGGTCATCGGAACCGATGACGCGGAGGTCGCGGCCGGCCGCGAGCGATGGAAATTCTACAAGACGCGCGGCTATGACGTCCGTCCGCACAATCTTTCGGAGCGCGCGTAGTGGCCACCGCACGCGAATTGCTGGAACAGGCCGATGCACTGATGCGTCGCAATCGCGAGCAGGATGGTGAACCCGAAATCCCCGAGATTCCCGAGCTCACCGACAAGGTTCCGCTGGATGCGATTGGTGGGAGCGCGCGCGCGCGGCCTGCCTCGACGCCGACATCGACCGTTCCGCGGGGACGCACCGAGGACGCCGACGTGCCGGTGCTGACCGATTCCGTCGCGGACATTGGCGTGGTCGTGAACCCGCGGGCGCCGGAATTGGAGGGCGAAGTATCGCGCTGGCTCGAAGTCGAACTCGGCGAAGCGAGCATTACCGGACCGGCGCCGGACTCGATCGCGGTGGTGCCGCCCGCGACGCTGCGGACGCCTCCACCGGGCGCGCGTCCGGCAGAGCGTGGCGCCGTTGTCGACGCGCGCGCGCCTGCCGCCCCGCCGGTAGCGGCCCCGAGCCCGCCCCCGGAGCCACCGCCCAGTGCGGCCAGGACGCTGGCGTCACTGGTGGCCGCCGCCCCTGTCCCGCCCCGGGCCGCACGTGCGCCCGACAGCGACCCGACCTTCGACGCCATGCTTGGCGAGCCATCCCTCATGCCCGTCGATCCCGAACCTTCGGCAGCCGAAGCAGCGTTCGACAACGAGCTCGCCCCGGCGCCCGGGGAGGTGCCAGAGCAAGTCGCGAGTCCAGGCGCAGAGTTGCCCTCCGACGATAGCGTCGAGCCGACCGCATCGGTGGTCGCCGCCAGCAGCGAACCGCGCCTGGCGGGGGATGCCGCGCAGTGGGACGCACTCGCCGAGGAGATCCGGATGCAGGTCCTGCAGCGGATCGACATTTTCACCGACACCGGACTGCACGAGCAGCTGACCGCGCGCCTGCAGCCGATCGTCGATCGGGCCAGCGCCGATCTGGTCGTGACGATCAATCAGCACGTCGGCCAGCTCCTGCGCGCCTACGTGGCGGAAGCCATCGAGCGCGAAATCGAGAAGTGGCGGCAGGGGAACACGTGACGGCCCGCTGCCGCGTTCGACAACGAAAGCACGGAATCCAGTTTCAGCATGCGTCGGGCGGCCCCCAACGGTCCGCCCGATCTTTTTGGTTCCTGTCGCATCCCGACTGCGAATCCGCGGTCCCTGGAGAACGGCCATGATCATCGTGATGCAGCCCGACGCCGACGAAGCGGCGATTGCCGCCGTCGAAGCGAAGATCCGCGCGCACGGTCTCGATGTGCACATCTCGCGCGGCACCGAGCGGACGCTGATCGGCGCGGTCGGCGACGAGCGGAAGCTCGATCCGGAGATGTTCGATCCGATGCCGGGCGTCGAGAAATCGATGCACATCGTGAAGCCCTACAAGCTCGTGGCGCGCGAATGGCACAAGGCGAACACGGTGGTGGCGGCCGGCGGCGTGAGCATCGGCGCCGACACGGTACAGGTCATCGCCGGACCGTGCTCGGTCGAGACCGAGGCACAGATGAACGCCGCGGCCGACGGCGTCAAGGCCGGCGGCGCGCGCCTGATGCGCGGCGGCGCGTTCAAGCCGCGCACGTCGCCCTACGCCTTCCAGGGCAAGGGCCTCGACGGCCTGAAGCTGCTGAAGAATGCCGCGGCGCGCCACGCGCTGCCCGTCGTCACCGAGCTGATGGATGCACGGATGCTGGATGCGTTCCTCGAGCACGGCGTGGACGTGATCCAGATCGGCACGCGCAACATGCAGAACTTCGACCTGTTGAAGGCCGTCGGACGGGTCGCGACGCCGGTCATCCTGAAGCGCGGGATGAGCGCGACGATAAGCGAATGGCTGATGGCCGCGGAATACATCGCCGCGGGCGGCAACCACAACATCATCTTCTGCGAGCGCGGTATTCGTACGTTCGAGACCGCCTATCGCAACGTGCTCGACGTGACGGCGATTCCCGTGCTGAAGCGCGAGACGCACCTGCCGGTGATCGTCGATCCGTCGCATGCGGGCGGCAAGGCGTGGATGGTCGCGTCGTTGTCGCTCGCCGCGGTCGCCGCCGGAGCCGACGGGCTGCTGATCGAGATCCACCCGAATCCTGTGGAGGCGTGGTGCGATGCCGACCAGGCGCTGACTCCCGCGGAATTCGCGACGCTCATGGGGCAGTTGCGGGCCGTTGCGCGGGCGGTCGGGCGCGACATCTGATCGTCGCGCACCGGATTGCGCTGCCGGGCCCTCGCGGACGGCGGCGCAGACCGGGAACCGTGGCGTCGCGCTGGCGTCCAATGCGTCTGCCGGTCGGCAACCAGCCGGGCTGTCGCCGGTACGCAACGTACAATCACCGCAATGTTCTCGCTTACGGGCATCGAACACCGATATGCCGGGACCCCGGTGCTGCGCGTCGATTCGTGGCGTGTCGCTCAGGGTGAGCACTGGCTGCTCGCGGGCGCGTCGGGGAGCGGCAAGACGACGCTGCTGCACGTACTCGCGGGACTGACCACACCTTCCTCGGGCGCGGTCGTCGTCGGCGGCATGGACGTGGCCGCGCTGCGCGGCAGCGCCCGCGACCGCTGGCGCGGCCGTACCGTCGGTCTCGTGCCGCAGCGGCTGCATCTCGTCGGCGCGCTCACCGTCCGCGATAACCTGCGCCTCGCCCAATATCTCGCCGGGCTACCCGATGACCCGGAGCGGGTGCGGGAGCTGCTGGATGCTGTGCTCGTCGCCGACCTCGCCGACCGCTATCCCCGGGAACTCTCGCAGGGACAGGCGCAGCGCGTCGCGACGGCACGCGCGGTCGTCAACCGGCCGGCACTGGTGCTGGCCGACGAGCCGACGGCCAACCTCGACGACGTGCACGCGGCGGGGGCGCTCGAATTGCTGCGCGCACAGGCCCTCGCCGTCAACGCGGCGCTGATCGTTGCGTCGCACGACGCGCGCGTGCGTCCGCTCCTGCCGCATACGCATTCCCTGCCGTTGCGGCCCGTCGACCCCGTGGATGCCAAGGGGGCGGCGTGAACGTACTTGGCTTGGCATACGCCTATGCGCGCCGGCGCCCGCTCGCCACGCTGCTCAACGTCGTGCTGCTCGCGGTAGGAGTCGCCACGATCACGCTCGTCATCCTCCTGTCGCGCGAGCTGGACGCGCGGCTGCATCGCGAGGCCGAGGGCATCGACCTCGTCGTCGGCGCCAAGGGAAGCCCGCTGCAGCTGATCCTCGCCGGCATTTACCACGCGGACGTCCCGCCCGGAAACATTCCGCTCGCCGCTGTCGATACGCTGCGCAGGAATCCGCTGATACGTGAAGTCATCCCGCTGGCGCTGGGCGACAGCTTCCGCGGTTATCGGATCGTCGGCACCGAGCCCCCGTTCGTAGCCCACTATTCGGCATCGACGGATCAGGGGCGTCTGTGGGCGGCGCCGATGGAAGCGGTGCTGGGGAGCGATGTCGCGCGCGCGTCGCGCCTGTCCGTCGGCGGCGCGTTCCGTGGGTCGCACGGCCTCGCGGAGGGCGGTGGCGTGCACGAGGACGCGCCGTACCGCGTGGTCGGCGTGCTTGCGCCAACCGGGAACCGTGATCGATCGGCTGGTGCTGACAGGAATCGAAAGCGTCTGGGCGGTGCACGAGCACCACGACGACGAGAACGACGCTCCGAGCGCGGCGCCGGGAGGTCGTGCGAAAGGCGACGCCGGCGCAAAGCACGAACCCGCGCGCGAGATCACGCTCGCGCTCGTCAAGTATGCGAGCCCCGTCGCCGCGGCAAGCCTGCCGCGCGCGATCAATGCCGAAACGGCACTGCAGTCGGCGTCCCCCGCCTATGAAACGGCGCGCCTTCTCACCGTGTTCGGCGTGGGCACCGACGTCGTCCGCGGGTTCGCGCTGCTGTTGATAGCCGCGTCCGCGTTCGGACTTTTTGTCGCGCTGACGCAGGCGCTCGACGAGCGTCGGTACGACCTGGCGATCATGCGCGCGCTGGGGGCCCCGCGCGGCAAGGTGGTCGCCGTACTGCTCATGGAAAGCATGCTGCTGGCGGCACTGGGTCTTGCGCTCGGGCTCGCCGCCGCGCACGTGATCGCCGCCAACGTCGGAGCGTGGCTTCCCGCCGCGACGCCGCTCGAGGCCGGGGCCCGAACGTGGCGGACCGAGGAATGGGATGTCGTCGTGCTGGCACTGGGTGCGGGTATACTCGCCACCGTGATCCCCGCGTGGCGCGCCTATCGTCTGGACGTCGCCGCCACGCTTGCCGACGGGTGATGCCATGAAGCGATTTGCGATGACAATGTTTGCGATCGTGCTGACGACGGCGGTGCCCGCGCACGCGGTGACCAGCGACATTCCGCCGGGAGGCCTGCCCAACGCGAGCGACTACGGCATGACGCTGCTGCCCGAGCGGGCGGACGTCATTTCGTGGCGCACGCTGGCCGAGGTGCAGCCGGTCAAGCAGAACGGCAAGATGGTCGCCGAGTTCTCGAAGGCCATACTCGGTTTCGACAAGAAGGATGTGCGGGTGCAGGGCTTCATCATCCCGCTCGACATCGGCGACAAGCAGAAGCGCTTTCTGCTCTCCGCGGTGCCGCCGCACTGCTCGTTCTGTCTGCCCGCCGGTCCCGACGCGGTCGTTGAAGTCATTGCCAGGACGCCGGTCAAGTACGGATTCGAGCCGATCGTCATGTCCGGCCGGTTCACCGTGCTGAAGGACGATCCGGCCGGCGTGCTGTACCGGTTGACCGACGCCGAGTCGATCGGCTCGGCGATGCCCACAAGGAAATAGCGAAGCGAGTGGGGATGCGACCCGGGCGTGTCGGCGCCCTGGTCGACGCGCAAGCTATCGACCCGCCACGACAACGCACGCGGTCTGCAAAGCTGGTCCGGTCCGGACCGCGTGTCGCGATCCGCTATAATTTCAGGCTTTTGCCGGCCTCGCGGCCCCTCCGGACGCCTCGCGCACCGATGGAACTCGCCAAGAGCTTCGAACCGCATGCGATCGAGCAGAAGTGGTATCCGCTGTGGGAATCGCGCGGATACTTCAAGCCCTCGATGGACGCCGCCGCGCCGGCGTACTGCATCCAGCTCCCGCCGCCGAACGTGACCGGGACGCTGCACATGGGCCATGCGTTCCAGCACACGCTGATGGACGTGCTGGTTCGCTGGCACCGGATGCGCGGTTTCGACACGCTCTGGCAACTGGGGACCGACCATGCGGGGATCGCGACGCAGATCGTGGTCGAGAACCAGCTGAAGGCCGAAGGCGAGTCGCGGCGCGATATGGGCCGCGAGAAATTCGTCGAGCGGGTGTGGGCGTGGAAACACGACTCCGGGTCGACGATCACGAATCAGATGCGGCGGCTCGGCACGTCCGGCGACTGGTCGCGCGAGCGCTTCACCATGGACGAGGGTCTGTCGGCCGCAGTGCTGGAGACGTTCGTCCGGCTGCACGAAGACGGTCTCATCTACCGCGGCAAGCGGCTCGTCAGCTGGGATCCGGTGCTCGGCACGGCGGTGTCGGACCTCGAGGTGGACAACGAGGAAGAGCAGGGCAAGCTCTGGGAGATCCGTTACCCGCGCGTGGACGGTCGCGGCGACGTCGTCGTGGCGACGACGCGGCCCGAAACGATGCTGGGCGACGCCGCCGTCGCGGTCAATCCCGACGACGAGCGCTACACGGATCTCGTCGGCAAGGAGGTTGTGTTGCCGCTTACCGGTCGCACGATACGGGTCATCGCCGACAGCTATGTGGACAAGGAATTCGGCACCGGCTGCGTCAAGATCACGCCGGCGCACGATTTCAACGACTGGCAGATCGGGCTGCGCCACAACCTGGCGCCGATCCCGATCCTCGACCTCGACGCGACGATCAACGTCAACGCGCCGGCGAAGTACCGCGGCCTCGACCGTTACGCGGCGCGCAAGGAGGTGTTGGCGGACCTGAGCGCCCAGGGACTCGTCGTCAGCGAAAAAGCGCACAAGATGGTCGTGCCGCGGTGTGGCCGCACGGGCGAAATCGTCGAGCCCATGCTGACCGACCAGTGGTTCATGGCGATGCGCACACCCGCCCCGGCCACGCATCGGTTCTTCCCCGGCAAGACGATCCAGGAGCTGTGCCTCGCCGCGGTCGGCGATGGCCTCGCGAGCCCGCGCACCGGCGGGAACGACACGGTCGAGTTCGTGCCCGATCAATGGCTCTCGACGTACCTCCATTGGATCAACAACATCCAGGACTGGTGCATCTCGCGCCAGCTCTGGTGGGGCCATCGCATCCCGGCATGGTATGACGAGAGCGGCAATGTGTACGTCGCGCGCGACGAAGCGGCGGCGTTGGCGAAGGCGCGGGCCGCGCTCGGCCGCGAACCGCTGACGTTCGAGCGCGATCCCGACGTACTCGACACCTGGTTCTCATCGGCGTTATGGTGCCACTCGACCCTCGGCTGGCCGGCAGAGACGAAGGAGCTGCAGACGTTCCTGCCGTCATCGGTGCTCGTCACCGGGTTCGACATCATCTTCTTCTGGGTCGCGCGCATGATCATGACGACGACCTACTTCACCGGCCAAGTCCCGTTCCGCACCGTGTACATCAATGCGATCGTGCGCGACGAGGAAGGCCAGAAGATGTCGAAGTCGAAGGGCAACGTGCTCGACCCGCTCGACCTGATCGACGGGATCGCGGTCGACGATCTCGTCGCCAAGCGCGCGTCCAACCTGATGGATCCGCGGCAGGCGGAGTCGATCGCCAGGCGCACGCGGAAGCAGTATCCGGACGGCATCCCCGCGTTCGGCGCCGACGCGCTGCGCTTCACGTTTGCGAGCCTCGCCACCTACGGCCGCACGCTCAATTTCGATCTCCATCGCTGCGAGGGCTACCGCAATTTCTGCAACAAGCTGTGGAACGCGACGCGGTTCGTGCTGATGAACGTCGAGGGCAAGGATTGCGGTCTTGATGGCGGGAAGCCGGTGTCGACGAGCGTTGCCGATCGCTGGATCGTGTCGCGGCTGCAGCAGGCGGAGCGGGAGATCGGCGAGCAGCTCGCGCAATACCGGTTCGACCTCGCGGCCAAGGCGCTCTACGAGTTCGTCTGGGACGAGTATTGCGACTGGTACCTCGAGCTCGCCAAGACCAGTCTCGCGCAGGGCGATGACGCCGCACAGCGCGGTACGCGGCGAACGCTCGTGCGCGTGCTCGAAGCCACACTGCGGCTCGCGCACCCTTTCATTCCCTTCATCACCGAAGAGCTGTGGCAGACCGTCGCGCCGCTTGCGGGCAAGTCGGGCGAAACGGTGTCGCTCGCGCGCTACCCGCAGCCCGAGCCGTCGAAGCGCGACGTAGTGGCCGAGGACGAGATCGGGGCGTTGAAGGCGTTCGTCGGCGCGTGTCGAGTGCTGCGCGGCGAAATGGGTCTGTCGCCGGCGCAAAAGGTGCCGCTGATCGCCGTACCTGGAACGCCTCGGGACCGTGCGCGGCTTGCGGAATTCGCGCCGCATCTCGCAACGCTGGCGAGGCTCGCCGACGTTGCGCTCGTCGACGAGCTGCCGCGGACGGATGCGCCGGTGCAGGTGGTCGGCGAGACGCGCCTGATGCTGCGCGTCGAGGTCGATCCGGCCGCCGAGCGCGAGCGTCTCGGCAAGGAGATCGCGCGGCTCGAAGGCGAGATCGCCAAGGCCACCGCCAAGCTGGGCAACGAGGGATTCGTCGCCCGGGCTCCCGCGAGCGTAGTCGAGCAGGAACGCGCGCGGCTTGCCGCGTTCGCGGCGACGCTCGAAAAGCTGAAGCCGCAGATGGCACGACTGTCCGGGTGACGTGCCCGCGACCCGGCAAACGCCGACGCGCGGTGATGTCGACGCCGCGCGCGGCAAGGAAACGATGACGGGCAGTATGTTCCCTCCTGCGCGCGGATGCCGATCGATCTGACGCGCACGTTTCGCTCGCTGCGACACGCGAATTTCCGACGGTTCTTCATTGGCCAGGGCCTGTCCATGCTCGGGACCTGGCTGCAGCAGGTGGCGATGGGGTGGCTCACGTACCGGCTCACCGGATCGGCGTGGCTGCTCGGCGTCGTCGCCTTCTGCGCCAACATCGGCATCCTTGCCTTCGGCCCGCTCGCCGGCGTGCTCGCCGACCGTGTCGACAAGCGCCGCGCGCTGTTCGTCACGCAATCGCTGATGCTTCTGCAGGCCGTTGTCCTCACGGGACTCACCGCGTTCGGCCAAATCCAGGTCTGGCACGTGGTCGCGTGCGCGTTGTGGCTGGGTACGGTGTTCGCGTTCGATGTCCCGTTGCGCCAGGCCATCTACGTGCACCTCGTCGACGACCGGGTCGACCTGCCCAACGCCATCGCGCTGAACTCGTTCATGGTCAATGCCGCACGCGTCGTCGGACCCGCGCTCGCCGGCGTGCTGCTCTCGCTGGTCGGCGAGGCGGTGTGCTTCGCGCTCAACGCGCTGTCGTTCGTCGCGGTCATCACCGCGATCGCGAGGATTGCGTGGCCGGCGGCCGCCATGGCGCCGGCACGGGAACACGGCGGCTGGTGGGCGAGCTGGAAAGAGGGTGCCCGTTACGCGGCCGGCTTCGCTCCGGTTCGGGCGCTGCTGGTCCTGGTGGCCGTGGCCGCATGGACGATCACGCCGTATTCGTCGCTGATGCCGATCTACGCCGGCGACATCTACGGCGGCGGCGCACACACGCTCGGCTTCCTGCTGTCGGCGGCCGGCGCCGGCGCGCTCGCCAGCACGTTTTATCTGGCGAGCCGGCACACGATCCGCGGACTGGGCCGCGTGATTGCCGCCGCTGCCGGGCTCTCCGGCCTGGCGCTCGCCGGCTTCGCGTACCTGAATGCGTTTCCGCTCGCGCTGCTGCTCATGGCCGCCGTCGGCGGCGGCGTGATCCTTGCCGCCGCGTCGGCCAACACGATCATCCAGACGGTCGTCGACGACCGCCTGCGCGGCCGAGTGGCCGGGTTCTACACGATGGCGTTCCTCGGCGTGGCCCCGCTCGGCAACCTGGCGGCCGGGGCACTGGCGAGCGCTATTGGCGTGCGCGCGACGTTCGCGATCAACGGCCTCGTCTGCGCGGCGACTGCATTCTGGTTCTGGCGAAAGCTGCCGGCGCTCGCCGTGCTGATGCGTCCGGTGTATCGCCGACTGGGGATCATCGCTGGCGAATCCTAGCCTGGCAAATCGCAAGACGCGTTGCGCCTGCTTGGTGAATCCGCGCCAGGTAACAAGCGGGTGCAGCAGACAGCGCTGGCGGGGCCGCACAGCTGGCAGTACACTGGGCACGGAGTAAGTGAAACCAACCGAACGCGAACCGTTCGGCAAACGGAGCTTTCGAAATGAGCCTTCACGAGAAGCAAGACAAAGTCACCTTTCTCTCCGCGGTACTGCTCGTCGCCACGGTGGCGATAGCCGGGGTTGCGCCGCGAGCCACGGCACAAGGACGCGCGGCGCTCGAAGCCGACGCCACTCGCGCCTACGCCAAACTCGTCGCGAGCATCCCGGCGGCGAAGGCGCTCGGCAAGGACGCGGTGGCGGTGCTGGTGTTTCCGAAAATCACGAAGGCGGGATTGGGGATCGGCGGCCAGTACGGCGACGGCGTGCTGCTGAGGTCGGGCAAGGCGGCGGGTTACTACAACACGTCGGGTGCATCGTATGGCTTGCAGGCCGGTGCACAGCAATTCGGGTATGCGATGTTTTTCATGAACGAGAAATCGCTCAAGGCGCTGACCGAGACCAGCGGCTTCGAGGTCGGCGTCGGGCCGAGCGTGGTAATGGTGGACGAAGGGATGGCCAAGACGCTGACGACGGTCACGGCCAAGCAGGACGTCTACGCCTTCGTCTTCGGGCAGAAGGGCCTGATGGCCGGCGTTGGCCTCCAGGGCAACAAGATCACCCGGCTCGCAAAGTAACGCAGCAGACGAAGCACAGACCGGGTGTCTGCGCGAGGAGTGGACACAGTGTGAGCGTGAGGCCCTAGCCTTCGCGCGCAAGGTAGCCGGTCACCTCCTCGCGGTCGTGGTAGAGCTGACGAAACTGTAGCGTGTACGGCGCGCGAGTCCGGTCGAGCGCATCGCGGATGATCGCCTCGCAGCGCCGGACCTCGTCGTGACGCCGCTTCATCGGCAGCTTCAGGTTGAAGATCGATCGCCGCGCGTGACCTTCGCCGATCCAGCGCCCCACGAGCGCCGCGATTCGCGCGGGTTGCAGGACGATGTCGCACACCATCCAGTCGACCGGCTTGCGCGGCAGATAGGCGAGGCCGTCCGCACGCAGGTGGGTGACCAGCGGGTCATCGGCGATTTCGCCCCTGAGAGGACCGTTGTCCACTGCGGTAACCCGCACGCCGCGGTGCGCGAGCTGCCACGACCAGCCGCCCGGCGCCGCACCCAGGTCGACGGCGCGCATGCCGGCGTGCAGCAGATCGGGTTCGCGCTCACCGAGGAAGGTGACGAGCGCTTCCGCGAGCTTCAGCGCGGATCGCGACGGCGCTGCGCGAGGCATCCGCAAGCGCGGAATGCCCATCGGCCAGGGGCTTGCCCACGGCGGCACGCTGGCGCCGACGTAGACATGCGCGCCGTCGACGAAAAGGACGTGGAGACGCGGCCGCGGCGCGCGACTGCCGCCGTCGTCCGCGGCCAGCGCGCCGCGCCCCTCGAGCGCTTCCGCGAGCCGCGGCGCGAGCGCACGGCACAGGCCGGAGAGTTGCTTGCCGTCGTTGGTGTCCGGCGTTTCGAGGCGCAGTTCCGCGAATGGCGGAGCGCCGCCATCCTGCGTCCGGCCGCCGGGAACCAGCGATTCCGCGCGGAAGGAATCCGCGAGCTCCGCGAGCGGGACAACGCGGTCGGGACGTCGCCCGGCGAGCGAGGGGTCGAACAAGGTGTGCGGACCCGTTCCGATGAAGAGCGACCGGATGAAGATCGGCGTCGCGCGGTCGAGGGCGCGGCGCCAGCGCGCCGCGTCAAACCCGCGCGGTGTCGCGACGACGATGCCGCCCTGCGCCGCGACCTCGGCCTCGGTCGCAACGGACGCGGCAATCGTTTGCAGGTCGAGGGCCGCCTCGTGCTCGAAGCCGGCGCGGCAGTGGGCGACGAGGACCGGCGGCATCGAAACGACGGTGCTTCCTCCGATGTCCGCGGCGATCAGGGGTTTCGCGTCGTCACGGGTCATCGCCTCGCTCGCTCCGGCGTCCTTCGCCTCGCCGCCGCGCTCAACGCTGCTCGATCTTCGGGTCGAGCGCGTCGCGCAGGCCGTCGCCCAGCAGATTGAATGCAAGAACGGTGACGAAGATGGCGATGGCGGGGAAGAGCGCGACGTGCGGTGCCAGCAGCATGTCCGAGCGCGCGGCGTCGAGCATCGCGCCCCATTCGGGGGTCGGCGGCTGCGCGCCCATGCCGAGGAACGACAGGCTCGCGGCGGTGATGATCGACGTGCCGATGCGCAGGGAAAAATAGACTACGACCGCCGAGATCGTGCCGGGGAAGATGTGGCGGGATATGATCGTCCAGTCGGTCGCCCCGATGCTGCGCGCGGCCTCGACGAACGTGAGGTGCTTCAATGCCAGCGTGTTGCCGCGAACGAGCCGCGCGAACGTCGGCACGCTGAAGATGGCGACCGCGACGACGACGTTGGCCATGCCGCCACCCAGGATCGCGACGATCCCGATAGCGAGCAGGATGCCGGGAAACGCGAACAGGACGTCGCAGAGCCGCATGATCGCACGGTCGGTCCAGCCTTCGTAGTAGCCCGCGGCGAGGCCGAGCAGCGTGCCCAGCAACGCCCCGAACGCGACCGAGGCGAATCCCGCCGCGAGCGAGATCCGCGCGCCCATCAGGATGCGGCTGAAGATGTCGCGCCCCAGTGAATCGACGCCGAACAGGTGCTGCCACGTCGGCGGCGCGTTGAGCCGGTCGTAGTCGAAATAGGTCTCGGCGTCGTAGGGCACGATCCACGGTGCCAGCACCGCGACGATGGCGAGCGCGGCCACGAACGCGCCGGCGGCGAGCGCGACTCGCTGTCGCTTGAATTTGCGCCAGAATTCCGACCACGGCGTGCGTACCCGGTCCGGGCCGGCGGCGGTTTCAGGCGGCGGAACCGTCTCCGAAAGGGCGCTCACGAGCGATACCTGATCGCCGGGTTGATCAATCCGTACAGCACGTCGACAGCGAGATTGATCAGGATGAACTCGAGCGAGAAGAGCAGCACCAGCGCCTGGATCACCGGGTAATCGCGCATGTCGACGGCGTCGACGAGCAGCCGGCCGAGCCCGGGCCAGTTGAAGACCTTCTCGACGACGATCGACCCGCCGAGCAGGAAGCCGAATTGCAGGCCCATCATGGTCACGATGGGGATAAGGGCGTTGCGCATGCCGTGCTTGATGACCACCCGGCCCTCGCCCAGGCCCTTCGCGCGCGCAGTCCGGATGTAGTCCTCGCCGAGAATGTCGACGAACGACGAGCGCGTGAATCGCGCCATGATCGCGGCGACCGCGGCGCCCAGCGTCAGCGAGGGCAGGATGTAATGCTTCCACGTGTCGTCGCCGACGGTCGGCAGCCAGCCGAGCTGCACCGCGAAGATCTGCATCAGGACCATGCCGAGCGCGAACGCCGGGAACGAGATGCCGGAGACGGCGAGAGTCATCCCCAACCGGTCGGGCCAGCGGTTGCGCCAGACGGCGGACAGGACGCCGAGCGTCATGCCGAACAGGACCGACCAGCCCATGCTCCATACGGTGAGCCACAGCGTCGGCAGGAAGCGGTCGGCGATTTCGGAACGCACCGGCCGCTTGGTCCGCAGCGACCGTCCGAAATCCCAGTGCAGGACACCGTCGACGAAGCGGACGAACTGCTGCGCCAGCGGCCGGTCGAGCCCCAGGTCGCGACGCACGAGCTCGACGGTCTCCAGATTCGCGTCCGGGCCGGCGGCGAGGCGCGCCGGATCGCCGGGCAGCAGATGCACGAACAGAAAGACCAGCAGGCCGACCAGGAACAGCGTCGGCAGCAGGCCGGCGAGGCGCTTGACGATGTATTGCAGCATCCGGGCAGCGAAGGTCGCAGGTCAGCGTTGACGCCTGCGAACCTCCGCCCTGTCGTTCCCGCGAACGCGGGAACCCAGCGTCGTTTCCTCCAACGTCACTGGATCCCCGCCCCCCATCGGGTCGGGTGCAGGCTCTGCGCGCGGATGACGCATTTGTTTCCAATCGCGCGCCGGTTGCACGACCCGCTCTTGGACAATTGCGTCACTTGAGGTCGATTTCGGTGAAGTTGAACGACGCGTCCGGAATGACGTAGACGCCGGTCAGTTTCCGGTTGTTCGCCGACAGCAGGCGCTCGGTGACCAGCGGCGCCCACGGGGCGTCGGCCCAGATCTGCTCCTGGGCGTCCTTGTAGAGCTTCGCCTTCTCGGCCGAATTTGTCGTCAGCTGCGCGCCCTTGATGTCGGCGTCGACCTTGTCGTTCCTGTAATACGCGGTATTGAAGAGCTTCGGCGGCCACGACTCGCCGTACAGCAGCGGGCGCAGCGCCCAGTCGGCCTCACCGGTCGAGGTCGACCATCCGACATAGTAGAGCCGCACCGGCGCGGTCTTCGGATCCTGCCAGCTCTCCACCTTCTCGACGCGCTGGCCGGCCTCGAGCAGCGTGATCTTCGTCCTGATGCCGATCTGCTGCAGCTGCTGCTGGAGCACCTGCGTGACCTTCTGCGCCGTCGTGTGGTTGTAAGCCGACCAGAGCTCGGTCTCGAATCCATTGGGATAGCCCGCGTCGGCCAGCAGCTGCTTGGCCTTGGCGACGTCGTTCGGCCAGGGTCCGAGCTTCACCGCGTATTCGACGCCCTGCGGGACCACGCCTTCCGCAGGCGCTGCGTACCCGTTGAACGCGACCTTGGCCACCGCCTCCTTGTTGATCGCGTAGGCGATCGCCTGCCGCACCTTCGGATTGTCGAACGGCTTCTGCTGCGTGTTCATCGAGAGGTAGCGCAGCACGATCGACGGTGCGGCGACGACCTCGATCTCGGGTTTCGACTTCAGAACCTCGGCGACCTCATAGGGGACGGGAAACGTGAAATGCGCCTCGCCCGTCTGCATCATGGCGGCACGGGAATTATTGTCGACGACCGGCTTCCAGGTGATCGTGTCGACCTTCGGGTAGCCCTTCTTCCAGTAGCCGTCGAACTTCGCCACCTTGAGATAGTCGGTCGCCTTCCACTCGACGAACCGGAACGGGCCGGTGCCCACCGGATTGAAGGCAATGTCCTTGTTGCCGTATTTCGCCAGCGCGGCCGGGCTGATCATCACCGTGGACGGATGCGCGAGCTGGGCGATGAACGGCGAGAACGGCGTTTTCAGCGTGATGCGCACGGTGGTATCGTCGACCACCTCGGTCTTCGCGATGTTGTTGTTGTAGAGCCCGTAGCGCTTGAGCTTGTTGTCGGGGTTGGTCACGCGATCGAGGCTCGTCTTGACCGCGTCGGCCTTGAAATCGGTGCCGTCGTGGAACTTGATCCCCTTCCTGAGCTTGATCGTGTAGACGAGCCCGTCCGGGCTGACCGCGTAGCTCTCCGCCAGCACCGGAATCAGCTTCATGTCCTTGTCGAAGCCGAACAGGCCCTCGTAGAACGACTTGGCCATCGCCTGCGACAGCGTGTCGTTGGCGTCGTACGGATCTGTCGTCGTGAACGTCGACGCGACGGCGAACACGACGTCCTTGGCGGCCAGTGCCGGGCCCGTCGCGAGTGCCGCCAGCGCGAATGCAAGAACGGCAGCCGGGCGATGCAGAGTGTTCATGGGGAATCTCCTTGTCGGGCAAGACGGGGTCGGGTGTCGCGCAGTCCGGATTCAAAACGCGCCGGCGATCGGGTGCGTCGCGACGAAATGGCCGGGCGCCACCTCGCGCAGCGGCAGCACGGCCGGCTCGTCGCCGACGGCGCGGATCGGGCTGGGAACCTCGTCGGATGATAACTCGGTTTGCCGGCGCCGCTGCGCGGGATCGGCCACTGGCACGGCGGCCATCAGGCGGCGCGTGTACGGGTGCTGCGGATTCTCGAACACCGCGCGGCGCGGGCCGATCTCGACGATCTGCCCCAGAAACATCACCGCAACGCGATGGCTGACGCGCTCGACCACCGCCATGTCGTGCGAGATGAACAGGTAGGAGAGCCCGAACTCCTGCTGCAGCTCGATCAGCAGATTGACGATCTGCGCCTGGATCGAGACGTCGAGCGCCGAGACGGCCTCGTCGGCGACGATGATCCGCGGATTCAGCGCCAGCGCGCGTGCGATCGCGATCCGCTGCCGCTGGCCGCCCGAGAACTCGTGCGGATAGCGCTGCGCGTGGTCGGGCGACAACCCGACGTGCTCGAGCAGCCAGCGGACGCGCTCCTCGGCCTCGCGGCCGTGCGCGACGCCATGCACGTAGAGTGGCTCCGCGACCGAGAAGCCGACGGTGAGCCTCGGATCGAGCGATGCGAACGGATCCTGGAAGATCATCTGGATGTCGCGCCGGAAGGGCCGCATCGAGGAAGGCGGCAGCCGCGCGATGTCGCGGCCTTCGAACTCGATGCTGCCGTCGGCGACGTCGACGAGGCGCAGCAGCGAGCGTCCCGTCGTCGACTTGCCGCATCCGGATTCGCCGACGAGCGCGAGCGTCTCGCCGGCCGCGAGGTCGAAGCTCACCTGCTCGACCGCGTGCACGCGGCGCGTGACGCGCCCGAAGAAGCCCGATTTGACGTCGAAGCGCGTGGTGAGGCCGCGGACGCGCAACAGCGGCGCGCCCGGCCGCGCGGCGGCGGAACGCCGGGCCGCCGGCGCGGCGGAGCCGCCTTCCGGGCCTTCGCGCGCCGGCAGCAGGCGGTACGGTTCCGGCCAGTCGGTGCCGCGCATCGAGCCCAGACGCGGAACCGCGGAGAGCAGCGCGCGCGTGTAGACCTCGCGCGGCTCATGGAAGATCCGCTCGGCCGGCCCTTCCTCGACCTTGCTTCCGTCGCGCATGACCACGACACGGTCGGCGACCTCGGCGACGACGCCCATGTCGTGGGTGATGAATATGACCGCCATGCGCATCTCTTCCTGCAGCAGGCGGATCAGGGTGAGTATCTGCGCCTGCACCGTCACGTCGAGCGCGGTGGTGGGCTCGTCGGCGATCAGCAGGCTCGGGCGGCAGGACAGCGCCATCGCGATCATCACGCGCTGGCGCATGCCGCCGGAGAGCTGGTGCGGATGGCGCGAGAGCACCTGCGCGGCGTCGGGTATGCGGAC
The DNA here is from genome assembly GCA_963726775.1 of uncultured beta proteobacterium. Taxonomy (GTDB): domain Bacteria; phylum Pseudomonadota; class Gammaproteobacteria; order Burkholderiales; family Casimicrobiaceae; genus CAIWHR01. The sequence goes on from CAVSDL010000008.1 coordinate 272,426, forward strand.
GAGATCGAGCATGCGCAGCGCCTCGGCGTTCGCGGTCGCGCGGCCCTTGCGCTGGTGCAGGCGGATCGACTCGCCGATCTGGTCGCCGACCGTGAACACCGGATTCAGCGACGTCATCGGTTCCTGGAAGATCATCGCGATCTCCGCGCCGCGTATGTCGCGCAGGGTCGCGCTGTCGGCCGCAGCGAGATCGATCCGCGTGCCGTCGCGACGCGCGAAATCGAGGCGCCCGGCGGCAATCCGTCCGCCGCCGTGCTCGACGAGGCGCATCACCGACAGCGCCGTGACCGATTTGCCGGAGCCGGATTCGCCGACGATAGCGACGGTCTCGCCGCGGCCGACGTCGAAAGAGATGTCGCGGACCGCGGCGACGATCCGCTCGGTGGTCGCGAATTCGACCGAGAGACCTTCGACGGCGAGGGCGGAGTCGGTCGATTCGTTCACGTGGACGGACGGGAAGGCCGCGCTGCCGCGGGCGCTGCGGCGGAACGATTGTCGCGGGGCCCGCGCCGCGCGAATCCGGCGCGACCGGACAACTCGGGCCCCCCGGGGCGCGCGGTCAGACCTTTTCGGGTTCCGTCACCCGACGCTTCATCAGCAGCGCCGGCACGGGTTTGCCGTGGCCGAAAGCCTTCCGCGACGAATGCGTCGGCGAGGGCGTAATCGCGGAATCCACGGCATGCACGCCAGCCGGCGCCATGGGGGGCTGGTCCGGATTGAGCGCATAGGCGCGCTCGCGCTCCTCGCGGCGTTGATCTCCGTAATTCGGTCCGTTCGAACGCGCGCCTTCTGTGGAACCCTTGACCGGGGTCGGTGCCGCGGGTGCAACGCGGGTGCGGTGCGGTTCGCGCGGCGCGCGCGCGGGATGATCGCTACGCTCGCCACGACGGGCACGCGGTTTGTGCTCGGCGGGCTCCGCTCTAGCCGTCGTCGGGTCGAAACCGTCCGCGGTCACGACTTCCACCTTCTTCTTCAGCAGCCGCTCGATGTCGGCGAGGTAACGTTCCTCGTCGGGCGCGACCAACGAGATCGCCTCGCCCGAGAGACCCGCGCGACCCGTGCGGCCGATGCGGTGGATGTAGTCTCCGGGCACGTGCGGCAACTCGTAATTGACGACGAGCGGCAAGTCGTCGATGTCGAGGCCCCGCGCGGCGACGTCCGTCGCCACCAGCACCTGCAGCTTGCCCTCCTTGAACGCGGCGAGAGCCTCCATGCGCGCCTGCTGCGTCTTGTCGCCGTGGATCGCATCGGTGACCAGGCCGTCCTTTTCGAGCTGGCGCGCGAGCCGCGAGGCGCCGTGCTTGGTGCGCATGAAGCACAGCACCTGGTTCAGATTGCGCGAGCGGACCAGATGCTCGAGCAGCGCCCGCTTCGCTTCCGCGGGCACCTTGTAGGCGAATTGCGAGACGGTTTCCGCCGCCGTGTTGCGCTTGGCGACCTCGATCAACTGCGGCGCGTTCAAGAGCTGGTCGGCGAGCTTCTTGATTTCGCCGGAGAACGTCGCCGAGAACAGCAGATTCTGGCGCTTGGCGGTGACGGGCAGCAGCGCCATGATCCGCTTGATGTCCGGAATGAAGCCCATGTCCAGCATCCGGTCGGCTTCATCGAGAACGAAGATCTCGACCTGGCCGAGATAGACGCTCTTGTGCTCGATGTGATCGAGCAGGCGGCCCGGGGTAGCGACGAGAATCTCGATGCCGCCGCGGACGATGGCAAGCTGCTGCTTGATGTCGACGCCGCCGAAGACGACCGTCGAGCGCAGGTTGGTATGCTTGCCGTAGGTGCGGAACGATTCCTCGACCTGCACCGCGAGCTCGCGCGTTGGCGTCAGGATCAGGGCCCGTACCGGATGCCGCGCCGGCGAGGGGCTCGAATTCGCCATCGGGGCCAGCTTCTGCAGGATCGGCAGCGCGAAGCCGGCGGTCTTGCCGGTGCCGGTCTGGGCGCCGCCCATGACGTCCTTGCCGGCGAGAATGACGGGGATCGCCTGCACCTGGATGGGTGTAGGCGTGGTGTAGCCGGCTTCTTCCACGGCCCGCAACAACTCGGGTCGCAGTCCGAGCTCGGCAAAGCTCGTTGCGCTCATTCTTGCTCCTGGTCGCGGCCCATCCCTCGACGGGATTTCCGGTCCAGGCAGCGTTCGTTGACATGGACCGCGAGGCGCCATTCGCGACCCCGGGGTCGCACGCGTCTCGCGCTTTGTGTTGGGCGGTGACCGGAACGGCCGCCCGAAACGACAGTATAGGATAAGTTTCGGATTTTGCGAATCATTTCGGGCGTCGAAACCGGATTTCGGGCTATAATTACGAGTTTTCCACGGCATTCCCGGTCGAACGGGAGCCGCGGCGCACGACAACCGGCCCAATCTCATGTCCACCCCGATTTCCGCCCAAACGCGTGCCCTGCGCAACATCGCGATCATCGCCCACGTCGATCATGGCAAGACGACGCTCGTCGACAAGCTGCTGGTCCAGGCGGGCACTTTCGCCAAGCACCAGCACGTCGCGGAACGAATGATGGACAGCAACGATCTGGAGCGTGAACGCGGTATCACGATCCTCGCCAAGAACTGCTCGATCCGCTACCACGATACGCAGATCAATATCGTCGACACGCCGGGACATGCCGATTTTGGCGGCGAGGTCGAGCGCGTACTGGGCATGGTCGATGGCGTGCTGCTGCTGGTCGATGCCGTCGAAGGGCCGATGCCGCAGACGCGCTTCGTCACGCTGAAGGCGCTGAAACTCGGCCTCGCGCCCATCGTCGTCGTCAACAAGGTGGATCGGCCCGGCGCGCGGCCCGAGTGGGTCGTCAACCAGACGTTCGAGCTCTTCGACAAACTTGGTGCAACCGAACAGCAGCTCGACTTTCCCGTCGTCTACGCGTCGGCGCTCAATGGATGGGCGACCATGGATGTCGAGGTCGCCAAGGCGGCGAGTGAGCGCGGCGGGCGAAGCCCGGGCCCGAAGGGCGCGTCGCCGCGCGATCGAGCGGAGGCCGACAACGTCGTCGGCGCGCCACCGGGCGGGTTCGGGGAGGCCGACGGCGCGCCTGCGGATGCTTCGATGCGGCCATTGTTCGAGACGATCCTCTCGTTCGTGCCGGCGCCCGTCGGCGATCCCGACGAACCGCTGCAATTCCAGGTGAGCGCACTCGACTACTCGAGCTATGTCGGCCGCCTTGGCATCGGCCGCATCCGTCGCGGCCGGCTTTTGCCCGGACAGGAGGTTGCGATCCTGAACGGCCCTCCCGGTGCCGGCGTCGCGCCGCCGAAGGCGAAAATCGGGCAGGTTTTCGCGTTCGCCGGGATGGAGCGCGTGCCCGTCGAGTCCGCGCAGGCGGGCGACATCGTACTCGTCACCGGTGTCGATGAATTGGCGATCGGCACGACGCTGGCGGCGGTCGAATCGCCCGAGGCGCTGCCGCCGATATCGGTCGACCTGCCGACGCTGTCCATGTACTTCCAGGTCAACACGTCGCCGCTTGCCGGGCGCGAAGGCAAGTACGTGACGTCGCGCAATCTCCGCGATCGTTTGGCCAAGGAGGTCCTGACCAATGTGGCGCTGCGCGTGGAGGAAACCGGCGACACCGATTCGTTCCTCGTGTCCGGGCGCGGCGAGCTCCATTTGACGATCCTGATCGAGAACATGCGGCGCGAGGGCTATGAACTCGCCGCATCGCGGCCGCGCGTGGTGCTGCGCGAGATCGATGGCGCCACGTGCGAACCGTTCGAGGCCCTGTCGGTCGACGTCGAGGAGCAGCACCAGGGCGCGGTGATGGAAGCGCTGGGCCCGCGTCGTGGCGACCTTACCAACATGGAATCGGACAGCCGCGGCCGCGTCCGGCTCGAATACCGGATTCCCGCGCGCGGCCTGATCGGCTTCCAGGGCGAATTCATGAACCTCACGCGCGGCACGGGCCTCATGAGCCACGTGTTCGACAGCTATGCGACGCTGAAGGGCGACATTCCGGACCGCCGCAACGGCGTGCTCATTTCCGCCGAAGACGGCGAAGCGGTCGCCTATGCGCTGTGGAAACTGCAGGAGCGCGGGCGGATGTTCGTGTCCCCGGGGGACAAGCTGTACGAGGGCATGATCATCGGCATCCACAGCCGCGATAACGATCTCGTCGTGAATCCGATCAAGGGCAAGCAGCTCACCAACGTGCGCTCGTCCGGCAAGGACGACGCGATCGATCTGGTGCCGCCGATCCAGCTCACGCTCGAATATGCGGTCGAATTCATCGCCGACGACGAACTGGTCGAGGTGACGCCGGCCTCGATCCGGATCCGCAAGCGCTTCCTCAAGGAACACGAGCGCAAGAAGGCGAGTCGCGAAGCGGCTTGAGCTGCTGACGACGTCGACGAACCCGGCACATTTGGCTCGCCACATTCGCGGCGGTCATGCCGGGCGGGTGACCGGTCCGTAGTACACTCGGCGCGCCATGCCGGACCCCCTGCTTTCGCTCGCTGTTCTGACCATTCTCGCCGTAGTCGCCGTGCTGCTGGCAGTGGCGCTCGGGCGGTTGTCAACGCTCGTCGCGGCGCGCGACGCGGCGGTCCGCGAAGCCGCCGACCTGCGAAGCCGGCTCGAGGTGCTCGTCGCGCAAAGCGCCGCTTTCGAGCGCGACCTGCGCCAGGAATTGGCCAATGCGCGCACCGAGCAGGCGGCCGTGGCGCAGACGGCGCGTACCGAACTCGGCGCGACGCTTGCGCAGCACGCGCAGACGATGCATCTGCAACTCACGGGAATGGCGGGCACGCAAAACGAGCAGATGAAACACTTCGCCGAGCGGCTCGCCGAGCTTACCAGGACCAACGAGCAACGTCTCGAAGCGGTGCGCGTCACGGTCGAGCAGAAGCTGGACGCGCTGCGCGCCGACAACACGCACAAGCTCGATCAGATGCGCGCGACCGTGGACGAGAAGCTGCAGACCACGCTCGATGCGCGGCTGGGCGCGTCGTTCAAACAGGTGTCGGACCGGCTCGAACAGGTGCACAAGGGGCTGGGAGAGATGCAGACGCTCGCGGTCGGCGTCGGCGACCTGAAGCGCGTTCTGACGAACGTCAAGACACGCGGCACCTGGGGCGAGGTGCAATTGGGCGCGTTGCTGGCCGAGGTCCTGACGCCGCAGCAGTACGAATCCAATGTCGAGACCGTTCCCGGTTCCGGCAAGCGGGTCGAGTTCGCCATCCGGATGCCGGGTCGCAAGGACGATGGTCCGCCGTGCTGGTTGCCGGTCGACGCGAAGTTTCCCCTCGACGACTGGCAGCGGCTGCAGGACGCGCTGGAGCGAGCCGATGTCGCCGCCGCCGATGCGTCGCGAAAGGCGCTCGCCGACTTCCTCCGCCTTCAGGCAAGGACGATCCACGAGCTCTACGTGAGTTCGCCGCACACGACCGAGTTTGCGATTCTTTTCGTTCCGACCGAAGGCCTGTACGCGGAGATGATGGCGCGCCCCGGTTTCGGCGAGGAACTGCAGCGATCGTACCGCGTGGTTCTGTCGGGTCCGACCAATTTTCTTGCGCTGCTGAACAGCCTGCAGATGGGGTTCAGGACGCTGGCGATCGAGCAGCGCTCCGCCGAGGTGTGGAAAACGCTCGCCGCGGTCAAGACCGAGTTCGCCAAGTTCGGTGACGTTCTCGCGCGAACCAAGAAAAAGCTCGACGAGGCGAGTTCGACAATCGACCAGGCCGGAATCCGCTCCCGCGCGATGGCCCGAACGCTGCGCGACGTCGAGTCGCTCTCCGAACCGGAGGCGATTCGCCTGCTCGGACCCGGCTCCGCCGCCGAGCCGGCGGACGACGCAGCGGACGATGCAGAGGATGAACAGGACTAGCGCGTGTTCGAAGCCATCCGCAACTGGCGGCAGCGGCGCGTGCTCAAGGGCGCCGCGATACCGGACACGCTGTGGCGCGAGGCGCTCGAGGAACTGCCGTTCATGGCGATCTACACGGACGCGGAGCTCGAACGGCTCCGCGCGAAGGTCGTGCTGTTTCTCAATGCGAAGGGGATTGTCGGCGCGCGGAAGCACGAGGTCACGCCGCTGCAGCGCGTGATCATCGCGATCCAGGCTTGTGTGCCGGTGTTGAACCTCGACATGGCGTACTACGACGGATGGGAAAACGTGATCGTCTACCCGGACGAATTCGTTCCGGGCTGGACGTGGGAGGACGAAGCGGGCGTCGTGCACACGAACGACGGGCCGCGCGCGGGCGAAACGATGCCCGGCGGACCGGTCGTGCTGTCCTGGCCGGACGTCGAAGCGAGCGCGGACTGGGATGCGGCCGGCATGAATCTCGTGATCCACGAATTCGCCCACAAGCTCGACATGCGCAACGGCGAGGCCAACGGCTGCCCCCCGCTGCCGGCAACGATGCCGCCGCATGTCTGGAAGAAGGCGCTCACCGCTGCCTACGAAGACTTTCGGGCGCGGATCGATCGCAGCGAGAACACCGCGATCGACCCCTATGCCGCCGAATCGCCGGCGGAGTTCTTCGCGGTACTCTCGGAAGTGTTTTTCGTGGAACCCGCGCTGTTGCGCCACGAATACCCGCAGGTCTACAAGCAGTTCATGTGGTTCTACAAACAGGACCCGGCGGCGCGCACCGAGCTCCTGCTCGACGAGTAATTCCGCTTCCAGGGTGCAACCACGCGTCGCCTCCGCGCTCTCGGCCCTCCCGCCGGGCTGTGCCTAACTCGGTTCCGCGCCGGAAGCGGACGGCGGCGCAGCCATCGCGCCGGCCGCTCGTGGAGAGAGGTTGAACTTTCCGCGTGGAGGGGTATCCTACGCGGCGGTGGGGTGCGCACGGGGGGATTCCGGCGCTCCCGAACCTGAAACGCCTACGGTCGCCGGCCGCTGCCGGCAGAGGCATCCCATCCCAGGAGGTCGCATGCAAATTCGCAACATTGCACTTTTCGTGGCAACGATGTTCGTCGCCGGAACCGCTTTCGCATTCCACTGCCCCGCGGACATGAAAAAGATCGACGACGCGATGGCCGCGAATCCGAAACTTACGGCAGCGCAGTCGGACGAAGTGAAGAAGTACCGTGCCGAAGGCGAGGTGCTGCACAAGGCCGGGAAGCATCAGGATTCGATCGATACGCTCGCGAAGGCGATGACGATTCTCAACATCAAGTAATGATCGAACGCGGCATTGCCGATGTTCGTGGGCGCGGGTCACCGCGCCCTTTTTTTGCCCGATGCGGGGACGCGCGTTGGGCGCGCCGCACGCTTCCTGGCAATTCCGGACTACGCCCGGCGCGCGCGCGCGAGGACCACCACGGCGGCGAGGATCAGTGCGCCGCCCGCCACCTGCACCGGCATGATCGTCTCGCCGAGCACCATCGCTGCGAGCGTCACCGTCACCAGGGGCTCGAGCGTGGACAGCGTCGAGGCGCGCGTCGGCCCGATTCTTTCGAGTCCGGCGAAATAGAGCGTGATCGCCGCAACCGTCGAAATCATGGCGATGGCGATCACCGCAAGCCAGCCCGTGCCGCTTTGCGGCCCGCGCGGCCCGTTGATCATCGCTGCGACGCCGAATACAACCGCCGCACTGACGATTACCACGGTGCTCATGGCAAACGGCGCCGCGCGTCGCCCGAGCCATGCCCCGGCGACGATGTAGAGGGAATAGAACGTCGCGGCGGCCAGCGCAAAGGCAATGCCGGTTACCGTCGCGCTCGTGCCGGCATCGAGCGCCGGGGCGATCGTCAGCGTCATGCCCAGAAGTGCCAGCGCCAGCGCGGCGAGCTTGGCAACGGTAATGCGCTCGTGGAGGACTCCGGCCGCGAGCAGGGCGACGAGAGCAGGGTGCAAATAGAGCAGCAGCGCGACGAGCCCGGCGGGGGCGAGCGTCAGCGCCGTGAAGAATGTAAACGCCTGGCCGCCGTAACCGACGGCGCCGAGAAGCATCAGCAAAGCGAGCGTGGCGCCCGAGGGCATCGTGATGCGGCGCCGGCCCGCGATGGCCAACATGACCAGCGACGCGATCGCGAACCGCAGGGCAAGCAGCGTCACCGTATCGATGCCGGAAGCGTAGGCAATCCGCGCGAGGATCGCCATCGCGCCGAATGCCGCGGCGGAAACGACGATACAGGCGACGCCGGTGGCGTGGCGCGCATTCACCGCGCCCGTCGTCATTTGCCTCGCACGGCCGATTTGGGCCGAAAGGCCTTGACGACAGCATCGTTCGTCTCGACGTAGGGCCCGCCGATGAGATCGATGCAATAGGGCACGGCAGGGAATACGCCATCCAGTGTTTCCTTGATCGCCTTCGGCTGGCCCGGCAGGTTGAGGATCAGCGTTTGCCCGCGGATGACGCCGACCTGCCGCGACAGGATCGCGGTCGGGACGAATCCGAGACTCACCCGCCGCATTTCCTCACCGAAGCCCGGCAGGACCTTGTGCGCCACGGCCAGCGTCGCTTCCGGCGTCACGTCGCGCGGCGCCGGCCCGGTGCCGCCGGTCGTCAGCACCAGATGGCAGCCGGCAATGTCGGCGAGTTCGATCAGCGTGCGCTCGATTCTCGGCTGCTCGTCCGGAATCAGGCGCGTCTCCATCCGCCATGGCGATTTCAACGCAGCCGCGAACCATTCGGTCAGCCCGGGCACGCCCTTGTCGTCATAGATTCCGGCGGAGGCACGATCGGAAATCGAGACCAGGCCAATGAGGAGCGTGTCGCGTACGTTCATCGGGCGCGATCCGCGAGGATCCTTCAGCGCAGCGAAACACTTCGCGGTACGCGTGCGGCGGTCCGCCGTGCAGGCGCTCTTCGCGAGCCCGGGCGACCAGGGCGCGCAATCGCGAGCGGTCGAGCTGCGGAAATTCGACGGCCAGGGCGTCAAGCGCGTCGGGCTCGGCCAGAAGCCGGTCGCGCCAGCGTTCGAGTGCGTGCTGCCGCGCGGTATCCACGACGCGCCCTTGCGCCCATGCATCGAGCTGCCGGCGAATCGGTGCGGCGTCGACGTCGCGCATCAGCTTGCCGATGAACTGCAGCTGCCGCTTTCGCCCGCCCCACGCGGTGATGGAGCGGGCCTCGCGGACGGCGTCCTGCAGGCGCTCCGGCAATTCGACCGCAGCCGCCAGTTCGTCCATCCGCCTCGAGTCGAGCGCGACCATGGCCTCGCCCAGATCCTGCAGTGCGTGCATTTCGGCCTTGCGCCGGGTCTTGGACGCAAGCGGCTCGCCGGACGCGCCGCCGGGCACGGCGTCCGGGGTTGCGTCCGAAGCGACGCGCGGCGCACGGCGGTTCGGGTCTTCGTTCCGGGGCATCGTTCTGGCAAGAATTGCGACGGGAGGGGTCCGGGGGCCGGCGAACGGCGGCCACGCTTTGCTATGATAGCCGACGTTTTTGTCCGCGGCTCTGCGCGTTCGCGGTCCGGCGCGGTCCGGTCCGGTTTCGCCCGATCCGGAGTTTCGTCGCGTTCAGAGAATCCGCCGATGACCGCCTCAATCCAATCCGCCCATCCGGCGCGCCCCGCGCCCGCATCCGCGATCCTGCCCGGCAGCCAGGGTGCGGGCCGCTTTCCGCTGCCGACGGCCGAAATCGAGCGGGTTGCCGAAGCGGTGCTGGCCGCGGCGAGGGCGGGCGGCGCAACGGCCGCCGAGACCGAGGTGTCGCAGGCGGTCGGGCAGAGCGTCACCGTTCGGAAGGGCGAGGTCGAAACGATTGCCTACAACCGTGACAAGGGCATTGGCGTTACGGTCCTCATCGGCCAGAGCCGCGGCCACGCGAGCACCGGCGACTTCGCCCCGGAGGCCGTGCGCGCGACGGTGGCGAAGGCGCTCTCGATCGCGCGATACACCGCAGAGGACCCAGCGGCGGGCCTGGCCGATCCGGACCGGCTCGCGCGCGTCTTTCCGGACCTCGATCTGTACCACCCGTGGGACCTCACGGTGGAGGCGGCAATCGCGATGGGTCGCGAGGCCGAAGCCGCGGCGCTCGCCGTCGATCGGCGACTCACCAATACCGAAGGCTCGACCGTTGCGCGCAACGAGTCCGAATTCGTCTACGCGAACACGCTGGGATTCCGCGGCGGCTACCGGACGTCGCGCCACCACATCGACTGCTCGGTGATCGGCGCCCCGGAGGACGACAGCGGGGCAATGCAGCGCGACTATTGGTTTACGGCGGCACGCGCGGCGGGTGACCTCGAGGATGCCGCCCGGGTTGGCCGCATCGCCGGCGAGCGCACCGCGCGTCGGCTGGGCGCACGCAGGCTTGCCACGCTCGAGTGCCCGGTGCTGTTCGAGGCCCCCGAGGCGGCCGACCTGATCGGCATTTTCGTCGGCGCGGTCTCGGGCGGATCGCTCTATCGCAAGGCGTCGTTCCTGCTCGATTCTCTGGGGCAACGGGTGTTCGCGCCGCGGGTCTCGATCCGCGAGGAGCCCCACCTGCCGCGCGGCCGCGGCAGCGCGCCGTTCGACAACGAAGGCGTGGCGACCACGCCGCGCGATGTCGTGCGGGACGGGGTTGTCCTCGGCTATTTCCTCGGCAGCTACTCGGCCCGCAAGCTCGGCATGGCGACGACGGGAAACGCCGGCGGCAGCCACAACCTCGTCGTCGCGCACGGCGATGACGACCTGCCCGCGCTGCTGCGGCGCATGGGCCGCGGATTGCTGGTCACCGAGCAACTGGGGCAGGGCGTGAATCCGGTCACCGGCGACTTCTCGCGGGGGGCGGCGGGCTTCTGGATCGAGGGCGGCGAGATCGCGTATCCTGTCGAAGAAGTCACTATTGCCGGCAATCTCAAGGATATGTATCGCGATATCGTCGCCATTGGCTGCGACGTCGACCGTCGGAGCTCGCGACATACCGGATCCATTCTCGTCGGCCGGATGACTGTCGCGGGTCAGTGATGACGGCAGCCACGTCCCTGCGCTCACCCATGCTCGAGCCCATCCTCAACTGGCTGCGGTCGATCAACGATCCGTTCCGCAACTCGCAGACGGCGGCGCGCTGGATCGCGGCGCTGCCGGTGAGCGATGTGCTGTCGATTCAGAAGGAAGCGCTGGAACTGGTCACCTCGTTTCCGGGCGCGCGCCGGGACATCGGGCCCGGCCAGGTCGAGGCGCTGCTCAAGATCGATGCGCGCCTCGAACCCGTCATGGCGCAGCTCACGCAGCAGTACACGGCGAACTACCAGAAAAGCACCGGTGTCGAGTCGCGCCTGTGGCATTCGGTGTTCGACCTGGTCAAGGCGTTCAGCGCCGCCTACCAGGTCGCGCTGAAGGCCGGGTATCCGCACGCCGACAACAAGCGCTGGCGGGCCGCGCTCCCTTGGGTGCTCGTGCGCCTCGCCTATTTCAAGGGCATCGACGGCAAGTTTCGGCTTTTCCGTTACGGCCACTGGATCCCCGCGCAGTGGCGCGAGTTCCACGAACTCTACGAATTCGCGCGCATGCGCGGCTGGCAGCGCGAGCAACTGGTGTTCGGTGCGGGGACGTTTTCGCGGCCCGGCGTCTATCTCGAGCAGGAATACCTCAAGACGCTGCTGCTGATGCGCCTCGATTCCGGAAATTTCACGCCGGATCAGGTCGAATGGGTGGCGAAACAGCTCGACGACTGGGCCCCGTCGCTGTCGCTGGTGCCGCCACCGGGCACGGCTGCGAGCTTCTTCGTCGACCTCACCGGTACGCAGGGGCTGCGCCGGCAGGACCGTCCGCACACCGGCGGACGCGTGCTGTTTCTCGACGCCGGTCCGGCCTACGCGCGCATCGTCGAGCGGATGCGATGGCTCCCCGACCAGGAGGACGATGTTCCGACGCATGGCGAGCCTCCGTCGCGCGAGCAGCGGTTGCTGCTGATGCGGCTGGCCTCCCTGTTCGGACCCGATGCGATCGCCCACGCCCCCCGTGCGTCACGCTTCGTAGTGGAAAGCGACGTTCGCGTCGTCATCGGCCTGCAGGCGTTGACCCGCGCCGTGGCGGAGATCGACCGGCTGCCGGACGCGGTACGCACCGCCGCCGTCGCCGGAAGCTACGACGAAATCACGCAGACCGTGAATCCCGACGTGAACCCGGAATCCGCCGCGCGGCGGATTCGCGGCGCGACGTGGCACATCGAGGACCGGAGCGAGTCCGGTTGCCGGCTCACGGCGCCGGTCAAGGAAGCACCGTCGAAGCTCGGGGAGATTCTGGCGCTCCGGGATGGCGATGCATGGTCGCTCGCGGTGGTACGCCGCATGCAGCGGCAGCAGGTCGAAGCGGTGACGGTTGGCGTCGAGATCATCGCCCGGCGCCTGGTCCGGGTACTGCTGCGAAACTGGGTGACGCCGACCGCCGCCGGAGCGGCCGGGGCGGATCGGCCGTTTTTCGGGATCTATCTGCCCGCGCACCCCGAAAACCGGCAAGGGTCGCAGCGCAGTCTTATCGGTCCCGACGACCGGTTCGTGCCCGGCGGAATGATCGAGCTCGACACCGGCAACGCGCGCTACCTGATCCGGTTTACGCAGACGCTCGAACGGCAATCGGGCTGGGCGTGGGCGCTGTTTACCGCGGTTCGCAAGCTGACGGCGTGAGCAGGCAACGCGCCAGCGGCCCGGAAACACGCCTGGGCGCGCACGGGATTTCGGTTAGAATCCCTGCCGCATACGCTGGTCGCGGGATATCCGCGGCCGAGCCGGTCGCGACGGGCGGCACGCGCCACCCCGCGCCGATGTTTCCTGCGTCGGCCCCGCCGACGACCCATCCTAGAGAGGAGATCCAGATGCAACGTCGTTCCTTCCTGAAACACACGGGGCTGGCCGGCATTCTTGCCGCAGGGTCGGCGCCGGCGCTGGCGCAGGGCGCCGGCGAGGTCAAGTGGCGCCTGGCGTCGAGCTTTCCGAAGAGCCTGGATACGATCTATGGCGCCGCGGAAGTCATTTCCAAGCGCGTCGCGGCCGCCACCAACAACAAGTTCCAGATCCAGGTGTTCGCGGCCGGCGAGATCGTGCCGGCGTTCGGCGTCGTCGACGCGGTGCAGAACGCCACCGTGCAGTGTTGCCACACCGCGCCGTACTATTTCTTCGGCAAGGATGCGACGTTCGCGTTTGGTTGCGCCATTCCGTTCGGGATGAATGCCCGCCAGCAGAATGCCTGGATGTACCACGGCGGTGGCCGGCAGCTCTACAACGACTTCCTCAAGGACTACAGCATCGTCAGCTTCGGCGCGGGCAACACGGGCGCGCAGATGGGCGGCTGGTTCCGCAAGGAAATCAAGACGGTGGCGGACCTGAAGGGTCTCAAGATGCGGATCGGCGGCTTCGCCGGCACCGTGCTGGCCAAGCTCGGCGCGGTGCCGCAGCAGATTCCCGGCGGCGACATCTATCCGGCGCTGGAGAAGGGCACGATCGACGCGGCGGAATGGGTCGGCCCCTACGACGACGAAAAGCTCGGCTTCTACAAGGTGGCGAAGAACTACTACTACCCCGGCTGGTGGGAAGGCGGTCCCGAGCTCGACCTCTTCGTCAACACCAAGGCGTGGGCGGATCTTCCCAAGGACTATCAGGCGATCCTCGAATCCGCATGCTACGAAGCCAACATCGACATGCTGGCGAAGTACGATGCGCTGAACCCGCCGGCGCTGCGCCGCCTCCTCGCCAACGGCGTGAGCCTGCGGCCGTTCTCGAACGAGATCATGGCCGCATGCTACAAGGCGGCGAACGAGGTGTTCGACGAAACGATGGAGAAGAACGCCAACTTCAAGAAGGTCTACGAGCCGTGGAAGAAATTCCGCGACGAGCAGGACCTGTGGTTCAGCGTGGCCGAGAACCGCTTCGACAATTTCATGATCTCGGCAACTCGGGCCGCGCCGGCCGCCAAGAAGTAGGCTCCCGATGTTGCGGTCGCCGCGCCTGGCGCGGCGGTACGCCGGAAGAAAGAGCCCCGCACGTCGCGGGGCTTTTTTCTGCCGTCGCAGGCCGCGCTACTTGGGCGGCGCGGCTCCACCAGGGGCGGGCGCGGGGGTCGACGCCTTGAAGGCATCCTGCAAGGACTGTGCCGCGCTGTCGTCCTTGTCCTTCTGCTGCTGCTCGGTCGGCGGAGCGGCCGGTTGTCCGTCGCTGCCGGCCGCCGCCGCGTCGCCCTGCGGAATCACGATCTCGATCTTGTTCGGGTCCACCGTCGACGCGTCGCTCTTGTAGACCATCACCATCTGCGGGAACACGATGACCAGCGCAACCATCAGCACCTGGATCAGCACGAAAGGCACCGCCCCCCAGTAGATCTGCATCGTCGTGATCGGCGCCATCAGTTTGCCCGTGAGCTTGTCCGTGTATTCCTTGGCCGGGGCGACGCTGCGCAGGTAGAACAGCGCGAAGCCGAACGGCGGATGCATGAACGACGTCTGCATGTTGACGCCCAGCAGCACACCGAACCAGATGAGGTCGATGCCGAGCTTTTCCGCGACCGGGCCGAGCAGCGGAATCACGATGAACGACAGCTCGAAGAAATCGAGGAAGAAGGCGAGGAAGAACACCAGCACGTTGACGACGATCAGGAAGCCCAGCTGTCCGCCCGGCAGATTGAGCAGCAGTTCCTCGACCCAGACGTGGCCGTTGACGCCGTAGAAGGTCAGGCTGAAGACGCGGGCGCCGACGAGGATGAAGACGACGAAGGCGGTGAGCTTCGCCGTCGTGTCCATCGCCTGTTTCAGCAGGCTGAGCGAGAGCCGCCGCCGGGCGAACGCCATGATCAGCGCGCCGGTCGCACCCATGGCGCCGCCTTCGGTCGGCGTTGCGACGCCGAGGAAGATCGTGCCGAGCACCAGGAAAATCAGCGCCAGCACCGGGATCAGCACGAACACCACGCGCTCCGCGAGTTTCGAGAGAAGCCCGAACTTGAGCAGCCGCTGGATCAGCGCCGTGAAGAACGCCACTGCCGTGCCCGACGCAGGTGGCGACCACGATCATCTCGTCGAGCGGCGCGTCCGGAGGGTAATACCACCGGGCAAAGGCGACGGCCGTGATCACGGAGATGACGACCAGCACCAGCAGCGAACGCGTGCCGCCCGAGCCGTCGGGCTCCTTCAGCGTCCGCGCCTCGGCGGGCAGCGCGGGCGCCCAGCCCGGCTTCACCGCGCACACGCCCATCGTATAGGCCGAATAGAGACCGGTGAGCACAAAGCCGGGAATGAACGCGCCCGCGTACATGTCGCCCACCGACTTGCCGAGCTGGTCGGCCATGATGATCAGCACCAGCGACGGCGGAATGATCTGCGCCAGCGTTCCCGATGCCGCGATGACCCCGGACGCGAAACGCCTGTCGTAGCCATAGCGCAGCATGATGGGCAGCGAGATCAGGCCCATCGAGATCACCGACGCAGCGACGACCCCGGTGGTCGCCGCCAGCAAGGCGCCGACGAAGATCACCGCGTAGGCGAGGCCGCCGCGCACCGGTCCGAACAGCTGGCCTATCGTTTCGAGCAGATCCTCGGCCATGCCGCTGCGCTCGAGGATCAGTCCCATGAACGTGAAGAACGGAATCGCGAGCAGCGTGTCGTTCGACATCACGCCCCAGATCCGCTCGGGCAGCGCCTGGAACAACGTCGCCTGCAGCAGGCCGAGTTCGATCCCCAGGAGGCCGAAGCCGATGCCGACGGCGGCCAGCGCGAACGCCACCGGGTAGCCGATCAGCATCACGACGACCAGCGCGCCGAACATCAGCGGCGCAATGTTGTGGATCAGGAAGGCGGTCATGCCTGCTCTCCCCGGGCCTTGAGGATCTCCTCGGCCAACAGTTCCTCGGCCGATTTTTCGTGTTGCATCTCGCGCGGATCGGGAATCATCCCTTTGAGGAACGCGACGCGTTTGATCAGTTCGGAAATGCCCTGCACGGCCAGCAGCAGGAACCCGATCGGCACGAGCAGGCGCGCCGGCCAGATGATGAGGCCCCCGGCGTTCGTCGAGACCTCATGCCGTTCATACGCCTGCACGAAGACGGGCCACGCGAGGTACATGATCATAAATGCCATCGGGAGCAGGAACAGCAGCGTGCCGATGATGTCGATCCAGGCCTGCGTGCGCGCCGACAGCCGTCCCGAGATGACGTCGATCCGCACGTGCCGGTTCTGGAGCAGCGTATAGCCCGCGCAGAACAGGAAGATCGCCGAGAACAGGTACCATTGGATCTCGAGAAACGAATTCGAGCTGACGTTGAAAATCTTGCGGATGACTGCATTGGCGCAGCTGATCAGGACGGCGACGAGCACCAGCCAGTAGACGGTGTGGCCGACCCGGTTGCTGAGGCGATCGATCAGCCGGGAGAGGACGAGCAGTCCGTTCACGTGGTTTCCTCCCGAGGATGCGGGCGCGGTCCGCGTCCGCCCGTTGCGGGTCGGCGCCACCGACGGCGGATTATAGCCGCCAACGGCGACCGGCGCGCGAGCCCCGCGCTGCGCTCCGGTGCTAGAATCGCTCCTCGCGTTGCCCCCGAGACCCCCGTGTTCCATCGCGCCCACACTCTTGCCCAGGCCGACCCCGAGCTGTGGGCCGCCCTTGCCGCCGAACATCGCCGCCAGGAAGACCACATCGAACTGATCGCCTCGGAGAATTACACCAGCCCCGCCGTCCTGGAGGCGCAAGGATCGCAGCTCACCAACAAGTACGCCGAGGGCTATCCGGGGAAGCGATATTACGGCGGCTGCGAGCACGTCGACGTCGCCGAACAGCTGGCGATCGACCGGGCAAAAAAGCTGTTCGGCGCCGAAGTGGCCAATGTCCAGCCGCACTCCGGCGCGCAGGCGAACCAGGCCGTGTTCTTCGCGGCGCTGAAACCCGGCGACACGATCCTCGGCATGAGTCTGCCCCATGGCGGGCACCTGACGCACGGTTCGCCCGTCAACATCAGCGGCAAGTGGTTCAACATCGTGCCCTACGGCCTTCATCCGGAGACCGAGCTCATCGACTACGACGCGGCCGAAGCCCTCGCGCACGAGCACAAGCCGAAGCTCATCATTGCCGGCGCCTCCGCGTATTCGCGGGTGATCGACTGGGAACGTTTTCGCGAGATCGCCGACGCGGTCGGCGCGCTGTTGATGGTGGACATGGCGCATTACGCGGGCCTTGTCGCTGCGGACGTCTATCCGTCACCGGTGGGCATCGCCGACTTCACGACCAGCACTACCCACAAGACGCTGCGCGGGCCGCGGGGCGGCCTGATCCTCGCGAAGGCGGAGCAGGAGAAGGCCATCAACAGCGCGGTGTTTCCCGGATTGCAGGGCGGACCGCTGATGCATGTGATCGCGGCGAAGGCGGTTGCGTTCGGCGAGGCGCTGTCGAAGGATTTCCGCCGCTACCAGGAGCAGGTGCTGGAAAATGCCCGGGTGCTCGCGAAGGTCATGCAGGAGCGCGGCCTCCGCATCGTCTCGGGCGGCACCGACAGCCACATGTTTCTCGTCGATCTCCGCGCCAAGAAGATCACCGGCAAGGACGCCGAAGCCGCGCTGTCCATGGCGCACATCACCGTCAACAAGAACGCGATTCCCAACGACCCGGAAAAGCCGTTCGTCACCTCGGGCATACGCATCGGGAGCCCGGCGATCACCACCCGCGGCTTCACCGAAATCGAGACCGAAGAACTGGGCCACCTGGTCGCCGATGTGCTCGATGCGCCGCACAACCGCGCCGGGCTTGCCCGCGCGCGCGCCAGCGTTGCGGCGCTCAACAAGCAATTCCCGGTATACGGATGACAGGTAACAGAGGTCAGGCAACAGGGGTCAGGTAACACCTAACCGAGCGGAGCGCCGCCAATGTCTGTTACCTGTTACCTATTACCTGATACCTGACAATGAAGTGCCCCTTCTGCGCCAGCTCCGACACGCAGGTGATCGATTCGCGCGTGTCCGAGCCCGGCGACTCGATCCGCCGCCGGCGGCGCTGTTCCGCCTGCCAGAAGCGCTTCACGACCTACGAGACCGTCGAATTGCGGCTCCCGCAGGTGGTGAAGACCAACGGAACGCGCTCCGATTTCGACGTCGGAAGGCTGCGCAATGGTTTCCAGCGCGCGCTGCACAAGCGCCCGGTGCCCACCGAGTTCGTCGACCGTGCCGTCGATCGCATCGTCGGCCTGGTGTTGTCGCTCGGCGAGCGCGAGATTCCATCGCGCCAGATCGGCGAAATGGTGATGCAGGAGCTCTACAAGCTCGACAAGGTCGCCTACATCCGCTTCGCCTCCGTCTACCGGAGCTTCCAGGACGTCGAGGATTTCCGTGATGCCGTTCGCAAACTCAAGAAGCGCTGAGTCCGACGTTGGCTCAGGCATGGCGCGCGCGGCGCGTGCATCGGCCTGCGCCGCAACAAGCCGCTGCGCGGCGTGTTGTCGCGACGCGGTGACGGCAGTCGGGACCGCGGGGAAGCGCGCCCGCAGGTAGCGTCGCGAAACGCCCTCCTTCCCGATGTCCGAGTTTTCCGACGCCGACCGTGCGCACATGGCGCAGGCGCTCGCGCTTGCCGAGCGCGGACTGTTCACGACGACGCCCAACCCGCGCGTCGGCTGCGTGATCGTCGCCGACGGCGTGGTGGTGGGGGAGGGTTGGCACGCGCGCGCCGGCGAGGCGCATGCGGAGGTCAACGCGCTGATCGACGCGAAATCGCGCGGCAACGATCCGCGGGGCGCGACGCTCTACGTGACGCTCGAGCCCTGCAACCACACCGGACGCACGGAGCCTTGCACCGAGGCGATCATCGCCGCCGGCATCGCCCGCGTTGTCCTGGCGACGGCCGATCCCAACCCGGCGGCGGCGCACGGCGCGCAAAGGCTGCGCGCGGCGGGCATCCGCGTCGATGCCGGGCTGTGCGAGAGAGAGGCGAACGAGCAGAACGCGGGGTTTCTGTCGCGGATGACGCGCGGGCGACCGTGGGTACGCCTGAAAATTGCCGCGAGTCTCGACGGCCGCACGGCGCTCGCCGACGGCGAAAGCCAGTGGATCACGGGCGACGAGGCGCGCGCCGACGGCCATCGCTGGCGCGCGCGGGCGTGCGCCGTGATGACCGGCATCGGCACCGTGCGGCTGGACGACCCGCAGCTCACGGTGCGCGGGATCGACACGCCGCGACAGCCGCGCCGCATCGTCGTCGACCGCAATGGCGAAACGCCGGCGACGGCGCGAATTCTTGCGGGCGGCGAGGCGCTGATCGTGACGGCGGGCGGCCGCAATCCGGCATGGCCCGCCGGCGTCGACGTGCTGGCGCTTCCCGACGGCAACGGTCGCGTCGACCTGCCGGCGATGATGCGCGCGCTCGCCGACCGCGAAGTCAACGAGCTGCACGTCGAAGCCGGCGCGG
Source organism: uncultured beta proteobacterium (assembly GCA_963726775.1). GTDB lineage: Bacteria > Pseudomonadota > Gammaproteobacteria > Burkholderiales > Casimicrobiaceae > CAIWHR01. The sequence continues at coordinate 291,691 of CAVSDL010000008.1, forward strand.
CGCTCAACGGCGCGCTGCTCGCGGCCGGCGTCGTCGACGAGCTGCTCCTCTACCTCGCGCCGTGTCTCCTCGGTGATCCGGCGCGCGGGATTGCCGGGTTCCCGGGCGGGCTTGCCCGGCTCGCGGATCGCGTGCCGCTCGCGATCCACGACGTCGCCCGCGTCGGCGCCGACCTCCGGGTGCTGGCGCGCATCGCCTGAAAGGGGGACTCGATGTTCACCGGAATAGTCGAAGCCGTCGGCAAGATCGTGGCTCTGGCGCCGAAGGGCGACGGGTTGCGGCTTGTCGTCGCGCCCGGAATGCTCGACGTGGCCGAGGTCGCGCCCGGCGACAGCATCGCGGTGAACGGTTGTTGCCTTACCGTCGTTGCCATCAGCGGCGCCACGCTCGGCTTCGATGTCTCGGCGGAGACGCTCGCCTGCACCGCCGGTCTCGACGGCGCGCGCGAAGTGAATCTGGAGCGGGCGCTGCGCCTGTCGGACCGGCTCGGCGGCCATCTGATGACGGGCCACGTCGACGGCGTGGGCACGGTCGTCGGATTCGAGCGCGTGGAGGAGGTCGCATCCGGCGCGGGCAGCTTCCGGCTCGAAGTCGAGGCGCCGGCGCCGCTGGCGCGCTTCATTGCGACCAAGGGATCGATCGCCGTGCAGGGAGTGAGCCTCACCGTCAACGGCGTCGCCGGCCCGCGCTTCCACGTGAATCTCATTCCGCATACACTCGAAGTCACGACGCTGAAGGCGCTGGCGCCGGGCGCGCCGGTCAACCTCGAAGTGGATCTCGTCGCGCGATACGTGGAGCGGCTTTCCAGCAGTGTTCTCTAGGTGACATTCATGGGAAGTCGTTACGACGCTGCTACTACCTTGCGCTTGCCAGCAGGCAGCTGTTCGTTAGACTACGCTTGCAGCGTATACGCGAAACGCGTATAGTGGGGCGGTGGTTTTTGTCGAACTCACCCCCTTCGTCGACTTCCGAAGCGAATACTGGACCGACGAAGACCTGCGCGCGTTGCAGAGTTTCCTGCTTGTAGCGCCGGACGCCGGCGATCTGATCCGCGGTGGAGCAGGCCTGCGAAAGGTGCGTTGGTCGGCGCAAGGTCGCGGCAAGCGGGGCGGCGCGAGAGTAATCTACTACTGGCATATTCCGAAGCGACGCGTTTACCTGATCTACGGCTACGTCAAGAGCGAGCGCGATGACTTGACCCCGCAGCAGACCAAGTTGCTCGCAGAGTTGATGAAGGATGTGAAAGATGGATAAGCAGCATTTCGATCAGCTGGTCAAAGGTGTGCGCGAGATGAAGCGCCACATGAACGGCAAGGCCGTACGTGGCGCACGCACTTCGGAGCTCGCCGAGCCCGACATTCGCTCCATCCGCGAGGTCGCGAAAATCAGTCAATCTCAGTTCGCGAAATTGATTGGCGTCAGCGTGCGCACCTTGCAGAACTGGGAGCAGCATCGTACGCGGCCAACCGGTCCGGCGCGCGCGCTGTTGAAGATCGTGGCGTCCAACCCGAAATCGGCAATCGAGGCGCTGCACGCCTAATAAGTATCGTCCGCTTCGGCGCGATTCTCGTGCGCCCGGTCAAAGCTGCATATAATCGTCCCGGAGTACCTCGCCCGGCTTCGTGAGGCGTGACGGAGATCGGATGGCGGTCGCGCCCGGGGCGGGCACCGCGAATTGGAGATCTATTCGGCCACTGCCGAGCTTTACCGAATCGAGTGACTACAGCCGCAGAAGTATCGTCATTCCCGCGAACGCGGGATCCAGTGGCTTGCGTCGAACGCCGCTGGGTCCCCGCGTTCGCGGGGACGACAATCCTTTTCTTGCGTAAGCGTCACCCGATTGGATAGCGCTCGATAGACGCCGGATCGGAAGGAGACGACCATGGACCTCAGCACACTCGAACGGCTGCCGCTGTGGATCGGCGGCGGCGCTGTGGCTGCGCGCACGCAGCGCTACGGCGAAGTGACGAACCCGGCGACCGGCGAAGTCGTACGCCACGTCCCGCTCGGCAACGCCGAGGATATCGATGCGGCGGTGCGGGCCGCCGGGGATGCTTTTCCGCAATGGAGGTCGGCGCCGGCATTGCGGCGCGCGCGAGTGCTGATGCGCTTTCGCGACCTGCTGGAGACGCACAAGAAGGACCTGGCCCGGCTGGTATCGGAGGAGCACGGCAAGACGCTGATCGACGCCGAGGGGTCGATCACGCGCGGCATCGAGGTCGTCGAGTTCGCCACCGGCATTCCGCATCTCTTAAAGGGCGAGTTCAGCGACAACGTCGGCAGCGGCGTCGACAGCTTTTCGCTGCGCCAGCCGGTCGGGGTATGCGCGGGCATCACGCCGTTCAATTTCCCGGCGATGGTGCCGATGTGGATGTTCCCGGTCGCGCTCGCCTGCGGGAACACGTTCATCTTGAAGCCGTCGGAGCGCGACCCCACGATGAGCCTGCGCATGGCCGAACTGCTGGCCGAAGCGGGACTGCCGGACGGCGTTTTCAACGTCGTGCACGGCGACAAGGAAGCGGTCGACGCGATCCTGGTCCACCCGGGCATCAAGGCGGTGTCGTTCGTAGGATCGACGCCGGTCGCGAAGCACATCTACGAAACCGGAACCCGCCACGGCAAGCGCGTGCAGGCGCTGGGCGGCGCGAAAAACCACGCGGTGGTGATGCCCGACGCCGACCTCGATTTTGCCGCCGACGCGCTGATCGGCGCCGCCTACGGCTCGGCCGGCGAGCGTTGCATGGCGGTGTCGGTCGTGGTTGCCGTCGGCGATGCCGGCGATCCGATTCGCGACAGGCTCGCCGACCGCGCGCGTCGCGTCGCGGTCGGCCCCGGCGATCGGCCGGATTCCGAGATGGGGCCGGTGATTACGCGCGCCGCGCGCGACCGCATCGTGGGCCTGATCGATCGCGGTGTCGCCGAGGGCGCGACGCTCGTGGTCGACGGCCGCAAGCCGCGCGTGCCGGGGCACGATGCGGGATTCTTCGTCGGACCGACGCTGTTCGATCACGCCACGTCCGCGATGACGATCTACCGCGAGGAGATCTTCGGGCCGGTGCTGGTGATCGTGCGCGCGGATTCGCTGGAGCAGGCGATTGGCGTGATCAACGCGAACGCCTACGCCAACGGCGCGGCGCTCTTCACGCGGTCCGGACACGCTGCCCGGCGTTTCCAGCAGGACGTCGAGATCGGCATGGTGGGCATCAATGTGCCGATCCCGGTGCCGATGGCGTTCTATTCGTTTGGCGGCTGGCGCGCCTCGCTGTTCGGCGATCTGCACGTGCATGGCATGGACGGCGTGCGCTTCTATACCCGCGGCAAGGCCGTCACGACGCGCTGGCCGGACGACGGCAGCGCGGCCCCCGGTTTTCACCTGCCGACGCTGGGCTGACCCCGTTTCGCGGACATGCGTGGCGTCCCGGAGCCGATTTCAGGCGGGTGGGTGATGAACGTGAATTCGAGCAACACCCAGTAGGGCGCGGGCGCTCCGTCGATGCTGGCGGGCGTGAACTGCGCTTCCTTCAACGCGTTCACCACAGCGGGGCCGAATTCGGTGTCATCGGGTGACACCTTCGTCTCGATGACCGTGCCGGACCCGTCGAGGGTTAAGAGGGCGACAATGCGTTTTCCCTCGCGCGCCCGTAGCGCGTCGGGTGGGTATGCGACCACTAACGAGCCGCGCAATTGCGGCGCTCTTGCGGCGGGTACCGGATACCGCAGCGCCAGATCGAGCGCGTAGGCCGCGCCTGCCGCCTGCGGATCCGTCAGCTGTCCCACGGCGATGGCCGGAATGGGATCCGAACGTTCGGCGTTTTCGCCGCCTCGAACCGCCGCAATGGTCGTGCTCGGGCGCGGGGTCGGCTTCGGCGGGATTTCCGGCGGCACTACCACGGGTGCCCGCAGGTCCGCGGGCGTGGCTTCGGGTTCGGGCGCGACGGCCGGCGCCGGCGATTGGACCAGCACGACCTGAATCGGGGTCGGCTTCGCCACCTGGCGCGGCGTGAAAGCCGGAAGGGCCATGAACACTCCGGTCAATATCGCCAGCGCCAGTGCGTGGGCGAGCGCGGAGGCCGCCAGCGCGATCCACAGCGACCGATCGTCGAGGTCCGGCCAGAGCATCGATGCGATGTGTGCAGAGTCGTTGTTCACAAGCGTCGAGTGTAGCCGCCGCGCCCCGGAAACAGAACGGCCGCCCCGCGTGCACGGGGCGGCCGCCCTGGCCGCGCAGGCGCGTCGAGGTTATTCGGCCAGCAGCCGCCAGGACATCCGGTGCTGCATCACGAAGTCGGGCAGCCGAACATCCGGACTCAGAATATTGCCAGTCGTGCCCAGCGTGACCGCCAGGTGCAGGTGAACCGAGCCCGGCGGATCCAGGGGGCCCGGCTGCACGATGATCATCTCGAGACCGACGGCCCCTTCCGGTGAATAGATGCCGCCGGTGAGGTTCCCGGTTATCGGGTCGACCAGCACCGTATTCGCTTGCGTAAATCCCTTCGCGTAGACCGTCGCGGGTTGCCCTGTCGTGCACGGGTCGGTCTGCGGCGACGTGCCGATGAAGGCCACCACCGACAGCGCCGCCTGGACGGGAACGATGACGCGTTGCCCAGCCGGCAGATCGAAGTACCAGCCCTTGTCGGGCCGCGTCAACGTCAGGCCGTTGACGTTATCGAGCACCTGTTCCATGCCGGTCGTGGTCCGCGCGACCGGAGTGCTTGCGTTGATGGGTCCCGGTGTTGTCGCCGTGCCGTCGCGGAACGCGTACATCGTCTGGATCTGCGTGCTCGCGAGGTCGGTTTCGTCCAGCAGCCGGCCGGTGCCGATGAAGACCCAGCGGTCGACGCCGTTGCCGATGTCGATTTCCATCTGCGGCGGGGTCGTCACCGGCTGCCGCGTGCCGGAAGCGTCGGTCAGCGTGCCCAGTTTCTCGACGACCCAATTGCCCGAAGTCGGATCGGAAACGTCGAAGCGCCAGAAGTTGCCCAGAAGGTCGCCGGCGTAGATCTGTTCGACCAGCTGGTTGCGGTAGTCCTGCGTGTAGCCGGCGATGTGCGCGAGCCCGGACGGGTTCGTCGCGGTGCCGGCGCCCGTGGACATCGTCTTCAGCAACGCGCCGGTCTGCGGATTGAGGACGAACAGCTTTCCGTCACCCGTCGCGTTGTCGTAGCCCGCGGCGACGATGACCACCCAGCCGAACGCCCGCGTCTTGGCGATCAGCGGCTTGCCGTAGCTGAAGCCCATGTCCGCGTGGGTAAATTCCCACAGCACCTTGCCCGCGGCCGTGGCTTCGGAGATGACATCGGCCGGCTTGGTCACGTCGATCGCGTAGTAGGACTTGCCGCCCTTGCCCAGCCCGCCGACGAGCAGCGTGTGCCAGTCCTGCCCACCGAAATCGACGTCGACGATGCGCGGCGTCGAGTCGACGTACGGATGATGGCGGAACGGCGGCAGCGCCGCGTCCTGGTAGGCGAGGGCGCCGATCCCCGTGTTGTCGCCACGGTACAGCGCCTGCGGCACGTACGCCCAGGATTCGTTGCCGGTGGCGTCGTCGAACGCGTGCATCATGCCGTCGTTGGCGCCGACATAGACGCGGCCGACGCGGCCCGCATTGCTGCTGACGAACGTCGAATACCCGGGATCGTTGCCGTCGAGATACGGCGCGCCCGGGGCGCCGACATACACCGGCTGCGCGTTCACGATGTCGCCCAGCGGGTTCTTCCGAATGCGCAGCTGCCCCGTCTTGTTCCCCTCCAGCGTCTGGTTGCCGCGCAGGAACTCGAGGACCGCCTGGCCGCGGATCGGCTTGCCCGGCGCCAGCGAGTCCTGCTGCGTGGCCGAGAGGCTCGCCCACAGGAAGGGCACCGGCGTTCCGGTGGCGTTCATGGTGACGATCTTGCGCTCGGTGAACCATGGCGTGTCCTTGACGCCGGGGACGATGGTGAGCTGGCTCACCAACTGCGTTGCGCCATTCCAGATCGCGCTGTTGGCTATTTCCGCGCCGGTCAGCGGATCGATCAGGAGCTTGATCACCGACCCCGACCAGCCCGCGCTGAAGCCGACCTTGTAGCCGTAGTTGGCGCCGGTGCCCAGATTGACGCTGCGGAATCCGACGCCGGCGCGCACACCGGACGCGCTCATGATGTCGCCGAGGATCTGGCCGATGCCGATCTTGAGCTCATCGGCGGACTGCGCATTGACGAACCGGCCATGGCCGTTGATCGCCGCATGCCAGAGGTCGTCCACACCCGACTGGTCCGGCATGTTGACCGACGGCACGCCTAAGTTGGTTACGGGGACCGGCCAGGATACGGTTCCCGCGCGCAGGGCCTGCTCGGTGAGCGACTGGTTGTCGATCGGCAGCTTGCCTTCGGTGCCGAGCGACAGCGCGGCGAAGTTCTGATGCTGCCAGTAAGCGGGATCACCCGAATAGATGTCCGGGGCGGCCGGCACGTTGTCCGTGGCCATGGGACCCGCAGTCCGGAAGTCGGTGGCCCAGTAGTAGGTGGCGTAATCGGACACCGAGTTCGACGTGGCCGTCGACGCGTTTTCGATGAAGAGGGGCGGCCAGGCCGCACCCACGGTCAGCCCCGCAACGGTCATTCCAGCCGGGAGCGTGACGGTCTTGTCGACGTTGCCGTAGGTGACGGTCGGCAACACGCCCTGGTGCGTGAATCCGTCGGTGAACAGCATGTGCCAGTTCTTCTGGCACGACAGGATGATCGGATCCGTGGCGCCGGAGAGCTGGGCGCTGGCGCCGTTCTTGTAATACTCGCCGACCCGCGTGACCGCGTCGAGCGTCGGGGTCTCCTGGCCGAGCGGGATGTCGATGCCGAAGAGCTGTGTAGCCCAGGCCGCCTTTTGCGCGAGGTCGAAGGCCGCGACGTTGACGAACGACGTCGGGTGCACGTTGTTGTAGAACGTGTGGAAGCCGACGCGGAACTTGTTGTCGACGTTGTACGTGTTGCCGAGCTTGGCGAGGAACGACAGCGACGTCACCGTCTTCACCGCCTGGATCCGCGTGCGGTAATACGCGAACCAGTTGGCGTAATTGGTCATTTCCTCGTCGAAGCTGCGGGTGATCGTCTGCAGCGTTCCGGTGTCGTCGGTCCAGGTGTGCGTGTACGTCGCCGTCGCGCGCTTGGCGATGTCGAGGTCGACGCGCTGGAAGGCGGGCGTCGCGATAGTTGTCGGTCCCCGGCGCGGCGCCGAACTGGTAGAACCGCGGTTTGATATGCGTAGCGTCGCGGGACGGTTGGCAGGACCCGACCGTGCGTGTGCCGTACCCGGCCCATTTGTCGCCCACGAGCCCAACGGCGTTGTCGCACCATTCGACCTCGGTCTTCCAGTAATGGCGCGGAATGCTCGCGTAACGCGCCGTCGCCGTGCACGCGCTGGCGCCCGTGCCGCCGGTGACCGGCGTCGTGTAAATGCCGCTCGGGTAGTTGAACCGGCTGGCGACCGTCCCGTCCGCGTACGCCTGGTTGTTGCGGCGGCAGGTGGTGCCCGCCCCATTCGCGTCCTGGAACAGCGTGGTCGCGCTGCTGGGCAACGTGTCGCTGCAGACCGACGAACCCGGCAGGCCGGCCACGATGGGACACGTGCCCGCGCCGGAGCCCGTGCACGACGCGCCGGTCCCGCTGCACGTTCCCTTGCATGCGGAATTCGACGTGCACACCTGCGTCGTGTTGACGCTGCAAAATCCGGTGCAATCGGAATTGGCCACGCACGCCGACTTGTCGATGCTGCAGACCGTACCCTGGGGCAGACACTTGGATGCCGCATTGGCGGCCGTGCAGGAAACACCGGTGAGGCTGCATTTCAGATTCTGGTCGGGGCAAGCCGTCGCTGCATTGGCTGCAGTGCAGACGGCGTTGGTGCTGCTGCACCGGCCGGACTGCGGGCAATCGGTGGCCAACGTACAGTTGCCTCCCGTGGCGCTGCAGGTCCCTGTCTGCGGCAAGCAGCGGGTGGCGGCATTGCTGGCCGTGCAGGTCCGGGTCGTCTGAATGCTGCAGAAACCCTGAACCGGGCAGGCGGTGGCCTGGTTGGCGGCCGTGCACGTCGCGTTGGTGATGCTGCACCGCCCCTGGTCCGGGCATGTGGTGGCCTGGTTGGCGGTCGTGCACGTCGCATTGGTAGCGCTGCATCGCCCCTGGTCCGGGCACGCGGTGGCCTGCGTGGCGACCGTGCACGCTGCGCTGGTGGCGCTGCAAGTGCCCTGGGGCGGGCAGTCGGTCGCCGCCGTGGCGACCGTGCAGGTGGCGTTGGTGCGGCTGCACGTGCCGGGTTGCACCGGGCACGCCGTCGCGACGTTGGCAGCCGTGCACGCAGCGCTGGTGCGGCTGCACTGGCCGGTCGCCGGGCAAGCGGTGGCGGCGGTCGCCGCGGTGCAACTCACGCCGGTGCGGCTGCAGGTGCCGGCTTGCGGCGTACAGACCGTTGCGGCGGTGGCCGCCGTGCAGGCGACGGCGGTAATGCTGCAGGCGCCATTTTGCACGGGGCAGGCGGTCGCGGCGGTGGCCGCCGGTGCAGCTCGCGCCGGTGCGGCTGCAGGCGCCGTTTTGCACGGGGCATGCCGTGGCCGCGGTGGCTGCGGTGCACGCGGCATTCGTGATGCTGCACGCGCCGTTTGCCACGGCGCAGGGGGTCGTCGCGTTGCACGCGACATTCGAGCTGCTGCACTTGCCGTTTTGCACGGGGCAGTCCGCGGCGGCGGTGGCCGCGGTGCACGCGGAATTCGTGCCGCTGCACTTGCCGCTTTGGACGGTGCACACCGTGGCCGCATTGGCCGCGGTGCAGGTGGCACCCGTGCTGCTGCACCTGCCGGTGGCCAGGCATGTGGCACTCGATGTGCAAGCCGATCCGTCCTTGCTGCACGCGCCCATGATCGCCGGGCAGGCCGTGGCCGCGTTGGCCGCCGTGCAGGTAACACCGGTGCTGCTGCAGGCGCCTTGGGTGACGCAGGTCGGTGGCGGGCAGGTTGTCGCCAAGCCGCAGGTCACGCACTCGGGCGCCGAGCTGCCCGGCCCGCAGGTGATGTTGCAGCCCGGCGGGCTCCAGTCCGTCGTGCAGGACGACGCCGGCGCCGGCGTGCATACCGACGTGATGTTCGAGCACGTCTGGCTGGCGACGTAGCCGCTGCATACCTGCGTGGTGATGCTGGCGCAGGTTTGCGCGCCGCCGCCCACGCAGGTTTGCGCGCCGCCGCCATTGCAGGTTTGCGCGCCGCCGCCATTGCAGGTTTGCGCGCCGCCGCCGTTGCAGGTTTGCGTGCCGCCTCCCTGGCAGGTCTGCGTACCGCCCTGGCAGGTTTGCGTCTGGATATTGTTGCAGGTTTGCGTGCCGCCGCCCTGGCACGTCTGGTTGACGACGTTGCAGACCTGCGTCGTGATGTTGCAGGCCTGCGGCGTGAGAGTGCAGACCTGCGGGTTGACGTTGCAAACCTGACTGCCAGCGCCGTTACATGCCTGCGCCGCGAGGCCGTTGCAGGTCTGTGGCGTGCCCGTGCACGTCTGCGGCGTGCCGCCGCCGCACGTCTGGGCGGAGTTGTTGCAGGTCTGGTTGCCGCCGTTGCAGGTCTGCGGTGTGCTGACGGTATTGCACCAGAGGATGTTGTCGTTCTGGTAGAAGTACTTCGGGTCCTTGAGCGCGGTACCGCCTGGCCACGCCCACGGGTACGTGTAGTCGCCGTCGGCCGCCGGCGCACCCGACGATGCCGCCGCGACGAGTCCGTTGCTGCGGCAGAATGCGGGATCGGTCGCGAACAGCGTCCCCGTTGCCGCGTTGGTCCCCTGCGTCCAGTCGGAATTGCACCATTGCCCCACGGTGATCGCAGTGGTCAGATCGACATACACAACTGCCGGCGCCCACGGGTCGGCCGGCACCCGCGTCCACGTGGTGGTGTTGGCCGCGCTCATTTGCGGATAGCTGGTGGCGTCCGCGTAGACCGCCGGGTCGTAGGTCAGTACCGGGTTGTAGTACAGGTGATTGAGCGCGCTGTTGTGCACCGGCGCCGGCCACAGCGTCCAGTATTCGTACGCGCTGCCCGCCTTGGGCGATTTGCCCGGAGGCGGACCTGCGGGATTGGGATAGGTCGCGAGCCCCGGTAGGGCGCCCGGGCTGATGCCGCCCGAGCAGGTGGACGTGGCGATCGTCCCGGCGGTGTTGCAGCCGGCGCCCGGGCCGCTGGTGTCGAACGACGCGTCGTACGCTGGGTACGGTATGCCGTACTGCTGGAAGATGTAGCCGGGCGTCTTGTATTGCCCGTGGTTGATCGAGCTCAGATCGAAATTCGAGTCGAAGGACCCGCACTGCGAAGCCATCTTGCCGGTCGCGTCGCGGCAGAACGCGTTGATCACGTAGTCGGGCAGGAAGTCGAACAGCATCGACGTCGAATCGTCGACGGTCAGCACGACGTTCGGCGGGGCGGAGTTCGTGACATTGAGCGGTCCGTCGCCCAGGAGCGTGGGCAGCGGATCGTTCCACGCATACACCGGTGTCGCCAGCGGCCCGAGCCCGATCAGCACCGAGAGAATTCCCGCCAGCCAGCGACGGTAGAGCGGGGGATTCGACATGTAGGTCATGGTGGTTTTCCTCGGGCGGCTTTCACCGCAGCATCGCCTGTGCAAACGAAACGGTGTTCTGGGGTCCGTCGACGCGTATGGTCACACGGTAGAAGGGAAAGCGCGGCAGCGGCGGCTGCGACGGGTCGCCGATGGTCGTGCCGGGCACCTGCTTCGGGCCCGTCAAGTCGCAGTTGGAAAGGTCGGCAGGGCCCGGATTGATGCACATCCGCTCGATGATGTACCGGATTTCGTTACCGGCGAAGTCCAACATGACATTTCCGGTCGGCAGCGAATAGTTGCTCTTTTTTTGCAACTGAAACGGGACACCGCGCGAATCCTCCGGCGGATTGGTGATCCGCGATGCGAAGTAGTTCTCGGCCGCGAGGTCGGCGGTCGTGTCCGTGATCGTCGGTGGCGCGCCGGACCGGGACACCTTGGTGAACAGCGCCGCGGCAGCCTTTTCGATCGCCTGGTTCGTCGGTGAAATCGAGGCCTGCCGGAATCCGAGATTGCCGACGACGGTGTTCGACGTGTCGATGGACCGGATCAGGGCGATTGCCGCGAGGCTCAGCGCCACCATGACGATAAGCGCGATGAAGATGACGACGCCGCGCTCGCGCGACGCCAGCGGGCGGCGGGCTCTTCCGGTGCGGAGAAAATGCGGATTCATGTGCCGCTGTTCCAGATCTCGTTGCGCAACGGAATCACCGTCTCGTAGGTGCGATAACGAAAGTTTCCGGCCGGCGCCGTCGACGCGGCAAACGTGCCCGAGTACGTGCCGCCGAACAGCGACCAGGGCACGGCCCCGACATTCCGGTCGAACTGCTCGCTGCGGACGATGATGCCCACACGAACCGCCTTGATCTGATCGAGCGCGGGGGCGGGAGCCGGACACACCGCGGGTGCCGGCGGGCAGACCGTCGACGCGGGCAAGGCGAGAACGTTCGTATCGCACCACGCCCCCGGGCACGTGGCGCTGATCCAGGCGTGAACGGATCCGTCGCCGACGTTGTCGATGCCGTACTGGAGCTTGAGGTTGACGATGTTCGACGCGAGCGGATTCACGGGTTGCGCGTTGCTCGGCAGGCCGTTGGCGTCGAGCAGCGTCTGGCTGCGCAGCACCGCGCCCTGCACGTCGTAACGCACCTTCTGGCCGCGACCGGACGGGCCGAGATTCAGGAGCACCGACGTGTTCGGCATGCCGGCGGTCGAGCCCGTCGCGGTATGCTGAACCAAGACCACGCCGCTGACGTCGGGAACCGCAACGGCCGGGGGGGTGGCGCAAGCGCCGGCGGTATTGCAAACGCGCGTCACCTTCGACGGAAGGCAGATCTGTGCCGCGTCATTGGAGATGGCGATGACGATGTCCTCCGGGTGGAAGCCGACGGCGCTCTGCACCGGATAGTTCGAATCGGCCGGCGTGGTGAACGAGGTGCCGGGAAGCGGCTGAAACGGCGCGGCGAGGACAAGCGTATTCGCGAAGCTGTAGTTGACGACGAACTGGTCCGGCGTCCCCGGCGCACCGCCGTCGGTGATCAGAATCGGGACGGGACGCATCGACGTGACGATGTCCCCGGTGTCGGGGCAAGTCCCGAGCTCGGCGCGCGCGGAGGCGATCCCGTTGCCGGCGTTGCCGAGTTCGATTCCCAGCGCGAACGACGAGATCAGCCCGTTTTGCTGGGCGTCCCCCATGCTGGTTGTATTGCGCTTGATGCCCTCCGAGGCGGCAAACGCCTGGTAGATCACGAGCACCGCGATCAGCCCGATCACGACGCCCACCATGATCTCGACCAGGCTGAAGCCGCCTTGCGGGCGGCGCATCGATTTCGCGAGGGCGGTCATGGCGAGGCTCATCAGTTCCTGGCGATGATGCCGTTGGTGACGTACCTGTGCGGTGCCTGGCCGTCGCCGGGAATCTGCCAGAAAATCGTGACCTCGACTGCGCTGCTGGTCGTCGAAGGCGCCTGCATGGCGCCCGCCGCCGTGGAGTCGACGACGACGGTCGGCGGGTTGGCGACGGCGCCGGGGAGCGCGGTGGAGCCCGTCTTGAACGTGTTGTACCAGGCGGTGTATCCGGCGCCGCCGGTACCGGCGGCGCCCTCGTATTTCGGCTTCAGCGTCGTACGATCGTCGGCCCACATGGTGGCGAGCAGCGTATTCGCGAGGTAGATCGCCTCGCCGCGGTACTGCGAATCGTTGGTGAAGCGGATGGCCTGCGCTTGCAGCCCGACGATGCCGAGGATGCCGAACGAAAAGATCAGGATGCCGATCAGCGCTTCGAGCAGGAAGCTGCCGGACTGGGCGCGAACGGGGGAGTGGCGGGGGATCATGGGGGCAAGGGGCCGGGGACAGGCAGGCTAGGGACAGCCCACCGGATCGGTCGGGGCAAACTTGGGGTCGCACATCTTGATTCCGAAACCCTTGCTGCTGAGGCCGACCACGATGTTGAGATCGCGCCGCGACCCGGAGGCGACATTGGCGTTCGTGACACTCACCAGCTGGATCGGAACGGTTCCGTCCGGGTTGGGCTGTACGATGCGGCCCAGTCCGTCGAACGTGACCCGCGTGGCGCCGCCGGTGGTGACGGTCGCCTTGGTCGCCCCCTCGCTGTACGAGTACGTCTGGATCGTGACGGGGTTGCCGTCGGCGTCGGTGCCCAGAACCTGCCAGCCGCTCGTGGGATCCAGCACGAACGCGACCTGGGCATTGCGCTTGACGGCCTCGGCCTGGGCGACGCGCAGGCCGGTCAGCGTATTCTCGGCCGCGTTGCGAATCTGGGTGTTGCCCATGAAATCGGCGTACATCGGACCCGCGAGCATGATCAGGAAAGCGAAGATCGTGATCGCGATCATGAGCTCGATGAGCGTGAAGCCCCGTGCGCGCATGCTCATCGCCGGAAGGTCAGGTACACGTGCCATCTTTGCGCGTGACCCAGCCACAGTTGGTGTTGCTCCAACCGGTCCCGCGGCGTGCTGGTCTTGGTGTTCGCCTGGTCAATGCTGTAGACGAAGCCCCCCATCCCTTCGGCCGCTTTGCCCGTGGCGGTCACCGTATAGCCAGGATTCGCCGCAGTTCCGGTTTCGGCGCAGGCAAGGGTGAAGGTCTTCGGCGGCGGGACCGCCGGCGGGGGCCCCAAGATCGCTGCGCAGCCGCCGACATACTGACGATTGTCGAGGAAATACTGCTCCATCCGCGTGCGAAAATCGGAGAGCGCGACCGTGGCCTCGACGATCTTGCCGCGCTTCACGTAGTCGGCGTAGCTCGGCAGCGCGATCGAGGCCAGGATGGCGACGATCGCCACCACGATCATGACCTCGATGATCGTGAATCCGCGAATGCGCAGTCCCGGCGGCATGCGCAGCGGCCGGGTGGCGGGCTTTGGCACTGGGCTCTCCCTTACGTGATGGCGCGATGTTATGTTGCTGCTGCGATGCACGCAAAGCGGTCCGATTAGAGGCATTTGCAGCGGAACAAACGGTTACGGCGGCGAAACGGCGCCGCGGGCGGCGGCGTCGGCGATGATGCGTGCTGCAACCGGTCAGGCGCAGGGCTCGCGGGTCTTTTCGATCCGGGCGCGGCCGGATTCGGCGAGCACCACCCGCAGCGCATCCAGCCCCGGCTTGCAGACTACAAACGTTCCCATTTGCAGGGCGCCCGAAAGCATCCGCGCGCGGCCGAGACCGGTGTAGGAAACATAGTCTTCGACGGGTCGGTTTCCGGTGACCGTGATGCCGTCCCCGGCAGGACCGGCCAGGCGGAGGACCGCCTCGCCGCCGTCGATGTCGCCGGTGCGATTCTCGTCGACGAACATGATCCACCCGGTTTCCCAGCCGCCGGTGTCGGCACACCGGCGCCCATCCTGCGATTTGCAAAGGTTGACGCGATATCCGCGCTTGATCGCCTCGCTCCGGGTCTGGATCAGCGTCGCGGCGAGGTAGTGGGCATGGTTCGCGAGCTGTCGACCGGCGATCCAGGCGCGGTACGACGGCCCGGCGGCCAGAAGCAGCATGGCGACAACCGACAGGGTCGCCAGAAGCTCGATGAGCGAAAAACCGGCGCCCCGGCCCGGCGGCGGTCGCCTGATGCTCCTGCGCTGCATGGCCATGTTGATGCCTTTCACACTCGGGCCGACGATTTGCGTGCAGCCCCCGTTTGCGCCTGCGAGCCCCGCCGCCGCGCCATCGAGCCTTTGCCGTCATTCCCGCGAACGCGGGAATCCAGTGTCTTTCCGGTCCTGCCAACGCCGCTGGGGCCCCCGCCTTCGCGGGAGCGACGAAAGCGTCAAGTGAACGGTATCGATGCTAGCCGGGGATGCGTGAAATTCCGCTTGCACGGTCGATCTAAGCCATTGGGATGATTGACATTGTCGCGCTCAGTCGCGTTGCCGGGCGACCGCGGTGTTGGCGCCACACCGCGGACCGAAATGCCGCCGCGGTCCCCGTCTGCCCGACTTGACGCCATGTACTTTAGGTCTAATATATTCAGTTCGGAAATAATCGGGAATCGGCGATGCGCATTGCATGCATGGGCGGGGGGCCGGCGGGCCTGTATCTGGCGCTGCTGATGAAGAAGGCGGATCGGGGCCACGAGATCACGGTCGTCGAACGCAATCGGCCTTACGACACGTTCGGCTGGGGCGTGGTCTTCTCGGATCAGACGCTCGATAACCTCGCGGTGGCCGACGCCGAGACGCACGCGGAGATCCTCGGGGCCTTCTGCCACTGGGACGACATCGACGTCCACTTCAGGGGCCGCACCATCACGTCCGGCGGTCATGGATTCTGCGGCATCGGCCGCAAGCGGCTGCTCAACATCCTGCAGCGCCGGTGCGAATCGCTGGGGGTGCAGCTGGTCTTCGAAACCGAGGTGGTCGACGAGTCCGCCGCCGGGCCGCAGGACCTGATTGTCGCGAGCGATGGCGTCGGCAGCGCGCTGCGCACCCGCCACGCGCACGTGTTCCTGCCGCAGATCGAGCGCCGCAGGTGCCGCTACCTATGGCTGGGGACGCGCAAGCTCTTCGAAGCATTCACGTTTGCGTTCGAGCAAACGGAGTGGGGCTGGTTCCAGGCGCACGCGTACCGGTTCGACGGCGAGACGTCCACGTTCATCGTCGAGACGCCCGAGGCGACGTGGCAGGCCGCCGGCATCGACCGGATGACGAGCGAGGAGGGAATCGCCTTCTGCGAGCGCCTGTTCGCGAAGTACCTCGGCGGACAGAAGCTGCTGATCAACGCGCGCCATCTGCGCGGCTCGGCGTGGATCAATTTCCAGCGGATCACCAACCGCACCTGGCTCGATTTCTCAGGCCCGTCGCCGATGGTGCTGCTGGGCGACGCCGCGCATACCGCCCACTTCTCGATCGGCTCGGGAACCAAGCTGGCACTCGAGGACGCGATCGCGCTGGCCAGGGCCATTTGCGGCGAGCCCGATCTGCGGGTAGCGCTGCAGGGCTACGAGGCGGAACGCACGCACGAGGTGCTGCGGATCCAGAATGCCGCGCGCAATTCGACCGAGTGGTTCGAAAACGTGGACCGCTACACGGCGCTGGACGCCGAGCAGTTTGCCTACAGCCTGCTTACCCGCAGCCAGCGGATCTCGCACGAAAACCTGCGGCTGCGCGATCGGGGCTATGTCTCCGGCGTCGAGACCTGGTTTGCGCAGCGCGCGCGCCTGCCGGCGAAACCGGTGCCGCCGATGTTCACGCCGTTCTCGCTGCGCGGCGTCACGGTGCCGAATCGCGTCGTGGTTTCGCCGATGGCGCAATACTCGTGCACCGACGGCACGCCCGACGACTATTACCTCGTCCATCTGGGGAGCCGCGCGCACGGCGGCGCGGGGCTCGTGTTCACCGAGATGACCGCGCCTTCGGCCGATGCTCGCATCAGTCCGGGCTGCGCCGGAATGTACTCGCCGGCGCACCGCGCGGCGTGGAGGCGCATCGTCGACTACATCCACGAGCGCACCGAGGCGAAGATCGCGATGCAGCTCGGCCACGCAGGCCCCAAGGGTTCGACGCAGCTCGGCTGGCAGGAGGCCGACGAGCCGTTGCCGGACGACGCGGCTGCGCCCAACTGGCCGCTGCTGGCACCCTCCGCGATCCGGTACGGCCCACGCAACCAGGTGCCACGGGCGATGACCCGCGACGACATGGCGCGAGTGACGGCGGATTTCGTCCGCGCGACGCAATGGGCCACCGAATGCGGATTCGACTGGCTCGAGCTGCATTGCGCGCACGGCTACCTGCTTTCGGCGTTCATCTGCCCGCTGACGAATACGCGCGGTGACGACTATGGCGGCTCGCTCCCGAATCGCTGCCGGTATCCGGTCGAAGTCTTCCAGGCGATGCGTGCCGCGTGGCCCGTGGACAGGCCGATGTCGGTGCGCATTTCGGCGCACGACTGGGCGCCCGGCGGCAACACACCCGACGACGCCGTCGCCGTCGCGCGTCTGTTCAAAGCCGCAGGGGCCGACCTGATCGACGTATCGTCGGGTCAGACGACGAGAGAGGCGCGACCGGTCTACGGCAGGATGTACCAGACGCCGTTTGCGGATCGCATCCGCAACGAAGTGGACATCGCGACGATGGCGGTCGGCGCGATCTTCGAACCCGACCACGTCAACAGCATCGTGATGGCGGGCCGCGCCGATCTCTGCGCGATCGGTCGCCCGCACCTGGCCGACCCCTTCTGGACGCTGCACGCCGCGGCGCAGCTCGGTTACCGGGACATGGCGTGGCCGCGGCAGTATCTCGCCGGCAAGGACCAGTTCGAGCGCAACCTCGCCCGCGCGGCGGCGAGCGCGGGTCCCGGACTCGGGGCGAACGGATGATGGCGGTACGCGACCCGGCGCGTGATGGTTCGGCATCGATGTCCGCGCCGCCGCGTGCGCGCGATCCGGAATCGCGGGTCCACGACGGTCATGGCGATACCTTGCGGTTGTGGCTGCGGCTGCTCGCCTGTACGCTGCTGATCGAGCGGCGCATCCGCCGGCGGCTGCGCGAGCAATTCGCCACGACCCTTCCGCGCTTCGACCTGATGGCGCAGCTCGAGCGCAACGTGGACGGCCTGCAGATGGGCGAATTGTCGAGGCGACTGATGGTGACCGGCGGCAACGTCACCGGCATCACCGACCAGCTGGTCGCGGAGGGTCTCGTCGAGCGCCGGCAGGTTCCAGGCGATCGGCGCGCCAACGCCGTGCGGCTCACGGTTGCGGGAAAGCGTGCGTTTGACGCCATGGCCGCCGCGCACGCGCGGTGGATCGAGGAAATGCTGGGCGGCTTCGGGCCGACGGAACGCGAACGCCTGTATGCGCTGCTCGGCAGTCTGAAAACCGTGCTGCACGACCGCGAGCGGGCTGCGGCCGGCATGCCGGCGGCGAGGGGGACGCGATGAGCATGGCGCATCAGATGACGACCTATCGCGACTATCGCGCGGTCCATTTCCGCTGGCACACCGACGCCGACGGCCAAGTCGCGACGATCGAACTCAATCGCCCGGAAAAAAAGAATCCGCTGACCTTCGACTCCTACGCCGAGTTGCGCGATCTGTTCCGCGGACTCGTTTACGCGAGCGACGTGAAGGCGGTCGTCATCACCGGGGCGGGGAGGAATTTCTGCTCGGGGGGCGACGTGCACGAAATCATCGGCCCGCTGACGAAGATGACGGCGTCGGAACTGCTCGCGTTCACGCGCCTGACGGGCGACGTCGTCAAGGCGATGCGCCACTGTCCGCAGCCGGTCGTGGCTGCAGTCGACGGCATCTGTGCGGGTGCAGGCGCGATGCTGGCGCTGGCGTCCGACATCCGCTTCGGCACGCCGGCCGCAAAAACGGCATTTCTGTTCGTGCGCGTCGGTCTTGCCGGCTGCGACATGGGCGCCTGCACGCTGCTGCCGCGGACGATCGGGCAGGGGCGCGCGGCGGAACTCCTGTACACGGGCCGGACGATGACCGCGGAGGAGGGCGCGGCATGGGGCTTCTTCAACCGCATCGTGGCACCCGACGCGCTCCTCGCCGATGCCCAGGCCTTTGCGCGCGCACTCGCGGATGGACCGGCGTTCGCTCATGCGATGACCAAGAAACTCCTGCATCAGGAATGGGCGATGGATCTCGATGCCGCCATCGAGGCCGAAGCGCAGGCTCAGGCGATCTGCATGCAGACGCAGGATTTCCGCCGCGCCTTTGACGCGTTCGGCGCCAAGCGGAAACCGAAATTCGAAGGGAATTGACCTTGCATCGGGAACCGCGCATGAACGTCGCCCATCTCGACTGGCCATTCTTCGACGCGGCGCATCGTGCGCTCGCGGCGGACCTCGGTCGCTGGTCGGCGGGCGCATTGCATGACGGCGAACCGAAGGACGTCGACGTGGCGTGCCGCGGCCTCGTGCGCGAGCTGGGTCGCGCGGGATGGCTGCGTTACTGCGTCCCGGCGGCGCACGGCGGCGCGCTCCCGACCCTCGATTCGCGCGCACTCTGCCTCGCTCGCGAAACGCTGGCCTACCACGATGGTCTCGCGGACTTCGCCTTCGCGATGCAGGGCCTCGGCAGCGGCGCCATCACGCTGGCCGGCACCGATGCGCAGAAGGCGCGCTGGCTGCCCGCGGTGGCGGCGGGCGAGGCGATTGCCGCGTTCGCGCTGTCGGAGCCCGATGCCGGGTCCGACGTCGGCGCGATGACTACGCGCGCGCGACGCGACGGCGGGCACTGGGTGCTGGACGGCTGCAAGACGTGGATCTCGAACGGCGGGATCGCCGATTTCCATTGCGTTTTCGCGCGCACGTCGGAGGCGACGGGCACTCGCGGCATCTCCGCGTTCATCGCTCCCGCAGGCACCACGGGATTGCGGATCGCGGAACGCATCGACGTGATCGCGCCGCACCCGCTCGCGCGGCTCGATTTCACCGGCTGTCGCCTGCCGGCCGACGCGCTATTGGGTGGGGAGGGCGACGGCTTCAAGCTCGCGATGCGCACGCTCGACGTCTTCCGTGCGACGGTGGCGGCAGCGGCGGTCGGGTACGCGCGTCGCGCACTGGACGAGTCCGTCGCCAGAGCCCGCGAGCGGAAGATGTTCGGCGGCAGGCTCGCCGACCTCCAGCTGACGCAGGCGAAGCTGGGAGAGATGGCCACGGCGATCGACGCGGCCGCGCTGCTCACGTATCGCGCGGCGTGGCTGCGCGACGTGAAGGACGCGCGGGCCACGGGCGAAGCGGCGATGGCCAAGCTGACCGCGACCGAGTCTGCGCAACGTGTCATCGACGCTGCCGTGCAGATCTTCGGCGGGCTCGGCGTCACGCGTGGCCAGGTCGTCGAACGCCTGTACCGGGAGATCCGGGCGCTGCGGATCTACGAGGGCGCGACGGAGGTGCAGCTCCTGATCGTCGCGCGGGAGTTGCTGAAGGAGTGAACGGAGGAGCATGCCCATGACCGCCACTGCGCATGTCGATACGTTCGCGCGCGACCATCTTCCGCCTCGCGAACAGTGGCCGGATTTCGTCTTCGACCTGCCCGAACTGCAGTATCCGTCGCGGCTCAATTGCGCGACCGAGCTGCTCGACCGTGCGCGGACGCGCGGCTGGGAACGGCGCATCGCGATCATGGCCCCTGGCGGCATTGCCTGGACGTACGCGGACTTGGGCGATCGCGCGGACCGCATTGCGCGCGTGCTCGTGGAAGACCTCGGGCTCGTGCCCGGCAACCGGGTGCTGCTGCGCGGCCCGAACAACCCGATGATGGCGGCGTGCTGGTTCGCGGTGATGAAGGCCGGTGGCATTGCGGTCGGTACGATGCCGCTGCTGCGGGCGAAGGAACTGGTCGACATCGTCACCAAAGCCGAAATCTCGCATGCGCTGTGCGACGCGCGGCTCGCGGGTGAACTCGACACGGCACGCCGGCAATGCCCGATGCTGACGACCGTCGCGCTCTACGGCACCGGCGCACCGGACGGCATCGACGCCCGGATGGCGGAAAAGGCGCCGGGTTTTGCCGACGTCGATACGGCGGCGGACGACACGGCGCTGATCGCGTTCACGTCGGGAACGACGGGCAGGCCGAAGGGCACGATGCATTTTCATCGCGACGTGCTGGCCGTCTGCGACTGCTGGCCGAAATCGACACTCCGGGCGTCGCCGGACGACATCTTCACCGGCAGCCCGCCGCTGGCCTTCACGTTCGGACTGGGCGGACTCCTGCTGTTTCCGCTGGCGGCGGGCGCGGCGACGCTGCTGCTCGAAAAGGCCTCGCCTGAGCTGCTGCTGCCGGCGATTGCCACCCACCGCGTCAGCGTCCTGTTCACGGCGCCGACGTCCTACCGCACGATGGCGGGCGACGCGAAGCACCACGATCTGTCGTCGCTGCGGAAGTGCGTATCGGCAGGCGAGCCGCTTCCGGCGGCGACGCGCGCCCTGTGGAAGGAGGCGACCGGCATCGAATTGATCGACGGCATCGGGACCACCGAACTGATGCACATTTTCATTTCCCACGACGAGGCGCACGCGAAGCCCGGCGCCACGGGCACGCCGGTTCCGGGGTATAGCGCGTGCGTGATCGACGACGCGGGGCGGCCGCTGCCGCCGGGGCAGGTGGGGAGGCTCGCGGTCAAGGGTCCGACCGGCTGCCGCTATCTCGCCGACGACCGGCAGACGACTTACGTGCATGACGGCTGGAACTGCACCGGTGACGCGTACCTCGTCGACGACGCCGGCTACTTCGTGTTCCAGGCGCGCACCGACGATCTCATCGTCAGCGCCGGCTACAACATCGCGGGTCCGGAGGTCGAGGCGACGCTGCTTCTCCATCCCGCTGTCGCGGAATGCGGAGTGATCGGCGCACCGGACGCGGGGCGCGGACAGATCGTCAAGGCCTTCATCGTGCTGAATCCCGGACA
>CAVSDL010000009.1:0-843355 GCA_963726775.1 uncultured beta proteobacterium
AGAGCAAAAGTGGGGTCAGACTCGATATTTCCCTATTGAAAGTCGACTCTGACCCTACATATTTCTATTGAAGAACACCTCCGACCCTACGTATTCAAAGATGGATCCCTGCGCCGGCACGCGTGACCATCAGTATGACAATCGCCAACACAGCAGCAAACGCGGGGATCCCAAGTGCAATCCAGACCTGCATCAATCGATGAAATGCCGGCGGAAGAAGCTGGTGGCTCGCCGTGTTGCGCGCCAGATCGCGTAGGCGGTACTGAATGAATACAACGGGTACCCAGCACAGGCCGGCGATCACGTAGAGCAATGCAACCGCTACGAACCAGGCGGTATCGTAGCTGCGTCCCAGCAGAGCCATGAGCATCACGCCGGATACGGGCTGTGCAACGACCGCGGGGGCCGTAAACAGCCAATCGGCCACTACGACATGGCGTGTCGTCACCCGTATCGCGTCGATATCGCGGCTGCGGAAAGCCATCAGAAGAAAAAACGCGGTGCCCATGCCGGTTCCGAAAAGCATGACCGTGGCCAGGATATGAACGATCTTGACGATCTCGTACGACGTCATGAGGCGCCTTGTTCGCTTGTCTGGCAGCTGATGTCCAGGTCACGTACAGCATCGTTGAATTCGGCGAGTGCCATCATGCCACGGCACGCCCGCGCGCCGGGAGCGATTGCCTCGCCGCGTGTGAGTTTTCGGGCTATGACGACGGCTGGAATGCACGGGATTTCCGGCCCGTGCCCGCTCTGCGCAGTGAGATTCCATTCGCGATGGCCGACGGCCCCGGTCTGAAGGACGCCGTCGATTCGGACCTGCATGCCGCCGACGTCCGCTCCGAAGCGATCAAGAAAACGGGCGCCGCGGAGCACGATTCGAGCAAACCATTTGGGATTTGGGACTAAGCCCGCACGCACGAGCCAGGCCAGCGTCCACATCCCGATCTGCGATGCTCCGAGTTCCAAGGCGGCATCGAAGCGAACGGACTTCAACATTGGATACGCTTCGGGCAGCAGTTCCAGATCGGGGACATCACATCGGGCCGCCCAGCGAATTCCAAGATCGGGGTACCTTATTCGGCGCAGACCTTGCCAGCCGTGAACGTCAATCCAATGGCCATCGCTCCACTCCCGGAATGGCCGACCGCAATACGAGAGGATCGCCTCCGTCGTCGCGAGTCCTCGCGGTATTGCCTGCCCGGGCGCGATACTGATCGCGATGGAATCCATGCGGGCGAATGCAGGTTGCAGATGGTCAATGACGGCGCCGGAAAGCGCTGGCAGGGAGCTCGCGCCAGACACAACCACCACGCCTTTTTCGCGCGCCGAGCTGTCGAGCACCGAGATGCCGGTTACAAAGGCTCGACCATCGGCGAGATCGATGTAATGCGCGCCAGTGTCGATCGCAGCTTGCGCAACGTGGTAGTTCTGTCCCTGGAACGGGCCAGCGGTATGAACCACGAGTCGTGGTGCCAAGGCGCGGAGGCGTTCCGGAAACTTGTCATCCGTGTGATCGATCGCAATCGGCTCGCAATCGGCAGCGGTGCGGCCGAGCCCGCGCACGAAATCCGATGCTGCGGCAAGATTCCAGCCGGCAACGAGAAGAGAAACATCTGGCTCGCTGGCCAAGGTACGGCAAATGCGTCCGCCAAAGTTGCCGTAGCCGCCCAGTACAATGATGCGTTTGCGCATTTGCGTGTCGGTCGATTCGGCGCATCACACGCCAGGATTTCTCGACGCGTCGGATACGGAGGGCCAGATCAACGCAACGGCTAGACCAGCCTCTATTTCAGGTGCATGTTTCAGTAAAAGGATGCGCGAAACGTCTGCGCATGCAGCCTACAATTGTTCGCGATTCTCCCCGGCAGTTCGAAGAGTCGTGGATGGCGTCGAAATTCGAAAACTCGATACAACGCGTACTTGTCGGAAGCACGATCAGACACTTCGAGTTCGCGCTGCGTCACAAAGAAAGGAGTATCGCGGCTAAAGGTAGTGGTCTTGACTTCGATATATCGTTCCTTGCCGTCGGGATGGAAGGACAGTATGTCGAATCCCGGTCCGTCGCCGAGCTCTTTCGATACGTGCACAATCTTGGTTGCCAGCCGGGATTGGCCTGCCTTCTCCAGGCGCCAATGTTCGAGTTCAACAACAAGTGCTTCACCAGCGGCACCAAGCGAGCGGTTCCGTGATTCGCGTTCTAGGTAGTCGCGTTTGATTGCGCGCAATTCAAGCGGGGATACGTCATCCGGTAGGCCTTGGCGCTGTACCGTAGGCGTTCCTGCCAGTTGGGGAGACTTGACGACTATGTCGGAGAATTCGGGGAACGACGGCACAACTGCAGGCTGCTCGACTGCCGCCGTTGCAACGGTCTCTAGATTCGTTTGCATTGTCACGCGATCCGCAACGACGTCGAACAGAAGACGTTGGTAGTTGGCGAGAGGCTTATATCCGCTGATTGCCGGATATCCGAGTTCAATGACGATGGCGCTGATATTTTGGTGTTTTCGCTCGATCGCGCTATCGCTACGGCTATCCAGCATGGGCGCGAGGTTCTTGCGGTGTTCGGTCTTGCTATATGCTTGCCCGCCGAGTTCGAGCGTGAGCATCCCGAGGTAATCCGCAACGGTCGCCTCGACCTCTTCGCGTGTCCACAAATCGCCCCGATTTGAATTGGTCAAGGGCTCCATGGAGAAAATGCCTGTGACTGCCTAATCAGACGGTGGCTTACCGAGAGGCACTTCCATTCGTCCTCCAACGTGTCGGACGCTGGTAATCAAATACCCAACTCGATTGACCAGACGATATCCCTCGACGAGGACATCGCCGGATTCGGATTCGAGAATCGACCAGACTAGCGCCTCGTCAGCCAACCGAACCCGTTCGACTTCGGCCAAATCCGAGCCGAAGGTTTCGAACATGAAATTTGTGTCGTCGAATCCGAAAGCGCGGCCGTTCGGATTTACTACCGGTTGATAGGCCGCACACCATGATTCAAAGTTCATGGTATCAGTTGGCCCCAACTTTAGTGTTCAATCCCAGTTCAACGCTCCGCCCGTCTGGTATTCCGTGACCCGCGTCTCGAAGAAGTTCTTCTCCTTCTTGATGTCGATCATCTCGGCCATCCACGGGAACGGATTGTCGGCCTTGTCGAAGAGGGGATCGACGCCGATCTGCTGGCAGCGGCGGTTGGCGATGAAGCGCAGGTACTCCTTGAACATCGTCGCGTTCATTCCCAGCACGCCGCGGGGCATCGTGTCCTCGGCGTAGGCGTATTCGAGGTCGACGCCCTTTTTCATCAGCGCACGGATTTCCTCGCGGAATTCCGGGGTCCACAGGTGCGGGTTCTCCATCTTGATCGTGTTGATCAGGTCGATACCGAAGTTGCAGTGCATCGACTCGTCGCGCAGGATGTACTGGTACTGCTCGCTCGATCCGGTCATCTTGTTCTGGCGGCCCATCGCCAGGATCTGCACGAAGCCGACGTAGAAGAACAGGCCCTCCATGATGCAGGCAAAGACAATCAGGCTCTTCAGCAGCGCCTGATCGGCTTCCGGCGTGCCGGTCTTGAACATCGGGTTGGTCAGCACGTCGATGTACGGGTACAGGAACTCGTCCTTGTCGCGGATCGACTTGATCTCGTGATAGGCGTTGAAGATCTCCGCTTCGTCGAGCCCCAGGCTCTCGACGATGTACTGGTAGGCGTGGGTGTGGATCGCCTCCTCGAAGGCTTGCCGCAACAGGTACTGCCGGCATTCGGGTGCCGAGATGTGGCGATAGGTGCCGAGCACGATGTTGTTGGCGGCGAGGCTGTCCGCGGTGACGAAGAAGCCGAGGTTGCGCTTGACGATCAGGCGCTCGTCGTCGGTGAGCCCGTTCGGGTTCTTCCACGTTTCGATATCGCGCTGCATGTTCACTTCCTGCGGCATCCAGTGATTGGCGCAGGCGGCGATGTACTTGTCCCATGCCCAGCGGTACTTGAACGGCACCAGCTGATTGACGTCGGACTGGCCGTTGATGACGCGCTTGTCCTCCATGCGCACGCGGCGGAATCCGTTCTCCATCGCCTGGCGCTCGACGTCGAGGTCGTGCACCGGCTCGCGCGACAGGATGCCGCCGGTGGTTTGCGCGCGGATCGTCTCCGGCGTGGCCGGCTGCAGGCGCGGCTGCGGGGCGGGGACAATGTCGTCGTCGAAGCTCAGCATGTCGGTGTCTCCTGTGCTGCCTTGTTGCGTCATTCGTTGCATTGCGCGCTTGTCCGGTTCGAATGCCGCTCACCGCGACCCGTTACCCGCTGCGCGGGCAAGGGACACCCCATCCTGGTGCCGCCGGCCCGGAGGGGGAATCCGCGCCGGCGACAGGGGGAGGCCCAGGATGGGTGTCGGTGAAACGTGTCAGTGCATGGCGCTCAGTTTGTCGTACAGGTAATCGGGTGCGAAATCGACGCCGTGATGCCACGCGATCGTCGCCAGCCCGTAGTCCAGATAAAAGTCGGCGAAGCAGCCGCGGTCCCGCAGCACCTCGAAGTTCTCGCCGTAGAGGTCATCCGCAAGATCCACCACCCCTTTGCGTCCATCGTTGAATTCCAGCCAGACTTTGTAGTCTCCTAGGTACCGCGCATCGATGACGTGTCGCTGCACATGCTCATAACGGGCCACCGGGGCCTCCCCTGGGCAGGTTGACGAACGCGCCGCGTGCCGACGGTAACGCGCCGTGTTGCGTGGCGCGCCGCCGCCTGCGGCCTATGCGATGCGGACCTGGATACCGGTCCGCGCCGAACTGCTCGTTACTTGCCTCGGTCCTGCTGCGGCAGCACATGCGCCTGCTGCCACCGGGGCAATACGGCATCGTGGCGCTGTTCCCTGTCGACAGGGTGAACGGCGAGCTGCTCGTTCGCCGCCGGCCAGCGCCAATGGCGCCGTCCGGCCTTGTCGGTGTAGGACTCCCACTTGTCGGTCTTTGCGTTCATCGCCTGCCTTCCTGTCCGGGTTGCGGGGCGTTGCCTGATCCTCGCGCGCGGGGCCCGTCTGTCGCTGCCTGCGGGCCTGCCGCGCTTGCTGCCTCATTCGGTTGCGTCCTGCGTACTTTGCCTTTCGCATTGCACCCGCGACACGCGGGATGATTCGCTGTCCGGCCTACTGGCATGCCTCGCACGTCGGATCGTCGATCGCGCAGAATTTCGGCGCGTCGGCGTCGCGCGCGGAGGCGTTCCTGCTGCTGGCGCCGGTCGCGGCCGCGCCGCCGGTCGTCGGCACCGCGTTCAGCTCGCCGCCGTTGCCCGTCGATTTCTCGGCGGAGGTCGCGGCCAGCGTGCGCAGGTAATACGTAGTCTTGAGCCCGCGGACCCACGCAAGCTTGTACGTGTCGTCGAGCTTCTTTCCGGACGCGCCGGCCATGTAGATGTTGAGGCTCTGCGCCTGATCGATCCATTTCTGCCGCCGCGCACCGGCCTCGACGATCCATTTGGCGTCGACTTCGAATGCCGTCGCGTAGAGCGTGCGCAGCTCGGCCGGTACACGGTCGATCTTCGCCAGCGAGCCGTCGAAGTACTTGAGGTCGGCGACCATGACCTCGTCCCACAGGTTCTGCTTTTTCAGCTCGGCGACGAGATGCTCGTTGACGACGGTGAATTCGCCCGACAGATTCGACTTTACGTAGATGTTCTGGTATTCGGGCTCGATCGACGCGGCGACGCCGATGATGTTGGAGATCGTCGCCGTCGGCGCGATCGCCACGCAGTTCGAGTTGCGCATGCCGTGGATGCGGATCCGCGAGCGCAGCGCGTCCCAGTCCATCGTCGCCGATTCGTCGATATCGACGTAGCCGCCACGCTCCTCGCGCAGGAGCTTCAGCGTGTCCTGCGGCAGGATGCCGCGGTCCCACAGGCTGCCCTTGTACGACGAGTAGCGGCCGCGCTCGGCGGCGAGCTCCGTCGATGCCCAGTACGCGTGGTAGCACACGGCTTCCATCGACTCGTCGGCGAATTTCAGCGCGGCTTCGGATGCGTACGGCGTGTGCAGCAGGTGCAGGCAGTCCTGAAAGCCCATGATGCCGAGGCCCACCGGACGATGCTTGAGGTTGGAGTTGCGCGCCTTCGCCACCGCGTAGTAGTTGATGTCGATGACGTTGTCGAGCATCCGCATCGCGGTGC
Source organism: uncultured beta proteobacterium (assembly GCA_963726775.1). Taxonomy (GTDB): domain Bacteria; phylum Pseudomonadota; class Gammaproteobacteria; order Burkholderiales; family Casimicrobiaceae; genus CAIWHR01. Next base: position 6,152 of record CAVSDL010000009.1, read on the forward strand.
GGATGGTCGTCTGCAGCTTCGCGTGGTCGAGTTTCCAGCCCGCGGCGGTCTCTTTCATGTGATTGAGCAGGTTGACCGACCCGAGGTTGCACACGGCGATCTCGGTCGCGCTCGTGTTGAGCGTGATCTCGGTGCACAGATTGGAGCTGTGCACGGTGCCCATGTGCTGCTGCGGCGAGCGGACGTTGCAGGCATCCTTGAACGTGATCCACGGATGTCCGGTCTCGAACAGCATCGACAGCATCTTGCGCCAGAGCTGCAGCGCCGGGACCTTCTTGAAGAGCTTCAGCTCGCCGCGCCCGCATTTGCCTTCGTATCGCGTGTAGGCTTCCTCGAACGCGTGTCCCCATTTGTCGTGGAGGTCGGGCACGTCGGATGGCGAAAACAGCGTCCAGTCGCCGCCTTCCATCACGCGCTTCATGAACAGGTCGGGAATCCAGTTCGCGGTATTCATGTCGTGCGTGCGCCGGCGGTCGTCGCCGGTGTTCTTGCGCAGCTCGAGGAACTCCTCGATGTCGAGGTGCCAGGTTTCGAGATACGTGCACACGGCGCCCTTGCGCTTTCCGCCCTGGTTGACCGCGACGGCCGTATCGTTGACCACCTTGAGGAACGGCACCACGCCCTGCGACTTGCCGTTGGTGCCCTTGATGTGCGAGCCCATCGCGCGGACGTTGGTCCAGTCGTTGCCGAGTCCGCCGGCAAACTTGGAGAGGAGCGCGTTTTCCTTGATCGCCTCGTAGATGCCGTCGAGGTCGTCCGACACGGTCGTCAGGTAGCACGACGACAGCTGCGACCGGTGCGTGCCGGCGTTGAACAGCGTCGGCGTCGAGCTCATGAAGTCGAATGTCGAGAGCGCGTTGTAGAACTCGATCGCGCGCGCCTCGCGGTCCACTTCGCCGAGCGCGAGGCCCATCGCGACGCGCATGAAAAAGCACTGCGGCAGCTCGAAGCGGCGCCCGCCGATGTACTGGTCGATCAGGAAGTAGCGGTCGTAGAGCGTTTGCAGGCCGAGATAGCCGAACTGCAGATCGCGCTCCGGCACGAGCGCCGCGCCCAGCGCCGCGAGGTCGTACTGCGTCAGTGCCTCGTTGAGCAGTCCGATCTTGATGCCGTGCTTCACGAATTGCGGGAAGTACGCGGCGTACTTCGTCGCCATGTCGTGCTGGGTGGCCTCCTCGCCCAGCGCTTCGTGCCGGATCGAGTCGAGCAGCAGGCGCGCGGTGACGAAGCTGTACGCCGGATCCTTCTCGATCAGCGTGCGCGCGGCCAGCACCACGCACTTGCGCACTTCGTCCATCGGCACGCCGTTGTAGAGGTCCTTCAGCGTCGCCTTGAGAATGCGGTCCGGTTCGACGTCGGCCAGGTCCTTGCACGATTCACCGACGATTTGCGTGAGGCGCTCCATGTCGAGCGGCCGCGACACGCCGTTGTCGACGACGATGATGGCGATGGTCTCCGCCTTGCCGCCACGCAGCGATTTTTCCTGCGCGCGCTCCTGCGAGCGGCGCTCGCGGTAGAGAACGTAAGCGCGCGCGACTTCGTGCTCGCCGCCGCGCATCATCGCGAGTTCGACCTGGTCCTGGATTTCCTCGATGTGGATCGCGCCGCCCTCGGGCTTGCGCTTCATCAGCGCGGCGACGACGCCGTCGGTGAGATTGACGACCTGCTCCCGCACGCGCGCGGACGCGGCGCCCTGGCCGCCGTTCACGGCGAGGAACGCCTTGGTCATCGCGATCGTGATCTTCGCCGGCTCGAACGGCACGACGGCGCCGTTGCGGCGGATCACCTTGTACTGCGCGTAGCGGGGGTCGGCCGCTGCGGTCATGGCGCTTCCAGGTTCACCGGCCATCGAAGTGCGCGCAGGCGTGGACGTCGTGCCGGTGGAAGCGCTCGGAACTTGCATGGGTGGATCTCCTGTCCGAATCTTGTCGTTGCAAATACCGTCGGTGCGATTCGGTCCGGATCGGCCACATTCGCGCAAAGCTAACGCTGGCGCGGGTTTCCGGGCGACACACTCGAATTTCCCCTGGGGGCGGGGGCCGTCGCATGGGTGATTGCGGCGGGGGCGCCCGGATTCTCGTTGCAAATCAAAATCTACTACATCTTGTGTTCAAGTGCCTGATGAACACAAAGCATAGTGGGCACGCCGACGCTTGGCAAGCGCTTTTTGATGCACAGAATGCAGCCGCCAAAACGGCAACAAAAACAGCGTTCTGCGCGGTCAGTTCCGGCCTATCCAAGGTTCTTCCACCGATAATCCACCGACTTGTCCACAACAAACGCGCCGACGAACGGCGGGGACCTGTTGCAGTTACGCGACAGACGATGCAGAGGAGCAGACGAGTGCACCTGAGCGCGCCGCGCACAGGGCTCGGGAAGGCGCTAGGGCAGAACGAACAAACGACAGCCCGCCACCGCGATCCGCGTCTCGCCGGGGGCATGCGCGACCAAGGCGAGACCGGTCAGGCGTCCGAAGGCGGGAAGGAGCGCGCGGCGCCGGCCGAGCACGAAGCAGGGCAGACGCACCGATTCGTATGCCGCGCCCGTCACGCGGACGCCGGGATGCACGTGCCCGCACAACGCGTAGCCGGTTCGCGGTTCGGCGGGTTGGTGGCAGAGGACGAACGGTGCCAGCGGATGCGGATCCGCGACGACGCTGACGCCCCACGCGTCCGGCGGATCGCCGGCATTGGCGTCGTGGTTGCCGCGCACCAGCGTGATCGCGACATCCGCATGCAGGCGGCGCCAGCGCCGGAACGCGGCGTCCAGCGCGGCGACACGGCCGGCCGCCGCGTGGAGGAAATCGCCGAGAACAACGATGCGCGCCGCCGCGTTGCGCTCGAGCAACCGGGATAGCCGCGCGAGATCGTGCGCAGTGGCTCCGCGCGGCACCGCAACGCCGCCGGCGCGCAGCGCGGCCGCCTTGCCGAGGTGGACGTCGGCGACGAACAGCGTCCGCCCGCGCGGCCAGTACAGCGCGCGTTCGGCAAGGAGCATCACGCGCTCGCCGGCGAGCGTCGCCGTCACGCTGCCGTCGGCGTTTCGTCGCGGCGCGCCGGCGGATTCCGCGGGGTCGTCGAGCGCGAGTCGCAATGCGGGAATCGAGCGGGCCATGGGCGCGAAACCAGGCGGACGGTGGTGAAGGCAATGCCGCGCGGGCATTGCGCGTGGCTTGTCGGCGGTGCAAACTTCAGAAGCGGATTGTAGCGGACAGGCTGGGTCCGCTGCGGTGCAACCACGAAAACCAACAACCGCGTGGCCGTCCGGCACGGACCCGCGAAGGGGAAAAGCGCCATGCCGCGGTTTGCCGCAAACCTCTCGTTCCTCTTTACCGAAGTCCCGTTCGTCGATCGCTTCGCCGAGGCGGCGCACGCCGGGTTCCGCGCCGTCGAATGTGCGTTCCCGTACGAAATTCCGGCGAAGGAGATCGCCGCCCGGCTGAAGGAACACCGCCTCGAGATGGTGCTGATCAATGCGCCGCCAGGGGATTGGGCCGCCGGTGAACGCGGGACCGGGTCGCTGCCTGCCCGCGAGCACGAATTCGCGGCGAGCTTCGCCACCGCGCTACGCTACGCGCAGATGCTCGGTTGTCCGCGGGTGCATGCGATGGCAGGCATCGTACCCGCCGACGCGACGGCCGAGCAGCGAGCCCTGCAGCGGGCGACGTTCCTCCGCAACCTGCGTTTCGCGTGCGGCGAGGCCGCGACGCCGGGCATCACCGTGTTGATCGAGCCGCTCAATCCGCGCGACGTGCCGGGGTACCTGTTTTCGACGCAGGCCGAGGCGCATGCGATCCGCGAGGAGGTTGGCGCGCCGAACCTCAAGGTCCAGATGGATCTCTATCACGCGCAAGTCGTCGAGGGCGACCTGAGCGAGCGGATCCGGCGATGGCTCCCGCACATCGGACACATCCAGATCGCCGGCGTGCCGGGCCGCAACGAGCCCGATCTGGGCGAGGTGAACTACTCATGGATATTCAGGCTGCTCGACGACCTCCGCTACGACGGCTGGATCGGCTGCGAGTACCGGCCGCAGCAGAACACCGCGGCGGGCCTCACCTGGCTCTATCGGCTGCTCGACCGCAAGGTCGCCAGCGCGCCCGGCGACGACGACTGATTTGCGGTGCTGCGAAAGGTCAGTCGAACGTCGCGCCCTCGAAGCGATCGCGGCCGGCGGCCTTCGCGCGATAGAGGGCCGCGTCCGCGTTTTGAATCCAGAGGTCGACGCTCGTGATCTCCGGGGTCACGTCCGCGGCGCCCAGGCTCACCGTGCAGCGCAGATCCGGAGCGGACCCGATGACCAGAGTGTCCAGCTGCGCCCGGATGCGTTGCGCCACTTCCTCGGCGCCGAACAGGTCCGTCTCCGGCAGAATCAGCACGAATTCGTCGCCGCCATAACGTACAGGCGTATCGGGCGTCCGGCAGCATTGGCGCAGGATCGCCGCGACGGCGCGGAGCACCGCGTCGCCGACCGGGTGACCGTAGCCATCGTTGATGGCCTTGAAGCGGTCGATGTCGAGGATGACGAGTGCCGCCGGACGCCCGGTCCGGAAATGGCGCTCGAGTTCGACTTCCGCGACGGCAAAGCATTGACGGCGGTTGCCGAGGCCGGTGAGTCCGTCGGTACGCCCCAGCGCCTCCAGTTTCCGGTTCTGGCGCGAAACCTTTCTTGCCAGCGCGTAGGCGACCGCACTGATCGCGAGCGGATACATCATGAGGAACGGCAGGCTCGCCACGAGGACCGATATCGGGGTCCCGATGTCCACCGGAAAGCCGAGCGCCGCCGACGTCACGGCGCACGTCGCCGCGAGCACGACGAAGGTGCGCGCCATGAGATGCGTGCCGCCGACGCTGACCTTGTCGATCGACAGCATCGTCAGGAGCAGCACGCTGGGCAGCAGGTTGAACTGCATGACGGCGACCCATAGCCCGCCGAGCGCGGAGTCCGCCATCAGGTTGCGCAGTTCCGCGCGGCGCGGATCCCGGCTGTGCGTCGCCAGGAGCATGGCGACATGCGGCCAGATGAAACCGTTCAGCCCGAGCAGGAGCCACCACCCGGACGGCTCGCGATGCAGGCGCAGGACCGAGGCCACGCACAACGCGCCGAGTCCAAGGCCCAGCGTTCGCAATCGATGAATGCGGCGGACAAAGCGCAGGTCGCGCACGCGGTCCGCGGCGAGCGGAGGCGTCGCGCGCTCATCGGCGCCATTGACGAACACGGACCCTCGACGCGAGCGTGTGCCGCCGTCCCCGGCGGCGAAAGGCCGGCGTCGCGCGGGTTCCCGCAGGAGTACCTGTACGCCTTGGTAAGGTAATGTCTGTGATGGCATGAACGCACCCCGTGTCGCATCCGTCGCGGCGGCCTTTTCCGGCGCCCTGTGACGGCCACCGGCAGCTCGACCGCTTCCCGACCGGAAAAATGTCCTGACACGGATTGCCCTGCAATTAACTTGCCAGGGACAGACGCCGACCGTCTTGCCGGTAGAAGGTCTACAGAGCCGCCTCTTTGGACGGTCTACGCGACGCGGCAGTCGCGCGTCGGCGGCCAGCGCTGATTCGCGTTTGCTCGCATCCCCACGCGCTAACCGCGCGCGGGGCCCCCTCGGCCTCCGCTAACGGCGTGGGGCGCGATCGTTGCGTGTCGGCCTCGTTGCGTCGACTCGCTCGCGTCGCATCCCCGCGCGCTATCCGCGCGCTGGGCCCCTGCTCCGAAGCTCGCGCCGCTGCTCACCGCTCACAGCGCTACGCTCATCCCGCCGTCGATCACCAGCATCTGCCCGGTCATGTAATTGGCGGCGGGCGAGGCGAGAAAGACCGCGAGCCCGGCGATTTCGTCTGGCTGGCCCCAGCGGCCGGCCGGCGTGCGTTTGCACACCCACGCATTGAACTCGGCGTTGTCGATCAGCGCGCGGTTCATCTCGGTGGCGAAATAGCCCGGCGCGATCGCATTGACCTGGATGCGATGGGGCGCCAGCTCGACCGCCATGCCGCGGGTCAGCTGGCGCACGCCGCCCTTGGCCGCGGTGTACGGCACGACGGTGGGCCGCGCGAGCTCGCTCATCAGCGACGCGATGTGAATGATCTTGCCGGACTTGCGCGCGATCATTCCCGGAAGTGCGGCCTGCGAGACGAGAAACGGCGCCGTCAGGTTGGTCGCCATGATCGCGTCCCAGTCCTCCTTCGTGTAGTCGACGAGCGCATTGCGGCGCTGGATGCCCGCATTGTTGACGAGGATGTCGAGTCGCCCGTGCACGGATTCGATCGCCGCGACCGCCGCGCGCGCCGCCGCGCCATCGGTCACGTCGAATACGCTGGTCGACGCCGCGAGGCCGGCATCGGCCAGCGTCTTCACCGCGCCTGCAAGCGCCTCCGGCTTCCGCCCGTTGAGCACGACGGTGGCGCCGGCCTGCGCGAGCCCCTTGGCGATTGCGAATCCGAGTCCGCGGTACGCGCCGGTGACGAGCGCGACCTTGCCGGAAAGATCGAACGGATGTGGAGTCGGGGGCATGGCGTCCTCCTTGCGAATGCGAGCCGTTGCGTTTGGTGGCGGTGGCGGCCTGCGCCGCGATTACGCGAGCGCCTGCGTATCGGCGTCGACGGCAATGGCCTGACCGGAAATGTTGGCACCGGCAGGCGAGCACAGGAAGACGATCGTATGGGCAATGTCGTCGGCGGTGACCAGCCGCCGCAGCGACGTCTTGGCGAGCGCCTCCTCGCGCACCGTCGCCTCATCGAGCCCGCGCGCGGCGGCCCGGCTGGCGAACACCGCGTCGATGCGCGGGCCGGCCACCGAGCCGGGGCAGATGGCATTGACGCGGATCCCGGCGCCGCCGAGTTCGATCGACAGCGACTTGGTGAAACCGATCACCGCCCATTTCGACGCGGCGTAGGGGGTGCGCATCGGGAAGCCGAAGCGCCCGGCGGCCGACGACAGGTTGACGATGCTGGCATTCGCGCTGCGCCGCAAGTGCGGAATCGCGAGCTGGGCGCAGTGGAACTGGCCGGTGATGTTGACGGCAAGCGTGCGCTCCCACGCATCGGGCGCGACGTCCTCGCAGGCGGCCGTCGGTCCGGCGATGCCGGCGTTGTTGACGAGCACGTCGAGCCCGCCCAGCGCAGCCAGTGCCGCGGCGAACAGCGACGCGACGTCGTTGCGACTGGCGACGTCGCAAAGGCTCCGCGACAACGCCGGGTCGCTCGCCGCCAGCGCGTCCAGCGCGGCGCGGTCCACGTCGCCGATGTGCACGCGCGCGCCTTCACGGGCGAACGCGCGCGCGGTCGCGAGTCCGATGCCGCTGGCGCCGGCGGTAACGAGAACGCGGAGCCCGGTCAGTTGCAGGTTCATGCTGTTTCCTCGTGGTCGGGATGCTCGTAGAGAGGCGGGATGCACGCGGCAGCGCATCCGGCGGTGCCAGCCCTCGCGCGGTCACGCAGCGTGGCACAGGCGACAGGGGCGGAAGCGGGCGGGTCCGGTTCGCATCGCGCTTTACAGCCGGCGGCGGCGGGATTATAACTGCGATCGCTGTTCAGTCCGCGCAGTCCATCCGCGGTGTCCATCGCCCGCCCTCGCATTTGCGTTCACGGAGGAAATACCATGAGTGAAACGGTCAGCCGCGCTCGTCGCGGCTTGCTCAAGGGCGGCGCTGCCGCCACCGCGCTCGGCGCGCTCGGCTTTCCGGCGATCAGCCGCGGCCAGGCGGACGCCATCCGGTTCGGCCACCTGACGCCGCGCACCGGCTTTCTCGGGCCGCTGGGCGAATACGCGGTGATGGGGGTCAACCTTGCCGTCGAGGAGATCAATGCCGGTGGCGGCGTGATGGGCCGCAAGATCGAGCTGATCGCCGAGGACAGCGTCAATCCGCAGACCGCCTCGACCAAGGCCGAGCGCCTCATCGAACGCGACAGGGTGGCGGTGATCATCGGCGAGATCAGCTCGGCGTCGGGCCTCGCGATCGCCCAGGTCGCGCTGCGCAACCGGACGCTCTTCTTCAACACCGGCTGCAACTCGGACGAATTGCGCGGCAAGTCGTGCAACCGCTACATGTTCCACACCGAGGCCGCCAACACGATGTACGTCTACGCGGCCGGCCAGGCGTTGCTGCGCGACGGCATGGTGAAAGGCAAGAAGTGGTACAGCCTGACCGCCGACTACGCGTTCGGCCACGATCTCCTGAAGGCTGCCAAGCGCTTCATGCTGGCCAATGGCGGCGAGTTCGCCGCCGACGAACTGGTGCCTACCGACGCCGCCGACTTCTCCGCGTACCTGCTCAAGATCCGCAACGCGAAGCCGGATCTCGTCGTGTCCAATCTCGCGGGTGCGCAGATCACCAACTTCATGAAGCAGTACATGGAGTACGGGCTGCCCGTATCCGGTCGGCGGATTCGGCTTCGACACCGCGGTCGCATGGGGCGCGGGGAAGGGCAACGTCACCGGCATCTGGCCTCTGGTCTGGGATTCGCAGGTCCAGACCGCCTCGGCGAAGAAGTTCACCGACGCGTTCGTGAAGAAGTACGGCAAGCCGCCGGAGAACCAGGCGTGGGGCGACTACATGTCGACCAAGCATGTCGCGCAGGCGATGAACGAAATCAAGACCACCGATTCGACGAAGCTCGTCGAACATCTGGAGAAGGGCGCGAAATTCGACCTGCTCAAGACGCGCGAAGGCTACTACCGCAACTGGGATCACCAGTTGATGCAGGAGATGTACACGATCCGCTTCAGGCCGGCCAGCGAGGTCAAGGACAAATGGGATCTGTTCGCGCTGTCGGCGCCGGTGCCGGCCGCCAACCAGAGCCTCGAGGTGATCGCGCCCACGCGCGAAGACAACGCCTGCACGATGCCCGCTTGAGCCATCGACTGCCGCGCGGACGGGGCGGCAACGCTTCGTCCGTGCGCGCGCCATGGTCCTGATTCAGATTCTCGAACAGGTCATCAACGGCCTGCTCGCCGGCGCGTACTACCTGCTGATCGCGCTCGGCCTCTCGCTCATCTTTTCGCTGGGCGGGCTCGTCAACCTCGCGCACGGCGCGTTCTACGCGCTCGGCGCGTATTTCGCCATCCAGATCGCCGACGCGTTCGGCTTCGCGGCGGCGTTCGCCGCCGCGCCGCTGCTGGTCGCGCTCATCGGGCTCGTGATCGAGCGCTTTCTCTTCCGGCGCTTCTACCGCGAGGACCCGGCGCTCGGGCTGCTGCTCACGTTCGGGCTCGCGATGGTCGCCGAGCAGCTCCTGCGCGTCGTCTACGGCGCCGCGCCGATTCCATTCTCCATCCCGCCCCTGCTGAAGGGCCAGATCCTGGTCGGCGATTTCATCTACTCCAGGTACCGGCTGCTGATGCTCGTCGTGGCCGTGGCGGCGGTGGCCGGTCTGTGGGTGCTGCTGAAGCGCACGCCGTTCGGCAGGGTCGTGCGGGCCGGCGTGCAGAACCCGGACATGGTCGCGGCGCTGGGCATCTCGCTGAAGCCGTACATGAGCGCGGTCGTCGCGATCAGCGTCGCGCTGGCGGCGCTCGCGGGCGTGCTGCTGGCTCCGATTTCGGGCGTGCACCCGGCGATGGGCGCGGAAATCCTCACCGCCTCGTTTGTCGTCGTCGTCATCGGCGGGCTGGGATCGTTCTGGGGCGTGGTCTGCGCGGCGCTGATCGTCGGCGTCGTGCGTGGTTTGACGGTCTACTTCTATCCGGCGGCGGCCGAGGCGTCGATCTATCTGCTGATGCTGCTGGTGCTGCTGTTCCGTCCGCGCGGGCTGTTCGGCGAACGGATCCAGCGCTTCGAATGAAAATCCGCCAGTCACCGGTCGCGATCGCGGCGCTGGCGGCGCTGGTGCTGCCCTTCGTGCTGCTCGCCGGCGGACTGACGATGACGAGCGCCACCGACGTCGTGATCTTCGCCATTGCCTGCATGGCGCTCAATGTGCTGGTCGGCTACACCGGCCTCGTGTCCTTCGGGCACGGCGCGTGGTTCGGCGTCGGCGCCTATGCCGCGGCCCTCGCGCAGCGGCACTGGTTCCCGGGTTCGGTACTGTGGCCGGCGCTTGTCGCGGTCGCGATTCTGGCGGTGTCGGCGGTGCTGGTGGGATTCCTGGTGCTGCGCCGGCGCGGCGTCTACTTCTCGCTGCTGACGCTGGCGTTTACCGCACTCGCCTACTCGGTGGCGTTCCGGTGGACCGCCTTCACCGGCGGCGAGAATGGTCTCGGCGGCGTCACGCGGGGGAAATGGCTGGGCGCCGACCTCGAGAACGCCTGGGTGTACTACGGCCTGGTCGCGCTCGCCGGCGTCGGCGTCGTGGCCGCGCTGCGGCGGTTTCACGGTTCGCCGATCGGCTCGGTGCTGGTGGCGATAAGGGAGAACGAGCAGCGCGCGCAGTTCGTCGGGTACGCGACGCACCGTTACAGGCTGATCGCGTTCACGATTTCGGCGACACTCACCGGATTCGCGGGCGTGCTGTTCGCGTTTCATCACCGCTTTGCGTCGGCCGATCCGATCGCCGTGACGTTTTCCGGCGAGCTGCTGGCGATGGTGATCATCGGCGGCATGCGCAGCCTTCTTGGTCCGGCGCTGGGAGCCCTGTTCTACATCCTGTTTCGCGAGTACCTGTCGATCTGGACGTCGAACTGGCTGCTGTTCTTCGGCCTGCTGTTCGTCGCCTTCGTCGTGTATTCGCCCACCGGGCTGGTGGGCGTATGGCGGCGGCTCACCGAGCCGCTGCGTGCGCGGGTGGTCGAGGCGGCGGCGATGGCGGGGCGCGCGATCGAGCACGGGCTGCCTCTGCCCGAGTTCCTGCGCCACGACGGAGCGCGGCGATGGAACGGCGCTGGAGGTGCGCAATCTGGCCAAGGCCTTCGGCGGCATTCACGCGGTAGCGGACGCGAGCTTCACGCTGCGGTCGCGCACGCTGCACGCGCTGATCGGTCCCAACGGCGCCGGCAAGACGACCGTATTCAACCTGATCTCGGGGTTGTTCGCCCCGGACCACGGCACCGTGACGCTCGCGGGCGTCCCGATCACCGGCTTGGCGCCGCATCGCATCGTTAACGCCGGACTGGCGCGCTCGTTCCAGATCACGAACCTCTTCGCCGGCGTGTCGATCGAGGAGAACCTGCGGCTCGCCCTGCAGGCTCGCGATCCGTCGCACTTCGACGGCTGGTCCGATGTTCGCGCGGTCGAGCGCGTCACGCTGCGCACGGCGGAGCTGATCCGTTTCCTCGGCCTCGGCGGCATCGAAGGCGCCGACGCCGGCGTGTTGTCCTACGGCGGCCAGCGCCTGCTCGACATGGGACTGGCGATCGCGTCGGGCCCGCGCGTGCTGCTGCTCGACGAGCCGCTGGCGGGTCTCGCCGCCGCCGAACGGGAACGCGTGTCGAATCTGATCAAGCGCATTTCCACCGACATTCCGGTGCTGCTGGTCGAACACGACATCGACCGGGTATTCGCGCTGGCGGATCGCGTGACGGTGATGAACAACGGCCAGGTGCTGGTCGACGGCACGGCGGAGGATGCGCGGCAGAGCAGGGAAGTCCAGGAAATCTACATCGGTTCGGGCGCCGCGGCATTGGCGGCGCGACCGCGCGGGCATGCGGGAACCGCCGCGGCGCCGGCGCTGCTGGCATTGCGCGACGTCGACGCGTTCTACGGCAAGAGCCACATTGTCCGCGGCGCTTCGCTCACCGCGCACGAGGGCGAGATCGTCGCCTTGCTCGGCCGCAACGGCGCCGGCAAGTCGACGCTGCTGAAGACGATCATCGGCATCGTTCCCGCGGCTGCGGGCAGCATCCATCTCGGCGACGACGACCTCGCGCGACGGTCCGCGGCCGGGAACGCGCGCCGCGGCATCGGCTATGTTCCGCAGGGGCGGGCACTCTTTGCCGGAATGAGCGTGCGCCACAACCTCGAGCTGGGGCGTCTCAAGCGGCAGGGCGGCACCGGAGTCGCGTGGACGCTGGAGCGTATCCTGACTTTTTTCCCGCGGCTGCGGAACCGGCTCGACACGCCGGCCGACTATCTGTCCGGCGGCGAGCAGCAGATGGTCGCCGTGGCCCGGGCGCTGTCGGGGCACGTGCGCGTCCTGCTGCTCGACGAACCGTTCGAAGGGCTCGCTCCCTCGGTGATCGAGGAACTGTTCGAGGCGTTCGACAAGCTGCGGCACGAACTCGCGATCGTGATCGTCGAGCACAACCTCGATCTCGTCCTCGCGCTGGCGGACCGCGCGTGCGTGCTGGAGCGCGGCAGCGTCGTGCACGACGGCCCGGCCGCCGCGCTCCGTGAAGATCTCGACCTGCGCAAGCGGGTCCTCTGGATGTGAGCCTATGAACACGACGGCGGCAATGATCGGAGCCGGCCTCATCGGCCGGTCGTGGGCGATGGTGTTTGCGCGGGCCGGGTGGCATGTCCGGCTCTACGACAGCGCGCGATCTCAACTCGACGCCGCGCGAACCCACATCGAGGCGGGACTGGCCGAACAGCAGGCCTATGGCCTCGCCGACGACGCGACCGCCGCGGCGAGCCGCATCGTCTACGCAGCCGATCTCGAGGATGCGCTGGCGGGCGTTGCCTGGGTGCAGGAGAGCCTGCCCGAGGTGCTCGACGTCAAACGCGCGATCTACGCCGACCTCGACCGCCTCGCGCCGCCGGACGCGGTACTGGCCAGCTCGACGTCGGCGATTCCGGCGTCGCGCTTCACCGAGGCCCTGGCGGGCCGCGCGCGATGCCTCGTCGCGCATCCGGTCAACCCGCCACATCTCGTTCCGGTCGTCGAGCTTTGCGGCGCGCCATGGACCGCCGCGGCGACCGTCGAGCGGGCACGCGCGGTGATGGAGTCCATCGGCCAGGTGCCGGTCGTGGTGCGGCGCGAGGTCGAAGGATTCATCCTCAACCGACTGCAGGGCGCGCTCTTGTCCGAGGCGATGCGCCTCGTCGGCGAAGGCTGCGTGTCGCCGCAGGATCTCGACAAGACGGTGCGCGACGGGCTGGGCCTGCGCTGGTCATTCCTCGGGCCTTTCGCCACGATCGAACTCAACGCGCCGGGCGGCGTGGCCGATTATTGCGAACGCTACGGCGGCTTCTACGGGCGACTCGCCGCCGATGGCGCGCGGCCCGGCGTGTGGGAGGATCACAGCGTGGCGCGCGTCGTGGAGGCGCTCGGTGAAACACTCACACCCGCCGAACGCGACGCACGCATGCGATGGCGCGATCTCCGCCTGCTGTCGCTGCGCCGGCACAAGAACGACCAATCCGATATCGATTGAGGAGCCGCGATCATGAGCGAACGCCGCAAAGTCATCATCACCTGCGCCGTCACGGGCAGCATCCATACGCCGTCGATGTCGCCGTACCTGCCGGTCACGCCGCAGGAGATCGCGGAGGCGGCCGTCGGCGCGGCGGAAGCCGGCGCCGCCATCGTGCACCTGCACGCGCGCCACCCGGTCGACGGCAGCCCCACGCAGGATCCGAAGTACTTTCGCGAATTCGCGCCGGAGATCCGGAAGCGCTCGAACGTGGTCCTCAATTTCACGACCGGCGGCGCGGCGACGATGACCATCGACGAGCGTCTGCAGCCGGCGCTGCAGCTCAAGCCCGAAGTCGCTTCGCTCAACATGGGTTCGATGAATTTCGGGCTGTACCCGATGCTGCAGCGCTACACCGAGTTCAAGCACGCGTGGGAGCGGACCTATCTCGCGACCTCCGACGAGCGGATCTTCAAGAACACGTTCAAGGACATCGAGCACATCCTGACGTCCTGCGCGGCGAACCGCACGCGCTTCGAGATCGAGTGCTACGACATCGGGCATCTGTACACGGCGAAGCATTTTCTCGACCGCGGCGTAGTGAAGCCGCCGCTCTTCATCCAGAGCGTGTTCGGCATCCTGGGCGGCATCGGCGGGCATCCCGAGGATGTCGTGCACATGAAGCGCACCGCCGATCGTCTCTTCGGCGACCAGTACCGCTGGAGCGTGCTCGGCGCCGGGCGCAATCAACTGCCCATCGCGGCGATGGCGGTCGCCATGGGCGGCAATCTGCGCGTTGGCCTCGAGGATAGCCTGTGGCTTGGGCCGGGCAAGCTTGCCGAATCGAACGCCGCGCAGGTGCGCGCGGCGCGGCAGATCGTCGAAGGGCTGGGGCTGGAGGTCGCGACCCCTGACGACGCGCGGAAGATCCTGGGCCTGAAGGGCGGGTCGAACGTGGGGTTCTGACGCGGCGAGTTGAGGCGCACTGCTACGCGTCTGCAGTTCTGCAGAGTCAATAGCCTCGGCCGGCCGTTCGGATGAATAACTGTTAGACGACCAAGGAGAGCATATGTTGCGCGGCTCTTGTCTCTGTGGTGGTGTCCGTTTTGAGGTTCACGGCGCTGTCCGCGAAATCGGCAACTGTCACTGCTCTCAATGCCGCAAAGCCTACGGTTCGGCATTCGGAACCGTGGCCGTTGTTTCCAAAGCCGACTTTTCGTATGCATTAGGGCAAGAACTCATCGCCGCCTTCAAAGCAACGGCGCGCGTTACGCGTTACCACTGCAGGAAGTGCGGATCACCCCTGCCCATTTGCGAAGAGTGGGACAATCTTGTCGGCATCCCGGCCGGGCTCTTGGACGATGACCCCAAGTGCAAACCCTCATCGCACATATTCACTGCCTCCAAGGCCGAGTGGTGGGACATTACCGACGAGCAACCTCAGTTCGAAGCGTGGCCTCCCGACCAAGACATGAACGAGAGAGCCAGGCACCTCAAGGGCAGCAGGAGCAGTGACCGAGGAGCCGCCTGACCGCCCCATCGAACGGAGAGCCTACGGCAAGCCGGCTGCGGTTGCTCATGCCCAAGCTCGCACATCCGTTGTGATTCAACGGGGCGGTATACATCGTCTCCAATGTGATCGATGATCCCTAGCGCGAATTCGAGCATTCTGGATGGGAGCGCGCGGCCCCCTCCTACGCGAACTACGTTCGGGGCGGCGACGGAACTGTTCGCGTTTTCGCTACTCGAGCCGGTCGGTATTCGAAAACACATGGATTCGCTCGATGTGGCGCACGTCACTATGCCCGATGGGCGACGATACGGGCACCCCCGAGTTGCCCAGTCGTATACAGACTGACGAAGAAACTGTAGGCACGGTCCCAGCTCTCTCCCCTCGCCTCGCCGAATTTTGCAACGGTGGTTACGCGCAAAGAGCGGTACATCGCCAGCCGATCCACAAGTATGCGGGTCCATTCGTCCGCGAGATCTTCGACCTGTACGTCATCGCAGCCAGAATCTTGCAAGAGCTTGCGATAACCGCTGATCGTCTCCACTGACGGATATGCCATTTCGTCGCGGAGCCTCCCCAGGTCGCGGTCATCCAGCCTGCCGCGCTGCACGATATCGGTGAATGCGATACGGCCGCCGGACCTGACGACTCGTGCGCATTCTGCGATCAGGCGCGGCTTGTCGGGCACGTGTACGAACGCCTCCTGGGAAACAGCCACATCGAACGCACCGTCGGCAAACGGCACTGCCAATGCGTTTCCGCAGCGAAACTTGACCTTCTCGTCGAGCAGGACCAGCGCTGTCAAACGGTTCGCAGCCTGACACCGGCTCTCGGTCAACTCAAGTCCGGTGACGCGACAACCGATCCGGTGCGCAAGCCAGCGTGCCGGCCCGCCTAGGCCACTGCATACGTCCAACACATGATCCGATTGCGTGATGCCCGCCTTGCTCGCGAGCACGTTGTTCGCTTCAACGCCACCGTAATGATCCTGATCGTGTGGACTAAGGTCGTCCTGCGTCAGATTCTCGAGATCGATACTTGACTGGCGCAACGCATGCAGTATTTGATCCTCGTTGATTGGATGGCTTTCGTAGAACTGGGTAACGGCGTTCGTGACCGCCTCGTTCGCCAATTTGTTTTCTCCTAGGCGCAATGGAGAGTCGACGCAAGATCCTCGCGTTGGGGCTGCCCATCTGACGGGCTTAGCTTACGCCCTCACGCGGGCCATTGAACATCTGTTTCGGTGAGGTTCGACCGTCTGCAACGGGTAGCAACGGCCTTTCGCAAGTCCCGAAAACAAACGGTCGTCGAAGCGTCCGCTAGGTCTCCTCCGCGGCGCGCTCGAGCGCCGCGACCATCCGGGCCACGCGCGCTTCGAGCGCCTCGCTCGTAAATTCCTCGCGAAACATCTCGACCAGCAGCGGAAACGCGAACGGCGTGGGACGCGCGGGGCGCGTCAGGAGCTACGCGGCTACCGCGCAGGCGCGCGAGCGCCGCGGCGATGCGCGGCGCTTCGAGGCGACGCTCCAGCACTTCGCGCACCGCCTGCTTCAGCAGCAGGTTGTCGGCGTCGAACTCGGCGAAGACTTCGTAGAGCAGCGCCGAGGACGCCTGCAGATGCCGCGCCGGGTTGGGTTCGCCGGGATAGCCCTGGAAGACGAGGCCCGCGACGCGCGCGATCTCGCGGAACTGGCGGCGACCGAGCTCCGCGGCGTTGAGGCCGGCGAGGATATCCGCTTCGACGCCGGACGCCGCGAGCAAACGGCCCAGGTCGCCGATGGTAAGCGGCACCGGTGTCGATGAGAGCAGGCCGAAACCGTAATCGTTGGCGGTCAGGCTGAAGGTGCGCGGTGTCGCCCGCGACAGCCGGTACGAGAACAGCGTGGCGAGACCAAGGTGTGCGAGGCGGCCTTCGAACGGGTAGAAGAAGAGGCCGTGGCCCTCGCGCGTCGCGATCGCCTCGACCAGCCATTCGTTCGCGGCCGGCAGGCCCGACCAGCGCCGCTGCAATTCGAGCAGCGGCCGCACCAGGACGAGTTCCGGTGTCGCGTACTCGCCGCGCGCCGCGGCGGCGATCAGCCGGCGCGTCGCCGTCGCGAGTTGTGTGGACAGCGCCATCGGGCCGCCGGCCCAGCGCGGAACCAACGCGGCACGCGCCTTGGCCGGTTTCACCCACGCGGTCAGCTCGCGCACGCGGACGGAGCTCGAGCACGCGGCCCGCGAAAACGAAGCAATCACCCACCGCGAGTCGCGCGATGAACCCTTCCTCGACATGGCCCAGCGCCTTGCCGTTGGCGAAGCGCACGGTGATGCTCGATTCGGACACGATCGTCCCGATGCCGATCCGGTGCCGGCGCGCGATCCGTGCGTCGGGAACGCGCGCGATGCCGTCGTCATCGACGACGACGCGACGGTATTCGGGATAGGCGTTGAGACTCGCGCCACCGTGGACGACGAAGTCCATCGCGAATTGCCATTCGTCGTCGGTGAGGTCGCGGTACGCGTGCGCACCCCGGACTTCGGCGCGGAGCAGCTCCGGTCGGAACCCGCCGCCCAGCGCGCAGGTGACGAGATGCTGCACCAGGACATCGAGCGGCTTCGCGAGCGGCAGGCGCGCCTCGATCGCGCGTGCACCCGCGGCTTCGCGCGCGGCCGCGGCCTCGATCAATTCGAGCGCCTGCGTCGGGACGACGGTGACGCGCGACGTCGCGCCGGGCTGGTGGCCGCTGCGGCCCGCGCGCTGCAGGAGGCGCGCCACGCCTTTCGGGCTGCCGATCTGCAGCACCTGGTCGACGGGCGTGAAATCGACGCCGAGATCGAGACTCGACGTGCAGACCACGGCGCGCAGTTTCGCGCGCCGCAGGCCATCTTCGACCCAGTCGCGCACCTCGCGCTCGAGCGAACCGTGATGCAGCGCGATCCGTCCCGCCCAATCGGGCCGTGCGTCGAGAATCGCCTGGTACCAGATCTCGGTCTGCGAGCGGACGTTGGTGAAGACCAGCGTCGTCTTGGCGCGGTCGATCGCGCGGATCACTTCGGGAAGAAGCCGGAGGCCGATGTGTCCCGCCCACGGGAAGCGCTCGATGGTGCGTGGCCGCAGGCTGTCGATGACGGTTGCCTTGGCGTCTTCGCCCCTGACGATCGCGGCGCGATCCCGACGGCTCGGGCCGACGAGCGCCGCGAGCGCGTCGTCGAGATTCGCGAGGGTGGCCGACAGACCCCACACGCGCAACCCGGGGCGCGCGCCCGAGAGGCGCGCGAGCGCCAGCTCCGTCTGTACGCCGCGTTTGGTCGACAGCAGTTCGTGCCATTCGTCGACGACGACTGCATCGAGACCGGCGAAGCGCTCGCGCCAGTCGGCCCGCGCCAGGAAGAGCGTCAGGCTCTCCGGCGTGGTGACAAGCGCCGTCGGCAGCCGCTTGCTTTGGCGCGCGCGGGCGCCGGCCGTGGTGTCGCCGGTGCGCACGTCGACGGTCCAGTGGGGCTGCAGCGCCGCGGCCGCTCCGGCGATGGCGAGACCCGTGTCGGCGGCCAAGGCGCGGAGCGGCGTGATCCACAGCAGCGTCAACGGCGGCGGTTTGTCCGGCGCGCCCGCGGGGCCCAGCGCCAGCGACGGCAGCGCCGCAGCGTAGGTCTTGCCCATGCCCGTCGGCGCGTGCACGAGCCCTGACGCGCCGCGTGCGTACGCGGCCCAGACCTCTTCCTGAAACGGGAACGGCCTGAATCCCTGAAGCGCGAACCACGCGCGAACGGCGGCGAAAGCGGCGGCGCCATCAACCGGAACCGGCGGAATACGTCCCCCGGATGTTGAATTTTCGGGTTGCAGCGGCACGGATCGCAGCGTAACTTGAAATTCGAGCAAACGGACGTAGCGCGGTGAAGGAGACAGCGTGGAGGCGGGTAATCGCGATTCGACAATGGATGCGCCGAGCGGCGGCGCCACGGATCGCTGGCTGGCCGGATGGCTCTGGCTGCGCGCATTGGGGCGCGTGCTGTGGCTCGCCCGCTTTTCCGTCGCCGCGGTCGCACTCGGCGCCTACGCGCTGCTCGCCAACGACCAGACGCAGGAAGTGCTGCGCGAATTCGCGTCGGACGACGGGCTCGCGAGCGATGCGTTCGAGCTCACCGCGTTTGCCCTTGCCAACCTGCTGTGGTGCTGGAACAGCTGGTCGTGGGCACGCACGCTGACGAGCCTGCGCTTTCCGGAGTATTCGCCGCCGCAGCCGCCCGAAATGGCGCTGCGCGTCTGGGTGCCCCGCGTGCTCGGCTGGACACCGGCGTTCATCGTTCCCCTGGCGCTGATGCGGGCGGCGGCGGCGTTCGCCCAGTCGCCGCTGCCGACCCCGGTACGCATCTACTGGCTCGCCGGCGCGTTCTTCGCCGGTGCGGTGGCGTTCGTGGCATGGACGCTCGCGCGTCGACAACTCGGCGGCGTCGACGCGGTCGAAGTTGCCGCATCGGCACCGTATACGATCCGCACGCTGCCGCGCTTCGACTTGAAGTCGGGACTCGTGACCTCGATCGTCACGATCGTCATGTTCCTGCTGTTCCTCGTCGCGCCGGCAGATACCGCACCCTGGTTCGGCGCGGCGGCGATCCTGCTGGCCGCGCTGGCCGCGTGGATCCCTTTCGGCAGCGTGCTGGTCGTCGGCTCGCGCTACCTGCACGGCGTGCCGCTGTTCCTCCTCCTGCTGATGCTGGCGGCGCTGTTCAGCTTCTGGAACGACAACCACGCGGTTCGGGTCCTGGCCGAGGAACGACGACCGGCGGCGGATGAAGGCGCGCGCTGCCGCGACGGCGGCGGGGCCGCCGGCCGACCGTCACGTTACCCGTTGTGCGACTACGCGCTGCAATGGATCGAATCGCGCCGCGCCGAAATCGAGGCGGGCGAACGGACCCTATCCTGTCTATCTGGTTGCAGCCGGCGGCGGCGGTATCCGCGCTGCCTACTGGACAGCGGGGATCCTCACCTCGTTGCAGGACCGGGATCCGCACTTTGCGCGGCACACGTTCGCGATCAGCGGAGTCTCCGGCGGGAGCTTCGGCGCGATGGCGTTCGTCGGTCTCGCGACCGGCGGCGACGCCTGCCGGGTGACGTCCGGCGAACTGCCGGCGGCATGGCCGCTCGCCGCGCAGGCCTCGGTGCTCCTTGCCGGCGATTTCCTCGCGCCGTCGCTCGGCGCAATGCTGTACCCCGATCTCGTGCAGCGCTTCTTCCCGGTCGCTGTGCCCCGCGCGGACCGGGCGCTCGCTTTCGAGGAACGCTGGGAGAATCGCTGGCGCGAAATGGTCGGCGACGACTGGCTCGCGCAGTCGTACGAAGCGCTCTCGCCGCCGGCGCCCGAATGCGACCGGCCGCTCCTGCTGCTCAACGCGACGACCGTCGCCGGCGGCAAGCGCGCGCTCGTCGCGCCGCTGCCGGTGACGCCGCAGGAGTTCCCGGACGCGATCGACGTGCGCAGCATCGTCCCCCTGGGGATGCGCAAGAGCACCGCCGCGCATCTGTCGGCGCGGTTCATGTACGTAAGCCCGGCCGCGACGGTGCCTGCCACAACGCGCGGAGGCACGTGGGGTCATCTGGTCGATGGAGGTTATTTCGAGAATTCCGGCACGGCGACGCTGACCGATGTGCTGACGCTCTTCGATCGCGCTGCGGCGGACGCCGGAATTGCGGAGCGAATCGTCCCGGTAGTGCTGCTGCTCGGCAACGATCCGCACGCGCCGCGCGTCGAGGACGATCCGACGCGTTCGCCGCCGCCCCCGATCGAGCCGCCGCCGCTCGCGGGCCTGGTCGAAACGCGGGCGCCGATCGAAGCGTTGCTCAACGCGCGCGAGGGCCGCGGCGCGCAGGCACAGGCCGGGATCAAGCGCGCCGTCGAATGGCGCGGCAGCGGGCGGCCGCAGGGTCGCGTCGTGTTCTATCAGCCCTTCGACAACGGCATCCCGCTGCCTCTGGGCTGGATGCTGTCGGCATCGGCGATGCGCGATCTCGACGCGCAGATTGCGTCGCAGATCGAAACCAGGGCGGCGCGGCATTGATGCCGCCGCCCACAACTCACGGCAGTATCCACTCCCAACGGCCGGCGCAGGGTGCGTCGGGCGAGAACTGGAGCGCCGGAGTCCGGCAATCGTAGACCGCGCAGGACAGCGTTTGCACATTGCGATCGGTGTCGTGCCGGCACAGGCCGGCGCTGGCGCTGTCGCCGTGCCGGCTCATCAGCGCGCGAATCCCGTCGAGCTCGAAGGGAACCGGCATTGCGCGAAGCGCGTGCTCCAGAGTGGCAAGGCGGGCGCGCGAGCTGCGGATCGAGACATCGTCGGACGGCGCCAGATCGAGCCCGTGCAAACGGTCGGTGACGAAATGATTGGTCCTCGCGACGAAGCCGCTGTCTCCCGGCTCCTCGGCGGCAACCGCGCTGTGGGCGAGTTCGATCGCCGCGACGGCCCCGCTTGCGTCGCCCATCAGCAATGTCCCGCCACCCGCGTGACGCACACGGAAGACGAGCGCCACGGCTTCGGAGACCGTCGCGCATTCGCGCAGGATGCGCGTCATCAGGAAGCTGCGCAGCCAGCCATCGCCATGATCGAACGTCCTGATCTGGGTGTCGGCCACCGCGAGCCCGTCCGTGTTCATCCCGCTCGAATAGGCCCCGGGGCTGCCGAGGCTGCCGACGCAAAGCACCCGTCGTCCGCCCCAATCGGGGTCCTGGTGCCGGAATACGCACTGCAGGCCGCCGTGGGCACCCCGGAAGTCCCGGTTCTTGACGACAACGGGCCCGGAGATGCCGCGTGGTGCGGCCCATGCGGTGCAGCCATCGGCGGGCGCCGGCGCGACGGCGAGATCGGCGATCACGCTGCCGTACAGATACGCGAACAGGGCATCGGCGGCGAGGCCGAAGCCTTCGGCGATGCCCTGCACTTCGACGTAGCCGTCCGGGTCGTGGTCGCGGGTGAAGGCATGCTGCGCGTCCAGCCATTCGACGACCTGCGGGGCGGCCAGTGCAGGCCCGAGCCTGCGCAACCGTCGCGTGACGACGACCATCACGTCGGCGACGCGGTCCGGGCAGAGTTCGGCCTGCTGGCGTCCGCGGTCGTAGGCCGAGCCGGAGAGATCGAGGACGCGAGTGGCGGAGGGCTCGGCGGTCATGGAATGGATTTGTACAGCAGCCCGGATTACGCCGCCACCTTGATCACGGCCGCCGCGGACACCCCCTGCGGCGCACGGAATGCCGCGAGCAGTAGGGCTTCCTTCGCCTTCACCGCCTCCACGTTCCGCTGTTTCACATGGCCATAGCCACGGATCAGCTCCGGGAGCTGCGCGAGTTCGATCGCCAGCGCATGGTTGTGCGATGCCAGCGCCGCGACCAGCTCGTCGATCAGCATCTCGTACTCGCCGATCAGCGCGCGCTCCATTCGACGCTCGGCTGTTCTGCCGAACAGGTCGAGAGCGGTCCCGCGAATGCGGCGAAGCTTCGCCAGCACGCGGAAGGCGCCCATCATCCACGGTCCGTAGGTTCGCTTGCGCGCGACGCCGGTCACCGGATCGGTCTTCGCGAGCAGCGGCGGCGCGAGGTGGAACCGGAGCGTGTAGTCGCCTTCGAACTGGGCGGCGACGCGCGCTCCGAAATCGCTCTCGGCGTACAGCCGGGCGACCTCGTACTCGTCCTTCACCGCGAGCAGCTTGAAGTAATAGCGCGCCACGGCCCCGGTGAGCGCGGAGGCGCCCGGAACTTTGGCGCCTTCGGCGGCGCGCACGCGGGCGACGAAGTCCGTGTACCGTTTCGCATACGCGGCATCCTGGTACGCGGCCAGGAATTCCGCACGGCGCGCGATGCTCTCGTCGACCGACTGCGACAGCCGCTGCGTCCCGGGCACCGCCGCCGGAATGGCGAGCTTCGCCACATGCGCCGGATCCACTGCCGCGAGCCGGCCCCAGCGAAAGCTCTGCTTGTTGGACTCGATGGCGGCGGCATTGAGTTCGATGGCCCGCAGGATCGCGGCTTCGCCGACGGGCAGCAGCCCGCGCTGGTAGGCGAACCCCACCATGAACAGGTTGGTGGCGATCGAGTCGCCCATGAGGCCAGTGGCAAGCTTGGTCGCGTCGAGGAACTCGGCGTCGCCCGGCGCCACGGCGTCCTCGATTTCGCGCTCCATCGAACCGCGCGGAAAGACAAGATCGGGGTCGCGCGTGAATCCCGCCGGCATCACCAGCGCGGTATTGACCAGCGCCTTGGTCACGCCCTTCTGCATCTTGGCCAGCTGTTCGTAGCCGACGCCGGTCAGGATGTCGCAGGCGAGCACGAGCTTCGCATCCCCGGCGGCGATCCGCGTCGCGTGCATCTCCTCCGGCCCATTGGCAATGCGCACGTGCGAGACGACGGCGCCGTTTTTCTGCGCCAGCCCGGTCATGTCGAGCACGCTGCAGCCTTTGCCCTCGAGGTGCGCGGCCATGCCGAGCAGCGCGCCGATCGTGATGACGCCGGTGCCGCCGATGCCGGTGACCACGATGCCGTACGGTTCCGGCGTCGGCAGCGGTGGCGGCGCGGGCAACGCGGGGAATTCTCCCGCCTCGGCCTTCTTCGGCTTGCGCAGGCTGCCGCCCTCGACGGTGACGAAGCTCGGGCAGAAACCGTTGACGCAGGAATAATCCTTGTTGCACGAACTCTGGTCGATCGTCCGCTTGCGGCCGAACTCGGTTTCCACCGGCGCGACCGACACGCAGTTCGACTTGATGCCGCAGTCGCCGCAGCCCTCGCAGACAAGCTCGTTGATGACGACACGCTTGGCGGGATCCGGGAACTTGCCGCGCTTGCGGCGGCGGCGCTTCTCGGCGGCGCACGTCTGGTCGTAGAGCAGCACCGTGCACCCCGGCGTCTCGCGCAGCGCGCGCTGGACCGAATCGAGGTCGTCGCGGTGGTGGATCGCGATGTCACGATCGAAATAGCCGGCCGGATATTTGTCCGGTTCGTCGCTCACCACGACAATCCGCGCGACGCCCTCGGCGGCCACCTGGCGCGCAATGGCGGCCGGCGTGAGCGGGCCGTCGAACGGCTGGCCTCCGGTCATCGCGACCGCGTCGTTGTAGAGGATCTTGTACGTGATGTTGACCTTGGCGGCGACCGCGGCGCGGATCGCGAGGCTGCCGCTGTGGTAGTAGGTGCCGTCGCCGAGGTTCGCGAAAATGTGCTTCGCTGTCGTGAACGGCGCCTGGCCGATCCACGGCACGCCTTCGCCGCCCATGTGCGTGAAGGTCGAGGTCGAACGATCCATCCAGATCGCCATCACATGGCAGCCGATGCCGGCGGTCGCGCGGCTGCCCTCGGGCACGTTGGTCGACGTGTTGTGCGGGCAGCCCGAGCAGAAATAAGGGATGCGTTCCAGGATGATCTTGGGTTTCGCGAGCGCGGCTTCCTTGGCATTGATCCAGTCGACGCGCGCCTTGAGCTTCTCCGACTGTCGCGGATGCAGGCCAAGGCGCTCGATCCGCTGCGCGATCACGCGCGCGATCATCGCCGGCGTCAGCTCGGACAGCGCGGGCAGCAGCCAGTCGCCGTGCGGGCGCATCCATTCGCCCTTTTCGTCGAACTTGCCGACGACGCGCGGGCGCACGTCGTCGCGCCAGTTGTAGAGCTGCTCCTTCAGCTGGTATTCGACGACCTGCCGCTTTTCCTCGACGACGAGGATCTCTTCCAGCCCTTCGGCGAAATGGCGGACGCCTTCGGGCTCGAGGGGCCACGGCATCGCGACCTTGTAGACGCGGATGCCGATTTCGGCGGCGTCGCTCTCGGTGATCCCGAGATCGTCCAGCGCCTGCCGGACGTCGAGGTAGCTCTTGCCGCTGGTGATGATGCCGAGCCGCGGCCGCGGCGAGTCGATGACGATCCGGTTGAGCCGGTTGACGCGGCAATAGTGCAGCGCCGCGTAGATCTTGTAATTCTGCATCCGCGCTTCCGCGGCGAGGAACGGATCGGGCCAGCGGATCGAGACGCCATCCGGCGGCAGCGGAAAATCGTCCGGGATGACGATCCGGGTGCGCTCCGGGTCGATGGTCACCGACGCCGAGCTTTCGACGGTGTCGGCGACGCATTTGAATCCGACCCAGACGCCGGAGTAGCGCGACATGGCCCAGCCGTGCAGGCCGAGGTCGAGGATTTCCTGCACCGACGATGGGTAGAGCACGGGCAGCATCGCCGCCGAGAACATGTGGTCGGACTGGTGCGGCAGCGTCGAGGACTTGGCGCCGTGGTCATCGCCCGCGAGCGCCAGCACGCCGCCGTGCTTCGATGTGCCCGCGTGGTTGGCGTGCTTGAACACGTCGCCGCAGCGGTCCACGCCGGGACCTTTGCCGTACCACATCGAGAACACGCCGTCGTACGTGGCGTCGGGATACAGGTTGACCTGCTGCGTGCCCCACAGCGCCGTCGCGGCGAGGTCCTCGTTGAGTCCCGGCTGGAACCTGATGTGCGCGCGTTCGAGAAATTTCTGCGCCTTCCACAGCGACTGATCGAGCGCGCCCAGCGGCGAGCCGCGATAGCCCGAGACGAAGCCGGCGGTGTTGAGGCCGGCGAGCACGTCGCGCTGGCGCTGCAGCATCAGCAGGCGCACCAGGGCCTGCGTGCCGGTCAGGAAGACGCGGCCGGAATCGAGGGCGTACTTGTCGTCGAGGGAAACGTCGCGCAGCGCGGTGGACGTGGCAGGCGAGGCAGCGGACATCGGCAAAGCTCCGGAAAAATCGTGTTTTTCGGCCGCGCGGCCACCGGTAGGTTCCGCGACGCTCGCGTCGGGGATCGTGTCCCGTGGCGAATGGCCGCGGAGTTTACGCCTGCGGGGGGCTTATCGCAATTTTGGCGCGAATGTCCCGGCGCATTGCGGGTCCAGTCGCCGTTTGATGCCGCCGTGCACCCGGTCACGCGGCCCCGGCGCGGGTGCGCACGCCGTCACCGGGTCAGTCCCGGCAACCAGAGCGAGAGCGCGGGCACGTAGGTGACGAGCAGCAGCGCCAGACACATCGCGCCATAGAACGGCCACAGCTCCTTCGACACCTGCTCCATCGTCACCTTGCCGATCGCGCAGCCGACGAACAGCGTCGGCCCCACCGGCGGCGTGATCAGGCCGATGCCGAGATTGAGGATCATGATCATGCCGAAATGCACGGGATCGATGCCGAGCTTCAGGATCACCGGCATGAAGATCGGCGTGCAGATGAGGAGCATCGGCGCGAGGTCCATGAACGTGCCGAGGATCAGCAGCAGGATGTTCACGAGCAGCAGGAAGACGTACTTGTTGTCCGTCATGCCGAGGAAGAACTGCGTCATCTTCGCCGGGATCTGCATGATCGCCATCATGTAGCCGAAGGCCACCGAAAAGCCGATCAGCATCATCACCATCGCGACGGTCTTCACCACGCGGTGAACGAGGTGCGGCAAATCGCGCCACTGGTAATCCCGATAGACGAGCAGCGTCACCAGGAACGCGTAGACGCAGGCCACCGCGGCCGACTCGGTCGGCGTGAACACGCCGGACAGGATGCCGCCCATGATGATGACGATGGTGACGAGGCCCCACAGCGCATCGGCGACGATCCGCGGAATCTGCTTCAGCTCGACCGGTTCCCCCTTCGGGAAGTTGCGCTTGCGGGCGGCCAACAGCACCAGTCCGATCAGGCACAGGCCGAACAGCATGCCCGGGGAAGATACCGGCCAGAAACAGGTGCGCCACCGATACGGTGCCACCTGCCGCGAGCGCGTAGATCACCGCGTTATGCGACGGCGGGATCAGCAGCGCCTGCACCGAGCCGCAGATCGTCACGTTGGTGGCGAAGACGCGCGGATAACCGGCCTTGATCATCTGCGGGATCATCACGGAGCCGATGGACGCGGTGTCCGCGACCGACGAGCCCGAGATGCACCCGAACAGCGTGCTGGCGAGGATGTTGACCAGCGCCAGCCCGCCGCGGATGAAGCCGACGAAGACCTTGGCGAGGTTGATCAGGCGCATCGCCATGCCGCCTTCGGCCATGATCGCGCCGGCCAGCACGAAGAAGGGAATCGCGAGCAGCGCGAAGTCGTCGGTCCCGTCGGAGATCTTGAGCATCACCGCTTCGAGCGGAATGTCGACCCATATCGCCGCGATCAAGGCACCGAGACCGAGAGCGTACGCCACGGGCACGCCCAACGCGCACAGCAGGACGAACGAACCGAGCAGGACGAGGACGTCCACGATTACTCGAGTTCACTGGCCTGGTCGCTGTACATGATCGAGGTCTGCGGCGGGTCACCGACCCAGACCCGCTCGATCAGGAACAGCAGCGTCAGCAAGCCTGCAACGGGGATCGGCAGGTACACGGCGGCCTGCGACACCGACGGGAATTCCGCCATCGTCGAATACTGCGTGACCCGGCACAGCTGGATGCCGTAATAGAGCATGAACAGCGCGGTCGCTCCCATGCAGGCGTCCACCCCCCGCAGCATCCAGCGCCGGACCCCGGGCTTCACGGCGTTGAGCAACGCCTCCACCGCAATGTGGACATTCGCACGATAGACGGCGGCACCGCCGAGAAACGAGAACATCACCATCATGATCACCGAGGCCGGTTCCGGCCAGGACAGCGGATTGTTCATCGCGTAGCGCATGAAGACGCCGAGCGGAATGATGAGCGTGATCGCCACCAGCGCGGTCCCGGACAGGACAACGCAGCCGATGTACAGCCATTCCATCCACTGGGCATAGCGTTGCTTCGCGTTCATCCGGCGGCTCCCGCGGCAGGGCAAAACAAGGGCACGCGGAGCGTCTAACTCCCGCGTGCCCGTGCCTCGGCCGTTATTTGGTGTCTTCGATCTGCTTGATCAGCGCGGCGTACTTGACCCCGTACTTGTCGCGGACCGGCTGGGTGGCCTTGTAGAACGCGGCCTTGTCTGCCGGGACGAACTTGACGCCGGCGGCCTTGAGCTTGGTCTCGGCTTCGCTGACGTAGGCGTCCCACAGCACGCGCTGCTCCAGCTGCGCTTCGCGCGAGAGCTTCTTCAGCAGCTCCTGATCGGCCGGGGACAGCCCGTCCCAGGTGCGCCGCGAGAACACGAAGATCTCGGGAATGATCAGGTGGCCGGTGAGGCTGTACACCTTGCTGACCGTGTAGTGGTTCTGGGCGAGCAGCGTGGGCGGGTTGTTCTCGGCGCCGTCGACGACGCCGGTCTGCAGCGCCGCATAGAGCTCGTTGAAGCCCATCGCGACGCCGTTGCCGCCCATGGCGTTCATGGTTTCGACGAATAGCGGGTTACCCATCATCCGGATCTTCTGGCCCTTGAGATCCTCGGGCTTGGTGACCGGCTTGTTCGAGTAGACATTGCGGGTGCCGGCGTCCATCCAGCCCAGCACCACCAGCCGGGACTGCGGACTGGCCGTGACCTTCTCCAGAAGTCCCTGCCCGATCGGACCGTCGATCACCTTCCGCATGTGCGCTTCGTCGCGGAAGATGAACGGCAGGTTGAACACGTTGAGCTCGTCCACCACCGGGCCCATGGCGCCCACCGAGATGCGCGCGATCTGCAAGGCGCCCACCTGCGCCTGCTCGATCATCTCCTTTTCGCCGCCCAGCTGCATCAGCGGGTACATCTGGATCGAGATGCGGCCGTTGGTCTGGGCCTCGAATTTCTTGCCCATGCGCTGGATGGCCTCGACCGTCGGGTAGCCAAGCGGGTGCACATCCGAGGCCTTCCAGACCACCTTCTCCTGCGCCGAGGCGGCGCCCGGCACGCCCGCCACGCCGAGTGCGGCGGACGAGGCACACAGCTTGACAAAGTCCCGTCGTTTCATTGCTTCCTCCCTTGGTAGAGCGCTCGGACATTGGCGGCTTCGCCGCCTGCGGCGGCCGCGCTGGTTTCGTCAATCCGGTCTTGCGTGAACGGTTGTACTTCCTTGGACGAGCCTATGTTAAACCCAATTGGCAACAACGTTCTACTTCCGGGCGTGACCCGGCAACGTGCCGGGGAGGGGACACGACCGGGCCTGTCGCGTCGGACCGGGCGCGCTCAATGCGCCGGCCCGAGGTAGGCCGGATCCGGTTGCGTGAAATACGCGTGCAGGAGGTGATAGACCATCATGTAGTTCTTCTGCTGGAAGCTCGCGTGCGAAATTCCGGCCATCACCGAGAATTGCTTGTCAGGGTTCGGCAGCCGCTTGAAGAACCCGAGCAGATCGTCGAACGCGGCGATGCCATCGTACTGTCCGCGCAGGACGATCGTCGGCATCGTGATCAGCAGCGGATCGACCACCGGCAGATTCGAGCACATGTCGATGTAGGTGCCGTTCGGCATCGAGTCGTCGAGCGCCAGGATCGCGTCGGCAAAGGCGTCGACGACGCGCTTCTCGGCACAATCCGGATGATCGCGCTCGAAGATCGAATAGACGAACGCCCGATCGATCGGCCGCCGCTTGCGGGCCAGGAATTCCGGGAGCTTCTTGCGCCGCTGCAGCAACGTGGGCGCGCCTTCGCCGGTCCAGACGAAGGCATCGAGGGCCAGGCGCGACACGCGATCGGGGTGGCGCTGCGCGAAGAGCGCCGCGCGCAGGGCGCCCGACGAAATGCCGTAGGCCATGAAACGGCGGACGGCGCGCGTCTTCATGATGCAGTCGGTGGCGGCGGCCAGGTCGTCGGCGCCGTTGGCGATGTCGCAGGTGATGTCGCGATGCTTGTCCGAGCGGCCGTAACCCTCCATGTCGACGCACCAGCAGGCAAAGCCACGCTGCGCGAACCAGTCCATCACCGACGAATCCGGACGTCCGGGCACCGTCAGGTCGAACGTCGGCTGCGAGGCCATCGACGAGCCGTGCACGAACAGGATCGCCGGCTTGCCCTCGGGCGAGCCGACGAATTTCTCCCAGAGGAAGAGCCGGACGTCGCCGTCCGCGGTCGACTTGGCGGTCCAGTGTTCGATGCCTGTTACCGACGCTTCGCGCGCAATCGCTGCCGTCATGTCGTTCCTCGCTGCGATTTCGAAATCCGGCATCGCCGCATCAGTCCACCTTGGCGCCCGTCTCGCGGACGATCCTGGCCCAAAGATCCCGCTCGGAGCGGAAGAATGCTCCGAATTCGGCGGGCGTCGAGCCGACGATCTCGATGCCGGCACTCGCCATGAAGGCCCTCACTTCGTTCGTCGCAAGCACCTGCACCAGTTCGCGGTGGATCCTGCCGATCACCGACGCGGGCGTGCCCTTGGGTGCCAGCAGTCCCATCCAGACGTAGGCCTCGTAGCCCGCCACGCCCGATTCCATGACCGTCGGCACGTCGGGCAGCTGCGGCGAACGCTTGGCGCCGGTGACCGCCAGAGCGCGAAGCTTGCCGGCATTGATGTGGCCGACCATGCCCGCCGTTCCCGGGATCGAGACGGGCACCTGTCCGCCAAGGAGATCGGCGGTCGCCTGGCCGCTGCCGCGGTAGGGCACGTGGTTCATCTTCATGCCGGTCAGCGAGGCGAGCAACGCGACGAACAGGTGCTGTCCGCTGCCGTTGCCCGACGACGCGTAGTCGACCTGGCCGGGCCGCTCCTTCACGTAGGCGACGAATTCCTGGAACGTCTTCACCGGCAGCGCCGGATTCACCACCAGCACTCCGGGCTCGCGGCCGATCAGCGAAATCGGCGCGAAGTCCTCGACCGGATCGTACGAAAGCCGGGGATAGAGCGTTGCGCTGATCGCGTTGGTTTGCGAGGCGAGCAGCAGCGTGTAGCCGTCGGGCGGCGCGCGGGCAACCAGTTCGGAGCCGATCGTCGAGCCGGCCCCGGGCTTGTTCTCGACGATCACCTGCTGGCCCAGGCGCTTCGAGAGTTCCTGCGCGATCACGCGCATCGGGCCGTCGACGGCGCCGCCCGGCGAAAACGGCACGACGACGCGCACCGGCCGCGACGGGTAATCCTGCGCGCCCACCGTGCCGGCAGCGAGCGCCGTCAGCGTAAGCGTAACCGTGACGAACACGAGTCGAACGGAACGGCGACAACGAAGCATGCCGGGCATATTAACCCGGGATCGCCGAAGTCGGCTCGAAGTCACGGGTAGAATGACGGCCGATCGCTCCGCGCGAAACGTGTTCCGAGGTTCCCTGATGGTTTCCGACCTCCTGCCCTGCATCGAACTCGTCAAGGGATCGCAGCCCGACGCCGCGGTCGTCTGGCTGCACGGACTCGGCGCCGACGGCAACGACTTCGTTCCGATCGTAGACGAGATCGCACTGCCTGCATCGCTGTCGATCCGCTTCGTGTTCCCGCACGCGCCGGTGCGCCCGGTGACGATCAACAATGGATTCCCGATGCGCGCGTGGTACGACATCTACGCGGCGGAGCTTGCGAAACGTGCCGACGTCGCCGGCGTTCTCGCGTCGCAGGCACAGATCGAGGCGCTGATCGCGAGGGAGAAAGCGCGCGGCATCGCCGCGCGGCGGATCGTCGTCGCCGGGTTTTCGCAGGGCGGCGCGATCGCGTTGCAAACGGGATTGCGCCACCCCGATCGGCTTGCCGGAATCGTCGCGTTGTCGACGTATCTGCTCCTGCCGGAGCGTCTGGCGGTCGAGGCGAGCGACGCCAACCGCGACGTGCCGATCTTCATGGCGCACGGCGCGATGGATCCCATGATTCGTCCCGAGTGGGGCGAGGCGTCGTGCCATGCGCTGGAAACCGCCGGCTACCCGGTCGAATGGCACACCTATCCGATGCCGCATTCGGTCGTGCCGGAGGAAATCGCCGCGATCGGCGCGTTTCTGACGCGTGTGCTGGCGCGCGCCTGACGGCTGAGACGGGCGGCGGTCGCTCGAATGGGGCCGGCGTCGTCCTGCTTCGCGTTGTCATTGCCGTCGCTCCTCGTCCTGTATCGGCCGGTGCGCGGAGCCGACACGCATCATCGGGGTCGGCGCGCAGATGTTGTTCGAGATTTTCTGTCTTACCGTTCTCGGGAGGCGGTTTCCGCGCAAGGGTGACGGCTAGCACGCCATCGGTGTTGCTCGAATCAAACTATTCGAGCCCCTGGGGCCATGACATTACGTGCACGACGCCCCGAAGGAAAGGGGAACGCGCCACGCGCGACGCGTCCTACCAAAGAAGTGCGAGCAGCTCGAAATGCAGCCAGCCGATTGCCGCGACGGTGACAGCGAAGAGCGCGAGTTCCATCGCATCGCGAAGACTCGATCGAACCCAGGCGTGGCGCGGTCGGGACACGGCACGTTCGTCCGTCGCGCGTTCCCGATCGAGCACCGTTTCGAGGTCCCCGACGGCGGCCGGCGCCCGCCGGCGCGCCCTCGGGATTCCAACGAGCCGCCAATCGACCGTCCGATCCAGATCAAGTGTGTGTGTCGAAGCGAGCATGCCGACCTCCTGTGGACGATGACAGGACCGACGATACGTGAGACTATTGGTCCTATAAAAGATCCATATTTTATATTTTGTATGAGTCCAAACCATTCGGCGTTCGACCTCGCAATCGACCTCCCTGCGCGCAACTCGCGGCAGATGGGACGCGACCTCCACCATCAACTGCGCGCCGCCATCGTCGCCGGCCGGCTGCACCCCGGAGTCAAGCTACCCGCGACGCGCGAATTGGCGGCCGCGCTCGGCGTGTCGCGCAATATGGTGGTGGCCGCCTACGACCTGCTGCTGAGCGAGGGCTACGTCAGCGCACGCGGCCGGGCCGGGACGCAGGTTGCCGATTTCCTCTCGTCGCCCGCGCGGCCGGACCGGATGCCCCCGGCGCCGCGCTGCGATCCACGCTTGAGCCCAGTGTGGCGCGCGCCTTCTTCGTTGATACCGATTGGCGAACGCGACGGCTACCGCGTCGACTTCAGCGTGGGCATCCCGGATTGGGGCTCGTTTCCGTTCGACGTCTGGCGACGGCTCTCCGCCCGCGCGTTACGCGCCGTATCCCCGTCGCACGTCGATTACTCCGAGCCGGAGGGCCGCCCTGCCTTGCGCGAGGCGATCGCCGGGCACGTCTCGTTCGCGCGCGCGATCGCATGCACGCCCGGAGACATCGTGGTCACGGCAGGCGCACAGCAGGCGTTCGATCTGCTCGCGCGGATCCTGGTGACGCCCGGCAAGACGACCGTCGCCGTCGAGGAGCCCGGTTATCCGCCGCTGCGCAACGTGTTCGTGGCGGCCGGCGCGAGGGTGGTATCAGTCCCCGTCGACGGCGAAGGGATCCGCGTCGATCGGCTCCCCGGGAACGCGAAGGTGATCTGCGTGACGCCATCGCACCAGTTTCCGCTGGGCGTGCATCTGTCGCTCCCGCGCCGCCGCGCGCTGCTGGATTTCGCGCAGGCGCATGGCGCAGTCGTCATCGAAGACGACTACGACGGCGAATTCCGCTTTGCCGGCAAGCCGCTGGACGCGCTCAAGACGCTCGACCACGCGCAGACCGTGTTTTACGTCGGCACGTTCTCGAAGAGCCTGTTCCCGTCGTTGCGGCTAGGCTTCGTCATCGCGCCAGGGTGGGCGCTGCACGCGCTCGTCGCGGCGAAGCAGCTCTCCGATTGGAACGCGCCGCTGGTCGCGCAGGATGTGCTCACCGCGTTCATCGCCGAAGGTCATCTTGCCCGCCATGTCCGCAAGATGCGCCGGATATACGGCGAGCGGCGCGACATCCTGCAGAGCGCAATCGAGCGTTTCTGCAACCGCCATCTCGAGGTCGTCGGCATCGGCGCCGGGCTGCATCTCGCCGCCTTGCTGAAGGGATCGATTTCTGCCACGGCCTTGATCGACAGGGCGCATACGGCGGGCATCCGGCTCCACGCGTTGCAGAAGTTCGCCGCCGCCGACCACAGGGCGGAGGGGCTCGTTTTCGGCTACGGCGCCATCGAGTCGCAGCAAATAGGCGACGCGGTGCGCCGGCTCGCGCGGTTGATGTAGCCGCCGGCGCCGGCCCTGCGGTGCGCCTCCGTGGGGGAAACGTGTCGGGCACGTCCTTGCGGCGCGGCCTGCTTTCCGCCAGCGACGCGCGCGAACGTCAGGCGCCATTGTCCCTTCATAGTTCTCTGGTCATGAATACGCTGTACGGATCCTCGACGTAGTCTGCAAACGGCCCGCAAAGATGGAATCCAAATCGAGCGTAGAGGTTACGGGCAGGCGCAAAGGCCTCCGCCGAGCCGGTTTCCAGGCTGAGCCGCGTATACGAACGCTGTTCGGCCTCCTCAAGAATGTGACGCATGAGCCTTGCCGCGACGCCCTGCCGCAAGTGCAAGGAAGCTGTTCGCATCGACTTGATCTCGCCATGACGGACATCCAGCTCTCTAAGGGCACCACAGCCCAACAATTCAGCGTACCGCCATGCACTCCAAAACGTGATTTCGGGCCTGCGCAGCGCCTCGAGATCCAGAGCATGCACACTTTCGGCCGGAGAATGGAGCGCCATACTCTGGAGATGCTGCTGCAACAATCGAGAAATCTCGGAGCCGCTCAAATCATCGATGCGAATGTCGATCTGAGCGTGCATCTGCTGGCAGGCGACCCGATTTTCAGTTCAGGTCGGTGTCCTTGAAGTACTTCGTGCCGGACACGGTGATCGTCGCGGAGAGACCGGTATTCGTCAGCTGATACAGGTAAACGCCCGGGGACACGGCGGCGGCGCCGCTGAACTGCGTGCCCTGGCCGCTGGCCATCGCGGACAGATTGGCCTGGCCGCCGAATTCCCACCCCTGATCGACGAAGTTGCGCAGCGCCCGTTCGTTGGTGAAGACGAAGATCAGGCGGTTCTGGTTCACGCCGAATCCGAGCCCGCCCTGCACCTGCAACATCTTCATGAAGGTCTGGCGCTGCGTGCGGTTGTTGACGACCACGCCCTTGCCGGTGGTCCCGCCGGCAAAGAAGAGCTTGAGGCCAAACGTGCTGAACACGCCGTAGCCGGCCGACCTTTCGATGGCGCGCCGTGCGCCCGGCACGACCTCGTAGAGCGTGGCCAGTGCGTCCTGCGACATTTCCCGCACCTGGTGCCTCGCCTGGATGATCCGGCCCTCGTTTGGCACGCCCTCGGGCAGGGCGTTCTCGACGTCCTTCAGCGGATCCCAGGAAAATACTTGCGCCGCAATCGGCGGCGAAGCGAGACACATGGCCAGAGCGATCATCAACGCGTACGGTTTCATGGGGGTTCCTTCGAGAGTTGCTGAAGTCTGCCACATTTCACAGCGACCTTGGCATCAGGCCCATCGTCCGATCACGGCTGCTTGCAGGCGAGTCGTTTCCCGGGGCTCATTTTCCAGGAATGTCATCGCGCACGTGGCCCAGGTGACTCGGACGGGACCTGGGATTCAACCCCCGTAGACGACGATTTACCGTCGCGGCAGTTGCGGTGGCAGCAACATCCGGATGATGTCCCACTGCGTGAAAAAGGCGACGGCCTCGGGACTGCGCTCCATGGCGCTGACCACATGCGCTCCCCACGCCGCGCCGCCCGCCGCGTAGTACCCCGCGGCTCCACCGCCGATCGCGACCCAGCCGATCGCGCATCCGCCGATCGCCGCCGCACCGATCGCGAGCCCGCCGATCGCCAATCCGCCGACCGCGAGCCCGCCGAAGGAAATGACGCCGAGCGCCAATCCGCCGACGGCGATGAAACCGCGCGCAAGTCCACCGATCGCGAGAACTCCGGTGGCGATGTCGCCGATCGCGATCACGCCTTTCGCGTGGCCGCGGATTTCGCCGTTCGCGAGGTCGGGGCCGAGCGCGATCGACCACAGCGGCATGCCGAGATATTCATAGTCGCTCTTCCGGCGGACGCATGCAAAGCCGGGAAGCGCCGGTGGGCTCGCGTCGAGGCGATTCGAACGATGCACATCAGGGGAGGTCATGGGACTTTCCTTTCACGTGCGGAATGGCGAACGGTTTTGCGGAGCGACTGGTGGGGTTCGTCGGACCACCGATCAGGAATCTTCGGCTTCCGAAAGGGCCTTGCGCGACGCGCCCGGCGTCTTCGGTGCGATGCCGCGCCGCGTAAGCGCATTACGCAACAGGAATTCGATCTGCGCATTGACACTGCGCAGCTCCGACTGCGCGAGCCGCTCCAGCTCGGCCCACACGGTGGGGTCGATCCGGAGAAGGAAGGCCTTCTTGTCGGCCATCGTCAGCGTGGCTCCATCGTCATGCGCTTTGCATGTGAGCTTCCTGGTTTGCGCCGGTCCCGCGCGAACGGCGGTTGGAGGTTGGCGAATCGCAATGGCGATGGCGATACCGACCGTGCCGCCGGTCGGCGGCGCGTGGGGAGCGTGACCGCCGGCGCGCTGCCCTGGGGATCGCGCTAGCGGTGCGCGAGGCAGCTGGCGACGATGCCGAGCGCGACGCCGAGCGCCAGTCCCACGGAAGCGAAACCCAGCGCGGCGCCCCCGGCGGTTCCGGCGCAGGCGCCCACCGCGATCCACAGACCACCGGCATTGCGTGCAAGTACCTTCATCCTCTGCCTCCGATCGGGTTGGTCAGTTGTACAGCGTTCCGGTATTGATCACCGGCTGCACGTCGGATTCCGCGCACAGCACGGTCATCAGGTTGCTCACCATCGCGGCCTTGCGCTCGTCGTCGAGGTCCACGACCTTCTTCGCCGACAGTTCGTGCAGCGCCATCTCGACCATCGATACTGCGCCGGTCACGATCTTGGCCCTCGCCGAAATGATCGCCTCCGCCTGCTGCCGCCGCAGCATCACCTGCGCGATTTCCGGCGCGTAGGCGAGGTGCGTGAGGCGGGCCTCCTCGACGACGACGCCGGCGGTTTCGAATCGCGCCTGCAGCTCGCGGACGAGCGCCTTGACCACGACGTCGGCGCTCGCCAGCAGCGTCGGCTCGCGGCTGCCGACGGCGTGGCTTTCGTCCTCGTCGTAGGCGAACGACGACGCGAGGTGGCGCACCGCGGCTTCCGCCTGCAGCTTCACGTAGTGCTCGTAGTCATCGATATCGAAGAAGGCCTTGGCCGTATCGTCGACGCGCCAGACGACGACTGCCGCGATCTCGATCGGATTGCCGCGCTTGTCGTTCACCTTGAGTCGCTCGCCGTTGAGGTTGCGCGCGCGGAGCGAGATCTTCTTGCGCGTGTAGAACGGATTGGTCGCGCGGAGGCCGGGCACACGCGTCGTGCCCTTGTAGGCGCCGAAAAGCTGCACGATCGCCGCCTCGTTGGGCTGCAGCGTGTACAGCCCCCCCAGCACGAGGCCGGCGGCGATGAAGATCAGCGCGCCTTCGACGAAGGGCCACGCGCCGGGCGAGCGATACGATGCGGCGGCGACGATGCCTCCGTAGACCACGTAGACCGCGAGCGCGATCAGCGCGAGTGCGATGGCGAGCCAAACGAATCCGTTGAACGTGGTGATTGGGGATTCCTGATGCACGTCCCCGCGTCCGTACCCTGCGTTGCCAACCATGGCCGACCTCCTCGATGGCCGCGAGCGGCACCGCACGATGCGGTCGCCGATGGGCCATAGCAAAATGATATCACTTAAATATCGTACCTTGTCAACTCCCTAGTGGCCGGCACGACCTCAACGTCGGAAGCGGCATTTGTATATTGATAAAAATCAATTGGTTACGTCATGAGCTGCGAACCCTTGACGAAAAAAGGCGGGCCCGAAGGCCCGCCAAACAGGGAAGCACCAACGAAATCTAGCCGATCGTCACCGGAATGAAGATGCGAGCGTCGTCGCGCTGGATGAGAAGAGCCAC
Source organism: uncultured beta proteobacterium (assembly GCA_963726775.1). Lineage (GTDB taxonomy): Bacteria > Pseudomonadota > Gammaproteobacteria > Burkholderiales > Casimicrobiaceae > CAIWHR01. The sequence goes on from CAVSDL010000009.1 coordinate 43,556, forward strand.
CGCCTTGCCGGCCTTGCCGATCAACTCCTTCAGTTGTTCCGGACTTTTCACCGGCGTGTTGTTGACCGCGACGATGACGTCCCCCGCGCGCACGCCGGCCCTGGCCGCCGCGCCGGCCACGTCCTCGACAAGAACGCCTGTCGTCGTGCCGCCGGACTTCATTTCGTCGGGAGAAAGCGGGCGCACGGCGACGCCGAGCTTGCCTTGCGCCGCCTCGCCCTTCGACGCGGCGACAATCGTTCTGTCCTTCAGCTCGCCGATCGTCGCGCTGATCTCTTTAGGTTTGCCGTTGCGCCAGATGTCCAGCGTGATCGAGCGGCCCGGTTCGACCTGCGCGACCAGCGGCGGCAGATCGCCCGACTGCGCGATGTCCTTGCCGTCGAACTTGAGAATCACGTCACCCGGCGCGAGGCCGGCCTTCGCGGCGGGGCCGTCCTTGGCGACGGAACCGACCAGCGCGCCGCCGGGCTTTTGGAGGCCGAAGGTTTCGGCGAGCGCCTGGTTCACTTCCTGAATCGTCACGCCGAGGCGGCCGTGGCTGACCTTGCCATGCTGCTGGAGCTGGTCCTTGACGTTCATCGCGACGTCGATCGGAACCGCGAAGGCGAGGCCCTGGAAGCCGCCGGTGCGGCTGAAGATCTGCGAGTTGACGCCGATCACCTCGCCCCGGAGATTGAACAGCGGGCCACCGGAATTGCCGGGATTGACCGCGGCGTCGGTCTGGATGAACGGCACCGCGGCGTCACCGGGCAGCGCGCGTGACTTGGCGCTGACGATACCCGCGGTCACCGTGTTCTCGAGACCGTAGGGTGCGCCGATGGCGACAACCCACTCGCCGACGCGCGTGGCGCCCGGATTGCCGATCGTCACCACCGGCAGGTCCATCGCCTCGATCTTCAGCACCGCGATGTCGGTGGTCCTGTCGCTGCCTTGCACCTTGGCCTTGAACTCGCGCCTGTCGGCGAGCCGCACCGTCACGTCCTCGGCGTCCGCGACGACGTGCGCATTCGTGAGGATCACGCCGTCCGCGCCGACGATGAATCCCGAACCCACGCCCTGCGACGGGCCATCGTCACGAGGCTGCGGCAGCGGGAAGTTGCGGAACCACGGCGGCAGTTCGTCCATGCCCTGCGAGTCCCGACTGAGCCGTCCTCCGACCTTCCGCGCATCGTGGATGATGCTGATCTGCACGACCGCCGGCCCGTGTTTCGCGACGAGCGCGCTGAAGTCCGGCAGCGCGACGGCGCTGGTCGCATTGACCGCGCCGATGGTGACGGGGTCGGCGGCCGCTGCGGCAGGCTTGATCGAGGCGGCGTGGCCGGCGATCAGGGTACCGGCGCCGAACGCACCGACGATCGCCAGCGCGACCAGGCTGCGCTTGAAACTGTTGGCTTGCATCGCTTGCTCCTTGGTGACAAGGCCGGGGCAGACGCCCCGGTTGATCGACAAGGTACAAGCGAAGACTTAAGCGAGACTTAAGGCGATGCCTCCCTGCACGGCGATGGCCGGGGAAATCCGGTGGTCGGCGTCGATATCGCAAGGTAGCCGCAGCGGGCGCGATGGAACAGAGACCTCGGCAGGGTGCGGGGGCTCGGGACCCACCGCCGATGTCCCGATGTGATCCGGCAAGCGTCGCGGCCTCCGGCACGATCTTTCGCAACGGCGAACCTTCGCGCTACGCAAACCTTGATCAGGATCAAGTTGCCCATAGCCGGGTTAGGCGTATTGAGATGATCGTCCGCAAAGCGTCGCGTGGTGCGCTCATTGCCCCGGCGGTCGCGAAGACCAAGAGCTGCGCGCCGCATGCCCGAGGGTACAGGCGCCATCGATTTCGCGGATTGGCGGTTCACGTTTCCAATTCTCCATGCGGGCACGCCCATGCAGATCGTCGCCGAAATTCTGAAGTCGAAACCGGATGGGGCGGTTCATACCATCGCAGCCACGGATTCGGTATTCGACGCCGTCAGGCAGATGGCGGAAAAGAGCATCGGCGCGCTGGTGGTGATGGAGGGGGAGCAGGTCGTCGGCATCATCACCGAACGCGACTACGCCCGGAAGATCGTTCTTGCGGCACGAAAATCGCGAACGACACCGGTACGCGACATCATGTCGGCCCCGGTCATCCATGTGTGCCCGGACCAGACCAGCGAGGACTGCATGAAGCTGATGGGGAAGAACGGGCTTCGTCACCTGCCTGTGATGGGGAACGGCAAGCTGATCGGCATGATCTCCATTCGTGACCTGGTGAACGACATCATCGGCAACCTGTAAGGCGCCGGATCGGGCGAACGATCATGCCCGCTCGATCGGGCGCGGGCGGCCATGATCGCCCGTGGCCGGAAAGCGCAGCGTGATGCCGAGACCCTCGCCGTGCGCGCCGGCGATTCCGGGCCCGAGCGCGATCTGCGCATCGTGGCGCTCGGCGATGCGTTTGACGATCGCGAGGCCGAGCCCGCTGCCGTGCACCTCCGCGGTGCCGCGTGCGGGCATCCGGTAGAAGCGGTCGAAGACGCGTCCGCGTTCGCTCGCCGGTATTCCCGGGCCGGAATCGCGAACGGCCAGGATCGCCTCGCCACCGTCGCGCTCCACCGCAACGTCGACTTGGCCGCCGGACGGCGTGAAGCGCACGGCGTTGTCGACCAGATTGGATAGCAAGGCGCGCAGACCCGCCGCGTCGCCGCTGACGACGACCGGTTCCGCCTGCGCGAACGATTCGGCAAACCGGCCGGTGGCGCCGAGATCGACGCCGCGCGCTGCCGCGATGGCGGCGTGGTCGCCCACGACGCTGCGCGTGAGCTCGACGAGGTTCACCGGCGCGAACGGGCGCTCCGCGAGGCCTGGCTCCTCGCGCGCAAGGGTCAGCAGCTGGTCGACGAGATGCGTGGCGCGCGTCAGGCCCGCCTTGAGTTCCGCGAGTGCGGCGTGCCTGGCGGCCTCCGACGTCGCACGCTCGGCGAGCTGCGCCTGCAGATGGACCGCGGTCAGCGGGGTCCGCAACTCGTGGGCGGCATCGGCGATGAACGCACGCTGCGCGCCGAGCGCCCGATCGAGGCGGCCCAGGAGCCCGTTCAGCGCATGCACCAGCGGTTTCACCTCGGCCGGCAATCCCGCCTCGGCAAGCGGCTCCAGAACGCCGGGCGATCGCTCGCCGACGGCGGCAGCGACGCGCTCGAGCGGCCGGAGACCCCGCGCCACGCCGAACCAGACGAACAGCGCGAGCAGCGGGGCGACGGCGAGCAGCGGCACGATCGTGCGCAACGCCATGCTGGCGGCCAAATCGCGCCGCACGCTCATCGGTTGCGCGACCTGCACGATCTGCCCGCCGGCCAGCGTGCTGAACACGCGCCACTCGCCGGCCGGCGTGCCGACCGTGTTGAAGCCCAGCTGCGCGAATTGCGGCAGCGGCTGCTGCGGCTGCGACAGGAAGACCTGTACGCCGTTCCGGTCCCAGACCTGGACGACGAGCGCGTCGGCGCCCGGCGCCAGGCCGCCGGGCGTGCCGGCCAGCGGCACGCCGGTCAGCGAAGCGGCCATCTGCCGCAGCTGGTAGTCGAAAATTTCGTTCGCCTCCGCACGGGCGCGGAGATAGGTTGCGAGCGCGGCGATCGCGACGGCGGCGAGCAAACCCGCCGCCAGCCACACCACAAGCTCCCGGCGGATAGAACGGGCGTGGCTCAATTGTGGACCCCCACGCTTGCGGCTTTGGCCACGCCGCTCACTGGGGATCCGACAGCGGTGGCGCGATCATCCAGCCGACGCCGCGGACATTGCGGATCGTGTCGACGGGGAGCTTGCGACGCAACGCATGAAGGTGCACCTCGACGGCATTGCTGCCCACCTCCTCGTTCCAGCCGTAGAGCTTCTCCTCGAGATGCGCGCGCGACAGCACCGCGCCGGGGCGCGCGAGCAGCGCTTCCAGCAGCGCGAATTCGCGCGCCGACAGCGCGATCGGGGCGCCGCGGACGCGCGTTTGCCGCGTCGCCGGATCGAGTTCGATATCGCCGAGCGCGACGACCGGCGCCGCGCGGCCCACGGCGCGGCGAAGCAGCGCGCGGATGCGCGCGGCGAGCTCGTCGAGTTCGAACGGCTTGACCACATAGTCGTCAGCGCCGGCGTCCAGGCCGGCGACGCGATCGGCGATGGCATCCCGCGCGGTGAGGATCAACACCGGCCGGCCGTCGCCGCGCCCGCGCATCGCGCGCAGCACGGCGAGGCCGTCCTTGCGCGGCAAGCCAAGATCGAGCAGCAGCAGGTCATGTTCGTTTCCGGCCAGCGCAATCTCTGCCGCGCGCCCGTCCCGCACCCAGTCGACCGCAAACCCGTCCTGGCGCAGGCCCTCGCGGACACCTTCGCCGATCATCGGATCGTCTTCGGCTAACAGCAGACGCATCGCGAGACGGTGCCGTTGCCGAAAGCAGCCTCCGGAAAATCAGGGCTTCGGCTCGAAATCGAGAGCGGCCGAGTTGAGGCAATAGCGCTGCCCCGTGGGCTCGGGTCCGTCGTCGAATACGTGCCCGAGGTGCGCGTCGCACGCCGCGCACACGACTTCGGTGCGGCGCATGATCCAGCTCGAATCGTCCTCGTTGCGCACGTTTTCGGGCGCGATCGGCGCGTAGAAGCTTGGCCATCCTGTCCCCGATTCGAACTTGGTCGCGGCGTCGAAGAGGGGCATGCCGCAGCAAACGCAGCGATAGGTGCCGTCGGCGTGGTTGTCCCAGAGCTTTCCGGTGAACGCGCGCTCGGTGCCTTTCTTGCGCGCGACCTTGTACTGCTCGGCCGTCAGCTGGGCGCGCCATTCGGCGTCGGATTTGACGATCTTGTCGACCATGATGTTGCTCCTGTTCGATGGAGCGCGGGATGCGCACCCAGGGGCACCGTCGGTGCCCGCCGCCGCGGCCTTACGCCGTCGACGGCGATGTCGGGGCGCCGTAGCCATGCAGTATAGTGGAGGCCCGCTCGTCGCGCGGCCGTGCCCGTTCTCCCGCCTTGGATACCGTCCATCCCGAATCGTTCCGCCGCGACGCAAAGGTCATCGGGCTGGTGAGCCTTGCCCACTCGCTGTCGCACTTTTTTCAGCTCGCGCTGCCGCCGCTCTTTCCGCTGCTGAAAGCCGAGTTCGACGTGTCGTTCACGGCGCTGGGGGCGTTGGTCGGCGTTTTCTACGTCGCCAGCGGTGTCACGCAATTCGCCGCCGGCTTCGCGGTCGACCGCATCGGCGCGCGTCCGGTGCTGCTTTCCGGTGCCTTGCTGGTCGCCGGCTCCACGGTGCTCGCGTCGTTCGCGCCGGGCATCGGCTGGCTGTATCCGCTGGTCGCGCTGATGGGCGTCGGCAACGGCGTGTTCCATCCGTCCGACTTCGCGATCCTCAACGCCAACGTCGCGCCGGCCCGCCTGGGCTATGCCTACAGCACGCACGGAATTGGCGGCAACCTCGGGTACGCGGTAGCGCCCGTGGTGAGCTATGCGCTGGGCGCGGTGTTCGGCTGGCGCCCCGCGCTTGCCGCCATGGGCGCGCTCGGAATCGTCGTGATCGGCGTGATCGCGACGCAGCGCGCACTGCTCTCGTCGCACCGCGCGCACGACGCGCACCTGCATACGTTGCGAGGCAGCCTCGGGCTGTTCACGCAGGCGCCGATCATCCTGTGTTTCGCGTATTTTCTGATTCAGACCATGGCGACGATCGGCCTGCAGACGTTCACGCCGGCGGCGCTCAACACCGGCCTCGCGATTCCGCTCGCGCTCGCGACGTCGGCGGTGACCGCGTATCTGCTGGGCGGCACGGCGGGCATTCTGGCCGGCGGCTTCCTCGCCGCGCGCACGACGCGGCACGACCTCGTCGCGGCAGGGGGACTCCTTGCCGGCGCATCCGTGCTGGCGCTGGTCGCCACGGGCGCGATCGTGGCGCCGTTGTTGCTGCCGAGCTTTGCAGCCGCCGGCTTCGCGCTCGGCGCGACCGGCCCGTCGCGCGACCTCATCGTCCGCAAGGCGACCCCGTTGGGCGCGGCGGGCCGCGTGTACGGCTTCGTTTACGGGGGACTCGACATCGGCGCCACGCTGGGACCGGTGTGGTTCGGCTTGATGCTCGATCATGCGCTCGGCCGCGAGATGTTCTATGTCGTTGCGGGCCTGCTTGTCGCGACGATCGGCACCGTCGTGCAGGTGCGCCGCGCGATCGTCCTGCGCGCCGCGTAACGGGGGACCAGGATATGGATCTCGGGATCGCCGGGCGTGCCGCGCTGGTGTGCGCCGCGAGCAAGGGCCTCGGGCGCGGCTGCGCGCAGGCGCTCGCGGATGCGGGCTGCAATGTCACGATCGTCGCCCGCACCGAAGACGTGCTGCGGCGCGCGGCGGAAGAAATCGGCAAGCGCGCCGGCCGCGCGGTGCGCTTTGTCGCCTGCGACATCACGACCCCTGCCGGGCGCGCGGCGGCGCTCGCCGCGTGCCCGCAGCCGGATATCCTCGTCAACAATGCCGGGGGCCCGCCGCCCGGCGACTTCCGCGACTGGGACCGCGACGCGTGGATCCGCGCGCTCGATGCCAACATGCTGACGCCGATCGAACTGATCAAGGCAACGGTCGACGGGATGATCGCGCGCAGGTTCGGCCGCGTCGTCAACATCACTTCGGCAGCGGTCAAGTCGCCGATCGACTTCCTCGGCCTCTCCAACGGAGCGCGCTCCGGACTTACCGGATTCGTCGCCGGCGTCGCGCGCAACGTCGCACGGCACAACGTGACGATCAACAACCTGCTGCCCGGCCCCTTCGACACCGACCGGCTGCGCACGACGATGGCGACGCGAGCGAAGGCTGCCGCCAAGCCGTTCGACGAGGTGTTCGCGGCGGGCCGCGACGCCAATCCCGCCGGGCGCTACGGCACGACCGACGAATTCGGTGCCGCGTGCGCCTTCCTGTGCAGCGCGCAGGCCGGATTCATTGTCGGGCAGAACCTGTTGCTGGACGGCGGCGCCTATCCCGGCACGTTCTGAATCCGCACACCTGATTCCGACGCCCGGCGATGCTCGACCTTTACTACTGGACGACCCCGAACGGCCACAAGATCACGATCTTCCTCGAGGAGACCGGGGTACCGTACACTCTGAAGCCGGTCAACATCGGCAAGGGCGAACAGTTCGACCCTGCGTTTCTGGCGGTATCGCCCAACAACCGGATTCCGGCGATCGTCGATCACGCGCCGGCCGACGGAGGCGCGCCGCTGGCGATGTTCGAGTCCGGCGCAATCCTCGAGTATCTCGCCACAAAAACGGGCCGCCTGCTGCCCGCGGATCTGCGCGGCCGCTGGGACTGCCTGCAGTGGCTGCACTGGCAGATTGCCGGTCTCGGGCCCATGGCGGGGCAGAACCACCACTTCGGGCTCTACGCGCCGGAAAAGATACCGTACGCGATCGATCGGTACGTCAACGAAACGGGCCGGCTGTACGCCGTGCTGAACAAGCGGCTCGCCGACCGCGCTTTCGTCGCCGGCGACTACTCGATCGCCGACATCGCGTGCTACCCGTGGGTGCGACCCGAGCGGCAGCGCCAGAATATCGACGACTTTCCGCACCTGAAGCGATGGAAAACCGAGATCGCCGCGCGGCCGGCCGTAGCGCGCGCGTACGCGATCGCGGCCACCGTTAACACCGCGCCGTCGATCAACGACGCCAAGGCGCGGCAGGTGCTGTTCGGGCAGAACAAGGACACCGTGCGCTGACGATGCGGCGACCGGTATCCTGCCCGGCGTGACCGGCATCCGCCCGCTGGGCGATCAGTCGTCGGCGGCGATGGCGACAGGAATGGTTGCGCGGCCCGCTGCGGCGATGCCCGCCGCAACAATTTCCGTGGCGCGCTCGAGCTCCGGATCCACGTCGAAGGCGATGTCGCCGCCGGGCGCGGATTGGCCGGTGGCGCGAACCGCGGCGAAATCGAACAGCGAACCGTCCATCAGATGCGACGGCACGACCTTCGCCAGCGCGTTGTAGATCGACTCGATGCGGCCCGGATATTTCTTCTCCCAGTCGCGCAGCATCGCCGTCACCTGGCGGCGCTGCAGGTGTTCCTGCGAGCCGCACAGATTGCAGGGGATGATCGGAAATTCCATCAGATCCGCGTAGCGCGCGAGGTCGCGCTCGCGCACGCAGGCGAGAGGACGAATCACGACGTGCCGGCCGTCATCGGAGACGAGCTTCGGCGGCATCGTCTTCAGCTTGCCGCCGAAGAAGAGATTGAGGAAGAATGTCGCGAGGATGTCGTCGCGGTGATGGCCGAGCGCGATCTTCGTCGCGCCGATCTCGCCCGCGACGCGATAGAGCACGCCGCGCCGCAGCCGCGAGCAGAGCGAACACATCGTCCCGCCGTCGGGGATCAGCCGCTTGACAGTACTGTAGGTGTCCTGCTCCGCGACGCGGAACGGGACGCCGAGCTTCGCGAGATAGCGCGGCAGCACATCGGCGGGATAACCCGGCTGCTTCTGGTCGAGGTTAACGGCGACCACCTCGAAACCGAACGGCGCGCGGTCCTTGAGCGAGAGCAGTACATCGAGCAGGCCGTAACTGTCCTTGCCGCCGGACAGGCAAACCATCACGCGGTCGCCCGGCTCGATCAGCGTGTACTTGCCGATCGCTTCGCCAACCTGCCGGCGCAGACGCTTCCGGAGCTTGTTGGCCTCGAACAGGGCCTTGCGCGGGTCGCGCGGCACCGCTGGCGGACGCCCGATGGGCGGATTGGCCAGCGTTGCAGTGGGATCGTCGGTGCGGGCGGAGTCGTCCATGGTCTGGCCGCCATCTTACCGGGGAGCGGGCAGGGCGCGTCAGTCGCGCGAAAAAGCGACCTCGATTTCGGTTGTCCGGCTTTCGGTGCCGGGCTCGAATTGCCATCGCTCCAGCGCGTTGCGCACGGCGCGGTCGAACACCCGGCGCGGCTGCGACTCGACGATTTCGACGCCGGTGACTTTGCCATTGGGATCGACGGTCACCCGTGCCCTGACGTTGCCGCTGGTCACGCCGGCCGCCAGGGCCTCGCGCGGAAATACCGGCGCTTCGCGCGACACCGGCTGCAACGCCGAACGCGCGGCGGCTTGGGGCGCTGCGGCGATCGGCGCCGGTACCGCTATGGCGACGGGGCCGGGCGCCGGAACCGCGGGCGGCGCTGTCGGGCTCGCGGCGCTCGATGCCGGCGCCACGGCGGCCGCCGGTGCGATGCCGCCGGTGGAGGTCGAGGGCGCCGCCGCTGTCGCCCCGGGTGTGCCCGCAGGCGAAGGCTCGGCGGCGCTCGCGCGTTGCGGCACGGCGATGCTTGGCCCCGGCGCCCGACCGGCCGTTGCGGCAGCAGCCTCGGCCGGTCGGGCATCCTGCGAGCGCTCCCGTGTACTTGGGGCATTACCTGTTGGCGGGGCGCTCGCCGATGCCGGCGGCGCGGCAACCGGAGCGGTATCCCCCGCGAGGGTGACCGGCGCCGCCAGGGCGGGTGCCGCAGCGTCCGAACTCGCGGAAGAGGGGGTGGCAGGTTTGGGAGCAGGATCCCCACCGAACATGATCCACCCGACGCCCATCGCCATCACCAGCGTGGCGGCCATCGCGATCCGGGGCGCCCGTGCCTGGCTCGAGCCGCGGCCACCCAGCACCACGGGTCGCAGATGCGGATCGGCGGCAGCGGGCGGTGGCCCCTGCCGGGGAGTGCGCGACGATGGAAGGTGCAGCACGATCAACCCGAGGCTCGCCAGTCGCGCAAGGTCGCGTGCGGCGCGGAGCGGCTCGAGGTGATTCTCGGCGGCGAGTTCGGCGTAGGCCCGGGGCGCGACCAGGAGCGATAGAAGCTTGCGCTGCGGTAGCGTAAGTCCGCTCTTGGCCGCGCGCAGCTCGGCTTCGCCGGCGCTGCTGCGGGCGCAGATGGTTCCGGGATCAAGCTCCATGGCGGGTTCGATGATGATCGCAGACGCCGCGACAGGATAGACGACCTTTCCGAATCGCCGGCGCCGGATGGTAGGATTCGCCCCTTTGCGCGCCGTATGGCCGCGCGCGCAGCGCCATCGGATAGCTTTGTGCAAGGGTTGTGCCATGCCTCGCAAGTGCCGGGCATTCGTGTTCCGGGAGGCCCGTGGCGGCGGGCTCGATGCCGCTTCCGTCGAACCTGTCCACGGACCTTAACTCCATGCCGCTCAAGGTTTCTTCGCAGTTCGACTCCGGCGCCATCGAGGTGATCGCCGCCGACCGGCCGGACGACGTTCGGCTGGCCATTCGGCGCGATTCGCATGCCGATTTCCGGCAATGGTTCCACTTTCGCGTCCAGGGGGCGGGAGGCAAGCCCCTCCGGCTGCGTTTCACCAATGCCGCGTCCTGCACCTATGTCGAGGGCTGGCACGACTATCGCGTCGTCGCTTCGTACGACCGGCAACGGTGGTTCCGCGTGGCGACGACTTTCGATGGCCGGGAGATGGCCGTCGCGCATGTGCCGGAGCAGGACAGCGTGTATTACGCGTATTTCGAGCCCTATTCGTGGGAGCGGCACCTCGACTTGCTCGGGCGGATGGACGCCGCGCCGCGCGCGCAGGTGTCGGACCTGGGTTCGAGCGTCGAGGGGCGGGACCTGAATCTGGTGACGGTCGGCGAGGCCGGTGACGGCAGGCGGCCCGTATGGGTCATCGCGCGCCAGCATCCCGGCGAGACGATGGCCGAGTGGTTCGTCGAGGGCATGCTGGACCGGTTGACCGCGCCGGAGGACGCGACCGCGCGCTGGCTGCTCGACCACGCGGTGTTTTTCGTCGTCCCCAACATGAATCCCGACGGCAGTGTCCGCGGCAATCTGCGCACCAACGCGGCCGGCGCCAATCTCAATCGCGAATGGGAGGACCCTTCGCTGGAAAGGAGCCCCGAGGTCCATGCGGTCCGCGCCGCGATGCATGCGACCGGTGTCGCCGCATTCCTCGACATCCATGGCGACGAGGCCCTGCCGTATGTGTTCGTCGACGGATGCGAGCGGTTGCCTGCGTACGACGCGCGGCAACAGGCGCGCGATCGCGTGTTCAAGGACGCGTTCCAGGCCGCCAATCGCGACTTCCAGATCGCGCACGGCTACCCCGCCGACAAGGACACGAAGGTCAATCTGTCACTGGCGTCGAAGCACGTGGGCCACCGGTTCGGGTGCCTCTCGCTGACGCTCGAAATGCCGTTCAAGGACAACGCGGACCGCCCCGATGCCGCCGCCGGCTGGAACGGGGCAAGGAGCCGGCAGCTCGGGGCCGACGTGCTCTTCGCGCTGCGGGCGGTGCTGGAGAGGGACTGATCCGGAGTCGCCGGTCGGTGCCAACGGCGTTAACATAGCGTTGACGCGCCAATGCGGCGCGAAGGGAGAGTTTCGATGCAGACGATTCTGGTGGCCAATCCGAAGGGCGGCAGCGGCAAGACGACGGTCGCGATCAGCCTCGCGGGCTGGCTAGCCGGCAAGCGGCAGCGGGTGGTGATCGCCGATCACGACCCGCAGCGGTCGGCGTCCGAGTGGCTGGCGCGCCGTCCGGCGCTCTTCCCGACGATCTACACGACCGCTCCCGGTACGACCAACAAGGAGCTGCAGGACGCCGACGCGCAGTGGCAGGTCGTCGATACGCCGGCGGGATTGCATGGCGAAGCCCTGCGCGACGCGGTGCAACGCTCCGACGTGATGCTGGTGCCGTTGACGCCCTCGGCGTTCGACATGGCGGCCACGCAGCACTTCCTGGCGGCCATCGCCCATTACAAGGCCGTGAAGCAGGGCACGCTGGCGATCGGTATCGTCGCCATGCGCGTCGACGCACGCACGCGGAGCGCGGCGGAGCTCGACGAATTTCTCCAGCAATTCGCCTTCCCGGTCGTCGCCCATCTGCGGGACACCCAGGTGTACGTTCATTGCGCGCGCGACGGCGCGTCGGTGTTCGACCTGCCGCGCTCGCGCGCCGAGCAGGACTGGGAGCAGTGGAAACCGCTGACGCGCTGGATCGCGAGGCACGGGGCCGAAAAGGCGTCGTGAGCGCAGGCCGGACGGCGCCGCCGGCAATTCTGGCCGGCGCCTTGACCGAAACGCCGCGCGTCCGCGGCGGCGACCGTTTCGGCAACGCTCCGGGCGCGGCGCTGCAAACACCGGCGGCGGACCCGTCCGCGCCCCCGCAGAACGGGAATGCTATCCGATGCCGTCGACCGGGGCCGACGGGCAGGCCGCGGGCAGCGCTGCGCCTTCCGTTCGGGGCAGCCGTGCAACCCAACCGTGCACGGCGACAAACACCACCAGCGCGCAGGCCGCGACGGTGAACACCAACGGATAGACCGTGCCGTCGTGCGTGGCGCCGATCCACGCGCCGATCAGCGCGGCAACGAGCATGATCAGGAAACCGAGCAGGCCGGCGGCCGCGCCGGCGTGGCGCGGGAACGGCGCTACGCTGCCGGCCTGCGCGCAGGGGAAATTGATGCCGTGCGCGGCGAAGTACGCGAACTGCGGCAACAGCAGCGCCGCCCAGTGATCGACGCGGGCCGCCGCCAGGGCGATCATGGCGATTGCGCTGCCGAGCGCAAGCGTCGCGCCGGTCTGCAACGTGCTCGCGATGCTGCGGCGCGCGAGCATTCGCCGGCATGCGAACGTCCCCAGCAGATAGCCGGTGACACAGAATGCGAAACAGAATCCGAACCAGGCGGTGGGCACGCCGAGCACGCCGATCAGCACGAAGGACGATCCCGAGATGAACGCGAAAATCCCTCCAAAGGTCGCGGCGCCGACCAGCGCGTACGCGCGAAACACCGGGGAGCGCAGCACGAACGCATAGTTGGCGGCGAGCGTGCGCGGGCGCAATGCTCCCGCATCGCGATGACGGTTGGTCTCGGGTAGCTTCGCGATCGTGGCGGCCAGCAGTGCGCCGGCGACTGTGGCGAGAACGACGAACGCCGCGCGGTGTCCGAAGCGCACTTCGAGGAAGCTGCCGGCGATCGGTCCGAGAATCGGCCCGATGGCGAGGATCGACGAGGCTTTCGCGAGCATCTGCGCGCCGGTTCGGGCATCGTGGACGTCGCCGATGATGGCGCGCGCCACGACGACCGCGGCGCAGCAGCCCAACGCCTGCACCAGCCTCGCGGCGATCAGCACACCGATCGTCGGCGCCAGCGCGCAGGCGATGCTCGCCGCGGAATACAGCGCGAGCCCCCAGACCAGCACCGGAAGGCGACCGCGACGGTCCGATACCGGACCCATGAACAACTGCAGGGTGCCGAAGGCGAGGACGAACACCGACAGCGTGAGCTGCACCGTCGTGGCCGACGCCGCGAAGGTGCGCGTGAGTCCCGGCAGCGACGCGAGATAGAAGTCGGTCGCCAGCGGTTGCAGCATCAGGTAGAACCCGATCAGCACCACCAGCGTGCGATCGTCCGGGGTGCCGCGGCGCTCCGGCAAGGACGTCATCGCCTGCGCCTGCAGGTAACCTGCGCGTGCCGGCGGCCCGTCACGGCAGGTTGCGCTCCGGCCCGCGGTTGCGCCGACGTTCCTGCCAGGCCAGCATTACGCCGCTGCCGACGATCACGCCCATGCCGAGCGCGGACCAGCCGTCGGGCAGCTGGCCGAATACCGCGTAACCGTACGCGGTGGCCCACACCATCTGCAGATAGCTGAATGGCGTCAGCAGCGAAGCCGGGGCGAGCAGGTACGCGCTGATGACGAACCAGTGGCCGAGGCCGGCGAGGACGCCGAGCAGCAGCAGCAACGCGGCGTCGCGCGCGGTCGGAACGGCCTCGCTCGATCCGAACGGCAGCAGGAGCGTAAGACCGACGGTGCCGACGAGCGCGCTGTAGAACAAGGTCGTATGCACGTCCTCGTCCTGGAGCTTGCGGGTCAGGATCTGATAGAGGGCGTTGCACAGCGCCATCCCGAGCAGCAGCAGCACCGCCGGATGGAACACCGCCGATCCCGGCCGCACCAGGATCAGGATGCCGGCGAAGCCCGTGATCGAGGCGATCCAGCGCCAGCGGTCCGGGCGCTCGCCGAGCATCGGACCCGACAGCATGACGATGATGATCGGCGCCAGGAAGGAAATGGCGGAGGCCTCGGCCAGAGGCAGGAATCGCAATGCGGCGAAAAAACAGCCGGTCGCGGCGAGCAGCAGCGCGGAACGGACGAGCTGGAGCGGCAGCCGGCGGGTGCGCCAGAACGCCGGCCCGCCGCGGTGCCACGCGAACGGCGTGACGACCAGCATCTGTCCCGCGTACCGCGCCCACACGACCAGGAACAGCGAATGGTCGCGCACCAGCCACTTGGCCGTCGTGTCGAGCGAGGTCAGGCAGAAGCCGGCCAGCAGGAACAGCGGCAGCGCGCGACGGAGAGGGTGGGCGGCGTGCGCGTGGAGCGCTGCGGGGCGGTGCAGGGGACGCATCGATCAGGAACGCAGCACGGGCCGGCAACCGGCGCTGCCGGCCCGTGCTGCGTAGCCGCGAACCGGAACCTACGCGGCCTGTTCTACGAGCTCGCGCAGGACGAAGGGCAGGATACCGCCATTGAGGTAGTAGTCGACCTCGATGGGCGTGTCGATCCGCAGCAGCACCGGCACCTGGCGCGACGTGCCGTCCTTGCGGTGCATCGTCAGCGTCACGTCCATCTGCGGCCGGATCCCCGCTTCGATTCCGGTGATGTCGAACGTCTCGTCGCCGCGGATGCCGAGCGAGGCCACCGTATCGCTGCCCTTGAACTGGCACGGCAACACGCCCATGCCGACCAGGTTCGAGCGGTGAATGCGCTCGAAGCTCTTCGCAATCACCGCCTTGACGCCAAGCAGCTGCGTGCCCTTGGCGGCCCAGTCGCGCGAGCTTCCGGTGCCGTATTCCTCGCCGCCGAAGATCACCGTCGGCGTGCCCTGCGCGATGTATTTCATCGCCGCGTCGTAGATCGCCAGCGTTGCGCCGCCGGGTTGGAACAGCGTAACCCCGCCTTCGACGCGCGTGCCGTCGCTCTTCGGCGGCAGCATCAGGTTCTTGATCCGGACGTTGGCGAACGTGCCGCGCATCATCACGTCGTGGTTGCCACGGCGCGAACCGTAGCTGTTGAAGTCGACGACCGACACGTCGTTCTCGAGCAGGAAGATACCGGCCGGCGACGTCGGCTTGATCGAGCCGGCCGGGCTGATGTGATCGGTGGTCACCGAATCGCCGAAAATTCCGAGGACGCGCGCGTCCCTGATGTCGCCGGTCTTCGTCGTCGTCATCTTGAATCCGTCGAAGAACGGCGGTTTCGCGATATAGGTCGACGCCGGCCAGTCGTAGACCTGGCCGGTTTCGCCGGAGACGTCCTTCCACATCGGATTCGCGTTGGCGAGGTCGCCGTAGAGCGTGCGGTAGATCGCGGGATCCTTCGCGAAGCTCATCACCGCAGCGATCTCGTGCGATGTCGGCCAGATGTCCCTAAGGTAGACCGGACCGGCACTGCCCGTGCCGACCGGTTCGGTCGTCAGGTCCTTCAGCACCGTACCGGCGATCGCATACGCGACGACCAGCGGCGGCGACGCGAGGAAGTTCGCCTTGAGGTTCGGATGGATCCGGGCTTCGAAGTTGCGATTGCCGGAAAGCACGGCGGCGCAGACCAGGTCGTTCCCGCCGATCGCTTCGTTGATTTCGGCGGTGAGATCGCCGGAGTTGCCGATGCAAGTCGTGCAGCCGTACGCTGTTACGCCGAAGCCCAGCTTTTCGAGGTACGGCAACAGCCCCGCCTTGGACAGGTAGTCGGTGACCACGCGCGAACCGGGGGCGAGCGAGGTCTTGATGTGCGGCCTGACGGCCAGGCCCTTCTCGACGGCTTTCCTGGCGAGCAGACCGGCGGCGAGCAGTACGCCGGGGTTGGAGGTGTTCGTGCACGACGTGATCGCGGCGATCAGCACGTCGCCGTTGCCGAGATCCACGCCATCCCTCGTCCGAATCCGCGCTCCGAGCCTGGCCGCCGGCTGCCCGAAACCGTTGTCGCCGACCGGCTTGCTGTAGAGACTTGCGAATTGCGACTTGAGGTTGGCGAGTTCGATGCGGTCCTGGGGCCGCTTGGGACCGGCGACCGAGGCCTTGATCGACGCGAGGTCGAGTGTCACCACTTTCGTGTAGTCGATTTCGCCGGCTTTCGGAATCCCGTACAGTCCCTGCGCCTTGAAGTAAGCCTGAAACGCGCCGATTTCGGCCGCCGTGCGGCCGGTCGCCGTCAGGTAATCGATCGTCGCGTCATCGACGGGGAAAAAGCCCATCGTCGCGCCGTACTCGGGGGCCATGTTGGCGATCGTCGCGCGGTCGGGCACGGCGAGCGATGCCGTGCCTTCGCCGAAGAATTCGACGAACTTGCCGACGACTTTCTCCTTGCGCAGCATCTCGGTGACCGTCAGCACGAGATCGGTCGCCGTGATGCCCTCGTTGAGCCTCCCCTTCAGCTCGACGCCGACGACGTCCGGCGTGAGGAAATAGACCGGCTGCCCGAGCATGCCGGCTTCGGCCTCGATGCCGCCCACACCCCAGCCGACGACGCCGATGCCGTTGATCATGGTCGTGTGGCTGTCGGTGCCGACCAGCGAATCGGGATAGTAGACGCCGCCCTTGTGGTGAACACCGCGCGCGAGGTACTCGAGGTTCACCTGATGGACGATGCCAATGCCGGGCGGCACGACCTTGAACGTGTCGAACGCCTGCATGCCCCACTTCATGAACTGGTAGCGCTCGTTGTTGCGCTTGAACTCGAGCTTCATGTTGAGATCGAGTGCGTCCGGCCGGCGGTAGAAGTCGATCATCACCGAATGATCGACGACGAGGTCGACCGGCACCAGCGGTTCGATCAACTTCGGATTCTTGCCCATCTCCTTCGCCACGTTGCGCATCGCCGCGAGGTCCGCCAGGAGCGGCACGCCCGTGAAATCCTGCAGCACGACGCGGGCCACGACGAACGGGATCTCGTCGGTGCGGGCCGCGGTCGGGCGCCAGTTCGCGAGCTGCCGCACGTGCTCTTCGGAGACCTTCTTGCCGTCGCAGTTGCGCAGCACCGATTCCAGCACGATGCGGATCGAGACCGGCAGCCGGGAGATCCGGCCAACGCCGGCTTGCTCGAGCGCGGGTAGCGAGTAGTACTTGCCGCTGCCACCCGCGGCGAGCTTGAAGTCGTGCAGCGTGTTGAAGAGATTGTGCTTCAAGTTCGTTCTCCGTTTGATTGTGGGGGCGGGCGGTCGCGACGTTCCACGGACCGCTATTTCGCGCCGCCCGTCAGCGCGCGCATGTTCATCTTCCTTCCGTCCGGCAACATGACGTCGCCCGCCACCATGCCGGCGGGGCAGGGTCCCGTCCATTTCCCTTCGATGACCGTCGACGACGCGGCCTTGCCCATGAATGGCGGATCGTAGGCGGTCTTCACCTCGGTGCGGTAACCGGAGTCATCGGTGAAGGTGGTCACCGAACTCGATTTCATCGCGGATTCGCCGAGCTTGCATTCGGCCGAACCGTACATCCTGTTTCCGTCGCGCCGCAGGTCGTTCCTGGTGCACATCGATTTCATGGTGCCCATGCTCATGTCCAGCATTTCCTTCTGCAGTGCCGCATCCATGCAGATCTTCGTGGTGCCGATCCTGGGCGCTGCCCCCTCGGGCATGACTTTGGATTCCCACAGCCCGGGCTTCATCTTCGGCATATCGACGGCGAGCGCCGGCGTGGCAAGCAGGACGACGGCGAATGCGGTGAGCAACGAACGGGACATGGGGTCTCCTGGAGGCGGCGCGGCGGTGAACGGTCATTTTCGGTTGTTGGCGGCCCATCGTCCAACGCCGGCGACGGCCGCCTCAAATCACGTAGAGGTCGACGTACTCGTGCGCCGGCATCGCTTCGAGCGTGTTCTGGTCGAGGCTCGCGGCGAGGATCGCCTCCCTCTGCTTCGGCGGGAAGCGGCGCGCGAGGTTCGTCCTGAACTTCTCGACCAGGAGCGGGATGCCCTCCTTGCGCCGGCGCTTGTGTCCTATCGGAAATTCGACGACAACCTCCTTCATCTTCTTGCCGTTCCGGAGCTCGACGGTCAGCGCGTTGGCGATCGAGCGCCGGTCCGGATCATGATAATCCTTCGTGAAATGCGGATCTTCGACGCACTCGATGCGGCCGCGCAGCGCGTCGATGCGCGGATCGGCGGCGATCGTGTCCTCGTAGTCCGCGGCGGTGAGGCGGCCGAAAATGAGCGGAACCGCGACCATGTACTGGATGCAGTGGTCGCGATCGGCCGGATTGGCAAGCGGTCCCTTCTTGTCGATGATCCGGATGCACGCCTCGTGGGTGCGTATCGTGATCTTCCTGATGTCGTCGACGGTCAGGCCGGCCTTCGCCAGTTCGGCGTGCAGCGTCATCGCGGCCTCGACCGCCGTCTGCGAATGGAATTCCGCCGGGAAACTGATCTTGAACAGCACGTTCTCCATGACGTAGCTGCCGTAGGGACGCTGGAATTTGAAGGCGCCACCCTTGAAGAGCACGTCGTAGAACCCCCAGGTCTTGGCCGTGAGCGCCGACGGATACCCCATCTCGCCGGTCTTCGCGATCAGCGCGAGACGCACCGCGCGGGAGGTCGCGTCGCCCGCCGCCCAGCTCTTGCGCGAGCCGGTGTTCGGCGCGTGGCGGTACGTGCGCAGGCTCTGGCCGTCCACCCACGCGAGCGAGAGGGCGTTGATGACCTCGTCCCGGGAGAGGCCGAGCATGTTCGCCACCACGGCGGTCGATGCCACCTTGACCAGCACCACGTGGTCGAGGCCGACGCGGTTGAAGCTGTTCTCGAGCGCGATGATGCCCTGGATCTCGTGGGCCTTGATCATCGCGGTCAGCACGTCCTTCATCGTCAGCGGCGCCTTGCCCGCGGCGACGGCATTGCGCGACAGCCAGTCCGCGGTGGCGAGTATGCCGCCCAGGCTATCCGATGGATGTCCCCACTCGGCGGCCAGCCACGTGTCGTTGAAGTCGAGCCAGCGGATCATCGCGCCGATGTTGAACGCCGCCTGGACCGGATCGAGCTGGAATTGCGTTCCCGGCACTTTGGCGCCGTTCGGAACGACCGTCCCGGGGACGATCGGTCCCAGCAGCTTCGTGCACGCCGGGTACGAGAGCGCTTCCAGCCCGCAGCCAAGCGTGTCGATCAGGCAGTTGCGCGCCGTATCAAAGGCTTCCTTGCCGGTGATCCGGTACTTCGTGACGTAGTCGGCGATATCGACGAGGACGCGGTCAGGCTTGGGGCGGACGTTGCTGATAAGTGCGGACATGGCTGCGCGAGGGTCGATGGGAGGGTTCAGCGGAAGATCCGGAAGCGCGCGCCGAAGCGCCTGCCTTCGGCGCGCGCGGTGCACTCGGCGCGCGGCCGGTCCGTCACCGACGCTCGCCGATCGGGACGAATTTCTGGTCATCCGGCCCGATGTAGTTGGCGCTGGGCCGGATGATCTTGCCATCGGTGCGCTGCTCGATGATGTGCGCCGACCAGCCCGAAGTGCGCGATATGACGAAGAGCGGCGTGAACATCGCGGTGGGCACGCCCATCATGTGATAGCTCACCGCGGAGAACCAGTCGAGATTCGGGAACATCTTCTTCGCATCCCACATCACCTTTTCCAGGCGCAGGGCGATGTCGAACATCTTGGTGCTTCCGGCGTCCTCCGACAACCGGCGCGCGACTTCCTTGATGACCTCGTTGCGCGGATCGCTGATCGTGTATACGGGATGCCCGAAGCCGATGATCACTTCCTTGTTCTCGACGCGCCTGCGGATGTCGGCTTCCGCGTCGTCGGGCGTTTCGTAGCGCTTCTGCGTCTCGAAGGCGACCTCGTTGGCGCCGCCGTGCTTGGGACCGCGCAATGCGCCGATCGCCCCCGCGATCGACGAGTAGATATCCGAGCCGGTGCCGGCGATGACGCGGCCGGCGAACGTCGAGGCGTTGAACTCGTGCTCGGCGTAGAGGATGAGCGACGTGTGCATCGCCTTCACCCACAGGGTCGGAGGGCGCTGGCCGTGGAGCAGGTGCAGGAAGTGCCCGCCGATCGAATCGTCGTCGGTCTCGACTTCGATCCGCTTGCCGTTGTGGCTCCAGTGGTACCAGTAGAGGAGCATCGATCCCAGCGACGCCAGCAGGCGGTCGGCGATGTCGCGCGCGCCGGGAACGTTGTGGTCGTCCTTTTCCGGCAGAACCGTACCGAGCGCCGAAACGGCGGTCCGCATGACGTCCATCGGATGCGCGGCGGCCGGGATGCGTTCCAGGATTTCCTTCACGGGCTCGGGCAGCCCGCGGAGGCTTTTCAGCTTCGTCTTGTAACCACGCAATTCGGCGGACGTCGGCAGCTTGCCGTGAACAAGAAGATGGGCGATCTCCTCGAATTCGCACGTGTCGGCAATGTCGAGAATGTCGTAGCCGCGGTACGCGAGATCGTTGCCGGTGCGGCCGACCGTGCACAGCGCGGTGTTGCCCGCGGTGACGCCCGACAGCGCAACGGATTTTTTCGCCTTCGGAGGGGATTCGGGAGCATCGGACATGGAGTTCTCCTGGATACGTTGGGCCGACGCGGCGCCGGAAGGCTCCCGGGCGCGGTGCGAATCGGGGGCGGTGGCAACGGTCACGCGCCCTCCCGCGGTTTGCCGCCCGCGAAAAGCGCGTCCAGCTTCTGCTCGTACGCGTGATAGCCGAGATAGTCGTAGAGTTCGTCACGCGTCTGCATGGTGGAAAGCGCCGCCGCCTGCGTTCCGTCGTGGCGCAGCGTCTGGTAGACATCGAGCGCCGCCTTGTTCATCGCGCGAAAGGCCGACAGCGGATAGAGTGCCAGCGCCACATCGGCGCCGCGCAGCTCGGCGAGCGTGTAGAGCGGCGTCGCGCCGAATTCGGTGATGTTGGCGAGTACCGGTACGCCGACCGCCGCGGCGAATTTCTTGTACATCGCGAGCTCGGTGATCGCTTCCGGAAAGATCATGTCGGCGCCGGCCTCGGCGCAGGCGCAGGCCCGGTCGATCGCGGCCTGCAAGCCTTCGACCGCCAGCGCGTCGGTTCGCGCCATGATGACGAAGTCCGGATCGGTGCGGGCATCGACTGCCGCCCGGATCCGGTCGACCATCTCCGATTGCGAAACCAGTTCCTTGTTCGGGCGATGGCCGCAGCGCTTGGCGCCGACCTGATCTTCGATATGCAGGGCCCCGGCGCCGGCCTTGATCATCGATTTCACCGTGCGCGCGACGTTGAACGCCGACGCGCCGAAACCGGTGTCGACGTCGACCAGCAATGGCAGCGAACAGACGTCGGTGATCCGACGCACGTCGGTCAGCACGTCGTCGAGGCTGCTGATGCCGAGGTCGGGCACGCCGAGCGAACCCGCCGCGACACCGCCGCCGGAGAGATAGATGGCCCGGTAGCCGGACTTCTCGGCGAGGATCGCGTGGTACGCGCAGATCGCGCCCGGCACCTGCAACGGCTTCTCGGCGGCGAGGGCGGCGCGGAATTTCGCGCCGGCGGTTTGGTTGGTCATCGACAATTACCCTGGAAGATCCTGAACCACAGAGGACACCGAGGACACAGGGCGAAAATCGAGTGCTTTCACTGAGTCTTCCTCTGTGTTCTCCGTGGTTCAGGATTTTGTTCTTGTGGGACGAAGAATGCCGCCGCCGCAGGGGGCAGCGCAACGCCGGCCGCCTGCGCGCGCTGCAGCACGGTCCAGCAATAACGGTACGACGCACGGTCGTGCAGCGTGTCACCGGCCCGGACCGGGGCCCAGTCGACGGCTTGAGCCGCGGCAAGGACGCCCGCCGCCTCGGCGATCTCATCGGCGGCGGGCCGCATCGCGCGGAGTATCGGCTCGATCTGCGACGGGTGGATGCTCCACATCCGCAGAAATCCGAATTCATTGCGCGCACGGCGGGCGTCGTCGAAGACGGCTTGCGGGTCGTTGAGCGCGCGCGTGACGCCGTGCGTCGGCACCACCGCATGCGCGAGCGCCGCCGCCGCCGTCTCGCATTTCGCGCGGCGGACGAGCGGATGATCGAATTGACCGGGACTGTCCATCGCTGCCGCGGGGATCGCGCCGTGGTGCGCGCTGACGAAATCGAGTGTCCCGAAGTCGAGGCTGATGATGCCGGGCAGCGCCGCGATCGACCAGGCGTCGCGCGTCGCTCCGTGCGTTTCGATCAGCACGCTGACCGGGATTTCCCGGCCGAGCCCGCTGCGCGCCACGCGGAACGCCACCGCGTCGAGGAAGCGCTCGACATCGCCCGCCGATTCGGCCTTGGGACAGGTCAGAAAGGCAATCCGGTCGCCCGCTTCGCCGACGAGGATGTCCAGCTCGTCGCGCGCCGCCGGATGGCGAATCGGATGGACGCGCGCGCCGACGCGGTCCTGCCGGTTGGCGTCGCCGGCGATCAAGGCGGCGACCATGCGTGCGTGTCCACGCTCGTCGCCGACGGGCGCACCGTCCTCGCAATCGGCGGCGATGTCGAACACCGGCCCGCCGGCTGCCTGCAGTGCGAGAACCTTGTCGAGATGGTGCCGGCGCCCGGCGTAGTGCACGCACGCCGGCAGCACCGGCAGCGGCCGGTCACCACCGTAGAGCGCTGCCTGCGGAGAAAGCCTGGCGTTCACGGGTGCGAAGCGAGCGCGCGCATGGCGACGGACGAGGGCAGGTCAGCCCAGCAATGACGCCACGCCCGCGCGCTCTTCCTCGAGCTCCTTCAGCGTCGCGTCCATTTTTTCCCGCGAGAAGGCGTCGATCTCGAGGCCGGCGACGCGCGTGTATTCGCCGCCGGCCGTCGTCACCGGAACGCCGTACATCACGTCCTGCGGAATGCCGTAGCTGCCGTCGGACGCGATGCCCATCGTCACCCACTTGCCGTTGCTGCCCTGGATCCAGTCGTGCATGTGATCGATGGCCGCGTTCGCGGCGGACGCTGCCGACGACAACCCGCGCGCGGCGATGATCGCGGCGCCGCGCTTGCCGACGGTCGGCAGGAATACGTTGCGGTTCCAGTCCTCGTCGTTGATCAGCGCCTTCAGCGGCTTCCCGTCGACCGTCGCGAATCGGTAGTCGGCGTACATCGTCGGCGAATGGTTGCCCCACACGGTGAGCTTTTCGATCGCGCCGACGGGCTTGCCGCTCTTTGCCGCGAGCTGCGACAGCGCGCGGTTGTGGTCGAGGCGCAGCATCGCCGTGAAATTCTTCTTCGGCAGCGACGGCGCCGATTTCATCGCGATGTAGGCGTTGGTATTGGCGGGATTGCCGACGACCAGCACCCGGATGTTGCGGTTTGCCACCTTGTCGAGCGCCTTGCCTTGCTCGATGAAGATCCGGGCGTTTTCCATCAGCAGGTCCTTGCGCTCCATGCCCGGGCCGCGGGGCTTGGCGCCGACCAGCATGGCGACATCGGCATCCTTGAAGGCGGCCAGCGGATCCGCCGTACCCGCCATCCCCGCCACCAGCGGAAACGCGCAGTCCTCGATTTCCATCATCACGCCCTTGAGCGCCGCCTGCGCCTTGTCGATCGGCAGCTCCAGCATCTGCAGGATGACGGGCTGATCGCGCCCGAGCATTTCCCCGGTGGCGATCCTGAAAAGGAGGCTGTAGCCGATCTGGCCGGCGGCGCCGGTGACTGCGACGCGGAGAGGTTTCTTCATGTCAGGCTCCTCGGATTGTGCGGGACGAAGAAAAGGCGCAGGGGTGCGGGAGGCCGGTCGTCGGTGCGGCATGCGGAGGGGACGGAGTGCCTGTCGATGCGGTGCGGCAAACCCGGCTGGGGCGTCGTGGACGCGTGCACCGGCAAGCCACCGATACAGGGAAATTGTAGGCTCCCGTCGGACTCGTGTCAATCCACTCTTATAGCTTATATATGATATAAGACATGAGATAGACAGCCGGCGCGGGCGGCCCAATAATGAGCGTTCGGGCGGGGCGCGCGTCTCGCGCCGAATCATGTCGGTCGCCATCTCATGCCGAATCCGTCACCTTCGTTCCAACCCCTCTACCTGCAGATCAAGGCCCTGCTCGAGAAAAGCCTCGAGGCGGGCGAATGGCGTCCCGCCGAGGCGATCCCGAGCGAAATCGAGCTCGCCGCCCGCTTCGGCGTCTCGCAGGGCACCGTGCGCAAGGCGATCGACGCGCTCGCCGCCGATAACCTGGTCGTCCGACGCCAGGGCAAAGGCACTTTCGTCGCCACCCATACCGAGGAGAAGGCGTCGATGTTCCGGTTCCTGCGGATCCGGCGCAACGACGGGCGGGACGAGTATCCCGGGAGCCGCCTCCTCGACGTGCGGCGCGCCAAGTCGACCGCGGAAGCGGCGCGGCTGCTGGCGCTGAAGCCGGGTGATCCGGTTATCGTGCTGCGGCGAATCCTCGACTACTCGGGCGTGCCGGTGGTCCTCGACGAGATCACGCTGCCGGCCGCATTGTTCAGGGGCCTCACGATGTCGAAGGCCGAAAGCTACCACGGGTCGATGTACAGTTTTTTCGAGACCCAGTTCGGCGTGCGGATGCTGAAGGCCGAGGAAAAACTGCGCGCGATCGCCGCGGACGAAGCGAGCGCGCGACTGCTCGGGGTCGAACCCGGTCACCCGTTGCTCGCCGTGGACCGTGTCACGCTTACCTATGCCGACCGCCCGGTCGAATGGCGACGCGGACTGTCGACGACGAAGCACCACCACTATTTGAATCGACTGGGTTGAAGGACGTGCCCGTCGCCGGCGCGAACGGATCGGGTCCAATCAGGCGTCGTCGCGTTTGCCGGGCATGGCGCGAATCGCGGTATAATTTTCGTGTTGCTGTGCACAACTCGCGCCGGGTAAGGTCAATTGCATGGTCGTGACCCGCGTGCCCACAGGCGTGTGCAATCTTTTGAAGCCGATTCCTGCGTAGCGTGCCGATGCCACATTGCCGGGTCGTGATGGAACTTCCGCCGCTCCGTATGCCCGGCGAGGCGGTTCCCCATGCCGCGTCGCCACACGCCGCGGCGAGCAGTTCCGTGCGGCGTCCTCGGGTTCTTCTCCTTGCCGAGTTCCAGCATGCCCGTCGTTGAGCGACCCGTGGCCAAGCGCCGGCCGGTCTACCTGAACCTGCCGCGGATCCGCCTCCCGCTGCCGGGCATCGTTTCGATCCTCCATCGGATCTCGGGCGTCGTGCTGTTCCTGGTCGGTATCCCGCTGCTGCTTGCCGGCATCGACGCCAGTCTCGCGTCACCGGAGTCGTACGCGCAGCTGAAGGCCGCCGCCGCGCATCCGCTGGCGAAGCTCGCGCTGCTGGGGTTGGCATGGGCCTACCTCCATCATTTCTTCGCGGGCCTCCGCTATCTGCTGCTCGATGTGAACAAGGGGATCGACCTCGTTCCGGCGCGCCGGTCGAGCGTGATCGTCCTCGTGGTGAGCCTCGCGCTGACGCTGGCGGTCGGGATCCGGCTATGGTGACCCGGCGCGTGACGGTCGGGGCCCACTACGGGCTCAAGGACTGGCTGCTGCAACGCCTGACGGCTCTGGTGATGGCCGCCTTTACGCTCCTCGTCCTGGCCATTGCGCTGTGGAACGGGGGCATCGACTTCGCGCTGTGGAAGGCGTTGTTCGCCAACAGTGCATGGAAACTGGCCGCGTTCCTGTTCATGGTGGGATTGCTCTACCACGCCTGGATCGGCGCCCGCGACATCTACATGGACTACATCAAGCCGGTCGGTGTCCGGCTGCTGCTGCACATCCTGTCCGTTGCCGTGCTGATCGCCTACCTCGGCTGGACGATACAGATACTCTGGGGTCCCCGATGACGATGCTTCCCGTGCGCAAGTTCGACGCGATCGTCGTCGGCGCCGGCGGTTCCGGGATGCGCGCGTCGCTGCAGCTCGCCGAGGCCGGGCTGTCGGTCGCCGTGTTGTCGAAGGTGTTTCCGACGCGCTCGCACACCGTCGCGGCGCAGGGCGGGATCGGCGCGGCGCTGGGCAACATGGCCGAGGACAACTGGATCTGGCACATGTACGACACGATCAAGGGCTCCGACTGGCTGGGCGACCAGGACGCGATCGAGTACATGTGCAGGATGGCCCCGCAGGTCGTCTACGAGCTCGAGCACTTCGGAATGCCGTTCGACCGCAACGCCGACGGCACGATCTACCAGCGCCCGTTCGGCGGCCATATGGCCAATTTCGGCGAAAAGCCGGTGCAGCGTGCCTGCGCGGCCGCCGACCGCACCGGCCATGCGCTGCTGCATACGCTCTATCAGCGCAACGTCCGCGCGCGCACGCAGTTCTTTGTCGAATGGATGGCGCTCGACCTCGTCCGCGACGCCGACGGCGATGTGCTGGGCGTCGTTGCGCTGGAGATGGAAACCGGCGAGGTGATGGTGCTGCAGGCCAAGGCGACGATGTTCGCCACCGGTGGCGCCGGCCGCATATTCGCGGCTTCGACCAATGCGTTCATCAATACCGGTGACGGCCTGGGCATGGTGGCGCGCGCCGGCATCCCGCTTCAGGACATGGAGTTCTGGCAATTCCACCCCACCGGCGTGGCCGGCGCGGGGGTGCTGATTACCGAGGGCGTGCGCGGCGAAGGCGGCATCCTGCTCAACGCCGGCGGCGAGCGTTTCATGGAACGCTACGCGCCCAACGCGAAGGACCTTGCGTCGCGCGACGTCGTCTCGCGATCGATGGACCAGGAAATCAAGGAGGGCCGGGGCTGCGGACCGAACAAGGATTATGTCCTGCTGAAGCTCGACCACCTCGGCCCGGAGGTGATCCTGAAGCGACTGCCGTCGATTCGCGAGATCGCGCTCAAGTTCGCGAACGTCGACTGCATCAAGGAGCCGATCCCCGTCGTGCCGACGATCCATTACCAGATGGGCGGCATTCCGACCAATATCCATGGGCAGGTCGTGGCGCCGAAAGACGGCGATTACAAGGCCGTCGTCAACGGTCTCTACGCCGTTGGCGAATGCGCATGCGTGTCGGTACATGGCGCCAACCGGCTGGGAACGAATTCGCTCCTCGATATCATCGTGTTCGGGCGGGCGGCCGGCAATTTCATCGTCGAGCAGCGCCTCGGCGGCCGCGCGCACAAGCCTCTGGCGAAGGACGCTGCCGACCGGGCGCTGGCGCGCCTCGCGCGACTCGACGGCGCGGCCGCCGGCGAATCGGTCCCGCAGGTCGCCGACGATCTGCGCAGGACGATGCAGGCGCACTGTGGCGTGTTCCGGAATCAGGCGCTGTTGACCGAGGGCGTGAGGAAAGTGGCCGAACTCGAGCAGCGGGTGCACCGCGTAGCGATCAAGGACCGGAGCAGGACGTTCAACACGGCGCGTGTCGAGGCGCTGGAACTCGACAACCTGATCGAAACGGCGAAGGCGACCGTCGTGTCGGCGGAGGCTCGGTGCGAGTCGCGCGGCGCGCAGGCGCGCAGCGACTATCCGGCCCGTGACGACGAGAACTGGCTGAAGCATTCGCTGTGGTACCGCGACGGCAGTCGCCTCGCGTACAAGCCGGTGAACCTGAAGCCGCTTTCCGTCGAGACGTTCCCGCCGAAGGTGCGGGCCTATTGACGGCGGCCCTTGCGATGAAACGCGAAGCCTCGCCGGTTGCAAGGTCTGCCGCCGGCGGGAATTCCCCTGTGCCTGCCGGCCCCTCGATGGCCTTTGCCGCCCTATCGGAGCCCCGATGAAATTTCGCGTTTACCGCTACGACCCCGAGAGGGACGCAGCGCCCCATATCCAGGATTACGATGTGGCGCTGGATCCGCACGACCGGATGTTGCTCGATGCGCTGATGCGGCTGAAAGCGGTCGACGACACGCTGTCGTTCCGGCGCAGCTGCCGCGAGGGCGTGTGCGGCTCGGACGCGATGAACATCAACGGCAAGAACGGCCTTGCCTGCATCACGAACCTGAAGGAGCTGAAAGAGCCGGTCGAGCTGCGCCCGCTCCCCGGCCTTCCGGTGATACGCGACCTGATCGTGGACATGAGCCAGTTCTTCCAGCAATACCATTCGATCAAGCCGTACCTCGTCAACGACACGCCGCCGCCCGAAAGGGAGCGCCTGCAATCGCCCGAGGACCGCGAGGAGCTCGACGGCCTCTACGAGTGCATTCTGTGCGCCTGCTGCACGACCGCGTGCCCGTCATTCTGGTGGAACCCGGACAAGTTCGTCGGACCGGCCGGACTGCTCGCGGCCTACCGGTTCATCGCCGATTCGCGCGACCAGGCGACCAACGAGCGGCTGGACAATCTCGAAGATCCGTACCGGCTGTTCCGCTGCCACACGATCATGAACTGCGTCGACGTCTGCCCGAAGGGTCTCAACCCGACGAAGGCGATCAACAAGATCAAGGAAATCATGGTGAAACGGGCGGTGTAGTCCATCGTGGTTCGACCCGATGCCCTGTCGATGCCCGCCTGCGCCGCTCACACCGGATCCGACCATGCTGCGCTGCTCGGCTTGGCTTCTTCGTGCCTCGCGCCGGAATACCTGTATTCCCCTCGCCGTTGCGAGGACCTGACGGCCCGGCCGTGGACGCGACCAGACTGAACCGCCTTCGTTGGCGATGTCGCCGGGGGATGCTGGAGAACGATCTCATCCTTGCGCGTTTTTTCGACGCGCGCGGCGACGCGATCACCGAGGCCGAGGGTGTTGCGCTGGTCCGGCTGCTGGACTATGCGGACCACGAGCTGTGGAACCTGCTGTCGGGGCGCGCCGAGCCGGAGGACGCGTCGCTGGGTCCGCTGCTGGTCGCATTGCGCAATGCGTGAAGGCAGCGCGCGCAATGCCGGAGAAGGCCGATTTGTCCGACAGCAGGCATGGAATGAAGTTGAACGTCCCGTGGATTGAGACGCCCGGCGTCCAAAGCGCGGGCCGCCGTCTGCCCGATCAACCGAGCATGGAGCCCTGATCATGACCGATCGCACCGCAACGCTGACCTTCTCCGACGGCACGCCCGCCGTCACGTTCCCGCTGCTCGCAGGCACGATCGGACCGGACGTCATCGACATCCGCACGCTTTACGGCAAGACCGGCAAGTTCACCTACGACCCCGGTTTCATGTCGACGGCTGCGTGCAATTCGACCATCACCTACATCGACGGCGACAAGGGCGAACTGCTCTACCGCGGCTATCCGATCGAGGAACTCGCGGTGAAGTGCGACTTCCTCGAAGTGTGCCACCTGCTGCTCTACGGGGAACTGCCGGGCGCGGCGGCAAAGGCGGGCTTCGTCGAGATTGTCACGCATCACACGATGGTCAACGAGCAGATGCAGTTTTTCATGCGCGGATTCCGGCGCGACGCGCACCCGATGGCAGTGCTGACCGGACTCGTCGGGGCCCTGTCGGCCTTCTATCCGGATTCGATGAACCTGCACGACGCGCACCAGCGCGACATCTCGGCGATCCGCCTGATCGCCAAGCTGCCGACGCTGGTGTCGATGGCCTACAAGTATACCGTCGGGCAGCCGTACATCTATCCGCGGAACGACCTGTCGTATGCAGGGAACTTCATGCGGATGATGTTCGCGACTCCGTGCGAGGACTACAAGGTCAACGACGTGCTCGTGCGCGCGCTCGACCGGATTTTCATCCTGCATGCCGACCACGAACAGAACGCGTCGACGTCGACTGTGCGGCTTTGCGCGTCCTCCGGCACCAATCCATTTGCGGCGATCGCCGCCGGCGTGGCGTGCCTCTGGGGCCCGGCGCACGGGGGCGCCAACGAGGCGTGCCTCAACATGCTGGGCGAGATCCAGGCGGCGGGCGGCGCCGCGAAGGTCGGCGAGTTCATCACCAAGGTCAAGGACAAGAACTCGGGCGTCAAGCTGATGGGCTTCGGGCACCGCGTCTACAAGAACTACGACCCGCGCGCGAAGCTCATGCGCGAGACGTGCTACGAGGTGCTGGGCGAGCTGGGACTGGCCGACGATCCGCTGTTCAAGCTGGCGATGGCGCTGGAAAAGATCGCGCTGGAAGATGATTATTTCGTCTCGCGCAAGCTCTATCCGAACGTCGATTTCTATTCGGGGATCGTGCAAAAGGCGATCGGCATCCCGGTGCCGCTGTTCACCGCGATTTTCGCCTTGGCCCGCACGGTCGGCTGGATCGCGCAACTGAACGAAATGATCGCCGACCCCGAATACAAGATCGGCCGTCCGCGGCAGCTTTTCGCCGGCGCGAAGCGCAGGTCCGTGCAGGCGATCGGACAAAGGTAAGGCCGTCGAAGCTTCGGTGCGACGCGTTTCGACTCATTGACCGAGTTTCCAAGGCGCCCGCGATGGATGCGATGAAGCAACTGGAGTCCACCAGCACGCTGTTCGGCGGCAACGTGCCGTTCATCGAGGAGCAGTACGAGCACTACCTCGCGAATCCGGCGTCGGTGCCATCCGACTGGCGGGCCTATTTCGATTCGCTGCGCGGTGGCGCCGCCGACGTCGCGCATGGGCCGGTGATCGAATCGTTCATCCGCCTGGGCAAGAGCCGGAAGATCGCTGCGGCGATGGTCGACGCGGGAACGATGCACAAGCAGGTGCTCGTCCTGCAGATGATCGGCAAGTTCCGGACGCTCGGGATGTTCCACGCCGAGATCGACCCGCTGAAGCGCCAGGAAAAACGCTACATCGCCGATCTGGATCTCGCGACCTACGGCTTCACGGAAGCCGATTTCGACACGGAGTTCGACGTCGGTTCCTTCAAGGCCGGCGCCGAGCGGATGCGCCTGCGCGACCTGATCCGGGCGCTGGAGGAAACCTATTGCCGGACGTTCGGCGCCGAGTACATGTACATCTCGGACACCGCAGTCAAGCGGTTCGTCCAGCAGCGCCTCGAGCCGATCCGCTCGCGGCCGACCTACCCGGCGGAGCAGCGCCGCCATATTCTCGAGCGGCTCACCGCTGCGGAGACGCTGGAGCGCTATCTGCACACCAAGTACGTCGGACAGAAGCGGTTCTCCGGCGAAGGCGGCGACACGCTGACGCCGATGCTCGATCATCTGATCCAGAAGGCCGGTGCCGCGGGCGTGCAGGAGACGGTGATCGGCATGGCGCACCGCGGGCGCCTCAACGTGCTGGTCAATACGTTCGGCAAGATGCCGGCCGACCTGTTTTCGGAGTTCGAAGGCAAGCAGGCGCAGGAACTCTCCGCCGGCGACGTGAAATATCACCAGGGCTTCTCGTCCGACGTCGTCACGCCGGGCGGGCCGATGCACCTGACGCTCGCGTTCAACCCGTCGCACCTCGAGGCCGTGGATCCGGTGGTCGAAGGGTCGGTGCGGGCGCGCCAGCATCGGCGCGGCGATGCGACCGGCGACCAGGTGCTGCCGGTATTGCTTCACGGCGATGCGGCGCTGGCGGGACAGGGCATCATCCAGGAAGTCCTGAACATGGCGCAGACGCGCGGGTACTACACCGGCGGCACGATCCACATCGTCATCAACAACCAGATCGGGTTCACGACTTCCGATCCGCGCGACACCCGCGGCACGCTCTATTGCACCGACATCGCGAAGATGGCCGAGGCGCCGATCTTTCACGTCAACGCCGACGACCCCGAGGTCTGCCTGCTCGCGGTCGAGATGGCGATGGAGTACCGGCAGCAGTTCCACCGCGACGTGTTCATCGACCTCGTCTGCTTCCGCCGCCTCGGACACAACGAGGCCGACGAGCCGATGGTCACGCAACCGCTGATGTACAAGCGGATCGCGCAGCATCCGGGGGCGCGCAGGCTTTACGCCGACACCCTGGTGCGCGACGGAGTGATCACGCAGGAGGACGCCGAGGCGATGATCGCGACCTACCGTGCGGCCATGGACAAGGGTTACCACACCAACACCACGATCCTGTCCAACTACAAGCCGGCCTTCTCGGTGGACTGGACGCCGTACAAGGGCCGGCAGTGGACGGACCCGTGCGACACGTCGGTGCCGATGAAGGTGCTGAAGGCGCTGGCGGGCAAGGTTACCGCGGTCCCTGCGGGCTTCAAGGTGCATCCGCGCGTGGAGCGCGTGATCGCCGACCGCAAGGCCATGGGCGAAGGCAAGGTGCCGCTCGACTGGGGCATGGGCGAGACGCTGGCGTATGCGACGCTGCTGGACCAGGGTTTCGGCGTGCGGCTGTCCGGCGAGGACGTCGGACGCGGCACCTTCGCGCATCGCCACGCCGTGCTGCACGACCAGAATCGCGAGAAATGGGACTCCGGCAACTGGGTCCCGCTGGAGCACGTGAAGGAGGGTCAGCCTACGATCGAGATCATCGACTCGGTTCTGGCCGAAAACGCGGTGCTGGGTTTCGAATACGGGTACTCCACGTCGGATCCGAATCGTCTCGTGATCTGGGAAGCCCAGTTCGGCGATTTCGCCAATGGCGCGCAGGTCGTGATCGATCAATTCATCGCCTCCGGCGAAGTGAAGTGGGGCCGGATCTGCGGCCTCGTGCTGCTGCTGCCGCACGGCTACGAAGGTCAGGGCCCCGAGCATTCGTCGGCGCGGCCCGAGCGCTACCTGCAGCTTTGCGCCGAGCACAACATGCAGGTATGCGTGCCGTCGACGCCTGCGCAGATCTATCACCTGCTGCGGCGGCAGATGGTCAGGCCGTTCCGGCGCCCGCTGATCGTCCTGAGCCCGAAAAGCCTGCTGCGGCACAAGGAGGCGGTATCGACGCTGGAGGAACTGGCGGAGGGCCGCTTCCAGAACGTCATCGGCGAAACCGATCGCATCGTCGCGAAGAACGTGAAGCGGGTGATCGCCTGCAGCGGCAAGGTCTACTACGAGATTGCGGCGTGGCGCCGCGAGCACAAGATCGCCGACGTGGCGATCGTCCGCCTGGAGCAGCAATACCCGTTTCCGCACGATGATTTCAAGGCTGCGCTCGCGAAATTCCCGAACGCCAGGGAGATCGTCTGGTGTCAGGAGGAGCCGCAGAACCAGGGCGCCTGGTACCGGCTGCGTGCGTATTTCCGCGCCGATGCGTTGCCGCGGCAGGTCGTCGCCTATGCCGGGCGTCCCGTAGCGGCGACGACCGCGGTCGGCTACATGTCGAAGCACCTCGAGCGGCAGAAGCAGCTCATCGAGGACGCGTTCGCGCCCGGGCTTTCCGAGGGCGAAATGCTCGTCGGAACCTGACCGGAAAGTACCCACATGCGCGTCGAAGTCAAGGTGCCGCAGTTGCCGGAATCGGTTGCCGAAGCCACGCTCGTCAGCTGGCACAAGCAGCCCGGCGCCGCGGTCCGTCGCGACGAGAACCTCATCGATGTCGAGACCGACAAGGTCGTGCTCGAACTGCCGTCCCCCGTAGCGGGCGTACTGGTCGAGATCCTGAAGGGCGACGGCTCGACCGTGGCGGGACAGGAAGCCATCGCGATCATCGATACCGATGGGCAGCCGAGCGCGGAATCCGTTCCGGTTGCCGCGCCGCAAGCGATCCGAGCCGCGGCGACCGCGCCGGCTCCCACCGGCGCCGCAACAGCGACAACCACGACCACTGCGGCCGCGCTGCCGGCCGCGCGCAAGATGATGATCGAACAGGGCTTGGGCCCGGCGGAAGTCCAGGGCACCGGACGCGGCGGACGCGTCACGAAGGGCGATGTGAACGCTGCTGCGGAGAGCCGCGCGATATCCTCGCCGGTGCCTGCGGGCGCTCGCCCGGACGCGCCGGCAATCGCGCCTCCGCTCGCGCCCGGCAACCGTCCGGAGCAGCGTGTTCCGATGTCGAGGCTGCGCCTGCGCGTCGCCGAGCGGCTGGTCGCCTCGCAATCCACGGCCGCGATACTGACGACGTTCAACGAGGTCAACATGCAGCCGGTGATCGAGCTGCGCAACAGGTACAAGGACCGGTTCGAGAAAGAGCACGGCGTGAAGCTCGGCTTCATGGGGTTTTTCGTCAAGGCCGCCGTGCACGCGCTCAAGAAGTTTCCGGCCGTGAACGCGTCGATCGACGG
Organism: uncultured beta proteobacterium; assembly: GCA_963726775.1. GTDB lineage: Bacteria > Pseudomonadota > Gammaproteobacteria > Burkholderiales > Casimicrobiaceae > CAIWHR01. The sequence goes on from CAVSDL010000009.1 coordinate 77,429, forward strand.
CGGCGACATCGTCTACCATGGCTATTTCGACATCGGGATTGCCGTGGGCAGTCCGCGCGGGCTCGTGGTGCCGATCCTGCGCGACGCGGATCAGCTTTCGATTGCCGAAATAGAAACGAGAATCGCCGACTTCGGCAAGCGCGCGCAGGACGGCAAGCTCTCGGTCGAGGACCTGACCGGCGGCACGTACACCATTTCCAACGGCGGAGTGTTCGGCTCCATGCTGTCGACGCCGATCATCAACCCGCCGCAGTCGGCGATCCTCGGCGTTCACGCGACCAAGGACCGCGCGGTGGTCGAGAACGGCCAGGTCGTTGTCCGGCCGATGAACTATCTCGCGCAATCCTACGACCATCGGATCATCGACGGCCGCGAAGCCGTGCTGTCGCTGGTGGCGATCAAGGAAGCGCTCGAGGATCCGGCGCGGATGCTGCTCGATTTGTAATAGCGAAAAGCTTGAACCACAGAGCGCCCAGAGAGCACAGAGATTTTTCTCTCGCTCCGGGTGGCCTCGGTGCTCTCTTTGTTCTCCGTGTGCTCTGCGCTGAAAAGGCGTTGACCGATGGCTGACACGTTCGATGTTGTCGTGATCGGTGCCGGCCCCGGCGGGTACATCGCCGCGATTCGCGCCGCGCAGCTGGGCCTGAAGACCGCCTGCATCGACGACTGGACGCGCGCTGGCGGCAAGCCCGCGCCCGGCGGCACCTGCACCAATGTCGGATGCATCCCTTCGAAGGCGCTGCTGCAATCCTCCGAAAACTTCGATCATGCCGGCCACGCGTTTGCCGACCACGGCATCGTGATCGGCAGCCTTGGCATCGACCTTCGGAAGATGCTCGCGCGGAAGGACAAGGTTGTCGCCCAGAACAACGACGGCATTCTTTACCTGTTCAAGAAGAACAGGGTGACGTTCTTCCACGGCCGGGGCTCGTTCGCGGGTGGCGACCCGGCGGTCGGGTGGTCGCTCCGGGTCGACGGTGCAAAGCCGGCCGAGCTCTTGGCCCGACACGTGATCATCGCGACCGGATCGAAGCCGCGGCCGCTGCCGGGGGTGGCCATCGACAACGCGCTCGTCCTCGACAACGAAGGCGCGCTGGCGATCGCCGACGTGCCGGCAAAGCTTGGCGTGGTCGGCGCCGGCGTGATAGGGCTGGAGATGGGGAGCGTATGGCGCCGTCTCGGTTCGGAGGTGATGGTGCTCGAAGCCCTTCCGGACTTTCTCGGAGCGGCGGACGAAGCGGTCGCCAAGGAAGCGCGACGAGTCTTCGTGAAGCAGGGCCTGGCGATTCACCTGGGCGTCACGATCACCCAAGTGACGCTCGGCAAGGCGGACGTCGCTGTCGCCTGGACCGATGCCGCCGGCGCGACGCAGAACGCCCTGTTCGACAAGCTGATCGTGTCGATCGGCCGCCTGCCGCATACGGCGGGCCTTGACGGCAACGCGGTCGGGCTCGGAATCGACGAGCGTGGCTTCGTCGCGGTCGACCGCGAGTGCCGGACCAACCTGCCCAATGTCTGGGCGGTCGGCGACGTCGTCCGCGGTCCGATGCTGGCGCACAAGGCCGAGGAAGAAGGCGTTGCCGTGGCCGAGCGCATTTCGGGCCAGCACGGCCACGTCGACTTCAACACGATTCCGTGGGTGATCTACACGTCACCGGAAATTGCGTGGGTTGGCAGGACCGAGCAGCAATTGCGGGCCGAGGGCGTGGCCTTTCGTTCGGGAAGCTTTCCGTTTTCCGCCAACGGGCGCGCCCGCGCGCTGGGCGACACGACCGGCTTCGTGAAGATTCTCGCCGACGCGAAGACCGACCGCATCCTGGGGATGCACGTCATCGGCCCCGGCGCGTCCGAACTGATTGCCGAGGGCGTCGTCGCGATGGAGTTCGGCGCGGCCAGCGAGGACCTGGCGCGGATTTGCCATGCGCATCCTTCGCTGTCCGAGGCGACAAGGGAAGCCGCGCTCGCAGTCGATGGGCGAACACTGAACGCGTAGTCCGGTCCACGCGCGTGGCCAGCTCGATCGCCATTCGCCGCGGCGGGTCCCGGGTGCGGCACCGATTCTGCCTTACAATCGCCGCGGATCGGCGACGATCTGCCGACGTGACGACGTCGCGGCAATCCACGCTTCGTGGTGCGAGGACCGAGGGGAAGGCGCCATTGCGAGAAAGGTCAGAACCGAAGACCGTCATCCGATGCAGTTCGATCGCGTACGGAATGCCGTGGTCGATGCGGTGCTTGACTGCGCGATCGTGAACGACATCTCGATCGACCACGACGTTGCCCTGCGCCATGGCGCATTGATCGACTGGCTCCTGCCGATCCTGGCCGCGCGCGGCACGACGCTCGACCACGCGCAGGTCGCGGCGCTGGCACGGCTCCAGAAGCTCGCGGAAGACTTGGAGGCTTTTCGCGCCGCGCGCCAATCGACGCTGAAACGCCTGTTCTTGTCGCCGGACGTCCCGAGGGGGATCTACCTGTGGGGTGGCGTCGGTCGCGGCAAGAGCTTCCTGATGGACGGCTTCTTCGCGACGGTGGCGATCCGCCGCAAGACGCGCGTGCATTTTCACGCCTTCATGCGAGCCGTGCACGAGGAGCTCGCGGCACTGAAGAACGAGGAAGATCCGCTGGCCGCCGTCGCCGCGCGAGTCGCCCGCAAATGGCGGCTCGTGTGTTTCGATGAATTCCACGTCTCCGATATCGCCGACGCCATGATCCTCGGCCGGCTGCTGGCGGCGCTGTTCGACCTCGGCGTCGTATTCGTGATGACGTCGAACTACCCGCCCGACGGGCTGTGGCCCAATGGATTGCAGCGCGAGCGCTTCCTTCCGGCGATCGAGCTGCTGAAACAGCGTCTCGACGTCGACGAGATCGATGCCGGGATCGACTACCGTTTGCGTGCGCTGGAGCAGGTACGCACCTATCATTCGCCGCTCGGTCCCGAGATCGAGGCCGAGATGGACGGCGCCTTCGAGAAAATGCGTGCCGGGCCTGACGAAGGCCGGAAACTGATGGTCGAGGGTCGGTCGCTGGTTGCCAGAAAGCGCGCCGGGAGCGCGGTCTGGTTCGATTTTTCCACTCTGTGCGACGGTCCGCGCTCGCAGCGGGACTACCTGGAAATCGCGCGGAGCCATTCGGTGCTTTTCCTGTCGGGCGTCCCCCGCATGAGCGCCGAAATGGGCGACCGCGCCCGACGCTTCACGTGGCTCGTCGACATCCTGTACGATCATCGCGTGAAGCTGGTGATTTCGGCCGCGGTCCTTCCCGACGACCTCTACGTCGAAGGGTCGAATCGGCAGGAATTCCTGCGTACCGCGAGTCGATTGGTCGAGATGCAGTCGCGCGACTACATGGCGCTGCCGCACATCGTCGCCGCTGCGGCAGCATGAGCGCCTGCCCGCCGGACCTCTTTCGCCTTTCTCAAGCCCGCATCCCTCAAGGAGACTCCCGTGCAGAAATTCAAGGCCTACCGGACGTTCCAGGAGAGCAACGCCGTCGTGAGCCGCTTTGTCGAGATGGCAGTCGACGACCTGGATCCGGGCGATGTCGTCGTCCGCACCAAGTATTCGACGATCAACTACAAGGACGCGCTTTCCTACAACGGCGCCGGAAAGATCATGCGCAAGTACCCGACCAATGCCGGCATCGACATGGCCGGCACGGTCGAGTCATCGACGGATTCGCGCTGGAAGCGCGGCGACAAGGTCATCGTCCACGCCTACGACATGGGCGTCGCGCACGACGGCGGATATTCGGAATGCGTACGCGTGCCGGGGGACTGGATCGTGCGCCGGCCCGAGAGCATGACGGCGTTCGACGCGATGACGCTCGGCACGGCGGGCTTCACGGCCGCGCAGGCGATCATGCTGATGGAGTACAACGGGCTGAAGCCGGACAACGGTCCCGTGGCAGTGACGGGTGCGACGGGCGGGGTCGGGTCCGTCGCGGTCGAGATACTCGCCAAGACCGGATACGAGGTCGTCGCGATCACCGGCAAGAAGGAGGAGACGCACTACCTGAAGACCCTGGGCGCAAAGGACGTCATGCTGCGCCAGTCGATCGACCTGTCGAAGATTCGACCTCTCGACAAGTCGACGTGGGCGGGTGTCGTCGACAACCTTGGCGGCGACCTGCTGGCCTGGCTGCTGTCGACGATGAAGGTCGGCGGTACGGTCGGCGCCGTGGGCCTTGCCGCGGACATGAAACTCAATACGACCGTCGCGCCGTTCATTCTGCGCGGGGTTTCCCTGCTCGGCGCCGACAGCGCGAACTGCACGATGTCGCTGCGCCAGAAAATATGGAACAAGCTCGCCGTCGAGTGGCGTCCCGACACGGTCCACGACCAGGTCCGAACGATCGATTTCGACGACCTGCCGACGCATTTCGATCCCTATATCAAGGGCATGGTCCGCGGGCGCACGGTTGTCAGGATCGCGCCGGACTCGCATCCGTAGGCGCCTGCGTGGCGTCCGGCGCCGCTGGTGGCGACGCGGACGGGTCGACGCGCTGCGGTTTGCCCGTTGTCTTCCGCCGGAGCGCACGTGGCGATTGATCCTGCGCAAGGCCGTCGGTCTCCCGGCGACTTACGCTGCATGGCGCCGCGGTCGATCTCCGGGACTCGCGATCGGAGCGCGAGCGTCGCTATCTAAAGTCTTATGTCTTATATAAGATAATCCCGTCGGGCGCCCGGAGACGAACCGTGCTCGGCGGCACGCAGGTCGGATGCCGGGGCGGGGCACGCCAATATACGAGGAGCAACCCATGGCCACCTACAAGGAGTTCCACCGCCGATCGATCGCCGAGCGCGATGCGTTCTGGCGCACGGAGGCGGCGCTGATCGACTGGCAGACGCCTTATTCGGCGGTGCTCGACTATTCGAAACCGCCGTTCGCGAAATGGTTCGTCGGCGGCCGCACCAATCTCTGTCACAACGCGGTGGATCGCCATCTCGCCACGCGGGGCGACCAGAAGGCGCTGATTTACATCTCGACCGAAACCGGCGAGACCCGAACGTATTCCTATCGCGAACTTTCCGCCGAGGTGAACCGTTTTGCCGCCGTACTAGGGGCGCAGGGCGTCGGTCACGGCGACCGCGTGCTGATCTACATGCCGATGATCGCCGAGGCCGCGTTCGCGATGCTGGCCTGCGCGCGGATCGGCGCGATCCACTCGGTGGTTTTCGGCGGATTTGCCGCGGCAAGTCTCGCCACGCGGATCGACGACGCCAAGCCGAAGGTCATGGTGACCTCCGATGCCGGCATGCGCGGCGGCAAGGCCGTGCCGTACAAGCACCTCGTCGACGAGTCGATTCGCCTCAGCACCAGCCCCCCGTCGAAGGTGATCATTGTCAATCGCGGCCTCGACGCGAAGATGACCCTCGTGGCCGGGCGCGACCTCGACTACGCGAGCATGCGCGCGCAGCACATCGACGCACGGGTGCCGTGCGAATGGCTCGAATCGTCGGAACCTTCCTACATCCTGTACACATCGGGCACGACGGGCAAGCCGAAGGGCGTCCAGCGGGATACGGGGGGTTACGCGGTGGCCCTGGCATCCTCGATGCGCCGGATCTTCTGCGTCGACCCCGGGGAAACGATGTTCACCACCAGCGACATCGGCTGGGTTGTCGGGCATTCCTACATCATTTACGCGCCGCTCATCAACGGCTCGACGACGATCATGTACGAGGGCCTGCCGATTCGCCCGGACCCCGCGATCTGGTGGAAGATCGTCGCCGAGAACAAGGTCAAGACCATGTTCAGTTCGCCGACGGCCATCCGGGTGCTGAAAAAGCAGGATCTGGCCTACATGAAGCAGCACGATGTCTCGGCGCTGAAGTACCTCTTTCTCGCCGGTGAACCGCTCGACGAACCCACCGCGCGCTGGGCGTCCGACGCGCTCGGCGTCGCGATCGTCGACAACTACTGGCAGACCGAGACCGGCTGGCCGATTCTGTCGGCGCAGCCAGGAGTCGAGGAGACGCCGCGCAAGTTCGGCAGTCCTTCGTTCTCGGTGTACGGCTACGACGTGCGCCTGCTGCGCGAAGGCACCGGCGAGGAGGCGGGCACCGATGAAAAGGCCGTGCTGACGATCATTCCGCCGCTGCCGCCCGGATGCATGACCACGGTCTGGGGCGACGATGCCCGCTTCGTCAAAACGTATTTTTCGGACTTCGGCAAGAAGCTCGCCTATTCGACGTTCGACTGGGCGACGCGCGACGCCGACGGCTACTATTTTGTTCTGGGACGCACCGACGATGTGATCAACGTCGCCGGCCACCGCTTGGGCACCCGCGAAATCGAGGAAGCCGTCCAGGCGCATTCCGGGATCGCCGAGGTGGCCGTGGTTGGGGTGGCCGACTCGCTGAAAGGGCAGATTCCGGTCGCCTTCGCCGTGGTCAAGGACGCGTCGAAAGTCGCGACGCCGGAGGGTGCAGCGCAGATGCGCAAGGAGGTCATGGACACCGTCGATCGCGAACTGGGCGCGATCGCGCGGCCGGGCACCGTGCATTTCGTGACGCTGCTGCCCAAGACCCGCTCCGGCAAGTTGCTGCGGCGTTCGATCCAGGCGCTCGCCGAGGGCCGTGATCCCGGCGATCTTACGACGATCGAAGATCCGGGCGCGCTGGAGCAGATCAAGTCCGCGCTCGCGCTCCGGTCGGTGACTTGATTCCCGGAGCGCCGCCGGCGAAGGGCGCGCTGCCGGGTATCTCCGTGTCGCACCCGCCGTAGGGCCTGATCCGTGGAGGACGGAGAAGCCGACGATCTTGTGCCGCCGGGAACGACGAGCGTGGGCTCTCGCCGCCGGCAACGCGAGGGATGCGGCGATTCGCGCGGTAGGCCGCCGGCGGGCGATAATGCCCGCTTTACGCGATTCCCGCCTCCATGCCCAACGACTCCGCTGCGCGTTCGGCCGCGCCACGCGCACTTGCGCATGTCCGGGCCGCGCCCCCGCATGCTCCGCTGGCCCTGGCGACCCGCGGTGATGCGGTCGATGCGATCCACTACGGCTCGGTCGCGGTCGTCGACCGCAACGGCAATCTGCTTCATTCCGCCGGCGACCCGCGGTTCCTGACGACGACGCGGAGCACGCTGAAACCGTTTCAGGCAATGCCCTTCGTCGCCGCGGGCGGAGTCGAGCGCTTTGGCTATGCGCCGGCGCAGGTCGCGCTGCTGTGCGCGAGCCATTCCGGCGAGGCACGGCATGTCGAGGCCGTCGCGGACATGCTGGCCAGGGCCGGAAATACCGCGGTCGAGCTGCAATGCGGCGCCCATGCGCCCGGTTACTTCGAGGCACGCGGCGACGTTCCGCCACCGCCTCCGTACTCCTCGCTCGCGCACAACTGCTCGGGAAAGCACAGCGGGATGCTGGCGTACTGCGTCCAATGCGGATGGGAGAAGGCGACCTATCTCGCGTTCGATCATCCGCTGCAGCAGGCGATCCGGAGGGCGGTCGCGCATTTCACGTCCACCCCGGAAGTGGAGCTCGTGACCGGGATCGACGGCTGCTCGGCGCCCAATTATGCGGTGCCGCTCGCGCGACTGGCGCTCGCGTTCGCGCGGCTCGCTGCGGATCGTGACGACTCCGCGTACGGGCGCGCTCCGCAGATCCTTGCCGATGCGATGACCGGATATCCCGAGATGGTGTCCGGCGAGAACCGCAATGACCTTGCGCTGATGCGCGCGGGGCGGGGCGACTGGATCGCCAAGATCGGTGCCGAGGGACTCCAGGCGCTCGGCATTCGAAGCAAGGGGATCGGCATCGCGATCAAGGTCGTGGACGGCGCCAAACGCGGCCTGCACCCGGCCACGGTCGCCACGCTCGACCAGTTGGGGCTTCTGGACGCAGGACAGCGCGCCGAACTGGCCGAGTGGCGGGAGCCGGTCGTCCGCAACCACCGAGGCATTGCGACCGGACAGATCCGGCCGTTGGTTGTCCTGAACAAAGCGGGCGGTTCGGTCATCGGTGCGAATCCGGCGGCCGCTTGATGATGCCCGTGAGTGAACTTCCGGCGCGGGGAATGGTCTTTTGATGCAAGCGCGCGCCGCGACACAGGTCCCGAGAAGGCCTCGAGCGAGGACTTTGGCGTGTCTGGCCGATGCCGGCCGCCGCACCCGCCGTTCGGCGGGCATAACAACGATGAATCAGGGACTGGATGGGTGATCGCGAAGTCGATCAGCAGCTCGTCCTGCGCGCGCAGCGGGGCGACAAGCGGGCGTTCGAACTGCTGGTCCTGAAATACCAGCGCAAGCTCGGCCGGCTCCTGTCGCGATTCGTGCGCGATGCTGCGGAGGTCGAGGATGTGACGCAGGAGGCCTTCATCAAGGCGTATCGGGCGCTACCCGGCTTCCGGGGCGACAGTGCGTTCTACACGTGGCTGTATCGGATCGCGATCAATACGGCCAAGAACTACCTGGTGGCACTGGGACGCCGCGCGCCCACGTCGACGGGATTCGACAACGAGGAAGCGGAGAATTTCGAGGACGCGGATCAGTTGCGCGATTCGAATACGCCCGAGAGTGAATTGCAGGGCAAGCAGATCGCGGCGACGGTCAACAAGGCGGTGGATGCGTTGCCCGGGGACTTGCGGACCGCGATCACCCTGCGCGAGATCGAGGGCCTGAGCTACGAAGAGATTGCCAACGTGATGAATTGTCCGATTGGCACGGTGCGCTCCCGGATCTTCCGGGCGCGCGAAGCGATTGCAGCGGAATTGCGGCCGTTGCTGGGGACTGAAGAAGACCGGAGATGGTGATGGGTGAGGATATCTCGCGCCTGATGGACGGAGAGCTGGACGACGGTGAAGCCGATGCCGTTTGCGGTCGTCTGCGCCAACCCGATGGCAAGGCCATCTGGGTCTGCTATCACGTGATCGGCGATGCGCTGCGCGGCGGGGGCGGTTCGTCGCCGGGGTTTGCGGAGCGCTTCGCGGCGCGGCTCGCCGCGGAACCGACCGTGCTGGCGCCCCGCGTCGGGCACGGTCGCCCCCTGCCGTTTGTCTGGGCGGCGGCGGCGGCGATCGCCGCCGTGGCGGTCGTCGGCTGGGTTGCCCTGACCACACTCGACGGCCCGTCGGCCGCGATCGCCAAGGCGCGCGAGGCTGGCGCCGTTCGGGCGGCGCAGGTTCGACCGCCGTCGGTGCCGGTCGACTACCTGCAGGCGCATCAGGAGTACTCGCCGACGGCCCAGATTCAGGGCGTCGGACCCAACCTGCGCGCGGTGTCCGCGGCAACTGCCGATGGGCAAAGGTAGGACGGAGAGCCGCGTGGAGTCACGATGATCGGGGGTGCTGGGCTGTCCGCGGCTGCCGCCGCAATAGCGCGCGGGTGCGCCGCGGCGCGCGCCAATGCGGCGACGCTTGCCATTGCCGCGCTCGCGTATGCGCCGGCCGCGCTCGCCGACGACGCGGTGGCCTGGCTGGCGCGCGCCGCGGCGGCCGCTCAGCAACTCAACTACGTCGGAACGATCGTCTACCAGCACGGCGGACACGTCGAAACGTCGCGGCTCGTGCACTGGAACGATGCCGGAAGCGAGTACGAGAAACTCGTCAACCTCGAAGGGCCGCCGCGCGAGGTGATCAGGAGCCACGGCGAGGTGCGCTGCTATTACCCGGACGCCAAGGTGGTCCGCATCGAGCCGCGCACCTTCCGCAACGCCTTTCCGTCGCTGTCGCCATTGCAGCAAAAGGCGCTTGCCGAATTCTACGAGCTCCGCAAGGCCGAGCCGGATCGTGTCGCGGGCCTCGACGCACAGGCCTGGGTGTTCGAGCCGAAGGACGGCTTGCGCTATGGCCACAAGTTCTGGGTCGATGCGGCAACCGGGCTCCTGCTGAAGGCGCGCATTCTCGACGAACGCAACGAACCGGTCGAGCAGTTCGCGTTCACCGACCTCGCGATCGGCGCGAAGGTCGACCGCGACATGGTCAAGCCGTCGTGGTCGGCGGTGCCGCCCGAATGGGAGGTCCGCGAGGTGGGCCCCGGCGAGGTCGTGTTCCGGGAGACGGGCTGGCTCGTCAACCGTCTGCCTCCGGGCTTCTCGAAGATCGTCGAAGGCTATCGGACCCTGCGCGGCAAGCGGGCACCGGTCGCGCACCTCGTCTATTCCGATGGCCTCGTCGCCGTCTCCGTATTCGTCGAGCCTCTCCGCGGATCAGCGCATGCAACGGGTCTCATGCAGCAGGGCGGGATCAACGTTTACGTCCGGCAGTTCGACGACTATCTCGTGACCGTGCTTGGCGAAGTGCCCGGGGTCACGATCCGCCAGATGGCGTATTCGGTGGCGCGCCGCTGAAACGCCGCCGTGCTTCGTTACTTGTCGCTTAGGAAAAGGGCATTACCCATGATGCATCGCACCTCCTCCGCCCGTGTCGTGCCGGCGCTCGCCGCGATCCTGGCCGCGTTCGCCATCGTCGCTCTTCCGGCCGCTGCGCAGAACCGCGCCGCCGGGCTGCCCGACTTCACCGAACTCTACGAAAAACAGGGCGCGACGGTCGTCAGCATCGACGTCACGCAGAAGATGAAGCGGAAGGGATTGCCGGAGCTGTCCGAGGATGACCCGTTCTACGAATTCTTCCGCCGCTTCGGACAGATTCCGCGCCGCGGCGGGCCGGAACGCGAGTTCGACCAGCAATCCGTCGGCTCCGGCTTCATCATCTCGAGCGACGGATACCTCGTCACCAACGCGCATGTCGTCGACGGGGCGGACGAGGTCAGCGTCAAGCTCTCCGACCGGCGCGAGTTCAAGGCAAAGGTCATCGGCGCCGACAAGCGCACGGATGTCGCGGTGCTGAAGATCGAGGCGAAGGATCTGCCGAAGGCGACGATCGGCGACCCGGACAAGCTCAAGGTTGGCGAGTGGGTCGTCGCGATCGGCAAGCCGTTCGGCCTCGAAAATACGATGACGGCGGGCATCGTCAGCGCCAAGGGCCGCGATCTGCCGCAGGAAAACCTCGTCCCGTACATCCAGACCGATGCCGCGGTCAATCCTGGCAACTCCGGCGGACCCCTGTTCAATCTCAAAGGCGAGGTCGTCGGCATCAACTCGCTGATCTTTTCGCGCACGGGTGGCTACATGGGTCTCTCCTTCGCGATTCCCATCGACATCGCGATGAACGCGGTGAGCCAGATCCGGGACAAGGGCAAGGTCACGCGCGGGCGCATCGGCGTGCAGATCCAGGAGGTCAGCAAGGAAACCGCCGAGGCGTTCGGTCTCGCCAAGCCGGGCGGCGCGCTCGTCAATTCGGTGGAGAAGGGCGGCCCGGCGGACAAGGCCGGCGTGGAAGCGGGCGACATCATCATCAAGGCGGACGGCCGCGAAGTGCACACGTCGAGCGAATTGCCCCGGATCATCACCGCCATCAGGCCTGGCACCAAAGTGACGCTGACGGTCTGGCGCAAGGGCGCCCAGCGCGACCTCACGGTCACGGTCACCGAGATGAAGGAAGACGCCGCCGGTCCGCAGCCCCGCCGCGGAGGCCCCGCGCCGAAGGAAAAGGCCAAGCCCAACCGGATGGGTCTCGTTCTTTCCGACCTTACCGACGAACAACGCAAGGACCTCGACGTGAAGGTCGGCGTACTCGTGGAGGACGTCACCGGCGCCGTACGCGGCAACGTCCAGCCCGGCGACGTCATTCTCGCGATCATCAATCGGGGGCAGACGAGCGAGGCGAAGAGCGCCGAACAGGTGAACACGCTCCTGTCGAAGCTGGACAAGGGCGCATCGGTGACGCTGCGCCTGAAGCGCGGCGAGCAGGAGTTCTTTTCGACCCTGAAGATCAATAACGGCACCGAATGACGCGGCGCCCGCCGGGGCTCGCGATACCGGTGGTGACGGGCGATGCCGGTGCCGGGGTCCTTGCGCGGAGCGGCAATCCGAATATCAGGCTGACGATGCTCTATCGCGCGTACTGCCATCTCTGCGACGAGATGCGGGACGCGTTGCTCCCGATCGCGGCGGCGGGAGGGGTGACGCTGGAATTCATCGACGTCGACGATGCTGCGAACGCGGCGCTCGAAGCAGCGTGGGGCGACAAGGTGCCCGCGCTCTTCACCGGCGAACCGTCCGCCGGGACGTTGGTGTGCCACTATCGACTCGACCGGGCGCGGATCGAGTTCGTGCTGAGCGCAGCGCGCCCGAAGAATGGGTGACGGAGCGTGGCCGACCCCTCCGCGGGAGTTCACCCTGACCGGGCATCGATGACGTCGCGGATCGCCGGGGTGTACGGCAGCGTCCACGCCCCGGCCCGGGACGGCCGATCGGAATTCGGTTGCCCGCGGCGGCGCACCGTATCGCCGGACGCGCGCGTCACCTGGAGGGGCGGGTCGCGCTCCGGTCGAAAATCCGCTAAAATTCAAGATCTTTGCGGCGGCAAAGGGGCACTCTACCGGTGCCCCTTTGTTTTGGCGCGCCGCTGACCGGCAACGACCTTGGATCTCATCCGCAACTTTTCGATCATCGCGCACATCGACCATGGCAAGTCGACGCTCGCCGACCGCTTCATCCAGCGCTGCGGCGGTCTCGCCGACCGCGAGATGGAGGCGCAGGTCCTCGATACGATGGATCTGGAGCGGGAACGCGGCATCACGATCAAGGCGCAGACGGCAGCGCTGGTGTATCAGGCCCGCGATGGCCGGACCTACAACCTCAACCTGATCGACACACCGGGCCACGTCGATTTCGCGTACGAGGTCTCGCGTTCGCTCGCCGCGTGCGAAGGCGCGCTGCTTGTCGTCGACGCGTCGCAGGGTGTGGAGGCGCAGACCGTCGCCAATTGCTATACGGCCACCGAGCAGGGCGTTACCGTGGTTCCGGTGCTGAACAAGATCGATCTCCCGTCGGCCGAGCCCGACCGCGTGATCGAGGAAATCGAAGACATCATCGGCATCCCGGCGCACGAGGCGCTGCGCTGCAGCGCCAAGACCGGCGAAGGCGTCGACGACGTCCTGGAAGCGGTCATCGCGCGCATACCGCCGCCCATCGGGGATCCCGCCGCGCCGCTGTCGGCGCTGATCATCGATTCCTGGTTCGACAACTACGTCGGCGTCGTGATGCTGGTGCGCGTGATGCAGGGGACGCTGAAACCCAGGGACAAGATCCAGCTCATGGCCACCGGCGCCACCTACAGTTGCGAGCAGGTTGGGGTGTTCACGCCGAAGGCGTTCGGCCGCGATGCGCTGTCCGCGGGTGGCGTCGGATTCGTCATCGCCGGAATCAAGGAAATCGACGCGGCCAAGGTCGGCGACACCGTCACGCTCGCCGCGCGACCCGCCGCGGCGCCGCTTCCGGGCTTCAAGGACGTGAAGCCGCAGGTGTTCGCCGGCCTCTATCCGGTCGAATCGAACCAGTACGAGGCGCTGCGCGACGCGCTCGGGAAGCTCAAGCTGAACGACGCGTCGCTGCACTATGAGCCCGAAGTCTCGCAGGCGCTGGGCTTCGGCTTTCGATGCGGCTTTCTCGGCCTCTTGCACATGGACATCGTGCAGGAGCGGCTCGAGCGCGAGTACGACATGGACCTGATCACGACCGCGCCGACGGTCATCTATCAGCTGCTGCTGCGCGACGGGACGGTTCAGGAGATCGAGAATCCGTCGAAGCTTCCCGACCTGTCGAGGGTCGAAGAGATCCGCGAACCGATCATCACTGCCACCATCCTGATGCCGCAGGAGTACGTCGGCCCGGTGCTGACGCTGTGCACGGACAAGCGCGGCGTCCAGAAGAACATGCAGTATGTCGGCCGGCAGGTCATGCTCACGTACGAGCTGCCGCTCGCGGAAGTGGTGATGGATTTCTTCGACAAGCTGAAGTCGGTGTCGCGCGGGTACGCGTCGCTGGATTACGAATTCCGGGAGTTCCGCGCGGCCGATGTCGTCAAGCTCGACATCCTGATCAACGCCGAGCGCGTCGATGCGCTGTCGGTGATGGTCCACCGCTCGGTCGCGATCTACCGTGGCCGCGAGGTTGCCGCGAAGATGCGCAAGCTGATTCCGCGGCAGATGTTCGACGTCGCGGTGCAGGCATCGATAGGCGCTCAGATCATCGCCCGCGAGTCCATCAAGGCGATGCGCAAGAACGTGCTGGCCAAGTGTTACGGCGGCGACATCACGCGCAAGAAGAAGCTGCTGGAAAAGCAGAAGGCGGGGAAAAAGCGGATGAAGGCCGTCGGCAGCGTCGAAATTCCGCAGGAAGCGTTTCTGGCGATCCTCCAGGTAGGTGACAAATGAGTCGCCCTGGGCTGCCGGACGAAGCTCGTGAACAAGACCACGCCGCGTCGTGCGGCGACCCGGCGCGTCGCGACGCAGGCGAAAGACCCGGCGCGCCGCCGGGCATTGCCGCGATTCCTGACCCGAAGCCATGCGGCACGGGCCCCACAACCCCTTCTCGACGACAACCACGATGAATTTTGCGCTGATCCTGTTTCTCGCGACGTTGGGCACGGGCGTGGTGGCGCTTGCCGACCGTCTGATATTTGCGAAGCGCCGGCCCCCCGACGCCCCGGAGCCGTGGTGGATCGAGTATCCGAAGAGTTTCTTCCCCGTGCTGCTGATCGTCTTCGCGCTGCGCTCGTTCGTCGCGGAGCCGTTCAAGATCCCGTCTTCGTCGATGCGACCCACGCTCGAAGTAGGCGATTTCATTCTCGTGAACAAGTTCACCTACGGCCTCCGCCTGCCGATCGTCGAGCTGAAGTTCCTGCCGTTGTCCGACCCGCAGCGCGGAGACGTTGTCGTGTTCCGTTATCCGTTGAATCCGTCGCAGGACTTCATCAAGCGCGTGATCGGGGTCGGTGGCGATACGGTCGCCTACAAGGACAAGCGCCTGACGGTGAACGGGCAACCGTGGCCGCAGAAGCAGGATGGAACCTACGGTTATGTCGAGGGTCTGCGCTTCGAATCGATGGCGCGATCGACCGAAACCGCGGGAACCGGTCCGGCTCCGACGGAGCACGAAATCGCGACCGACCCGGCGTTGCCGCCGGTGAGCCCCGGGTCCGTGCGTTCGTTCCCCGGCAGGGACAACTGCGATTACAATCCCGATGGAAGCGGCTTCTCGTGCAAGGTACCGTCGGGCCATTACTTCATGATGGGCGATAATCGCGACCGCAGCGACGACAGCCGCTACTGGGGATTTGTACCGGACGATCACATTCGCGGCCGGGCGTTCTTCATCTGGTTCAATTGGGATGACATCAGCAGCTTCGCGTGGAAGCGCGTTGGCAGCGGCATTCGATAGGAGGAATGATGAGCCACCGGACCAGGCAGGGCGGATTGACGATCATCGGGTTCCTGTTTGTGGCAGTCGTTATCGTCGTCTGCGTGATGATCGGCTTCCGCGTCACGCCGGCCTACATCGAATATGTCGCGGTGCAAAAAGCGCTGGACCGCGCGCTCCTCGAGTCCAAGGATCCGACCGCCGCTGTTCAGATTCGCAATTCGTTCCAGCGATTTGCCGATTCCGGCTACATCGAGTCGGTCAGTGCCAAGGACATCGAGATCGCCAAGCAGGGAAACGAGATCACCGCCAGCATCACCTGGGCCCGCAAGCTGCCGCTCGTCGCGAACGTGAGCCTGTACCTCGATTTCGACGCGTCGGCAACCCGCTGACCCGGGCGTGGGCCGGGCGATGCAGGAGAATGCAAACCACCGCGCTGCGTGACCGGCTTGGTCACGCCTTTCGCCGGCCCGGGTTGCTGACGCAGGCGCTCACCCACCGCAGCTTCGGGGCCAATCAAAACGAGCGGCTCGAATTCGTGGGCGATGCGGTGTTGAGCTGCGCCATCGCCGTGGTGCTGTACGAGCGTTTTCCGCAGATTCCCGAAGGCGAGCTGTCGCGCGTCCGCGCCATGCTCGTCAATCGCGATACGCTGGCGCGCCTCGCGCGCGGCTTGGGCATCGGAGAGGCGATACGTCTCGGCGATGGAGAATTGCGGAGCGGCGGGTCCGAGCGCCCTTCGATCCTGGCGGATGCGCTGGAAGCGGTGTTCGGCGCGGTATTCCTCGACGCCGGCTTCGATGCGGCGCGCACGGTGATCGAGGGCGTCTACGCGCCGGAACTGGAAGGACTCGATCCGGCCGCACTCGGCAAGGATCCGAAGACGCGACTGCAGGAATGGTTGCAGGCCCGCCGAATCGCGGTGCCGGAATACTCGGTGACTTCGGTCGTCGGCGAGGCCCACGCGCAGACGTTCACGCTCGAATGCCGGATTGCTGCGCTTGCCATCGCCGCGACGGGCAGCGGTGCCAGCCGGCGCGCGGCCGAGCAGGCCGCCGCCGCCGCCGCCTATGACGCGGCGACGGCCAACGGGTCGGCGCCCCGTGTCTGACCCGCCGCGCGCGCCGGGCCTGCGCTGCGGCCACGTTGCGATCGTCGGTCGCCCGAATGTTGGCAAGTCGACGCTCCTGAACCGGCTCGTCGGGGAAAAAGTCAGCATCACGTCACGGAAGGCACAGACGACGCGGCACCGCATCACGGGCATTCTGACGACGCCCGACGCTCAGTTCATCTTCGTCGACACGCCCGGATTCCAGACACGGCACCGCTCGCGACTCAACGCGCGAATGAACAGGGCGGTGACCCAGAGTCTGGCCGAAGTCGATGCAACGGTACTCGTGATCGAAGCCGGGCGGACCGTCGAGGCCGACCGGGCGGTGATACGCCTGCTGCCCGTGGGCGCCAGGGTCGTGGTCGCGCTCAATAAAGTGGACGAGCTCGAGGACAAGAACGCGTTGCTCCCGCAGATCGCGGAGCTGGCGGGGCTTTTCTCGTTCACGGCCCTGGTCCCGGTGAGCGCCGAGAAGGAGCACGCGCTCGACCGGCTCGCGGCCGAGGTCCGCGCGCTGCTGCCCGAGGGGCCGTCGCTTTACGGTCCCGACGAAATCACCGATCGCGACGAGCGCTTCCTGGCCGCGGAATTCGTCCGCGAGAAGATCTTCCGCCTCCTGGGCGACGAAGTCCCGTATGCGACGACCGTCGCCGTCGATCGCTTCGAACACGATGGTGGCATGCGCCGCATCCATGCGACGGTCCTGGTAGACCGCGAGAACCAGAGGGCGATCCTGCTGGGCGCCGGCGGGTCCACGATGAAGGACATCGCGACTCGAGCCCGCACCGACATGGAGCGCATGTTCGGCGGCCCGGTGTTCCTCGAGATCTGGGTGCGCGTGAAAAAGGGTTGGGCGGACGACGATGCCCTGCTGCAGCGTTCCGGGTACTGAGGTCGACAGACACATGCCGCCGCGTGCCCATCCGCTACGCCGCGAGGATCAGCAGGCCTTTGTCCTGCACACATACGCGTATCGCGAGACGAGCCTCATCGTCGAAGCGTTCACGCCGGAGTACGGGCGCGTCGCCATGGTCGCGCGCGGCGCCAGGCGCCCGCGCTCCGAGATGCGCGGGCTGCTTCAGGGATTCCGTCCGCTGGTCCTGTCGTGGTCGGGCCCGCATGAATTGAAGACGCTGATGAAAGCGGAATGGCGCGGCGGTCTGCCGCTGGTCGGGGGCTCCGCGCTCCTGTGCGGCTTCTATCTGAACGAACTGCTGCTGAAGCTGCTGCCGCGCGAGGATCCGCATCCGCAGCTTTTCGCCGACTACGAAGATGCGCTCGCCGAGCTTGCCGCGGGGCGTGACCAGGCAATCGTATTGCGCCGCTTCGAAGTACGCCTGCTGGCGGCGATGGGCTACGCGCTGCCGCTGGTTCGCGAGGCCGACACCGATGCGCCCGTGGACCCCGCGGTACGCTACCATTACGCATTCGACCACGGGCCGCGCAGAACGCTCGCGAAGCCGGGCGTCAAATTGCCGCTGGTACGCGGCGCGACGCTGCTGGCGCTCGCCGACCAGCACTATCCGGATGCCGCGACCGCCGCAGAGGCGAAGCGCCTGATGCGGGAGGTGCTCGATCACTATCTCGAGCAGCGCGGGGTGGAAAGCCGGCGCGTGGTGCAGGACCTGCAGGCGCTGGACGAGGAAGGACGCTACCACCGTGATTGAGCTCGGCGTCAACATCGATCATGTGGCGACGCTGCGACAGGCGCGCCGCACCTACGAGCCGGACCCCGTCTGGGCGGCGGTCGAGGCGCACCTGGGTGGCGCGGACGGCATCACCGTCCATCTGCGCGAGGACCGCCGCCACATCCAGGACGAGGACGTGCGCCGGCTGCGCGAGCTCGTTCATATCAAGCTCAACCTCGAGATGGCGGCGACGTCCGAGATGCTCGCCATCGCCTGCCGGCTGAAACCCGAGATGGCGATGCTGGTGCCCGAAGGCCGGCACGAGATCACGACCGAGGGCGGACTCGACATCGTCGCTCAGGAAGCGAAACTCGCCGCTGCGGTCGCCCGGCTCGCCGATGCCGGGATCGTTACCAGCGTATTCATCGACGCCGACATCCTCCAGATCGAGGCCGCCGCGCGCATTGGCGTGAAAGTCTGCGAGGTGCATTCCGGGCCCTATGCCCACGCCTTCCACGCCAAGGGCCGCGACCCGGAAAGCGCGGCGGTGGTCGTCGAGCTCGCGAAAATACGCACGGCGGGCGAGACGATCCGAGGGTCGGGAATGCGCTTCAATGCCGGGCACGCGCTCAACTACTTCAATGTCCAGCCGGTGGCGGCGCTTCAGGGCGTGCGCGAATTGCATATTGGGCATGCGATTGTCTCGAGGTCGGTCTTCGTCGGCCTGCGCGAAGCGGTGCGGCAGATGAAGACGCTGATCCGCGAAGCGGCACGAACTTCGTAGAAAACGACGGCGCAGGCCCCGAGAAACCGGTGCGGCGAAATCCCGCAACTGCCCTGCGGCGCGCGTAGGCCGTCGAGTCCTCCGCACCTCCGCGTCGAATCCGTCCACTGTACTGCGGATGCCAACCCCCATGAAATCGCTATCGCGCGGCCCCGTTTTCCTCGGCATCGAAGGCGTCACGCTCGGCGCCGCGGACCGTGAACGCCTTGCGCATCGTCTCGCCGGCGGCGTCATCCTGTTCGCACGGAACTACGAGTCCCCGGTGCAGTTGGCAGCGCTGACGACGGCGATACGCGCCATTCGCGAACCACACCTTCTGATCGCCGTCGACCACGAGGGCGGTCGCGTCCAGCGATTCCGGGAAGGTTTCACGCCGATCCCGCCCATGCGCGTCCTCGGTGACAAGTGGGATCGCGACATCGCCGGTGCCGCGCGCGAAGCGGTTCGCATCGGCTGGACGATCGCCGACGAGCTGCGTCGCCATGGCATCGACTTCAGCTTCGCGCCGGTGCTCGATCTCGATTACGGCACCAGCGCCGTCATCGGCGATCGCGCGCTCCATCGCAATCCGAATGCCGTTGCGCATCTCGGCGCGGCTTTGCGCGACGGGCTGCGCGCCGGCGGGATGGCCGCGGTCGGCAAGCACTTTCCCGGACATGGCTTCGTCGCCGCGGACTCGCATGCCGAGAGCCCGCGGGACGAACGCGCGCTGGACCGGATCCTCGTCGAAGACGTCGTGCCGTTCGCGGCGCTGGTGAAACATGGCCTCGAGGGCATCATGCCCGCGCATGTGATCTATCCGGCCGTCGATGCCCGGCCGGCAGGCTACTCGCATCGATGGCTGCAGGACCTGTTGCGGGGCCGGCTCGAATTCGACGGCGCCATCATTTCGGACGATCTCGGCATGACTGGTGCCTTCGTCGAAGGCGGCATGGTCGCGCGCGCCGACGCCGCGCTCGCCGCAGGCTGCGACATCGTGCTTACCTGCAACGACCCTGCGGCGGCCGACGAACTGCTCGCGGAGTGGCAGCCGCCGCCGCAGGCCGACCTCCTCCGCCGTGCGGCGGGCCTGCAGGGACGAGCGGGCGGGGCGTGCCCGGTTTGACCGCGAGGCCGGAGCGGCAGGGGGGCTCCGCGCGACAACATGCTGCGGACAAGCCGCGCGGCCCGCGCGAGGCATGCGTCGTCGATTCCGACGGCTCCGCACAGGTGCCCGGCGTGCCGACGAACGGGAAGAGGCACCGTGCTCCAAAGCCGTGAAGCGCACGCCTTCCCTCGCCTCGCGGCACACGACGCCGGTGGCCGGACGGTCTGCGGTCGCGCTCGCGCCCGGCCATGACCTGGTTCGTCTACCTGATCGAATGCAGGGGCGGCAGCATCTACACGGGAATCGCCGTCGACGTCGAGGCACGCTATGCCGCGCACGCGAACGGCAAGGGCGCGCGATACACGCGGTCGCATCCGCCGGTGCGGCTGCTCGCCGCAATCGAGTGCACGGACCGGTCCGCGGCATCGAAGGCAGAACACGCGATCAAGCGGCTCTCGGCGGCGGAGAAGCGCGCGCTATGCCGCCTCGATGGTCCTGGCTGACCTCGAAACCTCGCTGCGGCGGGGGCGGCGCTCAGCCGAGCTTCAGGTGGGGCGTGACGGCGAACAGTCTGCCGGCGATATCGACGACGTAGCGGGCTCCGAGCACGATTTCGTCGGTCAGCGGCACGTCGGCGCGCGCGTAGCCCATCGCTACGGCGCGTCCGTGCCGGCGGCTGTAGCCGGCAGAGGTAATCTCGCCCACGTTCTTCCCGTCCATCAGGATCGGCTCGCCACCCCAGGGAAACGCTTCGGGGTCGTCAAAAGTCAGCACGACGAGCCGCTTCCGGATGCCGGCGGCGGACTTCTCCACCAACGCGTCGCGGCCCTGGAACGGCATCGGCTTGTCCAGCTTGACCGCTTGGCCGAGGCCCGCTTCCCAGGGCGTCTCGTCCGGAGACAACTCGGCGCCCCAGGCCCGGCGGCCGGCTTCGATGCGCAGCGCGTCGATCGTGTAGTAACCGGCATCCCTGAGACCGTAGTCGTCACCGACGCTCGACAATGCATCATAGAGCGTCACGCATTGATCGACCGGCACGTAGAGCTCGTAGCCCGGACCGCCGACGTAGCTCATCCTCGCGGCGCGCACCCGCGTGTAGCCGATGTCGATCTCCCGGGTGGTCGAAAACGGCATTCGCTCCTTCGACAGGTCGTCGGGGGAGAGCCGCGCGAGCAGCGCCTCGGCCTTCGGTCCCATCACCGACAGCACCGACCAGGCGCTCGTCACGTCCACCAGCGATGCGTGCTCGCCGTCGACGACGGCCCGTTCGATCCAGGCGAAATCGCGCGTGGTCTGGGCGGACCCCGTGACGATGAAGAACTCGGCCGTGCCGAGCCGAACGATCGTCAGGTCGCTTTCGAATCCGCCGCGCGCGTTCAGCATCGCGGTGTACACGATCTTTCCGATCGGAACATCGATTTCGTTGGAGCAGAGCCGCTGCAGCACCGCGAGCGCGTCGCGGCCCTTCAGCACGAATTTGGAAAAGGATGTCTGGTCGAAGACGACCACGTCTTCGCGGCAGGCGCGCTGTTCGTCGAGGACCCACGGCAGCCAGGCGGGCGTGTCCAGCGTGTAGGGCGGCGGCGTGGCGCCCGCCGGCAAGAAATAGTTGGCGCGCTCCCAGTTCATCTTGGCGCCGAACACCGCGCCTTTGGCCGCAAGCCGGTCGTACAGGGGCGAGCGGCGCAGCGGGCGCACGGTCAGCATTTCCTCGCGTGGCCAACGCATCGCATAGTGCAGGCCCAGCGATTCGACGGTGCGGTCGGCAAGATGCCGGCGATTCGCGTGGAATCCTGCAAACCGGCGGATGTCGACATCCCACAGATCCAGCGGCGCGTCGCCGTTGACGATCCACTCGGCGACCAGCTTGCCGGCGCCACCGGCATTCGCGATTCCCGCAGAATTGAAACCGGCGCACACGAAAAAGCCGGGAAGCTCGGGTGCTTCGCCCAGGATGAAGTTGCCGTCGAGCGTGAAGCTCTCCGGCCCGTTCAGCAGCAGCTTCACCTCGGCGGTTTCGAGGCAGGGCGTGCGGTGGATCGCATTGGTCATCAGGATTTCGAAGTGATCCCAGTCCTCCGGCAGCAGCTGGAATTCGAAACCGTCCGGAATCGGGTCGACGTTCCAGGGCTTTGCCTTCGGCTCGAAGCCGCCCATCACGAGGCCGCCGACTTCCTCCTTGTAGTAGAGATAGCCGTCCGGATCGCGAATCACCGGCATGTCCGGCGCGACGCCGGCGATCTGCCGGGTGACAAGGTAGAAGTGCTCGGCGGCGTAAAGCGGCACGTTGACGCCCGCGCGCCGGCCGAATTCACGCGCCCACTGGCCCCCGCAGTTGACGATCGTCTCGCAGGTGATCACTCCTTCGTCGTCACCGGACTTCCAGCGCACGCCGGAGACGCGACCGCGCGATGTGGTGATGCCGGTGACCTTGACGCCCTCGGCGATCGTCGCGCCGTGCATCCGCGCGCCCTTGGCCAGCGATTGCGTGAGGTCGGTCGGGTTGGCCTTGCCGTCGCCCGGGATCCATACGGCGCCGGCGAGATCGTCGATACGCAGGATCGGCGCCCTCCGTCCGGCTTCCGCGGGCGATACGAACTCGAAGTCGATGCCGAAGCTCTTCGCGCGCGCCATCTGCCGCTTGATCGAGGTGAGCCGTTCCGGCGTCTTCGCGACGTTGAGGCTGCCGCATTGCTTCCAGCCGGTGGCGAGCCCCGTCTCCGTTTCCAGCGTCGAGTAGAGGTCGATACCGTAACGGCTCATCCGCGTCGCGTTGCGCGTCGCGCGCGTCTGCCCCACCAGGCCTGCGGCGTGCCACGTCGTCCCGCACGTGAGCTTGCCCTGCTCGAGCAGAACGACATCGCGTACGCCGAGTTTCGCCAGGTGGTAGGCCGTGGAAGCTCCGGCGATGCCGCCGCCGACGACGACAACGCGCGATTGCGAGGGCAGATTATGGGTCATGGCGCGGTCCGTGTTCTCGGTCGTACCGGGCATGCGGGCGATTCCACGCGGGCTTCGGTCAAAGCTTGAGCGCGGCAACGCCGGCGACAACGCTTGCCGCGCCGACAAGCCGCGGCAGCCCGAATCCTTCCCTGAGCCAGACGGCACCGATGAGCGCGGCGAACAGCACCGAGGTCTCGCGCAACGCGGCCACCGCGGCGACCGGCGCTTTTGTCATCGCCCACAGCACGATGGCGTAGGCGGCGAGGCTGATCGCGCCGCCGAAGAGTCCGCGTCGCCATCCGCGCCGGACATACGCGATGGCGGCGGACCCACGATGCCAATGGATCCACGCGAGGAACGGAATCGCCTCGAGGAAGGTAAGCCACGCGACGTAGCTCAAGGCATTTCCCGATGCCCGTGCGCCGGCCCCGTCGACCAACGTATAGACGGCGATGATGCCGGCATTGGCAAACGCCCATCCGGCGGCGGCGGCGGGATGTCGGTTGTGGCGCACGAACGCGATGCTGACGATTCCCCCGCAGATCAGCGCGATGCCCAGCGCGACCTGCGGCGTCGGCCATTCGCGCAGGAACACGATGCCGAGCAGCGTCACGATGAGTGGCGCCGTGCCGCGCATCAGCGGATAGGCGAACGAGAGGTCGCCCGTGCGATACGCCTGCGACAGCGTCACGTAATAGCCGAAATGGACGACGGCCGACGCCGCCGCGAATTTCCATGCGCCGGGGTCGGGCAGCGCGACGAAGGGTACGACCAGCAGTCCGCACAGGGACGAGCCGGCCACAACCGAGGCGGTATCGAGCAGCGCGTCGCCTCCGGGGGCCGCCTTGAGCAGTGCGTTCCAGCTCGCGTGGAGAAATCCGGCGCCGAGGACCGCAAGCGTGACGCCGAAAGAAAGTTCCGCCGTGGGCATCGACGGAATTTCAGGTGGAGCGCGGATTTCGATTCTGCCAGCCGCCGTTCGCCGTTTCGCCGTTCCCAACGACGGAATCGGACTCACGGCGCGAGCGTGCGGGCCCGGCGTTGTCTACGGGTTCCTTCAGTCGCGTTTTCGCCAGCACACCCGCCTTCTCCAGGATCGGATACGCGATCGAACAGATATGCGAGTTGATTCGTTTCATGTCCGAAATGAGGTCGATGTGCAGCGATGATGTTTCGATGCTTTCGACGGTCTGGCTGGTGAGGCGTTCGAGGTGCGAATCGGCGTAGGCGCGCTCGAGGTCGCGGAACAGCACCTTCTGCGCGAGGAGTTCCTGCGCCCCTTTCAGCTCGCCGTCGAGGAACACCGCGAGACCGAGGCGCAGATTGGCGAGAAGCCGCGCGTGGAGATCGCAGATCTCCATCATTCCCGCCTCCGAGAAGTTGCGGCCCTTGTCGATCTTCTTGTCCTCGACGTCGGTGATGATCCGCTCGATGATGTCGCCGACCTGCTCCATGTTGATCGTGAACGAGACGATGTCGGCCCAGCGCCGCCCTTCGTTTTCTTCCAGCGCCTCGCGCGAGATCTGCGTCAGGTAGAGCTTCACGGCGGTGTAGAGCTCGTCGACGATGTCGTCCATCTTGCGCAGCCGCTCGGCGAGCGCTCGGTCGTTGGTCTTCAGTACCGTCAGCATCCCGTTCAGCATTTCCTCGATGACGTCGCCGATCCGCAGCGCCTCGCGCGCGGCGCACGAAATGGCGAGGCCCGGGGTCGTCAGCGCCGACGGGTCGAGGTGGCGGGGCTTCGCCGGGTCGCTGGTCACCGGGCGCGTCGGCAACAGCCGCTCGGCGACGCGGGCGATCGGAGCGGTGAAGAAGATGAACGCCAGCGCCAGTACCACGTTGAACGCGAAGTGGAACAGAACCACTTCGTGTGCGGCATCGAGCGCGAGGCCTCCGATCAACCCTTCGGCGTGGCCGACCATCGGCATGAGCACGATGCAGCCGATGAGCTTGAACAGGAAGTTGCCGAGCGTGACGCGACGCGCCTCGGGCGGCGAGCGCAGCGTCGAGAGCATTCCGAGCAGCCCGCTGCCCAGATTCGCACCGAGAACGAGGCCCAGCGCGACCGGGAGCGCGATCACGTGCAGCGACGCAAGCGCGGCGACGAGCAGCACCACGGCGAGGCTCGAATAGCACAAGATGGTAAGCAGCGCGGCGACCAGCATGTCGAGCAGCAGGTCGCCGGTCAGCGACGCGAAGATCACCTTGACGCCGGCGGCCTGGACCACCGGCTTCGCCGCGACCGAGATCCACTGCAGCGCAAATATGATGAGCCCGAGACCGATCAGGATGCGTCCGAAGCGGCCGATGGGATCGGCTTGCCACGCGAGGAACAGGACGACGCCGACGAAGATCAGCAACGGCGCCAGCCACGACAGGTCGAACGCCAGGATCACCGTGACCAGCGACGTGCCGACGTCGGCCCCCAGCATCACGGCGAGAGCGGGTGCCGTGCCGATCAGGCCCTGGCCGGCGAAAGCGGCGACGATCAGCGCCGTGGCGGTGCTGCTCTGGATCAGCCCGGTGACGCCGACGCCCGCGAAAAACGCCGCGCCGCGATTGTTGACGCTGTGGCGCAGCAAGCGGCGCAGCGAGCCGCCGTACATCCGCAGGATGCCCGTGCGCACGATGTGCGTGCCCCATACGAGGAGCGACACGCCGGCCAGCAGGTTGAGGAGTGTCTGCATCCCGCTACTCTACGCGGCTCCGGCCGATCCGAGGGCTGAATCGAGGATCGCGAATGCCTGGTCGAGCTCCGCCGGCGTGATGACGAGCGGTGGCGAGAGCGTCAGGACATTGCCCTGGCCGACCTTGAAGGACAGCCCGTGCGCGAGGCAGTGGTACATCACGTGCTCCGCTTCGCGCGCCGCCGGCACGCCATCGCGCGCGAGCTCGATGCCGAGGAGGAGCCCGATGCCGCGTACGTCGGCGACGAGCGGGTGCTTCGATTTCAGCTCGCGCAGCCGGCCGAGCGCCGCGCTGCCCAGCGTTTGCGATTTCTCGAGCAGGCACTCGTGTTCGATGACCTCGAGGGTCGCGAGCGCGGCGGCGCAGCCGACGGAACTCTTTTCGTGCGTGTAGTGGCCGAGCGCGCGGTCGGCGGCGATGTCGAGGTCGCGGCGCGCGATCAGCGCCGCCATCGGAAACACGGCACCGCCCAGGCCCTTGCCGATCACCACCATGTCGGGAACGATCCCGTAGTGCTCGAAGGCGAACATCCGCCCGGTGCGCCCGAGGCAGATCGGCACTTCGTCGAGGATCAAGAGGGCACCGTGCCGGTCGCAGGCCTCGCGGACGATCCGGTAGTACTCGGGCGGCGGGATCTGGACGTCCGTGCAGCGGATCGTTTCGATGATCACCGCGCCGACGTCTTCCTCCTTGCCGAGCACGTAGTCGAGGTACTCGGCGCAGCGCGCGCTGCAGGTCCCGCCGCAGCCGAACCGGCACGCGCGGGGGTCGCAGGGCGGGGCGTGCTCGGTGCCCGGCAGCAGCGGGCCGATGCCCTTGCGGAAGACCGCCTCGCCGCCCACCGAAATGGCATCCAGCGACGCGCCGTGAAACGAGTCCCACAGCGACAGCGTCTTGTGGCGGCCCGTAGCGAGGCGGGCCAGCTTCATGGCCATGCCGATCGCCAGCGTCCCCCCCGGGGCGAACAGCACCTTGCCCAGCGGATCCGGCGCCAGCGCGGTGAGTTTTTCGGCGAGGCCGATCGCCGCTTCATTGGTGAACCGGCGCGGCGAGAACGGCAGCGTGTCGAGCGCGCGCTTGACCGCCTCCATGACGTGCGGGTGGCGATAACCGACCTGGTGGACGTTGTTGCCGTGGAAATCCATGATGCGCCGGCCCTCGACGTCGGTGAGCCAGATGCCGTCGCAGGCCGCAAGCGCGTTGAAGCAGGGCGTCGAGAGCGACTGGTGCAGGAACGCGCCGGCGTCGGCGTCGAGCAACGCGCGGGTCGGCGCGTGCAGGTGCCCGGCCTCGAAAGCACGGCGCAGCGGCGAGGTATTGACGTCGCCTTCGGCGCTGGCGTCCGTAGGCGGCAGGGGTTCGTTCATCACGCAGGGCGGCGGGATCGGCCGATCACCACGGCAAGGAGTAGGTCTTGGTGTTGGTGAAGCTCTTCATCGCTTCCTGCACGCCTTCCTTGTAGCCCAGCCCCGAGTCCTTGATGCCGCCGAAGGGTGTCAGCTCCAGACGGTACCCCGGGACTTCGCGCACGTTGACCGAGCCGACATGGAGCTCCGATACGAAACGCGTGATGTAGTCCAGGCGATTGGTGCATACCGCCGACGACAGGCCGTAGTCGGTGCCATTGGCGATGCGGATCGCTTCATCGACGTCGCCGAAGCGGATGACCGGAGAGACGGGGCCGAAAGTTTCGTACTTCACGATCGACATGTCGGGGGTTACCCGGTCGAGGAGGGTCGGGGAATAAAGTGCGCCGTGGCGCACGTTGCCGTGCAGGAGCCACGCGCCACGCTCCACCGCATCGTTCACTTTCGCCTCGAACGACAAGTGCCGCCGGTTCGTCGATGACCGTGCCCATGTCGAGCGCCGGATCCATCGGGTTGCCGTAGGTCCATGCCTTCGTCTTCTCGAGCAGGCGCTCGACGAATTCGTCGGCGACCGCCCGGTGCACGAGTATCCGCTTGATCGCCGTGCAGCGCTGGCCGGAGTTCCTGTACGATCCGGCCGCCGCGATCGTCGCCGCTTCCTCGAGGTCCGCGTCCTCCATCACGATGAGCGGGTCGTTGCCGCCCAGCTCCAGCACCTGCCGCTTGTACACGGCTTTCGCCGCGATGTACTTGCCTATGGCGACGCCGCCGGTGAACGTGACGAGACCCACGTCCGGATGGGTCAGCATCGCGTCGGCGATCTCCGCCGGGTCGCCCGTGACCACCGAGAACATCTCCGGGGGCAATCCCGCTTCGTAGAGGATATCGGCCAGCAGCAGTGCCGTGAGCGGCGTCTTTTCCGCGGGTTTCAGCACCATCCGGTTGTTGGTCGCGATGGACGGCGCGACCTTGTGCGCCACCTGGTTCAGCGGATGATTGAACGGCGTGATCGCGGCAATGGCGTCCAGCAGCGGCTCGCGCAGCGTGTACACCTTGCGTCTCTTGCCGTGCGGCGTCAGGTCGCAGGAGTAGATCTGGCCGTCGTCCTGCAGCGCAGCGTTGCCGGCAAATACGAATACGTCGCAGGCGCGGCCTACCTCGTACAGGGAATCCTTCTTGCAGATGCCGCACTCGGCGGTGATCAGGTCCGAGATCGCCTCGGCGCGGCCGCGAATGAGGTCGGCCGTGCGGTGCAGGATCGCGCAGCGCTGGTGGCGCGTGAGCGTCGCCCGGTATCCCTTGGCGATCGCGAACGCGCGCCGAATCTCGTCGACCGTCGCCTTCGGCACGGTGCCGACGATGGCGCCGGTATACGGATTGTGCACGTCGATGGTGCGGCTTCCGCCGACGTGCGTGCCGGCGATGCGCATCCTTTCGCGAAGCACGTGGCCGTTGCGCACGTCCTTCAGCTCCGCCATCATGCTCATCGCGTGCAACGCCCGGTCATTGGAGGTGGTTGAGCGCCAGGTCGAACGCATCGAAATTGCGCCAGCGGCGCCCGGCGGGCAGCGCCGGGGCGGCGCGGTTGGCGATCAGCGGGACCCGCTGCTCGGATACCCCGCCGTGCGAGCGCAGTGGTGCGTCGAGGCCCGACAGGTCGTGCCGGTCGCGGCGGGTGCCGATCACGGTAAGGCGCTCCGAAAGTACGACCAGATCGCCGACACGGTCCGGTGGCAGCTCGAATCGCGCGCAGGCGTCGTCGCGCCCGAGCACGATGTCGATGCCGGAGATTGCGCCGATCCGCCGTGCCGCATCCGGTGCCGTCACCGGCGATGACAGATAGACGGTGGCGAACGACCCCAGCGCCCCGTGGTGGACGACATACGGGTCGGTGATCGGGAGAATCACGCGCGTCGTCCCCGCACCGTACGCACCGTCGAGGGCTTCCTGAAGGAACACGATGTTGGGCCGGCCAAACGCATCGGTCTTCGCGTTCATTCCGTGGTCGGCGGTCAGCACCACTGTCGCGCCCCGCGCGGCCAGCCCGGCGAGGTAGCCATCCATCATCGCGTAGAAATCGTTGGCCGCGGCCACACCCGGCGCCGCCTTGTGCTGGACGTAGTCGGTGGTCGACAGATACATCACGTCGGGGCGCTCGCGCTCGAGGAGCTGCACGCCCGCGGCGAATACGAACTCCGAGAGTGCCGCGCTGTAGACCGACGGCAGCGGCATGCCCACCGTTTGCAGCACGTTTTCGATGCCGTTCGCGGCCTTGGTGACGATGTTCGCTTTTTCGGCCGAGAAGCAGATGCCCGTCATCTTGTGGCCGAGCAGCGCGCGCAGCTTGTCCTTGGCGGTGACGACAGCGACTTTCGCGCCGGCGTCGGCGAAGGCCGCGAGGATCGTTCCGGCGCGCAGGTACTTCGGATCGTTCATCATCACCTCCGCGCCCGCATCGCGGTCCCAGAAATAGTTGCCGCAAATGCCGTGGACGGCCGGCGGTGCGCCGGTGACGATGGAGAGATTGTTGGGGTTGGTGAACGACGGCACCACGCAGTCCGCGGTCAGGCAGGTGCCCGACGCGCGCAAAGCGGCAAGGAAAGGCGTGCGCCCGGCGGCGATCGCCTGGTTGATGTATTCGGGCTCGCAGCCATCGACGCAGACCACGACCAGCGGTTGCTGCGGCCAGCGGTAGGCGCGGCCGTTGACGGTCAGCGCTGTGGAGCTCAACGGGGTTTCCTCGGCGATTTTCGCGCGGACGAGGCGGCCGGCGACGCGCCCGTCACCCGGTGCATGCGTTCGCGGCTCGCCATCACATGATCGTACAGCGCGCGACCGGCGGCGACCGGCGTTCCGGCGGCGATGAGGTCGACGATCCGGCGGTGTTCGAGCGTCGAGACCGGCAGCGCGCCGCCCTGCGCCAGCGTCGCGCGGCGAAACAGATGCAGTTCTTTCACCAGCCTCCGGTAGGTCAGGAGCAGCTTCGCGTTGCCGGCGAGTTCGACCAGCCGGTCGTGGAAGTCGAGATTGGCCGCGAGGTAGCCGCCGACGTCGCTCCGCGCCGCGGCCTTCTCCATGCGCTCGACCCGGGCGCGCAGCTCGCGCACGCACTCCGGCGTGGCCGTTTGCGCCAGGCGCCGGCCGACGAAATCGTCGAGCACGGCGCGCAGTTCGTAGATCTCATCGGCCTCCTCGACCGGGATCTCGCGCACGAAGACGCCGCGGTTCTTTTCCAGCCGCACGAGCCCGGATTCCTCGAGCGCGCGGAACGCTTCGCGAACGGGGCCCCGCGATACGCCGAGCCGTTGCGCAATCGCGGCTTCGTTCAGCTTGGCGCCGACGTCGAGCTCACCGCCGAGGATCATGCGCTCGAGTTCCTGCTGCACGAGCATGGGCAGCGAGCTGGTCTGCACCAGCGCAATGGCCTTGACGCCGCGGCCGGCGCGCGACGGTACCAGGACGGCTTCCGCAAGCGCGGCACCCCGTTGGGCGCGCGAGGGCGC
Source organism: uncultured beta proteobacterium (assembly GCA_963726775.1). Taxonomy (GTDB): domain Bacteria; phylum Pseudomonadota; class Gammaproteobacteria; order Burkholderiales; family Casimicrobiaceae; genus CAIWHR01. Next base: position 107,741 of record CAVSDL010000009.1, read on the forward strand.
GCGCTGCATGACGCCGGTGCCGCCCGCTGGAGGTGTTTTCAGCATATTGCGCATTGGACCCCGAAGGGTGTAGATTGTCAACAATCTGCAATTGTCGCAACGCACTCGAGACCCCCTGGCCCCGCACGATGAAACGCACGCATGACAACCGGTCGCCGCCCGCCGCTTCGGCGCTCGCGGTCTGGGCAGCGGCGCTCGCCTGGCTGATCGCCGGCCCGGCGGCGGCGCAGAAAGCACAACTGCTCGTCTACACCGCGCTCGAAACCGATCAGATCAGGGCCTACGAGCAAGGGTTCTACAGGGCCCACCCGGACATCGCGATCAGATGGATCCGCGATTCGACCGGCGTCATCACGGCGATGCTCCTTGCCGAAAAGGCGAATCCCCAGGCCAACCTTGTGGTCGGCGTCGCGGCGTCGAGTCTGGCGGTATTGGCGCACGAAGGCATTCTCCAGCCGTACGCGCCCAAGGGGCTCGACAGGATTTCACCGCAGTACCGGGATCCCGGAAATCCGCCGCAATGGGTCGGCATGGATGTCTACGGGGCCGCGATATGCTTCAACACGGTCGAGGCCGCGAAGCTCGGGTTGCCCAAGCCGGAAACCTGGAAGGATCTCGCGAAGCCGATCTATCGGGGTCGCATCGTCATGCCCAATCCCGCCTCGTCGGGCACGGGCTACCTGGTCGTGGCCGGCTGGCTCCAGATGTGGGGTGATGCCGAGGCGTGGAATTTCATGGACGCCTTGCACGAAAATGTCGCGCTGTACACGCACTCGGGCTCGAAGGCGTGCCGCCAGGCCGGCGCGGGCGAGTTCCCGATCGGCGTATCGTTCGAATACCGCGCGGTGGCCACGAAAAAGGCGGGCGCGCCGATCGACATCGTCTTCCCGGCCGAGGGCCTGGGCTGGGACCTCGAGGCGAGCGGCATCATCAAGGCGACGAAGAACCTGGAGGCGGCGCGCGCGCTGATGGATTGGCTGGCGACGCCGGCTGCGATGGAGCTTTACGCGAAGAATTTTGCGATCGTCGCGATGCCCGGCATCGCCAAGCCGCTGGCGTTCATGCCGGCGGACTATGAAACGCGGCTGGCGAAGAACAGTTTCGCGTGGTCCGCGAAGAACCGCGCACGGATTCTCGCCGAATGGATGAGGCGGTACGACAGCAAGTCGGAGCCGAAATGACGGGACGCCGATGTTTACGGAGTTGATTGACAACGGTCGCAGCGATGTCGTCATTCCCGCAAACGCGGGAATCCAGTGGCTTGTGTTCGAACGTCGCTGGGTCCCCGCGTTCGCGGGGACGACGCGCATATTTGCTAAGTAGTCCGATTCATAAGTTCGCACACGTATTCTTAGACGAAGGGCACACGGACCAAAGGTGAGCTGGGGCGTTAATCCTATCGACGTGCTGATATTTATGAAACGAGTACTAAGGTGTCATTCGATTCCGCAACGATCAATGGCTGAAGGAGTATGTCCATGAGCCTCTTCTCCCGCGATCCGATCCTGTTGACGCCGGGTCCCCTGACGATTTCGCTGGCGACGAAAGCCGCGATGCTCCGCGACTGGGGATCCTGGGACGCCGCATTCAACAACGTGACGGCCGAAGTACGCCGCAAGCTTCTCGACATCATCCACGGCCACGGTACGCACACCTGCGTACCCATGCAGGGCAGCGGCACGTTCTCGGTCGAGGCGGCGGTCAACACGCTCGTCCCGCGCAACGGCCATGTGCTGGTTCTGATCAACGGCGCCTACGGCACGCGATTCGCCAAGCTCACGAAGATGATGGGGCGCAAGCTGTCGACGTTCGAGACCCCGGAGGACATGCCGACGACGCCGCACGACGTCGACCGGCTGCTCACGGCGGATCCGACCATCACCCACGTCGGCCTGATCCATTGCGAAACGTCGACGGGCATCCTCAATCCGCTGCCGGAGATCGCAGCCGTCGTGCAGCGCCATGGCAAGAGCCTCATCGTCGACGCGATGAGTTCGTTCGCGGCAATCGGCATCGACGCGCGGACGACGCCGTTCGACGCGCTGATCGCGGCCTCGGGAAAATGCGTCGAGGGACCGCCGGGGATGGGGTTCGTGTTCGCCCGGACGAGCGTTCTGGAAAAATGCGCGGGCAACTCGACGTCGCTCTCGCTCGACCTCCACGACCAGTGGACCTACATGGAGAAGACGACGCAGTGGCGCTACACGCCGGCCACGCACATCGTCGTGGCGTTCAACGCGGCCCTCGACCAGCTGATCACCGAAGGAGGCCAGCCCGCGCGCCTGGCCCGTTACACGAAGAATTGCGAGATGCTCGTCCGCGGCATGGCCGAGCAGGGCTTCAAGGTCTTCCTGCGGCCCGAAATCCAGGCGCCGATCATCCTGACGTTTCATGCGCCGGTCGATCCCGCGTATGCGTTCAAGGAGTTTTACGATCGCGTCCGCGAAAAGGGCTTCATCCTGTATCCCGGCAAATTGACTCAGGTCGAAACGTTCCGGGTCGGGTGCATCGGCGCCATCGGCCCCGACGAGATGAGGCACGCCGTCAATGCGATTCGCGAGGCGCTGGTCGAGATGGGGATCCGGCAGATGTCGCCCCTCCCTGCGGTGAAGCGCGTGGCGGCCTAGACGGCACACTCGGCCCGGGCCACGCCGGGACAAAGCCAAACCCGCGGTCGAACATTCGCGATCGAACCGGGCCACAGCGGCGGCCTTTGTGTTCGCCCTTGGGGTGCGCCGACCCCGAAGGGCGAGTTGTTCACATCATCGGCCGGGATCGCGGATGCCGGAGCGTTTCCAGCGCCGCGAAATCCGGCGTGTCCGGCGCGATCGCCCCCTGCCGCAACAGGCAATCGACGATGACGAGGCAGGAATCGGCGGTCGCGACCTCGGGTCCGGTGGCGTTGGCGATCAGCCGCGCCGCGTCAGGCAGGCCAACGAGGCGATGTTCGACCGCTTCGCCGTCCTGGCCGGCGGGCGTGAAATCGGAATCGAGCCAAAGATCGTGAACGTAAATCGTTTCGCGTTGCAATCCGTCGGGCTGTGCGCGGCAGATTTCGACAGAGCCCGCAGGCACCGCGCTCCGGGCCACATGGGCCGCGAGGCCCGCTTCCTCCCAGGCTTCCTTCACCACGGTCTCGGCGACCGACATCCCCGCGGCGATACCGCCGCCCACGAGGTTGTCGAGCATGCCGGGGTCGATCGCCTTCATGGGGCTGCGGCGTGCGAGCCACATCAGGATGCCGTCGCCGCTGCGGACGAGTCCGTTGACATGGGCAGCGAAGGTTCGAATCCCGAAAAACCGGGCGGCCGCGCGTTCTAGCAGAAACCGGGGCGGCCCGCCGAATTGCGGAACCACTGCGTAGCGCTCGCCGCGCCAGGCGGTCAGCGCGCCCTCGGCCGAGAGCGTCCGCGCCACGCGCTCGAGCGCCGCGGTCCGCGCCTCCGGGGAGTCGCAACCTGGCGCGAACGCGATGCCGTCGGCGCCGACTTCGAAGACGCCTGTGAATCCGCGGAGCCGGTCGACGCGCGCCGCGTCGAGCCATCCGGCCACGTGGCCTCCGATCCGCAGCGGCAGGTACTGCCCCTGCGGCGGCGCCAGCGCGGAGGTGAGCCGCGCTCGAATCGCCGTTACAATGGCAGCTTCGATCATGCGCCATTGTAGCCACGAACTTCGCTCCCGGTACCCGTGAACGCCGACATCATCGCGCTGTTCGATCTCGACCACACGCTGCTGCCGCACGACAGCGACGAGCAGTGGGTCGCGTTCCTGGTGGAGGAGGGCGCGCTCGATCGCGAGCGCTGGGACGCCGCCAACCGCGACCTGATTGCGCGTTTCAATCGTGGCGAGGCCGGCGCCATCGAATTCACGGAGTTCTACCTGTCGACGCTGACGCAGCTCGACGCCGCGGAGTTCCTGCGCTGGCGCGAACGCTACGTCGAGGCGAAAATCCGGCCGCGGATCAAGGCCGCGGCACGCGCGCTGGTCGAGCAGCACCGCAGTTCCGGCGACCTCCTGGTCGTCACCACGACCGTATTCCGGTTTCTGTCGGAGCCGATTGCCGCCGAGTTCGGCATCGCGGACGTGATCGCGACCGAGGCCGAACAGCTGAACGGCCGTTACACCGGCCGCGTCTCCGGTGTCCCCAATACGCGGGAGGGCAAGGTGGAGCGGTTGCTGATGTGGCTCGGCGCGCGCGGGCAGCGTCTGACCGACTTCCGCCGCAGTTACGCTTACAGCGATTCGCTGAACGACTTGCCGTTGTTGTCGCAGGTGACGAATCCGGTCGCCGTCAATGCGGATCCCGTGCTTTCCGCACACGCGCGGCACATGGGCTGGCCGGTGATGCACATCGAGTGATACGGATTCGCGCGTCCGGAACATGACCGCCCGAATCATCGATGGCAAGGCGCGCGCGCTGCGCCTGACGGACGAAATCCGGAGCCGCGTGGCTGCGCGTGTCGCTGCCGGACAGCCCCCACCGGGGTTGGCGGTGGTTCTGGTCGGGGCAGATCCCGCATCGCAGGTCTATGTGCGCAACAAGCGCAAGACGACCGAAGCCGTCGGCATGCGCTCGTTCGCGTACGACCTGCCGGCGACGACGTCGCAGGCCGAACTTCTGACCGCCATCGATGCACTCAACCGCGACCAGGCGGTCAACGGCATCCTCGTCCAGCTACCGCTCCCGGCGGGCATCGACGACGAACAGGTGACCGAGCGTATCGACCCGGTCAAGGATGTCGACGGCTTTCACCCGTACAACATCGGCCGACTCGTGCAGAAACGCCCGATGCTGCGCCCCTGCACGCCCTACGGCTGCATGACGCTGCTGAAGGACACCGGCCTCGACCTCGTCGGCAAGCACGCGGTCGTCATCGGACAGTCGAACATCGTCGGTCGGCCAATGGCGCTCGAACTGCTGATGGAGCGCTGCACGGTAACCATCTGCCACTCGAAGACGCGCGATCTGCCGGGCGTCGTGCGGCAGGCCGACATCGTCGTCGCCGGCGTCGGCAAGGCGAATTTCGTGAAGGGCGACTGGATCAAGCTGGGCGCCATCGTCATCGATGTCGGCATCAATCGCGATGCCGACGGAAAGCTTACGGGCGACGTCGATTTCGCGGCGGCGCGGGAGCGGGCGTCGTGGATCACTCCGGTGCCGGGCGGCGTCGGGCCGATGACCATCGCGACGCTGCTCGCGAATACGCTGCGCGCGGCGGAACTTCAGGACACGATCTAGCCGGCACAGTCACCGGGATCGCCGGCGCGTCACGCTGTCCGCAGATGCCACGCCTTCGGCCGGGTGAATGTCTGGATCCCGTAGGTCGACAGCGTCAGTCCGATCCCGGAGTGCTTGACGCCTGACCAGGGCAGGCGCGGGCTGACACGGTCGCAGCAGTTCCAGTAGACGCTGCCGGCGTGCACCTGCGCGAGGATCTTCTTCGCTCGCCTGGCGTCGCCGGTATACACGCCGGCGGTCAGGCCGTATTCGGTGTCGTTCATCAGCGCGACGGCCGCGTCGTCGTCGGCCACGGCCTCTATGCCGATGATCGGGCCGAAACTCTCGTCCTTCATCAGCAGCATCGAGTGATCGACGTCGGCGAACACGGTCGGCGCGAACCAGTTGCCCTTGCCTTTGACGACTTTGCCGCCGAGGAGGAGTTTGGCGCCCTTCTTCGTCGCATCCGCGACCTGCTTCCGCAACACTTCGAGCTGCGGGCGCCGCGTGATGGCCCCGATGTAGGTCGTCTCGTCCATCGGGTCGCCCAGCCGGTAGCCCCTTACTTCGGCGACGAAGGCGGCGACGAACGCGTCGTAGATCGATTCGTGGACGTAGATCCGCTCGACCGAGCAGCACGACTGCCCGGTGTTGTAGAACGCGCCGTCGGCAACGCCGGCGGCTGCGGCCGCAACGTCGACATCCGGGCAGACGTAGACCGGATCCTTGCCGCCGAGCTCGAGCTGGACCTTGATCATCCGCCGGCCCGCCGCCGCGGCGATTTTCGCGCCCGTCGCGTAGGAGCCCGTGAAGAACACGCCGTCGATCGGCTGGCGCAGCAACGCCGCACCGGTTGCTCCGTCGCCGATCACCGGCACGAAAACGTTCTCCGGGACGCCTGCTTCATGCAGCATTTCGGCGATGTGCAGGCCGGTCAGCGTCGCGTACTCGGAGGGCTTGTACAGCACCGCGTTGCCGGCGACGAGCGCCGGCACGAACACGTTGCTGCCGACGAAATACGGATAGTTCCAGGCCGAGATGTTGGCGACGACGCCCAGCGGCTCGTGCGTGATCCGCTCCTCGAGCTTGCCGGCGGCGTCGGCGAAAACAGTCTCCTCGCGCAGCGAGCGCAGCGATTCGGCAACGAAGAAATCGATGCGTGCGAGCACGCCGGTGAGCTCGTTGCGCGACTGGCGGATCGGCTTGCCGACTTCGTGCGTCAGCGTCCGCGCGAGCGTCTCGTGCATCGCAACGATCCGTTCCCGGAACGCGGCGATGGCGGCCAGCCGCTTGCGGATCGGCACTTTGGCCCAATGCGCCTGTCCGGCGCGGGCGGTCTCGAATTTCCTGCGGACCGTGGCGCTGGAGTCGGCAGGGACCTCCGCCAGGGTCCTGCCGTCGGCGGGGTTCTGGATCTTCATGTCGACTCCGGTCTCAAAGGGCGTAGGCGGCAGACTTGTGGTGCGCGGCACAGTCCAGGAATTCGTCGAGGATCGGCGTGTCGTCGACGAAGGACGGATCGTCCGGCGCATGGAACTCCGGATGCCACTGCACGGCGAAGACGTATCCCGCACCCGTGGAGCGGATCGCCTCGACGACGTGATCCGGTTCCGACCAGGCCTCGACGACGAGATCGCGGCCCAGATCCCGCACCGCCTGATGGTGGATCGAATTGGTCTTGACGACGGTGGTGCCCGGGTAGAGCCGTGCGAGGCCGCTTCCGGGCGCGAACGTCGTCGCGTGACAGTTCTCCTCGTAGATCGCCCAGTTGCGATGGTTGAGCGTGCCCGGAACCTGGGTGCCGAGGTCCTGCCACAGCGTGCCCCCCAGCGCCACGTTGATGATCTGCGCGCCGCGGCACACGCCGAGCACCGGCTTGTCCCGCGCCATGAACGCGCGCAGCAGCGCGATTTCGTAGTCGTCGCGGATGCGATCGCCGTTCCACTCGGGTTTCAGCGCCTTTTCGCCGTAGGACTCCGGGCAGACGTCCGAGCCGCCCATCAGCACCAGGCCGTCGAGCTCGGCAGCGTAGGCCTCCACCGTAGCCGTGCTGCCGGGGCGCCGCGTGCGGCCTTCGGGAGACGGCACCATGAACGCGAGCACGTCGCGCTGCATCAGCCAGTGCGCGACGTTCTGTTCGATGTATTGCAACGTCATTCCCTTGAAGATCGGGCGCTCACGATCCTCGTGGAAGAAGCAGGCGGCGATGCCGATTTTCAACATGAGACGTCACATCGCCTCGGCGAACATCCGCTCGAAATCCTCGCGCGTGCATTTTCGCGGATTCGTCAGGTGGCAGGTGTCCTTGATCGCCACCTCGACCAGCGCGGGGATGTCCGCACGCGTGACCGCGCGTGCCGACTTCATCGCGCCCAGCGTCGCCGGAATGCCGAGGTCGGCCTTCAGCCTCACCAGCCAGTCGATGAACGCCGTCGCGGCGCGGTCCGCAGACATCTCCGCGACCCCCGGCACGCCGGCCACACGAGCCAGCTCCGCCATCTTCCCGCCTGCCGCCGGCAGGTTGAAGCGCATCACGTGGTCGATCATGATTCCGTTGGCGAGCCCGTGGTGCAGATCGGCCACCGTGGACAGCGCGTGCGCGCACGAATGCACGGCGCCCAGATCTTTCTGGAAAGCGATGGCGCCCATCATCGAGCTCATCAGCATGTCGCCGCGCGCCTGCAGATTTTTCCCGTCGCGGACCGCGACCGGCAGTGCGCGGGCGGCGATCCGGACGCCCTCCAGCGCGATGCCGTCGCAGAGCGGGTGGTACTCGGGCGACAGGTAGGACTCGACGTTGTGCGTCAACGCGTCCATGCCCGTCGCCGCGGTGATCGACGCCGGCAGGTCGAGCGTCAGCTCGGGATCGGCGAACACGCATCTTGCCAGCAGCTTCGCCGAGAAGATGATCTTCTTGATGTGCGTGGCGTCGTCGGACACCACGGCCGAGCGGCCCACTTCCGAGCCGGTGCCCGCGGTCGTCGGCAGCGCGACGAAGTACGGCAACTCATGGGCGATCGGCCGCACGTGCGGGTGGTCCCACGCGTACTCGAGCACGTCACCCGGGTGGGTCGCCATCAGTGCGATGGCCTTGGCCACGTCGAGCGCGGCGCCGCCGCCGAATCCGATCACGCCATCCGCCCGGTGCGCCGCGAACGCTTTGACGCCGTTATCCACCTGGCTCCTGACCGGATTGCCCCAGATGTCCGCGTACACGGCGACGTCGAGGCCGGCGAGGCCGGCGACGAAGTCCGTGAGCAGCGGCAGCGGCGCAATGCCACGGTCGGTAACGATCATCGGGCGCTTGATGCCCTGCGCCCGCAGGTGATCGGCGACGAGCTTGCGCGCGCCGGGGCCGAAATGGATGGTCGTCGGGAAGCTGAAACGCGAGAGGGTCATGGTTGCGCCAGAAAGAGAATCATGTGGTTCTTGTCGTGGTAGGTGTCGCCGACACGGAACGCCCGCGGCTCGATGCCGAAGGAGCGGAAGCCGGCGTTTTCGTAGAGCGCGCGCGCGGCGGCATTGGAATCCGTGACGGTCAGCACCAGTTGCAGGAGACCGGGCTGCCGCCGTGCCTCGTCGACGACGTGGCGGAGCAGCGCCGCGCCGATTCCGCGGCCGCTATGCTCCGGTGCCACGTACATTCCGAACACGACGGCCTTGTGCCGGTTCTTGGCCCGGTGCTCGCGCGAAAGTCCGACGACGCCCGCCAGCAGCTCACCGACCAGGGCACCGAAAACGATATCCCCGCTGTCGAGGGCGAGCCGCCGTTCCGTGGCGGCGAGCGTCTTGGCGCAATCCTCCTCATAGCTCGACGTGAAGGCTTCCGGGTACTCTTTGAGGCCGCGCAGCCGCAACTCGCGGTAGGCGGCGGCGGATTCGGGGCCAAGACGCCGAATCTCCAATTCAGATGATCTCGAAATAGCGCTTCATTTCCCAGTCGGTCACCGCGTCCAGCCACTGCCGCCACTCCCACTCGCGCGTCGCGGCAAAATGGTCGACGAAGTCGTCGCCGAACCAGTCGCGCGCAACCGCCGAACCGCGAAAGATCCGCGTCGTCTCGATCAGCGTGCGCGGCGCGCGCGGAACGTTCTCGGCGCCCAGGTTGGTGCCATGGATCGGCTTGGCGGTGAGCTTCATGCCCTTCTCGACGCCGTTGAGCCCCGCAGCGATGCACGCGGCGGCGGCGAGGTACGGGTTCATGTCGGCGCCGGGGCAGCGCGTTTCGAGTCGGGTCGCCTTGGGCGATCCCGCGATCACCCGGAAGCTCGCCGTGCGGTTGTCGACGCCCCACGTCGGCTTGACCGGTGCCCAGAAGCCGTCGACCAGCCGCTTGTAGCTGTTGATCGTCGGCCAGTACATCGGCGCCAGCTCCATCAGCGCGGCGACCTGCCCGGCGAGATAACTCTCGAACAGCTTGCTCATGCCGTTGCGGCCCTTCGGGTCGTAGAACACGTTCCGCGTGCCGTCGGAGAGCGACTGATGGATGTGTCCGGAGCAGCCGGGAAGGCTCGCATTCCACTTGGCCATGAAACTCGGCATGATCCCGAAGCGCGAGCCGATTTCCTTGGCGCCGGTCTTGAACAGGATGGCGCGGTCCGCCGCTTCGAGCGCTTCCGAGAACAGCAGCGCGGCCTCGTATACGCCGGGTCCCGTTTCGGTGTGCAGGCCCTCGATGGGGACGCCGAATGCCGCCATGTCGTTCATCAGCGCCGCGAAGAATTCGCGGTTCGCGTTCGCGCGGAGCAGCGAGTAACCGAACATACCCGGCGTGATGGTGGCCGGGCCGACGCCTTTTTTCGCGGCCCACGACTGCGGCGTCTCAGCGAAATTGAACCACTCGTACTCCATCCCGCACATCGGCACGACGCCGAGCTTTGCCGCTCGCTTCAGCACGGCGCTTCAGGACCTGGCGGGGGCAGATCGGCAACGGGACTTCCTTGCCGTCCTGCGTCTGCACGAATTCGCCGAGGAAGAACGGCACGTTGTCGTCCCACGGCACGGTGCGGAACGTGCCGAGGTCGATCTTTGCCAGCACGTCCGGAAAGCCCTTGTGCCAGCCGGTCAGTTGCGTGTTGTCGTAGGTGACGTCCATCATGTCCCATCCGAACACCACGTCGCAGAATCCGAAGCCGCTCTCCGCCGCCGCGTAGAACTTGTCCTTGTGGAGGTATTTTCCGCGCAGCACGCCGTCGATGTCGGACACCGCGACCTTCACGCGGGTGCCGGGGGCGTTGCGGACCGCGGCGATGACCTTGGCGGCCGGGGATAAAATCGGCATGCAGACCTCCGGGGAAGGGCTTATTCTTGGGCGTGCATCGCAGGGCCCGCCGCGGCGTACGGGCACGGCGCGCGGCGCATCTGCCATTCTAGCGCAGGCCGGATGCACGCGCGGGAACGATGGGCACCTCGGTCGCTCAGCGGGTGTCGTCCGCATCCCCCGACGACATGCGAAGGAGGGAGTGGCTCGCCGTGACGCGCCGCAATGCACTTCTGGCGCTGCATGCCGCGGTGATCCTGTTCGGATTCGCCGCGCTCTTTGGCAAATGGCTCGACCTGTCACCGGTCGCCATCGTGCTCGGACGCACGACGGTCGCCGCCGCCGCGTTAGGCATGGTCGGGTTGCAGGCGCCGCGCGCTGCCCGGGCCCTCGACCTTCGGCTGGTCGCGACCGGGGCGGTCCTCGCCCTGCATTGGGTGAGCTTCTTCGCCGCCGTCCAGGTCTCGACCGTCGCCGTCGGCTTGCTCGGTTATGCGAGTTTTCCGCTGTTCGTGCTGATCCTCGAGAGGGCCATGCTCGGGCGCCGGTGGAGCGCGCACGAGGGCATGACGGCCCTTGGCGTCGTCGCCGGCCTGGTGCTGCTGGTTCCGGAGCTCGCGTTCGCCAATCGAATCGTTCAGGGACTCGCCTGGGGACTCGTGTCCGGCATCAGTTTCGCGCTGCTCGCCGTGATCAACCGCCGGTACGCCGCGAGCCGCCCTGCCTCCGACATCGCCTTTTGGCAGAACCTTTTTGCAGCGCTCGTCCTGCTTCCGTTCGCCTGGGCGAGCTCGTGGGCGCTGGGGACCATCGGCGCGCGCGAGATCGCATTGCTGCTCGTGCTGGGCCTCGCCTGCACGGCGCTCGCGCACACGCTGTTCATCTCCGCCTTGCGCGTCGTCAGTGCCCATTCGGCCAGCGTCGTGGCCGCGCTGGAGCCCGTGTACGGAATCGTGCTCGCACTGCTGCTATTGAACGAGATCCCGGGACCGCGGACACTCGCCGGCGGCGCGCTGATCGTCGGCGCGGCGGCCATGGCAACGCGGCGCGCGCGATGAGGCGAACGGTTGGCTCGCGGCATTCGATTCTGTAGCATCACGCCTTCCCCGGGTGCGCTGCGCAGCGGCTCCGCGCCGCCGTCATCGCGGGGCGACGAGACGCATACGGGCCACAGGATCGGGAAGCGGGCGGAAGAATCATGATCGTCGTGATGATGGGGGTCTGCGGCTGCGGCAAGACGGCGGTAGGCGAGGCGCTCGCCGCAATGCTCGGATGGCCGTTCTTCGACGCCGACGATTTCCATCCGGAGGCCAATGTCGCGAAAATGGCGGCCGGAACGCCGTTGACCGACGCTGACCGCGGGCCGTGGCTCGACCGGATTGCTGCCGAAATGGGGGCGATCCTCGCCCGCGGCGGCGATGCGGTGCTCGCGTGCTCGGCGCTGAAAGAGGCCTATCGCGAGCGCATCGCATCCTGCGCGCGATCCCCGCGTGAGGTACGCTTCGTCCATCTCAAGGGCGACTACGACACGATTGGTGCCCGGCTCGCGTCCCGGCAACACCGGTACATGCCTTCGACGCTCCTCGCGAGCCAGTTTGCGGCGCTGGAAGAACCGGTCGACGCGATCGTCGTCGACGTGCGCAAGCCGATCAGCGAGCAGGTGGCGTTCCTTTGCGAAACGCTTGGCCACCGGGCCGATGTCGAATGACCGACGAATCGAAATACCGCCGGGCTACCCAGGCCGGCCACCTCGGGCGCGATCCCCGGCGCTTTCTGGGGGCCGTCAATACGCCGGTCTTCCGCGCGACCACGATGCTCTTCCCCACCGTCGAGCGGCTGGAGCAGGCGGCGCGCGGCGAATACGACGGCATTTCCTATGGCCTCCACGGCCTGCCCACGGTCACCGATTTGCAGGACGCCGTCGCGACGCTCGAAGGCGGACAGGGTGCATTCGCCGTACCGTCGGGGCTGACGGCGACCACGCTGCCTCTGCTGGCGCTGGCCCGCGCCGGCGACCACGTGCTGGTCACCGATGCCGTGTACGGCCCGACGCGGCGCTTTTGCAACAACCATCTGACGCGTTGCGGTGTCGAGGTGAGCTATTACGATCCGCTCGCCGGCGCGGCGATCGAGCGCCTGTTCCGCCCGAACACGCGGATCGTCTACACCGAGTCGCCCGGTTCGCTCACCTTCGAGGTGCAGGACATTCCCGCGATCGCCGAAGCCGCGCACCGGCGCGGGGCGCTCGTGGTGACCGACAATTCGTGGGCCACGCCGCTGCTTTTCCGCGCGTTCGACCACGGCGTCGACGTTTCGGTGCATGCCGCGACGAAATACATCGGCGGCCACTCGGACGTGCTGCTGGGTCTCATCGTGGCCAACGAGGCAGCCTATCCGAGACTGTACCGCCTGTGGACCGACATGGGCGTGACGGCGTCGGCGGACGACTGCTTCCTCGGTCTGCGCGGCTTGCGAACGCTGCCGGTGCGACTCGCTCGGCATCAGGCGAGCGCGCTCGCGATCGCCGGGTGGCTGCGCGCGCGCCCCGAAGTGCGCGAGGTGATCTACCCGGCGCTCCCGGGATCGCGCGGGCACGAGCTGTGGAAGCGCGATTTCACAGGCGCATCCGGTCTGTTCGGCGTCGTGCTGCAACCCGTGGCGAAGGCGCGCATCGACGCAATGCTGGACGGGATGCGGCTCTTCGGCATGGGGTGGAGCTGGGGCGGCTTCGAGAGCCTCATCATCCCGATAGATCCGGAGCGCACGCGCACGGTGACGCGATGGAATGCCGGCGGACCATGCCTGCGGCTGCACATCGGGCTCGAGGATCCGGACGACCTGATTGCCGACCTTGCCGACGGATTCGCGCGGCTGGCTGCTTGACGCTAGGCCGCTTCGTCGTCGCCGAGGTAGACCGCCCGGACGCGCGCATCGGCGCGGATCGCCTCGGGCGCCCCCTGCGCAATCACTTGTCCCCGGTCGAGGACGATCACGCGGTCGGCGTGGGCGAACACGACGCTCATGTCGTGTTCCGTGAACAGCACCGCGATCTGCTCGGCTCGTGCAAGGCCGGTGGCCAGCAACATGAGGCGGTTGCGCGAGTTCGGTGACATGCCGGCGGTCGGCTCGTCCATGAGCAGGAGCCGCGGGCGGCCGGCCAGCGCCAGCGCCAGCTCGACACGCTTGGCGTCGCCGTAGGACAGCGTGGCGCAGCCCTGGTCCGCAAACTTCGACATCCCCACGCGGAACAGCAGCGCATCGGCTTCGGCGCGCAGGCATTCGGTGGCGCGTGCATCGACACTCGCGTGCGCATTCGCCTTCGCGAGCAGTGCCATCTGCACGTTTTCGCGCACCGTCATCGACGCGAAAGTCGCCGCGACCTGGAACGTGCGCCCTACGCCCTTGCGCGCGATGGCGCGCGGAGGCAGGCCGTCGATGCGTTCGCCGCAAAGCCTGACGGTACCGGTGTCCGGTGCAAGCTGGCCGTTCACCAGATTGAAGCAGGTCGTCTTTCCTGCGCCGTTGGGTCCGATCAGTGCGACCCGTTCGCCGGCGGCAATGTCGAACGAAACGCCCTGCACGGCCTCCACGCCGCCGAAGGATTTCGCCAGCGCCTCGACTCGAAGAACGGGTACGGTCATGGCGACCGCCACGCCAGCAAACGCCGAACGGCACCGCCGATCCCCATCGGGAACGCCAGCACGATCAGCAGGATGGCCAGGCCGAGCCCCGCGCGCCAGAACTCGGTCACGCGCGCCAGCGAGTCCGAGAGCCCCGTGAATGCCGCCGCACCGATAAGCGGCCCGGCGAGCGCGTTGAGGCCGCCGACGAGCACCATCACCAGCGCGTCCACCGAGCGCGGAATCGCCAGCGTCTCCGGCGAGATGCTGCCCTTCGAGAACGCGTAGAGGCCCCCGGCGAGACCGGCGAACGCGCCCGCGACCGCGAAAGCCGCCCACTGCGTGCGGCGCACGTCGATGCCGATCGCCTCGGCGCGGAGCACCGAATCGCGACCGGCGCGGAGCGCGTAGCCGAGCGGCGCGTGCGCGATCCACGCGATCGCGGCGAGGGCTCCGCCGGAGGACGCCAGCACGAACCAGAAGTACGCGCGCTTGCTGGCGAGCCACGTCGCGGGCCACACGCCGACGACGCCGTTCGAGCCTCCGGTGACGTCGTCCCATTGAAACGCGATCGACCAGACGATCTGCGCGAACGCGAGTGTCAGCATCGCGAGATAGACGCCCGAAAGCCGCACGCAGAACCAGCCGAAGACCAGCGCGCCGCCCAGCGCCGCCACGGGCGCCGCACCGAGTGCCGCCTCCATCGGCCAACTGTGTTTGACAGCGAGAGCCGCGGCGTAGGCACCGAGCCCGAAATAGGCGGCGTGGCCGAAGGACGCCATGCCGCCGGTACCCATCAGCAATTGCAGGCTGGCTGCGAAAACGGCCGCGACCAGGATGTCGGTGGCGAGGACGAGCCGGTACTCGTCGCCGGAGAAAGGCAGAAGCCCGAGGAAGGCGAGCACGACGAGCCCCGCGATGGCCGCATGGCGACCGGGCGAGACGACCAGCGCGCGAAACTCGGCGACGGCAGTCGTAGGCGGCGTCGCCGGTGGCGCGCCCAGCAACCCGTACGGCTTCACGGCGAGCACAATCGCCATGACGACGAACTCCGCGACCAGCGTGAGCTTCGGGAACGCGATCGCCACGCCGCCGATTTCTGCGGTGCCAAGCGCAATGCAAAGCGCGCGGGTGAGGCCGATGACCAGAGCCGCCAGAAACGCGCCGGGGATCGACCCCAGGCCTCCGACGACCGTCACCACGAAGGCCTCGGCGATCACCGACAGATCCATGCCGAGGTTCGCGGGTTCCAGCGGCAGCTGCAGCGCGCCGGCGAGGCCGGCGAGGAGCGCGCCCAGCGCAAAGACACCCGTGAAGAGTCGTCGTTCGTTGATTCCGAGCGCGCCGACCAGCGTCCGGTTCTCGGTCGCCGCGCGGATGAGGATGCCGAAGCGCGTCCGGTTGACGAGCCACCAGAGCGCGATGAGAACAAGCGGCCCGACGATCAGCAGCAGCAGGTGATAAGTCGGCACCGCTCGCCCGAAGACCTCGATCGCGCCGGCAAATCCTGCCGCCCGCGGGCCGAGCAGGTCCTCGGGGCCCCAGATCGCCAGCGCGGTGTCGCGGACGATCAGCACGACGCCAAAGGTCGCGGCGAGTTGCAGGAGCTCGGGCGCCGCGTAAATGCGCTTCAACAAAAGCGTTTCGATCAACGCGCCGATCGCCGCGACAACCAGGGCCGCGAGCGCGACCCCGCCCCAGAAGCCAGGCAGACTGCCGCCGAACATCGCGACGAAAGTCCACGCAAGGTACGCACCCAGCATGTACAGCGAACCGTGCGCGAAATTGACGACGCGCGTGACGCCGAAGATCAGCGTCAGGCCCGCGGCGACCAGAAACAGCGATGAAGCGCCGGCCAGGCCGTTCAGCAGCTGGGCGAAAAGGGAGGCGAGCGACACGCGTGGCGGTGAAGCGTGCCGGCTGCGTCACTCGGCCGGCCGCAGGCGCTTCACCGCGTCGTCCGAGGGCAGGAAGTCCTTGCCGTCGGCGTAGCGCCAGTCGGTCATTACGCCTTTGCCGTCCTTCAGCGCGGTGCGCCCGACATACGCGCCCATCGTCGATTGATGGTCGAGCGCGCGGAAGGTTACTTTGCCGAACGGTGACTCGAAGGTCAGCGCGCGCATCGCTGCAAGGAGCCGTTCCGTATCGGTCGATCCCGCCTTCCGGATCGCGGCGGCGGCGGCCTTGACCGTGCTGTAGCCGACCACCGACCCCAGCCGCGGATAGTCGTTGAATCTTGCCTGGTACGCTTCGCGAAAACGCTTGTGTTCGGCGGTGTCGATCGCGTACCAGGGGTAGCCGGTTACCCACCAACCGACGGGGGCCTCGTTCTTCAATGGGTCGAGGTATTCGGGCTCGCCGCCCAGAAGGTTGAACACCGGGCGATCGTCGAAAAGTCCGCGCAACTGGCCCTCGCGCACGAAACGGGCAAGGTCCGTGCCGAACAGCGACGAAAAGATGGCGTCGGGCTGCGCATCGAGCAGCGCCTGCACGACCGGGCCTGCCTCTATCTTTCCCAGAGGCACCGCTTGCTCGACGAATTCGATCCCGCCCGGCTGCAGGGAAATCATCTGCTTCTTGAACGCGGTCGTGGCCGACTGCCCGTATTCGTAATTCGGATAGACGATCGCCCAGCGCTTCTTGCCGAGCCTTGCCGCCTCGGGAGCCAGCATCGCCGTTTGCATGTACGTGGACGCGCGCAGGCGGAACGTGTAGCGGTTGCCGCTTTCCCAGACGATCTTGTCCGTCAACGGTTCGGCGGCAAGGAACAACACCTGGCGCTGCTTCGCGAGGTCCGCGACGGCGAGACCGACGTTGGACGCGAAAGTGCCCATCAGCAACACGGCCTTCTCGCGCGAGAGCAGTTCCTCCGCGACACGTACGGCGTCGCCGGGATTGCCGTTGTCGTCGCGGGAGATGATTTCGAGCGGTCGTCCGAGTACGCCGCCGGCGGCGTTGATTTCGACGATCGCCAGTTCCATGCCCTTCTTGTAGGGCTCGAGGAACGCCGGAAATGTCCGGTAGCTGTTCAACTCGCCCAGCTTGATCGGCTGCGCCGCGGCGGCATTCGGGCCCGCGACCACAACGGCAACGGCAATGATGACGGCAATTCGGGTGTGGCAAGTCATGGGCGCTCCGGACCGGCGTCGAAAGTCTCTATTGTCCAATGGGGCCGCCCTCAACGGGTGGCAAAGCCAGACGGTTGACTCGGAAATGGGGGGACTCTACGTCCGGCATCGCAAGAGTCGCGACCGTCGAATCCGCGCCGCCGCGGTGTCGGGACGCGGGACGATTGCCGGGCAAGGAGGCCTCCCCACCACAAGCATAGAACCAATGCGCCTGACATGAAGAGGCACGGCCCGGTAGAATTCAACGTTTTGCCCGGTTCCAGGGGCCGAGTGCCGGCCCCACGCGGCAGCCGTCCGCCGGTCTCATTTTCCGCCATGCCGCCCGTCATTGCCACTCCGCTCGAGCTTGCCCTCGGTCTGACGTTCGCCGATTTGTACTCGCTCGAGGGCGCCGCGCGCATCGATGGGATGTTCGTCGCGCATCTGCAGACGGTCGATCCGGCCCTCGCGACCCGTCTTGTCGCCGCGCGCGGGAATCCGACGGCGCAGGAACGGAAGGCGGAATCCGAGCTGCTGATCGCGCTCGGGCCGCATCTCGAGGACTTCCTCGCCATGCTGTTCGGCATCGAGGCGGACGTGCGCGCGCTCGAGGGCCGGCACCACGAACTTGCGCCGCTCTATGCCGTGAAGCGCTTGTTCGTGCAGCGCAAGTCGATGAATGCGTACCGGGCGGAGGTCGCCGTGACGTTCGATGGCCAGGCGCTTCGGCACGAGGTCGATGCGTTGCTCGGCGGAGAATTCTCGGAGTTCACCTTCGCTCGCGCCGTTACCCTGTGGCAGCGGGACGAAGCGACCCACGCCGCTGCACTCGACGTGGCGATGCGCTATGCAGCATGGGCCGCGCACACGCCCGAAGGCCGCGCCGCGCACAAGGGCGGGTTGCTGTTCCGCGCGCCGCGCAAGATCGACTCCCTGAAGCTGGTCCCGGTGGAGCTGACGCATCGTAACGGCGCCGAAGTATGGACGCTCGCGGGCGGGCATCTGCGCCGGCGCGAGGGTTTCGCGCTGACCGACCGGGGCATGGACCTCGCCGCGAGCCTCGGCGAGGCCCACTACTGCATCTGGTGCCACGAACAGGGCAAGGACTCCTGCGCGCGCGGCCTGTATGAACGGAAGCCAGCGGACGGCACGCCACCCGCGAACCCGTTCAGGAAGAGCCCGTTCGGCGTCATGCTTGCCGGATGCCCGCTCGAGGAGAAGATCTCCGAATTCCAGAAGCTGCGCGCCGAAGGCCTGCCCATCGCGGCGCTGGCGATCATGTGCGTCGACAACCCGATGGTCGCCGCGACCGGGCATCGGATCTGCAACGACTGCATGAAGTCGTGCATTTACCAGAAGACCGATCCGGTCGATATTCCGCAGTCGGAAACGCGGATTCTGAAGGACGTGCTGGCGCTCCCCTGGGGCTTCGAAATCTACAGCCTGCTCACGCGCTGGAATCCGCTCGATCTGAGGCGGCCGCTGCCGGCCGCGGCGACGGGCAAGCGCGTACTCGTCGTCGGCATGGGTCCGGCAGGCTTTACGCTCGCCCACCACCTGCTGAACGACGGCCACACGGTCGTCGGCATCGACGGCCTGAAGATCGAGCCGCTCGATTCGACGCTGTCCGGCATCACCGTCATGGGAGAGCGCGTGCCTTTTCAGCCCGTGAAGGATGTCGCGACGCTCTCCGAACCGCTCGACGACCGCGTGATGGCCGGCTTCGGCGGTGTCGCCGAATATGGAATCACCGTGCGCTGGGACAAGAATTTTCTCAAGCTGATCCGGCTGCTGCTCGAGCGCCGCGATCGTTTCGCGATGTACGGGGGCGTGCGCTTTGGCGGGACGATCGATGTCGACGGCGCGTTCGCGCTGGGCTTCGATCATGTTGCCCTCGCCGCGGGCGCTGGCAAGCCGACCGTACTGGACCTGCCGAACGGCCTCGCCAACGGCGTGCGCACGGCGTCGGATTTCCTGATGGCGCTGCAGCTGACCGGGGCGGCGAAGCGGGACTCGGTGGCCAACATGCAGATCCGGCTGCCGGTCATCGTCGTCGGCGGCGGGCTCACCGCGATCGACACCGCCACCGAATCGCTCGCGTACTATCCGGTGCAGGTCGAGAAATTCCTGTCGCGTTTCGAGACGCTCGCCGCGTCGAAGGGCGGCGAGGCAGTCGCGGCCGCGTGGACGGACGACGAACGTGTCGTCGCCGACGAATACCTCGCGCACGCTCGTGCGATACGTGCCGAGCGCGAGTCGGCGGCCGCCGCGGGCCGCGCCCCGCGAATCATCGAGTTGTTGCAGTCCTGGGGCGGCGTGATGATCGCCTACCGCCGCCGCCTGATCGACAGCCCGTCGTACACGCTGAACCACGAGGAAGTCGAAAAGGCGCTGGAGGAGGGCATCCACTTCGCGGAAGGCCTGACGCCGCTCGCCGTCGAAGTCGACGCGGAGGGCCGGGCCTGCGGGCTCAAGGTCTCGGAGCAGCACAACGACGGCGACGGCGTCTGGCACGAGTATGCGCAGATCACGTTGCCGGCGCGCACGATCCTGATCGCGGCGGGTACGCAACCCAACACGGTGCTGGCGCGCGAGGACGCGTCTCGATTCCGGCTCGACGGCAAGTATTTCCGGCTGCTGGACGAGGAGGGCGTGCCGGTGACGCCCGTCAAGGGCCTCGCCAAGCCCGACAAGCCGGCGGTGCTGACGGAAATCCGCGCCGACGGCCGGGCGACGAGCTTTTTCGGCGACCTGCATCCTTCGTTCCAGGGCAATGTCGTGAAGGCGATGGCGAGCGCGAAGCAGGGTTTTCCCATCGTGTCGCGGATGCTCGAGCGGATTGCCCCGGCAGCGGCAGGCAGCGACACGGCATTCTTCGGCATGCTCGACCACGAATTGCGCGCGACCGTCGTCCGCGTCGTACGGCTGACACCGACGATCGTCGAGGTCGTGGTCCATGCGCCGGCGGCGGCCAGGCGGTTCCGGCCGGGACAGTTCTACCGGCTCCAGAATTTCGAGACGCTCGCGCCATGCGTCGAAGGCACGCGCCTCAACATGGAGGGCCTCGCGCTGACCGGCGCGTGGGTCGATCGGGAAAAAGGCCTCGTCTCGACGATCGTGCTGGAAATGGGTGGCTCGTCGGATCTGTGTGCGCAGTTGAAGCCCGGGGAGCGCGTGATTCTGATGGGCCCGACGGGTACGCCCACCGAGATCGCCGCCGGCGAAACCGTCGTGCTGGCCGGCGGCGGGCTGGGCAACGCGGTGCTGTTCTCGATTGGCCAGGCGTTTCGCAGCGCGGGATCGAAGGTGCTGTACTTCGCCGGCTACAAGAAGCGTGCCGACCGCTACAAGATCGCCGACATCGAGGCCGCGGCGGACGTCGTGGTCTGGTGCTGCGACGAGGCACCCGGTTTCGTGGCGACGCGGCGGCAGGACCGCGCGTTCGTCGGAAACATCGTCGAGGCGATGCAGGCGTATGCGGCAGGCGACACTGGGCGAGCAGACGATTCCCTTTGCGGAGTGCGATCGCATTATTGCCATTGGCTCGGACAGGATGATGGCGGCGGTCGGTGGCGCGCGCCATACCGTGCTGGCGCCGTATTTGAATCCCGCGCATCGCGCGATCGCATCGATCAACTCGCCGATGCAATGCATGATGAAGGAGATCTGCGCGCAGTGCCTGCAACCGCATCGCGACCCCGTCAGCGGCAGGATCAGCTACGTGTTCTCGTGCTACAACCAGGACCAGCCCCTCGACCTGGTGGATTTTCGCGGGCTCGACGCCCGGCTGCGACAGAATTCGGTGCAGGAGAAGCTGACCGCGCAGTGGATCGCGCATTGCCAGGCAGCGGTCGTGGTGCCGTCCTCCGGCGGGTGAGGCCGCCTCCGACGCGCGCGTCGCGACCGCGGATACCTTGCGAAAACCTGTTGCCGATCAACCGATTCGGGCGCCTTTGCCGGCAACCCGGAGTTGCTTCGCGGCCCGAACGATGCGATCCTTCGTCTTGCGGATTCCGACAGCGCTGTTTCTCGCTTGCCGCGCGCATGACGTTTCCGCCCGGTACCGCTGTAGACTCGAATGGGTTCAGGCCCTGCCCGGATAGCGGTGGCGGGGCCGTGGCGCGGCGCATCGTCCGGCGTCGACACAGCCCGCCCGATGCAAGGAAAATCCCGGGAATGATCGGCAACATTCGCAGTCGAACGGCAACAGACCGCCTATCGGCATGCCTCACCCGTACGAACCGTGCAATCGTGCGTGCCAAGAATGCCTTCGCCGAGAACCACATGTCGTGGAGGCGCAGAGCGTTACCCGAAAGGATCGCAGGTGAATCAAGACCATGATCGCATGGCCGTCCCCCGGCGCCTGACGCTGGGGATCGCGGCAATTGTCGCGTTGCTCGGCGCATGCGCCGCACCTCCGGCGACGCCGCCTGCACCGCCTGCGCCGCCGCCGGCGGCACCTGCGCCGCCGCCCGCGCCGCCGCCACCGCCAACGGCCCCGCAGATGTCGATTCTTCGCCTGGAGGATGCGGCGCTCAACGCCGCGGATTTCGCGTTTTTCCGCGCGCCGGCCCCCGCCGCAGGCGCTCCCGCTACCCAGATCGTGGTCATCGACCCGCTGGTCGACGGCGTGACCGGCGTCCAGTCGAATGTCACGCGCACGGTGGAATCGCGGGTCGTCGAAATCGCCCGCACCCGCCACCAGCGATTCGATGTGCAGCCGTTCAACGCGGCGACGCTGGCAAAATCCCCATTGATCCTGCTGGGCACGCTGACCGGCAGCGACAGCCACGGCGAGGCCGGGGGCATCCGCGAAAGCTACCGCATTTGCCTCGCGCTGCTCGATCCCGGATCCGGCACGGTTGTGAGCAAGAGCTTCGTTCTAGCGCAGATGACTGGTGCGGACGTGACGCCGGTTGCCTATTTCAATGACAGTCCGATGTTCGCGCCGACCAGGGCCTTCGAGAAGTTCGCGCGGAACTGCGAGAACATCAAGCGGGGTGACGCGATCGACCCGCTGTATCGTGCCGGACTCCCCGCTGCGGCGATCGTCAACGAAGGCATCGAAGCGTACGACGCCGGAAAATACCGGGAGTCGCTGGAGGCCTTCAAGCGCGCTCTCGCTGCAACCGGGGGCGACCCCTGGCGCGCCTACAACGGCATCTATCTCGCCAACGTCAAGCTCGGGCGCCAGGCGGACGCCAACCGGGCATTCACCAAGCTCGTTGACTATGGTTTCGAGAACAGCCAGTTCGCCTTGAAATTTTCATTCAAGCCCGGAACGAGCCAGTTCGTCGCCGACGCGAAGCTGGGATCGGCCTACCATGAATGGCTGCGCCAGATCGCCCAGCGCCTGGCGAAGGGCAAGTCCTGTATCGATATCGTCGGGCATGCGGGAACGTCGGGGACGGACGCCGACCGCGAGCGCCTGTCGCGGCAACGCGCCGAGCTGGTCAAGCAGCGCCTGGACGCGATTTCTCCCCAGCTGAAGAAGCGCACGACGGCGACGGGAGAAGGGTCGCGCGAACCGCTGGTGGGGTTGGGAACCGACGATGCAAAGGATGCGCTGGACCGGCGCATCGAATTCAGGATCAAGGGCTGTTGATCGGGCCGCGCAACGAACGTTCTGCGCGGAGTTTCGGGGTGGCGGCGACCGCACGAAATCCGATCTGACCCCCGCGCCCAGCCGTCAGCTGCGGCCACACCCTTGTCGTCCTCGAGCAGCATCGGCTGATAGACCTGGACGGCGTAGAGCGTCCCGGCGATGGTGTTTCAGTGTCGAGACAGCAGGCCGAGGGTGGCATTGACTTGACCATCGGCGGCGGTGGCGGCGCGGCGCGTTCCCTGCGGGTTACTACCTCAACCTGGTCAACAACGGCCGGATTTACGGCCAGAGCGGCGGCGTGCAGGGCGGCAGCGCTTTCGGCGGCGGCGTGCATGGGAGTGGTTGATGTCGCGGTGGCGTGATGCGCGCCCAGGGCTCGCCGTGGCACCCGCACGTAGCCACAAAGCGTAAGCGAAGTTGTAGTGTCGTCGCCCAAGCCCAATACATCGGAGGCGGACGGCGAAGCGCAAGGCAGTACCATATAAATGTACGGTACTCTAGCACGATTGATTGCCTATAGTGGAGCAAGAAAAAGCCCCGGCTTGCGCCCGGGGCCGAGACCTGCGAAGCACGCGCGGGAAGACGCGCGAACGTGCAACGCTACGCCCCGACCGCGAAGCCGGGGCCGGGGAGGGTGTGCTCGCGCCGCGAGTGCTGTCGCGGGCTAATGCGCGGGCACGGCGTCTAACGTAGCGCGGTGGCGGGTGTCTGGCTTTCGGCCAGATGGACTAGGCCGGAGTCGACTTCCGTATCGCGCACATTGTCATGGTGAACCGCCCCAAAAGGTAGAATCATCCCGGCGGACAGGCAAACTGACGGGCGTTCGCCGACGGGAACGACGTTCAGCCCGTGGCAATCGTGAAAGAACTAGGCTACGTCGTCGGCTTTGCCTTGCGACCGGCGGCCGGAGGCGGCACATAACCGGACACGCGGCACTGCAACGCATCAATCCTCGTGCCGTGTTCGAAGCGGGTCAAATGGCACGTAACGATTTCCCCCGTGGCGGCCAAGCCGGCCAACCGCTTGCGCACCGTGGCCAGCGGCACGCCCATCTCTTTGGCAATCTCCAAATCGAGCCGTTGACCGTATTGCTTCAAGCACTGCAGGGTTTCAATCATGGTTCCTGTCCTTCAAGTACGCTTGCGCATCGTCGCGGCACAGGTCGATCTCGGCGCTCATGGCAGACCAGTAGGCGCGGTGGCGCTTGCGCCGCTGCCACCACGCGACCCCTTGCGTGCTGACCACGCCAACAATTACGCCAAGCAAGCCGAACACGCCGCCGTCGTACGCCGTTGCGTCAGTCATCGTGAGAAACCCCCGCCTATATAGGTGCGGGCGACCTAGCACCCGTCCGCCGTTACTAGACCCGTTTCTAATCGACCGGCGGCGACCGCAATTTGTCGCTAAGTTATTGTTTTAATGGTGCCGGTGGAAGGAGTCGAACCCTCGACCTTCGCATTACGAATGCGCTGCTCTACCAACTGAGCTACACCGGCATGGATCTGGATCTCCCGCGCCGCCATCGACCGATGCGCAGCAGAAATTCGGATGCTGCGAAAGCCGAGCCCGATCCGGATACGGCAGGTGCGACCTGCGGGAGAAATGCAACTGGCTATGCGGGCCGCCGCAATCGCACGTGCTGCGCGAAGGCGCGTCCCAGACTCCGGGCAAGCCGCAAATTATAGCCGAACAGATCTCCTGCGGCCATCGCGCGAACCCCGCGTGCGAGCCGGCCGCGCGTCAGCGGGCCTGGAACCCCGGTACCGTGGCAAGCAACGTCGAGACACCGTTCCAGGTGATCCGCACGCCGATGCACATCAGGATGAATGCAGACAGGCGAACGACCACGCTGTTTCCGGTCTCGCCCAGCAGATGCAACCGCGCAACGGCCGCAGGAACTGCCGCCCGTGCCCGGCGAAACCGGGTATCAGCTATCGCGGATAGCCGGGGGCAACCGGTCGTAGTACAGACGGAGGACGAACAGCTCCTTCACGACGTCGCTCGGAAAACCTGCCCTCTGGCCGAGCGTGGTCTCGTAGAACAGCAGTTCGTCCATGTACTCGCCGAATTCGGTCGGCCGGCGCCAGAGCGCACACAACAGATTGGCGACTCGCGGGTAGTGGACCGGAAGTTTGACGGGGCGCGCAGCCGCGGGCAACCGGCTCAGCCACCGTTCGGTCGGCGGCAGGAGTCCGGCATGCTCAGGTTTGCCGGCGGCCACGGCGGCCCGGTCCTTGGAGTCGGGCGGCACGATGGGCCCCGACGTCGTCGGGACCGATGCATAGGGGCGCCGGGTAGCTCCCGAGCCCGGCGGCAACTCAAAACGTGGCGCCGGTCGACCGCTGTGAAGTCCTGTCGTCGTATCGTCCATGTGCCTGTTCGTTCATGTTTGTAAAACGCAGTACGTGGCGTACAAAACGGTCCGGATTGGCGAATGTTGCCATTTCGATAGGTCGGCGTCACCACGGCAAGAAACGGCTCCCGTCGCCAATGGCCAGCGGCTCAGAGGCGATTATGCCAATCATCCCTGCAGTGGAGTGGATCCTCTACCGGCGAGAGGGGTATGTCAAGTAGGCAACGCGACGAAATGGATGTGCCGGAACGCGGACTTAGGCCTTTGCGGCGGGTGATCCCGAGGCCTGGCAGCCTCAAATGCCGGCCGAGCGATTGATAACACAGCTGAATTCACAGCGAGACCACGTCAGTCATAGGGCCGGATAAGTCCCTGCCGTGACAGTGTTTATGACACGTCCGGCGTCGTGGGACAGCCCGTAGCCATCTCCGGCACCGCGCCCGGATCCGGCCGCGCCCCAAGGCAGGCGTCCGGCGAGTCTTATGCCAAACGCATTTATGCTGCTTGCATAAATCCCCGATCCGTGGGAAACTTCGTCACGTGAGTCAATGGTGGCCAACGGGGCACCGCACCCGCAAGGAACCGGCATCGATGCCGGGCGAAAGACGATGCAGACCAGCGATCAGCAACGGATGCACCGCTTCACTTACCACAGTCCCGGCCGTCGCCCGCACGGACAGCCGCGATCGCGCATCCCTCTGGACGGCCCATGGGCCGATTGCTCCTGCGCGAATGGGCTACTGGAATCGGCAATGACCTAAATGACGGATCGCCAATCTACCTTCGGGATCGGGTACACGACGCCATCGCGGCTGCTGCGAGCGGCGTGCACGTCGGCGCCCGGCGAAGGTGGATCCGTCCGGACGAGGGCTGCGGCTCGCCGGGCCCCGCCGTCACGCGGTTCCGTACTTGGTTTCGACCGTGACGCCAAGTTCGCGCAAGAGTCCCGTAGGCAGCACGCCGCCGGCCTGCACGATGACCACGTCGTTGCCAACCGGGACCGTGGTGCCGTCGGTGACCAGGTCGACGGTTTCGGGGAGGATCTGCTGAACCTCCGTGCGCAACCGGATGTCGACAAGATTCGCCGTTTTCGCGGCTTCGAGTCGCTCGCGGTTCTTCGCCTTGATCCGGCTGAACGCGTCGCTCCGGTAGGCGATCGTCACCTTGGTTCCCGGTTGCTCGGCGCAGGCGAGCGCCGCTTCGATGGCGCTGTCCCCGCCGCCGACCACGAGCACGCGTTGCCCACGGTACTGCTCCGCTTCGATCAGCCGGTAGACGACCTTCGGCAATTCCTCGCCCGGAACGTCGAGCTTGCGCGGCGTGCCCCGCCGGCCGATGGCGAGCAACACCGCGCCGGTCATCAGCACGCCCTTCGGCGTCTCGATGCGGTACCCGCCGTCGACAGCGGAAATTTTTTCCATCCGCGAGTTGAAGTCCAGCTGCAGGCCGGAGCGGACGACGACGTCCTGCCAGAACGCGAGCAGCGTTTCCTTGCTCACTTCGTTGAATTGCATGCGCCCGACAATCGGCAGCTCCACCGGCGCGGTCATCGCGACTTTTTGGCGCGGGTAGTGGAAGACGGCGCCGCCGAGATCCGGTTCCTGCTCGATCAGCCGATAGCGCAGCTTGCTCTCGATGGCGCCCAGGCCTGCGGCAATGCCCCCCGGACCCGCGCCGACGATGACCACGTCGAGCGGCGCGCCGGTGCGCGGTCGCTTCGCGATCGACTGCATCGCCTGCCGACCCTGTTCCGCGGCCTTGCGAATGAGTCCCATGCCGCCCAGCTCTCCGGCGATGAAGATGCCGGGCACGTTGGTCTCGAAGTTGGGCTTGACCAACGGAATGTCGACCCCGCGGCGCTCGGTGCCGAACACCAGGGTGATGGCTTCCACAGGACACGAGGCCGCGCACGCGCCGTGGCCAATGCAATGGGCAGGATTTATCAGCACCGCCTTGCCGTCGATGATCCCAAGCGCCTGTTCGGGGCAGATCTTTACGCACGCCGCGGAGCCGATGCAGCGAATCGGATCCACGACGGGGTGCAGCGAAGGAGGATCGGTGAGGCCCGCGTCGACCGCGCCCTGCAGTTCGCGACGGTGCACAGCCTCCAGGCGTCGCCTGTGCACGAGATAGATCGCAACGATCGTCGCCAGCGGCAGCACGTAGACGGCGATGGCAACTATGGAATAGTCGGGCACGGTTATTGCGTCATGGGAATTGGCCCCCAGCAAAGGGTTGGGGATCTCTGCGAGTTTAACGCATTGCGCAATCGGCGCAGCGGCGAAGGCCCGCGCGCCTGCGCAGTGACAACACCGTCGTCCGACGTCGCGTAACGGAACACGTCTCATGCCGAACGAACAACTTCTGGGTCCGCCACCGTTTACGACGGTGATCGGGGGCGGCCCGATCGACGGAACCGTGCCGACACCACAAGCGTCGCCTGAACCGCCACGCGTGCGCCGCGTCCGGCGCGAAACGCCGCAGGCCCGGCGCAGACGGCACGAGTGGACGCTCCTTGCGATCGTCGTGGCGATTTCCGCGTGCGCCGTCGTCATTGCACGCTCGGGCCTGTATACGGCCGGATCCGATCTGGGATATTGGCTGGGCGTCGTGGGCGGTGTGGGAATGCTGACGCTCTTCCTCTATCCGCTGCGCAAGCGCTGGACCCGGTTCCGGGAGGTGGGGTCGACGAAATTCTGGTTCGCTCTGCACATGTCGCTCGGCATCGCCGGTCCTCTGGTGATCATCGTGCATTCGACGCTCGTGTTCGGGTCGCTCAATGCGACGATCGCGTTCGCGTCGATGGCGCTGGTCGCCTTGAGCGGCATCGTCGGAAGGTACCTCTACGGACGCATCCACCACGGCCTGTACGGACGCCGCACGACGCTTGGCGAACTGCGCCATCGCCTGGGAATGGATTCGGCGGCGGTGCGCTCCAAGCTCGCTTTCGTTCCGAAGGTCGAAACGCGACTCACCGAGTTCGCGAATCTTGCCGAGGCAATCGGCAAGGGCGGACTTACGCACCCGCTGCGATTCATGACGCTGGGCCTGCATGCGCGGATGGAGAAAAGGTGGTGCACCGAAGAACTGGCGCGTGCGCTGTTCAAGCGCGCAGCCGTCTATAGCTGGTCGACCGAAAAGCTGACTCGACGGGTCGACAAACGCACCAGGCTCGTCGCCGCCTATTTGCGCGCTGCCCAGCGGGTGGCGCAATTCGGCGTTTTCGAGAGGATGTTTTCATGGTGGCACATCCTGCACGTGCCGCTCGTCTACATGATGGTGCTGTCCGCGATTGCGCACGTGGTCGCGGTGCACATGTATTGAAGTACTGATTCCCATCGGGCATGAGGCAAACGGCATGGCGATTCGCACTCGGATTGTTGGCGGCCTGGCTGGCGACGACGGCCGGCGCGCAGGCGCTCGAGGGCGTGCTGATGCCGGGCAAGGTGATCGCCGGGCACGCCAAGTACGAGCAGGAATGCGACAAGTGCCACCTCAAGTTCAAAAAGGAGGCGCAGGACAGCCTGTGTCTCGACTGCCACAAGGAAACCGCGCAGGACGTTCGCGCGAAAACCGGGTATCACGGCCGCATCAAGATCGAAGCGTGCCGCATCTGTCACACCGACCACAAGGGACGTGACGTGAACATCGCACCATTCGACCAGAAGACGTTCGACCACGCGAAGACCGACTACGGTCTCGCGGGCGCGCACGTCAAGGTCGAATGCAAGAAGTGCCATGTCCCGGAGAAGAAGTACCGGGAGGCGCCGGGCGGCTGCAACGATTGCCACAAGAAGGACGACAAGCACAAGGGCAATCTCGGACCGAAATGCGCCGAGTGCCACACGGACAAGAACTGGAAGGAAGCCCGCTTCGACCACAGCAAGACGAAGTTCGACCTGACCTTCAAGCACATCGATGTCAAGTGCAAGGACTGCCACGCGAACGATGTCTACAAGAACACGCCGGTCACCTGTGTCGGCTGCCACCGCAAGGACGACAAGCAGCACCGCGGCCGGCTGGGAGACAAGTGCGAGCCCTGTCACAACGCCAAGGACTGGAAGGATACGGCGTCGTTTTCGCACGATCGCGACACGAAGTACCCGCTGCGCGGCAAGCATCGCACCATCAAGTGCGAAGCCTGCCACACGGTGGCCGCGGCGGTGCTCCCGAAGGTGGCGACGGACTGCAACGGGTGCCACAAGAACGACGACAAGCACAAGGGCACCCTGGGCCTGCTCTGCGGCGACTGCCATACCGAGCGCAACTGGAAAGAGGCGAAGTACGACCACGACCTTTCGGTGTTCAAGCTGCGCGGCCAGCACCGCGACGTCGAATGCAAGGAGTGCCACCGGGACCCGAAGAGCTACAAGGGCACGCCGCTCAACTGCTACGGATGCCACAAGAAGGACGGCCCGCACAAGGACCGCTACGGCGACAAATGCGAGTCCTGCCACACCGACAAGTCGTGGCGCGACATGACGTTCCGGCATGCGGCGGACACGAAGTACCCGTTGACCGGACGGCACGCCGACGTGAAGTGCGACAGCTGCCACCCGGGGCACGTCTACAAGGACAAGCTCAAGACCGATTGCTACTCGTGCCACAAGAAGGACGACCCGCACAAGGACAAGGACCCGCAGGGGCAGAAGTGCGACAAGTGCCACGAAACCGCGGACTGGTGGAAGACCTCGACCTTCGACCACAACAAGTCGCACTTTCCGCTGCTGGGACGGCACGCGATCGCCAAGTGCGAAAAATGCCACCTGACCCCGGTCTGGAAGGACGCGAAGCGCGACTGCTTCGCCTGCCATGAAAAAGAGGACGCGCACAAGCGCAAGCTCGGAACCGATTGCGCGCCTTGCCACAACGCGCGCGACTGGAAGATCTGGGATTACGACCACAATCGCAAGACGAAATTCGTGATCGATGGCGCGCATACGAAGGTTGCGTGCATCACGTGCCACAAGACCGCCGCGCCGGCGGACGGCAAGATCCCGGCGTTGGGCATTACCTGCGTCGCCTGCCACCGCAGCGACGACATTCACAGCGGAGACTACGGTCCCCAATGTGAACGCTGCCACGAAACCCGCTCGTGGCGCGATATCAAGCCGTTGGGCAGAAAACGTTCCGGCTTGCCGTTTTACCAAGTAGTTGCCGCTGGATTTATGGAGCGACCATGAATATCTTCTCCGCGCTAGTCCGCTGTCTTCCGAGCCTCCACCGGGGCGCTGCGATCACTGCGGCCGGCATGATCGTGGCCATCGCTTCGATGACCGGCGCCGACGGCGCCGCCGCGCAGGCATTGCGCTTTTCGAAGGCGGTCACCGAGCACTTGGCGACCGGTTTCCCGCTGCGCGGCGCGCACGAAGTGGCGCGCTGCGAAACCTGCCACGCGCGCGGCATATTCAAGGGAACGCCCAAGGACTGCAACAGCTGCCACGGACCCGGAGCGCGGCTCAGCACCTACAAGATGGCGCCGACGCATGCGCCGGTGGTCCAGCCCTGCAGCGTTTGCCACAACCAGGTCAGCTTCGACCGCATCAAGTTCGATCACACGAACGCCATGCCGGGCACCTGCGCGACCTGTCACAACGGGCTGCAGGCCGCCGGCAAGCCGACGGGACACCTGGCAACCGTAGCGCCGTGCGACACCTGCCACCGCAGCACCAACATCTGGGCCGGCGCGACGTTCGATCACGCGCAGGTTCGCGCAGGTACATGTGCCAGCTGCCACAACGGCACCAACGCGACGGGCAAGCCGGCCAATCACCTGATCACGTCGGCGCAATGCGACAGCTGCCACATGACGACTTCCTTCATAGCGGGAGTGAAGGGCGGCATGCCGGCGGGACACGTTCCGACCAAATTGGCATGCACGGTGTGCCACACGGGCACCGGGACCGCCGCGGCGACTTCCAGCGCCGCAGTCGCGGCCGCGTCCACGATCGCTCCCGGAGTGATGAACCACACGGGCATCAGCAGCGGCTGTGCGACCTGCCACGACGCAGGCAAGTCGTTCACTGGCGTCACGAACCTGAAGACCAAGCCGGGGAACCACGTACCGACCAACGGGGCGGCGTGCGAGGCCTGCCACGCGGCGACCAACTTCACGACCTTCGCGGGTGACGCCAAGGCGCTGATGAAGCACTCGGCAGTGGCGATGCCCTGCGCGAGCTGCCACGAACAGGGATTGAGCTTTGTAGGATCGCCGGCGGTGGTGACGCGGCCGATGACGGCGACGCACCCGACGTCGGGCGAATGCGGAACCTGCCACACGTCGACGGCGTCGTTTGCGACGGGCATCGTGGCCGGCATGCCGGCGGGCCACATTCCTGCCGCGCAGGCGTGCACGCAATGCCATACGAACCCGGCCAGCATGAAGCCCGGGGTGATGAACCATGCGGGCATCAGCTCGGGGTGTGCGAACTGCCACGACACGGGCAAGAGCTTCAGCACGGTCACGAATCCGAAGTTGGTCACCAAGTCGGCGAGCCACGTTCCGACGTCGGCACCGTGCGAAACGTGTCACCTGAGCACGACGACGTTCAAGGGCGCGGTTGCCATGCCGGCCGGCCATATCCCGACCAGCCAGGCGTGCACGCAATGTCACACCAATCCAGCGAGCCTGATCCCCGGGGTGATGAGCCACGCAGGCGTCAGCAACGGCTGTGCGGCGTGCCACGATACGGGCAAGAGCTTCAGCACGGTCAAGAATCCGCCGCTGGTGACGAAGTCGGGGACCCACATTCCCACTTCGGCGCCGTGCGAAACATGTCACACGAGCACGACGACGTTCAAGGGCGCGGTTGCCCTGCCGGCGGGCCACATCCCGACCGGGCAGGCGTGCACGGTCTGTCATACGGGCACCGGGGCCGCCGCGCTGGCTGCAGGCGCCACGATGGCGCCGGCAACGATGAGCCACGCGGGCATCACCAGCGGCTGCGCAACCTGCCACGACGCAGGCAAGAGCTTCAGCACGGTCAAAAAGCCGGCGCTGGTGACCAAGCCGGGTAACCACGCCCCGACGACGACGGCGTGCGAGAGCTGCCACACGGCGGGCAACTTCACGACCTTCTCGGGCAACGCCAAGACGCTGATGGTCCACAGCGCGGTCACGGGTACGGCGTGCGCGACCTGCCATGAAAAGGGCAAGAGCTTCGTCGGCACGCCATCGGTGGTGACGCGGCCGACGACGGCGACGCACCCGACGACGGGCGAATGCGGGACCTGCCACAGCTCGACGGTATCGTTTGCCGCGGGCGTGACGACGCTGCCGGCCAATCACATTCCGGCGGGCGGGATCGCCTGTACGCAGTGCCACGCGAGCGGCATCGTGACGGCGGGCTCCGGGAAGATGAGCCACACCGGGATCGCGACCGGTTGCACGGCGTGTCACGCGCAGACAGCCGCGGGGACGGCGTTCCTGGGTGTCACGCCGATGGGTATGGGGGCGAACCACATTCCGACGATGGCGGGTTGCGAGACGTGCCACAAGTCGACGGATAAGTACGGTCCTGGAACCGTGATGAACCACGCGGGGATCAGCAGCGGTTGCGCGACGTGTCACGCGGCGGGCAAGGCGTTCAACGGGACGCCGGCGGTGAAGACGATGGCGACGACCCCGATCCACGTGCCGATCGGTGCAGCGAGCTGCGAGAGCTGCCATGCGGCAAGCAACTTCAGCACATTCGCTGGCAGCGCCAAGACGCTGATGAACCACAGCGCGGTCGCGGGAACGACGTGCGCGACCTGCCATGAAACGGGCAAGAGCTTCATCGGTACGCCATCGGTGGTGACGCGGCCGTTGACGACGACGCATCCGAAGGTAGGCACGGGTGGCGACTGCGGGTCCTGCCACGGTTCGACGGTGTCGTTTGCGACGAGTATTACGGGCGGCATGCCGACGGGTCACCTTCCGACCACGCAGCCGTGCGCGCTGTGCCACACCGCCACTGGGGTCACCACGTTGGCGGCCGGTACCGGGATGGCGCCTGGCGTGATGAATCACACGGGCATCAGCGGCAGCTGCGCGACCTGCCACTCGACAGGCACCGCGGGGACGGCGTTCGTGGGTGTGACGCCGAAGCCGCAGGGGACGGGGCATATCCCGAACGCGGCGGATTGCGTGGGTTGCCACAAGGCGACGGCGACGGCGGTCGGCGGTTTCGTAGGCGCGGCGATGAACCACGCGGGCATCACCACCGGCTGTACGAACTGCCATGGCACGGGCAAGAGCTTCACCACGGTCAAGACGCCGCCGCTGAAGACGCCGCCGACGACCCACGTGCCGTTCGGTACGGCGGCGTGCGAGAGCTGCCATGCAGCGAGCAATGTCACGACCTTCTCGGGCAACGCCAAGACGCTGATGGTCCACAGCGCGGTGACCGGGACGACGTGCGCGACCTGCCATGAAAAGGGCAAGAGCTTCGTCGGCACGCCGATGGTAGTGACGCGGCCGACGACGGCGACGCACCCGACGACGGGCGAATGCGGGACCTGCCACGGTTCGACGGTGTCGTTTGCGACGAGCATTACGGGCGGCATGCCGGCGAACCACATTCCGACCACGCAGCCGTGCGCGCTGTGCCACACGGCGACTGGAACCACCGCATTGGCGGCCGGTACCGGGATAGCACCGGGCGTGATGAATCACACGGGCATCAGCGGCAGCTGCGCGACGTGCCACTCGACAGGCACCGCGGGGATAGCGTTCGTGGGTGTGACGCCGAAGCCGCAGGGGACGGGGCATATCCCGAACGCGGCGGATTGCGTGGGTTGCCACAAGGCGACGGCGACGGCGGTGGGCGGTTTCGTAGGCGCGGCGATGAACCACGCGGGCATCACCACCGGCTGTACGAACTGCCATGGCACGGGCAAGAGCTTCACCACGGTCAAGACGCCGCCGCTGAAGGACGCCGCCGACGACCCACGTGCCGTTCGGTACGGTCGGCGTGCGAGAGCTGCCATGCAGCGAGCAATGTCACGACCTTCA
This sequence comes from uncultured beta proteobacterium, assembly GCA_963726775.1. Lineage (GTDB taxonomy): Bacteria > Pseudomonadota > Gammaproteobacteria > Burkholderiales > Casimicrobiaceae > CAIWHR01. The sequence continues at coordinate 141,899 of CAVSDL010000009.1, forward strand.
GGGCAACGCCAAGACGCTGATGGTCCACAGCGTGGTGACCGGGACGACGTGCGCGACCTGCCATGAAAAGGGCAAGAGCTTCGTCGGCACGCCGATGGTAGTGACGCGGCCGACGACGGCGACGCACCCGACGACGGGCGAATGCGGGACCTGCCACGGTTCGACGGTGTCGTTTGCGACGAGCATTACGGGCGGCATGCCGGCGAACCACATTCCGACCACGCAGCCGTGCGCGCTGTGCCACGTCTGCGGCACCCGGAACGACGGCGACGGCCGTGCGCGAGATGCCGCCGGGGGTGATGAACCACACGGGCGCGGGATCAGCGAGCAGCTGCGCGACGTGCCACGCGACGAGGCACCACGGGGCTGGCGATTCGTGGGTGCGCCGCCGAAGCCGCAGGGGACGGGGCATATCCCGAACGCGGCGGATTGCGTGGGCTGTCACAGTGCGACGAAGACCTCGACGGGTAACTTCGCGGGCGCGCCGATGAACCACACGGTGGTGGCGGGGACGACCTGTGCGCACGTGCCATGACACGACCAAGAGCTTCAGCACGGTCAAGACGCCGGCGCTGAAGGTCAAGCCTGCGACGCACATTCCGCACGGGGCGATCGCCTGCGATACGTGCCACAAGTCGACGGTGACGGGTGGATTCGTGACGACGATGACCGCGGCGAACCACACCGCGGCGGCGGCGATGACGTGCATGAGCTGCCATGAAACCGGCATGACCTATTACGGTGTCACCATGAAGGTGCGGCCGGCGAATCACAACGTGGGGGTGGACTGCAAGGGCTGTCACACCACGACCACCTTCGCTGGGGCGATGGCCATGCCTTCGGACCACATTCCGATCGGGACGACCGCGTGCAACATCTGCCACGCGAACAACAACATGGGTGTGGGATCCGGGGTGATGAACCACGCTGGCGCCGGGATCACGAACAATTGCACGCAGTGTCACGCGGCGAGCGCCACGGCGCTGCCGATGCATGCGCCGCCGCCGAAGCCGCAGGGGACGGGGCATATCCCGACGCCGGCGGATTGCGTGGGCTGTCACAGTGCGACGAAGACCTTGACGGGTAACTTCGCGGGCGCGCCGATGAACCACACGGTGGTGGCGGGGACGACCTGTGCCACGTGCCATGACACGACCAAGAGCTTCAGCACGGTCAAGACGCCGGCGCTGAAGGTCAAGCCTGCGACGCACATTCCGCACGGGGCGATCGCCTGCGATACGTGCCACAAGTCGACGGTGGCGGGTGGATTCGTGACGACGATGACCGCGGCGAACCACACCGCGGCGGCGGCGATGACGTGCATGAGCTGCCATGAAACCGGCATGACCTATTACGGTGTCACCATGAAGGTGCGGCCGGCGAATCACAACGTGGGGGTGGACTGCAAGGGCTGTCACACCACGACCACCTTCGCTGGGGCGATGGCCATGCCTTCGGACCACATTCCGATCGGGACGACCGCGTGCAACATCTGCCACGCGAACAACAACATGGGTGTGGGATCCGGGGTGATGAACCACGCTGGCGCCGGGATCACGAACAATTGCACGCAGTGTCACGCGGCGAGCGCCACGGCGCTGCCGATGCATGCGCCGCCGCCGAAGCCGCAGGGGACGGGGCATATCCCGACGCGGCGGATTGCGTGGGCTGTCACAGTGCGACGAAGACCTTGACGGGTAACTTCGCAGGCGCGCCGATGAACCACACGGGGTGGCGGGGACGACCTGTGCCACGTGCCATGACCGACCAAGAGCTTCAGCACGGTCAAGACGCCGCCGCTGAAGGTCAAGCCTGGGACGCACATTCCGCACGGGGCGATCGCCTGCGATACGTGCCACAAGTCGACGGTGACGGGTGGGTTCGCGAACACGACGATGGGCACACGGCGCATCACCACCGGGCGGCGACCTGACGTGCATGAGCTGCCAGCGACCGGCACGACCTTCACGGTGTGACCCGAAGCTGCAGGATCCGGCGAATACGCCGACGACGGTCGCCTGCAAGGGTTGTCACTCGACGACGAGCTGTTCAGCAGCGGGGCGACGATGGTACCAAGCCGACGAATCACATTCCGACGACGGCGGCGTGCTACTACGTTGCCACACCGATCCGAACAACATGGCGACCACGACGATGAACCACACGGGGATCGCCAGCGGCTGCGCGACGTGCCACGGGACGGGCAAGAACCTCGCTCGGCACGCCGAAGCAGGAGCCGTCCAACCACATCCCGTCCGATCCGGCGGCGTGCGAGGCGTGCCACCTGGTTACGAAGTTCAACAACTTCTCGGGAACCGGCATCAAGCACGCCGCGGTCACCGGCAAGCCGTGCATGAGCTGCCACGAGCTAGGGATGAGCTGGTATGGCATCACCAGGCTCTGGGTTCGCGACGGCGCCAATCACCACAAGGGTCAGGACTGCGGCGGCTCGGGATGTCACAAGCCGAAGGATGTCGCAGGACCCAAGGCCATCGCCGCCGCGAAGGTTGCCACCACGAAGGTGACGAGCCCGACCGGAACGGCCACGACGGCCGCGGCATCGAGCCCGACGGGACCGAGCGCGGCGCCTGCTAACCATGCGGCGATCACGAATGGCTGCGCGACATGTCACAGTGGCACGGTGCCGGGCGTACTCGGCAAGCCGGTCGTGCACATTGCAACGTCGGCCGCGTGCGAGGCCTGCCACACCAGCACCTCGTCGTTCGCGACGTGGAAGATGAACCACGCCGGAATCACGGCGGGCTGCGCCTCCTGCCACAGCGGGCAGTACCCGGGTGCGAAGGCCAAGCCGGGCACCGCCATGCACATTGCCACCATGGCTGCGTGCGAGACGTGTCACACGAGCACCACGACGTTCGCGACCTGGACGATGAACCACGCCGGGATCGTCAAGGGATGCACGAGCTGCCATGCCGGCCAGTACGCGGACGTCAAGGTCAAGCCCGCCACTCACCCGAAGACAACGGCGGCATGCGAGACCTGCCACATCAGCACGAGTTCGTGGACGATGGGCAAGACCGGCGTGCTCGGGAATGGGCGGAAGGGGATCGCGGCGTTGCCTGTCCCGGTACCGGCAGTGGTTGCCAAGGTGGCAGCTCCGGCGGCCACGGCGCCGGCCACGGTCACGGTCGATCCGACGAAGCCGGTAACGGCGGCAACGCCGAAGACCACGCCGCCAACGGCTGCGACCGTTGTAGCGGCGGTGACGGCGCCGGACGCTGCGGTCCCGGGGACCGTGGATGCCGGCTCGGGTACTCCGACACCCGCTGGCGTCGCCCTTGCCGCGCCCGCAGTACCGACATCAGGCACGCCGTCGGGACTCGCGTCTACGGCACCGGTCGCGAGCTCGTCAGCGCCATCGGTAACCTTGCCGGTTGCCCTGTCGGCGCCGACGCCGACGCCATCGGTCAACGTATCGCCACCGTCGGCGCCTCCGGCGGCCCCCGTCGCTGCGCCGACGCCCGCTGTGCCTCCGGCCGCGATGCCGGCGCCTCCGGTCGCAATGCCAGCGCCTCCGGTCGCAATGCCAGCGCCTCCGGTCGCAATGCCAGCGCCTCCGGTCGCAATGCCAGCACCTCCGGTCGCAATGCCAGCGCCTCCGGTCGCAATGCCAGCGCCTCCGGTCGCGATGCCAGCACCTCCGGTCGCGATGCCGGCACCTCCGGTCGCGATGCCGGCGCCACCTTCCGCGCCGCCCGGCAGGTTCAGCCATATGGGCGTTGCCCCGGGCCAGTGCTTTACCTGTCACAATGACCGGGACGCGAAGGGCAAGCCGGGCAGACACTTGCAGACGATGCTGGGATGCGACTCCTGCCACCGCACGACGGCATGGATACCGGCGAATTTCTCGCATACCGGCGTGGCGCCAGGGAGTTGTGTAACGTGTCATACAGGCATGAACGCCAAGGGCAAGTCGTCGAACCACTTCGTCACCACGCGTTCCTGCGATTCGTGCCACCGCTCGACGGCATGGACGCCCGCGACCAATTACAATCACGTGGCGCCGGCGTTCGTCCGGCACAATCGCGACGTCGAATGCACGGACTGCCACACCACGAAGGGCGAGACGGTCGTATTCAAGGCGGCCACCTACAAGGGAACCTGTGCAGGCTGTCACGCGCCAGTGTTCAAGCCGGATGCGCACATCAAGGTCGAATCGCCGCGTATCCCCTACACGGTGCTCGAGTTGAAGGACTGCACCACGTCGTGTCACATCTACGCGACGAACGCGTCGGGGTCACCGGTGAAGAAATCGATCCCGTCGCGCCACCGCGCGACCGACGGCGGCTTCTGATCGTGCGCGTGATTCCGGCCCGGACTGACACCTTTCTCTTTCTCGGACCGCCATCGCGCGCATGATCGCCATGCCTACCCGACGTCTGCCCAGCCGCATTGCGGCAACACTGCTCGCCGCGCTGCTGTTCGTCGCGGCGAGCGCCTCCGCGCAACTGATCGATTCCGTCGACGTCTCCAACGATGGCGCCAACGCCATCGTGCGGATCAAGTTCGGCGCACTGATCCAGTATTTGCGGCACGCGCCCGCCAGCGAGGGCAGCCTCGTCCAGATGTACTTCCAGATCACCGCGCGCGACGCCGCGTCGGAGGCGGTCGCGGAGGAAAGGCGCTTCCCCCCGCCGAACGACCTGCTGCCGCAGCTCGTAGTGACCTACCCGGTGCAGCCGCCCGGAATCCAGCGCCGGCTCGACATCAACTTCGGGAAAAATGTCCGATTCCGGCTGCGGCCCGAGGACGCACGGACGATTGTTCTGGTCGTGCCGCTGACCGACGAGCAGATCGCGAAACTGAAGCCGCCGAAACCGGAAGGCGTGCAGCTTGCGCCGTCGCCGGTGTCGGCCTCGCCACAGACCGACGTCGAGCGCGAGGCGGCTACCTTGTCACGCGAGGCGCGCTCGGCACTCGAGGCGGGCGAGTTCGAGACCGCGGTCACCAAACTCAACCAGCTGCTCAACTTGCCGCCGACCGCGTACTCGCAGGAAGCCCAGGAGCAGATCGGCATTGCGCGAGACAGACTTGGCGAGACGGCGAAGGCGAAAGCCGAATACGAGCTCTACCTCAAGGTGTATCCGGACGGCCCGGCTGCCGAGCGCGTGCGGCAGCGGCTCGCGGCACTGGCCGCGCCGCCGGTTCCGGGAGCGGCAGTGGCACGTCCCGGGGCGTTGAGCTATTGGGGTAGCGTGTCCATGTACTACTACGGCGGGCAATCGCAGACGACAACGTCCACCACGACGCCCAATCCCGCCACGGGCGCCACCTCGATCGACACGAGTTCGCTGTCCTCCGTCGATCAGCGGCAGCTCGTCACCAACGTGGACCTTGCCGCCCGCTACCGCGACGCGAACTGGGACAGCCGCGTGGTGGTTCGCGACTCTCTGGCGGCGGATTTCCTGCGCCGGAGGAATCTCGACTGCCCGATCGTTCCCGACCCCTTCAATCCCTGCAAGGACAACAAGGGCACGTCATACGACAACCGCCTGACGGCCGCGTATTTCGAGACCAAGTACCAGCCCGCGCAGTTGATGGGGCGGTTCGGGCGCCAGTCGGCAACCGCAGGCGGCGTGATCGGCCGTTTCGACGGTGCGGTGGGCCAATGGGGGTTCTACGAGAACTGGCGAGGCAATGCCGTTGTCGGCCAGACTGTCGATGCCACGTTGGGGGGCACCAAGACCTTCTACGGCGCGAGTGTCGAAGCGGAAAACCTCGGTGGCCGCTGGGGCGGCAATGTCTTCGCCATCCGGCAGACGGCCGCGGGCTACGAAGACCGTGTCGGCGTGGGAGGCGAGGTCCGCTATTTCGATTCCGAGCGCAACGTCTATGCGCTGCTCGATTACGACCCGGTTTTCAAGGCGACCAACATCGGCATGATCCAGGCCAACTGGCAGTTTCCGACGGGCACCGGTGTCAACGTGCTCTACGACTACCGGCGGGCGCCGACGCTGCAGCTCACCAACGCGCTGGTCGCGTTTCCCTCGGGTACTTCCGTCGGGGACATGGTTCAGAGCCTGGGCATGTCAGGCGCGCGCGACCTCGCGAAGACCGTCACGCCGGTGTCCCGTGTCGCGGTCGTCGGCGTCACCCAGCAATTGTCGCCGCGCTGGCAGGTCGGCGGCGACGTTCGCCTGTCGACGCTGAGCTCGACGCCCGCGACAGGAGATTTCCCCGGGCTGCCGGCGAGCGGAAACGTCTACACCTACACGCTGCAGGTCATCGCCAACAGCTTCACGCCGTATCAGGACATTCTGGTGCTGAACGGGAACTTCCTGACTTCGACGCTATTCGACGCGCAGCAGTTCAGCGTCGACTATCGGATTACGCCCTGGGCGAACGTGACGCTCGAACCGATGCTGCGGTATTACCAGCAGTCCGACAATCAGGACGTGAAGCTTACGCGATGGACCCCGGGGCTGAAGCTCGTCTGGCTGGTCCGGGACCGGCTGTACCTCGAGGCGGAAGGCGACTGGGAACTTGCAAAGACCAAGGGTCCGATCATCGACGACAGCGTCACGCGCACCTTCTATTACGTCGGCGTGCGCTGGGATCTCTGACCGTTCCGGCGGCTTTGCCCATGACCCCCGGTACGAAGCGCTTGTACTCCGTAGTCGCGGTTGCCGTTGTCGCGATGGCCGTGACGGTCGTGGGACTCTACGCCAAGCTTTCGGACCATGCGGCGCCGGACGCCGCGCCGGCGCTTTCACTGCCGCCGTTGGCGCCTCCCGTGGCCGCTCCCGGAGCTGCGCCCGGCGCCATGCCTGGAGTCACTCCGGGAGCCGCTCCCGGAGCTGCGCCCAGCCCCCCGGCATCAGCCATGGACGTTGCCGCCGAGCGGCTCGCCAAGCGCCTGACTGAAAAGGACGGCTCCGCTGACGATTGGGCGCTTCTGGCGCGAAGCTACATGATGCTCAATCGGTATTCGGACGCGGTGGGTGCCTTCGACCGCGCGCTTGCCAAGACACCGGGCAACGCCGCGTTGGCTGCGGATCGCGCTGCCGCGCAAAAGGCGGCCGCCGAGGCCACTCCGCCGCGCTGACCCGCCGCGCATTACACTGGGCGCGCCGCCGTCGTGGCGTGCGCTGCCGGGTCCCGCTCATTTCTGGTGTGTCGGCTACACGCTCCCTCCATGGATTTCACGCGGTGTCCGCGCGTCTGCGCCAGCGGCCGGACTCCGTGCGGGCCCTCTACCTGTCCGGCGCCCGGCATGATGCCCGCGTGCGGGACCTCGTAGCTATCGCCGAAGCCGCCGGCTGCGCGGCGCACGTCGCCGACGACGGGCGCCTTACGCAGTTGGCGGGCACCGACCGGCATCAGGGCGTCGTGGCGATCGTCGACGCGGCGATTCCGCAGGTGAAGCTCGATGACCTGTTCGATGCGCTGCCGGAACCCGCACTGCTGGTCGTACTCGACGGCGTCACCGATCCGCACAATCTCGGCGCATGCCTGCGCAACGCCGATGCCTTCGGCGCCCATGCGGTCATCGTCCCCAGGGATCGCGCAGTAGGCGTCAACGCTACCGTAGCCAAGGCGGCCAGCGGCGCGGCCGACACGATCCCCGTGATCACCGTCACCAATCTCGCGCGCACGCTGCGCGACCTCAAGGAGCGCGGAGTGTGGATCCTCGGTGCCGATGCCGGCGGCGAGAACCTTTTCGACGCCGACCTTGCCGGCCCCATTGCCTGGGTGCTCGGCGCCGAGGGGTCGGGGCTGCGGCGGCTCACGCGCGAATCGTGCGATCGCATCGTCGGCATCCCGCTGTCCGGTGCCGTCGAGAGCCTCAACGTTTCGGTCGCCAGCGGCATCTGCCTCTACGCGTCACGCTGCGCGCGCGCCGCATAGAAGCAGCACCGCTGTTGCGGCGGTCGCATCGGCGACGCTCCCGGCTGTCGTTGATTTCGGAGCAATCAGCGGGGTCGACGTTCTCGCCGTCCGGCAGCGCGATCGGGGCCATTGCCGCCGTACTGACAGAAAAACCCCGTGGCACGATCCCGGCCCACGGAGTTTTCGGATTACGCTTTCACGCCGGCCTCCGGGCGACTCACCGATGCGGGGATTAGGGCAGGGAACGCACCGGGGAACGACTTACTCCTTGATGTCGACCCCGTAGAACGTGTGCCGTCCGAACGGGCTCAGCTTGAAGTCGATGACTTCCTTGCGGACCGGCTTCAGCTGCACCGCGTGCGCAATGGTGAACCACGGTGCCTGCTCCTTGAATATCACCTGCGCCTTCTCGTACAGTTCGGCGCGCGGCTTCTGGCCGGAGATCGTCTTCGCCTTCTGGATCAGGTCCTCGTAGGGCTGATAGCAGAACTTGGCGACGTTGCTGCCGTTGCTCTTCGCGGCGTCGCATCCGAGCAAGGTGGCCAGGAAGTTGTCGGGATCGCCGTTGTCGCCCGTCCAGCCGAGCATCCCCATCTGATGCTCGCCGTTCTGCATGCGCTTCCGGTATTCGCCCCACTCGAAGCTCTTGATCTCGGCGGTCACGCCCACCTTGGCGAGATCGGCCTGCATCAGCTCGGCGATACGCCGCGCGTTCGGGTTGTACGGCCGCTGCACCGGCATTGCCCAAAGGTCGGTCGCGAAGCCGCTGGGATAGCCCGCATCGGCCAGCAGCTTCTTCGCGGCGGCGGGATCGAACGGATCGTCCTTGATCGCATTGTTGTACGACCACTGCGTCGGCGGTATCGGGTTCTTGGCCGGGACGCCGGCAGTGAGATACACCGCGTCGATGATGGCTTTCTTGTTGATCGCCATGTTGATCGCCTTGCGCACGCGCACGTCGTCGAACGGCTTTTTCGTCGTGTTGTAGGCGAGGTATCCCACGTTGAGGCCCGGTTGCTCGAGGACCATGACGTTCGGATCCTTGCGGATCGTGTCGAGGTCGGCCGGATTCGGATACGGCATCACGTGGCATTCGCCCTTTTGCAGCTTGGCCCAGCGCACCGAGGCGTCCGGCGTGATCGAGAAAATCAGGTCGTCGATCTTGGCCTTGCCGCCGTAATACTGCGGAAACGCCTTGTAGCGGATGATGGCGTCCTTGATGTAGCGCTCCAGATAGAACGGGCCGGTGCCGATGGGTTCCTGGTCGATCTTCTCCGGCGTGCCGGCCTTGAGCATCGCGTCCGCATACTCTTTCGACTGCACGCCGGCATATTCCATCGCCAGGTCGGACAGGAACGGTGCTTCGGGCTTCTCGAGCGTGATGCGGACGGTGTAATCGTTGACCTTTTCGACGGACTTCAGCAGCTTGGGCAGGCCCATGTCGTTGAAGTACGAGTGGTTCGAGCTCGTGATCTTGAAATAGGGATTCGATTCCTTCCACTGCCGTTCGATGGCGAAGATCATGTCGTCGGCATTGAAATCGCGTGTCGGCTTCCAGGCGCGGTGGTTGTGCCACTTCACACCCTTGCGCAGGTGGAACGTGTAGACCTTGCCGTCCGGGGAAATTTCCCAGCGCTCCGCCAGACCCGGCACGACCGTGGTGCCGCCGCGCTCGAAATCGACGATGCGGCTGTAGATCTGGCTGTTGGCGTCGAACGAAGTCCCGGTGGTGTTGACGCCGGGGTAGAAGTTTTCCGGGCTGCCCTCGGAACAGTACACCAGCGTCTTGGCCGAGAGGCCGGCGCCGGCCAGCAAGACGGAGAGAGCCAGTGCAGTGATGAGGGCGCGCCGGACGCCATGCGGCCAGCGGGTGGCCGGATTGAAGCTCGTCATGTGAGTAACTCCTATGTAAGAGGCTGCGATTCGTGCAGCACGGGACTTCCGGCATCAGTATGACCGGGTTTGAGAAACTGGTGGGCAAGATGGCAGGATACCTCCCGTCCGTCCAGGGGGCGCAGGACCGGACGCTCGTTCCGGCAGCGGTCGATCGCGTGGGCGCAGCGGGTGGAAAACACGCACCCCGCCGGCGGATTCAAAGGTGACGGGAGCTCGCCCCTCAGCACGATGCGTTCCGACTTGTCGATTCCGGGAATGCCGGGGGTCGAGGCCAGCAGCGCCTGCGTGTAGGGATGCAGCGGCCGCGCAAAGATGCGCTCCTTGGCGCCCTGTTCCATCGCCAGGCCCAGGTACATGACCAGCACGTCGTGCGCGATGTGCCGCACCACGCCAAGGTCGTGGGAAATGAACAGGTAGGCCAGGCCCAGCTCGCGTTGCAGGTCCGATAGCAGGTTGAGGACCTGTGCCTGGACCGAGACGTCCAGCGCCGACACCGGTTCGTCGGCCACGACCAGCGCCGGGTTGAGCATCAGTGCCCGCGCGATCGCAATGCGTTGCCGTTGCCCTCCCGAGAACATGTGCGGATAGCGGACGTAGTGCTCGGGCCGGAGCCCGACCTTGGCCAGCATGGCGCGCGCCTGTCCGGCCTGCTCGGCCGGATCAAGATCGGTGTTGATGGCCAGCGGTGCTTCCAGGATCGCGCCGATTTTCTTGCGCGGATTCAGCGAGCCGTAAGGATTCTGAAACACCATCTGCACGGCCTTGCGCAAGCCAGCCTGCTCCTGCGCAGGCGCATTCACGGCGTCGATGCCTCCCAGGCGCAAATGTCCCGACGTCGGCTTCTCGATCAGCGAGATCACTCGCGCCAGCGTCGATTTGCCGCAGCCGGACTCGCCGACAACGGCAAGCGTGCGGCCAGCCTCGATGACGAACGAGACGCCGCCCACCGCCTGCAGGTGCGCCGCCTTGCGCAGGGGGCCGCGCCGGATTTCATACACGCGAGTCAGATCGCGTGCCTCGACGACCGGCACGCTCACGGGTGTACCCCCATGGCAGCGCTCATGCGACGGCTCTCGAAGTCGCGCGCTCGCTTTCGATCGCCGCGTCGCGCTGCGGATCGCCAAGCGGAAAGTGGCAGCGGACCTGGCCGTCGGTCCAGTAGCGCATCTGCGGCCGCGACTGGCACGATCGCTCGGTCGCATAGGTGCAGCGCGGCGCGAACAGGCAGCCTGGCGGCCGGTCATACAAGCCCGGCACGACGCCGGGGATGGTCGCGAGGCGGGTCTCGCCGGTGCTGCGTTCCGGCATCGCGGCGAGCAACGCTGCCGTGTAGGGGTGCTGTGGCGCGGCAAACAATGCATCGGCGCCGCGTTCCTCGACCACCTGTCCGGCGTACATCACCGCCACGCGCTTCGCCATTTCGGCCACCACGCCCATGTTGTGCGTGACGAGCACCAGCGCCATGCCGCGCTCGTTCTGCAACCCGCGCAGCAGATCCAGAATCTGGGCCTGTATCGTTACGTCCAGCGCGGTGGTCGGCTCATCCGCGATCAGCAGCTTGGGGTTGCAGGCAATGGCCATCGCGATCATCACGCGCTGATTCATCCCGCCGGAAAGCTGGTGCGGGAAGTCCTTCAGGCGGCTGGCGGCGGCCGGTATGCCTACCTGCTCCAGCAGTTCGGTGGCACGGCGGAGCGCAGACCTGCGATCCATCGCGAGGTGCAGTCGCAGCGTTTCGGTAAGCTGAAAGCCGACGGTGAAGCACGGATTGAGACTCGTGGTCGGATCCTGGAAGATCATCGCCACGTCCTTGCCGATCAACTTGCGGCGCTCGGTGTCGGAGAGGTTCAGAAGATCGCGACCCGCGAAATGCATCCGCCGTGCGCGCACGCGGCCGGGATACGCGACGAGTCCCATCAGCGCCAGCATGGTCACGCTCTTGCCGGAGCCCGACTCGCCGACGATTCCCAGCACCTCGCCTTCGTCGAGCGAAAGGCTGACGCCCTCCACGGCGCGCAGCACCGCGCCCTGCGAGGGAAATTCGACGTGGAGGTCTTCGATCTCTAGCAGGGCCATGCCGCAGAGTTCAGCTCCGCTTGAGCTTCGGATCCAGCGCGTCGCGCAGGCCGTCGCCCAGCAGATTGAACGCCAGTACGGTGATCAGGATCATCAATCCCGGAAAGGTCACCACCCACCAGGCGCGCAGCACGAATTCGCGCGCGTCGGCCAGCATCGTCCCCCATTCGGACGCGGGGGGCTGAGCGCCCAGTCCGAGGAATCCCAGCGCCGCGGCGTCGAGTATGGCGGTGGAGACACCCAGGGATGCCTGCACGATCAGCGGCGCCGCGCAGTTGGGCAGCACTTCGTTGAACATCAGCCGCAGCCGGCCGGCGCCGTTCGCCCGCGCCGCAGTGACGTAGTCCTTCGACGTCTCGGAGATCACTGCCGCCCGCGTGATGCGCACGTAGTGTGGAAGCACCACCACCGCCACCGCCAGCATCGCGTTCATCAGCCCCGGCCCGAGGATCGCCACAATCACGATGGCGAGCAGCAGGCTGGGCAGCGTCAGAATGATGTCCATCAGTCGCATGATCGCGATCTCCATCATGCCGCGAAAGAACCCCGCGATCATTCCGAGCACGATGCCGACGACGATGGACAGCGCGACGACGGCAATCCCGATCAGCAGGGACAGGCGTGCGCCGTGGATGAGCCGCGACAGGATATCGCGTCCGATCGCGTCCGTCCCGAGCGGATACGCCCACGAGCCCCCGGCCTGCCAGGCCGGCGGTTGCAGGAATACGGCGTTGTTGGTCAGGTCCGGCGGGTAGGGCGCGAGTACATTCGCGAACGCTGCCATCAGCAACACGACGACGACGACGGTCAAACCGCCGACGGCGCCGCGATTGGCGCTGAAGTAACCCCAGAATTCGCGCAGCGGCCCCGGTGGCGCGGCAACCGAATCCGGCAATGCGAGCGATTCGGCCGTCATGTGGTGCGCCGTATGCGCGGGTTGATGATGCCGTAGGTGACATCGACCAGCAGATTGACCATCATCACCACGACGCCGAGCAACAGGAGGCCTCCCTGCAGCACCGGATAATCGCGCCGGTTGATGGCCTCGATCAGCCACTTGCCCACGCCGGGCCAGGAGAAAATCGTCTCGGTAAGAATCGCGCCGGTGAACAGCACGCCCACCTGCAGGCCGATCACCGTGATCACCGGAATAAGCGCATTGCGGAACGCGTGCAGCGCCACCACCCGCACGTTGGAAAGGCCCTTGGCGCGCGCGGTGCGGATGTAATCCTCGCCCAGCACTTCCAGCATGGCCGAACGCGTCATGCGCGCGATGATGGCCAGCGGATTCGTGCCCAGCACGATGGTGGGCAGAATCAGATGCGAGACCGCCGACTGGAATGCGCCTTTCTCGCCGGAGAGCAGCGCGTCGATCGTCAAGAAGCCGGTCACCGGTTCGAAGTAATATTTGACCGCGATGCGACCGGACACCGGGGTCCAGCCGAGCTGCACGGAAAACAGGAGTATCAGCAGCAGCCCCCACCAGAAGATCGGCATCGAATAGCCGGTAAGCGATGCTCCCATCACGCCATGGTCGAACACCGAATTGCGGCGTACCGCGGCCACCATTCCCGCGGGAATGCCGAGGACGAGCGCGAACACGATCGCGCAGACCGCCAGTTCGATCGTGGCAGGAAACAACGCCGCGAACTCGCGCACCACGGGTTCCTGGGTGATCATCGACTTGCCGAGATCGCCGTGCAGGACCCGGCCGATGTAGATGCCGTACTGAACGAGCACCGGCTGATCCAGCCCGTATTCCTTCAACAGCGCCGCGTGGCGCGTGGCATCGATGCCACGCTCTCCCGCCATGGTCTCGATCGGGTCGCCGGGAACCACGCGGATCAGGGCAAAGGCCAGCAGCGTCATCCCGATGAAGGTCGGAATGACGAGGCTGATGCGGGTGAGCAGGAAGCGCAGCATCTTGGGAAGAGGTTGAACTGGGCCGATCCGGCGACTCGAGGTTCCCGAATTCATTCGGGCAGCGATATTGAACCACAATCCGACGGGGAACAATCGGGCAGGCTCCAACCGGCCTGCGGGACATTGCCGCTCCTGTACCATGTCGGCGACCGCCGACTGCGCGTCGAGCGCGGCGTGGGCCGTTGAAACCGACCATGGATTCCCTAGAACACATCCGCCGTTGGCACGCCGATTTCACCGCGCTGCGGCGCGACTTGCACATGCATCCGGAACTGGGGTTCGAGGAGCACCGGACCGCGAAGATCGTTTGTGAGCGGCTGGCCGCGCTCGGGATCGAGCACCATCCGGGGATCGGCCGAACGGGCGTGGTCGCGGTCGTTCGGGGGCGGGTCAACGCGAGCGGCCGGTCCGTGGGTCTGCGGGCCGACATGGATGCGCTGCCCATGCAGGAGGAAAACACGTTCGCGCACCGGTCGCGGTACGACGGGCGCATGCACGGCTGCGGTCACGACGGCCATACGACGATGCTCCTTGCCGCCGCGCGCTACCTCCACGAGACGCGCAATTTCGACGGCACCGCCTATCTCATCTTCCAGCCGGGCGAGGAGGGCTACGCCGGTGCGAAGGAAATGATCGCCGACGGGCTGTTCGAACGCTTTCCCGCGGATCGGGTCTTTGCGCTGCACAACTGGCCCGCCCTGGCTCCGGGACGCATCGGCATCACACCGGGTCCGGCGATGGCGGCGGCGGACCGGATCGAGATCACGATCGATGGTCGCGGCGGCCATGGCGCGCATCCGCACGCGGCGATCGACCCGGTGCTGGTCGCCGCTCACATCATCACGGCCGCACAGTCGATCGTCAGCCGCAATGTGAGCCCCATCGATACGGCGGTGGTCAGCATCTGCGCGATGCAGGCCGGCAACCCGGGTGCCATGAGCGTGATCCCCGCGCACGCCAAGCTGGTCGGCACGGTGCGCACGTTCCGACCGGCCACCCAGGACATGATCGAACGGCGCCTGTCCGAATTGATTCCGTCGATCGCGGCGGCGTTCGGCGCGCGGGCCGTCCTCAAATACGAGCGCGTTTATCCGGCGACCGTCAACCACGACCGCGAGGCCGCGTTTGCCGTCGAGGTCGCCGAGGCGCTGGTCGGCAAGGACAACGTCGTTGGCAACCTCGATCCGTCGATGGGTTCCGAGGATTTTTCCTTCATGCTGCAAGCGAGGCCGGGCGCGTTTGCCCGGCTGGGGCAGGGGGGCGCCGAGGGCGGCTGTTTCCTGCACAACAGCACGTACGATTTCAACGACGCGGTGATTCCGCTCGGTGCCGCGTATCTTGCGGCGCTGGCCGAGAAGGCAATGCCGCTCACCCGTTGACTCCGATCGCACGATTGCGCCTTGGATCCTGTGCCGCAGTTCTTCCGGAGTTGCGCCGAGCCCCGCGCCGGGTTCACCGACGCGGCGCGCGATGCGGCGCTGAGCGACAGCGCATCGCGCGCGGAGCCCGCCGTGATCGGAGTTCGTACGAAGGAGCCGGCCGCCGCGAGCAGGCCGTACGCCTGCGACAGGGATAGTGGAGGCGCGTTTTCCCCGCCGGGACAGGGGAACGAAATAGTGGCGCAGTCGCTGCTGTTTGCACCTTTATGAGCGACCCTGCGCCGACTGCCGTTGCGGGCGCGACACCGGCGCCCGGCGAGCGCCTCGCCGCGGCCTGGCACGGCGACATCGCATTCGGTCTCCGCCGGTCGCCCGTGGCAGTCGCCGCGGCGGTTGTTCTTCTCGCCTGCCTCGGCGCGCCGCTTTTCGCGCCGTGGGATTGCGCCGCACAATCCGTTCGACCTGATGACGCCCGACCTGCGGGACGCGCCGGCGCCTCCGGCATGGCAGTCCGGCGGCAGGAGCGAGTCGGGGACCCGGATACGCAACGGCAACGATTTTCCGTATTCGGGCGAATGGTGGATTACCATGTATTCCCCGGCGCGGCACTGGTGATCATGGTGCTGGCGATCAATCTGCTCGGCGATTGGCTGCGCGAAGCGCTCAACCCGAGTTTGCGGGAGGTCATCGACTTGGCGGATGTCCGCCGGAAACCGTTGACCGCTTGAAATTTGATCTGAACGAGGAGACTAGTCATGAATGGAAACTGGAGGCAATCGACGCCGCTGTTGGCTTTACTGCTTTCGGGTTGCGCGACGTGGGGACCGACATGGAGTGAAGTGACGGGCGCGCGTTTCGATCGGATCAGCCCCGCGGGGCTCAACGTCGCGCCGGTGGGCATCGAACAGATCGACGGCAGCGGTGCGTTCCCGAACGGGCCGAATCAGCCGATCAAGATCGATCCCGGCACGCGACGGGTCGTCGTCCAGGCGGTGCCGCTGTCACCGGGGTGGGCCGGGGGGACGGATCTCGCGGTCTTCATGCTCAACGCCGAGCCATGCAAGCGCTATTACATCAACGCCAAGTTCGAGAATCCGCTCGCGATGACCTATACCACGTTCGTCGGTTACGTCGAGAACATCGCGGGTTGTCAATTGCCGACCAAGGCGTAGCGCTGCGCACGGATTCATTGATGCCGCGGGCTGAAACCGATCCCGCCGATCGGGTATAATTTCGCCTTTTGCAGTCGGTGTCTTCCGTCCCCACGCGGGACAGGCCCGGGCGCGGCGCGAACGCGCGCTGGCTGTTGCTATCGAACATTGCGGAACTGGGTGGCACTTTCGCAAGTAGGATTGTCGTCCCCGCGAAGGCGGGGACCCCGCGTCGTTCGCCGCACGACACTGGATTTCCGCTTTCGCGGGAACGACGACGCTTCTGCGACCGTTGTGACTCAATTCGATAACACTCAGTAAGTAAATCTCGGTCACCGACCGTCAACCTGCCGTCCGAGCCTCCCTTGCGCCTCACCCAGATCAAGCTCGCCGGATTCAAGTCGTTCGTCGACCCTACCGCCATCGGCACTCCCGGTCAGCTGGTCGGCATCGTCGGCCCGAACGGCTGCGGCAAGTCCAACGTGATCGACGCCGTTCGCTGGGTGCTGGGCGAGTCGAAGGCTTCCGCGCTGCGCGGCGAATCGATGCAGGACGTCATCTTCAACGGTGCTGGCGAGCGTAAGCCCGTGGGCCGCGCGTCGGTGGAGCTCTCGTTCGACAACAGCGCAGGCCGGATCGGCGGTCAGTGGGGCCAGTACGCGGAACTGTCCATCAAGCGCGTGCTCACGCGCGATGGCGACAGCTCGTATTACATCAACGGTATTCCGGTCCGCCGTCGCGACATCCATGACCTGTTTCTCGGCACCGGACTCGGACCCCGTGCGTACGCGATCATCGAGCAGGGGATGATCTCGCGCGTGATCGAAGCCAAGCCCGACGAACTGCGTGTGTTCCTCGAGGAAGCGGCGGGCGTCTCGAAGTACAAGGAGCGACGCAAGGAGACCGAGGGGCGCCTCGCCGATACGCGCGAGAATCTGTCGCGTGTCGAGGATATCCGAATCGAACTCGGCAGCCAGCTGGAGAAGCTCGACGTCCAGGCGCGCGTCGCGACCGAATATCGTGAGCACGAGGCGCGGCTGAAGCAGACCCAGCAGCTCCTGTGGTTCTCGAAGCAACAGGATGCGGGCAATGCGCGCGAGCGGCACGCGACGGCGGTCGCCGGCCTCACCGTCACGCTGGAAAGCCTGCAGGCCGATGTCCGGGCCGTCGAGGCAAGGCTCGAGGCGCTGCGCGCCGACCATTATTCCGCCGGCGACGCGTTGCACGAGAAGCAAGGCGGCTACTATGCGGCCAATGCCGAAGTGACGCGGCTGGAGCAGCAGCTGGTATTCGCGCGCGAGTCCGAAACGCGGATTTCGCAACAGGCCGCTCAGTTGACCGAACAGATCGGCTCGTTGACCGCCCAGGAGGCGTCGCTGACCGCGGATCGTGCCTCAGCCGAAAAGGCCATCGAGGACGCATTGACGGCGCGCGAATCGGCCGCAGCCGACGAGCAGGCCGCGGCGACGTTGCTGCCGGCGCTGGAAGACGCCGTGCGCCAGCTCGCGGCAACCGGCATGGAACTGCAGAACGGGATCGCGCAGCTCGAGCAGGCGATTCGCGTGATCGAAACTCGCCGCGAAAACCTCGCGCGGGCGCTCGCGCAGCTCGCCCAGCGCAGGGATCGTCTCGACAACGAATCCAAGGGGCTCGGGGTGCCGGTCACCACGGAGCTCGCCGCGGTGGAAGAACAGCTGCAACAGGAAACCGCGGAGCTGGCATCGAAGGCGGCGGGCCTCGACGCGCTGCGCAACGCAGCGCGGGAATCGCAGGAGCGCCATCGGTCCGCCAGCGAAGCCGCGCAGCAGGCAGGGAGCCGGCAGGCGGACCTCGACGCCCGTGCACAGGCGTTGGCGGCATTGCAGGCGAAGATCGGACAGGGCAAGGACACCGTGCAGTGGCAGGAAGGCCGCGGTCTGGCCGACTCGCGTCGGCTGTGGCAAGGGCTCGATATCGAGCCGGGTTGGGAGGATGCACTCGAAGCCGTTCTGCGCGAACGACTCGACGCGATCGAGCTTGATCGCATCGACACCGTGCTCGCGTGGTTCGATGCGAAACATGACGGCACGGGCGCGCCGCCGGGACGCATCGCCGTGTATGCCCCGGAATCCCGTGCGGCCGCCGCCACCACCCATGGCGATGCCGATGCGCTGCTCGACAAGGTGCGCTCCGCGCGCCCGGGAATCGCCCGTCTCCTCGCCGACTGGTTGCGTGGTGTTCGCTGCCGTCCGGGCGTCGTCGAGGCGATTCGCGCGCGCCACGAACTGGGTGTCGGCGAAGCCTTTGTCACGCCGCAGGGTCATCTCGTCAGCGCGCAGGCGATCGGCTTTTTCGCGCCTGACAGCGAGCTGCACGGGGTCCTCGCGCGGCAGCGCGAGCTGGCCGATCTCGCCCACGCCATCGGCGGCGCCCGGCAGGCGGCGACGGCGGCGCGCGACGCCCTGTCGGCGGTCGAAGCCGAGATGGACCAAGCGCAGAAGAACTACCATGCCGAGAGCATGGCGTTTTCGTCCCAGCAGCGGCGCTGCCACGATCTCGAGCTCGAGCTCCAGCAGCTGAAGCAGGCCGCGGAGGTTGCGGCGAAACGCCGCGCGCAGATCGCACAGGAACAATCAGAAATCGCCGCGGAAGAGGCCGCCGAACAGCAGCAGGCGCGGGGACTGGCGGCCGAGCTTGCCGATGCCCAATCGGGTTTGCACGATGAAATCGAGAAGCGCGATGCCCTGCGGCACACGAGGAACGCGGCCGAAGTCGCGCTGGCGCAAGGCCGCGAGTGCCTGCGCACGGCGGAACGCGTATCGCAGGAAGTCTCTTTTGCCGAGCGGAGTTGCCGCGACCGCCTGGGTGAACTCGAGCGTCGCCGCGAGTCGCTGGTCGCCCAGATCGGGCAGCAACAGGGCCTTCTCGCGCAACTGACGTCCGAGCGTGCCGCAATTGACTGGACGCCGGTGGAGGAGGCGCTGCAGCGTCAGCTTGCCGCACGCGGCGAGGCCGAACAGGCGCTGGCCACGGCGCGCGACCGCCTCGAAGGCCTCGGCGCCGAGTTGCGAACCGCCGACGAGGCACGGCTTGCCGCCGAGCAGAAACTGGAGCCCGCGCGGGCGCGCATCGAGGACATGCGGCTGAAGGAACAGGCGGCCGCACTGCAGGAGCAGCAGTTCACCGAACAGCTTGCCGAGGCGCACGCGGACCTCGCGGGTCTTCCGGCGCAGCTCAAGGCCTTCGGCAACAAATCGGCGCTGGGGGGCGAGATCGAGCGGCTGCAACAGGCGATCGCTCTGTTCGGTGCGGTCAACCTCGCGGCGCTCGACGAGCTCGCCATCGCTACCGAACGCAAGCAATACCTCGACGCGCAGGCCGCCGATCTCACCGAGGCGATGGCCACGCTGGAAAACGCGATTCGGCAGATCGACCGTGAATCGCGCCAGCTGTTGCAACAGACGTTCGACACCGTCAACGAGAATTTCGCCAAGCTTTTCCCGACGTTGTTCGGGGGTGGGCAGGCGCGACTGATGCTGACCGGCGAGGAGATTCTCGACTCCGGCGTGCAGGTTGTCGCTCAGCCGCCGGGCAAGCGAAACACGTCGATCCATCTCCTTTCGGGAGGCGAGAAGGCGCTCACCGCAATCTCGCTCGTGTTCGCGCTGTTCCAGTTGAACCCGGCGCCGTTCTGCCTGCTGGACGAGGTGGATGCTCCACTCGACGATCCCAATACCGATCGCTTCTGCCGGATGGTCAAGGCGATGTCGGCACAAACGCAGTTCGTGTTCATCTCGCACAACAAGATCACCATGGAGATGGCCAGCCAGCTGATTGGCATCACGATGTCGGAGCCCGGCGTGTCGCGGGTCGTCGCGGTGGACATCGCCGAGGCGCTCGAGCTTGCCGAGACGGGCGCCGCCGCCGCGTGACGGCGCGGTGCGCTGGTCGAGCGGCGTGCCGTATCGGCGTGGAGCGGCGACCGCCGGGGATTACCGCCCCTTCGGCCACGATGCGGCGGTTATCGATCGGCGCCGCGCTATAATTCCGGCAGCCGCGTGGCGCTCCGGACGGCCCTCGTTACGGGCACCGCGCGACGACCGCCCACTCCTCGACCGCGCATGACTTCCCTGCAACTGGGCCTGATTGCCGCCGGCGCCGCGCTCGTCGCGGGCGTCGTCCTCTATAATGGGGTGCAGGAGCGGCGCTTGCGCCGCAAGATCGAATCGGAATTCCGAAAACCGGATCCGGCCTATGACTCGCTCCTTGTAACGACGCGGGAGTCCGCGCCGCGAATTCCGGATCGCGTCGAGCCGACGCTCTCCCATGGCGCCGATGACGGCGCGGACGCCGGCATCAGCCATCCATTGGGCGCGCTACCCGGCAATCCGTCGCGCGCCGGCGAGTCCCCGGACGCGGGCGCCGATGCGGCGTACGATCCTCCGCTCGAGATCCAGGCGCGGATCGCGTCCGATTTCGCCTCCGAAGCTGCTGGGTCGACGCCGCCCTCGGGCGCGAGGGCCACCGCGGTCTCCGCACTCGCCGCGCCCCGGGTTTCGCTGGCGGAATCCGACGCGGTGCAGCCGGATCCCGACATCGAAAGCATGGTGGTGCTGCAGCCTGTCCGCGCGATCACCGCAGGCGCGATCGCGGCGGGGCTCCATGCGCGGCTCGGCAAGCCGTTGCGCTGGTTCGGTCGGCGCGGCCCGGGATTGCCCTGGCAGCTGCTCAAGTCCGACAGCGTCGGAGAATTCTCGGAGATCGCGGCCTGCCTGCTGCTTGCCGACCGCAGCGGCGCCGCAAGCCAGCCGTTGCTCGAGGCGTTCACGCGGCTTGCCGGCGACGTTGCCTCATCGATTCCGGCCGCGTTTGTCCCACCCGACGCGCCACGGGAAGCCGCGCGCGCGGAAACGCTCGATCGCCTCTGCGCCGACCTCGACGTGCAGATCGGCCTCACGGTGCTGAAAGCAGGACCGGCGACGATTACCGGATCGCGGTTGCGCGGCGTCGCCGAAGCGACCGGGTTTCGGCTCGCCGAGAGCGGCAGCTTCCACTGGATCAACGAAGAAACCGGTGCCGTGCTGTATTCGCTGCAGAATTACCGCTCGGAGCCGTTCACCGCCGACGCGCTCCGGGTTGCCTCGACGCCAGGCGCGGTGTTTCTGCTCGATGTTCCGCGCGTCGCCGAACCCGTCCGCGTGTTCGATCAGATGAAGCACGCGGCCCGGCGGATGGCGCAGACGCTCGAAGCGACGCTCGTCGACGACAACCGCCGTCCGCTCGACGACGCTGCATTTGCGGCGATACGCCAGCAGGTTCAGACGACTGTCGTCGCGCTGCGCGAGCTCAACATCGAACCCGGCGGTCCTCGCGCGCTGGCGTTGTTCGGCGGTTGACCGCGGCGCGACCGTCGGCGGCGACGTGACCATGAATGCCGCGGGTCCCGCGCGAGCCTCTCCTGACGTGCCGCCCGCCGTGCTGGCGCGCGTTGCTGCGCTGCGCCGGGAGATTGCGGCGCACGACCATCGCTACTATGTGCTGGATGCGCCCAGTATCAGCGATGCCGAATACGACGGCCTGTTCCGCGAGCTGCAAGAGCTGGAATCGCAAAATCCTGTGCTGGTGACGCCCGATTCGCCGACCCAGCGCGTCGGGGGCGCGCAGGTGGCGGCATTCGACGCGGTGACGCACCGCGTGCCGATGCGCTCGCTCAACAATGCATTTTCGGATGCGGAGGTCGAGGCATTCGATCGGCGGGTGCGCGACGGGCTGGCAGCGAGGGTCGTCGCTGACGTCGAATACGCGGTGGAACCGAAGTTCGACGGCCTCGCGATCAGCCTGGTCTATGAGCAAGGCCGCCTGACGGTCGGCGCGACGCGGGGCGATGGCGCCAGCGGCGAAAACGTGACGGCAAACCTGCGTACGATAGGCGCCATTCCGCTCGCGCTGCGCGCCGGGTCGGCTCAGGAAGCCGTTCCGGCGCTGCTCGAAGTCCGCGGCGAGGTACTGATGCAAAAACGCGACTTCGCGGCGCTCAACGCGGCGCAGTCCGCCAAAGGCGAGAAGACCTTCGCCAATCCGCGCAATGCGGCAGCGGGCGGCCTGCGCCAGCTCGATCCCCGGATCACGGCAGGCCGCCGCCTCACGTTCTTCGCCTATGGAATCGGCGACGTGCAGTGGGGCGACGCTTCGCGACCGGCGACGCACGCCGCGCTGATGGACCGTCTTTCCACGCTGCAGTTTCCGGTAACGAGAGAGCGCGCGGTCGTGCACGGGATCGCGGGGCTGCTCGACTATTACCGGGCCATCAGCGCGCGCCGCGAGTCGCTGCCGTTCGAGATCGACGGCGTCGTCTACAAGGTCAACGACCTGGCGCTGCAGGAACATCTCGGCTTCGTGTCGCGCGCGCCACGTTTCGCGATCGCGCACAAGTTTCCGGCCGAGGAGATGGAGACGGTGGTCACCGGCATCGATGTGCAGGTCGGGCGCACCGGGGCGATCACGCCGGTTGCGCGCCTGGCGCCGGTATTCGTCGGCGGTGTCACGGTCACCAACGCGACGTTGCACAACGAGGACGAAGTTCGCCGCAAGGACGTCCGGATCGGCGATGCGGTGATCGTGCGTCGCGCCGGCGACGTCATTCCCGAGGTCGTCCGCGTGCTGGTCGACAAGCGAAAGCAGGACGCAAAGGCGTTCGTGATGCCGGAGGCCTGTCCCGAGTGCGGCTCGGCCATAGCCCGGCTGGCCGACGAAGCGGTGGCGCGCTGCACCGGCGGGCTTTACTGCCCCGCGCAGCGGAAGCAGGCGCTGCTGCACTTTGCGGGGCGGCGGGCGATGGATATCGAAGGCCTGGGCGAGAAGCTCGTCGACCAGCTCGTGGACGAGGGCCTCGTCCGCACGCCGGCCGATGTCTACGGCCTTGACGCCGGGAAACTCGCCGCGCTGGAGCGGATGGCCGAGCGGTCGGCAGCCAAGGTCGTGGCGGCGATCGGGAAAAGCCGGGAAACCACGCTCGCGCGATTCATCTTCGGGCTGGGCGTCCGTCACGTCGGTGAAACGACGGCCAAGGATCTGGCGCGATATTTCGGCGGACTCGACGCGCTGATGGCGGCGGACATGGCGCAGTTGCTCGACGTGCCCGACGTTGGTCCCGTGGTCGCCGAGAGCATCGCGAAGTTTTTCGCGCAACCGCATAACCAGGAGGTGATCGAAGCATTGCGCGCCGCGGGCGTGCGCTGGCGGGAAACCGATCCGGAACGGGCCGCGCGCGGCAAGCTCGCCGGGATGACGCTGGTGCTCACCGGCACGCTGCCGACGCTCGCGCGCGAGGATGCGAAGGCGCTGATCGAAGCCGCGGGCGGCAAGGTTGCCGGCAGCGTGTCCGGCAAGACCGATTTCGTGGTCGCCGGCAGCGAGGCCGGCAGCAAGCTTGTGCGGGCGCAGGACGATCGGCATCCCGGTGCTCGACGAGGATGCCTTGAAGCAGCTGCTCTTGGCGGGGCCGGAGAGACCCGAAACCGCAATCAGGACGGACGACGAAAACCCATGACGATGCGCAACATCACCAAAGCGGTATTTCCGGTCGCCGGGCTTGGCACGCGGTTTCTGCCGGCGACCAAGGCCAGCCCGAAAGAGATGTTGCCCGTGGTCGACAAGCCGCTGATTCAGTATGCGGTCGAAGAGGCGGCGGCTGCCGGCATCACCGAGATGATCTTCATCACGGGTCGCAACAAGCGCGCGATCGAGGACCATTTCGACAAGGCCTACGAGCTCGAGACCGAACTCGAGCGCGCCGGGAGGATGGAGCTTCTGAAAGCCGTGCAGTCGATCACGCCGCGCGGGATAACGTGCATCTACATCCGGCAAACGGAGGCGCTGGGCCTCGGCCATGCGGTGCTGTGTGCTGCGCCGGTCGTTGGCGACGAGCCGTTCGCGGTGCTGCTCGCCGATGACCTGATCGACGCCCAGGTGCCGGTGATGAAGCAGATGACCGCGCTCGCCGCCCGCGAATCCTGCGCGATGATCGGCGTGATGACCGTGGCGCTCGCCGAGACCGGCAGCTACGGCGTCGTCGAGACGGCCGCGCTTTCCGGCGGCGCGGCGCCGATCGTGCGCATTGTGGAAAAGCCGAAACCGGGCACTACGACGTCGACGCTGGCGGTCGTCGGTCGCTACGTGCTGACGCCGCGCGTTTTCCACCATCTCCGCACGATGCCGCCGGGCGCGGGTGGCGAGATCCAGTTGACCGACGGCATCGCGCGCCTCCTGACCGAGGAGCGCGTGCTGGCCTATGTATTCGAAGGTCGACGCTACGACTGCGGAAGCAAACTCGGCTACCTGGAAGCGACCGTCGACTTCGGGCTCAAGCATCCGGAACTCGCCGCCGATTTCGCCGCCTTCCTGGGGGAGCGCGGACAGCGCGTCCGCCGATGACGCTGAACGAACTCCGCTACGTCGTCGCCGTCGCGAACGAACGCAGCTTCGGGCGGGCCGCGCAGAAATGCTTCGTCAGCCAGCCCGCGCTCTCCGTGGCGATCCAGAAGCTGGAGGAGGAACTGGGTGCCCGGCTGTTCGAGCGCGGCTCGACCGAAGTTTCGGTGACTCCGGTCGGCGAGCGCGTTGTCGAACAGGCGCAGAAGGTGCTGGAGGAAGCGGCGCTGATCCGGGAGCTGGCGCAGGACGGCCGAAACCAGCTCGCCGGGTCGCTACGGCTGGGCGCAATCTTCACCGTCGCACCCTATCTCTTTCCCGACCTGATTCCGGCGCTGCATGACCTCGCGCCGTCGATGCCGCTGGAGATCGAGGAAAACCTGACCGAGCACCTCGAAGCGGCACTGAAGAGCGGTCGAATCGACGCGGCCATCGTCGCGCTGCCGTTCGCGCCCCCGGGCGTGCTCGTCGAACTCCTCTACGAAGAGCCGTTCCGGATCGTCGTTCCGCGAGGCCACAAATGGGCGAAGCGGAAATCGGTCCACCCCGACGAACTTGCGACCGAGCACACGATCCTGCTCAACGTCGGGCATTGCTTTCGCGACCAGGTCCTCGACGCGTGTCCCGAGCTGAACCGCGCGGCATCGCCGGTGGCCCGGTCCAATTCGCTCGAGACGGTGCGCAACATGGTCGCGTCGGGGCTCGGCGTCTCGGTGCTGCCGCGCGACGCGATGACGCCCAAGTACCACAGCAATCTCGTGGTGACGGTGCCGTTCTCGCGGCCCGTGCCTACACGGCGCATCGCGCTCGCCTGGCGGAAGCGTTTTCCGCGTCCGCAGGCCATCCGCGCGATCGGCGAGGCCGTCCGTGCGTGCCGGCCGAAAGCGGCGGCCCGCGAGTAGAAACAACGCCGAAGCGCCGGGCACGGGCGGGGTGCGACGATGGCAACTCGCGCGCCGCGACCAGGGTCAGAACCCGTAGAGTTCTTCCGGATTGGCGACGAGGATCCGGCGACGGGTCGCGTCGTCGCCCGCCCATTCGTGAAGCAATTCGAGGAGCGCCGCGGTGTCCGGTGGCGGACGGCGCCCCGGGTGCGGCCAATTGCTGGCCCAGACGCAGCGATCCGGGTTTGCCTTGACCAGCGCGCTGGCGATTGCGCTGACGTCGCCGTAGTGCGGCGGGCCGAACTTCGAGGTCTCGTAAGGTGCAGCGAGCTTGACCCACGTATTGCCGCCCTCGAGGAGGCGCCGCAACGTCTCGAATCCGGGATGGGTGATCGGCACCGGCTCGAGGAACTTGCCGTTGTGGTCGATGACAAGCTTCGCGGGCAGCCGCGCCAGTACGGCCTCGTAGCGCGGAAGCTCGCGGCCGTCGAGCTGCAGCTGCAGGTGCCAGCCGAACGCGGCCACGCGCGCCGCCATCGTCGCCAGCGTTTCCCACGGAAGCATGCCGCCGGGCAGCAGGTGATAGCGGAGCCCGCAGACGCCTGCATCGGTCAGGCGTGCGAGTTCGCTGTCGGTGACTTCGGTTGGGACGACGGCGACGCCGCGCGCGGCATCGCCGAGGGCGCCCAGCGCTTCCAGCATGCAGCCGTTGTCGAAACCGTAGCCGTTGGGCTGCACCACCACGACCCGCGCGAGCCCCAGCGCCTTCTGCACGCTGAGGTAGTCGGCAAGAGGTGCGCGCGGGGGCTTGGACGTCGCCGTCGGTACCAGTGCGAAGCGATCTTCGTAGATGTGAATATGGCAATCGCAGGCACCGGCGGGAACCGGGGAAAGGGACGGATTCATGGATCGTGATGTCCGCGCTGCGCAGAGGCCGCGGTCAGCCGAGGAAATGATGCGGGATCCACGCCGCGAGGTCGGGCCAGAACACGACGGCCACCAGGACGACCACTTCGGCGATGATGAACGCCCAGCAGTAGCGGATGGTCTCGTTGTACGTGCAGCCCGCAATGCTGGTCGCGACAAACAGGAGCACGGCAACAGGAGGCGTGGTCGAGCCGATTTGCGTGGCCATCACCATCATCAGCCCGAGCTGGAACTCGTCGATGCCGAAGTTGCGACCGATGACCACGGCGACCGGGATCATGATGATCAGGATCGCCATCGAATCGACGAACATCGTCAGCACCAGCATGATGGCCATCAGCAGCAGCATCACGCCGAGCTTCGCGCCGGTGACGTGCGTGATGCCGGCCAGCACGAGATCGTTGAAATTGAGGTACGACAGCAGCCAGCCGAAGGCGCCGGCCACGCCGATGATGCCGGACACCATGGCGGTCGTCACCGCCGCCCGGATGAAGATCTTCGGCAGGTCGCGAATCTTCAATATCCGATAGACAAAAAAACCGACGAAGAAGCCGTAGAAACAGGCGACGACGCCGGCTTCGGTCGCCGTGAATGCACCGGTCAGGATGCCGCCGACGACCAGGATCGGCGCCAGCAACGCCGGCCAGACGTTGAGCGTGGCGCGCATGACCTTGACGACGTCGAAGCGGCCGGTCGTACGCCGCAGCTCCGGATAGCCCGGCGCGCGCGAGTAGAGGGTGATGACGATCATCAGCCCGATGCCGATCAGAATGCCAGGCACGATACCGCCGAGGAACAGGCCGCCGATCGACACGTTGGCCATCGAGCCGTAGACGATCATGGTCATGCTCGGCGGAATGATGGCGCCGATGGTGCCGGCGCACGCCACCAGCGCAGCGGCGAACCCGGGCTTGTACCCGTGGTCCTTCATCGCCGGAACGAGGATCGATCCGATCGCCGAGGTGTCCGCCACCGACGAGCCCGAAACGCCGGCGAACACCATGCTCGAGACGACCGAGGCGTGGCCCAGCCCGCCGCGCCAGTGGCCGACGACCGTCTCCGCGAACTCCACGAGACGCTTGGAAATTCCGCCGGCCGAGATCAGCTCTCCCGCAAGGATGAAGTACGGCAATGCCAGAAGGCTGAAGTTGTCCAGCATCGCAAACATCTTCTGCGGAAAAAGCGCCGGCACCAGTGTCGGCGTCGCGAGGATGCCGGCAAGCCCGATGATGCCCATCACCAGCAGGATCGGCACGCCGATCGTGATCAGCGCCAGCAGCAGCGCAAAGAGACCGAGCAGCATCAGTGGCCCGTGCCGAGACTCTCGGGCGCGGGATCGCGCCAGCCGAAATAGGTGGCGAGCCGCCGGAGCGCGACGAAGGCGAGGTAGAGGCTACCAATAACCATTCCAGAATAGACGCGATCCATCGGGATGCCGAGTCCGGGGCTGTCCTGATGCCGCGCAATCTGCATGATCGCGAGGGTGTACCAGCCGATCGCGACCGCGAGGATCAGCCACAGCGCTTCGGTGAGAAAGCCGACGACGCGCCGCGCCGGCGCGGGAAAGAGGCGCAGCAACATGTCCATCCCGAGATGGGCCCCGCGCCGGTACGCGACCGGGATGGCCAGCATCACCATCCAGATGTGCCCGAATTTCTGGAACTCCTCGCTCCAGGACAGCGGCAGGCCCAGCACGAAACGGTTGAAGACCTGAAGGCCGCCGACGAGCGTGAAGGCGAGAAAGATCAGGAACAACGCGTACTCCACCGTGCGGTCCACTGCGCGGAATGCGTTTGCCGGCATGTTTCTCCCCCATGCGCTTATCGGTGGCGGATGTCCCCGCCACCGCGACGCAGCGGCTTACTTGGTCTCGCGAATCGTTTTCAGCAGGTCTTCCGCGCCGAGACTCTTGGCGAGCTGATCCTGCAGCGGTCCGGCCGCTTTGAGGAATTGCGTTTTGTCGATCGGACTGACGATCATGCCTTTGGCCTTGAGCTTGTCCATGGACTCGGCGGCGCGCTGGACCGACAGGCTGCGGTTGACGTCCTGCGCAAGCTTCGCCGCCGCGGCGACGATCTCCTTCTCCTTGTCGGTATAGCCGTCCCATTCCTTCTTGGAGATTACCGTGACCGTGGGGCCGAACAGGTGTTCGGTGAGGGTGATGTATTTCGCCACCTCGTAATACTTGCCGGTGTAGATGACCGCCGAGGCATGTTCGAAGCCGTCGATCACCCCTGTCTGCAACGACGTGTACACCTCGCCGAATGCCATCGGCGTTGCCGACGCGCCCATCGCGTTCAGCGCCGCAACGTACGTCGGCGTCTGAATCGTGCGGATCTTGAGGCCCTTCAGGTCCTCGGGCTTCCTGACCTCCTTCTTCGTCGTGACGACATTGCGATAGCCCCAGCTGTCCTGCCAGCCGAGCACCCTGAGGCCGAGCTTTTCGTGCTCGGCGGCGAGGGTCTGCCCGACCTTCCCGTCGATCACATGATGGTAATGCTCGTAGTCATGCCACATGAACGGCAGGTCGAGCACGCCGATCCGCTTGTTGAAATTGTTGTGAATGGCGGTGCCGCCGATATGGATCGTCGCGCCTGCGCCCAGCTGCATGCCTTCGACAACCGCCCGTTCCTCGCCCAGCTGGTTGGCCGGGTAGATCCTCGCCTCCAGCGTATCGGAATTGCTGTTGATGTAATTCGCGATGATCCACGACACCATATGGTTGTCGTTGGCGACATCGGCGGCGGTCGCATGGGATATCTTGACCTGCTTCTTGGTCTGCGCGATGGTTTCGGTAGCGACGGCGACCGCCGCCGCCATCACGAGGCACAACGCCAGCCTGTGCAACACGGATTCGGTTTTCACGGACATTCCTCCTTGGGTTGGATTCGGGGTGGCCCCCGCATTCAAGTCCGTCGCGACGGTCTCCGCCCCACCTTGGCGGCCGGTGGGGGCGGGGGCATGCCGCGCGGATACTTGTCGTAGGCTGGCGCCAGATCGCGAGCGGTTCCGGCCAACAGATTGCGCATGGCCTGCTCGGCTTCGGCCGGGTTGCGGCGCCTGATTGCGACGGCGACGGCCTGGTGCTCGGCCAGCGAGTTTTCGTAACTCTCCCGGGCGTTGCTCGCCAGCCGGACGCAGGCCAGCAAGGCCGTCCGGATCGCTGCGGCAAAGCGGATCAACATCTGATTTCCGGTGGCGTTGATGATGAGCACGTGGAGCGCCAGGTCGTGGCGACAGCAGGTCTCCATGTCATGGGGCGTCGCGGCGACCATTCCCCGATAGGCGGTTTCGATCGCGAGGATCTGTTCCGGCGTGGCCCGCGACGCAGCCAGCCGCGCGGCGGCGGGTTCGACAATCATGCGCACATCGAGCAGATCGATGAAGAACACGGGATCGGGCGGGGCCATCGACAACCAGCGCAGGACATCCTCGTCGAGCACGTTCCAATGCCGCCGGTCGTTGACGGTGGTGCCGCGCCGGGTGCGGCCCTCGACCAGACCCTTCTGCGCCAGCGCGCGCAGGCCTTCGCGAAGGGACGGCCGGCTGATGCCGAGCTGCGCCGACAGATCGGCTTCGGTCGGAAGCAGCTCCCCGGGATGGAGCGCGCCTGATACGATCTTGAAGCCCAATGCGTCTACGACCTGTGCGGACTTGAGCCGTCGGGCCGTCGCGACGGGTGCACCCGGCCGGCGGCGGATTGCCACCGACGCGCCAACCGACTTTCGCGCCCTCGCCGTCATGGGATTCCGTTCAATGTGTCAGACACAATGCCATTAAAGTCGGACATAAACAAGTATACTGGTGTTTGATCGGCATCGGCCGCGTGGCGGCATCTCGCCGTTGCGCGCGAAGGCCCACCGACCCCCCGCAACATTCTGGAGCACGACATGATCTCGGATCTCAAGGGCAAGGTAGTTCTTATTACCGGCGCCTCCACCGGCATCGGCGCGGCGGCCGCGGTGGCATTCGCGCGGTTGGGCAGCAAGCTCGTGGTTCACTTCAACGAGAGCCGCGACGCGGCCGAAGCGGTGGCGGGAAAGATCAGGGCCCTGGGCGCGCCGGTGGTGCTGGCGGGCGGCGACGTGAAGGAGGAGGCCAGCGTCAGGCGTATCGTGGCCGAGACGATGGCGGCATATGGCCGGATCGACGTGCTGATCAACAACGCCGGCGGGATGCTGGGGCGCGTCAAGGTCGAGGACTATACGGTCGAGCACATCAATCGCGTCCTCGCGCTCAACGTTACCCAGGTCGCGCTGTTCATGCGCGAGGTCATCCCCGTCATGCGCCGGCAGAAGTCGGGCAATGTGATCAACGTGACGTCGATCGCCGCGCGCAACGGCGGCGGCGGAGGCGCGGTGCTCTACGCCGGCGCCAAGGGATTCGTTTCCACCGTGACCCGCGGGTGGGCGAAGGAAGTTGTCGGCGACGGCATCCGCGTCAACGCGGTATCGCCCGGCGTGATCGCCACACCCTTCCACGATCGCTATTCGACGGCCGAGCAGTTGAAGGCGATGCAAGCCATGGTGCCCATGAACCGGTTGGGTTCCCCCGAAGAATGCGCGGGCACGTTCGTCTATCTGGCGTCGGACGAGATGAGCGGCTATGTGACGGGGCAGGTTGTCGAGGTCAACGGCGGCCAGTACATGCCGTAGCGGCGCGCGGCACGGCGGAATTCGGCGCTAACTGGAGGGCGGTCCACGCCCGAACGCTGCGCGCCGGGGCGTACGCTCATACGAGCAACGAAGGCAGGTCGCCCAAACTCGAGATGATCCGGTCCGGAGGCGGTCCGTGCCGGTCGACGGGCGCTCCGGTGCGCCTGATCCAGAACGCGATGAATCCGAACGCCTTGGCGCCTATCGCGTCCCAGCAGTTCGACGAAACGAATCCGATGCGTGCCGCAGGCAGCTGCAGCCTGTCGACCGCCAGCTGGTAGACGCGGGGGCAGGGCTTGTAGATACCGGCGGCGTCGGCAGACAGCACGCCGTCGATGGCGCCGCCGAGTCCGCTGTGCCGCACCAGCGGTTCGAGCATCGCCATCGTGCCGTTGGAAAGGATCCAGCGCGGGCGCGGAGCGAGCGCCGCGAGAGCCGGAGCGGCATCGGCGAACGGCGTCAATTCGAGGTAGGCGTCGAGAAGCCGGCGGCGGGCAGCGGGCGGGAGCGCCATCCCCAGCGCCTCCAGCGCGTAATCGAGCGCCAGCTCGGTGACGGCGGCGAAATCGTCCCGTGGCCGCGTCGCGATCGCCATCAGGCTCTGCTGCCAGGTGTACTCGAGTTGTTTCGTACGCCACAACTGCGACAGCGTCACGCCGCCGCCGGGCAGCAGCCGATCGGCGAGCGTGACGACCGAGTGGACGTCGAAAAGCGTTCCATAGGCGTCGAACACGAGGGCTTCGAGATCGAGGCGAGGAAGCGGCGCAGACATCGGCGAACCTTGGTCGAGAAATGCCGCGGCGTGGATCGGATGCGCACAGGCGGCCGCGCTGCGGAAAAAAAGAGGGGTTACACTTGCGCGTAACCCCTTGGTTCATGTGGTGGGCGGTACTGGTATCGAACCAGTGGCCCCTGCCGTGTGAAGGCAGTGCTCTACCGCTGAGCTAACCGCCCGCGAACCCAGACAGGAGCCAAGATTTAAACACGTCGGCGAGAGGGGGGTCAAACCGGCGCGGACGATATGTCGTACCTTGTCCTGGACAAAAAATGCACTTCGGAGGTGCGTTCCACGCCCCGAAACGGGGGCTTTCCCGGAGGCCGATGGCGGGCTAAATCAGTAAGCTGCTGCCGGAATGAGCTATTTCCGGCTTGGCGCGGGAATTGCGACAAGCCTGCCGCGGCGCCCAACCTCTCAATAATTCCATCGTGTCCCGTCCACCTTACGATGAAATGCGCCTGGCCGACGGGTCCGTTCGCCGGCACTACCGGCCTTTTGCCGGGTGGCTGGAACGCACTCCGGGCGGCCTTATCGCCCGCAAGCGTGAAGAGGCGGAACGGGCGTTCCATCGGGTGGGGATCACGTTCGCGGTCTACGGCGAGGATTCCGGCTCCGAGCGCCTGATTCCTTTCGACATCGTGCCGCGCATCATTCCGGCCGAAGAGTGGAAGGTACTGGACCGCGGCCTGCGGCAGCGCGTGCAGGCGCTGAACGCGTTCCTGCACGACGTCTACCACGATCAGGCGATTCTCGCGGCCGGCGTCGTGCCCCGCGAGCGCGTCCTCGCGAACACCCAATACCGTCCCGAGATGCAGGGGGTGGACCTGCCGGGCGGTATCTACGCGCATGTGGCCGGGGTGGACATCGTACGTGCCGGCGAGGGCGAGTACTACGTGCTCGAGGACAACCTGCGCGTTCCCTCCGGTGTGTCGTACATGCTCGAGAATCGCAAGATGATGATGCGGCTGTTCCCCGAGCTGTTCGCGACCCATCTGATTCGCCCGGTGCAGCACTACCCCGACCTGCTGCTCGAGAACCTGCGCACGCTGGCGCCGGCCGGCGAGGAGGCGCCGACCGTCGCGGTGCTGACGCCGGGGGCGCACAACTCGGCGTATTACGAGCATGCGTTTCTCGCGCAGCAGATGGGCGTCGAGCTGGTCGAAGGCCAGGACCTCATCGTGCAGAACGACACCGTGTACATGCGGACGACCAAGGGCCCGCAGCGCGTGCACGTGATCTACCGCCGGGTGGATGACGATTTCCTCGATCCGCGGGTCTTCCGGCCCGATTCCATGCTCGGCGTGCCCGGTCTTTTTGCGGCCTACCGCGCGGGGCGAGTCGCGCTGGCAAACGCCATCGGCACCGGCGTCGCGGACGACAAGTCGATTTATCCGTACGTGCCGGACATGATCCGTTTCTACCTTGCCGAGGAACCGGTGCTGAACAACGTCCCCACCTATCGGCTCCATCGGCCGGAGGATTGCGACTATGCGCTCGCGCACCTGGCCGAGCTGGTCGTCAAGGAGGTCCATGGCGCCGGTGGCTACGGGATGCTGATCGGACCCGCATCCACGGCCGCCGAACGCGAGGAGTTCCGCGTGCGGATCGTCGCCTCGCCGGAAAGATACATAGCCCAGCCGACATTGGCGCTGTCGACGTGTCCGACGTTCGTCGAGGCCGGCCTCGCGCCGCGCCACATCGACTTCCGGCCCTACGTGCTGTCGGGCAGGAACGTGGACCTCGTGCCGGGAGGCCTCACCCGGGTGGCGCTGCGCGAAGGTTCGCTGGTCGTGAACTCGTCGCAGGGCGGCGGCACCAAGGACACCTGGATCATGGCGGAATAGCCCAATGCTTTGCCGCACGGCGAACGAACTCTTCTGGATGTCCCGTCATATCGAGCGCGCCGAGAACACGGCGCGGATGCTCGACGTCACCTATCGGATGTCGCTTCTTCCGTACGCCGGTGTGGAAAAGGGACTCGAGTGGGCGGAGCCGTGGGCGGTGCCGCTGGTCACGTCGGGGTTGGCGACAATGTACTACGAGCGGTTTCCCCTGTTGTCGGCGGAAAACGTGCTGCGCTTCATGATTCTCGATGCGTCGAATCCCTCGTCGATCTATTGCTGCATGCGCACGGCGCGCGAATCCGCGCGCTCGGTGCGCGGCGCGATCACGTCCGAGATGTACGAGGATCTCAACTCGGCGTGGCTGGAGATGCGCCGTTACGACTACACCGCAGTGGAGATGCAGGGCGTCTCCGAATTCCTCGATTGGGTGAAGATGCGCTCGCACCTCTTTCGCGGGGTCACCTTCGGCACGATGCTGCGCGACGAGGCGTACCACTTCATCCGCCTCGGCACGCACCTCGAGCGCGCCGACAATACGGCGCGGATCCTCGACGTCAAGTACCACACGCTGCTGCCCAGTGCCGCGGACGTCGGGGGCGCCGTCGACTACTACCAGTGGGGCGCGCTGCTGCGTTCGGTGTCCGGCTTCGAGTCCTACCGCAAGATCTACAGCGACGTGATCACGCCGCGCCGCGTTGCCGAGCTCCTGATCCTGCGCGAGGACATGCCGCGGTCGCTGCACGCATGCATGAACTTCATCCACGAGACGCTGGAGACACTCTGCGATGCGTCCAGCCGCGAGATCGAACGCGAGGCAGGCGAACTCCACGCCAAGCTGCACTATGGCAAGACCGACGACATCATCCGCCTCGGCCTCCACGAGTACCTGATGGAATTCCTGGAACGGATTTCCGTGCTGGGCGGTGACATCAGCCGGCATTTCCTGGTGCCGGCGTACTGATCCCGCGCGTGGGCGCGGGCCGGGACAGGTTAAAATCCCATTCTTTCCGAACTTGGCACCACGATGACCTACTGCGTCGCGATGTCCCTTAACGCGGGAATGATATTTGCCTCGGACTCCCGCACCAATGCCGGCGTCGACCAGGTGTCACGCTTCTCCAAGATGCGCACGTTCGTCCAGCCCGGCGAACGCGTGATCGTCATGCTCTCGTCGGGCAACCTGTCGATTACCCAGAATGCCATCAACATCCTCGAGCAGCGGGCCCGATCGGCCGACGGTCGGTTGACGCTTTGGAATGCGACCTCGATGTTCGACGTGGCGCGGCTGCTGGGCGACGCCCTGCGCGACGTCAAGACGCGCGACGGCCCGTACCTGCAGCAGAACAACATCGATGCCAGCGCCAATTTCCTCGTCGGCGGCCAGATTCGCGGGGAGGTTCCCCGCCTGTTCAACGTCTACAGCGAAGGCAATTTCATCGAGGCAACCGACGAAACCTGCTATTTCCAGTGCGGCGAAACCAAGTACGGCAAACCGATCATCGACCGTGTGATCAAGCGCGAATCCTCGCTGGTGGACGCGACCAAGTGCACGATGGTCTCTTTCGACTCGACGATGCGCTCGAACATCTCGGTCGGGCTACCCATCGACCTCCTGTTATACGAATCCGATGCGCTGAACGTGCGCATGCAGCGCCGGATCGAGGAGACCGATCCCTATTACCTGATGGTCCATTCCGAGTGGGGCGAGGGCCTGCGGCGCGTGTTCGCGCAGCTTCCCAATCCCGACTGGACCTGAGTCGCCCGTCTCGTGGCCATTCGCGTCGCGCTGCAGCACCGCACCACCTATCGCTTCGACCGCCAGGTCAATCTCTCGCCGCACGAAATCCGGCTGCGCCCCGCGCCGCACTGCCGGACCGCGATCCTCGGCTATTCGCTGAACGTCCTGCCGGACAAGTATTTCCTGAATTGGCAACAGGATCCCTACGGCAACTGGGTCGCGCGGCTCGTGTTCACCGAGCCCGCCGCGACGCTGGATATCGTCGTCGACCTCACGGCCGACATGACCGTCACCAACCCGTTCGATTTCTTTGTCGATCCCTACGCCGAGCACTACCCGTTCGTCTATGCATCGGCACTCGCGAAGGAGCTGATTCCGTTCCTGGAAACGGCGCCGCTCGGGCCGCGCCTCGCCGCCTGGCTGGCGCGCTTCCGCGCGACGATCGGGCCGCGCGCCAAGACGGTGGACATGCTGGTGCGCCTCAACCAGGAGCTGCAGCACGAAATCAAATACCTGGTCCGGATGGAGCCCGGCGTGCAGGCGCCCGAGCAGACGCTGGAACGCGGCTGCGGTTCCTGTCGCGACAGCGGCTGGCTGCTGGTGCAGATCCTGCGCCAGCTCGGCCTGGCCGCGCGCTTCGCGTCGGGCTACCTGATCCAGCTTGTCGCCGACCAGAAATCGCTTGACGGTCCGTCGGGTACCGACAAGGATTTCACCGACCTTCACGCCTGGGCCGAGGTCTATCTGCCGGGTGCCGGCTGGATCGGGTTCGACCCGACGTCGGGGCTGCTCGCCGGCGAAGGTCATCTGCCGCTCGCCTGCACGGCCGATCCCGGGAACGCTGCGCCCGTGATCGGGTTCACCGATCCCTGCAAGGTCGAGTTCGAGTTCGCGATGGGCATTACGCGGGTGCACGAGGACCCTCGCGTCACCAAGCCGTACGCCGATGCGCAGTGGGCCGCGATCGGCGATCTCGGACGCCGCGTCGATATCGACCTGGCGGAGCACGACGTGCGCCTCACGCAGGGCGGCGAGCCCACGTTCGTCTCGGTCGACGACATGGACGGCCCCGAATGGAGCTACGCGGCGCTGTCGCCGAAAAAGCGCGAGTTGGCCGAGACGCTGCTCCGCCGGCTCGCCGGCCGCTTCGCGCGGGGCGGGTTCCTGCATTTCGGGGAGGGCAAGTGGTATCCCGGCGAGCCGTTGCCGCGCTGGTCTCTGGCTGTCTACTGGCGCGCCGACGGCAAGCCGCTGTGGCACGATCCCGCGTTGATCGCCGACACGCACACCGCCGGCGACGCGGACACGGCGACTGCACAGCGCTATGCAACGATGCTCGCGGGCGAGCTGGGGCTCGATCCGGCCTTCGTCATTACCGCGCACGAGGATGTTCCCCGGCTGCTGGTTGCCGAATCGGCGCTTCCGGACAATGTCGATCCGCATGCGGCCGACCTGTCCCGGCCGGACGAGCGTGCCCGCCTCGCGCGACTGCTGCAGCAGGGGCTCGATCGCCCGGCCGGTTTCGTGTTGCCGTTGCGCGCCGTGGTGCGCGAGGGGAATGCGTTCTGCGAGTGGCGGAGCAGTGCATGGCCGCTGCGGCGCGAGCGGCTCTATGCGGTGGCGGGCGATTCGCCGCTGGGCCTGCGGCTGCCTCTCGACTCGCTGCCCGAGGTGCCGGCCGAGGACACCGATCCGGAGCACGCCGTCGATCCGTTCGCGCCGCGCGACAGCTTGCCGGATGCGGTGACCCCGGCGCGCAAGCGTGCACCACCGAAGGCCAAGCCGGCGAGCGTTGCGGCGAACGAGGTGATCAGGACCGCTCTGTGCGTCGAAGCACGCCATGGGCACCTGCACGTCTTCATGCCGCCGCTGGTGCGTCTCGAGGACTACGTCGCGCTGCTGGCGGCGCTCGAATCGACAGCAAAAGCACTGGCAACGCCGGTCTCGATCGAGGGCTATACGCCGGCGCGGGATCCGCGTGTCCGGGCGCTGGCCGTGACGCCCGATCCCGGCGTCATCGAGGTCAACATCCATCCCGCGTCGTCGTGGGACGAGCTGATCGCGACGATCGAGATCCTCTACGAGGAAGCGCGCCTGTCGCGGCTCGCCACCGAAAAGTTCATGCTCGACGGGCGGCATACCGGCACCGGCGGCGGTAACCACGTGACGCTTGGCGGCGCGACCTCCGCGGACAGCCCGCTCCTGCGCCGACCCGATCTGCTGCAGAGCCTCATCACGTACTGGCAGAACCATCCCGCGCTGTCGTACCTTTTCTCCGGCACCTTCATCGGGCCGACCAGCCAGGCGCCGCGCGTCGACGAGGCGCGTGACGATCGGCTCTACGAGCTCGAGATCGCTTTCCAGCAGATGGACCGCAAGCACAAGGCCGGCGCGGAGTCCCCCGCACCGTGGCTCGTCGATCGATTGCTGCGCCACATGCTGACGGACCTCACCGGCAACACGCATCGTGCCGAGTTCTCGATCGACAAGCTGTACTCGCCCGATGGCGCGGCCGGACGTCTCGGGCTGCTCGAATTCCGCGCCTTCGAGATGCCGCCGCACCCGCGGATGAGCGCGGTGCAGATGCTGCTGCTGCGCGCGCTGGTGGCACGCTTCTGGCAGCAGCCCTACCCCGGGCGGCTCGTGCGCTGGGGGACGGCGCTGCACGACCGCTGGATGCTGCCGCATTTCGTCGCGGCCGACATCCACGACGTCGTCGCCGATCTCAACGCCTTCGGGTACGGCTTCGCGCCGGAATGGTTCGCGCCGTTCGTCGAATTCCGCTTTCCGCGCTTCGGGACAGTGGACTACGACGGCGTGACCATCGAGCTGCGGCAGGCGATCGAGCCGTGGCACGTGCTGGGCGAGGAGGTAAGCGGCACCGGCACGGCGCGGTACGTCGACTCGTCGGTTGAGCGACTGCAGGTCAAGGTCAACGGCATGACCGGCGAGCGCCACCGCGTCGCCTGCAACGGTCGCGCGCTGCCGCTGGCGCCCACCGGCGTTCCCGGCGAATACGTGGCCGGCGTCCGGTTCCGCGCGTGGAGCCCGCCGTCGGCGCTGCATCCGACGATCGGCGTGCAGGCGCCGCTGGTTTTCGATCTGGTCGACACGTGGGCCGCACGCTCTCTCGGCGGCTGTACCTACCACGTCGTGCATCCGGGCGGCCGCAACTACGACACCTTTCCCGTCAATGCCAACGAAGCGGAAGCGCGGCGCCAGGCGCGGTTCTGGGCACACGGCCACACGCCGGGCGGCATGAGATTGAGCGACGAGCCGCCGAATCCCGCGACGCCGACGACGCTCGATCTGCGCTGGCAGCCGGGCCAGCGCTGAAATCCCCGGTGGCGGCGAGGACGTCCGGTAAGATGTGGCGTCTTTCGGAAGCCTCTGCGTTGTGACCACCGTCCGTACCCGTTTCGCCCCCAGCCCGACAGGCTTCCTCCATCTCGGAGGCGCGCGCACCGCGCTCTTCGCGTGGGCGTACGCGAGGCGGCATGCCGGCACGTTCATCCTGCGCATCGAGGATACCGACGTCGGGCGCTCGACGCCCGAGGCCTTGCAGGCAATCCTCGAGGCGATGGACTGGCTCGGTCTTTGCTACGACGAGGGCCCGTTCTACCAGATGCAGCGGATGGACCGCTATCGCGAGGTGCTCGCCGACATGGTGGAGCGCGGAATCGCTTATCGTTGCTACATGTCGTCGGCGGAACTCGACGCGCTGCGCGCCGCGCAACTGGCGCGGGGCGAGAAGCCGCGCTACGACGGCCGTTGGCGCCCCGAGAACGCGGTCGGCATGACGCCGCCGGCGGGCGTCGCACCGGTGATCCGCTTCAAGAACCCGCTCGCGGGAAGCGTCGCCTGGGACGACCGCGTCAAGGGCCGGATCGAAATCGCGAACGCCGAACTGGACGATCTGGTGATCGCGCGCCCGGACGGGACGCCGACCTACAACTTCTGCGTCGTCGTCGACGACCTCGACATGCGCATCACGCACGTGGTCCGCGGCGACGACCACGTCAACAACACACCGCGGCAGATCAACATCATCCGCGCGCTGGGCGCCGTGCCGCCCGTGTACGCGCACGTCCCGACGGTCCTGGGCGCGGACGGCCAGAAGCTTTCCAAGCGCCACGGCGCGGTCGGCGTGATGCAGTACGAGGAGATGGGCTATCTGCCCGAGGCGATGATCAATTTCCTCGCCCGCCTCGGCTGGGCGCATGGCGACGACGAAATCTTCACGCGCGAAGAGCTCGTTGCCTGGTTCGACCTCGACGCCATCAACCCGGCCCCGTCGCGATTCGATGCCGACAAGCTCAGATGGGTGAACCACGAGCATTTGAAACGGCTGTCCGATGACGAGTTGGGGTCCCGCCTGGTTCCGTACCTGCGACGCGCCGGCCTCGACCCGGCGGCGGGTCCGCCGCCCGGAGCGGCCGGCGCGCTGGTTCGCGACCGGGTCGCAACGCTTACCGAAATGGCCGACGCCGTGCATTACTTCTATACGACGCCGCATCCCGCGCCAGAGCAAATCGCCGAGCACGTCAACGCCGGCAATCGACCCGCCTTGGGGGCGCTGCTCGCTGCCTTCGAAACGCTGGCCTGGACGCGCGAAGCGATCGGACCTGCGCTCAAGGCCGCCGCGGCGAACCACGGAATCAAGCCGCCCCAGGTGATGATGGCATTGCGGGTCCTTGTGTGCGGAACGCGGGAGACTCCGGCAATCGACGCCGTCCTCGCGTTGCTGGGCCGCGAGACGACGCGTGCTCGCCTTGCGGCGGGCCTGGGTTCCGCCCCGTAGATCGCGCGGCGACGGCATCCCATGTTGCGACACATTCTCGGGGCCGGCGCACTTGCAGGATTGCTCGGCTGCATGGCGGACGCGCACGCCCACGCCGTGCTGGACCGCGCGGCACCCGCTGCCGGAAGCACCGTCCGGGGATCGCCTCCTTCGATCAAACTTGGGTTCAGCCAGGCCATCGAGCCGGCATTCAGCACCATCAGGGTGTTCGACAGGACCGGGAAACCCGTGGACACCGGAGACAAGGTGGTGGAAGGCGCGGACCGCAGGACGCTCCGCATCTCGCTGCCACCGCTTCCGCCCGGAACCTACCGGGTCGTGTGGCGCGTGCTTTCCGACGACACCCACGTCACCAAAGGCGAGTTCACTTTCATCGTGGCGCAATGATGCGTTCATTTCGGGGGCCCACCACGAGGCGTCGGTGAACGAATTTGGCGTCGCCGTCCGCGCCCTTCATTACGCCGCCGTCGTGCTGCTGTTCGGCGGTTCGATCTTCCTGCTGGGAGTGGCTCGGCCGGCCTGGCGCAATGCGGCCGGCCCGGTGCAGGATCGGCACGAGCTCGGTCGTTGGCTATCGCAAGTCCAGAGTTGGAGCTTCGCGATCGCACTCGCCTCCGGCCTTCTGTGGTTCGGGATCCAGGCGTCGAACATGAGCGGCCTGCCGCTCGACGCGGTTCTGGATCGCCGGACGTTGGGCACCGTGCTCGCCGAAACGTTGTTCGGTCGCGTGTGGATGGCGCGGCTCGGTCTCGCGCTGATCCTTGGCGCAGTGCTGTTGGCGGGCCGGCATACGGCGGGTGGCCGCTCTTCGCTGGCGCTCGATGCCGGAGGCGGATTGCTGGCTGGCGCCCTGCTGGCGACGCTTGCGTGGGCCGGGCACGCCGCGGCTGATCAGGGGGCCGAGCGGATCGTCCACTTGCTGGCCGATACCGCGCACTTGCTGGCAGCGGGCGCTTGGCTGGGCGCGCTGCCGCCACTCGTTGTCGTCCTGGCGCGCGCGCGGCACGCCGCGGCACCGGCGGCCATTCCGATCGCAATCTGCATGGTGCGGCGATTCTCGATTCTGGGCGTGGCGAGCGTCGGCTGCCTGGTGCTGACCGGTGGGGTGAACGCCTGGTACCTGGTGGGGACCCCGCCACGATGGTTGGGTACACCCTACGGCCATCTTCTGCTCCTCAAGCTCGTCATCTTCGTGCCGATGCTCGCGCTCGCGGCGGTCAACCGCGAGTATCTGACGCCGAGACTGCCCGTCGACCCTGTATTGGCCACCAACGGCGCGGTGCCGGGCGTGCTGTCGGGCATATCGCGCAACGCGGCGCTCGAGACGCTCCTCGGCGCCATCATCGTCGTGATTGTCGGCGCGTTGGGAACCAGCACGCCGGCGATGCACGTGCAGCCCGTGTGGCCGTTTCCTTTCACATTGGGTTGGGAAAGGATCGACGCATCGAGCGAAATCAAGATGCTGGCGATCGCCGCCGCCGTGGGGTCGCTTGCGGCGGCCGGCGTCACGGGTCTCGGCGTCATGACGAATCGGCGAGGGATGGTTCGCCTGGGCTGGATGGGAAGTGCCATCACGATGGCGGCCCTTGCGCTGTGCTTCGTCGTGCCGGCCTACCCGACCACCTATTTCGAATCCCCCGCGCCGTTCGCGGCGCCATCGATCGCCCGTGGCGCGTCGCTCTACGCGGAACGTTGCGCCAGTTGCCATGGCCCATACGGCTACGGCGATGGTCCAGTCGCGGCGTCGCTTCCTGTCGAGACCCCGAACCTCGCCGATGAGCTTTTCTTCCGGCATCGGGAGGGCGACCTCTTCGAATGGCTGACGAATGGCATCCCGAGGACGCCGATGCCGGGATTCGGCGATCGGCTCGGCGAGCCCGAACGTTGGGACCTGATCAATTTTCTGCACGCCCAGGCCGATGCCGAGGCAAGCAACGAAATGAACGAAAGAGTATTGCCCTGGCGTCCCGTCGCGGCTCCCGACTTCACGTTTCAGATCGACCGCGATCTTCAGGAATCCCTGACGGACCTGCGCGGCCGCTCGGTCGTCCTGCTGGTCCTTGCCACGTTCCCGGAGTCGCTTGCCCGTCTCGCCGCGCTCAGCGAGACCAAGGTCCGGCTCGAGCGCGCGGGCGTCCGTGTCGTTGTCGTCCCGAGGGATGAAAACGCGCGACAGGGCATGATCCGGGCCGGTGTCGACGCGTCGATCGTCGCGGTCGAGGACGCGCAGGTGGTGACCGCCTACACGTTGTTCCGGCGCACGGACTCCGCCCTGCGCGTGCTGCCCGTTCCGTCGCACATGGAGTTCCTGATCGACCGCCAGGGCTATCTGCGCGCGCGCTGGATCGCGTCCGGGAAACCGGGCTGGGATCGCATGCCGTACTTGCTGTGGGAGGTGACCGTGCTCAATGGCGAGAAGCTGCATCCGTCGATCCCCAAAGGGCATCGGCATTGAAGCATTGCGAACGAATTTGTCGGCGCCGTCCGGTTTCTGTAAACTGTGGATTTCCCGGAACTTGTCGCCCATGACCAAGTTCGTCTTCGTGACCGGCGGCGTCGTTTCCTCCCTCGGGAAGGGCATCGCCGCCGCGTCACTTGCCGCGATCCTCGCGTCCCGCGGCGTCCGCGTCACCAATCTCAAGCTCGATCCGTACATCAACGTCGATCCCGGAACGATGAGCCCGTTCCAGCACGGCGAGGTGTTCGTCACCGAAGACGGCGCCGAGACGGACCTCGACCTCGGCCATTACGAGCGCTTTACCGACGTCAAGACCGCCCGGCGCAACAATTTCACGACCGGCCAGATCTACGAGAGCGTGATCCGCAAGGAACGCCGCGGCGATTATCTCGGCGGCACCGTGCAGGTCATTCCGCACATCACCGACGAGATCAAGTCGTGGATCGCCGCCGGCGCCGACGACGCGGAGGTGGCGGTGGTCGAGGTCGGCGGCACCGTCGGCGACATCGAATCGCTGCCGTTCCTCGAGGCGATCCGGCAGATGGGCATCACGCTCGGCCGCGAGAATGTCTGTTACATCCACCTGACGCTGGTGCCTTTCATCGCCACCGCCGGCGAGATGAAGACGAAGCCCACACAGCACTCGGTGAAGGAGCTGCGCGAGATCGGAATCCAGCCCGACGTGGTCATGTGCCGCGCCGACCGGCCTCTGCCGGACGGCGACCGGCGCAAGATCGCGCTGTTCACCAACGTCCCGCCCGAGGCCGTCATCCCGGCGCTGGACACCGATTCCATCTACAAGATCCCCGCTGCGCTGCACGCCGAAGGGCTCGACGCCATCGTGTGCAAGAAGCTCCAGATCCAGCCGCCGCCGACGGACTTCTCGACGTGGAACAGGTTGGTCGATGCACTCGAGCACCCCGAGCACGCCGTGCACATCGCGATGGTCGGCAAGTACGTCGACCTGACCGAATCGTACAAGTCGCTGTCGGAGGCATTGATCCACGCCGGTATCCACACC
This sequence comes from uncultured beta proteobacterium, assembly GCA_963726775.1. Classification (GTDB taxonomy): domain Bacteria; phylum Pseudomonadota; class Gammaproteobacteria; order Burkholderiales; family Casimicrobiaceae; genus CAIWHR01. The sequence goes on from CAVSDL010000009.1 coordinate 185,690, forward strand.
CGGAGCAAGGTCCACATCCACTACGTCGATTCGGAGGCCGTCGAGCGCGACGGCACCGCCTGCCTTGCCGGGATGGACGCGATCCTGGTTCCCGGCGGCTTCGGCAAGCGGGGGGTCGAGGGCAAGATCAGCGCGATTCGCTTTGCGCGTGAAAACGGCGTGCCGTACCTCGGCATCTGTCTCGGCATGCAGCTCGCGGTGATCGAGTACGCGCGGCACAAGGCCGGGCTCGCGGACGCCAACAGCACCGAATTCGAGCCCGCGACCCCGCATCCGGTGATCGCGTTGATCACCGAATGGCAGAACTGCGACGGCTCGATCGAAAAGCGGACGACCGCATCCGACCTCGGCGGCACGATGCGCCTCGGCGCGCAACCCTGCGACGTGACGCCGGGATCGCTGGCGCACCGGATCTATGGCGCGACGGCCGTCGCCGAGCGTCACCGCCATCGCTACGAGGTCAACAATCACTACCTGCCGCGACTCGAGACCGCGGGAATGACGGTCGGCGCCCGGGCCAAGAGCGCGACGGCGGGCGATCTGTGCGAAATGGTCGAGCTGCCCCAGCATCCGTGGTTCTTCGGCTGCCAGTTTCACCCCGAGTTCACCTCGAACCCGCGACGCGGCCATCCGCTGTTCATCGGCTTCGTCCGCGCCGCGCTCGAGCAGCAGCGGCGCGCGTCGGGCCGCAGCGCGACGGATGCCATCGCCGAGCTCGTCGCGTCGATCTGACGGCGCATCCGATGAAGTTGTGCGGTTTCGACGCCGGGCTCGACCAGCCGCTGTTTCTGATCGCCGGGCCGTGCGTCGTGGAATCCGAGCAATTGCAGATCGATGTGGCGGGACGACTGAAGGAGATCTGCGCACAGCTGCGTATCCCGTTCATCTTCAAGTCGTCGTACGACAAGGCGAACCGCAGCTCGGGCGCGTCGTTTCGCGGCCCCGGCATGGCGGAAGGGTTGCGGGTGCTGGCCGAGGTGAAGCGGCAGGTCGGCGTTCCCGTGTTGACGGACGTGCACACCGAGGCCGACGTGCCGGCGGCCGCCGCCGTGGTCGATGTGCTGCAGACGCCGGCGTTCCTGTGCCGGCAGACGGATTTCATCCATGCCGTCGCGCGCGCCGGCAAGCCGGTCAACATCAAGAAGGGGCAATTCCTGGCACCCGACGACATGCTGCAGGTGGTGCAAAAGGCCAAAGCGGCGAGCGGAGCCGACAACATCATGGTGTGCGAGCGAGGCGCGGCTTTCGGCTACCATAATCTCGTCTCCGACATGCGCAGCCTCGCGATCATGCGTGCCACCGGATGCCCCGTGGTGTTCGACGCGACGCACTCGGTGCAGCTTCCGGGTGCGCAGGGCAATGCGAGCGGCGGCGAGCGGGAGTTCGTGCCGGTGCTGGCGCGCGCCGCCGTGGCTGCAGGTGTGGCGGGCCTGTTCATGGAGACGCATCCCGATCCCGGGAAGGCGCTCTCCGACGGGCCGAACGCCTGGCCGTTGTCGCGGATCCGCAATTTGCTGGAAACGCTGAGGGAGCTCGACGCGACGGTCAAGCGCGCGGGCTTTCCCGAGAACGAGATGATGGCCGCGCGCTGACCGGCGCGTGCGCTCGGAGAATCGGATGTTCGTGCACCTTGTCCTGATCAAGCTCAAAGCCGACGTCACGCGCGACGATCCCCGCGTGCCGGCGTGGGAAGCGATGTTCGCCGCGCTGGAACACAAGTGCTCGGGCGTCGTCCGCTTCGAGCACGGGTGGAACACGACGGATCGCCCGATCGCCTACGATTTCGGCATCAACATGGGTTTCGCGACGCGTGCCGATCTCGAAGCCTATGGCCCGCATCCGGCGCATCAGGAGGTGGTCGCGAAGCTCCGCGAGATCGCCGACTGGGTCATTTGCGACTACGAGCGGTAACGTGAATCAGAACGCACCAGGAAGAGCCCCATGAGCGCCATCGTAGATGTCATCGCCCGCGAGATCCTCGACTCGCGCGGCAACCCCACCATCGAAGCCGATGTGGTCCTCGAGTCCGGCGTGTCCGGCCGCGCGGCCGTCCCCTCCGGTGCTTCGACAGGTTCGAAGGAGGCGATCGAGCTCCGCGACGGCGACGCCGCCCGCTATTTCGGCAAGGGCGTGCTGAAGGCTGTCGAGAACGTCAACACCGAGATCTGCGAAGCCATCATCGGTCTCGATGCCAGCGAACAGGCGTTCATCGACAAGACGATGATCGAACTCGACGGCACCGACAGCAAGTCGCGGCTCGGCGCCAATGCGATGCTCGCCGTTTCGTGCGCGGTGGCCAAGGCGGCCGCCGACGAATCGTCATTGCCGCTGTACCGGTACCTCGGCGGCGCGGGCCCGATGCAGCTGCCCGTGCCGCAGATGAACGTAATCAACGGCGGGGCGCACGCGAACAACAGGATCGACCTGCAGGAGTTCATGCTCGTGCCGCTGGGCGCTCCCAGCTTTCGCGAGGCGTTGCGCTACGGCGCCGAGGTGTTCCACACGCTCAAGAAGATCATCGACGGCAAAGGCATGCCGACGACCGTCGGCGACGAGGGCGGGTTCGCGCCCGATCTCGCCTCGAACGAAGCGGCCCTGCAACTCCTGGTCGAGGCGATCGACAAGGCCGGTTACGTGCCCGGCAAGGACATCGCGTTGGCTCTCGACTGCGCAGCGAGCGAATTCTGGAAGGACGGCAAGTATCAGCTCGCGTCGGAAGGCCTGTCGCTCACGTCGCAGCAGTTCGCCGATATCCTCGCGACCTGGTGCGACAAGTACCCGATCATCAGCATCGAGGATGGCATGTCCGAGCACGACTGGGACGGCTGGAGGAACCTGACCGAGCGGATCGGAAAAAAGGTCCAGATCGTCGGCGACGACGTCTTCGTCACCAACACGAAGATCCTGAAGCAGGGCATCGCCAAAGGCGTCGCCAATTCGATCCTGATCAAGATCAATCAGATCGGCACGCTGACCGAGACGTTTTCTGCCATCACGATGGCGAATCGCGCCGGCTACACGGCAGTCATTTCCCATCGTTCGGGAGAAACCGAAGACAGCATGATCGCCGATATCGCCGTCGGCACCAACGCCGGACAGATCAAGACCGGATCGCTGTCGCGTTCCGATCGCATGGCCAAGTACAACCAGCTGCTCCGGATCGAGGAGGACCTGGGCGAAGCGGCCAGCTATCCGGGCCGCGCGGCGTTTTTCCAGCTGAAATGATCCGCCGGTGCGCTGGCTTGCACTCGTCTTCGCCGTCCTGATCGTCGCGCTGCAGTATCCGATGTGGCTCGGCAAGGGCGGGTGGCTGCAGGTGCGCGAGCTGGATCGGCAGGTCGCGGCGCAGCGCGAGGCGAATGCCAGGCTCAAGGCGCGCAACGAAGCGCTGGATGCCGACGTGCGCGATCTCAAGACCGGTTCCGAGGCGATCGAGGAGCGCGCGCGTTCCGAGCTCGGCATGGTGCGACAGGACGAGGTGTTCTTTCAGGTGCAGCCGGCCGCTGCGCCCGAGAAGCCGCCGGTCCCCGCAGGCGTCGAGCCCGCGTCGCCGGTCTCCACGCCGATCACTTCGGCGCCGTCTCCGGCGAAGCGCTGAGCGAACGGGCTGGGCGCGTCCTGTGCGCCTGGCCTCTGGCGCTGCCGATTAGACCATGCAACACATCACGTCCCGCCAGAATCCGCGGCTGAAGGAAGCCGCGCGCCTGATTGCGTCGGCGCGCGACCGGCGCAAGGCCGGCAAGTGCGTGCTCGAGGGGGAACACCTGGCACGCGTCTATTCGGATCGCTACGGCGCGCCCGATGCGCTGATCGTCACCGACGACGCTCTTCGGCGGCCGGCGGTGCGCTTGCTGGCCGAGCGGCACCCCGATCGCACGCTGGTCGTCCCGGCGAAGCTCCTTGGCGAACTCGCGGTGCTGCCGGCCGGCGTCGGCGTGCTCGCCGTCGTGCCCGCGCTGGCGCCAGCGTCGACGTTGGCGGCGGATTTCTGCCTGCTGCTCGAGGACGTGCAGGACCCGGGGAATGTCGGATCGATGCTGCGCACTGCGGCCGCGGCGGGGGTCGGGCAGGTGCTGCTTTCGAAAAACTGCGCGTTCGCATGGTCGCCCAAGGTGCTGCGCGCCGGGCAGGGCGCGCACTTCCACGTCGAAATCCACGAGGACGTGGACCTGCGGGCATGGGCGGCAGCGTATCGCGCGACGGGCGGAGAAGTGGTCGCGACCGTCACGGCCGGCGGCGCGGGCCTTTACGCCGCGCCGCTGGCTGGCAGGGTGGCCGTCATCATTGGCAACGAAGGATCGGGTGTATCGCCGGCGCTCGCCGCCGCGGCGACGCGGCACGTGACGATTCCCATGCCGGGCGGCATGGAATCGCTCAATGCCGCGGCGGCGGCGGCGGTGTGTCTGTTCGAGTGCGTGCGGCAGCGCGAGGCAGCGCGGGAATGACGGGCTCCTATTGCAACACCGCGGCGAAGCGGCCATCCTCCTGGCACCCGCCGCCGGTAAATGCCTGCCAGCGACCCTCGATGCCGATCGCCGTTGCCTTGATTTCGTAGAGCGTCGACGTCGTGTCGAGCAAGCTCGCGGGGCACGTGTAACGGGCGCTGGGCACTCTGAAGAGCTGTCCTTCCTGCGCCACGGTGCCGGCCATCGTGCACGATTCGGTGGGGCCGAACTGGAAGTCGAATTGCAGCTGGCCGGTGACCGTCTGCGTCACCTGCGGATCGAAAATGTAGGTCCGCGTGCCGTTGCTCGCGCTGTTCGTGCAGCCCGTTATCGCGACCACGCTGGTTCCGACATAGGCGCCACCCAGCAGGATCGTGGTCAGCGTCTGCCGCTGGATCTGCTTGGTCACGTTCGTCGAGTTGACGTTGTAGGCAAGCGTTCCGGTGGTCGTCGACGACGGGGTGAAGGTCGCGATGCCAACGGAGGCAACCGAGTGCTGCGCCGAATCCCAGGGAACGCCGAATCCGGTGCCCGTAGTCTGGTACAGGCCGCCACTGAACGCGCCGCTCGCATTGCGGGTTCAGGTTGCCGGCGTACCAGATGGGTTGCGTTCCCGGGGCCGGGCCGTAGACGAAGAACGTGGCAAAGATGAAATCCTCGCTTTGCACGAAGTTCACACCCCAGCCGTCCTCGGCGGGTCCGGACCACCAGATGTCGGTGTAGTCGGTTGCGCGCGCTGACAGAGGAAGCATGCACGCGAATGCAATGGCGATCGGGAGCAGCTTGCAAAGGAAGTGGGAGCGCATGGTGGTTCAGTCCAAGTGGTCGGGAAACGAGGCTCGATTCTACCGCGGCGGCGAGTTCACGGATCGCGGCCGCCGACGGCAGCGCGGCCTGCGCGCCGCCAGCGGCGCACGCCAGCGAGCCTGCCGCCACGCCTTCGGCCAGCGCCCGCGGCCACGCCGACTTGCGGTCGAGCGCCGCGGCAAGCGCGCCGGTGAACGCATCGCCGGCACCCGTGGTGTCGACGACGCGAACCGCCGGGGCGGGGAGGCGCAGCACTTGTCCGTCGGCAACGGCGAGGGCGCCCTGCGCGCCCAGCGTGACAACCGCCGCACAACCGTAGCGGCGGTGGATTGCGGAGGCGAATGACTCGGCCATCGTGTCGACATCGGTCCCCGCCGCGACTGCGGCGGCTTCGACTTCGTTGACGACCAGCACGTCGAGCGCGCCCAGCACCTCCTTGGGGAGGGATCGCGCGGGCGCGGCATTGAGGACGATTCGCGCGTGCCGGGCGCGCGCGCGCAGCGTCAGCGCACGCACCGCCAACAATGGCAATTCGAGCTGCATGACCAACGTTGTATCGGGTCCGAGCATCGCGTCCGGGACAGCGGTCGGATCGACGTCGGCATTCGCACCGGGAACGACGGTGATGCAGTTCTCACCAAGCGCATCGACCTGGATCAACGCCACTCCCGTTGCGCCGTCGGTGCGCCGGACGCGCGACACGTCGACGCCCGCCGCGACCAGGGTGGCAAGCGCTGTCTCGGCGAATGCGTCGGGTCCGACGGCACCCACCATGGCAACGACGGCGCCCGCGCGGCGCGCCGCCAATGCCTGGTTTGCGCCCTTGCCGCCCGGCAGCACCGCAAACGTCTCGCCGGTCAGCGTCTCTCCGGGGCGGGGAAATCGCGTCACCCGGGCGACGAGGTCGACGTTGATCGAACCGAAGACGACGATCACCGCTCGATTCCGCGTTACCCGGCCCGGCGCTGCTCTGTGTCGCCGCTATTGATCACGCCCTTGACCAGCAGGATGTTGCCGTACGGCCGCAAGTCGCCGGTCCTCACGATCGCGAATGCCTGCCGCGCGCGATCGTAGAACGCCTGCCGCCCCAGGTGCCCGATTTCGCAGTCGGCAAGCCCGCATTCGGTGAACACGGCCGCGAAATCGGCAACGGGCTCGGGCATCGCGCCGGGATTGCCGGTCACCTCCATCGTGAAAGCGACCGGTTTGGCGCGCGTGTCGACGGGAAATACGCCGAGGATCACCTGCAGCATCTCTGGCGATGACACGCCTGGCAGCTCGATCGACGGCGGCCCGAGGCTCGCCGCCGGAAAATTGGCGTCGACGATGGCAACTTCGTCGCCGTGTCCCATGGCGCGAAGCGCGCGCAGGAGGTCGGCGGTGAGCAGCGGATGGATCCCGATCAACATGCTGAGTTCTCCGGTGTTCGATTCGTGGCATCTATGCGGATCGCGCCGCTCACCCGCCCTTGACGCCGCCGTGCGAAAGGCCGACCACGATCTCCTTCTGGATCACGATCGTGAGCAGCAGCACGGGCAGCGTGACGATGATGGCGGCGGCCGCAAGCGGGCCCCATGCGAGCTGCTCGAACGTCAGCACGTTGTAGACGGCGACGGGCAGCGTCCGCGTCTCGCGGCCGGCCAGCACGGCGCCGAAGACGAAGTTGTTCCACGAGAAGATGAAGGCCAGGATGGCGCCGACCACGATGCCTGGCCGCGCGAGCGGCAGCGCGACATACCGGAACGTCGACCATACGCTGCCGCCGTCGATCAGCGCCGCCTCCTCGAGCTCCTTCGGCAGCGTCTCGAAATAGCCCGCCATGATGTAGACGATGATCGGGACGGTAATGACCAGATGGGTGATGACGAGCGCGGTCAGCGTGTTGTTGAGGTGCAGAACCTGGAATACGGCGAACAGCGGGATGAGATAGGACAGCGCCGGCGTCATCCGCGCGATCAGGATCAACACGGTCAGGCGCCGCGCGCCGGCGCGGGCGATGCCGAAGCCGGCCGGGACGCCGATCAGCAACGCCGCCAGCGTGGCGCCGCCCGAAACGACGATGCTGTTCCACAGGTAGCGACCGATCGAGTTCTGTTCGAAGACGCTGAGGAAATTGGCAAAGGTCGGCGGGCTCGGGATGAACACGGGCGGATAGGCGAGGTTGTCGATCTCGTTCTTGAGCGACAGCGAGAGCATCCACAGGAAAACCAGGATGGCCGGCGACACGATGACCACCACCGACAGCCAGAATCCGGCCCGGCGCAGCCAGCGCCGACCATAGGCACGGGTGAAAGCGGCCTTCACGCGGTCAGCTCCACTTGGTCTTTTCCCGCACGTGCAGCAGCAACAGGGCCAGCGCCAGCACGATGACGAAGAAAACGACGACGACGGCGGAGGCCGTGCCGATGTTGTAGAACGCGAACGCCTGCAGGTAAAGATACAGGTTGATCGTCTCGGACGCGGTGCCGGGGCCGCCGCCGGTGATCACGTAGATCGTGTCGAAGGTCTTCAGCGCGTCGATGGTGCGGATGACCGCGGCGACGACGAGAAAGGGCGCCACCAGCGGCAGCGTGATGTAGCGGAAGAGCTGCCACTCCGATGCCCCGTCCAGCCGCGCCGATTCGTAGGGCTCCGTCGGCAATGCGGCAAGTCCGCCCAGCACGATCAGCATCACCAACGGCGTCCAGTGCCACACCTCGACCATGACGAGGCTCGGAATGACGAGCGTCGGCGAATACACCCACAGCGACGGCGGCAGGCCGACTAGCGACAGCAGGTAGTTGAGCACGCCCTGCTGCGGATGGAACATCATCGTCCATACCAGTGCCACGGCCACCGGCGTGGCCATCATCGGCATGATGAACACGCCGCGCAGAATCCCGCGGAACGGGAATTCGCGGTGAAAGATCATGGCGGCCGCGGTGCCGAGCACGAGCGGCGCAATCACGGCGAGCGCCGTGAAATAGAAGGTATGGACGATCGATTCGAGAAAGCGCTGGTTGCCGGCGAGTTTTTCGTAGTTGCCGAAGCCGACGAAATGCGCGGTCGACCCGATCGTCCAGTCGAACGCGCTCATCCAGAACGTGAACAGCCACGGGAAAATGATCACGGCGCCGACGACGACAAGCGCCGGCGCAATGAAGAAGTAGTAGCTGCGGCGGCGGCGCGCGAGAAAGCCCGCGCGCGGCACCGGAGGCGTTGCAACGGTCGGCATCGGAGGTCAGCGCGTGCGCCGGTCCGCTCCGGCGTGCCGGAGGCGGACCGTGCGCTGTCGCGCCAGGTGGCTCAGGCCTTTTCGCTCTTGTCGAGGACCGGCTGGAACTCGGCGGTGGCTTTCTTCATCTCGGCGGCGGGGTCCGCGCCGTTGATCATGTTGGTCAGCGCCACGCCGAAAACGTCGCGGAACTCGGTGACCGGTGCGATCACCGGCAATCCCGGCTGCGCGATCCGCGCCGACGTCAGCATGCACTCGACCCATTGCTTGGGCGCCTTGAAATCGGCCGACGACTGCGCGGCGGCGTAGGCCGAATTGCGCACCGGCGCGCCGGCGGCGGCCTGCAGCACGCGCGTCTGGTTGGCCTTGTTCGACGCCCATTGCAGGTAGAACCACGACGGTCCCTGCTTCTTGCTGAACGTCGAAATGCCTTCGCCGTCGCCGAACAGCGCGGAAGCCTGCTGTTTCGGACCGGCCGGCATCACGCCATAGCCGACCTTGCCGACGATGCGCGACTTGGTCGGATCCTCGAGCGGCTGCGCGAAGCCGATGCCGTCGAGCCACATCGCGGTCTTGCCCTGCAGGAACAGGCTCTGCGCCTCGTTCCAGTTGAAGCCGGCAACGCCTTGCGGACCGTACTTGGCGAGCAGCGTCTGGTACATCTTCGCCGCGTCGATGGCCTCGGCGGTGTCGGTGGTCAGCCTGCCGTTGGCGTCGATGAACGTCCCGCCGTAGCCCAGCAGGAAGCTCGACCACACCGGGACGTTGGCGTTCTTGAGCCCGCGCGCGACGAACCCCGACACGCCCTTCGCCGGATCGTTCAAGCGCGCTGCCGCGTCGATCATCTCGGCGAACGTTTTCGGGTACGCGATGCCCTTGGCGTCGAACAGTTCCTTGTTGTAATAGACGACCCACGGATCGAGGTTGAGCGGCAGGCTGTCGATGCGGCCGTCGGCCTGCGTCGCGTAGTTGAGGCCGCCCTTGGCGAAATCGGCGAAATCGAGGTTCGGGTCGACCAGCGTCTTGTCGGCCATCAGCGGCCGGACATCCACCATCCACTTGTTCTTGCCGAACAATCGCTTCTGCACGTGATACGAAATCGCGATCACGTCGAAACTCGTGTTGCCCGAGTTGAACTCGATGACGGCCTTCTGCCGCTGCTGCTGCTCGGGGATCATCTCGGACCCGACGACGATTCCGGTCAGATCCTCGAACTCCTTGTGGTATTTCGTGAGCAGGTCGCCGCGCGGGCTCTTGACCAGAAACACTTCGATCTTCTCGCCCTTGAACTTCTTCCAGTCGAAGGCGCCCTGCGCATGCGCGGCCAGCTGGCCGGCGCCCGGGATCGCCCCCAGCGCTGCGGCGCCGAGCCCGGCCTGCAACAGTCGGCGGCGTTGGTTTTCCGGACCTCCGAAACGATCTTGATCAGCCATGGTTTCCTCCTCTGAGATTGCTTGCCTATGGTACCGCGCGAGTTGTCCGCGCGGGGTGAACGAATGGAAGCGTGTTTGAAATCATACGGCAGGAGCCGGCAATGTCGGACTCTAGTGGACTTGATCGAGCTTTCCGAAGACGTCGATCAGCTTCTCGGCAGTGCAAGCGGAACCGCGCGCCACGGCAAGGATGCGCGCCTCCCGTGCCGCGACCTCCCGCGCGGCGTCCGGGATCGCCCCGACCAGCGATGGCGGGACCACCACGGCGCCGTGGCGGTCGGCGTGGATCAGGTCCCCCGGCCGCACGCGCAGTCCGAATACGTGCACCTCCTCGCCGAAGCCGACAGCCGTCGCGTAGGCGTGCGACGGCGCGACGCTGCCGGCCAGGAACTGGAAGCCCGGCGCCCACTGGTCGAGGTCGCGCACCGAGCCGTTGGTGATGACCCCGCGCGCGCCCAGTCCGACGTGGATCGCCGAGTGCACCTCGCCCCAGAAGGCGCCGCAACCCGCGGGAACGTCGAGGTCCTGGATGACGACGATCGACGGCCTGGCTCCGGCTTCGACGTAGCGGTAATAGTCGTCCCGCAGCGAGGAGAGCGCTGCGGCAGAAAGTCCCAGCGGATGCGCCGAGCGGATCGTCGCCGTCCGGGCGTACCCGACGATGGGTTTTTGCTGCGGGAATCCGCACACGAAGGGCAGTGTCGTATAACCGTGGCCCCGCGTCTCCAACGCCAGTCGCTCCAGCGCGTTGCAGATGGTCGGCGTATCGAATGCCGCGAGTGCGTCGAGTTCGGCGGGGGTGAGGGTATCGGCGGGCATCACGGCGTCCTTTCGGTCATGGATGGCGAGCAGCGCTCGGAGTGGGCGGCAAGCCGGCGGCGTCCAACGCTGCCAGGAACGACCGGCGCACGCTGTCCTCGAGGGCGATCTGCGGCGCGCGCACGGCCTGCCATCTCGGATCGCCAGTCTGCGCCGCCACGATGCTCTTGAACGCGGGCAGAAACGGCTGGCGGAAGGCAATGTCGATGAACGTGGCGATCCGTTCCTCGTCGCCGGCGGTCACATTGGGGGAGAACAGCGCGCGCACCAGCGCCGGATAGACGTTGGCCACGCCGCAGATCGTCCCGGCGCCGCCGGCACGCAACAGGCGCGGCAGGTGCGGCTCGTGCCCGACGAGGATGGCGAGTTGCGGCACGCGTTCGAGCAGCGCCGACGTGTTCGCCCAATCGCCCGCACTGTCCTTGACGCCGGCGATGACGCCGGGAAAAGCCTCGGCCAGCCGTGCCACCAGGCTTACGGAGATCGGCACGCCCGTCACCTGGGGTATGTGGTAGAGGAGAACGCGCAATCGGGGACTTGCCACCGCCTCGATCACCCGCGCGTACCACGCGAACAATCCGTCGTCGGAGACGTCCTTGAAGAAGAACGGCGGCAGCACGAGGCAGGCAGCGCAACCGGACTGCGCGCCGTGTCGCGTGAGCGCGATGGTCTCGGTCAGCGCTGCGCTGCCCGTGGCTGCGACCACGCGGCCGGCGGGAATGCCCGCTGCGAGCAATGCCTCGAGCCCCGCCTGGCGCTCCGCCATCGAGAACGACTGGCCTTCGCCGGTGGTTCCGAACGGCGCGATGCCATCGACGCCCTGCGCCAGCAACGCGCGCGCATGATTGACGAGGCGTCCGTGATCGACGCCGCCGACGCGATCGAGCGGGGTCAACGTCGCGCACCACAGGCCGCGAACCGGGTGGGTAGGGTCCATCGTCGTCCTTTCGTCAGATGCCCAATGCGCGATTCCGCGCATGGTCGAGGTGCAGTTCCACTGTGGCTGCGGCCCGGCGCGGATCGCGGGTGCGCAGCGCCGCGATCAGCGCGAGATGCTCCGCCATGGCCGGCGCCAGCGCCTGCGCATCGAGCATGACGCGGTCGAGCCGGATAAGCCGGATGCGCAGGCTGTTCACGCGATAGATGGCCGAGATGATCTCGTTGCCTAGCGCATCGATCATCGTGTCGTGCAGGCCCCAGTCGAGCGCCTGCGCGGCTTCCAGCAATGCCGGCGTCGCGCCGCGCTGCGCGCGCTTGACGATGCTGCGGTGCGCGGCCTCCAGCGTGTCGAGTTGCGCGTCCGTGGCGGAAACCGCGAATTGCGCGGCAGCCTCCTTCTCGAGCGCGAGACGCAATTGAAATGCATTGCGCACCAGCCGCGCGTCGACGGTGGCGATCTGCAGCCCGCGTTGCGGCACGGTGCGCAGCAGGCCCTCTGCCTCGAGGCGTGGGATGACCTCGCGGATCGCGCCCAATGGCAGCCCGGTGAGCGCCACGAGCTCGCGCTGCGACACGATCTGGCCGGGCCGGATCCGCGAGGCGAGTAGCTGCTGCTGGAACAGGTCGTACGCCTGCCAGCGCAGCCGGCGCGGCTCGCGCGGCGCGCGGGCCTGGGGAGAACGGCGCGCCGCGCTAGCCATAGACGAGCCTCGGCAGATACATGACCAGCGCGGGCCAGTAGGTAACGATCGCCTGCACGATCAGCAACGGCGGGATGAACGGCAGGATGGCGCGCGCCAGGACGGCAAACGGAATGTTGGCGACCTTGGCGACCGTGAACAGCGCCACGCCGAAGGGCGGCGTCAGGATGCCGATCATCAGGTTCGTCACGACGACCACGGCGAACGACGCGTGACGAACATGATCTCCTCCCTGGGTCGTGCGTTGGACGTGGCGCGCGGCGCCTTACGCATTCTCGCGGCTTTCGGTAGTATAGCCACTGACATGTCAGTGGGCAACCGAGCGGAGTACCCGTGATCCTGGTGAGTACGCCCAGGTGAGGGCGGACCAATCCTGGGCGCAGCGGCTCGCCGCGAGCCCGCTGGGGATTGGCGGCGCGCCACTGGGCAACCTTTTTGCTGCGGTGGCCGACGATGCCGCTGTCGCGCTTGTCCGGCATGCCTATGCCCGTGGCATCCGCTATTTCGACACGGCCCCGCATTATGGCCACGGCCTGTCGGAGCACCGCTTCGGTGCCGCATTGCGCGGCGTCCCTCGCGACGAGTTCGTGCTGTCGAGCAAGGTCGGGCGCATCCTCACGGCCGCAACCGGTGCGCCGCGCGACCAGCACGGCTTCGTCGAGGTCCTTCCGTTCGTCCAGCATTGGGACTACTCGTACGACGGCACGCTGCGCTCGATCGAGGACAGTCTGCAGCGCCTCGGGCAGGCGCGCCTCGATCTCGTGTTCATCCACGACGTCGCGCGCGACGCGCATGGCGACGCGCAGCCGCAGCGATTTCGCGAGGCGATGAAGGGCGCGGTTCCGGCGCTGGCGCGGCTCAAGGCCGAAGGCGCGATCGCGGGCTTCGGCCTCGGCGTCAACGACTGGCAGGTCTGCGTCGATGCGCTCGCGCACGCGGACCTCGACGTGCTGCTGCTCGCGGGCCGCTACACGCTGCTCGACCAGACGGCGCTGCCCGTGCTGTTGCCGTTGTGCGCCCGGCGCGACGTCAGGGTCGTGATCGGGGGACCGTTCAACTCCGGCATTCTGGCCACCGGCACGCGCAGTGCCGGCGCGCGCACGCTGTATTTCGACTATGCGCCGGCCTCCTCCGAGATCGTGGCTCGCGCGACGGCGATCGAGGATGTTTGCGCCGCCCACGGCGTGCCGCTGAAAGCAGCCGCGCTGCAGTTTCCGCGCGCGCATCCGGCGGTCGCCTGCGTTCTGTCCGGCGCGCGCAGCATTGCCGAGCTCGACGAAAACCTCGCGCTGGCCGCCCAGCCGATTCCCGACGCGTTCTGGCGCGACTTGCGTGCGGCGGGACTCGTTCGCACCCGATGCTCCGTTGCCCGACGCGACCTGACCGATGGCGGACGATTCCATGCCGCGCGTCGACGCGCACCATCACGTGTGGCAGACTCGCGCGCGGCGACTACGGCTGGCTGACGCCGAACCTGGCCGCGATCTACCGCGATTTCACGCTCGCCGATCTGGAGCCGCTGAGGGCGCGCGCGGGTGTCAAGGCAACCGTATTGGTCCAGGCGGCGCCCACGGTCGCCGAAACCGAGTTCCTGCTGCAAGCGGCGCATGCGAGCGACGGCGTCGTCCGCGGTGTCGTCGGCTGGGCTGATCTCGCGGCGCCGGACGCTATTGACGTGCTTACCCGGCTGGCGCGCGATCCGCTGCTGAAATCGATCCGCCCGATGCTGCACGATCTCCCGGACCCGGAATGGATTCTCCGGCCCGATGTCGGAAACACGCTGTCGGCATTGCCGCGCCTGGGCCTGCGCTTCGACGCGCTGGTCAGGCCTCCCCAACTACCGGCGTTGTTGCGGATGATCGAGCGCCATCCGGAACTCCCGCTCGTCATCGATCACGGCGCGAAGCCGCCGATCGCGGCAGGCGGGTGGCAACCGTGGGGCGACCTGATGCGCGCACTGGGCAGACACCCGCACGTGCATTGCAAGCTCTCCGGACTCGTCACCGAGGCGCGCAAAGAATGGTCGGTCGCCACACTCCGGCCCTACGTCGAGCATCTGCTGAAGTGCTTCGGCCCGGAGCGCCTGCTGTGGGGAAGCGACTGGCCGGTGGTGGATCTGGGCGGCGGCTATTCGCGCTGGGTCGCCGCAACCGATGCGCTGCTATGCGGATTGGGCGACGCGGATCGCACTGCGATCAGGGGCGGCAATGCGGTTCGGTTCTACGGATTGGACCCCGCAGAAATCCTGTCTTGATCAGTGCATTGGCGCCCGGTGGCGAGATCCTGGCTTCGGATATCGCCTGTACGCCGGCCCGCGGCCTTGGCACCTTCGACTGCCTCATTCAATCACTCGGTCGGCGCGCATCCGGATCGCGGATGGAACGGCAAGACGGAGCGCCTTGGCCGTCTTCATGTTGATCGCGAACTCGAATGTCGTCGGTCGCTCGACCGGAATGTCGGCAGGCTTGGCCCCTTTGAGAATCTTGTCGACGAAAACAGGAGCGCGGCGGTAGAGCGCGAGAAAGTTCACGCCATAGCCGAAGAGTCCTCCTGCGTCCACATATTCGATGAAGCCGATCGAAGAGAGGCGTCGCCTGGCCGCATGTTCCGCGACGCTCTTGACGCTCGCGATGATCTTCGGGTCCCCCTCGTTCACCGAGACGGCGTCGACCTTCTTCTCGGTCATCGCGGCGAATGCGCCGTCCAAGTCCGCGGGACCACGCACATCGAACCGGACCAATGCCACGTCCAGCGCCTTGGCCGTGATCTCCATGGCTTGAAGTTGCGGCGCGGTTCCCGGGCTGTCCGGGTTCGCAAGCACAGCGATCCGGCGGGTATGGGGCATTGCTTCCATCAGCAATTCGAGCCGCTTCGCCGCGAGCTCGGGGGCGAAGAACGTATCGCCGGTGATGTTTCCACCCGGCCGCGCGAGGCTCGCGACGATGCCGCTGCCCACGGCATCGCCGACGTTGGTGATGACGACGGGGATCGGATTCGTCGCGGTCGCTTGTTTCGCTGCGAGGGCCCCGACGGCGGAGTGCGTCACCAACACATTGACATTCAGCCGAACGAGCTCGTTGGCAAGTTCGGGAAGACGGTCGTATTGACCCTCCGCAAAGCGAAACTCGATCGCGATGTTCTTGCCCTCGACATAACCCAGGTCGCGCAATCCCGCCCGGAACGCGTCGAGGCGGGGGCCCCATGCCGCGGGCGTCGCGACGCCCAGGAATCCGATCCGCGGCATGGTCGCAGCCGGTTGCTGCCCGAACACCCGAAGCGGTGCCGCCACGAGCGCGCCCGCGGTGATCAGAAACCGCCTGCGTCGAGCCTGACTCATCTCTTCATTCGATTACCCGGTCGGCGCGCAGCAGCAGCCCGGGCGAGATCGTGATGGCCAGCGCCTTGGCGGTCCTGGCGTTGATGAGCAATTCGAACGTCGTGGATTGTTCCACCGGCAGGTCACCCGGCTTGGCGCCCTTGAAGATCTTGTCCACGTAGGTTGCCGCGCGCCGGAACTGCTCGGCGAGATTCGGCCCGTAGCTCACCAGACCGCCGGCCTCTACATATTCGCGAAGTTGTGACACGGAGGGCAAGCGGTTCTCCGCCGCCAGTTCTGCGATCCTGCGGTAATGCTGGATGAACATACTATCGGTCGCCACGATAACCGCCCGGGCATTGTCCTGGGTCATCGCGAGGAATGCATTTTCGATCTCCTGCGCAGTCTGTGCTTCCACCGACAGGACCTTCACGCCGACGCCTTGCGCTGCGGACCGGACGTTCTTCAGAAATGTGGCGAGCGACGGATTGACAGGATTCACCAGAACGGCCACACGGGAGAGCCTGGGCACCATGCCGAGCAGCAATTCCAACTGCTTGGTGCCGATGTCGCTGGTGAGGTTCGAGAGCCCGGTGATGTTCCCTCCGGGCCGCGCCAGGCTTCCGACAAAGCCGCTACCGATCGGGTCGCCGGAGGATGCCATGACGATGGGAATCGTCGTCGTGGCCTTCTGAAGCGCACTGATGGCTTGCGATGACCCGGAAACGATCGCGTCCACCTTGAGCCGCACCAATTCCGCCGCCAAGTCGGCGAGGAGCTCGGATTTGCCGTCGGCAAAGCGCCACTCGATCACCAGATTCCGGCCCTCGATGTAGCCGAGTTCGCGCATTCCCCGCGGAAAGGCGCCGATGAAGTCAGTGTCGATGGAGTCCGGGCGACGACGCGGCGCCAGGAAGCCGACGCGCCAGATTCTGCCTTGCTGCTGGGCGCGGGCGACCAGCGGAGCCGCGCCGAATGCGAGCAGTGCCATTACCGTGTCACGCCGGTTCCAAAGTTTCATTGCGCTGCCCTCAGTAGGCGTGCCGCTGCAATTTCGCGCGATGCACGATCGTCGTCGCGATCTCCTCGATCGATTTCGCGGTCGTGTCGAGCATGAGTATGCCCTCGCGCTCCATCAGATGCTCGCACTCGCGCACTTCGTAGCGGCAATTCTCGAGCGCCGCGTACTTGCTTCCGGGACGGCGCTCCTCGCGGATCTTCTGCAGGCGTTCGGGGTTGATCGTGAGGCCGAACAACCGGTCGCGGAACGGGAGCAACGACGCAGGCAGCTTGCGGTCGGCGAAGTCGTCGGGGGTCAGGGGAAAGTTGGCCGCGCGGATGCCGAATTGCAGCGCAAGATAGAGTGAAGTCGGCGTCTTCCCGCAGCGCGAGACGCCGACCAGGATCACCTGCGCCTTGGCGAGGTCGCGCGTCGCCGCACCGTCGTCGTGCGACTGGGTGAAATTGATCGCCTCCATCCGCGCGAAATACTCGTGGCTGTTGGCGATGCCGTGCGAGCGTCCCGCCGCATGCGAGCTCTTGGCCTTCAGTTCGGCCTCGAGTGGCGCGATGAAGATCTGGAAGAGGTCGAGCGTGAGCGCCTTCGCATCGCGCCGGACGACTGCGCTCATCGACTCGTCGACAATCGAACTGAACACGATTGGCGGCCGATCCTCGCGTGCCGCGGTGTCGTTGATCTGCCGGATCGCGGCTTCGATCTTTTCCAGCGTGTCGACGAAGGGTACGGTCAGCCGCTGGAACTGGAAATCCTCGAACTGCGAGAGCAGGCTGTTGCCGAGCATCTCCGCCGTGATGCCGGTGCGGTCCGAGATGAAGAAGACAGTGCGGCGATTGGGCATCGAATGCTCAGGCGATCGAATCGAGATTGCGCGACGCGGGGCGAAATATCGCGCGTCGCGCTCGATCCGCCGCATCCACTCCTGATAGCGCTACCAATCCTTCCAGACGGTCGCCACGCCTGCCGGCATCGCCGGCAAGTCGCCCAGGTCCATCCAGCTCTCGCCGGGGCCGTGAAAGTCCGAGCCGCAGGAGGCGAGCAGCCCGAATGCACGGGCCAGTCCCGCGAACTCCGTGTATTGCGAGGGCGCGTGCGACGACGACAGCACTTCGATCGCGTCGCCGCCGGCGTCCCGGAATTCGCCCAGCAGCCGCCTCATGCCGCGATGATCGACCTTGTACCGGCCGGGATGCGCGATCACGGCCTGCCCGCCTGCGGCATGGATCCAGTCGACGGCCTGCGACAGCGTCGCCCACGCGTGCGGGACATAACCCGGCTTGCCCGTCACGAGGTAGCGCTTGAACACGTCTTTCACGTCGGTCGCGTGGCCGGCTTCGACAAGGTAGCGCGCGAAGTGCGTCCGCGACACGAGCCGCTCGCTGGTCACGTATTTCATCGCGCCGTCGTACGCTCCGGCGATGCCGGCGGCGGCGAGCGCGTCGCCGATGCGCCGCGCGCGACCGGATCGGCCCGCGCGGATGATCTCGAGGCCCGCTGCGAGCGTCGCGTTGTCGGGATCGATCTGGAGCGCGACGATGTGGATCGTCACCTCCTCCCAGGTCACCGACAGTTCGGACCCGCAGACGAACACGATGCCCGCAGCATCCGCCGCACTACGCGCTTCGGAAAGCCCGGAGACCTCGTCGTGATCGGTCAGCGCGAGAACTTCCACGCCGCGCGCCGCGGCACGCGCGACGACCGCAGCGGGCGCGAGAAGGCCGTCGGAACGCGTCGAATGGCAGTGCAGGTCGTAGCGGGGCATGGGGCGCGGCGCGGCGCGTTGGGTCACCTTGCTCCGGAGGGATAGCGTCACGGACAATCCGGTGGGGCCGTCGCGACGACGAAGGTACCCGCACGCGCGGCGACCCTTGCCGGAGCGCATTGGCGTCTCCGTTCTCCTTCGGGGTCAGCCTGACCGCCACCTTCGCGCTGTCGGTCAGGGCATGGATGTGCAGCAGGACGTGCTCGCCATTGGCCGTGAGTTCGACGGTCACGCTGCCGCTACGCTTGCGATGCGTGATCGCCTCCAGTGCCCACTCGGCGGCGCGGAAGATCAGGAATGCGCTCTGTGCGTCGCGCACCTTGATGGACTGATCGATGGTCGCCTTGATCGTCAGGCCATCGGGGCGCGAATAAGCGTGACCGAGCAGCACGATGGCCCGGGCAAGCGTCTTTGCCTCGGGCCGCGCTTCATCGCCTTCGAAAGCGGCCGCGTGGGCACTCACCGCCTGCTCCATTGCTTCGATCATCGACAGGAGGTGCCTGCGCTCGCCCGCATCGGCGGGGGCAGCATCGATCGCAAGCCGCGTTCGCAGTATCGCATCGCGCAGCAGTGTGCCAACGCGCGCGTCCGCAGCGTGAGGCGCATGATCTACCGATAGCGCGACGACCTTGTCGGCGCCGGTACCTGGGAGGGTGGAAAAGAAAAACCTGAGCCGCCGCACGGCCAGAAAGAGCAGCATCACCAGCAGGAGCGTAAGACCCGCCATGATGTACAGGTCACGGCGTGCCTCGCCGATAATCTGGATCAACGTCTTCCGGGACTCGGCAAGCTGCTGCTGCACCCGCGACTCGAGCGACGCAACGATGTTGCGTATCCCATCGGAGCTGTCCTTGCCGCGCCGGCCAAATGTCATTTCAAACGGTTGATCGGGTGCGCTGCGCTTCTTCTCGAGCCAACGCGGTGATCATGAGCGATCGGCGATCATCGGAACGAGGTCCTCGATGAGCGCGATTTCCGATTCGTCGCCCCGCACCTTGTCACGCAGGCCCGACAGCAGATCGGGTATGCGGCGACGCTCGCGCTCGAATGGCTCGAGATAGGAATCGTCCGCCCTGAGCGCAAAGCCACGACCGGCCGCCTCGAAATAGTGGACGGCATGCAGGAGGTCCTGGAGATCGTACAGGGTCGCCGCCTTCTGCGCGGCTGACTCGGTAAGCCGCGTGATCGCGTCAAACCGGGCCAGGCCCAGCCACAGCGATCCGAGAGCGTAGGCGACGACCAGGAATAGCACCGCGTACGGCGGAAGAAATGGCGGTATCCGAATTCGCATGGCTGAGGCCGGCCGCTGCTGGTCGACGAAAGTCTATACCATCGAGGAACCGCGTACGTCGGAGCGCGCGTATCGCACCGAGGCGCTCCCGGAGCCGTGTGCGGTACCCTCGCCGGCGAATTCCTCGACACCGCAGCGTGTGAATCCTTCGCCGCCTTCGCGGAACCCTCCGTCGTGGTCCCGAATCCGTCGGCATGCCGGGCAAGGCGCTGCGCGAAGCGCGACCGCAATGCGCTGGAGGAGACATCCCTCCCACGACCAGAATGCGCGCCGTGAGCGGTGGATTCGCGTCAATCGGGTACGATCCGCCGAATTGGCCGCCGCAATTCTTCGGCCCTTCGGAATTGCTTGTGACATCGTTGATTGCTAGCAGAATGACGGGTTTTCCACGCGGCGTCGCCGCGGCGGCGCAGCAAGCCCAAATCCCAGGAATCCGAGGCCGTGCTCACTGCCGCCAACATCGCCATCCAGTTCGGGGCCAAGCCCCTGTTCGAAAACATCTCCGTCAAGTTCGGCGACGGCAACCGCTACGGCCTCATCGGCGCCAACGGCTGCGGCAAGTCGACGCTGATGAAGATTCTCGGGGGCGACCTCGAAGCGTCGGCGGGCAACGTGGCGCTGGACCCGAATGAGCGGCTGGGCAAGCTCCAACAGGATCAGTTCGCGTACGAGGACGTGCGCGTGCTCGATGTCGTCCTCATGGGTCACGATGCGATGTGGCGGGCGAAGGAGGAAAAGAACGCGATCTACGACAATCCCGACTCGACCGAAGAAGACTATGTCCACGCCGCCGAGCTCGAGGCAAAGTTCGCCGAGTACGGCGGCTACACGGCCGAGGCGCGCGCGGCCGAACTGCTGCAGGGCGCGGGCATCGCGATCGAGCTGCACGACGGGCCGATGGGCGCCGTCGCGCCCGGCTGGAAGCTCCGCGTGCTGCTCGCGCAGGCGCTTTTCGCCGAACCGGACATCCTGCTGCTCGACGAGCCCACCAACAACCTCGACATCAACTCGATCCGCTGGCTCGAGGGCGTGCTGAACGAGCGCACGAGCACGATGGTGATCATCTCGCATGACCGCCACTTCCTGAACAGCGTTTGCACGCACATGGCC
The DNA here is from genome assembly GCA_963726775.1 of uncultured beta proteobacterium. Lineage (GTDB taxonomy): Bacteria > Pseudomonadota > Gammaproteobacteria > Burkholderiales > Casimicrobiaceae > CAIWHR01. The sequence continues at coordinate 206,545 of CAVSDL010000009.1, forward strand.
GACCTCGACTACGGCACATTGCGCGTCTATCCCGGCAACTACGACGACTACATGATCGCGTCCACACAGGCACGTGCGCAGGTGCTGTCCGCGAATGTGAAGGCGAAGGAGCGCATCGCGGAACTGCAGGAGTTCGTCCGCCGTTTCTCCGCCAACAAGTCGAAGGCGCGGCAGGCGACCTCGCGCGCGCGGCAGATCGAGAAAATCAAGGTCGAGGACGTCAAGCCGTCGTCGCGGCAGAATCCGTATATACGCTTCGATCTCGATGCCAAACAGAAGCTGCATCGGCACGCCGTGGAGATCGAGCACCTGTCGAAGGGCTGGCCGGGCCAGCCCAAGGAGCTCTTTGCCAACCTCGGCCTGATACTGGAAGCCGGTGAACGCCTGGCGATCATCGGCCCCAACGGCGCCGGCAAGACGACATTGCTGCGCACGCTGGTGGGCGAGCTCGCGCCGGATGTCGGCAAGGTGAAGTGGGCGGAGAAGGCGCGCATCGGCTACTACATGCAGGACCAGACGGAGGTCTTCGATTCCGACACCACGGCATTCGACTGGATGCGTGAGTGGGCGCAGGAGGGCGACGACGAGCAGATCGTGCGCGCGACGCTGGGGCGGCTGCTGTTCACGGGCGACGACGGCGCCAAGAGCGTGCGGGTCCTGTCCGGCGGCGAAAAGGGCCGCATGCTGTGGGGCAAGCTGATGCTGACTCGCCCGAACGTGCTGGTAATGGACGAGCCGACCAACCACATGGACATGGAATCGATCGAGTCGCTGCAACTGGCGCTCGAGAAGTACATCGGCACGTTCATCTTCGTGTCGCACGACCGCCAGTTCGTTTCGGCGCTGGCCACCCAGGTTATCGAGCTGGGCGGACCCAAGCCCATCCATTTCGTCGGCAACTACGAGGACTACCTCGGAACCAAGGGAATTGCCTGACCCGGCTCGCGGCCGGGCGGGCGGGCTGCCACGGGCGGGTTAGCAACATTCCGAGGGGCGGATTGGCCCGTCTGACAGATGGGGCTTGCATTCGGGGAACATTTTGGTTGAAAATATGCCATTGGTATAGCGTTGCCGCGCGGACCCGCCGGTTCGCGGGTGAAGCATGAGGTAATCGACTCCGTGAAGCTCTTCGACCGCGTCCTCAATCCCCGCGAAATTCGGCGCCGCCTGGGCCTGAACCAGGAACAGTTCTGGACTCAGATCGGCGTCACCCAAAGCGGCGGTTCCCGCTATGAAAGCGGCCGCGAAATGCCCAAGCCGGTGCGCGAGCTCCTGCGCCTGGTCCATGTCGAGCAAATCGATCTGTCGCAGGTCAAGCGCGTCGACTTCGAAATTATCGGCTATCTCAAGGAATCGCACCCGGACCTCTATCGCACGCTGCGGCGCGCGGTAAAGGGCCGCAATCGCGCCGGCGGCGCGCCGCTGACGCTGGACGAACCCGCCGCTGTTGGCGAGCCGGTGGCCGGAGTGGAAGCCTTCGGCGAGCCCGCGCTCGAAACCGCCGAACCCAAGGCGAGCGGAGCTTACTGACCCCCTCCGCGGGGCAGGCCCCCCGCGTTGACGAACCGCATCGGACCCGCCTCGGCGGGTTCATTATTTTGCGGTGCAACATCCATCGCAAGGACCCGGCAAGGCGCGGTAAAATCCCGCCATTGCTACGCTGTTTTGCGCGCCGCACCAAGCGCCTCTACAGCCACGGGGAAGGCGTACAGGCATGAGCGATAAGCCACGGATCGTCCCGTTCGACCGCCTGCGGATGAGCGACATCGACGAGGTGGGAGGAAAGAACGCCTCGCTCGGCGAAATGATCAGCCAGCTTGCCGCCGCCGGCATTCGCGTTCCCGGCGGTTTTGCCACAACGGCGGCTGCGTTTCGCGAATTTCTGGCGCACGACGGGCTCGACAAGCGCATCGCCGCGCGCCTTTCGAGGCTGAACGTCGATGACATCGCGGCGCTGACGGCCGCGGGCGCCGAGATTCGCAGCTGGGTGAGCGCCGCGCCACTGCCGCCGGCGCTGGACCGCGGCATCACCGACGCTTACGCCGAACTGACCAGGACCGCGCCCGACGCCTCGTGGGCTGTGCGCTCCTCAGCGACCGCAGAGGACCTGCCCGACGCCTCGTTCGCGGGCCAGCAGGAAACGTTTCTCAATATCAGAGGCCGGGAGAACGTTCTTCACGCGGTGAAGGCGGTTTTTGCGAGCCTATACAACGACCGGGCGATTGCGTACCGCATCCATCAGGGCTTCGCCCACGAGCATGTCGCGCTGTCGGCCGGCGTGCAGAGAATGGTGCGCAGCGATCAGGGCGCCTCCGGCGTGATGTTCACGATGGACACCGAATCCGGTTTCGACCAGGTCGTGTTCATCACCGCGTCCTACGGCTTGGGTGAAACCGTCGTCCAGGGCGCCGTCAATCCGGACGAGTTCTACGTGTACAAGCCCAACCTCGACGCGAAGCGCCCGGCGATCCTGCGCAAGACCGTCGGCGGCAAGGCCATCCGGATGGTGTTCGCCGGGGCGCAGGAGGCGGCCAAGTCGACGGTGACTGTCGACACCGCCGAAGACGATCGTCATCGCTTTTCGATTACCGACGCCGAGGCGGAGGAACTCGCGCGCTATGCGGTCGCCATCGAACGGCATTACGGACGTCCGATGGACATCGAATGGGGTCGCGACGGCCATGACGGCAGGCTCTACATTCTGCAAGCGCGGCCGGAAACGGTGAAGTCGCGGGAGGATGGCAGGACGCTGCGTCGGTACCGGTTGAAATCGAAATCGACCGTGCTCGCGAGCGGCCGGGCGATCGGCCAGAAGGTGGGTCAGGGCGCTGTGCGACTGGTGAAGTCTCCCGCGGAGATGGACAAGGTGCGCCCGGGCGACGTGCTGGTCGCCGACATGACCGACCCCGACTGGGAGCCGGTGATGAAGCGCGCGGCGGCGATCGTCACCAATCGCGGCGGACGCACCTGCCACGCGGCGATCATCGCGCGGGAGCTGGGCATTCCGGCCGTCGTCGGCTGCGGCAACGCGACGCAGGAGCTGAAGGATGGCACCGAGGTGACGGTGTCCTGCGCCGAAGGCGACACCGGACACGTCTATGCTGGAACCCTCGAGATCGAGATCGTCGAAGTGGCGCTCGATCGCATGCCCGAATGCCCGACCAAGATCATGATGAACGTCGGCAACCCGGAGCTCGCGTTCGAGTTCCGCAGGCTGCCGAACCACGGCGTCGGGCTGGCGCGGCTCGAGTTCATCATCAATCGCAATGTCGGCATCCACCCGAAGGCGCTCATCGAGCTCGACCGCCTGCCGGCCGACCTGCAGCGGGAGATCCGGCAGCGGATCGCGGGCTACGCGAGCCCGACCGAGTTCTACGTGAGCAAGATTTGCGAAGGCGTGGCGACGATCGCCGCGGCGTTCTGGCCGAAGAAGGTCATCGTCCGGCTGTCCGACTTCAAGTCGAACGAATACTCGAATCTCGTCGGCGGGCAGCGCTACGAGCCGCACGAAGAGAACCCGATGCTCGGCTTTCGCGGCGCGTCGCGCTACATCGCCTCCGAATTCCACGACTGCTTCGCGCTGGAATGCGCGGCGCTGAAGCGCGTTCGCGACACCATGGGGTTCACGAACGTCGAACTGATGGTCCCGTTCGTGCGCACGGTCGCTGAGGCGCAACAAGTGATCGTGCTCTTGCGGGAGCAGGGCCTCGAGCGCGGACGCAACGGCCTCAAGGTGATCATGATGTGCGAAATTCCGTCGAATGCGATCCTCGCCGAGCGCTTCCTCGAGCATTTCGACGGCTTCTCGATCGGCTCCAACGACATGACGCAGCTGACGCTGGCGGTCGACCGCGATTCCGGCGGCCCCATCGCGGCGACGTTCGACGAGCGCGACGACGCGGTGAAGGCGATGCTGTCGATGGCGATCGCCGCCTGCCGCAAGGCGGGCAAGTATGCCGGCATCTGCGGGCAGGGGCCTTCGGACCATCCGGATCTCGCGCAGTGGCTGGTGGAACAGCAAATCGAAAGCATCTCGCTCAATCCGGACACCGTTGTCGCGACGTGGTTGCTGCTTGCGGGACGCAAGGCCTGATCTGCCAGGTCCGTGGTCGTGGCGTCTGCGCTCGAGTGAGCTTTCGGCGACGCCGTCCGCTAGGACCCGTTCGCCCCCTGGTGTAAGCTATGTCACGCCCCGCGGAGGCTTCCCCGAGCAATTCCCAATGAAAAAAATCGAAGCGATCGTCAAGCCGTTCAAATTGGACGAAGTGCGTGAAGCACTGTCCGAAATCGGCGTTACCGGCCTTACGGTCGCCGAAGTCAAGGGCTTCGGGCGCCAGAAGGGCCACACCGAGCTCTATCGGGGCGCCGAGTACGTCGTCGATTTTCTGCCCAAGGTGAAGGTCGAGCTGATCGTCGCCGACGGCCTGGTGGATCGCGCGATCGAGTCGATCGTCAAGGCCGCGCGAACCGGCAAGATCGGCGACGGCAAGATATTCGTTACCGCGGTCGAGCAGGTGGTGCGCATCCGCACCGGCGAGAGCGGCGAAGCCGCGGTCTGAACTTTACCCGCCGGGATTCGCGCGGCCCTGCACGATTGCGAAGAGGACAGCGCCATGTCGTTCATGAGTGAATTCCGCGAGTTTGCCGTCAAGGGCAGCGTCGTCGATCTGGCGGTCGGCGTGATCATCGGCGGCGCATTCGGCAAGATCGTCGATTCGCTGGTGAAGGACCTCGTCATGCCGCTGGTCGGCCGGGTGCTCGGCGGCTTCGATTTCTCCAACCTCTTCGTGATGCTGGCCGGACCGCCCGCGGGGTACGCAGGTCCGATGACCTACGAGGCGCTGACGAAGGCCGGCGTGCCGCTGTTCGCGTACGGCAATTTCATCACCGTCGCGATCAACTTCGCGATCCTGGCTTTTGTGATCTTCCTGATGGTTCGCCAGATCAATCGACTGAAAAGAGCGGCGCCGCCCGCCGCGCCCGCGCCTGCGCCCGAAGATGTATTGCTGCTGCGCGAGATCCGCGACGCAGTGAAGAAGTAGTACCCCCGTGCGAAACCGGTCGGCGCGAAGTGTCGACCGTGGGAATGGTCACGACAACGGAGCAGTCCGCGCTTTCCTTGTCCAAGATCAAGCGCGGGCGTTGACCGGGGACGGTGGGTTTGCCAGAATCCCGGCGATTTCGCACGCACGCGCCGCGGATCGCCGGCGCGGACGCAGACGGCCACGGCGGATGCCGCAAGACCGCACATTCCTGCTGTTTTACCGAGCCTCTGGAGGAATTCCCATGCACGTTCGCAACCTGCTGCCGGTGCTTGCCGCCGCGTTCGCCATTGCCGGGCTGGTCGCCACGGCGCATGCCGACATCAACGTCGGCGTTACGCTGTCGGCGACCGGTCCGGCCGCATCGCTGGGCATCCCGGAAAAGAACACGTTCGACCTGTTACCGACGTCGATCGGCAGCGAGAAGATCAACTGGATCATCCTCGATGACGGTTCCGACACGACCAAAGCGGTCACCAACGCCAAGAAGCTCGTTTCCGAGAACAAGGTCGACGTCATCATCGGCTCGACGATCACTCCCAACTCGCTGGCGATGATCGACGTGGCGGCGGACGCGGAAACGCCGATGATATCGATGGCGGCTTCCGCGCGAATCGTCGACCCGGCGAACCCGCGGACGAAGTGGATCTTCAAGACGCCGCAGAACGATGCATTGATGGCCGACGCGATCGCGGTCCACATGAAGGCGAACGGCGTCAAGACGATGGCCTACATCGGTTTTGCCGATGCCTACGGCGACGGCTGGCTCGCGGAAATGAAGCGCTCGGCGCAGACCGCCGGCATCAAGGTCGTGGCCGAGGAAAAGTACAATCGCAACGACGCGTCGGTGACCGGCCAGATCCTGAAGATCGTCGCCGCCAACCCCGATGCGGTGCTGATCGGCGCCGCCGGGACTCCGGGAGCGACACCGCAGAAAGAACTCGTCGCGCGGAGCTACAAGGGCAAGATCTACCAGACTCACGGAATCGCCAATCCCGACTTCCTGCGCGTGGTCGGCAAGGACGGCAATGGCACGATCCTCCCGATCGGCCCGATGCTGGTATTCGAGCAGCTGCCTGACTCCAATCCGCTCAAGAAGTCGGCGGCCGAGTACATCAACAAATACGAGGCGAAGTACGGCAAGGACACGCGGTCGACGTTCGGCGGGCACGCGTGGGATGCGTACATCCTGCTCGCCAACGCGGTCCCGGAGGCGCTGAAGAAGGCCAGGCCCGGCACGAAGGAGTTCCGCGCGGCGCTGCGCGACGCACTCGAAAACGAGAAGGAGGTCGTCGCGACGCACGGCGTGTTCACGATGAGCCCGCAGGATCACAATGGACTCGACAACCGCGCGCGTACGATGATCAGGATCGACAACGGCAAGTGGGTATTGGCGAAGTGACGCGCAACTGACGCCAGGCCGGCTGCGGCGCCTGCTGCAGCCGGCCTTTTCACTGGGGGCGGCGCCCTTATCCTGCGGCGACCAACATGGATCTTCCGATCTTCGCGCTGCTCACGCAGGACGGCATCACCAACGGCGCGGTCTATGCGCTGCTGGCGCTCGCTCTCGTTCTCGTGTTCGCCGTGACGCGTGTGATCTGGATTCCGTCGGGCGAATTCGTTTCCTACGGTACGTTGACGCTCGCGGGGATGCAGCTCGGCAAGGCGCCCGGCACGATCGGCCTGCTCGTCGGGATGGCCGTCATCGCCGGCGCGATGGAAGCTTATGCCTGTGCCCGACGCGGTGAACCGCGCCGGATTCCACGGCAGCTTCTGCGCTGGACCGGACTCCCGTTCGCGATCGCCGCCCTGGCGTGGGGGCTCGCCACGCCGTCACTGCCGTTCTGGGCGCAGATTCTCGTGACCCTGGCGCTGGTGACGCCGCTCGGTCCGTTGCTGTACCGGATCGCCTACCAGCCCATCGCCGAAGCGAGCGTGCTGGTGCTGTTGATCGTGTCGGTGGCCGTGCATTTCGCACTTACCGGGCTCGGGCTATGGTTCTTCGGCGCCGAGGGCTCGCGGACCCCGCCGTTTTCCTCCGCATCGTTCCAGGTGGGAGCCGCCAATATCAGCGTGCAGAGCCTCTTCGTCGTCTTGACCAGCGTCGCGCTTATCGGTGCGCTGTACGTGTTCTTTGGCCGCACCCTTTACGGAAAGGCGTTGCGCGCCACCGCGCTGAACCGCGTCGGTGCGCGCCTGTGCGGAGTGTCGCCGGACCTCGCCGGCGCGCTGACGTTTACGCTCGGGGCCCTGCTGTGCGCGTTTTCGGGCGTGCTCATAGGCCCAATAGCGACTGTCTACTACGACTCGGGTTTCCTCGTCAGCCTGAAGGGTTTCGTCGGTGCGATCATCGGAGGGCTCTCGAGCTATCCGCTCGCGGCGGCCGGCGCGCTGCTGGTCGGGCTGCTCGAAGCCTTTTCGTCGTACTGGGCGAGCGCCTTCAAGGAGGTGATCGTCTTCACGCTGATCATTCCGGTGCTCCTGTGGCGCAGCCTCGCCACGCACCATCACGAGGAAGATGGGGAGTGAGTTCCAATCGCTCGCTGCCGTTCGGCGCCTGGGGCTACGCCGGCTTCATCGTCGTGCTGGTCGGCGTGCCGCTGCTCGCGCCGCCGTTCTGGGTAACGCTGGGCAACTATATCGGCCTCTACAGCCTCGTCGCGCTGGGCCTCGTCCTGCTCACGGGCGTCGCCGGACAGACGTCGTTCGGCCAGGCCGCCTTCGTGGGCATCGGCGCCTACACGACGGCGGTCCTGTCGACGCAGTACGCGGTCTCGCCGTGGCTGAACCTCGCCATCGGACTGGCGCTGACGCTGGCGCTGGCCTTGTTCCTCGGCTTCATCACGTTGCGCATGAAAGGGCACTACCTGCCGCTGGCGACAATCGCGTGGGGTATCAGCCTTTCTCTCCTGTTCGGCAATCTCGATTTTCTGGGAGGGCACACGGGGCTGACCGGCGTGCCCGCCGTCGGGATCTTCGGCGCCGAGCTGCGCAATGAGCGCCACTATTATTTTCTGATCTGGGGCATCGCAATCGTCGCTCTGTGGGCGACCGCGAACCTGCTCGATTCGCGGCCCGGCCGCGCGATCCGCGCATTGCGCGGGCAGATCGAAATGGCCGAGGCTTTCGGCGTCGACGGCGCACGGCTGAAGATTGTCGTATTCGTCTATGCGGCGTTGCTCGCAAGCGTTTCCGGGTGGCTGTACGCCCATCTGCAGCGCTTCGTGAATCCGACGCCGTTCGGAATCAACCAGGGCATCGAGTACCTGTTCATGGCAGTCGTCGGCGGCGCGGGCAGCGTCTGGGGCGCCGTGATAGGCGCGACGCTGATCACGCTGACGAAGCAGCTGCTGCAGGATTGGCTGCCGATCCTCCTCGGCCGCAGCGGCAATTTCGAAGTCGTGGTGTTCGGCGTACTGATGGTGCTGGTGCTGCAACGCGCCCGCGACGGGGTCTGGCCGTGGATCGCGCGATGGCTGCCGCCGCGCGCGCCGCGCGCTGTACTCGATGCTCCGCCGCTTCCGGCCCGCGACAAAGCGCTGGCCGGCGGTCCGCTGCTCGAGGTCAAGTCCGCGCGCAAGCATTTCGGCGGCCTCGTCGCTGTCAATGATTTGTCGTTTGCGATCCAGCACGGCGAAATCCTCGGTCTGATCGGTCCGAACGGCGCGGGCAAGAGCACCATGTTCAACCTGATCTCCGGAGCGTTGCCGCTCACCTCGGGCGACGTCGTGTTCCGCGGCGCTTCCATCGTCGGTTGCAGACCGTTCGAAATAGCGAGGCACGGCATCGGGCGGACATTCCAGCATGTGAAGCTGGTCGCGCGAATGACGGTTCTCGACAACGTCGCGCTCGGGGCCTACCTGCGTGGCGAAGCGGGTGTCGTTCGCGCGGCCTTCCGGTTCGACCGGGCCGAGGAGGCGCGGGCGAGGGCCGAAGCCGCGCGAGCGATCGCGCGCGTCGGCTTGTCGATGCATGTCCATCAGCCGGCCGGCAGCCTGCCGCTCGGCAAGCAGCGGATTGTCGAAATCGCGCGAGCGCTGGCTTCCGATCCCGCGCTGCTCCTGCTCGATGAGCCCGCGGCCGGTCTGCGCTATCTGGAGAAACAGGAACTGGCGACGCTGCTGCGACAACTGAAGAGCGAAGGCATGACGGTACTGCTTGTCGAACACGACATGGATTTCGTGATGGGGCTCACCGACCGCCTGGTCGTCATGGACTTTGGCGAGAAACTCGCCGAAGGCGTGCCGGCCGAGATCCAGCGGGATCCACGAGTGCTCGAGGCGTACCTGGGCGGCATATGAACACCGGCGGCGACATTTCAACCTGCGTGCATCGCCAAGTCCCCACGATGAGCCCTCCGCGCGGCCGCCCGAAGGAGGGCTCGCTCCCGCTTAGGCTGAAGGCGCGCAGCGCCAAGGGTGCTCCAACGAGCCCTCCGCGCGGCCGCCCGAAGGAGGGCTCGCTCCCGCCTGGCGGGAAGGCGCGCAGCGCCAAGGGTGCTCTATGACCGCGCTGCTGGACGTTCGACACCTGCATGTGGCCTACGGCAAGGTCGAGGCGGTACACGACGTGTCGTTGACGGTGCCACCCGGCACCATCGTCAGCGTGATCGGACCGAACGGCGCCGGCAAGACCACGCTGCTCGCCGCCGTCATGGGGCTGCTGCCCGCGCGTGGTGCCGTCACGTACCTAAACGAGGCGGCCGCGACCCTGTCGGTCGAACACCGGGTGGCGCGCGGACTGATCCTCGTCCCCGAGCGGCGGGAGCTGTTCGCGGCGATGAGCGTTGCCGACAACCTCCTGCTGGGCGCGTTCCAGCGCGTGCGCAGCGGCGACCGCCAATGGAAGGCAACGCTGAAGGAGGTCTTCCAGCGCTTTCCGCGGCTCTCGGAGCGGCGCGACCAACTCGCCGGGACACTTTCAGGCGGCGAGCGGCAAATGCTCGCCATGGGTCGCGCGCTGATGGGCAAGCCGAAGCTTCTGATGCTGGACGAGCCGTCGCTCGGGCTGGCGCCACTGATTGTCCGGGAGATCTTCAGCATCATCTCGGCACTGCGCGCGACTGGCGTGTCGATTCTCCTGGTCGAGCAGAATGCGCGCGCCGCGCTGCAGGTGTCCGACTACGGGTACGTGCTGGAAACCGGTGAACTCGCGATCGAGGGTCCGAGTGGCGAACTGGCGGCGAATCCGCGGGTCGCCGCCACCTACCTGGGCCAGGGCGCGACCGCGGTTCGGTAAGGCCCTACTTGCCGGACGGTCATCCGTGCTTGCTGCGGCGGTGCGGAACCGTCGACAATAGGCGTCTTGCCATGCAGGCGCGGCCGGTGTCGCGTTGCGGCAACCGAGGATCCACGTGACCGACCTTTCGCTTCCCGTCGCCAACGACGCGCTTCTCGCCGATGCGCGGCGCCTGCTGCTCGATCCCGCCGGGCTCGACGACGCGGACCTGTCCAGCGTGCTCGCTTCGATACATACGCACGACGTCGATTTCGCCGACCTCTATTTTCAGTACGCGCGAACCGAAAGCTGGAGCCTCGAGGAGGGCATCGTCAAGTCGGGCGCGTTTTCCATCGATCGCGGCGTGGGAATCCGCGCCGTGCACGGCGACAAACAGGCGTATGCCTACTCCGACGACATCACGCGCTTGGCGCTCGACGAAGCCGCCGTCGCCACGCGCGCGATCAGCCGGCAGGGACAGTCGGCGTGCGCGCCGCTCGGCCGCACAGGTGCGGCGCGCGCGCTGTATGCGGCGCAGGATCCCGTGCTGTCGTTGCCCGACGAGGCCAAGGTCGCGCTGCTCGAGCGGCTGGAGCGGATGGCCCGCGCGCGCGACTCGCGCGTCACGCAGGTGGTCGCGTCGCTCGCCGGCGAATACGAAGCGATCCTGATCGCGCGGAGCGACGGGCTCGTCGCCGCGGACGTGCGGCCCCTCACGCGCGTGTCGCTCTCGGTCATCGTCGAGGAGAACGGCCGCCGCGAACAGGCTCATGCCGGAGGCGGCGGTCGGATTGATTATGGCTACTTCACGGACGAGGTTCTCGACGACTACGCGGCACAAGCCGTCAATCAGGCCGTGTTGAACCTCGGTGCGCGCGACGCGCCGGCGGGCACGATGACCGTCGTGCTCGGCCACGGCTGGCCCGGCATCCTGCTGCACGAGGCGATCGGACACGGTCTCGAAGGTGACTTCAATCGCAAGGGCTCGAGCGCATTTTCCGGGCGCATCGGCGAGCGCGTCGCCGCGAAAGGCATCACGGTCGTCGACGACGGCACCATCGAGCGCCGCCGCGGCTCTCTCAACATCGACGACGAGGGCAACCTGACGCAGCGCACCGTACTGATCGAGGACGGGATTCTGAAGGGCTACATGCAGGACCGGCTGAATGCGAAGCTCATGGGTGTCGCGCCAACAGGCAACGGTCGCCGCGAGTCGTTTGCCTATCTGCCGATGCCGCGGATGACCAACACGATCATGCTCGCCGGGGACCGCGACCCCGCGGAGATCCTCGCTTCGGTGAAGAACGGACTCTACGCCGTCAATTTCAGCGGCGGCCAGGTCGACATCACCAGCGGCAAGTTCGTCTTTTCCGCATCGGAAGCGTGGAAGATCGAGAACGGCAAGCTCGCCTACCCGGTCAAAGGCGCGACGCTGATCGGCAACGGCCCGGATGCCCTGACTCGCGTGTCGATGGTCGGCCGCGACCTGGAACTGGACGCCGGCGTCGGGAGCTGCGGCAAGGACGGACAGACCGTGCCGGTGGGCCTCGGTCAGCCGACGCTGCGGATCGACGGCCTCACGGTGGGGGGTACCGGCTGAAGGGCTTTCGCGCGCCTATGGCCGCGCCCGCGGACATGGCATGAACAGCGGCTAGTGCAGCGGCCCCTTGGCCTCGATCGCCGGCATCGCCGGCGCCGGGGACGCGTGGTGCATCACCATCCGCCAGCCGGACGGCGTGCGGAGAAAGACGTTGGTGCAGATTGCCGCACCGCGCGAGCTGCCGTCGGCGCCGACCGCAATGTGCTCGACGGCGCTTTGCATGGCGAGACCCACGGTCTCGATGACGACGATCTGCTCGAGGCGGAAGTTGAGCCGCGTGTCGCCGGCAAAGAGCTGCTCCCATCCGGTGCGTACCGCGTCGTAGCCGACCATCCGCGTGCCGCCGGGGTGGACGCAGACGATGTCTTCGTCTTCGGCCCAGGTCGCCATCATCGCGTCGACATCCTTGGTTTCGAACGCATGATAGAACGCAAGTGCAACATCGGCGGGGGTCGTGTAGATCGGCGGCGTGCGGGCCTTGGCCATGGCGGTCTGCGGCGATGACGCGGAATCAATGCGGCAAGGAGTGGCCGGCTTCGGCGTCTTCGTCAGCCAGCGCCAAGCGCGCCAGATCATACACCGAGCGTGGGGTGAGGTCCCGCATGCACTTGAAGTGCCCGAGCGGGCATTCGCGCTTGAAGCACGGGCTGCAGGCGATTTCGATCTTGGCAATCCGGGCGCTCGTGGACATCGGTGGCGTGTAGACCGGAGACGACGAGCCGAACAGCGCGACCATGGGCACGCCGAGGGCGGCTGCGGCATGCATCAGCCCCGAGTCGTTGCTGACGACGACCGAGCCTAGCGACAGCAGGTCGATCGCCGTGCCGATATCGGTCCGGCCGGTGAGGTCGCGCAAATGTCGTCCGGATTCGCCGGTCGCCTTCAGCACCGATTCCGCGGCGAGCTTGTCGTTCGGCGATCCGACGAGCCACACCTGCATTCCGTCGGCAAGGAACCTGGCGGCCAGCTGCGCGAAGTGCGTGGGCGGCCAGCGCTTGGCAGGCCCGAATTCCGCGCCGGGGCAGAGGATCGCGACCTTCCGGTCGGTGCGCAGGCGCAGCGCGAGCACGGCCGCGGCACGGTTGCCGGTGTCCGGCACCAGCACGGGACGCGGCGGCATCGGGACGAGGTCGTGCGGATTGACGCCGAGCGCAGCGAAGCGGTCGACGAGGCGCGGCATGGCCTTGCGGTCGAGGCGCCGGAGGTCGTTCAGCAGACCCCAGCGGGCCTCTCCTTTGTAGCCGGTGCGCCGCGGAATTCCCGCAAGCCATGGCACCAGCGCCGACTTCCACGAATTCGGCAGCACGATCGCGCGCGTGTAACCGTTGTGCGACAGGACCCTGGCCAGCGCCTTGCGCGCGCTCCAGTCGAAACGGCCGTGGCCGGTGGTGGTTTCGACGACGCGGCCGATGCCTCGCATACGCGCGTAGACCGGCGCGCACCACGCGGGCGCGAGCACATCCACGATGGGCGCCTCGTTCGGATCGCGGACCAGTGCGACCAGGGGCTCGGACAGAATGGCGTCGCCGACCCAGGACGGCGCGATGATCAGGATGCGCTCGGTCATGACGCCGCGAGCCGTTCCCCTGTCGTGCCCGCGGGGCATGGCGACCGGTTTGGCAGGGTCGGCGCGTGCAGCGGGCCATATGACTCCACCGCGGCGGCTAGTGGCCGCCCTTCGGGCGGCTCCCCGGTGAGCCGGTAGCGCGTGCCGCAGTAGGGACACGCTGCCTGCCCGGTTTCCGCGACATCGAGGAAAACACGCGGATGCGTCGACCACAGCGGCATCTGCGCGTTCGGACAGAACACCGGCAAGTCCTGCGGCCGGATTTCGACGGCGGGCAACTCCGGGCTTTCCGGCATCGTCATGTCCGCGCGAGCCACGCCTTCTTCGATGGATTGCGGCCGTTGACCGTGTCGAAGTAGAGCGCCTGCAGCTTGGTCGTGATCGGACCTCGCCGTCCCTCGCCGATGATCCGGTTGTCGAGCTCGCGAATGGGCGTCACTTCGGCGGCGGTGCCGGTGAAGAAAGCCTCGTCGGCACAGTACACCTCGTCCCGCACTATTCGGCGCTCGCTGATCTTGAGACCGAGTTCGGTCGCCAGTACCATCACCGTGTCGCGCGTAATGCCCTTGAGCGCGCCGGAGCCGATGTCCGGCGTGTGCAGTTCGCCGTTGATGACGATGAATATGTTTTCGCCGGAGCCCTCGGACACGTAACCCTGGGCGTCCAGCAGCAGGGCCTCGTCGTAGCCGTCGTGCGTGGCTTCCTGATTGGCGAGAATCGAGTTGAGGTAGTTCGCGCAGGCTTTGGCGCCGGTCATCGTGATGTTGACGTGGTGGCGGGTGTACGACGACGTCTTGACGCGGATGCCTTTCTCGAGTCCCTCGGTGCCAAGGTACGCGCCCCAGGGCCACGCGGCGATCGCCACGACGACGGGATTGGACTTCGCGGCCACGCCCATCGCGTGCGAGCCGTAGAACGCGATCGGGCGGATGTAGCACGAGTCGAGCTTGTTGTCGCGGACGCACGCGAGCTGGGCGGCGTTGATGACGTCCTTGGTGAACGGTATCTTCATGCCGAAAATGTGCGCCGACCGGAACAACCGGTCCGTGTGCTCGTGGAGCCGGAAAATGGCGGGGCCGTCGGCAGTCCGGTACGCGCGCACGCCTTCGAACACCCCCATTCCGTAGTGCAGCGTGTGGGTCAGGACGTGGGTTGTGGCATCGCGCCACGGCACCATCTTGCCGTCATACCAGATCCAACCATCGCGGTCTGCCATCGACATGGCGGGGTCTCCCTGCGGCGAAAACAGCAATCTTACCCGATCGCCGCGCTCCGGACGCACCGCCTCGGAGGCTCCGCAACCCTGTGCCGGACGTTCTGCGCGCACTTCACGGGTTCGTTCATCGGACTCCGGGCGCCGCGCTGCGCCAGACGCGCGCAGCGCCGAACACGTGCGTCCATAGCGCCGCGACCGCCGCGCGCCGATCGGACTGCGCTTCGGGATCGACGCGGGCGTGCGGCGCGCCCGTAAGCCGCAGCTGGTGTTGCAGGCGCCGGTAGTCGCGGTAGGCGTCGGCCGCCGCAAGGGCGAGCGACGCCGGAACCAGCGACAATTCGCCCGCCATTCGCAGCAGGGCGATATTGCCGAAGTTGCGGGTCAGCATTGCGTGATCGCGCGCATGGGCGAGCACGAGGAACTGGACCGCGAATTCGACATCCACCATGCCGCCCGCGTCGTGCTTCAGGTCGAAGAGCTGCGCCGGATTCGGATGGCCGACCGCCATCCGGTTGCGCATTTCGATCACGTCGGCCGCCAGCTTCTCCCGGTCGCGCGGCAGACGCAGGATCGCTTCGCGTTCGCCTTCGAACGCGGCACCGATCGCAGCATCGCCGGCGACGAACCGTGCGCGCGTCAACGCCTGGTGTTCCCATGTCCATGCCTGCGCCCGCTGGTAGTTGCGGAACGCCGCCAGCGATGAAACGATAAGCCCGGATGCTCCATCGGGGCGCAGGCGCATGTCGATGTCGTAGAGCGTTCCGGCGGCGGTCGTGCTGGTGAGCCAGGTGATGAGGCGCTGCGCGAGCCGCGCGCAACGTTCGATGGCCGCGTTGTCCGGATCGTCGTGAACGAACACGAGATCGAGATCGGACGCGTAGCCAAGCTCCTTGCCGCCCAGCTTGCCGTAGCCGATGACCGCGAATCGTGGCGCCGCGTTCCCGGGCGGACGCATCTGCGACCACACCTCGGCCAGCGTGGCGGCGATGATGATGTCCGCCAGGGCCGAAAGGTGATCGGCCAACCGCTCGACGGTCAGCAATCCGGCAAGGTCCTGCGCGAGCAACCGGAACGATTGTGCATGCTGGAAGTGGCGCAGCGCGTCCATTTTCCGCTCCGGGTCGCCGCCGTGTTCGGCGACGAGACGCGCCAGTTCCGCGCGCCACGCGGTCCAGTCGGGTTCGGCGAGCAGTACGCGCGCGTCGAGCAGTTCGTCCAGCACCAGCGGGTGCCGTGTCAGGTAATCCGCTGCCCATGCCGACGCGCCCATCAGCTCCGCAAGGCGCGGGAGCACCGACGGATGCTCGGTCAGCAGCGCGAGATACGCGCTGCGCCGGCTGACCGTTTCCAGCAATCCGAACAGCCGTCCGAACACCGTTTGCGCGTCGGCGACGTCGACGCGGGCGGTGGCGGCTGCGAGGAGCTGAGGTACGAGCGCGTCGACACGATGCCGCGACAGCGCCGGCAGCTGCACGTAACGGCTGCCGACCCGAACCCGCTCGAGATCGGCGACGAGGCCGGCCGGATCCGCGTAGCCCATCGCTCCCAGCGTGGCCTGCGCCGTCTCGCGGGCGACGTCATCGCGCCAGATCGCGGCCAGCGCATCGAAATCGACGGCGCCGCCCTCCGTGACGCGCGCGGCGGGACTGTCGCGCGGCGTTGCTCCGGCGTCACCGAACGCCGCGGCGAATTGCGCCGTCACCGCCTCGCGATGGGCCGCGAGCTGCGCATCGAATGCCTCGGCGGTCGCGAAGCCGGCGGCCAGGGCCAACGCATCCCGTTCGCCTCGATCGGAAGGAAGAATTTGCGTCTGCCGGTCATCGCGGTATTGCAGCCGGTGCTCGACATTGCGCAGGAAGACGTACGCCGCCCGCAGCATGCTGATCGCGGCGTCGGGCAGGAGTCCGCGCGCCGCGATGGCGTCGAGCGCCGCCTGCGTCCCGCGTGCGCGGAGCCCCGCCTCGCGTCCGCCGCGGACGAGCTGCAGTGCCTGCACGATGAATTCGATCTCGCGGATGCCGCCGGGCCCGAGTTTGATGTTCGGGGCGTAATCGCGGCGCTTGCCCTGCTCGCGGATCTGGCGGTGGATGTCGCGCAGGCCCCCGTAGGCATCGAAGTCGAGATACTTGCGAAACACGAACGGCGTGATGTGGGCATAGAGCTCGTCGTGCCGGCCTCCGGTCAGCGCCCGTGCCTTCAGCCACGCGTAGCGTTCCCATGCCCGGCCCTGGGTGATCAGATACTGCTCCAGTCCCGTGTAGGGCACGGTCAGCGGGCCGCTCTCGCCGTAGGGACGCAGCCGCATGTCCACGCGGAACACGAAGCCGTCGGCGGTGACATCGTTGAGCGCGCCGATCACGCGCCGTCCCAGCCGGTCGAAGAAGTCGCGGTTGGCGAGCCGGCGCGGGCCGTCGGTCTCGCCGTCCTCGGGATAGACGAAGATCAGGTCGACGTCGGACGACACATTGAGTTCGCCGCCGCCCAGCTTGCCCATCCCGATGACGACGAGCTCCTGGACCGCGCCGCGGTCGTCCCGGGGCTCGCCATGTTCGGCGGCGAGCGCGTGGTGATGCAGCGTGACAGCGGAACGCAGCGCGGCTTCGGCCAGCGCCGTCATGTTCGCACAGACCTCGGTGAGTCCGGCGCGGCCCGTGAGGTCGCGCGTGAGCGTCTGGATCAGCACCCGGCGACGCAGCACGCGCAACGCGGCGCGAGAGCGCCGGCGCGTCACCGGCAGCGACTGCGCCGGCGATCCGCGAGATCCGCGCCTGTCCACGAAATCGCGGTCTCGAGCATCGATTCGAGCCACGCCCGCTCTTCCGGGTGGGCGGCGAGCGCGTGGGTTGCGTAGCGGCTATAGAGGAGCGCGGTGGCAATGTCCGGGGCAGGAGGCATCGGATGACAGGGGGGCGGAGGGCCAAAGGCGGCGGACGACGCCCTGTCGCGCGTTCGCCCATCGGGGCCATGACCGGCGAGGGCAAGGGGTATCCGCTACAATGCAGACGAACCCCTCCATTATGCCCTCCGTGCGCGCCCCTCTACGCGCCTTCGCCGCGTTCCCGATCGTGCTCCGCCGCGTCGCCCGCATCGCCGGCGTCGTTCTGGTCGCCGGTTTCGCGCTGTTTGCGCTTGCCCTGCTCGCGGTACGCTTCATCGTTTTCCCGCGCGTCGAGTCGTACCGGGACACGCTCACCGCCACGCTGTCCCGGCGAGCTCGGCCAACCGGTCGAGATCGCCGCCATTGCCACCGGCTGGGACGGCTGGAATCCGAAACTCGTCGTCCAGGGCTTCCGCGTGCGGGATCGCGCGCGTGCCAGTGACGTTCCGCTGCTGGAGCTGCCCGAGGTGGACCTCATCGTGGCGTGGACGTCGCTGCCGTTCCTCGAGCTGCGCTTGAAGCAGCTCATCATCGAGCGGCCGCGGCTCGCGATCCGTCGCGACCGTGCCGGGCTCCTCCATGTGGCCGGCATCGAATTCGACCCGGCGCAGGCATCCGAAGATTCGCCGGTCACCGACTGGATCCTGCGTCAGCGCCAGATCGTGATTCGCGACGCGTCTGATCACCTGGAACGATGACCTGCGCAATGCGCCGCAGCTCGTGCTCGACCGCGTTCAGTTTCGGCTCGAGAACGGTTTTGGCCATCATCGCTTCGGTCTCAAAGGCGCGCCGCCCGCGGAACTGGCCGCGCCGCTCGACCTGCGCGGTGACATCCGGGCGGGTTCGATGAAGGAGTGGCAGCAGGCGGCGGGGCAGCTCTACGTCAGGCTCGACTACGCCGACGTCGAAGCCTGGCGCGAATGGCTGCCGCTGCCCGTCGCGATCACCAGCGGCAAAGGCGCGCTTCGCGTGTGGTTCCGTTTCGCCGGTGGCGAGGCGAGCGAGATCGTCGCCGACCTCGAGCTGGCCGACGTCAAGGCGAAGCTTGGCGAGCGGCTGCCCGAACTCGATCTTGCGCACTTGTCCGGGCGAGTCGGATGGCGTTACGCGGACCGGCGGCGCGAAGTCTTCACGCACGGCCTCGCGTTCGTGACCATGCGCGGCCAGCGCCTTGATCCGACCGATTTCTACGCTGGTGTTGCGCGATGCGGCAGACCGGCATCCCGCGACCGGACTCGTTGAATTCGACCGGTTGCAGATCGAACCGTTGCGCGACCTTGCCGCCCACCTGCCGCTGCCCGAGGGCTGGCGCACGGATCTTGCCCGGTTCGCGCCTCGCGGCGTGCTGACGCGAGGGCGCTTGCGATGGGAAGGTCCGCCGGAGGCGCCGATCACTTACTTCGCGGCAGCGGAATTCGCCGACCTGGGGGCCGTTGCCCAGGACGCGCTGCCCGGCGCGAATCGCCTGACCGGCAGCTTCGAAGCGCGGGAATCCGGAGGCGAACTGAAACTCGCGACGCGCAACGGCACACTTGAATTGCCGAAGGTATTCGTCGCGCCTATTCCGCTCGACAGCATGGCGGGCATCGTCACCTGGGAGCACAAGGGCGGCCGCACGCGGATCGACCTGCGAAGGCTGGAGTTCGCCAATGCGCAAGCGGCCGGCAGCCTGACCGGGACCTATCGAACGGCGCCGCAAGGCCCGGGCGAGATCGATCTGGCCGCGCAGCTGACCCGCGCCAACGCCGCGGAGGTCCATCGCTATCTGCCGCTTTCCAGCGGCGACGAAGTGCGCAGCCTGGCTCCGTACCGCTCTCGGCAAGGGCGACCTGACCGACGCCCGGCTCAAGGTCGCCGGCAACCTCGCCGAATTTCCGTTCGCCGACGGCAAGGCTGGGCAGTTCCTCTTCACGGTCAAGGCGAGGGGAGCGACGCTTCGCCTATGCGAGAGGATGGCCGGCGCTGGAGGACCTCGACGCCGACCTGCGTTTCGAAGGCGCGGCGATGACGATCGAAGCCCTGCGCGGCCGCACTTTCGCCGTGCAGCTCGGCCGGACGCACGCGATGATTCCCGATCTGCGCGCCAGCGTTCGGCGTCTGTCCATCGACGGCAGCGCCGCCGGCCCGATGCCCGACTTCGTGCGCTTTGCCGAGCAGAGCCCGCTGGCCTCGCACATGGCTCATTTCACCGAGGACGTCCAGACTACGGGCAATGGACGGCTCGCGCTCAAGCTCGTCCTGCCGCTCGGCCTGCCGGAAACCAACAGCGTCACCGGCGAATTCACGCTCGCGAATGTTCAGCTGCGACTTCCGGGCGTGCCGGCGCTGACGCAGCTCAATGGCAAGGTCGGCTTTTCCGAAAGCGGGGTGCAGGCGCGCGATCTTGCAGCCGAGATTCTCGGTGGCCCGGCAAAATTGTCTCTTGCCGGCGCCGAGGGCCGATTGCGCGTGACGGGCGGCGGCACCGCAAATCTCGGGACATTGCGGCGCGAGTTCGATGCCGCGTATCTCGATCGCGTGTCCGGAAACACGGACTGGACGGTCGCCGCCACCCTGGGTCCCGGGAACTCGACCCTGGCGCTCATGAGCTCGATGAGAGGTGCCATCCTGGATTTCCCGGCACCGCTCGGAAAGGCGGCGGCCGAGGCCATCCCGCTGCGCATCGAGCGCCAGGCGGATGCGGAGCGGCCGGACGAGGATCGCATCGACGTGGCTTATGGCCGCGCGATGCAGCTCGCCGCGCACCGGAAGCATGACCGGGACCGGATGGACCTCGACCGGGCGGTGCTCTCTCTGGGTCGCGCCGCGGGGCGCGCGGAGGCGGCGCGCCCCGAGCGCCCCGGGCTGTGGGTGCGCGGTGACCTGCCGTCCCTCAACGTCGACGACTGGCTTGCCCTGCGCGAGCGCGGGAAACCGGCGGCGGCGATGAACGCCGACGACAGGTTCGCGCTCGGCGGTGTCGATCTGGAGATTGGCAACCTCGAGGCACTGGGGCGCCGTTTCAACGAGGTCAAGGTCATCGCGAGGCATTCGTCAGGCGAATGGAACCTCGATCTCGGCGGGCGCGAAATCGCGGGAACCGCGGCGTGGTCCGCCCCGGGCGCGAACATGCCGAATGGGCGCATCGTTGCGCGTCTCGCCCGGTTTGGGATGCCTTCGGCAGGCGACCTGGTACCTTGGAGCGGCGCGGACAAAGGTGCGGATTCGAATGCCGCTGCGGCAGCGTCCAATCCCTGGCCGGAACTCGATATCTCCGCGGACAGTTTCATCTCCAAGGGGCGCGACCTGGGGCATCTCGAACTCGTTGCCAAGCCGCGCGGCGCCGAGTGGCGGATCGAGAAACTCCGTCTGTCGAACGAAAGCGGCCGGATCGACGCGGGCGGGGCATGGCGCACCGTCGGTCGGCAACAGCAGACGAACCTCGATGTGGCGCTCGAGGCAACGGATGCGGGTGGATTTCTCACCCGATTCGGCTACCCCGGCGCGCTACAGGGCGCGCCGACCCGGATCAACGGTCAGCTCGCATGGGCGGGCGCGCCGACCGAGTTCGATTATCCGACGTTGAACGGCGCATTTCGCATCGTCGTCGGGCCCGGTCGGTTCACCAAGATCGAACCGGGCATCGGGAAGCTGTTGGGCGTGCTTTCGCTGCAGGCGCTGCCGCGTCGAATCTCGCTCGATTTTCAGGACGTCTTCAGCGAGGGTTTCGCGTTCGATGAGGTTGCCGGCAACGTAAGCGTGGTCGACGGGGTGATGAATTCCGACGATCTGCGGCTCGTCGGCCCCGCCGCGAGGGTGGATATCGCCGGCGATGCCGACCTGGCCAGGGAAACCCAGCGGCTGACGGTGCGCGTGCAACCGGCCCTGTCGGCAAGCGTATCGGCCGGCGCGGCGCTCTTGTTCCTGGCGAATCCGATCATCGGCGCCGCGGTCGGCGCGGGGTCGCTGCTCGCGCAGAAGGTCTTCAAGGATCCGATCGAGCAACTGTTCAGCTACCAGTACATGGTTTCGGGCGCCTGGTCGGATCCGGTCGTCATGCGCGGCGGAACCGCGACGGCCAGCGTCGCCCCGGGGACGCAGCGCATGCCCGCGGAAGGAATGAACAAGTGAATTCGAAGCGTGGCGCGCGAAAGCCGGCGCTGACCGCGGTTCCCACGGGCCGCCGGCAACCGTTCCGGGTCGCGGCCGTGCAGATGGTGTCGAGCGGCGATATCGCGGCGAATCTCGCGCAGGCCGCGCCCTTGATCGCCGCCGCCGCGGCGCAGGGCGCGCGGCTGGTGGTGCTGCCCGAGTACTTCGGCATCTTCGGCGCAAGGGCCTCGGACAAGGTCGCCGTGCGCGAGCGCGATGGCGACGGCCCGCAGCAGGCGTTCCTGTCGCGGCAAGCGCGCGATCTCGGTGTCTGGATCGCCGGCGGGACCGTGCCGATTGCGTGCGACGATCCGGGCCGCGTGCGCAGCGCCTGCCTCGTCTATGGCCCCGACGGCACGCGCGTCGCCCGCTACGACAAGATCCATCTGTTTGCGTTCTCCCGCGGCGACGAGCGCTACGACGAGGGGCGGACGATCGAAGCGGGAAGAACGCCGGTCGCCATCGACCTGCCCTGTGGCCGGGTTGGATTGTCCGTTTGCTACGACCTCCGCTTTCCCGAGCTCTATCGCAGCCTGGGCGAGCTGTCGCTGATCCTCGTGCCTTCGGCCTTCACGGCGACCACGGGTGTCGCGCATTGGCACCTGCTGCTTCGCGCACGCGCCGTGGAGAACCAATGCTATGTTTTGGCGGCGGCGCAAGGCGGTGCGCATTCGAACGGCCGGCGCACCTACGGCCATACGCTGCTGATCGATCCCTGGGGCCGGATCGTCGCGGAGAAGGAAGACGGCCCCGGCATCGTCGTCGGCGAGGTCGATCCGATGCGGCTCGCGGAAATACGCGAGCAGTTGCCGGCACTCAAGCATCGGGTGCTGTAGAGGCTGGCGTTCATGCCTGCAGTGCGTTTCTGCGGCCCGATTCGGCGAGCGTCGGCGTCTCGCCCATGCGGAGCGTGAATCGAATGACCTCGATTGATTTGTCCGTGCCGGTCGACCGCCGCTATTTCGAAGACTATGTGCCCGGCGCGGTCTGCGAATACGGCCCGATTGCGCTCGGCGAAGCGGACATCATCGAATTCGCGGCGCACTACGACCCACAAGTCATGCACACCGATCCAGCGGCTGCGACGCGCGGACCGTTCGGCGGCCTGATCGCCAGCGGCTGGCATACCGCGGTCCTGGTGATGCGCGTGCTGGTCGAGCGCTACCTGTCCCACGTCGCGGCACTGGTCTCCCCCGGCATCGACGAATTGCGCTGGCAGAAGCCGGTGCGGCCCGGCGATGTGCTGCGCGTGCGCGTGACGGTTCTCGAGGCCGCCCGGTCGCGCTCGAAGCCCGATCGCGGGCTGGTCCGGACGATGGTCGAAGCGTTGAACCAGCGCGGCGAAGTCGTGATGACCTTCCAGGCGATGAACTTCATCCGGTGCCGACCTGTTGAAGCGGGCATGGTGTGAACGGGCGCGCTGGGACCGGCGCCGCGTGGTTCTGATCCGCGCTCCGACCGGCCGTCCCGCCTGAGGTTCCCTAACTCCCGCGCAGCAGGATCAGCACCGCGCCGGCGCCGCCCGCGTGCAGCGGGGCTTCGCAGTACGCGAGCACATCGTCCCACCGCGATAGCCACGAGCGGACCTTGCCCTTCAGCACCGGTTCCTTGTTCGGCGACGAGAGCCCCTTGCCGTGGATCACGCGCACGCAACGGTAGCCGTGCTGCCTCGCGTCGCCGAGGAAATCGGCCAGCGCGTCGTGGGCCTCGTCCGTCGTGTGGCCATGCAAGTCGATTTCGCCCTGGACCGACCAGTGGCCACGCCGCAGCTTGGTGAGGATGTCGGACCCAAGACCGCGACGCAGGAACGTTTGCGCGGCCTCGTGCTCCTGCCCGATGTCCCAACTTTGTGGCGTCGGCTCGGCGCCATATTTCGAGGCGGCGAGCGCAGCGGCGTCATCCGCGATGCGCTGTTGCGGAATCGGCGCCGGGCCGGGCATGGCGTGCAGCGTCCGCTTCGACGGCGGGAGCCTTTCCACGTCGGAAAAGACTTGCCGGAGATCGATGTCGGCGTCGGCATGCCTGGACGCAGCGATCCGCCGTCCGGGAGTAGCGGCAGCGCGCGATGCGATCGGGTCCGCGGTGAGGCGTACATCCGACTCCTTCGCGCGAGCCTTGTCGACGAGTTTCTTGAGGTCGGAAAGCTTGGCCATGATGCAGCGCTGCGGGTTCGTGGGGTCGTGGACCGATCCGGACGACGGGCGGCGGCGCCGCGCGTTGCCGGAATAGCGGCGGATCAGCGTCCTTCCAGATACGCTTCGGCGTCGAGTGCCGCCATGCAGCCCGTGCCCGCCGAGGTCACGGCCTGCCGGTAAACGTGATCCGCCACGTCACCGGCCGCGAACACGCCGGGCACGCTGGTCGCGGTGGCGTCGCCCGCGCTGCCGCCCTTCACCTTGATGTAGCCGCCCGCCATGTCGAGCTGGCCCTCGAAGATGCCGGTGTTCGGCGTATGCCCGATCGCGATGAAAACGCCCATCAGCGAAAGATCGCGCAGCGCTCCGGTGGCCACGTCGCGCAACCGCGCGCCGGTGACGCCGCTCGGGTCGCCCAGCACCTCGTCCAGCGTGTGGTTCCACAGCACCCGGATGTTGCCGCCGCCGGTCCTGGCCATCAGCTTGTCGATCAGGATCGCTTCGGCGCGAAACCTGTCGCGACGGTGGACCACGGTGACGGACTTGGCGATGTTCGACAGGTAGAGCGCTTCCTCGACCGCGGTGTTGCCGCCGCCGATCACCGCGACGTCCTGCCCCTTGTAGAAAAAGCCGTCGCAGGTCGCGCACGCCGACACGCCTTTGCCGGCGAACGCCTCTTCGGACGGCAGGCCGAGATAGCGCGCCGACGCGCCGGTCGCGACGATCAGCGCGTCGCACGTGTATTCGGCGGCGTCACCGATCAGACGCAGGGGCTTCGCGCCGAGCTTCGCCGTGTGGATGTGGTCGACGATCAACTCGGTGTCGAAGCGTTCGGCGTGCTGCTGAAAGCGCGCCATGAGTTCCGGTCCCTGGATGCCCATCGCATCGGCTGGCCAGTTGTCGACGTCCGTCGTCGTCATCAGCTGACCGCCCTGCGCCAGACCGGTGATCAGCACGGGCATGAGGTTGGCGCGCGCGGCGTATACTGCCGCGGTGTAACCGGCGGGGCCGGAGCCGAGGATGAGCAGGCGGGCGTGCTTGGCGGACATGCGGATCTCGTTTCGAACAGCCATCGATTCTACTTGATGTGGGGGCGCCGTTCCGCGACCCAACCCTGCATCGTCCCGCGTTGCTGACGCTTTTCCCGCGGCACGATCGGTGTATAATGCACCGCATGAAGTACCGCGTTCAAATATATGTTTTTCAAAGATAAAGACGCTGACAAGAAGCGCCGGACAGCACGCGTGTCCGCGCGCGCGGCGCCTGCCGAATCGGAGCTTTCGCCACGCTTCGCGCGACTGGTTCGCGAATCGAAATGGCTCCTCGCCGTCGCCGGCTTCGCGTGGCTCGCACTGATCCTCGCGACGTACACGAATGCGGATCCCGGCTGGTGGTTTTCCGGCACCGGCGCGCCGATCGCCAACAAGGGCGGCGTCGCCGGCGCATGGCTCGCCGATCTGCTGCTTAACCTGTTCGGAATTTCAGCCTGGTGGTGGGTGGTCGCGGGTGTCGTCTGGGTCGTCGCCGGCTATCGCCGCATCGGGCGCCCCGAACTCGCGAGCGATCATCCGCTGACACTTGCGGCCCTCGGCTTTGGCATGGTGCTGTTCACCAGCGCGGCGCTCGAGGCGCAGCGTTTCTACAACCTGCCGGTGATCCTGCCGCAGCACGCGGGCGGCGCGTTGGGAGAGATCATCGGCACGACGCTGTCGAAGCTGTTGGGCTTCAATGGCGCGACGCTCGTGCTGATCGCACTGTTTGCGGCCGGCTGGTCGCTGTTCTTCGGCATGTCGTGGCTGAAACTGATGGAACGCATCGGCGCCGGCCTCGAGGGCGTCGTCGCTTCGGTGCGCCGCCGGACGCAGCAGCGCCGGGACCGCGAACGGGGTGCGGATGCGCTGGCCCGGCGCGAGGCCGTCGTGCAGGCGAAGCACGACGTCGTCGAACGCGAGCCGGTGATTGTGGTGCCGGCGTTGACCGAGGTACCCAGATCCGAGCGCGTCGCCAGGGAAATGCAGCGACCGCTGTTCGTCGACATGCCCGACTCGCCGTTGCCGCCGCTCGCGCTCCTCGACGACGCGCCGTCGAGCCAGGAGGCGGTCAGCGCGGAGACGCTGGAATTCACATCACGCCTGATCGAACGCAAACTCGCCGATTTTGGCGTCGCGGTGAAGGTGCTGGCCGCGTATCCGGGACCGGTGATCACGCGCTTCGAGATCGAGCCGGCCGTCGGCGTCAAGGGCGCGCATGTCGTCAACCTGATGAAGGACCTGGCGCGTGCGCTGTCGGTCGTCAGCATCCGCGTCGTGGAGACAATCCCCGGCAAGTCGTGCATGGGCCTCGAGCTGCCGAACCCGAAGCGGCAGATCGTGAAGCTGGTCGAGATCCTGTCATCGGCGACCTACAACGACACGGCGAGTCCGCTGACGCTGGCGCTCGGCAAGGACATCGCCGGCAAGCCGGTGATCGCGGACCTGGCGCGGATGCCCCATCTGCTGGTCGCGGGCACCACCGGTTCCGGCAAGTCGGTCGCGGTCAACGCGATGATCCTGTCGCTCCTGTACAAGGCCGAGCCGCGGCAGGTGCGGCTGATCTTCGTCGATCCGAAAATGCTCGAACTCTCGGTGTACGAAGGGATACCGCATCTGCTGGCACCGGTCGTCACGGACATGAAGCTCGCCGGCAATGCGCTCAACTGGTGCGTCGGAGAGATGGAGCGCCGGTACAAGCTGATGTCGACGCTGGGCGTGCGCAATCTCGGCGGCTACAACTCGAAGGTCGCCGAGGCCAGGAAGGCCGGCAAACCGCTGACCAATCCATTCTCGCTTACCCCCGAGGCGCCGGAGCCCATCGAGGAGATGCCGTTCATCGTCGTCGTCATCGACGAGCTGGCGGATCTGATGATGGTCACCGGCAAGAAGATCGAGGAGCTGATCGCGCGCATCGCCCAGAAGGCGCGCGCGGCCGGCATCCACCTGATCCTCGCCACGCAGCGCCCCAGCGTGGATGTCATCACCGGGCTCATCAAGGCCAACATCCCGTCGCGGATCGCGTTCCAGGTCGCGAGCAAGGTCGATTCGCGGACGATCCTCGACCACATGGGCGCCGAGACGCTGCTGGGGCAAGGCGACATGCTGTTCCAGCCTCCGGGTGTAGGCTATCCGTCGCGCGTGCATGGCGCGTTCGTGTCCGACGCCGAGGTGCATCACGTGGTCGAGCACCTGAAGGCGCAGGGTGGGCCGCAATATCTGGAAGGCATCCTCGAGGGTACAGCCAGCGGCAACGGCGACGAAGGCGTCAGCGTGGAAAGCGGTGACGCCGAATCCGATCCGATGTACGACCAGGCGGTCACGATCGTGCTGCAGACGCGGCGCCCGTCGATCTCGCTCGTGCAGCGGCATCTGCGCATCGGCTACAACCGCGCCGCGCGGCTGATCGAGCAGATGGAGCGCTCCGGGCTCGTGTCGCCGATGCAATCGAACGGCAACCGCGAGGTTCTGGTGCCGGCGGGCAAGGGCGGCAATTCGTGAGCAGGTGGCAGGCGGTGTGCGTCGCCGCTTTCGGCCTCACCGCCGCCACTGCGACGCATGGGTCGGGTCTCGCCGAGCTGAAGGCGTTCCTCAGCCAGACGAAAAGCGGTCGCGCGACCTTCACGCAAGTCGTCGCGAGCAGAGGCGGCACCGCCACGCAGGAGTCGTCGGGCACGTTTTCGTTCCTGCGCCCCGGCAAGTTCCGCTGGGCATATGCCAAGCCGTTCGAGCAGTTGATCGTCGGCGATGGCGGCAAGCTGTGGATCTACGATCGGGACCTCAATCAGGTGGTGGTCCGCAAGCTCGACGTGGCGCTGGGTTCCAGTCCGGCCGCGCTGCTCGCCGGCGACAATGCGCTCGAAAAGCATTTCGACCTGGCCGAGGCGGGCCGCACCGACGGGCTCGAGATGGTCGACGCGACGCCGCGGACACCGGACACCGGCTTCGAGCGCGTACGCATCGGCTTGAGGGACAATCTGCCGCGCACGATGGAGCTCAAGGACACGTTCGGAAACGTCACGACGCTGACGTTCGGCGCCTTCGAACGCAATGGCGCGCTCGACGTGGCGCAGTTCCGTTTCGCGCCGCCGCCGGGTGCGGACGTCATAGGCGAGGGAAACTAGGGCCAAGTGCAGGCCAGCGTCATGGCAGCGGCAGGCCCTTCGCGGCCATGACCGCGCGTCCGCGGTCCGGGTAGTCGGTGATCAGGCCGTCGACCTCGAGGTCGATGAGACGCGCCATGTCGGCGGGGTCGTTGACCGTCCACGGCAGGATCCTGATGCCGATTGCGTGCGCCTCCGTCACGAGTTCCCTCGTTACGTTGCGCCAATGGGGCGACCACGTCTCGCAGCCGGCAACTTTCACGAGCCGCGGCAGCGAGCCACCGTGGGCCGCAAGGTCGAATCCGGCATGCCAGGGCGACGGCAGGCGCCGGTCGCGCCGGACGGTGTCGAAGCTCGACGTTTCGCTCGTGAGGCAGACGGTTCCGATCTCGGGAGCCAGTTTCTTGGCCTCGACCAGCGTGCGCCAGTCAAACGATTGAATGGTCACCGCGCGCATCATCCCGGCCCGCCGCACGACGTCAATCGTCAGCCGCGCGAATGTCGCCGGATCCACCGTCTCGGAGGAGCTCGCCGGCGTGACCTTGGTTTCGATGTTGAAGCGTAGCGGCCGGCTGGCGGCCCCGGCGAGCGCGAATACTTCGGCCAGCGTCGGGAAGCGCTCGCCGTCCTCCGGCCGTTGCTCGGGAAACTCCCTGGCATAGCGGCTTGCGGGATCGACGCGGCCGATGTCGTAGCGCTGCAACTCGGCCAGTGTCAGCGTAAGGATCGCGGGCCCCTTCGCCCCGAGCCAGCGGCCATCGG
This sequence comes from uncultured beta proteobacterium, assembly GCA_963726775.1. Taxonomy (GTDB): domain Bacteria; phylum Pseudomonadota; class Gammaproteobacteria; order Burkholderiales; family Casimicrobiaceae; genus CAIWHR01. Next base: position 235,225 of record CAVSDL010000009.1, read on the forward strand.
GCCCGCGCACGATGTCCGGATTGAGATACGGATCATGCGCAATGACCAGCACGCCGTCCTTCGTCACCGCGAGATCGGTCTCCAGCGTCGTCACGCCAATTTCCTGCGCCTTGCGGAACGCGGCCAGCGTGTTCTCGGGCGCGAGCCCGCGCGCGCCACGGTGGCCCTGCAGGTCGAATGCCGCGGCGGAGAGCGCGACCGCCACGACCAGGGCTCCCGCGATGAAGGCCAGGAGGCGGCTCAACGCGACAGCCAGGCGCGCATCCGCGGGTGATCGAGGACCTGCGAATCGACGACGAACTCGGGCCGCCGGCCGGCCGCCACGGCGACGATGCTCGACAGGCCGATCGACGCCATGTTGCCGAAGCACTCGTCGGTCCAGCACAGCGAGTGCGGAGTGACGATGACGTTGTCCATACCGAGCAGCGGGTTGGCGGGATCGACGGGCTCGCGTTCGAAGACGTCGAGTGCCGCGCCGGCGATCCGCCGGGCGACGAGCGCCGCGACGAGTGCCGCTTCGTCGACGATCGGGCCGCGGGCGACGTTGATGAAATGCGCGGTCGGCCGCATCCGCGCGAACTGCGGTGCGCCGATGAGATGCCGTGTTTCATCGCTCAGGAGACAGCAGACGACGACGAAGTCGGACTCGCGGAGCAGGGTGTCGAGATCGACCTTGCGGGCGCCGATGTAGGAAAGCTCGACGGGATTGACGTACGGATCGGCAGCGACCAGCTGGAGGTCGAAGGTCCGCGCCATCCGCAGCAATTCCTTGCCGATGCGCCCGGCACCGATCACCCCCAGGGTGCGCCCGGTCAGGCCGATCCCCATGTGGTCCATCCGCTCGCTCCAACGACCCGACCGCGTGAGCTTGTCCTTGAGGAACAGGTGGCCGGCCAGCGCCAGCACGAAGGACAATGCGATGGTGGCGACCGGGCGCGGCATGGCGCTTGGCGTATTGGTGACGACGATGCCGGCAGCTGTCATCGCTGCGACATCGACCGAGTCGTAGCCGACGCCGTGCCGGGCGACGACGCGGAGGCGGCAATCGGCGCGCCCGGCGGCCGCGGCCGGAACGCGCGGGATGTTGACGTAGAGCGCGTCGTAGCGCGCGGCATGGTCGGCGGAGATTTCGCCCACGACCTCCGGCAGATACTCCCAGTCGACGTTGGCGGCTCCGTCGAGAATCGCCAGGGCGGCCCTGCCGAACGCCGGTTCCCCGCGCGAATCCAGTATGTCGCGGGTGAGTCCGACGCGAAAGCGTTCGGCCATGGTCAGCCCTTTCCTTGTGTCATCGCGCCGCGCAGCACGTCGAGGCCATGCGCGAGCGCGCCCTGCAGCATCAGCTGGTCGACGCCATACGCCATCAACCTGAAACCCTTGGCCGCGTAACTGCGCGCCCAGTCGTCGTCGGTGGCGAGGAATGCCGGCGTCTTGCCGGCAGCACGGCACGCCGTGACGATGCGTTCGACGGCGGCCAGGTAATCGGGATGGCCGAACTGGCCGGGGATCCCCATGAAATTGGTCAGGTCGAAATGTCCGATCCACAGCGCATCGACGCCGAGCACTCCGGCGATCGCTTCGACATTGGCGAGGCCCTCGGCGGTCTCGATCTGCGGAATCACCAGTGTCCGCGCATGCAACGCGGCAATCTTGGTCGCGACGTCGCCGCCTTCGTAATCGTCGTGCGCGAACCCGAACGCCGCGCCGCGGCGACCCAGCGGCGGGTAGCGGGTGCACGACACGATGTGCCGCGCCTCTTCCGCCGTTCCCACCATCGGCACCATCACGCCCATGGCGCCGACGTCGAGCGCGCGGGCGATGAAATGGTATTCGCCGCGGGGCACGCGCACCATCGGGACGATGGAAAGCCCGCGGCACAACGCGAATTGCGTCTTCAGCGTCTCGAAGCCAAGACCCGTGTGCTCCATGTCGAAAAGCACGAATTGGGCGCCGGCGTTCCTGCAGATCTGCGGCAGGCCCGGGGAAAAGAATTCGAAAATCATCGCGCCGACGGCCGTGCCGCCTGCGGCGAGCGTTTCCTTGACCGGATTATTGCGCATCGGACCTCGGCGTCGTCGAATGGAGATGCTGTCGGAATCGCGCGAGCGGGCGGGGAGCGGCAACCGCAATCAAGGCCGCAACCGAGTCATTGTGGCATGCGTTCAGCGTGCGGTGTGGCCTTCGCCGCGTCGACCGTTCAGTCCGCCAGCTTCGCGAGATACGCGCGGACGCGCCGCGCGTTCGTTCCGAGGTCGCCTTTGCCGACCCGCGACACGGATCGGACATCGATCCGGCTTCCGGCGCCGACGGGCGTGACGCGAACGACGATGTCGTCGTTGAAGCCGAACCATGGTGTCGTGGCGGTTGCTTCGATCCGGCCTGTCGAGGCATCCTCGGCGACGATCACCCATCCCATCGCGTTCGCCGCATCACGGGCCTTTGCAAACGCGGCAAGTATCGGCAGCGCCGTGTCGAACGGCCGGATGTCGGGATAAGCCCGGGCCTGCGCCTGCGCGGTCGCATCGCCGGGGTAGGTGAAGGGGACCGGCGCCCCGGCGCGCAGTGCTATGACCGCGGCAAAGGTCGGGGGATTCGTCGTGTCGGTCGTGATGTCGTTGATGGGGGGCAGCGATCGCGCCTGTTGCATCCAGAACCACGGCATTGCGCCGACTCCGATGCCGACGGCGAGCGCCGCACCAAGAACGACGGCGCTGCGGGCGCGGCAAGTTCGAATCAATAGCATGACGAACGCGATGCCCGCGACGGCAAATCCGGCATATCCGCTCCAGCGGAGAATCCGGAACCCGGTCCCAAAATCCCAGACGCCGAGCCGCGTGCCGTATCCGGAGGCGACGAGGGACGCGGCGACGACGATCGCCGCGGGCAGGGGCAGTCTTGCAGCGTTCATGCGGGTCTCGGAAATGCCGGATAATGCCGACTCTACGCCCCGTCGTTCGGAAGGGTCAACGCGATCCGTCCGACCGGCATGCGGCCCGCCGATTCCGTGACCGACCTCTTCAATCCCGCGATTCCCGCGGCCCCGCTCGCCGAGCGCCTGCGTCCGAAGGCCATCGCGGAGGTCATCGGCCAGCGCCACCTGCTCGCACCCGGCAAGCCGCTCGCGGTGGCATTCGCTTCCGGCAAGGCTCATTCGATGATCCTCTGGGGCCCGCCGGGCGTCGGGAAGACGACGCTCGCGCGGCTGATGGCGGACGCCTTCAATGCCGAGTTCATTGCGCTGTCGGCGGTGCTGTCGGGGGTCAAGGACATCCGCGAAGCGGTTGCGCGCGCGGAGGCGATCCTCGCGCAATCGGGCCGCCACACGATCCTGTTCGTCGACGAGGTGCATCGCTTCAACAAAGCGCAGCAGGATGCCTTCCTGCCCTTTGTCGAGCGGGGGCTCGTCACCTTCATCGGCGCGACGACGGAGAATCCGTCGTTCGAGGTCAACAGCGCGCTGCTGTCGCGCGCGGCCGTGTACGTGCTGGAGCCGCTGTCGATCGAGGAGCTGGGGCAGCTGCTCGATCGGGCGCTGGCGTCGGGCGCACCCCGGCTCTCCGTGGCACCGGACGCGCGCGACGCGCTGATCGGATATGCGGACGGCGACGGTCGCCGGCTCATCAATCTGGTCGAATATCTGGCTACGGCCACGGGGGACGGGCGCAGGGAGCCGGTCGATGTCGCGTTCGTCGAGGCGACGATCGCCCGGTCGTTGCGCCGGTTCGACAAGGGCGGCGAAGCGTTCTACGACCAGATCTCCGCATTGCACAAGTCGGTGCGCGGCTCGAATCCGGATGCGGCTCTGTACTGGATGTGCCGGATGCTCGACGGCGGCGCCGATCCCCTCTACGTCGGCCGGCGGCTGATCCGGATGGCGACCGAGGACATCGGCCTCGCCGATCCGCGGGCGCTGTCGCTGACGACGACGGCCGTTGCGACCTACGAGCGCCTGGGCACGCCCGAAGGCGATCTGGCGCTCGCCGAAGCGGTCATCTATCTCGCCTGCGCGCCCAAATCGAACGCGGTGTACACGGCGTACAGCGCGGCGCGCGCGTTCATCGCCGAGGACGGCTCACGCCCCGTGCCGCTGCGGCTGCGCAACGCGCCGACGAAATTGATGAAGGCACTGGGCTACGCCAAGGGCTATCGCTATGCGCACGACGAGGAGGACGCCTACGCCGCCGGCGAGCGCTACTTTCCGGACAACATGCCCGATGTCTCGTGGTACGAGCCCACCGATCGCGGGCTGGAGGCGAAGATCCGCGAAAAACTGGAATGGCTGCGGGCCCGGGATCAGAAGAAGGTCGACGACGACGCCTAGGTGCAGGCGCGCGCGGCGTCCGGCGTACTACGTCACCTGATTGCTGCACCCGACAATGCGCGACAGAGCAGGCAACAAGTACCGATGGTCCCCATTTGTTAAAATCGCCCGATGCTCGACATCAACCTCTTTCGCAGCGATCTCCCCGGCGTGGCCACCGGAATGGCCGAACGCGGCATTACTCTCGATACCACGCGCTTCGAGAAGCTCGAGAACCGGCGCAAGGAACTCCAGACGCGCACGCAGGACCTGCAGGCGAAACGCAACACGCTATCGAAGCAGATCGGCGCGGCCAAAGGCAAGGGCGCGGACGCGTCCGCGATGCTCGCCGAAGTCGCGGGATATGGCGACGAGATCAAGCGTCTCGAAGGAGAACTGGATGGCGTGCAGCGCGAGCTCCGCGATTTCCTGCTCGACCTTCCCAACCTTGCCCACCCGAGCGTGCCGGTCGGCAAGTCGGCCGCCGACAACGTCGAGGTGCGCCGCTGGGGCATGCCGCGAATGTTCGACTTCCCGGTCAGCGACCACACCGACATCGGCGAGCGGCTCGGCCTGCTCGATTTCGCGACGGCCGCCAAGCTCTCCGGCGCCCGGTTCTCGTTCCTGCGCGGCGGACTGGCGCAGCTGCACCGCGCGCTGGCGCAGTTCATGCTCGACACGCAGACGCGCGAACACGGCTATACCGAGTGCTATACGCCCTACATCGTCAATGCCGAGACGCTCGTCGGAACAACGCAGCTGCCGAAGTTCGCGGCCGACATGTTTTCGGTGAAGAAGGGTGGTGCGGAGGGCGCGGGCGAAATGCTGTACCTGATCTCCACGTCCGAGATCACGCTGACCAACACGGTGCGCGGTGAAATCCTTGCGGCGGAGACCCTGCCGCTGAAGCTGACCGCGCACTCGCCGTGCTTCCGCTCGGAAGCCGGAAGCTACGGCAGGGACACGCGCGGCATGATCCGCCAGCATCAGTTCGACAAGGTCGAAATGGTGCAGGTGGTCCATCCGGACCGTTCGTACGACGCACTCGAGGAAATGACCGGCCATGCGGAGACGATCCTGCAGCGACTCTTGCTGCCGTACCGCGTCGTCGCGCTGTGCACCGGCGACATCGGCTTCGCCTCCGCCAAGACCTACGACCTCGAAGTCTGGCTCCCGGCGCAGAACGCGTACCGCGAGATCTCCTCGTGTTCCAATTGCGAGGCCTTCCAGGCGCGGCGGATGCAGGCGCGGTTTCGCAACGCACAAGGCAAACCCGAGCTCGTGCATACGCTCAACGGGTCCGGGCTCGCGGTCGGCCGCGCGCTGGTCGCCGTGATGGAGAACTATCAGCGCGCCGACGGCGGCATCGACATCCCCGAGGTGCTGCAGTCCTACATGGGGGGCAAGACCGTCATTGCCGGCACGCGCTGAACGCGAATCCGCTACAGGCGCCGTTCGAGGAGACGTCGCGCCGTCAGCGCATGTTTCCGGTGTGGCCGAGCGAGTAGCGACCCGGTTGTGGCCAGACCGTCAGGCCATGCGGTTCCTTGCCCACCGGAATGACCCTCACGTCCCCCGACGTCGTGTCGATCGCATAGACGACGTTGTCGTAGCGACCCGCGAGCCACAGCGTCCGGCCGTCGGCGCTGACGTTGCCCATGTCGGGACTGCCGCCGCCGGGAATCGGCCAGGTGGCTTCGACCTTGCGCGTGGCGAAGTCGAGTACGGACACGCTGCCCTTGCCGCGCGGCGGTCCGTGGATCTTGTTGGAACCGCGATTGGCGATGTAGAGCTTCCGGCCGTCGCGGCTCGGGTAGAGCCCGTGCGTGCCGATGCCGGTGGGAATGAATTCGATCTGCCGGAAGGACTGCCCATCGACGACGTACACGCCGTTCGACATCATGTCCGCCACATAGAACAATTTTCCATCGGGCGAGATGCGGATGTCCTGTGGCATGCCCTTCCACGTGGTGCAGATGACCTCGTCGCGCCCGTCGAAACCCTTCACGATCGTCGTGGGAAGGCCGGGCCTGATCAGCTGCAGATAGCCCAGGACCTTGCGATCGACGAGATCGACCTTCACCACCGTGCCTTCGAATTCGCACGTGAAGATGGCGTAGCGGCCGTCGATCGAGAAGTCCGCGTGATTGATGCCGCCGCAACGCGGTGCTGCGAGCGAGGACTGCAGGGCCAGCGTTCGCGGGTCGCGGAAGTCGAGGCGCTTGTGGGCTTCGGCGACGACGATCACCGACTTGCCGTCTGGCATCGAGTACATGTTGTACGGATCGTCGACGGCGACGGGACGCCCCGGCTTGCCGGTCGCCGGATCGATCGGCGTCAGGCTCCCGTCGGTGCGGCCCTCCGCATTGTTGGCGACCCACAGCGTGCGCAGGTCCCACGACGGGACGACGTGCTGCGGATTGACGCCGACCTTGAAGCGATCGACGACCTTGAAGGTCGCCGGATCGATGACGTAGACGTCGTTCGACGATCACGTGCGGCACGTAGATGCGCGGCAGGTCGCCCGCGACAGCAGGGCTCAACCTTCCGGCGCTAGCCTCGCTGTAGAGATTGGTCGGGTCGACGACGGCCGGCATGCCCGGCACGGTGCTCACTGCCGGCGCCGCCGGGACAGCCACATGCCCGGCCGCGACCTGTGCCAAGGGCGGGGTGCCGAGAACCAAACCGAGCGCGACGACGACGACGCGCGAATTCCGCAACGCTTTTCGCTTCACAAATATTCCCGAGTCGAGCGTTGATAACCGATTCCGGGCATGCGCCGGAATCCCATCCATCACTGTCGGATCACCGCCTTCTTGATGGCGTTCGCCGTCCGCGTGACGATCACGTCGACGCCTTGCTGGCCGAGATCGGCGCTCGACCGGCGCGGATCGCCGTAGACGCCTTCCGCGCTCCCCAGTTTGTCGCCGGATCGCAGGCGATCCACCCGCACCAGGTGCCGGTCCAGCGCCAGCGTCAGCGAAGTATCGGCCAACCCGGCGTGAGTGCCGATTTCGTCTTCGCTGTAGCCCTGGCTCCTGAGCTGCTCCTTGTAGGCGGACTCGGTCACCTGGTAGTACTCCTCGATGGCATGCGCACGCACGGGCATCGCGGCCCACTCGCGGTTCAGGTGATCCGCGGCGATCCGCAGGTCTTTCTGGTAGCCGCCGTGATCGCCCAGAAAGACGACGTCGCGAAAGCCGTGGAGCCTGAAGCTGCGCGCCGCGGATTCGAGAAGTTGTACGAAGACGGCGTCAGGCACCGTGATCGTTCCGGGAAAACGCATGTGCGACGTCGGCGGTGCGAGGCCGCCTTCGGGAACGTAGGCGACGACCGGCGCCACCAGCGCGTTGCCGAGCACCACGGCAATCTTTTCCGAGAGCGCCCGGACTCGCATATTGTGTTTGCCGAGCGCCATATGCGGCCCGTTCTGCTCGGTGCCGCCGATGGGAACGATGATGGTCGTTGTCCCGGTGCGGATCCGATCCCGGAGCTCGGTCCAGGTCAATTCTTCGAGCATTGCGGTCCGTGGCGGATCCGCAAGCGCGCCAGGAGCAACAAGCAGGAGACAAAGGATGAGTCGCCATCCGCAGGATTTCATTCCCGCATCTTAGGGAACCCGGGAAATCCTGTCACGCGTTTGCAACGGTGCGCAGCTCGGGTCGCGGCCTCATGCGCCGACGTCCCTGCACGCCAGGTCAATTCTTCTCCTCCGCGGGCTCGCGCGCCGGCGGCGCCTCGGGGACGTTCGCAAACATGCGCAGCCTTGGCTGCTGCGCCGGCTGGTGCGCCAGCAACACATCGTAGTAGCCACGAACGCGGTCGACGAACGCCACCGGCATGCCGCCGCGCGCGTAGCCCAGCTTGGCCTGTTCGTAGTATTCGGGGAGCGCCAGCAGCGGCAGCACCGATTTCACATCAGTCCAGTGGTCGGGGTTCAGTCCCTGCCGCTGCGCCAGGATCCGCGCGTCTTCGAGGTGACCCAGGCCGATGTTGTAGGCGGCGAGCGCCAGCCAGGTGCGGTCGGGTTCCTGAATGCGCGACGGCAGTTTCTCCTTGAGATCGCGCAGATACCGCGCGGCGCCGAGCACGCTTTGCGCAGGGTCCAGCAGGTCCTTGATGCCGAGGTGCCTGGCCGTGTCCGCGGTGATCTGCATCAGGCCGCGCACGCCGGTCTCGCTGATCGCGGACGGATCCCATTTCGATTCCTGGTAGGCAAGTGCGGCGAGCAGGCGCCATTCGATCGATGTCTTTTCCATGGCGTCGCGAAAGAGCGCCGCGTACTGCGGCAGCAGCGTTTGCATCCTCTCCTGCAGGCCGCCGGCGTCGATGCGCTGGAACTGGCGCGATTCGGGGACGTAGCGTTCGACCAGCCTCGCGAGCGTGCCGTCGCGCTTGGCGCGGACGAGGAACTGATCGAGATCTTCCCGAAGACCGGCAAAGCGCGCGGGGACCGCCCACGCCACCTGGCGCTTTCCGCCGACGGGAAAGGCCACCTCGAAATCGAGATAGATGTTGCGCGCGACGGCGACGGCGAGCGAATCGACGATCGCGTAGCCGCGCGCGCCTTCCGAGACCTGCGCGATGAGGCCCGTTGTGGAGTTGATGGCTATCTGCTGCCAACGCACCTTCGGATGCAGCGTTCGAATCGCATCGATTTCCGGCTCCAGAGCCGTGGCGTCGCTGTAGGCAACCGTTTCGCCATCAAGATCGTTCCAGTTCGCCGGTTTGAATCCTTCGATGTTGTAGATGAGAACGGGTTCGACGACATAGTAGCCACGGGTCCAGCGCACGCTCGTTGCCGGATCGGACGCGGCGACGGTGCCAGGGTCCGGCGCGGCGGCTCCTTTCGCGGATGCGCCGGCTGTCACGCCCGCCATGGTCCGCAGCGCCAAAGGCAACAACCCCCCGGCCCCGATGTGTCCGTTCCCCGTCTCGATCTCGGCGAGCAGCGCGGTGACCGAATCCAGCGGCACAAACCGCACGGGGATTTTTTTCTCGGCAGCGTAGAGCCTCGCCAGATCGGCATCGAAGCCCACCATCGTACCGTCCGGACCGGGAAAATAGACGACCGGTCCGGGTCGGATAACCACCACCAGCTCTCGTGCATCGTCGGGTGCGGCGAGCGGCTCGGGCGCGCGAACCTCGAGGATGGATGCGACCAGTGCGAGCACGCCCGCGACGGCAATGCCGGCGGCGACCTGGACAGCGCGGCGCGAGGGTCGCATTGGCGGGCGTACGTCGATAGTGGCAGAGACACGGCCGAAGACGATCCGGGATTATAGCGACGGCGCCTGCGCCCATTCGGCCGCAGGGCGCGGCGGCGACGCCACCCGTCGGTGCGCGTGAGCCGCCTCATCCCGGCCTCCGGCGTGGTTTTGCCGTGCGTCGGGTTGCGCGCCGCGCTTGCTGCGGACGATCCGATGGCCGATAATCGGACGCTGGTGCTCGTCGGTCACCGATCAACGGCGGGTCGCCCCGCATTGCGGCGTCGTGAACCTGGTCAGGTCCGGAAGGAAGCAGCCATAGCGAGTCGCCGCAAGTGCCGGGGGAACGGCTCGCCACCCCCTTTGCTTTGCTCGCCCTATCGGCCTCATGCATTGTTGCTCGTCGGCTGCGGCCGTTTGTGTATGTCTTGGTACGCGGCACGTCCGCATCCTCCTCGCGCCTCGCCTGAGGCCGATCTGGCGGCAAATCAACTCGCGCTTCGTCCCGCTGCCCGGTTGAGCCCATGAGCTACCAGGTTCTCGCCCGCAAGTGGCGCCCGAAGACGTTCGCCGAGCTCGCCGGGCAGGAGCATGTGGTCACCGCGCTTGCCAATGCGCTCACCCGCGGACGCCTGCACCACGCCTACCTGCTCACGGGCACGCGAGGCGTCGGCAAGACGACCATCGCCAGGATCCTCGCCAAGAGCCTCAATTGCATCACCAACGGCGTCACCGCGACTCCGTGCGGCACCTGCGCTGCCTGCATGGACATCGACGCCGGCCGCTTCGTCGATCTGCTGGAGCTCGACGCGGCGTCGAACACCGGCATCGACAACATGCGCGACATCCTCGACAACGCGCGCTATGCGCCTACGCTGGGCCGCTACAAGGTCTACCTGATCGACGAAGTGCACATGCTGTCGAAGGCGGCGTTCAACTCGATGCTGAAAACGCTCGAGGAGCCGCCCGAGCACGTCAAGTTCGTGCTGGCGACGACCGATCCCCAGAAGATTCCCGTTACCGTGCTTTCGCGCTGCCTGCAGTTCAATCTCAAGCAACTGCCGGCGGCGCTGATTGCCGAACGCCTCGCGTCCATACTCGCCGCCGAGAACGTCGAGTCCGACGACTCGGCGTTGGCCTGGATCGCGAAGGCCGCGCGAGGCTCGATGCGAGATGCGCTGTCGCTGCTCGATCAGGCGATTGCCTATGGCGGCGGCGAGGTGCGCGAGCCCGTCGTGCGCGCCATGCTCGGCGTCGTCGACACCCAGTACCTGTACAGGATCGTCGATGCGCTCGTCGCGGGCGACGGTCCGGCGCTGCTGTCGGAAGCCGACGCCATGGCGGCGCGGAGCACCGCGCTCGCTTCTGCGTTGGAGGAACTGGCATCGCTGTTTCACCGGATTGCGATCGCGCAAACGGTGCCGGAGGCCGCCGCGACCATGGACGACAGCGCGCGTGTCGTCGCCTTCGCCGCGGCTATGTCGCCGGAAGCCGTGCAGCTTGCCTACCAGATCTGCGTCCAGGGGCGCAGCGACCTCGCGCTGGCACCGGACGAAGCCACCGGATTCACGATGACGTTGCTGCGCCTGCTGGCGTTCGAACCCGGAGGTGGCGTGCAACCTGGGGCAGCGCGTGGTGCATCGACGTCGCTCCCCGCGGCCGCGACGCGCGCTGGTGGTGCCGGGTCGGTCACGGCCGTTGCGCCGGCGCCTCTGCGGCCGCAAAATCCCGACCGCGCGGCGGAGGGGCCTTCCGTCGAGCCGGCGGCCGTGATTGCGCTCCCCGACGAGGTCGACAATTGGCCGACGTTCGTCGCCGGCCTCAAGCTGCCGCCGATCGCGGCGCAACTCGCGGCGCAGACGGAATTGAAGTCGATCAAGGGCAACGTGCTGACGCTGGCGCTACCGGCGGCGCACAAACATCTCGCCGACAAGGCGTATTCGGACAAGCTCAAGGCTGCGCTGGACCAGGCCACCGGGCGCAAGCTGCTCCTGGCGTTCGAAGTGGGCGCCGTCGCCGAGACGTCGCTGGCCGCCCGGGAAAAACGCGCCCGGGCGGAGCAACAGGCGCAGACGGAGGCCGCGTTCCGCGACGAACCGTTCGTACGCGATGTTCTCGAGCGCTTCGACGCGAAGATAAGGCCCGACTCGATAAAGCCCGTGTCTTGAATTTTTCCCCGGCGCGCACGGCGCGGCGGTGAACGAGGAGTTTCGCGCGATGATGAAGAACCAGCTCGCCGGACTGATGAAGCAGGCGCAGCAGATGCAGGACAACATGAAGAAGGCGCAGGACGAACTGGCGCGGATGGAGGTCGAAGGCCAGTCCGGTGCGGGCCTGGTGAAGGTCGTGATGACCGGCAAGCACGACGTCAAGCGCGTGACGATCGACCCGACGCTCCTCGCCGAAGACAAGGACATGCTGGAGGACCTGGTCACCGCCGCCGTCAACGACGCCGTGCGCCGTGTCGAGGCGATGACGCAGGACAAGATGGCGGGCCTGACGGCGGGCATGCCGATGCCGCCCGGATTCAAGCTGCCGTTTTAGGGCTCGGAGTCGCATTTCGCGTGCGGCTGTGCTGCGTCGACCTGCTTCCCGAAATACGACTCTGACCCCATGCCGATCGCGTGACTGCGGGGCGTCCCACGATGAATCGCCTGACCGATGCCCGCTCCTTGCCGCTCGCCGAACCCGTGTCCGGCCTCGACGGACTTGCACGCGCGCTGCGCTGCCTGCCCGGAGTCGGCCCGAAGGCAGCCCAGCGCATGGCGCTGCACCTCCTGCAGAGCGATCGCGACGGAGCGGTGCGCCTCGCGCACGCACTGGAGCAGGCCGCCAGGACTGTCCGTCATTGCGAGCGCTGCAACACGTTCACCGAGGACGTCGTCTGTGCGCTGTGCCGGTCGGCCAAGCGCGACGCGGCGCTGCTGTGCGTCGTCGAGACGCCCGCCGACCTGTTGATGGTCGAGAACACGCAGGCGTATTCCGGACTCTATTTCGTGCTGATGGGTCGGCTCTCGCCTCTCGATGGCATCGGTCCGAAGGAAATCCGGCTGGAACGACTGATCGCGCGCGCCATGGACGGAGCCGTCCGCGAAGTCGTGCTGGCGACCAACTTCACGAACGAGGGCGAGGCCACCGCGCATTACATCGGCGAGCTGCTGACCGCCCGTGGCCTGAACGTGAGCCGCCTCGCGCGCGGCGTTCCGATCGGCGGCGAGCTGGAGTACGTGGATAGCGGGACGCTGGCCCAGGCGCTCCGCGAGCGGCGCGCGCTGGGGTCGTGAGCGATGCTGTGCCCCCGCGGCCACCGGTAGCGGGTCCCCGCGCCCGTCGTCGGGTGCCACGAATTACCATGGACGTTGTCGAACGGTCCGGTATAAACTGTGTTCAGAACCAGGAAGGGGGGACGCCGGCGGCCGCGAGCCGCGCCCACCCGCCAAAGGTATTCGGGGTCCACTACAAACCGCCATCCCCGGCACGTCGCAGCGTCGACATTTCCCATGGAGGAATCATGATCCGCAAATCGCCCGTCCCGGCGAAAGCCGAATCCCGCACGTCCGCCGGCTCCCGGCGCAAGTTCCTGAAAGCCGCGACCGGCGTTGCCGCCGCCGGTGCCACGCTCGGTTTCCCGATGATCGCCAAGGGACAGGCGGGCCCGATCAACATGCGGTGGCAGAGCACCTGGCCGTCGAAGGACATCTTCCACGAATACGCGCTCGATTACGCGAAGAAGGTCAACGACATGACCGGCGGCGACCTCAAGATCGAAGTGCTGCCTGCGGGCTCGGTCGTGCCTGCCTTCGGCCTGCTGGATGCGGTGTCAAAAGGCACCCTCGACGGCGGCCATGGCGTGCTCGTCTACCACTACGGCAAGCAGAACGCGCTGGCGTTGTGGGGCTCCGGCCCCGCGTTCGGCATGGACGGCAACATGCTGTTGTCATGGCACAAGTACGGCGGCGGCAAGGAATTGCTGAATAAGCTGTACGCCTCCATTGGAGCGAATGTCGTTTCCTTCCCCTACGGGCCGCACCCGACCCAGCCGCTCGGCTGGTTCAAGAAGCCTATTACCAAGGTCGACGATTTCAAGGGCATGAAGTACCGAACGGTCGGCATCTCGATCGACCTGTTCACCGGGATGGGCGCTGCGGTGAACGCCCTGCCCGGCGGCGAAATCGTCCCGGCCATGGATCGCGGACTGCTGGATGCGGCCGAGTTCAACAACGCGTCGTCGGACCGCCTGCTCGGCTTCCCGGACGTCTCCAAGGTGTGCATGCTGCAGAGCTTCCACCAGAACGCGGAACAGTTCGAGATTACGTTCAACAAGACGAAGTACGATGCACTGCCGGACAAGATGAAGGCGATCATCGCCAACGCCGTCGAGGCGGCCTCCGCCGACATGTCGTGGAAGGCGATCGACCGCTACTCGAAGGACTACATCGAGCTGCAGACCAAGGACAAGGTCAAGTTCTACAAGACGCCGGATTCGATTCTGCAGAAGCAGTTGGAGATCTTCGACACCGTCATGTCGAAGAGCGGCGGACAACGCGCTCTTCGTGGAGATCATCGAGTCGCAGAAGGCAGTTCGCCGAACGCGCGGTACGCTGGGACCTCGACACGTATGTGAGCCGGCGCATGGCCTACAACTATTACTTCGGCGCCAAGCCAGCCGCGAAGAAGGCCTAACGGAGTCGCCTGGAAGAATTGCCAGCCATCCGGTGCGAGCCGGGTGGCTGTTTTCTTTTCCGTGCCGGTCACGCGGCGCAGCTGCCGCGTGACCGGCCACAACGAATTCGGACCGTCATGCAAAAACTGCTGCTGTTCGTCGACAAGGTGAGCACCTTCGTCGGCCAGACCTTCTCCTGGCTGATCGTCGGCCTCACGTTGCTTATTACGTGGGAGGTGTATTCGCGCTACGCGCTCGACCACCCCCATGCGTGGGCGTTCGACGTGATGATCATGATGTACGGGACGCTGTTCATGATGGCCGGCGCCTACACGCTCGCCAAGAACAGCCATGTGCGCGGCGACGTGCTGTACGGCTTCTTCCCGCCGCGCGTGCAGGCCGGCCTCGATCTCATGCTGTATTTCCTGTTCTTCATTCCGGGCGTGGTCGCGTTCGTCTGGGCCGGCTACACCTATGCCGGCGAATCTTGGACGATCAACGAGCATTCGAACATTACCTCGGAGGGTCCACCGGTTTACCCGTTCAAGACGATCATCCCCGTTGCCGGGGCGCTTATCCTGGTGCAGGGCATCGTCGAAATTATCCGCTGCATCATCTGCCTCAAGCAGGGCGTGTGGCCCTCCCGCGAGGAAGATGTGCAAGAAGTGGACGTCGACAAGCTGAAACAGATGGTCCACGTCAACGACGAGGACATCGCGAAGCTCGACAAGTACGTCGTCCAACAGGAACACGGAGAGGCCCGAACATGAGGAAGGAAGTCTGGTTCGGGATTTCGATCATGGCCCTGGTCGTGATCCTGGTGTTTGCGCTCATGCCGGCGCCATCGCAGATGACCAACGGCCACCTGGGCCTGCTGATGCTCGCGATGATTGTCGTGGGCATCATGCTCGGGTTCCCCACGGCGTTCACGCTCATGGGCATGGGTGTGTTTTTCGGCTGGCTTGCGTACCGCAGCGTCGATCCGTCGACGGCGGTACCGCGAGTGCTCGACCTTTTCGTGCAACGCACCTACGGCGTGATGTCGAACGATGTGCTGATCGCGATTCCACTGTTCCTGTTCATGGGCTATCTCGTCGAGCGGGCGCAGCTGATCGACCGGTTGTTCAAAAGCCTGCACCTCGCCACCGCACGCATCCCCGGGGCGCTCGCCGTGGCGACCATCGTCACCTGCGCCATCTTCGCGACCGCCACCGGCATCGTCGGCGCGGTCGTCACGCTGATGGGCCTGCTCGCGTTTCCGGCGATGCTCAAGGCGGGGTACAACACCAAGGTGGCGGCGGGTGCGGTCACGGCCGGGGGCTGCCTCGGCATCCTGATTCCGCCGTCGGTCATGCTGATCGTCTACGGGGCGGTCGCGGGCGTGTCGGTTGTCCAGCTCTACGCCGGCGCTTTCCTGCCGGGCATCATGCTGGCCGGGCTCTACATCGGCTACATCATCGTCCTCGCAACCTGGAAGCCGCACCTCATGCCGCCGCTTCCCGCGAGCGAACGGCACGTGGACCTTCCTGCCTGGGCGGGAGAAGCTGCCCGGCATGGCAGCAACGCATTGACGGGACTGTTTCGCATGGCCACCGGATCGTCTCGTGCCGGCGTTCCTCGGCGGACCGCGCTCAAACAACTGGTTGTCACGCTGCTTCCGGCGCTGTTCATTGCCTCAATTCTCGGCGCCATGTATCAGATGGCGACCGCGCCCGAGGTCGAGGCCAGCACCGCCGGCCTGATCCAGGCTGGAGGCCTTGTCGCGGCGCCCGCCCAGGAAAGGGAGTTGTCGACGGGTCTGATCGGTGCCGTGGATCCGGAGGAAAAGGAAGCGGGTGCCAAGGAGGTTCCGGCTGAAGTTGGAGCGAATCCATTGCCGGCCGCGGGGGGCATCGAGAAGGGCACGACGGAGCCGCCTGGCGCGGCTCGGGTTGTCGAAAACAAATCCGCCGCGCCTCCCACCGGGGAGCAGGCGCGGGTGCCGGTGCCCCTGTGGCTGTGGATCGCGTTTGCCATCGGCATCGCCCTGATCGTCGTCATCTACGCGCTCTGGAATTGGGAGCGGCTCGAAGTATTCAAGATGCTGTTGACCTCGTTCTTTCCGCTGGCCCTGCTGATCTTGGCCGTGCTCGGCTCGATCGTATTCGGGCTTTCGACTCCGTCGGAAGCTGCGGCGATCGGCGGCTTCGGCGGATTCGTGCTGGCCGCGATCTATCGCTTCATCGGCAACTGGCGCGAGGCGGGTCCCGGAGGCGCGAAACGCGGCAACGTCGTCTGGAAGACAGCGAAACAACTTGGAAATATCGTCAAGGAATCGTCGTTCCTTACCGCCAAGACGAGCGCGATGGTGTGCTGGCTGTTTGTCGGCTCCGGCATTTTCTCCGCCGCGTTCGCGTTGCTCGGGGGACAGGAGGTCATCGAGAAATGGGTGCTTTCGATGGAGATGACGCCGGTGCAGTTCATGGTCCTGGCGCAGGCCATCATCTTCCTCCTCGGCTGGCCGCTCGAGTGGACGGAGATCATCATCATTTTCATGCCGATCTTCATCCCGTTGCTGCCGCACTTCAACATCGATCCCCTGTTCTTCGGGCTGCTCGTCGCGCTCAACCTGCAGACGGCGTTCCTGTCGCCGCCGGTGGCCATGGCGGCGTTCTACCTGAAAGGCGTCTCGCCGCCGCACGTGACGCTGAACGCGATCTTCGCCGGCATGATGCCCTTCATGGGAATCCAGGTCATCGCGCTGGTCCTGCTGTACGTATTCCCGAATATCGGCCTTTGGCTGCCGCATATTCTGTACAAATAGACGGGCGTCGCTGTTTCAGCGGAGCGCGGGGACGCCTATCCGCGCCGCTCGGCTGCTCTCGGGAGCCGCGGTGGTGCTTGCCGGCATCGCATCGCCATCCTTGATATCCGCGCGTTCCGGCGAAATGTTGCGCGGTGGCGGCGAGCCGGAGTAACCTCACCAGAATAGTAGATACTCCCGGAAGCCGCCCGGAGGAGGAATCATGCTCGTCAGCGAGATCCTGCGCATCAAAGGCACCGTCCTGTTCACGACGCCGCCCGACGCACCCGTTCTCGATGCCGTCAAGGTCATGGCGCAAAACGACATCGGCTCGCTCGTGGTGATGGACCATGGGCGGATGACGGGGATCGTCACCTTCGCCGAGGTCCTGCGGGCGCTGGCGGACCGCAACGGCACGCTCGGGGCGCTCAAGATCAGCGAGATCGTCGAGCGCGATCCGCTCACGGCCGCACCGGCGATCAACGTCATGGAGCTGCGGCGCATCATGCTCGAGCGTCATGCGCGATACGTGCCGGTGATGGACGGGACGACGCTGTTGGGCGTGGTGTCGTTCCACGACGTCGCCAAGGCGATCTACGAGGAGCAGAGCCTCGAGAACCAGATGCTGAAGAGCTATATCAGCGACAGCCCGGCGTAGCGCGGGGGGTGCGGCCGGGGCAGCGAGGCCGCCGAGGCCCCGCGACCCGTGGAAAGCGTTACCCCTGCAGCAGGTACATCGACGGCCGTTTCGCGTAAATCGCAATGTCCCGCGCGCGCCAGTCGCCGATCGGGAGCGATGTCACGGACTCCGTTTCAAGGGTCAGATCGGCGGCGACGCACAGCCGGGTCGCGGGTCGGCACGTCGCAATGAGGGTCTGCAGCAGCGCCACGTTGCGGTAGGGCGTTTCGATGAAAAGCTGCGCGCAACCGGTGCGTTGCGATTCGGCTTCGAGTCGGCGAATCGCCTGCGCGCGGACTTCGGATTTCACCGGCAGATAGCCGTGGAACGCGAATCCCTGTCCGTTCATTCCGGACGCCATCAGCGCCAGGAGTATCGACGACGGTCCGACGAGCGGGACCACCTGGATTCCCTCGCGGTGCGCGGCGGCGACGAGCAAGGCTCCGGGGTCGGCGACACCCGGACACCCGGCGTCGGACAGGAACCCGAGGTCGTGGCCGGCGCGTGCCGGCGCCAGCAGTTCCGCGCATCGTTGCGGCGACGGCGCGTCGCCGATCTCGGTGATGGCGATCTCCTGCAGCGCGCGCGTCGGCCCGAGCGATTTGAGGAACCCCCGCGCCGGCTTCGCGTTCTCGACGACGTAATGCGCGAGGCCGCGCGCGGCCGTCATCGTCCGCGCGGCAGAACGTCCTCCGGCGGAACGACGCCGAGAAGGTTGGGAACGAGGACGAGGCGGCCCGGCATCGCGAAATTCCGACCGGGCGTCAGGGCTGCGGGGCCAGCACCGCGATGCCCGCTTCGCGCAGCAGGCTCACGAGGCGGATCAGCGGCAGGCCGATCAACGCCGTCGGATCGTCGCTTTCGATCCTTTCGAATAGCGCGATGCCCAGCGCTTCCGATTTCACCGAGCCGGCGCAATCGTAGGGCCGCTCGCGGCGCAGGTACGTCTCGATCTCCGCGGATGCCAGCTCTCGAAACGTGCTGCGGACGTCCACGAGCGCGCTCCGGCACTGGCCGCTTTTCGCATCGAGGAGCGCGAGGCCCGTGTGAAAGATGACTGTCTTTCCGGACAACGCCGCGAGCTGGGCGACGGCGCCGTCGTGGCCGCCAGGCTTGCCGACCGGGCGGCCGTCGCATTCGGCAACCTGATCGGAACCGATGATGAGCGCGCCGGGGTGAGCCGCGGCGACGCTGCGGGCCTTGGCTTCGGAAAGCCGCACGGCGGTCTCGCGCGCCGTCTCGCCGGCGAGCGGCGTCTCGTCGGCGTCGGGCGCGACCGCGACGAACGGAACCCCTAGACGCGCGAGCAAGGCGCGGCGATAGCGCGATGTCGAGGCCAGCACCAGCGGGCGCGCGCCGGGGGCCGTTGTCAATCCCGATTGCAGGTCGTTGACTGTTGATTTTTCGGGCATATTTTTGACAGCATCGACCGTTCACGCTATTATCCAATGTTTTCGTCGGCGGGCCCAGATCTCGGATTTCCGGGGCGCCGGGCATTGGCAAGCGTGCAATGGCGAGCAAGCGCGGCAGAGGCGAGGCATGACCGGGCGTCAGGAATCGACAGTGCACCGTGACGGGTCGTTCGACGCCTTCGATGCGGCACTGCGGCGGACCGTCCTGTCGGGAAGTGCCGACGCGACGACGCTGCCGCGCGCGGCCGACAGACTCGCCGACGGCGTGGTGCGAATCGATTGGCGAATCGCCGGCACCGCGGATGCGCTCGAACGGCCGGCGCTGGAGGTGAGGCTCGACGGCGCGGTTCCGCTCGAGTGCCAGCGCTGCCTGCGGACGTTCGACTGGCCGATCGCCCAGCGCACGCTGTTGCTGCTGGCGCGCGACGAGCGCGAGCTCGCACGGCTGGACGCCGAGGACGAGCACGAAGTCATCGTCGGCGCGGTGCCTCTGGACCCGCTCGCGCTGGTCGAGGACGAATTGCTGTTGACGCTGCCGTTCGCGCCGCATTGCGAGCGCGACGACTGCACCAGCGGGATGGAAGCGATCGGCGGGGGCGTGGGTCCCGCGGAGCCACCAGAACGGGCATCGGCATTCGGCGCGCTGACCGGACTCCGGCAGAATCCGGCGAAGCAACCGAAACGCTGACCGCGCAAACGGAAGCGCAACGAGAATTCCCGAATCAGGATAGGAGAAATTCCATGGCTGTTCAGCAGAACAAGAAGTCGCCGTCGAAACGCGGCATGCACCGTGCACACGATTTCCTGGCGGCACCGACGCTCGCGGTGGAGCCGGTCACCGGCGAGGCGCATCTTCGCCATCACATCAGCCCGACCGGTTATTACCGCGGCAAGAAGGTTGTCAAGACCAAGGCCGACGAGTAGGGCGCTTCGTCGCTGCCACGACGGCCCGCGTCGCGCCTGCGCATCCGCGGGACGCTGCCGCGCCGCATGCGGGCCTCGAGAACTGCCGGCTGCGCATCTGACGCACGCTGCGCTCCACGCCATGATGACTAGGCGTTACAAGCGGATTCCGACATGCCGGTCACGGTAGCCGTCGATGCGATGGGGGGCGACCACGGCCCGTCGGTCACGCTGCCCGCGGCGCTCCGGTTTCTGGAAGAGACGCCGGATGCCGAGGTCATCGCGGTGGGCCCCGATGGCCCCCTCAAAGCCCGCCTCGCGAAACTGAAATCGCCCGCATCCGCTCGCCTTTCGATTCGCGCAGCGAGCGAAGTCGTCGCCATGCACGAGCCGCCGGCCGACGCGTTGCGGAAGAAAAAGGACTCGTCGATGCGGGTCGCCATCAACCTCGTCAAGGACGGAACGGCGCAGGCGTGCGTGTCGGCGGGCAATACCGGCGCACTGATGGCGATTTCGCGCTTCGTGCTGAAAATGCTGCCCGGGATCGACCGGCCGGCGATCGCCGCGCAACTGCCGACGCGTACCGGGATGGTGACCGTGCTGGACCTCGGCGCCAATGTCAATTGCACGCCCGAGCAGCTCGTCCAGTTCGCGGTGATGGGGACGGCCCTGGTCGCCGCGGTGAACGGCATCGAGCGCCCCTCCGTGGGTCTCCTCAACATCGGCGAGGAAGACATCAAGGGCAACGACGTCGTGAAGGCGACGGCGGAACTGCTGAAGGTCTCGGGCCTCAATGTCTACGGCAACGTCGAGGGCAACGACGTCTACAAAGGCACGACCGACGTCGTGGTCTGCGACGGTTTTGTCGGCAACGTCGCGCTCAAGGCTTCCGAGGGGATCGTGACGATGCTCTACGAGTTCCTCAAAGCCGAGTTCACGCGCAATCCGCTTACCCGGCTTGCCGCGCTGATCGCCTATCCGGTGCTGATGGCGTTCAAACGGCGGATCGATCCGCGCCGACACAATGGCGCCACGCTGATCGGCCTCATGGGCGTCGTCGTCAAGAGCCATGGCAGCGCCGACGTGCTGGCGTTCAAACATGCGCTGCTGAAGGCCCATGCCGAAGTCGCGCATGGCGTGCTCGACAAGATAGCGCAGCGGATGGCGGCGATGCCGGCATTGACCCCGGAGTCGCCCGCGATCGATGGCGATCCCGCCCCGGCGATTTCCATCCCCCATGCATAGCCGTATCGTCGGAACCGGCAGCTACCTGCCGGCGCACGTTCTCACCAACCGCGAACTCGCGTCGCGCGTCGAGACAAGCGACGCGTGGATCCATTCGCGGACCGGAATACGCGAGCGGCGCATCGCGGCACCCGACGAGCAGACCAGCGATCTCGCGGAGCACGCGGCGCGCCGCGCGCTTGCCGCCGCAGGCATCGCACCGGCCGACGTCGACCTGATTGTCGTCGCCACGACCACGCCGGACATGGTGTTCCCGTCCACGGCGTGCATCCTCCAGGACAAGCTCGGCACGACGGGCGGGCCGGCATTCGACGTGCAGGCGGTGTGCAGCGGCTTCGTCTACGCGCTGGCCCTCGCGGACCGGATGGTTGCGACAGGCGGGGCGCGCAACGCGCTGGTCGTCGGCGCCGAGATCTATTCGCGGATCATCGACTGGAGTGACCGCGGCACGTGCGTGCTTTTCGGCGACGGCGCCGGCGCGGCCGTGCTGGTCCCCTCGCGCATCTCCGGCATCCTCTCGACGCATTTGCACGCGGACGGCAGCCATCGAAACATTCTCTGCGTGCCGGGTTCGCTCGCTGATGGCCGCGTCACGGGCTCGCCGTTCGTCCACATGGAAGGCGGCGCGGTATTCCGGTTCGCAGTCCGCGTGCTGGCCGAGGTGGCGCACGAAGCGCTCGCCGCGAATGGCGTCACCGCCGAGGCCATCGACTGGCTGATTCCGCATCAGGCCAACATCCGCATCATCGACGCGACCGCGAAAAAGCTCGGCGTGCCGATGGACAAGGTGGTGACCACCGTCGAGCGTCACGCCAACACGTCGGCCGCGTCGATTCCGCTGGCGCTCGACGAAGCCGTTCGCGACGGACGCATCACCGCAGGCCGGCGCGTGATGCTGCTCGGAGTCGGCGGCGGATTCACCTGGGGCTCGGTATATCTCGATTGGTAGAGCGATGAGCATTGCATTCGTGTTTCCGGGGCAGGGATCGCAATCGATCGGGATGATGGCCGGATTCGATGATCATCCGGCCGTGCGCGCGACGTTTGCCGAGGCTTCCGAGGTGCTCGGCGAAGACCTGTGGGCGCTCGTGACCGACGGCCCCGAGACCGATCTCAATCAGACCGTCAATACACAGCCCGTGATGCTGACCGCAGGCGTCGCGGTCTGGCGCGCCTGGCAGGCCGCCGGTGGCGCGACACCGGATATCGTCGCGGGCCACAGCCTGGGTGAATACACGGCGCTGGTCGCCGCGGGCGCGCTCGCGTTTCGCGACGCAGTGCCGCTCGTGCGCTTTCGTGCGCAGGCGATGCAGGAGGCAGTCCCGACCGGTGTGGGCGCCATGGCGGCGATCCTCGGACTCGATGCGCAGAGCGTCGCCGCCGCGTGCGCCGAGGCGGTGGCGCACCCCAACGAGAGTCAGGTGGTCGAGCCGGTCAACTTCAACACGCCGGAGCAGATCGTCGTCGCAGGCCATCGCGAAGCGGTTGAGCGAGCGATGGCCGCGGCCACCGCGAAGGGCGCGAAGCGTGCCGTGCTGCTGCCGGTATCCGCGCCGTTCCACAGTTCGCTGATGAAGCCCGCCGGCGCGCGCCTTGCCGCGAAGCTTGCGGGCATCGCGGTCGCGGCACCGGCGATACCCGTGCTGCACAATGTCGATGCGCAGGAGAAGACCACCTCCGACGCCATTCGCGCGGCACTTGCAAGTCAGGCGGCGAGCCCGGTGCGCTGGGTCCAGACGATAGAGGCGTTCGCGGCGCGCGGCGTCACGCATGTCGTCGAGTGCGGACCCGGCCGGGTGCTGACCGGCATGAACCGGCGTATCGACCGCAGTCTGAAGGGCTTCGCCCTCGACGCGAGCGCCGACATTGACGTCAGTCAAGTCGGCGCTCGCCACCTGACCCGCTGGCAACCCGGGAGAACGCATGGCTACTGCGGCATTGAACGGACAGATCGCTCTCGTGACCGGCGCGACGCGCGGCATCGGCGAGGCCATCGCCGCGGCGCTGGCGGCTGCCGGCGCGACGGTGATCGGCACCGCGACCACCGACGACGGCGCGGCGAAGATCGCGGCGGCGCTCGGCGCGCACCGGCAACGCCGGCACCGGCATCCGCCTCGACGTCAGCGACGGCGCCGCGATCGACGCCGCGCTGGCGGATATCGATGCGCGATTCGGCGCGATCACCATCCTCGTCAACAACGCCGGCATCACCCGCGACAACCTGCTGCTGCGGATGAAGGATGACGAGTGGGACGCGATCATGGCCACCAACTTCAAGCCTGCGTACCGGCTGGCGAAGGCCGTGCTGCGCGGCATGATGAAGGCGCGGCACGGCCGGATCATCCAGATCGGCTCGGTCGTGGGCACGAGCGGCAATGCGGGACAGGCGAACTATGCCGCGGCCAAGGCAGCGCTGATCGGTTTCACCAAATCGCTCGCGCAGGAAGTCGGCAGCCGCAACATCACCGTCAATTGCGTTGCCCCGGGATTCATCGACACCGACATGACGAAGACATTGCCCGAAGCGCAGCGCGAAAGGCTGCTGGAGCGGATTCCGCTGGGACGGCTGGGATCCGCGGAGGACATCGCGCACGCCGTCGCGTTCCTGGCGTCGCCGCAGGCCGGGTACATCACCGGCGCGACGCTGCACGTCAACGGTGGAATGTACATGGCATGACGCCTGGCAGCCTTGCGCCCGTTCCAGCAAAGGCCGGGAGGCGGCGCCGCGGTTCTGGTAAAATCGCCGGGTTTTGATTGAACATCCCCGTTTCGGGAGGAGACGCATGGAAAACGTAGAACAAAGGGTCAAGAAGATCGTCGCCGAGCAGCTTGGCGTCGCCGAAGCCGAAATCAAGAACGAATCGTCGTTCGTCGACGACCTGGGCGCCGATTCGCTCGACACCGTCGAGCTCGTGATGGCGCTCGAAGAGGAGTTCGAGACCGAAATTCCCGACGAAGAGGCGGAGAAGATCACGACCGTCCAGCAGGCGATCGACTACATCGGGGCGCACGACAAGAAGTAAGCCTCCGCGGAGGGCGCGTCGGGTGCGGCGTCTCGCCCGGCGCCGCGGGCTGCCGCAGCGCGCGTCGCGCCGCGGCGACCGCGCATTCTCCGAGGCGTTCGCGGGATTCGCGACGCCTCTCGATCTCGCCAGACATCTCACTCCAATTGACATGACCCAGCGCCGCGTCGTCGTCACCGGATTGGGGATCGTTTCGCCGGTCGGCATCGGTGTCGCCGCGGCGTGGGATTCGATCCTGCACGCGACGTTCGGGTGTCGCGGCGATCACGCGCTTCGACGCGTCGTCGTTTCCGTCGCGGATCGCGGCCGAGGTCAAGGATTTCGACGTCGGAGCGTACCTGTCGGCGAAGGAAGCGCGGCGCTACGACACGTTCGTCCACTACGGACTCGTGGCGACGATGGAAGCGGTCAAGGACGCCGGGCTCGAGGTCGTTCGGCGGCGACAAGGAGCGCGTCGGCGTCTGCATCGGCTCCGGCATCGGCGGGCTGCCGCTGATCGAGGATACGCAGTCGGCGTATCTCGATGGCGGCCACCGCAAGATCTCGCCGTTCTTCGTGCCGGGCTACGATCATCAACATGGTCGCGGGCCTGGTGTCGATTCACTACGGTTTCCAGGGCCCGAATCTCGCGATCGTCAGCGCGTGCTCGACCGCTAACCACAGCCTCGGGGAAGCGGCCCGCCTGATCGAATACGGCGACGCGGATGTGATGCTCGCCGGCGGCACCGAATCGACCGTCAGCCCGCTCGGCGTCGGCGGCTTCTGCTCGGCGCGCGCGCTGTCCACGCGCAACGACGATCCGGCGAGCGCCTCGCGGCCGTGGGATCGCGGACGCGACGGCTTCGTGCTGGGCGAGGGCGCCGGAGTGCTGGTGCTGGAAGAGCACGAGCACGCGAAGGCGCGCGGCGCGCGCATCTACTGCGAACTCGCCGGCTACGGGATGAGCGCCGACGCGCACCACATCACGGCGCCGCCGGAGGATGGGCGTGGCGGGGCGCGCAGCATGGCGAACGCGTTGAAGAACGCGCGGATGAACGCCGACGAAATCGATTACATCAACGCGCACGGAACGTCGACGCCGCTGGGTGACATCGCCGAGTGCGTCGCCGTGAAGCGCGCCTTCGGCGACCGGGCCGCGAAGCTGGCGATCAGCTCGACCAAGTCGATGACCGGCCACCTGCTCGGGGCCGCCGGCGGGATCGAGGCGGTGTTCACGGTGCTGGCGCTGCGCGACCAGGTCGCGCCGCCGACGACCAACCTCGTCGATCCCGACCCGAAGTGCGATCTCGACTTCGTCCCGCTGATCGCGCGCCCGATGAAGATCCGCGGCGCGCTGTCGAATTCCTTCGGCTTCGGCGGCACCAACGCGACGCTCGCCTTCCGCACGCTCTAGCCATCGACGCGGCACGCCGGCGCGCGATCGCCAACACCTCCCAGACCGCAACTTCCATGGCACTGATCGTCCAGAAATACGGCGGCACGTCGGTCGGCAGCACCGACCGGATCCGCAACGTCGCTCGCCGCGTCGCGCGCTTTCATCGCGAGGGCCACCAGATCGTCGTCGTCGTCTCGGCGATGAGCGGCGAGACCAACCGGCTTGCTGGCGCTGGCGAAGGAGCTGTCGCCGAATCCCGATCCGCGCGAGCTCGACGTGGTCGCGGCGACGGGCGAGCAGGTGACCATCGGCCTGCTGGCAATCGCGCTTGCAGGAGATGGGGCTCAAGGCCCGGAGCTACACCGGCGGCCAGGTGCGCGTGCTGACCGACAATGCCTACACCAAGGCGCGCATCCTGGCGATCGACGAGGGCAAGATGCGCGCCGACCTCGGCCGCGGGCACCATCGTCATCGTGGCCGGCTTCCAGGGCGTGGACACCGACGGCAACATCACGACGCTTGGGGCGCGGCGGATCGGACACCTCGGGCGTCGCGCTCGCGGCGGCGCTTACCGCGGACGAATGCCAGATCTACACCGACGTCGACGGCGTCTACACGACCGACCCGCGCATCGTGCCCGAGGCGCGCCGCCTCGACACAATCACGTTCGAGGAAATGCTGGAAATGGCGAGCCTGGGCTCGAAGGTTCTGCAGATCCGTTCGGTCGAGTTCGCCGGAAAGTACAAGGTGAAACTTGCGCGTGCTGTCGTCGTTCGAGGACCCGGAGTCGACGTCGCCGGGCACGCTGATCACGTTCGAGGAAGATGAAAACATGGAACAGGCGATCATTTCCGGCATCGCGTTCGCGCGCGACGAAGCCAAGATTTCGGTGATGGGCGTCGAGGACCGGCCAGGGATCGCCTATAGCATCCTGGGTCCGATCGCAGCCGCCAACATCGACGTGGACATGATCGTGCAGAACATCGGCGCGTCCGGGCATACCGACTTTTCGTTCACGGTGAACCGAACCGAGTACCAGAAGGCTCTCGACGTCCTGGCACGCGAGCGCAGCAAGACGTTCAAGGCGCGCGAGATCATCGGCGACAACAAGATCTGCAAAGTGTCGGTGGTCGGCATCGGGATGCGCTCGCACACCGGCATCGCGAGCCGGATGTTCAAGACGCTGGCCGACGAGGCGATCAACATTCAGATGATCTCGACCTCCGAAATCAAGATCTCGGTCGTGATCGACGAAAAGTACCTCGAGCTCGCGGTGCGCGTGCTGCACCGCGCCTTCGAGCTCGACAAGGCGCCGGAAGTCGCGTAACACGCCGGTTTTTCCGACGCTTTTCGTGGCCGCGCGTTTGACGTAGCGTATGCGCGACCGGTACAATCAAACGCTTTCCCGGAGACGTGGCCGAGTGGTCGAAGGCACTCCCCTGCTAAGGGAGCATGCGCTCAAAAAGTGCATCCAGGGTTCGAATCCCTGCGTCTCCGCCAGAACAAACGGCCCCACCCGGGGCCGCATTGTTCTGATGGGGATGCCGGGTGAGACCCTGTGGTTCGACAAGCCGCGCGGCGCGGTCTTCGGTCCCCGATAGCGACATCGGCAACAGCGTGGGTTTCGCTTCGCCAGATTCAGCGAGAGCGGCAATAGAGTTCGGCGTCAATCGCGCCATTATCCAATGGGTGACGCAATGCTCACGCTTGGTGGGACCCGCTCCGAACAGAAATCCATGTCGATAACTCTTACATTTGCGATCTTCGGAAAGTGAATGCGATTGTTTTTGTTGGATAATTTTGCGGGTGCGAAACGTGCTTACCCAAATATATCGCGCTGGAACGCAGGCTCCCGGCGCAATTTGTGCAAGCGCTTAGTCTCGAGCGCAACTTTCGCCTGGACCTGTCTGCTGGATGGACGAATTTGCGAACCGGGTTATCGTCCCGGATGTCGGAGGGAAAAGTGAACGACATGTTCGCGCGTGCGACTGCGTTGGCAATTTGTCTCGTGGCCTTGCCACCGACGGCATCCGGTACCACGATTGTGGACACCGGTGACCCGCCGGCGACTTTAGGAGGATTCCTCTTCAGCGGAGACCATTGGCGTGCGGACGAGTTTTCTACGGGTCCCGTGGTCGTCACCAGCGTGGAAGGATGGATCGCCAATTTCGGGGGCAATCAGACCTTCACCGTGGCGTTGTATTCAGACGGGGGCGATGTCCCGGGCACACTCCTGTTTTCGGAACAGGTAACGACGCCTCCCACGATGTCGGTGGGATGGCGGGGCGCTTCCGGGCTCAGCTGGCAACTCGTCGGCGGCGACTATTGGGCCGCCTTTGAGGTGCGACCTGGAGACAACATGTTCGGAGCCTTTCCGGATCCGGCGCCGATTCGCCTGAACGAGGCGTTCAGCCAGGGCGCGGGACTCGGATGGTCAAATACCTGGCCCACGATCTCAACCATCGGCGTCCGCATCAACGGCACACTGCTTGACGTACCCGAACCGTCAACGCTCGCCCTTATCGCTCTTGGAGTGGCCGGCCTTGGATTCTCGCGTCGCAGGGAGTAACGGGCCAGGAGCCAAAGCGGACCACGCTCCGGCGGGACTCGTCGCTTCGCGAATCGGGCAGATTCGCCCTACGCCTCATTTGACACCATCGTCTTCCCGCGCGCCGACTCCTTGCGAGCAGGGCCCGATGGCACGCCGTGGGGCCGGACTGTTATAATTCCCGGCTTCGCGCCCGTAGCTCAGATGGATAGAGTACCTGGCTACGAACCAGGGGGTCGTGGGTTCGAATCCTGCCGGGCGCGCCAGTAACATCAAGGAGTTAGGTCGACGGCCTAACTCCTTTTTTCTTGGAAATTAGCTTACCGGGGACCCGCCAGGGGACCCCGGCAGCTGTGCTTGGAATTCGCTGCCCCCAGTCGATGGCGCGCCGGAACGTCCGGCCTAGGCTGGCACGCGAAGGAAGCGGCGGCGTGAAAGCATCAATCCAAAAGGTATGGGAGCATCGGCGTGACCGTTGGGAACCGACGGTGGCCTCATTCCGGGGTGCGAACAGCCGTCCATACGAGGCTGAGTTCATGTGTGGTCCACCCATTTGTCTCAAGGAGGTCCCATGAACGCGGCACTCGGACCGGCGCCCGACCCACATGCCTGCTCCCTGTGCCCCGCGTTGCGGCCTTGGGGGTCCGGGTGGGCGGCACGCTGTGCATGCCGCCATTGTCGGGTCGCATGATCGCCCTGCTCTCCTGGCTGGTCGAACCGATCGCCGCAACTCCTCCCGCCTGTCGAAGTTTCTTACATCCGCATTGGCGCGTGACGAGTCCGCAGTCTTAACCTGTTGAATTGATGCGCATCGAATCGTGCGTACGGGACTTGCTTTACGTATTTCCGCTGCACGACGCAAGTCCGATGTCGATCGGCCGCGCGTCATCGCAGGTTTCCTATTGGCCAGGAGATGGCATGACCAAGTTCAACAAACTGATCGCCGGGACAACCATTCTCGGCATTTTGGGAGGTGGTATCGGCAGCGCTCAGGCCGCGTTACTTCTCGACGAGGGCTTCGACACTTTCCTTCCCGTGGGCTGGAGCCAGACCAACAACAGCGACCCGCTGGGGACCACCGGGTGGTTCGCCGGCAACACGGGCGTCTTCGCCGCGCAGGCCGGCGCTGTCGACTCCTACGCGGCGGCGAACTTCCTGAATGTGGACTTTGGCGGCGAGATCAGCAACTGGTTGCTGACGCCCGAGCTCACGTTGAGCGACGGAAGCGTGTTCAGCTTCTTCACGCGGACCGAGACGGGTTCTGCGTTCCCCGATCGTTTGGAAGTGCGGGCCAGTACCAATGGGAGTAGCAGCAACGTAGGCACGACGGCGACATCCGTCGGCGACTTCACGAACCTGCTGCTTACGATCAATCCCTCGCTCGCGATCGGCGGCTATCCGGAAGACTGGACGCAATACGTCGTGACGCTCTCCGGCGTTGGCGCCGGCACGCAGGGTCAGCTGGCGTTCCGTTACTTCGTCACTGACACCTTCGACAATGCCAATTACATCGGCATCGACACCGTCGCGCTCGAATCCGGCGCCAGCGTGCCCGAGCCGTCGACGCTTCTTGTCGTCATGTTGGGCCTGGCCGTTCTCGGCGGGCACTTGCGTCGCGAAGTTGCGCGGTAATGATGGTTGCGCGCATCGCTGGAAGTGGCGCGCAACCGATTGGCCCACCACCGTACCCACCAGGAGGTGCCGAATGCGAAACGAACTGATGTACCCTATCGGCCGCCATCGCCGCTTGCTGTCGATTGCCACGATCATCGCCTTGCTCGGTGCCGGCGTTGCCGGCGCAGTGGACACGGCGCCTGTCGTCACTCCTCAGAAAACCTCGATGACCTTTCCCCACGTGCGCGTGGTGAATACACCGGAGCTCGCGGCGCCGTCCGCGACGACGACGGGACAGTTGGGCCTCCGCGCGTACATCGATCCTGCAACGGGCGAGCTGCGCCCACCCACGCAAGAGGACCTGTTGACGGAAAGCCTGGAGGCGCAGCAGGCGGCAGCGCTGAATCCGCCTGCGGGGGGGATAGCGCTGCGTTATCACGCGGAGACCGGCGCGATAGGCTTTCACGTCGGGGATTCGCAAATGGTCTTTGCAGTCGTCCAGAAACAGGAAAGCGGCGAGCTCACCGAATTCTGCGTCGTCGGGCCCGAGCAGGCGACGAAATTGCTGAATCTCAAGGCGCCGTCGCTGAGCGCGCTGCAACGCAAAGGAGACCGCAGTGACCGCTAATTCCGCACGAAGGGGCATTGCGCTGCGGTTCACGCGGATGGCCCTGGCCGCAACTTTGGCGCTAGCGACCAGCTTTGCGTCGGCCGCAGCGACGATCGTCATCCAGAACATGAACGCTGCCGGCGAAGGCTTCAATGACGCTACCCCCGCCGCGCCGGTGGGCGGCAATGCGGGCACCACCCTCGGCGAGCAGCGCCTGATCGCTTTCGAGGCCGCCGCTGACCAGTGGGGCGCCACGCTGACGAGCAGTCAGACCATCGTCATCCGGGCATCGTTCGAGCCGCTGACTTGCACCGCCAGTTCGGCGGTGCTCGGCAGCGCCGGCGCTTACAACATCTGGCGCGACTTCCCCGGTGCCGCGAAAACCAAAACCTGGTATCCGCAGGCCCTGGCCAACAAGATCTCCGGCACGAACTTGAGCGTCGGCGACCCGATCGACGGCCAGGACATCCGCGCGCGCTTCAACTCGCGGCTGGGGTTGTTCCCTGATTGCCTGCCCGGTTCGCCGTTCTATCTGGGACTCGACAACAACCACGGGCCGCTGATCGACCTGGTGACCGTGCTGCTGCACGAGTTCGGCCACGGCCTGGGCTTCCAGACCTTCACCAGCGGCAGCAACGGCGCGCAGTTCGACAACTTTCCGTCGATCTGGGACTACTTCATGGTGGACGACACGACGAACAAACTGTGGGTCAACATGACCGACGCCGAACGGGAGACGTCGGCACTGAACACGCGCATGCTGGCGTGGACCGGCGCCAACGTAACAAACAGCGTGCCGCAGGTGCTGTCCCTCGGCACGCCGGGCCTGACGATCGGCGGGCTGGCCGCGGGGGCTGCCGCCGGGTCGTACAACATCGGCGCGGCCTCGTTCGGCGCGCCACTCAGCACGCCGCCGGTGACGGGCCAGCTGATGCCGGTGGTGGACTCGCCGAACCAGATTGGTTTGGCCTGCGGCACGCTCAGCGCGGCCAATGCGCTGGCAGTGAACGGCCACGTCGCGTTGGTCGACCGGGGCGTGTGCACGTTCGCCGCCAAGGCGAAGAACGTGCAGAACGCCGGCGCCATCGGTGTCATCGTCGCGAACAACGTGGCGGGCACCGCACCGGGGCTGGGCGGATCGGATCCGACCGTCGTCATTCCCGTGATCAGCGTGTCGCAGAACGATGGCGCGACACTGAAATCCGCGCTGCGGTGGCGCTCGCGCACCACTTCGGGAGTGACAGCGGGCCTCGGCATCAACGGCAGTCAGTACGCCGGTGCCGATCTGTTCGGTCGAGCTCTGCTCTACACACCGAACCCGTTCCAGCCTGGCTCGTCGGTGTCGCACTTCGACACCATCGCCTTCCCCAACCTGCTGATGGAACCGGCAATCAGTGCCGACCTGCAGCACTCGGTGTTGCCCCCGGCCGACCTGACCTTCCGGCTCCTCCAGGACATCGGCTGGTAAATCCAAGGCGGTTCGTAAAGCCGACCCGCATCCAGTACATGCTCGCGCAGGACTTTCAGGACACCCAGCTTCGCAAACGCAAGAGCAAGCATGTATTGCAAGGCGAGACGCCCGAAAGGTCGGGGCGCGACGATTCGGCCAGGAGCGGCGAAGCATAGCTCCGGGCGGCGCGTGCGACATTCCGTCAGCGCGAATCCGGCTTAAGGTGCTTCACTCTGAGTGGTAAGTGCTCGCATGGGGAACGCGCGTCCACGCTATCGACCGATGTTCTCCAAGGCCGTCAGTAGGGGCGTTATCGGGATCTTGACCAGCCCTCCGACTGGATCGTACATCTCCAATATCGGGAAAATCGCGACATCATGGCCAGCATCGAACGATTCTGTTTGCGAACTTCTAACTCACGACACTAGCGACGCAAATCACGACGCGAAGCCGAACAGCTCGCGCGCCGTGTCCCACAGCAGCTTGCGACGATCGGCGGTATCCGGAAACAGCGTGAGCGCGACGTGCAGCAGCACGCCGTAGTCGGCGCGCACCGGCGCGCGAAGGCAGGGCCAGTCCGACGCCCACAGGCAATGGTCCAGCGTGAAGGCGTCGACCAGCGCCGTGACGTAGGGCCAGGCATCGTCGTACGGCGCGGGCTGGCGCGAGAACTTCACGAATCCGGAAAGCTTGATGAAGGCGCGCCTCGTTGCGCCGAGCTCGAGCAGCGTCCGAAAGCCCGACTGGTCGAGCCCGGCATCCACCGTGGGGCGCCCGCAGTGGTCGACGAGGACGCGAACGCCGGAATCGGCAAGCATCGGCATCATCGGCACGAGCTGGTCGTGCTCGACCTGGATATCCACGAACATGTCGAGCGCGACAAGCTTCTGCAGGAGCGGCTTCGCGTCGCGGTAGTGATCGACGCCGTAGTGCGTGACGTTCCATGCCACGCCGACGACGCCTGCGCGCTTGAGCGCCTGCAGCTCGTCCAGGGTCGTTTCATTGGCGACCACGGCGATGCCCTTGAAACGTCCGGCACCGCGCGCCATCGCATCGAGCATGCAGGCGTTGTCGAGGCCGTAGCCGGAGTTCGGGCCGACCAGCAGCGCGTGCCGGGTCCCGTAGGCGTCCATCACCTGGGTCAGCTGCGCCAGCGTGCCGATCTCCTGGCCCACCGGCGCGTAATGGGTGTCGGCGCGGTAGGGAAAGCGCGCGGGATCGAGGACGTGCACGTGGCAGTCGATCTTCGGCTCTTCGAAGATGTTCATTGGAATACCTTCGCGCTGCCCGCTTCGAGGTTCGCGCTCGGCGCGGCCCTTCGTGCCCACGTCCACGACAACGACGCCTAGAACGTGGCGGCGATGGCCTGGCGCAGCGCCGGTGTGATCTCCGGCATGACGCCGAACCACGCGTTGAACGCCGGCCGTGCCTGGTTGAGCAGCAAACCGAGGCCGTTGACGGTGATGTTTCCGCGCATGCGCGCCGCCGCAAGCAGCGGCGTCTCCGGCGGGATGTAGATGAGGTCGCCGACCAGCGCCCTCTTGGGAAGGCGATCGAGCGAGATCTCGAGGGGCGGCTTGCCGGCCATGCCAAGGCTCGTCGCGTTGGCGAGAAGCGCGATGTCGCCGAGTGCGTCCGCGCGCTGCTCCCATGGCAGCACGCTCACCACCGGACCGACGGCATCGGCGATTTCCTCGGCCTTGCCGTGCGTGCGATTGGCGACGCGAATCTCCTTTGCACCTTGGGCCGCGAGGCTTGCCACCACCGCGCGCGCCGCACCGCCCGCGCCGAGCACGACGATGGGCCCGCTGTCGGGACGCCACTGCGGATCGGCGTCACGCAGGCTCTGGATGAATCCGTTGCCGTCGTTGTTGAATCCGGTCAGCGTTCCATCCTTCTCGACGACGACCGTGTTGACGGCGCCGATCCTGCGCGCGAGGTCGTCGACGCGGTCGAGCAGCGGAAAGATCGCCTGCTTGTGCGGCGTGGTGACGTTGCAGCCCCGCAGGCCGAGCGCCGCCATGCCGCGTACCGCCGCTTCGAGCTTTTCCGGCGGCACGGGGAACAGCACGTAGCGCCCGGAAATGCCGTGGTGCGCGAGCCAATGATTGTGGATGACGGGCGATCGCGAGTGCGCCACCGGCCAACCCAGCAGGCCCGCAATGCCGAAGGTGTGTTGGTCTCCCATCGCCTGGTCTTTCCGTTCCGTTGACGCAATTTGCAGCCACCTCCGGGGCAGCGCGGCAATTGCGAGTTACTTGCCGGCCGACAGCGGCGGCAACGTCTCGACCACCTCCTGCTTGCCGTTGACCACCTTGGTCATGAAGCTTTCGCGATCGAGATCGCCGTTCTTGTCGAAGCTTACGTCCATCAGGATGCCCGGGTACTCCTTCGCGGACAGTCTGATGCCGTGCATGGCGTCGGCGAACGCCTTCGGATCGAACTTGCCGACCTTCTCGGTGACCGCCTTGACGATGTACATCCCCGTGTAGCCTTTCAGGCCGTTGTGATCGGACTTATAGCCGTATTCCTTCTGGAATTTGGCCGCGAACGCCCGGATGCCGGGATCGGGCGCGTCCGCAGTGAGGCCGACGTGTGCGACCGCGCCGTTTGCGGCATCGCCCGCGAGCTCGATCACCTTCTGGCTCGTGAGCACGGTCTCGCCGACGATCGGCTTGTCGTATCCCGACTTGCGCAGCTCCCGCAGCGCCCGCGCGGCCTCCTCCTCGTTGGTGTAGACGAACAGCGCGTCCGCGTTGGCCTGCTTGGCCTTGAGCACGGCGCCGGAGAAGTCGATCTGGCCGGGATCGGTCGAGATGTCGCTGACGACCTTGATGCCGTGCGGCTCGATGGCCTTCATGAACACGTCGCGGCCACCCTTGCCGAAATCGTTGTTGGTATAGATGATGGCCAATGTCTTCGCCTTCAGGTGTCCTTGAGGTAGCGGGCGACCTTGGGCATGGCCGTGGACTGCGTGAACGACGTGCGGAAGATGTACGGATTGCCCTGCTGGGTGATCGCGGCGGCCTCCCCGCCGGTGAAATTGGGGATCTCGGCGCGCCGCGTTTCCGCCATGCTGACCAGGATCGATCCCGAGAACACCGGTCCCATCACAATGTAGGCGCCGTCGTCGATCGCCTTGACGGTGAGCGCCTTCGCCACCTGTGGCTGCGATTGGGTGTCGCCCGCGCTGTACTCGATCCTGCGCCCCAGGATACCGCCGGCGGCGTTGATCTCCTTGACCGCGAGCTTCACGCCGTCATTGAAGTTGGTGCCTGAGGTGACCCCGGTGCCCGAGAGCTCGACCAGTCCGAAGATCTTGACGGACTGCGTCTGGGCGAGCAGCGGCTGTGCCAGCGCCAGGCTTGCGAGGAACGTGCAAATACGTGCAATGGAGCGCATGGGACTCCCTCCGGTATCCGAATGACTCATGGGTGGAACGGCACAGCCCGGATTCTCGCTCAGATGTTGGTGCAGAGGTGCAAGTATTGGAATTTGGCCAACTCCAGTAGACATGAGTTTCTCGGGACATGCGCCGGCGTCACGCCCCAAAATACCTAGACCCGATGCAGATGCAGGCCGCCGCCGATGTTCAGGACCTCCCCGGTGTCGAAGGGCAGCCCGCCTCGGGCAAGGGTTGCAATTGCCGCGCCCACATCCTCGGGTGTCCCCCAGCGATTGAGCGGTACGCCGTCGTTCTCGATAAACCGGTCGTAGCGCTCGGTGGCTGGCGCAGTCATGGCGGTGCGGATGATTCCGGGACGTACTTCGAAAACGTGAATGCCCGCAGTCGCCAACCGGGCGGCAAAGAGTTTCGAAGCCATCGACAGCGCTGCCTTCGTCATGCAGTAATCGGCGCGATTGAGGCCAAGGATTTCGGCGTTGGCGGAGGTTACGGTAACGATGGAACGATAGGCGGCGCTTGCCGGCTCGCGGAGCATCGCCTTGGCGACAGCCTGCGTCAGAAAGAACGTGCCGCGCAGGTTGACCGAGACACAGCGATCGAAGCTCGCTGGAGAGAGTCCCAGCATGTCATCCCTCTGCAACGAGGTGACGCCGGCATTGTTTACCAGGCAATCGATGGAGCCGAGTTGCTCGAAGGCGGTCTGTACCAGTCCTTCGTGCAGGTCGATGTCGGCGATATCCTGCTGAACGTAGACGGCCTTTCGACCGAGTGCACGTATACCCGAGACAGTCGTTTCCGCCTCGCCTGCCGTCTCCAGGCTGACGATGGCGAGATCGAATCCGGCGTTGGCCAGCGCCGAGCAAACGGCGCTTCCGATGCCTCGAGCGCCACCGGTGACGAGTGCCGCGCCCATCCTCTCTCTCGACATTTCTTGGCTACCTCGAACTGTCGCACCCGGTCGCCATGAACGCTTCGGCAGGCAAGCGGTTCGTGATCAGCGCATTGTTTGCGGAGTTCATTCTGCATTCTTTTCGTCGATGGACTGCAACGCGCGTTGAAGAATGAAAGCCCGGTGCCATTTGACCGATCCGCAGCGAATTGCCGGTCAGGTGATATGCATCGAGACGTGGCGTTGTCGTGCCGGCCACAGCGTCGATAGCGAACGTGCGGTCGCCAGCAGAACCGGCGCAAGGTCGCTCATGCGCTTCGGTGACATTCGCACTTTCGGACCAGCGACGCTCACGGTGCCGACGACAGTTGCGTCTTCGGCGGTTCCATAGCGAATACCCGCCGCGATCGCGCAGACTCCGGGCTCGGCTTCCTCGATCGCCAGTCCATAGCCGCGTGTGCGTGTCTTGCGAAGCTCGTGCCGCAACTGATCGACGGAGGTCAGCGCTTTGGGACCAACGGGAAGGCTATCGAAACCGTTGCGAAGCACGATTCGCAATGCGTCCACCTCCGGCAGCGACGCCAGCCATACCTTGCCGGTCGCCGTGGCGTGCAATGGAACGGGCCTTGCCATGATGGGATCCACGCGCAAGGTTTCGCGCGCGCCCTGCGCCTTGGCTACCCAGGCCAGCGATTCGCCGTCGACCACGGTCATCCGCACCAGTTCCTCGGTCTTGCGCGCCAGATCGTCGAGGATCGGCTGGCATATTTCCGGTAGCCTGGTTGCTTCCAGCAGGCGCACGCCGAGGGTGACGATACGCATCGTCGGCTTGTAGTGCTGAGTGATGGAGTCCCGGGCTACGAAGTGGCGGTTGAGCAACGTTCCGAGTAATTTGTGGGCGGCGCTCTTGGGGAGTTCCAGACGCTCGCAGATGGATGTCAGAGAAACGCCCTCCGGATGGTTGACGAGTAACTCGAGGATCTCGAGGCCACGCTCGACCGAGCCGGTGCTGAACCCAACCATTCCGCTCTCCATTCCTTTCCGCCGTAGCCTGCAAAAAAGAACTCGATTCCATTATTGAACATAATTTCAACTTGGGCTAATATGACGCGCCGTACAGTGGGTGTCAAGGGCGAATCAGGCAGCCTGTGACCGACGCTCAACTGCCGTCTTTCACGCGTCACCGAAACGAGTGCGAATGTCGAACCTCGAATCTCGTGCCCGCGAATCGATCTGCGAGCACGCCAGGTCGCTCTTCGAGCGCGGATTGACTTCGGGCAGTTCGGGCAACATCAGTGTCCGGATCGACGACGGCTGGATCATGACGCCGACGGGGGTATCGCTCGGTCGCCTCGATCCCGTTTCGCTCGCGAAGCTCGACGCCTCCGGAAAGCAGGTCAGTGGCGAGCGCCCCACCAAGGAATGCTCGCTGCACCTCGCGATTTACGCGGCACGCCCGCAGGAACGGGCGATCGTCCATCTGCACTCGACGTACTCCACAGCGGTCTCGTGTCTCAACGGCGTTGACCCGACGAACGTCCTGCCGCCGCTCACCGCCTACTATGTCATGCGCATTGGACATCTGCCGCTGGTGCCCTATTTCCCGCCCGGCGATAGCGCCCTTGCCGAGGCGGCGGGCCGGCAGGCCGCGACCAGCAGGGCCCTTCTCCTGGCCAACCACGGACCGATCGTTGCCGCGTCGTCCCTGGAAGCCGCGGTGGACGCCGTCGAAGTCCTCGAACAGACAGCGCGGGTCTTTCTGTTGCTGCGTGGTGCCGACACGCGGCCACTCACCGGCAAGCAGATCCAAGGGCTTTCGTGACTGGGCCTCTTATGCCAAAGCCTGCGGCCAATCCGAGCGCGATGTACCGGA
Organism: uncultured beta proteobacterium; assembly: GCA_963726775.1. Lineage (GTDB taxonomy): Bacteria > Pseudomonadota > Gammaproteobacteria > Burkholderiales > Casimicrobiaceae > CAIWHR01. The sequence continues at coordinate 273,204 of CAVSDL010000009.1, forward strand.
AACGCGGGATCGTGGATCGTTTTGGCGCTGATGTACCATGATCGCCGCCAGGCCCCAGGGAGGCGGTGCGAAGCTCGCGACATAGGAAACCATCGGCGAAGCAGGTCAGGCAACATTCACCGGTAGAACGCGACCGGCGGCGCATTCCCGAACGACCGCGGGTCCTCGCCATGGATGCGCAGGCACGGCGATGAGTCGATGCGCAGTCGGCAAACGCCGGGAGGAGGGGATTCAAGTGCTTTTGAAGACGTCGGCAGGGCAACCCAAAGGCCCCCAAAGTCCAAATGGCGGGCAGGCATCGCTGCCTGCTGTTGCGTACTCAGTCGGTTCCAGGACGAAGAAATCCAGGCGCCTGCGCAAGATCAAGCGCGTCGGGTGGAATCTGCTACCGCCACTGACGTTTGTCGCCATCGTCGCATTGTGGGCGGCCGCCATCCCGATATTCAAGATACCGGCCTACCTGCTGCCGGGCCCGGGGGGCGTTTTCTCGCGGGTCCTATCGGATTTCCCGATGCTTTGGAACCACTCTTTGGTAACGTTAACGGAGATACTGCTGGGATTCGGCCTGACGGTTCTGACCGCAATACCGCTTGGGCTGGTGATTGCACTTTCGCCGTTGGCAAAACAGATTGGCTACCCGCCTCTGATGCTCATGCAACTGGTGCCAAAAATCGCGGTCGCGCCGCTGTTTCTGGTCTGGCTTGGCTTCGGGATCGAATCGAAGGTTCTGCTGACGGTGCTGATGACATTTTTCCCGCTTCTTCTGGCCAGCATCAGCGGCTTCCAGATTCTCGACGACCGGTTTCTGTACCTGACGAAGTCGATGGGGGCCACCCGGTGGCAGACGTTTCGCTATCTTCGATTCCCGGCCGCGCTCCCGGTGATCTTCTCCGGCATCAAGACGTCGGCGACGATCGCCGCTACGGCAGCCATCGTTGCCGAATTCGTTGGCGCCAACCGAGGTCTGGGCTACGTTCTGCTTCGTGGCACCAGCACCATGGACATAGAACTCACCTTCGCCGTGCTCGTGGTGCTCACGATCATCGGAATCGCCATCAACTATTTGGTCGAGTTGAGCGAGTGGGTCTTGACCCCATGGCAGCGCGCGAAGAACAACTAGCGACCACGGGTCAGGGTTCCCCGGTCGCAACCCTTTGCATAACCCTGTTCACTGGGCAACGATCCGGCCCGCCCCAATCTTGAGAGGAGAACCAATGTGTACATCGATTAGAAAAGTCCTGGCAGCGAGCGCCGTCGCCTCTGGCTTGACCCTTTTTGCCATTGCCGGCGCCGTGGCGCAGACGCCAATCACCTTCCAGCTCAACTGGGTGGCTGGCGGATCAAACGCAGGCTTCGCAGCAGCAGTCGCGGAAGGCTTTTACAAGGACGTTGGACTGGACGTAACGGTTGTCCAGGGCAATGGGTCTGGCAACACGGCGCAGCTGGTCGCAAGTGGTCGTTCGCAGCTCGCGTACGCAGATGCGGTCGCGATCAGTCAGTTGATCGCAAAAGGCGCTCCGATGAAGGTCGTGTCCACCATCTACCAATCGAATCCGAACGAAGTCTCGGCGCTGAAGAAGACCGGTATCAAGTCGATCAAGGACCTCACCGGCAAGAAAGTGGGGGTTCCATCCGGTTCATCGCAGACGACGATGCTTCCCTTGTTCCTGAAGGCCAACAACCTGAAGGAATCGGAGGTGAATCTCATCAACATGCCGGCCACGTCGATGGTGCCTTCGCTGCTGCAGGGCCAGGTCGATGCCATCCTGGGTTCGATCGATGCCTATCAAATCCAGGCCGAGGCACAGGGTGCGCAACTGGACAATTTCAGATTTGCCGACTATGGGGTACCTACGGTAAGCACCTCGATCTTCGCCAGCGACAGCTACATCAAGGACAATCCGGAGATCATCAGGAAATTCATTGCGGCCAGCCTCAAAGGCTGGAGCTTCGCTCTTGATCATCCCGAGAAGGCGGTGAAGGATCTGAAGATCGTCTTTCCCGAGATGAACGAAAAGCTCGCTGCCGCGGAACTCGCGGCCATCACGCCGTTGTTCTGCAGCGGCGGGGCGAAATACATCGGCAAGGCGGAAGACGCATTGTGGGTCAAGACCCAGGATCTCCTCTCGGAGGTCAAGCTGCTTCCCGCAGGTCAGGACCCCAAGAGCTACTACACGAATGCGTACTTGCCGCCTGAATCGCAGATGCGCGCGTGCAAGCCCTGACGCTTAGACGTTGCCAGTCGAACACGAGAGGAGCCCGTCTTTGGCCGACGAACGACGAACCGGCCTCCGGTATGCCGACCTTCACGTGGGGATGGCATTCCGGAGCCCCGGACGGACCATCACGGAGGCCGATCTCGTGGGATTTGCCGGTCTCACGGGGGACTATTCGGAGCTGCACACCAGCGACGTCTATGGCAAGAACAGTCAGTTCGGACGCCGGGTCGCCCATGGATTGCTCGGGCTGGCCTATGCGCACGGCCTGATGTGGGCCAGAACCGGCGAACTTCGCGAAACGGCAATCGCCTTTCTGGGAATCAGCGATTGGAAGTTCATCGGGCCAATTTTCATCGGCGACACCATCTTCGTGAACTACCGGATCGGCGAACTGCGGGATAGCAAGTCCAAACCGACGCAGGCGATCGCAGTTTTCGATGTGTCGGTCGTGGACCAGAACGAAAGAATCGTGCAGCGCGGACGCAAAGCGCTTCTGCTCTCGAAAGTCCCGCTGTCGGCCGTCTCGGCGTCGATCTCGCCCGGCTCGGTGACGAAGGCATGAAAGTGGCCCCCGAATGACCGGCGGACAGGGAGAGGAAGTCAAGTCTGGCGTCCCGATCAGAATCAGCAATGTGTCAAAGACCTTTGGCGAAGACGACGACGAACCCTTTCTCGCGCTCAAGGAAGTCAGTTTCGACATCGAAGCGGGGGAGTTCATCTCCGTGGTCGGGCCGTCAGGATGCGGGAAGAGCACGCTGATGCTCATGGTGGCGGGGCTTCTGAAGCGCAGTCACGGCGATATCGACGTAGCGGGCAAATCGGTGACGAAACCCATCACCGATGTCGGGATCGCCTTCCAGGACCACTTGCTCCTCGAGTTCCGCAATGCCATCGACAACGTGACGCTGCAGGCCGACATTCGTGGACTGCCCAAGAAGAAGATCGAGGCGAGAGCCAGGGAGCTTTTCCAGCAACTCCGCCTGACTCACGCCATGAAGAAGTATCCCCGCCAGCTCTCCGGTGGCATGCGTCAGCGAGTCTCCCTCGTTCGCACTCTTGTACACGACCCTTCGGTGATTCTGATGGATGAGCCGTTCGGAGCACTGGACGCCCTGACGCGTCTGCAGGTCCGCATGGATCTGGAAGCCCTCTGGCTCCGCCGCAGGCCCACAGTGCTTTTCATTACTCATAGCGTGGAGGAGGCAGTGGGACTCTCCGACCGCATTTTGGTGATGACTCCCAGCCCGGGCGAGGTTGTGGAAGAAATCAAAGTGGAACTCCCCCGTCCCCGGCCCATCGTACTGGGCGATGCTCCGGAATTCGCCGCGTACGTCGACAGGATCCACAAGCATTTCGAAAGGATGGGCGTGCTCCACGGTATCGACGTTCCTGAGGCTCGGGTGGACCGATCATGAGGAGCATTCGGGCTCTTCGAAGGTGCGGTGGCTCGCTCGGCGAGCAACCCGGCCGGTCCGAAGACGCGGTCGGATCCGGGTCGTTCGCGGCCTCGAAAGGCGCGCCTTGCGCAACCGGCGGATCTTTGCACGTCCGCGGCAGGATCGTGGCACGATCATGAATAGTGGCGCCGGCAGCGAAGCGTCGCAGGGAAATTCGAGGTCGCTCGTTACGGTAGCCTTCCACGGGATGATCGCTGAGGTTGCGATCAACAGCGGTCCGATCAACCTCGTGAACAAGGAAATGCTGCGCGCTTTCAACGGCGTGCTCGCGGACGTTGCCGCCAGTACAGACATCCGGTGCTTGATCCTGCACGGTGGAGATGCGCGCGCCTTCTGCGCCGGAAGCGACATCAGGGAGTTTGCGCATCTCCGGCAAGATGCCAGCGAACACAAGATTCTTTTCGAGGACATGGTGCTCAGGCATTTGGCTCGCATGCCGATGCCAACGATCGCCGCCATCGACGGCCCGGCCCTCGGCGGCGGCCTGGAACTCGCCCTCGCGTGCGACCTTCGCGTATCCCGGCGCGGAGTCGCCATGGGCCTCACCGAGTCTCGTCTCGGCGGACTTGCGGGGAATGGCGCCCTGAGGTTGACGCGTCTTGTAGGCCCCGCGCGAGCCAAACAGATGCTGTTTACCGGCGATACCGTTTCCGCCGACCAGGCCCTGGCTTGGGGTCTCGTGAACCTCGTCACCGAGGAATCGGCGCTGGAGGGAGCTCGGCAACTTGCCGCCACCATCGTCTCGCGCGGCCCCGTCTCCAACAGGCTCGCCAAAGAGCTTGTGGATGCCGCCCAGGATCTTCCCCTTGACGCCGGATTGTCGATGTCGACAAGGGCTCAGCAGGAAATATTCGATGGCAGCGATCTCCACGAAGGCGTCGCTGCGTTCTTTGCCAAACGGTCGCCGGAATTCAAGGGTCGATGAGCTTGCCCATGAAGCTTGACTCGCCTGGGCCGGGCGCGGGGAAAAACGTCGTCATCCGGGGACACTGAAAAGCGGAACATGGAAAAAATCTCGGCAGACGAAGCGGCTCGCCTTGTGGCCGATGGCGACGCAATCCTGATCAGCGGTTCGGGTGGTGGGCATTCGGTACCCGAGGCCCTGCTCGCCGCGGTCGAGCGGCGCTTCATCGCGGAAGGCAAGCCGCGAGGACTGACGTCGGTGAGCGTCGTAGGCGTGGGCGATCGGGCCGCTTTGGGCGCCAGTCATCTTGCACACGAGGGTCTGCTCGAGCGAGCCATCACGAGCGCCCTGGTCGATTCGCCCGGTCTGGTGCGGCTGGCCGCGGAAAACAAGATCGAAGCCTACACGCTTCCGCAGGGCGTGCTGTCGCAACTCATGCGCGACATGGCGGCCGGGCGCCCCGGTCTCATTACCAAGACGGGCTTGCACACTTTTGTCGATCCGCGGCAGCAAGGCGCCCGGCAGAGCCCGCGTACTCCGCCGGATTTTGTGGAAGTCATCAACCTCGCCGGGGAGGAATGGCTGTTCTTCAAGCCGGTGCCCGTCAGCGTCGCCTTCCTGCGCGGTACGACCGCCGACGAGGACGGCAACGTGACGATGGAGCAGGAGGCCGTGTTTGGCGAGATGCTTGCCATGGCGCAGGCGACGCGCCACGCCGGGGGCACGGTGATCGTGCAGGTCAAGCGCATGGCCCGTCGCGGAACGCTTCCCGCCCAGCAGGTGAAGATTCCGGGCATCCTGGTCGACTTCGTGGTCGTCGATGCCGAACAGCGCCAGACCTACGCCACCGACTACGACCCCAGCTATTCCGGCGAATTGCGCATCCCGGTCGACGACATCAAGCCGCTGCCATTCGGCCCGCGCAAGGTGATCGTCCGCCGCGCCGCGATGGAGCTGTTTCCGGGCGCCGTCTGCAACCTAGGCGCCGGCGTGTCGACAGGGATCTCGACGATCGCCGCAGAAGAAGGTTTGCTCGATTCGGTCTTTCTTACCAACGAACAAGGTCTGATCGGCGGTGCGCCGATCACCGGCCGCGACTCCGGCGGGGCGCAGAATTTTTCGGCGATGATCGATCAGCCGGCACAGTTCGACTTCTACGATGGCGGGGGATTGGACGTGGCCTTCCTGTCGTTCGCCGAAGTCGACCCACAGGGCAATGTCAACGTCAGCCGCTTCGGCGACAAGATCATCGGCGTCGGCGGATTCATCAATATCAGCCAGAACGCCAGGTGCGTCGTCTTCAGCGGCACGCTGACGGCCGGCAATGTCGACGTTACCTGGGAACAAGGCAAGACCGTCATTCGCATGGAAGGCCGCCATAAGAAGTTCGTTCCAAAGCTCGAGCAGATCTGCTATAGCGCCAGCATGGGACGCGAGCGCGGGCAGGTGGCGCTCTTCGTCACCGAGCGCGCGGTGTTCCGGATCGGCGCAGAGGGTTTGGAGTTGATCGAGATCGCACCCGGGATCGACCCCCAGCGTGATGTCATTTCGAAGATGGGTTTTGAGCCCCGTGTTGCGCGCGACCTCAAGCCCATGGATGCGCGCATCTTCGATTCCCGCCTGATGGGTCTCGCGGCGCATGTGCATGGCAAGGCGCGCGAGTTTCGGTCGCGACGCGTCGCGCAGTGGCACGAGGCTCGCGAACAGGGCAAGAAATGACGCAAGCTATGCGCAGTGTGATCCTTGCGCGCCTGCGAGTTACTTTGCTGCTCTCGGGCACGGTGCACCCAGCATTCGTTCGGACGTGTGGTCGCGATCAAGCCCTGTAGTGGACGACAACGCGGCGCTCGAGACCCATGGACATTGAACTGCCCGAGTGGCGATGAAACGGCTCTTGCTGGGTTGCATTGCCGATGATTTCACCGGTGCAACCGACCTTGCGAACAACCTCGTACGCGCCGGCATGCGCGTCGTGCAGGCGATCGGCGTCCCGGAAATCGCGCCGGACACGGATGCCGATGCGGTGGTGGTGGCGCTGAAGTCGCGCACCTTGCCTGGCAAAGAAGCCATTGCCCTGTCGTTGGACGCATTGAGATGGCTGCAAGCGCAGCGTGCCGAGCAAATCTATTTCAAGTACTGCTCCACTTTCGACAGTACTGCGCAAGGCAACATCGGTCCGGTGACCGAGGCGCTCATGGACGCATTGGCAGGGCGGGAAGGCGCGGATTTCACTATTGCCACACCCGCGTTTCCCGACAACCAGCGTGCTGTATTCAAGGGACACCTGTTTGTCGGCGACGTACTGCTCAATGAGAGCGGCATGCAGAACCATCCGCTCACGCCCATGAAGGATTCCAATCTCGTGCGGGTGCTGCAGTTGCAATGCCGCCGCAAGGTTGGCCTGATCGACTACGCGGTGATAGCGCAGGGCGAAGCCGCCATTCGCGCGCGCATCAGCGAGCTGCGTGCGCAGGGTGTGGGTCTGGCCATCGTGGACGCGATCTCCAACGATGACCTGCTGCGGTTGGGGCCGGCACTCAAGGGCATGCCGCTCGTGACCGCAGGCTCGGGCGTAGCGATTGCCCTGGCTGCCAATTTCGGAATCGCACCGTCGCATGCCGCCAGCGCCTTGCCTCCAGCCAAAGGCTCGCAGGCCGTGGTGTCGGGAAGTTGCTCGCTGGCTACACTCCGGCAGGTACGCGCCTTTATCCAGGCGGGTGGACCGGCGTTCGCTATCGACGCGTTGCAGATCGCTGCCGGGGTCGACGTAACGGCGCAGGCGCTGGCTTGGGCCGCGCCCCTGTTGCCTGACGGGCCCGTGCTGATTTACTCGACAGCCGATTCCAATGCAGTCAAATCGGTCCAGGAGCAACTCGGCGTGCAGCAGGCCGGGGCCCTGCTGGAGGGCACGCTGGCCGCGGTCGCCCGCGGTCTGGTCGGTCTTGGTGTACGCCAGCTGATTGTGGCGGGCGGCGAAACCGCCGGCGCGTGCGTACAGGCGCTGAACATCTCGCAAATGAAGATCGGCCCGCAGATCGACCCCGGTGTTCCCTGGTGCCACGCCCAAGCCCATGCCGATCCCGAGGCAGGGCTGCATCTGGCGCTCAAGTCCGGCAATTTCGGCGCCGAAGAGTTCTTCGACAAAGCCTTTGCAATGCTGGCATCAAGCGCAGCCTGACTATTCGCCGGCGTAGGCTGTGAGAAACAGGGACTTTCCCAGCGAGACGAAGAAGTCCTGATACTGCTTCGGGTCCTCGATGGGCGTCACGTTGAACTGTGCATTGGCTCGCACCCATACGCGGTCGCTGCCGTGCGGGCGGACCGAAACGGTGATCCGGATCTGATCGCGATCCATCTTCGTCGCGCTCACGGTCCCGAGGAGCAAGTCGGCGCGGTCGATTACAAATCCGAGGTCCTGCAGCGTCGAAATCGCGGCACGAAGCACCCGTGTCTTGTCGGCCGTATCGAACGTGCGCGACTGGTAGCTGCGTTTTTGCAGCTGTGTTTCGTCGCCGACATCCAGCACGCGCTGATTTGTCGTAGAGCAACCGCTGAGCAGCGAGATGGCGACGATCGCAATCGCGACGAGCGCTTTCATATTTTCTGCGCCTCGATGAATACGGACTTCGACACCCGTTCGTAGAATTCCCGGTAAAGCGGGGCATCGTGGAGGGATTCGACATACACGCTATTGTCTGTTCGCCGGACAATGCGTTGCATCGTCACGCGCACGAAGTGGCTGTCGGCCATGGGCCTGCCGTGTCTGTCGATGACCGGCCGGACGACGAGGGTCACCCGCACCGTCTGGTCCTTGCTGACGGCCATGATGGGACCACGAAGCAGGACCATGAGGATCGCAGCCGCGATCTCGCCGGGCTCGACGGCGCTCCGCTGTTTGCTGGCGGTCAGCACGCCGAGCCGGGTTTCGGAGTTCTCGAGATTGAATCCCAGGTCCTGCAGCACGCCGGCACCCGCGGATATCAATTCTTCCTCGCGGATGCCGTCATAGCGCCGGGTTTCGATCTGCCGCCGCTGCATGATTTCCGGCGTTACGACGAAGGAATCGGGCGGGATGGTTGCGCAGCCGGCGATGAGGCATGCTGCAAGCAGGGCAGACAGCCGTTTCATGTCAGAAGGTCGATGCGTGATAGGCGAAGTCGCGTACTTTCCCGGCACTGTCGAACTTGACGACGACGGTGAGGGTGCGCTGGCTTGTCGACGACGCGCCCGCGGCGTAGCCAACGCTGCCGCTGGGCCCCCCCACGACACTCGAGCCAAATCCGAGGATCAGCGCATTGACACCGCCGTTGCTCGTGGAATAAACATGATCGGTGGCGATCTTGTCGTAGATCCAGACCTCCCTGCGTTCGTCGTCGGTCGACACGATATTGGGTGATCCAAGGGCTTCGGCGACGCTTGCGCCGCTCATTCCCACGCGTATTTCCCGTTGCACCTTGCCGACCGTCATCCGATCGGCCGAATCAGTTTGAACGTCGGCCCTGTGGTACGCGGCGGTCTGACATCCGGCGAGCAGCGCGGCGGCGAAGAGACTCGGGGCGATACGACCGATCATTCCTGCGGACATGATTGAGCTCCCTTTCCAAGACATTCGTCGATTCGAAGTGAGATGCGGGGTTGCGGAGGTCCCGGACCTGCAGATCCCTCGACGCGAGCGCCACGCTTCTACTGGGGTACTCCGGAAAAGACGCCGCTCATCCGGCAGTTTCCGCCAGTATTCGCCACGGCCCAACGGCCTTCGATGCCCAATGACGTCGCCTTGATCTCGTCGAGTTTCGCAGTGCTGCCGGATCCATCGCTGCACGTCCAGGCTGCCGCGGGAATCCGGAACAGTTGACCGGCCTGTATCGATGGACCCGACATCGTGCAGGTACCCAGCCCGAAGAAGTCGAATTCAACCTGCAGTTGGCCACCAGGGGATTGCGCCACGCTCAGCAGGATCGGACTGGCGAACGGTCCGTCGTCAGCGCTGGCGGCGCATTGCGACGCGGTGCCGGCAATGCTCGCCATGTAGCTGCCGGACAGCGCAATCGGCGTAAGTGTCTGCCGCTGGATGTTCTTTGCGACCGTCACGCCGGTGACGTTGTAGGTCAGGATTCCCGCGTCTGCGGCGGTAGGTCGAAATTCGACACCGCCGACCGGTGTCGTGGTGACCTCGGCGATGCTGAATGGATTGGTGCCAAACCATGGTCCGGTGGTCGCGTACAGCGGGCCCGCGAAGTTTCCGCCGGCGTCGAGCGTCATCCCTGCGGCGTACCAGATCGGTTCGTGACCGGCACCGTAAACAAAAAACGTTGCAAATATGTACCTGTTGCTCTGCGCAAAATTGACGCCCCATCCGGACTCGGCGGGGTTCCACCAGATGTCGCTGTAATCGGTGGCTTCGACGCGGAAAACGGCGAAGCAGAGGAGCAAGGTGAGGAACGTGCGCTTCATGTTGGCGACTCCTTTCGCTGCACGGTTCGGCGGTCGGTCGCGGATGCGCCGATCCAGGCCGCTCCATGCGGTGTGGCCACCCGGTTCGGAACCACTTGACCTGCGCTCATATCGTGACTCCCGAGCACAGGCGAGGCGATCGGCGAAACTCCACCGCCAATGTCCCGAACCCTGCGCCATGGTGAATCCCGTCCTGGGGTGCTGATGGCGTCATCGTCCTACAGTCGGGATTGCAGATGACTTACGGAGGGCTTACGGATCGGTGCCAACCGTCGCCTCCACCTGCGTCGGGACGGATGTCCGGACGCGGCGGTAAGTCATCCGTAACCCTTCGGGAGCCAGGCTCTGCCAATGGCCACGGACGAACTATGAACGGGAGCAGATGCCGTGGCCGAAATGTTGCAGACGGCTGCGACTCAGGGCGCTATCGGGTGGAGCGTGTGGCGTGAGAAGATCGAACCGGGAGGGAGCATGCGACGTGGTTGAGGCGGTCCACACTGGAACGGCGTACGCCAAGACGACGCAGCCGACCATGGGTTCGGTCGTCGAGCGGCAAGCGTTGTTCGCCCGCCTCGACGGGCCGCCCGGCAGGTCGGTCGTGTGGATTTCCGGGCCGCCGGGTTCCGGCAAGACGACGCTCGCCGCGACGTATCTGCAGGCGCGTCGTCTCCAGTCCATCTGGTATCAGGTCGACCCGGACGACGCGGATCCGGCCAGCTTCTTTCACTACCTTGGTCACGCGGTGGGCAAGCTCCGCGGTGCGCGCGGACGCGACCTGCCCTTGTTCACGGCGCAGCACAGCGACGACATCGCGTCGTTTGCGCGCGGCTTCTTCCGGCAGCTGTTCGCGCGCTCTGCGCAGCCTCTCGTGCTGGCGCTCGACAACCTGCACGCGGTCCCCGACGACAGCGCGCTCTACGCCGTGCTCGAAGCCGGTTTTTCCCAGGTGCCTGCGCGCTGCTGCATCGTGGTGACGAGCCGCAGCGAGCCGCCGGCGTCTCTCGCCCGGCTTCGGGCGACAGGGCAGATGTGCTGCGTGACCGGCGGCGAACTTTGCGTCGGTCCCGACGAGATCGTGGCGATTGCCGCAGTGCGCGGACAAATCGTCTCGCCGGAAGCCGCCGCCAGGCTCCACGCACGGACGCAGGGGTGGGTGGCCGGCCTGGTGCTGATGCTCGAACACTCGAAATTTTCAGGCCGCATCGTCGAATTGCCGGGCGACGCCACGCCGCAGGTGATCTTCGATTACCTTGCCGGCGAGATTTTCGATCGCTTCGAGACCGCGATGCGTGAGTTCCTGCTGCGAATCGCCTGCCTGCCGCGGATGACCGTGGCGGTAGCCGAGGCGCTTTCCGGCGAAGCGAGGGCCGGGCGATTGCTCGTCAATCTGGCGCTGAACGATTATTTCGTGCGCGAGGCGCCATCGGAGGGAGGCCGCATCTATCAACTCCATCCGCTGCTGCGCGAGTTCCTGCGCAATCGCGCCGCCCAGTCGCTGCCCGAGGCCGTCGGCGGCGCGTGGCACAAGCGCGCTGCGCTGCTGCTGCGGGACGCGGGCCAGACGGAGGACGCCATCGCCCTGCTCGCGGAAGCCGGGCACTGGACCGAGGTGGCGCCGATCGTCGTGGAAGAAGCGGATGCGATGCTCGCGCAGGGCCGCAGCGAAACGCTCGCCGGCTGGCTCGACATGCTGCCGCGGGAACTCGTCGACACGGATCCCCGGGTGCTGCGCATTTGTGCCGCGGCGCGCGCCCACGCGAGCCCGCGCGCGGCCCGTCAATATTACGAGCGGGCATTCGATGGCTTTCGCCGGACGGGCGATGCCTCGGGGATGCTGCAGAGTTGCTGCGGCATCATCGACGCGGTCGTCCTCGAGTTCGACGATCTGACGCCGCTCGACCATTGGACCGAAACGCTGGATGCGCTGCTCGCGAGCGGCGATCCGCCCATGCACGAGCAGCTCGACCCGGTCGCCGTCACGACGCTGATCCGCGCCATGCTGTTTCGAGACGCGGGCAACCCGCGGCTCGATGGATGGGCGAGTCGTGCCGATGGTGTCGGCCGCAAGACCGCCGCCGTATCGGAGGCGGCCGCCGCTTCGGCAGAACTTGCGCTCGCGCGCGCCATGGTGGCGCTCGCTCGGGGCGATCTGTCCGCCACCGGCACGATCCTGGACGGGCTGCGCGCCGGCGTGGCCGACGCGGCGCCGCGCGGAGTCCTGGCGCTCGCGATCGCCGACGGCCTGCATTACCTGGTCGGCGGGGGGTGCGCCGGTGCGCTGAGCGCGGCCCGGAACGGTTTGGCGTTTGCAGCCGCCGAAGGCATCCATGCCTATGACGGCTGGCTTCACGCGATCGCGGCGATCGCCAGTCTTTGTGCGGGCGATCAGGTCGGCGCACGGAGCGAATTGCAGCATCTCGAAGCGGAAGGCCCCCGCATTCGGCGCGGGGATCGCGCCTGCGCGCATTACGTTCGCGGCTGGCTTGCGGCGCTCGAAGGCGACACCGTGAGCGCACAGCGCGAAGCGAAGGCGGCGCTGGTTGTCGCCGTCGAAACGGGCATTCCGTGGTTCGAGTGTCTGGCCCGGATTGCGCAGGCACAGATGCAGGACACCGGGGTCGATCGCCGCGGTGCGGAGGCACAGCTGCGAGGCGCCGAGACGCTGGCGGAGCGGCTGCGCAGCCCGTGGCTGCACTTCGGCGGGAAGCTCGTCGCCGCCGAAATGGCGCGGGAAGCGGGCGACGGGGAGGCGACGCTCGCGGGCATTCGCGCCGCGTTCCGGCTCGGGCGCGAGCATGGTTTCCTGCAAACACCGCAATGGCGCCCGCAGGCGCTGGCCGATGTCTGCGTCACAGCCCTGAAGTCCGACGTCGAATCCGAGTTCGCGCGGGCTCTGGTGCGTGCCGGAAGGCTGGTGCCGCGAACACCGCCGCTGCGCGTGCCGCGGTGGCCCTGGTCGTTCCGCATCGTGACGTTCGGCGGGTTCCAACTCATCCGCGGCGAAGCGCCGATCGAATTCTCCGGCAAGGGACCCGGCCGTCCGATGGAGCTGCTCAAGGTGCTGGTGGCGCTCGGCCGGCACGGCGTACGGGCCGATCAGCTCGCCGACGCGCTTTGGCCGCACATGGAGGCCGATTACGCGCACAAGTCGTTCACGGCAACGCTGCACCGGCTGCGCCGCCTGCTGGAAGACGACGATGCGGTGGTCCTGCGCGATGGACGGCTTACGCTCAGCAAAGCGCTGGTCTGGGTCGACACCTGGGCGTTGGAGCAGCTATTCGACGATTTCGATGCGACGCTGCGGCGCAACGATCTGCGCTCCGGGGAAACGCTGCTCAGGGAATTTGCCGAAGAGGCGCTCACGCTGTATCGAGGACCGTTCCTGCCCGACGAATCGGAGCAGCCGTCCTACATTGCCTGCAGGGAGCAGATTCGGGCCAGGATGCTGCGTTTCCTTGCGCGCGGCGCGCGGGGCTGGGAGGAGGCGGGTACGCCGAATGCCGCGGCCGACGGTTACCTCCGTTGCATCGAGGTCGACGAGCTGTGCGAACCGCTGTATCGCCACCTGATGCTGTGCCATCAGCGCGTTGGCGAGCCGAATGAGGCGATTGCCACCTACGAACGCTTGCGGACGGTGCTTTCGATGCGGATGAAAGCGATGCCGTCGCCCGAAACGCAGGCGCTGTATGCGAGCCTCAAGTCCGCCGAGAGTCAGCGCGCGCTACGTTGATCTGCGGCGGGTCGACGATGCCCTCGGAGCGGCGCGGATTCGCCTTGAATTCGCGTTCCATGGCGCCCCAGATCTTGTCGAGTCCCGCTTGCACCGCGGTTGGCGGCGGATACTCGCGCCGCGGAAGGCCCGACTTCGGCGGAGCGACTTCACGCATGCGCATCGTCAGCGAAACGTCCGATCCGCCGCGTGACTCGATGACCGTGACGTTGATCACGGTTTCGAGACCATCGGGTTCGAAGTTGAACAATTCGGCCAGAATTCCGACGTGCCGTCGCAGGAGTTCCCGTGCTCGCGGCAGGTCGGCGGCGGCGGCGCGATCCCACTCGCCGCGGTCGAGCGGCAAGGGTGCAGGTGCATCGGCATTGATGAAGCCCAGCCCCCGGGATTGCTGGCGAAGCGCCATGCCCAGGCGCACGAGGACGGCACCGGCAGCGTCGAACGTCTCGCCCGGGCTGGCGGCGAAGTGCCGGGTCCCGTTCCGGGCCAGCGTCGCCTCGTATTCTTCCTTGAACGCCCGGTTGATGTCGTTGATCGCGTCGCGCCTGGTCTCCTGGCTCACGCATCCGGCGAGAACCATCGCTCCCGAGAGCCAGAGTCCAACGCAGGCAAGCCTGGCGAAACCTTCCCACGACGCCATGGCCACGAATCGGTTCCTCCCCGCGCGATGCGCCGCCCGAACCCGGGAGCGCCCCCCTGCGGCAGATGGTAAGCAATTTGCGGGAATCGGGCTATAGCTATGCGCAGTGGCGGGCGATGTCCCGCACCGCCTCGCGCGTCTTCCAGCCGGAGTCGCCACCGCGGGCCGTCTACAAGGCCTGGGATTTCGGACCTGCAGTCACGGCTTTTTCGGCATGCGGGCCACGGTGCTTTCGATGAGCCTGTCGGCCTGCTCCCGTTCCGCGGCCTGCAGCACTGCCCCGATCTTGCCCTGCTCGATCCTGGCCGGATTGGAGCCAAGGCGAGCCGCGGTCCCGTACCACACGTAGGCGAGGTTGTTGTTCCTTTCGGCGCCGGTCCCCGCGGCGTACATCGCCGCGAGCTTGAGCTGGGCGCTTGTTTCTCCTTGAAGCGCAGCTTTTTCGTACCACCTTCCGGCGGCCGCCAACTCGCGCGCGACGCCACGGCCCCCGGTGTACGCGTCTCCCAGCAGGGCCTGCGCCCGCGCATTGCCCGCCTCCGCGAGCGGCCTGAGTACTGCGAGCGCATCGGCATAGCGCGTGGCGATGATCGCGCGTTCGGCGTCCGCGACCTGCTCATCGGGTGTTCGCGCGGCCGGCAGCTGTCCGGCGGTTGGCGCAACGCTGGCGGATGCCACGGGCGCCTGGGCAACGCGGGGCGTGACAGCCGGCGGCGGCGCGACGGGCAGAGGCGCCGCGGCAGGCGGCTCGACACGCGAGGTCGGCAAGGCGGCCGGCGAGGGAACTCCTGCAGGCGCAACACGCTCGGGCAATGGCGCCTTTCTTGCCGCGTCGTCGGCGCGCTTCTTCTCGATGGCGGGCGGACGCTCGGCGATATCGCGCTTGAGGGCCAGCTCGGTTCGACTCTTTTCCTGCGCGGCTTGCACCTGCTGTTCCTGCTCGCGACGCTGGCGCGCCTCGTCCTCCAGTGTCTGCCTTGCTACGCGTTCGCGTTCGGCGCTGGCGAGTTCCTTGTCCCGGAAGTGTCCTTCTCCAGCACCCGATCCTCGTCCGGGTTCCTCCGACCTCCCCGTGGTGACTACGTAGGCGGCGCCCAATGCCGCGATCGCAGTGGCTAGAACGACGATGGTCACCGCCGGCGCGCCGGCGATGCAGTGGAAGCATGCACGTGCTGTTTCGGAGGTGACAATGGCGCAGATTGCGGTGGCTCGGCCGTGCTCGATGCGGCAGGTGTCGTCGGAACTGCGCGCGTTGGCGCCTTCGTCCGACCGGCCGCTTCCGGTGCGTGGGCGGAGACATGCCTGGTCACCGCCGGCGGCGCGATCGTTGCCGCCCGTTCGCCTGGGAGTTCCTGGCGCCACTCGGCGATCGTCTGCGGACGGTCCTGTTCGGAGAACTCCAGCGCGTGATCGATCGCTGCCAGCAGTCCGCCCGAATACCGCCCGGCACCGATGACGCTTGCCGGCACCAGCACGTCCTGCGTGCTGCCGAGAATGCCCTTGCTGCGCGACACCGCATCGAGCGGTGCGCGACCGGCGATGGCACGGTAGCAGGTTGCACCCAGCCCGTAGATATCGGTCCACGGCCCCTGGTTCCCGGAGTCGCTGTAATACTGCTCGAAGGGCGCATACCCGGGCGCCACCAGTATCGTCAGCGTATGCGCATTGCCCATCGCCTGGCGCGCCGACCCGAAATCGAGCAGCACCGCGCGACTGTCGCCGGCGATATGGATGTTGTCCGGTTTGATGTCACGGTGGATGAAGCCGGCGCTGTGGACCAGCTCCAGGCCGTCCAGTACCGGCAGCAGGATGCGAAGCAGATCGGCCTCGGGAAGCGTTCCCCGCCGGTCGAGCAGCGCAGCGAGATTGATGCCGTCCTCGAAGCGCATCACCATGTACGCGGTATTGTTGAATTCGAATACCGAGTGCACGCGCACGACGCTGGGATGATCGAACCGCGCCAGCGTGCGCGCCTCCTGAATGAAGCGCTCCAGCCCCCATCGATACCGGTCCCGCAGGTCGTCGGTACGCGACCGGATGGTGGCGTCCGGCAGTCGCGTCGCGAACTCGACCGGGAGGTATTCCTTGATGGCGACGCGCTGATCGAGGTTCGTGTCCCTCGCGAGATAGGTGATGCCAAAGCCGCCTTGCCCGAGGACCCGGTCGATCACGTACCAATGCAGTCGCGATTGCGCCGGCAGGGCGTCCGGATAGGCGGGATCGATCATGTTCGCAAGGCGGTCAGCCACGGGCCAGTTTGCGCGAGGGTAGGGTAAGCGCGTCCGCGCGGCAAGTATCCGCCGGAAACGACGCTCCGTGGGTGGATGGGCGGCTGTGCCCAGTCGCTCAACGCTATCCCGGAGGCTCGAATCGACGTCGTCCACTCGTCACCAACCACGAGCATGCTGCAGTACGATTGGGGATGCGGTTGTTGACCCATGACCTGACGCTCGACGGCCACGTGAAAGCACCCCTTGCCCGGCCGCACCGCGCTCGCTGGGCGCGCATAGGCGTAAGCGGAATATTGGCAATTTGCCTCCACGCGACCGCGGCCGACGTTCCCGTGGACCCGTGGTCCGACGAGGTCATGCAGAGCGCCCTGGTCGGCCTGAAACCGGGTAGCGTGCGTTCGGTGCGCTGGGTGCAGCAGCTGTTTTCTCCGCAGCGAGCGGGCGATGTGCCGATATCCTCGTTGGTCACGAGCATGGAGTTCGATGCCGATGGGCGCGTCGACGTCGTGACGCTGGCTCGGGACCGGCAGCACGAGCGCCCCACGGGCGGTGTGTTTCGTTACCGCTATGACGCCGACGGCCGCGTGACGCGCATCGAGAAGGATGACCTGCCCGGGCCCCTGCTGGAGCGGCGATACGACGCGGCGGGCCGTTTGATACAGGAAGACGAAAGGGTGGGCGTGCTGGTGCGCCGTACGCAATGGCGCTATGACGGCAAGGGCCGCGAAATGGAACGCACCGTGACCGAAGGATCGTCCAGGCGCCAGACCGAAACGCGCAGCTATCGGCCTGACGGCACGCTGGCGCGACTCGAGCAGCGCGGCAGTGCGATGTCTTCGCGCACCGTGGAGTTCGACGCGTCGGGTCGGCCCGTGAAGATCGCCGAAAGCGACCTCCTATCGCACTCGACCACTCGCATCCGCTACCCGGAGCCGTTGGTGGCCGAGTACCGTACGAGCTTGTTTGCCGCCACGCGCGACCGTATCGGGTCGTCGTCGCGCGAGCTGGTGCTGCGTGTTCGCAGCGCCGACGAATTCAGGGTGCCGGGCGAACCACCGCGGCCCGTGTCGCGCCGCGTTGTCGAGGGCGGCGTTGCCGTCGAGACGCAAATGGACTTCGACGCCCAAGACCGCCCGCATACCGAGGGTACGGTCGGAAAATCGGGTCACGTCGAATGCGTCAGGGAGTGGCACTGGCACGCGTCGGGGCTGCCGGAGTGGATTCACATGCGGCCGGCGCGACCGGACGTGAACTGCGGCTCGGGCGAAGGAAACACCGACATCGACATCACGGTGGACGATCGCGGCAACTGGGTGCGCCAGGTCATCGAGATAACGCAATCCAAGGGCCGATGGCGCGCCAGCGTGCAGACGCGCGAGATCGAGTACCGCTGAGCGTTGTGACGGGGAGCGGTGTCCTTCAGGCGATTGGCGAGGTCGCTATGACCCGCACGGCTACCGACTGAACGGCCGCAATCTGATGCTCCTCGCACGCCCGATTTTTCGCGGCCGGCGCCACGCACAGGATCGAGTTCGATGCCGCAGGGCGCGTTGCGCAAATGATTATTGAATCGTCAACGCGCGACGCGGCCGGGATCGTGTCGGACAGGACATCGCCGGCCTCGGCGATCATAAGACGCCGCACGCCGCAGCCGCCGAGCAGGACGCACGATGCCGCTCGCTCGGACTTCAGGATGTGTCGCTTCATGAGGCCTCCGCGGCGATGCCCCGCGCGACGATTCTCAGTGCGCCGCCAGCGTCGCGCGCGCGCCATCGGCGATCACGTCGTGGCCGGCCGTCGTCGGATGAACCGCGTCCCAGAACAAGTATTTTTCCGGGTGGCGACATACAGCGTTTTCGATCACGGCGAACCGCAGGCACGGCGTGTCGAAATCCACGATGCGGGAGACCGACGGATCGAGCGCTGCGTTTTCGAGGGTCGCGTTCACGTCGTATCGCGTGATGCTGATTCCGGGCAGGACGCTCAAAGCAGCGACTGCCTGGCCGAGGCCGGCGTTGTACCCGTCGGCAAGCTGACTCCCGGCATATTGCGCGATGGGGCCGAGACCGATGACGTAGGGCGTGATGCCGGGATTCACCATGCCGACCAGCAGGAAGCGACGCGCACCGGCAATCCACAGCGCCTGGATATTGCCGGCGGTCGTGCCGATGGCCTGCTGGATGATGCCGGTGGCAGTGGCAAATGTCGGATCGATGAACAGGCTTTCGAGCGCGTCCTTGAGGTCGTTGCTGCCGATCCAGATGACATAGAGCGCATCCTCCGGCGCCTGGTTGCCGGTCTGGCCGAGGAATATTCCGACTTGCGTCGACAGGTCGTAGTAAGGAAACGATGGCGCGTTGGGGCGCGCCCGTGCTCTTCCGACCGCAAAGTTGGTAGCACTACCCGGACGCCGCAGTGCCGGACCGGTGCTGTCACCGGCATGCATGTCGCGACCCAGCTGCTCGACCCAGGTCGCGCCATTCGAAAAGCGATGACCCCCGATGTCATAGGGTGCATCCGGTATCGGCGCGTACGGTCGCTGCGAGACTTCGTGGAATGCGGCGAAATGGTTGCCGGGGTCGGAGAAACTGTCGCCAAACACCACGAATTGCGTGCGTGAGCGATCCGCGGTTCGATCGTGCGCGTTCAGCGGGCCGACGAACAGCAACAGTGCCAAGGCCGCCATGGACGCGGAAAGGAACTTGCTTTTCATGGATGAGTCCTCATTCGACATTGCCAACGTAAGCCGGCATTCGGCGCATTGCTGCACCGGCCGGCACCTTGATCGATTCACGCATCGGTTCGAGTTCGAGAGCCGAGCGCGGATCGATTCAACAACTGAAGATGCTTCCCCATGGGAGGGAACATGCCGCTGCGGCAATGTGGCGATCTCGACCTATGCATCTCGCCGCATGCTGATGCCGCCGAGCGCGCAAGAGCGCCGCGGATCGGAATCTCGGCACAGGCCTGCCGGTTGCGTATCGACG
Source organism: uncultured beta proteobacterium (assembly GCA_963726775.1). Taxonomy (GTDB): domain Bacteria; phylum Pseudomonadota; class Gammaproteobacteria; order Burkholderiales; family Casimicrobiaceae; genus CAIWHR01. Next base: position 292,826 of record CAVSDL010000009.1, read on the forward strand.
GGTCCACTGGCATCGCTCGCTGGGTTTCCGCAATTGGGAACGAATATGCGTCGTGGCCCGTTACCGGGAGCCCACCGATGACATACGGATCGCTTACAGGTGGGCGGCGCCGTCGGGGTGCGAATTCGACGCCTTGAATTGCAGGTCGGAGGGGCGGGACTTGGTCGCACCACGGGGTTCGCCGCGGCACGCGAACGGGCGACCTCAAGCGCCGGTATTCGGCGCTGTCGAGCCGTCCCGTCACCTCGATGCCAGGGTGGGTGTCGCCCCGGTAGGGGGTCCGGGGTCGCCGGAGGCTAGATGTGGACGATCACGACGGTTCGGTCGTCGGTATTCATCCGCGCGCTGCTGCCCTTCACCGAGGGATAGCGCCCGATCTTTTCAGGATCGATGCGCTCGACTTCCGTGAAGGCGCCTTCCCAATCGGCGAGAGCAGGTGACGCGCCCGGCTTGAAATAGCCGTCGGTGAACAGCTCGATCGACTGTATCGACGCACGCGGCCGGTCGAACACGCGCACCAGAGACATTGGAATGTCGAACCCGTCGAGCGACGCATAGCTTAAGGGGCTCGCGGTGTTGTTCTGAAAATGCGTCTGCCCGCCGATACCGGTGTCGAGCAGGTGACGAATATCTGTCTCGGGAACGGTGGGGAAGCGCGCGCAGCACCAGGCGAGGCTGCGCTCGTACAGCAGAAGAAGTCTTGTCTCATCGAGCCAGGGCCGCATCTCGGGCGAGAGCTTCGCCACTCCATTGAAGGCGCAGATGCGCCCGACGCGCGAGCGATCGTCGGGCCCGCCGCCCGCCTCGGCGACGGCCTTGTAAGCCTCCACGCGCAGGCTCGCCGTTACCAGATCGAGGTCGGTTTCGTTGACGACGACTTCCGTGCCGTTGATACGCAGCCCGCTGTCGCCGATCAGCACAAAGCGGAACGTCTCGCCCATGTCGGCCGCCAGCGTCAGCGTCGCGCCAAAACGCCGGGCGGGATCGCTGCGTGCGATCTCCAGAATGCCGTAGCGGGCATAGGCGGCGCGGATCGCAGCGGACACATGCAGGACGAGACTCTCCGGACGAAGGTCGCGCTCCGCTGGGTCCAGCAGGAAACTCGCCGTGGTCTGCTGCGCGATCTGGCTCGCCAGCCAGCCGGCGCGCCTGCCGTCATGGAGCTGGCCGGTGATATCGGTGCAGCCGTCGATGACGGCGTAGCCCTTTCCGGGAAGCACCAGCAGCTGGTCCTCGTTGGCCTCGGGGGCATCGAGATTCTTGCCTGCGCTGAAGGTCTCGATCTGCACGCGGTGTTCCGTACGGCCAGGAGCCGGGATGCTTTCCCTGTCGGGCAAGCGGTGAATGTTACAGCGCGCCGCGCGATTGTTATAGAATCGACCGGCGCCGCGACACCACAGAATGCGGCCCTTGCACTGGGAGGAACTGATGACGCTCCATCGATTTTTGACCATCGCGGTTGGTGCAGTTCTGGGCGTTTGCCTGGCCGGTGCTGCAGCAGCGCAACAACGCGTCAGCGTTTACACGGCTCATACCGCCAATATCGTCGAGCGGCTGATCCCGGATTTCGAGAAGGCGACGGGAATCAAGGCCGACGTGGTGAAGGCCGGTTCGGGCGACATCATCAACCGCGTGCGTGCCGAGGCCGCCAATCCCAAGTGCGACGTGATCTGGAGCATCGGGGCCGAGCTGCTGGAAGCCAATACCGAGCTGCTGGAGCCTTATCAGCCGAAGGACTACGCGATGATTGCCGACGCCTTCAAGACCGGCGGCGCGTGGCTCCCCTATACCGGCATTCTCAATGTTTTCGTCGTCAACACGAAAAAACTGAAGCCCGAGGAATATCCCAGGACGTGGGCCGATCTGGCGCAGCCGCGTTTCAAGAACCAGGTTTCCATGGCCGACGCCGAGAAGTCGGGTTCGGCCTACATGCAGCTCAACACGTTTCTCACGATCTACGGCGACAAGGCGGCGGGCTGGGAGAAGTTCAAGGGCGTGTTCAACAACTTGAGCGTCTCCGCCAGCTCGGGTGCGGTGCCGCGTTTCGTCAACGATGGGGAGGCCGTGGTCGGCATCACGCTCGAGGACAACGCCTGGCTCTATCTGAAGGGCGGCGGGCCCGTCGCCATTGTCTACCCGGACGACGGCACGTCGGCCATCGCCGACGGCATGGCGCTGTGCAAGCGCGCACCGAACCCGGCGGCGGGCAAGGCGTTCATCGACTGGTCGCTTAGCGCGCCGGTGCAGGAGATGGTGGTGCAGGAGCTCGGCCGCCGACCGATCCGCAAGGACGCGAAGCCCCTCGGGGCCCTGAAGCCCATGGACCAGATCAAGCTGGTCAAGTACGACATCCAGAACGCGGCCAACAAGCGCCAGGAATATATCGACAAGTGGCGCGCGTTGATGCTCGCGCGCTGAGCGCGCGCGCCATCAACGATCACCGCCGGCGGCGCCCGCAACGGCGCCGCCGGTTCGCTTTGTCCCCGCGCAGCTAGGCGCGACATTCCATGGCCCAGGTCGAACTGCGGCATATCAGCAAGAGCTACCCGGGCGTGCAGGCGCTCGACGATGTCGACCTCGACATCGAGTCGGGCGAGTTCTTCACGCTACTCGGGCCCTCGGGTTGCGGCAAGACCACGCTGCTGCGCACGGTGGCCGGATTCATCCGCCAGGACACCGGCGAAGTGCGGGTGGCCGGCCGGCGCATCGACGACATGCCCGCCTATCGCCGCGATATCGGCCTGGTGTTCCAGGACTACGCCATTTTTCCGCACATGACCGTGGGCGACAACGTCGCCTTCGGTCTCCGGAACCGCCGCCGCCCGCGCCAGGAGATCGCCGAGCGCGTGGCCCGCGCGCTCGAACTCGTGCGCCTCGGCGGCCATGCTGGGCGCCTGCCACACCAGCTTTCGGGCGGCCAGCAGCAACGCGTGGGCCTCGCACGCGCCATCGTCATCGAGCCGCAAATCCTGCTGATGGACGAGCCGCTGTCGAATCTCGACGCGAAACTGCGCATCGAGTTGCGCGACGACATCCGTGATCTGCAGCGATCGCTCGGCATCACGACGATCTATGTCACGCACGACCAGGAAGAAGCGCTGGTTCTCTCCGATCGAATCTGCGTCATGCAGGGCGGCCACATCCACCAGATTGGCACGCCATGGGAGATCTATGCCGAGCCGGCGACGCTGTTCGTGGCATCGTTTGTCGGAACCATGAACGTCATCGCGGACCTGCCGGTCGGCGCCGGCGGCACGCTCTCTCTCGGCGTGGCGCCACGGCAGGTTCCCGCGCTGGCCGGGCGCGTTTCCGTGACGCTGGCGATCAGGCTCGAGGACATGACGGTGGTGGAGTCGTCCGATGTGCCCGCCGACGCGCTGGTCCTCGACGGAGCCATCGACAAGGTCACCTATGCCGGACGCGAGGCGTTCTATCGAGTGCGACTCGGTTCGGGGGAACAGATCGCCGCGCACGTACACCGTCCGGGACGCCGCGTGTTGGAGCAGCCCGGTGCACGGCTGCGCTTGGCGCTCCCGATTCGGCGCCTGCATTGGTTCGATCCGGAATCGGGCATGCGGATCGAGGCTGCGTCATGAACCGCCGCTGGCAGTTCGATTTCTGGTCCGGTGTCCTGATCGTCGCGTTTGCCGTGGTCGCCGTGTTGATGGTATGGCCGCTCTACAGCATTTTCACGGCCAGTGTCATCGACAATCGCTCGGGCGCGCTGACCCTTGCCAACTTTGCCCAGATCCTGGGACACCCCGCCTATCGCGGCGCGCTGATCAACAGCTTGATCGTCGGCGTGGGCGGAATGCTGGGCGCGATACTGCTGGGCATTCCGCTCGCCGTGCTCACCACCCGCTTCGTGATTGCCGGCCGCGACGTGCTCGCGACGCTCGCGGTATTGGCGCTGGTATCGCCGCCGTTCATCGGTGCGTACGCGTGGATCATGATGCTGGGCTCGAACGGCTGGATGCGTGCATTGCTGGCGGATGTCGGAGTGGAGCTGCCATCGATCTACGGGATGTTCGGCATCCTTCTGGTGTTCAGCCTGAAGTTTTACCCATTCGTGTTCCTGCTGACGGCCAGCGGGCTGGGCTCGATCAGCCCGTCGGTCGAGGAGGCGGCGGAAAGCCTCGGCGCCGGCCCATGGCGCCGCTATTTCAAGGTCACGCTGCCGCTGGTCTTTCCGGCGGTGAGCAGCGGCGCGCTGCTCGCTTTCGTGTTGTCGATCGCCGATTTCGGCACGCCTTCGATCGTCGGCGGCAAGGTGCGTCTGTTGGCGACCACCGCATTCGATTTGTTCACTGCCGAGATGGGCGGCAATCCGGGGCTCGCCTCGGCAGCTAGCGTCGTCCTGATCGCCGTCTGCATGGTGGTCGTGGTGTTGCAACGCTGGGCGGTGCGCCGGCGTGATATCGCGGGATCGCTGATCCGGCGGCCGTCGCCGGCGCGGCTGGGTCCTGTCGCCTCGGCGGCCGCGCATTGCGTCTGTTATGCGATCGTGCTCGCCGGCTCGCTCCCCTCGCTGGTCGTGATCTACACATCGTTTCGCAAGACCAGCGGGCCGGTGTTCCATCCCGGTCTCAGCCTGGACAGCTACGCCCGGATTCTGGGCGAGGTGCCACACGTCATCGCCAACAGCTTCACCTATTCGACTGCCGCGGTCGTGCTGATCGTGATCCTGGGCACGTTGATCGGCTACATCCTCGCTCGGCGCGGAACGCTGGCTTCCGGCACGCTCGACAACATGCTGCTCGTTCCCTACATCGTGCCCGGTGTGGTGATGGGACTGGCGTTCGTCGTCACGTTCAACGTGCCGCCGCTGCAAATCACCGGTACGGCGGCGATCATCGTCCTGATGCTGTTCATGCGCCGGCTGCCCTACGCCGTGCGGTCCAGCGCCGCGATCCTGAAACAGATCAAGGGCGGCATCGAGGAAGCGGCGATCAGCCTCGGCGCTCCGCCGTGGCGCGCGTTCCTGAAGGTCACCTTGCCGCTGATGCTCCCTGGCATCATGGCCGGCGCGCTGATGAGCTTCATTACCGCCATCAACGAATTGTCGAGCTCGCTGATCCTCTATGTCGGCCGCACGATGACCATGCCGGTGCGCATCTACCTGTCGGTACTCGACGGGCAATTCGGCACGGCATCGGCGCTGTCGACCATTCTTCTGGCTGCCACCGGCATCGCGGTTTTCGTGGTGTTCAGAATCTCGGACCGCAAGGAAAGCGCGTTCGTCTGACACGCGTCGACGTCACGTCTGGCGGAATTCGACGCTGAAGCGCGCGCTCCTGTCCTGCGCGAGCGCCTTGGCAAGGAAAGGCATCACCGCGCGAACCTCCTGGTCAAGCTTCCACGGCGGATTGAATACGAAGATGCCGCTGCCGTGCAACCCGAAGCCATCGGCAGCGGGCGCCTTGACCTGCAATGCCACGTGCAACCAGTCGCTCCCGGCGAGGCGCAGCAATTGCCCGGGGAGATCCGTGGCTTCGCGTCGGTCGAGTTGCGGATACCACACCGCGTAGGTGCCGGTGGCGAAACGCTGCAGCGCGCCGCGCATGGTGCTCACCACTGCACGGTAATCCGTGACGACCTCATACGACGGATCGATCAGCACGAGACCGCGCCGCGACGGCGGCGGGAGCAGCGCCTTGAGACCGGCGAAACCATCGTCGGTGACAACGCTGACGCGGCGTCCCGAGTCACGAAACAGGTCCTCGAGCAAGCGGGCGTCGGTGCTGTGCAGCTCGTAAAGGCGCAGCCGATCCTGAGCGCGCAGGAGCTGCGACGCGATCTGCGGCGAGCCCGGGTATCGACGCAGCGCGCCGTCCGCATTCGCGAGTTTGACCTGCGCCACATAGTCGGCCACGAGCGCAGGCAAGTCCCTGCGCGACCACAACCGGGCGATGCCGGCGGCGAATTCGGCATTCTTGACGGCGAAACCCTCGTCGAGCGAATAGCTTCCGGCGCCTGCGTGCGTGTCGACGACGAGCAGCGGCTTGTCCTTGCGCGTGAGCCGCCGCAGCAGCGCGACCAGCACCACATGCTTCAGTACGTCGGCGTGGTTGCCGGCGTGAAAACCGTGGCGATAGCTCAGCAAAGACTCCGCCCGATTCGCATTCCGCGATCACCGTCCTGTAAGAACCGCGAGCACATCGCCCGCAACCTGCGTCAGGCTATACGCGATCGCGGGTCCGGGCAACGTCCGCCGATACCCTGCGGCAAGGTCCGTTCGTCCGTCTCGATCCCGTGATTACATTGCCGCACGTGCACGACGCTCACTGCCGTCCGAATGGCCGATGCTGCCGTGCGTCGGGCATGATAACCAGGCGGCGCGCTACACTTGCGTCCGGGTTGCCAGCCGCCAGGGAGGATTGCCGTGGTCCGGAAAGAAGTCCTGCAGCGTGTCCGCAGCTTTGTCGACCCCTACCGGGTAGTCAGTGGCAAGGGGTTTCGCCTCAAGGAGCGTGACGCCACCGATACGGGGCAACTCGGTTCGGAGAACAAGAGCGAGGCAAAGGAGCTGCTCGCGCAGGGCGTAGAGTGGCTTGCCGAGGAGCAGAACAAGCTCTACGCGCAGAACCGATGGTCGGTGTTGCTGGTCTTCCAGGCCATGGACGCGGCGGGAAAGGACGGCACGATCAAGCACGTGATGTCCGGTGTCAATCCGCAAGGCTGCCAGGTGTACTCGTTCAAGCAGCCCTCGGCGGAGGAACTCGACCACGATTTCCTGTGGCGCTCGATGCGCTGCCTGCCCGAGCGCGGGCGCATCGGCATTTTCAACCGGTCGTACTACGAGGAGGTGCTGGTCGTCCGCGTGCATCCGGAACTCCTGCAGCGGCAGCAGTTGCCGCCGGAAAGCGTGACCAGGCGCATCTGGGACGAGCGCCTTGCGGACATCGCGGCGTTCGAGCGCTACCTGACACGCAACGGCGTCGTGATCCTCAAGTTCTTTCTCAACGTGTCGCGCAAGGAGCAGAAGCGGCGGTTTCTCGAACGTCTCGACCTTCCTGAAAAAAACTGGAAATTTTCGGCGGCCGATGTGACCGAGCGGCGACACTGGAACGACTACATGAAGGCCTACGACGAAGCGATTCGCGCGACGGCAGCAAAGCATGCCCCGTGGTTCGTCGTGCCCGCGGACAACAAATGGTTCACGCGGCTCGTCGTCGCGGCGGCAATCGTCGAGTCGCTGGCGAAACTCGACCTCGAATACCCGCGGATCGACGCCGCGATGCGCAAGGAGCTCGCGGCAGCTCGCGCATTGCTGGCGAAGGATTGAGCGGGCATCATTTCCGGGAAGCCTCGGCGCGGGGCCGCGCGGATCCGCTCGTGACGCGACGATCGTGCGGCCCGGGGCGTCTCCGCGCTGCAAACCGTGATCGTCGCCAATGTCGAAAGCGTCGGTGCGAAACGGCAGGTGCCGGCGCCGATCGAGCGCTTCAGGACGCGCCCGCCTTTTGTCCCTGGACACGCAGCTGATCGAGTGAGGCGTTCATCGTCAGCGCCTGCGGGTCCAGCTTCAGATGCAGCAGCGCGGGCCGGCCGGCGGACAACGCGCGGTCGAAGGCGGGCGCGAATTCATCGGTCCGGGTCACCGTCTCGCCGAGCGCGCCATACGCCCGGGCGAGCGCCGCGAAATCGGGGTTCGCAAGCCCGGTGCCGTGGACCCGCGCAGGATAGGCGCGCTCCTGGTGCATCCGGATCGTCCCGTACATGCCGTTGTCGACGACGACGAACACCACCGCGAGCCCGTATTGCACGGCCGTGGCGAGTTCCTGTCCGTTCATCAGAAAACAGCCGTCGCCGTTCCACGAGACGACGATGCGCTCCGGATGCACGGCTTTCGCGGCAACGGCGGAGGGCACGCCATAGCCCATGGCACCGGAGTACGGGGCGAGTTGCGTGCGGAACCGGCGATAACGGTAGAGTCGGTGAAGCCAGGTCGCATAATTGCCCGCGCCGTTGGTGAGAATCGCGTCGTCGGGCAACCGGGCGTCGAGCCAGGCCATCACTCGCCACAAATCGAGTTCGCCAGGCACCGGTCGTGGAGCCAGCCATGCCAGGTAGTCGGCGTGCGCCCGTTCCGCGACCCCGCGCACGGCCGACGGCACCGCCACCGATTGCGCGATCATCGCGGCGAGGAACGCGCCGGGCGTCGAGGCGATCGCCACCGCAGGCTGATAGACGCGCCCGAGTTCGCCCGCATCGGGATGCACGTGGATCAGCGTCTGCGCGGGAACCGGCGCCGCGGGCAGCGTGTAGCCGGATGTCGTGATCTCGCCCAGCCGGTCGCCGATCACGAGCAGCACGTCGGCGTCGCGTACGCGCGCGGCGAGTTGCGGATTGATCGCGATGCCGGCATCGCCGGCGTAATTCGCATGGCGGTTGTCGAACAGGTCCTGATTGCGAAACCCGCAGGCCACGGGGAGCGCGCCGACCTCGGAAAACGTGCGCAGCGCCGCGCAGGCGCCCGCGTCCCAGCGGCTGCCGCCGACCAGCACCAGCGGCCGCTTGGCCGCGGCGAGGAGATCGCGCGCCGCGACAATCTGCGCGGCCTCCGGCGCCACGACGACCGGTTCGACGCGCGGAACGTCGGCACAGCTTGCGTTCGCGGTCAGCACATCCTCGGGCAGCGCGAGAACGACGGGACCGGGGCGCCCGGACATGGCGACCCGGTAGGCGCGCGCGACATATTCGGGGATGCGGTCCGCGCGGTCGATCTGCGCCGCCCATTTGGCGATGCTCCCGTACATCCGCCGATAGTCGATCTCCTGAAATGCCTCGCGATCGGCGAAGTCGCTTCCGACCTGGCCCACGAACACGATCATGGGAGTCGAGTCCTGCGCGGCCGTGTGGATGCCGATCGCGGCATTCGAGGCGCCCGGTCCACGGGTGACGAAGGCGAGGCCTGGCCGCCCGGTGAGCTTGCCGAATGCTTCGGCCATGAACGCCGCGCCGCCCTCCTGCCGGCATACGACCAGCGCGAGCCGGTCGCGGACGTCGTAGAGCGCATCGAGGGCCGCGAGAAAACTCTCGCCGGGGACGCAGAACGCGTGCGTGGCGCCCTGCGCGACAAGGTTGGCGACAAGGATTTCGCCGCCGCTGCGGGTGGGGGGCATGGGGTCTCCGGATGCCGCGGCGACATTACGGTGTCGGACGGCTTCCGTGCATTCTATAATCGCCCGTCTTCCGTAGCGCGGTTCCCTCGCGAATTTCCATGCCCACACCCGACCTCATCCTCGACGCCGCGCTGTACGTCGCCGCCGGCCTTGTGCTGGCACTCGTCACGACCTGGCTGCGCCGCGACCTCCGCAAGAACATGGCCAACATGTTCGTCGCGATGACGGCGGGGCTCCTGGGCCTCGTTGCCTTGTCGCGATACGGCAGTGCGCTCACCGACGCGACCCTCGCGGTCGTGCTGCGCGAAGCGCTGCTGCTGCTGCTCGCAATGGGCTTCGCCCGCGTCGTCATCGTGTTCGTGTTCCAGGCGGTGCTCGCCCGGCTCGCGATTCCGCGCATTCTCGCCGATGTGCTGATCGCGGTGGTGCTCGTCGTCTTCGGGCTCTACCGGATGAATGTCGCGGGCGTGAACCTTGCGAGCATCATCACGACCTCGGCGATCCTCTCGGGCGGCATCGCGTTATCGCTGCGCGAGCCGCTGGAAAACCTGTGGGGTGGCATTGCGCTGCAACTCGACAATACCTGCCGGATCGGCGACTGGATCCGGATGGAAGGGGTGAGCGGGCAGGTCGTCGGGATCCGCTGGCGCTGCACGTCGGTCGCGACCAACAACGGCGAAACCGTGATCATCCCCAACGTGCAGCTCATGAGGACCCGCGTGACCGTGCTGGCGCGCCGCGGCGACGAGAGGATCCATTGGCGGCGCGACATCGAGTTCTCGGTCTCCTACGACGTCCCGCCGTCCCGTGTCATTTCGGTCGTCGAAGCCGCGCTCGCGCGGGCGGAAATCCGCAATGTGGCAACGACGCCGCGCGCAAGCGTGGTGTGCACGGCCTTTGCGGACAGCGCGATCCACTACACGGCCCGCTACCGGCTGACGAACATCCTGCACGACTTCTGGACCGACTCGCAGGTGCGTTTGCACATCCGGGCGACGCTCGCGCGCCACGGCATGGAAATTCCATTCCCCCGCCGTGTGCTGATTCAGGGGCAGGCCGTCGACGCGCCGGAATTGCGCGAGCACGAGCTCACTGCGCGTTGCGCATCGCTCGTGCGCATCGAACTCTTCGCCGCGCTGACCGACGCCGAGCGGCGCGCGCTCGCCGGCGAGCTGGCAGACTGCCCCTATGTGGCCGACGACGTCATCACCCGGCAGGGCGAGGCCACCGATTCGCTTTATATCCTCGCCCGCGGTCGCGTGGCGGTCTTCGACGACAGTACGGGCGGCACCGGGGTACGGGACCGGCTGGCGACCCTGGACGCACCTTCGTATTTCGGTGAGATGGGGCTCCTCACCGGACAGGCGCGTGGCGCAACGGTCGTCGCCCAGACCGAGGTACTCTGCTACCGGCTCGACAAGGCAGGATTCGATGCGATCCTGAAGGCGCGACCCGAGCTTGTCGAGGCGCTGTCGCAGGTTGTCATTTCTCGACAAGCGGCCAACGATGCCACGTTGCTGGCGTTGTCGGCGGATGCGCGCGCGCGGGCTGCGTCGAACCGAGCCGCAGACCTTGTCCGCCGCATCAAAGGGTTCTTCGCCATAGCGACGTGATGGCTGGCGCAGCGGCGCGAGCCGGGGAGCAGGGGCCCCGCGCGCGGAGCGCGTGGGGATGCGACCAGGGCGAGTCGACGCTTGAGGCCGACACGCGGCGGACCGCACGGCGCAACAGTGCAAGGAGGCCGAGGCGCGAGCCGCGGAAGGGCGGCGTACTGAGTCTGAATTTCGTGACATATCTGCATGTCGTCGTTCCCGCGAAGGCGGGAACCCAGCGTCTTTGAAAGTCACTGGGTCCCGGCTCGCGCCCGCGTCGCGGGCGCGTCCGGAACGACGTGGAGTTATGCAACGAACTGCAATTCACCACGCTAGCGGTACGCGACGAGCTCCTCGCGTTTCAGCAGGAACACGCTGTCGGATGTATTCGCGGTCTCGAGCCAGACAAACGGCAATCGCGGGAACGCAAGCTCCGCCGCATCGCGGTTGTGGCCGACTTCCACGACCAGAGTGCCGTGCGGATTGAGAAACCGCGGCGCCTCCTTGACGATCGTGCGCACCGCGTCGAGGCCATCGTCTCCGCCGCTCAATGCCAGTTCCGGCTCGTGGCGGTACTCGGGCGGCAGCTCCTCCATTCCCACCGCAGTGACGTACGGCGGATTGCTGATGATGAGATCGAAGCACTTCTCCGACAGATTCGAAAACAGGTCCGAGCGGATCAGGTTGATCCGGTCGGCAAGGCCGTAGTCCGACACGTTGTGCTGCGCTACGGTGAGCGCATCCGTCGAAATGTCCACGGCGTCGACGTCGGCGTCCGGATAGGCATGCGCGAGGAGAATGGCGAGGCAGCCGGAGCCGGTGCACAAGTCGAGTGCCGTCGTGACCTTTTCGGGTTCGCCGACATACGGTGCGAGCCCATCGGGCAGCAGTTCGGCGATCAACGACCGGGGGATGATCACGCGCTCGTCGACATAGAAACGGAAGTCGCCAAGCCATGCCTCGCGGGTGAGGTAGGCGGCGGGGACCCGCTGGTCGACGCGCCGCTCGAGCAGTTGACCGAGAAGCAGGCGCTCGGGCTGCGTCAGTTTGGCGTCGAGGAATGGCTCCAGCCGGTCCAGCGGCAGGTGCAGCGCGTGCAGAAGCAGGTAGGCTGCCTCGTCGAACGCGTTGCTGGTGCCATGCCCGAAGGCGAGCTTCGCCTCGCCAAAACGCGTGATCGCGTAGCGTAGCCAGTCGCGCAGCGTTTCGAGGTCGTGGATAACCGTGCTCATGGGGCACCCTTGGCGCTGCGCGCCTCCAGCCCAAGCGGGAGCGAGACCTCCTTCGGGCGGCCGTGCGGAGGTCTCACTGGTGTGCCCCCACGCTTGCGGCTGGTGCCGCTGCGCTGCCCCCCAAGGGGGAGTGAGACCTCCTTCGGGCGGCCGTGCGGAGGTCTCATGGGGCACCCTCGGCGCTGCGCGCCTTACCGCCCAATGTACGGGTTCCTACCGAAAGGAGTCGTTCGAGTATTCGGCGATAGACGGCGGCGAGCAGCGGCAGGTCGGCGACGCGCACCCGCTCGTTAAGCTGGTGGATCGACGCGCCCACCGGCCCCAGTTCCACGATTTCGCGGCAGATGTCCGCAATGAAGCGCCCATCCGATGTGCCTCCGGAACGTGAAATCTCCGGCGTCACGCCGGTCACTTCGTGCAGCACCTCGCTCACGACGTCCACCAGCGTCCCGCGCGGCGTGAAATAGGGCTTGCCGGATCCTGTCCAGACGAGATCGTAGTCGACGCGGTGCTTGTCGAGGATTGCCACCAGGCGCTGCTGCAGCGATTCGCGTGTGCTCGCGGTCGAGTAGCGGAAGTTGAACATGAGTTCGAGCGCACCGGGGATCACATTGGTCGCCCCCGTACCGGCGCGGATATTCGAGCATTGCCACGCGGTTGGCGGAAAGAATTCGTTCCCGTCGTCCCAGCGAGCCGCGGCGAGCTCCGCAAGTATCGGTGCCGCGAGATGTATCGGGTTCCGCGCGAGTTGCGGATACGCAATGTGCCCCTGCACACCCTTGATCGTGAGCGTACCGGACAACGTGCCGCGGCGACCGTTCTTGATCATGTCGCCGAATACCGCAACCGATGTCGGCTCGCCGACAATGCAATAGTCGATGGTCTCGCCGGATGCGGCGAGCTTTTCGACGAATTTCACCGTGCCGTCCACCGACGGACCTTCCTCGTCGGAAGTCACCAGCATGGCGATGGAACCCGGTGCGCGCGGATTGAGGGCGACAAACGTCTCGATGGCCGTCACAAACGCCGCGAGGGAGCTTTTCATGTCGGCGGCGCCACGGCCATGGAGCCATCCGTCGCGCTCGGTGGGCGTGAACGGAGCCGACTGCCAACCGTCGAGCGGGCCGGTCGGGACCACGTCGGTATGGCCCGCGAAGCAGACGAGCGGGCGCCCGGACCCGCGCCTTGCCCACAAATTGGTGACGCCGTTGGATGAAATCGATTCGCATCGGAAGCCGAGCGGCGCGAGGCGCGCGGCGATCATCGCCTGGCAGCCGGCATCGTCGGGGGTAACCGAGCGCCGCTCGATCAGCGCGCGGGCGAGGGCCAGCGTGTCGGCCAGTGTGCGCTCCTGCGGCGGGGCAGCCATGTCCATGCGCGCCATGGTAGCAAATCGAGACGTCGCGTGCGCCGCGCGCGTGAGGGCAGGTGGCGGGATCAGTGCGGCCGATCGAGCAATTCCGCGTCGATCTGGAGCGTGTTGAAGTCACTCTGTCCGCGCCGGGGTCCGGTGTCGCCGTCGCGATGCGGCACGCCTTCGACGCGTGCCGTCGGAGAATTCTGGTTGATGAGCCACGCGAGATTTGTCGGCGAGTCCGAAGCGATCATCGCTTCATCGTAGCTGATGCGTTCGTCGAGGTGCATCCGGCACAACGCCTGCTCGAATGTCTGCGATCCGGGGTAGAGCGACTGCTCCATGGCTTCCTTGATCTGCGTGATCTCGCCACCCTTGATCAGTTCTGCGATCAGCGACGTGTTGAGCAGGATTTCGACGGCGGGTTGCAGGTCGCCGTCCCGATTGCGGACCAAGCGCTGCGAGATGATCGCCCGGAGGCCGATCGAAAGGTCCGACAGCACGCCGGAACGCGCGTCGTAGGGAAAGAGGTTGATGATCCTCGACAGCGCGTGGTAGCTGTTGTTGGCATGCAGCGTCGACAGGCAGAGGTGGCCGGTCAGCGTGTGCAGCAGCGCCTGCTGCATCGTCTCGCGATCGCGGATCTCGCCGATCATGATGAGATCCGGGGCCTCGCGCAGCGCGTTCTGCAGCGCCTTCTGGTAGTTTTGCGTGTCGACGTTGAGCTCGCGCTGGTTGACGATGCTCTGCTTGTGCTCGAACAGGTACTCGATCGGGTCTTCGATGGTCAGGATATGGCCGGACTTGTTGGTGTTGCGGTAGTCGATCATCGCCGCCAGCGACGTCGACTTGCCCGAACCGGTCGCCCCCGCGATAAGCACGAGCCCCCGCTTTTCCATCACGATGTCGAGGAGGACGGGGGGCAGCCGCAGATCGTCGAACGACGGGATGAAGCTGCGCACGAAGCGGATCACCAGCGAGATCGTCCCTCGCTGCCGGAAGATGTTGATCCGGAAGTTGCCGACAGCCCGGTCGAGATACGAGAGGTTCATCTCGAGCTCGTTCTCGAACTCGCGCGCCTGGTCCTTGCTCATGAGCTCGTAGGCGATGCGGCGCACGGTCTCGACGTCCATCGGCTGCGTGGAAATCGGCGACAGCACGCCGCTGACCTTGATATTGATCGGCGCGCCGCAGGAGATGAACAGGTCCGAGGCCTGCTTCTCCGCCATCAGTTTGAACAGTCGGTCGAGATACATGTCGGGCGTCCCAGGCTACAATCGAGGGGTCGGGGCAGTTTCAGCAGCCACCGCAGGTTTCCGTGATAATGTCATGAATTGACGGGGAGTTCCAGCGCCTAACCCCTGGCGGCCTCGGCGCCGGGATTGGCGCGCTGCGGACCGCAGGTTGCGCTCGGCCCCCGCGCCCCGGTTCAAAGGTTCAACATAAGCAAGTTCCATGCTCGCAATTATCGGTGGCACCGGCCTGACCCGGCTTTCGACACTCGCGGTCGCGCACCGTGAAGTCGTGCGGACTCCCTACGGCGAGCCCTCGTCAGCGCTGCTGTTCGGCCAGATCGCCGGGCGCGAGGCCGTTTTTCTGGCGCGTCACGGCCATGGACACACGATTCCGCCGCATCGCGTCAACTATCGGGCCAACCTCTGGGCGCTGAAGCAGCGCGGCGCGACCGCCGTGCTCGCCGTGGCCTCGGTGGGCGGCATTCGCGGCGTGGCGCCGGGCGAACTCGTGCTTCCGCACCAGCTGATCGACTACACGCATGACCGCGACGGAACCTTTTTTGACGGCGGAGACCAGAAAGTGGTCCATGTCGACTTCACGCACCCTTACACCCCTTCGTTGCGCGAAAAGTGTCTTGCCGCGGCGCATTCGGCCGGAATTCCGCTGACCGACGGCGGCGTCTACGGTGCGGTATCCGGCCCCCGTCTCGAGACCGCGGCCGAAATCGATCGCCTGGAACGCGACGGCGCGACGCTGGTCGGCATGACCGGAATGCCCGAAACCGCGCTGGCCCGCGAGCTGGAGCTTCCCTATGTCGCGATCGCGGTGGTCGTCAACCACGCCGCCGGCCGTGGCGATTCGGCGGAGCGCATTTCGATGACCGGCATTGCCCGCGTCCTCGAGACCGCGATGGGCAAGGTCCGCGCGCTGCTCGAGAACATCACGCCGCTGATCTGACGGAGATGATTCGCGACGTCCTGCGCATGGGTGACCCGCGGCTATGGCAGCCGTCGCGTCCGGTCGACGTTTTCGGCACACCCGAATTGGATGCGTTGTTGACCGACATGCGTGACACGATGCGCGCGCAAAACGGCGCCGGCCTGGCCGCACCGCAGATAGGGGTTCCGCTGCAGGTTGTGATATTCGGCTTTGTGGACAACCCCCGCTACCCCGACGCCGAACCGGTGCCCTATACCGAACTCGTCAACCCGGTGCTCACCTCGCTGTCCGAAGCAATGGAAGAGGACTGGGAGGGATGCCTGTCGGTGCCGGGATTGCGCGGCGTCGTCCCGCGGTACGCTCGGCTGCGCTACCAGGGATTCGATCCGCGCGGCGAGCCGATCCGGCGCGATGTCTCGGGGTTCCATGCGCGCGTCGTCCAGCACGAGTGCGACCACCTGCTGGGCATCCTCTATCCGATGCGGATGCGCGACTTCCGGCAATTCGGCTATACGGATATCCTGTTTCCCGAGGCAGCCGCGGCGGAGGAATGATCCCGCGCCGCGAATCTCGAAGCGGCAGGGATCCCGCGCGGGCGTCGAAATTGCGACCACCGGCAGCGGAGGAGTGCCTGGGGCGCTACCGACGCAGCTGGTCGTAGAGCGCCGTTTCGAGTTTCAGCAGCGCCTGGTCATCGTGCAGGCGCGCACCGTCCACCAGGAAGACATCCTCCGCGCGATCGCCCAGCGTGTTGATCTTGGCGCTGGCGACGTTGATGTTCGCGCGCGCCAGCGTGTAGGCGATCTGCGCCAGAAGCCCCGGCCGGTCGCCGGCGACGATTTCCAGGATGTAGTGCGTGCCCTTGTCGTCGGGAAAGATGCGCACTTCGGGTGACAGCGGGAAGTGCTTGAGTTGGCGGCTCAAGCGGCCCGCCGCGGGCGGTTCGATCGGATGCTGGTCGGCAAGCACACGCTGCAACTCGAATTCGACGAGCTGGATCGTGTCCCGGTACGAAGCGCCCGGATCCGCAGGGTCATGGACGGCAAACGTATCGAGCGCATAGCCATCCTTCGTCGTGTGGATCTTCGCCTCGAGGATCGACAGTCCGCGGCGGCCGAAGAAGCCGCAGATCCGCGCGAACAGGTCCTTCTGATCGGGCAGGTACGTCATGACTTGCAACCCGGCTTCGGCGCGCGACAACCGCGCGCGCACGATCGGCTCCGCGCGGTCGATGCGCCAGTGGAGATGGCGGGCATGCCACGCGATCTCGTCGGCCGTGTGCCTTTGGAAGTAGACGTCGTCG
Organism: uncultured beta proteobacterium; assembly: GCA_963726775.1. GTDB lineage: Bacteria > Pseudomonadota > Gammaproteobacteria > Burkholderiales > Casimicrobiaceae > CAIWHR01. The sequence goes on from CAVSDL010000009.1 coordinate 309,607, forward strand.
AGGTGCGACCAGAGAATGCGTTCGGCGCCGTCCTGCACGGCATTGAGGCGCAGGATGCGCTGCGCCTCCGCCTGCCGCTGCTGAAGGCTGTCGGCGAGCGTGACGGCACCCGTCGCGCCGGCGAGCCGCGCTCGCGTCGCATCGAAGAGGTCCTCGAGCAGGCGCCCTTTCCACGCGTTCCAGACTTTGGGGCTGGTGCCGCGGATGTCGGCGACCGTCAGCAGATACAGTGCGATGAGGCGCCGCTCGGTCTTGACCTTGGCGGCGAATGCAGCGACGACATCGGGATCCGTGACATCCTGCTTCTGAGCCGTCACCGACATCGAAAGGTGCTGCGCGACCAGCCAGGCGACCAGCTCGATGTCCTCGGCGGGCAGTCCGTGCGCATGGCAGAAGCGCCGCGCCTCGCGTTCGCCGAGCGTCGAATGGTCTCCGCCGCGGCCCTTGGCGATATCGTGAAACAATCCGGAAAGGTACAGCACTTCCTTGGCGTCGAAATCGGCGATGAGCCGCGAGCAAAGCGGATACTCGTGCGCGTGCTGCGGCTCGGTGAAGCGGCGCAGGTTGCGGATGACCATCAGGATGTGTTCGTCCACGGTGTACACGTGGAAGAGATCGTGCTGCATCTGACCGATGATTCGACCGAACGGTGGCAGATAGTGCCCGAGGATCCCGTACAGGTTCATGCGCCGCAGCTCGTGCGTTTGCCCGCGCCGTTCGCGGAATATCTGGAGGAATCGCCTTCGGTTGTCGGCATCGCGGCGGAATCGCGCATCGATTCGATGGCGGTTGCGCCACATCGCGCGCAGCGTCCGCGCCGACATCCCCTTCAGCTCGGGGTGGCGCTGCATGGTCAGGAACGCGTCGAGCATCGCCGCGGGACGCCGCTCGAACAACGTTTCGTCGCGAATGTGGAGCAATTCGTCGATGGCCAGGAAATCGTCGTCGACCGGAACGGGCTCGGTCGGGATGGGAAACAGCCGTGCGTGCAGATTCTGGAGCAGGATGACATTGACCTGCCGGATGAGTTTTGCGGCGCGATAGTAGCGCTGCATCAGGAGCTCGCTGGCGCGCCGCGTCGCCGTGTCGGAGAGGCCCAGTTCCCGGGCGAGCGCGGTTTGCAGGTCGAAGACGAGCCGATCCTCGCGGCGACCGGCCAGGTAGTGGAGCCGGACGCGCAGCGCCCCGATGAGCCGCTCGGCCCGTGACACCGTGCGCGCTTCCTGCATGGTGATCAGGCCCGCCTGGGCCAGCTCCGGCCAGGTGCGGCCGATTCCGGCGGCCTGGGCGATCCATGCCACGGTCTGGAGATCGCGCAAGCCCCCCGGACTCTCCTTGAGGTTGGGCTCGAGGTTGTATGCGGTGTCGTGGTACTTGAGGTGGCGCTGCTGTTGTTCGAGTGCCTTGGCCTCGTAGAAATGGCGTGGGTCCGTCGCTGCCGCGAAGGCGCGCCGGAAATCCCGGAACAGAGGCCGCGAACCCGCGACCAGTCGATGCTCGAGCAGGCTGGTCTTGATGGTGATGTCGCCGGCCATTTCGGCTTCGCAATCGGCGATCGAGCGCACGCTGTGGCCGATTTCCAGGCCCACGTCCCAGAGCATCCCGATGAATCGCTCGACAAATGCGGTGCCCGTGGCATCCAACGGACGCGACAGCAGGATCAGGTCATCGACGTCGGAATGCGGAAAGAGCTGCCCGCGTCCGTATCCGCCCACGGCAACCAGTGCGGCATCAGGCGGCGCGCCAAGGGTCGTCCAGGCCGCGGCCTGCACGCGGTCGACAGCGCGGGCGTGGTCGCGCAACAGTTTGGGTGTGTCGGGACGCCCCTGAAACGCCTTGCGCAGCGCCGCGCGGCCGGTGGCCAGTTCGTTGCGCAAACGATCGATGAGACCGGGCGGCACGTCACCGGCGCGCGCGGAAACGGGGGCGACGGAATCCATGGCGCGGCAGGCAACCCGCGGGACCGCTCAGAGCGCAGGCGCCGGCGTGCCGGGGGAGGTCGTAAGCACTTCGAAGCCCTCCGCGTTGACCAGAACCGTGTGCTCCCATTGTGCCGAGAGCGAGTGATCGGCGGTGACGATTGTCCAGCCGTCCGCAAGCGCCCTGATCGTCGCGCGTCCGGCGTTGATCATCGGCTCGATCGTGAAGATCATTCCCGGCTGCAGCTTGATCCCCGTGCCCGGCCGCCCATAGTGCAGGACCTGGGGTTCCTCGTGAAACTGGCGGCCGATGCCGTGGCCGCAGAATTCACGCACAATCGAAAAGCCGAGACTTTCCGCGAACTGCTGGATGGCATGGCCGATATCGCCGAGATGCGCTCCGGGCCGCACCGCGCGGATGCCGCGCCACATGGCCTGGTACGTCGTTTCGACCAGCCGCTTCGCCTGTATGGACGGCGTCCCGACGTAGAACATCCGGCTCGTGTCGCCGTGCCAGCCATTCCGGATCACCGTCACGTCGATATTGACGATGTCACCCGACTTGAGCTTCTTGTCGCCCGGTATGCCGTGGCAGACGACGTGGTTCACCGACGTGCAGATCGACGCCGGATAAGGCACATGCCCCGGCGGCTGGTAGTTGAGCGTCGCCGGGATCACGCGCTGGACATTGACCTGGTAATCGTGCGCCAGGCGGTCGAGCGCGCCGGTCGTCGCCCCCGGCTGCACCTGCGGCGTCAGCCAATCGAGCAATTCCGCCGCGAGGCGCCCGGCCACACGCATCTGCTCGATGTCCTCCGGGGATTTCAGCGAAACGGACATGGGAGGATCAGCGCTGAGCATGCGCAGGGCATTTGCGCGCGAGAGAATCGCACCACGCAGTCGCCGCCGAACATCCGAGGGTGGCGATCATGCGCGCAGCAGTTCGTTGATGCTGGTCTTCGCGCGCGTCTTCGCGTCGACCTGCTTGACGATGACGGCGCAGTAGAGCTGGCATTTGCCCTCGCCGGAAGGAAGGCTGCCGGCGACGACGACGGAGCCGGCCGGCACCCGGCCGTATACGATCGCTCCGGTGGAACGGTCATAGATCTTTGTGCTCTGGCCGATGAAAACGCCCATCCCGAGCACCGAATTTTCCTCGACGACCACGCCTTCGACGACTTCCGAGCGCGCGCCGATGAAGCAGTTGTCCTCGATGATCGTCGGATTCGCTTGCAGCGGTTCCAGCACGCCGCCGATTCCCACGCCTCCCGAAAGGTGCACATTCCGGCCGATCTGCGCGCAGGAACCGACGGTGGCCCAGGTATCCACCATCGTGCCTTCGTCGATAAAGGCGCCGATGTTGACGAACGACGGCATCAGCACGACGTCGCGCGCGATGAACGCGCCGCGGCGCGCGACGGCCGGCGGCACGATGCGCACGCCGGCGGCGGCGAGCTGCTGATCCGATAGTCCCGCGAACTTGGTCGGCACCTTGTCGAAGAACGCGAAGGGCTCCGCGCTGCCGGCACGCTGGACGAAGCGCATGGGCATGGTCTCGGCGAGCCGAAACGAGAGCAGCACCGCCTTCTTGACCCATTGGTGCACGATCCAGGCGCCGTTCGATTTTTCGGCCACGCGCAGCCGGCCGGAATCGAGTTCGGCGATGACATGCGTGACGGCGTCGCGGAGCGGCGCCGTCGCCGCGTCAGGCGAAAGCGTAGTTCGAATTTCCCACGCGGCGTCGATCGTTTGCTGCAATTCGGTCATGGCGGGTGTCTGGCGGTTGCGTCGGAAAAAAAGCGATTTTACCGTGGCTTCGGGCTTTCCCCCGAAAATGTGGGGTGGAGCCGCATCCCGGTTGACGCTGTCACCTCGAGAATCGCCGCAAGCGCGGCAGGGAATCTTTCCGGGTTGCCGGCGACGCGTTCGTGCACCCGCAGCGCCAGGGCGGGGAGGCGGGAAAGCACGTCGGCGTTACATCGACCTGAAGCGATGCGCGAACGTACGGCTGACGGTGAGCTTCTCGTCGCGGTCGCGCAGAACGATCACCGGTTCTCCACGCCAATCCCGGTCGACCCGCGCGATCGCGCGAAGGTTGACGATCGTGCCGCGATGAATCTGCCAGAAGGCTTCGGGGTCGAGCTCCTCGTACAGTTCCTTGATCGGTTTCCTGATCAGCGCGTCGCCGCTCCCGGTGACGACGTTGGTGTACTTGTCTCCGGCGCGAAAGTAGAGGACATCGTCGACGGCGATCATCCGCATCGACGTTCCCTGCGAAGCGCGAATCCACTTGATCGGGCCGGCGCCGCCGCGCGGGGCAAGCTTCGCGAGCAGTGCGGTGAGGTCGAGTGGCGACGTGGTCAGGCGGGCCTTGAGCCTGGCGACGACCTTGGCGATGCGCTCGGGGGCGGGCGGTTTCAGTACGTAGTCGATCGCGCCTTCGTCGAACGCGGCGACCGCGTATTCGTCGTAGGCCGTGACAAAGACGACGTGGCAGGCGCCGTCCAGCTCGCGGGCGACGTCGAGGCCGGACCGGACCGGCATGCGGATGTCGAGAAAGGCAATGTCCGGCCGGTGCGCGGCGGCCAACGCCAGCGCTTCGTCGCCATTGGCGGCCTCGGCGATGATTTCGAGTTCCGGCCACGCCTCCACGAGCCGCGCGCGCAGCTGCGCCCGCAGCATCGGCTCGTCTTCGGCGATGAGCGCGGTGGGCACGGGTCAGCCTTCCTCGAAGGGGACGACGATCGTCGCGCGGGCGCCGTGCGGCGCCGCGTCTTCCAGCGTGAACCGGCCGCGCTGCCCGAATAGCGCGGCGAGGCGGTCGCGCACATTGGAAAGGCCCATGCCGTGGCCGGGTCGCGCCGCGCTGTTGCCGGTGCCGCCACCCGTGTCGGTGACGCTGACGACGAGGCTGTCGCCGTCGTGCCGCGCCTCGATGCGTATCGTGCCGCCCTCCGCCTGTGGTTCGAGACCGTGCGTGACGGCGTTCTCCACGACGGAGATCAGGAGCACCGGTGGAAACGCATGCGCGCGGAGGGCGTCGGGCACGGCGATTTCGAAGGCAAGTCGACGTCCCATTCGCATGCGCAGAATATTGAGATAGGCCTCCGCGAGATCGATCTCCTGCCCCAGCGTCGCGCTCGACGTTCGCAGCTGCGGCAGCGCGGCGCGCAGGTAGGCGAGCAGATGGCCGAGCAGCGCGGACGCCTGCGGCGGATCCGTCTCGGTGAGGAATTGTACGGAGGCGAGCGTGTTGAAAAGGAAGTGCGGCTCGATCTGCGCCTGCATCAATTTCAGCTCGGATTCGACCGCCTGCTTGGCCAGGAGGTTGCGATCGGCTTCGGCCTCGAGCATCGCGGTGCGCATGCGCGCATCGCGGAACTTGAGCAGGAAGAACAGGCTGACGAACAGACCGACGAAGAATCCGCCGAATAACGTCTCCGCAACCTTTCCTGCGTCAGAAGCGAGCGCGCGGGGCGCGTACTCCGGAAGCGAAAGGACCGCGCCTTTGATCAACAACAAGAGCACGCAGCCGACGATCGCGCCGATGGCAACGGCCACCGCCAGTCTGAGGACCGGCCGAGTGCGCTCCCACGGCGAGGCTACATTGACCGCGTACGCAATCGCGAGGCCCATGCACTGGACGCTGATGAAGGGATGCCAGTACGGCCGCGGGTCTTCGATCGACATCAGGGCCGCAATTCCGGTGTCGATCGCCAGTATGAGGAGGATCGTGAGCCAAGATGCGTGGAATCCCGCTCCGAGTGCGGCGGGCCAGCTTCGGGTTGGTGATGCTGCCGGAGTCGTCATGTCGCGTATTTTAGTGACGTGGCCCAAGGACGGGACGGTTCGCGACAGGCCGCGCTCAGTGGCGACGGGATGCACCCGGCGGGCCGCAAGTCGGCGGCGTTACAGACGCCTGGCGAAGGCGACGATCCGGGCCACCGCTTCGGCGCATTCCGGCGGCGAAGCGACGAGGGCTATCCGGATCCAGCCGTGGCCGGGATTCACGCCTTGGGCCTCGCGTGCCAGATAGCTTCCGGGCAACACCGTCACGGCCTGTTCGGACAGCAGGCGCTTTGCGAACACCGCATCGTCCATGGGCGTCCTGGCCCACAGATAAAACGCTGCGTCGGGCATGGCACAGGGCAGCGCCGCGGCGAGCTTCGGGTGCAGTGCTGCGAACTTCGCCGCGTACAGGGCCCGGTTCGCGCGCACGTGGTCTTCGTCGTTCCATGCTGCGATGCTGGCGGCGGCGACCGCGGGCGACATGGCGGAGCCGTGGTAGGTGCGATACAGCAGAAACGCCTTGATGAGTCGCGCATCCCCTGCGACATATCCGGAGCGCAATCCGGGCGCGTTCGAGCGCTTGGAGAGACTGCCGAAACTGACGATACGCGAAAAATCCGAACGTCCGAGGGTGTGTGCGACCGCAAGCGCCCCCACGGGAGGCCTGGCCTCGTCGAAGTAGACCTCGGAATAGCACTCATCGGCTGCGATCACAAAGTCGTGGCGGTCCGCGAGCTCGAACAGCAACCGCCATTCGTCCGCCGTCATGACGCGGCCCGTGGGGTTGTCGGGAGAGCAGACGAAAAGAAGCTGCGTGCGCGCCCATACGGCATCGGGCACGTCGCCCCAGGCGGGTGCGAAGCCGTGGGTCGCAAGGGAATTGACGCAATAGGGCTCGGCGCCGGCGAGCAGGGCGGAGCCTTCGTAGATCTGGTAGAACGGATTCGGCATGACGACCGTCGCTCCGGGCCGGCTGCCGTCGATCACCGCCTGCCCGAAGGCGAACAATGCCTCGCGGCTGCCCAGCACGGGAAGGACCTGCGTCGCGGGATCGAGCGCACCCAACCCGTGCCGGCGCACCAGCCAGCCCGCGATCGCTTCGCGTAGCGCGGGCGCGCCGATCGTCGTGGGATAATTCGCGATGCCGGCACCGCCCGCGGCCATTGCATCGAGGATCAGCGCCGGCGTCGGATGCTTCGGTTCGCCGATCGACAGGTTGATCGGCGCCAGCGCCGCATTAGGGGTGACATCGGCAAACCATTGCCGAAGTCGCTCGAAGGGATACGGTTGCAGTCGGGAGAGGCGGGGGTTCACGTGGCGCGACGAGAGGAAAAAGGGGCGAGCGCAGCGACAACGCCGCGGCATGCGGTCGCGACGGGCCGCCTCTTGCGCGCGGCGTCGCGCATCGTCTTTGCTGCGCGCGATTATAGCGAAGCGTGGCGGCGACCGTCCGCAGCCGCGTGATCGACATGGGTGACATGGACGACCGGCGTTCGAATGTCCTGCCCGGTCGCCCGTCTTGGGCGTGGCGCGCCGCATCGTGGACGGCGACGCTTGCCGCGGGAATCGCACTTGCGCTGGTGCTCGCGCATTGGGGATGGCGCGCCTTCGGGCCGCGACCCGCGCCGGTTCCGCCGCCGCAACCTCCGGAGCGCTGGGCGCCCGCCATTGTCCTGACCCCGCTGTTCGGACGCACCGGCGCGGTGGCTCAGCCAGGCGTTGCGCCGAGTCCGTCCACGACGTCGACGCTCCAGGGGGAAACGCGCCTGCTGGGGGTATTTGCCGAGCGCGACGGTCGCGGCTATGCGCTGTTCCGCCTGCCCGATCGCGGCCCGGCGCTGGTCAAGGCCGGTCAGGAGATTGCGAAGGACGTGAATCTCGAGGCCGTGCATGTGGATGGGGTTCGAATCCGCGATCATGGCGAAGTGCGCGAACTCCTGTTGCGCGCGGTCCCGGCGGCGGCGGGGTCGTCAGCGGTGACGGACCGCACGCGGCTCGCCGAGTCGCGCGCGGGTTGCGGCGCGCCGGTCGGCTATGGCGGACCGGTGTACCGCCTCAACGCCGAATTGCTGACCGGCATCGCCTCGCACCCCGAGAGCTGGAAGGCGCTGCTCGCGCCCGCCGCCGGCGGCCTCGCGGTCCGCGACGGGAGCGGCTTTGCGGCCATGCTGGGCATGAAAGCGGGCGACCGGATGGCGCAGGCCAACGGCATCGCGCTCGGTAGTGTCGACGACATGCTGGTCGCCGTGGTCAAGCCGCTGCTTGCAAGCCAGCCGGTGCGCGTCGTCGGCACGCGCGACGGCAAGCCGGCGGAATGGCTGTTTCTCAATGCGGGAGCCTGTCCCGGTTGAGGCAGGACGGCGCGCTGCTGCGCCGCTGTCAGCTGCCCATCGACTGCGGCAGCCACGAAAGCAGCGCCATCGGCTCGTCGATGAGCCCGTCCGCGGGCCACGCGTCCGGCGTTTCATCTGCCTGTATGTATCCGTAGCGCGCGACGATGGTGTGCATTCCGGCGGCGATCCCGGCGCTGATGTCGCGCTCGGCATCGCCGACGTACACGCAGCGTTCCGGCGCGACGCCAAGGCGGTTCGCGGCTTCCCGCAGCGGCGCCGGGTGCGGCTTCGCGAACGGTGTCGTGTCTCCGCACACGACCGTGCCGGCGCGCGGCGTCAGGTTCAGCGCGCCGAGGAGCGGCGTCGTGTAGCGCGTCGCCTTGTTGGTGACGATGCCCCAGCGCAGCGTGCGCGCCTCGATCGCGTCGAGCAGCGCGCCGACGGTGGTGAAAAGCACCGAATCGACGCATAGCGCGTCTTCGTATTGCGCCAGAAAGGCATCGCGCAGCGCCGCGTATTCGGGCTGGTCGGGGGTCACTCCCATTCCGGCGCCGAGGAGCCCGCGCGCGCCGTGCGACGCGAACGGGCGCAACAGCGTGAGCGGCACCGGCGCAAGTCCGAGGTCGAACCGGACGCGATTCAGCGCAGCCGCGAGGTCGGGTGCGGTGTCCGCGAGCGTGCCGTCGAGATCGAAGAGCACGGCATCCACCGGCAAGGTCCGCGGCGGGCGAGTGCGGGCCGCGCGGGCGTCAGGCATCGACCGGGCGGCGGAATGCCATCAGGTAATTGACCCCGGTGTCGGAATCGAGTCGGAACGTCCGCGTGAGCGGGTTGTAGATCATGCCTGTCGCTTCGGCGGGCTCGAGGCCGGCCCGGCGCGCGAATTGCGCGACCTCGGCCGGTTTCAGGAACCGGGCATAGTCGTGCGTGCCCCTGGGCAGCATTTGCAGCAGGTATTCCGCGCCGAGGATCGCGAGCGCATACGCCTTCGGGTTGCGGTTGATCGTCGAAATGGCCACGACGCCGCCGGTCCTGGCGAGCGCCGCGCATGCAGCGATGATCGATGCCGGGTCCGGCACGTGTTCGAGCAATTCCATGCAGGTGACGATATCGAACGCGGCTGGCGTTTCGGCGGCGAGCTCCTCGACCGCGACGAGGCGGTAGTCGACCGCGATGCCCGACTCGAGCTGGTGCAGACGCGCAACACCCATCGCCTTGTCGCCGAGGTCGATGCCCATGACCGACGCGCCGCGAGACGCCATCGCTTCGGAAAGGATGCCGCCGCCGCAGCCGACATCGAGGACGCGCTTGCCGGCAAGGCCGCCGCCGACGCGATCGATCCAGTCGAGCCGCAACGGATTGATCTTGTGCAGCGGCCCGAACATGGCGCTGTCGGGATCCCACCAATGGTGCGCGAGCGAAGCGAACTTTTCGAGTTCGGCCGCATCGACGTTGGCCGGCGGCGCCGGTGCGCTTGTGGCTGGGACATTCATTGGAGCCGCTTCTGCCAGAGTCTGGCGCGAGCCAAGATAGCTGCTTCGTCGACGGTCGTCAAAGTGCGATTTGACACGGCGCGTTCGCCTCCGATCCAGACGTCCGAGACCGATTCGCGGCCGACTGCGTGGACCAGGTGCGAGATCGGATCGTAGCAGGGCACGGCATCGGCGCCCGAAAGGTCGACGGCGACGACGTCGGCCTCTTTGCCCGCGACCAGCGAGCCTATCAGAGTGTCGAGTCCAAGTGCCCGCGCGCCCGCCAGCGTCGCAGCATGCAAGGCCTGCGCTGCAGGAAACGCCGACGCGTCTCCGGTCGATATCTTGGCCAGCAACGCGGCCAGGCGCATTTCGCCGAACAGGTCCAGCCGGTTGTTCGAAGCCGCGCCGTCGGTCCCGAATGCGACGTTGATGCCGCGGGCGAGGAGCGCCGCGACGGGCGCGATGCCGCTGCCGAGCTTCATGTTCGACGCCGGGCAATGGACGACATGTCCGCCGTGAGTGGCGATGAGTTCGATATCGTCGGGCGTCAGGTGTACGCCGTGGATCGCGATGAAGCCCGGACCCGTGGCGCCCAGCCGTTGCAGCCGCGCGAGGGGCGTGAGGCCGAAGCGTTCGCGACTTAGCGCGACTTCGCCGGCGGTTTCTGCGATATGCGTCTGGATCGGCAGGTCGAGTTGCCGCGAGTACATGACGATTTGTTCCCACGCCGCGTCGCCAACCGTGTACGGCGCGTGCGGCGCCAACGAGAACGTCAGCCGGGCTTCGTGCTTGAAGGCGTCGCGCACGGCAAGTCCCGTTTGCAGGTACCCGTCGGGGTCGGCGGCGTACGGGGTCGGGAAATCGAGCACCGGGAGGCCCAGCATCGCGCGCATGCCGGTTTCCGCGAAGGCCCGGGCCGTTGCATCCGGAAAGAAATACATGTCGTTGCAACAGGTGATGCCGCCGCGGAGCATTTCCACCGCGGCGAGTCGCGCGCCGTCGTAGACGAAGTCCGGGGCCACGAACTTCGCTTCGCGTGGCCAGATGTGCCGTTCGAGCCAGATCTCGAGCGGCATGTCGTCCGCAATGCCGCGGAACAGGCTCATCGCGGAATGGACGTGCGCGTTGACAAGGCCGGGCAACAGCACATGGTGCGGCAACCTCACGTGCTCGCGTGGCGCATAGTCGCGGCCGGCGGCGAGCTGCGGCACGACCGCGACGATACGCGTGCCGTCGACGATCAGCGCGTGAGCGGCAAGCGCGCCCGCGGGCTCGATCGGGACGATCCAGCCGGAATCGATACGCAGGTCGACGGTTTGCATCGCGATGAGAGAGCGGGCGCGCAATTATGCCGCGTCCGCGCAAAAAAAAGCCCCGCGCGAAGGCGGGGCTCTTTTGTCGGGCGGGTAGGTTACTTCTTGACCGCTTCGCCCTTGACCTCGACCTCGACGCGACGGTCGGGCGCGTAGCAGGCAATCAGTTCCTTCATGTTCTGCTGTTTGCAGGACACGCCGGGTACCGGTTGCGTCTTGCCCATGCCGAGCGTTTCGATCTTGTCCTTGGCAACGCCCTTCGAGACCAGATAGTCGCGGACCGCGTCAGCGCGGCGCTCCGACAGCTTCTGGTTGTACGCCTGGGCGCCGATCGGGTCGGTGTGGCCCGTGACGAGCACCAGTTCGAGCTTCTGCACGCCGGCAAGCTTGGAAACGATCGCGCTGTCGATCGCGGCCTTGCCTTCGGGCTTCAGAACCGCCTTGTCGAAGTCGAACAATGCCTTCGAGGCGAGCGTGATCTTCTGCACTTGCGGCGGCGGGGGCGGCGGCGGAGCCGGCGCGGGGGCGGGCGGCGGGGGCGGCGGCGGCGCCACTACCGGAGCGGGCGCCGGAGCGGGCTTGGGCACGAGATCCGGATCGCATTGGACGATCGCCATGCTCGGCGTCCAATATCCGGTGCGCCAGCACAGGTTGCCGATCTTGGGGTCGCCGAAATTGCTGTTACGAACCGCGTTGTTCTCGGGAGTGCCCGTGGCCGAAATGGCATAACCACTGTTGGTTGGATTCAGCTGGGCGGCGGCGCCGGCGGCGAAAATCGCGGCTAGCGCGCCGACGACGGCACCGGTAACGAAACGACGAGTCATTGCTTCACCCCTTTGGCTTTGGTTTTGAAGAAGATTTTTTTGCAGACCCTCAAAATTCCCGCGCTGCCCCATCAAGCCGCCCGGGGCGCAAACGCGCCGAATCCTTTGTTTCCACAAAAACTATAGCACACGGGTCTGGCGGGGTGCAAAAGAAAACGGGGTTTCGGCAACATTGCCGGGACGACTGTCGCGGCGACGCAACGTCGTGATAAAATTTCGCGTTTTCAAGGCTCTCCGGCGCCCGTGCCGGAGCTTTGTCCCCTGCCGTTCGCCGTGCGATCGGGGCGGATGCCGGGCTGGCCGCGAAACTCTGTGCCACGCCGCGCAACACACCGGCTTGGCAGGCGTCCCGAACCCTGTCCAACCGCCAGCTAACGCCATTCAAGGAAGAAATCCTCGTCCATGGAGCAGTTTGCCAAAGAAACGCTGCCGGTAAGCCTCGAAGCGGAAATGCGGCATTCCTACCTCGATTACGCGATGAGCGTGATCGTCGGGCGGGCGCTGCCGGACGTTCGTGACGGGCTGAAGCCGGTCCACCGGCGGGTGCTGTTCGCGATGCACGAGGCAAACATCGTTTTCAACCGCCCCTACGTCAAATGCGCGCGTGTCGTCGGCGAAGTGATGGGCAAATACCATCCGCACGGCGACATGGCCATCTATGACACGCTGGTGCGGATGGCGCAGGATTTTTCGCTGCGCTACCCGCTGGTCGACGGACAGGGGAACTTCGGTTCGGTCGATGGCGACAATGCCGCGGCGATGCGCTACACCGAGTGCCGGCTGCAGAAAATAGCCAACGAGCTCACCGCCGACATCGACAAGGAAACCGTCGATTTCGTCCCCAATTACGACGGCAAGGAGCACGAGCCCGCGGTGCTGCCGTCGCGCCTGCCGAACCTCCTTGTCAACGGTTCCTCCGGGATCGCCGTCGGCATGGCGACGAACATCCCGCCGCACAACCTGACCGAGGTCGTCGACGCCTGTCTTGCCCTGCTCGCCAATCGGCAAACCACGATCGACGAGCTGATCGACATCGTTCCGGCGCCGGACTTTCCGACCGCCGGGATCATCTACGGCACCGAAGGCGTGCGCGAGGGCTACCGGACCGGACGTGGCCGCGTGGTCATCCGCGCGCGCACCCACTTCGAGGACATTGGCAAGGGGGAGCGGCAGGCGATCATCGTCGACGAAATCCCCTACCAGGTGAACAAGGCGAATCTGCTGATCCGCATCGGCGAGCTCGTCCGCGACAAGAAACTCGAAGGCATTTCCGATCTCCGCGACGAATCGGACAAATCGGGCATGCGCGTGGTGATCGAGCTGAAGCGCGGCGAAGTCGCCGAAATCGTCCTCAACAATCTCTACAAGCTCACGCAGCTGCAGGACAGCTTCGGAATGAACATGGTCGCGCTGGTGGACAACCAGCCGCGGCTGCTCAACCTCAAGCAATTCCTCGAATATTTCCTTCAGCATCGGCGCGAGGTCGTCGTCCGCCGCACGCGCTACGAACTGCGCAAGGCGCGCGAGCGCGGCCACATTCTCGAAGGGCTTGCGGTGGCGCTGTCGAACGTCGACGAGATCATCGCGCTGATCAAGGCGGCGCCGGCCCCGCCGGATGCGAAGGCCGCGCTGATGGCCAGGGTGTGGCGCTCGGCGCTGGTCGAGGACATGTTGCAGCGTGCCGCGGCCGACGCTGCCCGGCCGGAAGGCTTGCCGGTCGATTTCGGTTGGCAGGATCGGATCTCCGGATACAAGCTGTCCGATGCGCAAGCGCAGGCGATCCTCGAGCTGCGCCTGCAGCGCCTCACGGGTCTCGAGCAGGACAAGATCTTCGGCGAATACAAGGAGGTCATGTCGCAGATCGTCGACCTGATCGACATCCTTGCCAACCCGGAGCGGGTGACGACCATCATCGGCGACGAGCTCACCGGCATTCGCAACCAGTTCGGCGATGCCCGTCGTTCGGAGATCGTCGCCCAGGGCGTCGATCTGTCGCTCGAGGACCTGATCGCGCCGGCGGAAATGGTCGTCACGCTGTCGCACGGCGGGTACATGAAGGCGCAGCTCGTCGCGGAGTATCGGGCCCAGAAGCGCGGCGGGCGCGGCAGGCAGGCGACGGCGACCAAGGAAGACGATTTCATCGATTGCCTCTTCATCGCCAATACGCACGACTACATCCTCTGTTTCTCCAACCGGGGCCGCGTCTACTGGCTCAAGGTTTACAACGTGCCGCAGGGCACGCGCGTCGCCCGCGGCAAGCCGATCGTCAATCTGGTGCCGCTCGTCGACAACGAAAAGATCACGGCGATCCTGCCGGTGAAGGAATTCAGCGACGGCCAGTATGTCTTCATGGCGACCTCGATGGGCACGGTCAAGAAGACGCCGCTGTCCGAGTTCTCGCGCCCGCGCCCTTCGGGCATCATCGCGGTGGATCTCGCCGACGGCGATTCGCTGATCGGTGCGGCGCTTACCGACGGGACGCACGACGTGATGCTGTTCAGCTCCGGCGGCAAGGCGGTGCGCTTCGACGAGAACGACGTGCGGCCGATGGGCCGCAACGCCCATGGGGTTCGCGGCATGATGCTGGACAAGAAGCACCGCGTGATCTCGATGCTGGTCGCGGAGGACGAGGAGCAATCGGTGCTGGCGGCGACCGAGAACGGCTACGGCAAGCGCACGCCGATCGTCGAGTACACGCGCCACGGTCGGGGCACCAAGGGAATGATCGCGATCCAGCAGACGGCGCGCAACGGCACGGTCGTCGCGGCGGCGCTGGTGCGTCCGGACGACGAAGTGATGTTGATCTCGACCGGCGGCGTTCTGATCCGCACCAGGGTGAAGTCGATCCGCGAGATGAGCCGGTCGACGCAGGGCGTCACGCTGATCAATCTCGGGGAAGGCGAAAAACTGGCGGGGCTCGAGCGCGTGGTCGAACGCGAGGACGACGACGAATGACGCAGTTCGGATGCGGGATGGCCGCTGCCTGATGCGGCCGGTCTTCGATTTGGGCGCCGGCGGCGGCCTTGGCGCACCGCCGTGCCGCACGGTGCGGCGCAAACGCGTCCGGGCGCCTGCCGCGAGCGCCTGGCGGCGCTGCGCGCCGCATCGCTGAACCGGTTACTCTCTGCTGCCCGCCGCCATGCTTCCCATCGACGATCGAGAGCAGGAACTCGCCCGCCATCGCGCGGCGATCGACAGGATCGACCGCGAACTCCTCGCCCAACTCAATGCGCGCGCCGCGAGCGCGCAGGCGATCGGCCGCCTGAAGGCGAGCGGTGGAGCCTACCGCCCGGAACGCGAGGCACAGGTGCTGGCGCGTCTGCAGACCGAGAATCCGGGGCCGCTGGCCAACGATGCCGTGGCCGGCATTTTCCGCCAGGTGATGTCGGCCTGCCTCGCACTCGAGCAGCCTTTGCGCATCGCCTATCTCGGCCCCGCCGGCACGTTTTCGCACTCGGCGGTTGCCAAGCATTTCGGTCAGTTCGTCCACGCCGAACCGTGCGGCACCATCGACGACGTTTTTCGTTCCGCGGAAAGCGGCCAGACCGATTGTGCGGTCGTGCCGGTCGAAAACTCGACCGAGGGTGCGGTGGGCCGCACGCTCGATCTGATGTGCCAGACGCCGCTCGCGATCTGCGGCGAAATAAAACTGCCGATACGCCAGAACCTGATGTCGAAAGCCGGCGCGTTGGACCAGGTAGTCCGCGTCTACTCGCACGCGCAGTCGCTCGCGCAGTGCGAGCAATGGCTCGCGCGGCATCTGCCGGCGGCCGCGCGAATCGCCGTGGCGAGCAATGCCGAGGCCGCGCGGCTCGCGGCGGCCGAACCGGGCACCGCCGCAATCGCCGGAGACATTGCCGCGGCGATCTATGGCCTCGATGTTCTTGCCTCCCACATCGAGGACGAGCCGAATAACACGACACGATTCTGGGTGCTCGGCTCGCAGGCAGTGCCGCCTTCCGGCCGCGACGAGACATCCCTGGTGATGTCCGCACCCAACCGCCCCGGCGCGATCTACAGCCTGCTCGAGCCGATTGCCAAGCACGGCGTCAGCATGTCGCGGCTCGAATCGCGGCCCGCGCGCACGGGTCTCTGGGAATATCTCTTCTTCGTCGATCTGGTCGGCCACCAGGGCGATCCCGCGGTTGCGGCCGCACTCGCCGAACTGCGTCAGAAGGCGCCGTTCATGAAGGTTCTGGGATCGTATCCCGCGGCGGTCCACTAGATAGATCGCAATGAGCACCCCAATCCACGCCCCGGGCGAGTCGGACCCGTCCAAGCTGGCGCCCGAATACGTCCGCGACATCGCGCGCTACCTCCCGGGCAAGCCCGTCGACGAGCTGGCGCGGGAGTTCGGCCTGGACGAGAAGGCCATCGTCAAACTCGCGTCCAACGAGAATCCGCGGGGCCCGAGTGCAGCGGTGCGTGCGGCGATCGCCGCCGCGACCGAGGATCTTTCGCGCTATCCCGACGGGAACGGTTTCGCGCTCAAGGCGGCGCTCGCGACGCGCCATGCGGTGAGCGCGGACCAAATCGTGCTCGGGAACGGCTCGAACGACGTGCTCGAACTGGCGACGCAGGCGTTTCTGCGCCCGGACGACCATGCGGTGTACTCGCGACACTCGTTTGCGGTGTATCCATTGGCAACGCAGGCGCGCGGCGCAACCGGCATCGAGGTGGCCGCCAAGGATTACGGACACGACCTGCCCGCGATGCGCGCCGCGATCACGCCCAGGACCCGGATCGTCTTCATTGCGAATCCGAACAATCCGACCGGCACCTGGCTGACGCCGCCCGCAGTGGAGGCATTCCTGGCGTCGATGACGGACGATGCGCTGGTGGTTCTGGACGAGGCGTACAACGAATACCTCGACCCATCACAACATGCACCCAGCGCGGAGTGGGTCGGCCGCTATGCGAACCTGATAGTGACGCGGACTTTTTCGAAGGCGTACGGGCTGGCTGCCCTGCGCGTCGGCTACGGCATCATGCATCCGAAGGTCGCCGACATGCTGAACCGCGTCCGGCAGCCCTTCAACGTCAACGGCTTGGCGCAGGCCGCGGCGGTTGCCGCGCTCGCCGACGCCGATTACGTGAACGCAAGCCGGCGGCTCAATCGCGAGGGCATGCGCGCCCTCGAGGAGGGGTTGCGCGCATTGGGCCTCTCGTGGCTGCCATCGCACGCGAATTTCGTATTGGTGAAGGTCGGCGACGCGGGCCGGGTCTACCAGCGTTTGCTGAAGCAGGGCGTCATCGTGCGCCCGGTTGCCAACTATGGTTTTCCCGAATGGCTCCGCGTGACGATCGGACTGCCGCAGGAGAACCACCGCTTCCTTGCGGCGTTGCGCATGGCGCTCGCCGCCTGATGCGGATGGCGCACGACTCCGCGCAACGATGACCACCACCCCGCACCGGATCGACAGGCTGGTCGTCATAGGCGTCGGGCTGATCGGCGGCTCGTTCGCACTGGCGCTGAAGGCGGCCGGCTGCACGGGAACCGTCACCGGAGTCGGCCGCGGGCGCATCAATCTCGAGGAAGCGGCAAATTTCGGCATCATCGATCGCCTGGTCATGCTCGATGGCGACTGGGTCGCCGAGGTGGCCGCCGCCGATGTCGTGATGCTCGCAGTGCCCGTCGCGCAGTATCCCGCGCTGTTTCGCGCGATGGCGCCGCGCCTCGGCCCGCACACCATCGTCACCGACGCCGGCAGCACGAAGCAGGATGTGATCGCCGCTGCGCGCGCGACATTGGGCGACGCGCTGCCCCGGTTCGTACCCGGCCACCCCATTGCCGGAACCGAGAAATCCGGAGCGGCGTCTGCGTTTTCCACGCTCTATGCCGACCGCACCGTGGTGCTCACGCCCCTGCCCGAAACGGATCCGCTGGCCATCGCGACGGTAGCGACGGCATGGCAGGCATGCGGCGGCCGGGTGCGCACGCTCGACGCCGTCATCCACGACCGCATTTTCGCGGCCGTGTCGCACCTGCCGCACCTGCTGTCGTTCACCCTGGTCGACGAGATTGCGGCGCGACCGAACGCCGAGGAATTGTTCCGCTTTGCCGCGAGTGGCTTTCGCGATTTCACGCGCATCGCGGCGAGTTCCCCGGAAATGTGGCGCGATGTCCTGCTCGCCAATCGGGCGGCGCTGCAGACCGAAATCGCGGCGTTCCGCGCGCATCTCGATCGCGTGGCCGCGATGCTCGAGGCCGGCGACGGAGCCGCGCTCGAAGCGACCTTCGCCAACGCCCGCACCGCGCGGCGCACCTGGGATGCACAGCGCAACGCCGCGGGACGGCCCGTGCCCGAGGACGGGCCCCGCGAGCCGTGACCGCGCGCGAATTCCTCGACCTCCCCTCGGTCACTCAGGCCGAGGGCATCGTGGCGCTGCCGGGCTCGAAAAGCATCTCCAATCGGACGTTGCTGCTGGCCGCCCTTGCGGCCGGCGATACGCGGGTATGCGGCCTCCTCGACGCCGATGACGTGGATCGGATGCAGGAGGCGCTCGCGGCGCTCGGCATCGCCATCGACGGCTCTCCAGCGTCAAGGGAATTCATCGTTCATGGCGCGGACGGCGCGATCGAACGCAAGTCGGCGAAGTTGTTTCTGGGCAATGCGGGCACCGCGTTTCGGCCACTCACCGCGGTGCTCGCGCTCGCGGGTGGCGACTACGAGCTCACGGGCGTTTCGCGCATGCACGAGCGGCCGATCGGCGATCTCGTGGTCGCGCTGCGCGCCCTCGGTGCCGATATTCGCTACCTCGGGAGCGAGGGCTATCCGCCGCTGGCGATCGGCGAACGGCGCGCCACCGGCGCCGATGCGCCCGACCGCGTCGCGGTGCGTGGCGAGGTGTCGAGTCAGTTCCTTTCTGCGCTCCTGATGGCGCTGCCGCTCCTCACGGCGCGGACGGGCCGCGCAGTGACCGTCGACGTGGTTGGCGAGCTCATTTCGAAACCATATGTCGCGATCACCCTGAGCCTGATGGCGCGCTTCGGCGTCGCCGTGGAGCGCGATTGCTGGCGCTCCTTCGTCGTTCCGGCCGGCTCGCGTTACGCCAGCCCCGGCACGATTCACGTCGAAGGTGACGCGTCTTCCGCCTCCTATTTCCTGGCCGCCGGGGCGATCGGAGGCGGGCCTGTACGTGTTACCGGGGTCGGCCACACTTCGATCCAGGGCGATGTGGAGTTCGCCCGCGTACTCGCGCAAATGGGCGCCGATGTCCGGTATGGCGACGACTGGATCGAGGCCCGCAGCGGACGCGTGCTCCGCGGCGCCACCGTGGATTGCCTGGCGATTCCCGACGCGGCGATGACGCTGGCGATCGTCGCGCTGTTCACGCAGGGTCCGACGACGCTCGTCGGTATCGCGAGCTGGCGCGTCAAGGAAACCGACCGGATTGCCGCGATGGCCGCCGAATTGCGCAAGCTGGGCGCGACCGTGGAGGCCGGCGACAGCCACCTCCGCGTTTTTCCGCCGCCCGCCCTGACGCCGGCGACGATCGACACCTACGACGATCACCGGATGGCGATGTGTTTTTCGCTGGCGACGTTAGGCGGCGTTGCGATACGCATCAACGATCCCGATTGCGTGCGCAAGACGTTCCCCGACTATTTTGCCGCGTTCCGGTCCATTGCCCGGCGGCGCGATCCGCCGTGAAGACCGCCCCCAGGCCGGTTCCAGTGATCGCCGTCGACGGTCCTGCCGCGTCCGGCAAGGGTACGGTCGCCGCCGGAGTCGCGAGGGCGCTCGGGTTTCATCTTCTCGACAGCGGCTCCCTGTACCGGCTGGTCGCGCTGAAGGCGCTCGCCACGGCAACTCCGGCCGATACCGAACCGGCGCTGGCGCGGATCGCGGCCGAACTCAAGGTGGGATTCCGCGACGGAAGGGTCTCCCTCGACGGGCGCGACGTAACCGACGCGATCCGCGCCGAGGCCGTTGGGGCGACGGCCTCGCGGGTCGCCGTGCACCCGGCCGTTCGGTCGGCACTCCTCCTGCGTCAGCGCGCCTTTCGCCGGCCGCCGGGTCTGGTCGCGGACGGTCGCGACATGGGCACCGTGGTCTTTCCGGACGCCCTCCTCAAGGTCTACGTGACGGCGAGCCCGGAAGAACGTGCGGATCGTCGCCATAAGCAGTTGATCGAAAAAGGAATCTCCAGTACAATGGACAGTCTTTTGGGCGATATCCGGGAGCGCGACGCGCGCGACGCGGGCCGGGCGGCAGCGCCGCTGCGGCCGGCTGCAGATGCGGCGGTCCTCGATACGACCGGAATGACGATCGACGCCGCCATCGGCTTCGTGCTGGATCGGTACCGGTCCCGCGCGGCG
The DNA here is from genome assembly GCA_963726775.1 of uncultured beta proteobacterium. Taxonomy (GTDB): domain Bacteria; phylum Pseudomonadota; class Gammaproteobacteria; order Burkholderiales; family Casimicrobiaceae; genus CAIWHR01. The sequence continues at coordinate 329,583 of CAVSDL010000009.1, forward strand.
GCGAACGCAGGTTAGACATACACCGGCAGCGCCGCGCACCCCCTGGCCGGGGGCACGGAGGAGCCGTGAGTACGGGGCTGTCCACGGGCGCTTTGGCCGGCGCCCGAGGGCGGAATTCAACAACCAGCCCGCCGCGCGAGACATTGGGTTCTCGCAGCCGACGGTTACCACCAACAGAAGGAACCAACCCGCCATGACTACCGCCACGCAGAGCATGCCCCCCCCGCCGTCCGAAAACTTTGCCGCGCTGTTCGAGGAATCCCTCACCCGGCAGGAGATGCGGCAGGGCGAATTGATCACCGCGGAAGTCGTCCGCGTCGACTACAACATCGTCGTCGTCAACGCCGGCCTGAAGTCCGAGAGTTTCATCCCGATCGAGGAATTCAAGAACGACAAGGGCGAGGTCGAGGTCAAGCCCGGCGATTTCGTCACCGTCGCCATCGAAAGTCTCGAGGACGGCTACGGCGAGACGAAACTGTCGCGCGACAAGGCCAAGCGCCTCAAGGCCTGGCACGATCTCGAAGCCGCGATGGAGCAGGGTACGATCGTCTCCGGGCAGGTGACGGGCAAGGTCAAGGGCGGTCTGACGGTGATGGTCAACGGCATCCGCGCGTTCCTCCCCGGCTCGCTGGTCGACATCCGCCCCGTCAAGGACACGTCGCCGTACGAAAACAAGGCGCTCGAATTCAAGGTCATCAAGCTCGACCGCAAGCGCAATAACGTAGTGGTTTCGCGCCGTGCCGTGCTGGAAGCGAGCCTCGGCGAGGAGCGCGAAAAGCTGATGTCGACGCTGCAGGAAGGCGCGACGGTCAAGGGCATCGTCAAGAACATCACCGACTACGGCGCGTTCGTCGACCTGGGCGGCATCGACGGCCTGCTCCACATCACCGACCTTGCCTGGCGCCGCGTCAAGCACCCGTCGGAGGTCCTGGCGGTCGGCGACGAAGTGACGGCCAAGATCCTGAAGTTCGACCAGGAAAAGAATCGCGTGTCGCTGGGCATGAAACAGCTTGGCGAAGACCCGTGGGTCGGCCTGTCGCGCCGCTATCCGACGAGCACGCGCCTGTTCGGGAAGGTCACCAATATCACCGATTACGGCGCGTTCGTCGAAATCGAATCCGGGATCGAGGGCCTCGTGCACGTTTCGGAAATGGACTGGACCAACAAGAACATCCACCCGACAAAGGTCGTGCAGCTCGGTGACGAGGTCGAGGTGATGATCCTCGAGATCGACGAGGAGCGCCGCCGCATCTCCCTCGGCATGAAGCAGTGCATGCCCAATCCGTGGGACGAGTTCGCGGTCAATCACAAGAAGGGCGACAAGGTCAAAGGTCAGATCAAGTCGATCACCGACTTCGGCGTATTTGTCGGCCTGCCCGGCGGCATCGACGGGCTGGTCCATCTGTCCGACCTCTCGTGGACGCTTACCGGCGAGGCCGCCGTGCGCGACTACAAGAAGGGCGCGGAAGTCGAGGCGGTGGTGCTCGCGATCGACGTCGAGCGCGAGCGTATCTCGCTCGGCATCAAGCAACTCGACGGCGACCCGTTCACCAATTACGTCGCCACGCACGACAAGGGCAACGTGGTCAAGGGCACCGTGAAGTCGCTCGATGGCAAGGGTGCGGTCATCGTGCTCGACGGCGAGGTCGAAGGCTACCTGCGCGCCTCCGAAGTCGCTCGCGATCGCGTCGAGGACATCCGGACGCATCTGAAGGAAGGCGATTCGGTCACCGCGATGATCATCAACATCGATCGCAAGAACCGTTCCATCAATCTATCGATCAAGGCCAAGGATCACGCCGAGGAGACCGACGCCATCCAGAGCGTCAAGGCCGACACCGCAGGCACGACGTCCGGGACGACCAATCTCGGCGCATTGCTTCGCGCGAAGATGGACAACAAGACCACCGAATAAGCGGGCCGCGCGATGACCAAATCGGAGCTGATCGATCACCTTGCGGCGCAGTTCCCGCAGCTGGTGGCGAAAGACGCCGAACTCGCCGTCAAGATGATCCTCGACGCGATGGCCGAAAGCCTCGCCAAGGGGGAGCGCATCGAGATCCGCGGCTTCGGCAGCTTCGGCCTGAATTACCGGCCGCCGCGTACCGGGCGCAATCCCAAGTCCGGCGAGAAGGTGCAGGTACCGGAAAAACACGTTCCACACTTCAAGGCGGGCAAGGAACTGCGCGAGCGGGTCGATTTCAAGAACCCCGGATGAGCGAGCGGGGCGACGCCGAGGACGTCCGCGCGAGCCGGGCGAAGCCAAGACCTCTCAGGCGCCCCAGGTGCCGCTGCCCGTTGCCCCTGTTGGCGGAGTAGCTGATGCAAATTGTGCGCTGGGTCGTAGGCGCCACGTTGTTCCTGGCGCTCCTGTTTCTGTCGCTGCAGAACTCCGAGCTGGTGACGCTGAAGTTCTACACTTGGTGGAGCTGGCAGGCCCCGCTCATATTCGTCGTGCTGATCGCCTTTGCGACCGGTGTCGCGGCGGGCCTCCTGGCGGGAGCGATGCGGTCCTCCAGGCTCAAGCGGCAATTGAACCGCCTGCGGCGCGACCAGCGCCCGCGCGATACCCTGCCGGTGGTCGAAGCGAAGGGCGACCGTCCGGTCGGCGGCGCCTGAAGCCCCGCGTCCCCGATCGCCGATCCCAAGCCCAACGCTGTTCCGACGACGACGCGCCCGCGCAACCATGGAGTTCGAGCTGTGGTGGCTGCTGCCGATTCCGGCGGTTTTTTTCGCGCTGGGGTGGATTGCAGCGCGCATCGACATCAAGCACCTGTTGCGCGAATCGCGCGCGCTGCCCCTGTCGTATTTTCGGGGGCTCAATTTCCTCCTCAACGAGCAGCCCGACAAGGCCATCGAATCATTCATCGAGGTGGTCAAGGTCGATCCGCAGACCATCGATCTCCACTTTGCGCTGGGCAGTCTTTTCCGGAGGCAGGGCGAGATCGACCGTGCGATCCGCATGCACCAGAATCTGCTCGATCGACCCGATCTGCCCGCCGACAAGAGGCAGGCGGCGATTTTCGAGCTGGCGCAGGATTTTCATCGCGCGGGGTTGCTCGACCGTGCCGAGGAGCTCTTCACCAAGCTGGAAGGCTCGGGATTCGAGCACCCGTCGCTCGGCTTTCTGCTTTCGATCTACGAGCAGGAGAAGGACTGGCCGAAGGCGATCACCGTCACGCGGCGCATGGAAGCGCTCGCCAAGCAGCCCTATTTCAAGGAGATCGCCCACTACAGCTGCGAGCTCGCGCAGGTGGCCCTCGTCAATTCGGACTATGCCGGCGCGCGCCGGCACGCCGACCAGGCGCTCGGCGAATACCGGGCCTGCGCCCGTGCCACGATGCTGCTGGGCGATATCGAGGTGCAGCGGGACGACCTCCGCGGCGCGATCGCCGCATGGCAGCGGATCGAGTCGCAGAATCCCTCTTTCCTGTCGCTGGTCGCCGAGCGCCTCGCCGACGCCTACCGGAAGACGGGGACCGCGACGCACGGCTTGCGCGTCCTGCGCGCCTACCAGCAGCAGTATCCGTCGCTCGACCTGCTCAACACCGTGTTCTCGCTGACGCTATCGAACGAGGGCCCGGCGGCCGCGGGTGAGCTGATCAAGGACGAGCTCGCCCGCAACCCGACGCTGCTGGGACTCGACCGGCTGCTCGAGGCGCAACTGCTGTCGGAGCCTGCGGAGCGCCGGCATGACCTCGAACTCGTCAAGCAGTTGGTCGGTCAGCATATCAAGCGTCTCGGGATGTACAAATGCGACCATTGCGGGTTCCGCGCCAAGCAGTATTACTGGCGCTGCCCCGGGTGCGGCAAGTGGGAGACGTATTCACCCCGGCGGACAGAGACACCCGACGGCTATGCGTGAAAAATCCGGTGACAGCGCCTGCCTGAGGAGGGTTCGCACGTGAGTACCGCCGATCCGCGCGTCATCGTCGCGCTCGATTTCGCCGATCCGATGCGCGCGCTGGCGCTTGCCGACAGGCTCGATCCGGCGGCCTGCGCGCTCAAGGTTGGCAAGGAATTGTTTGTCGCTGCCGGTCCCGAACCGATGCGCTGGATGATCGAACGCGGATTTCGCGTCTTCCTGGACCTCAAGTTCCACGACATTCCGAATACGGTAGCGCGAGCCTGCGCGGCGGCGACGCGCCTCGGCGTCTGGATGCTCAATGTGCACGCAGCCGGCGGCCGCGCGATGCTCGAAGCGGCGCGCGACGCCGTTGCGAATGCCGCGGCGGAGCAAGGCAGGGCGCGGCCGGTGCTGATTGCCGTCACCGTGCTCACGAGCCTTGCCGATGCCGACCTGCGCGACATCGGTGTTGCCGGCACGGCCCTTGCGCAGGCGACGAGGCTCGCGAAACTCACCGCGGCTTGCGGGCTCGACGGCGTTGTCTGCTCGGCGGTCGAGGCGGCGGCGCTGCGTGCCGCGCTCGGACCTCGATTCAGGCTGGTGACACCCGGCATTCGCCCTGCGGGCAGCGCCAGGGACGACCAGTCGCGGATCATCACGCCCGCGGCAGCGATCGTGAACGGGGCCGACTACCTGGTCATCGGGCGACCGATCACCGGGGCGGACGACCCCGTCGCGGCGCTTGCCGCCATCAACGCATCGCTGAGGAATCCCGCGTGAAGATCACGCTGATCGGCGCGGGCTACGTCGGTCTCGTCAGCGGCGCCTGCCTTGCCGAGGTCGGCAATGACGTCCTCTGCGTCGACGTCGACGCCGGCAAGATCGACGTTCTGAGACGCGGCGGCGTGCCGATCCACGAGCCCGGACTCGAGACGATGATCAAGAGCAATGTCGATGCCGGGCGGCTGCGGTTCACCACCGATATGGACGCTGCGGTGGCCCACGGGACGCTGCAATTCATAGCGGTCGGCACCCCTCCCGAGGAAGACGGTTCCGCCGATATGCAGTACGTGCTGGCCGCGGCGTGCAGCATCGGCCGGCGGATGACGGACTTCAAGATCGTCGTCGACAAATCCACGGTGCCCGTCGGCACGGCGGATCGCGTTCGCGCCGCGATCACGGACGAGTTGGCGGCGCGCGGCGCCGCATTGCCGTTTGCGGTCGTGTCGAATCCCGAATTCCTGAAGGAGGGTGCCGCGGTCGAGGATTTCATGAAACCCGACCGGGTCGTGATCGGCGCCGACGACGAACGCGCGATCGCTGCGATGCGTGCGGTTTACGCCCCGTTCATGCGCAATCACGATCGGCTGTTCGTGATGGATGCGCGCTCCGCCGAACTCACCAAGTACGCCGCCAACGCGATGCTGGCGACACGCATTTCGTTCATGAACGAACTCGCCAATCTTGCCGACGACCTCGGTGCGGACATCGAGCACGTGCGGCAGGGCATCGGTTCCGATCCGCGGATCGGCTACCATTTTCTTTACCCCGGCGTCGGCTACGGTGGAAGCTGTTTCCCGAAGGACGTGAAGGCGCTCCAGCACACCGCGACGCAACACGGCCGCCCGCTCAGGATCCTCGAAGCGGTCGAGGCCGCCAACGAAATCCAGAAGGTGCGCCTGGTCGAGAAGATCGTCGCGCGCCTGGGCGATGACCTCGGCGGCAGGACGCTGGCCTTGTGGGGTCTCGCGTTCAAGCCCAACACCGACGACATGCGCGAGGCCCCATCGCGCGCCATCGTCACTGCGCTGACGGCACGGGGAGCGAAGATCGTTGCCTATGATCCGGTGGCGATGCCCGCAGCGAGGCAGGTGTTCGGCGATGCGCGCGCGCTGAGCTACGCAACCTCACCGATGGCCGCGGTTCGGGACGCCGATGCGCTGATCGTCGCCACGGAGTGGAAGGAGTTTCGCAGCCCCGATTTCGAAGCCATCCGCGACGCGCTGGCGCAGCCGCTCGTATTCGATGGGCGCAACCTTTACGATCCGGTGCGCGTGCGCGCCGCGGGTCTCGAGTATTTTGGAATCGGACGCCGCTGATGGCGACCTCATTGCCTGGCCAGGCGCCCGACCGGCCGACGAAGTTTGCGGTGTACCGCGACCGTGTCGCGCGCACGCGGGTGCTCATCGTCGGCGACGTGATGCTCGACCGGTACTGGTTCGGCGACGTCGAGCGCATTTCGCCCGAAGCGCCGGTTCCCATCGTCCGGGTCCTGCGCAGCGAGGAGCGCCCCGGCGGCGCCGCCAACGTCGCGCGCAATGCCGCGGCGCTGGGCGCGCAGGTGACGCTGCTTTCCGTCACGGGGGCCGACGAGGCCGGCGGCGCGCTGGAACGCCTGCTGGCCGCCGATCAGGTGCGCACGTCGTTCCATCGCGACCCGACGCTGTCGACGACGGTGAAGTTGCGTGTGATCGGCCGGCAGCAGCAGCTGCTGCGGATCGATTTCGAGACGGCGCCGTCGCACGAAGTGCTGGCCGGCAAGCTCGTCGAGTACGAGCGCCTCCTGGCGGAGACCGACGTGGTCGTCCTCTCCGATTACGGCAAAGGCGGGCTCGCGCACATCGCCACGATGATCGAGAGCGCGCGCGCCGCCGGCAAGCGGGTGCTGGTCGATCCCAAGGGCGAGGATTGGACGAAGTACCGCGGCGCCACGCTGCTCACGCCGAATCGCAGCGAGTTTCGCGAGGTCGCGGGCCGCTGGCGCGACGAATACGACATGGCGGTCAAGGCGCAGACGCTGCGCGCCGACCTCGATCTCGAGGCGCTTCTGGTCACGCGGTCGGAGGAGGGGATGAGTCTCTATACCGCGCAGGGCGCCGACCACATCCCCGCGCAGACGCGCGAGGTTTTCGATGTCTCGGGCGCCGGCGACACGGTGATCGCCATTCTTGGCGTGCTGATGGGGGCCGGCGCCGTGATTTCCGACGCCGTGCGCATCGCCAACCAGGCGGCCGGCGTCGTGGTTGGGAAGCTCGGCACGGCGGTCGTCACCCCGGACGAGCTGGCTTGACCAGGTGCCGCCCCGAACGCCGGGCATGGCGCGCGTGGTGAGACGCGCGGCCGGACGCGGCAGACGCGCAGCGCGCGCCCTTCGATCCCCATGAAGTCGGCCAGGACCGTCCACAGCTGCACCGAATGCGGCGGCCAGGCCGCGAAGTGGCAGGGCCAGTGCCCGCATTGCGGAGCGTGGAATACGCTGGTCGAGACCGTCGCGGCCCCCGTGCCGACGCGGTTCCAGACCGTCGCGGGCAAGGCGAGCACCGTTCGGCCACTGGCCAGCGTCGAAGCCAGGCACAGCCCCCGCTTCGCGACCGGCGTCGAGGAGTTCGACCGCGTGCTGGGCGGCGGACTCGTGCCCGGAGGCGTAATTCTGCTGGGCGGCGACCCGGGCATCGGGAAGTCGACGCTGCTGCTGCAGGCGATGGCTGCGATCGGTGCCGCCAAGAAGGCGCTTTACGTCACCGGTGAAGAATCCGTCGAGCAGGTCGCGTTGCGCGCGCAGCGGCTGGGGCTCGTCAATGCGCCCGTTTCGCTGCTGGCCGAAGTGCAGCTCGAAGCGATCATCGCGACGATCGGGGCCGAGCATCCCGAGGTGGTGGTCATCGACTCGATCCAGACCGCCTACACGGAAGCGCTGACCTCCGCGCCGGGCAGCGTCGCGCAGGTCCGCGAATGCGCGGCGCAACTCACGAGGCTCGCGAAGCAGCGTGGAATCGTCGTCATCTTCGTCGGGCACGTGACGAAGGAAGGCGCGATTGCCGGCCCGCGCGTGCTGGAGCACATCGTCGATACCGTTCTCTATTTCGAAGGCGACACGCATTCGAGCTTCCGGCTCGTCCGCGCCATCAAGAACCGCTACGGCGCCGCCAATGAACTCGGCGTATTCGCGATGACCGAACGCGGATTGAAAGGAGTTTCCAACCCGTCGGCGCTTTTCCTCTCGCAGCACACGGAGCCGGTCCCGGGCTCGGCCATCGTTGCCACGCTGGAAGGTTCGCGGCCTCTATTGGTCGAGATCCAGGCGCTGGTCGACCCGGTTCAGGGGGGAATGCCGCGGCGTGTTTCGGTCGGGCTGGATCCCCAGCGGCTCGCGTTGCTGCTCGCCGTACTGCATCGGCATGGCGGCGTCGAAACGGGCGGCTACGACGTCTTCGTCAATGCGGTCGGCGGAGTGCGGATCAACGAACCTGCTGCCGACCTTGCGATCCTGTTGGCGGTGCACTCGTCGATCACGGGCCGCCCGCTGCCGGCCAAGACGCTGGTATTCGGCGAAGTCGGCCTCGCCGGCGAAATCAGGCCGGTGCAGCGCGGCCAGGATCGGATCAAGGAAGCCGCCAAGCTCGGGTTCAAACACTTCCTCATCCCACGTCTCAACAAGCCAAAGCAATCAATTGATAATATTACGATTAATCCTGTAGACCGCGTGGACGAGGCGCTGCGCCTCCTGCGCGAATGACGCGGCGCTGACGCTGCCGCCGCCCGTTACGCCGGGATCGATTCGGGGGCTATTGAAATCGGCGCGCGCCGGCCGGCGTGGAACTGATCGACCATCGTCAGATAGGCGGCTTCCAGCGCCCGCGTGAACTGAGGTGCGTCGAATAGCGGGCTTGCGCGTCCCGGCCCGTCCAAACGCGCGCGCAGTGCAGCAAGTCGCGCGGGATCGCGGGCAAGCGCTATCGCGTCGGCGACATAGCGGCCGACGCTTTCGGCGGCGAGTTCGGGCAGTCCGACGGCGCGGAGCAGGCTGGCCGCGACGCGTCCGGCAAAGGTTTCCCCGCGCCAGGTCAGCACCGGGCATCCGGCCCACAGCGCGTCGCTTGCCGTCGTATGCGCGTTGTAGGGCCAGGTGTCGAGGAACAGGTCGGCGCGGCGGTAGAGCGCGAGGTATTCGGCCTGGGCTCGGCGGGTCGCGAACACGAGCCGCTCGGGCGCGATGCCCCGCGCTGCTGCTTCCCGGCGGAGGTTCGACGCCGCGGGATCCCGGTCCGAGCGCACCATCAGCCACAACACGCCCTTCGGCACCGCGGCGAGAATGCTCGCCCACGCATCGAGCACGGCCGGATTCACCTTGTAGCTGTTGTTGAAGCAACAGAAAACCACGGCATCCTCCGCCAGACCGAGTTCGGCGCGCATTGGCGCCGGCGCCATGATTCGCGACCGGTCGTTGCTCTGGTAGCTCCATGGCAATTGAACCAGCGTCTCCGAAAAATCCGGCGCATCGTCGAACGGGGTCACGACCGGGTCCCCGATCAGGTAGTCGATGAACGGGGTGCCCAGCGTTCCGGGATAGCCCAGCCAGTGCACCTGGAGCGGGGCAGGGCGTCGCGCGAGCACATGGAGCGAACGTGCGCCTGCGGTGTGGCCCTTGAGGTCGACGAGGATATCGATGCGGTCGGCGCGGATGCGCTCGGCGAGTGCTTCCGGCGACCTTTCACGGGCGTCGACGAAGCGGTCGAACGCCGCTGCAACCCGGGCGCGCAGCGCGCTGCCGTCGGCCGGGCCCGTCGAATAGCCGACGATTTCGAGCCGCGACCGATCGTGGGCCTCGAATACGCCAGCGGTCAGCACTGCCGTCGGGTGGTCGTAGAAATCGCCGGATAGATAGCCGACACGCAGGCGGCCCCCGCCCGGAACCGGACGTCCCACGGCCGGGCGCGCATACGGAGCCGACCAGGTCATTGCGCATCTCAATTGGTCGGCGCGCGACGACGGATCGCTGAGAAAGGAGAATGGCGTGAGCAAGGAGTTCCCCGCCGCAACACCGGCGCGGAACCGGGTCTGCAGATCGGCGAGGTCGTGCCAGTCGCAGAGGCGCTTGCGCAGAAACAGGAGCTGCGCCAATGCCGCGCCGTCGCCCGGCCGCAGCCGCAGGGCGTTCTCATACGCCTTTGCCGCGGCGAGGTCGTCGTCGAGGTGTTCGACAACGGAGGCAAGTTGAATATGCAGGTCCGCGGCTGCCGGGCTGCGCGCCAGCGCGCCTTCCAGCGTCTTCCGCGCGCCGTCGAATTGGCCCAATTTCTCCTGCAGTTGGGCCTTGAGACCCGCGGGTGCGACCTCGCCCGGGGCGAGCCCGGCCGCGCGGCTCGCGGCGTCCAATGCCTCGAGTACCCGGCCCTGTGGTTCGAGCACATGGGCCAGGTTGTACCAGCCGGGCGCGTGGCGCGGATCGACGGCGATTGCCTCCCGTGCCGACCGTTCGGCATCGGCAACGCGGCCGAGCGCCAGTTCGGACGCGGCGAGATTGGACCAGATCTCCGGGGTTCGCGGCGCGCGCCGGGCCGCCTCCTTCAGCGCGTTGGCGGCTGCCTCGAAGCGCCCCGTGGCTTCCAGCGCCATGGCCAGATTGGCCCAAGGGTCGGCAGGCGCCGCGTCGATGCCGATCGACCTGCGAATACGCTCGACCGCTCCGGCATGGTCGCCCGACTGGTGCAGCACGACGCCCGAAAGATGGAGCGCTGGCGCGTTGTCGGGATCCCGGTCGAGGATCGCGGAATAAATCTGAAAGGCCTCGCGGAGCTTGCCTTGCTGGTGCAGGCGCAGCGCCTGCGCAAGTTCACTGTTGAGATCCATCGAAGGCGTTGTACCGCGGGTCGGAAACCCCGTGCGGCCTTGTGTTCGAGTTCGGTTGCGGAGTGACCTTCAGGGAGATCAAATCGATCGCAAGAAAATACAGTAACCTTTTGATTATGAATTATATGATGGGGTTTGCAACATGGATCGAGGATCCTGCGCGATACGGGGAATTGGCAATAATCGCGACGCCCGTCGCCCTGTCCGCAATAATCATAAATGTCGCATAATTGTTATTATGTAAACTAGTGTCTTCCTGTGGCAAGGCCCGTTGGCCGTTCCCGGATTCGAGCCACCGTCCAGATCATGCCGGTCCATCAGTACCCGTATCCCTCGGATGCGCGGCCGCCCGGAGACAAAACGCGGCAATGGCGTCCACGACGCCCTGGTCTTCGCCGGCAGCACCTTCGAGCTCGAACGTTACCGCCGCCAACGCGGCGGCCGTTTCCGCCACAAGCTTCGGCACGGCGTCGCGCAGGTGTCCGCCACGCCCGAAAAACAGCGGAATGATGCGGATCGTGGTCAGTCCGCGTTGCGCCAGGCGCTCGGCGGCTGCGCGCAGGTCCGGCTCGAGAAATTCCAGGTAGGCAAGTTCGACCGGCAATCCGGGGGCCGCCTCGCGGACGCCGTCGGCGACGCGCCGAAACGGGTCTCCCCAGCGCGGATCGCGGGCGCCGTGCGCGAAAAGGATTACGCCGCGATTTGCGGGAATGGAGGGCGGTACGGTGGTCATCGGATTGGCTGCGAGGGTGATGATATAGCGTGGTGGCCCTACGTCATGACTCGATATTCTTTCCAATTATAGAAGGGCCTGAGTAACCTCGCAGATCACTTATAAGCCAGGCAGCCAGGCATGTACCGCTACGACGATTTCGACAGCGCGCTCGTCACCCGCCGCGTGGCTCAATTCCGGGACCAGACGCGGCGCTTCCTTGCCGGCGAGCTTACCGAGGACGAGTTCCGTCCGCTGCGGCTGCAGAACGGCCTGTACGTCCAGAAGCACGCGCCGATGCTTCGCGTTGCGATCCCGTATGGCCTCCTCTCGACGTCACAGCTGCGAACGCTGGCGCATATCGCCCGCAAGTATGACCGAGGTTACGGTCACTTCACCACACGACAGAATATCCAGTTCAACTGGCCGCGCCTCGAAGACACGCCGGACATCCTCGCCGACCTTGCGGCTGTGGAAATGCACGCCATACAGACATCTGGCAACTGCGTGCGCAACACGACCAGCGACCCGCTGGCGGGCGTGGCGGCCGACGAACTCATCGACCCGCGCCCCTGGTGCGAGCTGATCCGGCAGTGGTCGACGCTGCACCCGGAGTTCGCTCACCTGCCCCGCAAGTTCAAGATCGCCGTCTCCGGAGCGACCAACGACCGCGCGGCGATCCTCGTGCACGATATCGGTGCGCAGGCCGTGCGCAACGAGGCCGGAAAGACGGGCTTTCGCATTGTCGTGGGCGGCGGCCAGGGCCGCACGCCGATGATCGGCCAGGTGATTCGCGAATTTCTCCCGGCTCCGGAGCTGCTCAATTACTTCGACGCTATCCTGCGCGTGTACAACCGATACGGTCGCCGCGACAACAAGTACAAGGCGCGGATCAAGATCCTGGTGAAGGAGCTCACGCCGGCCGAGTTTACGCGGCAGGTCGAGGCGGAATGGGATCAGCTCCGCGACGGACCGGGCATCGTACCTCGCGCCGAGATCGCCAGGCTGGCGGAGTATTTCGCCGAGCCGGCCTATCGCGAGTTCGCGCGCGACAGCATTGCCCATCGCGCCGCGGTCGCGGACAGCCGGCCGTTCTCGCGATGGGCGGAGCGCAACGTGCGCCCGCATCGGCGGAAGGGCTACGCGATCGTCACGCTGTCGCTGAAGCGCACCGGCACCCCGCCGGGCGATGTGACTGCGAGCGACATGGATGCGATCGCCGCGCTCGCCGATCGCTACAGCTTCGGAGAGCTTCGCATCACGCATGAGCAGAACCTGGTCTTCGCCGATGTCGTGCAATCCGACCTGCACGGGCTGTGGACGAAGTTGAAGGCGCTCGGACTTGCTACCCCGAACATCGGTCTGCTAACGGACATCGTCTGCTGCCCCGGCGGCGATTTCTGCTCGCTGGCAAACGCCAAGTCGATCCCGATTGCCGAGGCGATCCAGCGCCGGTTCGACGACCTCGACTACCTGCACGACCTGGGCGACCTCGAGCTCAACATGTCCGGCTGCATGAATGCCTGCGGTCACCATCATGTCGGTCATATCGGCATCCTCGGCGTCGACAAGAACGGCGCCGAGTGGTACCAGATCTCGCTCGGTGGCGCGCAGGGCAACGACGCGTCGCTCGGCAAGGTGATCGGCCCGTCCTTCGCCGCCGCCGAAGTGCCCGAGGTCGTCGTGCGGCTCATCGATGTCTACGTCGAACGCCGCCACGCCGACGAACGGTTCATCGATACCGTGCGCCGCCTCGGCCTCGAGCCCTTCAAGGAACGCGTGTATGCCGCAGCTCATTAAGAATCGCGCGATCGTCGCGGATCGCTGGACGCTGCTGCGGTGCGCCGGATCGTTGGCCGACCTTCCCGAGGAAGGTCCGGTCATCGTTCCCGTCGCGCTGTGGATTGCGGAGCGTGACGCCCTGCTCGCCCGCGGCGACGCGGGGGTGTGGCTTGGACCGTCCGACGATGCGGCGGCCATCGCCGCCGATACGGTTGCGCTGCCGCTCATCGCGGTCGATTTCCCCCAGTTCACCGACGGCCGCGGCTATTCGACGGCGCGTCTGCTGCGCGACCGCTACGGATTCAAGGGCGAACTGCGCGCCATCGGCGACGTGCTGCGCGACCAGCTGTTCGCGCTCGCCGAATGCGGCTTCGATGCCTTCGCCATCCGCGCCGATCGCGACGCCGCGGATGCACTGGCCGGTCTCGACGACTTTTCCGGCGTCTACGCGACGACGTCGCATACGCCGCAGCCCTGGTTTCGCCGTCGCGCAGCACAGGGCCAGGCGGGGCCCGACCGCGCCGATTTCGCTCGTCGGGTTGCGGAGGCGGTCGGCGTCCTGCGCGGTATTTCCGCGCGCCATGCGCCTGCCGTATTCGCGTCGAGCTTCGGCGCCGAGGACATGGTGGTGATCGACCTCATCGCGCGGCATGCTTTGCCGATCCGCGTATTTACGCTCGACACCGGGCGGCTGCCCGACGAGACGCACGCCTTGATCGATCGCGCGCGTGTACGCTACGGACTGCCGATCGACGTCTATGCGCCGGACACGCGCCTGCTGCAGGCGTTCGTTCGCGAAAATGGCGTCAATGCGTTCTACGACAGCGTCGAATTGCGCAAAGGCTGCTGCGCGGTCCGCAAGGCCGAGCCCTTGCGGCGCGCTCTTGTGGCGAAGGGCGCCTGGATCACGGGTCTCCGCCGCGCGCAGTCGGTCACACGGGCTGCGGTCGGGATCGAGGAGTTCGATGCCGTGCACGAGCTGCCGAAGTTCAATCCGCTCGCGGATTGGAGCGACGACGATGTCTGGCACTACCTCCGCACCCGCGGCGTCCCGTACAACACGCTGCACGATCGCGGCTATCGTTCGATCGGCTGCGCTCCCTGCACCCGGGCCGTGGAGCCTGGCGAGGACATTCGCGCCGGCCGCTGGTGGTGGGAAGCTCCCGCGCACAAGGAATGCGGCATTCACGAGCGGAAGCGTGTGCCGGCACAGCCGGCCACGGTCCAGCCCTCCGGCGCGGTGACGACGTGAACGTGGACGTACTCGACGCGCGCGCGCGGACGCGGGCGGCGCCGCGGGTCGTGGCGCCCGCCGACGCCGACCCTCTGAGCTGGCTGGAATCGGATGCAATCCACATCCTGCGCGAGGTTGCGGGCCAATGCCGCAATCCCGCCCTCCTCTTTTCCGGCGGCAAGGATTCGCTGGTGCTTCTGCGCCTTGCGGAAAAGGCGTTCCGCCCCGGTCGCTTCCCGTTTCCGCTATTGCACATCGACACCGGTCACAACTTTCCCGAAGTGATCTATTTTCGCGATCGGCGGGCCGCGGAGCTGGGCGAGCGGCTGATCGTGCGTTCCGTCGAGGACTCGATGGCTTCGGGACGGGTCGTCCTGAAGCATTCCGAGGAGAGCCGCAATCCGCACCAGTCCGTAACACTTCTGGACGCGATCGCCGAGTTCGGCTTCGACGCGTGCATCGGCGGCGCCCGCCGCGACGAGGAAAAGGCCCGCGCCAAGGAACGGATCTTCTCGTTCCGCGACGCATTCGGCCAGTGGGACCCGAAGAACCAGCGTCCGGAGCTGTGGAATCTCTACAACGCGCGCACGCATCCCGGCGAGAACGTGCGCGTCTTCCCGATCAGCAACTGGACCGAACTCGACGTGTGGCAATACATCGCGCGCGAACGGCTCGCCGTGCCGTCGATCTACTTCGCGCACACGCGCCCCGTGATCCGTCGCGGGGCATCGCTCGTGCCGGCGACCGCCCTTACGCCTCCCCGTTCCGGCGAGACCGTCGAAAATGTCTCCGTCCGGTTCCGCACGGTTGGCGACATCACCTGCACGGCAGCCGTCGCGTCCGAGGCCACGAGCGTCGCGGCCATCATCGCCGAAACCGCGGCGACGACGATCACCGAGCGCGGCGCAACGCGCCTCGACGACCAGACCAACGATGCGTCGATGGAGCTGCGCAAGAAAGAGGGCTACTTCTGATGTCCGCCATCGAGCGTCCGGAAGTGCTCGACCACGGCGTGCTGCGGTTCCTGACCGCCGGCAGCGTCGACGACGGCAAGAGCACGCTGATCGGGCGTCTGCTGTACGACACCAGGGCGATCCTCGCCGACCAGCTGGCCGCGATCGAGCGCACGTCGCAGCGGCGCGGGCAGGCGCTCGATCTTTCGCTCCTGACCGACGGCCTCGTCGCCGAACGCGAGCAGGGCATCACCATCGACGTCGCCTATCGCTATTTCGCGACGGCGCTGCGCAAGTTCATCGTTGCCGATGCCCCGGGGCACGAGCAATACACACGGAACATGGTGACGGCTGCCTCCACGGCACACCTCGCGATCCTGCTCGTCGATGCGCGCCACGGCATCGCCACGCAGACGCGCCGGCACGCGACGCTCGCGCACCTGCTGGGCATCCCGCATCTCGTCGTCGCGGTCAACAAGATGGACCTCGTCGGCTTCAGCGAGGACGTGTATGCCGGGATCGTCGACGATTTCGTCGCTTTCGCCCAACGCTCGGGCATCGAAGGCGTGCGCTTCGTGCCGATGTCCGCTCTGACGGGGGACATGGTCGTCGACCGGGGCGACCGGCTCGGCTGGTACGACGGGCCGACGCTGCTGCAGGTCCTGGAGACGGTCGAGGTGACGCAATCGCTCGCCGACGCGCCCCTCCGCCTTCCGGTCCAGTATGTCGCCCGCCCGATGGACGGCATGCCGCGCGGCTATATGGGCCGCATCGAGTCGGGCGCGATCAATGCGGGCGACCTCGTCACCGTGCTGCCTTCGGGGCTGTCGACCCGCGTGCGCGAAATCCGCACGTTCGACGGCCCGCAGGCGCGCGCCGGCCTGCACGCGCCGGTGACGCTGGTGCTCGACGACGAACTCGACATCTCCCGTGGCGACATGCTGGTGCGCGACGGCGCACCGCCTTCGATCGAGAGCCGGCTGGGCGCCACCCTTTGCTGGCTGGGTGATGCGCCCCTCGACCTCCGGCGCCGATACGTCCTGCGGCACACTACGCGCGATGTGCCCGCGCGCGTCGATCGCGTCGACCATCGCTGGAACGTGTCCACGCAGTCTCGCGAGCCGACACCGGCCGCGCTCGCGCGGAACGACATCGGTCGCGTTGCGCTGACGCTTGCGCAGCCCATCTTCACCGACCGCTACTCCGACAACCGGGCGACCGGCAGCTTCATCCTGATCGACGAGACGACGAACAACACCGTCGCCGCGGGGATGGTGCAGTGAGCGAGGTGCATCCGTCGCAGGCGATGGCAGACGCGGTCGCAGCGCGCCTCGTGCGGGCTTAGCGGCCTTGGATCCGGCCTTTACGCTTTCCGGCTTCGTCGTTGGTGCGATCGTCGGCATGACCGGCGTCGGCGGCGGCTCGCTGATGACGCCACTTCTGGTCCTGCTGTTCGGCGTTTCGCCGATGACGGCGGTCGGCACCGACCTGCTGTATGCGGCGATCACCAAGGCGGGCGGCGTCGCGGTACACGCGCGCCGGCAACACATTCAATGGGGCGTCGTGGCGCGATTGGCGGCGGGCAGCATTCCCGGAGCGGTAGCCACGATCGGCGCCTTTGTAATGCTTCCGGTCGACCACGCGGCATTCTCCAGGATTGCGACGGAATGCCTCGGTGTCGCATTGATCCTCACCGCGCTGGCGATCCTCGGCAAGAATCGCATGCAGCGTTGGGGACGCCTCGCCGCGGCTGAATGGCGCGCGCGTTGGATCGGGCCGCTGACCGTGCTGGTCGGCATCGTGCTCGGCGTGCTCGTCACGCTGACATCGGTGGGCGCAGGCGCGCTGGGCGTCGCTGCGCTCTTTTTCCTGTATCCACGATTGCCGACGAAACAGATCGTCGGCAGCGACATCGCGCATGCCGTGCCGCTGACGCTGGTCGCCGGTATGGGGCACGCCCACCTTGGTGTCGTGGATTGGAGCTTGCTCGGCTCGTTGCTGGTCGGTTCCCTGCCGGGCATATGGCTTGGGAGTTCGCTCTCCGCGCGGGTGCCGGAACGTGTGCTGCGCTCCGGTCTCGCGTCGCTGCTCGTGATCATCGGCGCCAAGCTCGCACTTTGATGCGCGGCCGCGCGGGCCGGCTGCGCGCCCGTCGTACGCAAACCTCGTGGATTCGCGCCTCGTATGGGGCGTCACGCGCTAGAATGCCCATTCGCCCGGCGATTCGCCACGGACCGCGGACGCGAGTGCACGGCCGCGAATCGTCGCCGTCCCCACCTGGACACCTCGGCGCACGATGCCGCTTCCCCTGTTCGCGCTTCCTCCGCCGCAACAACGCGATTGGCTCGCGCGCATGCTGGCGCGCCCTGCCCCGTCATCCGCGAAGAATCTGTCCGACGGCTTCCGGCTGCCCGGCCGCGAAGGCACGCCCACGCCGGCGGCCGTGCTGGTGCCGCTCGTCAACCGTCCGCACGGCTTGCAGGTGCTGCTGACGCAGAGGAGCGCGGGGCTGCCCGATCATCCGGGCCAGATCAGCTTTCCCGGCGGGCGCGTCGAACCTGAAGACGTCTCGCTCGCCGCAGCCGCGCTGCGCGAAGCTGTCGAAGAGGTCGGGCTCCCTTCGGAACAGGTATCGGTGCTGGGCCACCTGTCCGACTACGAAACGGTGACGGGCTTTCGGGTGACGCCCGTTGTCGGCTGGGTCGAGCCGCCGTTTGCGCTGATGCCGGATCCGGTCGAAGTTGCCGACGTCTTCGAGGTCCCGCTCGCTTTTCTGCTCGACCCGGCGAATCAGCAGCGGCACTTCAGGATGCTGGGCGCGCTGCGCCGCGATTTCTGGGCGATTCCGTACGGTGAACGGTACATCTGGGGCGCCACGGCGGCGATGCTGCTGATTCTCGACCGCACGCTGCGCGCCAAGGGCTGATGTCGCGCCGGAACTCAGTATTTCATGGGCGGCGGCGCTCCCGCGGGTAGCGTCCGCTCCGTGGCCAGGGTCGACAGGATGCAGTCGAGGGCGCGGTCGGTATCGGCGCCGCCACCCAGAAAGCCGGAGATCCCGCTGCGATAGGCTTCGGCGGACGTTCGCCCGTAGTAGAGCTGCGACGTCGTGTCGAGGAAGTAGGTGTAGTTGCTGTCGTTGTCGGCCAGACCGTGCTCGAGCTGGTAACCGACGTTGCGCCCACCTATCATCAGCGGATTGCACACCGTGGCGATCTTGTTGAGGAAGGCATTGAAGCCGGTCGCCTTGACGTTCGTCCAGGCCTCCGGCGCGCAACCCGCGAGCGCGAGCGCGGCGGCGGCAATGGAAGCGGCAATCCAGGTCGTACGGGCTTGGGATTTCATCGAGGCTCCAGGACGTTGCCGGACCGCGCCGGCGCATCGGTCGCATTGTCGCCCGAAACGGGAATGCACGGCCAGCGCGGCTGCCCGCCCTGCCGGACCCGCGTTGACGCCGCCGGCCGTTTCATCGAGGATGCGCAGGCGGCACCTCTTGTCTCCCCGCTCCCCGGCATGTCGGACACGCCCCGAACGCACGCGCTACAAAGCTTGAGTCCCCACGGCTTCCACCGCGTCGTCTATTACGAGTGGGGCGAGCCGGAAAATCCGCGGGTCGCGATCTGCGTCCACGGCATCGGTCGCAATGGACGCGACTTCGACGCGCTGGCCGAAGCGCTCTGCACCACGCATCGGGTGCTGTCCGTGGACATGCCCGGCCGGGGCGCAAGCGACTGGCTCACCGATCCGAACGATTACGTCTTTCCAACCTACCTGACCACGATCACCGCGGTGATCGCGCGTAGCGGGGCCGAATCCGTCGACTGGGTCGGGACGTCGATGGGCGGTCTCCTCGGCATCGCGCTGGCGGCGCAATCGCATACGCCTCTCGCGCGACTGGTCGTCAACGACGTGGGGCCGACGATCGAGCCGGCCGCCCTGGACCGGATTCGCGGGTATTTCGGAATGAACCCGACCTTCGCAACCTACGAAGAGATTGCACGCTACATTCGCGAAGTTTCGGCGCCCTTCGGCGCGCTTACCGATGCGCAATGGGACCACCTGACGCGCACCAATGTGCGCCGTCAGGACGATGGACGCTGGCGGCTCGGCTACGATCCGGGCATCGCCGTTCCGTTCCGTGCGTCCGCGGGACCGCCCGATCTGTGGGGTCTGTGGGACGCCGTCCGCTGTCCGACGCTGGTCCTTCGGGGCCGGCAATCGGACCTGCTTTCGGCGGCTACTGCGCAGCAGATGGCAGCACGAGGCCCGAAACCCGTGGTCGTCGAATTCGATGGCGTCGGGCATGCACCGATGCTGCAATCGGGGGACCAGATCGACCCGGTCGTCCGGTTCCTGCGCGCATAGCCCCCGGTCCGCGCTCGACGACAGGACGTCGAAGTGGCCGAAATCTTGCTTCTTCAGACACCGCGGGCCGGCCATAACCGGGCTCCATCGCTTACAATCGCCGTCGCGCCCGCCCATCTCCCGCCATGCCGCTCACGCTAAGCCTGCCGCCCATCGACTCGCGTCCGGCCAACCCTCCGGAGATCCGTCCAGCCAAAGTGTTCCCCTGGCTCGACGACCAGCTCGCGCGCGAGCCGGTGGAGGCCGCGCGGGTCATCGGTGATTCGCTGGCCGCCATCAACCGCATCGCCATGAGCGATTCGCGCCGCCTGGAGCTTGCGGAGCGCTACTGGACAACTGCCGCCACCATGTGGCCGCGGCTCGAGAAACAGTTCGCCAAGGCGTCGCACCCGCTGACGGGTGAAGCGCTGGAATCCGCCAAGGCGGGCCTCGGGCTTGCGCATGAGCTGTCGGTCGCCTACAAGCGGCTGCTGCTGCACGAGTCCGAGAAGCGCATTCTGCTGGGCGGCAATCGGCTTCTGGTTGCGCTGATCCACCGTTGCCTGCAGTGCATGGCGCGAATCCAGATCAACAGCTACCTGTCGTACGCTCCGGTGCCGCCGAAAACCTGGCTCGACGCGCATGCCATTTACGCATTCGCGCGCGAACGGCAACTCCACCAGCATGCGATCGCGCACGATCAGCCGGAAATGACGCCGGAGCGCGTCTACCTGCAGGCGCTGTTGCTGGCGCTCGCGAATCCCTACGGCTTTCTGCCGGGTCAGCTCAGCACGGTCATTCGATATCTGCAGGAATTCTGCCACTGGGCGAAACTCACCGAGGTCGCGCCGGTCCACCGCATGGCGAAGGCGGTCGCGATCATTCCCGTGGGCCACGATTTCCCGCCGTTCTCGGCGAACAAGGGGGGATCGATCAACGGCAGCAAGATCTTCCTGCTGACCTTCGACCTCGCGTTCCAGATCCAGGAGCAGTTGCGGGCGCTCGAGGCGGGTGGCGAGGTGCCGCTCGGTACCGGCAAGGACCCCGCGTCGCGTCTTCGTTATGTGACGCTGCTGAAACGCCTGCTGCGCCAATGGGCGATCCCGCCCGCGCGGCAGTTCAACCGGCTGCCGTCACGCGCCCGCGTGGTCATGTGCGCGGGCCTGTCCGCCGTCTGGCAGTACAGCCGCGGCGTGCACGTCGGCGTCGCCGACGCGCCGACGGGCCTGCCGCCGCTGACCGCGTGCCAGGTGATCAACCACACGCCGGCGGGCTACGCGCTGCGCCAGGTGGACCCCAATCCGACCGCGCTGCGCATCGGCGATCTGATCGCACTGCGTGTGGAAGGCCGAACCGGTCTTCAGGTTGCGATGGTCCGCTGGTTCCGCAACACGCTGAAGGGCAGCGGCCTCGAGTTCGGCTGCGAACTTCTCTCGGACAACCCGGAGGCCGCCGCCGCCGCAGGAGAGGATGCGCACGAAGGAAGTCTGACGCCGGTCGTGGTGCTGCCCGAGGACCGGATCACGGCCGGGCCCGAGGCCACGCCGCCGCAGTTATTGGTGCCGGCAGGCGCGTTCCAGGTCGAACAGGGCGTTTCGCTCCGCCGCGGCAACGAAACCGGATTTGCGGTCCTGCTGAAGCTGGTCGAACAGGGGCCGGGATTCGAGCTCTACGATTTCGCGCCGGTTGGCTGACCCGGTACGGTAAAGCAGACGGCAAGCGGCCGTCGCGTCGCCGGCAAGGGCTACGTCCGCGATACCGGGCGGGCACTGCCGAATTCGCCAGGACCTGCCGGTGCCGCGCACCGCGATCATGTCCGTGGGAAATCCTGGGTGGCGGGTTTGTGCACCGTGTGCAGCCCTTTGGGCAACGGAAAGACGACGTGTTCCGGCGCGCCCGCGAGCTCGCGCACGCTGCCTGCCCCGAGCACCTTCAGGCGCGCCACCACATCCCTGACCAGCACTTCGGGCGCCGAGGCACCGGCCGTGACGCCAACCCGGGCCCTCCCGGCGACCCATTGGGCTTCGAGCTGATTGGCTTCGTCCACCATGTAGGCCGGAATGCCGCGATGCGCGGCAACTTCGCGAAGCCGGTTCGAATTCGAGCTGTTCGGGCTGCCGACGACGACGACCACGTCCACCTGCGGCGCCATGAACTTGACGGCATCCTGCCGGTTCTGCGTGGCATAGCAGATATCGTCCTTCTTCGGGCCGACGATCGCCGGAAAACGACGTCTCAGCGCCTCGACGATGCCCGCCGCGTCGTCGACCGAGAGCGTGGTCTGCGTGACATAGGCGAGGTTGGCCGGGTCGGCGACGGTGAGCCTGTCCACGTCCGTGGCGGATTCGACGAGATGAATGCCGCCGTCGCACTGGCCCATCGTGCCTTCGACTTCGGGATGGCCTGCGTGGCCGATCATCACGATATCGCGGCCCTGCTCGCGCATCTTGGCGACCTCGACGTGCACCTTGGTGACCAGCGGGCACGTGGCGTCGAACACCCGCAGACCGCGCGCATCGGCATCGGCACGTACCGCTCGCGACACGCCGTGCGCCGAAAATACGACCGTGCTGCCCGCCGGCACGTCGTCGAGCTCCTCGACGAACACCGCGCCCTTGCCCTTCAGGTCATCGACAACGAACTTGTTGTGCACGACTTCGTGGCGAACGTAGATCGGTGCGCCGAACTGCGCCAGCGCGTGCTCGACGATGGCAATGGCACGATCGACGCCGGCGCAAAAGCCGCGGGGATTGGCGAGCAGCACGTCCATCACGGTCCTTTAGTCACGTTTGCGCCCGACCGCGCGCTGCCGCTCCGGCGCTGACGAAAGCTGTCGACGATCAGCAGGCCGGCACCGACGGTGATTGCACTATCCGCGACATTGAACGCCGGGTACGCCCAGCGATCATAATGGAAGAGCAGGAAATCGACGACCTTCCCGAGTGTGAGCCGGTCCCAGAGATTGCCGAGCGCGCCTCCCAGGATCAGTGCCAGGCCGAGGCAGTAGATCAGGTCGCCGCCGCGCTTCAACAGCCATACGATCAGGACCGCCGCGCCCGCCGCGAGCACGGCGAAGAGCCACCGCTGCCAGCCATCGGCTCCGGCAAGGAAGCTGAACGCCGCGCCGGGATTGAAGGTCAGGACGAGACTGAAAAAGGTCGTCACCGGACGTTCGTCGCCGGGGCGCAGCATCGCCACCATCGCCGCCTTGGTCGCCCAATCCGCAAACGTGACTCCCGCGCTGACCCAAAGCCACCGGTGCCAGGGCGCGGAACGGGGATTCGTGCCGCTCACCGCAATGGTCTCCCATTCACGCGCAGCGCCGCGGTTCGCCGGCCCCGAACAGGTTCGACACGCAGCGCGCGCACAGTGCCGGGTGCGCGGCGTCCGTGCCGACGTCCCGGCGGTAGTGCCAGCACCGCTCGCATTTGGCATGCGCGCTCGCCGCCACGACGATCGCCGGCGTGGCGCCCTGCCGCACCTTTGCCGCCGAGGTGATCAGGACGAAACGCAGGTCGTCGCCCAGGCTCGCCAGCGCGTCATAATCGTCGCCAGGGACGGTAACCACCGCCTCCGCCTGCAGCGAACTGCCGACCTTGCCCGCCGAGCGCAGCGCTTCAATCTCCCGCAACACCATCGCGCGTACCGCCAGGATCCGTGTCCACTTGGCCCGCAGCAGGGAGGCATCGGCCGGCAGCGGAATCGCGTCGCTCCACGTGTGGCAGAAGATCGAGGCGTCGTCCGGGTATACCGTGCGCCACGCCTCCTCCGCGGTAAACGAGAGCACCGGCGCCATCAGCTTCAAGAGCGCATCGCGAATCAGCACCAGCGCCGTCTGCGCCGAGCGCCGGGCGCGACTCGTCCGGCCGGCCGTATACAGGCGGTCCTTCAGCACATCGAGATAGAAGCCGCCCAGGTCCTCGGAGCAGTAGGTTTGCAGCCGCTGAATGACGACGTGAAATTCGAACCGTCCGTAGTCGGCCTCTACCGCATCGGACAGAGCGCGGACCGATGCCAGCGCGTAGCGGTCGATCTCGAGCAGCTCGGCGATCGGCACGGCATCCTGCGCCGGGTCGAAGTCGGTGGTATTGGCAAGCAGAAAGCGCAGCGTGTTGCGGATCCGGCGGTAGCTCTCGACGACGCGCTTCAGGATCTCGTCCGAAATGAAGAGCTCGCCGGAGTAGTCGGTCGCCGCAACCCACAGGCGAAGGATTTCGGCGCCCAGCGTCGACGACACCTTCTGGGGCGCGACGACATTGCCTTTCGACTTCGACATCTTCTTGCCCTCGCCGTCGACGGCAAAGCCGTGCGTCAGCAGCGCCCTGTACGGCGGCACGCCGTTCAGCATGCATGAAACGAGCAGTGAGGAGTGGAACCAGCCGCGGTGCTGGTCCGACCCTTCGAGATAGAGGTCGGCCGGAAAACCCGTATCCGCGGGGTGCGATCCGGAACCGGTTCTGCGGCCGTCGGGCCCGCCCATCACGGTCTGGTGCGTCGATCCGGAATCGAACCAGACATCGAGCGTGTCCTTGATCTTGACGTAATCCGAGAGATCGTCCACGCCGAGTTCGTCGACGTCGAGCGTCTGCCACGCTTCGATGCCTCCGACTTCCACTCGCTTCGCGATTTCCTCCAGCAGGTGCAACGTTCGCGGATGGAGATCGCCCGTTTCCTTGTGTACGAAGAACGGCATCGGTACACCCCACTGCCGCTGTCGTGAGAGCGTCCAGTCGGGGCGGTTGGCGATCATTCCATACAGGCGCGCCTTGCCCCAGCCCGGATAAAAGGTCGTTGCCTCGATGCCGGTCAGTGCCGTCTCGCGCAGCGTCTTTGCCGGCTTCGCGCCGTGCCAGCCTGGTACGTCGTCCATCCCGGCAAACCACTGTGTCGTCGCACGGTAGATCACCGGCGTCTTGTGCCGCCAGCAGTGCATGTAGCTGTGCGTAACCTTCTGCGCATGCAGCAGTGCCCCAACCTCGCGCAGCTTGTCGACGATCTGCGGATTCGCTTCCCAGATTTTCTCGCCGCCGAAAAAAGGCAGGCTTCCCGCAAATCGGCCGTCCCCGCCCACTGGATTCAGCATGTCGGCATCGGTCATCCCGTAGCGCCGGCACGACTGGAAATCCTCGATGCCGTAGGCCGGCGATGAATGGACGATTCCGGTGCCCTGCTCCAGCGTGACATAGTCGCCGAGATAGACCGGCGACGGCCGGTCGTAGAAAGGGTGGCGGAAGCGGATCAACTCCAGTGCGGCGCCTTTGGCGGTCGCGACGACGTGTCCGTCGAGGCCGAAGCGCTCGAGGCACGATCCGACGAGATCGACGGCCAGGACCAGATGCCCGCGGGATGTCGCGACCAGCGCATAGTCGAACGCCGGATGGGCATTCAGCGCCTGGTTCGCCGGGATTGTCCACGGGGTCGTCGTCCAGATCACGGCCATGGCGGCGCCCGCGGGCAGGACGTCCAGCTTGAACGCCGCGGCGAGCCTGGCGCGGTCGGCATTGTCGATCGGAAACGCGACATCGATCGCGATGTCCTCGCGATCCTCGTATTCGACCTCGGCCTCGGCGAGCGCGCTGCCGCAGTCGAAGCACCAGTTCACGGGCTTCAAACCGCGGTAAATGAAACCCTTCTCGAGCAGCTTGCCCAGCGCGCGGATCTCGTCGGCTTCGTTGCGAAAGGCCATCGTCGTATACGGACGATCCCAGTCGCCGAGCACGCCCAGCCGCTGGAAGTCCTGCTTCTGGCGCGCAATCTGCTCCGTCGCATAGATGCGGGCGAGACGCTGCGTTTCGGCCGTCGGGATATGCTTGCCGTGCGTCTTCTCGATCTGTACCTCGATCGGCATGCCATGGCAATCCCATCCGGGAAGATACGGCGCATCGAAGCCGGCGAGCTGCTTGCTCTTGACGACGACATCCTTCAGGATCTTGTTGACCGCATGCCCGATGTGAATGTCGCCGTTCGCGTAGGGCGGGCCGTCGTGCAGAACATAGCGCGGGCGGCCGCTCGAGGCGGCGCGGATGGCCTCGTAGACGCGTCGCGCCTGCCAATCCTTGACCCACCCGGCCTCGCGCTTCGCGAGGTCACCGCGCATCGGGAATGGCGTTTCCGGCAGGTTGAGCGTGGTCTTGTAGTCGGGCTTGGCGGCGTCGGACATGCGGGGGTCGATTCTTTGCGTTCGTGTCGTGGCGGGAACAGATCAACGTGGAGCCATCGTCGGTGCGGCGCGCGGTGCGGCGGCGCGGCGCGTGAAAAAATCGCGTGCCTGCGCCACGTCGGCCCGGATTTGCAGCGTCAATGCGTCGAGGTCGGGATAGCGCACTTCCTCGCGCAGCTTGTGCAGGAACTCCACCACGACGCGGCGCCCGTAAATCGCCTCGTCAAAATCGAGAATGAACACTTCGAGCAAAGGCTCCCCCGCGTCCGCCACGGTCGGCCGGACGCCGACCGACGCGACTCCGGCGTGAGGCGACGCGTCGAGCCCATGTACGCGTACTGCGAAGACACCGGACAGCGGAGCCTTGCGGCGCAGTCGCAGGTTGGCTGTCGGAAAACCCAGATTGCGGCCAAGCTTGGCACCGTGCGCGATCTTGCCGCCGATCGTGAACGGCCTGCCGAGCAGCGCTTCGGCGTGCGCAAGGCGGCCGGCTTCCAGCGCGTGGCGCACCGCGCTCGACGATGCACGCTCCCCTTCCGCCACCACAGTGCGCATGGCTTCGACACTGAAGGTCGTCGCTGCCGCGCGCAAGGAGCCGAGATCTCCGGACCGGCCCTTGCCGAAACGGAAGTCTTCGCCAACCAGCAGCCAGCGCACGCCGAGCCGCCGCACCAGGACGTCTTCGATAAACGATTCGGGCGCGAGCGAGGCCATGCGCCGGTCGAAACGCGCGATATGAACGCGCTCGACCCCGTGCGCGGCGAAATATTCGAGCTTGGCACGCAGCGATGACAATCGCGGCGGAGCAGACTCGGGCGTAAAGAATTCCCGCGGATGCGGGTCGAACGTCAGCACGGCCGGCGGCAGCGCGAGGTCGTCCGCGGCTTCGATCAGCCGGGCGAGCATCGCCTGGTGGCCGCGATGGACGCCGTCGAAATTGCCGATTGTCAGCGCGACCGGTTGGTCGGCGGACACCGGCAGGCCGCGAATGACACGCACAAATATGCCTCAGTGCATCGGTGCAACAAAAAGGGTGAATTTTAGCGGAAATCGGGTGCCTACGCCGTGCTTCCTGCGCAAGCCGGGTCGCGACGCATGCGCCCGATCGCGCCAGCTGTGCAGCACCGGGCAGCAGAGCGCCGGTCAGGTCGTCATGGCGCGTTCACGATCGCGCAGCACGCGGTCCACCATGACGCCTGCCTGCCCGAGGTAGTGAGTCGGATCGCAGAGGCTGGTCAGCGCGGCCCGGTCCAGATGGCGGTTGATTTCGGAATTCTCGGCCAGCAGGTCGAGCAACGGCCGGTTCTGCCGGATGGCCTCCCGGCAAATGTCATACACCAGGTCGTGCGCGTGCTCACGACCGATGAAGGGGCCGAGCCCCATCATGACGGCCTCGGCCATGACGAGGCCATGTGACATGTCGATGTTGGCCCGCATCCTTGCCGTGTCGACTTCGAGCCCTTCGAGAACGAATCGCGTCTGCTTCAATGCCCCGGCCATCAGGCAGAAGGTCTCGGGCAATACGATCCACTCGATTTCCCACGGCCCGGTCGAACGCTCATGGTCCGCGATCATCGCGTCCATCAGCGCGGCGGCGTGCTGCCGCACCACCGAGACCGCAGCGTGGACATAGCACGACGATATGGGGTTCCGCTTCTGCGGCATCGTGCTGCTCGATCCGCGGCCGTGAGCAAACGGCTCGTAAACCTCCGCCACCTCGGTCTGCATCATCAGTTTCACGTCCATCGAGATCTTGCCCAGCGTGCCTCCGACGAGACCGAGGAAGCAGCCGACCTCGGCGATGCAGTCACGCACCGTGTGCCAGGCGATGGCGGGCTGGCCGAGTTTCAATTCGGCCATGAGCCCGGCCTGCATCGCCAGCGCGCCCGCCTCGATGGACGCCAGCGTTCCGCAGGCGCCGCCAAACTCGCCCACGAGCACACGTGGCTTCAACTGCGCCAGGCGCTCGCGATGGCGCTCGACGGCGGCCAGAAGGGTGGCCGCCTTGTAGCCGAACGTCACCGGAATGGCCTGCTGAAGGTTGCTCCGTCCCACGATCGGTGTGTCGCGGTAACGGCGCGCCAGGTCGGCCAGCGCCGCCGAAATTGCCGCAAGTTCGGTCTCGACGATGGCCAGGCTCTCGCCGATCTGCAGCACGGTCGCCGTGTCGGTGACGTCCTGCGTGGTCGCACCCCAGTGGCAGTATTCGCCCAGATTGTCCCGGCAGAGCGCATTCAGCTGCGAGATGACACCGAGAACCGGATAGCCGATCCGTTCGGTCTGCGCTCGCAGCCCGTCCATGTCGATCTTGCCGATGTCGCAGTTGCGCACGATCTCGTTCGCCGCGTCCTGCGGGATGATGCCCAGGCGTCCCTGGACGATCGCCAGCGCGCGCTCGATATCGAGATACCTGGCCGTGCGGTTCTCGTCCGACCAGATCCGGCGCATGGCATCCGTGCTGAAGATGTTTCCGAAGATCCGGGAGTCGATGACGGTTGCGCCCATGAGTGGGCCTCCTTGGTCGAATGGCGAAAAGGGGCGGGGTCCGATGATGTCAGGTTCAGCCGACGACTGCGGTTGCGTCCATCGTGATGCAGCCTTCGTGATCTCGCGCCCAAAGCCTGAAGGTCCTGCCGTCGGGCTCGGGTTCCCCGCACACGAAGAATGGATTGATGTCGAACACCGGTCGTGTTGCCCTGAACCCGTAATGTGTCACCTCCGCGTCCGGCAGGTGGCGCCGCAGCAGGTCTAGAAGAAGCGTGGCGATCAAGGGTCCGTGCACAACGAGACCGGGATAGCCTTCCACCTCGGTGACGTAGCGTCGATCGTAATGAATGCGGTGACCGTTGAATGTCAATGCCGAGTAGCGGAAGAGCAGGACATCGTCGGGAACCCATTGGCGTTCCCAGCGGCTCGTGGAGGGCGCGGCCCTGGAAGGAGGCAAGGCGTCGTCGGGCCGCGGCGCTTCACGGTAGACGATGTCGTGAAATTCCGTGAGGGCCGGCTCCGCCTCATCCTCTCGGTGGATCTCGTGGCGAACCTTGACGAACACCAGGCGCCCGGTATGCCCGTTCTTCTCGGCGACGTCCTCTATCGTCGATACGCGTGTGATCGTGTCGCCGATGCGGAGGGATTTGCGGAACTGAAGCTGGCTGCCCGCCCACATCCGCCGGGGCAGCGGAACCGGCGGAAGAAAGCCGCCGCGGTTCGCGTGTCCATCGGGGCCAATTTCTGATTGCCGATACAAGGGAAGGAAGTAGAGCCAGTGCCACAGGGTGGGTAACTTGGTGCCCGTCCGCGGACGTTCGGCGGGCCGGTCCAGCGTGGCCGAAAGGGCCGCATAGGGTGTTGCGGTGACAACATCGCACGCCGATTCCGATTTCCCTATCCATTCCCTCAGGTTCAGCAAGATCACTCCTCTCGCGATTTTCCCCTGTCGGGCGATGGCCGACGCCGGCATTGCGTCGCCCTTCACGGCGGCGCGATGCCGAGTTCGTTGGGGTATCAGGTGCGGTTCCGGATCCGGATTCGATGCAATGAGCCGTTCATGCCGAGTGGACCTGTCTCGGCAGGGCTGCGCTTCGGCGGAGCGTCGTACCCGCGTGTTCCGTCGCCGCACCCTTTCTGACCGCATGCCGCCACCAGGGTCGTGGCGAACTATAATTCAGCGGTGAACCAAGCGGGTCCCACGGAGCGGGGCGAGCAGCCGAATACGGGGTGTTTCGCCGCGGAGAAAGGGAATTGCAAGTGCGCGGTCAGAATGCGTCGCGAAATCGCCGGGATTGCCGCGGCGACGGAGAGAAAGGGCCATGACGCATCGCGGATCCGATGCGGATATCGGCCGCTGCAAATCGTCGCGTGACCCGCACCGAGAGCGGGACGGGCCACGCCCGCATCAATCGTTTCCGGCAGCCCCCATCGAGGACGGCAACGAGGCCGCGACAGACGCCGCGGCCTTACCCGCCGGATTCGCACCCGCGACGCCATATCCGTTGACATGGGTGGTTGCGGTCAGCGGCCCGATGCGCGTTGCCGGCGGCGACAACGATTGAGGATTCGCGGTTGCCGGCGTGTTGAGCACCTCGGCGACGCGGGATTCGACCCGGCGTGCCAGCACTTTCCATTCGCCACACCAGTCGTCGTCCCGAATGGTCGGCCAAATGCCCTCGATCATGTAGGACTTGGTGTTCGCCGGGTTCAGCATGGGCGCGGTGCGCCGGCACTGGCCCCACTGTTGCGTGCTGCTGGCGGCGGAGTTGGCGTGCTTGCGGTCGTAGTACTGGCAGGTGATGCATTTGTCCACGTCGAATCCTCCTTGGTGACGCGTTCCGCTCCCGGCGCAACGCGCGGACGTTGGTTTCGTCGAACCCTATTGCAAGATCTCTGCCAGACATCCCGGCGCATCGCAGGCACGATCCTTCGTGCATCGCCGCTCGTCGCCGCGGCTTGCGGCCGGCCGCCAGGACGCGAGGGTCAATATGTGCGGGCGCCGTCGGCATGGCGACACGCAATCGGGTAATTGGGGGAAAACGAGGCGCCGCTATAGGGGCGGCGTAACCGGAAGGCGTGGCGGTCGGTCGCTTAGTGCGTGCGCAGCGGCACGAACCCGCGGGGCATCAGCAAGAGCAGCCGTTCCCGCCCGCGCGGACGATTCGCGTGGGTGGTGCGCGACCGGGCCCATGACCGCGTGGCGCGCTCGGACCTGCCTGCCGCGCGGCGTGTGACTCGAGCGGACGCCGCCGAGGAACGCCGTGATTTCGGTTCCTCGTTTCGCGGGGCCGGCCGGCCGTGCGCCGCGTTGCGCCTGGACAAATGGACTGCGGTCGTACGCATCACTGTTCTCGGTATGAAAACCGGCGGTCGCACGACCCGCCGGGGTTCGAATCAGGCCGCGAGCGCGCGAAAGGCGTTTTGCAGGGGAACCGGCACTTCCTGGACCCGACGCGGCAGACGACTCGCCTGCTGATCGAGCGTAGCTTTCAGTTCCGCATCGGCCATCGCCGTTTCCTGGTTCAGCTGGGCGTCGTAGCGCCGACGCGCGTCCGTGTTCGACAGGATCTCGTAGGCGGCGTGGATCATGCGGACGAGGCCGCTCATGTCCTGGCCCGCTTCCGTGGTGCCGTATCCGAAACGCTCGAGAAGCTGCGCATAGGCGGCTTCGATTCGGGCAGTGCTCGCGCCCGGCGCAAGTTCCAGGTAGTCATAATGGGTGTAGTTCACGGCCGACTCCTCGATGATTGTCTGCGGGTCTCCGCAGGAGGTCACCGAGCACTAAGCAGCAACCGTGCCAAAGTGGATAAATTGGCGCGAAGCTGAATTTAACATACTGAATTTAAAGTTATTTTGTATTTTCATCGGCGCAGACCCGGTGCTGCAGACGCCACCAGAATCCTCTCGATTCCGGTGCCGCAAATCCACAGCGCCGTTCAAATGACGGCCAGCGGGGTGCGTCGCGACGGCGGCGGGAACGCCGCGTCCAGTGCCGCCATTGCCTTGCCGTCGAGCGTCAGATCGGCCGCATCCCGGTTGGCGCGAACGTGTTCGGGATCGGTTGACTCGGGAATGGCAATGATGTCGCTGGCACGACACAGCCATGCCAGCGCAATCTGGGCCGGCGTTGCGCCGGCGTCCCTGGCGACCGCCGCGAGCCTGTGGTCGCGCAGCAGTGCGCCCTGCCCTAGCGGCGAATAGGCCATCAGGGGCACCCCGATTTCGCGCATCCGCGGCAGGAGATCCCATTCGACACCGCGCTGGCCGAGGTGATAGAGGACCTGGTTCGTCGCGCAGCGGCGCCCTTCCGGAATCGCCATGAGCTCCTGCATGTCGCCGGTGTCGAAATTGGACACGCCCCAGCGCCGGATCTTGCCATCGGCACGCAAGCGTTCGAACGCTTCCACCGTCTCTGCCAGCGCGATCGCGCCGCGCCAATGCAGCAGATACAGATCAAGATGATCGGTGCGCAACCTGCGCAGACTGCGATCGCAGGCAGAAATTGCGCTTTTTCGGCCGGCGTTGTGCGGGTACACCTTGCTGACTACAAATACGTCGCTGCGGCGACCCGCGATCGCTTTCGCCACGATCTCTTCGGCGCCGCCATCGCCGTACATCTCAGCCGTGTCGATCAGCGTCATTCCGAAGTCGAGACCGAGCGTCAGCGCAGACACCTCGCGCGCGGCGCGCGTGCGGTGCTCGCCCATCGTCCAGGTGCCCAGTCCCAGCGAGGGCACCGCGGTCCCATCGGGAAGCGTAACGGCAGGAAGTGGTCGCGGCGCCGGTTCAGCCATCCGCTCGAGAATACCGCAACGTGCCGATGTTCC
Source organism: uncultured beta proteobacterium (assembly GCA_963726775.1). Classification (GTDB taxonomy): domain Bacteria; phylum Pseudomonadota; class Gammaproteobacteria; order Burkholderiales; family Casimicrobiaceae; genus CAIWHR01. The sequence continues at coordinate 361,562 of CAVSDL010000009.1, forward strand.
GGCGCATCGACGTAGAATGGCGAGCGGCGTGGGGCGGAAGGAGTGCCCGCGGCCCGCCTCAATCCGCCACCGCTGCCGGAAATTCAATGGCCCTAGCCTCCGCTGCCCGCATCGTCGTCCGTGCCGCGTGCCCGCACGACTGCCCCGATACCTGCGCGATGCTGGTGACGGTCGAAAACGGCCGCGCGATCGAAGTGCGAGGCGCGCCCGACCATCCCCCGACGGGCGGGGTGCTGTGCACGAAGGTGGCGCGGTACCTGGAACGCACCTATTCCGATCAGCGCGTCCTGCACCCGATGAAGCGTGCCGGACGGAAAGGCGAAGGCCGCTTCCAGCGGATTACGTGGGACGAGGCGCTCGCGACCATCGCCCGGAAATTCAGCGCCATCGCCGCCTCGCCCTACGGCGCGCAGGCCATCGTCCCCTACTCCTACGCCGGCACCCTGGGCCTGCTGCAATACGGGTCGATGGACCGGCGGTTCTTCCATCGACTGGGCGCGTCCCTGCTCGACCGGACGATTTGCTCGTCGGCCGGAAAGGCGGGCTGGGTCGCCACGATCGGCGCGGCCGTCGGCACCGATGTCGAACAGTTCGAGAACAGCCGCCTGATCCTGATCTGGGGAAGCAATGCGATCGTGTCGAACCTGCACTTCTGGACGCGCGCGCAGGAGGCCAAGCGTCGCGGAGCGAAGCTCGTCGCCATCGATCCCTACCGCAGCGCGACCGCGGAAAAGTGCCACGACCACATCGCGTTGCTGCCGGGCACCGACGCGGCGCTGGCGCTGGGAATGATGCACGTGCTGATCGACGAAGACCTGATCGACCATGATTACATCGCGCGTTACACCGTCGGATTCGAGGATCTGCAGGCGCGGGCTGCCGAATTTTCGCCGGCGCGCGTCGCCGCAATCTGCGGGCTGCGCCAAGAGGAGGTCGTCGACCTGGCGCGCACCTATGGCACGATCAAACCGGCGTCGATCCGCCTGAATTACGGGATGCAGCGGCACGCGGGAGGCGGCAACGCCGCGCGTGCCGTGGCTTGCCTCCCCGCGCTGGTCGGTTCGTGGCGCGACCCCGCGGGCGGCGGGCTCCTGTCGTCGTCCGGCACCTATCCTATCGACACCGCGGCGCTCGAACGGCCCGATTTGATGCGCGGTACCCCGCGCACCGTGAACATGAGCGCCATCGGTGATGCGCTGCTCGACGCGCGAGAGCCGCCGATTCAGGCCATCTACGTCTACAACTCGAACCCCGTCGCGGTAGCACCGCATTCGGCGAAGGTCGCCGCCGGGTTCGCGCGCGAAGACCTGTTCTGCGTAGTCCACGAGATTTTCCAGACCGATACCGCCGATTACGCGGACATCCTGCTGCCGGCCACCACGCAGCTCGAGCACACCGACATCCACAGTTCCTACGGCCATCTGTACGCGCTGGCGAACAATGCCGCGATCGCGCCGGTGGGTGAAGCGAAGGCCAATACCGAGGTTTTCCGCCTTCTGGCGGCGCGCATGGGCTTCGACGAGCCGTGTTTCCGCGACAGCGATGACGACCTCGCCCGGCAGGCGTACAAGGCATCCGACCCGCGCGCCGCGGGCATCGACTGGGACACCCTGAAAATGAAGGGATTCCAGCGGCTCGCCGTCCCGGCCAGCTATGCGCCGTTCGCGCAGGGCAACTTCCCGACGCCGTCGGGCAAATGCGAATTCACCTCCGCGGCGCTTGCGGCGCAGGGTCATGATCCGCTGCCGTCTTTCGTTCCGCCGCGCGAATCGGTCGCCAGCAATCCTCTGCTTGCGAAGCGTTATCCCCTGGCGTTCCTGTCGCCGCCGGCCCGCAATTTCCTCAACTCGTCGTTCGCCAACCTGCCGGCGTTCGTCGCCGAGGAAAAGACGCCCAGGCTCGACGTCCACCCCGACGACGCCGCGTCGCGCGGCATCGAATCGGGCGACATCGTCCGCATTTTCAACGATCGCGGCAGCTTCACCGCGACTGCCCGCGTGAGCGACCGCGCGCGGCCGGGCGTCGTCGTTGCCCCGTCGATCTGGTGGAAGAAGCTGTCGCCGGACGGCGCCAACGCCAACGCGGTGACCAGCCAGACACTGACCGACCTGGGTCGCGCGGCGACGTTCTACGACTGCCTGGTCGAGGTGGCGAAGGTCTAGGCGGCGCAGGTCCAGGTCCCGCCGTCGGCACGCTCAGTGCGTGCAGGCAATGAGCGATTCGATTTCGGGACGCTTCGCCAGCGCGTCGGCGCAGCCGAGTTCGATAAGCGCCTTGCAGAATCCCGGGGCGAACAGGAGGTAGGACAACAGCGCCGCGCCGCCAGGGCGCGTGCCGCCCACGGCACCCAGCAGTATTCGCAGCGTACGCGGCAACTCGGCGACGTGCGCAAGGGCGATCTCCTCCAGCACCACGCTCGGCGTCACGGTGCACAGGGCGACGTCGCGTAATGGAACAGGGCTGGCGGCAAGTCGTTCCAGCGGAATCTGCCGAACCGCCGTATTGACGAGGCGGACCTTTTCGAGATCGGTGCCCAGGGCGTCGGTGAAGATGCTCGCCATCACGTGCCCGCCGATCTGGGCCATCGAGGGTGGCGTGGGCTTGCCCTCGGCGTCGGGGCGCACGCTGCTGCGCGCGGCGCCCACGACCAGGATGCGGTCGGCACCGAGGTGCAGCGCCGGACCGGTTGGCGCGACCTGCCGCACCGCGCCGTCGCCGAAGTATTCGCCGTTGACCGCAGCGGGCGGAAACACGAACGGTATCGCGCTCGAAGCGAGCAGATGCGGCACGCCGATCACCGCCGGCACGCCGACGCGCTGCGAACGCTCCCAGAGGACGATGCCGGCCAGCGCCTGGCAGAACGTCACCGACATTCCGCTGCGATAGCTCATGGCGGTGATCGCGAGCGACTCGAGCACGCCCGCGTCGAGCGACGCCTGGACTCCGGCGAACGGTATCGAGCGCTCGAGAAACTCGGCGAGCGGCGTGTTGTCGAGCAGGCTCGCGGGACGGCGATGCCGCCACGCCGGAACGAAGGACGCGAGCCAGCGTCCGCCGGATCCGGCGAGGCTCAGCGCGTCCGTCCGGTAGATGTCACGCGCGTAAAGCTCGCTCCACAGCTCGCACAATCGCGTCGTCGCGAGCAGGAAGTTCGACGCGCCGGCGGCGATGGCGACGGCGTTGATCGCCCCCGCCGACGTGCCGCAGACCACCGTGAAAGGAACGGGCGCTCCGGCGGGCAGCCAGCTTGCCATGGCGTGCAGAACGCCGGCTTGATAGGCAGCGCGGGCGCCGCCACCGGACAGAACGATCGCGAGCTTCGGTCGCGCGGCCATCCGGCGATCATAATGCCAACGGCGCGCAATGGGCGCGGAACCTGCTGCCCCGCGCAGCGCGTTTGCAGGCACGCCCGGGCGTGCCGTTCGCGGACTTTGCTAGAGCTTGCGGACCAGCCCGACCATCACGCCGAATATCTCGAGGTCGGCCTCGGGACGAATGACCGGGTACGCCTTGTTCTCGGGCTTCAGGATGAAGCGACCGCGCTCGAGGTCGAGGGTTTTCAGCGTGAACTGTCCATCGACGATGGCGACGACGATGTCGCCGCGCTTGGCCGTCGCGGTCTTTTCGACGACGACGAGGTCGCCGTCCAGGATGCCGGCGTCCATCATCGAATCGCCCTTGACGCGGACCAGTACCGTCTGCGACGGATGCTCGATCAGGTAGTCGTCGATGGTCAGCGCATCGGGAGGCGCGTCGTCGACCGGGTTGGGCAACCCCGCGTGCACCGGTGATTCGGCGAGCGCGCGCTCGAAAAATCGCCGCGTCGGCGCGAGTCGCCGGTCGGGCGTCGAGTCGAGAAACCCGGCAAGCTTGAGACGTGCCACCATGGCGGCGACCGAGGACTTGGACTTCAGCCCCAGCAGGTGGCCGATCGACGCGTAGGATGGAAGCGCGCGGTGCTGCGCATAGTAATCCTGCAGCAGCGACAGGTAAGAACGATCGTTCGACATGGTGCTACAATAGCGAACGAACGTTCGTCCGTCAAGACCCTGCTTCATTTCATTGGGGCTTCGCGGGTTCCGACCCGGAAATCCGTATTCCTGCCATGCGTTTGTTCGCCCCCGCGCTTGTGTTCGTCGACCTCGAAACGACGGGTACGGCCGCTGCCGACGACGCCATCACCGAAATCGGGATCGTGCGCGTCGATGCCGATCCCGCAGGGCTTGCGCCGCCGGTCGTCACCGAGTGGAGCAGCTTGGTCAATCCCGGAGCCCCGATCCCGCCGGCGATCCAGGCGCTGACCGGCATCACCGACGCGATGGTTCGGGGTGCGCCGCCGTTTGCGAGGGTTGCCGACGAAGTTGCGGCGCGGACCGCCGGCGCCGTGTTCGTAGCGCATAACGCACGCTTCGACTACGGCTTCCTCAAGCATGCCTACGCGCGGGAAGGCCGCGCATTCACGGCCCGCGCCCTGTGCACCGTCAAGCTCTCGCGCCTGCTTTTTCCGGAGGCCGGGCGGCACAACCTCGACAGCGTGATCGCGCGGCACGCGCTGCCGGTGGAGGGCCGGCATCGGGCGCTGGGGGACGCGCGCGTGCTGTGGGCATTTGTGCAGAGGCTGTACCGCGATCTTCCGTCCGCCACTGTCGAGCAGGCGGCAAGACGCGCCCTGAAGACGCCGAGCCTGCCGCCGCAGTTGCCGTCGGGCGCGCTCGATGAACTGCCCGAAGCCCCGGGCGTCTATCTGTTCTATGGCCTGAATGCGCTGCCGCTCTACATCGGCAAGAGCAAGAACCTGCGCGAGCGCGTCGGCGCGCATTTCTCGTCCGACTACCGCTCGCCCACCGACATGCGGCTGTCCGCCGAGATTCGCCGCATCGAATTCGAGGAGACCGCAGGCGAAATCGGCGCGTTGCTGCGCGAGTCGGCGCTCGTCAAGGCATTGCTGCCGGCGCACAACCATGCGTTGCGGCGCAAGGCCGATTCCGGAGTGCTGGAGCTGAGCGCGGTCCCGGGGCCACCGCGCTACATCCCCGCCGCGGGTGTCGAGGCGTGTGAACTCGCAGGACGTTACGGCCCGTTCGCGTCCAGGCGTCAGGCACGGGAAGCGCTGCGCCATCTCGCGCGCGAGCACGCGCTGTGCTGGAAGGCGCTCGGATTGGAGAAGCGATCGGGACCCTGCTTCGCGCGACAGGTGAAGCGCTGCGCCGGCGCGTGCGTCGGCGAGGAAGCCCCCGAAGCGCACCATGCGCGCGTCGTCGAAGCGCTCGCGCCGCACATCGTTCCGCCGTGGCCGTTTGCGGGCCTTGCCGCGATTCGCGAACGATCGCTTCTTGGCGAGCGCACCGACGTCCACGTGATCCGCGACTGGTGCTGGCTGGGCACGGCCCACGACGACGGCGAGCTCGGCCGCCTCGTCGAAGCGCCGCCGCGAGCGGTGTTCGACGCCGACATTGCGCGGCTCCTGGTCCGCACGCTCGCGCGCGGCAGGCACGACGTCGTCGAGCTCGCGTGACCTCCGCCGCGGCGTCGGCAGGCAGTCAGGCGCGTGGCGCGGCATGCGCCGCCAGCACGTGGGCAACGCAGGCGGTGAGCTTCTTCGCATACGGGACGTCGAGGAATTCGTTCGGTCCGTGCGCGTTGGATTTCGGACCGAGTACGCCGGTGATCAGGAATTGCGCATTCGGGAAATGCTTTCCGAGCATCGCCATGAACGGGATCGTGCCACCCTCGCCCATCGCGGCTGCCGGCTTGTCGTAGTACAGGCGCGACGCGTCTTCGAGTGCCTGCGCGAGCCACGGCGCCGTCGGCGGCGCGTTCCAGCCGGTCGCGCCCTGGTCGGCGTGGAAACGCACGATCGCACCATGGGGCGGATCGGCTTCCAGAATCCGCTGCATCTCGCGCCCTGCCCCTGCGCCGTCGATCGGCGGCGGCAGACGCAGCGAAAGCTTGAGCGAAGTCCGCGGGCGCAGCACGTTGCCCGCGTCCGCGATCGCCGGCAGGCCATCCGCGCCGGTGACCGAAAGCGTGGGCCGCCAGGTGCGGTTCAGCAGCGCCTCGGCACGTCCCGCAACCATCGGCTTCGTGCCGCCAGCAAACGGAAATCGATGGATCGCGATGTCGCCCAGGATATCGGCCGCCGCTCGCGCCTGCGCAGCGCGCTCTTCTGGAATCGGCGCGTGGAATTCGATGGGCAGGATGTGCCCGGTTGCGGCGTCCTCGAGCCGGTCGAGCAGCAGCCGCGCGATGCGGAACGACGACGGCACGATTCCGCTGGCATCGCCCGAGTGCACGCCCTCGGTCAGCACGTCGACCGTCAGCGTGCCGGCGGCGAGACCCCGCAGCGATGTCGTTGCCCACAGCCGCTCGTAGTCGCCGCAACCCGAATCCAGCCCGACGACGAAATCCACGCGCCCCATGCGTGTCGCGAGCGCGTCGATGTAGGCCGGGAGGTCATAGCTGCCGCTTTCCTCGCAGGTTTCGATGAGACCGACGCAGCGCGTATGCGGCACGCCCTGCGCGTCCAGGGCGCGAATCGCCGCCAGCGACGCGAACACGGCGTACCCGTCATCAGCCGCGCCACGGCCATAGAGCCTTCCATTGTCGATTCGCGGAATCCAGGGTCCGCACCCGTCGAGCCAACCGGTCATCTCGGGCTGTTTGTCGAGATGTCCGTAGAGCAGCGCGGTCGGGCCCCGGGCGGCTCCGGCGGAGGCAGGAGCCTCGAAGAACAGAACCGGTGTGCGCCCGGGCAACCGGACGATCTCGACCGCCAGTCCGCGAACCGGCTGGTCCTTCACCCACGTCTCGGCAAGGACGACGGCCTTGTCGATATGCCCGTTGCGCGCCCAGTCGCGGTCGAAGTGCGGCGATTTCGCGGGAATGCGGATGTAGTCGGCGAGTTGCGGGACGATCGTCTCGTCCCATTGGCGGGCGATCGCGGTGGCAAGCGCTTTCGAGTTCATCGGGGGATCGATCGGGAGTGACAGGAAACCGATCGACAGTCTAACCCCGGCAGTGGCGGCCGGCTCGATCTGCGGCAACGCCTGGGCGCACGAGCGAGCCCTCCTTCGGGAGGCGGCGCGGAGGGGCCACTGGTGAACTCCCTCGCTTGCGGCTGCCGCCGCTGCGCTGCCCCCCGAAGGGGAGCGAGCCCTCTTTCGGGCGGCCGCGCGAGATCGTCGCGGTTGGTATGATCACGTGCCTCCGTACAAATCCAAGGCGCCCATGGCTCGCTCCGCCGCGATTTTCGATCTGGCCCCCACCGGCACGCTTCGCGCCGCGATCAACTTCAGCAACCCGGTACTCGCCGGCAGGGACGTGGCGACCGGCGAGCCGTGCGGGATTTCGGTCGATCTCGCGCATGAGCTTGCGCGACGCATGGGCGTTGCAATCGAGCTCGTACCCTACGACGCGGCGGGCAAGGTATTCGAAGCGCTCGGGGCCCGGGCGTGGGACGTGTGCTTTCTCGCCATCGACCCTTTGCGCGCGGCCGAGATCAGCTTCACTTCGCCCTATGTGGTGATCGAGGGCGTCTACCTTGTGGCGGATGCATCGCCCATTCGCAGCAATGCCGAAGTCGATCGCCCGGGTACGCGCGTCGGGGTCATCGTCGCCAGCGCCTATGACCTCTATCTTTCACGCGCGTCGAAGCACGCGACGATCGTTCGTGCGGCAACCTCCGGCGCGGTCATGGACCTTTGGGTCGCGGGGAAGCTCGACTGCGTGGCCGGCATCAAGCCTCAGCTCGAGGCCGTTGCGCGCCGCGTGCCCGGATTGCGCATGCTTCCGGGCCGGTTCATGGCGATCAATCAGGCGATGGGAACGCCGCGTGGCCGGGAGGCAGGCGCGAAGTATCTGTACGATTTCATCGAGGAGATGAAAGCCTCCGGCTTCATCGCCGGCGCGTTCGCGAGAAATCGCGTCACCGGTGCCGCGATGGCGCCGTAAATGCGTTGCCAATTGATCATTGCGAAAACGGGTGACACATTCGCAAATGGGATCGTCGTCCCCGCGTTCGCGGGAACGACAACACTCTTGCGGCGGTTGTCACCCGGTTCGGTAAAGCTGATTAGACCCGCCGATGCAGGCGAAGGTCGATGTGCAGCAGAAGCGAGCTGACCGCAGCGGCGAAGACGATGATGATCAGCGTCACCGACATGATGAGTTCGACGTTGTGCAGGCCGATGCCGGTCATCAGGAGGTAGCCCAGGCCGCGCTGCGAGGCGAACATTTCGGCCAGCAGCGATCCGATCAGTGTCAGCGCGAATCCCACGCGCAAGCCGGTGAAGATCTCCGGAATGGCGGCCGGGAACAGAATCCAGCGCACCATCTGCGAACGCGAGAGCTTGAGTACGTGCCCGGTCTTGATCAGGATCGGCCGCGTATTGCGAACCGCGGCGAGGGTGAACAGGATGATCGGTATCACGCCGTGCAGCACGCCGAAGGCCACTTTGGCCGACACGCCGAGGCCGAAGGCCAGCAGCAGAATCGGATACAAAGTGAGCTTCGGTATCGCGTACAACGCGACGATCATGGGCTCGAGTGTATCGCCCGAAAGCCGGTCGAAGCCGAGCCAGAATCCGACCAGGAGCCCCATCACCACGGAAAGCGCGTAGGCGATCGCGAATGCGTTCATTGTGTCGAATAGATGCATCGCAAACGTTTCGCCGGTAACGAGCCGCGCCGTGTAGCGTAGCGTCGCAAGCGGCGACGCAAGTGCCACGTCGCCGACCCAAAGATAGAGTCCCTGCCAGATCGCGACAAGCGCCGCGATCAGCACCAGCGCGTTGCGCGTCCCGCGCCAGCGCGAATCGCTTGGGCATCTTGGGCGCGGCGCGCCTTCCCTTCGGGCGGGGCGAGCCCTCCTTCGGGCGGCCGCGCGCAGCGTTCATCGCATGCCTCGCCTTGCCAGCAACCGGTGCTCCCAGCCCGAGAGCACGGCATTGATCGCGACCGACGCCAGCAGGATCAGCACGATGAGCGGGTACATCGTCGCATTGTCGAAGCTGTTGTACGCGAAGCTGATCTCGTAACCGATGCCGCCGCGCGACATGATGAACTCGGAGCCGATGACGCCGATGAAGGCATAAGCGACGGCGAGCTTCACTCCAGTCACGATGTGCGGCCCGGCCGCGGGCAGCGTCATGCGCAGCGCCGTGTCAATCGGCGAAAGTCGCAGAATGCGCGCGGTCTTGAGCAACACTGCAGGAACGCGGTCGAGGCCGTTGAGCGTATTGACGATCACCGCGACCACGCCGAGCATGAACGCGATCAGGATCTGCGGCACGTCGCCGAGCCCGAAGACGACGATGAAGAACGGATAGAAGGCGAACACGGGCACCGCATAGTAGGTCGCGAACAGCGGATCGAGGGTGTCGCGCAGCGCCCGCGCGCGGTGGAGAAATGCGCCGGCGACGATGCCCACGCCGAGCGCCAGCAGCAGGGCGAGCAGCGTGTTGCTCAGCGTTTTCACGATCGCGGCGTTCATCCGGCCCGAAACGAGCATGCGATACAGATCGCGCGCGATCAGATGCGGCGCTTGCATGGTGATCTTGTCGATGACGCCGGCAAGACACAACACCTCGAGCAGCGCGACGGCGCCGGCGACGACGAGCAGTCGGTACCAGGCGATGCGGCTCATCGGGCCGCCGTCCCAGAGCCCGCGCCACGGCCGATCGTCTTCAGCGACTCTTCGCGCAGCGACTTCCACAGGCGCGCGGTGATCGCGCCGAACCCGCTGTTCTCGATAATTCGGCTGTCGCGCTCGCGCGGCCAGTGCGTTTCGACGATGTCGATCAGCCGCCCGGGGCGAGCCGACATCACCGCGATGCGGTCGGCGAGCATCGTCGCCTCGTCGAGCGCGTGGGTGATGAGAAAGACGGTCGCCTTCGTCTGGCGCCACATGCGTAGCAACTCGTCGCCCATCAGCAATCGCGTCTGCTGATCGAGTGCCCCGAACGGTTCGTCCAGGAGAATGAGCGTCGGCTGCATGATCAGCGTGCGCGCGATGCACACGCGCTGGCGCATGCCGCCCGATAGCTGCGCCGGGTAGCTGGTCGCGAACTCGGAGAGGCCGACGAGATCGAGTACGCTCCGCACGCGCTCGTTCTTTTCATCGCTGCCCAGGTTCGTGCGGCGCAGGCCAAAGGCGACGTTGTCGACGACGTTGAGCCAGGGGAGCGAGGCGTCGTCCTGGAATACGACGCCGATGCCGTCCGGTGCTTCGCCGGCGATCGGCCGCCCTTCGAACTCGATCGAACCTTCGGTTGCCGGAGTGAGCCCGGCGATCAGCTCGAGCAGCGTCGACTTGCCGCAGCCGGACGGCCCCACCACGGCGAAAAACTCGCCGCGGCGGAGTTCGAGATCGAGCGGGCCCAGCGCATGCAGCGGCGCCGGCGGCTGACCTGCCTGAAATACTTTGCCGACGTTGCGCAGGCTGAGAAAGGCGGTTTGGTCATCCGGCACGATCCGCCTCAGTGCGTTGACACTACTTGATCGCCCTGATGTCGTCGGGCAGAAATCGCGTATCGACGAGCTTGGTGTAGTCGACTTCCCCGGTGATCGCGCCGACCGAACGCTGGGCTTCGATCATGCGCTTCAAGCCGTCGAGATAAATCTGGCCGTCGCCCCAATACGGCACACCTTTCGTCGTGCTCGTCGTCAGGTTGCGCACGGCGCTCCGCGCGACTTCGGGCTCGATGTTGTATTGCTTGGCCACGATATCGGCGGCCTCGTCCGGATGTTCCTTCATGAACTGCACCGCCTTGCGCCGCGCGCGGATCACCGCACGTATGAAGTCGCCGCGCTTCTCCATCATTTCCACCGTCGCCACGCCCACGACGTTGTCGAGAGGCGGCAGCACGTCGCTTGCCACGACCACGGCACGGTACTTGTTCTTGACCTTTGACCAGAGGGGCTCGGTGATGGGCGTGATGTCGATGAGACCTGCGTCCAGCGCGGCGACACCTTCGCCGAATCCGCCCGTCTTGACGAGCTCGACGTCCTCGGGCTTGTAACCCGCCGCTTGCAGCAGCATGTTCGCCAGCGCCTGGCTGGTGGAACGCGGGTTCGTGTAGCCCATCTTCCTGCCCTTCAGGTCCTTGATCGTCTTGATGGGAGAATCGAGCTTCACGGCCCAGACGAACTCGGCCACGGTCAGGACGTTGTCGCTGACGATCCTGAGGTCCGCGCCCGCCAGGACTGCGGAGACGACGACGCCGGGGTTCACTTCGCCGTAGGGCACGCCGCCCCCGGCCAGCATGTTGCGCAGCGTAGTCCCGCCACCCGCCGACGAGATGAGGCCGGTGATGTTGAGTCCCTCGTCCTTGAAATAGCCCTTGGCCAGCGCGACCCCGAACGGCATGCCGTTGGCCGAAACACCGTAGTTGCTGACCACGATCTCTTCCGCCTTCGCACCCACGGCCGTTGCAAGAACGAGGCCTGCGAACAGCGAACCGATGAACAACGTAACCAGGCGATTCATGATGCGTTCCTCCTGCAGTGCTTTCATTATCGATGCGATCGTCAAATGCCGCGGTGTCGTGAACTTCCGCTTTGCCGATGCCTCAAGCGTCCATCATTCGCGATCACTTCTTGTCGGGAGCGGCGTGAGAATGGATCGGCTTGGCGGAAGATGATAGATCCCTGTCGCCAAAATTGGCCGCCAACGCCATGGGAGGAAGCACGAATTTGACGTGAGGTCATTGAAAGATATATACTTTATGGATTAGGAAAGGCCCTCACTTCAGACATGTTGGCAGCCGCGGCATTCGTACGGCTGCCGAGGGCTCGCGACCAGAGCCCGAAATAGCTTGTCGACGAGGCATTGCGAGAAACACCGCTCAGTCACGTTGTAGCGCTCCGTCGAAGCAAATCACCTGGCGCAAAGGCAGAGTGACCGCGGACGTTGCGTGCGCGGCTGCGTCGATAATGTAGCAAAGGTACTTGCGGTGTCGGTGCGCGGATCATTGTCGTGACGCAACGTAGGGGTAGCGGGCGGCACTTTCTCATGAATCCGTGCGGTTCGCATTTCAAAGAATGAGCACATGCGGCTGTTGTTGTGGGAAGCGACATGCGCGTTCTCGGAAAAGGTTGATCGCACGTGGATACGTCCGCCGATCAAAGAGGGGAACGGGGCTCCAGACCAGCTCACCCCGCATTTCACGTTTGGTCATCTGTCGTTTAGCGAGGCGTTGGCAATGCACCGCGAAATCTTCGCGCTTCGCTACGAGGTCTACTGCCTCGAGCGCGGTTTTCTCGATTCCAAGCAATTTCAGGATGGGCTCGAGTCGGACGAGTACGACGAGGAAGCGGCCCATTTTACGGCGCACAGCCGCAGGAACGAACTCGTGGGATCGCTGCGACTCGTCCATCCGCCGCTTTCGAAATCCTTTCCGTTCGAAAACCACTGTTACAAGCTGTTCGAAGACATCGTTCTTCCCCCGCGGGAAGAGTCCGGCGAAGTGTCCCGGCTGGTCGTGCGCAAGGACTACCGCCGCCGCGCGGGGGATTCGCTGCCAGGCGTAGCGGAAGAATTTACGACCGGCGGTCCCATCGTTCTGCCCATCCCGCGCGCGCCGGGCGAGCGTCGCACCAACAGCCCGGAAATCCTGCTGGGACTGTACCGCGAGATGTACCAGTACAGCCTGCAAAAGGGAATTCGTTATTGGTATGCCGCGATGGAAAGGCCGTTGGCGCGCGCGTTGACTCGCCTCCAATTCGAGTTCACGCCCATCGGCATGGAAACCGACTACTACGGTCCGGTTACTCCTTATCTGGCCGATCTTCGGGAACTGGAGCGCAGGCTTGGGGAGAGCAGTCCGCAGATGCTGGCCTGGTTCCGCACCGAGGTGTGAACAGACGCGGTGCCGATGAGAGCGGCTCTTGCCAAGCTGTCCAGGCGCTACATTCGTTCGCGGATTGCGCGATTCACGCCGGACGAGCTCGGTCGGCTGAGTCACCGGAAGTTGCTGCGTTGCTTTCGCCGCGCGGCCAGGAAGTCCCCTGCGTATCGAACGCTGCTCGTCGAGGCGGGCGTGAGTCCGAGAGAGATTCGCGCGCTGGAGGATTTCGTCAAGCGCTGTCCGATCCTCGAAAAATCCAATACGCTTCTTCGATTTCGGCTTGACGAGCTGATTGCCCGAGACGTCCGCGCGCGCGACATCGCGTCGATACTTACAAGTTCCGGTCACGGCGGTGGCGGATTCGCGCTTGGTCTCGCCACGCGCGCTCAGGCGAACAGGACCCGGGGGACGGTCGATATCGGCCTGGAGCTGGCATTCGACATCGACCGCCGGCGCACGCTCCTGATCAACTGTTTGCCGATGGGCGTGACTTTCCAGTCCAACGCGGTGTGCGTGGCGAACGTCAGTGTTCGCGAAGACATGGCCTGCGCGATCGTCGAGCAGTCTGGCAGTCTGTTCGACCAGATCATCCTGTGTGGAGATCCGCTTTTTCTGAAGCGTCTTTGCGACTTCTCGGAGGTTCACGGAACAGACTGGAGTCGTCACCGGATGAACGCCATCATCGGCGAAGAAACGTTCCCGGAATCCTATCGCGACTACCTGGCCACGACGCTTCACATAAGTCCGGACGCCACCGGAGGCGGCTTCATAGGCAGTTCGATGGGAGTGGCCGAGCTGGGGCTCAACCTGTTCTACGAAACGCGGGAGACGGTCGCACTGAGACGGGCCTGCCTGCGTGACGTCCATACCCCATCGCAGCTGCTCGGTCTGACAGTTCCTTCCGCCCCTCTCCCCACATTTCTGGCATACAACCCGTTACGCACTTTTGTGGAGATTGTCGCGCCTGACCAGCATGGCACGGGCGATCTTCTGGTCACCATGCTCGACCGGCGCGCACCGATTCCGCTCATGCGTTACAAGACCGGCGACCGGGCACAACGAATCGATCCGACAAAGCTCGCAGCCACACTCGATGCCGGAAATCCGTCAATCAAGTCTTCGGCGTTTCCCATCATCGCGCTCCATGGGCGCGCCAAGGACTTCTTGCCTTCCGGATGGCACGTCGATAATTTCAAGGACGCGTTGTACCAACGTCGCGATGTTGCCCGGCAGATGAGCGGCGCGTTTCGCCTGTCGCAACGCGCGGAAGCGCTGCATTGGGAGGTTCAGCTCACCCGTGACAGCGAGGCGAGTCCCGCCGAGATGGCCTCGGCGCTGCGGGCCGGATTGCCCTCCTTGTCGGGGCGAGAACCGCCAACCGTCGCCTGCCACCCCTACGATCAGTTCCAGTACGGTCGGACCCTGGACTACGAGCGCAAGTTCGTCTATTGGCAGGGATGATTCCTGGACGATGGGCCACCGCCGGAGCCAGCGCGGCGTGGCTCAGATTTCAAGTAGAGGCTTGGCCATTAGCTTCGGGGCCGTGGCCCTTGCGAAGACAAGCGATAGGCGCTGTCGAGTTTTTTTACAATTGATACCCGTCACTCGCATATCGATGTCGACAACTTACATTATTATCCTTAATAATCATGTAGCTATGAAAAACAGTCGGGGCTGGCACGACCAATGCTTTTGCTCAGGCAAGGTCCTTGAGGCCAATCACCGAAGGGAATTGACATGATCACGAGAAAAATCTATTCGGCCGTCGCGGGCCTCGCGCTGGCGCTGGGGGTGATGGGCTCGGCAAATGCACTCGTGATAACTGCGGGCGATATCAAGTTCACGATCGACAACTACGATGCCGGTACGACCGGCTACGGGAACAGTCCCGGTCTCAAATGTAGCTCGGTAGCCGCGTGTGACTCCGTCGTTGGGATCGCGCCAGCTGTCGGCGGCATCGGGTCCGAAGATACATGGGGCATTTTTTCCGTTTCTTCGATAACAAACATCAACACGGCAGCGATCCTTTTCACCCGAGGCGTGGATGGTTTTCTGATTGGCATGTTCCATGGGCTTGACGACCAGGCGGTTGAGGTCACCTGCGGAATTACGGGATGCAGTACGACTGCACTCGCCGTCGGGGGAGAGTTCGAACTCTATACGTCCGCAACGGACTACACACCGGCTGGGGGCGCTGCAGCACGGACCTCGGCGACCACGTATCCGGGAATTCCGACCACCGGACTGTACCTGTCGGGCATCTTCGGCACCGGAGTGCTTTTCGGCGACCCTACGTCGACCTATGTGACCTCCTATAACAACGCGGGGTTTGCGGGTGCGGGCCAAGGGTTCATGGACATCACCGGAGGCTCTGCGCAATCCACGTTCGACACGAACAAGCTAATCGACCCCAACGGGGGAGCGCACGACCTCTTCCTGGACGTGACGTTCAATGACGTGAACGGAGCCGCATCCAGCATCGGTTGGCTCGTGACCTCCGCAGGTCAGGTCAAAGGCGTGGCAATCCCAGAGCCAGGTTCACTCGCGCTGCTGGGTCTGGGAATCGTCGCGGCCGGGTGGGCTACCCGTCGCCGCAAGACGGCATAGCAGCAAGCGACAATAGGGTTCGACAGCCGCTTGGCACGCGCCAAGCGGTTTTTTTTGCTCCCTGTTCAGGCAAGATTGGGGGATGCCGGCGTCGCGACCCTTCCTTCCCGGCCTCGCGCGCTTCCGCTCGCAAGGATTGGGCTGGTTCGCCGGTTTCAGGATGGCGACGCGCAACCTGCTCCGGCACCGCCGCCGTTCGCTGATCGCCGTGTCCTCGGTGGCCTTCGGCATCGCGGCGTTGGTCGTGGCCAGCGGCTTCACCGAGTGGATGTTCGTCGACTTCCGCGAAGCGACGATCGAATCGCAATACGCCCACGTCCAGATCACCCGGCGCGGCTTTCACGAGTACGGCACGTCCGATCCGTTTCGCTACCTGCTGGCGCCGGACACCGGCGCGAAGTCGACCGACCAAGTCCCCCATTTGCGCTCGCTGGCGCCGCGCCTGATGCTCACCGGCCTCATCAGTCGCGGCGAAACAACCGTTTCGTTCACAGGCGAAGGACTCGACCCGGCGAAAGATCTGACCGAGGACCGTTCGCTGCGCATTTTGCAGGGCAACAAGCTTCAGTCCTCCGATCGCAACGAGGTTCTGCTCGGGCGGGGGCTCGCCACATTGCTCGGCGCTGGCGCGGGAGACAACGTCGTATTGCTCGTAAACACGCCAAAGGGAGGCATCAACGCGCTGGATGCCCGCGTCGCAGGAGTCTTCGCATCGGTGAGCAAGGCCTACGACGACAGCGCGCTGCTGGTGACGATCGGGATGGCGCGCGCGTTGCTGAAAGTGAACGGCGTACATGCCTGGCTGATCTATCTGGACGACACGCGCCATGCGCAAGACGTCGCGACCGGCTTGCGCCAGCGGCTCGACCCGAAATTGTTCGAAGTTCGAACCTGGGATCAGCTCGCTGATTTCTACACTCGCGCGGTCGCGCTGTTGCGGGAGCAGCTGGAGGTGGTGCGCATCATCGTCGCCGCGATCATCCTGCTGGGCATCGGCAATACCATGATGATGAGCGTGGTGGAGCGTACCGGCGAGATCGGAACCTCCATGGCGTTGGGTGTGAAGCGCAGAACTCTGCTGGGCCAGTTTCTGATTGAAGGCGCTACGATCGGCGTAGTGGGCGGGATCGTCGGACTCGCGCTGGCGTTCCTGATCGGAGCCGCGCTGGGCGCGCTGCATATCGAGATGCCGCCGCCGCCGGGGCTCACCCGCGGCTACGTCGCCAATGTGCTGATCGGCACGCCGATCGTCATGGAAGCGATGCTCATTGCCGTCGGCACCACCACGCTGGCGAGCCTCTATCCGGCCTGGAAGGCCTCGCGCATGGTGATCGTCGACGCCATCCGGCACAACCGCTAGGACGGCTTCCGTGCTCGCGCTCCTGAAACTTGCATTGCGCAACGTCGCGCGGCACAAGGGTCGCACCGCGCTGACGCTCGCGTCCGTGGTTTTTGGCGTCGTGGCCTTGATTCTCAGCGGTGGATTCATCGAGGACACCATCGTCGAAGTCGGCGAGTCGATGATCCACTCTCATTCCGGGCATCTGCAGGTGAGCCGACAGGGTTATTCGACGCATGGCTCGCAGAGCCCCGAAAAATATCTTGTCGATCGGCCCGAGTCACTCCGCAAGATCCTTGCCGGCACGCCGGGTGTGGATGATGTGCTGCTGCGCATCAGCTTTTCCGGACTCTTGAACAATGGCCGCTCCGACTGGCCCATCCTCGGTGAGGGCGTTGAACCCGATCGCGAAGCCCGACTTGGCAGCTACGTCACGCTGGCAGGCGGACGACAGCTCAAGGCAGGCGACAAGTACGGGACGATGATCGGCCACGGCGTCGCCCGCTCGCTCAATCTCAAGCCCGGCGATCCGGTGACGCTATTGGTCAGCACGGCGGGCGGTGCTGCCAATTCGCTGGATCTCGAAGTCGTCGGCATTTTTCAGACCTTCTCCAAGGATTACGATGCCCGGGTCGTGCGCATCCCGCTGGCCGCTGCGCAGGAACTCCTTGCGACGACCGGCGCGCATACAGCGGTGGTTACGCTCGAGAAAACGCCGGACACGGATCGGGTCGCCGCCGCCTTGCAAGCCAATCTTGCCGGCGCCGGACTCGAAATCAAGACGTGGGTAGAGCTCAACGATTTCTACACGCAGACCATAGCGCTCTACGAGCAGCAATTCGGTTTTCTGGTCGTCATCATCCTCATCATGCTGATGCTCAGCGTCTCGAACATGGTCAACCTGGGAGTCTTCGAGCGAGTCGGCGAGTTTGGGACCATGCTTGCCATCGGGAACCGATCGCAGCGAGTCTATTTCCTTGTCGTCGCAGAGGGATTGGTGCTTGGCTTGATCGGCAGCGCGCTGGGCGTGATCATCGGGACAGCGCTTGCCGTCGCGATTTCCGCAATCGGAATCCCGATGCCCCCACCGCCCAACGCTGACCTGGGCTACACGTCGCGTATCCTCGTCGTCCCCGCTACGATTGCTCTGGCGTTCGTAATCGGGATCGTCGCGGCCGTGTTGGCGTCTGTCGTGCCGGCAAGCAAGGTAAGTCGAATGGAGATTGCCGAGGCGCTTCGTCACAGCGTCTGACCGGAGAGCAGGAAATGCGGCAAGGGGCGCGCTGTTCCGCCGCCCCACCCGGCGTCGCGAATGGCATCGTCATCGCGATCTCGGCGCCCAAGGTGACATCAACGGGTACTGAACCGGTTCGCGCGGAAACTATTCGAGCCGCTTCAGGTAGTCTTTGGTGAAAATCTTGTCGGGCAGTTCCCGCAATCGCATGTCCGCATACTCCAGCACCGACTCTTCGTCCATGCGCAGCGCGTCCTGCATAACCAGGCGGGTGGGGCGCACGCGGCCCGCCTGCCGCTCGAATTTCTGATACAGGCAGGTCTTCAGCAGGCGATCGGACAACGAATAGAACTCGGCCTTGTGCGGCCAGTGGTTCGACTGGCGAACCCAGTAAAGCACTCGATGGTACGTAACGCCGTGGTCGACGGCGATCAACTCGAGAACGTACATCGGTTCGCCATCGACCTTTTCGGTCCTGAGAATGCGAGGCTTGTAGTCGCCGGAAAAATTGGCCCGCGCAAGGTCGCCGTTCGCGACGGCGCCGGTCAGGCGCTGCGCCAAGGGAAACCGCACCGGTTGCGAAACGGAAGGCAGGAAGATCCAGAGGTCGTGGCCTTTCATGAGCATGATCTGACCGCGTTCCGAGGCGGGCTCGGTAGTCATCACCACGGTGTTTTCATTGCCCTTCGAAAGAACGCGGTACTTCCTGGCGTCGATGGGTTCGCCCGGGACGGTCGTGCTGACGGTGATACCGACCTCGAAGCCCTCCGCCGGAAAGCGGACCTGGTCGGCTTTCTGCACGATCGATACCGCCAGCGCGTCGTCGCCGGCAGGCGGGCTCTCGTCGGCATTGCCGGGTACCGGCAGGGCGAGCGCGACAGCCAGTGCAATGGAGCGAGCGACCACGATGCGTGCCGACATTTTTGCGCGGGAAGTCAAAACGCTATAACCTAGCAATCGCGATCCACACACTCGATAGTATAGCTACCGCGCCTCGATCCGTCGCTCTTCGATGTCCCTGATCCGCGTCGAAAACGTATCGAAGCAATATCGCCTCGGGAACCAGGTGGTTCCGGCGCTCCAAGGGGTCAACTTGAGCATCGAGGAAAGCGTGTTTCTCGCGATCGCGGGCCCCTCGGGCAGCGGCAAGTCCACGCTCCTCAATCTCATCGGCTGCATCGACACGCCGACCACCGGCAAGATCTTCATCGACGGCCGCGACACGTCGGGCCGCACTCCGGACGAACTTGCCGATTTGCGGGCGCGCACCATCGGCTTCATCTTTCAGACATTCAACCTGCTTCCGGTATTGTCCGCCGAGGAGAACGTCGAGTACCCGCTCCTGCAGTTCAAGGAGATCGGCGGCAAAGAACGCCGCCAGCGCGTCGCCCGGTTCCTCGATGTCGTCGAGCTCGGCAAGTTTGCGCACCATCGGCCATCGGAGCTGAGCGGCGGACAGCGCCAGCGGGTCGCCATTGCGCGGGCTCTGGCGACGCAGCCGAAGATCATTCTCGCGGACGAGCCCACGGCGAACCTCGATAGCCGTACGGGCGCCGGAATTCTCGAGCTCATGAAGCAGATCAACCGGTCGTTCCACACGACGTTCGTATTCTCGACGCACGACAACAAGGTGATCGCGAAGGCCGATCGCCTGGTGCGGATCGATGACGGCCGGATCCGTCGGCTGGGGATGAGGACCGCTGATCGCTGGATTCTGGTCAACGAAGGGCGACCGGCCGGAGATTCTCGGGCCGACAATCTGGAGGAGGCAGCGGAATGATCCCTATCGGCATCCTGGCCGCCGGAACGATCCTTCTGGCAGGGGTGGCAGGCGCCGTTATGGCGCAGCCGATTGCCAACCCGCCAGCGGAGGTCCCGTGGTTCCGCTTGGCGGCAGCGGAGTCCGGCCTGATGTCGAAAGAAGCGGTCTTCGGCGCCGACACCGCAACCGGCGAAAAATCCGGCGTGAAGGTGAGCGGCTCGTTCGAGGGTCTCGCTGCATACACGTACGCGCAGCCGGCGCACTGGTCGCGTGGGGTCGGGCGTTTCACGGTGGGCGCGCAGGGCCAAATCGCGGAAAGCGTGAAGTGGAAGCTGAGCGGCCGAGTCGACGGAGACCTCGTTTATGCGACATCCAATTTCTATCTCGATCCCGTCAAGAAGAATGAGCGTTTGAGCGCCATCTGGGGCGAGAATTACCTCGACTTCTCGGCCGGATCCTGGGACTTCCGCATTGGCGCGCAACAGATCGTCTGGGGCGAAGTCGTCGGGCTGTTCTTCGCCGACGTCGTCTCGGCTCGCGATATGCGCGACTTTCTGTTGCCGAGCTTCAGCGTCATGCGCATTCCGCAGGGGGCAGCGCGCGCGGAATACTTTGCCGGAGACTCGCACGTGGAGTTCGTGTGGATTCCGATTCCCATGTTCGACCGGATCGGCAAGCCGGGAGCCGATTTCTACCCGGCGCCGTTGCCTTCGCCGACGCCGTCCAGTGTCGCCGCTCTGTTTCAGGATCCGCAGCGACCGAACCGCTCGCTCAGCAATTCGAATTACGGTGCTCGCGCGAACACCCTCGTCTCGGGGTGGGACCTTGCGGCGTTCTATTACCGCAGCCTCAGCTCGCAACCGACTTTC
The DNA here is from genome assembly GCA_963726775.1 of uncultured beta proteobacterium. Classification (GTDB taxonomy): domain Bacteria; phylum Pseudomonadota; class Gammaproteobacteria; order Burkholderiales; family Casimicrobiaceae; genus CAIWHR01. The sequence goes on from CAVSDL010000009.1 coordinate 382,218, forward strand.
TACCGGGTGCCATCGAGCACCCCCGGTCAACCCTTCGTGTATCAACCGCGATACGATCGGATCTGGCAGGCGGGCGGCACGGTAACCAAGGACCTCGGCGAGATGGTGCTGCGTGGCGAGGCGGTCTACGCAAAAGGCCAGGGCTACAGCGTGACGAACCTTTCGGCGCCGCAGGGAGTGGAGCAGCGTTCGACGCTCGATTACATCCTGAGCGTCGAGTTTCCGCTGCCTCGCGACACCCGCCTCAACATTCAGGGGTTCCAGCGCGTCTATTACGATGGCGGCGGCGCCGACATCGCCATCAAGAGCGACGGCTTTGGCGCGAGCGTCTTCCTCTCGACCAAACTGACCCCGGCGTTCGATGCAGAGATCCTGTGGATACAGAACTTCAACGATGCCGGCGGCCTCATCCGTCCGCGCCTCACCTGGAACGCCACGAAAAACGCGGCGCTGAGCCTCGGTGTCGATATCTTCACGGGACCCAGCGACGGCTACTTCGGACGATACAACGACCGCGATCGCGTCTATTCGGAATTACGCTGCGATTTCTAGGACCGGTCCTTGCGACAACCGATGCTCGAGGCGGCTTCGGATCCCGGGTGACGTCGCCTCCTTCATCGGCAATCCGAAGGACACTGCCAGACCCAACCCGTCAGCGCGCGCTGCCGGCCTTCGATTGCGCCACGCAATTATCCGGTCGAATGCCCCGGAACGAAGAAAGCCCCGATAGCCTGCACGGCGATCGGGGCTGTTTAGCCTGACCTGGATACCGAACACTCCCTGTTCGCGAACGGGAGTGCGGAATGTTCGCTACGACTTCCGGCGCTTGCTCCAGCCAAGCCCGGCGAGCGCAGCGCCGACGAGGACGAGCGTTGCAGGTTCGGGAGCGGTGCCGCCTCCTCCGCCGTTGTCTCCAACCGTGCGAAATCGCACATTGTCGGCATCGAATGTTTCACCGTTGCCGGTGAATCCCGAGCCAAGACTGATGGACGTGAAGCTGACGTCGGATACAAATCCAAAGAAGCCGCTGAACGTACCACCGCTAGCGGGATTAACAAACCCGGAAACAAATTGCGGACTCGCGCCTGCTGTCAATGCGACCGAGAAGTCGATCCCGGATCCGGCGCCACCAGGAGCCAGATCCCAGTCGGCGCCAAACGCAGTAGTCCCTGGAGAAAAACCAAACATGGTCGTGGGCGGGCAGTTCGTTCCGCCATTGATGCACAGACCGAAAACGGCTAGAGAACTACTGATCATTCCGCCCGAAATCGAACCGCCTCCCGCCAAACCAACCGATAGACCCGGGACCAGAGTCGCATCGGTGAAATCTTCCAGAGCGATGGGCGCGCCAGCCGCAGCCGCCCACGCCGTGGCATCTGTAAACGTGATGATGACAGCCCCGCTGCCTGTGGACGACCACGCAAGAGTGGCCAGACCCAGACCCATAGCCACAGCACGAAACACTGCCTTGAAGGGTAGGCTGGTTTGACTCATTTGTTTTCTCCCGGCCGAAAGCTGATCGTTAGGTTTCCTGGGTCGCCCAATTTCCGCTGCGGCATTTGTCACGCCCGCGGTCATAAGGCCATATTTCTTGATGGCTAATAGAATGAATCGGCTTCTCTGGCAAAGCGACCGATTATTCATAACGACCCTACGGTTCATCCGAGCAGGATTTGTGCCTTGAAGCGAATCGTCTGGCAATTCAATGGCTTAAAAATACGCTGCGTGCGCGGGCTCGCTGAGATGTAAAACCTGCCGACAATCGGAGCCTGGGCCCGACCGGAGTTCGTGAGTAGCTGCGCCGTGCGGCATTCACCTCATTGATCATGATGGCGATCCAACTTGGGGGAACGGATTGGGCGCCCAGGCCAACGCGTCGAGAATCGCCTGACGCCCGTCACTGTCTCATCAGTACAGCCGGATCGCCACGTCGAAGTACCAGGTTCGGCGGATCTCGATCACGTCGAACTCGCGGGCCAGGCCCGGCGGGAACACCTCGTAGGGCGTCTGGCTGTGCACGACGCGTCGTATCGCTTCGTCGAGGGCCGCCACGCCGCTGGATTGAACGAAGGTCACCGACTCCACCGAGCCGTCGCTACGAATGGCCACCGTCACGAGAGGATCGGCGTGAGGCTGCTTCACCGCTTCGCGGACCATGTCGAACGTCATGTTCAACTGGATCTTCCTGGCCCAGGCTTCCGCGTACAGGATGAGTTCGGCGTTGGGGTCAGTACGACCGAAGAGCCTGTATCGACGTAAGCTGCTCGACGAGGGTGACAGGCGCGTTGCAGCCGTTGCGGTTTCACGCCGGGCGGCCTCCTCGTCCAGCTGTCGTCCTATCGCCCGAAGCGCCGCTTCCCGTCTTGCGGCCGCCTCTTGCGCAACTTCGGCCTGTGCGGCCTCGACCTGTGCGGCCTCCTGGCGTTCTGCCTGCTGGCGTGCCGCCTCCTGGCGTTCTGCCTGCTGTCGTGCCGCCTCCTGCCGTTCCGCCTGCTGGCGTGCCGCCTCCCGGCGTTCTGCCTCCTGCCGCGCCGCCACTTGTCGCGCCGCCTCTAGCAGGTCTGCTTCCCGCCGTGCCGCCTCCCGGCGTTCTGCCTCCTGCCGTGCCGCCACTTGTCGCGCTGCCTCTTGCAGATCTGCTGCCCGCCGCGCGGCCTCCTGGCGTTCGGCCTCCAGCCGCGCGTTCTCGGCCCGCGCCGCTTCCTGACGGGCGGCGTCCTGCCGCGCCGCCTCCAGCTGCTCCGCCTGCCGTTGCCCCTCCTGCGTGGAAGGATCGAGCTTGGCAAGTTCAACGGCCCGCTCCCCCGTCTCTTGGTCGATTCGCGCCCGCGCTGCATCGCCAGCATCTCGAAGCGACAGCATTGCGGTCTCCGGGCTCGAGCCGCTTGGCGCTGCCGCGATGACGGGCGTTGGCATCGCTGGAGTGGCGGGCACTACCAACGTCGCCTCGTCGGTTCGCGGCACGGCGATCACGGTCGGCGTGGGGATTGGCGGGGGCGCCGTGTCATCGGGCCGATCGGCGCGCAAAGGCATTTGCGCAGGGGCCGCACCGGTCGTGGCGTCTGTCGTTGGATTGGCCTCTGCCCCCGGATTGGCCTCCGGCATGATCACGGCTGCAGCCCGCCGCGGGGTCGGGACACGGGACACGGATGGCGTCAGCGCCGACCCACTGGCAACAGGCTGCTCGACCCATGCCTGCTGCAACGGCTCGACGACCGGCGTGACCGCCGGCTCCACGGCAGTGACCGGCGCCGGAACGACTACGACGCGCAGATCGGGTGCCTCGATCCGTCGATCCTGCCAGGGGAAGCCGAAGCCCGGGAGCCCAAGTCCCTGGCCACCGAAGGTCAGGCTCAACAGCAACGCGTGCATCAGCAGCGAGAGCAGCAGCGCATGCGTCAGTCGCCTGTGCTCAGGGCTCATGCGTTGGCTGTCGGCGCGTCGCTGGAACCTGCACGAAAAATGGGGTCAGACTCGAATTTGATGGCCATGTCCAAGTCCGCAAATCGAGTCTGGCCCTGATTTTCTGATCCACAACACGCCGGTTCGGGTCAGTGGTCATTGCTTAACGGAACACTCACATTCTGGCATGGTTGCAATCTGACCGCAGCATCGCGAAGAAGGCGAAGGTGAATCACAAGACCGTCACGGCGATGCGAGTCAATGCGGAAATTCCCCATAACGCCGAACGCGCCGAAGCCAGCGGTCGCAAGGCTCGCGGACGTAAGCCGAAACCCGCGCTCGTGAACGCCAGCAAGGCGCGTGGTTGTAATCTTCGCCATTACGGTGTAATGTCCGGCATGATGGCTGGCCAAGCATGATCCGGGGCTTCAAGCACAAGGGGCTGGAGCGCTACTTTCGGCGTGACGACCGCCGCGGCTGCCCCGCACATACGGAAAGGATCACCCGTATCCTGGATGCCCTGGACGCTGCCACGAAGCCGGAGGACATGAACCTGCCTGGTTTTCGCTTCCATCGGCTCAAAGGCCAACGCGACGACAGCTACAGCGTCACGGTGAGCGGCAATTTTCGGATCACTTTTGCGTTCGATGGCGAATTTGCCATCAACGTCGACTTGGAGGACTACCACTAAATGCGAAGCCTACGCAGCCCGCAGCGGCCCCCAACGCACCCTGGCGCCATGCTGCGCCTGGACGTCTTGCCGGCGTTGAAGATGACGCAGACCGAATTCGCCGACCGGTTGGGCGTGTCGCGCGTCACCGTCTCCGATCTGCTTCACGAGCGGCGCGCCCTGTCGGCGGATATGGCGGCGCGCATCGCCAAGCTGCTACGCACCACGCCTGATATCTGGGTGCGGATGCAAGTCGCCCGCGACCTGTGGGAGCTCGATCAAGACCCGGAGCGGGCGGCTGGCGTCCGTCCCCTGGATAAGCGGCGACTGCAAGCCGCTTGATCGGCGAACCGGAGCGCGCAAACGCCCCGGCCGCCTAACCACAACGCAACCTTAACGGAGGTTCGCATCATGGCTGCGAAGAAGTTTACCGCGGACAACGTCATACACGGCCCCTTCGCTGGCCAGTACAGCGACAACTTTGATGGCCACAGAGAAATGGGGTCAGACTCGAACTTGATCGCCATGTCCAAATCCGTAAATCGAGTCTGACCCTGATTTTCCGGTGCCGTCCGAGCGGCACGCGGACTCAGGCACGTCGGCCATACAGGCGTAAAGGGCCGCTGTAGGGCTGCCGGGACTTTCCAAATCCGAAAGGCAATGGACCGCCGTTGACTCAGCACAAACGCGGGCTGCGGTGCGAGGGTAGGCTACTATGGGGAAGCCCAACGGAGTTCCTTGCAATCGTCGTTGATGGATTCGCATTGAGGAATTTATGGAGATGCAAATGAAGATAGTGTTGATGATGGCGCTCATGTCGTTTGCGTCAGTGGCATCGGCGGCAGATTGCGTGACCAACGCTCGTGGCAAGACCGTTTGCAGCAATGGCGAGAAGGCCGTGGCGGTCAACCCCAACACGGGCACCGTCACTACCGCCCAAAAGAATCCAGGCGGAGTAACGACCGTGCAAAGCAGCACAGGCACGAAGGCCGCCGCAAATCCCAGGACGGGCAATGCTGCCGTGGCACAGACGAATCAGAATGGCGTGACCACCACCAAGACCGCGCGGGGCGGAGAAGCCAAAACCAAGAATGGCATGGGCGTGGCCGAAGGCCCCAATGGCACCGTTTGCGCCAAGGGCAAGAATAACCAAGGCTGCACGAAGAAATAGGCGAAACGACCGCCGATCCGCTCGCGGCCGCTGGACCAGTCCATCGATCACCACTCGCCGGCAATTTCGAGCGTGAGATTGACCTGGCGAAATTGGTCGAAAGCGGAAGTGGACGCGCGAAGGCAGCCGATCGCACGAACGCGAAGCTCGCGCGCTAACCTTTCTTGGAATATACCCAGAACCGGGTATAACTGGCGTCCCCAGGGGGATTCGAACCCCCGTACTCACCGTGAAAGGGTGATGTCCTAGGCCTCTAGACGATGGGGACCCGGAACGATGGTGGCCCCGCGAGACGAGGCCACCTTTTGAGCAGTGGTGGAGGTAAGCGGGATCGAACCGCTGACCTCTTGCATGCCATGCAAGCGCTCTCCCAGCTGAGCTATACCCCCGCGGCCAATCGGAAATTATACGGCGCCGACCTCTCCTTGGCAAACCGAGCCCCGGTCGACAGGGAGCGCGCATCGCGGCCTGCGGCGGGATCCGGGGGCAACCAAATGCAAAGAGGAACCGGCGGCGAATCTGCCGCTCCCAAGGGCACGCTCTGCACGGTAAAGTGGGCGCGATGGGCTATCATCGCGGCCGCCAAAGACTTACGTCGGTTCTCTTGTCGCCCACGTCGGTTGCTTCCACTTCCACAGCGACCGACAGCGGCCGATCGACGCCCGGCATTCGAATCTTCCATGCCACTCCCCGCCCCCGCCGTTCCGCCCGCCGTCGATCTTGCGGGCCGCGTGATCATGATCACCGGCGCGACGGGCGGTCTCGGCCGGCCGCTCGCGCTGGCGTGCGCGGCGCGCGGCGCGACCGTCGTGCTGCATGGGCGCGTCGTGCGCAAGCTCGAGGCGCTCTACGACGAGATTGTCGCCGCGGCGTTTCCGCAGCCTACGATTTTGCCCCTCGACCTCGCGACGGCATCGGCTGAAGATTTCGGCAACGTCGCCGGCGCGCTGCAGGCGCAGTTGGGTCGGCTCGACGGTCTCGTGCATACCGCGGCCTATCTGGGCTCGCTCGGTTCGATCGAGCACCAGGCGTTCGATGCATGGCAGAAAGCGCTGCGCATCAACGTGGCGGCCGCCATGGCATTGACGCGTTCGACGCTGCCGCTGCTCGCCGCCGCAGCGGACGCCAGCGTCGTGTTTACGCTCGACTCGCGCGGCGGCGATCCTCGCGCGTTCTGGGGCGCGTACGCGGCGTCGAAGGCCGCCTTGTCGGCACTTGCGACGACGCTCGCCGACGAGTGGGAGAACCGCTCCAGCCTGCGCATCAACGCAATTGTGCCGGGGCCGATGCATTCTCCGCTGCGCACGCTTTCGCATCCCGCCGAAGACAAGACCACATTGCCGGAGCCCGCTACGCTGGTGCCGCTGTACCTGCATCTTCTCGGCGGGCAGCCGAAGTCCGAAAGCGGCGTGCGTATCGATGCGCAGGCGTGGCTAAGGGGTCAACCGGCATCGGCGCCGCTCGTCGCATCGTCGACGACGGGCCGTCCGTAGCGAAGCCATACCCGCAGCTGCCGAAAATCTTCGGGCGGCAGCATGTCGGGCAGGATCATGATCGACGGCGAAGGTACCCACGCGCGCGCGCGATCGGGGCGCCAGACGATGATCGTGAGCTGCGCGCCGACATACGAATCGTCGAGGATGACGCCGTCGCGCGAGTGCCCGTCACGCCCGGTCGCCGTGATTCGCCGGTCGGCGCCGATGTGCAGCAGTGCGGGAAGACCCCGGCCGGTGCAGCGCCAGAACCCGCGGACGGTGACTCCGGCGATCGCCGCCAGGCATCCGCCGGCAGCCCAGATCGGCAACGACAGCATCAAGACCAGCGCCACCATCATCAGACACGCCACAGGAATCAGCGCGCAGGCGAGGCGCGACGGACACGGTTCGAGACGCAGGCGCGGCGGCGGTCTCATCGCCGGCCATTGCGGACCCGGGCGCGTGCCGGGTCAATCGACCTGATGGGCGAGCGTCACGGATGACCTGCAAGCCTCGCTCAGGGTTTCGCGAAGTGACTAAGGGAGCGCCGGCGGCGCGGCGATGGCGTTCCACTCCGTCCATGACGATGTGATGGGGTAACGCCAGTCCTTGCCGAAGCCGCGCGGCGTGATGCGGATGCCGACGGCCGCCTGCCGCCGTTTGTATTCGTTGATCTTGATCAGGCGGACGATCCTGCGCACGTGCTCCGGCTCGAAGCCCATGGCGACCATTTCGGCGGGGCTTCTGTCCTGTTCGACGTACGCCTCGAGAATACCGTCGAGCGCGTCATACGGTGGCAGCGAGTCCTGGTCGACCTGATCGGGCTTGAGTTCGGCCGACGGCGCACGGGTGATAATTCGCTCGGGAATCACGCGGCCGAGCCGGTTCCGGTAGTGGCACAGGCGGTAGACGAGCGTCTTGCTGATGTCCTTCAGCACGGCAAAACCGCCCGCCATGTCGCCGTAGAGCGTCGCGTAACCGACCGCCATCTCGGACTTGTTGCCGGTGGTCAGCACGATGGATCCGAACTTGTTCGACAACGCCATCAGCAGCGTGCCGCGAATCCTTGCCTGGACGTTTTCCTCCGCGGCGTCTGCCGGCAGGCCGCGGAAATCGGCGGCGAGCGCGCCGAGAAACGCGTCGAAAACGGGCGCGATCGGGATTTCGTCGTAGCGGACGCCGAGAATACCCGCCATGGCTCGCGCGTCCTCCAGGCTGATCGGCCGCGTGTACGGCGAGGGCAGCATCACGGCGCGCACCCGGTCACGGCCAAGGGCATCGACGGCGACGGCAAGGACCAGCGCCGAGTCGACGCCGCCGGATAGCCCGAGCAGCACGCCGGGGAAATCGTTCTTGCCGACGTAATCGCGAACCCCCATCACCAGCGCCTCGTAGACGTGCGGCTCGAGCCGTGCGTCGAGCGAACCGCGCACGGGCTTCGGCGCGCCATTTTCCAGCGCAACGAGCGCGAGCGTCTCGTGCCATGCGGGCAGTTGCTGGATGACTTCGCCGCTCCCATCCATCACGAACGACGCGCCGTCGAAAACGAGCTCATCCTGCCCGCCGACGCGATTCACATAGAGGATCGGCAGACCGGTATCGCGAGCGCGGGCGCCGACTTGCTCCCGCCGGAGCGCCTGCTGATGCGTATGGTAGGGCGATCCATTGGCGACGACGATGAGCTTCGCGCCCGCTGCCTTGGCCTGCCGCGCCGGCTCGGGGAACCAGACGTCCTCACACACAAGGAGGCCGCACGCCACGCCATCGACATCGATGACGCAGGGGGCGTCGCCCTTCACGAAATAGCGCTCCTCGTCGAAGACCGTGTAATTCGGAAGACACTGCTTGCGGTAGATCTGCGCCACGCGTCCGTCGCGGAGCACGGCCAGCGCGTTGTAGCAACGGCCGCCGTCCCGTTCGGGGAAGCCAACGACAACCGTCGTCCCCGTCACCCGCTCGGCAAGGGCGGTGAGCTCCCGGGCGCAGGCGTCGAGAAATGCCGGCCGCAGCAGCAGATCTTCGGGCGGATACCCCGGGAGCGACAATTCGGGTGTGATGACCAGCCGCGCCCCCGCGCGTTCGGCTTCGGCGACGGCACCCAGGATGGCAGCGCCGTTGCCGGCAAGATCGCCGATGACCTGATCGAGCTGCGCCACCGCGATCTGCATGGCCGCAATTTTAACATCCGTGGCTCTCGGATCGCTCCACGCTCGACCCTTCGTGGTCGCCGGCTTGCCGGCGCGCTGCGCACACGCGAGAATTCCCGTCTTTCCGATGGATATGCCGCCAATCGCACGAACGTCCGCTGCAAACGAATCGCCGATCGTCGTTCGCGACGACGTCGCGCTGGCGGCAATTCCGGCCGCCGCCTGGAACGCTCTGCCAGGTGTCGAACCGTTGCTGTCGCACGCCTTTCTGTCGGCGCTCCACGAGACCGGTTGCGCTGCACCGGCGACGGGCTGGCGCCCCCGCTACCTCACGGCCTGGGGCGGCAATGCACTGGTCGGCGCGCTCCCGCTCTACGGCAAGGCACATTCCTATGGCGAATACGTTTTCGACTGGGCGTGGGCGGACGCCTTCCGCCGCTACGGGCACCGCTATTATCCGAAACTGATCGCCGCAATCCCGTTCACGCCGACACCGGGATCGCGGCTGCTCGCCAGTGACGATCGCACGCGGTCCGCGCTGCTCGCCGGCGCGCTCGGCCTCCTCGAAGCCCCGCGCGACGGTGGCGCCGCGCCCTACTCGTCGCTGCACGTCCTGTTCCCGACGGCCGGCGAGGCCGCCGTCTGCGCGCGCGCCGGCATGATCGTCCGCCATGGCCTGCAGTTCCACTGGGTGAACCCGGGCTACGCTGATTTCGCCGAATTTCTCGCGACGTTCAACCACGACAAGCGCAAGAAGGTGAAACAGGAACGGCGCAAGCTCGCCGAGGCCGGCGTCACGTTTACCCGCAAGACCGGGAGGGACATCACCCGCGACGACTGGTCGTTCTTCTACCGCTGTTACGAGGGCACCTATCGTGCGCATCACTCGACGCCGTACCTGGCGCCGGATTTTTTCGAGCGCATCGGCGAGACGATGCCGGATAACCTGCTGCTCGTTCTCGGCTGGCGCGACGGCGTGCCGCTCTGCGCGGCGCTCGACGTGTTCGATGCCAAGGCCTTGTGGGGGCGTTACTGGGGAACAACCGCGTTCGTGCCCGGCCTGCATTTCGAGGCCTGCTACTACCAGGCGATCGAATTCTGCATCGAGCGGCGCATCGCGCGCTTCGAAGGCGGCGCCCAGGGGATTCACAAGCTCGCGCGCGGGCTGCTCCCGGTCACCACGTGTTCGGCGCACGCGATCGCCGACCCCGATTTCGCCGCGGCGATCGCCGACTTCTGCGCTCGCGAGCGGATCGACGTCGCGCACACGGTTGACGAGCTCGAGGCGGCGAGCCCGTTCAAGGACGATGAAGCGTCGGGCAAGTGAAACGGCGGGGCCCGCGCACTTCCCGATGCCGTTCGTCGAACACCCTTCTTCTGCACCTCCCGGCCACGGCGCTCGATGCCCGCGGGCGTTCGTTCGATGGCCACTGCGTGTTAGACTTTTCGCGCCATCCGCCGTTCGGATTCCGCTTTCGGCGCTCACTTCCCACGTCTGTCCCGCCCTCACCATGAGCGATCCGATCCTGCTCTCGCGCCAAGCCTCCGTCGCGACGTTGACGCTGAACCGCCCGGACGCCCTCAACACGCTGGATGTGGCGATGATGGAGGCACTGGTGCGGCATACGTCTGCACTGGCCGCGGATGGCTCGTTGCGCTGCGTCGTGTTGAAGGGCGCGGGCCGGCATTTCATGGCGGGCGGCGATCTCCGCACCTTCGCCGAGTCGTTGCCGCGTCCTCCCGCCGAGCGGCAGGCAGGCTTCGCCGATCTCATCGGGCGCCTCCACGCGGCGATCGAGAATTTCCGGAGGATGCGCCCGCCGGTCGTCGCCAGCGTGCATGGCGCCGTCGCGGGCTTCGGGCTGTCGCTGATGTGCGCCTGCGATCTCGCCATCGCCGCCGACAGCGCGTATTTCACCTCCGCCTACCGGCATATCGCGCTGACCCCGGATGGCGGCCTCTCGCATACGTTGCCGCGCATCGTCGGAGTCAGGAAAGCGATGGAAATCGTGTTGCTGGGCGAGCGATTCGATGCGCAGGAAGCGCTGCGCCTCGGGCTCGTCAATCGCGTCGTTCCGGCGGCGGACCTCGACGTCGCGACTGCGGCGATCGTGCAGGCGCTGATCACCGGGCCCGCGGCGGCGATCGCCAGTGGCAAGCGGCTCGTCAACGAGTCGCTCGGGCGAACGCTGTCGGAACAATTGCGGGCCGAGGCGGAGAGCTTCGCCCAATGTGCGGCCACCACCGATTTTGTCGAAGGCATCGAAGCCTTTCTCGCGAAACGACCGCCGCAATTCGGACGCGAATGACGCGCGGCGCGGCCGCTTCGATCCCGTTCCCGGGAGCCTGCTGATGCCCGATCTCGAGGGCAGGACACTCTTCATTTCCGGCGGGTCGCGCGGAATCGGTCTCGCGATCGCGATCCGCGCCGCACGCGATGGCGCCAACGTGGCGATCGCCGCGAAGACCACCGAACCGCACCCGAAACTGCCCGGGACCATTCATTCGGCCGCGGCGGAAATTGAGAATGCCGGCGGCAAGGCCTTGCCGATCGCATGCGATATCCGCGACGAAGCCGCGGTGCACGCCGCCGTGGACGCGACCGTCGCGGCGTTCGGAGGCATCGACATCCTCGTCAACAACGCGAGCGCGATCAGCCTGACCGGCACCGACGCGACACCGATGAAGCGTTTCGACCTGATGTTCGGCGTCAACGTTCGCGGCACCTTCCTCTGCGCGCAGGCTTGCCTGCCGCATCTGCGGAAATCAGCGGGCGCCGGCCGCAATCCGCACATTCTGACGCTGGCCCCGCCGCCGAACCTCGACCCGAAGTGGTTCCGGGACCACGTCGCTTACACGATGGCGAAATACGGGATGAGCATGTGCGTGCTGGGAATGGCCGAGGAATTCCGCGCCGATGGGATCGGCGTCAACGCGTTGTGGCCGCGCTCGGTGATCGCGACAGCCGCCGTGGCGATGATCCCCGGTGCCGCCGATCAACTCCAGCGGATGCGCCGGCCGGAGATCGTGGCGGATGCCGCCTACGCAGTGCTGACGCGCAATGCGCAATCGACCACGGGCAATTTTTTCCTCGACGAGGACGTACTGGTCGCCGCCGGCGTCACGGACTTCGGACGCTACGCGGTCAAGCCGGGCGTGCCGTTGCTGCCCGACCTTTTCCTGGACTAACGGTTGCCGATGTCGTCGTCGACCGGCGTCGGCTCGACCGCGCGCGGCGCTTCGTTGCCGGGCGATTCGCTGGATGATCCTTGCGGCCGGGGCCCGCGGCGCGGCTGATTCCCGCGACCGCGCGGATTACCTTTGCCGCCGCCCCCGCCTGGCGGCCCCTTGGGTCGGTGCGGGCCCGCCGGTCGATGTTCGCCCTTTGGCCGCGGCCCGTTGGTGCCTGGCAGGCCCTCCGGCACCCCACCGGGAATCGTCAACGTGGTCATGACGATTGGCGACGACGGGCCTCGCTGTCCCTGCGATCCCGCATGGTGCGACTTGCCATGCTGGGGCCGCCCTTGCCCGCCAGGCCCGCGATAGCCGGCGCCGTGCGCGCGCTCTTGTGCCTGGCCATGCTTCGGGCCACCGTTGCCGTGTCCGCGACCGTGCGGACGACCGTGGCCCTTGCCGAAAAAGCTTCCGACGGAACGGTTGCCATGCGTCGGATCGCCGAGCGCGCTGTTGCCCGGTTCAATCGCGTCGGGATCCTGCGGCGCGTCGTCGTCAACAATCGTGGTCGCGTTGCCTGAGCGCCGCGGCCCGCCTTTCGGCCCGCGATGGCCATGACCCGGCGGGCGCGGACCCTTGCCCTGCGGCCGGCCTCCGGGTGCTTGCCCCTGATTGTCGCGTTCCGCACCGGCAGAGCGCATTCCGGCCGCAACGAGCACGGGTCCGACCTCCTCGGTCGCAAGCTCGAGGGTCTGGCCACGCTTCACGCGGGAAGGCATCGCCACGGTGCCGTAACGCGTGCGGATCAAACGGCTCACCGTGAGTCCAAGGGCCTCGAAAAGGCGTCGCACTTCACGATTGCGACCTTCGTTGATCACGATGTGATACCAATGGTTGGAGCCTTCGCCGCCGCCATCCTCGAGCGATTCGACTTTCGCGGGCCCGTCGGCGAGTTCGATGCCCGAGATCAGCGCCTGCTGCTGCTCCGGCGTGAGCATGCCCATCACGCGCACGGCGTACTGGCGTTCGACTTCGTAGCGTGGATGCATCATCTTGTTGGCCAGCTCGCCCGAATTCGTGAACAGCAGCAGGCCCTCGGTATTGAAGTCGAGGCGCCCGATGGCGATCCACTTGCCGTTGCCGATGTTCGGGAGCTTTTCGAATACGGTGGGACGCCCCTCGGGGTCGTCGCGGGTGACGATTTCGCCCGCGGGCTTGTGATACATGAGGATCCGCACGCGCGGCTCGGCGAAGCGCACCTTGACCAGCTCGCCGTTGATGCGCACCTCGTCACCCGGACCGACCTTCTGGCCGACCTCCGCCGGCTCGCGGTTTACCGTGATGCGACCGGCGACGATCATTTCCTCCATGGCGCGGCGCGAGCCGAAACCGCAGGAGGCCAGCACCTTGTGCAGGCGCTGCGGCTCGGTGAAGACCTCGTCAGTGGAGGATTTGTGGCGCGGCGGCCCCAGACTGTCCGTGATCTGTTGCAGGGCGAGGCTCGGCTGTTGCATCGGTCCCGTCGGCGGGCGGTGCCAGGATCGGGCTCGCGAGCGCGAATTCCGCTTCGGCGGCTTTGGTGGGTGCATCGGGGGTCTCCAGCAGGTGGGAAGCGTCGAGCTCGGCCAAGGGGGGCAGCTCCGACAGCGAGCGCAGGCCGAGATCGTCGAGAAAGGCCTTGGTGGTCGCGTAGAGCGCCGGACGACCCGGCGTCTCCTTGTGTCCGACCACTTCGACCCATTGGCGGTCCATCAGCGCGGTGATCACGCTGGTGGCCACTGCAACGCCGCGGATGGCTTCGATTTCGCCGCGGGTCACGGGTTGCTGATAGGCGATGATCGCCAGAGTTTCCATCACCGCGCGCGAGTAACGGGGCGGGCGTTCCGGCGACAGCCGGTCGAGAAACGGCTGGATGTCGGGCCTGCCCTGAAAGCGCCAGCCCGACGCCACTTGCGTGAGCAGGACGGCCTTGCCGGACCATTCGTCCTTGAGTTCGTCCAGCAGCTTGCGCACGAGCTCCGGATCGAGCGGCGGCAGGAAGAGCTTCGCGAGTTGCGTCACCGCAACGGGCTCGCCGGCCGTCAGCAGCGCCGCTTCGAGAATGCCCTTGATTTCCTTCAGATCGTCCATCGCGGATTCGTCGCTTGGTTGGGTTTACGACTCGAGCACGAAGCTGGGGCCCGCCGTCAGCTGCACGTAGATCGGCGCGTAAGGCTCCGCCTGCGCGATGCTGACCAGCCGCTCGCGCGCAAGTTCGAGCAGCGCGAGAAACGTGACGATGAGGTGCGGCACGTCGGCGTGCGCCGCGAACATCGCGGTGAACTCGGCAAAGCGCGTCGGGGAGAGTGCCTTCAGGAGCCGGCTCATCTCCGCGCGCACCGAAAGCTGCTGGCGGCTGACGAGATGATGCCGGTTGATCCGCGCGCGCGCAATAAGGCCCGCCCAGGCCGCGCGGAGATCGTCCGGGGCGACGTCCGGCAGCCGGGCAGCGGCGGCCCGATCGAACCAGACGCGCACCGTCGCGAAGTCGCGGCCGGCCTGCGGCAGCGCATCGATCTCCCGCGCGGCCTGTTTCATGCGTTCGTACTCGAGCAGGCGGCGGACGAGCTCCACGCGCGGATCTTCCGGCTCCGCGCCTGGTGGCGCGGGGGGCTTGGGCAGCAGCAGCCGTGATTTGATTTCGATCAGCACCGCGGCCATCAGCAGATATTCGGCGGCAAGCTCCAGCTGCGTGCGCCGCATCATCTCGACGTAGCCCAGATACTGGCGCGTCAGTTCCGCCATCGGGATTTCGAGGACGTTGATGTTCTGCTTGCGGATCAGGTAGAGCAAGAGGTCGAGCGGCCCCTCGAAGGCGTCGAGAAAGATTTCCAGCGCCTCCGGCGGGATATAGAGATCCTGCGGCAGCTCGAGCAGCGGCTCGCCGTGGATCCGCGCGACCGCCGCGCCCCCCTGCCGCGCGAGATCGGCGACCGCGTCGCCCACGTAGTCGGTCATGTGTAGTCCAGCCCCATCGCGGCGCGGACGTCGCGCATTGTTTCCTCGGCGAGCTTCCTTGCACGCTCGCAGCCGTCGGCAACGATGTTGCGCACGAGTTGCGGGTCGTCGAGATAGCGTTGCGCGCGCTCGCGGATCGGCTCCTGCTCGCGAAGGATCGCGTCGATCACGGGTTGTTTGCACTCGAGGCACCCGATGCCTGCCGTCGTGCAGCCTTTGACGACCCAGTCGCACGTCGCTTTGTCCGAATAGATACCGTGCAGCGGCCACACCGGGCAGCGCTCGGGATCGCCCTTGTCCGACCGCCGCACCCGCGCGGGATCGGTCTGCATCGTGCGGATCTTCTTCGTGACCTCCGCCGGGTCTTCGCGCATCAGGATCGCATTGCCGGTGGATTTCGACATCTTCTGGCCGTCGAGCCCCGGCACCTTCGGCGTCGCGGTGAGCAGCGGCGCGGGCTCCGGAAGTATCACGCGCCGCGATCCTTCGAGGTAGCCGAAGAGCCGCTCGCGGTCTCCCAGCGACAGGTTCTGCGTATCGTTCAGCATGTCGCGTGCGGCTTCCAGAGCCTCGTCGTCGCCGCGCTCCTGGAATGCCGTGCGCAATTCCTCGTAGCGGCGGGCCTTCTTCGAGCCGAGTTTCTTGACCGCGGCCCTGGCCTTGTCCTCGAACCCGGATTCGCGTCCGTAGATGTGGTTGAAGCGGCGCGCGATTTCGCGCACGAGCTCGATGTGCGACACCTGGTCTTCGCCGACGGGCACCATGTTGGCACGGTAGATCAATATGTCGGCGCCCTGCATCACCGGATAGCCGAGGAATCCGTAATTCGACAGATCGCGATCGGCGAGTTTTTGCTGCTGGTCCTTGTAGGTCGGCACGCGCTCGAGCCAGCCGACCGGCGTGATCATTCCGAGCAGGAGCGCGAGCTCCGCGTGTTCGGGAATGCGCGACTGGATGAAGATCGTGGCGCGCGTCGGATTGATCCCGGCGGCGAGCCAGTCGACCACCATCTCCCAGACGCTCTCCGCGATCGACTCCGACGCGTCGAAGTGCGTGGTCAGCGCGTGCCAGTCGGCCGCGAAGTACAGGCACTCGTACTCCTCCTGCAGCTTGACCCAGTTCCTGAGCGCGCCGTGGTAGTGGCCGATGTGCATTCGGCCCGTGGGGCGCATCCCCGATAACACGCGGTCGGCGAACATGCGAGGGAATCGCTGCGGCGTGCCGAGGTCAGAGGCCGACGATGGCCGCGACCAGGTATTCGGCGGCCCGCATGATCGGCCACATCAGCTGGCTCAGGACGCCGGTCGCCAGCAGCAGGATGACGATCACGAATCCGTACGGCTCCATGCGCGCATAGCCCACGGCGAGATTGTGCGGCAGCAGGCTCACCGCGATGCGGCCGCCGTCGAGGGGCAGGATGGGAAGCAGGTTCAGCGCCATGAGCATCAGGTTGATCTGTACGCCCGCACCGGCCATTTCGAGCAGGCCGTCGCTGGCGAATGCACCGCCGGGTGAAGCATCCTTGAGCAGCAGCGCCCAGGCCAGCGCCATCACGAAGTTCGCGAATGGCCCTGCGCCTGCGACCCAGAACATGTCCCGTTTCGGATTGCGCAGGTTGCCGAAATTGACCGGCACCGGTTTGGCCCATCCGAAGATGAAGGCGGGGCCGCCGAACAGCTTCGCCATCAGCAGCAGCATCCCGGGAACCAGAATCGTCCCGACGGGATCGACATGCTTGATCGGATTCAGCGTCACGCGCCCCAGCATCCACGCGGTCTGGTCACCGAACATCCTGGCGACGTAGCCGTGCGCCGCTTCGTGCAGCGTGATCGCGAAGACCACCGGTACCGCCCAAAGCACGATGGTCGCGAGCGAAAAATCCATTGACCGCCTATTTTACCCGACTCCGGGCCGCTGCGCCGAACCCGCTTGCCGCCATGGTCTAACCGCCATCGCCACGCTCGAGGCCGAGGCGAGCCGCGTCGCCGCGGCCAAGGCGGACGACGGCGGGGGGCACGACGGCAAGATCGACGACGGTGGTCGGCTCGGCAGAGCACGGGCCGGCGTCGATCACCAGGTCCAGCATATGCCCGAGGGCGTCACGGATGGCGTCGGCATCGTTCAGCGGTTCGGTCGCGCCCGGCAGAATGAGCGTCGACGACAGGATCGGCTCGCCCAGTTCCGAGAGCAGCGCCTGCACGACGGGGTGGTCCGGCACGCGCACGCCGACGGTGCTGCGCTTCGGGTGCTGGAGCCGCCGCGGAACTTCTCGCGTCGCCGGCAGCAGAAACGTATAGCTGCCGGGCGTGCCTTGCCGGACGATCCGGAACTGCCAGTTGTCCAACCGCGCGAACCGCCCGATTTCGGAAAGATCGCGCAGCACCAGGGTCAGGTGGTGCGCATCGCCGACGCCGCGGAGCACGCGAATGCGCTTCGCCGCCGCCGCATCCCCCAGATGGCAACCGAGCGCGTAACTGGAGTCCGTCGGATAGGCAATGACGCCGCCGGTACGGAGAATTGCCGCGGCTCCACGTATCAATCTCGGCTGCGGATTGACGGGATGGATCTGGAAGAATTGAGCCACGATGGGAGAAGGACGTTCGCAATTCCCGCCGGGACAGCGGCAGTCCGACGATATAATCGCTGGTGATTCTAACCGACGGTACCCTCCCGATGAACCCGGTGTCCAGGTGATGGCTTGAACCTGCAGCAGTTGCGTTATCTGTGCGCGATCGTCGACCACGGACTCAACGTCTCCGGCGCCGCCGAAGCGCTGCACACCTCGCAGCCGGGTGTCAGCAAGCAGGTCCGGCAACTCGAGGCCGAGCTCGGCGTTCAGGTCTTCGTGCGCCAGGGCAAGCGCCTGGCTTCGCTTACACCGGCCGGCGAAGCGGTCGTCGCGACGGCGCGCCGGGCCCTGAACGAAGTCGGGAACCTGAAACGCGTCGGCGCCGAATTCCGTGGCGAAAGCGAGGGAACGCTCGCCATCGCGACCACGCACATGCAGGCGCGCTATGTGCTGCCGCACGTGCTGCGCGATTTCGCCGGACGCTACCCGAGAGTGAAACTCGAGCTGCACCAGGGCAACCCGGTGCAGGTCGCCGAGCAAACGGCGCGCGGCGATGCCGACGTCGGCATTGCGACCGAGGCGCTCGCCACGTTTCATGAGCTCGTCACGCTGCCGTGTTACCAGTGGAATCGCTGCGTGCTCGTGCCGCGCGGCCATCCGCTCGCCAAGGGTCAGCCGCTGACGCTGGCCGCGCTCGCGCGGTATCCGATCATCACCTACGACTTCTCGTTCACCGGCCGCTCGCAAATCAACGCCGCATTCGACGCCGAAGGATTGACTCCCAATGTCGTACTGACCGCGCTCGACGCGGACGTCATCAAGACCTATGTCGAGATGGGGATGGGCGTCGGCATCGTGGCGCAGATGGCCTACGACGCCGTGCGCGACACCGGACTCGACAAGATCGATGTGGCCCACCTCTTCGCGCCATCGACCACCCGGATCGCGCTGCGCCGCGGCGTGCTCCTTCGCGGATTCGTTTACGATTTCATCGCGCGCTTCGCACCGGCGCTGGACCGGGCGGCGGTCGACGCCGCGCTCGCCGACACTGAGGGTTCCCGGAAGCGGTGATCGGTTTCGCACGCTGCCACGCCCGTCCGAGCTCCGCGCATCGATGTCGCCGGTGACTCCGCCCGGGATTCCGCCGCGCCGATCGTGGTCGCTCGCGGCGCTGCTCGCGTCGCTGTCGATGCTGGCTCCGTTTGCCATCGACGCGTACCTGCCGGCGTTTCCGGCGATCGGCCTCGAATTCAACGCCGCGCCCATCGCGGTACAGCAGACCCTTTCTGCCTACCTCATCGCGTACGCCTTCATGATGCTCTGGCATGGCGCGCTGTCGGATGCATTGGGCCGGCGGCCGATTGTCCTCTGCGGACTCGCCGTGTATGCGTTTGCGACGCTGGGCTGCGCGATCTCCGGAAACATCGAGTCGCTGTGGTTGTTCCGGGCGTTGCAGGGCCTCTCCGCCGGCACCGGGCTGGTCGTTGCGCGTGCCATCATCCGCGACCGCTTCCAGGGCCCCGAAGCGCAGCGGCTGATGTCGCAGATGACGCTGGTATTCGGCATTGCCCCCGCGGTAGCGCCGATCATGGGCGGCGTGCTCCTGAACACGCTCGGCTGGCGGGCGATCTTCTGGGCGCTGCTCGTTCTGGTCATCGGCGTCTTTGCCTGGGCCGCGGCCAGACTGCCGGAGACGCTGCCGCGGTCTGCGCGCCAGCCGCTGCATCCACGCGCCCTGTGGCACAACTACCGCGCCGTTCTGCTGCGGGTCGATTTTCTGCTGCTCGCGCTGGTTCCGGCGTTCAACTTTGCCGGGTTTTTCCTTTATATCGCGGGCGCGCCGGTGTTTCTCATCGACCTGCTGGGCGTGACGACATGGGGCTTCGCGTGGCTGTTCATTCCGATGATCGCGGGCGTCATGATCGGCGCGTTGCTGTCGGGCCGGTTCGCCGGCCGACGATCGCCGCAGCACACGATCCGCCTCGGCTACGCGCTGATGTTCGCCGGTGTTGCCGTCAATCTTCTGCTCTGCGGATTGCTCCCGCCGGGCGTTGCGTGGAACGTGCTGCCGGTCTTCATCTACTGCGTAGGCACCAGTCTCGTGATGCCTTCGGCGACACTGCTGCTGCTCGACCTCTTTCCCGCAATGCGCGGCATGGCGTCCTCGCTGCAGGGATTCGTGCATTTCTCGCTCTCGGCGCTGGTTGCCGGCACCATGGCGCCGTTCCTCGTGCACTCGCTGATGACCCTTGCGCTGGGCATGCTGGGGGCGGCGTCGGCCAGTTTCGCGCTGTGGCTCGCCTACCAGCGCCGGGCGCGTCTGCATCTGCGAGAATGGAGACCATGACCCGCCATGCCCTCAGAGGGTTCCTGGTCACTGATCCTTGCCGCCGGCGCGCATGCGGCGAACGCGGTGATCGAGTTGCCCGCCGTTCCGCTCAAGGTCGGCGGCCACAAGATCACGGCCGAAGTGGCGGCGACACCCGAGCAACGCGCGACAGGATTGATGCACCGGTTCAGCCTGAAGCCGGACCACGGAATGATCTTCGTGTTCGACCGTGCGGAGCCGCAAGGCTTCTGGATGAAGAACACCTTCATCCCGCTGTCGATTGCCTTCATCGGCAGCGACGGTCGCATTATCAATATCGTGGACATGGCCCCGCATGACGAGCGGACGCATTGGTCCGGCGGGCTCGCCCAATATGCGCTGGAGATGCGCAAAGGCTGGTTTGCGGAACGCGGAATCAAGCCCGGCGACCGTTTTGAAGGCTTGCCGCCGCCGAAGCGGTAACAGCGGCACAGACCCGCAAATCGGGAACCTTGCGCGGCCGATACACGCTGCGCCGACAGGCGGTCTTGACGCTGTCGAAACACGTTGTAGCATACGGTTCGTTCGTTACGCATTTCCGGCATCCGGATCGGGTTGCGGGCGGGCGCGACGAGCCCGGCGGCGCTGGGCCGATCGCGTACCCTGGGGAGGTACCCATGATTGCCCTCGTAGAGCCCGGCCGGCCCGCCAGCGTCGCGGCGTCCCGTCTGGAGCCTGCCATACGGCGGCTCCTCGTCGCCGCCTCGATCGGCGCCCCGCTCGAGCCCACGATGCGGTCCATCGTCCATCGCCTCGGCTTCGACAGCTTCATGTACGGGCGGCTGGAAGATTCGCCATCGCGGCGCCGCGGCCGGTCGTCGTTGTGGTCCACACATTTGCCCGAATGGGTCGCACTGTACGACCGCAATGCCTACATCGACATCGATCCGCGGCTTACGTGCACGCGCGGGACCGCAACGCCATTGGTGTGGGATAGCGCAACAATGCAACGCGACGCGCACTTACGCCAGTTCCTCGCCGACGCGGCGCGCTACGGCATCCGCAGCGGCGTCTCGGTGTCGTTTCGCGACGCCGACCACGCGCGGATCGTCGTCGCGCTCAATTCGGACATCAGCCCGGTCGATGAAATTCGCCACACGCGGATCGCGCGCCGGCTCGGCGACATCATGCTGCTCGCCACGCGCTTCCATGACGTGTTCATGGCTCCGGTGTTGCCCCGATCCCGGGCGACGGACACCGACGGTGCTGCATTGTCCACTCGGGAGCTGGAATGCCTGCGCATGGCCGCGCACGGACTCACCAGTGCGGATATCGGCGTAAAGCTCGGCGTGGCCTCGCGCACGATCGACTTTCACTTCGGCAATATCGTCGCCAAGCTGGGGGTGTTGAATCGACGCGAGGCGATCGCACGAAGCGTCGCGTCCGAATTGATCCGGATCTGACGCGCAAGGTCCGACGGTTTGCCAAGCGCAATTGGATCAGGAATCCGCGTTGCCGAGCCTGGTCGGCGCGGTTGCGCCACCCGTCTCGGCAATCACGATCGCTCCATCCGGACGTTCGGAGACCGTCAACTTCACGAGCGCGGCACCCGCGCACGGTCCCGCAACGCAGCGACCGGATTCCGGCTCATAGAGCGCGCCGTGTGCCGAGCAAACGAGCAGCGAGCCCGAGGCATCGAAGAACTCTCCAGGCAGCCAGTCGAGCTCGAGCTCGCGGTGCGCGCATGCATTGACGTACGCGTGAACAATGCCGTGGAACCGAATGGCGAATGCGGGGAACTCCGATACGCCGCGCACAACGGTGAAGCGGATGCCCGCGCCGCCGTCCTCGAGTTCCGCCGTGGCGCCGATTACGCGTTCGCGCGCAGCCATTGCCCGAGCTCGGCGACCGAATGGACCATCGCCAGCGGCCGGTGCTGCGACAGCTCGCCCGGCGGATGCGCGCCGTAGGTGACCGCAACCGCCGACGCGCCGGCGCCCCTGGCGAGTTCGAGATCGTGCGTCGTGTCGCCGATCATCAGCGTTTCGCCCGCAACGGCGCCGACGAGTTCCATCAGTTTCAGAAGCATGTCGGGATGCGGCTTCGGCAGGCCCTCGTCCGCGCAACGGGTCGCGACGAAACGGTGCCCGATCCTTTGCTGGTCGAGCGCCCGGGCAAGCCCCTGGCGGGACTTGCCCGTTGCCACCGCCAGCAGGAATCCGGCGGTTTCCAGCTCCTCCAGCAATTCCGCAACACCGGCGAAAAGTGGAATATCGCGCTCCCGGGCGAGATAGTGGTCGCGGTAGTGCATCGCCAGGTCGCCGTAGCGCTCGCTTCGCAAGGCGGGCGCGACGTGCCGCAAGGCGTCGGCCATCCCCAGGCCGATCACGTGGCGCGCCGCGGCGGCGTCCGGCGTCGGTTCGCCGACATCGCCGCAGGCCCGCTGCAACGCGCCGGCGATGATCGCCGTCGAATCGACCAGCGTGCCGTCCCAATCGAAGACGATCAGCCGGTAGCGCCTCGGCGCGAACACGATCTTCGTCTCAGCCATTGGCAACCGTCGCTGCCGCGTCATCGAGGCGCAAGACAAAATGCGCGAGATCGCGTGGCAGCGGCGAGACGACGACGATTGCGCGGCCGTCGATCGGGTGGGCGAAGGAGATCCGTCGCGCATGCAGGAACATGCGCTTCAACCCTTCCTTCGCCAAGACCTTGTTCCACGCGAAATCGCCGTACTTGTCATCGCCCGCAACGGGATAGCCGAGGTGCGAGAGGTGCACGCGGATCTGATGGGTGCGCCCCGTCTCGAGCTCGGCTTCGAGCAGCGTGACGGGCGGCAGCGCGCCGGGCCAAACTTTGATGCGGCGAAAAATGGTGCGCGAAACCCGGCCGCCGTTGTCGACGCGAACGCGCCGCTCTCCGGCGTCGGTCACGTAGGTCTCCAGCGCAAGCTCGACCGTGCGCAGCGAATCGCGCCACCTGCCGCGTACCAGCACGTCGTAGCGCTTGTCGATCCGCCCGTCGCGCAGCTGCGCATGCAGGCCGGTGAGCGCGGGCCGCCTTTTGGCGATGAGCAGGACGCCCGACGTGTCGCGGTCCAGCCGATGGACAAGTTCGAGGAATTTCGCGTCCGGACGGGCGTGCCGCAACCGTTCGATGACGCCGTGACTGATGCCGCTGCCGCCGTGGACCGCGAGTCCGGACGGCTTGTCGAGCGCGATCAGCGCGTCGTCCTCGAACAGGACCGGAGGTGTCGCGATGGGGCCATGAGGCACGGACTGCGTGCCCCTGGCGGTCGCCGCGGCGCGGATCGGCGGTATGCGAAGCTCGTCGCCCGCCGCCAGCCGCGCGCCGGGACCCACCTTGCGCCGGTTGACCCGCACCTCGCCACTGCGCAGGATCCGGTAGATGTGGCTCTTCGGAACGCCCCTGAGAACCTTGTTCAGATAGTGATCGATGCGCTGGCCATCGCCATCCTCGCCCACTGCAAGCCAGTTGACAGCATCCTTGCTTAAATCGTTCATTTGCTTATAATTATGTTCTGCAACACGCTTTGGCCCCGGCGCAATCCAACGAATTTCGCCGCAAAGGGTGCGACCCCGTCGTCGGATGATGACCCGGCCGCCCCGGTCCGAGCGTAGGCCCCGCGCTGCGGGGCAAAGTCGGCCGTGGCATGTTGCGTAAATCGGCCGCCGGTTAAATCCGCTCACCGTCCGGGCGTTGCGCCCCGGAACAGTAGCGATGGTAAAGGAAGAGCGCAGTCTCCGCACCCGGCTTGCGGCCGGTTCGAAGCGGCGCATTGCGCGGCGCACTTAGCGACGATTTCTGCTTCTGGCTGTCCACCGGTCCGCGACCCGATCGCGGCACGGGCAGCCACCAGCGTTGACCGTTTGAACGCGACAACGAAGACACCCGCTCCCACGAGAACAAACCGCCTCGCCATTGACGAGGCCGACGCCATGATCACCTTCCCCAGCGTCCACCCCTCTCTCGTCTGCCCGCAGCCACCGCTGCCGGCGCGGTTGTACTCGCGCGCGTCCGCCGCCCGATAGCGTCACGCCGCGCAGCGCGCGGCTCCAGCTTCGCCCCGCCCAGCATGTCCGGCAGGATTCGCGCCGGGAATAACCTATGAAGCGCATGCTGTTCAACGCCACCCAGGCGGAGGAGCTCCGGGTGGCCATCGTCGACGGCCAGAAGCTGGT
This sequence comes from uncultured beta proteobacterium, assembly GCA_963726775.1. Classification (GTDB taxonomy): domain Bacteria; phylum Pseudomonadota; class Gammaproteobacteria; order Burkholderiales; family Casimicrobiaceae; genus CAIWHR01. The sequence goes on from CAVSDL010000009.1 coordinate 406,333, forward strand.
CGACCTTGACATCGAGTCCGCGAGCAAGGAGCAACGCAAGAGCAACATCTACAAGGCGGTTGTTACCCGCATCGAACCGAGCCTCGAGGCCTGTTTCGTCGACTACGGGACGGACCGACACGGATTCCTGCCGTTCAAGGAAGTTGCGCGCCAGTACCTGAAGGGCGGCCGCGGGGGCAACGGCAGCGACGAGGGCGACAGCGAAGGCGGCCGCGGGCGCATCCAGGACCAGCTCCGCGAAGGGATGGAGCTGATCGTCCAGGTCGACAAGGACGAGCGCGGCAACAAGGGCGCGGCGCTCACCACCTACATCTCGCTGGCCGGCCGCTACCTCGTGCTGATGCCGAACAACCCGCGCGGCGGCGGCGTTTCGCGGCGCATCGAAGGCGAGGAGCGCAACGAACTGCGCGACGCGATCGCCGGCCTCGACGTCCCGTCCGGGATGAGCGTCATCGCCCGCACCGCCGGCATCGGCCGCTCGACCGAAGAGCTGCAATGGGACCTGAACTACCTGATGCAGTTGTGGCGCGCGGTTGAGGACGCGGCAAAGATGCAGTCGGGCGCCTACCTGATCTATCAGGAATCGAGCCTCGTCATCCGCGCCATCCGCGATTACTTCCATCCGGACATAGGTGAGCTGCTGATCGACACCGAAGCGATCTACGAGCAGGCGCAGCAGTTCATGGCGCACGTGATGCCGGGCAACGTCAACCGCGTCAAGCTCTACAAGGACGACGTCCCGCTGTTCTCGCGTTTCCAGATCGAGCACCAGATCGAGACCGCGTATGCGCGGCAGGTGCCGCTGCCCGCCGGTGGCGCGATCGTGATCGACCACACCGAGGCGCTCGTCTCCGTGGACGTCAACTCCGCACGCGCGACCAAGGCCGGCGACATCGAAACGACGGCCTTCAACACCAACCTCGAAGCGGCCGACGAAATTGCCCGCCAGCTGCGGCTGCGCGACCTGGGTGGCCTCATCGTCATCGACTTCATCGACATGGAGAGCGCCAAGAACCAGCGGGAAGTCGAAGTGCGCCTGAAGGACGCCCTGCGCTACGATCGCGCCCGCGTCCAGCTCGGCAAGATCTCGCGCTTCGGCCTCATGGAACTTTCGCGCCAGCGCCTGCGTCCGGCGCTTGCGGAATCGGCCTACATCGCCTGCCCGCGCTGCCACGGCATCGGTCATATTCGCGGCACCGAATCGTCGGCGCTGCACATCCTGCGCATCCTGCAGGAAGAAGCGATGAAGGAAAACACCGCGCAGGTCGTGGCGCAGGTGCCGGTGGACGTCGCCACGTTCCTGCTGAACGAGAAGCGCACCGAAGTGCTGTCGATCGAGACCCGGTTTCGGGTCAACGTGCTGCTGGTCCCGAACCGCCATCTGGAGACGCCCAACTACACGGTCGAGCGGCTGCGCCACGACGACCTGAATCAGAGCGAGCCGCTGCCCCTGTCGTTCAACCTCGTCAAGCAGCCGGAGGAAACCGATCCGGTCCAGCAGATGAAGGAAGAGGCGAAGGAACCGCGGCAGGAAGCCATGGTCAAGGGCATCACGCCATCGCAGCCGGCACCGCTTCCGGCCGAGGTTCCGGCGCCAAGCGCTGTTGCAGCGACGTCGCAACCGACGGGGGGCTGGCTTGCGCGGATGCGCGCATGGTTCCGTCCGATGCCGGCGATCCCGGCGCCTGCCGCGCGCGCCGAATCGGCACGCGAGACACGCGAACAGCGCGAACAGCGCCGCGACGGGCGCGACAACCGTGGTGGCGGCGACCGCGACCGCAGCCGTGGCCAGGACAGACGCGACGGCCGCGATCGCGACGGTCGGCGTGGCGAAAGCCGCGGCGGTCGTGGCGAACCGCGCCCCCAGGGTAATCAACCTCGGGACCCGCAGCAGCAGCCGCGCGGCGGACAGCCGGCAGGCGGCCAGCGTCGCGATGGCGGCAAGGACAGCGCGCGCGACGGCCAGCGCGAAGGATCGCCGCAGCGCGAGCCGCGTCCCCCGCGCGAGCCTCGCGAGCCACGCAATGCGCAGCCGCAGCGCGAGCCCCGCGAAGGGCAACCACCACGCGAACCGCGCCCGCCGCGCCCGCCGCGCGAGCCCCGTGAAGGCCAGCCGTCGCGCGAGCCGCGGTCGCAACCTCCCGCGGCTGACGAAGCGACGCTGCCCGCGATCGAGGCCGCCGAACCGGGCCTGATCCGTGAGGGTGACGCCCAGGTGCGCGGCGAAACCGGCGAAGGTAATCACGGGCGCCGCGACCGTCGTCGTCGCGGCAGTCGCGGCGACGATCGCCCCGCGCGCGCCGGCCCCACCGAACATGCATCGATCGTCGAGGCGGTGGAGACACCGCTGCCGGCCGCTGCCAATGCAGGCGTGTTGCCCGAGTTGGTGCCACACGCCGCCGCAAGTTCGATCGCGTTGCCCGAAGTGCAACCGGCGGCGATGCCGGCTTTCCGCGAGGCCCCGCCTGTTGCATTCGTGACGAGCCCGCACCCGGATGTCACCGAATCGATGACGCCGCCGCCGGCGATCGAATTGCCGACGCCCGCTCCGATCAGGATCCCTGCCCGGGAGTCCGAGAGCGCGCACGTTGCACCCGAAGCGGAGCCCAAGCCCGAGCCGCGTCCGATCGTCGTGCCCCGGCCGGTTCCCGAAATTCCCCCGGTGTCGCTGACGTTGCCGCCTGAATCCGGCCTCGAGCTCGTTGAAACCCGGTTCAAGGCGACACTAACGGAAGAACCGGCACCTGCCATTGCAGCGGGACCACGCCGCGTGCGTCCGCCCAAGCTCGCCATCGTCGAGGAACCGCTGCAGCTGGTCGAGACGGCAAAGGATCCGGCGCCGCCGACGGGCTGATGCCCGTCAAGTTCTGCGGAACCGGAAGGCGGGTGACGGCCCGCCTTTCTCCTGCGCCCTGATGCTACGATCAGCGGCGATGAAACGCCTGTTGATCGTGTTTCATACCCAGCTCGGCTGCACCGCGCAACTGGCGGAGGCGGCATTCGCGGGCGCGCTGACTGTCGACGATGTCGCAACCACGCTCAGGCGCGCTGCCGACGGCAGCGTTGACGACCTGTTGGAATGCGATGCGCTGCTCATCGCCACGTCCGAGAATTTCGGCGGCATGAGCGGCATGGTCAAGGACTTCTTCGAACGGGCGTACTACCCGTGCGAGGGTCGCGTCGAAGGTAAACCCTACACGGTGCTGGTATGCGCGGGGACCGACGGCGCAGGGGCGATGCTGCAGGTCGACCGCGTCGCGACCGGGCTGCGGCTCAACAAAGTCCATCCCGGCCTCGTCTACAAGAGCGGACGAACGGCGCAGGCGCATGCCGTCCCGGACGCGGTCCTCGCGCGCTGCGAAGAAATCGGCGCCACGCTCGCGGCCGGGGTCTCCGCCGGCATCTACTAGGGCTCGTCCGTACCTGCAGCCATCGTGTGAACGGGCCCTGACGTCAGTCCGTGTCGCCTCGCTCTTCGCGCAGTCCGTCGCGCACGCGGACGACGAGCACGGCACTCGCCCTTTCGACGAGATCAAGCACCTGTTCGAAGCCCTGCAGTCCGCCGTAATAGGGGTCGGGCACGTCGCGCACGCCCGCGTCGGGAACGAGATCGAGGAACAGGCCGAGGTGCCCGCTAAAGTCACGCGGCTTCATGGCCGTCAAGGCGTCCAGATTCGCGTGATCCATCGCGAGGATCCAGTCGAAGCGGGCAAAATCCGCGGCCTCGACCTGCCGCGCGCGCATCGCCGACAGGTCATAACCGCGAAGGCTCGCCGCCCGGATCGCACGGGGATCCGGCGGTGACCCGACGTGCCAGTCGCCCAGACCCGCGGAATCCGCCTGGATGCGCGCGTCGAGTCCGGCGCGCGCGACGGCGGCGCGAAAGGCGCCTTCCGCGGTCGGCGATCGACAGATGTTGCCGAGGCAGACGAAGAGTACGGCGGCGGTGGCGGTGGAGCTCAAGAGCTGCTATCCATGATGTCCGGGTTCCGGTGGACGTGCCTCAACATCGATCCGGAGAAGAAGATAGCTGCGAACTGTTGCAACCGGGTCACGTTTCCACGGGCAACGCCACGCCGAACATCGCCTCCTTGATCTGATAGAGCCGGTCGCGCAGCTCCGCCGCCTTCTCGAATTCGAGATTCCTGGCGGCGTCGAGCATCTCCTTCTCCAGGCGCTTCAGCTCCCGTTCCATGTCCTTCTCCGGCATGGATTCGTACCGTGCCTTGGTCTGCGCCGCCTTCAGCTGCTTCTTGCCCTCATCGGCGTCGTACATACCGTCGATGAGGTCCTTGATGCGCTTCTGGATGCCGATCGGCGTGATGCCCATCTTCTCGTTCCAGGCGAGCTGCCGGTTGCGGCGGCGCGTGGTCTCGCCGATCGCCTTGGTCATGGAATCCGTCATCACGTCGGCGTACAGGATCGCCATCCCGTTGATGTGGCGCGCGGCGCGGCCTATCGTCTGGATGAGCGAGCGCTCGGCGCGCAGGAAGCCTTCCTTGTCGGCGTCGAGGATTGCCACCAGCGACACCTCGGGGATGTCGAGGCCCTCGCGCAGGAGGTTGATGCCGACCAGCACGTCGAACTCGCCGAGGCGCAGGTCGCGGATGATCTCGACGCGCTCGACCGTGTCGATGTCCGAATGCAGGTAGCGCACCTTGACGCCGTGTTCGTTCAGGTAGTCGGTGAGGTCCTCGGCCATCCGCTTGGTCAGCGTCGTCACCAGCACGCGCTCGCGCTTGTCGGCGCGCAGCCGGATCTCGGAGAGCAGATCGTCGACCTGCGTCCGCGCGGGGCGCACCTCCAGGACAGGATCGACCAGGCCCGTCGGGCGCACGAGCTGCTCGACGACCTGGCCCGCGTGCGTGCGCTCGTACTCCGCCGGAGTCGCCGATACGAATATCGTCTGCGGCAGCAGCCGTTCGAACTCGTCGAATCGCAGCGGCCGGTTGTCGAGCGCTGAGGGAAGCCGGAAGCCGTAGTTGACGAGGTTCTCCTTCCGCGCGCGGTCGCCCTTGTACATTCCTCCGGTCTGCGGGATCGTCACGTGCGACTCGTCGATGAACATCAGCGACCGGGACGGCAGGTAATCGATCAGCGTCGGCGGCGGCTCGCCCGCCTTGCGCCCCGACAGATGGCGCGAGTAGTTCTCGATGCCCTTGCAGAAGCCGATTTCGGTCATCATCTCGAGGTCGAAGCGCGTCCGCTGCTCGATGCGCTGCGCCTCGATCAGCTTCATCTGCGAAACGAACGATTCCTTCTGCTGCGCGAGTTCCAGCTTGACGGCTTCGATCGCGTTCAGCACTTTCTGCCGCCCGGTCACGTAGTGGCTCGACGGAAAAACCGTGAAGCGCCCGATCTTCTGGCGGATGTGACCCGACAGGGGGTCGAACAGCTGCAGCGACTCGATCTCGTCGTCGAACAGCGAAATGCGCACTGCATTTTCGGCATGTTCGGCCGGGAAGATGTCGAGCACGTCGCCGCGAACCCGGAAGGTGCCCCGCCTGAAGTCCACTTCGTTGCGCTCGTACTGCATTTCCGTCAACCGCTTGATGGCGTCGCGTTGCGCAAGCTTGTCGCCCTCCTTCACGTGCAGGATCATGCTGTGATATTCGGACGGGTCGCCGATGCCGTAGATCGCCGAGACCGTCGCCACGATCACGCAGTCGGGACGCTCGAGAATCGCCTTGGTGGCCGAGAGCCGCATCTGCTCGATGTGCTCGTTGATCGAGCTGTCCTTTTCGATGTAGAGATCGCGCGAGGGGACGTACGCCTCGGGCTGGTAGTAATCGTAGTACGAGACAAAATACTCGACCGCGTTGTTGGGAAAGAACTCGCGGAACTCCGAATAGAGCTGCGCGGCGAGCGTCTTGTTCGGCGCCAGCACGAGCGCCGGGCGCCCCGTGCGGGCGATGATGTTCGCCATCGTGAACGTCTTGCCGGAACCGGTCACTCCGAGCAGCGTCTGGAACGCGAGGCCGTCTCCAAGTCCCTCCATGAGCTTGACGATGGCTTCCGGCTGGTCTCCGGCGGGCTCGAACGGCTTGAACAGTTCGTAGGGACTGTTCGGAAAGGTGACGAGCATGGAATCGGAGGGCGAAGGAAGCACGGCGAACCGGCCATTTTACTGGTTTTCGTCCGCCACGCCCGGACCGCGCCGGTTCAGAACGTCAAGGCGTCGGATTCCGCTGGTGCCGAGGCTTCGCGAGCGGCGCCGAACTGCAATGCGGCCAGCCGCGCGTACAGCGGGCTGGCGTGCAGCAGTTCGTCATGCGTGCCCACGGCGACAATGCGGCCACGCTCCATCACCGCGATCCGGTCGGCATGTCGGACCGTGGCAAGCCGATGGGCGATGATCAGCACGGTGCGTCCGGCCATCAACCGCCCGAGCGCGAGCTGGACGACGCGCTCGCTCTCGGCATCGAGCGCGCTGGTCGCTTCGTCGAGCAGCAGTATCGGCCGGTCAGCGAGGATCGCGCGCGCGATCGCCAGCCGCTGCCGCTGGCCGCCGGAGAGCCGCACGCCGCGCTCGCCCAGGTTGCTCGCATAGCCTTCGGGGAGCTGTGCCACGAACTCCGACGCATACGCCGACTCGCACGCAGCGCGCACCTCGGATTCGCTGGCTTCGGGCCGTCCATAGCGCACGTTCTCCAGCACGCTCGTCGCGAAAATCACGGGATCCTGCGGCACAACCGCGAGCCGCCCGCGCAGTTCGTGCGGGTCCGCGCGGCGCACGTCGATGCCGTCGACGCGTATCGAGCCCGACTGCGGATCGTAGAAGCGCAGCAGCAGCTGGAATACGGTGGTCTTGCCCGCACCCGACGGGCCCACCAACGCGACCTTTTCGCCCGCGCGCGCCTCCAGCGAGAATGCATTCAGCGCCGGGGCGTCGGGGCGCGACGGGTAACGGAAGGTCACGTCGTCGAACGCCACGGTGCCGCGCGCCGGCGACGGGAGCGTCTCGGGATGCGCCGGCACGCGTATGTCCGGAGTCACGGCGAGCAACTCGAACAGCCGTTCGGTGGCGCCCGCCGCGCGCTGCAGGTCGCCGACAACCTCGCTGATGGTGCCGACCGCGCTGGCGACGATGACCGCGTAGAAGACGAACGCCGACAGCTGACCCGCGCTGATCCGCCCGGCGACGACGTCGTGTCCTCCGATCCACAGGATCACGCCGACGGCGCCGAATACCAGCACGATGACGGCCGCGACCAGCATCGCGCGTTGCGTGATCCGCTGCCGCGCGGTGTCGAACGCCGCTTCGACGCGTTCGCCGAAGCGCCGCCGGTCCTCGCCTTCGTGCCCGTACGCCTGCACCGTGCGAATTTCATGCAACGCTTCGTCCACGTACGCGCCGACGTCGCCGACGCGATCCTGGCTGGCGCGCGCCAGCTTGCGCACGCGGCGCCCGAACAGCACGATCGGCACGACGACCAGCGGCACGCCGGCCAGCACCAGCAAAGTCAGCTTCGCGCTGGTGATGGCCAGCATCACCAGCCCCCCGGTGAGGAGCAGCAGGTTGCGGATCGCCATCGAAGCGCTGGAGCCGATCACCGTCTCCAGCATCGCCGTATCGTTGGTGAGGCGGGAGATGACCTCGCCGGTGCGCGTCATTTCGAAATAACTCGGTGGCAACCGGAGCAAGTGGTCGAAGACGGCACGCCGCAGATCGGCGGTGACGCGCTCGCCGATCCACGACACGAAATAGAAGCGGGTGAACGTCGCGGCGGCCATGACCACGACGACGACCAGCATCAACGCCAGCGTGCGATCGAGTTCGCCGGCGTTGCCGGCGCCGAAGCCGCGGTCGATGACCCCCTTCAGCCCCTGGCCGACGGCCAGAACCGCTCCCGCCGCCACGACCAGCGCGACCGCGGCGCCCACGACCTGCCGCCGGTAGGGCTTGAGATACGCGCCGACGCGCAACAGCGTCTTGAGGGCGGTGACGGGCGGTAGCGGGGAGGTGGTATCGGGAGTCATTCGCATCGATGGGGACCGTAGGCGCCGTGCGCGGGCACGGCGCGCCCCCAATACCCGCTTGGGACCGATTGCGGGACAGGACGGAGCACGTTAGCCTTCGGAGACGGCGTTGTCGAGATCATGGTTGCCCAAGGCATGCACTCGACACGCGTTCGACCGGGAGACCCTCATGCCATCCGCACTGCCCGCCTTGACCACGCTCGTTGCGGTACTGCTCTACGTCGTTACCATCGCCAATGTGGGGCGCGCCCGGGCGAAATACAAGATCGAAGCTCCGGCCGTCACGGGCCACCCGGATTTCGAGCGCGTCTATCGCGTGCAGGCGAACACGCTGGAGCAACTCATCGGCTTCCTGCCCGCGCTGTGGCTGTTCGCGGTCTATGTGAGCCCGCCATGGGCATCCCTGTTCGGAGCCGTCTGGATCGTCGGGCGCGTGGTGTACGCCATCGGCTACTACAAGTCCGCGGAAAAGAGGGGGCCCGGCTTCCTGATCGCCTTTGCCGGATTCGCGGCGCTGTGGCTAGGCGCCGCGTGGGGCATTTTCCAGGCGCTGCTTCGAGGCTGAATCGGTCTAGGGCGGCGGCGCGCCTCCGACGGATCGCAAATTGCTGCGCCGGCACCGCGGCGCGTCCCGGTTTGCGTCTTGGCGCGCGATTTCCCATACTTTCCGGAGGTTTCATGTCCGACCTGCTGCAAATGTTCCAGTTCGATGCCGGCCACACGTGGTGGCACTTTATCGCGCGCGCCACGATCGTCTATGCGTTCCTGCTTCTTGCGCTGCGGCTGCTCGGCAACCGGCCGATGGCGCAGATGACGCGTTTCGACGTGATCCTGCTGATGGTCCTCGCCAATGCCGTGCAGAACGCCTTGAATGCCGGCGACAACTCCGTCGTGGCCGGCATCATCCTTGCTGCGACGCTGATGGTTCTGAACCATGTGCTGCACCGTTTCGTGTACCGGAACAAGCGATTCGAGAGGCTGCTCGAAGGTGCGCCACAGGTGCTGATTCACAACGGCAGCGTCATCCGGAACGTTGCCGACCACGCGAGCCTCACCGACGAGGACATCCGCGCCGAGCTGCGGCAGGCAGGCGTGGCAGACCCCGCCGGCGTGCGCTGGGCCATCCTCGAGGCCGACGGACACATCAGCGTCATTCCTCACCATCGGGTCGCTATTACCGCTTAGCCGGCGTCGAGCCCATTCGTCGACGATGCAGTCCCGCTTCTGTGCATGCTACGAAGCGCGTGCCGACACTGCGGTAAAATGTGCATTTGCCCGCGCCACTACCTGGAAAATTCGATGAGCAGTCTCGCCGCACGCGTTCACGCCGCCCCTGGAATCTCGATGGATATCCTCTCCGCCCGCGTCCAGGCAATCAAGCCCTCCCCCACGATGGCCGTCACCGCACAGGCAGCGAAACTCAAGGCCGAGGGCAAGGATGTCGTCAGCCTCGGTGCCGGTGAACCCGATTTCGATACGCCGCAGCACATCAAGGACGCCGCCATCGCGGCGATCAACCGGGGGTTCACCAAGTACACGCAGGTCGGCGGCATTCCGTCGCTCAAGGAGGCGATCGTCTCCAAGTTCCGGCGCGAGAACCGGCTCGACTACACGCCGAAGCAGATTCTCGTCTCGGTCGGCGGCAAGCACTCGATCTTCAATCTTTGCCAGGCGGTCGTGAACCCCGGCGACGAAGTCATCATTCCGGCGCCCTACTGGGTGTCGTATCCGGACATCGCGCTCATCGCCGACGGCAAGCCGGTGATCATCGAGGCCGGCGTCGACCAGGGATTCAAGATCACGCCGGCGCAGCTCGAGCGCGCCATCACGGCCCGGACGAAGCTCCTGATCATCAACAGCCCGAGCAATCCCACAGGCGCGGTCTACGACGCCGGCGAGCTGCGCGCGCTGGCCGAGGTGCTGCAGCGCCATCCGCACGTGCTGGTCGCGACCGATGACATGTATGAGCACATCAAGCTCGCCGATTACGATTTCGTGAACATCGTCAACGTCTGTCCCGAGCTCTACGGCCGGACCATCGTGCTGAACGGCGTGTCGAAGGCGTATTCGATGACCGGCTGGCGCATCGGCTACTGCGGCGGTCCGGAGCCCATTGTCACCGCGATGGAGAATGTGCAGTCGCAGTCCACGTCGAACCCGACGTCGATCGCGCAAGTTGCGGCCGAAACCGCGCTCACCGGCGACCAGGCGTGCATCCAGCCGATGGTGAGGGCTTTCCGCGAGCGCCATGAGTACGTGGTGAACGCATTCAATGCCATTCCGGGCGTCCGATGCATCCGCGCCGGAGGCGCCTTCTACGCTTTCCCCTACGTCGGCGAGGCGATTCGCACGCTGCACGGCAAAGGCTTGCTCAAGGCACCAACCGACCTTGCCTTCTGCGCGTATCTGCTCGAGCGAGCGCTGGTCGCGGTGGTACCGGGCTCGGCGTTCGGCAGCGAAGGATACCTGCGCATATCGTTTGCCACGTCGATGGCGAACCTCGAAAAAGCGGTGGCGAGGATCCATGCCGCAGTGACTGTTTGATCCATCGCGCCACCGCCGCCGATTTTGACATGGTGGCGGCTTGCGCTATAATTCAAGGTTAGTCAACGCGGGAATAGCTCAGTTGGTAGAGCGCAACCTTGCCAAGGTTGAGGTCGGGAGTTCGAGACTCCTTTCCCGCTCCACTTCTTCGGGGGAGAGCTTCTAGTCCAGGCTCTCCCTTTTGGTCTCGGCGCCCGCAATGGGCGACCATCCCGGGCGGGATGGCAGAGTGGTCATGCAGCGGCCTGCAAAGCCGTCCACGCCGGTTCGATTCCGACTCCCGCCTCCAACGGACCTGCGCTCCGCGGCCCGCTTCGATCGAGTCGATGCAGGCCGAAGCCCCTAATAGACCCAGCTGGTGACGGTCTTCATGCGGGGATCGAACTTCCGCACCGGGCGCCGCGAGTGACTCGGCAGGATGAACAGGGTCCCGTCGCCGCTGGAGCACAGGTTGCCCGGGGTGAAGAGGCGCGCCTTGTCCGCGGGGCCGTCCACTTCGGGCATGGCGGGATCGTTGGATGCAAGGCCCAGGACGCGGGACACGGCGCCGGCGCGCAACTCGAGCACGCTGTTCTCCTGCTCGTCTGCGTCCGAGATGATCAAGGACCCGTTCGGCAGGAGTTCCAACCCACGGAGCACCCCGACGTGCTGTTGGCGGGTACGCGGCGCAATCTGCCGGCCGGCGAGCAGCTGCTCGATCCTGCCGTCGGGATGGAAGCGATACACGCCGCCATAGATCTCGACGCCCATGTGTACGTTTGAGCCGCCCACGATCGGCAGGCCGTTGCGATCGACGACGACGTATTCGTATCCCATCCTTTCTTTCTCGAACCGGCAGGTTCCCTTGTTGACGGTCGTGACGTTTCCGGCGCGATCGATCTTGCGGAGCGCGCAGTTGTTCTCGTCGGCGACCAGAATGTTCCCGTCACGGTCGAACGCGAGGCCGCGGGGCCCGTTGAACAATGCCTGCTTGCCCGGCCCGTCGAGGTAGCCGGATCGCTGCGGCGTCTTGTAGCGGTCGTACACGCAGGCCTGGGGACCTCCGCCGGCGACATGCTCGACGAAGCCGTCTTTCCTGATCTTCATCACCGCATGCAGGTCGTAATCGCTGAATACGATGTCGCCTTGGCTATCGACCGCCATTCCCCCCCAGTGCTCCACGGCGACTCCCGCCTGCTGCAGGTCGGCGTCGCATTTCGCCGTCTGCCGGTCCCAGCCCGGCTGGTTGCCATACGGGCGAACGCCGAAAGCCGTGACCTTGCCGTCGGGCGCGACCTTCCAGACGCCGCTTCCGTTATTGGCGTACCAGTCGCGGTTGGCACGCGGCTGACGCTTTGCCTCGGCGGCCGGTACGACGCTTTCGCCTGCGAGGTACAGCGTGCCGTCCGTGGCGCAGGCCATTCGCCAGATGTAAGGCAGGAAGTGGCGGTCGAGAGGCAGATACGGGTTGCTGACGATCCAGCGGGAATCGGCTCCATGGGGGCCGTAATGCTGGTCATCGTTCTGCGGAACATCGCGGCCCGTGATCGCGCGGGGTGCCTTGTCGATGAGCGCGGTCAGCTCGACGACCGGCCACCTGCCCCCCGCGCTTGGAGCCCCTGACGCATCGGCAACGTTTGCGGAATTCGAGCCTGGAGAAGCCTGGCCTGCTGACGTCTTGCCGTCCCGCGCGTCGCGGGCACGAGCCAGCTTCTGTTCCAACGCGGCATTGTCGATCTTCAGCCTGTTGTTGTAGGCGATGCGTTTGGCGCGCTCCAATGCCAGCACGGCTTCGAAATGATTTCCGGCGTCGGAAAACGCGTCGCTTTGTCGGACGGACTCGTCGAAGTCCTTCGCGGGGCCGTTCGCGGAATCGGCCGGTGGTGCATTCGCCGGTCCCGCAGGCGATGGACCGGCACTGCCGGCCGGCGCCGTCGAAGTCGCATTGTCCCTGGATGACGGATTGCGAACGGCCTGGCCTTCCGGCGGCTTGCCGTCCCTGGCATTGGTGGCGCGGGCCAATTTCCTTTCCAGTGCGGCACTGTCAGTTTGCAATTTGTTGTTGTAGGCGACGCGACGGGCATGCTCAAAAGAGCGAACGGCCTCGAAATAATTCCCTGCTTCATAGAATGCATCGCCTCGACGAATGGAGTCGTCGTAGTCCTTCATGGCGTCGTTCGCCGAAGAGCCCTTGGCTGCATTGTCAGTTTCGGCTTGGAGCGGACCCGCGCCACATGCCACAGGCGGCGCGATGGCCGCGCCCATCAACAGCAGACTACCCATGGCCACAATCCGCACGACGGACCGCAAACGTACATTCATCGAAAGTCTCCGTGGTGAGGATTGGAGTCGCGCGCGGCAGTACGGGAACGGGTTGCCGGCCCACGTGCATCGCATGTGTCGCAAGACCACTCCCGTGTCGCCGGTTGGGTTGGGAGCGCGCGCAATTCTAACCGCACGATGCGATGAGTTTGCGTGGCAAAGGGAATTCGGGGACGTACCCGGACAATCGACCGTTGAGTGGGCGCCGCGCCACTCGCGCAACGCACGCCGAAAGCCTGCAACCCGTCGTCGGAGGTGTGTCGGATAATTTTACGATTGCGATCCTCGCCCTGCCGCAATTTCCGGTGGACAGGGAAATTTCCGAGCAAATTTAAGACGTTGAAGGCAGCATCATCGCGTGGTGCGCTTCTTGCTGCTGACGGTTGGGACTGAAGGGACGTCGGGATTTTGCTTAGCAGAATCCCGCGTTGCCGCGATGCACGGTGGAAGCGCGAGCCTGGGAGAATGAGCGTGGGAAGCAGATCCGTTCGATTGATCATGTGTGCGGCGCTTGCCGCGGCTCTCGGAACGTTTGGCACAGCGGCTCGAGCGGTCGCCCATTCCTTACCCTTCGACCCCGTCGACTTTGCGGGTGTCCTCAACGTCGACATACCGCCGCCCTGCATGCTACCGATTAGCGACGTGCATTCGTGCCTGATCGACTTCCTCTCGGTCGACTTCTTCGATGCTGACGGCAACCATTGGGTGACCGGCACTCCGTTCAGCGAGTCGGACCTCGTTCAAATCGACGGTAATGGCCAGTTCTTTGCGCTTGCGGCAACGCTGACGCCTCCGTTTTTCGGAGTGACCGGCGATACCAACGGCTGCGACGGCTCCATGGCGCTCGTGTTTGAATTGCCATCGGAAGGAAACAATTCGCAAAGGTTCGTAAGCTTTTCATGCAGCGGCGTCATTGGCGCGAACACCGGAACCTACAGCGTATCGCCTTCGGTGCCCGAGCCTGCCATCCTGGCACTGCTCGGCCTCGGTTTCGCCGGACTTGCCGCATCGCGCCGCCGCAAGCTCAACTGAACCACGATACTCGGCGAATACCCCGCCCGCGTGGCGGGGATCTTGTTTCCGGCGCCGTCCTCAGGAACGCTCAGCCGGTACTTCTACGCCGGTACGAGGGAACCTTTCGCCGCCAACGCGCGACCGATGGCGTCCTCGAGTGCCCACGTCCGGCCGATCGACCATGCCGCGTCGAACGGGTGCTCACCCAGCGCGGCGCGGGCCGCTTCGAGGCTCGCCCGCGTTTCCTCCTCTCGGCGCGTCGACCGCCGCAGGACAAGCGCCGCACGGGCAGTAGCGGCGGCCGCATAGGTCCGGACAGCAGCTTCGACCTCGCCGATCTGCTGCAACAGGCCGGCATCGTCCTCCAGGCAGTCCAGTACTTCCGCGTTCTGCTCGAACGCAAGCAGAGCCGGCAGCGCCTCGGCCAGCCTGTTGCGCGCCGAATCGTAGTCGCCACACGCCGCTTCGGTTTTTCCCAGTCGCCACAGGGCAATCGCCACGCCACGCTTGTCTTCAGCGTCCCGGCAGACCTTGAGCGCACGTGCGAACCGCGCCTGCGCGGCCTGCAGGTTGCCGGCTCCGAGCTCGAGTTCGCCGAGATTGCGCTCGCATTCGCTTTGCAGTTCCAGATGCCTGGTGCTGCGCGCGATCGCCACGCATTGTTCGAAGTATTGCCGGGCGCCGCCGGAATCGCCCTGCTGCACCAGATTCTCACCGAGGTTGAGCAATCCGATCGCTTCCCCGACACGATCCCCGACTTCGCGAAAGAGCGCGAGAGCCTCCTCATCGCATTCGCGAGCCTTGGCGACGTCACCCTGATGCAGGTGAACTTCGGAGAGCATGGACAATGTCGCCGCAGTCTCGTTCCGGTTCCCCAGCCCCCGACGGATCGACAGGCATTCCGTCAACATCTTCATCGCTTCCGCATGGTCGCTCTGGTTCGAGGCGAGCACGCCACCGACATAGAGCGCGTGGGCGCGGGCGACGTTCGGGTCGCGAAGTTCTGCAAGCGCAAGTGACTTGCGGATGTTGTTGCGGCCCTCGGTGGAGTAACCACGGAGCGTTCGGAAGCGCATCAACGCAACTTCGAACTTGACCGCCATCACCGGGTCGACCCCGCCCGTCAGGGCCAATTCGATGGCGGCACGCAGATTGTCGAGCTCGATTTCCAGACGCCGCGTCCATTCCGGCTGCCTCGGCCCCTGCAACTCCGCGCGCGCGGACTTGGCGATGCCCAGGTAATACTCGCAGTGTCGCCTCGCCGTCGCCGCCACGTCACCTCGGTCGGTCAGGCGCTCCTGCGCGAATTCACGGACCGTGCCCAGCATGTCGTAGCGTGTGCCCAGGTGCTCGCGGGCGAACTCGCGGATCGTCTCCAGCAGCCCGTAGCGCGATGCGCCGTCACCGTCCGCTACCATGACGAGCGATTTCTCGACCAGCGAGCTCAGCAGATCGATGACGTCGTCCGGCAGCAGCGGCTCGGCGCCACAGACCGTCTCCGCCGCCTGCAGATCGAAGCCGCCGGCGAACGCGCTCAGCCGGTCGAGGAGAACCTGCTCCCGGTTGTGCAGCAGATCGTATGACCAGCTCACGAGCGCGCGCAGCGTCTGCTGCCGCTCCAGCGCGACGCGACTGCCGCCGGTGAGCAGCTTGAAACGATCGTGCAACCGCGTATTGATCTCGCCGATCGACAGCGAGCGCATCCTGGCAGCCGCGAGCTCGAGCGCGAGCGGGATCCCATCGAGTCGAGCGCAGATTTCGGCGACGGCCGGGGCGTCGCGCTCGGTCAGCGAGAAGCTCGGCTTGTGCAGCCGCGCGCGCTCGACGAACAGGTGCACCGCGTCGCAACGCATCAGCGATTCCACGCCGGCATTCCGGTCGGGCGCCACGAGCGGAAGAACCGGGTAGATCTGCTCGCCGCGAATGTGCAGCGCTTCGCGGCTGGTGGCGACGATCCGGACGTCGGGCGCACCTCGCAGCAACATCTCGGCGAGGCTGGCGCAAGCGCTGATCAGGTGCTCACAGTTGTCGAGAACGAACAGCAGCCTGTGTTGCTTCACGTGCTCGCAAAGCGACTGGGTCAGCGCTTTGCCCGGTTCCTCGCGCACGCCCACCACCTGCGCCGCTGCGTTCGGAACCAGCGCGGGGTCCTTGATCGAGGCCAGGTCCACGAACCAGATGCCGTCCGGATATTTTTCCAGCGCGTCAGCGGCGATCTGCAACGAGAGGCGGGTCTTGCCCAAGCCTCCCATGCCGAGCAGCGTAAGCAACCGCGTGCCTTCGAGCAGGCGCTTGATTTCAGCGAGCTCGCGCTCGCGTCCGATGAACGAGGTGACCTGCAGCGGGAGATTGTTGGGCGTCGCTTCGAGTGAGCGCAGCGCGGGGAAATCAGCTCGAAGATCCGGGTGGACGAGCTGGTAGACGTGCTCGGTGGTCGCAAGGTCGCGCAGGCGGACGCCACCGAGATCGCGCAGCGAAACCGACGGTGGGAGGCGTTCGCCGACGTTATCAACTACCGCCTGCGACAGCAGCACCTGGCTTCCATGGGCGGCTTCCATGATTCGCGCCGCACGATTGACCGGGGTACCAAAGAGATCATCGTCGCGGCGCTCGACGACACCCACGTGCATCCCGTAGCGCACGTGGAACGGTATCCCGTTTGTTGCCCTCGGGTCGCACAACGCCAGCTGGAGCACGAGAGCCGCGTTGACGGCATCCAAAGGATCGTCGAAAGCGGCGTACATTCCGTCGCCGGTCATTTTCACGACGGTGCCGCGGTTGCGCTCCACAGCCGAGCGTGACAGGGCGTCGTGCTCCGCCAGAGCCCGCGACATCCGCTCCCCTTCCTGCTCCCACAGGCGGGTGCTGCCCTCTATATCGGTAAACAACAGGGTGGTGCCGCAGGATGGAACTTGCACGCCAAAGCCCTCCTCGGCTTGCCGTTACAGGACCCGAACTGTACCGCTCCGGCCTGTCGATGCCAATCGGGAATGATCGCTTTGCCTGCCCGGAATATTCAGCTTGACTGCGGCTATGGCGGCGCCACGTTGCGTGCAGCTCTGCCTATCCTCTATCTGGTCACTCGCCCCAGCACGGACGCTTGCGACCCTCGTCGCCGACGTCGCGGCCCGTCCCGCCACCTGCAAGCACGTGGCAATGCGTAGAATCACAGGCGCTGCCCGGGTGGTGAAACTGGTAGACACAGCGGACTTAAAATCCGCGGGCGCTTGATCGCGCCGTGCCGGTTCGAGTCCGGCCCCGGGCACCAGCAGAAATCCTTTTCCAGGGAACGGCCGACTGGCATCGGCTCAGAGATTCCCCGCGCGATGGTCGAATCGATACTGAATCCCGATCCATGCGCCAAATGTCGCACCGGGTGACCGAAACGCCTCGGGCCCGGCGAGACCGGCGTCGAAGGAATTTCCCGGGCCGCGGAAATAGTTGGCGCCCAGGATGCCGAAATTCTGATACTTCCTGTTGAACAGGTTGTCGATGCGCGCGAACAGCTGCCATGCCGGCGTCACGTTCCACGCGCCGTCCAGAGCGACCAGCGCGTAGCCCGGAACGCTTCCCGACGGATCCGCGTTGTTCTCGTTGCCGCGGGAATACTGCGAATCGACGGCCAGCACCGTCGCGCCGAGAGCGAACGGCCCGCGAGTCCAGTCCGCCCGCACCCGTAGCGCATTGCGCGGCAACGTCGGCAAGCGGTCCCCGGGCCGCACGTAGATGAGGCCGTCGGCGTCGGCCGACGAATTGTTGGGGCTGCTCTCGGCAAAGGCCGTCCGGAACGTCGCATCGATATAGCTGTAGCGGGCGACGACGCGGACCTCGCCCCACGTCGCGCCCCCGGTGAGCTCTACGCCCTGGCGGCGCGTCTTGCCCACGTTCTGGAAGTAGCCCGCATTGACCGCGCCGCTGCCGGCGCCGATGAACTGGATGTCGTCGGCCAGGTCGGTGCGGTAGATCGCCGCGCTGTAGAAGGCGTTCGCGCCGACGCGTCCACGCACCCCGGCCTCGTAGGTGGTCGCGACGACCTGCTTCAGCGGCGGGTCGGCGACAAAGATATTGGGCAGCGTGCACGGCGCCGCCGGATCCGCACACGTCAGCTCGACTGCCGTGGGAACGCGCGCGCCCTGGTTGACGCCGCCGAAAACATTGGCGCGCGCGTCGGGTGTCCATGTCAGTCCCAGGGCAGGATTGAATCGCCGAAACGTGCTGGTTCCGTCGACGGCGGGCGATTCACCGGTCAAATCCTGGGTGGCAATGCGCGCCGCGTTGTAGCGCCCGGAAAGGGAAAGACTCCACCGCGGTGCGATCGCAATCGTATCGGCGACGTAGAATCCCAGCGAACGGTTGTTGGTCGCGACGTTGGTCTCGAGAGCGAAGTCGCTCGTGCCGATGGTGTCGCGGTCCGCCACGAACGTGGCCGTCTGCGCGCTCTGCGCGTAGTCGGTGTTGCCGTTATCGAAGGCCGCGCCGATCACCAGCTGGTGCGCCATGTCGGACAGCGTGCGCTGCAGCGTCCACTGCAGCGACGCGCCCCAGGAACGGGTCGTGGCGGTCGTGTAGAGGTTGAACGCCTCGCTCGGCTGATCGGGCGGGTCGTAGTCGCCATTGACGTTGCTGTTGACGCCGCTAGTCGTGATCCGGCGATAGTAGGCGTTGCCGGCGAGCACCGAGTCCGCCGCGAACGCATGCTGCCAGTTGCCGCTGACGAAGCCGAGCCGGTTGTCCGTGGTGTCGGGCCAGGTGTACGCCTGCTTCGGGTTCGTGAGCATCGAAATCGGGAGCGCCTGCGTACCCTCGAGATGATTGTCTGCAGCCGTCAGGGCGAAGTTGAATTGGTCCGGCCCCGCGTGAGCGTCCGCTCGCCCGTAGAATCTTTGAATCCGGGTGGACGAATGATCGCGATAGCCGTCGTCGTGGATGCCTTCGGCGGCGACGAACAGCCCGAACGTCCCGTCGTTGCCGCCCGCATCCGCGGACACCTCGATGCGTCCAAACGAGCCCGCGGACGCCGAGACAGTGGCCCCCGGGTACAGGAAACCATCCTTCATGTTGATCGTCAGCGCGCCACCCAGCGTGTTCAGGCCGAAGACCGGACTGGAGCCCGGCAGGAGCTGCATCGACGCGACCGCATTCTTCGGCAGCAGGTCCCAGTTGACGACGTCGGCGAAGGCCTCGTTGATGCGCACTCCGTCCTGGAACACCGAAAGGCCCTGCGGCGTGCCGAGCAGCGACGAGGCGGTGAAGCCGCGGAAACTCACGTCCGGTTGAAACGCGCTGCCAGTGGGTGAATTGAGCGACACGCTATTGGCGTTCAGGTTCAGGAACTCGGCGACGCCACCGGTACGCTGACGCGCGAGGTCGCGGGCGCCGAACGTCTGCACGTTCGACGGCACCTGCTCGAGCGGAGTGCCGAGGCCGGGCAGCGGCATCGTGCCGATGACCTCGATCCTGGGCAGTTCGACGGCCTCGTCGACGGCCCATGCCGGCACGGCAGCCGTCAGGCCGACGACGGCGACCGCGGGTACCACGACGCCGAGGAACTTGTTGCGGCTCATCTCCACCCCGATCTCTGTCCGTTTGACTTATATTTCGTGCTGGCGAGACGCATCGACGCTGGCCCCCGGGGCCGCAAGCCGGAAAGGATCGCACCGCATCGCTCCATCCGCTCGCGCGCCTTTCCCGATTCGCCCCGGGAATTCTTCCCGACGGCGCCGGGCGACGCCGTTTGCCGATGCGTAACCCTTGGAGGAACGGCTATGGAGACGCACGATCCCAACGTGACGCGGGCGCGGCACGACCTCCTATGGATCATCGCGGCGACGGCAGGATTTGCGATCCTGTGCGCATGGTTCGAACTTTCCGAGGCGGTTCTCGCCTGGACGCAGCCGCACGAGCGCTTCCAGCTGGACGAGCTACCTGGAGTCCTGCTGTTTCTGGCGGTGGCGCTGACGTGGTACGCCTGGCGCCGCGTGGGCGAGGCGCGGGCGGAAATCGACCTGCGCAAGCGAATCGAGGCGAAATTGCGCGAGGCCCTCCTCCAGAATCGCGAACTCGCGCAGGCAGGCGTTCGACTCCAGGAGGAAGAGCGCCGGATCCTCGCGCGCGAATTGCACGACGAGCTCGGACAGTATCTGAACGCCGTCAAGATCGACGCGGTTTGCCTGCGCGACGGCGAAGCCGGGCGCGTTCCCGAGGTTCGTTCCGGCGCGGCGGCGATCATCGGCATGACCGATCACCTCCAGGTCGTGGTGCGCGACATGACGCGAAGGCTGCGCCCGCCCGGGCTCGATGAACTCGGGCTTCCCGCGGCGCTCGAGAACTGCGTCGAGGGCTGGCGACGGCGGCTGCCGGCCGTCGAATTCGCCGTGGCGGTGGCGGAAGATGTCGGGAGATTGGACGAGGCGACCAACATCACGCTCTATCGCCTCGTGCAGGAGGGGCTGACCAATGTTGCGCGGCACGCGCGCGCCACGCGCGTCGACGTCGTGATGGAGCAGCGAGCCATGACGCGCGATGGCACGCGGGCCGTGGTCCTGACGGTGCGGGACAACGGCGTCGGAACGTGCGCGGCCGCGGATCCCGGACTCGGGATCGTCGGCATGCGCGAGCGTGTCGAAGCGCTGGCCGGTCGCTTCGATCTCATCCCGGCGCACCATGGCGGATTCGGATTCACTGCCTCGTTGCCGATTCAGACGGTGAGCCCGGGATGAGCGCGTCCACGCGCATCCGGGTGCTGCTGGTCGACGATCACGCGGTGGTCCGCGAGGGCTATCGGCGTCTCCTCGAACGCTCGCGCGATGTCTGCGTGGTGGGGGAAGCGGCATCCGCGGCCGAGGCCTATCAGGTGTTCTGCCTGGCGGCGCCCGACGTGGTCGTCATGGACATTTCGCTCCCCGACGTGAGCGGCATCGAAGCCATACGACGATTGTTATTGCGCGAGCCACGCGCGCGCATCCTCGTGTTCAGCATTCACGACGAAGCGATCTTTCCGAACCGCGCGCTCAAGGCCGGCGCGGCAGGCTACGTCACCAAGGCCAGCGCGCCCGAGGTGCTGGTCGACGCGGTCCGGACCGTGGCGCGCGGAGAGCCGTTCCTGAGTTCCGATATCGCCCGGACGCTGGCGCTGCAGAATGTGGCCGGCAGAAACGGCGCACTGGAAGCCTTGTCCACGCGCGAGTTCGAGATCGCGCGGCTGCTGGCCACGGGGCATTCGGTGCGGACGATTGCCGACAAGCTGTGCCTCAACTACAAAACCGTCGCCAACCATCAGTCCAGCATCCGGCAGAAACTTGGCGCGCAGACGCCGGTGCAACTGATGCAGATCGCGATGGAGAACGGGCTCCTCGCCGACCTTGCATGAATGCCTGCAGCGCGCGGCACGCTCCGGGCACTCCGCGGCGGCTGCGGAAAGCCGCGGCCGTTGCGCCGTGCAACCTCAGCGCCGCATGCCGGTCATCTTGGCGAAGTCGCCCATCACCTTCTGCATCTGGTCGAACGCCGATCCGCCGGACGACATCACGCCCTGCATTGCCGAGACGACGTTCTGCATCTTCGTGAGATCGGGCATCATCGCCAGCGCGGCCTTGGCCTCCTTCGCGCCGGGCACGCCGGACATCTGACTATCCATCAGCGAGAACAGGCGTTTCTGGATCTCGACGATCAGCTCGAACATCTGCCCCCAATACTGCATCGACTGCTCGACGGCTTCCTGCGCCGCGTTCTGGCCCGCGGCCATCAGCGACTGCACGTCGCCGGCCTGGGCAGCGTCGCGCGCCGCCTTCTTCTGCATCGACCGCGCCTGCTCCTCGCCCTGGTACTGGAGCTTCCGCAGCTTCGCAGTGCTCTCGATCGCCGTATCGATCACGTCGAGCGCGAGTCGCGCATTGGTCTGGTAGAGCGCGAAAGCCTGCTCGGGCGTGAGCGTTTTCGCATACTTGGCGAGCGTCGCCGCGTCCGGCATCTTGAACATATCCGCCATCTTCGCCGCGGAACTCTTGGCCGATGCGGGTGCCGCCTTGGCGCGGGATTTCGCTTTTTTCGCTGCCGGCTTGCGCCCGGCGGGGGACTTCGACGACTTCTTTGCGGCCATGATCAATGCTCCTGTCGTGCGTGGAAAAATGGAAACAGATTGTCGGCCCGCAATGCGGATACGAGGCGCAGGCCGTGTCGCCTCCGGAGACTCAATTGTCTATTCGACGCTCTCGGCCTCACGGCGTCAATACCGCGGCACCGGCGATGGCGCCGGCGCGCAGCTTGGCGAGCGCATCGTTGGCGCGCGCAAGCGGAAAGGGCTCGACGTGCACCGACAGCGGAATGGCCGCCGCAATGGCGAGGAAGGCTTCGCCATCGCGGTGCGTGAGATTCGCGACCGAGCGGATGCTGCGCTCGCCCCACAGCAATCGGTACGGAAACGCGGGAATGTCGGTCATGTGGATGCCCGCGCAGATCACGCTTCCGCCGCGCATCGTGGCGGCCAGCGCCGCCGGAACCAGCGGGCCCGCGGGCGCGAAGATCAGCGCGGCGTCGAGCGGCGTCGGCGGGCTCTGGTCGCTGCCGCCAGCCCATTGCACGCCAAGGACCCGCGCAAACGCCTGCGCCTCGCCGTCACCGGGCCGCGTGAACGCGTAGACCGTCCGGTCCTGCGCGAGCGCGACCTGCGCGACCAGGTGCCCCGCCGCGCCGAAGCCGTAGATCCCCAGCGTGCGCGCATCGCCAGCCATCGCATACGCGCGGTAGCCGATCAGCCCGGCGCACAGCAGCGGTGCAGCGTGCACGTCATCGTAGCGGTCGGGCAGCGTGAGCACGTGGCGCGACTCGACAACCGCATATTCCGCATAGCCCCCGTCGAGCTGATAGCCGGTGAATCGCGCTTCGTCGCAGAGGTTTTCGCGACCTGTCGCGCAGTAGCCGCAATGGCCGCAGGTATGGCCGAGCCACGGCACGCCGACGCGCGAACCGATCGCGGGGCCCGTGGCGTCCGCGCCCAGTGCTTCGACCGTGCCGACGATCTCGTGTCCGGGAATCACCGGCACCTTCGGGTCGGGCAACTCGCCATCGACGAGATGCAGGTCGGTGCGGCATACACCGCAGGCGCGCACGGCGATCAGCACCTGTCCGGGTCCCGGCTCGGGACGCGGCAGTGTGCGCGCCGCGAGCGGCCGCCCCGGGCCGTCGCACACCATCGCCTGCATCGTCGCCATTGCGCGGCCGCCCTGCTCCGTTGCCTTCGAAGCTCCTGATTCGGCACATTAACAGCAGTCGGCGATGCAGCGTTGATGCCGGTCAAGGGCGTGGCGGCGGACCGGCTTGACGTCCGCCGACGGCCGCCTATAATCCGGTAAACCGCATATCCATACGGTATACGAATGCGTCTCGACGCTCCTGCTCCTGCCCCTGCCTCCGACGCTTCGCCCGGGTCCCGGCTGCCGCTCACGGTACGGCAGCAGCAGATCCTCGACTGGATCCGGCGGCACCTCGAGGCGACGGGCATGCCGCCCACGCGCGCCGAGATTGCCGCGGGCCTGGGCTTTCGCACCGCGAGCTCGGCCGAAGACCACCTGCGCGCGCTCGCCCGGAAAGGCGCCTTGAAGCTCCTGCCCGGCGCGTCGCGCGGCATGCGGCTCACGGACATGCCGGAGCTGCCGGGAACGGGCCTGCCGCTGGTCGGCCGCGTCGCGGCGGGCAGCCCGATCCTCGCCGCCGAGCACATCGAATCCCGCGTGCAGCTCGATCCCGCGCTGTTCACGCCGCGCGCCCATTACCTGCTGCGCGTGCGTGGCCAGAGCATGAAGGACGCCGGCATTCTCGACGGCGACCTCCTCGCCGTGCACAAGACCGCCGACGCGCGCTCGGGGCAGATCGTCGTCGCCCGGCTCGGCGACTACGTGACCGTCAAGCGCCTGCAGCGCCGCGACGGCCGCGTGCTGCTCGTCGCCGAGAACCCCGATTTCGCGCCGATCGTCGTCGACGGCAAGCGCGATGCGCTGACCATCGAAGGCGTCGGCGTCGGTGTAATCCGCAGCGGCAGATCGCTTTAGGAGCCTGTCGCATGAAAATCGACCGTGCGCGTGTGACCGTGCTCGAAGACCTGCCGAACGTCGGCCGCGCGGTCGCGGCCGACTTGCGCCGGATCGGCATCCGCGCGCCACGCGAGCTCGCCGGGCGTGATCCGTACGCGCTTTATGCAGCACTCAACCGCGCGACCGGCATGCGCCACGATCCGTGCCTGCTCGACACGTTCATTGCCGCTGTGAAGTTCATGGACGGCGCGCCCGCGCGGCCATGGTGGGCGTACACGGCGCAGCGCAAGCGCGCGCTGGCGGCGCGAAACAAAAAATCACTGAGCTAGCCGTTCCGGTCACGGGGCTCGAGCAACGGGAGGAACGATGTACACGCTGTACGGCAAGAAGGGCTCGGGCTCGGCGTCGATCGAAGCCGCGCTCGCGATCGTCGGTGCGCCCTGCCGCATCGTCGAGACCGCGTCGTGGGAACCCAACGACGCGTTCGCCGAGCTGCTGAAACTGAATCCGCTGGGCCAGATCCCGACGCTCGTGCTGGAGGACGGCAGCGCACTCTCCGAAAGCGCGGCCATCCTCATTCATCTCGGCAGCGCACACCCCGACAGCGGCCTCCTGCCCCGCGCCGAATCCCATCGCGCGCAGACGGTCCGCGGCCTCGTGTTCATCGCCGCCAACTGCTATGCCGCGATCAGCATCATCGATTTTCCCGAGCGCTGGTGCGCCGGTGCCGACAGCGACGAGCCCGCGAAGGAGCGCATCCGCGCCGGCGCGCGCGCGCGGCTGCACCGGCACTGGGAGATGTTCGCCGATCTCTTTCCGGCGCGTCCGTATCTCGGCGGAGAACGGATCGGTGCGCTCGACCTCCTCGCCGCCGTCGTGTCGAAATGGTCGGGGTCGCGGCCACATCTGCAGCAGGCGCGCCCGGCGTTCCACGAAGTGCTGCTGCGCGTCGAAGCGCATCCGAAGGTCGCCCCGGTGTTCGCGCAGCACTGGCCAGAGAAAAAGTAGGGTCAGACTCGACTTTCAGCGAAGGGCTCATGTTCAGACCTGCTTTTCATGAAAATCGAGTCTGACCCTGCTTTCAGGACCCTACTTTCACCCACCCATCGTAATCGTTAAAAGGAGATCACATCATGGCCGTGAAGCCCATTCCGGATGGTTATCACTCCGTCACGCCATATCTCATCGTCGACGACGCCACGCGCGCGCTCGAGTTCTACAAGAAGGCGTTCGGCGCCGTCGAGCTGATGCGCATGCCCGCTCCGGGCGGCAAGATCGGGCACGCCGAGATCCGGATCGGCAATTCGCCGATCATGCTCGCCGACGAATCCCCGGCGATGGGCGCGCGCAGCGCCCGCACGATCGGCGGCTCGCCGATCTCGCTGATGGTCTACGTCGAGGATGTCGACGCCCGGGTTGCGCAGGCCGTCGCCGCCGGCGCAAAGCTCGTGCGGCCGGTCGCGAACCAGTTCTACGGCGACCGCACCGGCGGCGTCGACGATCCGTTCGGCTACCACTGGTATCTGGCCACCCACGTCGAGGATGTCCCGCCTGACGAACTCGAAGCGCGCGCGGCGAAGGCCATGGCCGGGTCGGGTTGAGGCTCGCAAGGCCGAAACCCTGTCGCGGAAATTGAAGACGGCGGCGAGCGAAAGCAGGGTCAGATTTGACCTTCGTGAAAACTGGATCGAACTGTGTGGCCTTCGTTGAAAGTCGAGTCTGACCTTATTTTTCTCTCGCCGGAACGCCGTCGCCCGCGATGAATCCCGCTCTTGCCGCCGTGCTGTCGAACCCCGCGATCTGGCGCGGCGACGATTGCGCGCCCGAGCCCGCTGCGGTGCCGTCGGGCTATCCCGCGCTCGACGCGGTGCTGCCCGGCCACGGCTGGCCGCAAGGCGCCCTCACCGAAGTCGTGCTCGCACGCGAAGGCATCGGCGAGATCCGCCTGGTGCTGCCCGCGCTCGCCAAGCTGCAGGCAGGAGGTCGCGACGTCGTCTGGATCATGCCGCCGCACGTGCCGTACGCACCGGCGCTCGTTGCCGCGGGGCTTGATCTCGCGCGGTTCGTGATCGTCCGCTGCGAAACCGCCGCCGATCAGGCATGGGCGTACGAGCAGGCGCTGCGAGCGCCGGAATGCGGCGCCGCGTTCGCGTGGCTGGGAATCCGGGACGACCGTACGCTGCGCCGGCTCGCGGTCGCGGCGCGCGAAGGCCGCACCTGGGGCGTGCTGTGGCGGCGTCCCGGTCAGCAGGCGATCGCAACCGCCGCCGCGCTGCGCCTGGCGCTCGCCCCGCAGGGCAATTGCCTCGCGGTGCGCGTGCTCAAACGCCGCGGCGGCGAGGTCGCGAAGCCGGTGCTGATCGGCTTCGACGCGCCGCCGGCCGCGTTGCCCGATCCGCGGACGAGCATCGGGCATGAGCAAAGGAGCGGAATCGTGGCTGCCATCGCCGCGGTACGCCGCCACGCATCGTGAAATGTGATGCCGGCTGCGTTTCCTGCTTTTCCCAACCTGCTGAAACCTCGAGCCTCTGCCATGGACGCACCTCCCCTCGCCCATCACTTCTACACGATGTCCTGCAACAACGCGTGGGCGAATCATCGCCTGCTCGCCGCTTGCGGCCGGCTGTCGCAGGACGATTTCGTCGCGCCGCGGACGAGCTTCTTCCCGTCGCTCAAGGCGACGCTGAACCACAACCTCACCGTCGACTGGTATTACGTCGATGCGCTGGAACGCGCCTTTCGCGGGGGGCCACCCAACCGCGACGTCGATCGTTTCTTCGACCCGGAAGAGCCGTTCGCGGCGTGCGCGGCGCTCGCGGCAGCGCAGCGCGAGACCGACCGCCGCCTGATCGACCTTTGCACAACACTCACCGATGCGCAGCTATCGGTGCCGGTCCCGGTGATGCGCCGTGCCGGATTCGAGTCCGAGGTCGCCACGCGGCTCCTCGCGCATCTCTTCGCCCATCAGATCCATCATCGCGGGCAGGCGCACGCGATGCTCGCCGGGACGCCGGTCAAGCCGCCGCAGCTGGACGAATTCTTCTGCGCGAACGAGGCGCATCTGCGCGCGGCGGAACTCGCCGAGCTGGGTCTCTCCGAAGCGCAAATCTGGGGCGCCAGCTACGGAACTGGATGACGCTTCGGGGTGACATTTTCGCAAACAGGATTGTCGTCCCCGCGAACGCGGGGACCCAGAGTCGTTCGCGCAAGACGCTGGATTCCCGCATTCACAGAACGACGCCATTTCTGCAGCCGCCGTCACTCAATCCAATCAAGCTTGCTAACCTCCGATGCTCTGCGCCTGCCTGCTGCTGCCTTCGCTCCCGCTCGACGTCTTCGCGCGGGCGCTGGCGCCCGCTGACGCCGCGCAGCCGTTTGCAGTGGCGACAGGCGGGCACTATCCGCGCATCGTCATCGCCAATGCCGTAGCGCGCGACGCGGGCGTCGCCGCGGGACAGCTCGTCTCCGCGTCGCTCGCGTTCGCCCCCGGTCTCGTGCTGCGCGACCGCGACCGGCAGGCCGAAGCCGCGGCGATCGCAGCGGTCGCGACGTGGGTCATGCAGTTCACGCCGACGGTGTCCCTCGCGCCGCCCGATGCCGTGCTCGCGGAAATCGGCGGCAGCCTGCGGCTCTTCGACGGCCTGCCACGGCTGACGGCGCGGCTCGCGGGCGGCGCGCGCGACCTCGGCTACGCGGCGCGACTTGCGCTTGCGCCGACCCCTACGGCGGCGCTGCTGCTCGCACGCGCGGACCGCTGCGCAGCAGTACCGGACGCGGCGGCGCTGGGCGAGGCGCTCTCACCCCTGCCGCTCGCGCACCTCGATGTCGCGCCGGACATCGTCGCGACGCTCGCCGCCGCCGGCGTCGTGACGTTCGGGCAGGCCTGCGCACTGCCGCGCGCCGCGCTGGCGCGACGCACCGGAACTGCGTTCGTCGCGACACTCGACCGCGCGCGCGGTCTGATCGCCGACCCGCGAATGCCGTTTGTGCCGCCGCCGCGCTACGCGGGAAGACTCGAATTGCCGGCGCCGGTCGCGAACATCGAGGCGCTCGCCTTCGCGGTGAATCGGCTGGTCCACGAATTGGCGGGATGGCTCACCGGTCATGGGCAGGGCGTCATCGAAATGTCGTTAGTGCTCGCGCACGAGCGCTACATGGGAGTGAAGACCGGCGTGCCCGCCACGACGGTGCGCATCAAGCTGGCCGCGCCGGCGCGCGAGCCTGCGCATCTCATCACGGTGCTGCGCGAACGGCTCGCGCGCGTCGCGCTTCCGGCGCCGGTCGAGGCGATCACGTTGGCAAGTGAAATCACCGCCCCGCTCGCGGGCCGCAATCTCGGCCTGCTCCCCGGCGACGATGCTCCCGCGACCGTGCCGCTGCTCGATCTATTGCGCGCGCGCCTGGGGGAGGACGCCGTCACGCTCGTCGCGCTGCGTGCCGAGCACCGGCCGGAGCGTGCATGGCACGAAAGCGAAAGCAGGGTCAGACTCGATTTTTCGCGAAGCTTCGCGAAAGCAAACGACGGCGCGAGAAAAATCGAGTCTGATCCCATTTCCCCGCGCCCCGTGTGGCTGCTCGCGGAGCCGGAGCCGCTCGGGCATCTCATCGAAGCGCGGCCGTGGGTGCTGAAGGACGGGCCGGAGCGGATCGAATCGGGCTGGTGGGATGGCGCCGACGTGCGCCGCGATTACTTCGTCGCCGAGAGCCCGCACGGTGAGACGGCGTGGATCTATCGCGACGGGCGCGACGGCTTTGGCCCGGGCGAAGGGGAATGGTTCCTGCACGGAATTTTTGCCTGAGACAAAACCCGCGAAATCACGGAACGCCAATGCACCCCTGCCTGCGATTCGCTTACGCCGATCGCCCTTCGGCGGAGACACCGCGAACAATCGCCCGATTTCTCGAAATTCTCCGACACAAACTCCGGCGCCTGCGGCCGCAAGTGAACACGATGTAGGCAACGGATTGACCCGCAAACTTGATCCGGCTCGGACTGTCGACCGGCTTTACAGTCATATGGCAAGAACAACGAAAAACCGTTTTATGCAATTGATTTAAATCAATAATATTTTCAGGCATGACGTTTGCTTTTATGACATTGTGCTGAGGAGATAACGATTTCTCCGAAAGGAGCCCAAACCATGACGCTACGCCATACGATGGAAAAAGCGCTGTTTGCCGGCCTCGCTGCCGTGCTGGTCGGTTTCGGCCCGCAGGCGGCGGCCAATATCAACTTCGGCCTTGAACGCGAGCCGGCGATCGACGTGCCGATTGGCGAAAGCGAAATCAATTGGGATGTCTCACCGTTTGCGCCCAACGGCTACGACGCGCCGCGCCAGGTCATCGACGCGTCGAGTGGCGGCAGCCAGGCCGACGTGGCCGATTCGGCGGGCACACACCATGCCGCCTTCGTTGTCGATGTCGGTGTCGGTATCGGCCAGATCAATAGCCCGGTGTTTGGCGACGCTTCATGGCAAGCCTGGTACAACGGCAGCATCAAAGGCGGCAGTGGCGCCTTTGTAAACATGGCCAGCAGCTTCGACACCGTTGCCGCCCCGGTCCGAATCAAGCGGTTCACACTGACCGGAGGAAGCGGCAAGAAAAATCATGGCGGGAGCTCCGGCGATGGCGGGAGTTCCGGAGATGACGAAGATAGCAATGATGGCGGAAGTTCCGGAGATGGCGGGAGTTCCGATACTAGCGACGACGACGGCGGCGGCAGCGGCAAAGACGTGCCGGAGCCGGGTTCGCTGGCACTGTTCGCGCTCGCGCTTGCCGCAATGGGCGTCATGGTCCGCCGCAAGGCTGCGCGCCGCTGAATCGCAAATGCATGCGAAGGCCCCGTCAAACGGCGGGGTCTTTTTTTTCCCCAGCGGAAGAACCGAGGTCACATTAGGAACAGGCCCAGTCTCCGCAAGGACGGCCGGCGTTTTTCGTCAAATCCCAGCGAACCACTGGTACCCCTGGTCCTCCCAGTAGCCCCCCTTGCCGCCGGCGATCGTCTCGAAGCTCGCGACCAGCTCGATGCGCATAACGTACTTGGCGTGCTTGTAGCCTAGCTGGCGCTCGACGCGCAGCCGGAGCGGCGCGCCATTGGCAACCGGCAGCGCCGCATCGTTCATCTCGTAGGCGAGGATCGTCTGCGGATGGAAAGCGTCCTCGAGGTCGATGCTCTCGTAGTAGAGTCCGGTTCCGTCGTCTTCCATCGGGTCGGCACAGTGGAATACGACGTAGCGCGCCTCCGGCTTCGGGCGCGCCGCCTCGAGCAGCGCTGAAAGCTTCGCACCCTTCCATTTCGCGATCGCGCTCCAGCCTTCGACGCAGTCGTGCCGCGTGATCTGCGTGCGGCTCGGCAAAGCCCTGATGTCCGCGAGCGACAAAGCGCCCGGCATTCCGACGAGGCCGCCGACTTCGAGCCGGTAATCGGCGAATCGACCGGCGACCAGCGCACGATACGCATCGCTGTCTGGCTTGGCCGTCCCGTTGCTGCGGAATGTCGGCGAGCGGTCGGCGTCGCTGAACTCCTGAGCCATCGCCTTGCGCGACGTGAGCAGATGCGCGGCGGCCTCGCTCGCCTTTTCGCCCGCGCCGAGGACCTTGGGAAACCATTCGCTTTTCGACAATCGATCGCAACCCGCCAGCGCCACCGTGGCGACAGCCGCGAACGCGCGCGAAACGAAACGGCGTCGCGACGAAACGAATCTATTCATGGGACGCCTCCGCGTTCACCCGGTAGCGTCCCGTGATCATCGAGCGCAGATGGTTCCAGAGTCCGGAGACGACGACTTCGAACACGTGCACAAGCACGAAACCCACCAGCAGCCACGCGCCGACGAAAT
This sequence comes from uncultured beta proteobacterium, assembly GCA_963726775.1. Classification (GTDB taxonomy): domain Bacteria; phylum Pseudomonadota; class Gammaproteobacteria; order Burkholderiales; family Casimicrobiaceae; genus CAIWHR01. The sequence goes on from CAVSDL010000009.1 coordinate 437,039, forward strand.
GAAGCGTCCGTGCCGACTGTCGTCCGCCGAAGACGTCCACCCAGCCGGGCCATACCGCGTCCGCCCACGGCGACATCGCGAGGCCCATCAGGATGACGAGCGGCAGCAGCACGAAGATGACCGCGAGGTAGGCGAGTTTCTGCAGCACGTTGTAGCGCTTTGCCGCCTCGCCGGTCGGATGGCGGAATCGCAGATGGTCGCGGATCGATTGGCCGATCGATCGCCAGTCGTTACGGTCCGGCGCGAGGTCGCGGTAGAGGTGGCGACTCGCGACGGAATAGAAGACATAAGCGATACCGTTCAGCACGAACAGCCACGCGAAAAAGAAATGCCACAGGCGCGCCATCGACAGCCACTGATTGTCCGGAATCGTCGCCCACCACGGGAAGCCACGCTGCGCAGCGTCGCCATCGCGGTTCCGGGAAGCGCCCAGAACTCCAGTGGTGTCGAACGCGTGGCCGAAGACGCGGGTGACGCCCTTGAGTTCTCCCCGCGTGCCCAGCACTCCGCGGATCTCGAGGATCGGCGGCGCGCCGGTGTACGACGACTTGCCCCAGTACAGCGCCGAATGCGCGTTGAAGATCCCGAGGCCGCTCATCAGCAATATCGTCAGCGCTGCGACATTGACCCAGTGCATCACGCGCACCGGGAGTGCGTGGCGGGAATACAGGTAACCTTTGGTGCCGTCGGCGGACGACATGGCAGGACTCCCATTGGACGGCACCCATTGGTCGCCGCGGCAATCACGTCCTTACGGCAACGGGGTGCCTACCGTCTGATTCATCGATCGGCGTCGGCTTGCCCGTTGAAAGCGTAACAGGTATCGAAGCGCATGCGGCTGCGTCGGGCCGCCAGGATCCAGCCGTCGATTCGGTGGCGACGAGCACCAACCGGCGCGCGGCGCACCGCCCCGAGCATGTCACAGCGCCACCTGATCAACGCGTGAACTCGAACGCGGCGGTCAGGTCGCCCGCGTCCGGCCGGACGCCGGGCAGCGGCTCGAGTCCGAACCGCAAGGTGATGAACTTGATAATCGACGTCGTATCGTAGACCGTGTGGTCGACATGGCCGCGCCTGGCGAACGGCGAGATGATGATGGCGGGAATGCGCGTGCCGGGTCCCCAGCGATCGCCCTTCGGCGGCGGCACGTGGTCCCAGAAGCCGCCATTTTCGTCAAACGTGAAAATGATCGCCGTGCTCGCCCACAGCGGGCTCGCCCTGATCTTTGCGATCAGATCGGCGATATGGATGTCCCCGGTAAGTATGTCGGTGTTGCCCGGATGCTCGTTGAACGTTCCCTGCGGCTTGTAGAACACGACCTGCGGGAGTTCGCCCTTGTCGATGCCAGCGACGAGGTCGCTGTAGTCCTTCAGATGCCGCTCGCGGTCCGGCGTGCCCGGCGCAAACCGCGCGAAATAGTTGAACGGCTGGTGATGCGTGACGAAATAGGGCGCACCCGGTTCGTTGTTGGCGATGACCATGCGCTTGGCCGCCGGATCCTGCATCCCGTCCTTGACGGCCGCGTTCCAGGCGCCGCCGTACCAGGCCCACGAAACGCCCTTCGCCGACAAGGTGTCGCCGACCGTCTTCGCCGTCTGCGGCGGCAGGAAATGCTTTGCGGGATCCACGGCGCGCGCATCGCCTGACTTGGCCGGCGGCACGCGGCTCGGCTGCCATGGCGGCTGATTGGTGGTCAGCGCGTAACCGTCGGGCGTGAACTCGCCCGGCACGAACGCCGCAGGGCCGGTCAGCGCCGATGCCGGCGACTCGGGCACGCGCTTCAGCCAGCCGCGCTCGTCGAGTTGAGCGCGCAGGTTGGACGGGGCGTGCGGATCGACGGGAGTGCAGGCGCAGACGAGCCAGAAGTGATTGAGGAAGGAATCGCCGAACGCCGCCATGAAAAAATTGTCGGCCAGCGTGTACTCCTGCGCCCATTTCCACATCGGCAGCGTCGAGCCGTCGTAGTAACTCATGGCCAGCGCGCCCGCGTCGGCCACCTCGGCGAAGCGGTCGTTGCGGCCGCCGTTGATCTGCTCCTGCTGCTGATAGAACTTGTGGATCGTGTCGCGAGTCCGTGCCGACAGCGGCATGTTGACCGGCGGCGCGTCGATGCGGAACGGTTGGTTCGGAAGGTCCTTCGGGAACGCCGGATCCGGTTCCTTGCCCTTCCACACCGGCGGCAGATGCGGCAGCGGCCTGCCGTCGCGATCGACCTGCGTGTACTGCGCGGGCGTGGCGTTGGCAATTCCGTTGGCGCCGGGGAAGAGTCCGTAAAGATGATCGAAGCTGCGGTTTTCGGCATAGATCACGATGATGTGCTGGATCCGCTCGAGCCCCGCCGGAGGCGCGGCCGGCGGCATCGCGCATCCGCCGGAGACGATCGCGATCGCCAGACCGGCAAGCAGGCGCGGGAACATCCGTCGTTCGTTCATGAGTCCCCTCTTGACCATTGCCGCCGGATTGGCGCGGCCGCCATCACTCTACCTTGTTGCCGTCGGGGTCCATAAATCCGCCGAACCGAGGATCTTCGCCGTCGCCAATGGCCAGCGTCTCAACCGAGCACGACGCTCGCGCGCACCGTGCCGGCTCGATCGTGCCGTGCGACGAGATCGACGCGGTCGCCCGTTGTTCCGCGGACGATCCACTCGATTTTGGCACGATCGTCGGTGACGTTGTAATCCGGCCAGAACGACACCCCGGTATGCTTGTACACCTTGCCTTCGAGCTGCGGGAGCTCCTCGCGGCGCTTGCCCTGCAGCAGTTCGGCGCCCGCGGGCAGCGCGATCTCGGCGATGACGCCGCGTGCGATCTTGCGTTCGAGCGCGCGCTTCGATACGTAGCTCGGCAGCCACCCCGTATTCTGGACGACGAGCCGGACGCGCCAATGGTTGTCGCCGAGCGCGTCGGCTTCGGCGGCGACCAGTTCCATCTTCGGGGACGTGAGTGCCTGCCACAGCAGCCATTTCGGAAAGCGCTGAAGTTCGCGCTCGAGGAACTGCGGCGGCGGGTTCGAGAACGCGTGGAAGCGATTCCAGCCTCCGATCTCGACCTTGCCGAGCTGGGGATGGTCGAACGGTGTCCATGCGATGTGCGCGGTGCCGGAGAGCTTGTCGCGGTTCCACGCGTAGAGCTTGAGGTCATCCTCCACCGGGTGGTCGCGGAACCAGTCGATGTACGGGTATTTCTCGATGCCGGCCTCGCGCATCGGGCTCCAGATCTCGACCACCCACGTGTACATCCCCAGGTGCTCGTAGAGCCAGTCGAACGTTCCCGCAATCACCGACTTGGGGTGATAACGAAACTCGTGATAGACGGATATCGCCGGATAGCCTGTCAGCTCCTGGCCTTTTTCGCCGGCCATCTTGTAGAACCACAGGTCCTCGGCGTGCATTTCCTCGTCCGGCTGATGCTCGAACGGGCGCAGCAGCACGCCGCTCCACGTGTGGAAGGTCGTGCCGCCGGTGATGTTGGTGTGGCCGGTGACGAACGCGACGACCGCGCGCACCTCCGGTTCCGACGCGGGAAACGGCCCCGCGCCGAGCTGCTCGAATTCCTGCCGCCAGCTCGCCGGAAAGTTGCGATTGAGGTCGAGGCCCTGTTTGGGGCGCTTGAGGCGCAGCGTATAGCCGTCCCAGTCCTCGACCGTGCCCTCGGGAAGGATGCGGTAATACGTTCCACCGGTCTCGACCGGGTCGCGGCGGACCATCAGGCCCGGCTGCGCCGGATGGTCCTTCCACAGGCCGTTCGCGTCCGGAATCCGCATCTGCAGAATGCGGCCGTCGCCGTCGACGTCCTCGACGGTCAGCCCCTCGATTTCATCCTCGTCGTAGGGATACGGGCGCGTGCTGGAGCGGATCCATTTCGGCTTGTCGGCCAGCGCCCATTCGGCGCCGTCCGGGTTGATCCGCGGGCAGACGTAGAACGCGCGGGTGTCCAGCGCGCGCGTCACGTCCGGGTCCTTCCCGTACTGCGTTACCAACGTATGCAGGAAGTACAGGTTGGCAGCCGATGCGGCGACTTCGGTCGCGTGGATGTTGCCGTCGACCCAGAATGCGGGCTTTTCCGCGGCGGGACCGGTCGCCGTGCTGGTGACGGTCAGCACCCAGATGTCGCGTCCTTCGTAGCTCTTGCCGATCGATTCGATCGACACGAGATCGGGACGCTCGGCGACAAAGGCGTGGAGGATGGCGGTGAGGTCGGCGTAACGGAAAAAGCGGTCGAAGACGATGGCGGGCATTGCGGGGGCTTTCCGGTTCCGTGTTGGAGGCGGATCCGCAGCGGGGGGGCGCCGGACCACAGGCCGGCATCTTACCGCGCCGGTTTGCTGCGGTTGAAGGCACGGCCGATGCCTCCCGGCTTCGGCGGCGATTTGCCGGCCCGGCCATCGATCGGGAACCTTCGTCACACGCCAGCGGGCGATGACCTGGGTCAGCCGTCGACCTGGGATACCGGGAACTCGGTCACGGTAGCGGCGACCCCTACGCAGCAACCGCCAATTACCGTATATTTGTACGGTATACCTCCGCCGCGCCCCTCCATGCTCCCCGACTACGCCGAACTGCACTGCGTATCGAACTTTTCGTTCCTCCGCGGGGCGTCGCGCCCCGAGGAACTGGTCGAGCGGGCGAAGGCGCTGGGCTATGCGGCGATCGCCATCACCGACGAATGCTCGCTCTCGGGCGTGATCCGGGCGCATCTCGCGGCGAAGAGCGCGGAGCTCCCGCTCGTCATCGGCAGCGAATTCACGCTCGCCGATGGCGTGAAGCTCGTGCTGCTCGCAACCGACCGCGGGAGCTACGGCAACCTGTCGCAGCTGATCACCCGCGGGCGGCGGCAGGCGAAGAAAGGCACGTACGCGCTTTCCCGCAACGACGTCGCTGCGTTCGCGGAAGGCCTGCTCGCGCTGTGGGTACCGCCGGAGAAATTGGGGTCGGACTCGACTTTTCGCGGGGTGCTTTCTGGCACGCAAGCCTTGGAAGAAAAGTCGAGTCCGACCCTGCTTTCCGCCGAAGCGCTCGCGACGGCACGCTGGGTCGCCGCCACGTTCCCGGGACGCGCGTGGCTCGCCGTCGAGCTCTTCGCCCGCGCCGGCGACCGCGCGCGGCTCGCGCGCTGCGCCGAACTGTCGCGAGCGAGCGGCTTGCCTCGGGTCGCGGCCGGCGACGTCCACATGCACGCCCGCGCACGGCGTGCGTTGCAGGACACGCTCACCGCGATTCGCCTGAAGAAACCCGTCGCCAAATGCGGCTGCGCGCTCTACGCGAACGGCGAGAGGCATCTGCGCTCCCGCGCGCGGCTGGCGGCGATCTATCCGCTGGCACTGCTTGCGGAGACGGTGGCGATCGCGCAGCGATGCACATTCACGCTGGACGAACTCCGCTACGAGTATCCCGAGGAGATCGTGCCTCCCGGCGAGACGCCAGCCTCGCATCTGCGCCGGCTGGTGGAAGAAGGGTTGGCGCGGCGGTATGGCAAAGCAGGGTCGGACTCGACTTCTCTGTGTCATTCCGAGACCGTCGCTTCATCGGCCGAGGCATCTGCTGTTGCGGCCGGTCCGCATCGAACAGCAGATCCCTCGGCTGCGCCTCGGGATGACACAGCACAGGGGAACCGGTTACTTGAACCGGAGGGTGGTGTCCGAATGGGTGGTGTCCGAATTCCCGCGGACGTGCGCGGCTTGATCGAGCATGAGCTCGCGCTGATCGCCGAGCTCGGATACGAGCCGTACTTCCTCACCGTTTACGACATCGTCGCGTTCGCCCGGTCGCGGGACATCCTGTGCCAGGGCCGCGGGTCGGCGGCGAACTCCGCAGTCTGCTACGCATTGGGGATCACCGAGGTCGATCCCGCGCGGATGAACATGCTGTTCGAGCGCTTCATCAGCAAGGACCGCAACGAGCCCCCGGACATCGATGTCGACTTCGAGCACCAGCAGCGCGAGGAAGTGATGCAGTACGTCTACGCGAAGTACGGCCGCGACCGCGCGGCGCTGGCGGCGACGCTGATCACCTACCGACCCAAGAGCGCGGTGCGCGACGTCGGCAAGGCGTTGGGCCTCGATCTCGCGCAGGTGGATCGCCTCGCCGGCGCGTTCGCGTGGTGGGACGGGCGCGAGATGAAGCCCGAGCGGATCCGCGAGGCAGGATTCGAGCCGGACAACCCCGTGATTGTGCGGCTCGTCGCGCTCGCGAACGAGCTGATGGGCTTTCCCCGCCATCTTTCGCAGCACGTCGGCGGCTTTGTCATCGCGCGCGACCTGCTGGAACGCATGGTGCCGGTCGAGAACGCGGCGATGGCGGAGCGCACGGTCATCCAGTGGGACAAGGACGATCTCGACGCGCTGGGGCTGCTCAAGGTCGATTGCCTCGCCCTCGGGATGCTGTCCGCGATCCGCCGCGCGCTCGAGATGGTGTCGCGGCATCGGGGCCGCGAGCTGCGGATGCAGGACATCCCTGCCGAGGATCCCGAGGTCTACGCGATGTGCCAGCACGCCGATACCGTCGGCGTGTTCCAGATCGAGTCGCGCGCGCAGCAGGCGATGCTGCCGCGGCTGAAACCCGCGTGCTTCTACGATCTCGTCATCGAAGTCGCGATCGTGCGTCCCGGTCCGATTCAGGGCGGGATGGTGCATCCGTACCTGCGCCGGCGCCAGGGACGCGAGCCCGTCACCTATCCGAGCGAGGCGGTGCGAAGCGTCCTCGCGCGCACTCTCGGCGTGCCGATCTTCCAGGAGCAGGTGATGCAGCTCGCGATCGTCGCCGCCGGATTCACGCCGGGCGAGGCGGACCATCTGCGGCGCTCGATGGCCGCGTGGCGGCGCAAGGGCGGGCTCGAAAAATTCGAGCAGCGACTGATCGACGGCATGGGCGCGCGCGGCTACGCGGAAGGCTTCGCGCGGCAGATCTACCAGCAGATCCTCGGGTTCGGCGAGTACGGTTTTCCGGAATCGCACTCGGCCTCCTTCGCGCTGCTCGTCTACGTATCGGCATGGCTCAAGCGCTACGAACCCGCGGCGTTCTGCGGCGCGCTGCTGAACTCGCTGCCCATGGGGTTCTACGGGCCGTCGCAACTCGTGGCGGACGCGCGGCGGCACGGCGTCGAAGTGCGGCCGGTCGACGTGACCGTGAGCGAGTGGGAATGCACGCTGGAGAAAACGGAGAAATCAGGGTCAGACTCGACTTTTGGGATGCCTGACCGGCCATCGCAGGCCTGGGATGAAAAGTCGAGTCTGACCCTGATTTTGCGTCTCGGCATGCGCCTCGTCACCGGGCTGTCGGAAGCCGGCGCGCAACGGCTCGTCCTGGCGCGGCGCAGGCGCCCGTTCGACAGCGTAGCCGACCTCGCGCACCGCGCGTCGCTCGATCAGCGCGACCTCGCCCATCTCGCCGCCGCGGACGCGCTGGCCGCGCTCGCCGGGCACCGCCACGGCGCGGTGTGGGACGTGGCCGGCGTCGACCGGCTGCCGCCGCTGCTCGCGGGCAGCACGTTTGCCGAGGACAAGCCGGAACTCGCAGCGCCCACCGAAGGGCAGGACATCGTCGCCGACTACCGGACGCTGTCGCTCACGCTGCGCAGGCACCCGCTGGCGCTGCTGCGCGGCCAGCTCTCGCGGCGGCGGCTTGTCACCGCGGCCGATGTCGCGCAGGCCCCGCACGGCCGCATCGTGCGCACCGCGGGCCTCGTCATCGGACGGCAGCGGCCCGACACGGTAAGCGGCGTCGTGTTCGTCACGCTGGAAGACGAGACCGGCGCGACCAACGTGATCGTCTGGCGCGACCTGGGCGATCGCCAGCGCCGCGAGCTTCTCGGCGCGAAGCTGCTGGCGGTGTTCGGCAAGGTCGAGCGCGAGGGACAGGTCGTCCATGTCCTCGCCGGCCGCCTTGCCGATCTGTCGCCGTTGCTCGGCGACCTGCCGGCCCGCTCGCGCGATTTTCATTAGCCGTCATTCCGTCGCCGCAATGCGGCAGCGAGCTTCACGACGACCGGTACGCGCGACGACGGAATAGCCACTCGCGTTCGAGCATCGCAAGCGGCGACGCTCAACGCCCGTCGACCGCGCCTTTCGCGCGCCAGGCGGGTAAGATTCGCTCACCCGCTCGTGACGAACGTCGCAATGCGCGCCACGTATGGCGTTCGATGTACGGACCTCGTGATTCTGAGGACAGGATGGCTCGACCCGAATTCGACATCGTGGTGATCGGCGGCGGTGCCGGTGGGCTGGTTGTCGCCGCGGGCGGCGCGGCGCTGGGCGCGAAGGTTGCACTGGTCGAGAAGCACAAGCTGGGCGGAGACTGCCTGTGGTCCGGCTGCGTTCCTTCCAAGACGCTGCTGAAATCCGCGAGGATCGCCCACCAGATGCGCCACGCGGAGCGCTGGTCGCTCACATCCTCCGATCCGCGGCCGGATCTCGCCAAGGTGATGGAGCGCGTCGCCGCCGTCATCAGGGGCATTGAACCCAACGACAGCCCGGAACGTTTTCGCGGACTGGGCGTCGATGTGATATTCGGCGACGGTCGATTTGTCGCGCGCGATGCGCTCGAAGTGAACGGCCGCCGCCTCACGGCGCGGACGTTCGTGATCGCCACCGGATCGCGACCGACGGTGCCGCGGTTGCCCGGCGTCGACACGACACCCTATCTCACCAACGAGACGGTGTTCGGCTTGCGCGAGCCGGTGCCCTCGCTCCTCGTGATCGGCGCCGGCCCGGTCGGCTCTGAACTGGCGCAAGCATTCCGGCGACTGGGGAGCGAAGTCACCGTCGTCGATTCCGCCGCGCAGATCCTGCCGCGCGAGGACCCGGATGTCGCGGCCGTCGTGATGAAGCAACTGGCTGCCGAAGGCGTGCGCTACCATCTCGGCGCGTCCATCCTGGGGTTCGAAGGCCGCGCGGGCGACGTCCGAGTGACGGTGCGCACCGCGGACGGGACCCCCAGGATCCTCGCCGGATCGCATCTTCTGCTGGCCGCCGGTCGTACCGCGAATACCGAGGAGCTCGGCCTCGACACCGCCGACGTCCGTGTCGAAAACGGCCGGATCGCTCTCGTCGAAGGACTGCGCACGACGAACCGCTCCGTTTACGTGGCCGGGGACGCCGCTGGAGGCTTTCTGTTCACGCATGTCGCCGAGCACCATGGCGGCGTCATCCTGCGCAATGCGATCTTCCGCATGCACTGGGTGCGCCCTTCACCGATCGTCCCGTGGTGCACGTTTACCGATCCCGAGCTCGCGCGCGTGGGACTGTCCGAAGCGGAGGCCAGGACCAGCGGCGTCGCTTACAGCGTCTACCGGTTCGGCTTCGACGAAATCGACCGTGCGCGCACCGAGGGCGAAACGGAAGGTTTCGCCAAGGTCGTCACCGATCGCAAGGGCAAGCTGCTCGGTGCCGCGATCGTCGGCGCGCACGCGGGGGAGCTGATCGCCGAGTACGCGCTGGCGATGTCGCGGAGCCTCCGCGCGAAGGATCTGTCCGGCGTCATCCATGCGTACCCGACGTTCGCGCAAATCAACCGCCGCGTGGCCGACCAGCGGATGAAGGAAGGTCTCACGCCGGCATCGAAGCGCTGGATCCAGCGGATTTTCGCCTTGCGCGGAGCACGGGCATGAACGCCCGGTCTGCGGCGCCGCGCCGCGGCGGCAAGGCAACGAAACTGGCGATTCTCGCCGTCTTTGCCGGCGCCATCGTCGCGTTCTTCGCATTCGGCGCACAGCGCTACGTCGACCTCGAGGCCGTCAAGGCGAACCGCGATGCGTTGCTCGCGTTCACCGAGCAGCACTACGTTGCCGCGCTCGCTCTCGCCTTTCTCGCCTACGCCGGTGCCGTCTCGTTCAGCCTGCCGGTCGGAACCGTGATGTCGCTGGCGATGGGATTTCTGTTCGGGCGCGTAGCCGGCACCGCGCTGGTCGTAGGTGCCGCGACCATCGGCGCGACCGTGGTGTTCCTGGCCGCGCGCTACCTCTTTGCCGACGCAGCGCAGCGGCGCATGGGCGCAATTGGTGCACGGATCAATGCCGGTTTTTCGGCGAACCCCTTCAGTTACCTGCTGTTCCTGCGCCTCGTTCCGGTCTTCCCGTTCTTCCTCGTCAACCTCGCGCCGGCTTTCACCACTGTTGGCGTGCGCACCTACGCCATGGCGACGCTGGTCGGAATCATTCCCGGCTCGTTCATCTACGTGAACCTTGGCCAGGCATTGGGACGCATCGAATCGACGTCCCAACTCGTTTCCGGCGAGGCATTGGGAGCGTTGGTGTTGCTCGGGCTGTTGGCGCTGGTTCCCGCGGTGTTCCGAAAATCCAGGTCCCGGCCTGCCCCCGACGCACCCACCCGACCCTGACACGCCGAGGCTCCATGCACGCCACGCTGCCCTTGCTGAAGCGTACCGATTTTCCGCCGCTTGCCCGCCGCGCTCTCGAGACGCTGCAGGTCAATCTCGGCTACCGATGCAACCAGGCATGCCTGCACTGTCATGTCAACGCCAGCCCCGACCGCACCGAGATGATGACGCGGGAAACCGTCGACGACGTGCTCATCCTGCTGCGTGCCGTGCGGATCGCGACGCTCGATTTGACCGGCGGCGCCCCGGAACTCAATCCGCACTTTCGCCATCTCGTGGCCGAAGCTCGCAAGCTCGGCATTCGCGTCATCGACCGGTGCAACCTCACGATCCTCAACGAGCCCGGCTTCGAGGACCTCGCCGGATTCCTCGCGGAGCAGGGCGTCGAGGTGACGGCCTCACTTCCTTGCTATTCGCGCGAGAACGTCGATCGCCAGCGCGGCGATCACGTTTTCGACTCGTCGATCCTCGCCCTTTCCAAGCTCAATGCGCTCGGCTACGGCAAGGACGACCCCCGCCTGGTCCTGAACCTCGTCTACAATCCGCAGGGTCCCAGCCTGCCGCCGGCGCAGCAGGGACTCGAAGCCGCCTACAAGCGCGAGCTCGCCCAGCAATTCGGGGTCGTTTTCAATGCGCTTTACACGCTCGCCAACATGCCGATCAAACGATTCGGATCGACGCTCGTCTCGAGCGGCAAGTTCGCGAGCTACATGGAACTGCTGCGCTCCGCGCATCGGCCGGTGAATCTCGACGGTGTAATGTGCCGGTCGCTCGTCAGCGTCGACTGGCGCGGCTATCTCTACGACTGCGACTTCAATCAGATGCTGGGCATCCCGCTCGCCGTTGCGGGCAGACCACGGCTGCGCGTCGCGGATCTCGCCAAGGTCACTCTCGACGGCGCGGCGATCGCGGTGGCCGATCATTGCTACGGATGCACGGCCGGACAGGGTTCCAGCTGCGGCGGCGCGCTGGCCTGATTCACGGCACACGGTATCGCATGCGTCTATCGGTCGTCGTACCGGCACTTGATGAAGCGCCGCGGATCGTGGCGACACTCGCCGCGCTGCAGCCGCTGCGCGCCGCCGGGCACGAGGTCGTTGTCGTCGACGGCGGCAGCGGCGACGCGACGCTCGCGCTCGCGCGCCCGCTTGCGGACCTTGCCTTCGTCGCGCCGCGCGGGCGCGCGCGCCAGATGAATGCCGGCGCCGCCGCAGCGACCGGCGACGTGCTGATGTTCCTGCATGCCGACTCGCTGTTGCCGTCCGCCGCCGGAGATGCTTTCTTGCGCGAATGGCCGCGCGGTGGCCGGCGCTGGGGGCGATTCGACGTCTCGATCGCGGGCACGGCACGCGTGCTGAGCACGGTCGCGGCAATGATGAACGCGCGATCGCGGTTGACCGGCATCGCCACCGGCGATCAGGGCCTCTTCGTCGAACGCGTACTCTTCGACGTGGCTGGCGGCTACCCCGATCAGCCGCTGATGGAGGATCTGGCGTTCTCGGTGCGGCTGAAACGCATCGCCGGCCGGCCGCTCTGCGTCCGGCAGCGCATCATCACGTCGGGGCGCCGGTGGGAGCAGCAGGGTCCCTGGCGGACGATCGTGGCGATGTGGCGGCTGCGCTATGCCTACTGGCGCGGCGCGGATGTGGCGCAGCTTGCGGCATGCTACGGAACGCTGGCCCACGGCGACGTCATCCCGATGGCGCCGACCCTGCAGATCTTCGCCAAGGATCCAATCTCCGGTGGCGTCAAGACGCGCCTCGCAAGCGCGATCGGCGCCGAGCAGGCCGCAATTGTCTATGCACAGCTTGTCGAACGGACCCTGGCGATGGCGGTAGCAGCGCGCGCCGCAGGCATTGTCGGTCACATCGAATTGTGGTGCGCGCCTGACGCCGGGCAGCCGGCGTTCGCCGCCTGGCGCGACCGCTACGGCGTCGACCTCGTCTCTCAACGCGAAGGTGACCTGGGCGCACGCATGCGTTTTGCCCTCGAGACCGCGCTTGGACGGGGCGCGCCGGCGATCCTGATCGGGACCGACTGCCCGGCGCTCGGCGTCGATACGCTCGCGCGCGCGTCCGCCGCTCTTACCGGACACGACGCCGTGTTCGTTCCCGCCGAGGATGGCGGTTACGTGCTGGTCGGACTCGCGCGGCCGCTCGACACCTTCAGCGGCATTGCCTGGAGCACGGCCGGCGTCATGGCAGCCACGCGATCGAGACTGGCGGCGATGAACGCCACGTGGCGCGAGCTTCCGATGCTGTGGGACATCGACCTTCCCCAGGATCTCGCGCGCTGGGAGGCATTCGAGGACGCCGCTCCGTCGCGTGCGGCCGCCTGACGCTATGTCGTTGCGCACGCCACCGAAGGACCGAGCTTCTCCTTGGCGACGGCGATTTTCGCAATGTCGGGCAGCTTGACGCCGTTCTTGACCGCGGTGACCTCGGCCAGGATCGACACGGCAATCTCGGGCGGCGTTCGGCTGCCGATGTAGAGGCCGATTGGACCGTGCAGGCGAGCGATTTCGGCGTCGGTCAGGTCGAGATCCCTGAGCCGCACGCGGCGCTTGGCGTTGTTCGCGCGCGAACCGAGAGCGCCTACGTAGAACGCCGGGGACTTGAGCGCCTCCATGAGCGCCATGTCGTCGAGCTTCGGATCGTGCGTCAGCGCGATGACCGCACAGCGCTCGTCGATGCGCATCGCCGCGACGGTATCGTCGGGCATCGTCGTCACCAGCGGCACGCCGGCGACATCCCAGGTACCCTCGTATTCGGCGCGAGGGTCGCAGACCGTCACCTGGTAGTCGAGGCCCAGCGCCATCTGCGCGAGATACTTGGACAGTTGCGACGCGCCGATCACCAGCATCCGGTAGCGCGGGCCGTGAATCGTCGTCAGCAACTTGCCGTCGAAGGCGAGACCGTCCACGGCACGGGCCGGCGCAAGCGTTGCCGTGCCTGTCGCGAGTTCGAGCCGGCGGGCAACGAGCTTTCCGCCTTCGATCGCCGTCAGCAACGCCGGGATACCCGATTCACGGGTCAGCGGCTCCAGCACGAGCTGGATCGTGCCGCCGCACGGCAGCCCGAAGCGTCGCGCCTCGTCGGCCGAGACGCCATAGGTCACCGCATCGCATTGCGTCGCCGTCATCCCGTCGTGGCGAACGCGGCCGACGATGTCGTCCTCGATGCAGCCCCCGGACACCGAACCCTCGACCAGGCCGTCGTCGCGCACCGCGAGCATCGCCCCCGGCGGCCGCGGCGAGCTGCCCCAGGTCTTGACCACGGTGACCAGCAACACGCGACGGCCGGCGCCAACCCATTCGGCACATCGTTTAAGAACCTCGAGATCCACGCTGTCCATGGGGCACTCCAATATCCGTTGCGATGGCGTTCCGCCCGGTCAGAGGCGCGCTACCTCGCCACGCGCGAAAACAGGTACGCCACAACGCCGAGTATGAGCGCGATCGCGACGTAGCGCACCCACGGGCGCCGCCGGACCGGCGCCGCGACGGCGGGTGCCACCCCCGCCGCGACCGCCACCGCATCGGAAAATCGCCCGAAAAACTCGTCGGCGAGCTTCTGCGCCGCACCGTCCACCAACCGCGACCCGATCTGCGCGATCTTGCCCCCTACCTGCGCCTTCACCGTGTAGGACAGCTCGGTGGCCGTGCCGTTCTCCGCTGGCGCCAGCGACACTCTCGCCTCGCCTTTCGCAAAACCCGCCGCCCCGCCCTGACCGTCGAACGACAACGTGTAGCCACGGGGCGGATCGACGTCGGCAAGCACCATGCGGCCCGTGAACTTCGCCGATACCGGTCCGACTTTTGCCGCCAATGCAATCCGGTACGCATTCTCGCCGTCCGCTTCGATCGTGTCGCAACCCGGGATGCAGTTCTTGAGTGTAGCGGGGTCGTTGAGCGCCACCCACACGGTTCCAACCGGCGCGGGGACCGTACGCGTGCTCGTCATCTCCATGCGCTGTGTCTCCTCAGGAACCGCGTGGCGGCCGCACCGCGGGATCGCGCCCGCGCCGCTGCGGGCGGTCCAGCTCCGCCGCCAACTGCGTCAGGCTTTCCAGGCTGTGCACGGGCAGAAAATCGTCGACGTGGGGCAGCATGGCGCGAATTCCGGCAGGCCGTGCCTCGAAGCCTTCGTAGCGCAGGAGCGGATTGAGCCAGACGAGCCGCCGGCAGGACTTGTGCAGGCGTTCGGTCTGTGCCGCCAGACCCTCGCCTGCTTCAGCGTCGAGACCATCGCTGATCAGCAGCACGACCGCATTCTGCCCCAGCAGTCTCCGTGACCAGCGCCGGTTGAATTCCTCGAGGCAACCACCGATCCGCGTGCCGCCGGCCCAGTCCGACACGGCGGTCGTGACCCGAGCCAGGGCCACATCGACGTCGCGATGCTTGAGATGCCGCGTGATATTCGTGAGCCGCGTGCCGAACAGCAGCACGTGGACACGATCGCGGTCGTTGGTGATCGCGTGCAGAAAATGCAGCAGCATTCGCGCGTAGCGGTCCATCGAGCCGGATATGTCGCACAGCACGACCAGCGGCGGCGTACGGCGCACGCGCTGCCGCCAGGAAAGGGGCGCCAGTGTACCGGCGGCCCCCGTCGCGCGGCGCAGCGTTGCGCGGAGATCGACGCGGTGACCACGGGAGGCCGGGGTCGTGCGCCGCGTCGGCAATTCGGGCAGCGGCAGCCGCAGATTACGCAGCACGCCCCGCACGGTGGCGAGTTCGGCGGTCGTCATCGTCTCGAAATCCTTGTGCTGCAGTATCTCGCGTGGCGACACCGAAAATGCCGCGTCGAGCTCGATCTCGTCGTCATCGGCCTTCGGCAGCCCGGGCGCCGTTGGCGGCAGCATCGCCTGCATGATCCGCGCCGGAAGCTCGGCCTCCACGTCGGCCTCCCCGCCCCGGCCGTAGACCTTGGGGAGCAGCGACGCAATGAGTTTTTCGAGGAGCCTTGGATTGCGCCAATAGAGGTCGAATGCCTGCTCGAACACCGGCATGTGCTCGTGCCGAGATACCAGCACCGCCGACAGCGCCGCGCGAAAATCCTCGCGATGGGCCGGGCCGACCGCCATCACGGCCTCGAGCGCCGCCAGCGTGCGCGCCGGACCGACGGGCATGCCGGCTGCGCGGAGCACCCGAACGAAATGAACGACATTTTCGGCAAGTCGTCCTTTCGGCGAAAGCGGCAAGGCGCTCGCCACCTGCGCCGTATCGAAGCCGATGCGCGGGGTCACAGCCGGATTCCTTCCGCCTGCACCTCGGCGACAAGCCTCGCCACGGCGTCCGGGCCCAATGCACCGACGTCATCCTGATATTTGAGGAGCACGCCCGCGGTATCCGCCACGGTTTGCGGATCGAGCGCAACGCGGTCGAGCGCGATGAGTGCCTCGGCCCAATCGAGGGTCTCGGCGATACCTGGCGCCTTGAACAGGTCCATCGCGCGGAGCCGCTGGGTGAAGGCGACGATCTCGCGCGCAAGCGATTCCGGCGCCTGCGGGCACTTGCGGCGCACGATCGCGAGCTCGCGCTGCGCGTCGGGGTAGCCGACCCAGTAGTACAGACAGCGACGTTTGATCGCGTCATGGATTTCGCGCGTGCGGTTGGAGGTGATCACAACGATGGGCGGCGTCGCGGCCCGTATCGGTCCGAGTTCGGGTATCGTCACCTGAAATTCGGCGAGAACCTCGAGCAGATAGGCCTCGAACGGCTCGTCGGTACGGTCGAGTTCGTCGATCAGCAGGACCGGCGCCACACCGTCATCCGGCGCGAGCGCTTCCAGTATCGGCCGCTTCTGCAGGAACCGCGCCGTGAAGATGTCGTGCGCCAACTGCTCGCGGTCGAGACCGCCACTGCCTTCCGCCAGGCGGATTTCGATCATCTGCCGCGGATAATTCCATTCGTAGACGGCCGACGCGATATCGAGGCCTTCGTAGCATTGCAGCCGGAGGAGCCGCTTGTCCAGCGCGATGGCGAGCACTTTCGCGATCTCGGTCTTGCCGACGCCCGCTTCGCCTTCGAGGAACAGCGGGCGGCGCATCTTGAGCGCGAGGAAGACACTGGTCGCGAGACGGCGGTCGGCGATATAGTCGTGCCGGTCGAGCAGCGTGGCGACGGCATCGACGGACGTGGGGAGAACAGGAGCTGGCATCGCGCGTTCCGGGCATGACAAAAAAATCGGGCGGCCCAGGGAGCCCTGAACCGGCCCTCAAGCCACCCGAAGCATAACAAGAACGAGCGCGATCAGCCGGCGGCCGTCACCGCCCGCGCCGCGAGCACCGGGATCAGGTGGGCACGGTATTCCGGCGACGCGTGCAGATCGTTGCTGAGCCCTTTCGCGTCGATCCTGACGGCCTTCGCGGCATCGGCGGTAAAGCTCTTGCCCAGCGCGTCTTCGAGGGTCTTGGCGCGGAAAACGCTCGCCGCGGCGCCGGTCACCGCAACCCGCGTGCCGCTGGCGGTCTGCGCGACGAACACGCCGGTAAGCGCGAATCGTGACGCGGGATTCGGGAACTTCACATAGCCCGCCTTTTTCGGGATCGGGAAGCTCACCGCCGTGATCAGTTCGTCGGCGGCAAGCGCGGTCTCGTACATCCCCTTGAAGAAATCGTCGGCCGCGATCTTGCGCCGGTTCGTATGCACGGTCGCGCCCAGTCCCAGCACGCCTGCCGACCAGTCCGCGGCCGGATCGTTGTGCGCCAGCGAACCGCCGAGCGTTCCCATATTGCGGACCTGCCGGTCGCCGATGCCTTGCGCCAGCACGGCGAGTGCGGCAATGGCACCCTTGACGACCGCGGAGGCGGCCACCTCGGCGTGGCGGGTCATGGCGCCGATGACGATCGCGCTGCCGTCTTTCTTGATTCCCTTGAGCTCGGCGATCCCCGAAAGATCGACCAGCGTTCCGGGTTGTGCCAGCCGCAGCTTCATCGCGCCGACGAGGCTCTGGCCGCCGGCGAGCGCCTTGCCGCCGGACTTGGCAATCGCGGCGGCGGCCTCGGCGACCGTCTTCGCGCGCGTGAATTCGAATGCGTACATGGTCTTCTTGCCTCCGTAAACGCTTAGGTGCGCTTTGCCGAGCGGATCGCCTGCCAGACGCGGTGCGGCGACGCCGGCATGTCGAGGTACTTCACGCCTGCGACGGCAAGCGCGTCGTGCACGGCGTTCATCAAGGCCGCCGGCGCGCCTATGGCACCGGCCTCGCCGCAGCCTTTCACGCCGAGAGGGTTGTGCGTGCAGGGCGTGACCTTGGTTCCCACTTTGAACGAAGGCAGATCGTCGGCGCGCGGCATCGCATAATCCATGTAGCTGCCCGTCAGGAGCTGGCCGCTTTCGGCGTCATAGACACAGTTCTCGAGCAGCGCCTGGCCGATTCCCTGGGCGACGCCTCCGTGCACCTGCCCTTCGACGATCATCGGATTGATGATGTTGCCGAAGTCGTCGCAGGCGCTGAAATTGACCACCTGCACGACGCCCGTCTCCGGATCGATCTCGACTTCGCAGATGTGCGTCCCTGCCGGATACGTGAAATTGGTCGGATCGTAGAAGGCGGTTTCGTCGAGGCCCGGCTCCAGCTTGTCCAGCGGATAGTTGTGCGGCACGTAGGCTGTCAACGCAATCTCGCCGAACGTCTTGCTCCGGTCGGTGCCGGCCACCGTGAACTTGCCGTCCTTGAATTCGATATCGGCCTCGGCGGCCTCCAGCAGATGCGCGGCGATCTTGCGGCCCTTGAGGATGATCTTGTCCAGCGCCTTGACGATCGCCGTTCCACCCACGGCCAGCGAACGCGAGCCGTAGGTGCCCATCCCGAACGGGACGCGCCCGGTGTCGCCATGGACGACGTCGACGTTCTCGACCGGAACGCCGAGTTTCGCCGCGACGACCTGCGCGAACGTCGTCTCGTGTCCCTGTCCGTGACTGTGCGACCCCGTGAACACGGTCACGCTGCCGGTCGGGTGCACTCGCACCTCTCCCGCTTCGAACAGACCCGCCCGCGCGCCCAGCGCGCCGGCGACGTTCGAAGGCGCGAGCCCGCAGGCCTCGATGTACGACGCGTAGCCAATCCCGCGCAGTCGGCCGCGCCTGGTGGCCTCCGCCTTGCGCGCGGGAAAACCCGCCACGTCGGCGATCTTCTTCGCTTCGTCCAGCGTCTGGTCATAGTTGCCGGTGTCGTAGCACAGCGCGACCGGTGTCTGGTAGGGAAACGTGCGGATGAAATTGCGGCGGCGGATTTCGTCCTGCGCGATGCCGGTGTCGACTCCCGCCTGGTACACCAGGCGTTCGACAACGTAGGTCGCCTCGGGCCGGCCGGCGCCACGGTAGGCGTCGACCGGTGCGGTGTTCGTGAACGATGCGGTCACCTCGGCATAGATCGCCGGTGTGGTGTACTGGCCGGCGAGCAGCGTCGCGTAGAGGATTGTCGGAATGCAGGTGCTGAACGTCGACAGGTACGCGCCCATCGCCGCCGTCGTGTGCACGCGCATCGCCAGGAACTTGCCGTCCTTGTCGAGAGCCAGCTCGGCATGCGTGACGTGGTCGCGGCCATGCGCGTCGGAGAGAAAGCTCTCGCTGCGCTCCGCCGCCCACTTGATCGGCCGGTTGACCTTCCTGCTCGCCCAGACCATCGCCGTTTCCTCGGCGTAGAGGTAGATCTTGGAGCCGAAGCCGCCGCCGACGTCGGGAGCGATCACGCGCACCTTGTGCTCGGGAAGTCCGAGCACGAACGCGGTCATCAGGAGCCGCTCGACGTGCGGGTTCTGGTTCGATACGTACAGCGTGTAGCTGTCGTCCGCGCGGCTGTACGAGGCCACCGCGGCACGCGGCTCGATCGCGTTGGGGATGAGGCGGTTGTTGACGATGTCAAGCTTGGAGACATGCGCGGCCTTGGCGAATGCCGCGTCGACGGCCGCCTTGTCGCCCAGCGCCCACGTGTAGCATTTGTTGCCCGGTGCAGCATCATGGATCTGCGGCGCGCCACGCTTCAGGGCGTCGACGCAGTTGACGACGGCCGGCAAAACGTCGTAGTCGACGTCGATGAGCTCCGCGGCGTCTTTGGCTTCATGCGGCGTTTCGGCGATCACCAGCGCCACCGCATCGCCGACGTAGCGCACCTTGCCTTGCGCCAGCACCGGGTGCGGCGGCTCGTTCATCGGCTTGCCGTCGGTGCCGGTGATGAGCCAGCCGCACGGAAGGCCGTTGACACCGGTGAGATCGGCACCGGTGAAAATGGCGACGACGCCGGGCGCAGCCTTGGCTTTGGCCGTCTTTATCCCGCGGATCCCGGCATGCGCGTGCGGCGAGCGCAGGAAATACGCATGCGTGTGATTGTGCGGGTTGACGTCATCGGTGTACTGCCCCGAACCCGTCAGGAAGCGATAGTCTTCCTTGCGCCGGACGGACTGTCCCATCACGCTTTGGTCGCCTGCACCCATGATTCCTCCGTCACTTCCCCATCGCCGCGGCACCCTGCTGCACCGACTTGACGATGTTGTGGTAGCCGGTGCACCGGCACAGATTGCCCTCGAGCTCGTCGCGGATCGTCTGCTCGGAAGCTTTGGGGTGGCGATTCACGAGGTCGATCGCGCTCATCACCATCCCGGGCGTGCAGAACCCGCACTGCAACCCGTGGCACTCCTTGAACGCGGCCTGCATCGGATGCATCGCGCCGTCCGCGGCGGCGAGGCCTTCGATAGTGATGACGGCAGTACCCTGCGCCTGCGCCGCG
Organism: uncultured beta proteobacterium; assembly: GCA_963726775.1. Lineage (GTDB taxonomy): Bacteria > Pseudomonadota > Gammaproteobacteria > Burkholderiales > Casimicrobiaceae > CAIWHR01. The sequence continues at coordinate 457,098 of CAVSDL010000009.1, forward strand.
AGGATCGTGCACGCCTTGACCGCGTCGCCGTTGACATGCACGGTGCACGCGCCGCACTGCCCGGTGTCGCAACCGACGTGGGTGCCGGTGAGGCCGAGGTTATTGCGCAGAAACTCGACAAGCAGCGTTCGCGGATCGAGGTCCGCCGTGACAGCTTTGCCATTGACGGTCAGCGAGAGCGTGACAGGCATCGTGACTCCTTCGTCGGGGAACGCCGCGCCCGGACGAGTCTTCGCGGCAGATTGAAATCATAATCTTCGCGAGGCGCGACAGCAATCAGGGCGCCCCCGAATTTGTGGAGTCCGGCCGCGCGCATTGCGCCGCACAACCCCAGGTGCGCGTCCCACGACGTGCCATTACAAGTTGGCGATGTAGTGCGTGAGGTTTTCGATGTCGTCGTCGGAGAGCGTGCCGGCGACGCTGGTCATGTTGCCGGCATCGTTGGTCCGCCGCTTGGCCTTGAAGTCCTGCAGCTGCTTTCTGATGTACTGCGGATATTGACCCGCAACGCGCGGTATTTCGTTTTGTCCGACGAAGCCGCCGAGATGGCACATCGGGCACAACACGGCGTCAGAGGTCTTCCGCCCGGCCTCGACGCGCGCGCCATCGGCCTTGAAGCCTGTGGGCCGCTGTTTCTGAGCCGCGAAGAAATTACCGAGCGCAATCATCTCGTCCCGGGAAAGCTCGGCCGTCATCGGCGACATCACCGGGTCGCTGCGGCGGCCTTCCTTGAAATCCTTGAGCTGGATGTAAACATAGCGCCACGACTGGCCGGCGAGAATGGGGTAATCCGGGTTCTGGGAGTTGCCATCGGGACCGTGGCACGCAAAGCAAACCTCGGCTTTCTGGCGGATCGCGAGGTCACCCTGCGCGATGGCAGGCGGCGCCACCAAGGCGAGAATGGCGGCCGACGCCAGCGCCGGAAACGCGGTACGCATCGTGATTTCTCGGGATACGGGCAACAAAAAAGCGGCCACCCCGTGAACGGTGTGGCCGCCGCTGGATCAGTTCAGGCTAGGGCAGCGCAAAGACAAACACGCTGTTGCCGCGCTTGGCGTCGATCTGGTTGTTGCCCCCTGCGGCGACGGCAACATACTGCTTGCCGCCCGCCATGTACGAGACGGCGGGGGCGTTGACACCCGCGCCGCAGTTGTATTTCCAGAGCTCCTTGCCGGTCTTGGCGTCGAACGCCTTGAACCAGCCATTCGCTTCGCCGTTAAACACGAGATCGCCGGCCGTCGCGAGCACGCCGCCTATCAGTGGCTGCGGGGTCTTCACGCCCCAGGCGACCTTGCCGGTGTCGAGGTTGACGGCGACCAGACGGCCCCACTGCTCTTCGGACGGAATCGTCTTGAAGGCGCCGCCCAGCCACAGCTTGCCACCCGGGTACGGCGATTCCTCGACGTGATACGTCATCGGCTGGTGCAGATTCGCCGCGTACGCCATCCGCGTTTTCGGGTTGACCGCCAGCGGCGACCATTCGACGCCGCCGTTGGCACCCGGCAGCATCCGCGCACCCGTCTTCGTCGGCAGCACCCACATATTCTCCTGCGGGATCATCGCCTCCGAGAATCGGATCAGCTTCCCCGTATTGCGCTCGTGGATGTAGACATGACCGGTCTTGCCGCCGTGAATCACGACGTCGACCATCTTGCCGTCCTTGTCCTTGGCCTGCGTCAGGATCGGCGCGCTCACGGCGTCAAGGTCCCATACGTCATGGGCGATGTACTGGAAATGCCACTTGTACGTGCCCTTGTCGAGATCGATGGCGACAATCGAGTCGGTATACAGGTTGTCGCCGGGGCGGATTGCGCCGTACAGGTCGGGAGACGGATTGCCGACGACGAAGAACACCGTGCGCGTCTTCTTGTCGATCGCGGGCGTCATCCACACGCCTCCGCCGAGCGTCTGGTAGAACTCGCCACCTTTCTCGGCCAGCGCCTTCTTCTCCGCGGCAATGTCGCGGTGCATGTCGCGGCCGGTCGCGTCATTGATCGCCCACACGCCTTCCTGGCCTCGCTCCGGAATCGTGTAGAACGTCCACAGCAGGTTGCCGTCAGCGGCGTTGAATGCCTTGACGAATCCCCGTACGCCGTACTCGCCGCCGTTGGTGCCGATCAGCACTTTGCCGTCGACGACCGCGGGTGCCATGGTTTCCGAGTAGCCTTTTTCCGGGTCGGCGATCTGCTTGTCCCAGAGCAGTTTGCCGGTCTTGGCGTCGAGCGCGACCAGCTTGGCGTCGATCGTGCCCATGAACAGCTTGCCGCCTTCTATCGCCACGCCGCGGTTGTTGTTGCCGCAGCAGACGGTGACGATCGGACCGAGCTTGTGCTTGTAATGCCAGAATTCCTCGCCGGTCACCGCGTCGATCGCGTAGACGTGGTTGAATGACGTGGTCAGGAACATCACGCCGTCGACGACGATGGGCGCGGTTTCCATCGACTCCAGCACCGCGGTCTGAAATACGAATGCCGGCTTCATCTTGCCGACGTTTCCGGCGTTGATCTGGGCGCCGACGTAGTAGCGCGTCTGGTCGTAGCTGCCGTTGGAATGAAGCCAGTTCTTGGCGTCACCACCGGCGGCGTCGAGCATGGCCTGCGACACCGATGGGCTCGCCGCCATGGCCTTCGCGGTGGTCGTCGCTCCGCCTTGAATTTCCTGACCGTTTGCGACGCTGGCGCCAGCCAACGCGATCGCGGCGATGGCGGCCCGAACCGCCAGCCTGTTCCCGTATCGCATGCTTCCTCCCTGCTGTTCGAGTCTTGGACCCCAAAATGCCAGCTGCGCAGGCGGCCATCAGGTCAGGCCATTTCCGCGCAACGTGCGTTATAGTCCAATTGTGCTGCAGTTGCAATCGACGAACGATGGTGCGCCGCAATAACGTCATGCCGACTCGAATTCTGCCGGAGGACCAGCGATGAAGTTGATGAATTTGCCGTGGATGGCGTTCGCGCTCGCCATCGCCGCATGGCCCGGTGTTGCAGCGACCGCGGAACAGGATCTGTCGGTCAACGCGCGATTGCTGCTCGCTGCGCGCAACGCCGACGCGGCGGGACTCGACCGCGCGCTCAAGTCCGGCGCCGCCGCCAATGCGCGCAACCGGCTCGGCGAAACGGCGCTGCTCATCGCGCTGAAAAAGAACGACGTCGCCATGGCGAAGACCATGCTCGACGCGGGCACGGATATCAACCTGGCCGCCGTCAACGGCGTCACCCCGCTGATGGCAGCAGCCTATGGCGGACAGACGGACATGGCAGCCTCGCTGCTGGCGCGCGGGGCCGACGTCACCGCGCAGGACCGCCTGAAGAAGAATGCGATGACCTACGCCGCCGGCGAAGGGCATACCGACATCGTTCTCATGCTGCTCGCCAAGGGCGTCGACGCCAATGCCGTGTACGAAAACGACCTCACCGCACTGATGTGGGCCGCCGGCAACGGCAGAACGGTGACGGTGCAGGCGCTGCTCGCCGCCGGCGCCAAGCCCGCCCTTCGGGACAATCGCGGCAAGACTGCGCTGGACATGGCGCGAGAGGGCAACCACGCCGGAGTCGTAGCGTTACTCGAAACGCGCCCATAGCACGCGGCAAGCGATCCGCGCGTGCCGGTCGCGCATCCGGCAAGACATCGACGCTTCAGCCTCGCGGCCCCTTGACGAGGCTCATTCGCGCCGGCAGCCCATCGCGATCGATGAGTGCATGCTTCGCGGCGCCCGCGACGTGCAATGCGATCAGAGCGGTGATCACCCAGCCGACGCACAGGTGCACGGTACCGAGGAAATCCTTCAACGGAATGTCCTTTCCCGCCCAGCCGGGCAGCGTAATCCCGAAAAATTTCACGGGGTACCCGCTGAACTCGGATCCGAGATACCCGGCAACGGGCTGGATCAGGAGCGCCACGTACAGCGCGATGTGCGTCACGTGGGCGAGGCGGGACTGCCACGGTGCCATCGCGGGGAGCGCGGGCGGCGGATGCCCGATCCGCCATGCCAGGCGCAGCGTCATCAACGCAAAGAGGGTCATGCCGACGGACTTGTGCAGGTTGAAGGCGTCGACGCGCGGACCCACCGGCTGCTTGGGAATCTCCTGCATCCACCAGCCCCATGCCACCTGCCCGAGCACCAGCACTGCGATCAGCCAGTGGAGGACGATCGCGGTGCGCGTGTAGCGCGCGCCGGGATCAGAAGCTGGCACTGACGCTTGCCCCGATGAGGAAGTTTCGGCTCCCCGCGGGTTCGAAATAGCGGCCGTTCGTGTCGCCGACGATCACCGATCCGACGTAGTTGACGTTGGTGAAATTGTTCAGGCGAACGAACTCGCGCAGCAACCAGCGGCCGGTGCGCTGTTCGAAGCCGAGCCGTGCGTTGCCCACCGTGTAGGCCGGTGCCGCATCGGTATTGCGGTCGTTGACGTAGACTTTGCCCGCGTACTGGACTTCGAGTGCGGCGGAAAGACCGGCGGCAGCCGGATACGACCACGCGAGCTCGCCATACGCGTTCGCCGCCGGTACGCCCGGCAGCCGCGCGCCGGCCGGCACGATGAGCGGCGGTGCGCCTGTGGTCGCATCGGCGGCAAACTTCGCCGACAGATACGTGTAAGCCGCGTAGCCGGTGAATCCCGCACCAAGATTTCCTTCCCACGCCGCCTCGATACCGCGCCGACGCGTCTTGGTGGCGTTCTTGTAGGTCGTGCGGCCGCCCGTCGCGATGTTGACGACGATCTCGTCGGAAGTCTCGATGTCGAATGCCGCCAGATTGACGCGCTGCCCCCTGCCGGGAAGCATCTTGGCGCCGATTTCGGCGGAATTGCTGACGCTGGGCTGCAACCCGAGATTGAGACCGGTTCCGACCGGGCGGTAGGCCACCTCGGCAAATGTCGGCGTCTCGAATCCTTCACCGTAGTTCGCGTAGACGTTGACGTTGTCCATGGCCTGCCAGACCACGCCGACCACCGGGCTGCCGTGACTGTAGCTGCGCATGCCGCTGTCGTCCGGATTGGCCGCGTTGACGTAATGGTCGGCGGTGGTGAAGTGGACGTTGCTGTAGCGCCAGCCCGCGAGCACGGAAAGCGACTCCAGCGGCGAAAACTCGACCTGCAGATAGCCGTCGGTGTTGCTGACGGTGTCCGTCTCGTCGCGGCGCAGATCACCGAGAGTGCCATCGACGTTGACGTAGCCCCGCCGGTGCTCCCGTTGCGATTCATAATTGACACCCAAGGTAACGGTGCCGGCAAGGCCGCCCAGCGAAAAGCGGGTGGCGAGGCGTCCGTCGATGCCGCCGAAACTGCGGTCGAGGTCGGTGACGCCGCCGGACGACGTCGCGCCGATGCCGGACAGCGCCAGGAACTGGCGGACCTGGCGCGTTCCGCCGTAGCCCGTAATGCGCACGTCGGAATCGGCGGAAAGCCGCTGATCGATCGTCGCACCTCCCTGGGTCTGGCTGACGGTTTTCCTCGTGTCGAAGCGGATCGCAGCCGGATCGGCCTGCCGCGGATCGGCCTCCCATTGCGCACGCGTCAGGCCCAGGGGATCCTGCGCCTCCGGTTGGTAAAGGGTATTGGCGATCAAGGACACGGTCGTGTCGGGCGCGGGGTCGAACCTAAGTTTGATATTGGCGAGCTCGCGCTGCGCCTGGCTGTGGTCGCGATAGCCGTCGGTCGTGAAATCGTTGAAGGCGACGACATAGTTGACCGCACCCGCCTGGCCCGCTCCTTTGGCGACCGCGTTCCACGTACCGAAGCTGCCTCCGATCAGCTGCGCGTTCGCCAGCGGCGTCGCCGGGCCGTCCTCCGTGAATACCGAGATGACGCCGCCGGACGCATTGCCGTACAGCGACGAAAAGGGTCCCCGCAGCACCTCGATCCGCTGCGCCGAGACCAGGCTGAAACTGCCGGTCTGGCCCTGGCCGTCCGGCATCGTGGCCGGGATATTGTCCTGGTAGAGGCGCACTCCACGCACGCCGAAATTGGCGCGCGCACCGAAACCGCGGATCGAGAGCTGCAGGTCCTGCGCATAGTTCCAGCGGCTCTGGATGGAGATGCCGGGGACGCGCGCGAGCGATTCCGACAGGTTGATCTGCAGCTGCCCGTTCTGGATCTGGTCGGCCGTTACGGTGTCGATCGCCACGGGCAGGTCGAACGCGCGCTCCGCCGTGCGGGTCGCCGTGACCACCACGGGATCGAGCTTTGCCGGCGGCGCTTCCTGCCCGCGCAACGGAGCGGCCGCGGCGAAGGCAAGACACCCCGCCACGGCAAAGGCGGCGCGGCGCGACCGCGCATGCGAACGGAAATCGATCGGCAGGGTCATCACGTGGTTTTCCATTCGGACGCCGCAGTCGAAGGTACGAAGAAAATTCGTGTAGGATAAATCAGACCGCGCAGCCCGCAAAGCAGGCCGCGACCGAACCAACGCCACCCAAGGAAAGACCATGCAAATGCACCGGCAGCTCGCAGCATACGCGCTCGCCGCCGCGGCGTTGAGTTCCGTCCCCGCCGGCGCCGCTCCCGTCGCGTACGCTTCAAACGAAGGTTCGGCAAGCGTGTCCGTGATCGACACCGCGACCGACAAGGTGACGGCGACGCTGAAGACCGGAGGGAAACCCCGCGGGATCGCGGTGTCGCAGGACGGCGCGCGGCTCTACCTCTCCGATCAGGCCGCCAACGCCCTGGTCGTCGTCGACACCGCCAAAGGCGTCGAAATCGCGCGGGTGCCCCTTGGCGATTCGCCCGAGGCGATCTATGTGTCGCCCGACGGCAAATGGATCGCTGCGGCGATCGAGGAAAACGATCAGGTGGTGCTGGTCGATCTCGCAACCCTCGAGGTGGCCCGCAAGGTCAGAATGAAGGGCAAGAATCCCGAGCACGCGGTATGGAGCCCCGACGGCAAGTGGCTCTACGTCAGCGCGGAAGAAGCGGACTCGGTCGATATCGTCGATGTCGCAAGAGGCGAAGTCGTGAAATCGGTGAAGGTCGGCGATCGCCCGCGCGGCATCGGGTTCCTGCCCGACGGCAGCCGCGCCTATGTGGCCGCCGAGAATGCCGACACCGTCAACGTGTTCGATGCGAGGACGCATGACGTCATTGCCCGGATCAAGGCGGGAAAGCGCTCCAACGGCATCGCCGTGCACCCGGATGGCAAGCGCGTCTTCGTTTCGTCCGGCGGCGAGGGAACGGTGCAGGTCATCGACACGGCATCGAATGCCATCGTCGCCAAAATCGCAGTCGGCAAGCGTCCTTGGAACATGGCGCTGACACCGGACGGCAGGAAACTGTACGTTGCCTGCGGTCGCTCGAACGCGGTGGCCGTTGTGGACACCGACACGCAGACGAAGATTGCGGAGATCGCGGTCGGCGAGCTGCCGTGGGGCGTCGCGATTCGCTGATGCAACGTGCGGCGCCAGGCCAGGTTCGAGGCACTGCGCGCTCCCGAAGTTGACACCGCCGGCACGCACATGCCAGAGCTTCGGCGTTCCCGGTGCGAACCATTTCCGCGGCCCCGGCAAGGCGTTCGCTGCCGGCCTCGCGGGACCGGAACTGTTCCGCGCGTCGGCGCCGCCCGTCGGCATCAGGCCGGGAATCGAATATCGGCTCGACCGCGGGAGCGCGAGCCGTTAAGCTCGCGGCTGCACTCAACCTCGTGATTGCCCGCGATGCCTTCGTATTTGCATGGCCGCCGGCGGCTGTTCCAGTCCCTCGGAGCGCTGGGTATCGCCGCGCTGGCGCCCCGCGCGTTCTCCGACCACGCCGCCCCCTCCGCCCCTCCCGTCACGGATTGGTGCGGCCCGGCTGACGGCGGACGGCTGCTGATCCCCGGCAGCGAGGGTTGGCTCGGGCGGCTCGCGGCACGCGGCGCCCCGCTGACGCTCGCCACGGCACCGGACATGGCGATCGACACGCCATGGCCAATGGCATTCGCGGCGCGCCACCGTGGCCAAACCTTTCGCAACCCGACCCTTGTGTTCGAACGTGGCGAGCGGGCGCGGATCACGCTGGCCAATACGCTGGACGAACCTACCATCGTGCATTGGCATGGCCTGCCCAACGACACGGCGAACGACGGCGCGGGCTCGGTGCTCGTTCAACCCGGCGGGCAATACGCCTACGATTTCATTGTCCGCGCTCGCGCCGGCCTTTACTGGTATCACCCGCATCCGCATGGGTTGACCGCCGGCCAGGCGTATCGCGGGCTGTTCGGGCTCATCGCCGTCGAGGACGCGGACGAGCGCGCGCTGCGCTCCGCGCTGGATGTCGTCTGGGGCCGAACCGAAATCCCGCTGATCCTGCAGGACCGGCGCGCCGGCGCGGCTTACGCACCGGGACCCGCCGACCACCAGCACGGCTTTCTCGGCAACGTCGCCACCGTCAATGGCGGCATCGACTCCAACCTCGACGTCGCCGCCCGACCGTACCGGTTCCGCATCCTGAATGCGTCGAACGCCCGCACGTACCGACTCGGATTTGCCGACGCCGCCGGACGGATGTTCCCGTTCACGCTGCTCGGCACGGACGGCGGACTGCTGGCCGCGCCCCTGCGCTGCACCGAGTGCTTTCTCCCCACGGCGGCGCGCATCGACGTTCTGCTCGACCTCGGGGGCGCGCCGATCGGCGAGGCCATCGTTCTCGAGACCCGCGCTTTCGACCCGATGCATTTCGATCCGTCCGCGATCGCCGCGCCCGAGACCGCCCATGAGCATCACCAGGCCCAAGGTGCTGCGGCCCTCACGCCCGGCGGCGGAGAACCGTGGGCGGACGGCGCGCCGCGGCGCCTGCTGACGCTGCGCGTGCGTGAGCGTGCGGGCTGGCGGGGCACGGTTCCGGCGCGGCTCTCGAAACTCGCCAACATCGATGTCGCAAACGCCATCGAACGGCCGTTGCGGCTCGGCTTCGCGAAAGGCCGGTGGCGCATCAACGATCGCGTCTTCGACATGAATGCCACGCCGATCGTCGTCGCCCGCGCGGCCGTCGAAACCTGGCTGATTCGAAACTATCACACGAGCATGCCGCATGCGATGCACCTGCACGGATTCCAGTTCCGCGTGCTCGAACGCGAAACAAGTCCCGATCAGGTCGCGCCTCTGGCAATCGACGCGCGGGGACGCGTGGCCACCGACTTCGGCTGGAACGACACGGTGCTCGTCTGGCCCGGTGAATCGGTGAAGATCGCCATCGATTTTCGCCATCCGTTCAAGGGCGAGCAGATCTACGTTTTCCACTGCCACAACCTCGAGCACGAGGACGGCGGCATGATGCTTCGCGTCAAGGTCGGGTGACCGGATGCCCCAGCGACGGATCCTGCTCATCGGCGGCGGCCACAGCCACATCGAAGTGCTGCGACGGTTCGCGCTGCGATCGGACTTCTCGCTCGAGCTTACGCTGATCAGCCCCAGCGCGTTGATGACCTATTCAGCGATGCTGCCGGGCCTGGTCGCCGGCCACTACACGTTCGCCGAGTCGCACATCGACCTGCCGGCGCTCGCGCGCTGGGCGCAGGCGCGCCTTGTCTGCGACCACGTTGTCGAGCTGGACTTGTATACGCGGATCGTCCGGCTCGCCGAAGGCAGTGTCGAGCCGTTCGATCTGGTGTCCATCGACGTCGGATCGGTCCCGGAGATGTCGGCGCCGGGGGCGCGCGAATACGCGATTGGCATCAAGCCGATCGACCGTTATCTCGCCGCGTGGTCGACGCTGGAGGCCGATGCGGCCGCCGGACGCGTGCGGACCATCGCGATCGTGGGCGGCGGCGCCGGAGGCGTCGAGATGCTGCTGGCGATGCAGTTCCGGCTCGTGCAGTCGCTGGGCGCGGACGCGCCGCGGTTCGCGGTGATCACCGACCAGCCCCATCTGATGCCGCAGCATATGCCTGCCGTGCGCAAGCGATTCGGGAAGATGCTCGTCGCCCGCGATGTCGTGTTGCACACGGGCAGTGCCGCCGTGGTCGTCGAGCCCGGCGCTGTCATCACGGCCGCCGGCCGCCGCATCGCCGCCGACCGAGTCGTCTGGGCGACGTCGGCGTCGGCGCCGTCGTGGCTGGCGCGTTCGGGCCTGGCTTGCGACGAGCGCGGCTTCATTCGTGTCAATGCGTCCCTGCAATCGGTGTCGGACCCGTTCGTGTTCGCCGCCGGGGACTGCTGCAGCCAGGACGGCCATCCGCGTCCGAAGTCCGGCGTTTTCGCGGTTCGCCATGGCCCGGCGCTGGCGGCGAATCTGCGCCGTGCGGCGCATCAGGAAACGCTGCAGCCGTTCACCCCGCAGCATCGTATCCTGACCATGATCACGACCGGCGCACGGCACGCCGTCGCCTCATGGGGCCCGTTCGAGGCCGACGGAGCCTGGGTCTGGCGCTGGAAGGATCGGATCGACCACGATTTCGTCGCGCGTTATCGCTCGCCGGCATGACGCAGTCACGGCGGCGGTAGAATTGCGGCATGTACTTCGGGTTGCCATTGCTCTTGGCGAACCGGATCGACACCCGGGGCTCCTGCCTGCTGCTCGAGCACGAGGCGCTCGGGGCGGCGAAACCCTGAAACCCGAATTGCAACTCCCCCATCATGGCCGATGACCCGGTTCTGTCCGTCGCCGTCCGCGCCGCCCGGCGCGCGGGCTCGATCATCATCGACGCGGCGCGCGACCTGAAGCGCCTGCCCTCCCACGCGAAAGAGCACGGCGACATCGTCACGGCAACCGATGCCGAGGCCGAGGATGCGATCGTCGCGACAATCCGCGCGGCATTTCCCGAGCACGCGGTTCTCGGCGAGGAGTCCGGGCATATCACGGGCGCACGGGACGGCGGCGGATTCAAGTGGATCGTCGACCCGATCGACGGCACGGCGAATTTCGCCCACGGCTATCCCTACTTCGGGGTCTCGATCGCCCTGACCCACGGCAGTGAAGTCACACATGCCGTCGTGTTCGATCCGGTGCGCGACGAGATGTACACGGCGATTCGCGGCAAGGGCGCGCAACTCAATGACGCACCGCTGCGGGTATCGAGCTGCATGGCGCTGGAACACGCGCTCGTTGGCACGGTCTTTCCGGGGCGAGAGAGCCCGAAAATGGCAGCGTACCTGCCGCTGTTCAATGCGGTCGTCACCCGCTGCGCCGGCCTCCGTCGAGCCGGCGCGTGCGCCCTCGATCTTGCGTATGTGGCCGCGGGCCGGATCGACGGATTCTTTGTCATGACCCTCAATCCCTGGGATGTCGCGGCCGGCGCGCTGCTCGTCAAGGAGGCCGGCGGCCGCGTCGGCGACTTCGCGGGCGGCGTCGAGTTCCTGCGTGCGAGCGAGGCGATCGCCGCAGCTCCGGGAGTGTTCAATGCGTTGCGCGAGGCGATCGCCGCGGCGCGTCCGTAGCGGGCGCAGCACAATCTCCGTCGCCCGGCCCGGGCCGCCTGGCGAGCTGTTCGGCCCGTTGATGCGAGTCGGCTAGATCTGCTTCGCGAACAGCCGGTTGATATCACCGAACGCCTTGAATTCCAGAGCGTTGCCGAACGGGTCGAGGAAGAACATCGTGGCCTGCTCTCCGGGCAGGCCACGGAAACGAACGTACGGCTCGATGATGAATGCGACACCCGCCGCCTTCAGTCGCACGGCGAGGGCTTCCCGGGCCGGCAGATCGAGGATCACGCCGAAGTGGCGAACGGGGACCTGCTGGCCGTCCACCAGGCTTTTCGCATCGGACATCGCTCTCGCCGGCACCCGATGCGCGACGATCTGGTGGCCGTGGAAATCAAAATCCACCCAATCCTCACGCCTGCCACGGCAGCCGGCCGAGGTCGACGTTGCCGCCCGTCAGGATGATGCCGACGCGCTTGCCCCGTAAGTCGAGCGTCCCCTCCAGCAGGCAGGCGAGCGGCACGGCCGATGATGGTTCGACGATGACTTTCATGCGCTCCCACGTCATCCGCATGGCGCGGACAATCGTCTCTTCGCGCGCGGTGCCGATGCCGGCGACATGGCTCCGGATCGCCTTCAGCGTCCGCGCGGACAGCGTCGTGCGGAGCCCGTCGGCGATCGTCGCCACGGCGGGCAGCGGTTCGATCCGGCCGGACCGAAAGCTGCGGGCGGCGTCGTCGGCGTTCGCCGGTTCGGCGCCGTAGACGTCAATCCCCGGCAGCAACGCTGTGGCGGCGATGGCCGTGCCGGACAACAGTCCCCCGCCGCCGACCGGCGCGATGATGGCGTCGAGCCCCGGCATCTCTTCGATAAATTCCAACGCCGCCGTCCCCTGCCCGGCGATCACGCGCACGTCGTCGAACGGGTGCACGAGCAGCGCGCCCGTCTCCCGCTGCACGTCCGCGCACGCCGCTTCGCGTGCGGCGACATTGGATACGCAGAAGCGAACCGCCGCGCCGAAACGGCGGACATTTTCCTGCTTGGCGGACGGCGCATCGTCGGGCATCACCACCCAGGCGGGAATACCGCGCCGCTGCGCCGCGAACGCGAGCGCAGCGCCGTGATTGCCGGACGAATGCGTGACCACGCCACGGCGGGCATCGTCGTCGCCGAGCGAGAAGACGGCGTTCGACGCGCCTCTCGCCTTGAACGCGCCGACCTTCTGCAGGTTCTCGCACTTGAAAAACAGGTGCGCTCCCGTTTCGGCGTCCAGCGACGCGCATGTCAGCACCGGCGTGCGATGGACCAGAGCGGCGATCCGGGCGCGCGCCGCGCGGATGCCGGCGAGGTTGGGCAGTGCGAGGGGGGCGCCATCCCCCGCTGCCGTGTCATCCGCTGCGGACATCAGCGTCCCGAAGCAGGTTGCGCGTTGGGAACGAACATCGATTTCTCCAGCCTCTGCCTCGCGCTACGCGCTTTCGTAGAGGCGTGTCAGAACGAATTCGCGATGACCCAGCGCCTCGGCGGCGGTAAGCCGGCCGTTCGCCGTGCGGAACATCATGTCGAGGAGCCTGTCGCCCGCCTCATTCATCGTGATCTCGCGCTGCAGGAGGCCCGACGTGTCGACGTCGATGTGTTCGCTCATCGTGCGCACCGTGCGCGGATTGGCGCAGATCTTGATCACGGGAAGGATCGGGTTCCCGATCACGTTGCCCTGCCCCGTCGGGAAGAAATGCACGACAAAACCCGCCGCGGCGCAGAGCGTCACCATCTCCGCCGCGGCCGATGAACTGTCCATGAACCACAAGCCGGCGCCGGTCGGCATTTCGGCCTTGTCGAGCACGCCGTCGACGATGCATTTCTTTCCGATCTTCTGGATGTTGCCGAGCGCTTTCTCCTCGATGGTCGTGAGTCCGCCGGCGATATTCCCCTTGGTCGGCTGTGAATCGGACAGGTCGCTGGTCTTGTGGCGGTTGATCACGTCCTGGTAGCGGTCGAACACCTTCATGAATTCTTCGCGTACCCTGTCGTCGCGGCAACGCGCGGCGACGATATGCTCGCCGCCGGTGAGCTCGGTCGTCTCGCCAAACAACAGGGTGCACCCGCCAGCGTAGAGCTTGTCGAAGGCGTCGCCGACGGTAGGATTGGCGCCGCATCCCGAGGTCGTGTCCGACTCTCCGCACTTGGTCGAGACCCACAACTCGTCGAGCGCGCACTCGGTGCGCTGCCGCTCGCTCGCCCACTGCACGTACTCCTTGGCGGCCTTCGACGCGCGCATGATCGTGTCGTGGTCACCATGGAGCTCGATGCCGAAGCCGGCCACCGGCTTGCCCGTTGCCGCGATTCCGTCCACGACCTTCTTGGTCCACTGGTCCTCGATCCCGATGACGACAACGGCCCCGACATTCGGATTGGCTCCGGTGCCGATCAGCGTGCGGAAATGCAGGTCGAGGTCTGCGCCAAATTGGAGCCGCCCGTAGGGATGCGGGATTGCGAGCACGCCTTTGACGTTGTGGGCGACGGCCTCGCATGCGGCATTCGACAGGTCGTCGACCGGCAGGAGCAGGACGTGGTTGCGGACGCCGACGCGCCCGTTCTCGCGGCGGTAACCCTGAAAGGTGTCTTGCATGGCGTGTCCGGAAATGACGTTACGTCATCAGGAGCGACGGGCGGTTCGGGCCGTTCACGCCGTCACCGCGGGGCTGCGAGCCGTTGAGCGTCGTGCAAGCGCATTTGCTGCGCGACGCTCGAACGGCGTGCAGGCCCGCGCCACGCGAAACGCGTCCGGGAGCCACGAAGCGCAGCGAACACCTCACCACCGCTTCGTCCTGATGTTGTGGACATGCGCGTGCTGCCCTCTCGCGATCCGCAGCACGACCTTGCCGATGTCGACGCCGTATTTGATCACCGTATCGCCGACGGCCAGGTCTTTCAGAGCGACCTTGTGTCCGAGCGGAATGTCCTGAACACAGGGCAGCGTGATCGTCCGGTCTTCGTCGAGGATGAGTCCGGTCAGCGTCGCGCCAGCTTTGACCCCTTCGACAACGACGACAGCGACCGAGTCGCGCGGATCGTGCAAGACGCAGTGGATCATTGGAAACTCCTCTTCGAACCCTTGACTACCCACCGTTGACCGTCCGTGCGCCAACTGCGGGCCGCATGATGCTACCCGCAAGCGGCGGAGGATGCACGCGCGCTCGCGCGCGGGCGGATTCCCGACGCGATGCCTCGAGTAGAGCGATCCCGCACCCGCAGTCATCGAATCGACGCCGCTTGGGAGCGCGGTGCCATCGAGGCGTTACAGGCGACGCGCCGTCGCGGCTGACGCGCATCACCGGTCGTGCCTATCCGAAGCGAAAGGCGGCCTGCGCTACCGGGGCGAAGCTGCGCCGATGCTCGGGGCAGGGTCCGGCACGGGCAAGCGCCGCCAGATGCCCCGGAGTGCCGTAGCCCTTGTTCTGCGCGAAACCATAGCCGGGATGGCGGTAGTCGAGCTCGATCAGCAGCGCGTCGCGCGCCGTCTTGGCCAGGATCGACGCCGCCGAAATGACGATGACGTCGCGGTCGCCCTTGATGATCGCGCGCGCGGAACACGGGAGGTCGGGGCAGCGGTTGCCGTCCACCCACGCCTCGTCGGGCGCCAGCGGCAACGCGGCAACCGCTCGGCGCATCGCGAGGAGCGTCGCCTGCAGAATGTTGAGATCGTCGATTTCGGCGACGTCTGCCCGCCCGATCCCCCATGCCAGCGCATTCGCATGGATCGCAGTGGCGAGGCGCTCGCGCTGTGCCGCCGACAGAAGTTTCGAATCGCGCAGTCCGGCGATCGGCCGCCGCGGATCCAGGATGACGGCTGCAGCGACGACAGGCCCCGCCAGCGGTCCGCGACCCGCCTCGTCGATGCCGGCAATGAGTCTTGGCGGCGCAGCCCCGTTCAGCACGGGATTCCCGCGACGCGCAGCTCCGCGGCAACGGCTTCGGCCGCCAGCGCGCCGGTATCGGCGCGCAGCGCCTCCGCGAATCCCGCGAACAGCGTCTCCAGTCGCCGTCGCGTGACGGTGTCGTCGTAGAGGTTTTGCGCGGCCTGCGCCAGGTTCTCGGCCGTTGCGTCACCTTGCAGAAGCTCCGGAACGACGAACCGGTTGGCGATGACGTTGGGCAGCCCGACCCATGGCAAGAGCAGCCTGCGGCCCACGAGATACGCGGTCAGCGCGGTGACGCGATAGAAGATCACGTGCGGGCAGCCGGCAAGTGCCGCCTCGAGCGTGGCGGTCCCGGACGCTACAAGCCCGACGTCGGCCGCACGCAGCGCGTCGGTGGCATGTCCGTACAGCAGCGTCAGCGGAAGTCTGTCCAGGCCGAAGCGATCTCGCGCCGCCTCGAATCTCTCTCGCGTCGGCCGCGTCGCCAGCGGGACGACAAAGTGGGCGTCCGGGCGCGCCGCGTGGATCGCGGCGGCGGTTTCGAGGACGAGGCTCGCATGCATGTCGAGCTCGGAAACCCGGCTTCCCGGAAGCAGCGCAAACACGGGCTGGGCGGCGCCAAGCTTCAGCTGCTCGCGCGCCTCGCGACGGGCTCCGGGCGTCGCGGCCTGCTGCGCCAGCGGGTGCCCGACGAACGTGACCGGCACCCCGGCCTCTTCATAGATCGGGGGCTCGAACGGAAACAGTGCCAGCATCCGGTCCACCGCGCGTCCGATCCTGGCGACGCGCTCGCGGCGCCAGGCCCAGACCGAAGGGCTGACGAAATGCACGGTACGGACGCCGGCGCGCTTGAGCCTCTTCTCCAGGCCCAGGTTGAAGTCCGGCGCGTCGACGCCGACGAATACCGGCACGCGTTCGGCGAGCAGCCTCTGCGCCAGCGCGCGCCGGATCGCAACGAGTTCGGGCAGCCGCGAGACAACCTCGACGAAGCCGCGCACGGACAGCGCTTCGAGCGGATGCCAGGCTTCGCACCCGGCGGCCTGCATCTTCGGGCCGGCAATCCCGGCAAACCGCACGCGAGGCATCCTGTCACGCACGGCGCGGATCAGCGTCGCGGCAAGCGCATCGCCGGAGGCTTCGCCGGCGACGATGCCGATCGTCACGGCGCCGGACGGATCGACAGCGGCGCGTGTCATCGACCCTGGTCGCGGATCAGCGGATGATGCCCCGGCCGGGCGTGGCCAGGAACTCGCGGAGTGGCAGCAGCGCCGGCGCGGCCGCCGCCGCCACCGCGAGCGCGGCCTTCGCGTCATCGAGCGGCCGGCCCTCGCGATAGAGGGTCTTGTAGGCGCGCCGCACGGCAAGAATGTCGTCCGGCGCGAATCCGCACCGGCGCAGGCCCTCGTTATTGGTGCCGGCGGGCCGTGCCGGGTTACCCGCGGCAGTGACGAACGGCGGTACGTCCTGCAGCACGATGGTCCCGCCCGCGATCATCGCGTGCGCCCCGATGCGGCAGAACTGATGCACGCCGGTGAATCCGCCGAGGACCACCCAGTCCCCGATCGTCACGTGCCCCGCGAGCTGCGCATTGTTCGAGAAAGTCGTGTTGTTCCCCACCACACAATCGTGCGCGATATGCACATAGGCGAGTAGCAGATTGCCGTTGCCGATCGTCGTTGCCCCGCGGTCCTGCGCCGTGCCTGCATGGACCGACACGAACTCGCGGATCACGTTGTCGTCGCCGATGACAGTTGCCGTTGACTCGCCTCCGTACTTGCGGTCCTGCGGGATCTCGCCGATCGACGTGAATTGCCAGATGCGGTTGCGGGCGCCGATCGCCGTCCGCCCGGTCAGCACGGCGTGCGGGCCGACGACGGAGCCCGGCCCGATGGTGACCTGCGGGCCGACGATCGAATACGCGTGGATCTCGACATCCGCGGCGATTTCCGATTTCGGGTCCACCAGCGCAGTCGCATGGATGCGCGGCATGTGGTCAGGCGCCTGTCTCGGACTCTTGCGGCTTGCGCAACGCCGCGAGCAGATCGGCTTCCGCGACGACATCGCTGCCGACTTTCGCGCGGACCCGGTACTTGCCGATGCCGCGCACCAGCCGCAGCACCTCCGCTTCGAGAATCAGCTGGTCGCCCGGCAGCACCTGGCGGCGGAAGCGTGCATTGTCGATGCCGGCGAAAAAGATCAGCGCGCCGCCGCCCGGCGTGAGGCCAAGCATCTTCCACGCGAGAATCGACGCGATCTGCGCGAGCGCCTCGATCACCAGCACGCCGGGCATGACCGGATAGCCGGGGAAGTGGCCCTGAAAGTAGGGCTCGTTCATCGTCACGTTCTTGATGCCGCGGATGGATTTGTCCGGCACGAATTCGGTGACGCGGTCGACCAGCAGGATAGGAAACCGGTGCGGCAGGTATTCCATGATCTCCAGTATGTCCATGCCGCCTGCGCTGCTGCTGGTCATTGTTCCTCCCGGTCGGGTTTGCGGGCCGCGTGTCCCGCCGTGGACGCGCGACCTGCCTTGCCTTCGAGCGCGCGGACCCGGTCGGCGAGGTTCCGCAGGCGGCGTACCTGCGACGCCACCTGCCGCCATTCGCCATGCGGCAACGCCGGAAACGTCGCCGTGTAGACGCCCGGCGTTGCGATGGAGTCGAAGACCTGCGTGGCCCCCGAAATCACTACGCCATTCGCAATGTCGATATGGCCCGCGATCATTGCCGCACCGCCGATCTTGCAGTCCTTTCCGATCCTGGTGCTCCCCGCGATGCCGACGCACCCGGCTATCGCGGTATGCGCGCCGATCCGGCAGTTGTGACCAATCTGGATCTGGTTGTCGAGCTTGACGTCATCCTCGATCACCGTGTCATCGATCGCGCCACGGTCGATCGTCGTGTTCGCTCCGATCTCGACGTCGGCGCCGACGACCACGCGCCCGAGCTGCGGAATCTTGAGCCAGCGCCCGTTCTCTTCGGCCATTCCGAAGCCGTCGGCACCGATCACCGCGCCGCTGTGCACGATGGTGCGCGGCCCGATCGCGCAACGGTCGTAGATCGTGACGCGGGCGTGCAACAGCACGTCGCTGCCGATCGTCGCGCCGCTGCCGATCGCGCAACCGGGGCCGACCCTGGTGCGCTCGCCGATGACCGCTTCGGCACCCACCACGACGCAAGGGCCGACCTCGGCCGATGCGGCGACCCGTGCGCCTTCGCCGATTACGGCTGTGGCGTGCACACCGGGGATGGCCGCCGCCCCCGGATGCAGGATCGCCGCAACCCGGGCATAGGTTGCATAGGGATTGCGGCTCACCAGCTTCGGCAGCGGAGTCTGCCCCGCCATGTCCGGCGCGACGATCACTGCCGCTGCCCGCGTGGCCGCAAGTCGAGCCCGGTATT
This sequence comes from uncultured beta proteobacterium, assembly GCA_963726775.1. GTDB lineage: Bacteria > Pseudomonadota > Gammaproteobacteria > Burkholderiales > Casimicrobiaceae > CAIWHR01. The sequence goes on from CAVSDL010000009.1 coordinate 475,742, forward strand.
TCGGATTGGAGAGGAATGCGATCGTGCCAGGCCCGGCCGACTCGAGCGTCGCCACGCCCGTGATGCGCACGGTCCCGTCGCCTTCGAGCGCCGCCTCCGTGCGGGCTGCCAGTTCGGAAAGGAGCATGGGCGAGGCACCCGCGACGCGCGTCACCGGCGCCGCTTACTTGTCGGCAAGCGCCTTGATCACCTTGTCGGTGATGTCGATCTTCTGGCTTGCATAGACGACCGGATCCTGGATGATGAGATCGAATTTCTCGGCCTCGGCGATCATCTGGATCACCTTGTTCGCACGGTCCTGGACGCTCGCCAGCTCCTCGTTGCGGCGAAGATTCAGGTCTTCACGGAATTCGCGTTGCGATCGCGTCAGGTCACGCGACAGGTTGGCCAGATCGCGCTCCTTGTTGCGGCGCTCGGCTTCCGCCATCGCGACGCTGTCCTTCTCGAGCTGCGCCTGAAGGTCGCGCACCTGCTTGCTCAGCTTCTGGATCTCGGCATCGCGCGCCGCGAATTCCTTTTCCAGCTTCTGCTGCGCGCGCTTGGCCGGCGCAGCGTCGCGAAACAGTCGTTCCGTATTGACGAAGCCGATCTTGTAGTCGCCGGCCTGGGCCGTTGCCGCGCCCGCCGCTGCCAGCGTGGCCGCGGCAAAGAGGGTCGCGAGTAGGTGGTGGATGCTGCGTTTCACGGGTTTCTCCTGCGGGACGCCTGCCGGCCGGTCAGAAAACGGTGCCGACCTGGAACTGGAAGTGCTGAATCTGGTCGCCGGGCTTTTGGTTGAGCGGAAAGGCATAGCTGAATTTGAGCGGGCCGATCGGCGAATTCCAGGCGAGTCCGATGCCCCACGAATAGCGGAACGACTCGAACTGGTGCTGGAAGGAGTCGTACTGCTCTTTGAACAACTGCGGGGCATAAATGAGGCCGGTGACCTGGCCGATGTCGAAAAACACACTCCCGCGCACCGACTTGTCCCCCTTCAGGATCGGGTAGACAAACTCCGCGTTGCCGACGATTTTCTCCTTGCCGCCGATCGCATTGTCGTAGGTAAAGAACACAAACGGTGGCGTGTCGATCGGATTGGGCGTCAATTGCCGCGGGCCCAGCGTGGCCGTCTGGTAGCCACGCACCGACCCGACGCCGCCGGCGAAGAGCGCCTTGAAAAACGGCAGCGGCTTGCCGCCATACCCGTCGGAGTAGCCCACATCCCCGCGCAGCATCAGCACGAAATCCGCGTACACCGGCCAGAACGACTGGATCAGGTAGTTGACCTTGTAGTACGACAGGTTTCCGAACGGCAGTCCGATCTCGCCCAGCGCGCTCTGCAATACCCCGCGCGTAGGATAGAGGATGTCGTCGCGAGTGTCACGCGACCAGCCGGCGGACAGGACGTAGCTGTTCGTTGCGTCCCCGAACTCCCTGACAAACTCTATATAGGCCGGCGGGGAGCCGACAAACAGCGTCAGATTCGTGTGCTCCGCGCGGAATCCGACATTGATCGTGTCGGTCTCGGAGATCGGCACGCCGAAGCCAACGGCGCCACCGAACGTCGACGATGTGTACGGCGCGACGGAAAGCGAGGTCGGATCCACGTTGCGCTGGTAGATTTCCAGCGTGCGCGACACGCCGTCGACCGTCCAGTACGGCTCGGTGAACGCGAGCGAGATCGTGCGATTGACCTTGCTGGTGTTGAGCGCCACGATCAGCGCATTGCCGGTGCCGAGGATGTTCTGTTGCGAGATCGAGCCGCTGAACACGAACCCGTCGGCGCTGGAGTAGCCGACGCCGGCCGAGAGGTTGCCCGTTGATCTTTCGGTCACGGTCACTTCGACATCGGCCTGGTCGGTGGTGCCGGCGACAGGGGGCGTCTCGAAATTGACGTCCTCGAAGTAGCCGAGGCGCTTGATCCGTACCTTCGAGCGCTCGATCCGGGCACCGTCGTACCAGGCGCCCTCGAGCTGCCGCATTTCGCGGCGGATCACGTCGTCGCGGGTTTTCACATTGCCGCTGATGTTGATCTTGCGGATGTACACGCGTCGGCCGGGATCGACGAAGATCGTGAACGCCGCCTGGAAATTCTGGCGGTCGAGCTCGGGCACGATGTTGACATTGGCGAACGCGTAGCCCTCGGTTCCGAGGCGGTCGCTGATGCTCTTGGCGGTCGCCTGCAGCCGCTCGCGCGAGTAGACGTCTCCGGGGCGGATGGCGACCAGGCGCGCGAGCTCGGATTCCGGCACCGGCATGTCTCCGGCAAGCCGGACGTCCGAGACCTTGAATTGCCCGCCTTCGCTCACGTTGACCGTGATGTAGATGTCTTCCTTGTCCGGCGTGATCGAGACCTGTGTCGACTCGACGTTGAATTCAAGGTAGCCGCGATTCTGGTAGAAGCTGCGCACTCCCTCGAGATCGGCCGAGAGCTTTTGCTTGGAGTACTGGTCGTTCTTCGTGTACCAGGTCATCCAGCCCGGCGTCGTGAGCTGCATCTGGTCGAGCAGCTGTGACTCGGTGAACGCCTTGTTCCCGACGATGTTGATCCGGGCGATCTTTGCCGCATCGCCTTCCTCGATCGTGAAATTCACCGCCACCCGGTTGCGTTCCTGCGGCGTCACCGTGGTCGTCACCTTTGCCGCGTACCGGCCGCGCGTGATGTACTGGCGCTTCATCTCCTGCTCGGCGCGATCGAGCGCCGAACGATCGAAAATCCGTGCCTCGGCGAGCCCGATGTCCTTCAAGGCCTTCTTCAGCGTGTCGGTATCGAACTCCTTGTTGCCGATAAGCTCGACCTTGCTGATCGTCGGCCGCTCCTGCACTACAACCAGCAGCACGCCGTCCTGGACTTCGAGGCGCACGTCGCGGAAAAAGCCCGTCGCGAACAACGCCTTGACGGCTTGCGCAGCCTTCGCGTCGTCGAGTCGGTCGCCGACCTTGATCGGCAGGTAGGAAAACACGGTGCCGGCCTCGGTGCGCTGCACACCCTCGACACGGATGTCCTTGACGACGAACGGCTCGAATGCCCGTGCCGCGCGCGGCGCGATCATCGCGAGCGACGCCGCGAGGAGCGCCAGAACAATGCGGGCATGCGAGCCGGCGCGAGCCCTGCGGACCGCCAGAGACGCGCCGCGCCGGCGGGGGCTAGAACAAGCGGGAGAGGTCATTGAAAAGCGCCAGCGCCATCAACACCGCCAGCACGGCCATGCCTATTCGCTGGCCGACCTCGAAGGCGCGATCGGAAACGGGACTGCCCTTGATGAGTTCGGCGAAATAATACAGCAAATGCCCCCCATCCAACAGCGGAACCGGCAGCAGATTGAGAACACCGAGGCTGATGCTGATCAATGCGAGATATCCGACGAAGGCGAGCGCGCCTGCCTGCGCCGACTGTCCCGCGTAGTCGGCCATCGTGATGGGCCCGCTGATGTTCTTGAGCGAGGCGTCGCCGATCAGGATGCGGCCCAGCATCTTCAGCGTAAATGCGGACAGTTCCCATGTCTTGCGCAGGCCCTGCCACAGCGCGTCGACGATTCCGTAACGCACCGTCACCGCCATCCTGGCGGCCGTCGCCGGATCGACCTTGAGCCGCACGCCGGCAATCCCGATTCTCCTGCCCGCCTGCTCCACGACGTCGGTGACCAGCATTGCATCGAATTCGCTGCCGCCGCGCGCTATTCGAAACGTGACCGGTGCGCCCGGTTTCGCATTGGTGCGATTTGCGGCGTCGGCGGGCGAGGTGACCGGAACCTCATCGATGGCGACGATGCGGTCTCCCGCCTTCACGCCCGCGCGTTGGGCCGGCTTGCCGTCGATCACCTGGTCGACCACGGGTGCGCCCAGGTCGGCCTGCAACCCGAGCAATGACATGAAGTTGCCTTCCCAATCGGCGGAGGCGAGTGCCGCGAGCGGGAGGACGCGCGTCGCCGACGATCCATCCGGTCGCTCGATCGTCAGCGCCACGTCCGCGCGACCCGACGCCCTCAGCAGCAGCCAGCGCAAATCCTGCCAGCTGCGAACCGATCCGCCGTCGACCGTGACGACGAGATCGCCGTCGCGCACTCCGGCCACCGCGGCGGGGGTGCCCGCCGGAGGCGCGGCCAGTAGCGCACGCTGGCCCGGTATCCCCGCGGCGTAGGTGCCGGCGAACAGCAGAGACCGCGAGCACGAGGTTCGCAATCGGACCTGCCGCGACGATCGCGATACGTCTTCCGACGCTCTGCCGATTGAATGCCCGATCGAGGTCCGCGCCCGCTATGCCCCCTTCGCGTTCGTCGGCCATTTTCACGTAACCACCCAGCGGGACCGCGGACAGCGCCCATTCCGTGCCGTCGCGCCCGAGGCGGCGCGACCATACCACGCGACCGAAGCCGACGGAAAACCGCAGCACTTTGACGCCGCAAAGGCGCGCCATCCAATAATGCCCGAGTTCGTGAAACACCACGAGCACGCCCAGCACGACCAGGAACGCGAGCAATTTCTGCGCGGTATCCATCAGGCGGCAAGCGGTGACGGCCCGGAAGCGGGGAGCTTCAGCCAGGCGCGCGCAACCGCACGCGCTTCGGCGTCGGCAGCCAGTGCATCGCCGAGCTCCCGTACCGGTTTCGCAGGCAATCGGGCAAGCGTCTCGGCGCACGCCGCGGCGATGTCGGTGTAGCGGATGTGCCCGCCAAGGAACGCGGCGACGGCGACTTCGTTGGCGGCGTTGAGTATCGCGGCCGCGGTGCCTTCAGCGTCCAGCGCGTCATAGGCAAGCTGGAGGCAGGGAAAACGGACGTGGTCCGGCGCCTCGAACGTGAGCGTGCCCAGCCGCGCAAGATCGAACGTGCCCACACCGGCGCTGACACGGTCGGGGTACGCGAGCGCCTGCGCGATCGGCGTGCGCATGTCGGGATTGCCGAGCTGGGCGAGCACGCTGCCGTCAACGTATTCGACCAGCGAATGGATGACGCTTTCCGGATGGATGACGACGTCGATCTGTTCCCGCGCCACTCCGAACAGCCAGTGGGCCTCGATAACCTCGAGTCCTTTGTTCATCATGGTCGCCGAGTCCACGCTGATCTTCCGGCCCATCACCCAGTTCGGATGCGCGCAGGCTTCGTCGGGTGTGACGCACGCGAGCTCCGCCAGGTTTCGCGTACGAAACGGCCCGCCCGAAGCGGTGAGCAGGATTTGCCGCACGCCCGCCGCTGCGGGATCGCGCGCATAGCGTGCAGGCAGGCACTGGAAAATCGCATTGTGTTCGCTGTCGATCGGCAATAGCGTCGCCCCGCCCTGCTCGACCGTCGCCATGAAGACGGCGCCACCGATGACGAGCGCCTCCTTGTTCGCGAGCAGGATACGCTTGCCGGCGCGCGCCGCGGCAAGCGTGGGCGCGAGTCCTGCGGCGCCGACGATGGCCGCCAGAACCGTGTCGGCTTCCGGCAACGAGGCTGCGGCGGTGAGACCCGCTTCCCCGGCGGCAACTCGGGTCGGCAGCCCCTGCCCGGCCAGGGCGCCCTCCAACGCGCGCGCGGCATCCGGATCGAGCAGCGCTGCAAGTTGCGGCCGGTGGCGACGGCACAATTGCGCGAGCTTTTCCCACTGCCGGTTCGCGGCGAGCGCTACGACGGAAAACCGCTCGGGATGGCGCGCGATGACGTCCAGCGTCGAATCACCGATCGACCCGGTCGCGCCGAGCAGACTGATGCGTTGTGTCGTCATCGCAGGAGGACAAGAGCGAGCAGCGCCGCCGGCGGCATCGCGGCGAGCAGCGCGTCGATGCGGTCCAGAACGCCGCCGTGGCCCGGTAGAAGCTTGCCGCTGTCCTTCACGCCGGCCTGTCGTTTCAGCAGCGATTCGAAAAGATCGCCGCCGATCGACAGCAACGCCAGCGTGATCACGACACCCACCCAGGCGGCGATGGCGAGTGCCGATAGGTCGCCGGTGTAGCCGGCCTCGCGCGCGAACGGCACCAGCGCCAGCGCGTAGGCAGCAACGGCGGCCAGCGCGCCGAACACGCCTTCCCATGTCTTTCCGGGGCTGATCGACGGTGCCAGCTTGTGCCTGCCGAACGCCCGGCCCGCGAAGTACGCCGCGGTGTCGGCTATCCAGACGACGGCCATCGCGGCAAGCACTAGCCAGGGCGAACGCGCCTGCAATTGCACGATCGCCACCCAGGCGCCGCCAAGCAAGATCCAGCCAAGCACGGCCATTCCCAGCCTCGACGCCACCTTCCGGTTGACCCGTATCCAGGGGGGAACCACGAGCAACCAGAACAGAGCCGCCGGGCCGCATACCGCCACGACAATCCCGTCGGGCCAACCGCGTTCGAAACCCGAAAGCGGAGAGAACAGCAGGTTGCCGCCGATCATCAGCGTGCCGGCGACGAACAGCAGCCGTCCCCGCTTGGGGTAGCCAACGAGATCGGACCACTCGACTGCCGCGGCGACGATGGCGACCAGCGTGACGGTACCCCAGCCTCTGGGCGTCAGCAGAAACATGCCCGCGAGCACCAGCGGAATCAGGATGAGCGCGGTGACAATGCGCGTCGAGAGCATCGAGGGGAGAATCGCGGCGAATCGGAAATGCGCGGCGTGGCTGCGCGTCACCCACGCTCGGCGGCCTGCACCTGCTCGCTGGTGCGACCGAAGCGCCGCTCACGCTGACGGTACCATTCGATTGCGGCGGCCAGCGCGGCCGCGTCGAAATCAGGCCACAGCGTTTCGCTGAAATGGAGTTCCGTGTAGGCGAGCTGCCACAGCAGGAAGTTCGAGATCCGTTGCTCGCCTCCGGTGCGGATGAAGAGGTCCGGCTCGGGCGCATAGGACATGGCGAGATACGGGTCCAGGGTATCCGGCGCAAAGCCGCCTTCCGTCCGCAGGGCGTCTGGATGGGTAGCGAAATAGCGGCGCGCCGCCTGCGCGATATCCCAACGGCCGCCATAGTTTGCCGCAACCGTCAGCGTGAGCCTTGTGTTGCCTCCGGTCAGTGCTTCGCCGGCCGCGATCAGCTCGCGGATGCGGGGAGCGAAGCGCGAGGTATCGCCAACGACCTTGAACCGGATGCCGTTCTCGTCGAGCCTTGCGACCTCCTGCTCCAGCGCGCGCAGGAACAACTCCATCAGGATCGACACTTCGTCCTCGGGTCGCCGCCAGTTCTCGCTGGAAAACGCGAACAGCGTCAGGTAGGCGATGCCGCGCTCGATGCAGGCGCGGACGACTGCGCGCACGGCTTCGACGCCCTTGCGGTGTCCGGCAACGCGCGGCAGGTGCCGCTGCTTCGCCCAGCGGCCGTTGCCGTCCATGATGATGGCGACATGCCGCGGAACCGACCGCGTCTCCGGAATGTCGCGCGTGGTGCTCTTGAACATCATCGGGGCCGACGGCGCGATGCCCAAGCTGCGCCGGTTGCGCTGCGGGTCGGGTTCATGCTCCGCCATGAGCATCCAATCCCATCATCAGACCGCCATCAGGTCGGCTTCCTTCGCCTCGAGAACCTTGTCGATCTCGGCGATGAAGCGGTCGGTGAGCTTTTGCACGTCGACCTGAGCATGCCGCTCGTCGTCCTCGGCGACCGCGTGATCGCGCAGCAGCTTCTTCAGGTGTTCGTTCGCATCGCGACGGACATTGCGCACCGCGATGCGCGCGTTCTCGGCTTCATGCCGCACGATCTTGATCAGGTCGCGGCGGCGCTCCTCGGTCAGCGACGGCATCGGTACGCGGATCACGTCTCCCGACGTCGCCGGATTGAGCCCCAGATCGGAGTCGCGGATCGCTTTTTCGATCGCCGGGACCATCTTCTTCTCCCACGGCTGCACGGTGATCGTCCGCGCGTCGGCCAGCGTGATGTTCGCGCACTGGTTGATCGGCATCGGCGTGCCGTAATAATCGACCTGGATATGGTCTAGGAGACCGGTGTGCGCGCGACCGGTGCGAACCTTGCCGAGATCGTGCTTCAGCGTCTCGACCGACTTTCCCATCTTCAGTTCGGCGGTCTTCTTGATGTCGGCGATCATGGCTCCTCCCCAACGTTGCGTCGCACGTCACGCGCTTCTGCAAGTGTCCCGGCGAGCGGCGCCGGGCGCCCGACGCGGAACTAACAATGCACCAGCGTCCCCTCGGCGCCGCCCAGGACGACACGCTTCAGCGCGCCGGGGTCGAAGATCGAAAAGACCTTGAGCAGCATGTTCTGGTCGCGGCATAGCGCGAGCGCCGTCGCATCCATCACCTTCAGGTTCTTGACGATCGCCTCGTCGAACGTGAGGTCCGCGTAGCGCTTCGCCGTCGGGTCCTTGTTGGGGTCGGCCGTGTAGACTCCGTCGACCTTTGTCGCCTTCAGTACGATGTCCACGCCCATCTCCCGGCCGCGCAATGCGGCGGCGGTGTCGGTCGTGAAGAAGGGGTTGCCGGTCCCGGCGGCGAAGATGACGACCTTGCGTTCCTCCAGATGCCGCAGCGCGCGCCCCCGGATGTAGGGTTCGGCGACCTGGTCGATCCGCAGCGCCGACTGGACGCGCGACTCGACGCCGGCGCGGCGGAGCGCGTCCTGCAACGCCAGCGCGTTCATCAACGTCGCGAGCATTCCCATATAGTCGGCCGTCGCGCGGTCCATGCCCGCGGCCCCCGGCGCGACACCGCGGAAGATGTTCCCGCCTCCGATGACCACGGCGATTTCGACGCCCATCCGTGCGACGTCGGCGATCTCGGCAACGATGCGATCGATGACCTCGCGATTGATTCCGTAGGCATCCTCGCCCATCAGCGCTTCGCCGGACAGCTTGAGCAGAATGCGGCGGTACGCGGGTTCGTTCGCCGCCACCGGAGCACTGGCGACGGCGATCGGGGCGACGACGGCAGCGGGCGGATTCATGTGCGTGGCCTCCGGGACAGTTGGGCGGGAAACGTGTCGCGAATCAGTGCGCGGGTGGAGCGTCGCCGGGTCCCTTCGCCATGGCCGCGACCTCGGCCGCAAAATCGTCCTTCTTCTTGTCGATGCCTTCGCCGACGACGAACATCTCGAAGCCGTTCACCGTCGCCCCCTGTGCCTTCACAAGGTCGCCGACCGTCTGCTTGCCGTCGCCCTTGACGAACGCTTGGCCAACAAGCGTCATTGCGGAAACCGCCTTGTTAACCTTGCCCTCGACGATCTTGGCTGCCATTTCGCCGGTCTTTCCATCTTCGGCGACTTGCGCGCCGGCGATCTCGCGCTCTTTTGCGATCACATCGCCCGGCACGCCGGACTTGTCGACGGTGACCGGCTTCAGCGCGGCGACGTGCATCGCGAGATCCTTGCCCAGCCCGTCGCCGCCGCCGGTCACGTCGACCAGCACGCCGATCCGGGTTCCATGGACGTAAGACGCGATCCTGCCGGTCGCCACGCGGCGCACGAAGCGGCGCACCGTCATGTTCTCGCCAATCTTTTGCACCAACTCGACGCGCCGCGCCTCGACCGTTTCGCCCGAGGGCAGCGCTCGCGCGGAGAGCGCCGCGACATCCGCCGGCGCATCGGTCGCGACCAGCTTCGCGACTTCCGCCGCGAAGGCGCGGAAGTCCTCGTTCTTGGCGACGAAATCCGTCTCGCAGTTGGCTTCGACCATGGCGCCCACCTTGCCGTCCGGTGCCACGGAGAGTCCGATCACGCCTTCGGCCGCCACCCGGCCCGCCGCCTTCGACGCCTTGGCGCCGCTCTTGATTCGCAGCAGGTCTTCGGCCTTGACGGGGTCCCCCGCGGCCTCTGTCAGGGCCTTCTTGCAGTCCATCATGCCCAGCCCGGTACGCTGGCGCAGTTCCATCACCATGCTCGCGGAAATCTCCGCCATGTCATTGCTCCATGTTGCCCGGTTGTTGCCTACGGAATCACGGATCGCGCGATCCCGGCCGCATCGGTCAAAAAAAGGGGGCCGCAGCCCCGGATCCCGGTCTCAGGTCGTCGCTTCCGAGACCTCGACGAATTCTTCGCCTGCCTGCACGATCTCCTGGATGACGAGACTCCGACCTTCGAGGATGGCATCGGCGGCGCCGCGCGCGTACAGACGGATCGCGCGGCTTGAATCGTCGTTGCCCGGGATGACGTGCGCGATGCCGAGCGGCGAGTGATTCGTGTCCACGACCGCGACGATCGGGATGCCGAGCTTCGTCGCCTCGGTGATCGCGATCTTGTGATAGCCGACGTCGATGACGAACAGCGCGTCGGGCAGCCCGTTCATTTCCTTGATGCCGCCCAGGCTCTTGGTCAGCTTTTCCATTTCGCGCTGCAGCGTCAGCGCCTCGCGCTTGTTCATCTTTTCGAATGTGCCGTCGTCACGCATCGCGTCGAGGTCCTTGAGCCGCTTGACCGACGCCTTGACGGTCTTGAAGTTGGTCAGCATGCCGCCGAGCCAGCGCGCGTCGACGTAGGGCATGCTGCAGCGGCGAGCTTCTTCGGCCACAATTTCGCGCGCCTGCCGCTTGGTGCCGACAAACAGCACGGTGCCCTTGTTCGACGCCAGCTGGCGAATGTATTTCATCGCCTCCTGGTAGAGCTGCATCGTCTTTTCGAGGTTGACGATGTGGATCTTGTTGCGGTGGCCGAAGATATATTCGGCCATTTTCGGATTCCAGTACCGGGTCTGGTGGCCGAAATGGACTCCGGCTTCCAGCATCTGACGCATCGTGACGGACATTCCTAGACTCCTGACAGGGTTGGACCACGACCCGCATGTCGGCTCGAATCGCGGCGCGGGTTTGCTTGCCGGCCACGGATCGGGCACCCTGAGGTGCGCGGGTCTGCGAATTGCCCGGCTTGGGCGGCGCGGTTGCGCCGGATCCCCGAAACCGGGGAAATCATGGCCAAGTCGAGCTAACATTCAATTTTAGCATGGATTTTCGACCCGGGCGAGCTAACCGGCCGCTGCGCCGCCGGCTTCGCAATCCCGATTCACCGCTGCAACAATGCCCGCCCCAACTTCCGCTCAGAACGCTGCCCCCGCAGCACCGCCGGAACTCGCCGCCGCCCGCGACGCCGCCGTAGTTTGCGATCTGGCGCCGCTCTCGGTCCTCGCGATTTCGGGCCTCGACGCCGCCACCTTCCTGCATGGCCAACTTTCGAATGACGTCGCGGGCCTGACCGGCGACGCCAGTCAGTACACAAGCTTCAACTCGCCGAAGGGCCGAATGCTCGCCAATTTCGTGCTTTGGCGCGACGGCGACCATGATTTTCGCGCGCTGCTTCCCGCCGACATCGCAGGCCCGGTCAAGAAGCGCCTGTCGATGTACGTGCTGCGCTCGAAGGTGACGCTAACCGATGACTCGGGCGCAAGCGTGCGGATCGGCGTCGGGGGCCCCGGGGGTCCCCACGCGCTGCGGGCGTCATGGGGCAAGGCGCCGGAACCGTTCGCGATCGCGCGCGCCGGCGGTGCGACGATACTCGGGCTGCCAGGCCCGCGGTTCGTTGCGCTGATGACACCGACCCACGCTGACGCGCTGCGCGGGCGGCTCACGCGGCACGCGACCCCGGCCGAGTTCGCCGTGTGGCAATGGCTGACGATCCGCGCCGGCGTGCCGGTCGTGACGGCCTCGACGCAAGATCAATTCGTCGCGCAGACCGCGAACTGGGAACTGCTGGGTGGGGTGATCTTCGATCAGCGCTGCTACACCGGCCAGGAAATCATTGCGCGGATGCAGTTCCTCGGACGGCTCAAGGAGCGGCTCTTCCTCCTCCATGCAGACGCCGGCGCACCGGAAGCCGGCACCCGAATTTTCGGCAACGCGTTTGGCGACCAGGCCTGCGGCACGGTGGTCAACGCTGCGCCGGCGCCGGGCGGCGGCAGCGATATGCTCGCGGTCATCCAGCTCGTCGCGGCCGTTTCGGGGGAACTGCATCTCCATTCGGCCTCCGGCCCTTCCCTGGCAGTGCAGCCGTTGCCCTACGATGTGCCCGCGCCGGAGGCGCCCCGCGGGCGGATCGGCCCCGCACCCTGATCAGGTCGAACGATGTGCCTCGCCCTGTTGGCCATCGGCGTGCATCCGCGTCACGCGCTGGTCATCGCCGCCAATCGGGACGAGTACTACGCGCGACCCGCGGCACCGGCGGCGTGGTGGGACGAAGGCTGGCTCGCCGGACGCGACATCGCCGCCGGCGGTACGTGGCTCGGCGTCACCCGGGCGGGACGCTGGGCGCTGCTCACCAACATCCGCGAACCCGGACGTCACGATCCGCGCGCGCCATCGCGCGGCGCACTGGTGACCCGCGTGCTTGCCGACAGCGCCTTGCCGGGTGCGAGCGCCTCCGCCGCGGCCGGCAACGCCTTGGCGTACAACGGATTCAACCTTCTCGCCGGCAACATGACGGCGGCGTACTGGGCGTCGAACCGGGGTGCCACAACCCAGACGCTCGCGCCAGGGATCCATGGCGTTTCGAACGCGCCGCCGGGTGCCGCGTGGCCGAAGGTCATGCGAACCAAAGCGAGGTTTGGCGTGTGGTGCGCGCAGGGCACAGACGATTTCGACGGGCTGTTCGCGCTGCTTCGCGACACGACGCCGGCGCCCGACGACCAGCTGCCGGCAACCGGCGCGCCGCTCGAATGGGAACGGCTGCTCTCCTCGCCGTTCATCGTGAGCGAAAGCCGCGGCTACGGCACGCGCTGCTCGACCATTGTCGCAATCGGTCGCGACGGCAACGCGCGTTTCATCGAGCGCACGATCGATGCCTCGGGGCGCGCGATCGGCGATGCCGACTACCGATTCGCCATCGCCGGGACTCCGTGAAATTCGCGCTGCCGCGGATCCCGTCGTAGTCGGTCGCGCAACGCGCGGCACGCGCGGCGGCATTGTCATCGTCTAACGTATCGTGCGCACCATCGTGCGGTGCGGGATGCCAGCCTCGTCGAATTCGGTTCCGCAGGGGACAAAGCCATGGCGCTCATAGAAGCCGCAGGCGTGCGACTGCGCATTGAGTACGACGCGGTCATGACCCATCTCCCGCGCCAAATCGACAAGGCGATCGAGGATTTCGGCCCCGACGCCCTGCCCGCGCCACTCCGGGCGCACGGCCATGCGCCCGACGTGACCATCCGGGAGCAGGCGACCGCAGCCAATCGCCCGTCCGGCGGCATCTTCGGCAAGCGCATGGCGGCAATGGCCGTCGGTCCCGTCCCACTCGAGATCTTCCGGCACGCGCTGTTCGACGACAAAGACGTCGTAGCGGATCGCCTTGAGTTTCGGCCAATCGTCGTTCCAGTCGGCCAACCGAACGTGAAATCGCTCTGCCTCCGTCACGATCCGTAGTCGCTGAAAACGAGCCGCGCGTGGCCGTCGCGAACGGTCATCGCGCAGCGGCCGCCGACCGGGAGCGTGAGCTTCTCGCGACAATGCCCGAACGGCAATCCGGTGTAGATATTTCGGCCGAAATGCAACCGCGCGTGGGCGACCACCGCATCCATGTCGTAGCCGTTGTCGTTTGACGTAAGGTCGTAGCCGTTGAACGTGCCGAACAGCACGGCGCGCTGCCGTGCCAGCACACCCGCGAAATGGAGCTGATAGAGCATCCGCTCGACCCGGTACGGGTGCTCGCCGATGTCCTCGAGAAACAGGATCCCGCCATCGACTTGCGGGAAATGCGCTGTGCCGACAAGGTGAGCGACAAGCGCCAGGTTGCCGCCCCACAGCGTGCCCTCGCCGGCGAAATCGGGCCCGTCCATAGCGCATTCGACTTCGTAGCGCGAACTGCCGAGCAGGCTCCAGCAATGATCCAACGTGTAGGCCGAAGGCGTCTCGGCCCCGAAATCGTAGGCGGCCATCGGTCCGGCGAAAGTCGTGAGGCCCGCGTGCGCCAGCGCAGCCAGCTGGAATGCGGTGAAGTCGCTGTGCCCCATCCAGCGTTTCCGGGTTTCGGCGAACGCCGCGAAATTCAAACGGTCGAGCAGCCGTGACCATCCGTAGCCGCCCCGTGCAGCGATAACCAGCTCGATTCGCGGGTCGTCGGCCATCCGCGACACGGCTGCCAGCCGCTCGTCATCGATCGCCGAGAATCGTTGCCAGCGCGACGTACAGGTCGGATCGACGACGACAGGATGGCCCTGAGCCTGCAGCCGCTCGACAGCGCGCGCAATCGCCGCCGGCTGCTTCGCAACGCCGGCCGGTGCATAGAGGCCGATGCCATAGGTACGGGAGTCCACAGGGTCAGGGTCAGCGGCGCGAAGCGAAGAAATCGGCAAGCAGCTTACCGCATTCATTCGCCCGGACGCCCCCCTCGGCGGTCGTGTGATGGTTGAGCCGCGACTCGGCGAACAGATCGATGACCGAGCCGCAGGCGCCGGTCTTCGGGTCCGGCGCGCCGAATACGAGGCGCGCGATTCGCGCGTGCATGATGGCCCCTGCACACATCGCGCAAGGCTCGAGGGTCACGAAGAGCTCGCAGCCGGGCAGCCGGTAGTTGCCGACGACGCGTCCCGCATCGCGCAAAGCGGCGATCTCGGCGTGCGCCGTCGGATCGTTTCCGGAAATCGGCGCGTTGCCGCCGCGGCCGATGATCGCGCCGTCCTTGACGACCACGGCGCCCACCGGCACTTCGCCGCGCGCCGCGGCCGCGCGCGCAAGCGCCAGCGCTTCGGCCATCCATGCGGCGGCGTCGGTCGCGGTCATGGACCCGGAATTGCGTTATCGGTCTCGATCCCGACCCGCATGGCAGCATCGATCAGGCGTGCGACCCGGACCATCGCGGAGGCCGGCCGGATCGTCGCGAACTTCTCGCCACAAGCGCCGCCGAATTTGGTCCTGTCACTCACCGGGTGCGCCGTCCCTGCTCGCACGCGCGAACCATGCGGTCTTGCGCTTTGCGCGCTGTGCGGCATCCGCGGCACGGGCCGTCTTCGCTTCGGCGTCGAGATCGATGCCGGCCAGCGCGGACATCACGACCGCCCAGTCGCCGGACGGCTCGCAACGCCGATACCGGTGGCCGTAGCCGTCGCGATCAAGCACGGCACAATCGACGAGCCAGCGGCGCAACGCGACGTGATCGGTCGCCAGCATCGCGCCGGGACCCGCGAGCCAAGCCCTCAGCCGGCCATTGACTGCCGGCTCGTCGTATTCACGGCCGGACTCGAATGCCAGCGCCGCGGCGCACACCACGACCATGAACGGGTCGCGATGCCCCGCGCATAACGCGCCGGGCGAAAGCCCCGTCTTCGTCGCCAACCGACAGAAGACGGCAAGATAGCGATTATCGCCGGAGGCTTTCACCGTGTGCCCTGGTCACTCCCATTCGATCGTCGCCGGCGGCTTCGACGAAATATCGAACGTCACTCGATTGATCCCGCGCACCTCGTTGATGATCCGGTTGGCGACCTTTGCCAGCAGATCGTGCGGCAGCGGCGCGCAGTGCGCGGTCATGAAGTCGGTCGTCTGCACGGCGCGCAGCGCGACGACGTGCTCGTAGGTACGGCCGTCCCCCATCACGCCGACCGAGCGCACGGGCAGGAATACCGCGAACGCCTGAGCGGTGAGATCGTACCAGCTCTTTCCGGAGGCATCGTGCGCCGCGCGCAGCTCGTCGATGAAGATCGCGTCGGCCCGGCGCAGCAGATCCGCATGCGCCCGCGTGACGGTGCCGAGGATCCGGACACCCAGGCCCGGGCCGGGAAACGGATGCCGGAACACCATCTCGCGCGGCAAGCCGAGCGCCAGTCCGAGTTCGCGGACTTCGTCCTTGAACAGCTCGCGCAGCGGCTCGAGCAGCCTGAGGTGCAGCGATTCCGGAAGTCCGCCGACGTTGTGGTGTGACTTGATGCTGTGCGCCTTGCCATTATTCGCGCCGGCGGATTCGATCACGTCGGGGTAGATCGTCCCCTGTGCGAGCCAACGGGCACCGGGCAATCTCGCGGCCTCGCGCTGGAATACATCGACGAACAATCGTCCGATGATCTTGCGCTTCTGCTCCGGATCCGCAACGTCCTGGAGCGCGCGGTACATCTCGTCGGCAGCGTCGACATGGAGCACCCGCACGCCGAGATTGCGCGAGAACGTGTCCATTACCTGCTCGGCCTCGTTCAGGCGCAACAACCCGTGATCGACGAACACACAGGTGAGCTTCGCTCCGATCGCCCGGTGGATCAGCGCCGCCGCCACCGACGAGTCGACTCCGCCTGACAATCCGAGGATGACCTCCTCGTCGCCGACCTGCCCGCGGATCTTCGCGACGACCTCTCCGACATAATCGGGCATGTTCCAATCGTGACCGCAGCCGCAGATGTCGTGCGCGAAGCGGGAGAGAATCGCAGCGCCCTGTTTCGTGTGCGTGACTTCGGGATGGAATTGCACCGCGTAGAATCGACGCGCGTCGTCGGCCATCGCCGCGATGTCACAACTCGGGGACGACCCGATCAGCCGGAAACCTGGCGGCAGCGCGGTGACCTTGTCCCCATGGCTCATCCAGACATCGAGCAGGCCGTGGCCATCCGCGTTGCTGCGGTCCTCGACGCCCCTGAACAGTTCGGAATGCCCACGGGCGCGCACTTCCGCATAGCCGAACTCGCGCACCTTGCCGGATTCAACGACGCCGCCCAGTTGCGCAGCCATCGCCTGCATTCCGTAGCAGATGCCGAGAACCGGCACGCCCTGCGTCCATGCCGCATCGGGCGCGCGCGGCGTCTCGCCCTCGGTGACGCTGTTCGGCCCGCCGGACAGAACGATTCCGCTCGGCGCGAAGCCGCGAATGAAGGCGTCGCCGACGTCGAAGGGATGAATCTCGCAGTAGACGTGTGTCTCGCGCAGGCGGCGGGCTATCAATTGCGTGTATTGCGCGCCGAAGTCCAGGATCAGGATCTTCGAGTGCCCGGGAGAAGCGGGATTGGCGGCCATCGTCGCGTTCGGCATGGACAGCGGTTCAAACGAAAGGGCCGGCGTGTGCCGGCCCCGGGATTCCGGCGGTCACTCGACCCGGTAGTTCGGGGCTTCCTTCACGATCTGTACGTCGTGAACGTGCGACTCGCGGATTCCCGCCGAGGTGATCTCGACGAACTCCGCGCGCGTGCGGAGCTCGTCCACCGTGCCGCAGCCGCAGTACCCCATCGCCGCGCGCAGACCGCCCATCAATTGATGTATCACGTTCACGAGAGGCCCCTTGAACGGCACGCGGCCCTCGATGCCCTCGGGGACCAGTTTTTCCGTGTTGCCTTCCGCTTCGAGCTCCTGGAAGTAACGGTCGGAGCTGCCCTGCTGCATCGCACCCAGCGAGCCCATGCCGCGATAGCCCTTGTACGACCGACCCTGGTACAGCTCGATCTCGCCGGGCGACTCCTCGGTCCCGGCAAACAGGCTGCCCAGCATCACGACCGATGCGCCCGCTGCCACGGCCTTGGCGATGTCGCCCGAATACCGAATCCCGCCATCGGCGATCGCCGGAATCCCCAGCACCGCGGCGCCTTCCAGCGCATCCTGAATCGCCGAAATCTGCGGCACGCCCACGCCGGCGACGATCCGCGTCGTGCAGATCGACCCGGGCCCGATGCCGACCTTCACACCGTCCGCGCCATGATCGATCAGCGCGCGCGCGCCGGAGGCCGTCGCAATGTTGCCGCCGATCACCTGCACCTGCGGGAATTTCCGCTTCACCCATTGGACCCGGTCGAGCACACCCTGCGAATGTCCGTGGGCCGTGTCGACGACGATCACGTCAACACCGGCCGCCACCAGCGCCTCGACACGCTCCTCGTTGTCCGCCGCGACTCCCACCGCCGCGCCCACGCGAAGCCGACCGTGCTCGTCCTTGCACGCCAACGGGTGTTCGGTGGCCTTCAGGATGTCCTTCACCGTGATGAGGCCGCGCAATTCCATGGCCTTGTTGACGACCAGCACGCGCTCAAGCCGGTGCCGGTGCATCAGTTCCTTGGCGCGCTCGAGATCCGCGCCCTCCGGCACCGTCACCAGCTTGTCGCCCTTGGTCATGATGTTGGCGACGGGCTGGTCGAGGTTGGTCTCGAACCTCAAGTCGCGGTTGGTCACGATGCCGACGACCTTGCGGCCCTCGACGACGGGCAGACCCGAGAAGCGATTCGCGCGCTTCAGCGCCAGGACGTCGCGCACCGACATGGTCGGCGGGACTGTCAGCGGATCCTTGACGACGCCGCTCTCGAATCGCTTGACCTTGGCGACCTCGGCCGCCTGCCGGGCGGGAGGCATGTTCTTGTGGACGACGCCGAGCCCCCCCTCCTGTGCGATCGCGATGGCGAGCCGGGCTTCGGTCACCGTATCCATCGCCGCCGACACCAGTGGAATGTTGAGGGTGATGGACTTGGTGAGCCGGGTTTCGAGACTGACGTCGCGGGGAACGACGAGGGAATGCGCGGGGACGAGCAGGACGTCGTCGAAGGTCAGCGCTTTCCGGACGACACGCATGCGGGTTTCTCCAGCGCGCAAAAACGGATTATACCCGCGGCGCGAGCCCCGGAGCAGGGCCCCCCGAGCGCAGCGAGAGGGGATGCGACGCCGGCGAGTCGACGCTAAGAGGCCGACGGCAGAACGCGCGCATGCCCCGACCGGTGCGGAGGCCGAGCGGCGCGAGCCCCGGAGCAGAGGGAACGTGCGAGCGGCGAGCAGGGGCCCAAGCCGCGAAGCGGCGAGGGGATGCGAGCAAACGCGAGTCATGTTCGGAGGCCGACGGCAAGACCACGGCATGCAAATACGGTTGTGGAGGCCGAACCGAGCGCAGCGAGAGCGGATGCGACGCCGGCGAGCCGACGCCAAGGGGCCGACGGCAGCACGCGCGCATGCCCCGACTGGTGCGGAGGCCGGGGCCGCAAAGGCGCGGCGGTCGTGGTCGCGATCGGTCGGGCGAACCGCCCTCTGCCCTGCCCCTGCCGCACCGGCGGCGCCCCGGCCCTTGGGCGAATTGACGTGCGACCAGCTTTGTATTACCTTGCCAATGTCATAAAACTTGCCGCGCAGCTCATGCGGTCCCCGATCGATGGACCTCCCTCGAATCTTGTCTCGCAGCCCCGAATACCGTGCCTTCCCGGCGACGGTCCGCGCAACGGCATTCCTGCTCCTGATGATCGCCGGCCCCGCTGCCGGGGCGATGTACAAATGGGTCGATGCCAACGGCCGTGTCAGCTATTCCGACCAGCCGCCGCCAAGCAACATCAAATCCGAAGTCGTCAATGCCGCTGCCGCCCCTGCCAACCCCGAGGCGATCCGGGCAATGGCCAACCAGGAAGCCGAATTGAAAAAGCGGCAGGCGCAGCGCGTCGAAGACCAGCAGAAGATCGAGAAGACCCGGCAGAGTGATGCCACGCGGCAGGAGGCCTGCGCGGCCGCACGGGGCCAGATCAAGATGTTCCAGTCGGGCGTCCCGATGCAGCGCTTCAATGAAAAGGGCGAACCGGTCTATATGGACGAGAGCATGAAAGCGCAGGAACGCGATCGCATCGAAGCCCTGATCCGGGAGAAATGCGCGGCCTGACATTTTCCTGCAGCGTCCGGTTACCCGAAAAAATGGCGGCCCGAAGGTCGCCATTTTCTTGGGTGGTTCACGCGCACCTATCGCCATCGGGCCCCACGCGCAAGGGGGCGAAGGGGGGTCGCCTGCCATCCGCGCAGGGTCCCACTGCCGTATCCATTGCGTGCCCGACGGGTCCGGCCGCTTCCGATCGGATGCGTCACTTCTTTTCGAGGGCGTCCTGGTTCACCTTGACATCGGCCTTCGACTTCAGCGTCGCGATATAGGCATCGAAGACCTCGCGGCTCTGCAGCTCGCCGACCCGGGCGCTCGCGGCGGCCAGTTTGGCCGGATCCGCGACAGGAGGCGCAATCACTTTCGTTACCTTGTAGATTGAAAATCCGCCGCGCTCGTTGGTCATTCCGACAAATCGCGGCAATTTGCCGGCGTCGAGCTGAAAGACACGGGTGAGCGCCTCCGGCGAGAATCCCGGCTGCATCTGATTGCGCAGCACCAGGACCGGCTTGTCGAAAGACACGCCGGCTTCCTTGTCGCTCCCGGCGCGTTCCAGCACCGCGAGCTTGTCGCGCCCGACCTTCTGCGCCATTTCGCTCGCTGCCTTGCGCAACAGCTGGCGGCGGACCTCGTCCTTGACGTCGTCGTACGGGCGCGACGCGGCCGGCTTGTACTCGACGACCCGACCCGCCATCAGCGTATTGGGGCCGACTTCGATCGCCTCGGTGTTGCGCCTGCCGGAAATCGATTCCGGGCTGAACAACGCCTGCACGAGCTTGGGGTTGCCGAACGCGAGCTTCTGCGCATCGGCGCGAGTGACAAGGCCGGAGGTCTGCACGTTGAGCTTGAGTGCCTTTGCCGCGCCGGACAGCGTATCGGCCTGTTCATAAACCAGATTCTGGAACTGGTCGGCGGCGCCGGCAAACTTCTGCGCAACCTTTTGACGCAAGAGATCGTTTTCGATCTGAACTTTCGACTCCTCGAATGATCGCGTCTTCGCGGACGTGATGCCGTTCAGCTTGATCACGTGCCAGCCGAATTCCGACTGGACCGGCGGAGCGATTTCTCCCGGCCTCATTGCAAAGACGACGTCGTCGAACGCCTTTACCATCGTACCGCGTGGATTGCTGCCCAGGTCTCCGCCCTGTCCGGCGGAACCCGGGTCCTCCGAAAACTGTTTTGCGAATTCTCCGAACTTGGCCGGATTCGCCTTCGCCTTCGCGTACACCTCCTCGGCCTTTCGTTTCGCCGCGGCCTTCTCGGCATCCTTGGCGTCGGGTTTAATGGCGATAAGGATATGCGCCGCCTGGCGCTGTTCATCCTGCGCGTACTGTTTCATGTTGCTGGCGTATTGCGCCTTGACTTCCTCCGGTGTCATCGCGACCTGTGAAAGCAGCGCTTCCGGGGTCAACACGAGGTACTCGAATTTCATTTCCTCCGGCGTCCTGAAGGCGTCCTGGTTTGCCTCGTAGAAGGCTTTCACGGCCGCGTCGTCGATCCTTAGGTCCTTGACGAACCGCTCGGCATCGATCCTGGCGGCTGACACCTCGCGCTGCTGCTCCAGCAGGTTGACGAAACCCTCACCTGATGCCCTCGCGACGATGCTGCCGCGCGCGATCGGGTCGACGAGCTTCTCCGCAAGCAGCTGTTTGCGGATGCCTTCCTCGTACCCCGCCTCCGGGATGCCCGCCTGTGCCAGAAGCTGCTTGTAGCGCTCGAGCGAAAACCTGTCGCCGTCACGGAACCTGGCATCCGACGTGATCCGGTCGAAGATCTGCGAATTCGAAACGCCGAAATGGAGGTCGTTGCCTTTCTTTTCCAGCAACCGTTCGCGGATCAACTGCTGCAGGATGTTGAAGCGCACCTCCGGGTTGTCGAGGATCGCCGGATCGACACCGCGCTGGGTGCGCAGCAGCATCTCCTGTTGCTCGCGGACCGACTGCGCGAACTCCGCCTGCGTGATCTTTCCGCCGTTGAACGTGGCAACCTCGCCCACGTTCTCGGTATTGCGGAAGTACGAATCGACGCCGAAGAATGCGAACGGCAGCGCGATCAACGCAATGACGATCTGGGCGATGCGTTTGTGCTTGGCGACTTGATCGAACATGCGGTGGCACTCGCTTGCGCACCCGCGGGACGCACGGGCGCCGTTGTCGGCCTCCTTGCGACGCGGGAGGAACGCGAATCGTCGCGTTGTCGGCCGAATCTCCGCACGTTCCGGGTCGCGCCCTTCGGGCCCCCTCCTTCACATGCGGTACATCAAAAAGGGCGAACTCGCGTTCGCCCTTCGTCTATTGGCGGAGTGGACGGGACTCGAACCCGCGACCCCCGGCGTGACAGGCCGGTATTCTAACCAACTGAACTACCACTCCCAATCCGGTCCGCCTGCTGTGCTTGGTGGGTGCTGACGGGATCGAACCGCCGACATTCGCCTTGTAAGGGCGACGCTCTACCGGCTGAGCTAAGCACCCCTGCCCGTTCCGGGCGCGGATCCCCCGCAAACAACGAAAATCCAGCCGATCAGTTTACAGCATCCTTCAGTGCTTTGCCAGCGCGAAACTTCGGCACTTTTGCGGCTCGAATGCGAATCGCCACGCCGGTGCGCGGATTGCGCCCCTGTCGCGCGGTACGCTTTCCGACATAGAACGAGCCGAAGCCCACCAGCGTGACAATGTCGCCCTTTCTGAGCGAACCGGTGATCGAGTTAACTGTCGCATCCAGCGCACGCCCTGCGGCAGCCTTCGAGATGTCGGCATGCCTCGCGATCGCATCGATCAGTTCGGACTTGTTCACGGACGTCCCCCTAGTCAGAGCGGCGCCGCGCCCGGTTCAGTAGTGACCACGAGCGTGGAGTCGGGACAGCCGCGGACTTGGCGACCACGGCCGGATACTCGCTTATAGCAACCGCCATTTCCGCATGTCAAGCGCGCGCGCAGCCTTTGCCGATGCATTCGTTCCGAATCGGCCGCCGCAGCGCCACACAGGATATGCCCCGCCCAGCTCCGCGCGTTGGTGCATTCGTGGCGCGCGCGGACGCACTGCGCGAAAATATCAGTGCTTGATGACCGCCGGCTTTTCGTCGACTGCCGCCGGGGGTACCGCTGCGGTGTCCTCCGTGGCTTCCGGCAGCGCCACCGGCTGGCGCTCGAGCGCCGCTTCCAGGACCTGTTCGATCCAGCGCACGGGACGGATTTCGAGGCGATTCTTGATCTCGTCCTGAATCTCGGTCAGGTCCTTCACGTTCTCTTCCGGTATGAGCACGGTCTTGATTCCGCCGCGGCCGGCCGCCAGCAGCTTTTCCTTCAGGCCGCCGATGGGAAGCACTTCGCCGCGCAGCGTGATCTCGCCAGTCATGGCGACATCCGCACGCACCGGGATGCCCGTCAGGATCGACACGATCGCCGTGACGATCGCGCCGCCGGCCGATGGCCCGTCCTTGGGCGTCGCGCCTTCCGGCAAGTGAATATGCAGATCGGTCTTCTGATAGAAATCCGGCGCGATTCCGAGGGTCTTCGAGCGATGCCGGACGACCGATAGCGCCGCGGCGATGGATTCGTTCATGACCTCGCCCAATTTGCCGGTCGTCGTGGTCTTGCCCTTGCCCGGCAACGCGACCGCTTCGATCGTCAGCAGGTCGCCGCCCACTTCCGTCCACGCAAGACCGGTGACCTGGCCCACCTGATTCTTCTTCTCGGCGAGGCCGAACGTGAACCGGCGCACGCCGAGGTACTTGTCGAGGTTCTTCGAATTGACATCGACCGGGCCCTTCGCGGCGCGCGCCTTGCCTTCGCTCTTGCGCAGCAACAGGCCCTTCACCACCTTGCGGCAGATCTTGCTGATGTCGCGCTCGAGGTTGCGCACGCCCGCCTCGCGCGTGTAATACCGCACGATGTCGCGCAGCGCGCTCTCGGCAACGTGGATTTCGGCCGGCTTCAGTCCGTTGAGCTTGACCTGCTTTGGCAGCAGATATTGCTTGGCGATCGCAATCTTCTCGTCCTCGGTGTAACCCGATAGCCGGATCACTTCCATGCGGTCGAGCAGCGGCGCTGGAATGTTCATCGTATTCGCGGTAGCGACGAACATCACGTCGGAAAGGTCGTACTCGACCTCGACATAATGATCGACGAACGTGCTGTTCTGCTCGGGGTCGAGCACCTCCAGCAGCGCCGACGACGGGTCGCCGCGAAAATCCATGCCCATCTTGTCGACTTCATCAAACAGGAACAGCGGGTTGCGGACGCCGACCTTGGACATGTTCTGGAGGATCTTGCCGGGCATCGAGCCGATATAGGTCCGGCGGTGGCCGCGGATCTCGGCCTCGTCGCGGACGCCGCCCAGGCTCATCCGCACGAACTTGCGATTCGTGGCCTTCGCGATCGATTGCCCGAGCGACGTCTTGCCCACCCCCGGCGGCCCTACCAGGCACAAGATCGGGCCTTTGAGCTTGTCGACGCGCTGCTGCACCGCGAGGTATTCGACGATGCGCTCCTTGACCTTCTCGAGGCCGTAATGGTCGGCGTCCAGCACCTTCACCGCGGCGGCCAGATCCTTGCTGATCTTGCTCTTCTTCCGCCATGGAAGCGCGAGCAGCGTGTCGATGTAATTGCGCACGACGGTCGCCTCGGCGGACATCGGCGACATCATCTTCAGTTTCTTGAATTCTCCCAGCGCCTTGCCCTCGGCCTCCTTCGACATGCGCGCGGCCTTGATTTTCTTCTCCATCTCGTCGAGGTCGGCGTTCTCGTCGCCTTCGCCGAGTTCCTTCTGGATCGCCTTCACCTGTTCGTTCAGGTAGTACTCGCGCTGGCTCTTCTCCATCTGCCGCTTCACGCGGCCGCGGATGCGCTTCTCGACCTGCAGGATGTCGACTTCGCCCTCGAGCAGTCCCAGCAGGTGCTCCAGGCGCTTGCCGACGTCGCCCATCTCCAGGATCTCCTGCTTTTGCTCCAGCTTGAGCGGGAGGTGCGCGGCAATGGCGTCCGCGAGACGCCCGCCGTCGTCGATCCCGGCCATCGAGGTCAGGATCTCGGGCGGGATCTTCTTGTTGAGTTTCACGTACTGGTCGAACTGCGCCAGCAGCGCGCGACGCATGGCCTCGACTTCGTGCGGCTGCCCTTCGTCGCCGGAATGGGTGGTCGCTTCGGCCGACAGGTACTCGCCTTCGTCGGTGACTTGGTCGAGCCTTGCACGCTGCGCGCCCTCGACCAGCACCTTTACCGTGCCGTCGGGAAGCTTCAGCATCTGCAGCACCGTTGCGATGCTGCCGATCGCGTAGAGATCCTCGGCCGCCGGGTCGTCCTTCGCCGCCGACTTCTGCGCGACGAGAAGGATGTGCTTGCCGGCGTCCATCGCCACGTCCAGCGCCTTGATCGACTTCGGGCGCCCGACGAACAGCGGGATCACCATATGCGGAAACACGACGACGTCGCGCAACGGGAGCAGCGGAAGCGCGGTCATGTCGATTGCGGGTGTCAATTCAGTGGCCATTCAAGTCTCGGGATAGGGGTTCGTAAGGGAAAATGGGGCCGGCAGCCGGCCGTGTCAAGTCCAGGCGCCCGCAATGGACACTAATATTCTTTTAAATCAATTATTTATCCGTTCATGCACCGCACGAAACGGCGCGCGACACGGCGCCAGACGACGCGCCGCCTAGCTGTGGGCGGACGCGACTTTCGCTGGCTCCGCGAACATCAGGAGCGGTTTGCCGTCGTTCGCGATGGTCGCTTCGTCCACCACGACACGCGCGAGATTGCTGTGCGACGGCAGGTCGTACATCACGTCGAGGAGCACCTGCTCCAGGATCGACCGCAGGCCACGGGCGCCCGTCTTGCGCGCCAGCGCCTTGCTGGCGATCGCGCGCAGCGCGCCTTCCCGGATCTCGAGCTCGACGGACTCCATCCGGAACATCTTCTGGTACTGCTTGATCAGCGCGTTCTTGGGCTCGACCAGGATCTGGATCAGCGCCGCTTCGTCCAGCTCCTCCAGCGTGGCGACCACCGGCAGCCGGCCTACGAATTCCGGGATCAGGCCGAACTTGATCAGGTCCTCGGGTTCCGCGTCGCGCAGCAGCAGGCTGATGTCCTTGCGGTCGTCCGGGCTCGACACCTCGGCGCCGAAACCGATGCCGGTCTTCGCCGTGCGGTGCCGGACGATCTTCTCGAGCCCGTCGAAAGCGCCTCCGCAGACAAAGAGTATGTTGGTCGTGTCGACCTGCACGAACTCCTGGTTCGGGTGCTTGCGACCGCCCTGCGGCGGTACCGATGCGATCGTGCCCTCGATCAGCTTCAGCAATGCCTGCTGGACGCCTTCGCCCGACACGTCGCGCGTGATCGACGGGTTGTCGCTTTTCCGGGATATCTTGTCGATTTCGTCGATATAGACGATACCGCGCTGCGCCTTCTCGATATCGTAGTCGCACTTCTGCAGCAGCTTCTGGATGATGTTCTCGACGTCCTCGCCCACATACCCTGCCTCGGTCAGCGTGGTCGCATCCGCGATGACGAAGGGGACGTCGAGGAGGCGCGCCAGCGTCTGCGCGAGCAGCGTCTTGCCCGAGCCCGTAGGCCCGATGAGCAGGATATTGCTCTTGGCGAGCTCGACCTCGTCGTCCTTGCCGCCGGTCTCCAGCCGCTTGTAGTGATTGTAGACGGCCACCGACAGGATCTTTTTCGCGAGATCCTGGCCGATCACGTACTGGTCGAGGATCTGGCGAATCTCGTGGGGCGTCGGCAGCTTGTCCTTGTCGGCCCGCGTCGACTCGGCGGTGGTGCCTTCCTCGCGGATGATGTCGTTGCAGAGCTCGATGCACTCGTCGCAGATGAA
Source organism: uncultured beta proteobacterium (assembly GCA_963726775.1). Lineage (GTDB taxonomy): Bacteria > Pseudomonadota > Gammaproteobacteria > Burkholderiales > Casimicrobiaceae > CAIWHR01. The sequence goes on from CAVSDL010000009.1 coordinate 501,950, forward strand.
CACCGACGGGCCGGCAATGAGCTTACGCACCTCATGCTGGCTCTTGCCGCAAAAGGAGCAGTACAACAGCTTGTCGCCATTCGATTTGTCGGCCATCAGCGTCCGGGCAATCCGTTAAACCTGTTTTCCAATCAAGCGTCTGAACGTGGAAACGATGGATTCACTTTACCCGTCCTACACCCGTTTCTGCAAGACTTTGTCAACCATGCCGTAGGCCAGAGCCTCGTCGGCGGTGAGAAAATTGTCGCGATCGGTGTCGTGGGCGACCTCATCGACCGATTTTCCGGTGTGTTTCGCCATCAGCCGGTTCAGGCGCTCGCGGAGCGCCAGGATGTACTTGGCGTGAATTTCGATGTCCGATGCCTGCCCCTGGAATCCGCCCAGCGGCTGGTGAATCATGATGGTCGAATTCGGCAAGGCAAAGCGTTTGCCCTTGGCGCCGGCCGCCAGCAGAAAAGCGCCCATCGACGCCGCCATGCCCACGCACAGCGTCGAAACGTCCGGCTTGATGAACTGCATGGTGTCGTAGATCGCCATGCCCGCGGCGATCGAGCCGCCCGGCGAATTGATGTAGAAATTGACGTCCTTGTCCGGGTTCTCCGACTCGAGGAACAGCATCTGCGCGACGACCAGGTTGGCGGTGTTCTCGTCGACCGGCCCCACGAGGAACACGACGCGCTCCTTCAGAAGGCGCGAGTAGATGTCGTACGCGCGCTCGCCGCGCCCGCTCTGCTCGATCACCATCGGGATCAGGCCCAAGCCCTTCGGTTGCGTCATGTTGGCCTCGTTGAATGCGCTTGAATGTCGCATTGTAGTGGGAGTCGGCGCGCAGGTGCGAAGAAGCGCGACCTGACGCCGCGGGAACGGAAGGCGGGAGCAGCCGGCGATTGCGCTTAGCCGGGGGATGTGTCGGCTACCGGCTGTGCGCTACTACCAGCGGCGCCGGCGGCGGGCTGTCACGCGCGCGTCGGTCCCATCAGGTTGGCGAACGTCGCCGGCTTGTCGACGACCTGCGCCCGGGCGAGCACCCATTCGACGACATTTCGTTCGACCGCCATCGCCTCGAATTCGTTCAGGCGCTCGGACTTCTCATAGTGCCAGCGCACGACGGCTTCCGGCTGTTCGTAGGTTTGCGCGGCCTCCTGCACCAGCGCCTTGACCTGATCCGGTTTCGCATGCAATCCGTACGTGCGCACGACCTCGGACAACACGAGTCCCAGCGCGACACGATCCTCCGCGTTGGCGCGGAAAAGGTCGGGCTCGAGCTTGATGTCTTCGGGCTTCATTCCCTGTTGCCGCAGGTCGGCGGCCATCCGCCCGGCCATGTTTTGCGCCTCGAGTTCGACCAGCGATTTCGGGATTGCAAGCTCGGCCTTCTGCCGCAGCGCGGCGAGTGCCTGTTCCTTGACCCTGCCTTCGATCTTGCGCTTCAGCTCCAGCTTGAGGTTCGACGCGATCTCGGCGCGCAGCGCATTGACGCTGCCGTCGGCAATTCCGAACGCCGTCGCGAACGCGGCGTCCACGGGCGGCAGATGCGCCTCGGAGACCGTCTTCACGGTCAGCGTGAACTCGGCCCGCCTGCCCGCAACTTCCTTGCCGTGGTAGTCCGCGGGGAAGGTCAGCGCGAAGGTTCGCGTCTCGCTTTCCTTCATCCCCAGGACCGCGGCCTCGAACTCGGGGAGCATCCGGCTCTCGCCGAGAACGATCGCGAAGTCCTTCGCCTGTCCGCCGGGGAATTCGACGCCGTCGATGCTGCCGCTGAAGTCGACGATGGCACGATCGCCGGCTGCGGCCGACCGGGTCACGTGATCGTAGCGCGCGCGCTGCTTGCGCAGCACGTCAAGGGTCCGTTCGACATCGGCATCGCCCACGTCGGCCACCGGACGCTCGATGGCGACGGTCGCGAGATCGCCGATCCTGATCTCGGGATACACCTCGAAGACCGCCGAAAACTCGAGCTGGTCGGCGGCGGTCGCGCCCGGCCTGGGCTCGATGCGGGGATATCCGGCAACGCGAACGTTCTGCTCACGGATGGCGTCGGCGAAACTCGCCTGCACGGTGTCCGAAATCACTTCGGAACGCACCTGCGGACCGTACTGCTGTACGACCATTTTCATCGGCACCTTGCCGGGCCGGAAACCGGGAACCTTGGCGTTCTTGGCGAGCCGCGCGAGGCGCTTTTCGACCTCGCTTTCGATCTTCGCGAGCGGTACCGCCACATTCAGGCGGCGCTCGAGCTGGGAGATCGTCTCAAGGCTGGTTTGCATGTGCTTCGAATCCTTGCTATGTTGAATCCGTGGTGCGAAAGGGGGGACTCGAACCCCCATGGGCTGCCCCGCCGGCTCCTAAGGCCGGTGCGTCTACCAATTCCGCCACTTTCGCAGCCGCTTTCGCCGAACGTGCAAGTATAGTCGAATCGTCACCGCGTCACCACAGGGAGGCAGGGCGGCGGATCGGCCTTTCCAGGGGAAATGTGTTCCTTTCGGCGCATTGCGCCCCGATACGCGTGTCCGTCGCCCATTACGAAAACTTTCCCGTCGCCTCGTTCCTGTTGCCCCGGGCGCTGCGGCCCGCGGTCGTCGCGATCTACCGATTCGCGCGCGCCGCCGACGATATCGCCGACGAGGGCAATGTGCCGCCTGCCGCGCGGCTCGCAGCGCTGGACCGGTATCGGCGCGCGCTCGATGCCATCGCGGACGGGCATCCGCCGGCCGAAGCGCCGTTTGCGGAACTGGCCGCGGCAATCGCCGCTTTCGATCTTCCTCTCGCTCCCTTCGCTGCCCTGCTCTCGGCATTCCGGCAGGATGTGACCACGCATCGATATTCGACCTATGCCGATGTGCTCGACTACTGCCGGCGTTCGGCCAATCCGATCGGGCGGCTGCTCCTCCATCTGTACCGAGTCACGGCGCCGGAGTTGCAGGAGCGCAGCGATGCCATCTGCACCGCCCTGCAACTGGTGAATTTCTGGCAGGACATCGCCATCGACTGGCGCATCGGACGCGTCTACCTCCCGCGCGAGGACCTCTCGCGGTTCGGCGTCGACGAAATGCAGATCGCCGATGCGCGCTGCGACGAAGCATGGCGCATGCTTCTGGAATTCGAGACGGCGCGCACTCGCGCACTGCTGGAGTCGGGGCGGTCGCTGGCGCTGGCGCTGCCGTGGCGGCTCGCATTGGAGTTGCGCGGCGTCCTTGCCGGCGCGCTTCGGATCCTCGACGGCATCGATGCCGTGGCCGGCGATGTCTTTCGCCACCGGCCGCAGATCAAGCGTGCGGATTGGGTGATCGTTGCCTGGCGCGCGATGCTGCCGTCGCGACCGCGTCGTCCGGTGAACTCCGGAGCCACCGCATGACTCCCGACGAATATTGCCAGCGGCTGGCTGCACGGAGCGGCTCGAGCTTCTATTACAGCTTTCTGTTCCTGCCTCCGCCGCGCCGCCGCGCGATTACGGCGCTCTACGCGTTCTGTCGCGAGGTGGACGACGTCGTCGACGAGACGACGGATCCGACCGTAGCGCGCGCAAAACTCGCGTGGTGGCGCCTGGAGATCGGCGCGGCATTCTCGGGCGCGCCGCAGCATCCGGTCGCGCGAGCGCTGCAGCCCGTCATTGCGTCGTTCGCCCTTGCGGAAGCGCATTTCCAGGCGGTCATCGACGGCATGGCGATGGACATCGAGCGTAACCGCTACCTCGATTTCTCCGATCTCGAAGGGTATTGCCACCGCGTTGCGGGTGTCGTCGGCCTGCTGTCGGCGGAAATCTTCGGCTACGCGAACCCCGCGACGCGTCAGTACGCACGGGATCTCGGCATTGCATTTCAGCTGACCAACATCATTCGCGACGTCGGAGAAGATGCCCGTCGCGGACGCATCTACCTTCCGCAGGACGAGCTCACCCGTCATGGCGTGACCGCCACGGCGATGCTGCAGCGCGAGGGCGGCGGCGCATTTCGCGAACTGATGGCGGAACAGGTCCTGCGCGCCCGAGCCTGGTACAGCCGGGCGCTGGACGCACTCCCCCCCGAGGATCGGCGCGCGCAGCGTCCGGGCCTCATCATGGCGGCGATCTACCGGGCGCTGCTCGACGAAATCGCACGCGACGGCTATGACGTACTCGACCACCGCATCAGGCTGACGCCGCTGCGCAAGTTCTGGATCGCATGGAAGACCGCGCGGCGCAGCTGACGCCGGAATCCCGCCGATGAAGGCGGGTCGAAAGGTGCGCGTCGCCGTCGTCGGCGGCGGCTGGGCAGGCTGCGCGGCGGCCGTGACCCTCGCGCGGGCCGGGCTGCTGGTGACCCTGCTCGAACAGTCGCTCACTCTGGGTGGCCGCGCGCGGCGTGTCACGCTGGACGGCATGGCGCTCGACAACGGCCAGCATTTGCTCATCGGTGCGTATCGACAGACCCTCGGCCTCATCGGTCGCGTCCACCGCGCGGCCCGCGCCGACACGTTGTATCACCGCCTGCCGCTGACGTTGCGCCCGTTCGGAATCGCCACGCCCAGTGCGGTCGCGCTGACCGCGTGGCGGACTCCGGCGCCCCTCCATCTGGCGCTTGGAATCCTTGCGGCCCGCGGCTTGAACTGGCGCGAGCGGGGCGCGCTGATCGAGGGGTTCCGGCAGCTGGAGCGAACGGATTTCCGGGTGCCCGGCGCGCAAACGGTCGCGCAATATTTTGCCGGCACAGCGCTACGCCCGATGGCCGCCGTCTGGGAGCCGCTGTGCATTGCCGCGCTCAACACGCCGCCGGAGTCAGCATCGGCGCAGGCATTCGCAAACGTGTTGCGCGAAGCATTCACCGGTTCCGCGCACAACAGCGATTTTCTCGTACCCGCCACGGATCTGTCGACGCTGTTCCCGGACGCGGCCGCGCGCTATCTCGTGCGCCGCGGTGGCGTGGTGCGCCCAGGCGTCACGGTTCGCTCGGTGGCGCCAGCCCGGCAGGGCGTTGCCATCGGCGTCGGGGTCGGCACGGAAGCCTACGACGCCGTCATCGTCGCCGTCGGTCCGCATCAGCTGGCGACAGCGCTGGGCACCGGCGCGGCTTCCGACGCTCCCTGGCGCGCCCCTTTGGCGCAGATCGCGGCATTCGCATGGGAATCGATCACGACCGCCTACCTCGCCTACGCGGAGCCGGTGGCGCTGCCGGTGCCCGTCCTGCGGCTCGACGATGCGCCGGGCCAATGGGTGTTCGACCGGCGCGCGGCGCTGGGAGAAACGGCGCCGGAGGGCGCGCGCGGCCTCGTCGCCGTCGTCATCAGCACCAATGGACCGCACGACGCGATGGACCACGCGACGCTGGCGAGTCTGGCAGACGCGCAGTTGCGAAGGCTTGCGCGGCGGTGGCCGCTTCCCGTCTGGTCGCGCGTCATCGCCGAGCGGCGCGCGACCTATGCCTGCACGCCGGGACTCTCGCGCCCTGCACCCGGACGCGTTGCCCCGGGCATCTATCTTGCCGGCGACTATACCGACGCCGATTTCCCCGCCACGCTCGAGGCCGCCACGCGCACCGGCGTCGCGGCCGCCCATGCGCTGCTGCACGACACTCGCGCAGCACACGACTGACGCGCGCGCCCCGGTCATCGCGGACTGGCCAGCCGATTTCCGCCCTCACGACCGCGTTGGGTCGCCCACGCCTCGCGCACGGCTGCGCAGCACGAACTTCTGGATCTTGCCGGTGGAGGTTTTCGGCAACGGACCGAACACCACCGATTTCGGCGCCTTGAAATGCGCGAGGTGGCTGCGGCACCACGCGATCATGTCGGACTCGACTGCTCCGTCCGCGCCCGGTCTGAGCGCGACGAACGCGCATGGCACCTCGCCCCACGCCGGATCGGGCATGGCGACGACGGCCGCCTCCATCACCTGCGGATGGCGGTAGAGACACTCTTCGATTTCGAGCGAACTGACGTTTTCGCCGCCGGAAATGATGATGTCCTTCGAGCGATCCTTGATCTCGATGTAATTGTCCGGATGCCAGACGGCGAGATCGCCGGTGTGGTACCAGCCGGCGGCGAACGCGGCGCCGGTTGCACGCTCGTTCTTGAGGTAGCCCTTCATCACGGTGTTGCCCCGGAGCATGACCTCGCCCATCGTCGTCCCGTCGCGCGGCACCGGAGTGAGCGTCGCCGGGTCAGCCACCTGGATCTGCGCGAGCGTCGGCATCGGCGCTCCCTGCCGCGCCATCTGCCGCGCGCGGTCGGTCAATGCGAGCCCGTTCCAGTGCTCCTGCGGAACGCATACCGTGGCCGGACCGTACGTCTCGGTGAGGCCGTACAGATGCGTGACGCGGAAGCCCATTCGCTCCATCGCTTCGATCACCGCAGACGGCGGAGCGGCGCCGCCGGTCGCGACGTCGACGACATGATCGAATGCGACCTTCACGGACTCCGGCGCATGCACGAGCAGGTTGAGCACGATCGGCGCGCCGCACAGATGGGTCACCCGGTACTCGCGGATTGCGGGAAAGATCAGCGCCGGGTCGACGCGGCGCAGGCAGACGTGCGTGCCGCCCACCGCGGTGACCGCCCACGTGTAGGTCCACCCATTGCAGTGGAACATCGGCAGCGTCCACAGATAGACCGTCGCCGGCGACATCGCCAGTACCAGCGCATTGGCGAGAGCGTTGAGGTAGGCACCGCGGTGATGGTAGACGACCCCCTTTGGGTCGCCCGTCGTGCCGGACGTGTAGAGCAAGGCGAGTGAGTCCCACTCGTCGCGCGGGCCGGGCCACGCGAATGCCGGGTCGCCCTCCGCCAGCAAGTCATCGTAGGTCGTCGATCCCAGAGTTTCGCCGGGCGGGCCTTCCGGATCGCCGATGTCGATGACGAGCAGTTCGCGGCGGGTCTGCGCGAGTGCGGCCCTGACGACGGGCGCGTATTCGGCGTCCGCAAGCAACGCCTTTGCTTCGCCGTGATCGAGACAGAACGCGATCGACGACGCATCGAGCCGGTAGTTCAGCGCATTGAGTATCGCCCCCAGTGCCGGGACTGCGTAGTGCGCCTCCAGCAGCGCCGGCACGTTCGGCGCCATGATCGCGACCGTGTCGCCGCGCCCGATGCCGCGCTTGGCGAGCGCTGACGCAAGCCGGCGGCAGCGCGCTTCGAACTCGCGATAAGTCCAGGCGGACTTGCCGTGGCGAACCGCGACCTTGTCCGGCCAGACAAAGGCGCTGCGCTCGAGGAACGAGACCGGCGACAGCGGCACGTGATTGGCGGCGTTCGGCGGCAGGCCGCGCACGAACGGATGATCGGCGGAAAGCGGACGGCCAGTCATCGCGCACCCGTCAGTTGCCTGGCGGAGGCGTCGACGCGCCGTCGCCCAGCATGCGCTGCATCAGCACGCAGTCGAGCCACCGACCGAACTTGCGTCCGATGCCGGGGAGCCGCCCAACCTCGACAAAGCCCTGCGCGGCATGCAAGCGCAGCGAAGCCAAGTTTTCGACGCCGCCAATGACGGCGACCATCTGCCTCCAGCCCCGATCCGCGCAGGTCCCGATCAATGCCGACAACAGTTGCCGCCCGACGCCGTGCCGCTGCGCGTCGGGAGCGACGTAGACCGTGTTCTCCACCGTGAATCGGTATCCGGGCCGCGGGCGCCAGGCGCCCGCATACGCATACCCGACCAGCCGTTCGTCGCGTGTCGCGACCAGGTACGGGTAATCCTCCCCGACAATCGCCCGCCAGCGCGCCCGCATCTCGTCGACGCCGGGAGGCGCAAGGTCCCAGGTGGCGGTGCCGTTGGCGACCGCTTCCCCATAGATTGCGGCGATCGCCGGCATGTCGGCGTCCGTTGCCGGGCGCACGACGACGCCATGCCCCACCGGCTGGGTCATGAACCGCGCGCCGCTCTGGCGCTGCCCGTGCGATCGCGCATGAGCCGCTGCTGTTCGCGGTTCCATTCGCGCTCCTTGATCGTCGCGCGTTTGTCGTATTGCTTCTTGCCCTTGGCGAGTCCGATGTCGAGCTTGACGCGCCCTTTGCTGTAATGCAGGTTGAGCGGAACCAGCGTGTAGCCGGCACGCTCGACCTGACCGATGAGCCGATTGATTTCACTCTTGTGCAGCAGCAGGCTGCGTGTTCGCGTCGGGTCCGGGTGAACGTGCGTCGAGGCCGTGGCGAGGGGTGAAATGTGCGCGCCGATCAATGCAATGCCGCCGTTTTTCACGATGACGTAGGCTTCCTTCAGCTGCGCGCGCCCCGCGCGAACCGCCTTCACCTCCCAGCCTTCGAGCGCGATCCCGGCCTCGAATTTCTCCTCGATGAAGTAGTCGTGATACGCTTTTCTATTGTCGACGATGCTCATGCGCAGCGGAATCCTCGGGCGGCGAACCGGCGACCGCCGGTGAGGGCGGCGGCAGCCGGCGAAACGAGCGGCGGGCGACCCGTGATTGGACGCGCCGTTCCTGGAGCAAGCCCCAATCTTACCAACCCGCCCATGCTGAGCGTCAGAAAGTCGGTGCTGGTCCCCTACAGCGCCGCCGCCATGTTCGAACTCGTTGACCGGATCGAAAAATATCCGGAGTTCCTGCCATGGTGCGGCGGCGCCCACATCCTCGACTCCCGCGCCGGGGGCAAGACGGCACGCCTCGACATCGACTACCATGGCGTCAAGGCGCATTTCACGACGGACAATGCGAATCATGCGCCGGAGTCGATCGTCGTCACGCTGAAGGACGGGCCGTTCCGCCACCTGCACGGTGAGTGGCGGTTTCTGGCGCTCGCGCCCGATGCCTGCAAGGTCGAGTTCGAGCTCGCCTACGAATTCACAACCCATCTGCTGGAAAGAATCGTCGGGCCGGTTTTCAGCCACATCGCGAACAGCTTCATCGACGCTTTCGTGCGGCGCGCGCAATCGATGGACGCCACCCGTACATGAACGTTACCGTCGTCTGGGCGACGCCCGAAGTACAGGACGTCGTGCCGGTCGTCGTCGATGCCGGCGCGACGATCGCCGATGCGGTGGCGCGCTCGGGCATTGTCGTCCGCTATCGACTCGACGTTGCGCGCCTCGGCTACGCGATTTTCGGACAGCGGGCGGGGATGCACGCGCCACTGGCCGAAGGCGATCGCATCGAGCTGACGCGGCCGCTCCTGGTCGACCCCAAGGAGGCACGACGCCTGCGCGCGGGCTCCGTCAGCGACGCGGCCGCGCAGCCGATCGACATCGGCACCACGCCCCCCGGGCCGACCGCCGGGCTCAGCGGCGCCGGCGATACGTAGCACGGACTCTGCGGCCCGTCGCCAATTCGCTGCCGAGGGTCAGTCGCGCGCGCCGGCACGCCGCAGCCGCACCGTCAGCGCCGCGTCGTTGTTGCGCTTCGCCCAATCCAGTGCGCTGGCGCCATTCTGGTTGCGGTGATTGACGTCGGCGCCGCGCGCCACGAGCAGCTCTGCCGTCACCATGCGGTTCTCGCGCACCGCCATCATCAATGCCGTCGTGCCATTCGGCGACGCGGCGTCGATCTCCGCCCCCTCGGCCAGCAGGTAGCGCACGATGTCATCGTGCCCCCCTGTCGCGGCGTAGATGAGCGCGGTCCAACCCGCCTGGTTGACGTCGGCGCCGCGCCCGCGCAATTTTTTCACCACGTCGAAGTGCCCATTGAGCGCCGCGACCATCAGCGCCGTGTCCCCGAATCGGTTGCGCACATTGACGGCTGCACGTCCGGCGAGCAGCACGTCCACGGTGGCGGCGTAGCCGGCGCGCGCCGCCAGGACCAGCGCTGGATCCCCGTTCGGGTCGACCGTATTCGGATCGATTCCCCGCTGCAGCAGCGTGCGCACCTCGGCAGCGCGGTCGTTGTTCACCGCAAACAGAAAGTCGTCGTAGAGCTTCTGCGCGGCGGCCGAAGGAACGATCGTGCAGAGCACCGCCATGGCGGCCGCCGTGAGCAGGCTATGGCGATGACGGCGCACTTCACCGCACATGCGAGCCTCCTTCCGGATCGATGGCGAACAGGCGGAAGAAATTGGCGGTAGTCGCCTGGGCGATCGTTTCGATCGGCTCCCCGGTGAGGCGCGCGATTTCGTGGGCGACAAAGGGTACGAACGCCGGCTGGTTGCGCTTGCCGCGATGCGGAGCGGGCGCCAGGTACGGCGAATCGGTCTCGATCAGCATGCGGTCCCGCGGCACGCGACGGGCAACGTCTTTCAAGGCCTGTGCGTTCTTGAAGGTGACAATTCCGGAGAACGCGATGTGGAAGCCGAGGTCCAGCGCTGCGCGGGCGACCTCCCACGTCTCGGTGAAGCAGTGCATCACCCCGCCGGCATCGCCGGCGCCCTCCTCCCGCATGATGGCGAGGGTATCGGCAGCGGCGCTGCGCGTGTGGATCACCAGCGGCTTGCCGGCGCGACGCGCCGCGCGGATATGCGTGCGAAAGCGCGAGCGCTGCCACTCGAGGTCGCCTTGCTGCCGGTAATAGTCGAGGCCCGTTTCACCGATGGCGACGACTTTCGGCTGCGCGGCCAGCGCGACGAGCCCGTCGACCGACGGCTCCGGCGTGTCCGCATAGTCCGGATGGACTCCTACCGTCGCATAGAGATTGCGATGCGCGATCGCCAGCGCATGAACGGCTGGCCAATCCGGCAGATTCACCGCGATGCACAGGGCATGCGTGACCCGCGCGGCGGCCATCGCCTCGAGTAACGCAGGCAGCTCGGCGGCAAGCTCGGGGAAATCGAGGTGACAGTGGGAGTCGACGAACACGGCGGCCAGGGTTCCGGGATCAGGGATCAGCCAGCGCCGCTACGCGACATCGCTGCTGATTCGTGGCGCCTGACTCCTGATTCCCGGTCACTACATCGTGTGCGTCGGGCGCGGCGAGGCGAGCGATTCGCCCAGGATCTTCTCGATCGTGGCGCGAGCCGCGGCGCCGGTGTCGTCCTGCGTGAACTGGACGCCGATGCCCTGCGTGCGGTTGCCCTGCATGCCCTCGGGCGTGATCCACACGACCTTGCCCTGCACCGCAATGCGGTTCGGATCGTCCATCAGCGACAGGAGCATGAATACCTCCTCGCCGAGCTGGTACTGTCGCGAGGTCGGGATGAAGATGCCACCGCCCTTCAGGAACGGCATGTACGCGGCGTAAAGCGCGGCGCGTTCGCGGATATTGAGCGACAGCACTCCGGGCCGCGCGCCCGCCGCGCTCGCCAATGCGACGCTGGCAACCGCTCCTGCCGACCGTTTTTCCGCCATGCGATTACCTGAACAGGCTCCGATAGTCGACCAGCAGCGCTTCGGCGACGAGGCGCGGAGAAAGCGGGTGCGCGAGAAGTGCGCGGTGCCGCAGCAGCGCTCGATGATAGCGAAAGAGTGCCATCGGCGCCACCCGGGCCGCGAGCGCGGCGAGCGGCGACGCGGCATCGGGATTGAGCCGCGCGGTGCCACCGGCCGCGACCCGTGCGAGATCCGCCGTCCAGCTGACGAGCCAATCGATGGACTGCGCGAGGCGCACGCGCCGCTCGTCCTTGCCGCCCGCTTCGACGCGCGCGGCCAGCGCCAGCACCGACAGCCGGTCCGGCTGGGCGAGCGCCGCCAGCCAGGCGTGGCGCTCGCCTTGCACCTGCGGATCGGCGTGCGCGAGGGCGACGAGCGGCGCGCCCGCGGCCTGCGCCAGCGCGAGACCCGGGTCCAAGACGCCTTGCGCCGCCAGCCAGCCGCGGGCTTCGTCCGGCCCCGGGACGGGCGCCGCGAGCCTGCGGCAGCGCGAGAGGATGGTCGGCCAGAGGCGGCCCGGCTGATCCGAGACCAGGATCAGGTAGGTGCCCGCGGGAGGCTCCTCGAGCGTCTTCAGCAGCGCATTCGCCGCTGCGGCGTTCATCCGTTCCGCCGGCGCGATGACCGCGACCTTCGCGTGCTGGCGGTGGCTCGTGAGCTGCACGAAGTCGGTCAACGCGCGGACGCGATCGATGGCAATCGTTTCCACCGCCTCGAACTCCCCCGTCTCGTCGTCGATTCTCGAAAGTTCGAGCCGCATCAGATCCGGATGCTGACCGGCGACTGCGTATCGGCAGCTCGGGCATTCACCGCACGCGAGGCCATCCCGGCGCGGAGATTCGCACAGCAAGGCGTGCGCGAAGTTGAGCGCCAGGGCGTGCTTGCCGACGCCGCGCGGCCCGTGGATCAGAAGCGCGTGCGGCCAGTTGGCGCGCTGCGCGAGGGCATCGGCTGCGCATCGACGCTGCCACGGCAGCAGCGGCAGCCACGGGAGCGCCGCAGCCGCGGCCGGGGCGCTCTGTTCATCCATCGTCAGGTCACCGCTGCATCGAGCGCGGCCAGATGCAATTCGAGCTCGGCCCGCACGACATCGAGCGGACGCGTGCTGTCGATGACACGGAAGCGCCGCGGATCGTCGCGGACCCGATCCAGATAGGCGCCGCGCACGCGATCGAAAAACGTGTCGCCTTCGCGCTCGAACTTGTCCAGCGTGCCGCCCTTGGCCTGCACCCGATCGAGGCGTGCGCGCGACACCCGGACCGGGACGTCGAAAAGTATCGTAAGGTCGGGATGGCAGTCGCCGTGGATCCACTGCTCGAGCTGACGGATGCGGTCGAACGGAACGCCGTGGCCGCCACCCTGATAGGCGTAGGTGGCGTCGGTGTAGCGGTCGCACAGCACCCAGTCACCACGGGCGAGCGCGGGACGTATCACCCGTTCGAGATGCTCGCGCCGCGCAGCGAACATCAGCATCGCCTCGCTGTCGTGAGTCATCGATTCGTGCAGCAGTAGATCGCGCAGCGCTTCGCCCAGAGACGTACCGCCGGGCTCACGGGTCGCGACGATCGCATGGCCGGCCGCCTCGATTCGCTCCACGAGCCAAGGCACGTGCGTGCTCTTGCCGGCACCGTCGATGCCTTCGAGCGTGATGAAGCGGCCGGTATGCTCGGTCATGAGAGGTAGGCGTCGGTACGCCGGGCAGCGACAACGGGGCAGCGCGACTGGAGTCACGCAACCGCATTCAGCGGATCCCCTTCTGGAATTTTGCCACGGCCCGGCTATGGTCGGCGAGGTTCGTCGAGAATTCGCTGGAACCGTCGCCGCGCGCAACGAAATAGAGGTAGGGAGACTGCGGCGGATGGGTCGCCGCATCGAGCGACGCCTGGCTCGGCAAGGCTATCGGCGTAGGCGGCAGGCCGTCACGGGTGTAGGTGTTGTACGGCGTGTCGGACTCGAGATCGCGCCTGCGCAGATTGCCGTCGAATCGTGTGCCGAGTCCGTAAATGACGGTCGGGTCGGTCTGCAGCCGCATCCCGGCGCGAAGTCGGTTGACGAACACCGAAGCGATCAGCGGCCGGTCCGCGGCGCGTCCCGTTTCCTTTTCGATGATCGACGCCAGGATCAGCGCTTCGTAGGGATCCTTCACCGGCAACCCCGGCGACCGCGTCTCCCATGCGGCGTCGAGGCGCGAGCGCATCAGCCTGTGCGCGCGGGAGAGCAGCGCCACATCGGTCGTGCCTGCCGCGTAGAAATAGGTGTCGGGGAAGAACCACCCCTCGGGCCGCTGGCCGGCGGCGCCGATGCGTTCCATCAGCTCGGCGTCCGGCAGTGCCAGCACGCTCTTGGCGATCTGTGCGTCGGCCGCGAGCGCTGCCTTCATGTCGTTGAACGTCAAGCCCTCGACGATCGTGATGGCAGTCTGCGCGACTTCGCCCTGGGTCAGGCGATCGAGCAGTTCGCGAAGCGTGATGCCGGCCGCGATCTCGTAGCTGCCGGCCTTGATGGCCCGGTCCACGCCGCGGACCCGGGCCAATAGGACGAGCGGCCATTCGCCGGGTATTACATGCGCCGCGGCGAGCTCGCGGGCTACCGCCTTCAGGCTGGCACCCGCCTTCACTTCGAATTCGTACGGTGACACCGGCGGCGCGAGCGGCTGGCCGACCCGCCACGCGAGGCCGCCGGCAGCTGCTGCCGCCAGCAGCGCCAGCACCGCGACACCTCGGGCGAAGTTGCGGAAAATTCGGAGCACGAAAGGACCGGGTAGAGTCCCGCGGCATCGGAAATCCGCCCGTCGGGACCGCCGGATTATAATCGTCCGATGCATGATTGCCGTCCGCGCTGCGCATGGCGCCAGTGCCCTGTCGGAGCGCGGCGGGCGCTGGCCGCAGGATTCACGCTGATCGAGATTCTCGTCGTCATCGTGATCCTGGGCATACTTGCTGCGCTCGTCGTCCCGCGCGTGCTCGAGCGGCCCGACGAGGCGCGGGTCATTGCGGCGAAAAGCGACATCGCCGCGATCATGCAGGGGCTGAAGCTCTACCGCCTCGACAGCCAGCGTTACCCGACGACCGAGCAGGGCCTCGCGGCCCTGGTGACGAGACCCACGCAAGCGCCGGTGCCGTCCAACTGGAAGCCGAACGGATATCTCGAGCGGCTGCCGAAGGATCCCTGGGGTCAGCCGTATCAGTACCTGAACCCGGGATTGCGCGGCGAGATCGACGTCTACAGCTTCGGCGCGGATGGCCAGCCCGGCGGCATCGGCATCGACACCGATATCGGATCGTGGGATCTCTGAGTCCTGCGCGCGTGTTCGCGTCACGAAACGTCTTCCTTGAAGGTGCGCCCGGTTTCACGCTGATCGAGCTCCTGGTGGTACTCGTGGTGCTCGGAATTGCCGCGAGCCTCATCGCCGCGAACCTCGAAGGCGACGAGCGCCGCGGGACGGATCGTGAAGCGCGGCGCTTGGCCGGCGCGCTGGAACATGCGGCGGCCCTCGCGCAGTGGCGCGGCGAGACGCTCGGCATCTCGGCCGACGGCCGCGGCTACCGCTTCTGGCGACGTGGTGCTGACGATCGCTGGAGCGCCCTTGCCGATGACGACGTGCTCGCGCCGCACGCGCTGCCGGCAGGAATCGCCGTGGCGACCGCTTCCTTCGCCGGCGCGCCGGTCACCGCCGACGCGATTCTTCCTTTCCGCACGAGCGGCCGCAACGAACCCTACGCGCTGATTCTTGGCTCCCCCGCATGGTCCGTCTACATCACCGGCGATCCGTTGAACCGCGTTGCCGTCGCGGCGCCGGCGGATTCACGCTAGTCGAAATCCTGGTCGCGCTGGCGATACTCGCGGTCGCCCTGGCCGCCGGAATGCGCGCGGTCGCGCAATCGGCGGACAGCGCGACGCTGCTGAAGGAACGCACGCTGGCGCTATGGATCGCGCAGAACCGGCTCGCGGCGGCGCAAGTCGCGAATCCGTGGCCGCCGCCGGGCGCTCGCGACGGCGAGGCGAGCCAGGCCGGCGCACGGTTTCTGTGGCGCGAAACGGTCTCCGGTACGCCGAACCCGTCGTTTCGCAAGCTCGAGATCACGGTGGCGGATCCCGCGGCACCCGACTACGCGCTCGCGCACATCGTCGGATACCTGGGACTGCAGCCGCAACGATGACGCGTCGGCATTGCCGCGTCGGCGGCTTCACTTTGCTCGAGATCCTGATCGCGCTCGCGATCCTCGCGCTCATTTCGGTGCTGGGCTTCCGCGCCGTCGCGTCGCTGACCGACAGTGAGAACCGCCTTACCGGCGAGTCCAGGCGATGGCGCGCGCTCGACGGCCTCTTCGCCCGCATCGAGTCCGACATGCGCGAGGCGCAACCGCGCGCCGTCCGCGTCGATGGCGCGACGGAACCGGGCTGGCTGGGAAATCCGGATGCGCGCGGCAACGCCGAGCTGCGCTTTTCCCGTGCCGGCCCCGAGTTCGTCATCGAGCCCGGCAGTTCGGGCAATCGGATCGGCTACCGCCTGCGCGATGACGTCGTCGAAGTGCTGTACTGGCCGCACTACGATCACCCCGCCGGAATGGCTCCGGTCGCGTATGCGCTCGCCGATGGCATCGCGGAGTTCCGCGTCGCCTATCTCGATTCGGGAGGCGCCTGGCGCGACCGGTGGCCGGCGCTCGGCGAACCTGTGGTGCCGCGTGCCGTGCGCGTCGAGCTGACTCTGGCCGATGGGGCGAAGGTGGAACGCTGGATGACCCCGCGATGAGCGCCGGCGATTCACTTCCTTCGCCCCGTGCATCGAGGTCCCTGCGGCCCGGGCAAGTTCGAGGATGCGGGCTTCGGCATTGCTCGCCGGAACGAGGCGCCGCCGTCGTCCTCGCCATGTTGATCGCCGCGCTCGCCGCCGCCGTCGCGGCGACGGTATTTGCCGACCAGCAGCGCTGGAGCCGCATGGTCGAACATCGCGGTGACCAGGTTCAGGCTCAGGCGCTGACGATGGCCGGCGTGCAATGGGCGCGACAGATTCTTTTCGACGACGCGCGGCAGTCGGTCATCGACCATCTCGGCGAACCCTGGGCACTGGCGCTGCCGCCGATTCCGCTCGAGAACGGCGAAATTCGGGGGACCATCGCCGACGCGCAAGCCCGGCTCAACGTCAATGCGCTGGGTGGCTCCGGGACTGCCGCCACCGTCGAGCGCGACCGCCTGGCGCGCCTGTTCCAGCAAAGAAACGGGCCCACGACGGCGATCGACGCAATCGCCGACTGGATCGACGCGGATTCGACGACGCGCGCCGGCGGCGCCGAGGATGCGTACTACGCGGCCCAAGCGGTTCCGGGACTCGCCGCCAATGCACTGGTTGTCCGCGTCCACGAGCTGGCGCATGTGAAAGGCGTGACGCTCCCGGCGCTTGCCGCGGTCGCCCCGTTTCTGGTCGCGGTCCCGGCCGGAACACCGACCAACGTCAATACCGCTTCGCCGGAAGTGCTGGCTGCAATCGTCGGCAATCTCGGGGGCGACGGACTCGCCGCGCTTGTCGCGAGCCGCGCGAAGAAGCCTTACACGACGATCGCCGAATTCCGGGCGCGGCTGCCAGACGGTTCGGTCCTGGCAGGCGAGGAATCGCTGAGCGTAAGAAGCGATTACTTCTTCGTGACCATCGAGGCGCGCCAGGGCCGCACGCTGGCGCGCGCGCGCGCGCTGCTGCATCGCGGCGGCAACGCGTGGCCCACCGTGGTCTGGCAGGTCGTCGAATAGGCGGCCCCGCATCCGGCGCGCGCGGACGATCGTCGGCTGTCGCGTAAACTACCTGCCATGTTTCCACCTGGATCCGGCCGATGACCGTCCTTCGGGTCCGCTTGGCGGCCGCCCCGTCGGCGGAACTCCCGTGCGACTGGGCGCTGTACGACGCTGCCGGCGCCTGTGTCCGCAGCGGACGCGACCCTCCGTCGGCGTGGCCTTCGGCCCGGCAACTTGAAGCGGTAGTTGCGGCGTCACGGGTGCGCATTGCGTCCATTGCGCTCCCGCCGTTGCCACCGGCGCGCGTGTCCTCCGCCGTGGGCTTCGCCGTTGAAGACCAGCTTGCCGGACCGCAGGATGCGCAGCATCTCGCGGTGTCGGTCCAGCACCCGGATGGGCATGTGCGCGTGGCGATCGTCGCGCGAGCGCTCGTCACCGGCCTGACCGGTCGCGCCGCGCGTGGCGGTCCCATCGCGCGCCTGTCGCGCGTCGTCGTGGAACCCGATCTGGCAATGCCGCTTGCCGGCTGGCGCTGGTGCGCGGGCGGGGTCCACGCTGGCGAAGGATTCGTCAGGCGCGCCGACGGCAGCGCGTTTCCGGTGGGGGCGCCGGACGCCGAAGGCACACTACCGGCCGAGCTTGCGGTGGCTCTGACCCAGGCGCGCCGCGACGGGGCGCCCCCGCGCGAAGTGCGTGTCGATGCCGCCGTCGCCGAAGCGAACCTCGTGCGCTGGGCCAAAGCGACCCACGTTGCCTTCGTCCGCGGCAGCCCCTGGAAATGGCACGAGGCGCCCGCGGCGGCATTCGCCGGCGCCATCGATTTGCTGCAAGGAGGATTCGCGCTGACGCCCGCCGTGGCGCGCGCCGCGCACGGGCGGCTCTTTGCGCCGGCACTCATCCTCGCGTCCGCTGCGCTGACGCTCCACGTTGTCGCCACCGTTGGCGAATGGATTTCGCTTAAGGTCGACAACGGGCAACGGGCGCGCACGTGGACGTCGCTGGCGTCGGGCGTGGGAATCGGCCCGGAGGCGGCAGCCGCGCCGTCGGCTGTGTATGCCGCCCTCGCGCGACGGCTGGCCGAGCTGCGCCACGCGCAGGGTTTGCCGGCGCCCGACGACGCGCTGCCGCTGCTCGCGCTGGCCGCGCCGGCGCTTGGGGGGCTGCCGCCCAACGTGGTACGGAGCGCGACCTACGCCGACGGGCACTGGACGCTGGACCTCGCGCGCGCCGACGCGGGGGCCATTGGCGATCTCGATTCGCGAATGAGGCTTGCCGGCATTCCGGCGCTCGTCGCGATGTCCGGAACCGGTGCGCGCGTGCGCATCGGAGCCCCGTGATGAGCGCGCCTCGGGCAGCGCATTACGTACCGCGACCCGTCGCCCGGTGGTGGTCGGCCAAGACCGGCGGTGAACGACGCGTTATCGCGACGCTCGCCGTTCTGGCCGGAGTGGGACTCGGATGGTGGGCGGTTTGGCAGCCTCTGGCGCGCGATATCGATGCCATGCGCGCCGCGGCGGCGCGCGACGCGACGGCCCTGCACAGCGCGAACCGAATGGCCGACGAGATTGCGGGCCTCGCGCGTTCCGTTGCGCCCCAGCCCGCGGCCGACGCGCATGCCGACCTCGAGCGCGTGCTGGCGCAACAGGCGCTCCGCAGCGCCTTGACGCAGCAGGATTGGCACGACGGTCGCGCCCACCTCGTCTTTGCCAGGGTGGACTACGATGCGCTGATCGGGGCGCTCGAAACCTTGCAGCGCGACGCCCGGCTGCGTGTGGTCGAGGCTACGCTCACGGCCCGCGTCGACCCGGGCACGGTCCGCGCCGACGTGGTACTGGCGCGCTGACGCAGCCGCGGACCGCAACCGCCGCCGCGATGCGCCGCACGTTGCTGGCCCTTGTCGTGCTCGTGCCGCTGGCCGCAGCCGTTGCCGCGTTCGCGCCGGCCACGCTCGTGGGCGCGCAGGTCGAGCGCTCGAGCGGTGGCCGACTCGGGTTTGCTCAAATCGAGGGGACCGTTTGGCGAGGGCGCGGCGTGATCGCCGCCGGCGCGGACGGCCGGGTGGCACTGGCGTGGTCGATCGACGTGTGGCCGCTTCTGCGCGGCGAGCTGCGCGTGCACCTCCTCCCCTACGATAGCCGATCGCCGTTGCCACGCGGTGAGATCATCGCGGACCGGAGCAATTTCGCGGTGCGCGACCTCGACATCGCGATGCCTGCCGATATGCTCCGCGTCGCGGTGGCGGGGCATGGCATTCGCGCCGCGGGCGAACTACGGGTTACGTCGCCGTCTTTCGACGCGTCGTCGGCAGGCGGCACGGCAGAGCTCGTGTGGCGCGACGCGTCGATCGCCGGCCCGGTCGGCGCGCCCATCGCGCTGGGCTCCGTCGCCGCCGTCGTGTCCGCGACCGACGCCGGATTCTCGGGCTCCGTCGCCAACCAGGGCGGCGATCTCGACGTGCGCGGCACGGTCGCGCGGCAGCAGGACGGCAGCGGCGAGATTTCGCTGCTGCTCGCGCCACGGTTGCCGGACAATTCGCAGATCGCGGGATTGCTCGACGCGATCGGCACGCCGGAAGGCGCCGGCCGGCGCGTCCGCTGGCGGACGGGGTCACGGTGAGCCGCAGGCAATCCCGGACGAAGGCGGCGACTGCGGCGCCACGGGCCTCATCGCGCGTTGCCGGTATCGACGCGCTGCGCGGCGGCGCCCTCTGCCTGATGTTTGCCTACCACTTCTGTTTCGATTTGCGCTTCTATCGCGTGATCACCGCGGACTTCGAGAACGGCGCGTTCTGGCTCGGATTTCGCGCGCTGATCGTGACCTCGTTCATGGCGCTGGTCGGGATCAGCCTCGTGCTTGCCGATCGGTCCGGGGCGAATCCGGCGCACTTCCGGAAACGCGTCGGCATCATCGCCGCCTGTGCGATAGCGGCCAGCGCCGCCAGCTGGCTCGTGTTTCCGCGCACGTACATCCATTTCGGAATCCTGCACTGCATTGCCGTGGGTTCGGTCCTGGCCTGGCCTTTCGTTCACCGGCCCCTGTTCGCGCTGGCGATCGGGGTGGCGACCATTGGCGCCGGCGTTGCCTGGTCATGGCCGGCGTTCGATCAGCGCGCGCTGTCCTGGATCGGATTCACGACCGCAAAACCCGCAACCGAGGATTACGTGCCGCTCGCGCCCTGGGCCGGCGTCCTCTTCGTCGGCATTGCGATTGGCCACCTGTTGGCGCGCACCGGCTTCCGTGCGCTGTCGCCGCTGGCGGCGGCGCCTGTCGGGCTGCGCTGGCTCGGTCGACACAGCCTGGCCGTCTATATGGTCCACCAGCCGGTGTTGCTGGGCCTGCTGTGGCTCTTCGTGGGGCGCTGAAGCGTGCGCACCCGACAACAGATCCCGGGCCCGAGCAGGTGCCGGGCGTGGAACGCCCTGTTCGTTTTGAACCGCGAGCCGTGCGGCGGCCCGCTCCTTGGCGCAGGCGTCGCTTTGCCGGGTTCCGGGTGTTCCGCTACAATCGATCCTTTAGCAGGCGCGTAGCTCAGCTGGTTAGAGCACCACCTTGACATGGTGGGGGTCGTTGGTTCGAGTCCAATCGCGCCTACCAGCCAACGCCGAAGCCGTAACTTGCCGCCCATGGTTATGACACCGCTAACGCGCAGGGAATTTTCCTAGGGAACGCGAGTTCGCACGGATTCTGTGTCACGCAAAAGTGCGGCTCGTCCGCACTTTTTTCGTTTCTGGAGCCGGGAGCCACCGATGCAAATCGGCAGATGCCGCAGTTTGGTGCAACTCGCGAACGGCGGGCAAAGCCGCGCGATTCGCAATAAGGCCCGGTCGCTCGCGTCTGGCGGGCGGACGTCGCACCGCGCTCGCTGCGCGTCATCGCGAACCGCCGTGGTCGCAGCCGCGCGGAACCCGTTCAGAGGCGACTGACATGCCAAGAATTCGATTGCCCGACGGCGCCACAAAGGAGTTCGCAGCGCCGGTCACGGTGGCGCAGGTAGCCGCGTCGATCGGCCCGGGGCTTGCCAAGGCCGCGCTCGCCGGCCGCGTCGACGGCAAGCTCGTCGATACCTCGTACGAAATCCGCGACGATGCCGAAATTGCGATTGTCACCGACCGGGACTCCGATGGCCTGGACATCCTGCGCCATTCGACCGCGCACCTGCTCGCGTATGCGGTGAAGGATCTCTTTCCGGACGCACAAGTGACGATCGGCCCGGTGATCGAGGACGGCTTCTACTACGATTTTTCGCTGCAGCGCCCGTTCACGCCCGAAGATCTCGCCGTCATCGAGGCAAGGATGATCGAGCTCGCGAAACGTGACGAGCCGGTCACCCGCAAGCTCGTCAAGCGCGACGCTGCGGTCGCCTATTTCAAATCCATCGGCGAGCACTACAAGGCGGAGATCATCGCCTCGATCCCGGCGGAGGACGACATATCGCTGTACACCGAGGGCAGCTTCACGGACCTGTGCCGCGGCCCCCACGTGCCCTCGACCGGCAAGCTCAAAGTCTTCAAGCTGATGAAGCTCGCCGGCGCGTATTGGCGCGGCGACTCGAGGAACGAGATGCTCCAGCGCATCTACGGCACCGCGTGGGCGAAAAAAGAAGACCTCGACGCCTACCTGACGCGCATCGAAGAAGCCGAGAAGCGCGACCACCGCAAGCTCGGCCGTATGCTCGACCTGTTCCATCTGCAGGACGAGGCGCCGGGCATGGTGTTCTGGCATCCGAAGGGCTGGTCGATCTGGCAGCAGGTCGAGCAGCACATGCGCCGCGTCTATCAGGACAACGGCTATCAGGAAGTGAAGTGTCCGCAGATCCTCGACCGGTCGCTGTGGGAGAAATCCGGTCACTGGGCGAATTTCAAGGAGAACATGTTCACGACGGAGTCCGAGAAGCACGACTTCGCGATCAAGCCGATGAACTGCCCTGGCCATGTGCAGATCTTCAATTCGGACCTGCGCAGCTATCGCGACCTGCCGCTCCGCTACGGGGAGTTCGGCGCCTGCCACCGCAATGAGCCCTCGGGCGCTCTGCACGGGATCATGCGCGTGCGCGCCTTCACCCAGGACGACGGCCATATCTTCTGCGACGAGAACCAGATCCAGCCGGAAGTGACCGCGTTCAATCGCCAGGCGCTGGCCGTGTATCGGGCCTTCGGCTTTGCCGAGGTCGCCATCAAGATCGCCCTGCGGCCGGACAAGCGGCTCGGTTCCGACGAGACCTGGGACCGCGCCGAGGACGCGTTGCGCGAGGCGCTGCGCGCGTGTGACGCCGAATGGACCGAATTGCCGGGCGAAGGCGCGTTCTACGGACCCAAGGTCGAGTACCACCTGAAGGACTCGATCGGGAGGTCGTGGCAGTGCGGGACCATACAGACCGACTTTCAGATGCCGGGCCGGTTGGGAGCCGAATACGTGGCGGAGGACAACACGCGGAAGGTCCCGGTGATGCTGCATCGGGCGATCGTCGGATCGCTGGAACGCTTCATCGGAATTCTGATCGAGCACTATGCCGGTGCGCTCCCCCTGTGGCTCGCCCCGGTCCAGGCGGTCGTCCTGAACATCACGGACCGGCAGGCACCCTATGCCCGGGACGTCTTGGCGCAGCTCGGGGCCGCCGGCTTCCGAGTAACGGCCGATTTGCGCAATGAGAAAATTACCTATAAAATTCGAGAACATAGCCTGCAAAAGCTTCCTTATCAGCTGATCGTTGGCGACAAGGAAATGCAGGCCGGAACGGTGGCCGTGCGAACCCGCGGCGGCGAGGATCTGGGGGCCATGCCCGTGGACGCCTTGCTTGCCCGCCTCCGCGAGGAGGCTGCGGCGCGTCACTGAGGTGGCGCGCCGTGCGCGAGTGGCACGGTCTGTTTTTGTTCACCCGGAGGAATTGCGATAGCCCAGGACAAAGCACCGCGGATCAACGTGGAGATCAACGCTCCCGAAATCCGCCTGGTTGGTGAAGAAGGCGAGCAGCTCGGCATCGTGCCATTGGCGGAAGCCATGGCCAAGGCGGAGGCAGCGGAACTGGATCTGGTCGAAATTGCACCGACGGCAAAGCCTCCGGTCTGCCGGATCATGGATTACGGCAAGTTCAAGTACCGCGAGGCCAAGAAGCAGCACGAGGCAAAGCTCAAGCTGAAGCAGATCCAGGTCAAGGAAGTCAAGTTCCGGCCGGGCACCGACGAAGGCGACTACAAGATCAAGCTGCGCAACCTGGTCCGGTTTCTCGGCGAAGGCGACAAGGCGAAAATCACGCTGCGTTTCCGTGGTCGCGAGATGGCGCATCAGGAATTTGGCGTGCGCCTGCTGGAACGCATACGCAACGATCTGGAACCGCACAGCGTGGTCGAATCCTGGCCGCGGCTCGAAGGACGGCAGATGGTGATGCTGCTGGCCCCGAAGAAGGTGATACCCAAGATCCATCACCCGACGAAGCCCGAAGCCGGTCAGCAAGTCTCTCCACCGGAGAGCACCGCCGTGGGCAGCAAATAAGGGAGCAATCATGCCCAAGATGAAGACGAAAAGCGGCGCGAAGAAGCGCTTCCGCGTGCGCGGGAGCGGCAGCGTCAAGCGCGCCATGGCGTTCAAGCGCCACATCCTCACCAAGAAATCGACCAAGAACAAGCGGCAATTGCGCGGCACGACCGCCGTACACGGCACCAATGCCGGCTCGGTGGCCGCCATGCTGCCCTACGCGTAGAGGAGCGCAACCATGCCCAGAGTCAAACGTGGCGTGACCGCGCGCGCGCGGCACAAGAAGATTCTCGTCCTGGCCAGAGGTTACCGCGGCCGCCGGAACGCCGTGTACCGGATCGCCAAGGAAGCCGTGATGAAGGCGGGCCAGTACGCGTATCGCGACCGCCGGACCAAGAAGCGCGTATTCCGCTCGCTGTGGATTGCGCGGATCAACGCGGCCGTGCGCGAACTCGGAATGAGCTACAGCGCGTTCATGAACGGAATGAAGAAGGCGTCGATCGAAATCGACCGCAAGGTCCTCGCCGATCTTGCCGTCCATGACAAGGCGGCGTTTACCAAGATCGCGGAGCAGGTCAAAGCCTCGCTGGCCTGATCCGGCGACCGACGATACCGGGAGGCGCGCAACCGCCTCCCTTTTTTTCGACCGCCGCTTGCCGCGCACGAGCCCGCGAAGCCTCCGGGACGCATGCAGAGGTTCCCGCTCACGGACGAATCCAGGACCATGGACGAACTCGATAGCATCGTACGCGTCGCCTTGGCGGAGTTCGCCGCCTGCGAAAGCCCGGCCGCGCTGGAGAACAGCAAGGCGAAGTATCTCGGGCGCGCCGGCGCCCTCACCGGATTGCTGAAGTCGTTGGGACGGCTTCCCGCGGCGGAGCGCCCCGCCGCGGGCGTTGCGATCAACGACGCGAAGGCGAGGCTCGAGGCCGCCCTCGTCGCCCGGCGCGAAGCGCTGGCCGACGCGAAGCTCGGCGCGCAGCTCGCCGCCGAGGCCGTCGACGTCTCGCTTCCCGGCCGCGGCCCGGGCGCCGGAGGGCTCCACCCGATTACGCGCACGATGGAGCGCATCGAGAAGCTGTTCCGCTCCCTCGGGTTCGATGTTGCCGACGGCCCCGAGATCGAGGACGACTTCCACAATTTCACCGCGCTCAACACCCCGGAAAACCATCCGGCGCGGTCCATGCACGACACGTTCTATGTCGAGGGCGGCGCGGTGCTTCGCACGCATACGTCGCCCATCCAGGTGCGCTACATGGAAACGCATCGACCGCCGATCAAGATCATCGCGCCGGGCCGCGTCTTTCGCGTGGACAGCGACGCGACCCACTCGCCGATGTTTCATCAGGTCGAGGGTCTGTGGATCGCCGACGATGTGACGTTCGCGGACCTGAAAGGCGTGTTCACCGAGTTCCTGCGCAACTTCTTCGAGCGCGACGACCTGAGCGTTCGCTTCCGCCCGTCTTTTTTCCCGTTCACCGAGCCCTCCGCCGAGATCGACATGAGCTTCGGCAACGGCTGGCTGGAAATTGCCGGCGCGGGGCAGGTGCATCCCAACGTGCTGAGAGCCGTCGACATCGATCCCGAGGTTCACCAGGGTTTCGCTTTCGGGATCGGCCCGGACCGGCTGGCCATGCTGCGCTACGGCGTGAACGACCTCCGCGAGTTCTACGTGAATGACCTGCGGTTCCTGCGGCAATTCGCGTGAGGTGACGATCCGATGAAATTCTCCGAACGCTGGCTCCGCACGATGGTCGATCCGCCGGTCGACTCGCCCGGACTCTGCGAGCTGCTCACGATGGCAGGACTCGAGGTCGAGGACGCGACTCCCGCCGCCCCGCCTTTCTCCGGGGTCGTGGTCGGGAGCATCGACGCGGTCGACCCGCACCCCGAGGCCGACCGGCTGCGGCTGTGCACGGTTGACGTGGGGACGGGCTCGCCGCTGCGCATCGTCTGCGGAGCGCCCAACGCCGCCGTCGGCATGAAGGTGCCCTGCGCAACGGTCGGCGCGCTGCTCCCCGGAGGCGTCGCGATCGCCAAGGCCAGGGTGCGCGGGGTCGAATCTTCCGGGATGCTTTGCTCGGCGGCGGAGCTCGGCGTCTCCGACGATGCCTCGGGTCTGCTGCCGCTGCCGGCGGACGCCCGCGTCGGCGCCGATGTGCGCGAGGTTCTGGCACTGGACGACACGCTGATCACGCTCAAGATCACGCCGAATCGCGCCGATTGCCTGTCGCTCATCGGGCTGGCGCGCGACGTCGCGGCGGCGACCGGTGCGACGCTCACGCTGCCGGCGATCGAAGCCGAGCCGGTGACTTCCGCGATTCGCCGACCGGTACGCGTCGAGGATGCCGCCGCCTGCCCGCGATTCGTGAGCCGCACCATCGAAGCCATCGATCCCGAGGCACTCACCCCCTCGTGGATGAAGGAGCGCCTGGAAAGGAGCGGGATCCGCTCGATCTCGGCGGTGGTCGACATCACCAACTATGTGATGCTGGAGCAGGGCCAGCCGTTGCACGCCTACGACGACCGGCTCCTCGCCGGGTCGATCGTCGTCCGCTTCGCCGATGCCGGCGAGAAGCTTGCGTTGCTCAACGGGCAGACGCTCGATCTCGAGCGCGACATGCTGCTCGTCTGCGACCAGGAGAAGCCGCTCGGCCTGGCCGGCATCATGGGCGGTGAACATACCGGGATCAGCGAAACGACCAAGGTGGTGTTCATCGAAGGGGCATTCTGGAACCCCGCCGTGATCCAGGGACGTCCACGGCGGCTCGGATTCGCAAGCGATGCCGCTTATCGCTTCGAGCGCGGCGTCGATTTCGGGAATACCGTCAGCGCCGTGGAGCGGGCGACACAGCTGGTTCTCGCGATCTGCGGCGGCCGCGCGGGGCCGCTGGATGATGTCGCGGGCGCGCTGCCGCGCCGCGAGGTGGTCCGCGTGCGGCCGGCTCGGGTCGCCAGGCTCCTCGGCGTCTCGGTTGCGCCGGATACGATCGGCACCCTTTTCGGGCGGCTCCAACTGGCGTTTGCGCGCGACGGCGATGATTTCCTCGTCACGCCGCCCACCTACCGCTTCGACCTCGGCATCGAGGAAGACTTCGTGGAGGAAATCGCGCGCCTTGTCGGCTACGACGCCATTCCGGCGTCGCCGGCGGCACACGTTCAGCGGATGCTGCCCGAACCGGAAACGGCGCTGCCCGCAGGAGCGCTCAAGCACCGCCTTGCGGCGCGAGACTGGCAGGAAGCCATCACCTTCAGCTTCGTCAGTTCCGCATCCGAAGCAGCCCTCTTTCCGGATCGCGGCACCGACGCGCGGCCCATCGCGGTATTGAACCCGATCGCCGGCCACCTCGACGTGATGCGCACGACCCTCGCCGGCGGATTGATCGACGTGCTGCGCACGAACCTTGCCCGCAGGCACGAGCGGGTCAGGGTTTTCGAGGCGGGTCGCTGCTTCGTACGCGCCGGTCAGCGGACCGAGCAGCCGTTGCGCATCGGCGGGCTCGCCTATGGTCACGCGGCCCCGGAGCAGTGGGGCGTCCCGAAGCGTCCTGTCGACCTGTTCGACGTCAAGGGCGACCTCGAGGGGCTGGTTGCGCCCAGGACCTTGACGACCGGGCACGCACCCATCCCCTGCTCCATCCGGGCCGCGCGGCGCAGGTAGCGCTCGATGGTGAGCCCGTCGGCTGGCTGGGTGAACTGCACCCGCGGTTGGTCAAGCACTTCGATCTCCCGCGCGCGCCGGTGCTCTTCGAACTCGACCTCGTGCCGCTCGGGCGCCATCGGCTGCCTTCGGCGCTGACGATCTCCCGGCTCCCCGTGGCGCGCCGCGACTTTGCCGTGGTCATCGACGACAGCATACCGGCCGGGGCGGTACTCGCCGCCCTGCAGGCCTCGAAGACAGCGCGTGTCGAGGCGATCCGGCCCTTTGACGTCTATCGGGGGGCCGGTTTACCCCCCGGTAAAAAAAGCCTTGCGATTCTTGTGCTTATGCAGGATACTGAACGTACTTTGACGGACGCCGACATCGAAGAGACCGTGGCGGAACTGCTGCGGGTTCTGCGCGATCGGTTCGGCGCCACGCTCCGCCAGTAGGATCTCCGATGACGCTGACCAAAGCCGAACTCGCCGACCTCCTTTTCGAGCAGCTCGGCCTCAACAAGCGCGAGGCCAAGGATATGGTCGAGCACTTCTTCGAGGAAATCCGGATCGCGCTCGAGCGCGGGGACGTCGTCAAGCTGTCCGGCTTCGGCAATTTCCAGCTTCGCGAAAAACCGCAGCGCCCGGGGCGCAACCCGAAAACGGGGCAGGAAATTCCAATTACCGCCCGGCGCGTCGTCACCTTTCACGCGAGCCAGAAATTGAAGGCCATGGTCGAAGCCGCGAACCATGCCGGAATACAGCCGAGCTAACAAAGCCGAGCTGCCGCCGATCCCCGCCAAGCGGTATTTCACCATCGGCGAGGTCAGTGACCTCTGTGCGGTCAAGCCGCATGTGCTCCGCTATTGGGAGCAGGAATTCGCGCAACTCAAGCCGGTCAAGCGCCGCGGGAATCGCCGCTACTACCAGCACCATGAAGTCCTGCTGATCCGCCGGATCCGGGATTTGCTCTACGAGCAGGGGTTCACGATCAACGGCGCGCGGCATCGTCTCGAGTCCGAGGTTGCGCCAGCCGATTCCGCCGCCCATGGATCGGATCGGGGATCGCCGGTGGGCACGCCCGGAGCAGCGCTGGCACGGACGAGCGATGGACACAACGGCGAGGCAAGCGCGGCCGAAATTCGGCAGGAACTGGAGCAGATACGGCAGTTGCTGGGCCGGCAACCATGATCCCGTCTATAATTCGGGGCTCACGTCGGGGCGTAGCGCAGCCTGGTAGCGCACCTGCATGGGGTGCAGGGGGTCGGAAGTTCGAATCTTCTCGCCCCGACCACAATATAGAGGCCGGCTCGGATAATCCGGGCCGGCCTCTTGTGTTTTTGCGGCGCCTGTTTGCGATCGCGCGGTACGCGACGCACGTCCGCTACGGCGCGCCCGCCGCGTTGTCGACGCCTCCGAACGACCGCACCAACGGGACGCGGCGACCCGTCGAGGTATATTTCTTGCTTTGTCAAGGACTTGCAACGCCGAGTCAAAGGAGAATCCCATGAGTGCTGCGCAACCTCGCCCGGCCGGAGTGATTTCGGAGCTGGCGCTCGCGCGTGCGCAGCGCAATACGGTGCTGATCATCGATGACCTGTTCAGCAGCCGCCTGCTGCTGGCCGAGATCGTCCGCCAGATCGACGGCAAGCTCAATCTGGAGCTTTTCGATACGCCGAGCCGTGCCCTGGAGTTTGCGCGCAGCAATCGCGTCGACATGGTCCTCACCGACTACAAGCTGCCCGAATTCGACGGCATCGAACTCGTCAAACAGATCCGCGGGCTCGGGCACTGCGTCGACGTGCCCATTGTCGTCATCACGGTCGTCGATGATCGCAAGATCCGCTACGACGCGCTCGAAGCGGGGGCCACCGACTTTCTGATCAAGCCGCTCGACGAGCACGAGACGCGCGCGCGCTGCGCCAATCTCCTGGATCTGCGCCGGCACAAAATCGTCCTGTCCGACCAGGCACGGGTGCTGCAATACCAGGTCGACAAATCCATCGCCGAGATTCACGAACGCGAGCTGGAGACGTTGGCCAAGCTCGCGAAGGCCGGGGAGTTCCGCGACAAGACGACCGGCAATCACCTGACGCGGATGGCCAAGTATTCGGCGCTGATCGGGCAGCATCTCGGGTTGGGGGCCGACGCCGTCCACGTCATCGAGGTCGCCGCCCCGATGCACGACATCGGCAAGATCGGCATCCCCGATTCCGTGCTGCTGAAGCCCGGACCGCTGAGTCCATCCGAGCAGGAAGTGATGCGCACGCACCCGCGCATAGGCTACGACATCCTCAAGGGCAGTCCGTCGAAGTACCTCAGCATGGGCGCGATCATCGCGCTCGGCCACCACGAGAAGTACGACGGCACCGGATATCCCAACGGCCTCCACGGCGACGACATCCCGATCGTCGCGCGCGTCGTGGCGGTTGCCGACGTTTTCGACGCCCTGGTCAGCGAGCGCCCGTACAAGCATGCCTGGCCGGTAGCGGAAGGCATCGACTACCTCAAGGCGCAACGGGGCAAGCACTTCGATTCGAAATGCGTCGACGCCTTCCTCGGCGACCCCAAGAGGATCGACGCGATCTTCACCGAGTTCGCGGACTGACCGATCCCGCCCCGAACCCGGCAGCATTGCCGGGAATTCCGGCCGCGAAGGGGGCGCGCCGCAACACCGTTGCTCGCCGCAGCCGCACGTCAGCCCCAGCGGATCAGCACCGACCCCCAGGTAAATCCGCCGCCAACGCCGACCATGAGCACGTGCTGGCCTGCGACGATGCGGCCGTCGCGCACCGCCTCGTCGAGGGCCAGCGGGATCGACGCCGCCGACGTATTCGCATGGCGATCGACCGACACGACGACGCGCTCGAGCGGCAGCTTGAGCTTGCGCGCCGCGGTTTCGATGATGCGCAGATTGGCCTGGTGCGGGATGAACCAGTCGACGTCACCGGCTGATTTTGCCGTCGCTGCCAGCGCTTCCTCGGCGGCTTCTACGATTCCGCGCACCGCGAAACGGAAGACGACGCCGCCATCCATGTAGATGTAGGGGCGTCCGAGGTTGGGTGCGCAATTCAGCACCGCCGGCTGGCTGCCGTCGGCATGCAGATGCGCCGTACGGATGCCGGGGTGTTTGGCGGCGGAAACGATGGCGGCACCCGCTCCGTCGCCAAACAGCACGCAGGTCGAGCGATCCTTCCAGTCGAGCAGCCGCGACATCTTCTCGGCGCCGACGACCAGCACATGCCGTGCCGCCCCTTTCGATACCATTGCGTCGGCCAGCGTGATTCCGTACACGAATCCCGAGCATGCCGCCGACAGGTCGAAGGCCGGAACCGGCCTCGCGGCGAGCTTCGCCTGCAGCAGTGCCGCAGTCGAAGGAAATATCATGTCCGGCGTGATCGTCGCGACGATGATCATGTCGAGGTCGACGGCGCTGATTCCGGCGGCGGCCAGCGCCTCGCGCGAAGCGGCAAGCGCCATGTCGGACGCCTGCTCGTCCGGCGCCGCGATGTGCCGCTGCCTGATCCCGGTCATTGACCGGATCCACGCATCGCTGGTGTCGATGGTCCGAGCGATTTCGTCGTTGGTCAGCACCTGCGCCGGGAGATATCGGCCGGTGCCCGTTATGGTGCTGGGCATGGTTTAGGAGCCTGTCGTGCCTATGTTCGCGCGTGCGACGGGGGGGCGATTCGGGCGCGGCTCAAGGCGCGAGCCCGCGACTAGAGCGGGATTATTGCAAGGGCGAGCCACGCGGACGCCATCGGGCCGGGCACGCGCCGCTCGATAACCAAGCCCAACGCCAGATTCCGTCGTAGTCTACATGGATTTGGCGACCCGCCCTTTAGCGCCCGTCGCGCGCCGTGGTCAGCGGTGTTGCGCAAATGTCACGTCCGCACGCGGCAGCGTATCCAACGCCCCGTCGCGTGCACCGGCAAGGAGCCAATCGCCGACGACCGGCCAAAGCGAATCGCGGGCCTGCGAACGGAAAAAGCCGAAATGGCCGATCCTGGGCAGTCCCGACTTCTTCGGATCGATCCGGAGTTCCTCGAAGCGGCAGCCGTCGAAGAGCGCCAGCATGCGCGCTGTCGCCGCCGGCGTCGCAAACGGGTCGTCGGTCGAAGTCACCGCAAGCGCATCGACTTCGAGCGCGTGAAAGCGCGCGACGGCAGCGGCGATGCGCTCGCGGTCGGGCGTGCCATCGGGCAGCCGGTAGCTCGTCTCCAGGCCCGGGCGCCGTCGCGCCGCCCAGTCGAAGGCTACGCCGGCGGGCAGGTCTTCCGGCAATCCGAACAGGCGCGCGGGGAAATATCCGAAAACCCGCGTCACCGCGGGCATCAACGCGTGCCAGAGCGTCCACATCATGGGGCGCGACCATGCGGCATAGTCGCCGCAGTAGCCGTTGTGCGCGCCGATCAGGACGAGTCGACCGATCAATGCCGGGTCCGGAACGTATCCGGCCAGAAATCCACCGACGCTGTGGCCGATCACTGCGCGTACGCGGCCGGGATATCGATCGCGCGCCCACGCAAGCACCGCGGGCGCGTCGAATTGTCCCCAGTCCGTGATGGTCGCCCGGTAGCCGCGCAACGACGGCGGTCGCGAACGGCCGATGCCACGGTAATCGTAGGTCACGGTCGCCAGACCTCGGTCGGCAAGACCCGCCGCGAAGCGACCGTAAAAGCTTGCCGGAATGCCCGCGCCGCCGTTGATCACCACGATCGTCGCCGACGCCGGTGGGCGTTCCGGCGCATACAACGTCGCGGCAAGCACCACGCCGTCGGAAGTGGGCAGGGAAAACGCCTGAGTCGTGGCCATCGCAATGCACCTGCCGTAGCAGCGCGCACCTGCCGGCACCGCATAGAATGCCAGAGTCGGTGTCGTCCGCAAGCCAGCGGCTCGGATTCCCCAAGGAGACAACCGCCCCGGGGACTGGTCGCCACGCGTCACTTCCCTGCTCGGCGCGGCATTCCGGCATCTCGGCGCCAGCAGATCCCGGCCCGATATCGGCATTTCGTATCGCCGATCGACGGGCGAACCGCCCCAGGACGTCGTACCCAGGCGCTGGCGCCGGGGTATTCGTGCAGAGCGCCGTTCGCGGCGTATGATGCTTCGCTAGTTGGAGGGCGCGTCGGGGTTTTTCGCTGCAGCCGCGCCTGGAAGTCCTTGTATGGCACAGGACTTGCATCCTCTCGGCAACCGCCCCGCGATTCCTCCGCGCCGGGCACCATTGCGCCCGATGAACGCCTTCACCTACCTCAAGAATCGGCTCGCCGCCCGTACCGACAGCGAACACGAGCAGGCCATCCTGCGGCTCGTGATCATCGGCCTGGTGCTCGCGTACATCACCCTGTACATCGGCCCGGCCGACGGATGGTCCGACCTCGAGTTCCAGATCGCGATCGGCCTCGCCGGGTTTTTCGCGATCGCCGTGGGCATCTTCGCCGGCATCTGCGTGTTTCCGGCGGCGAACGCCACCCGGCGCCTGATCGGCATGCTGTCCGATGCGGGCGGCGCTACCTTCTACGTCTGGCTCGCCGGCGAGAACGGCGTGTCGATGATCGGCGTCTACCTGTTCATCACGTTCGGCAACGGCTTCCGCTTCGGCCGCCGCTATCTGTTCCGGTGCCAGGCCCTCTGTCTGGCGGGATTCGTCGCCGCGCTCCTGTTCGTGCCCTACTGGCGCCTGCATCGCACCGAGGGAATCGGCCTCCTGATCGCGCTGATCGTGCTGCCGCTGTACGTATCTACCCTGCTGAAACGCATCCACGAAGCGCGCGCGCGCGCCGAGGAGGCCAACCGCGCCAAGACGACCTTTCTTGCCAACATGAGTCACGAAATGCGGACGCCGCTCAACGGCATCGTCGGCGTCGTCGACCTGTTCCAGGCAACGGAACTTTCGCCTCAGCAGGGCGAGCTGGCACGCCTGATGCGCCACTCGGTCTCGGTGCTTCGCTCGCTGATCGACGACGTGCTCGACATCAGCAAGATCGAGGCGGGCCGATTGGCGATCGAAGTCGCGCCGTTCGATCTGCATGCGACATTGAACGGATTGGTTCAGCTCCTGCGGCCGCACGCGCAGGCGAAGGGCCTGGCATTGCGCGCGGTCGTAGATCCCATGCTCGACTATCGTCTCCGTGGCGACTCGCACCACCTTCGGCAGGTGCTGTTGAATCTGCTCGGCAATGCCGTCAAGTTCACCAGTCGCGGCGATGTGACACTGGCTGTCGAGCAGCTCAAGGAAACCTCGGGAGGCGTCACGGCGCGCTTTGAAGTACGCGACACGGGCATCGGCATCCGCGAGGATGCGCTGGGCCTGATTTTCGAACGCTTCGCCCAGGCCGACGATTCGACCACGCGGCGTTACGGCGGAACAGGGCTCGGCACGACCATTGCGAAGCAGCTCGTCGAACTGATGGGCGGCACGATCGGCGTGCAAAGCAAGCTCGGCGAGGGCAGCACCTTCTGGTTCGAGCTCCCCTTGCTCAAGGATGCGCCGTCGGCCGACGCCGGTGTCGAGTCCGTGGTGGCGCACGACGAATTGACCCTGCTGGTCGGTGACGCGAGTGCGATTGCGCGCGTGCGCCCGCTCGTCGAGGCCGCCGGGGGGCGTTATGAGATCCTGCCGGCGGCAGCCGCGGTCGGCCGCCGCGTCGACGCCATTCGAGAGGCCGGCGCGAACATCCGTGCGATCGTCGTGGCCGCAAGCGTCGACGCTGCCTGTACCGCGTTCACGGCGGCCATACAGCGGCTGGGCGAACGGCCGGTCGCCCTGATCCACGTCGCGCAGGAACCGCTATCGGTTGTCGACACGGCGCGGGTGCGCAGCATTCGCGACGCGTGCACGTTGCCGTCGAGCGTACCGGCCCGGGTATTTGCCAATGCGATTCACGCCGCCACGGCGAGCACCAGCCGTGAGGGCGCCGAGATCATCGACCTGGCGTTGGTGCTGAAGCAGCAGCGTCCCCCGCTCAAGGTGTTGGTCGCCGAGGATAATCCGACCAATCAGGCCATCATCCGCAGGTTGCTGGAGCACGCCGGCCACACCGTCATTCTCGCCAGCGACGGCGAGGAAGCACTCGACCTCTACGAGCAGGAAGCTCCCGACATCGCGGTTCTCGATTTCAACATGCCGCAGCGCTCGGGGCTGGAGGTCATCCAGGCGATCCGGGTGATGGAGCCGAGCGGCATACGCCTGCCGGCCATCGTGCTGTCGGCCTCGGTAACCGTGGAAGCTCGTGATCGCGCCAGCGCCGCGGGCGCCGACGAATTCATGGGCAAGCCGTTCGATGCAGCGACACTGCTTCACGCGATCGATCGCCTGGCGCGGCGGAAGTCCCGCATGCCGGCGCCGGCGGCGCGCCCGCCCGCGCCGGCGAACATGGGCGCCGTGCCGCTCGTCGATCAGGATCGGATGGCGGAGGTCGAGAGCATCGCCCGCGACCCCGCTTTCCTGGCCAAGCTGCTTCGCGGTTTCAGAACCGACGTCGAGACGATCTTCGCTCGTCTCGACGCCCCTCTCGCATCCGGCCAATGGGGGGCCGTCCGCGACCTCATGCACGCGCTGAAAGGTGCCGCCGTGGGAATCGGCGCCCGGCAGCTTGGTGCGCTTTGCGACGAATTCGACGCCTCCGTTGCTTCAGGCCAGACAGGCCAGCTGACCGAAAAGGGAACGGAGATGCGCCGCTGCTTCGACGCAACGCTCGCGGAGCTCAACAGCTACACCGAAAGCAAACACCGCGTATCGCTCTAGATGGCGTCCTGCGCTACGCGTTGCTCACCGCGGCGACCGGTGCGAAGAGTTCCTCGACGACGACCTCTTCCGGTGCCTGCGTCATCAGTCGATCCTGAGCTTTGACCAGGCGCGCCATCATGCGCATGTCGCGCGATTCGAGCTTCAGAACCGCTTCCACCCATACGCCGACGATCGCGCGCATTTCCTCGCGCGGCACGCGCTGATATTCGCGTTTGGCACGCGCCATCGCGCGATAGCTGTTATGCCGCTTCTGACGGCTGCGGATCATCCTCCGCACCGCGTCCTCGCCTGCGCCGTCCTCGGTAATTTCATCCACGATCCCGAAATCGTGCATTTCCCTCGCGGTATATACCTGGCCGCCCATGATGATTTCCTCGGCCTTGCGCAGGCCGATGCGGCGCGCGAGCAGAGACAGCGCACCCATGCCCGGGAACATGTTGAACAGCACCTCGGGCAGCGAAAAGGTCGCCGAGCGCTCGGCGACGATCACGTCGCTGGCGAGCGCGCATTCGAAGCCCCCACCGAACGCCTTGCCCTGGACAAGGGAGAACGTGGCGATGTCGGCACCGAAACCATCGATGCGACGAAGCATGTTGTCGACGCAAAGATGACCGTAGCGCATCAGCTGGTCGTGATCCTTGCGCACGATCGACTGGATGAACATCGAGAGGTCGCCGCCGAGATTGAATACGCCGTCGATGCGGCTCCCGAACACGGCGCAATCCACCCGGTGCGGCTGACCGCGATACGCGATCCAGCCCTGATGCTCCTCGAGCATGCCTTCGAAGCGAACGACATCTTCCAGAAATTCCGCGTTGAAGCACGGGCGCGGCGCGGGCTTCATCCACGAGAACAGAGTACGCAACTCGGGATCGTAATCGAGATCGAACTGCTTCATCCGATCGAGACTTGCGAGGGCGGGAAATTCGACAATTGCGTTCATGGCCTGTCTCCAAAGGTGAACGTGCTCGAGGGGATTTGTAACGCGGCGCGCGAACGAACCCCATTAGTTCGTCGTCGCCACTGGCGGCAGGAATGGGATGCTGCGGACGCCCCCCTTAATGTTCCGCAACTCTGCCTAAATGTACTGTACACGAGAATTCGGTCAAAGAGACAGCCCCTTTTCCTTGATCCTGCACAACTTCCAAGTCAGTGCAGAAACGCGTTGCAAGCGTCGGGCGCTGCTCGGGATTCGGTTCCGTGGCCCAGCGGTGATCGGCGGCTCGCGAATCCAATGGCTGTGCCAATGCCTCAAAGCTCAGCACCTATGTGATCATCATATTGTGGGCTACATATTTGTTGATGTATCTTGTCCTTGAATCGCAAGGAAAATCGGGACGCCCTTCGGAGGCGCTTGCAAGCACGTCGGGACGAGCCAAGCCCTCGCGAGATACCGCGAACACGGAAATCCCGGGCACAACGTGCAGTCTGCTAGGCGGCCGGCATTCGCTGCCAGGTACCGTCGACGAACCCCTCGATGGGCCGGAACGTCGCCTTGTAGGCCATCTTCCGGCTTTCGGCGATCCAGTAGCCGAGATACAGGTGGGGCAACCTGATCGAACGGCATCGCTCGATTTGCCAAAGGACGCTGTAGGTACCGAAACTCGCACCGGCCACGCCCGGTTCGAAAAACGTGTAGACGGAGGACAACCCGTCCGCCAAACGGTCGATGAGGCTCACCATCCGCAGCACGCCCTGGTCGCGGAATTCGAAGAGGTCGGTGTCGACATTGCTCTGCAGCAGGAAGTGCTGGTATTGCTCGCGACTGTCCTGGTCCATGCCACCGCCTGGATGCCGGTCGCGCTGGTATCTCAGGTAAAGTGCGTAATGCTCGCTATCAAACCGTAAATTTTGTCTAATTACGCATAAGTTCGCGTAACTCCGGAGACAGCGCCGCTGCGTGCGATTCGCCCGGAAGCTCTCGACCGGGACCCTTACGGGTATGCAAGCACGGCAGTGATCACAATACGGGCGGTAGGTAAAGGCACCGCTACGGCGAAAGCCACCCTGGACCAGTTCGCCGTAGATGCGCGTATCGATCAGATGGCTGGGGGTCGCCACCTGCGATCGGGCGGCACGGCCCGGCAGGTAGCTGCACGAATACGGCGCCGTCGCATAAAACTGCAGCGACGAGAGCGGCAGGTCGTTGAGTTTGGTCACTCGAGCGGGTCCGTCGCCGGCAGGGGCGCCCAAATGCCCCCCGGCGCGGGCGAGTGTATCAACGCGGCAAGTCGTTCGGCAAACTCGCGGCGCGGAATCGGACGCGCGCCGAACGATGCCAGGTGTTCGGTCTCCTGCTGGCAATCGACGAGGGGGTATCCCCTGGCACGGAGCATCGCGACCAGGTGAACGAACGCCACCTTTGACGCATCTGTTTCATCTGCGAACATCGATTCGCCGAAGAACATCCTGCCGATCGCCACGCCGTAGAGGCCACCGACCAGCCGCCCTTCGCGCCATGCCTCGACCGAGTGGGCGAATCCATCGACGTACAGCTTCGAATAGGCATCGATGACTTCCGGCGTTATCCAGGTGCCACCCTGCCCGGCCCGCGGCGCGCCCGCGCAGCGCTCCATGACCGTCCGAAATGCCGTGTCGATCCGCACGTCGAATCGCTGTTGCCTGACGACCTTGCGCAACGAGCGCGCCAGTCGGAATTCGTCGACCGGAAGCACCATGCGCGGATCGGGACTCCACCAAAGCACCGGCTGGCCCGCGCTGTACCACGGGAAAATGCCGCGGCGATACGCATCGAGCAGGCGTGGCGTCGAAAGATCCGGACCCGCCGCCAGCAAACCGTTCGGATCGCGGAGCGCGGTTTCGATCGGCGGAAACGGCATGTCGGAGCGGAGCCATGCAAGCACGCGCCGATTCTGCCATGTACACCGGCGCAGCGCGCGCCGATAATCGTAGCGCGTCTCGCGCCGCCAGACAGGTCATGCCGGTGACCATCAAACGCTGCCCCTGGGCCGATGGCAGTCCTCTTTACGCCGCCTACCACGACCGCGAATGGGGCGTGCCCGTGCACAATGACCACGTGTTCTTCGAGTTCCTGATCCTCGAAGGCGCGCAGGCCGGCCTCGCCTGGTCGACTATCCTGAACAAGCGCGATGGCTACCGCGAGGCATTCGCCGGCTTCGACCCCGCGATCATCGCGCGCTTCGACGCGCGCGATGTCGAGCGGCTCCTGACCAATGACCGCATCGTGCGCAATCGCCTCAAGATCGAAAGCACGGTCACCAACGCGCGCGCATTTCTCGACCTGCAGCGCGAGTTCGGAAGCTTTGACCGCTATGTCTGGGGATTTGTCGGCGGCAAATCGATGCAGACTCCCCGGCGCACGCTGTCCGACGTGCCGGCCAAGACCGCCGAATCCGATGCGCTGGCCAGGGATCTTTCGCGCCGCGGCTTCCGCTTTGTCGGATCGACGATCATCTATGCGTTCATGCAGGCGACCGGCCTCGTCAACGACCATCTCGTCGCTTGCCCGCGCAGAAAAGCGGTGCAACGCGTGGCGTCGTAGCGCATCAACCGGAGAGAGCGCGCAGCGTGTGCGACCGGAAGTCGCGCCGCCAGAGCACGAGCAGCACCAGAAGCGTCATCGCGATGAAAAAACCGGGATGCACGAACCACCCAAGCGCGGCGAATCCGAAATAGTACGCACGGATGCCGCGGTTGAATTCGTCGCCGGCGAGCGTATTCACCGTCGCAAACTTCTCGGCGTGACGATCGAGGACGTCCCCCGGCTCGCGCAACGAGGGCGCGGCGCCGATCAGTATCGACAGGAAATTGAACTGCCGCAACGCCCACGTGAATTTGAAATACGCAAAGATGAAGATGCCGGTGAGCAGGAAGATCTTCGCCTCGGCGAGCTCCCTCGATTGCACGCGCGCGAACGGCAGGTCCTCGGTAAAGCTCATCAGCTTGTCCAGCGTACCCGCAACCGCAATGAGGCCGGCGATGATGTAGATCGTCGTGCTCGCGAAAAAGGACACGCTGTTCATCAGATTGCCGATCAGCGACGCATCGGTGATGCGATTCTCGCGGCGAACCATCTGCCGCGCCCACTCGACGCGGTGACCATGCGTGATGCCGCGCAAACCCTTCGCGTCACGCGCGGCGCGATCCGCATACCAGCTGTAGTAAGTCCAGCCGCCGAAGAACGCCGCGAGCGCCATCGCATCGGCAGTCGAAAGGAGAGTCAGCAGGCGTTGCAGCACGGGCAGAGGCGATCGGGAAAGACCGTCGAAGTGTAGGCCGCCGACGGCGATCCGGTAAGATCACGCACTCGCGCCCTGCGAGCTCAGTGGATAGAGCATTTCCCTCCGCCGAGGTGGGATTCACCCTTAGAATACTGTTTCCGAACGGGATTCGAACGGTCTAGGATGCTTCGCAAAGCCCAAAGGGTCTCCCTCCCGTGGAGCTAGAATCTGCCCTGCGCCGCCCCGGTAGCTCAGTGGATAGAGCACCCGCCTCCTAAGCGAGAGGTCGCCGGTTCGATTCCGGCCCGGGGCGCCACAACTAGGCATCGCGAATATGAGCCACTACGGCATCAGCGCGATTCATTGGAACGCGGCCCTCGACGACATCGACGAGGTGCGGCTGCGCAAGGTCGTGCGGCAGGAGCCCGAGGGCGGGTTTGCCATTACGCACGGCGAACGGCTTGTGTGCGCCGACGTTGCCAACCTCATCCGCAGCGGCGACACGGTCTGGGTCATGGTGGACGCCGGTCTCGGCCGATACCGGAACACGGACCGCGTCGGCGTCGGCACGAAGCCCAGCGGGCACGAGCACCTGTTCAGTTGCACCGAGGACGATACCCCGACCACCGCATTGACCGATCTGCCGCGCTACCGCAAGCGGGACGATCCGCCGCCCGAACCATCGACCCCGGCGTAGATTGCGCGCATTCCAAGCGACCGGTCCGACGTTCGATCCGTCTCCGGGGCCCCCGCCATGGTCCGCCACTCGGGCATTTCGTTCCGGGCGGAACACCGGAACGCCACCACCGACCCCCGCATAATACCTTCTGGTACGCCATTTGCTTCTCCATGGGCAAGTGGGGATGCGACGACCCTAGGTTCGGGCCGTTGTCATCTCCCGGCTGCCGGATTTCGACCCGGCTGCCGTCCGTCGCACCGGAGAGGTCGCTATGAAACAATGTCATCGAATCGGATGGGCACTGGCCCTGACGATCATCGTCCCGTTCGCCAAAGCCACGGCCGCGGCCGGTCCTGACGAGTGCCTCTCCCTTCGCGGCAACGCCGAAATCGCCGCCTGTGCGCATCAATTCGCACCCGGTACCCCGTCCGCGCGCGCGCGTCCGACAATCCAGCCGGCACAAACCGGCACTCCGCAGGTCCGAAGGGACTCCTATCGGCCACTGCAAAGCGTTGCCGTCGTACGCACGACGGGCGCCGAATCGCAAATCGATACCAGTCGCGCGACGTCGTCGCCGGATCGCGCGTGGCTGACCGACACCGTCATAGCCGGCGCTGTCGGGACGTTGGCACTGATTCTGGTGGCGCTGGCGATTTGGCGCCGGGCGTCAACCCTGTATCGCGCCTGCCGGTACTGCGGCGGGCGGCTGAGCCGTGAGGCGCGCGCATGCCGCCAGTGTTTCCGGGCCGTTTGAACTGCCCGCGCAACGGACTTCAGAGACTTCGTCGACTGCCGCGTCCCTGCACCGACATCTTGTCGCGTTACAATCGGCGGCCACTATCGGGCCCGCCACTCTCGTAAGCACGCCGTCCGCGATCTGCGCTGCCGTTCCCGATGCGTCCGCGACAGAATCCTGGCGGACGAGGCGAATGTCGCCATGCCGATGATCACGCGCTATCGTCTTGCGGTACTGGACCCGCATGCGCACCTGTTCGAGGTGCGCTGCACGGTTGCGGATCCCGAGCCCTCCGGGCAGCGTTTTTTTCTGCCCGCGTGGATTCCCGGCAGCTACCTCATACGCGAGTTCGCCCGGCATTTCGTCACGGTACGCGCGGAAGCGGGCAACGCGCCGGTAGCCGTTTCCAAGGCGGCGAAGGACGTCTGGGTGGCGGCGCCATGCACGAGCCCGCTGACCGTGATTGCGCATGTCTACGCGTTCGACATGTCCGTCCGCGCGGCCTATCTCGACGCGACGCGCGGGTATGTGAACGGGCCCTCGATGTTTCTGTGCCCGGAAGGCCGGGGCGATCGTCCGTGCATGCTGGATATCATCGCTCCCGCAGGCGCAGCGCAGCGCGATTGGCGCGTTGCCACGACGCTGCCGCGCGACGGCGCCGCCGATTACGGTTTTGGCACCTATCGCGCCAGCAGCTACGACGAGCTGATCGACCACCCGATCGAATTGGCGAATTTCGCGCTGGTGTCGTTTTTCGCGGGCGACGCGCAGCACGACATTGCTTTCAGCGGCCGTTGCCATGCCGATCTCGATCGCATCGCGCGCGACCTTTCCCGCGTATGCCAGTGGCAGGCAGACCTCTTCGCCGGCGCGCCGGGCGGCCGCGCGCCCTTTGACCGCTACCTCTTCCAGGTGACCGCGACGACCGACGGCTACGGCGGCCTCGAACACCGCGCCAGCACGAGCCTAATATGCCGGCGGGACGATCTGCCTGCGCCCGGCCTGACCGTTGTCGACGACGGCTACAGGAGTTTTCTGGGCCTTGCGAGCCACGAATACTTCCACAGCTGGAACGTGAAGCGGATCAAGCCGGCCGCCTTCGCGCCCTACGATCTCGCCCGCGAAAGCTATACGCGACAACTTTGGGCGTTCGAGGGCATCACGTCCTATTACGACGATCTCGCGTTGGTGCGGAGCGGCGTCATCGAGCCCAAGGACTACCTCGAACTGCTCGGCCGCACGATCACGGCCGTGCTGCGCAACCCCGGGCGTCATGTGCAGAGTCTTGCGGAATCCAGTTTCGATGCGTGGATCAAGTATTACCGGCGGGACGAAAACACGCCGAACGCCGTCGTCAGCTACTATGCGAAGGGTTCGCTGGTCGCGCTCGCGCTGGACCTCACGCTGCGGCAGCGGGAATCCTCGCTCGATAGGGTGATGCGCGTGCTCTGGCAGCGCCACGGGCAGACCGGCGTGGGTGTTCCGGAGGATGGCTTCGCGGCCATCGCCTC
This sequence comes from uncultured beta proteobacterium, assembly GCA_963726775.1. Classification (GTDB taxonomy): domain Bacteria; phylum Pseudomonadota; class Gammaproteobacteria; order Burkholderiales; family Casimicrobiaceae; genus CAIWHR01. Next base: position 543,880 of record CAVSDL010000009.1, read on the forward strand.
GGAGATTGCCGGCCGCGATCTTGGTGCGTTCTTCGCCCTGTACGTGGACGGTACCGAAGACGTGCCGCTCGAAGATCTGCTGCACGATTTCGGCGTCAAGCTGCAAGTGCGGCCCGGCGACGGCGACGGCGACCGCGGCGGCAAGCCGTCGAAACACGCAACCCACGACGCAGGAGCTCCCCGACGGACGTGGCTGGGCGCCACGGTGACCGGCGGCAGGGAGCCCACTCTGGAGCACGTCTTCAGTGGCGGCCCCGCGGAACACGCCGGCCTTGCCGGAGGCGACGCGATTGTCGCGATCGACGGCCTGCGCGCCTCGGCAGCAACGATCGACAGCGTGCTGAAGAACCGCCACGCCGGCACCTCGGTCCCCGTCCACGCATTTCGCCGCGACGAACTCATCGTTACGAAGCTGCGGCTGGCGGAAGCGCCACCCGACACGTGCTGGCTGACGCTCGAAGCGCCGATCGGCGCCGACGTTCGCACGCGCCGCGACGCCTGGCTCGGGATTTCGCCGCCGCCTCCCTGCTGAGCATTGCGAAACAGAGTGACGAGGCTTCAGAAGTCTCGTCGTTCCCCGCGAACGCGGGAACTCAGTCGTTATCGACGAACGTCCCTGGGTTCCCGCGTTCGCGAGGACGACGGTCGCGATTGCGAAGGTGTCACCCGACTCCGCAATGAACAACAGGGCCTGTGCCCGGCTCGAGAATCTAGAGATTCAGGGAAGGATTGAGCGTGTAGCGGCCGATGACCACCGACTGGCCAAGGATATGCCCGGCCATCGCCCGGCGTACATCGGCGCCCGTAAACACGCCCGCAACATCGAGCCGCGAAATGTCGAGCGCGCACAACGTGAAGACATAGCGGTGGACAATCGCATCGTTCCACGGCGGACAGGGTCCGTCGTAGCCGAAATACTGTCCCGCCATCTCCTTGTCGCCGGCGAACCATCCCGTGTAGTCGTTGACGGCCTGCCGCGCACCGCGTGGCGCGTGGGGGCCGGACTTGCCATGGGCCGTGACTCCGTCGGAGAACTCGCCGCGCGCAATTGCCGGCGCATCGGGCGGCAGGTCGACAAGCGCCCAGTGAAAGAAATCCACGCGCGGCAGCGACACCGGCACGATGCGGCGTTCCTTGTTGACATCGTCGCCCCGCGAAGGCACGTCGGGATCGTGGCAGATCAGGGTCAGCGACTTCGTGCCTGCGGGCAGTCCCGTCCACGCGAAGTCGGGATTGCGATTGGCGGAAAGCTTCACATGCGTTGCCGGGTCGATCGCGCCGAACGCGAATTCGGCGGGAATCACCCCCCCATCCGCCATCGCGGTGGTCGTAAGTCGCATCTTCAGCCCTTCTGCTTCCAGTGCGGCGGGATCGTCCGCTCGAAGTACGGCAGCGCTTCGATCCGCCCTCTCCACGCCTTGAGCTCCGGCGTCAGCATGGCGTCGGCGTTGAGATCGGGCAGCTTGATTTCGCAGCGCTTCAGGAATGCAACGCGCGGATAGAACGCGAAATCGGCGGCCGACAGCGCGCCCGCAAGAAAGTCACCGCGCATCGACTTCGTGAACAGCGCGAGTTCCTCGATCACCGCTTTGCGGCCATCGGCAATCCTCTGCGCATCGCGCTCTTCGGGCTTCTTCGAGAACGCCTCATCGAGTATCGGCTCGGAGGCCTCGTCAAAGTAGTCGTCGATTTCGCTGATGAGCCGCCGGACGAGAGCGCGGGTTCGGGCGTCTCCCGGAAAAAGTCTCGCCCCCGTTGCCGGATAGGCTTCGTCCAGGTACTCCACAATCGCGTTGGACTCGTAGAGCGTGAAATCGCCGTCTACCAGTACCGGCACACGATGGCGCGGATTGAGCGCGAGAAACCCGGGCTTGCGCGTGTCTCCGGCCGAAAACGACAACACCTTCAGTTCGTAGGGCAGCGCCTTGTGCTCGAGTGCCAGCTGCGCGCGCCACGCGTACGGGGAACCGGAACCGTAGTAGAGGAGCAGGCTCATGGGACCTTTCGAGGGCCGGAATTCGTACTTTCGCCGGGCGTCACGATTTCCGGCGCGCGGGCTGCGGCTTCGCGGGTGCCGGCGAGCCGCGCAGCGCTTCGAGCGACGCCTTCTGCAGCTGCATGGTCTTGATGCTCATTTGCATCAGGTTGAGACTCATCTGCAGCCAGCCCTCGACGACGGACAGCTCGCCGATCTTGCGGTCGAGTTCGTCCGGATCGAGGGTAGCGAACATGGCGGCCGGATTCGGGAACGGCAGGCCGGCGGCCAGCCCGGCACCCGGCGACGTCGCTGCACCGGGCGGATCGAATCCCGGCACCGGCACGCCAAAGGGATTCCACATCCGTTGCATGAAATCCAGGGCGTCCTGCGGCGTAAACGGAAGCGCGCTCGCTCCGGGCGGCGCGTCGGGTGGTGAAGGGCTCATCATGGTTCCTCGTGGATGCGATCGGCCGCAACACCGGGCATCGAGTGCGACAGGCAGGGGATTCGGCTATTATCGTCGTACATCATGGACATTCGCGCAACCCTGCGGGCGCGGCTCGATGCGGCCGTCGGTAGCACGCAGGTCCTGACCGTTCCCGCCGACGTCGCCCCCTACCTCACGGATTGGCGTGGCCGCTATCACGGGCAGGCACAGGCGGTCGTCCGCCCGGGCAGCACCAGCGAAGTCGCCGCCGTAGTTCGCGCCTGCGCGGATGCCGGCGTGCCCATCGTCCCGCAGGGTGGCAATACCGGCCAGTGCGGCGGCGCGACGCCGGATCCCGGCGGCAGAGCGATCGTGCTGTCACTGCTGCGGATGAACCGCGTTCGCGGCGTCGACGCCGCCAACGCGACTCTGACCGTCGAGGCCGGTGCGACACTCGCCGCCGTCCAGCAAGCGGCCGCCGAGGCCGGCCTCATGTTCCCGTTATCGCTCGCCGCCGAGGGAAGCTGCACGATCGGCGGCAATGTTTCGACGAACGCCGGCGGCACCGCGGTGCTGCGCTTCGGCAACGCGCGGGACCTCACCCTGGGCGTCGAGGTCGTACTCGCCGACGGCCGCGTCTGGGATGGCCTGCGAGCATTGCGGAAAGACAACACGGGTTACGATCTGAAGCAGCTCTTCATCGGTTCCGAAGGGACGCTCGGTATCGTCACGGCTGCCGTCCTCAAGCTCTTTCCTGCGCCCAGGACCCGCGCGACGGCGCTCGTCGCGCTATCCGATGTGGTGTCGGCTGTCGGGCTGCTGCACGACCTGAAGCAAGCCGTCGGCGATCGCCTCGTCGGCTTCGAATTGATGTCCGCCCATTCGCTCGCGCTGTCGCGGAAGCACTTCGCCGCCCTCCCCGATCCGCTGCCCGGATATCCGTGGTACGCACTGGTCCAGGCCGATGACAGCGCCGCCGATTCGCCGCTCGCGGCGCAACTCGAGCGCGCGCTCGGCGCCGCGCTCGAACGCGGGCTGGCGCGGGACGCAACCGTCGCGCAGTCCGGCGAGCAGGCACGGGCCATGTGGTCCCTCCGCGAGAACATCGCCGAAGCGCAGCGGCGCGACGGACCGAACATCAAGCACGACATCTCGGTTCCCGTCTCCGCGATTCCGCGCTTCCTCGAGTCCGCCGCCGCGGCGCTGACCGCGGCCCTTCCAGGAATCGAGTTCGTGACCTTCGGCCATCTGGGAGATGGCAATCTGCATTACAACCTGGCGGCACCCGCCGGTACCGCGCCAGAGAAATTCCTGGGCAATGCGCCCGTTGCAAACCGGATCGTCCATGATCTCGTGGCCGCGCACGGCGGCAGCATCAGCGCGGAACACGGGATCGGCCAACAAAAACGGGACGAACTCGTCCACTACAAGAGCCCGATCGAGGTCGACATGATGCGTGGAATCAAGGCAGCGTTCGACCCCACCGGTATCCTCAATCCGGGCAAGGTGCTGTAATTCGAAGCCTGCCATGAGCAAGGTCATTTTCTGGATCGTCGTCGTTTTCGCCGTGTTGTTCGGGCTGCGGCTCCTCAACGCCACCAAGGCCAAACGCCGCGCGGACGAGTCCGGACGGGCCGCCGGTCGCGGCGCTCCGCCGGCTGATACCATGGTCCGCTGCGTCCGCTGCGGCGTATTTCTGCCCAAGGCCGAGGCGAAGGCGGCGCCCGGCGGACATGCCTGCGCGGACTCCGAATGCGCAGGGAATCGTTGACGGAACCCGGTCTCTGCTGCGATAACCCTTCCGATGCAACCCAGCCCCACTGCTCCCCCGTTCGAGCCGCCGCTGCCGGTGTCCTCGCGCGACTCCGCGAGGCGGATACTCTGGATCGTCGGGCTCTATCGCGCGATCTGCGGCGTGACCCTGCTCGGTCTGGCGCTGCTGTTGGACCTCAAGATGCTCGCGGTCGCGACGCCAAACACGTTCGTGACCGCCGCGGCAGTGTATTTCCTGTTCGGCCTGATCACGTTCTGGTGGACGCAGCGCGACACATTGCCGCTGGCATTGGCGCCGCTTACGTCGACGCTCCTGGTCGGCGACGTCGTGTGCATCGCGCTGGTGATGTATGCCGGCGGCGGAACCGGCGGCTCGTTGCCGATCCTGCTTTTCCCGCAGCTCGCCGCGAGCGGCTGGCTGCTGCGCACGCGCACCGCGTTCTTCCATGCCGCGCTCGCAACGGTCATTCTCCTCGGCCTCGACGTCTACCGGTTGATCGAGGGCCAGATCGGCGGTGCGCAGCCGTTCCAGACCGGATTGATCGGCTTCGGCTATTTTGCGACGGTGGGCGTCGCCGTGGCACTAGGCGCCTATACCAAGGCGTCCGAAGATCTCGCCGCGCAGCGCGGCATCGATGTCGCAAACCTGGAGCAAGTCAACCGGCTCATCATCCAGGACATGCAGGACGGCGTGCTGGTCGTCGACCTCAACGGCGTCGTCCGCGGCCACAATGCACAGGTGACGCGGCTGCTCGGCGGGTTTGGCCGGATGCGCGGCGGGATGCGCCTCGCGGAGTTCAGCGGCACGCTGCACGATTACTGGCGGCGCTGGCAGGAGGATTATTCCGAGACGCTGCCTCCGTTCAAGGTCGAGCCCACGCAGCGGCTGCTGCGCGTGCGCTTGGTGCGGATAGGTTCGGGACTGAACGGCGGGACGCTGATCTATCTCGAGGACCTGGGTCGAGCGCAGACCGAAGCCCAGCAGATGAAGCTGGCGGCCATGGGCAGGCTGACCGCGTCGATCGCGCACGAAGTTCGCAATCCGCTGTCGGCGATCAATCAGGCGGCACAGCTGCTCGAAGAGGACGGCGCGGTCGCCCCGGGAGGCCAGCGGCTGCTCAACATGATCCGCAACAACGCCAAGCGGATCGACCGCATCGTCGGTGAAGTCCTGCAGTTGAACCGCCGCGATCGCCAGCAACCGGAGGTCATCGCCTGTGGCGAGTTCATGCGTTCGCTGATCGACGAAATCGTGCAGGCCGAAAATATGCCTGCCGGCGGCGTCGTGATGCAGATTCCCGACGAGTTGACGGTCCTGTTCGACCGCGGGCACGTCAACCAGATCGTCTGGAATCTGGTCCGCAACGCGTGGCAGCATTGCCAGAAGAAGGAAGGAAGCATCCGCATTTCGGCACGCGCCGGGTACATGGGCGACGCGGTGATCTGCGAGTTGAACGACGACGGCCCGGGAATACCCGCCGAATTGCGCGGGCAGATCTTCGAGCCCTTCTTCACCACCCGGCCGGGAGGCACGGGTCTCGGCTTGTACATCGCTCGCGAGCTTGCCGATGCCAATGGCGCGGCGCTCGAGCTGCTGCCCAAGGGGCCCGGTGCCCACTTCCGCCTGACGATGAAACGCGCGGTGAATCCCGCCGCGAAATGAGAGGCAATCCATGTCCCGCAAGACTCGTGGCCAACCCAGGGTGCTCGTCATCGACGACGAACCCGATCTCCTCGAGCTGCTCGAGCTCACGCTGTCGCGGATGGGGCTCGATACGATCCGGGCCGAGTCCGTAGCCGACGCCGTCCGCCTGCTCGACAAGGAGCCGTTCGACCTCTGTCTCACCGACATGCGCCTGCCCGATGGCGAAGGCCTGCGCATTGTCGAGCACATCAACCAGAAGGGCCTGGACGTTCCGGTTGCCGTGATCACCGCGTATGGCAGCGCCGAGAACGCCGTCGCCGCGCTCAAGGCGGGGGCTTTCGACTACCTCGCCAAGCCGGTGGCGCTCGAGCAGTTGCGCGCCCTCGTCAAGCAGGCGCTGAAAGTGCCCGAGAAGACGCAGACGGCATCGAGTTACCAGCTGCTCGGCGAGTCACCCGCGATGATGCAGGTGCGCAGCCTCATCGACCGTCTCGCCAAGAGCCAGGCGCCGGTATTCATCAACGGGGAGTCAGGCAGCGGCAAGGAGCTTGCAGCACGACTGATCCGTTCGCAGGGTCCGCGCGCCGAGCAGCCGTTCATGGCCGTCAACTGCGGCGCGATACCCGAGAACCTGATGGAGAGCGAATTCTTCGGCTACAAGAAGGGTGCTTTCACCGGCGCGGAGGGCGATCGCGAAGGCTTTTTCCAGGCCGCAAACGGCGGCACGCTGTTCCTCGATGAAGTGGCCGACCTGCCGCTGGCCATGCAGGTCAAGTTGCTGCGCGCCATCCAGGAAAAGAAGGTGCGCAAGGTCGGAGCGACGCAGGAGGACCCGGTCGACGTGCGCATCATCAGCGCGACGCACAAAAAGCTCGGGGCGCTGGTCGAATCCGGCGAGTTTCGGCAGGACCTCTACTACCGCCTGCACGTCATCGAACTGGCGATGCCGTCGTTGCGGGAAATGCGCGAGGACATTCCGCTGATCGCGCACGCGATCCTCGCCAAGCTGTCGCGGGGCATCCCGGCACGTCTCGATCCGGAAGCCGATGCCGCGCTGGAGCGCTACCCGTTTCCAGGCAACGTGCGCGAATTGGAGAACATTCTCGAGCGCGGGCTTTCGCTCGCGGCGGATCCGCAGCGTATCACCGCCGAGGACCTGCACCTGACACCTGTCGCCGACGATCCGGATTTCGCGGTGACGGCGGGGGACAAATGGCCGCTGCAGGACTACCTCGACCGCGTCGAGCGCGCCGCGATCAACGAAGCATTGGAAAAGACGCGTTTCAACCGGACTGCCGCCGCGAAGCTTCTCGGGATCACCTTTCGTGCCATGCGCTATCGAATGGAGCGGCTGGGCATCAAGTAGCCTGGCGGGTTGCGCGGCATAGCTCCTCGGCCGCGCCGGGCTTGGCGATGACGATACGCTGGCGAAACACCGCTGCCGCCGACACGTGGGGTCACACACACGCCCGCCGACGCAAGGCGCCGGCCATCGGCCCGCCCGCCTCGTCACGCGGAGGCTTGTTATCGACGAGCTAGGCTACGCCAACGCAGCGCGGCAGATCCGGTCGCCCAATCGCGACGCGCGACCTGGCGGAACGGAGGTGACGCTTGTCGTCATTCACGGGATCTCGCTCCCACCCGGCACTTTTGCCGGCGATGGGATCGCGCGGCTGTTTACGAACCGACTCGATCCCGCGCAGCATCCGTACTATGCGACCATCGCAAAGCTGCGGGTTTCCACGCACTTCCTCATCCGACGCGACGGCGAACTCGTCCAGTTCGTCAGCTGCAACGACCGCGCCTGGCATGCCGGCACTTCGTCGTGGAACGGCCGCGCCGCGTGCAACGATTTTTCGATTGGTGTCGAACTGGAGGGCACCGACGACCTGCCCTACGCCTCCGCGCAGTACACGATGCTCGCGCGGCTGGTAAAGGCCGTCGTGCGGCGCCACCCTATCGAAGGCATCGCGGGCCATAGCGACATCGCGCGCGGAAGGAAGTCGGATCCCGGCCCCGCGTTCGACTGGGCGCGCCTGCGCCGACTGGTCGCGCCGCGCGGTCCATAGTCGTACGTTTCATGAAATGGGCAGCCCGCGGATGCGCACGCCGGCGCCAAGCCGCGGCGGGCGAGGACTGCCCCGGCGCGACTCCGGGCCTGCGAAGTCGAACGGCGGTCCGCGCCGCCCGCCCGCGACCGGGTATAATGGGCGGTTATGCAATTGCTTGCCGACTATTTTCCGCTCATCCTCTTCTTCATTGCGTTCAAGTGGCAGGGCATCTACATCGCCACGGCGGTGGCCATCGTCGCCTCGGTCGCGCAGATCGCATGGCTGCTCTGGAAGCGCGGCCGCGTAGCCGCCGTCAACTGGCTGTCGCTCGCGGTCATCGTCGTCTTCGGCGGCGCCACGCTCCTGCTGCACGACGAGGTTTTCATCAAATGGAAGCCCACGGTCCTCTACGGCCTCTTTGGTGCGACCCTGGCCATCGGCAAACTCGTATTCCGTCGAAACCTGCTCGCCCACCTGATGAAGGGCATCACGCTCCCCGCCGCGATATGGTCGCGCCTGACGTGGTCGTGGGTCGCGTTTTTTGCGTTCATGGGCGCCGCGAACTGGTATGTGGCGTTCAACTACCCGACGGACACCTGGGTCAACTTCAAGGTCTGGGGCGGCATCGGGCTGTTCCTCGCCTTTGCGTTGGCGCAGGGCATGGCGCTGTCGCGCCACGTGGGCGAGGAGCCGACGTGACGCACGCGACCTCCGGTGTGGCCGATGTGCCCGCCGCGCTGCGCGCGCGTCTTGCCGCGCTGGCGCCGTCGGTGCTCGAAATTGCGGACGACAGCGCCGCCCACGCGGGCCATGCGGGTGCCGCGGGCGGCGCCGGGCACTTTTCGCTGCTGATTGTGTCTCAGAGCTTCTCCGGGCTGCCGCGCCTTGCGCGGCACCAGCGGGTTCTGCGGGAGGTCGCCGACCTCCTGCCGCATCCGATCCACGCGCTTTCCATCAAGGCGCTGACGCCGGACGAATTCCCTTCCCAACCACAAAGGACTTATCACCGATGATCAAGCATTCCGTGACCGTTGCCGTGCTCGCCATGCTCGTTGCGCTCGCCGGTCTCCCCGCCCAGGCGCAGGACAAGGCCGCCGCGCCGGCAAAGGCGGCCGCTCCGGCCGGCACCGCCGGCAAGGAGCTCTATCCGAAGGTCTATTTCGACTTCCTGTTGAAGGAGCGCCTGGCGCAGGGACAGCCGGACACGCCCGAGCTGCGCAACGCGCTGCGCGAGGAACTCAATACGCGCGAGCTGCTTGTCCGCGAAGCGAAGAAGAAAGGCCTCGAGAAGAACGCCGACGTCAAGAACCAGATGGACCTGATGTCGCAGACAGTGCTGGTGCGCGCGTTTGTCGCCGAATGGGTCAAGGCGAATCCGGTTCCGGATGCCATGCTCAGGAAGGAGTACGAAACGATCAAGACGCAGATGGGCGACCGGGAATACAAGGTTCGCCACATCCTCGTCGAAAAGGAGGACGACGCGAAAGAGATCATCGTCGCGCTGCAGAAAGGCGACAAGTTCGAAAAGCTCGCCGAGCGCTCGAAGGATCCGGGCTCCAAGGCCAACGGCGGCGACCTCGACTGGAACGCCCCGGGCAATTTCGTGAAACCGTTCTCCGAAGCCATGGTCAAGCTGCCGAAGGGCAAGTTCACGACGCAGCCGGTGCAGACGCAGTTCGGCTGGCATGTCATTGAAGTCGACGACATCCGCGAAGCCAAGGTGCCGGGCTTCGACGAAGTCAAGCCCCAGCTTCAGCAACGGATGCAGGGCCAGCAACTCGACCAGTATTTCAAGGATCTCCGCGCGAAGAACGGCATGTAACGCGGCACGCGCGTCGGGTGCCCACGGGCGTGGTCGTGGGAAAAAGGCAGGCCGCGACGCCTGCCTTTTTTCCGGCATCGCGCGCCGGCGCGATCCTGTCGCGCCGCCGGTTCGATGCTATTCTTACGGCGCGGCAACGACGGGAACCGGGCATCGTGCGGTCTGCGCCCGACAGCGTTCCGCCACCTTTCGACCGGACGCAACGCGCAGGGAGGAGAGCATGGCGATCATCCGCCACCCGAAGGATTTTTTTGCCGGAGTGATGTTCGTCGCGTTCGGCGTCGCCGCCATCGCGATCGGCAGTGGCTATCCGCTCGGCACCGCGGCGCGCATGGGACCTGGCTATTTCCCGCGCATCCTCGGCATCCTGCTCATTGTCCTCGGACTCGTCATCGCACTACGTGGATTGAAGCTCCACGGGTCGCCGATCTCGTTCGGGTCGCCCAAGCCGATGGCGATTGTCCTGGGCAGCGTCGTGCTGTTCGGCGCCCTTAGTCTCTACATCGGTCTCATCCTGGCCGGCGTGATGCTGATCGTCGTGTCGAGCGCCGGAAGCAGCGAGTTTCGCTGGAAGGAGGCGCTGGTTTCGGGAGTTGTGCTGTCCGTCGGCGCGGTGCTGGTATTCATCTGGGGGCTCGGATTGCAGTTCTCGGTATGGCCGCCATTTCTCTTCGCAGGGGTCCTCTGATGGACCTCGTCGCCAATCTCGGCGTCGGTTTCGGCGTGGCATTGACGCCGATCAATCTGCTCTACGCGCTGATCGGCTCGCTACTGGGCACGCTCATCGGCGTGCTGCCGGGCATCGGTCCCGTCGCGACCATCGCGATGCTTCTCCCGATCACGTACGGACTGCAACCGGTTTCGGCGCTGATCATGCTGGCCGGCATCTACTACGGCGCGCAGTACGGTGGCTCGACGACATCGATTCTCGTCAACCTGCCCGGCGAAGCTTCGTCCGCGGTCACGTGCCTCGACGGCTACCAGATGGCGCGCAAGGGCCGCGCAGGCGCGGCACTCGCGATTGCCGCACTTGGCTCGTTTTTCGCCGGCTGCGTAGGCACTTTGCTGCTCGCCACATTCGCGCTGCCGATGACCGAACTCGCGCTGAAGTTCGGCCCGGCCGAGTATTTTTCGCTGATGATCCTCGGGCTGATCGGCGCGGTGGTGCTCGCGCACGGTTCGCTGATGAAGGCGATCGCGATGATCGTGCTGGGACTCCTGCTCGGCATCGTGGGCACCGATGTGAATTCGGGCCTCGCGCGGTTTTCCTTCGGCATCCCGGAACTGACCGACGGCATCGGAACCGCGGTCGTTGCGATGGGGCTGTTCGGTTTTGCCGAGATTCTGGTCAACCTGGAGCACAAGAGCGATCGCGATCTGCTGATGCAAAAGCTCAAGTCGCTGATGCCGAACCGCGAAGAGATCCGTCGTTCGATCCCCGCAGTGCTGCGCGGGACGACAATAGGCTCGCTGCTCGGTGTCCTGCCCGGAGGCGGCGCACTGTTGGCCTCGTTCGCCGCCTACGGCCTCGAAAAGAAGGTCTCGAAGCACCCGGAGGAATTCGGCAAGGGTGCGGTCGAGGGCGTCGCGGGCCCAGAATCCGCGAACAACGCGGCCGCGCAGACGTCGTTCATCCCGCTCCTCACTCTCGGCATCCCGCCGAACGCGGTGATGGCGCTGATGGTCGGGGCGATGACGATCCACAACATCCAGCCCGGGCCGCAGGTCATGACGTCCAATCCGTCGCTGTTCTGGGGGCTGATCGCGAGCATGTGGGTCGGCAACCTGATGCTGGTCGTGTTGAACCTGCCGTTGATCGGCATGTGGATCAAGCTGCTGACCGTGCCCTACCGGCTGCTGTACCCGGCGATCCTGCTCTTCTGCTGCATCGGCGTTTACAGCCTGTCGAACAGCACCTTCGACGTCTACGTCACGGCGGCGTTCGGGCTGCTTGGGTATGTGTTCAACAAGCTCGAGTGCGAGCCGGCGCCGCTGATACTCGGTTTCGTGCTCGGCCCGCTGATGGAGGAGAACCTGCGACGTGCAATGCTGCTCTCGCGCGGCGACCCGACCGTATTCGCAACACGCCCCTTGTCGCTCGTCATGCTGCTGGTTGCCGTAGCCCTTCTGCTCGTCATCATCGCGCCCAACATCCGCAGGAAGCGCGAAGACGTATTCGTGGAAGAAACCTGACGACGCAGGGAGGCGCCCCTGGCGTCAACGCCGCTGGCGGCTCGCGGAGCGATACAACGATGAACTTCGACTGGCGCCTCCCCTACGCTTCGCGCCGCCAACCAATTCTCGCCCGCAACGTCGTCGCGACGAGCCAGCCGCTCGCCACACAGGCGGGCATTGCAATGCTCCAGCGCGGCGGCAACGCCGTCGACGCGGCGCTCGCGACCGCGATCGTGCTGACGATCGTCGAACCCTGCAGCAACGGCCTGGGCAGCGATCTGTTCGCCATCGTCTGGGACGGGACCGAACTGACGGGGCTGAATGCCTCCGGCCGCGCGCCCGCGATGGTGACGCCCGCTCGCTATTCCGGTCGGGATGCCATGCCGCAGCGGGGCTGGGAAACCGTGACGATTCCCGGAGCGGTTTCGGGTTGGTCCGCGTTGTCGCAGCGCTACGGCGTGCTCCCGTTCGCGGATCTTTGCGCACCCGCGATCCGTTATGCCCGCGACGGATTCGCCGTCTCGCCGATCATCGCCGAAAAATGGGCGCTCGCCGCGACGGTGATGCCGCGCGACTTGGGCTTCGCCGAATGCTTCCTCCCTCAGGGTCGCGCGCCCATTGCCGGCGAGCTGTTTGCGTGTCCGGCAATGGCTGACTCGATGGAGAGAATCGCGGCGACGCACGGCAACGCGTTCTATCGCGGCGAGCTGGCTGAAGCGATGGTCGCGCATGCGAAAGCGCATGGGGCGCTCCACACGATCGATGATTTTGCGGCCCATACGCTCGATTGGGTCACGCCCCTGGAACTCGAGTATGGCGGCGCGACGGTCCACGAAATTCCGCCCAACGGCCAGGGTGTCGCCGCGCAGATGGCGCTCGGAATCCTGCGCTCGTTCGATCTCGCCTCGCTGCCGCCGGATTCGGTTGCCTGCCAGCACCTGCAGATCGAGGCGATGAAACTCGCATTCGCCGACGTCCATCGCTACGTCAGCGACCCGCTCGCCATGGAAGTGCCAGCGCACGCGCTGCTCGACCCCGGATATCTCGCCGGACGTGCGCGGCTGATCGACCGGAGCCGGGCGCGGGATTTCGGCCCGGGCGTTCCCCCGAAAGGCGGAACGGTCTACCTCGGCGCCGCCGACGCGAACGGGATGATGGTCTCGTTGATCCAGTCGAACTACATGGGCTTCGGCTCGGGCGTCGTCGTGCCCGGAACCGGCATCAGCATGCAGAATCGCGGTGCCGGATTCTCGCTCCAGGCCGGGCATCCGAACGAGGTCGGCGGCGGAAAGAGGCCGTTCCACACCATCATTCCCGGCTTCCTCATGCGCGACGGCGGGCCGCTCGCGACGTTCGGTGTGATGGGCGGACCCATCCAGCCGCCGGGCCACGTGCAGACGCTGGTGCGCATGCTGATATTCGGAATGAATCCGCAGGCGGCGCTGGACGCGCCTCGATGGAAGATCAACGGCGGCCTGTCGATCGATCTGGAGTACGCGGCGTCCCCCGAACTGCGGGCGGGCCTGGCGGCGCTCGGCCACGAGCTTGCGTCCGTCGCCGACTCGTACATGGATTTCGGCGCCGGCCAGATCATCGTCCGCGCAGGCACGGGTTACATCGCTGCGTCCGACGCACGCCGCGACGGGCAGGCCGCGGGCTTAGGTGAAGCCAGTCTCGTCCTGGAACACGATGGTTTCGTTCGGCTCAAGGCGCTGCAGTTTTTTTTAGAGCCCGTTGGAATCGTTGGGCATCCTCGGTATGGGCTTGCAGGTAGGCGTGACTGGCGCGCTTCATGCTGTAGCCGAGTTGATGCATCCAGACCTGCGCCTGGCGCACCTTCAGCGCAATGCCGAAGCGTCGCTTCAAGTGCGTCACCAACGTCGGCCCGTCCCACTGCAGGCGATTCAACCCGAACTCCTGCGGCGAGCGCTCCAAGTGCGCCTCGAGTTCGCGACGCACCTTGGCCGTTAACGCGGCCGGGCGCCCTGGCTTCGGTTGCGGCAGCAAGCTCTGCACACCCTGCTCGTTCACCGCATGAATCCAGCGCGATAGGCTCATCCGGGTCAGGCCGAGGACCTCGGCGATCCACCCGGGGCGTTGCCCTTCCATGACCAACAACAGCGCCGCCACCTTCATCCCGATCCAGGCCCCAGGCACTTGCTCGACCAAGGCCAGCAATTCCTGCCTCGCTGCCGGATTCTCAACATTCAGACTCGGAGGTCGCATGACTACACTCCTGCACGAAAGACACGTCAGCAGTGTACTCGCGTCCTGCGATATTTGTAACATTATCTAGTGCGTTTGTATTAGTGGACTGTAACAACCATTTATAGACTATAATGGCGTTCATGGAGAACGCCATCAGTCTGTCGAAAACGGAACGAATGGAACTCACCAAACAGGCGACCAGTCGGACTGGCCGCGCAGAAGATGCGCGGCGAGCGCGACTGGTTCTGCTGTTGGCTGAGGGCCATACGTGGGATGACATTTGTGATCGCTTGCCGTGCAGCCGAGGCTTCATCGACAGCTGGAGTAAGCGGTTTGCCGCCGAACGCGTGGCTGGGTTGTACAGCCGGCATCGCGGTCAGAATGCGACCGTGCTGACGCCGCGCTTGGAGGCCCGCATCCTGGAGTGGACGTTGAAGCGGAAACCGGCTGATGGTTCGACCCAATGGAGTACGCGCAAATTGGGGACGGCCATGGGGGTTAGTCACATGATGGTGTCGCGGGTGTGGGCGAAGCACACCTTGAAGCCGCACCGGGTTGATGGGTACTTGGCCTCCAACGATCCGGAGTTCGAAGCGAAGGCGGCAGACGTAATCGGTCTGTACCTGAACCCGCCGGCGCACGCAGCAGTGTTCTGCGTCGATGAGAAGACGGCGATCCAAGCGCTTGACCGCAAGGATCCGGTGTTGCCGCTGTCGCCGGGACGCGCCGAGCGACATGGCTTCGAGTATTACCGCCACGGCACACTGTCGCTGTACGCCGCGTTCAACACCAAGACCGGTGAGGTGTTGGGCAAGACCGCGGAACGGCATACGTCGGCGGAGTTCGTGGCGTTTCTCACGGATATCGTGGTGAACCAGCGCAGAGGCAAAGAGATCCACGTCATTGCGGATAACCTTTCGGCGCACAAGACCAAGCGCGTCGATGCGTTTCTGGCGGAGCATCGCAACGTTCACCTGCATTTCACTCCAACCTACTCCTCATGGCTCAATCAGGTCGAACTGTGGTTCGCCAAGATCGAGCGCGATGTCATCGCCCGCGGTGTGTTCACGTCAGTACCGGACCTCAAACGCAAGCTGATGCGTTACATACGCCATTACAACAAGGCGCCCAGGACCGTGAAGTGGAAGTACTTCGATCCGACGCGCCGCATTAGTCCAGAATCAGTTGTTACAGTCCACTAGCACCTCACCCGTGACTCGTCGCGTGATCGAGCGCCGGGCCGCCGCGCGAATCAGCGTTGCTCTGACTTGAGCGCCGACAGCGGCAACATCCTGGGCAGATCGAGCGCCTTGCGGCCCGGTTCCGGCGTCGCGAGCGGCGCCGTGGCTCGCATCGTCGAGTGCGATCGCCGTGCGAGTTGCCGGTAGCTGTCGGTGCCCTCGGCCTTCCAGGCAAGTTCGAGCGCGGTGAGCGCGCGCAATACCTTGGCAGGCATTCCCGCCACCAGCATGCGGGGAGGCACGATCATTCCGGCCTTGACGAAAGCCATTGCCGCGACGATCGCCGATTCGCCGATCACCGCGTTGTCGTTGATCACCGCGTTCATGCCGACGAGCGCGTTGCGCTCCACGGTGCAGCCGTGCAGAACGGCGCCGTGCCCGATATGTCCGCCTTCCTCGACGACGGTCTGGAATCCGGGAAACGCATGCAGCACGCAGGTGTCCTGGACGTTGGCGCCCGCGCGAATATCGATGCGGCCAAAGTCGCCCCGCAGGCAGGCAGCGGGTCCGATGTAGCAGTCGGCGCCGACGATCACGTCACCGATGAGCACTGCCGACGGATGCACGTAAGCGGTGGGGTCGACCACCGGCGTGACACCGTCAATTGCGTAAACGGTCAACGTCATCGAGTATCTCCCTCAAGCGGCGGTCGGAAGCGGCGCCTTCATCCAAGCCATGCGCGCGCGTTGCGAAACATCCGCATCCACGGCGAATCCTCGCCCCAGCCATCCGGATGCCAGGAAAGCTGAACCGTCCTCAGCCCGCGTTCCGGGTGCGGCATCAGAATCGTGAAGCGGCCGTCGGCCGTCGTGAGGCCCGTGATCCCCTTTGGGGACCCATTGGGATTGCACGGATACCGCTCCGTCGCCCCGCCGGTATTCTCGACGAAACGCAGCGTCACGTGAGGCTGCGCCGAGGCGAGCTGCGCGGCATCGCGGAATTCGGCGTAGCCCTCGCCGTGCGCAGTCGCGACCGGAATGCGGCTCCCTTCCATGCCGCGGAAGAACAGCGACGAAGTGCGCTGGACCTCCAGCATCACGAATCGCGCCTCGAACTGTTCCGACCGGTTACGCACGAAATGCGGCCAATGGTCCGATCCCGGAATCAGTTCGTGCAGGTTGCTCATCATCTGGCAGCCATTGCACACGCCGAGCGCAAACGTGTCGCGTCGAGAAAAGAAGCCGGCGAAATCCTCGCGCGCCCTTTCGTTGAACAGGATCGACTTGGCCCAGCCCTCTCCGGCGCCGAGGACGTCACCATAGGAAAATCCGCCGCAAGCGACGAACGCCCTGAAATCCGCCAGCGTGCGGCGACCGGCGAGAATATCGCTCATGTGGACGTCGTACGCGGCAAACCCGGCGCGGTCGAACGCCGCCGCCATCTCGACGTGGCCATTGACACCCTGCTCGCGCAGGATCGCGATCGCGGGGCGCGAGCCGCTGGCGATGTATGGCGCCGCAATGTCAGCCACCGGGTCGAATGTCAGAGCCGGGGAAAGCCCGGGGTCACCCCTGTCGAGGATGCGGTCGTATTCCTCGTCGGCGGCTTCCGGGTTGTCGCGCATGCGTTGCAGCGCATGCGTAGTCGCCGACCACGCGCGATGCAGCTCGACGCGCGATTCGTCGAGCAGCAATACGCCCTTGCCCTCGATGCGAATCCGCTCGCCTTGCGTCGCGCGGCCGATCACCTGCGCGACGATGCCGGCATCGGCGAGGCGCTGCGCCACCGCCGCAAGAGCGTGCGCTCGAACCTGCACGACGGCGCCGAGCTCCTCGGTGAACAGCGCCGCCAGCGGATCGGCTGTTCCGGCGAGGACGATGTCGAGCCCGCAGCGCGACGCGAACGCCATCTCCGCGAGCGCCACGAAAAGGCCGCCGTCGGCGATGTCGTGATAGGCGAGCAACCGGCCCTGGCGATGCAGATCCTGGATCGCGTCGAAGAATCCCGCGAGCCGCGCCGCATCGTCGACGTCCGGACAGGTGTCGCCGAGCTGACCGTAGACCTGCGCCAGCGCCGAACCGCCCAGCCGGTGCCGTCCCGCCGACACGTCGATCCATGCCAGAAGCGCCTCGTCGCCGACCAGCGCGAGTTCCGGCGTCAGCACCTGCCGTGCGTCAGGGGCAGGCGCAAACGCCGATACGATAAGCGACAGCGGCGCGGTGACCGACTTGTCGATGGCGTTCTCGTGCCACGTCGTGCGCATCGACATCGAATCCTTGCCGACCGGAATACTGATGCCCAGCGCCGGGCACAGCTCCATCGCAACGGCACGGACCGTATCGTAGAGCGCCGCATCTTCTCCCGGGTGCCCGGCAGGTGCCATCCAGTTCGCCGACAACTTGATGTCGCTGCGCCGCGCGATCCCGGCGGCGGCGATGTTGGTGATGGCCTCGCCCACCGCCATTCTTCCGGATGCCCGTGCGTCGATCAGCGCCAGCGGCGTCCGCTCGCCCATGGCCATCGCCTCTCCGGCGTACCCGTCGAAATCCATCAGCGTCACGGCGACGTCGGCGACGGGGACCTGCCATCGCCCGACCATGGGGTCGCGCGAGCACAGCCCGCCGACCGTGCGGTCGCCGATCGTGACGAGGAACGTCTTGTCGGCGACCGCAGGCAACTGCAGGACGCGGTACGCGGCGTCCTTCACCGTGACCCCGTCCAAAGCAAGCGGAGGCAGCTCGCGGACGACATGCACGACATCGCGAGTCATCTTCGGGACCTTGCCGAGGAGCACCTCTAGATCCATGTCCACGGGCGTGTTGGCGAAGTGCGGATCGGCAACGACAAGCCGCATCGCGGCGGTCGCGCGGCCGACGACTGCATACGGGCACCGCTCGCGCTCGCAGATCGCGCGAAACCTGTCGACATCACCGGAGCGTATCGCGAGCACGTAGCGCTCCTGCGCCTCGTTGCACCAGATCTCGCGCGGCGCCATGCCGGGTTCTTCCGACGGCACGGCGCGAAGATCGAATTGGGCGCCGGCGCCGCCGCCGTGCACGAGCTCGGGGAACGCATTCGATAGACCGCCGGCACCGACATCATGGATCGACAAAATCGGGTTCGCGGCGCCCAGTTGCCAGCAGCGGTCGATGACCTCCTGCGCGCGACGCTGCATTTCCGCATTGCCGCGCTGGACGGAATCGAAGTCGAGATCGGCGGCGTTGGCGCCCGTTCCCATCGAGGAGGCTGCGCCACCTCCCATTCCGATGAGCATTCCCGGCCCGCCGAGCTGGACCAGAAGAGCTCCGTCCGGAATCTGCATCTTGCGCGCGTGGGCTGCGGCGATGTTGCCGACGCCGCCCGCGATCATGATCGGCTTGTGATATCCGCGCATTTCCCCGGCGACCGATTGTTCGAACGTCCGGAAATAGCCCAGCAGGTTCGGTCTCCCGAACTCGTTGTTGAACGACGCTCCGCCGATGGGCGCTTCGAGCATGATGTCCTGCGCCGATGCAATGCGATCCGGTTTGCCGTACGGCGCCTCCCACGGCTGCGGCAACGCGGGCAGGCGCAGGTGCGACACGCTGTAGCCGGTGAGACCTGCTTTCGGCTTCGCGCCGACGCCAGTGGCGCCTTCGTCGCGGATCTCGCCACCGGAGCCGGTTGCGGCGCCCGGGTACGGAGCGATTGCCGTCGGATGGTTGTGCGTCTCCACCTTCATGAGGATATGCGTCGGCTCGGTGTGTGCGGCGTAGCGGCCATCCCCGCCCGGATAGAAGCGCCGCACGGTCGCGCCCTCGATCACCGCCGCGTTGTCGGAGTACGCGACGACGGTGCCCTGCGGATGGGCCGCATGCGTATGCCGAATCATCGCAAACAGGCTTTTCTCCTGCGCCACACCGTCGACAATCCAGGCAGCATTGAAGATCTTGTGCCGGCAGTGCTCCGAATTCGCCTGCGCGAACATCATCAGCTCGACATCCGTCGGGTCGCGACCGATGCGACGAAAGTTCACGTCGAGGTAGTCGATCTCGTCCGGCGCGAGCGCCAGGCCAAGTTGGGCATTCGCCTTGTCGATCGCCGCGTGTCCGTCCGTGAGCAGCGGAATCATCGCCATCGGCTTCGGCGGGACGTGAGAGAACAACATCGCAGCCTCGTCCAGCGAACCATACGGAAATTCGGTCATCCGGTCATGCAGGAGCGGCAGCAGCGTCGCCCGGTCAGCCGCGGACAGCCTCTTTCCAGACCGGGTCGCAATGCGATAGCCCACTCCGCGCTCGATACGCGTCACCGCGCGGAGCCCGCAATTCTGTGCAATGTCGGTGGCCTTCGACGACCAGGGCGAGATCGTGCCGGGTCGCGGGACGACGAGGATGAATTCACCGTCATTCGCCGCGGGTTCGTCGTGCGGCCCGTAGGTCAGGATGCGTTCCAGCGACGCGCGCTCGGCGGCAGTCAGGTCCCGGTCAGTTTTGACGAAGTGCCAGAAGGTGGCGGTCAGTCGGGAAACGGCGTGGCCCGGATGGCGTGACCCGAGCGCGGAAACGAGCTTGGCGACACGGAAAGGCGACAGCGCGTGACGCCCGCGCAGCGTAAGGAGATGCGACATGTACGGCGCAGGGGACGTAAACGAGGATTATACCCGCAACCGTTACCCGACTCCGCGTGCGCACGACGCCATCTCAGCGACGCAATGGGCGCGTCAAACGGGCGCCACCGTTCCGGTCCGCGCCCCCGCTCAACCCTTCGCCAAGGCGTCACTTTGTGTCTGCGCAACCCGGATGAAAGTCGTGCGCTTCGAGAATTCGCGCAGTCGTCGTGCGCCTACGTAGGTGCACGCGGAACGCACGCCGCCCAGGATTTCCTGTGCCGTGTCGGCGACGGGGCCGCGATACGGCACCAGCACTTCACGGCCTTCCGCTGCCCGATACTTCGCGACGCCGCCCGCGTACCTTTCCATCGCCGCCTTGCTGCTCATGCCATAGAAGGTCCTGAATTTCTGGCCGTCGCGTTCGACGATGTCGCCGCCCGACTCGGCGTGCCCGGCGAACATGCCGCCCAGCATCACGAAATCCGCGCCGCCGCCAAATGCCTTCGCGACGTCGCCCACGGTCGCACAACCGCCGTCGGCACAGATGTGGCCTTCGAGGCCGTGCGCGGCGTCGGCGCAATCGATGATCGCGGACAGTTGCGGATAGCCCACTCCGGTCATCCTGCGCGTGGTGCAGACGGAACCCGGTCCGATGCCGACCTTGACGATGTCGGCGCCGGAAAGGATCAGCTCCTCGGTCATCTCTCCGGTGACGACATTGCCGGCCATGATCACGAGCTGTGGATACGCGTCGCGAATCTTCGCGACGAAGCGAACGAAACCCTCGGTATAGCCGTTGGCGACGTCGATGCAGACATATTGGATCGCGGTGCCCGCGGCGTCCATGACCTTGCGAAACTTGTCTTCGTCCGCCTTGGCGATGCCCATCGAATAGAACGCCGCGGACTTGCAATCCAGGGCGCGGAAGAACGCGACGCACTCGTCGAGGCCATAGTGCTTGTGCAATGCGGTCGAGAGCTTGAACGCAGCGAGCGCCCGCGCCATCTCGAAGGTGCCGGTCGTGTCCATGTTCGCCGCGATGATCGGGATGCCGGCGTACTGGATGCCCGCATGCCGAAAGTGAAATTCGCGCGAAATGTCGACGTCCGAGCGCGTCGTCAGCGTCGAGCGCTTGGGGCGGATCAGCACGTCCCTGAAATCGAGCTTGATTTCGTTGTCGATGCGCATGGGCTTCGAATGGACGCGAGAATGCCGTAAGGAGGACCAGGCACGTGGCCGCCGTGCGTCCCTTGGCGACTCAGTGTTGCAGGATCTTGGCCAGGAACTGCTGCGCTCGCTCCGAGCGCGGCTTACCGAAGAAATCGTCCTTGGTCGCGTCTTCGACGATCTCGCCGCGGTCCATGAAGATGACGCGATGACTGACCCTCCGCGCGAATCCCATTTCGTGCGTGACGACCATCATCGTCATGCCCTCTTTCGCGAGCAGCACCATCACATCGAGCACTTCGCCCACCATCTCGGGATCGAGCGCGGACGTGGGCTCGTCGAACAGCATCACGATCGGGTCCATGGACAGCGCACGGGCGATGGCCACGCGCTGCTGCTGCCCCCCCGAAAGCTGGCCCGGGAATTTGTCCTTCTGCGCGATCAGGCCGACGCGGTCCAGCATCTTCAGGCCGCGCTTCAAGGCGTCGTCCCTGGACCGGTCGAGCACCTTGATCTGAGCCAAGGTCAGATTCTCGGTAACGGTGAGGTGCGGAAACAGTTCGAAATGCTGGAAGACCATGCCGACGCGCGCGCGCAGCTTCGGCAGATTCGTCTTCGGATCGGAGATCGAAATGCCGTCGACGATGACATCGCCCTCCTGGAACGGCTCCAGCGCATTGACGCATTTGATGAGCGTGGACTTGCCCGACCCCGAGGGGCCGCACACGACGACGACCTCGCCCTTGTTGATCTTCGTCGTGCAGTTGGTCAGCACCTGGAAGCTGCCGTACCACTTGGAAATGCCCTTGATGTCGATCATGGCGCTCTTTCGTTCCTTCGGGATCAGCGGATGATGGCGATCTTCTTCTGCAGCTGGCGCACGAGCATCGACAAGCTGAAGCAGATGACAAAATAGACCAGCGCCGCGAGCAGGTACATCTCGACCGGCCGGTTGAAATTCTTGCCCGCGACCTCGAAGCCCTTCAGCAGGTCATAGGCGCCGACGGCGTACACCAGCGACGTGTCCTGGAACAGGATGATGGTTTGCGTGAGCAGCACCGGCAGCATGTTGCGGAATGCCTGCGGCAACACGATCAGCTTCATGCACTGCGCATAGGTCATTCCGACCGCATACCCCGCCGAGACCTGGCCCGCGGGCACCGACTGGATACCGGCACGCATGATCTCGGAGTAGTACGCCGCCTCGAACACCGTGAAGGTGATGATGGCGGAGAGGTCTGCGCCCAAGGGCCGTCCGATGAGCAGAGGAATGAGCAGAAAGAACCACAGGATCACCATCACCAGCGGAATCGAGCGCAGCGTGTTCACGTAGAACGCGGCCGGCAGGACCAGCCATCGCTTGCCCGACAGCCGCATGAGCGCGATAGCCGTGCCCAGCGCAATGCCGCCCACCATGGCGAACAGCGTGAGCTGAACAGAGAAGTAGAAACCCTTGAGAATGAAGCTGGAAACGATGTTCCAGTCGAAAAAGAGGAAGCTCAGGTTCATCTGCCGCCCCCGATCATGCCGGGCACCCGAACGCGCTTTTCGATGACCGAAGCCACCCGATTGATGGTGAATGCGGACACGAAATACAGACCGGTGACCGCGAGGTAGATCTCGACGCCGCGGGAGGTCTCCTCCTGCGCCTGCATCGCGAAGAAGGTCAGCTCCGCGATGCTCACGGCGAACGCCACCGATGAGTTCTTTATGATGTTCATCGACTCGCTGGTCAGCGGCGGTACCACGATGCGAAATGCCATCGGCAGCAGAACGTAACGGTACGTCTGCGGCAGTGTCAGGCCCACGGCCAGGCCGGCGTAGCGCTGTCCTTTGGGCAGGGCCTGGATGCCGGCCTTGACCTGCTCCGAAATGCGCGCCGAAGTGAAGAAGCCCAGAGCAATCACGACCGCGACGAAGTCAGGGACCGCTTGCAGGCTCCTGAAGATCGACGGAATGACGTGATACCAGAGAAAAATCTGCACCAGCAGCGGGATGTTGCGGAAGAGCTCGGTCCAGCCGTTGCCGATCCACACGAACGCCTTGACCGGCGTCGTGCGCAGGATTCCCATCAGCGAGCCGACGGTCAGCGCGACCACGAGCGAGCAGCCCGAGACGAGGAGGGTCCAGCCCCAGGCCGACATCATCCAGTTCAGATAAGTCTGCCCGCCCCCGGTATCCTGGAAGAAAACCTGCCAATCCCAGCTCATCGAGCAGCCTCCCGCCGTTCGTCGGGCCCCGGTCAGAAAAAAGCGCGACGCGGGTGCACCGTCGCCGCGCGTGCGCAGCAGGGGCACGCGCCAGCGGGCGCCGGCGCCTGCCCGGGTGTCGCTATTGCACCGAGTATTCTTCCATCGGCTTGTCGTTCGGGTTGTTCCAGGCGTTCCTGGTGGCGTCAGACAACGGCAGACCGACCCTGGTGTTGGCCGGCGGGATCGGCTGGACGAACCACTTGTCGTACATCTTCCCCAGTTCGCCGCTCTTGACCATCGCCGTGATGCTGTCGTCCACGGCTTTCTTGAACGCCGGGTCGTCCTTGCGCATCATGCAGGCGATGGGCTCGACACTCAGCACTTCGGCCAGGATCTTGTAGTCCGCCGGATTCTTCGATTTCGAGACGAGACCGGCGAGAATCTGTCCGTCCATCACGAACGCGTCGGCGCGGCCGGATTCGAGCAGCAGGAAGCTGTCGGCGTGATCCTTGCCGAAGACCTCCTTGAAATCCATGTTGGCGGCGCGCTTGTTCTTGCGCAACGTCTGAACCGATGTGGTCCCGGTGGTGGTCGCGACGGTCTTGCCGTTCAGACCGGCGATGCCGGTGATGCCGGCGTTGGCCTTCGTCACGATGCGACCCTCTTCGACGTAGGTGGTCATCGCGAAGGCCACGTCCTTTTGGCGCGCCGCGTTGTTGGTCGTGGAGCCGCACTCGAGGTCCACCGTTCCGTTCTGCACCAGCGGAATGCGATTCTGCGACGTCACCGGCTGATACTTGACATCGAGCTTGGACAATTTGAGCTGCTTCTGAAGGTCCCCCGCAATGCGATCGGCCATTTCGGTATGGAAACCGGCGTACTTGCCGTCGCCGAGCGTAAATGCGAGTGCGCCCGAGGATTCGCGGGTGCCAATGGCAATCGTGCCCGTGTCCTTGATCTTTTTCAGCGTGCCGGTGAGTTCCTGCGCGTGGGCCGTCAACGCAAACGCGGCGGCGACGATCGCGAAACCGGCCTTGGGGAGCAGCTTCATTCCTATACCTCCTGTAGAACAACCCCTCGGGGCTGCGAGCGAAATGGCGGGGGTGCAACGCGGCGGATTTCACCGCGGGCCACCTCCCGTGACCGGCCGTGCGAAGCAGTGTCGGTCGGCTAGTGTAGCGGCGGGCACCTGGGTTTGTCCATTTGATGCCTGCATGCGGCAGGGGACATCGGCAGCGCGGCCTATAATTCACGCATGGCCGTCCCGCCCGCGCTCGCGCCCATCCGCCGCATTGCCGACCTGCGGGCCGTCGAGGCCGCGGCGAACGGGCAGCCGCTGATGGAACGTGCCGGGCTGGCGGCAGCCGAGGTCGCGCGGGCGATGGCAGGCGAGCGCGGCGGCGCGGTGCTCGTGCTTGCGGGACCCGGCAACAACGGAGGCGATGCGTTCGTCGCCGCACGGTGGTTGCGCCAATGGTTTTTCGAAGTGACCGTGGTATTTCGCGCCGACCCCGCTTCGTTGCCGGCGGATGCGGCCGCCGCGCATCGTGCATTCGTTGCCGCTGGCGGCGCGGCGGTTGCGGACATCCCGGCCGGCTGGAATGGATCGCTGACGATCGATGGCTTGTTCGGCGTCGGGCTCGCGCGGCGCCTGACCGCCGAATATGCGTCGATTGTATCCCGGGTGAATGCCTCCGGCGTTCCGATCCTCGCGCTCGACGTACCGAGCGGCCTCGATGCCGACACCGGCGTGGTCCGTGTTCCGACGATCCGCGCCACCGCCACCGCGACGTTCATCGCGCTGAAGCCGGGGCTGCTCACCGGAGACGGCATCGATCTATGCGGCGCGGTGTCCGTCCACGGACTTGGCCTCGATCCGGGAGCCGCTGCGGGTCATCGGCTCGACTGGAATGCGCTCGCCGGAGCGCTCCCCGACGTGCTTGAACGTCGTACCAGAAACGTGCACAAGGGGACCTTTGGCACGCTCGCGATCGTCGGCGGGGCGCACGGGATGACCGGTGCGCCGTTGCTTGCCGGCCGCGCAGCGCTCCATGCCGGCGCCGGCAAGGTCTGGATCGGCTTCGCGGCACCAGACGCCCCGCCGGTCGACTGGGGCCAGCCGGAGTTGATGCTTCGGGCCGCCGCCGCCGTACTGGGCGCCGGGGCCGATGCGATCGTTTGCGGCCCGGGCCTCGGGACGGACGTAGCGGCGAAGACGCTGGTCGCGCGCGCGATCGCCCAGCCCGCGCCGCTGGTTCTGGATGCCGACGCGCTGAACCTGATCGCATCGGATTCTGCGCTCGGCGCCAAAGCGGCCGCCCGCCCGACGCCGACATTGGCAACGCCGCATCCGGCGGAAGCCGCGCGCCTGCTCGGCGCCTCGACCGCCGAGGTCCAATCCGACCGCCTCGGCGCCGCTCGGGCACTGGCCGCCAAATTCAACGCGTCCGTCGTCGTCAAGGGTGCCGGGAGCGTCCTCGCTTACCCCGACGGGACCTGGGACATCAACGCCACCGGAAATCCCGGCCTCGCCTCGGCGGGCACCGGCGACGTGCTCGCCGGATTCGCCGGGGCGTTCCTCGCGCAGGGCATCGACGCCAAGACGGCGTTGCGGCTCGCCGTCTGCCTTCACGGCGCGGCGGCCGATGCGCTGGTCGCGGACGGGCGCGGGCCGCTGGGCCTCACCGCGGCCGAACTGGCGCCGGTCGCGCGCCGATTGCTGAACGATGCCGCGCGCCAGTGAAACTCAGGGCAGCAGAACCGTCGCGCCGGTTGTCGCGCGGGATTCCAGGGCGCGGTGCGCCGCGGAGGCGTCCTTCAGCGGAAACGTCTGGCGCGGCTCGCTCACGATCTTCCCGGACTGCACCAGCGCGAACAGCTCGCCGGCCATCGTCGTCAGGTCCTCGCGCTTCGCCGCGTAGGTGAGCAGCGTCGGGCGCGTTGCAAAGAGCGAGCCCTTCTGCGACAGGAGCAGGATGTCGAATGCCGGCACTCCCCCCGAGGCGTTGCCGAAGCTCACCCACAACCCGCGCGGCGAGATGCAGTCGAGCGACGCCGGAAACGTGTCCTTGCCGATGCCGTCGTAGACGACCGGGACGCCCTTGCCGCCGGTCAGGGCCTTGACCCGCTCGACGAAATTCTCGCGCGTATAGACGATGGTGTGCGTGCAGCCGTTCGCCTTCGCGAGCGTCGCCTTTTCGTCGGAGCCGACCGTGCCGATCATCGTCACGCCCAGCGCGCGCGCCCATTGGCACGCGATGAGCCCGACGCCGCCGGCCGCCGCGTGGAACAGGATCGTGTCGCCAGCCTTGAGGTTGTGTGTCTGGCGAAACAGGTATTGCACGGTGAGGCCTTTCAGCATCAGCGTGGCCGCCGCGCGGTCGGCAATGCCGTCCGGAAGTTTCACGAGGCGATCCGCCGGCATCACCCGCACCTCGCTGTAGGCGCCGAGCGGGCCGCCACAGTAGGCGACGCGATCGCCGGCCCTGACCCAGTCGACGCCCGCGCCAACCGCCTCGACAACGCCCGCACCTTCGCTGCCGATTCCCGAAGGCAGCGCGAGCTTGTACAACCCGCTGCGATGGTACGTATCGATGTAGTTGACGCCGACCGCCGTGTGGCGAACGCGCGCCTCGCCGGGGCCGGGATCGCCGACGGCGACCTGTTCCCACTTGAGCACTTCGGGACCGCCGTTGGCGTGGATGCGGATGGCGTGGGGCATGGTTCGGGTCCGGGTCGATGTTCGGTTGAAGGATAGATGACTCTACGCGAGGCGATCGGAAAAATCGACTCCGCGAAATTCAGCCGACGAACAGGCGAATGGTCGCGATGCCGGCTACCGTCAACAACAGCGAACCGCCCAGATGGACCGCAGCGAGTCCCACGCCGGCGGCCCAGTCACCGCGAAGCAGCAGCTGCGTCACCTCGGCCGAAAACGTGGAAAAGGTCGTCAGGCCGCCAAGCAAGCCGGTGATCACGAACAACCGCCACTCGAGGGGAACTCCGGGGCGCACGGCAAAGATGGCGATGGCGATCCCGATCAGATAGCCGCCGACGAGATTGGCGGCAAGCGTGCCGAGCGGCCACATCGGCAGCTTCGGATTCAACCATGCGGAAAAGCCCCACCTGAGCCACGCGCCGACGGCAGCACCGATGCCGACGGCGGCGAATTGTACGTACATCGGGTGATTCTAGCGGATCGAGGTCAATTCCCGTGCGTCCAGCCGCACTCGACGGGGAAGCGAATGTAGTAGATCGCCAGTGCTTCGGCCTTGACCCGCTCGAGCAGGCGGTCGGCGTTCGCGGCGTCGGTAATGAATTCGACTTCGATCGGCAGCTCGCCTGCGAGTTCGAAAAAGCGGTCCTCGTGCAAGCGGTGATGGTGGCCGAATCCCGCGCTGGCGCGCAACGCGGTACCGCCGGAAAGGCCGAGGTCGCGAGCCTGTCCGAGCAGCCAGTCATGGACCAGCGCGCCGTGGAGCTTGCGCTTTTCGAGACTGTAGAACCGAAGACAGACGGCATCCATGGCGTACCTCCGCAGCGGGCACGCCACCATTCTCGCGCAGCGGCGACTTCGGCACAATTGCGCGCCGACTTGTCGCGCATGCGTGCGCGTGTTCGCGCGCCTGCTGCTAGCGGACGAACCGGTCGACGTAATCCGCGCCCAGCCCGACTTCCCCGTAGTGCCTGCGGCACATCTCGATCTTGCTCCAGACGTCCTCGTAGCCGATCGTGCGGCCGGCGTCGTCGAGATAGATCATCGCGCCGCTGATGTTGAAAAACGTGATCATCTCCGGGCAGTCGGCCGGCACGGTCAGCGTGTGGATCTCGCCCGGCGGTTCGTACACGAAGCTGCCCTCCTCGGCGACCCAATCGTGCTCGAGGTACTTCCAGCGCCCCTTGATCACATAGCCGGTGACGATCATCGGATGCCGGTGCCGATGGAGCACGCCGGATTTGCGCACGCGCAGCAGGTTGCACCAGCCGCCCGCCACGGTGTTGAGCAGCAGCGGCCGGAACGAGACATCCGTCGCCTGCGGCACCCAGACGCGTTCGTCGTCGGGCTCCGCCTTGACCGCGATCTCGGGCGTTATTCCGTGCGCCGCGAGAATCAGCGGTGCATTCACTGCGTGCCCGGCTTGATCACCGCCTTGAGCGCGGCAATCTCGGCCGCGGCAGTGTTGCCGTGGGGCAGCGGGCGGTGCGCGCGGCGATACCAGTACTTGGCGTTGTCGAGATCGCCCTCGATCAGGTGCACGATCCCGTGCGCCCAGCAGCCCTGCGACGTCGCGTCCTTCTGCACCAGCGCGTGCGCGGCTTGCCACTCGCCCGCCTCCAGGTGACGCACCGCTTGGGCGATCGGCGGTTCATCCACGGTCCCTGCGATCGGTGCCTGGCGCACCGTCTTTGCAATCGGTGTGACGCGCATCCTCTTCTCCCCCTTTCACGCGACCAGGTAACCCCCGTCGACGGGGATCACCGTGCCTGTGACGAACCCTGCCGCCGGCGAGCACAGGAACACGACAGTCCCCGCGACGTCGTCCGGCCTTCCCCAACGTCCGAGCGGCGTGCGCGCCAGAATCGGCGCGCTGCGCTCGCGATCGTCTTGCAACGCCTGCGTGAGCGAAGTGGCAATCCAGCCCGGCGCGATGGCATTGACGCGGATTTTATCCTCCGCGTACGCAATTGCCAGCGATTTCGTGAGCTGCGCAACGCCTCCTTTGCTGGCGCTGTACCCGGGCACCTGCCCGCCGCCGAAAAACGCCAGCATCGACGCGGTATTGACGATGCATCCTCTTGATTTTGCGAGCAACGATCGGACCGCCGCGCAAAGACGCATCGTCCCGGTCAAATTGATATCCAGCACTTCGGCAAAGATGTCCGGATCATGTTCGGCGCCGCGGCGGATCACGCCGGCGCAATTGACCAGGATGTCGAGCTGCGGGAGCTTGCGAACTAGACTGGCGATCGCCGCCACGTCGCGTACGTCGAGCGCCATCGCGAAGCGTACTCGAAATCCCGGCGCCGCGCGCGCGGCCTCGGCTTCAGCCGGTGTCGCGCCGGTCACGGTGACGGCCGCGCCGCACGCCGCCAGCGCATCGCCGATCGCCGCACCGATGCCGCTGGTGCCGCCCGCGACGAGCGCGACCTTGCCGGCGAAGAGATCGCTGCGGAACGTCGCTCGCGTCATGACACCGTCATCGTTGAGGCGCCGAAGCGAGCATCGCGCGCACAGCGGCGTCGCGAGGCAACGGCGCCACGGCGCCAAACCCGGTCGTCGCCAGCGCCGCGGCAGCGTTGGCATAGCGCGCCGCCGCGAACGGCGTGTCGCCTGCCAATGTGCGCGCGGCGAACGCACCGTCGAAGCAGTCGCCGGCGCCTGTCGCATCGACGCACCGCACCCGGTGAGCGGCAATCCGCTCGGTATGTTGTCCATCCGAGACGACCACGCCCTCCGAGCCGCACTTCAGCGCGACCACCGGCGCGCCGATGCGATGGCACCAGTCGATGATCGCAACCGCCTCGTCGCAGCCGGAAAGCGTCTTCGCTTCGTCGAAGCTCGGCAGAAACCAGTCGCAATGCTGAATCGTCGCCATGACGACAGCCCGCGCGCGCGGCAGCGGCCAGAGCTTGCCGCGCAGATTGGGATCATAGGACACGCGGCCGCCCGCCGCTTGCGCCAGATCGATGGCCGCAAACACCGCATCGCAGGCGCTCGTGCTTATGGCCTGGCTGATCCCGGACACGTGCAGGATGCGGGCGCTACGGATGACGTCGTGTGGCAGGTTGTCGGCACGCATGCGGGACGCCGCCGAGCCGGCACGCAAATACGCGAACTCGTGTCCACGCTCGTCGTGGGTGACGAAGTAGACGCCGGTCGGCGCATCCGGATCAATGGCGACGCCGCGCGTGTCGACGCCCTCGCCACGCCACAGGTCGAGCAGCATGCGGCCGAAAGCATCGTCGCCGACGCGCGTCGCGTAGCCTGCCCGCCCGGCGTCACCGAGGAGGCGCGCGGCCGCGATCACCATGTTCGACGAGTCGCCGCCAAAGCCGCGCAGGTAGTGGTCCGGCACCTCCAGGCGCGCCTGGTTGAATTCCACCATCGCCTCGCCCAGCGCGACGATCTCGGGCATGCCGGAATCGCCTGTCATCAGCGCGCTCCGCTCTCCGGCGCGGCGGAGGCCAATCGGGCGTCAATGCATCCGCCCCACCTGGCGACGCCTCTCGGCATCGTGACCGGCGAGGGTGGCACACATGCGACGGCTGCGGCGATTGCCCGGACGCTAAAGGGCATCCCATCCTCCGTTGGCAACGTTTCGCGGTCGCCAGTGTAGCGCGTCGCCTGCGCGACCGAGAGCGGCCAGAGCAGGTATTCGCTCGCCCGGGTCCGGTCAGCGCAGGAGGCCCGCATGGCGCGCGATCCGCCACAGGCCGAGCGCCGCGGCATCGGCGGGTCCCGCGCTCGCCGCGATGCCCGCTTCCGCCAGCGCTGCGGAATACCGGCCGCAGAGTGCCGGCGCTCCGACGAGCGTGACGCGTTCCACGTCGACGCCGCATTTCATCGCCCATTGCCTGCCGGCGGCAATTTCGTTGCCGATCAGCAGCCCGGAAAGGTAATCGGCGACTTCGCCCGGCGCGAGTTCCCCGAACAAGGCGAGCGTCCGCGCGCCGAACAGATCGTGGAGCAGAGAACCCTGCCCATTGCCACCGTTGAAGGCACTGCGCGTGCCGCGACCGAATGCTTCGGCGGCGAACGGCTGCTCTTCCCGCGCAACCATCCGCCCGAGAATGCTATGTTCCGTCAGCACGGCAAAGAGCTCGCCCGTCATGCACGTCGAGAACGATTCGATCCGCCCCGCGCGGACGATCGCCCACTTGCTGTGCGTGCCCGGCAGGACGAACAGCGCCGGCGCGCCGTCGTGGGTCAGCGCACCGACGATCTGCGTTTCCTCGCCGCGCATGACATCCGGAACACCCTGCGCGTCGCGGCACTCGATGCCCGGAACAATCGTCAGTGCGTCTTCAGGAGTGCGCACCATCCGGCTCGCAAGCGCATCGAGCGTCGCCGGGCACTCGACATACGGCGCTTCGACCCAACCCTGGCGACTGCCGATCATCCCGCACGCAAGCCGCGGCACCGCCTCGCGGGTCCAGTCACCCAGCAGGGCCCCGAGCGCAGCGGCAAATGTGCCGTCGCGTACCTGCTGAATGCCGAGCGGCACTTGCCGCGTCTCCTGGATCGTCCCCGAGGCGTCGACGCGGTACGCCCGCGCCGACGTGGTCCCCCAGTCGACGGCGATCAGCGCAGTGCGGTGCGTGATCCCCGCGGACGCTCCCGCGGCGATCAAGGCGTCGCTCTACTACGCGCGTCGCGCGGAAGTGCGCAGCCGGCAACGGCGCCCGGGGTCCTCACGCCGCGGGTTCGGACGGCGCCCCCCAGCGCGTCGCCGCGTCGTCGTCGCTGGCGCGAGCATCCACCCAGCGCGAACCGGCGGGCGTGCGTTCCCGCTTCCAGAACGGAGCGCGGGTCTTCAGGTAGTCGATGATGAACTCGCAGGCCGCGAACGCCTCGCCGCGATGCGCGCTGGTCACGCCGACCAGCACGATCTGGTCGGCGGGCTTCAATTCGCCGATCCGATGGATAACCAGCGCGTCGATTATTTGCCAGCGCGCCTTTGCCTCGTCGACTATCGCGGTGAGCGCCTTTTCGGTCATGCCCGGATAGTGCTCCAGCGTCATCGTCACGACACGTTCCGCATCGTTGATGTCGCGCACGGTGCCGACGAACACGGCGACCGCGCCCACGCGGGCATCGCCGCCACGCAGCGAGGCGAGCTCCCCGGAGACGTCGAAATCGGCGGTTTGAACGCGGACCGTCATTGGCGCATTGGCGTTCTCAACCGCCAGTCACCGGCGGGAACAGCGCGACCTCGTCTCCCGGCCGAATCGGGGTGTCAGGCGACGCAAGGTCATGATTGACCGCGATCCGGACGGCACGGCCAGGCGCCAGTTCGGCACCCCACGCGCCCCCGCGGGTCGCGAGCCACGCGCAGAGCGCGGCGACGGTGGTCACACCGGCCGGCGGCGACACCCGTTCGGTCGCGGTTCCGAAGGCATCGCGCAGGCGGGCGAGATAGACGAGCGTGAGCGTGGTCGGGGCGGCGGTGTCGCGCATCAGATCGGCGGCGGTCGGCCATAGCGACGCCGCTGTGGCGGCGCCAAGGGAATCTTACCCTCTTGCGACTGCGCGTCGGCTGACGGAAGGACGGGGGACGGCCCGTTGTGTCTCACGCGCGGAGGGTGGCTTGTTGCGCCCCCAATGCCTGCCTGCCGCAGCCCGGATTCGGCGGCCGGCGATCCTCGCCCCTGCTAAAACTTGAGCTGCAGCCCGAACGTGACCTGGTCGGTTTCGGGCAGGCTGCTTCCAATCTCACCGGCGAAGCGGCCGAAACGGCTGTACTCGACCCGCAGGCCCAGTGCCGAGTTCATGTCGTAGCGCATTCCGACGCCGTAGTTGACGCCGTCGCGCATCCCCCGGGACACTGATACCGACGCCGGCGCGGCACCGATCAGCGCCGCCGACTCGGCCTGCCCATATCCCAGCCTGCCAAAGACGGCGAACGCCTTGTAGAAGGTCCAGCTCGTGAGCACGTCGACATTCCAACTGCGGCTCTGCACGTCGCCCGCACCCGCACCGAAACTGAGCCCCACGGCGCGGCGCGTCGGTACGGTCTCCAAGGGTCGCAGAGCGTATTTGTCGAGCGAACTGAACGAGGCCTCCACCGCGACGTCGTTGCGCCAGCGGTATCCGCCGAATACCAAAGCCCGCGTCGCAGAGTCGTCGCCTACCGCCGGGGCCGCCGGCGGAGCCAACATCGGCACGGTCGGGCCGAAACGTATGCCGACGCCTTCGGTCGCGGTATCGCGGAACGACACCCCGCCATAAAATCCATCCGGGACGACCGCATCCGCTCGATCGGCACCTCGCGACGGGGCAGTTATGCCAAGCGCAAGTAAAATCGAGATAACGGATGCAATCTTTTGAATTGTCATGGTTAAATAAAAAATTGACGCGGTGAAGATCGACCGCTGCGGCACCGCGTAACCCGTCCTCCGACCCTCCCCTAACGGAGGTTTGGCAACGCAAACGCCCTCAAGTTTCAAGTTACTCGCGGGGTATGACGATGTCAATTCCGACCGACCATCGGGCGTGCATGGCCGACAATCAGCGTTGCAACCGCGTCGTAGGCATCGAGCGGCAGCACGGGAAGGCGGTCGACAGCTCCGGCGGGGAGCGCCGCCGGGCTGTCCGTGGCAATGGCCACGATGTGCGCGTCGTGCGGATGCAGCGGAGGCTTACCCAACTCCGCCCGCCAGATCTCGAGCTTG
Organism: uncultured beta proteobacterium; assembly: GCA_963726775.1. Taxonomy (GTDB): domain Bacteria; phylum Pseudomonadota; class Gammaproteobacteria; order Burkholderiales; family Casimicrobiaceae; genus CAIWHR01. The sequence goes on from CAVSDL010000009.1 coordinate 577,482, forward strand.
GGGATCGGCGCCGCCTTGAAACCCTCGACCAACGCGAGGTCGCATGCCGCGAGGCGGGCAAGCGCCGCGTCCATCGTCAGTTCCAGATCACCCCGCAATTCATGCATGAGCGCCCAGCGCACGCCGGAGGTGATCAATACCTCGCTGCATCCGGCCTCGCGATGACGGTAGGAGTCCTTCCCCGGCTGATCGATGTCGAACCGATGATGCGCATGCTTGATCAGCGAGACGCGCAAACCGCGGTCGGCCAAGCGCGGAATCACCTGCTCTATCAGCGTTGTCTTGCCGCTTCCGGACCAGCCGGCGAATCCGAAAATGCGCATCGACGCGTTCCTCCAGGTCGCCCCCATTCTAGCGGCAGATCCCGCACGGCCCGCGCCGGCATATCGAATCGACACCGTCAGTCCACAGGACTAAGCTGATTGCGACCGAAGGCATACGCAATTGCCGGCAATCCATGACCCCTCACCCATTGAACCTCCCTGTCCCGGCCCCCGGCACCGCGGCGGGCGGCGCGCCCGGGCATGACGTGATGGGCGCCATCGAGCGGCTGATCGCCGACGTGCCGCTGCCGCACCTGCACCAGGTGTCCGACGCGGGGCGTGCGGCCGAAGCACTCGCCCGCGAAACTGCGCAAAAGGCCGCCGTCCTGTCGGGATCGCTGGCGCTGCCGCCGGGACCGCTCGGCATGCTGACCGTGCTGCCGGACCTGTTTCTGATCTGGCAGTTGCAGCGACAGATGGTCGCCGACATCTTCGCGCTGCACGGCCGCACCGCCGAACTCACGAAAACGCACATGCTGTATTGCCTGTTCCGGCATCTCGCGAGCCACGTGTTGCGCGACTTCGTCGTGCGTGCCGGCCAGCGCGCCGTCGTCCGGCAAGTCTCGGCCGGCGCGCTCGCCGGCGTGCTGAAAAGCCTCGGCGTCAGCGTGACGCAACGAATCGCCGGATCGGCCGCGAGCCGCTGGGTGCCGCTTGCCGGCGCTGCGGCTGTCGGCGCCTACGCGTACTGGGATACGCTGCAGGTGGCGAAGACCGCGCGACGATTGCTCGAACCGGCGCTGGCCGCCGCGGGCGACGCGCCACAGGAGGCCGGCACCCGGCAGCCCTGAGGATGTGCGGCCGCTACGAACTGCACAGCCATCCCGCGGTGATTGCGCTGGCCTTCGGACTTGCACACTCGCCGGAATTGCAGGCCCGCTACAACATTGCGCCGATGACCGACGTGCCGATCGTGCGCCTCAATGCCGAGGGTCATCGCGAACTCGTGCGCATGCGCTGGGGCCTCGTTCCGCGCTGGGCCAGGGACCCGTCGATCGGCGCCAAGATGATCAATGCGCGCGGCGAGACCATCGCCGACAAGCCCTCGTTCCGGATGGCGTATCGTCGCCACCGCTGCCTGCTGCCCGCCGACGGGTTCTACGAGTGGATGGCGGCTGGAACCGGGGAGCAGCCGCGCAAGCAGCCGATGCACATCGGGACAAAGGACGGTTCGCTGTTCGGAATCGGCGGCCTCTACGAACGCTGGCTGTCGGCCGAAGGGGAAGTGCTCGACACCTGCACGATCGTCACGACGCCCGCGAACGATCTGCTGCGAGCCGTCCACGATCGTATGCCGCTGATCGTGGCACCCGCGGATTACGCACGCTGGCTCGATCCGGCGAATGCGGACGTTGCCGATCTTGTCGCGGCCTTCCCGGCGGCGGCCATGGCGTACTACCCGGTCTCGCCGCGCGTCAACAACGTACGCCACGACGACGCCTCGTTGATCGAACGAACGGCGGGATCGACCGGCGATGCAGAGCAGGACCACGCCCCGCCGACGCATCCGCCCGAGCAGGAATCGCTGTTCTGAGGCAACGCGACGCCATGCATCGCCCTCCGCGCGCCTTCGCCACGGCATTCGGCCGACGAGCGGCGACGGTAGCTACCGCGCAAGCCCGGGAACGGCGGTACCACCCCGGGCCAGGCCGCGGCGACGCAACAGCAGGAATGCCGCCGGAATCACCAGCATCGACAGCAGCGGCGCCGTGACCATGCCGCCGACCATCGGCGCCGCGATCCGCTGCATCACCTCGGCGCCGGTCCCCTCGCTGACCATGATCGGCAGCAGGCCCGCCATGATCACGGCAACCGTCATCGCTTTCGGCCGCACGCGCAGCACGGCACCCTCCTCGATCGCCGCGAGCAGCGTGTCCCCGTCGGAGGGGTCGCCGCGTGCCAGCCGGCCTTCCCAGGCGTACCTCAGGTAGAGCAGCATCACGACCCCGAATTCGGCCGCGACCCCCGCCAACGCGATGAAGCCGACGGCGGTCGCCACCGACGTCGCATAGCCAAGCAACCACAGGAGCCAGTAGCCGCCGATCAGCGCGAATGGCACCGCGAGCATGATCAGCAGCGCTTCGTCGATCCGGCGGAACGCGAGATACAGCAGCACGAAGATCACGAGCAGCGTGAAGGGGACGACGTAGGAGAGCCGCGCCCGGGCCCGCTCCAGGTACTCGAACTGCCCGGACCACGATACCGAATAGCCGGGCGGCAACTTGACATCGCGCGCCACGGCGGCCTGAGCGTCGTGAACCACCGACACGAGGTCGCGGCCGCGGACGTCGACGTACACCCAGCCGGACAGCCGTGCGTTCTCGCTTTTCAGCATCGGCGGGCCGTCGACGATCCGCACATTCGCAATCGCCGACAGCGGCAGTTGCGCGCCGCGCTCGGTGACAATCGGCAGCATGCGCAGCGCCTCCACCGAATCGCGCAGGTCCCGCGGGTAGCGAACGCTGATCGGAAAGCGCGCCAGGCCTTCCACCGTTTCGCCGATGTTTTCCCCGCCGACGGCCGAGGCGATCAAGTCCTGCACTTCGGTGACCGAGAGGCCGAAGCGCGCCGCTGCCGCGCGGTCGATCGTCACGTCGAGATAGCGGCCGCCTTCGAGCCGCTCGGCCAGCACCGACGTGACGCCGGCCACGTCCTTGACCGCGCGCTCGATCGCCTGCGCCGTGCGGTCGATCTCGGAGAGGTCCGGCCCCGACACCTTGATCCCGACCGGGCTCTTGATGCCGGTGGCGAGCATGTCGATGCGGTTGCGGATCGGCGGCACCCAGATGTTGGAGAGACCGGGCACCCGCACTGCCCGGTCCAGCTCCTCGACCAGTCGGTCGGTGGTCATGCCCGGGCGCCATTCATTGCGCGGCTTGAACTGGATCGTCGTCTCGATCATTTCCATCGGCGCGGGATCCGTCGCCGTTTCGGCGCGGCCCACTTTGCCGAAGACACGCGCGACTTCGGGCACCGACTTGATCATCCGGTCGGTCTGCTGCAGGAGCTCGCCGGCCTTCCCCGCCGACAATCCGGGCAACGCCGTCGGCATGTAGAGGAGATCGCCTTCGTCCATGGGCGGCATGAACTCGCCGCCAAGTTGGAGCACCGGCCACGCCGTCGCGGCCAGCGCCAGCGCCGCGACCGCCAGCGTCGCCCTGGGCCACGCCAACGCAGCGCGCAGCAGCGGACGATAGCCGGCGATAAGGAAGCGATTCAGCGGATTGGCGTTCTCCGCCGGGATGCGGCCGCGGATCACGTAGCCCATCAGCACGGGGACCAGCGTCACGGCAAGTCCCGCCGCCGCCGCCATCGCGTAGGTCTTCGTGAACGCAAGCGGCGCGAACAACCGTCCCTCCTGAGCCTCCAGCGTGAAGACCGGCAGGAAACTCAGCGTGATCACGAGCAGGCTGAAAAACAGCGCCGGGCCGACTTCGACCGCGGCTTCGGTGATGATCTGCCAGCGCTCGTCGTTGGTTGGCAGGACGACGGAGCCCTTGCCGTCACCGGCTGGCACGCGATCATGCTTCCACGCCTCCAGCTTCTTGTGCGCATTCTCGATCATCACGATGGCGGCGTCGACCATCGCGCCGATCGCGATCGCGATACCGGAAAGCGACATGATGTTGGCATTGACGCCCTGCATCCGCATCACGGTGAACGCCGCGAGCACGCCGAGCGGCAACGAGACCACGGCCACGAGCGCGGAGCGCAGGTGCAACAGGAACGCGAGGCAGACGAGCGCGACGACGATGAATTCCTCGATCAACTTGCCTTTGAGGTGATCGACGGCGCGTTCGATCAATGCCGAACGATCGTAGACCGGGACGATCTCGACACCCACGGGCAAGCCCGGCTTCAATGCCTCGATCTTCGCCTTGACCGCCCGGATCGTCTCCCACGCGTTCTTGCCGGAGCGCAGGACGATCACGCCGCCGACCACTTCCCCTTCGCCATCGAGTTCCGCGATGCCGCGGCGCATTTCCGGTCCCAGCTGGACGCGCGCGACGTCCTTCAGCAGCACCGGCGTCCCGCCGTCCGAGATCAGCACCGGGATGCCACGGAAATCGTCCAGCGATTTGAGGTAGCCGCGGGCGCGGACCATGTACTCGGCTTCGGCGAGTTCGACGACCGAGCCACCGGCTTCGCGGTTGGCGTCGCGGATCGCCGCGATCACCTTCGCGAGCGGCAGGTTGTAGGCCCTGAGCCGCGACGGGTCCACCACGATCTGGTACTGCCGCACCATGCCGCCGATGGTCGCGACCTCGGCAACGTTCCCGACGGCCTTCAACTCGTACTTCAGAAACCAATCCTGGAGCGCGCGCAATTCGGCGAGATCGTGCGTGCCAGTGCGGTCGACCAGCGCGTATTCGTAGATCCAGCCCACGCCCGTCGCGTCGGGACCGAGCGAGGGTTTCGCCGCGGCGGGCAACCGCCCCTGTACCTGATTCAGGTATTCGAGCACGCGGGAGCGCGCCCAATACTGATCGGTGCCGTCCTCGAACAGCACATAGACGAAAGAATCGCCGAAGAACGAGTAACCGCGCACCGCCTTCGCACCCGGCACCGAGAGCATCGTCGTCGTCAACGGATAGGTGACCTGGTCTTCGACGATCTGCGGCGCCTGCCCTGGAAACGTCGTGCGGATGATGACCTGGGTGTCCGACAGGTCGGGGATGGCGTCGAGCGGTGTCGTCTTCACCGCCCACACGCCTGCGGCGGCGACGAATGCGGCCGCCAGCAGGACCAGGAAACGGTTGGCGACCGACCACCGGATCAGCCCGGCGATCATCTTGTCTGCGCCGGCGGCGCGGCGGGCGCCGGTGCGATCGACGTCAGCTGCATCTCCCCCTCCCGCGTAAGCACGAATTCGAATTTGACGTCGATTCCGGGCGTCACGTTCTTCGGCACCCCGGACTTCGGCGCCTTGAACGCCATTGTCATCGCACCCATGCCGGCGGTCGGTATCGCACCGTGCTTGATCAGAATTTCGTCGCCGACCGAACGAACAACGCCTTCGGCTTTGTGCAGGATCGTTGCGGTCGCGGCGGGCGCCCGGTGTCCGGCGTGAGGATCCGCCGCCTGCGCGACGCTTGCCGTTCCCGCCTCGCCAGGCGACGCGGCGATGCGCATCAGCGCGCCTTTGAGGTTGGCCTCGGAATCGATCAGGAACTGGCTGGACACGACGACGCGTTGTCCCGCCGCCAGTCCCTTGCGAATTTCGGCCAGGTCGCCGGACTCGCGTCCGACCTCGACCTCGACCGGCGTGAACGTCCCCGGCTCCGATTCGACGATCACGACACTGCGTTTGCCGGTCTGAATCACCGCTTCGACTGGCACGATCACCAAGGGTCTTCCGCCGGCGCCGCCGAATTTCACGGTCGCATACATGCCGGGCTTCAGCGCCCCACCGGGATTGGCAATGACGATGCGCGCACGCACGGTGCGCGTCTGGGCGTTCACTTCCGGGAGCATCGCATTGACGTTCCCCCTGAAGGCGCGATCGGGATACGCCGTCGCCCGCGCTTCGACCGGCGCGCCCACATGCACCCACGCCGCCTGCGCTTCCGGAACTTCGGCGTTCACCCAGACGGTGCCGGTCCCCGCAAGCTTGAACAGCGTCGTGCCGGGCATCACCGCCATCCCGTCGCGCGCCCCGATCTCCCACACGATGCCCGCCTGCGGCGCGGTGACGGTCACACGCGCGGAAGGCTTCCTGTCGCGTTCGATGCGCGCGATTTCGGCGTCCGGCATGCCAAGGAGACGGAGCCGCTGTCGCGCGGCGTCGACGAGCTGCGCGCTACCCGGCTGCACGCTCGCCTTGAGCGCAAGCAACTCCTCCTGCGCCGCAAGCCATTCGGGAACATACAATTCGGCCAGCGGCTGCCCGGCGGTCACACTGTCGTACTGCGCGCGCACGGCAAGTTTCTCGACATAGCCCGGGCTGCGTGCCTGCACGGCAACGAGCGACCGCTCGTCGATGCCGACCGCCCCAACCGCAGCAAAACCGGTGTCGAGCGTGCCTTCCTTGGCCACCGCCGTGCGCACGCCGAAGCTCTGCTGCTGGCGCGCGCTGACCGCGATGCCGCTGCTGTCGGTGATCGCGTCGGCATAGACCGGGACCAGCTGCATGTCCATGAACGGGCTCTTGCCCGGTTTGTCGAATTTCTGGCCTGGCACCATCGGGTCGTGCCAATACAAGGGCTTTCGCTCCGCCACGACGGTCGCTGCGCCGGTGGCAGGCCCGGCCGCGGGCGCTGCGGCAGGCGTCGTCGAACCCTGCACGGCGCGCTCCGGGGACGCGTGTCGCATGCCGACGAGATACCCCGCGCCGGCCACGATCACGGCGACGACGAGTGCCGCGAGCATCGGCACCTGCTTCGCACGCGTCTGGCCTTCAAGTCTGGCATTCATGATCCCTCCATTGCGGGCACGACAAAATTGAGCCAGGCCCACGCTTTGGCGGCGGCCTGTTCCTGCACAATCAGCGCGAGACGTGCGTCGAGCTCGGCACGCCGTGCATCGAGGACCGCGGCGAGCGGACCCACGCCACTTCGATACGCGGCCAGCGCGGCTTCGCGGCGCTGCGCGACCAGAGGCAGGACTTCGTCGGCGATGCGCTGCATCTGGATGCGCGCCGATTCCCATTCCGCCTGCATCGATTCGACCTCGGCGCTGCGCATGCGTCGCGCGTCCTCGCGCATCGCCCGGGCGGCATCCAGTTCCTTGAGTCGCGCCGCGTACTCGCGATCCTGCCGCGTGCCCTGCGACCACGGGAGGTCGATCGAGAACATCAGCGACACCATGTTCGAGTAGCCGGAACCACGGAAGGCATACGACACCTCCGCACTCCAGTCGGGCAGCTTCGCCGCGCGCGCGAGCTCGGCCTCGGTCGCGGCGATGGACTCCTGCGCACGCGCGAGGCGCAGCTCCGGTTGCAGGTCGAGGTCGGCGAGGCTTGCGACGTCGGGCAGACGCCCAACATCGGGTGCGTCTCCGAGCGGGCGATCGGCTTCGGCGCCCACGTACCGGGCCAGCATGATGCGCGAGCGACGCGATTGGGCGGCCGCGTCGGTCGCGCGGTTCCGCAGGTCGAGCACCAGGCCCTGGGTGGCGAGGAGCTCGCCCTGCGACGCCTTGCCGGCCCGGTACGCCGCCCCGACGGTCGCGACGCCGAGCTCGACCTCGGCGATCTGCGCCGCGATGGCGTCTTCGGCGGCGGCCGCATAGCGGCGCGTGAGCCATGCCGTCGCTGCCTCGCGCCGGATCGTGAGCGTCGTCGCTTCGACGCCAACTGCGCCGCGCTCGGCATCGCGCAGTGCGCGCTCGGCTTTCAACCTGCGCTTCTCCCCGCGCGGAAATTCCTGCATCACGCCGATCTTCTGCATCGTCATGAAATCGCGCGTGAGCGACCACGCGTCGGGGCCCTGGGTCGGGACATTCTCGAATCCCGCCTTGAACTTGGGATCGGGCAGCTCCCCCGCGGGAATCGCCATTTCGCGCGCGGCGTCGATCATCGCGCGCTGCGACACGAGCTGCTGCGACCGCGCGACCGCGATTTTCAGCGTTTCGGCCAGCGACAGCGGCGGCCCGGCGGCATGAACGCCAGCGGCAAGCACTGCGGCAACGGCCGCGACGGCATACCGGCGCAGCAAACCGGCGAACGACAATCGAGTTGCCGGGGTGAATGCCCGCGATGCGGGCCGGGATGGCGACATGCGACCTCCACGAACGTGTTGAACGAACCGGCGCGCAAAACACGCGCCGGCGGCGTCAAGCAAGCGTGGGGATCAGATCAGGAGACGGCAGAACTGCAGCGCGAGCGGTGGCGCGGCGCTGTTTGCGGCGAGGACCGAACGGTCCCATTGAGACACGACGACGGGCGTCGCAACCGGCGACATCGCGATCGACAGAGGCGCGAGCGCGACGGGCGGAACGTCTGGCGTGCCCGAAGGCGGCACGCCGTTGGTGCATTGCACTTCGCAGGCATTGCCGTCCGGAGTGGCTGAGGCGGCGGCCTGCTGACCTGCGCAGTGAGCTTCGTGCGCGACCGCAGGCGCTGCGGCGGCGAAACCCTCCGTGGCCGTCGCCCGGATCACACAGGCGTGCGCCGTCACGGCCAACTGGGCGAAGGCAATGCCCAGGATGCCGAGCCAGGCGACGAGGCGACGATTAGACCGGGTCATGGCGGGATACCGAAGTTGGGTCGAATTCTACCGTCAGCCGGGCCGGCGCGGCTTGACCGGTGTCAAGGGAAGGATCGTCGCGTTTTCCGTGGCTACCCGCCACGAACCTGCAGATCGATGGAGTGCGCGCCGGGGTTGACATCGAAGGGCCGGGGCATCATCGCTCATGGCGCCGACTCTCGGCACGACGCCCGACGCGCGGCCGCGTCCTGCGGATGGGCGGCGCAAGCTGCCCGCCGCCACCCAGCGCCTGCGATTACGGGGCACCCAGCAGCATGTACAGGCTCCAGCTGCCCGATTCTCCGAGCCCGAACCCCAGATACGCCGGTCCGGCAAAGGTGTCCGCGCCAACGAAGATCGAACCGGACCACAAGGTTCCGGCCGACGGCTGCCCGCCGATTCGCTTGCTCATGTTGCCCACTTCGGCCGAACCGCCGACGTAGACGCCAGACCCCAGCAGGTCCGGCAGCGGGATCGCGCGGTTGTAATACATAAGGCGGCCGAATGAGTATTCACGACCCGCAAACTGGTTGAAGCGATACCCGGACAGGCGCAGCGGCCCGCCGAGCGTGAAGGACTCGTAGGCGGGCATGTCGGAGCCAAGGTCGGTGCCCCCGGAGGCCGTGACATTCAGCGTGTGCGGGCCCCAGCTCCTGGCCGCAGTCATCCGGCCCTCGAGGCGCTGATAACTTTGCGCCGATCCGAACGATGTCATCGCCGCGTAGGCGGTGCCGCTCGCGGTAAATCCATTGGTCGGGAACCACGCGTGGTCGAGCTGGTCGATCCAAAGCTGCGCCCGCAGTCCCGCCGTGGTTTCCTTGACCGACGGCAATACGGCAGCCCCGGTATCCACTCGCGCGTTCACCCGCGACCATATCGGGCCGAGGCGGACCTGGCCCCAGGTGCCGAGAACGGCGCCGCCGTCCAGGCCCGACCGAACCCGAGCCGACAAGGTACTCCGCAATCTTGTCGTTCCCCTCGAAGACCCCGCGCGTCAGCTGACCGATCTGGCCATAGGGCCGCACGAACCAGATACCGCCTTCGTTCAGAGGCTGGTAGAACTCGGTCGTCAGATGCGTGTCCTGACCCACCTGGAACTCGGTCAGCCACTCGCCGCCGAGATGGTTGAGCCAGGTTCTCCGGTATTGGACGAGCGCGTTGAACGCGTTGTCGCCCTGGAAATCGCTCTGCAGGCCGAGCCCGAACCGCAGGTAGTCGCCTCCCCATGCCTTTTCCTGCGGCGTGATGACCATCGCCCGCGGGCCGTCTCCCGCAAGGTGGTAGCCGATGCTCTCGAAGTCGCCTCGCCCGTAGATCCGGCGCAGGTCGGCGCCGATCTTCTCCTCTGACAGCGGTTCGCCCGGTTTGGAGTGCACCAGCGAGCGCAGGACTTCCGGATTGGTGCGCGTGAGCCCCTCGAACCGGATTTCATCGACGGTGCCAAGCGGCTTGCTCAGGGCGACCTGCGTTGCACGGAGTGCCGCGTACTGCTCGGGGGGCAGGCTGTAGCGCTTGAGCGAATCGGCCATCGCCCGCGTCGCCTGCTCCCCGATACGGATGGCGTCCGCGGAGCGGTCGAACTTGGACGCGGAAATGTCGCCCAGGTCCGGCGCGATCAGCACATCGCGGCTCCCCATGCTCTTCAGCTGGTCGTCCACCGTTTGCTTGCCGAGGAAATTGACGAGCTGGGCCGCCACACTCAAGGCCGAGGTGATGTCCTTGCGCTTCAGCGGCGGGGTGGAAATGTTGACCGCGATGACGACGTCGGCGCACAGCTTGCGCGCCTCGTCGATCGGCAGGTTGTTGGCGATGCCGCCGTCGACCAGCAGGCGCCCGTCGATCTCGATCGGAGCGATCGCTCCCGGAACGGACATGCTCGCGCGCATCGCCTCGGCCACGCTGCCATGGTCCAGGACCACCGATTCGCCGGTCTCGATGTCGGTGGCCATGGCCCGGAAGGGGATCGGGAGCTTGCGGAAATCGGTGATGCCGAAGGCCGGTGTCGTCAGCACGCGGAAGAAGGCCTCGATCGAGACGCCCGCGATGACGCCCTTCGGCAGCGCCAGGCCGCCGTCCTTGACGCCGAACTCGGGCGCAAACAGCGTCTTGTAGTCGTCGAACTTGCGCCGGACCGAAATCTCTTCGCGCGGCGGCCGATCGCGGAAGACCGAATCCCAGTCGGCCCTGAGGACGAATTCCTCGAGCTTGGCCGGCGACGTGCCCGCGGCGAACGTGCCGCCGACGATCGAGCCCATGCTGGTGCCCGTGACACAGTGAACCGGGACGCGCAGTTCCTCCAGCACCTTGAGAACGCCGATGTGCGCGATGCCGCGCGCGCCGCCGCCTGATAACGCGAGTCCGATTCGTGGAGATGCCGGTTGCATGGCCGGCGCGCCGGGTGCGTCGGCAGCGAGTGCTGCGGAGCCTGCGAAGAGCGCCAGCAACGTCGCCACGGCCGCGACGGTGGCACGCCGATTACCTGCCGGTGGGGGCATCATGTCACCCTGTACCTGGAACTATCGATCGAATTGGCGCAGGAACCACCGTGGGACCGGGATACCGCGCCGACGGTCTCACCGGGGCAACGACGCCGCGCGCATCGGGGCGGCAAATCGGGGGCCGTGGCGATCCACGGCAGGGCCTGGCGCCCCGGTCCGCCCCGGCAGGAAGGGCATCCGGCCATGGGCTGATTATCGCCGGTATCGACACCCGGTTGGCCGTCCAATGGGGGATGGTCGCAAATTGTCGTGAGGCAGGACCGCGCCACCCGGCTGCGAGTGCCGACCGGGCAAAAGCGCGGCCTCATCGGTCGCCTGGAATCGCGCCGTGCCGGAAACGCCGAAACCCCGTCGACGCAGCGGAGGCCGGGACGCGGGGCGACGAGGGAGCCGCTGGCCCGACCGCCCCCGGCAGCGGCCGTTTAGCGGAGGCTGGCGTTGAACGCCGCGAGCGCAGCGCTTCCGGGTACGAGCTCCGCATCACCCAGCGCATTGAGCGGCGTGGCCACCGTCTCCTGAGCGTCGTGCAGGTCGAGCGTATCCGGTTGCGCGTAGAGCAGTCCGGTGACGATTTCGCCCACCGCGTGGCGTTCCTGCAGATAGTTCATTGCGTCAATCTTGTTGGACGGATCGTAATCCGCGTTGACCTTGCGCAGCCGGACCATGCCACCGTCGTGCATCAGGACCTCGCGCACATCGCCGGCGCCATAGTCGGCGGTGACCGGCTCCCGCGGAACCATGACGTCCAGGAAATTGACCGCCTCGTTGTGCTCGCGGACGTAGTCGTAGCTCTTCGTCGATCCGGGATGATTGTTGAACGCGACGCAGGGCGATACCACGTCGATGAACGCGGCCCCCTTGTGCAATACGGCCGCTTCGATCAGCGGCACGAGCTGCGCCTTGTCGCCGGAGAAGCTGCGGGCGACGAACGTGGCGCCCATCTGCAGCGCGAGCATCACCATGTCGATGGGTTCGTCGTTGTTGATCGCGCCGCGCTTCGCCCGCGAGCCCCTGTCGGCCGTCGCCGAGAACTGGCCCTTGGTAAGGCCGTACACGCCGTTGTTCTCGACGATGTAGACCATGTTGACGCCGCGCCGCAGCACGTGCATGAACTGCCCGATGCCGATCGACGCCGAGTCGCCGTCGCCGGATACACCGAGATAGATGAGATCGCGGTTGGCCAGGTTGGCGCCGGTCAGCACCGACGGCATCCGGCCATGGACGCTGTTGAAGCCGTGCGAATTGCCGAGGAAATACGTCGGCGTCTTCGACGAGCAGCCGATGCCCGACAGCTTGGCGACGCGATGCGGCGCGATGTCCAGCTCGAAGAACGCCTGGACGACCGCCGCCGAGATGGAGTCGTGGCCGCAGCCCGCGCACAAGGTCGAGATCGCGCCTTCGTAGTCGCGACGGGTGTAGCCCAGCTGGTTGCGCGGCAGGTCGGGATGGTGGAGCTTGGGCTTGGCGAGGTAGGTCATTGGCAGAGGTCAGAGGTCAGAGGTCAGAAGTCAGATGTCAGAAGTCAGATGTCAGAAGTCAGAAGTCAGATGCCAGATGCCAGGCGTGAGGCTCGGGGAGCGAATGTCAATCACCGGTCTTCTGATTCCTGATCCCGGACACCGGATCCCTGGCACGCAGCGGCTTGACGTTGAACAACGCCGCCTTCTCCGCGATCTCCCCGGTAACGAACCGCGCGGTCACCGGCGTGCCGTCGTAGTGGAGCACCGAGATCAGCTTGGCGGGATCGACTCCGCATTCGTTCACCAGCAGCATCTTGAGCTGCGCATCGCGGTTCTGCTCGACGACAAAGACGTGGTCGTGCGCCGCGATGAAATCTTCGACGGAATCGGCAAACGGGAATGCCCGCAGGCGCATTCGATCGAGGTGGATACCGTCGTCCGCCAGCGCCGCCAGCGACTCGGCCATCGCCGCGCCGGTCGATCCGTACCAGATCACGCCGGCGCTTGCCGGCGAGGGCGCCTTTTCGATCACCGGCGCCGGGACGAGTGCCTTGGCCGTCTCGAACTTGCGCAACAGCCGCTGCATGTTGTCGATGTACGCCGGACCTTCTTCCGTGTAGCGCGCGTAGCGGTCCTTGGTGGTCCCGCGCGTGAAAAACGAGCCGCGCGTCGGATGCGTCCCCGGGTAGGTGCGGAACGGAATGCCGTCGCCATCGACGTCGAGGTAACGTCCGAATTCCTTGCCGGCCTCCAGCGCATCGCCGGACATGACCTTGCCGCGGTCGAGGCGTCGGGCGTCGTCCCACGCGAGCGGGTCGGTGAGCCACTCCTGCATGCCGATGTCGAGATCGGACAGCACGAAAATGGGCGTCTGCAGCCGGTCGGCGAGATCGAGCGCGGCGGCGGCCATCGTGAAGCACTCGGTCGGGTCCTCGGGAAAGAGCAGCACGTGCTTGGTGTCCCCGTGCGACGCGTAGGCGCAGAGTGTGATGTCGGCCTGCTGCGTGCGGGTGGGCATTCCGGTCGACGGGCTGCCGCGCTGGATGTCGAACAGGACCGCTGGAATCTCGGCGAAATAGGCAAGCCCGATGAACTCCTGCATCAGTGAAATCCCGGGACCCGAGGTTGCGGTGAACGCGCGGGCGCCGTTCCACGCGGCGCCGATGACCATGCCGATCGACGAGAGCTCGTCTTCGGCCTGCACGATCGCATACTTGTGCCGGCCGGTCGCCTTGTCGACGCGGAGCCTGCGGCAATGCTTGGCGAACGATTCGGCCAGCGACGACGATGGCGTGATCGGATACCATGCGCACACGGTCGCTCCACCGTACACGCAGCCCAGCGCCGCAGCGTTGTTGCCGTCGATGAAGACGCGATCGCCGACCGCATCGGCCCGCCGCACCTGCATCGGCAGCGGGCAGGCGAAATTGCCGAGCGCATAGGCGCTGCCCAGCGCCAGCGCCTTCCGGTTCGATTCGAGCAACGCCTCCTTGCCCTTGTACTGCTCGGCAAAGAGCTTCTCGATCTCGGCAACCTCGATGTCGAGCAGCGCCGACAGGGCGCCGAGGTAGATGATGTTCTTGAAGAGTTGCCGCTGCCGCACGTCGGTGTACTGCGCGTTGCAGATCGCGGTCAGAGGCATGCCGAGTACGGTGATCGCGTCGCGAAATCTGCTGGACGGCATCGGGCGCGTCGAGTCGTAGAACAGGTAACCGCCGGTATCGACTTCCGCGACGTCCTTTTCCCACGTCTGCGGGTTCATCGCGACCATCAGGTCGACGCCGCCGCGGCGGCCGCGCCAGCCGGCCTCCGTGACGCGCACTTCGTACCACGTCGGCAGCCCCTGGATATTCGACGGGAAGATGTTGCGCGCCGACACCGGCACGCCCATGCGCAGAATCGCCTTGGCGAACAGCCCGTTCGCCGACGCCGACCCCGAGCCGTTGACGTTCGCGAACTTGACGACAAAATCGTTGACGCGGGCGATGGGCGTCTTGGAAGGTTTCGCCATGATCGTCACCCGACGGCCGCGCCCGCCGGAACCTTCGTGCGCGGCGCGCTCGCGTGGCTCACCCGGCAACGATCGTCGGCACGCGCCATGTCGAGCAGGAACTTCTGCATGTCCCATGCGCCGGTCGGGCAGCGCTCGGCGCACAGGCTGCAATGCAGGCACATGTCCTCGTCCTTCACCATGACCCGGCCGGTCTTCAACGGTCCCGAAACGTAGAGGTCCTGCGCCGGGTCGTCTGCCGGCACGCGCAGCCGCGGCCGCAATGCCTCCTCGTCGTCGTTGGCTGTAAAGTTGATGCAGTCCATCGGACAGATGTCCACACAGGCGTCGCATTCGATGCACAGCTTGTCGGTGAATACGGTCTGCACATCGCAGTTGAGGCAGCGCTGCGCCTCGGCGAATGCCATCTTCGGATCAAAGCCCAGCTCGACTTCGATCTTGATGCTCTTCAGCGCGAGCTTCGTGTCCTTGAGCGGCACGCGAAAGCGGTGCGCCGGGGCGATCGCGTTGTCGTAGCTCCACTCGTGGATGCCCATCTTCTGCGACACGAGCGTCGTGTGGGGCGGGGGGCGCTTGCGAATGTCTTCGCCCCGGCACCGGAGATCGATCGAGATTGCAGCGTCGTGGCCGTGCGCCACCGCCCAGATGATGTTCTTGGGTCCGAGCGCCGCGTCGCCGCCGAAGAACACGTCGGGCCGCGTCGAGACCATGGTGGTCTTGTCGACGACCGGCATGCCCCGTTCGTCGAAGTCGATGCCGAGGTCACGCTCGATCCACGGAAACGCGTTTTCCTGGCCGATTGCGACCAGCACGTCGTCGCAGGGGACGTGGACATCGGGTTCGCCGGTCGGGAGGAGCTGCCGCCGGCCCTTGGCGTCCGTTTCCGCTGCGACCTTCTGGAACGTGACGCCGGTCACCCTGCCCGCGTCATGCGTTATCGCCATCGGGACCAGAAAATTGTGGATCGGGATGCCCTCGTGCGCGGCATCCTCCTTTTCCCATGGCGACGCCTTCATTTCGTCGAAGCCGGAGCGAACGATGACCTGCACGTCCTCGCCTCCCAGCCGTCTCGCGCTGCGGCAACAATCCATCGCCGTGTTGCCGCCGCCCAGCACCACGACGCGCTTGCCGATCGACGTGATGTGTCCGAAGGAGACGCTGGCCAGCCATTCGATGCCGATATGCACGTGCGCAGCAGCCTCGTGCCGGCCCGGAATTTCGATGTCGCGTCCGCGCGGCGCGCCGCTGCCGACGAATACGGCGTCGAATTTCCCGTTTCCGTCGCCCTCCAGCAGCGCCTTCAGGCTGTCGATGCGCGTACCGCCGCGGAAATCGACGCCACGATCGAGCACGTAGCCGACCTCCTCGTCGATCACGGACTCGGGCAGACGGAAGTGCGGGATCTGGCTGCGGATCATCCCTCCGGCACGCGCGTCGCCGTCGAAGACGATGCACTCGTAGCCCAGCGGGGCGAGGTCCCGCGCGACGGTGAGCGAGGCCGGACCCGCACCGACCAGAGCCACGCGCTTGCCGTTGCGCGCGGGAGCCGGCGGCGGCAGACGGTGGCGTATGTCTTCTTTGTAGTCTGCAGCGACCCGCTTCAGCCGGCAGATGGCTACAGGCTCCGGCTTTCCCTTCTTGTCGCCGCCTTCCTCGACACGGCCGCGCCGGCACGCCGGCTCGCAGGGTCGGTCGCAGGTGCGGCCGAGAATGCCCGGAAAGACGTTGGATTCCCAGTTGACGATGTAGGCATCGCCGTAACGGCCCGCCGCAATGAGACGGATGTACTCGGGAACGGGCGTGTGGGCGGGGCAGGCCCACTGACAATCGACGACTTTGTGGAAATAGTCGGGGTGCGCAATATCCGTCGGCTTCAAACGCTCATCTCCAATTGGCGCGCCCGGTCATTTTTTTTGCCGTGCGGCGCGTATCCCGAAAGGGTGCGGGGATGAACCGCCGGACCGTGGTCCCGCTGCCGCGATGCTACGCCTGGCCGCTCTCCGAGGAAAGCCGTCCGTGAACCCCCGCAAACACCCTTGCGATGTTGTGGGTCAATTTTACAACGGATGGCATGACGGTAACTTCACCGCCATGACAGGTCGCTTGTCGATCGCCTGGCGAGAAAAGCGCGATGCCGTCGCGCAGCAGCCTGCGGCGCGAACTCTGCTACGGAAACGCTTCGGCGCGCTTGATCAGATCGTCGAGGCCCGGCTCGTCCGGATCGACAGGCTTTCCCGGATGAATGATCGCGACCGGGCAGTTCTCCGCCGCCTCGACGAGCTGCGCGTAGGTGCCAGCTTCGCGGTGCGCGATGTGCGCCTGCTTGTTGGCGTCGTACGCGAACATCTTGTCGTTGATGTTCGTGCACTCGTCACACGTCGTGCAGCGCGGGGTCTCGATGTAGGCTTCGTCGGAAGTCGGTACGGGATCCGCGTGCGATGCCGCATCCACCGACACCGGAGTCGCGCTGACCGCTGGCCGTTCCTGTCCGCTCGTCCCGGCCGCGAGTTGCGCTTCCGACGCGCGCGCCTGCCGGTCACTCGCCAGCAGTCGCAACGCGTGCGAATTGTTGACGCCATACAACTCCTGCGCGCTGTGCCACGCGTCGCGGCAACGACGCGCCTCGCGCGTCAGGCGATCGTCGACGATGAGTTTCTGCACCCGGTTCTCGCCGTCGACCATCAGCAGGCATGGAACCTTGTCGGGAAGGCCCGCCGCCTCGCGTCCGATGCAATCGACGACCGGCGCCATGCTCGCCGTCCAATTCGCGCGCGGCACCCGCGCGAAATGCCGGGCGTACCGACGATCGCAGGCCACGAAATCGACCAGCGTGAAGGCGACGTCCTCGACGACCCTGCGGTGATCCGAATCCTCGTACTCGAGCCGATGCACGGGCCAATCCCGGTCGACCTGCGCGTTTCCCCCCAGGTCGAACCGCGTTGCCCAGTCCGCTCCGGCGGACGGGTTGTAGGCGTAGGCGGGAAAGGCCCGCGATTCCATCGCCGCGGCGGCCACCAGGTAGGGAGATATTTGGCCCGTTGCTCCGGTCGCGCCGGAGAAGACACTGAACAGCGCGGCGCCGGGATAGGCGAGCCCCGTGGCGATGCGGTCGCGGAACTGGAACAGGTGAGATGCCGCGCATTGCAGCACGTAGACCTCGTTCAGCCCCATCGCCATGTTGGCGAGTTGCCGGCTCCGCGTGCCGAAGCCCGGGTGGCGATTCCCCGGGGACGACTCGTCGAGGATGTCGTCGGTCTGCATCAGGACCTTCATCGGCAGGCCGGCCGACAGGATCTCCATCAGCGCAGCGCTCTCGGCGGCGCCCTGCTGCGCGGCATTGGAGCAAATCACGTAGTCCGGAAAGAGCGCGAGATCCCTGGGGTCGAGGCCTTCGCCGCCGAAGTCCTCGAAATACGCGTCGTGCCGGGATTCCTTGTAGTCGCCGGCAATTTCGAGCTCCGCGATGGCGATCGCCCGCGCCACCGCGGCGACCTCCGGCAACCGCTCCCGATACGCCTCGAGCGCGCGCGCGCAACTCGTGAAGATGAAATCGTGCGCCGCGACGCTCGTGTCCTTGCTGCCCGACACGGCGAAGAACCGCTGTGACTCGAGCACGGAGACGAGCGAGCGGATCCGTTTGCGGCGGCTCGCCGGCATGGCCGCCTTTGGCGCGGCTTTGCCCAACAGCCGCGACATCGCGTCGAAATCGAACGCGCCGGCGTGCAGCGCACCGACCGACGCCTTCAGGCTGGCGGCGGTTCTGCCGGCATCCGAACGCACGAATTCGGCGCGCAGTATGTCGGCGAGCTTCTGCGTCAGACGGGTGATCTGCTGCCGGAAGCTCCGGGCCTTGCGCTCGTGCACCGCGCGCGCCGCATGCGAGAGCAGGCGGTTGGCGAGCGCGGCGTCGCAATCGACGACCTCGCCGTCGATCCTGAGCGCCGCCCGGGCACGCGTCAGGCTGTCGTGCAGCAGCGGGTCGGATCGCTCGTCGAGTCGTACCGCTGCCGCGTCCCACAGCGCGGTGAGCGTCCCGGCCATGCCCTCGGCGACGAGGACGCGAATCTGCTGTTCGTGCCGCAGCACGTGACGCGACAGGCGCGCACCGTCGTCGCCGCGCGCGATCTCGTTGAGAATCCCGTCCACGATGCCCGACAGCGCCTGCTACGTACGCCTTGTCGCCGGCGCTGTGCACGAGCACCAGCGGAAAGTCGTAGCGCAGCTGCGCGAGATTGCGATAGCGGGCGAACAGCGCGGGGACGAGCCCGAGGCCGTCGACCGCCTCGAGGTCCGCGCCGGGACGCTTGCCGGTCAGGTGAAATGCGACTTGGGTCTGAAGTTCGGCTTCCATGGTCGTCTCGGTTGCGTACGCCGGAGGGTTCGGCAGCGTGGTTCGAGGTGTTCGCCGGGACCGCGTCACGCCGGCTGCTTCGCCTCTTCCGCGACATGCGGCCACACCGTGAATTTGTCGAACTCCGCCTCGAGTCCGGATCGGATCCGCGACGCATTGCGGAGCTCGTCGGCGTCGTAACGAAGGTCCTCGTAGCAGGGAACCTCCGGATTGCGATACAGGATGCCGACGGGGATCGGGTCGACGGACGATGCGATCTCGCGCGCTTGGTCGATATTCGCCGGATCGTGCCGCTGCTGGTTCGGGTAAACCTTGGCGAGGTTCGGGCTGATCGTAAGCCCGTTCTCGTGGTAGAGCACTTTCACCCGCTTCGGGTCGTGCAGCACCGGCTCGAACAGCGTCGGCAGCCACTCGGGGCAGCGCTGGACGATGCGGACGAACGACAGCCCCTTGTGGTGATAGGCGGCCCGGACGATCTCGTAGAGAATCTCGGGGATCCAGTCGACGGTCTGGGCCACGAACGAGACGTTCTGCACGCCGAGCGTGACGGTCAGCGGATTCAGTCCCTCGAGATAGGAGCCGCGGGGCGTGGTATTGCTCTTGAGTCCCCGTGGCGAAGTCGGCGACGCCTGCATCTTGGTGAGGCCGTAGATCTGGTTGTCGTGCAGGAACACCGTCAGGTTCATGTTGTAGCGGATCGCGTGGATCCAGTGCGCGGCGCCGATGCTGCAGCAGTCGCCGTCGCCGGTGTTCACGAACACGTTGAGGTCGGGCCGCGCGATCCGGACACCCTCGGCGATCGGCAGCGCGCGGCCATGGATGCCGTGGAAGCCGTACGTCTTCATGTAGTGCGGGAACCGGCTGGAGCAGCCGATCCCGGAAACGAACACGGTCTTCTCGGGTCGCAGTTGCTCGTCGCGGCACAGCCGCTGGACGGCCGCGAGTATCGCGTTGTCGCCGCAGCCCGTGCACCACCGCGGCACGCCGCTCTGGTAGTCCTCGAGTTCGTGGCGCTCCTCGTAGAGCCGGATGACGCATTCGGTAGCAGCGGTGGTCATGATCGCGATCTCTCTACGTGGTCAGCTTGTTGCGTATCACCTGGCAGATCGTGGCCGGCTTGATCGGCTGGCCGCGGACCTGGCCCCAGCAGTCGACGTCGACGAGGTAGCGCGAACGCAACAGCATCGCGAGCGCGGTATAGCGGCGGTTGTTCTCGTCGATGATCTCGTCCTCGGGACGGTCGCCCCAGTTGCTCTCGATCGTCATCACCTTGCGGAATCGGGCCATCGTTTCCCTGATCCCGGGTGGCAGCGGCTGCAGGAACCGCAGATGCATCGATGAGACTTTCACGCCCTCGGCACGCATCCGCAGGACGGCCTCCTCGATCGTGCCCTGAGTGCTGCCCCAGCCGATGATCAGCAGGTCGCCGTGGTCATCGCCGAACACCGGCGGCGGCGTCAGTGTTTTCGCCAGCGTCGCGAGCTTGAGGCTCCGCGCGCGCAGGGACTCCTCGTTGATTTCGGGGTCGTAGGCGACACTCGAAAGCGTGTCGTGCGCGAGACCGGTCACCGTGTGCATGCCGCCGGGCTGCCCCGGAATGAAGCGCCGCGCGAGGCCGGTGACCGGGTCCCAGTCGTAGGGCTTGGCGCCATGCGGCACCGGGCTCTGGTCGATCGGCGGCGCGACCCATGCCTCGTTGAACTGCGGCCGGGGAAACGGCGTCTGCGACGTCGCCAGGGCGGCGTCGGACAGGATGACGACGACCATGTTGAACGTCTCGGCGATCTTGCGCGCCGTGATGACCGAGTAGAAGCAATCCTCGATCGTGGAGGGCGCCATCACCACCTTCGGCGCATCGCCGTGGCTGCCGAACATCGTCGTCAGCAGATCGCCCTGCTCGGCTTTCGTCGGCTGGCCGGTGGACGGGCCGCCGCGCTGGACGTTGACGACGACGAGCGGAATCTCGGCCATCACCGCGAGCCCTATCGCTTCCTGCTTCAGCGAGTACCCCGGGCCGGAAGTGATGGTGACCGCGCACTTGCCCGCATAGGAGGCGCCGATCGCGAACGCGCAGGCGGCGATTTCGTCCTCGGCCTGGTGCACAAGGCCGCCGACCTTCTCGAACACGTCGGACAGGTAGTGCGACGCCGACGTGGCGGGGGTGATCGGGTACATCGCGCAGATTTCCATGCCCGAGGCCAGCACACCGAGCGCCAGCGCCGCGTTGCCGTTGACGACGATCTGCGGCTCGGTGGCGCGGACCGCGGGGATCCGGTACTTGAAATCCATGCTCGCCTCGGACCACGCATACCCCGCCTCCAGCAGCGTCACGTTGGCCTTGACCACGGCGGAGGCCTTCTTGCCGAACGTCAGCGCGATCTGCTCGCGGGCGAGCTGCAGGTCGAGGCTGTAGAGATTGCAGATGATTCCGAGCGCGAACATGTTCTTGCCGCGGCGCGCATCGGCGACGATCCGGCGGCACTCGCGTTCCATCGGAATCTCGTACACCTTGTATCCGGCCTCGACCAGTCGCTCATGCGTTTCGATGTAGGTGTCGGAGATCTTCGGGTCGGCGTCGTCGCGCCACATGCTCTCGAGCAGGATCGTGCAATCGGGCTTCAGCTCGCCCGCGCGGACGCGACCCAGCAGCACCTGCTCGTTGAACGCGACGACGAGGTCGGTCTCGTCGCCGCCGTTCGTCACCCGGCCAGCGCCAAGGCGGATGCGATTGCCCGAGGCTCCGGCGACGCTGCGCGCCGGCGGCCGGATCTCGGCCGGGATGATCTCGTCGGTCCACACGCCGTTGCCCATCCGCGCCGCGATGGCACCGAGCGCCTGGCCGCATCGCTGCGCACCCTCGCCGGAATCGCTGATCACCTCGACGACATGCTGCGTCAGCGTGGTGAGGGATTTCCTGATCGCCGGCGAACGCGGCGACTTCGCGGTCTTGACGGCGGTTTTCTGTACGGTGGTTTCGGTCATGGTCGTGTCGTTGTGCGGGTCATGCGCCGGAGCGCTATGCGACGCGGATGCGAGCGAAGTTGCGCTCGCGGGGATCGATGCCGAAAATCTTTCCGCCGCCCTTGCCCTCGCTCGTGTAGGGAGCGTCGGCATCCCGCAATCCGAGCCAGGATTTCATGCTGCGCGCGGCGCGACGGCCGGCGCCCATCGCCTCGATCACGGTGGCGGCCCCGGTGACGATGTCGCCGCCTGCGTAGACACCTGCGATCGACGTGGCCAGACTGTCGTCGGTCGCGATGTAGCCCCGCTTGTTGAGATTGACTTTCGAGGTCTGACCCATGATCGGGTTCGCGTTGGTCCCTATCGCGAATACAACAAGGTCGGTCTCCAGTTCCTGTTCGCTGCCGATGATCGGAACGGGGCGCCGCCGTCCCGAGTCGTCGGGCTCGCCCAGTTCCATCCGTACGCAGCGCATGCCGCGCACGCCGCCCTTGCCGTCGTCCAGAATCTCGATCGGGTTCGTGAGCCAGTGAAACTCGACGCCCTCCTCCTCCGCGTGATGGACCTCCTCGGCACGGGCAGGGCATTCGGCGCGACTGCGGCGATAGACGCAGTAGACCTTCTCGGCCCCCAGACGCAGGCTGACGCGCATGGCGTCCATCGCCGTATTGCCCGCGCCGACGACCGCGACGCGCCGCCCGATCGGGAGCGGCGTGTCGTAGGCCGGAAACTCCTTCGCGCGCATCAGGTTGCAGCGCGTGAGAAGCTCGTTCGCCGACAGCACGCCGTTCAGCGAGTCTCCGGGTATGCCCAGCATCGCCGGGTAGCCGGCGCCAACGCCGACGAACACGGCATCGAAGCCCATTTCATCGATCATCTGCTCGATCGTGAACAAGCGGCCGACGAGCGTATTGCACTCGAACTTGACACCCAGTTTGGCGAGATTGCGAATTTCGGCGTCGATGACGTCGTTCGGCAGGCGGAAATCGGGAATGCCGTAGCGCAGCACGCCGCCGGGTTGGTGGAACGCCTCGTAAACGGTGACGTCGCAACCGGCCTTCGCCATGTCCGCGGCGCAGGCCATGCCGGCGGGACCCGAGCCGATGATCCCGATGCGAAAGCGGGTCGGTTCGATGTAGGGAATGTTCACCCAGCCCTCGGCGATCGCCTTGTCGCCGACGAAGCGTTCGAGCCGCCCGATCGCGACCGGCTCCAGCGTATCGCCCACCGTGCAGACACCTTCGCACTGGTTCTCCTGCGGGCAGACCCGGCCGCAGACCGCCGGCAGCAGGTTCGTCGCCGCGATCACGTCGTAAGCGCCGCGATAATCCTTCTCGGTCAACTTCTGTATGAACCCCGGAATGTCGATGTTGACCGGGCAACCGGCGATGCACGGCTGCTCGGGGCACATCAGGCAGCGCTCGGCTTCATTCAGCGCCTCGTCGACGCCGTATCCGCACGCCACTTCGCCAAAATGGGTCGCGCGTTCGCGCGGGTCCTGCTCGCGCATCGGCGTCCGCTCCTGCGGGATCGTGCGTATCGTCTTTTTCCTGGCCATGGCTCGGGGCCTGTTCAAGCTAGTAAAGTTCGGGATCCGTGGACGGCGCGACGGACAATCCGTCGGCCTGCTTCAGCATGCGGCACGTCTCGCTCCAGCGCTCCGCAGCCGCCTTTTCCTGTGCAGTGAAACGCTGCAACCGCGTCATCAGGTCGTCGAAATCGACCTGATGGCCGTCGAAATCCGGACCGTCGACGCACGCGAATTTCACTTCGTTGCCGATCTTGACGCGACAGCCGCCGCACATTCCCGTGCCGTCGACCATCAGCGGGTTGAGGCTCACCATCGTCTTGATCTTGTGGGGCCGGGTCGCCTCGGCACAGCCCCTCATCATCACCGGCGGACCGATCGCGACGCATTCGCTGATGTCGGAGTGCTTGCCGATGGCGATCCTGATGCCATCGGCGACCGTGCCCTTGATGCCGGCCGAGCCGTCATCGGTGCAAAGGATCAGCTCGTCGCATACGGCCCGGAATTTGTCGTCCCAGAAAATCAGGTCCTTGTTGCGGAAGCCGATCACGCCGATGACGTAGGCGCCCGCTTCCTGAAACGCGCGCGCCTGCGGGTACGTCGGCGCCACGCCGAGTCCGCCACCGACGCACAGCACCTTCTTCACCTTGGAAATCGGGCTGGGGATTCCCATCGGCCCGACGACGGCGTAGAGGGACGTGCCGACCCGGCAACTCTGCTGCATCTCCCGCGTCGTCTTGCCGACCGCCTGGATGACGAGAGTCACGGTTCCCTTCTCCCGATCGAAGTCGGCGATCGTGAGCGGAACGCGCTCGCCGGTCTCGTGCGACATGACGATGACGAACTGCCCCGGTTTCGCGGCCCTGGCCATCAGCGGATGGCGGATTTCCAGCAGGTAGGTGACCGCGGAAAAATCCTCCCGCGCCACGATCTCGAAATTGGACATGGTTGGCGCCCTTACATGAAATCCGCGGCGGTCGACGCGCTGGCCGCGTGCCTACCGGAATAGCGCGTGCGCGGCGCGTTCGCCGCGTATCGATGAAACGCCGGAGCGGCCGGAATGACCTGACGCGCGCGTTGCGTGTCGAGAACTCGGAGCGAGTCGTCGACGCGCGGGCCGTCCGTCAGCTTCAATCCGCAACCTCCAGAATGCGCGCCCGGCCGGATTGTCGGCTCTTCTCGACGGGACTCGTCCTTGCCGAGTGGGCCCGTGTCGACCGTGGTCGCCGTGAAGCGATCCTACGCTGGCGACCGGGCGTTCGAAAGCGCCACGGCTCCGACAGATTTGATCTGCATCACGTTTTGCGCGTTTATGCGGCATCGCGAGCCCCGGTGCCGTCAAATTCGCTCGACGCATGACCCATGACCCGGCGTCCGCCACGGCCCGCGGCGACCGGTAGAATGCCGGTCCGACCTGCCACCGACTATCGCGAAAATCACGATGCCTTCTTCCGACCACGCGCCGCTACGCCTCACCCAGTTCAGCCACGGCGGCGGCTGCGGCTGCAAAATCGCGCCGGCCGTATTGCAACAGATCATCGCGAGGTCCGGGTCGTCGGCCATCCCGAAGGAACTGCTGGTCGGCATCGAGACCTCCGACGACGCGGCGGTCTACCTGATCAACGAGCGCCAGGCGATCGTCGCCACGACCGACTTCTTCATGCCGATCGTCGACGATCCGTACGACTTCGGCGCCATCGCGGCGACCAATGCGATCTCCGACATCTACGCGATGGGAGGCACGCCGCTGTTCGCGCTCGCGCTGGTGGGAATGCCTGTCGACAAGCTGCCCGTTGAAACGATTCGCCGCATTCTGGAAGGCGGCGAGGCGGTGTGCGCCAGAGCCGGCATACCGGTCGCCGGCGGCCACACGATCGATTCGGTCGAGCCGATCTATGGCCTCGTCGCCATCGGCCTCGTCGATCCGAAAAACATCAAGCGCAATGCCGGCGCCCGGCCCGGCGACGCGCTCGTCCTCGGCAAGGCGCTCGGCATCGGCATCTACAGCGCCGCGCTCAAGAAGGGCCAACTGTCGGCCGCGAACTACGCGACGCTCCTCGCCGCCGCGACGCAGCTCAATACGCCGGGCATCACGCTCGGCACGATGGCCTCGGTGCACGCGCTGACCGACGTCACGGGATTCGGCCTTGCCGGGCACCTGCTCGAAATCTGCCGCGCATCGCACGTCGGCGCGATGATCGACATGGCGCAAGTCCCGCTGCACCCCGGCGTCCTCGAACTTGCGCGGGGCGGCGTGGTGACCGGGGCGTCGGGTCGCAACTGGGCGGGATACGGACGCGAGATCGAGTTGCGCGCCGACATGGCGGATACCGAACGCGCGCTGCTCACGGATCCGCAAACCTCCGGCGGCCTGCTCGTCGCCTGTGCGCCGGACGCAGCCCACGACGTACTCGCGCTGTTTCGCGACCAGGGTTTCGATCGTGCGGCGGTCATCGGCGAAATCATCGCCGGCGCGCAGCGCATGACCGTGCGCTGACGCCAAGGGCTCCGGCGCCCGGGTTTCAGGTCTGGCGGGACCACAACCCTGCGCAATCGAGTGCGCCATAATGGGCGTCGGCGCGGGTCGCGTGGCATGCATGCGCAGCCTCGCGACGCCGGCCATCCGCGCCCTCCTTCCGCCCATGCCTTTCGCACCCGATTCCGGCCTCTCCCCGGTACCCGTCGCGCCGACGATCGCCGCGGGATCGAACCTCGGCCCGTATCCGGCGGCAAATTTTCGCGTGACCGACGGTCTTTGCACCGACTGCCCGACGATTCCGCAGGCGCTCTGGTATTTCAGGCGCGAGACGATCGCCGTGTCGCAATCGGCCTCGTCGGTGGCCACCTATGCCCGTGGCGTCCATTTCGACGTGGATTTGCGAACCTGGGTCGCGGCAAGGGGAAACGGCGAGGGGCTCGACTATCCGCCACTCGTCTGGATCGCCGCGCCGCACGTCGTCTCCGGCGCGAAGCTGGCGGCGGACGCGACGGCGCTCGAAACCGGCGCCGGGACGCTCACGTTCACGTTGACACCGAAGATTCCGTTGAACCGCTCGTATTTCGACGCGTCGTCCGCGCGATTCTTTTGCGCGCGCCCGGTCAGGGTTCGCGGCACCGTCGCGGGCGGCGGCATCGTCGCGCGCACGCTGTGGCCGGAGGATTTTCGGCTCGCCGACGCTCCCGCAATCCGTCCCCTGCCCGCTGACGCGTCGCCGGCGGCGGCGCTGCGCGAACGCATGCGCGAGGAAAAAAACGGCGGGGCACGGAGCCCCTACGCCGCGGAAACGCTGTGGCAGCGCGCGGGGAGCGACCCCGAACTCCGCGGTCGCGCGGTGCTGGCGTTCATGGTCAACGGGGCGCAGGGCGACGACGACGAGGCGCACGGCGGACATTTCGCGGTGGTCACCGGCCGCATCGCGACCGACGGCGCGATCGGTGACTGGCTCGTCAACAACTTCTACACGCTCGACGCCGAAAGTGAAAAGGGCATCATTGCGGCGCCCGTGCCGCTCGACAACTACCTCGCCGATCTCAATGCCGGGCAGGGCTGGTATCGCCCATCGTATATGGTCGTGGCCGTGCTGTCCGACGAACGCGCCATGGCGCTCGTGCAATCGGCATTGGGGCGCGTCTACAACCAGTTCTACCGGCACCAGCTCGTCTACTACCATCCGTCGATGAACTGCACCAGCATCAGCGTCGATACGCTGCGCGTGCTGGGCTGGGACGTGCCGGCGCGCGGGCCGACGAGCCGCCTCGTCGCGTGGTCCGGGTTTCCGGTGATCGCGGCGAAGGAGCGTTCCGTCGCCAAGGCAAGAATCGCGTTCGACTATCTCTGCGAGGATCAGACGCGCCTGCTGCCCGCCGCGGCGCTGGAAGAGATCGTCGCGGGCCTTGTCGGGTTCGCAGCGCATGACCGAAGAGGTGCCAGTGCCGGCGGGCCGCTGGCGCGAATGCTGGCGCACGATCTGGACGCGATCGTCTACCTCCGGTTTCCCCAGTTTCCGTCGAGCCGGGCGTGGGGCGACGCGCCGGCCGCAACCACGTGGGAATACCGGATGCGGATACCGCCGGATCCGGCGATGGCGCAGATCGTTCCGGTTCCGCCGCGCCCGTTTCCGGACGCGCTGCGCGAATCCGACCTGCTGCCGCCGCAGCTGCCACCGTCGGCGCAAGCGGCGCGGGTCTGGGGCGTGCTGTCGGTCGTCGGAATTCCCTGGGTAATGTGGGCGGCATGGCGGCGCTGGCGGAGACTACGCCCCGTGCGTCCAGCCTGAGGCCGCGCGGCGTCGGTTGGCGCGTGGTGTGCGCCGACGGCTGTGCGTCATGCCGCAGGCAGTGCGCATTCGAGACCGCCGGGACGGCGTGAAGGCCACTCTCACGGTCAGCGAATGCCGGTGCTAAAATCGGCAGCCCGCAATGCCCGGCGTGATTCAGCATGTCCGTCAAGCCCAAGTCACTCCACCCCGCCGCCCATATCCAGCCGCGCGCCAATCCGGCGCGCGCGACGGCGCGCGGCAGCCGTGTTCAGAATGGCGTCTTGCTCGCCGCGTTTCCTCTGGCCATCGCCGCCTGCACCGTCAGTGAGCCGGGTCCGCCGGTGCTTCCCGGGTATGTCAATGCACCGCCCCCGCCGATGGCCGCGCCGGGCGATGCGCTGTTCACGAACACCCTCTGGTCGTGGCAGGGAACGCAGATGAGCGACGGGACGCGGATCGCGCCGGATGCGCCCGCGCGCTACACGCTCGAGTTCCAGCCCGGCGGCATGGTCAGCATCGGCGCCGACTGCAATCGCGGCACCGCCAGCTACCTGCTCAACGGCACTGCGCTGACCTTCGGACCGATTGCGACAACCCGGATGATGTGCCCCTCCGGATCACGCGACACCGAGTTCCTCAAGGGCCTCGGCGCGGTGTCGGGACAGAATTTCCGCGGCAACAATCTCATTCTCACGCTCAAGGCGGACTCCGGCTCGATGCAGTTCACCGCGCCTCTCCGCTGACGCCGCTTCGGCGTCCGGAAGCGCAATGGCTATCGATTTCCTGGCCGACCCAACGCGCTACCGATGCCTGAATGCGGGCTTGCGCTTCTCGACAAACGCGCGCATGCCTTCCTTCTGGTCGTCCAGCGCGAACGTCGCGTGGAACTCGCGTCGCTCGAACAACAGCCCTTCGGCGAGCGACGACTCGTACGCGCGGTTGATCGCCTCCTTGATCTTCAGCACCACCGGCAGCGAAAACGAAGCGATCTTCGCAGCGGCGGCGAGCGCCTCCTCTTCGAGCTTTTCGGCAGGGACGACGCGCGCGACCAGGCCGCTGCGTTCGGCCTCCGCGGCGTCGATCATCCGGCCGGTCAGGCACCAGTCCATCGCTTTCGCCTTGCCCACCGCGCGGGGCAGCCGCTGCGTGCCGCCCATCCCGGGCATCGTGCCGATCGTGATTTCGGGTTGGCCGAACTTCGCGGTGTCGGCGGCGACGATCAAGTCGCACATCATCGCCAGCTCGCAACCGCCACCCAGCGCGTAGCCCGCGACCGCGGCGATCACTGGTTTGCGCGTCGTCCGCACGGCCTCCCAGTCCTTCGTGATGTAGTTGTCGGCGTAGACCTTCTGGTAATCCCATTCCGCCATCGCGCCGATGTCGGCGCCGGCGGCGAACGCCTTGTCGTTGCCGATGATCACGATGGCGCCGACGCCCGGGTCGGCGTCGAGCGCGGCGAGCGCCTGCGCCAATTCTACGGCGAGAGCGTCATTCAATGCATTCATCCGCTGCGGGCGATTCAATCGGATCAGCCCGACACGGCCGTGGGTCTCGACGAGAATATTCTGGTAGGTCATTCCGTTCCCTGTTGCATTTGTGCAGGGGTACAGGCTTCGCAGGGTGCTACCGCGTCGGCCGATGCGCCCGCCACGGATAGCGCAGCAATTCCCGCAGCTTGACGATCCTGTCCGTCGCGGCCACGACGTCGGCGTCGAGGTTCGCGTGATCGACCTGGATCATGAGCTCGCGGCAGCGCCCGCACGGTGGCGTGCGGCCGCCATCGCATCCCGTGCGGGGTCACGTCGGCCGCGCCTTCCACGAATCGACATACGCGAGGTTTTCGACCCCTTCCGGCAACGGCGCAACTTCGAGCGGAAAGCGCGTGTCGACCATCACCGCGTATTCGTCGGTCTCCTTGCGCGCGTGCTTGGCCCCGATCGCGAAAGCCTTCGGGTGCGGACCGTGCGTGAAGCCGCAGGGGTGGAACGTGACCATGCCCGGCTTGATGTTGTCGCGGCTGAAGAACTCGCCGCGATGGTAAAAGATCACCTCGTCGTAGTCGTCGTTGTTGTGAAAGAACGGGACCTTCAGTGCTCCGGGATCGGATTCGATCGGGCGCGGCGCGAACGTGCAGACGATGAAGTTCTTCCCCACGAACGTCGTATGCGCCGACGGCGGCAGGTGGTAGCGGTGGCTCATCAGCGGCCGGATGTCGCGGACGTTGATGCGCACGACGCACAGGTCGCCGTGCCAGCCGAGCGCGTCCAGCGGGCTGAACGGGTACGCGATCGTCGACAGGCTGCCCGCACGCTTGACGACGACCTTCCACGGGTCGTCGGTCTGCTGCGCCTTGAACTTCGCGTCCATCTCGGGAACGTCGAGGATCGCCGGGTCGAAGATCGCGTGCGGCCCGAGGATGCCCTTTTCCGGCAACGTATAAGTGCCTTCGGTGCATTCGACCAGCAGCATCGTCGTCGGCGCCGAAGGCGCGATCCGCCACATGCCGCCGCGGGGGATCACGATGTAGTCGCCCTCGCGATAATCGAGCCGGCCCCAATCGCAGTAGAGCTCGCCGGCGCCGTCGTGTATGAACAGAAGCTCGTCGCCATCCTGGTTGCGCACGAGATGGTCCATCGCCGTCCCGACCTTCCAGTGGCGGATCCTGACATCGCCGTTGCTCATGAACGGCGTTGCGTCCCAGGGCGAGATTCCGGTCAAGGCAAGTTTGTTGAGGTCGTAGGCATGCGGATTGAGCGGCCCGCTGAAGCTGTCCCACGCGGTCGGCGGATGCTTGTGGTGAAAATGCGCCGCGGGTCCGAAAAATCCCTCCTTGCCCATTTCGCGCTCGAACGTTCCCGGCGGAAGATCGGCATGGGCCTGCCGGCTGTGCGTGCCGTCGGCGCGCGGAAGGCGGATGTAGTGCTTCATTGCGCGGCTCCATGCGGCACAACGTCCTCGCGCGCGGCGGCCATCGCCGAATTGAGCACCGCCGCGTCCCCGATGTGGTTGGCAAGCAGCAGGATGAGCTTGGCGTTGACCAGCGCGCTCTCTACCTCGGTCAGGTCGCGGTGCATCTCGATCAGCTCCTGGTAGAAATCGTCCGGCGCCGGCAGATTGGATTGGGTATTCAGTGTCGCCATGGTCGGGCTCCGCGTCAATCGTTGCACGTCGCGCGCGCGATCGCCGCGCGGACCACCTTCGCATCGAAGATCCGCCAGCGCGCGCAGACGTGCTGGTCCGGCCTGAACAGGTAGCAGGTGCCGGGCTTGCCGTCGTAGCGGTCGCCAAGAAGTCCACCGCTGTCCCGGATCAGGATCCGACCGTCGGCAAGACGGCCGCCTTCCTGAAGGATCCGGCATGGAATGCGCTCGCGCGCCAGCGCCGCGGCAACGTCCGTGGGCACGGCATCGCCGAACGTGAGCAGTGTGAACCCGTTGTGCAGATAGTCGAGAAACCAGCTCGACCCCGGTCCGGTCACCGGCGCATCCGCCGCGGGCGCGCCGGGAACCATCGCGCCGGTGAACGACTCGCCGGGGCGATCGGGCGTATTGAGCGGCGATTCGGTGTGGACTCGCGGCACCGAAAGCCGGCCGCTGTTGACGAGCTTGCGCGCAAATGCGTGATGCTTGGCGAGAGCAAGCACCGCGTCGCGAAAGGTCCGTGATGCATTGCTTTTCGGCGTGATGAAATCCGTTGCGCGTGTCGAGTTGAGGATATTTTCGTCGGCGGCCGCGATGCGCTCCACGTCGTAGCTGTCGAGCAGTCGATCCGGTGCGAGGCCATCCATCACGAATTTCAGCTTCCAGACCAGGTTGTCGGTGTCCTGAAATCCGCTGTTGGCGCCGCGCGCGCCGAACGGCGATACGATGTGCGCGGCGTCGCCCGCGAACAGCACGCGGCCATGCCGGAAATGCTGCATTCTCCGACACTGAAACGTGTAGACGCTGGCCCACTCGATCTCGAATTCCGCGTTCGGGCCAAGCATGGCGCGCAATCGCGGCAGGATCTTCTCCGGTTTCTTCTCTTCCTCGGGATCGGCATCCCAGCCCAGCTGGAAATCCACGCGCCATATGTCGTCGGCCTGGCGGTGGAGCAGCGCCGACTGGTTCGGATGGAACGGCGGGTCGAACCAGAACCGGCGCTCCGGCGGAAAATCGGATTCCATGTGGATATCCGCGATCAGGAAGCGATCCCGGAACACCTGACCTTCGGCCTCGAGGCCCAGCATCGTGCGGACCGGGCTGCGCGCACCATCGGCGACGATCAGCCAGTCGCAGGACAACCAGTATTCGCCGTCGGGCGTGGCCACGCGCAGCAGCACGCCATCGGGTTTCGGCGCGACGTCGACGACCTTGTGTTGCCAGCGAACCTCCGCCGACGGCAGTTCGGCGAGCCGGTCCACCAGGTACTCTTCGAGATAGTACTGCTGAAGGTTGACGAATGCCGGCCGGTGATGACCGGCCTCGGGCTGCAGATCGAACGCGTAGACGAGTTCGCCCTTGAAATAGACCTTGCCGACCTTCCACTCCACGCCCTTCTTGACGATGCGCTCGCCGCATCCCAGGCGGTCGAGGATTTCCAGCGCGCGTTTCGCGTAGCAGATCGCACGCGAGCCGACGCTGACCGTGTTGTCTTCATCCAGCACGACCACCGGGACGTCGCGGAGCGCGAGGTCGATCGCCGCGGCGAGTCCGATCGGGCCGCCGCCAACGATAATCACCGGACGCCGCCCCGGCGGGCGGTCCTGGTCGGGCGACCGTTCGTAGGGGTAGACGGGGTTGGTATAGGTCTTCATCGCCGGCGGGCATTGGCGAAAGCTTGTGTCATGCCGAGCGAAGCGGGGAATCTGCTGTTTCGCCGGGCCAATATGTCACGAACAACAGATTCCTCGTCCCCTGCGCTCGTCGGAATGACACTGTGCCATTTCCATCGAGATGGCATTCTTCGGCCGCAAGCACGTTCACTTCCTTGAACTGTTTCACCCCTCCAGCGCTTCCCACAGGTCCTTGTCGCGCTGCGCGGTCCAGATCCGCGGGTCGCGATGCTCGGTCGCTTCGTCGTAAGCGCGCGACACGTCGAACGGCAGGCAGTGGTCGAAAATCACCCAGTGGCCGAACTTCGGCTTCAACAGCGCATACGTGTCCCGGTACACGCTGCGCAGGTCCTTCCCCGCCTTCGCGCCGCGTTTCACGGCATCGAACATCTCGGTGACGAATGCCCGCGTGCCGTCGAGTCCGGCTTGCACCTGTGCCGGCGTCGTCAACGACGCGCCGCGGCCCGGTACCAGCTTTTGCGGCGCCAGCGCGGCGAGCGCATCGAGGGTCGCCGGCCAGTCCGTCAGGTACGCGTCTCCCGTGTACGGCGTCGCGTCATATTCGACGAGATCCCCGGAGAACAGGATCTTCTCCTGCGGCAACCACACGACCGTGTCACCCTTGGTGTGGCCGCGACCCAGCTGCATGATCTCGACCTGCAACCGGCCCATCCACAGCGTCATCCGGTGCTCGAACACGAGCGTCGGCCAGGTGAGCCCCGGCACCGACTCGACGGCCTGAAAAAGCCGCGGAAACCGCTCGATCTCGCTCTTCATGTCGGCCTCGCCGCGCTCGACGATCAGGTCGTACGTATCGCGGCTTGCAATGACGTGCTGCGGCCGATAGCCGGACGCGCCGAGAACGCGTACCGCGTGGTAGTGCGAAAGCGCGACGTACCGGATCGGCTTGTCGGTCACCTCGCGTATCCTGCGGATCACGTCCTGCGCCATCACCGGCGTCGCCTGGGTGTCGATGACCATCACCGCGTCGTCGCCGACCACGATGCCGGTGTTCGGATCGCCTTCCGCGGTGTACGCGTAGGCGTGGTCGGAGAGCTTGTCGAAGCTGACTTTCTTTTCGACGAGGTCGGCCTGCGAGGCGAATTTCTTGTTGCTCATGGGGATCATACTGAGCTTTGCCAAAATGGGTGACAACAGCTGCAGGAGTATCGTCGTTCCCGCGAAAGCGGGAACCCAGTGTCGTGCGTCGAAAGCCGCTGGGTCCCCGCGTTCGCGGGGACAACAATCATTCTTGCGAAAGTGTCAATCAATCAGGTAATGATTAACAGGCGTCTTGATCACGGCTACCCGCTCACGCCGCTAGCCGCCGTTCTTCCTGATCAGCGCCGTCGCGTCGTCGAGCAGCGCCGCGCCGTTGGCGCCCTTTGCGTTCACTTCGCCGATCCACTCCTTGACGACCGGCTCGGTCGCCTTCTGCCAGCGGTCGTACTCGGCAGGTGTCAGGACGTCGATTACGCCGTTCGCGTCGCGCGCGAGCTTCTTTCCGGCCTCGGTCGTGCCGTCGAAGACCTTGCCGATCTGCTTCGAGAATTCGAGGCCGGTGTTCGCGTCGAGGATCTTTTTCAGGTCCGGCGGCAGGCTCTCGTATTTCGCCGGGTTCATCGCGATCACGAAGATCGAGTTCGACATCTTGGCCGCGCCCGGCGCCGTGTCGACATGGTACTTGGTGACTTCCTGCAGCTTGAGCGCCGGCGCGACCTCCCACGGCACCATCGCGCCGTCGATCACCGCCTTGGCGAGCGACTCCGTCACCTGCGGCACCGGCATCTGCACCGGAACGGCGCCGAGCGCCGTCAGGAACTTGGTGCCGATGCGCGTCGGCGCGCGCACCTTCAACCCCTTCAGCTCCTCGAGGTTCGTCACGCGCTTGTTCGTGAAGTGCAGCAGCGAGCCGTCGTGCAGGTGCGCCGCGAGAAGCTTGACGCCGCGGAACTCGTCGAGCGAGTTCTTGTGGATGTACTCCCACAGCGCCGGGCTGCCGCTCTCGGCGTTCTTCGCCATGAACGGCAGCTCGAACACCTCGGACTTCGCGAAGCGTCCCGCCTGGTAGGTCGGAATCGTCCAGATGATGTCGGCCACGCCGTCGCGCGCCTGGTCGAACAGCTGCGGCGGCGTGCCGCCGAGCTGCATCGCCGGGTAGATCTGGCACTTGATGCGGCCGCCCGACTCCTTGCCGAGCTTTTCGCACCACGGCTCGAACACCTGCGCCTGGATCGTGCCCTTGGGCGGCAGGAAGTGGTGGATCTTGAGCGTGACCTCCTGCGCGTGAACGGCGGCGGTGGCGAACGCAAGGGTGGTGCCGAGTGCGGTTGCGAGCTTGCGGACTTTCATGGTGACTCCTCCTGGTGACGGCACTGCGTCAGTGCTTGAACGTATGGACAATGTAAAGCGAGATGATCGGGAAGTACACGAGCAGCGTGATCCGGGCGAAGTCCGACAGCAGGAACGGTACGACGCCCTTGAAGGTCTCGGTGAGGGGCACGTCCTTCGCCAGCCGGTTGATGATATAGACATTGAGGCCGACCGGTGGATGCACCAGCCCGATTTCTACCACCATCAGCGCCAGGATGCCGAACCAGATCGACTTGTCGTCGTTCGACAGGCCCCAGTAGTCGAGACCCATCACCATCGGATAGAAGATCGGAATCGTGAGCAGGATCATCGCCAGCGCATCCATCACGCAGCCGAGGAAGATGTAGATGATCAGGATCATCGCCATCACGAGCAGCGGCGAAAGCCCGCTGGCCCGCACCCAGCTCGCTAGCTCGGCCGGCATCTGCGACAGCGCGAGTGTCGTGTTCATCATGTCGGCGCCGAGCAGCACGAGGAAGATCATCGCGGTGTGCTGCGCGGTACCCAGCGCGCTGTCGATCAGCCCTTTCCCCCGCATCCGCCCGCTGACGATCGCGATCGCGCCGCAGGCGGCGGCGCCGATCGCCGCGGCCTCGGTCGGATTCGCCCACCCGCCGTAGATGCCGACGATCACGACGAGAAACACGAGCAGCACCGGCAGCACGTTCAGCAGGCTGCGCAGGCGCTCCGGCCACGGCGTGAGCGGGCCGGCCGGGCCGGCTTCGGGCTTCCACGTGACAATGATCTTCACGACCAGCATGTAGCCCAGCATCGCGATGATGCCGGGCAGCACCGCGGCGACGAACAGCTTGCCGATCGACTCCTGCGTGAGGATCGCGTAGATCACCAGCGGCACCGACGGCGGGATCATGATGCCGAGCGTGCCCCCCGCCGCGAGCGCGCCGGTCGCGAGCGAGCCCGAGTAACCGAAGCGGCGCAGTTCGGGGAGCGCTACCTGCCCCATCGTTGCGGCGGTCGCCACCGACGAGCCGCAGATCGCGCCGAACCCGGCGCAGGCGCCGATCGCCGCCATCGCGATGCCGCCGCGGAAATGGCCGAGGAACGCGCCCACGAATCGGAACAACGACTTCGACAGCCCGCCGTGCGTCGCGAACTGGCCCATCAGCAGGAAGAGCGGGATGACGACGAGGTCGTAATTCGACAGCCGCGCGTACGCAAGATTCTTGAGCGAATTGAGCAACGCCGCCGCATTGCCGCCGGTGAGGTAGAGGTAGCCGCCGAAGCCGACGATGAACATCGCGATGCCGATCGGGATGCGCACGACCATCAGTGCCAGCATGGCGCCGAAGATCACGAAGCCGGTCTCGATGCCGCTCATTTCCGTATCGCGCCCTGGGACGGCCCGGCGGAGCTCATGTCCCGGCGCGCAGCGCAGCGCGCAACCATTGCACGCTCATGTAGAGCCCGGCGACCGCAAGCAGCGCGAATCCCGGCACCATCAGCGCCTGCGCGATCCAGACGGGCCACCCCAGCACCGCCGACGTCTCGCCCACCTCCCAGACCGCCAGCGCGCCGGCCGCCGTCCGCCACGCGATCAGCGCGCCGAACACGCCGACCAATAACGATCCGACCGCGTCCATCGCCGCGACGACGCGCCGCGGAAGATTGTGCGTGAAGAAATCGACCTTGACGTCGCCATTCGCCATGTGGCACCACGCGAAGAATGTCGCCGACGCGAACGCCGCACACAGCTGCAACAGCTCGACGTCGCCGGGGACGGGCCAGGAGAAGAGCTTGCGGCCGACGATCGACACGATCGACATCGCGACCAGCGCCACGAACACGAGGCCGCCGGCGATCGCGAACTGCTTCGACAGCGCGAGCAGCAGCCGGCCGCCGGGGCCGAACGAGCCGCTCCCGACAACCGGGCTCTCCTCCATCGCTTCGTGCATCGCACTCCTCCCCTCCGGATTCGCGTGGCCTCGCTGGCGAGGACCGCGAACGTCGTCTTGAGTCTGCGGGGCGTCCGTCGCGCCCCGGCAGCAAGTGTACCGGCGGCGTCACTCGAATAGTCGGCGGACCTCGCCGGGCGGCGCCACGGCTTGAATCCTTTTCGGATCATCCGGATGGCGCCGCGCAAAAATTCGGGTCTCCTGCCCTTCGACCAGCACGTCGTCGCCTCGCCGCACGATATGTTTCATCACGAAGGTCTTGTCCCGCCATTCGTCGATCCACGTCTCAACCGCGATCTCTTCGCCATACGTGGCGGAACGCACGAAACGCGCCGACACCTCGACCAGCGGCGTCCCGATGATACCGGTTGCCGCTTCCAGTTCGGACCACGAGGGAACGCCGGCGGCGGCGAAAAAATGCCGCGCGGCCGAATCGATCCATTTCAGGAAATTCGGGTAGAACACGATCCGCGCGGGGTCGCAGTCACCGAACTCGATGGTGAAGCGGGTCGTATGGCGAACCGTCACGACATGGACTCCACGGACGGGGCGCGCCGCGCCTGACCGGCCTTCGCCCAGAGGATCGGCTGCGCCCGAATCGGGCGGGGCGGCGCGCCGTGCGCGATGAACGCCTCGTCCAGCGCCTTGCCGCCTTCGTCCGTCAGCGCGGCTTCGCGGGCCTTGCGGATGGCGCTCGCGCGGGCCGCCGCGCCACCTTCCATGGGAACAACGGCCAGATGGTCGAGAATGTGCCGCAGGTTGTCCTTGCCGCGTTCGTTTGTCGCGCCGTAGCCCTTGATCAATCGTCCGCACTGCGCGATCTCGAACGCGACGTCCCAGTCGTCTGCCGCAGCCGCCACGATCGCGCCGAGCCAGTGCTCGATCGCGGCCTGCTCCTGGCCGAAGCGCGCGCCGTGCCGCCGCAACGGGCGCAGTGCTGCCAGTGCGCGCAGCACGACGAAGCCCGCGACGCTGTCGGTGGCAAGCGTGAGCGCCATCGACAGCGGCCCCTTGCCGCGCGCCTGCCGCCGACGGTCCCACGTCGCGAGGCGTCGCGCCATCGCCGGAGGCAGCAGCGAAGAAAATTCGGGCAACCCCGGCTTGAAGTAATCGACGATGCGGACGATATCACGCTCGCCCGCGCCGACTTCGCGCCGCACGCGCGCGAAACGGCCGGCGCGGCATTTGAGATCGGCGACCCGCACGATGTCGTCGAACGCCATCCAGAGCGCGAGGAAACGCGCCGTCTCGCGAGTCAGCGCAAACCGGTGGGCGACCGTCGCACTGTGCGCGTCCTCGGCGCCAAGCACGCGTTTCAGCCGCACGAGATACAGATCGGCATACGCGCGGTCCTGATACTCGTGCAGTCTCGCGTATCCCAGTTGCACAAAGTATTGCGTGGCAACCGGAAACGCGTTGCGCATGGCGTCCGGCATATCGGTCGGAGGCGCCGCCGCGCCCTCCACCACCGCGTCGCGCACATCGGTGGAACCCGCCACGATGCTCGGCCCCATCGAATCGATGACATCCCATGCGCGGTCAAACCCGGCGCGGCTTGCCTGCGCGCCGCGGTCCGATGCCCCGATCACCGCTTCGAACGCCTGGCGTGCGAACGGCAGCACGCCACTCGCGGCGATCGCCCCGAACATCACGGCGCTCACCACGGTCCCAGAGACACGCGCCGCCTCCGCCATGTCGAAGGCCGCGAGCTTGCGGCTGTGATCGCGCGCCACCTCGATCAGCAATTTCGAATCGAAGCGCCCGTCGCCGAGCGGCATCTTCTCCGCCGTGGTCAGGGTGCGGGCCGTCGACGTCAGCAACAGCGTCCGGTCGCGGCTCACCATGCCGCTCTGGATCACGCGCACCGCTTCGAGCAACTCGGACGCGACGACAAGATCGATGCAGCCGGGCACCGGCAGCAGGCCGAGCACCGGCCGGCGGCCACCCAGCGCGGCGATCGGTTCCGGATAGACCTCGATGTAGTAGGTCGTGGCGCCCGTGCGCTGCGCGACTCCCGGGATGGACGTGCTTTGCGCCGGATAGCCCGCTTTCGCGGCGACCGCCACGAGCCACTCGGCAAGAACGCCGCCGCCTTCGCCGCCCAGCGCAGCAATCAGAATGGATATCGGCCGGGTCACTATGCGAAGTCCCTGGGTTCGCTCGACTCGCTGCCTACGCGGCCTGGAGCAGGCGGATCACCGAATGGCGAAGCCACGCACCCGCGCGGTCGCGCCAGCCCGGATTGCCGATGACCTCGCCGCGATAAAACGACGGGCACAGCGTCGCCGCATGCGCGTTCTCGCCGCAGAGGCCGCAGCCGACGCATCCGTCCAGCACCGTGGCCACGGGGTCCACCTTGAGCGGGTCGGCGCTCGCCTTGAGCGAGAGCGTCGGGCAGCCGGAGAGCCGGATGCACGAATGGTCACCCGAGCACGTGTCGTCGTCCACGCCATACTTGACGCGCACCGTGCGCTTGCCGCCCCGCGCGAGACCGGCGAGCCACGGCCTGACGCGGCGCTGGCGCTCGAGCTGGCACTCGCCCTCGGCGACGATGACCTTGAGCCCGGCGAAATCGGTCGTGAACGCTTCGCGGAGCGTGCGCCGCATCGCGTCGACGCGATAGCTGTCGACGGTGCGCAGCCAGCGCACGCCCATGCCCTGCAAGGTCCGCTCGATGGCGACGTTGGTGTGAACCAGGCTTTCGTGCTTGTCGGGCGCATGGGCTTTCTGCTCCTCGGAGGGCGTCGAGATGATCTCCTGCGTGCCCGTCGCGGACGTATAGCCGTTCTTGAGGATGATCAGCACGGCATCGTCGCCGTTGAACAGCGCCGATTGCACGCCGGAAACGAGGCCGTTGTGCCAGAAGCCGCCATCACCCATGATCGCCAGCGCACGGCGGCTCATCACCGGCGACACGCCCGCGCGGCTGGCCAGGCTCATTCCGTAACCCAGGATGGTGTGGCCCGAGGAGAACGGTTCGAACGACGCGAACGAGTGACATCCGATGTCGGCGGCGATATGCACGCGCCCGATGTCCTGCTGCAGCAGCTTGAGCGCCGCGAACACGGGCCGTTCCGGGCAGCCGGTGCAGAACTGCGGGGGACGCGCCGGCAGCGCCGTCGCGAGTTGCGCGGCGACCGCCTCCCGGCGCGCCGCAAGCGCCTCCAGCCACTCCTTCCCCGCGGTGAGCGACAGGTCGGCGGCATGGCGGGCGACGCAAGCCGCAAGACCGCGCGCCATCACTTCGACCGTGTATTCGCCGGCCATCGCCAGGAGATCTTTTCCGTGAACCGCGGTGTTCACGTCCGCGCGGCGCAGGATCGCCATGATCTCCTGCTCGATGAACTCGGGCTGGCCCTCCTCGACGACCAGCACCGCGCGCTTGCCCAGGCAGAAATCGCGGATCTGTTCCGGTGCGAGCGGACAGGTCACGTTGAGCACCAGGATCGAGAGCGGGCTGCCGCCGAACTCGTCGGCCAGCTCCAGCTGCCGCAGCGCGCGGATCAGCGAATTGTAGAGACCCCCTTGCACGATCAACCCGAGATCGTCGCGGTGGCCCGCGAATACCTCGTTCAGCTCGTGCTCGACGATGAAGCGCCGTGCGGCCGGCAGACGCTCCGCCGACTTGAGCTTTTCGTGGCGGAACGTCGATGGCGGGTGCGAGAGCCGGTCGTAGTCGAACGGCGCAGGATCGGCGGTCGGATGCTTCTCCGACATCGCCGGCGCGACGTTGTCCTTGCACTCGAAGCTGCCGCGCAGGTGGCAGGCGCGGATGCGAAGCTGCAGCATGACGGGTGTATTGGAGGCCTCCGACAGCGCGAATCCCTGTTCCACCATTCGCACCATGTGGCCAAGTTCGGGCCGCGGATCGAGCAGGACCAGCGACGATTTCAGCGCAAAGGCCGAGGTCCGCTCCTGGATCACGCTGGCCCCCTCGCCATAGTCCTCGCCGATGACGATCAGCGCGCCGCCGACGACGCCGGGCGAGGCGAGATTCGACAGCGCGTCCGCGGCGACATTGGTGCCGACGATCGATTTCCAGGTCACCGCGCCGCGCAGCGGGTAATGGATCGACGCGCCCAGCATGGCCGCGGCCGACGCCTCGTTCGAGCAGGCCTCGACGTGCACGCCCAGCTCGGCCAGATAGTCCTTCGACTGCACCAGCACATCCATCAGATGCGACACCGGGGCGCCCTGGTAGCCGCCGACGTAGGCGACCCCCGACTGCAGCAGCGCCTTGGTGATCGCCACGATGCCCTCGCCGTGGAAGACCTCGCCCTGCCCGAGGCGAATCGACTGCGCTTCCCTGCTGAACGAGACTTCCACGCGCCTCCAGGAATCGATACCGATCCGCCCAATGGCGCAAATCTAGGCGCGGTCGTATTATTTGTCCATAGCATATCCTTGATACGAGTTATTCAACTGATGAATATCGAAAACCTCGATCTGAACCTGCTGCAGACCTTCCACGCCGTGCATACCGCGGGCAGCGTCAGCCGCGCCGCGGAACGACTCGGGCTCGCGCAGCCCACGGTGAGCCACGGCCTGCGGCGCCTGCGCCTGCTCTACGACGACCCGCTGTTCGTGCGGGCCCACGGCCGGATGGCGCCGACGGCCAAGGCGGACCGGCTCGCCGAGGCCGTGCGGCACGCGCTGCACATCCTCGACGTCGCGATCCGGGAGGGCGAGCGCTACGACCCGCCCGCGTCCGAGCGGACCTTTCGACTGCACATGAGCGACATCGGCGAGACGATTTTCCTGCCGCCGTTGATGCGCGCGCTTGCCCTCCAGGCGCCGCGCGTGCGGCTCGAGGTCTCCCAGCTCGAGGACAATGACATCCTGCCCGCGCTCGAGAACGGGCGCGTCGACCTCGCGCTCGGCTACATTCCGGCGCTCGCCGACGTCGAAAAACAGGTCCTGCTGCACGAGCGCTACGTGGTGCTGATGCGGGCGAGCCATCCGCTCGCCGCTCGGGCGCCGACGCGGGCCGCGCTGCGCGAGCTCGAATACACGCTCGTTCGCTCGCATCCGGCGACGGCGCGGGCGCTGAAGGACCTCGGCCTCGCCGACAACGTTCGCTTGTCCACGCCACACTTCATGGTGCTGCCGCGAATCCTGGCCGAGACCGATCTCGCCGTGCTGATGCCCGCGCGCCTGTCCGACGCGTTCGCACAGCTGGGCGACTACACCGTGTGGCGTCCCCGGGTCGGACTGCCCGCCTTCGACGTCAGTGTCCATTGGTGCTGGCGCTTCGAGGGCGATCCCGGCAACCGATGGCTGCGCGAGCTTGTCGTCGCGCTGTTCCGCGAACGCTGAGCGCCCATGCCGGGCACGGGCGCGCTCCTCGGCATTTGGTCCGCGCAAATGCGGCGGGCGGTCGCCGGCCGATCGACGCGACGTCCTTCGGGGCGGACAAAATACCGCCTGCGTATTCCGCTTCGGGTCAGCCTTTGGGCCGCTTGTCGACGACGCGCTTTGCCTTGCCGAGCGAGCGTTCGATGGTGGCCGGCGCGACGACCCGCACTTCCGCCGTCACGCCGATCAGCGACTTGAT
Organism: uncultured beta proteobacterium; assembly: GCA_963726775.1. GTDB lineage: Bacteria > Pseudomonadota > Gammaproteobacteria > Burkholderiales > Casimicrobiaceae > CAIWHR01. The sequence continues at coordinate 619,712 of CAVSDL010000009.1, forward strand.
GAGATGCGCGAGCTTCGCGCCGGCGGCCGCGCCGTCGGTGGCGCCCGCCCCCGGAGACCGCTCGACGACCACCGCCATCTCGTCGAGGTTGCCGGGACGCGTGATCTCGAGTTGGTAGTGCGGCTCGAGCTCCGGCGCCTTGAGTATCAGCTCCTCGATCTGCGTCGGGAAGACGTTCACGCCGCGGATGATCAGCATGTCGTCGGAGCGGCCGGTGATCTTCTCCATCCGGCGCATGGACCGCGCCGTCGGCGGCAGCAGTCGCGTCAGATCGCGCGTCCGATAGCGGACCATCGGCAGCGCCTCCTTGGTGAGCGACGTAAAGAGGAGCTCGCCTTTTTCGCCGTCCGCCAGCACCTTGCCGGTTTCGGGATCGACGATCTCGGGGTAGAAGTGGTCCTCCCAGATCGTCAGGCCGTCCTTGGTCTCGATGCACTCCTGCGCGACGCCGGGCCCGATGATTTCGGACAGTCCGTAGATGTCGATGGCGTCCATGTCGAGCTTCGCCTCGATCGCCTTGCGCATCGCCGGTGTCCACGGCTCCGCGCCGAAGATGCCGACCTCGAGCGACGTGGTCCGCGGGTCGATACCCTGCCGCTCCATCTCCTCGGCGATCGCCAGCATGTACGACGGCGTCACCATGATGATGTCCGGCTTGAAATCGGCGATCAGCTGCACCTGCCGTTCGGTCATGCCGCCGGACATCGGGATCACCGTCGCGCCGAGCCTTTCCGCGCCGTAGTGCGCACCGAGGCCGCCGGTGAACAGGCCGTAGCCGTAAGCGACATGGATGATGTCGCCGGCCCGACCGCCGGCCGCACGGATCGAGCGCGCCATCACGGTCGCCCAGGTGTCGATGTCCTTCGCCGTGTAGCCGACGACGGTCGGCTTGCCGGTCGTCCCCGAGGACGCGTGGATGCGCACGACCTGTTCGCGCGGCACCGCGAACATCCCGAACGGATAGTTGTCGCGGAGGTCGCTCTTGGTCGTGAACGGAAAAAGCGCAAGGTCCGCAAGGGTCTTCAGGTCGGCGGGATGCACGCCCGCAGCATCGAATTTGCGGCGGTAGTGCGGAACCCGCTCGTAGGCGCGAGCGAGCGACTCCTTGAGGCGCTCGAGTTGCAGCGCGGCGAGCTCATCGCGGCTCGCGGTCTCGATCGGCTCCAGGTCGCCGGGCCCCGGTTGCTTGACGGGCATCTTGCGTCCTCCCCTTTCCATTGCATCATGCCGCTGAAGGCCGGCCGACGCTCACTTGCGCGCAGGCGCCCTCTTCGTTTCGCTAACCCGGCGCGGCGTCGATCACGTGGCCCTTGATCCGGTAGCTCTTGCCGCGAAACAGCGCGATCCGTTCGCCGTGCTGATTCAATACCTCGATGTCGTAGACTCCGGTGCGGCCGCTCGTGCTTCGCTCCTGCGCGATGGCCGTCAACACATCGCCCTCGCGCGCCGGCGCGAGAAAGTCGATCCCGCATCCCGACGCCACGGTATTCAGGTTGTAGCTGTTGCACGCGTAGGCGAACGCGCTGTCGCACAGCGTGAAAATGAACCCGCCATGGCAGATCGCATGTCCGTTCAACATGTCGGCGCGCACCGTCATCGCGAGCTCGGCGTGTCCCGGACCGATGCCGGTGATCCGCATGCCCAGCCCCTGCGTTGCGACGTCGCGTTCCCACATCGCCGCAGCGACGCGCTCGGCCAGCGCCTTGGCGGCGGCCGGGTTCATCGCCGGGTGGTGCTCACCCATGAAGTTTGCCTCCCGTGGATGCGCGCCGGAGAAGCAGCGGCGATACGCGGTAGCGATCCTCGCCGTAATGCGCGGAGAGGTTGGCGAGCACATCGCGGATGCGATCCGCCCCCAGCGCGTCGGCCCACGCGAGCGGGCCGCGCGGATAATTGACGCCCATTTGCATCGCGAGGTCGATGGCGGCGGGCGCCGCGACTCCGTGCATCACCGCGTCGGCCGCTTCGTTGGCGAGCATGGCGATAATGCGCATCACCACAAGCCCCGCGACATCGTCGAGGCGGCTTGCGGAAATGCCGGCGGCGGAGAGCGCGCCGATCGCGGATCGGAACGCCGCTGCGCAGCAGGTATCGGCATGCGACACCGCGAGCCGAACCGTTGCCGCGTAGTCGAACGCCAGGTCGAACAGCACGAGCTCGCGCACACCGGTTGCAATCGCGCGCGAAGTCGCCGTGCGCCCATCCGTAGCCGCAAGCCACGCCCCCCCTGCGTTTCCGGCAATGTGAATGACCCCGCCCGGGAAGCGCGAATCGCCACGCTCGCGAAGGACGGCGACGCCCGCGACGGCGATCCGTTCCGCAAGCGGTGCCGCTTCGCCCAGGTCGCCGTGGACCGTGATCTTCTCCGGGGCCGCCTCCGCGGATTCGCTGCGAGGTTCGGATTTCGGCGCGCCGGGCGCGTAATCGTAGAACCCGCGCCCCGATTTGCGGCCGTACCGCCCCGCGGCGACCAGTTCGTGCTGACGCACCGACGGCGCGTAGCGCGGGTCGTGAAAGTATGCTTCCCAGATGCTCCTCGTCACGGCGAAATTGACGTCGAGCCCGATCAGGTCCATCAGTTCGAAGGGACCCATCCGGAACCCGCCGGCCTCGCGCACCACGGCGTCGAGCGTGGCGGGTTCGGCCGCACCTTCGGCGAGCAGCCGCAGCGCCTCGCCGTAGAACGGTCGCGCGCACCGGTTGACGATGAAGCCGGGCGTCGACAGGGCGTGCACCGGCGTCTTGCCCCACGCCGCGGCGGTCGCGAAAACCGCATCCGCCACCGCAGCGGACGTGGCAAGCCCGGTGATCACCTCGACCAGCGGCATCAGCGGCGCCGGATTGAAGAAGTGCATGCCGACGACCCGCTCGGGGTGCGCGAGGCCGACGGCAATCGCGGTGATCGACAGCGATGACGTATTCGACGCCAGGATGCATTCGGGCGTCACGACATTCTCGAGCCGCGAGAAAAGTTCGCGCTTCGCATCGAGGTCCTCGACGATCGCCTCGACGACGAGCTGCGCCACGCAGGCGTCGGGCAACGTGACCACGGTCGTGATGCGGCTGCCCGCCGCGGCGGCATCCGCCTTCTGCAACCTGCCCTTGGCGACGAGCTTGCCGAGCGCGTCGACGATTCCCCGCTTGGCAGCCTCGCCGGCACCAAAGCGCGAGTCGTGCAGCTGCACGCGATGTCCCGCCAATGCCGCAATCTGCGCGATTCCCGCGCCCATCGCGCCGGCGCCGATGACGGCGACGGTGGAGCCAGGCGGGAGCGCGGCGGCCATCGTCGCCTTCGCGCTCAACGACCGGTGAACTGCGGCGGCCGCTTCGCCATGAACGCGGCGACGCCTTCGCGATAGTCGTCACTCATCCCCAGCTCGCGGATGAAATCGCGCTCGAGGTCGAGCTGCGCCTCGAGCGTGCTCGCCGGGCTCGCGTAGAGTGCTTCTTTCGTGCGCGCCAGCCCTTTGGTCGGCGCATTCGCGAAGTGGTCAACCATCCGGCCGGCGACCACCGGCAATTCCGCATCGTCGACACACTGCCAGATCATCCCCCACGCCGCCGCCTGCTCGGCGGTGACCTTGTCGCCGAGCAGCGCGAGGCCCATCGCGCGCGCCGTGCCGACGAGCCGTGGCAGGAAATACGTCCCGCCGGTATCCGGAACCAGTCCGAGCTTGCAGAAAGCCTCGATGAAGCTCGCCGACTTCGCGGCAATGACGATATCGCAGGCAAGCGCGAGATTGGCGCCCGCGCCGGCAGCGACACCGTTCACGGCGCAGATGACCGGCAGCGGCAGCGCCCTCAGTCCCAGCACCAGCGGCTTGTAGTTGCGCTCGACGGACGCGCCCAGATCGGCGGGTGCGCCGCCCGGGGCGACGGTGCGGTCGGAAAGATCCTGCCCCGCGCAGAAGCCGCGCCCCGCTCCGGTCAGCAGCAATACGCGTACGGACGCATCGGCACGCACGCGGGCCAGCGCGTCGCGCACCTCGGCGTGCATCGCATCGTTGAAACTGTTGAGGCGGTCCGGACGATTGAGCGTGAGCCGCGCGACGCCGGCGTCGGAGGTGAACAGAATGTGTTCATAGGTCATGGTTATGTCCGGGTCCAGGCACCGAATTGCGAATGTCCCACGATGACGCTGCCGGTGGCGATGGCCTCGGCTTGCATCTTCGCGGCGAGGGTTTCGATGTCGACTTCGGCGGCCGTCGCCACGCCCAACCGCACGAGGGTCGGAAGCAGGGTGCCCGTCAAATCCGCAAACAGGTGCAGGCAATCCGACGCGTTTGCCGCTCCGCCGGCGATCGCCTCCATTCGCATGGATGGCGCCGCCAGCCCCGCCCCGACAAAAGCCGAATGCAGCTTGATGCCCATCCGTGCCTCGGTGCCGCTCAAACGAAACGCCTCCAGTATCCACCGGCAGCATCGGTCGAAGGTCGGCACCGGCGGAAACGACTGGACTCCACCCCAGTCCAGTTCATGGAAGACCATCGCGCCACCGGGGCGCAGGTGGCGGGAAAGCGTTCGCAGGGCGGCCGAAGGGTCAGCGGCAAATTGGAGGACATACCGGCCGACGACGGCGTCGAACGGTCGCTCGAACGCCATCGTGGTGAGATCGCCGTCGCGGAAGGACACGTTGCGCAGCGACAGGGCATCCGCCCGTGCCCGCGCCGCCGCCAGCGCGGCCGGAGCGCGGTCCATCCCCGTCACTTCTCCCGCGTCGCCCACCAGGGCCGCCGTCAGGAATGCAACGTCGCCGGCGCCACTTCCAACGTCGAGCACGCGCATGCCGGGGACAATACCCGCGTCGCGAAAAAACTGCCGGGTAATGGGGTCGATGAGCCGCGCTTGCGTACGGAGGCGCTCGAGCTCGCGATCCGCGTGGCCGAGAACATAGGACGAAGCCGGAACGGTATCGCCGCCGCCGTTGCTCATCGACGTTTTCCTCGCGAAGGACGGGACATCCAACGTACCACACCTCCCGGCGGGAGTGAAACGTTCAGACGTGCATGCGATGCTGCACCACGCGAAACCGTCCGGCGACGAACGCCGCGTCGGTCAGCGCGGCATTCGCCGCCGGATTCGCCCCGGTGCCGTGGTAATCCGAGAACGCCGCCGACTGATTGACGAAGACTCCGCCGTTCAGATTGATCGACAGCGCGACACCTGCATCCTCGGCGACTTCGACGGCGCGGTCGATGACGGCGCTCCGGGTCGAGTACACCGCAAGCGTCAGCGCACCCTTGCGCTCGATCGCATCTTTCGCGATGGCGAGGCTCTCGGCGGTGTCCCTGGTCGCGATCACGAACGCGACCGGTCCGAACCACTCCTGCAGGTAAGTGTCCGAATCGGCGGCCGTCAGCTTCACGAGCAGCGGCGTGCGGATCGTGGCGCCCGGGAACTGCGGATGCGCGACGGCCTGCGTGTCGCGCACGATGGGCCCCAGCGCGCGCGCGGCCTCGAGCCGCTGCAGCACCCCGTCGTTGACGACCGCGCCCAGGAATTCGACCGCCCGCGCCGGGTCGGCGAGCAGCTTGCCCACGCCTTCGCCGAGTGCTTTGGCGACCTCGTCGAACGTCAGCCGGCCATCGGCCGTGTCGATCCCGTCCTTCGGAACGTAGAGGTTCTGCGGCGCCGTGCACATCTGCCCGGTGTACAGCGACAGCGAAAATGCGACATTGCGCACGAAGCCCTTGAAGTCCGCGGCCGAGTCCACGACGATCTGGTTGACGCCGGACTTCTCGGTAAACACCTGCGCCTGCCGTGCGTGGGCTTCGAGCCAGTTGCCGTTCGCGGCGCTGCCGGTGAAGTCGATCAGCTTGACGTCGGGCCGCTGGGCAAGCTTCTGCGCGGTATCGTCGCCCGCCGCGTGCGCGACCAGCGTGACGACATTGGGATCGAAGCCCGCCTCGACCAGCACTTCGCGCGCGATTTTCACGGTCAGCGCGAGCGGCAGGATCGCGGCGGGGTGCGGCTTGACGACGACCGTGTTGCCGGTCGCGAGGTCCGCGAAGAATCCGGGAAATCCATTCCACGTCGGAAACGTGCAGCAGCCGATCACCAGTCCGGTGCCACGCGGCACGATCCGGAACCGCTTTTCCATCTTGAGCGGTTCGTTCTTGCCCTGCGGCTTTTCCCAGTAGGCCGTGGCGGGAATCCGCCGCATCTCGTCCCACGCGTACGCGACGGCCTCGAGGCCGCGATCCTGCGCGTGCGGACCACCGGCCTGGAACGCCATCATGAAGGCCTGGCCGGTCGTGTGCATCACCGCATTGGCGAAGAGAAAGCTTTGCCGGTTGATCCGATGCAGGATCTCGAGGCACACGCCGACCCATGTCTCCGGACCCGCCTTGCGCCAGGACGTCTGCGCCTTCGCGATCGCGGAAAAGAGCGGGGCCACGTCGGCCCGCGGATACGTGATGCCCAGCGCAAAGCCGTACGGCGACTTTTCGCCGCCGATGCGGCCGGAGGTGCCCGGCTGGTCCAGCGGAAATGCGCTGTCTTTCAGTGCGTCGAATGCCGCCTTGCCGGCTTCGGCGGCACCTTCGCCGTAGATCTTCGGGCTGGCCGACTCCGGGTACGGGCTCCAGTAGCCGCGCTCGGCGATGGCCTGGAGCGCGCGGTCGAGCGTGGCGCGATGGCGCTCGAAAAACGGGTGCGGCACGGGGCGCTCCTCGGTCGTGGGTCCTTTGTCGATCTCTAGTGTACTGCGTCACCCCGAGGGGGCATAGGCAATCCGGGACTCGCCGGCGATCGACGTCCCGGACGACGCAGCTCACGCCGTCTGGTCGTAATCGACCGTCACCTTGTCCGTGACCGGATAGCTTTGGCAGGTCAGCACGAACCCGCGCGCGACTTCGTAATCCTCGAGCGCGAAATTGGCGTCCATGTCGGCCTCGCCGGCGACGAGCTTCGCGCGGCACGTCGAGCACACGCCGCCCTTGCACGAATACGGCAGCTCGATGCCCGCCTTCAGTCCGGCCTCGAGGATGCTTTCCCTGCCCCTTTCGACGTGGAACGTCTTCGTGGCGCCGTCGAGGATCACTGTCACCTCGCACTCCGTGTGCCCGGCCACGGGCGCCTTGCCCGCCTTGTGCTCGTGCTTCGGGATGCTGGTGGCGAAGCGCTCGATCCGCACTTTCGCGTCCGGGAAGCCACGGCCCTTCAACGCGTCCGCGACCGCGCGCATCATCCCGTCGGGGCCGCAGACGAACACGGCATCCACGGCGTCGAGGTCGACCCAGTGCGCCAGCAGCGCGTCGGCCCGTCCGCGGTCGATGCGGCCATGCAGCAGCTCGATGTCCTGCGCCTCGCGCGACAGCACGTGCACGAGGTTGAATCGCGTCAGGTGCAGGTCCTTGAGGGCCGCGAGCTCTTCCTTGAACATCACGGTGCCCGATGCCCGGTTGCCGTAGAAGAGCGTGAACTCGCTTTTCGGCTCGACGGCAAGCGTCGTCTTGATGATCGACAGCAGCGGCGTGATTCCGCTGCCCGCGGCGAATCCGACGAAATGGCGGCGACGCGTCGCATCGAGAGGAACGCCGAAGTGGCCGAGAGGCGGCATCACGCCGAGCGTGTCGCCGGCCCTCAGCGTCTCGTTCGCCCACGTCGAGAAGAACCCGCCCGCATTGCGCTTGATGGCAATCCTGAGTTCGCCATCCTGCACCGCCGAGCAGATCGAGTACGAGCGCCGCACGTCCTGGCCGTCGATCGTGGTGCGCAGCGTAAGGTGCTGGCCCGGTCGGAAGCGGAACTGTTCCGCGATCGCCGCCGGCACCGCAAATGTCACGGCGACCGCGTCGCGGGTTTCGCGCTCGACCTTCGCGACGGACAATGGATGGAATTTGCTCATGTCGTTTCCGCGCCCATCCCCACGCAGGCGAGCTCCGCGATCAGCCTGCGATCAGTGCGGCTTGAAATAGTCGAACGGCTCGAGGCAGTCGTCGCACCGGTACTGCGCCTTGCAGGCCGTCGAACCGAACTGCGACAGGAGCCGGGTCCGCGTTGACTCGCAGCGCGGGCATGGCACGACCACGGCGCCACGCCGCAGCGGGCCAAGACCGGTAATGTCGATCGGGTGGGCGGCGCCGGCGGCGGCGGATCGCGCGCCATCCGGCGGCGCGATGCCGTATTCGCGCAGCTTGCGCTTAGCCTGCCGGCGCGATCCAATCCGTGGTCCACGCCGGCGAGAGCTGCGTTTCGAGCCGGAGGCGGGCAATGCCCAGCGCCGAGAGCGTCTCGCGAATGCTCGCCATGATGAATTCGGTCGCCGGACATCCCGAATAGGTCGGCGTAACGCGGACGACCAGCATCGCCGGATCCGCGGCGTCCCACTCGACGCTGCGGACGATGCCGAGCTCGACAACGGAGACGACGGGGATCTCCGGATCGGGCACTGTCTCCAGCGCCTCCCAGATCGCGGACAGCACGGGCAGCGGTCCCGCCTCGGCCGCCACCGCGATGGCGCGTTGCTCGGGCGTCACCATTGCGCGTTTGGATAGGCGCGCTGCATGAACTGCATCTCGGCCAGCAGAAAGCCGAGATGCTCGGTATGCGCACCCTGCTTGCCGCCCCGCTGCATGTACGTGCCCGCGGGTGCCGCGAGCGTGGCTTCGGCGAGCACTTCTTCGACCTGCCGCCGCCACGGCGCTTCGAGCGCGCGGACGTCGGCGGCAATGCCGGCATCGATCAGCGTCAGCTCCGTCGCGTCGGGGACGAACATCTCGCCGGTGTACGTCCACAACCCGTCGACCGCCGCCTGCATCTTCGTGTGCGACTCGACCGTCCCATCACCCAGCCGGATCACCCAGTCGCCGGAGCGCTCGACATGGTAGGCGACTTCCTTCGCGCCCTTGGCCGCGATCTCCGCGATCCGCGCGTCGTTCGAGCGCACCAGCGCACGCAGCGCAATGAGGTGCCACGCATCGAACAGGAACTGGCGGGCGATCGTGTCCGCGAAGCTGCCGTTCGGCTGCTCGACGATAAGGAGATTGCGGAATTCGCCGCCGTCACGCAGGAAGGCGAGCTGATCCTCGCTGCGGCCCGTGCCGGCAAAGCGCGCTTCGACCTCGCCCGCGAAGCCGAGCCACATCCGCGCCTGGCCGACGAGGTCGAGCCCGACATTGGTCAGCGCCATGTCCTCCTCGACAATCGGGCCCTTGCCGACCCACGCGCCGAGGCGCTGCGCGAGGATGAGCGGCGAATCGCCGAGGCGCAGCAGGTAGTCGAACAGCGGCCGGTCGGTGATCATTGCAGCGTGGCAGGAAGAGAGCGGGTCGCCGGCAGGTGTCCGCGGCGACGTTCGGCTTCAGGGGTCAGAGATGCTTCACTTCGTCGGGCATCGGAAAAAAGGTGGGGTGCCGGTAGACCTTGCTGTTGGCGGGTTCGAACAGCGCCTCCCTGTCGCCCGGACTGGACGCGGCGATGTCCGACGAGCGCACTGCCCAGATCGATATGCCTTCGTTGCGCCGCGTATAGACGTCGCGCGCGTTCTTGATCGCCATCGCCGCGTCCGCCGCGTGCAGGCTGCCGACATGCTTGTGCGCCAGCCCGTGCTGCGACCGGATGAAGACTTCCCACAAGGGCCACTCAGACATTGCTGCCTCCGGATCTGGAATGCCTCACGTATGCCACATGCCGTCTAAACCGCTCGCGTCGCCGCACGCGCCGCACGCTTCGCAGCATGCGCCATGGCGGCCTCGCGCACCCAGGCGCCGTCTTCCCACGCCTTGACCCGCGTCGCGAGGCGGTGGCGATTGCACGGGCCGTTGCCCTTGATCACCGCATGGAACTCCGCCCAGTCGATCGCACCAAAGTCGTAATGGCCGCGCTCGGCGCTCCATTTGAGATCCGGGTCGGGAATCGTGATGCCAAGATACTCCGCCTGCGGCACGGTCTGGTCGATGAAGCGTTGCCGCAGTTCGTCGTTGGACAGGATCTTGATCTTCCATGCCGCCGACTGCGCGCTGTGCACGCTTTCGGCGTCGGACGGACCGAACATCATCACCGAGGGCCACCACCAGCGGTCGAGCGCGTCCTGCGCCAGCGCCTTCTGCTCCGGCGTGCCGTGCGCGAGCGCGATCATGATGTCGTAGCCCTGGCGCTGGTGGAAACTCTCTTCCTTGCAGACGCGGACCATCGCCCGCGCGTACGGCCCGAACGAGCAGCGGCACAGCGGGATCTGGTTCATGATCGCCGCGCCGTCGACCAGCCAGCCGATCGCGCCGACGTCCGCCCAGGTGAGCGTCGGATAATTGAAGATGCTGGAGTACTTCGCCTTTCCGGAATGGAGGTCGGCGATCATCTGGTCGCGCGAAACGCCGAGCGTCTCGGCCGCCGCATAGAGGTAGAGTCCGTGGCCGCCCTCGTCCTGGACCTTGGCCATCAGGATCGCCTTGCGCTTCAGCGTCGGCGCGCGCGTGATCCAGTTGCCTTCCGGCAGCATCCCGACGATCTCGGAATGGGCGTGCTGCGAGATCTGCCGGATCAGCGTTTTCCGGTAGGCCTCCGGCATCCAGTCCTTGGGTTCGATCTTGATGTCGGCGTCGATGCGCGCCTGGAACGCCTGTTCCTCCGGCGTCATGTCGGCGACCGCGGCCACCGATTTCACGCCGGTGTCGACCATCTGGGCGTACATGCACTCCTCCTTCCCCGCAGCCGGATTGCGGAGGACGCCGCCTTGAATCCGCCGCGCCGGGCCGGCAATGCCGAACCCGCTACCCGCGCGGGGCGCGAATCGAAACGATACACGTTTTCGACTTCTGCCGTAAGGTCTGTATCATATTGCCAGCGGTCCGGCCTCGCTCCGGCCGACGCCCCATGGCCGCCCCCGTCCACCGCCACGATCCGCAGGTCCGCCGCTGGATCGCCCGCGAGCTTCGCCTCGACCCGCCGCGGGCGCCGTCGCTGATCATCACGGTCTGGGGCGACGCGATCGCCCCGCATGGCGGCGCCGTGATGCTTCAGGGACTGATCCGCCTGCTTGCGCCATTCGCCATCAACGAGCGGCTGGTCCGGACGAGCGTCTTCCGTCTTGCGCGCGAGGGCTGGCTCGAGGCGACGCCGGTCGGCCGCCGTAGCCTCTATCGCCTTACGGTAGAGGGCGGCCGCCGCTTCGAGCAGGCCTACCGCCGGATCTATATGCCGGCGCAGCCGCATTGGGACGAAACATGGGACCTGCTGATCGCGGCCGGCGTGCACACCGGGGAACGCCGCGCGCTGGGACGCGATCTCCGATGGGAGGGCTTTGGAACGCTGGCGCCGGGCGTATACGCGCGGCCATCGGCGGCCTCGTCCGACGGACCGCGGATCGCCAGGGTGCGGGGCACCGGCGGCAACATTATCAGCGTCCGGGCACGAGACGACGACACGCAGGGCTCGTGGTCGCTCGCGTCCGCGGTCCCGCACGCCTGGGATCTCCGCGGCATCGCCGGCGACTACCGCCGTTTCCTGCGGCGACTCGGAGGCGTCATCGATCGCTTTCGCGCGGCCGCCAACGGTGCGCACGAACCGGAGCAATGCTTCGTGGTACGCACCCTGCTGATCCACGCTTACCGCCGCGTGCTGCTGCGCGATCCCCGGCTGCCGGCAGCACTGCTCCCGCTGGACTGGCCGGGCGAGGCCGCGTACGCGCTATGCCGCGACTTCTACCGCATCACGCACCGCGCGGCGGAGCGCCACCTCGCGGCGGTGCTCGAAGGCCCGCACGGCAAGCTGCCGCCGGCGAATGCCGGGTTCTACCGGCGCTTCGGCGGGCTGTCCTGACTGATCTTCCCAGGCTGGCGGCGAAGCCGGCACCCCGCCGGGATTCAACGATCGAGCCGTGTCGGGCAAGACCCGTCGCGCCCGGTCTGATCCTCTATGTTTTCGTTACCCTGTCGCTTGTGAATGCCCGAACCAATAGGGCCGTCAGGATCGCGTGCAGGACCACCGCCGGCCAAAGGAGGATACCGGTCGACGCGCCGGCAATGCCGACGTAGGCGAGATACAGCGTGATGGCCCCGCTGTAGGTCAGCATGCCGACCAGCGGCGTGCCCGGCCAGCAGGCGACCCCCAACGCGATCAGGGCGATGCCGGCCACGCGCGCCACGGTGATGGCGATACCGGTCAGTTCGGCGCCAAGCAGCCATTGCCCGACCAACGACGGCACAACCAGCAGCGCCACCCCGGTCGCGGTTTCACCGACAGCGGCAAGAACAAGCACCCGGCTCATCGCACCCATACCTGATCCTTTCGCGGCCTGGTTCCGGTGTTGCGCCCTCGCCGCTAGTCACGCGCTCGGGCGACGGTCTTCTGCATCTGCTCACGTTCCTCCGCCGTCAGCTGGTCGGGACCGAGGTCGAAGGTGAGCCTGTTGATCGTGCCGGTGAACTTGAACGGAACATCGTAGCGGTACTCCAGCATCGCCACGCCGGTGCGCGTGTCCTGGCCGATGTCGAAGGTCTCGTCCTCCGGGAACGTGATCGGGGTGCTGTGTTCCATGGAATTCCTGGCCACTTCCTTGCCATCTACCGAGAGCACACCCGTCCCGCCCTTGCCCAGCCCCGGGCTATCCGGCTTGTAGTCGAAAACGATGGCGTGCTTGCCCGCACCCAGCTCGGGACCGGCCCAGACCGTACGCTTGAGGTCGAGCAGGTTGTAGAGGAATACCGGCTTGCCCCGTCGAACGCCCGCCACACCCTTGCTGAGGAAGAGCGCGTAACCGCCGAAGCGCCCGCCGTCGGTGACGATCATGCCTTCCGCGCCGCCTTTCGGGATCGTGACCTCGGCGGTAATCGTGTACGCCTTGTTCAGGATGCTCGGCGCCCCGCTGTTGGGCACGCCGGTCAGCACGCCGGAGTAGGTGAAGACCTTTCTTCCCCCGGTCAGGTTCGGCTTCGGCGCGTTCCACCGTGTCAGCGACGAATTGTCGAGCGGCAGCACGTCATGCTTCGCCGCCTCGGCGTAGAACAGGTCCTGCATCTGCTTGAGCTTGTCCGGCATCGAGGCCGCCAGATCATTGGACTCGGTAGGATCCCCCGCTTGCAGTTCGCCGACGTTGTAGAGCTCCCACTTGTATCCGGTGATCACGTCGGGCGCCGGTTTGGTGCTGAGTTCCCAGGGAAGCGTCGCCGGGGTCGTGGCCGCCAGCCATCCGTCGCTGTAGATGGCACGGTTGCCGAGCATCTCGAAGTACTGCGTCGCGTGGCGAGATGCCGCGTTGGCGTTCGCCTTGTCCCAGGTGTAGGCCATGCCGACGCCGTCCATCGGGCGCTGCTTGATGCCGCCGATCATATCCGGCAATGGGATGCCGGTCGCTTCGAGGATGGTCGGAACGATGTCGATGAGATGGTGAAACTGCCGGCGGATGCCGCCCGCGTCGTTGATGTGGCCGGGCCACGACATCGCCATGCCCTGCGCCGTCCCGCCGTAATGCGACGCCACCTGCTTCGTCCACTTGAACGGCGTGTCCATCGCCCAGGCCCAAGGTGCGGCAAAGTGCGGAAAGGTCTTGTCCGATCCCCAGAACGGATACCAGAGCATCTGGGCGTCGACCGGCACGGGAACGCCATTGAAGGTGGTGAATTCGTTCGGCGTGCCGTTGAGCATGCCTTCCGGACTCGCGCCGTTGTCGCCGGCGATGTAGATGATCAGCGTGTTGTCGAGCTGGCCCATGTCTTCGACCGCCTGGATGACGCGGCCGATCTCGTGGTCGGTGTACGCCAGGTACGCCCCGTAAACGTCGGCCTGCTTGATGAAGAGCTTCTTCTCGAGAAACCCGAGCGAATCCCACTCCGGCAGCTCCTTCGGCCACGGCGTCAGCTGGGCGTTGGCGGGCATGATGCCCAGCCGCTTCTGGTTGGCGAAGATGGTCTCGCGCACCTTGTTCCAACCGCCGTCGAACAGATGCATGTCGCCGATCTTCTTGATCCACTCCGGCGTCGGATGATGCGGCGAGTGCGTGCCGCCCGGCACGTAGTAGACGAGGAACGGCTTTTCGGGCGCGACCGCCTTGATCGCCCTCATGTACTGGATCGCCTCGTCGGCCATGGCCGTGGTCAGGTTCCAGCCCGGCTTGCCCTCGAAAGGATAGATGGCAGTCGTATTGCGGTACAGGTTCGGCTGCCACTGACTGGCGTCGCCGCCGACGAAGCCATAGAAGTACTCGAAGCCCATGCCGTTCGGCCACTGGTCGAAGGGGCCGGCTTGCGTTGCCTGGTAGAAGGGCGTGTTGTGATTCTTGCCGAACCACGACGTCGCATACCCGTTGTCCCTCAGGATCGCGCCGATGGTGCCGTTCTCCTTCCGGATGACCGAGTTGTAGCCGGGAAATCCCGTCGCGATCTCGCCGACCACGCCGAAGCCCGCCACGTGGTGGTTGCGCCCGGTGATCAGCGCCGCACGCGAGGGCGAGCACAGCGACGTAGAATGGAAATTCGTGTAGCGCAGACCGCTCTTCGCGATGCGATCCATGGCGGGAGTCGGGACGACCCCGCCGAAGGTGCCCGGCGCGCCGAAGCCGCTGTCGTCGGTCATGATCAGCAGCACGTTGGGCGCGCCCTTCGGCGGCACCACGCGCGGCGCCCACCAGGCCTTCGACTCGGAGGCCTTTTCCCTGATTACCCCGCCGAACTTCGGATCGGGAGCAGGAAGCTGCTTGCCATCGAGCGTCGTCGTGGCGCTCGAAGAACCCAGCACGCCGGTAACCTGTTGCGCCGAGGCCGACCCCAGGCACGAGGCAACCCCGATCACCGAGGTCAGCAGCTTGGACACAAAGCGTGCATTCATCGCGTTTCTCCCAAAATGTTCGTCCCGACGCGTCGCCTAAGGGGATTGTTCGAGGTTCGGACGCTCGACCAGATCTTCCCAATCCTCGAATGCAGTATGGCGCGCTGCGTTCGGGCAAGATTGTAGATCATAGCCCGAGGCGCCGGGATTTCTCGTTGTGCAGGATCGACATTTTTCCGGAGCGGCACTGATCTGTCGTTGCTCGTGACCTTGGCGTCGGACGACCGCTTCTCGGCAATGCGGGCGGAGGCGCCCCGCGGCGGCCACTGGCGATCTCGGCCGATCACTTGCGCGCCTCGAAGGTGGCGATGCAACGGCGCAGCAATGCCGCGCCGCCGTCGTGACCGCGCGGCAATCCGCCTAGCGCCCCACCATTGCCAAAACGTCGGCCTTGAGGAAACGCTCGACCACGAGCATGAAGCCGATCGACGGAATCAGCAGCAGCAGCGCGGTGATCGACGCGATCTGGTAGTTGCCGCCCATGCTGGCGTTGAACATCAGCAGCGGCAGCGTGGTCACGTCGGGAACGCCGACGAAATAGGTGCCGGTGAACTCGTCGAGCGATTCGAGAAAGACGAAGATCGCGCTGGCCATCAACCCGGGCGCGGCGAGCGGCAGCGTCACCGTGCGGAAGCAGGTCCACGGCGACGCGCCGATGTTGCGCGCCGCCTCCTCGAGCGACACATCGACGGACGCGAACGCCGCCGAGGCGATCCAGACGGCGAGCACGAGACCGTGCGACGCATGCACCAGCACCACGCCGGCAATCGTCCCGTTCAGGCCGATCTCGTAGAATACGCGCGCGATGTTCACGTAGACCGGCAGATTGGGCACCGCCTGCGGCAGCAGGAACGCGAGCAGGATCGCGCCGCGCCACGGCAGCCGCAATCGCGCCAGTGCGTACCCCGCGGGAATCGCCACCGCCAGGGCGAGTACGACCGTCAGCACCGCGATCCAGACGCTGGTGCCGAGCGAGGCGAGCGCATTGCCGCGCGGCTGAAAGACGCGATACCAGAACGTCAGTCCGAATTCCTGCGGCAGTTTGTACGGGAAGTACCACTTCTCGGCGAACGCCCACAACAGCAGGTTGAGGAGCGGCCCGAAGATGACGAAGGCGAACAGCGCGAGAAGCACCGCGCGCACGATCGCCTGCGACCACGGCGGCAGCGCGAATGCCTTCATGTCGCTTTCGCCGTCCCGGTCGAGAAACGACGGGGCCCGGCGCTCTGCGTCGATCCGATGCCGGCCCCGCCTCCGCTCCGGGTCCGCCGCGGCGTCGCCAATGTCGCCGAGGTGACCGTCGCAACCCGTTTCACGCCGCGCCCCCCGCCTTGCCAACAGCGTGCCGCAGGTAGAACGCCGCGCCGACCGCCGCTACCAGCAGCGACAGCAGGCACAGCGCGTTGGCAACCGCATAGTCGCCGTGCGAGTTGATCCGGTACGCGACGTCCACCGTCATCATCGTCGGTGAGTTCGGGTTGATCATCATCGGCACCGACAGCACGGAAAGCATCGTCACGAACGACAGGACGAGCCCGACCAGCAGCGTGCCGCGGACCTGCGGCAACACGATGTCGAGCAGCACCCGCAGCCGTCGCGCGCCCAGGTTGCGCGCCGCTTCGATGTGCTGCGGCTCGAGGGAGGCCATCGCGCCGGCGACGAGCAGCGTCACGAACGGCGCCTGCTTCCAGACGAAGGCAATGACGATGCCGCGCCAGTCGAGCAGGCTCTGTGCCGCGAGCGGTTCGATCAGCCCCGAGCCGATCAGCACGTGGTTCAGCATCCCGTTCTTGGCGAGGAACGTGCGCATCACCTGTCCCGTGACAATGAACGGGATGAACAGCGGCCAGCGATAGAGCCAGCGCAGGATCGCGATCGCGCGCGGATTCTCGCCGAGCGTCAGGTAGCCGGCAATCGCAGTGGCCACGAGTCCGATCAGCACCGTCGAGAGCAGCGTGATGCCGAGCGTGAACAGCAGGTCGGTCGTGTAGAAATCGAACGACTTTTCGAAGTGTTCGAGCGTGAACGCGCCGCTCTTGCTCCGGAAAGCAAGCACGAACGACATCCCGAGCGGCAGCACGAAGAACGCTCCGACGACCGTGAGCGCCGGGGCGGCGAGCAGCAGCCCGGTCGCGCGCCCCGTCGGGCGCGCGGTTTTCTCGGCCGCGGTCGCCATTACAGCGACACCGCTCCCTTTCGACGAATGGTCAAGCCGCAATCTCCCCTACTTGATGACGACCCGCTCGTAGCCCTCCAGAATGTCGGTGAAGTAATCCGACAACGGGAACGGCCGGCCGTATTGCGACAGTTGCGCGGGCGAAATGTCGGTGAAGAGCTTGTTCCACGCCGCCGGATCGAGCTTCGCCTGCACGTACTGCGGGTCGATGCCAGGGTACCAGTTGAACTGCTTGACGATGCCGTCGGCTTGCACTTCGGGGCTCTCGGCGAAATCGACGAACTTCTTGGCGATCGCCGCGTTGGCGGCCTTCGCCGGAATCACGTAGTACATCGGCTGACCCGGCAATCCCGGAGACGGCAGCGCGAGCTTGATCTTCGGGCTCATCTTGCCGTCGGCCTGCCATGTGTAGAACATGTCGACCCACACCGGACCCATCGTGATTTCGCCGCGGTTCAGCATGTCGAGCGTGCCGGCGTTGCCGGGGGTCATCACGACGAACTGGTTGAAGTCCTTGAGGCTCGCCAGCGACTTGTCGATCACCGCCTTCTGCGCCGGGTCGTAGGGTCCGTTCTCGAGTTTGGCGCCGATGCCCGAGTTGGCACCCACCCAGCCCATCACGAAGCCGACGCCGGACATGCCGCCCTTCACGCCGTTGTAGCCGAACTGCTTCGGGTTCTTCTTCACCCACTCGCTGAGCTCCGCATACGACCTGGGCGGCGCCTTGACCAGGTCCGGGTTGTACGCGAACGCAATCTGGCTGTGAAACATCGGCAGCACATAGCCGTCCACGTTGGCGCCGAGCGCGTTCTTTGCAGTGTCTCGCGAGACCAGCTTGCCGGCGGCGATGTCGTTGCGGTACGCGAGCAGCAGGTTTTCCTTGACCATCGTCGCCGCGCCACGCTGGTGCACAACCGCGACGTCGGTGTCCCAGGCCGCCACGTTCGCCTTCTGCTGCGCCGAGAGCTTTTCGTAGATCTTCTGCGAGCCCGCGTCGCCCGGCCCCGTGCCGACGGCGCGAACCGTGACGCCGGGGTTCATCTTCTCGAATTTCGGCGCGAGGTAGTTGTTGACGTAATCGACCATGTTCTGGTCACCGGCAGTGACGACATTGAGTGTCTGGGCGCCGGCCGGCGGCAGCGCGGTGAGCGCGCCGATCGCCGCAAGGCTTAGCAGGGTACGGAAATTCATGCGACCTCCGTTTGGTGGGTGGATTGCCCGGTGGGAAAAAGCAGGAGCGCCTCGCGCGGAACGACGACCGAAGCGGCCGTGCCCTCCGCGACGCGCTCCGGCGCGTGAACCCAGATGTCGGCGCCGGCGGCGCGGACGCGATAGCGGTAGCCCTGGCCGACGTAGATCGATTGCGCGATGACGCCGGTGATCACCAGCGCGTTGGTGTCGGCGGACGATGCCGGCGCCAGCCGCGCGGCATCGCTGCGGAAATGCGCGCGCAGCCGCGGTTCCGTTCCGGCGACGCCGTTCGCCGCCGCATAGGCGCCAGCCGCGGTGCCGACGACGTCGAGCGCGTTGTCGGCACCCATGAAACCGGCCACAAATGCGCTCGTCGGGCGCTGGAAGATTTCCTCCGGCGTGCCGACCTGCACGACGTGGCCGGCGTCGATCACGGCGATCCGGTCGGCGAGCGTCAGCGCCTCCTCGCGGTCGTGCGTCACGTACACCGACGTGATGCCGACGCGCTTCTGCAGCGC
The DNA here is from genome assembly GCA_963726775.1 of uncultured beta proteobacterium. Lineage (GTDB taxonomy): Bacteria > Pseudomonadota > Gammaproteobacteria > Burkholderiales > Casimicrobiaceae > CAIWHR01. The sequence goes on from CAVSDL010000009.1 coordinate 638,360, forward strand.
GCGCAGCTCGTGGCGCAGCTCGAGCCGTACCTTGTAGTCGAGGTTCGACATCGGCTCGTCGAGCAGCAGCAGCGTCGGGTCGACCGCCAGCGCGCGTCCCAGCGCGACGCGCTGCCGCTGGCCGCCGGAAAGCTGCGTCACGGCTCGCGGCCCGAAGCCGTCGAGCTGCAGCAGCTTCAGCATTTCCTCGACGCGTGTGGCAATTGCATGGTTCTTCCACCCGCGCATCACGAGGCCGTAGCCGATGTTCGCCGCAACCGTCATGTGCGGCCACAGCGCGTACGACTGGAACATCATCGCGGTCTTCCGCTTTTCCGGCGGCAGCCCGGTAATGTCCTCGCCATCGACGCGAATCGTGCCCGCTTCGGGATGGATGAAGCCGGCGATCGAGCGCAGCAGCGTGGTCTTGCCGCATCCCGAGCTCCCGAGCAGCGCGATCATTTCCCCGCGCGCGACGTCGAGGCTCACGCAATCGAGCACGCGCGTGGCGCCGTACGAAACGCTGAGATTTTCGATGGTGAGATACGCTGACATCGCAGGGGATCTTCGACGGCCGGCCGTCGGGAACGGAAGCGCGAAGTATGACGCGTCCGCGACGGTCTGCGTAACAGGGCTTCGGTGCGCCCCGATATGCCGTGCTACCCGCCGCCGCGGATACCGGATTTGTGCGGCGCACCAACCCGCGCGGCGCCGATGCGGGTCAATCAAGAAGACTTGTCGCCCCCGCGAACGTGAACGCGGGGCCCCGCGTCGTTTGACCAAAGTCGCTGGGTTCCCGCGTTCGCGGGAACGACATCAAAATCGGTGGCGACCCTCTGCCACAGGTTACCAGGAACGCCCGCCCTTTTTGACGAAGGCGCGGTCGTGCGACGCTCCACCCGCGTTGCTGCGATCACCGTAGCGCGCCGCGGCGCGACCGTGTCCGGCGGCCCCATGGGGCTGTCCGCCGCGATAGCCGGGCTTCGCGTAGGAGGAGCGCGGCTTTTCGGCGCTGCGTTCGTGGCGAGCGCGCGGCTCGAGTCCCGCTATGACGTGCGCCGGAATGGCCGACCCGGTGAAGCGTTCGATCTGGCGCAGCGCGCCGCGTTCCGAATGGTTCGCGAGCGACACAGCGGTCCCCGCGGCGCCGGCGCGGCCCGTGCGGCCGATCCGGTGCACGTAGTCCTCGGCCTGCCGCGGCAGGTCGAAGTTGATCACGTGGCTGATGCCGGCGACATCCAGGCCGCGTGCCGCGACGTCGGTCGCGACCAGCGTCCGCACGCGCCCGCGACGCATCTCCTGCAGCGTTCGCGTTCGCTCATGCTGGTTCATGTCGCCATGCAGCGCCGCGGCCGCGTGGCCGGCGCTTTGCAGCCGGATGGCCAGCGATTCGGCGTCGCGCTTGGTCGCAATGAAAACGATGCTCTGGGTCATCGCCGTGTCCGCCAACAAGTGATCCAGGAGGCGATGTTTGTGCGAATGATCGTCGGCAAAATGGACGCGCTGCTCGATCATCAGCGGCGCTGCCTTGTCGGCCTTGACGTCGACGCGCACCGGGTCGCGCAACAAGCGCGCCGCGAGCCGCGCGATCGCGGTGTCGAAAGTCGCCGAAAAAAGCACCGTCTGCCGCGTTTTCGGCGTCAGCAGGGCGATGCGCTCGACGTCGTCGATGAATCCCATGTCGAGCATGCGGTCGGCTTCGTCCAGCACCAGCACCTCGAGCTGCGACAGGTCGATCCGGCCGCGGTCGAGGTGATCGAGGAGCCGGCCCGGCGTCGCCACGAGGACATCGACGCCGCGCGCGAGCTCGCGGTTCTGCACCGGATAGGGAGCGCCGCCGTAGATGCAAACGGTCTTCGTCCGCAGGTGCGCGCCGTAGAGAACGGCCTGCGTCGCGACCTGCTGCGCGAGCTCGCGGGTCGGCGCCAGCACCAGCACCCGCGGCGTCGCCGCGCCGTGGCGCGATCGGGATCCGGCCGGCGACGTCGCGAGCCGCTGCAGCGCCGGCAACACGAACGCGGCGGTCTTGCCGGTGCCCGTTTGCGCCGAGCCGATCAGGTCGCGGCCGGCGAGCAGCGCCGGAATAGTCTGCGCCTGGATCGGCGTGGGTTCGGCGTAGCCGCAGCCCGTGATCGCCTGCATCAGTTCCGGCGCGAGATTGAGTTCATCGAATGTCATGCGTGTTCCTTCACCAGGCCCGGTACCGCTTGTCGCGCCACCAGGCGTACGGGCAATGAACAGCGTTCGCCAATGTGGCGGGCTGTGCCCAGGAGTCCGGAATGGCGGAAGACGAATGCGGCATCGCGGTGCCTCCGAAGGCGGGAAACGCCATCGGAATGGACGCCGCGGGCGCGCGCAAGCAGCCGCAACCGGGTCGACAGACTGCAAAGCCATCGTCGCTAACCGGTGCTGCCGCCCGGACCCGATAGAGCCGGGGATGGACGCGGGGGCCTCGGAACGAGACCCCGGAAGATTAGAAGCCGATGATCCGGTTGCCTGGGGGATGAAGCATGCGGCGGGCAACCGACAAGAACTCGCAGATCGCCGCAGAGACTGGACTATACCACAGAATGCTGCGCCGCAGCGCATCAACCGTCATATCGAAGGCCCTGCGCCGCCGGCGATGCGGCAGACAGCGCCCGCAGGCGTCGGGTCGCCCGGCAACGGCACCCGTCACGGCGCTCGCATCAGGCGGCCTGCACGTCGATGGCTGGTGCGTGACATCGGCGAAGCAACGGCCGAGCGCGCGCCCACATCGGGTCCTCGTCGTCCTCGTCGTCCTCGTCCGCATCGTCGTCGTCCTCGTCGTCTGCGTAGCCTTCATCGACGTCGGGGTCGATGTTGCCGCCGCCACCGCCGCCTTTGCCCTTGTCCGCGTCGTCGTCATCGTCGTCATCGGGATCGGGCGCCAGGCGCAGCACGGGCATGAAGGCGAGCGGCGGGTATTCGGCGATCGCGGGAGTCGTAATCATGGCCAACGGACGCAGCATGGACGGTATGGAAGCGTTTCTCGATCCGGCAACGGCAGCGGCAACGGCAGCGGCAGCGGCAGCGGCAGCGGCAGCGGCAGCGGCAGCGGCAAGGCCAATGTGGAGGGCCGCGAAGTTCGTGTCAAGGTCGCTCGCGATCCCGTCGATCGCCGCGCGCCCTGCCCCTTCGATTCATTCCCTGCCCGAATCGGCGACATGAACCGCGCTTATACTCCCGCCGGGCCCCGATTTCACGGGCACGCACCGGAAGCCATCGCCTCGCCATGTCACCCTCCGCAGCCGATGCCCTGTCCATCCGTCCCGGATCGTTGGCCGCCTGGCGCGTCGCGCTACGCCCGAAGACTTTGTGGATCGCAACGATCCCGGTGATCGTCGCCACCTGTCTCGCGTGGTCGCTGGCCGGCGTCTTCGATGCCGGAATCGCCGCCGTTGCGCTCACCGCTGCCGTGATGATGCAGGTCGTCACCAACCTGCAGAATGACGTCGGCTATACCGAGCGCGGCGGCGAAACGGGTCAGCGCATTGGTTTGCCGCGCGCCACCGCGCAAGGCTGGCTACGCGCGCGCGACGTGAGGCGCGCGATCGTCGCCGCAATCGCTGTCGCACAGATTGTCGCGCTGCCGTTGATGATCCGGGGCGGCTGGCCGATCGTCGCGACGAGCGTCGCGTCGACTGCCGCGGCGTACGGATATATGGGAGGCCCGCGACCGATTGCGTACACGCCGTTGGGCGAACTGACCGTCTTCGTGTTCTTCGGGCTGACGGCGGTGGCGGCTTCGTACTATGTGCAGGCCGGTTCGATCGCCGTCGCGGCCTGGATCGCCGCCGTTGCCATCGGCATGCACGCATCGGCAGTGCTGCTGGTCAACAATTACCGCGATCGCGAGCACGACCGGAGCACCGGGCGGACAACCCTTGCGGTCGTGCTGAGTCCCGACGCCGCGCACCGGCTCTACGGGCTCCTCGTCCTCACCCCGTTCGCGTTGTCCGTGGGGCTCGCGTGGATCGCCGGCACCGGGTGGTTCGCGCTGCCGCTCGCGGCGCTGCCTTGGGGATGGCGCCTGCAGCGCGAATTCGCGCTCACGGCGCCCGGCGCCGCCCTCAACGCACTGCTGTTTCGCACGGTGCTGCTCGAAGTAGCCTACGGCCTGCTGCTCTCGGTCGGCGCCCTCGTGCACGCGGCGCGCTGAGCGTGCGGCACGTCGCGGGTGTCCTGTTCGGACTGCTCGTCGCGACGGCGGCGGCAGCGCAACCGTTTCCCGCGAAGACCGTTCGCATCGTCGTGCCGTACTCCGTCGGTCTCGGTCCGGACGTCGTGATGCGGGCGGTCGCCGACTCGCTCAGTCGCACCTGGCAGCAACCGGTCATCATCGAAAACCGCCCCGGGGCCTCCGGGATCGTCGCGCTCTCGGAGGTGAAGAAGGCCGCGGCCGACGGCTATACACTGTTCCTCGGCGACGCCGGATCGCTCGCCGTCGCACCCTATCTGCATAAGAGCCTGCCTTACGATCCGGTCCGCGACTTCGCGCCGATCACGACGATATTCCGCGCAACGTTTCTGCTCTGGACGCGGGCCGACCATCGCTTCGTCACGCTCGGCGACATGATCCGCGAGGCAAAGGCACGTCCGCGCACCGTCACCTATGCCTCTTTCGGTGCCGGACACGTGTCGGAACTGCTGATGGAGTCGTTCGCGCAGCAGGCGGGTGTCGAACTCGTCGCCGTGCGCTTCAAGGACGGCGGACAGATGATCGGCGCGGCCGTCACCGGCGACATCGACGTGCTGCCGCTGTCGTTGAATTCGGTCGCCGGGATGTACAAGGGCGGCAAGTTGAGGCCGCTGGCGGTCGGTTCCAGGGTACGTCTCCCCGATCTGCCGCACACTCCGACGATCGCCGAGGCCGGCGGCCCGGCGATGGCGATGACGCCGTGGGCCGCGCTGCTGGGCGTCGCCGGCACACCGGCGCCGGTGCTCGAAGCGATTCAGCGCGACGTGGCAGCCGCGCTCGGGAGCTCCGAGGTCAGGAGCCGCGTCGAAAGCCTCGGCTTCGAATTGCTGGGCTCGCCGCCGCAGGAGCTTGCACGCCTGATGCGCGCAGAATCGGAACTCTACGGCGCGCTGATCCGCGCCGGTCGCATCAGCACCGAGTGACCGGGTCCCTGGCTACAGGCGCAGCGCCACCTCGGTACCCTGCGCGATCGCGCGCTTCGCGTCGAGCTCGGTCGCGACGTCGGCGCCGCCGATCAGCGTCACCTCGATACCCGCCTCGCGCAGCGGCGCCTCCAGTTCGCGCTGAGGCTCCTGCCCCGCGCAAACGACGATCGTGTCGACTTCGAGCAGCTGCGGCTTGCCGTCGACGCGGATGTGGAGGCCCGCATCGTCGATCCGGTCGTACTCGACGCCTCCGATCATGCGTACGCCGCGTCGTTTGAGGAGCGTGCGGCGGATCCAGCCGGTGGTCCGTGGCGAGGCCTTCGCCGACCTTGCTCGCCTTGCGCTGCAGGAGCCAGACGTCGCGCGGCGAACGCCCTTCGACCGGAGCCTGGATCCCGCCCCGGCCGTTGTAGCCCATGTCGATCCCCCACTCCTGCCGGTACTCGTCGACTTCATCGTGGCCGCCGTGATGGGTGAGGAATTCTCCGACGTCGAAGCCGATGCCGCCGGCGCCGATGATCGCCACGCGCTTTCCGACCTCGGCGCGGCCGGACACGACGTCGGCGTAGCTCGCGACGCTCGGGTGGTCGATCCCCGGGATCGCCGGCGTGCGCGGCACGACGCCGGTCGCGAGCACGACACGATCGAACATGCCGAGATCGGCGGCGTCGACGCGTCGGGCGAGACGCAGCGCGACCCCGGTGCGTTCGATCCGGCGGCGGAAGTAGCGCAGCGTTTCCGCGAACTCGTCCTTGCCGGGAATGCGCCGGGCAAGGTTGAACTGCCCGCCGATTTCGGGTGCCGCATCGAACAGCGTGACCTCGTGACCGGCTTCCGCCGCCGTCGTCGCGCAGGCGAGGCCGGCCGGTCCGGCGCCCACCACCGCGATCCGCCGCTTCGTCGCCGCCGGCTTCAGGACGATCTCGGTTTCGTGGCAGGCGCGCGGATTGACGAGGCACGACGCGATCTTCCGTTCGAAGATCTGGTCGAGGCAGGCCTGGTTGCAGGCGATGCAGGTATTGATCTCGTCGGCGCGGCCTTCCGCCGCCTTGTTGACGAATTCGGCGTCGGCGAGAAACGGCCGCGCCATCGACACCATGTCGGCATCGCCTTGCACCAGCAGGTCTTCCGCGACCGCCGGGTCGTTGATCCGGTTGGTGGCAATCAGCGGGATGCGCACCTCGCGCTTCATTCGCTTCGTCACCCAGGCGAACGCCGCGCGCGGCACCATCGTCGCGATGGTCGGAATGCGGGCCTCGTGCCAGCCGATGCCGGTATTGATGAGCGTCGCGCCGGCGGCTTCGACCCCCTTCGCGAGCGCCGCGACCTCGTCCCAGGTGCTGCCTCCCTCGACCAGGTCGAGCATCGACAGCCTGTAGATGATGATGAAGTCGCGGCCGACGGTCTCGCGGGTCCGGCGCACGATTTCCAGCGGGAATCGGATCCTGTTTTCGAACGACCCGCCCCACTCGTCGTCACGATGATTGGTCCGCGGCGCCACGAACTGGTTGATGAGATAGCCCTCGGAGCCCATGATCTCGACCCCGTCGTACCCGGCGCGCTGCGCGAGCCGCGCGCAGCGGACGTAAGCGGCGATCGTCTTCCTCACCCCCCAGCGCGTCAGTCCGCGCGGCCGGAACGGCGTGATGGGCGAACGCAGCGGAGAAGGGGCGACCGACAGCGGGTGATAGGCGTACCGCCCTGCGTGCAGGATCTGCAGCGCGATCCGGCCTCCCGCCGCGTGCACGGCGCCGGTCACGATCCGGTGCTTCGCGACCTGCCACGGGAACGAGAGCTCTGACGCCCGCGGCTCGAGACGGCCGGCGAAGTTCGGGGCGATGCCGCCGGTGACGATGAGGCCGACGCCACCGCGGGCGCGTTCGGCGTAGAACGCGGCCATGCGCGCATAGCCGTCGGGCGCCTCCTCGAGACCGGTGTGCATCGAGCCCATCAGCACGCGGTTCGGAAGCGTCACGAAGCCGAGATCGAGCGGAGCCAGCAGTCTGGGATACGGTGCCGCTGCAATCTTTCGATCATTACCCAATTGGGCGACGCCTTCGCAAGTGAGATTGTCGTTCCCGCGAACGCGGGGACCCAGCGACGTTCGACGCAAAACACTGGGTTCCCGCGTTCGCGGGAACGACGATACTTCTACAGTTGTTGTTCAGTAATCGAATGTCTGGCGCCGGTTGATCTGCGTCGGGAGCGGGATAAGTTGCGGTCACGGCAGCGCGACCAGAGCGTCGCCGCTCGACCGGATTTCGCCCGCCGTATTGGCCGTGTGCAGTTCGATCCGGACGAGGCGCTCGCCGTCGCGCTCGAGCTTTTCGACGACGCGCCCCGTGCACGTAATCGTTTCGCCCACCTGCGTCATGGCGCTGAAGCGCACGTCGAATTCGCGCAGTGCCTGTTGCGGCGCCCAGCTCGTGACCAGCCGCCCGAGCCATGCCATCGACAGCATTCCGTGCGCGAAAACGTCGGGCATTCCTGCCGCGCGCGCGAAGTCGGTGTCGATGTGAATCGGATTGTGGTCGCCCGACGCGCCGGCAAAAAGCGCCAACGTGGCACGCGTCACAGGCGGGAGAACCAGCGGCGGCAGCTGATCGCCAACCCTGACTGCGTCGAATGCGGGCCCCATCCGTTCCCCTCAATCCCCGCGAACGACGAGCGTCGTCCGCAGTTGCGCGATGGGGCGGCCATGCTGGTTTCCGACATCGGTCTCCTTGACGACGAAGGTCATGGCACCGCCGCGCTTCTGCTGCACGTCGGCGATCCGCGATGCGAAGGTCAGCCGGTCACCCGCGTAGACGGGCGCAAAGTAACGGAAGCGCTGCGCGCGGTGCAGGACCTGAGCGATGTTCACACCCATGTCGGCGAGCCACGCAAACGGGTCGGGCACTTCGAGATCGACACAGAGCGTAAACGTCGGCGGTGCCAACAGCGCCGGGTGGCCGGCGGCGCGCGCGGCTGCTTCGTCCGTGTATTCGGGCCGCGTCTCGCCAGTCGCCTTGGCGAACAAGCGCAAACGACCCGCCTCGACGTCCGCCGAATGCGGCGTCAGCACGCGTCCGATGTGGCGCCGGTCGACCATCGCCGTGCATCAGGCGGAGCGGTAGAGCGTGACGACGCAGGCGCCGCCCAGGCCGAGATTGTGCTGCAGCGCGACCTTCGCGCCGTCGACCTGACGGGGTCCCGCCGTTCCGCGCAGCTGGTTCGTCAACTCGAAGCACTGCGCGAGACCGGTGGCGCCCAGAGGATGGCCCTTCGACAGCAGGCCGCCGGACGGGTTGGTCACGTAGCGGCCGCCGTACGTATTGTCGCCGTCGGCGATGAACTTTTCCGCGCCGCCTTCGGGGCAAAGGCCCAGCGCTTCGTAGCTGATCAGTTCGTTCTGCGCAAAGCAGTCGTGCAGCTCGACCACGTCGACATCCTCCGGCCCGATGCCGGCCGCTTCGTACACTCGACGGGCAGCCTCCTTCGCCATGCCGTAGCCGACGAGCCGCATCATGTCGTGTGCGTCGAACGTTTCCGGCATGTCGGTCGTCATCGCCTGCGCGGCGATCGACACGGTCGCGCGGAGCCCATGCCGCCGGGCAAAGTCCTCCGACACCAGCACCGCGGCCGCCGCGCCGCAGGTCGGCGGGCACGCCATCAGCCGGGTCATCACGCCCGGCATGATCACCGGTGACTGCAGTACATCGCCGACGGACACTTCCTTGCGAAAGAGCGCGAGCGGATTGTTTGCGGCGTGACGGCTCGCTTTGGCGCGGATCTGCGCGAAGGACTCGAGCGTCGTGCCGTATTTCTTCATGTGCGCGAGACCGGCGCCGCCGAAATAGCGGATCGCGAGCGGAATCTCCGGCTGACCCACGAGCGCGTCGGTCTCGCGGTCGAAGGCCTCGAAAGGCGTCGGACGGTCGGTGAACTTGGCCGTGAGCGCCCCCGGCGCCATCTGCTCGAAGCCGACGGCCAGCGCACAGTCGACGGCGCCGCCCGCGATGGCCTGCCGAGCGAGGAACAGCGCGGTCGAGCCTGTCGAACAGTTGTTGTTGACGTTGACGATCGGGATGCCGGTCATGCCCACGCGGTACAGCGCTTTCTGGCCGGCGGTGGAATCTCCGTACACGTAGCCCGCGTAGGCCTGCTGCACGTCGGCGTAGGCGATGCCCGCATCGACCAGCGCAGCCGCGGCCGCTGCGGCACCCATCACGTCGTAGGTCTCGCTGGCGCCTGGCTTGGCGAACGGGATCATGCCCACACCGGCAACGATCACCTTCCGGCTCATCGCAGATTCGCAGGTGCGCGAAGAAACCCGTCGCAGCGCGGTTGAGCTGGCGATCCGCGCGCCCTCGACCGCGCATGGCGGAGGGCGGCGCGCGAACCGCCGCTCCAGCGTTCAGAGCGTCTTGTGGGTGCCGTCACAGTAGGGCGCGTTGGCACTCCGCTTGCAGCCGCACATGAACTTCGTTTCGGAACTCGTTTCGACGGTGAACTTCTGCGGCCGGAACTCGGTGCCTCGGTGCGAGGTGTCGCAGAACGGCTGGTTCTTCGAGCGGCCGCACGCACACCACCAGTAGTCACCGGGGGCGAGATCGACCGGATAGGGAGCCTTCTGGGGGCAATCGGGCAGGGTCATTCCGGAGGGCTCCGCCGGCGGCGCGGTCACCGGCCCTTGTATCTTACCCTTTCGACAGTCGGGATGCCGCTGCGCGCCGCGCGCACCGCGACGCGATCGCACCCGTGGCCTGCTTCTGAGGTCGGTCGTGCAAAAACCAACGCCTTTCCATCGACGATCGATCGGCTCCGGCGACTATCCCGCTCCGCGCGCACAGGGCGCACTACCGGCGTTATCGCATGGTCGCCAGCATCCACTCGTGCGCCGGATCGTTGCGGAAGTGCCACACGCGCTGCGGACCGGCCATCACGTTGAGGTAATACGATGTGTAACCATGAGGGACGATCACGGGGTGGTAGCCGCGCGGGACCATCACGACGTCGCGATCCTCGACGGCCATCGCCTGGTCGAGCGAGCGGTCGTCGGTGTAGACGCGCTGAAACACGAAGCCCTGCGGCGGGTCCAGCCGATGGTAATAGGTTTCCTCGAGAGAGCTCTCGGAGGGCACCGCGTCGGTGTCGTGCTTGTGCGGCGGGTAGCTCGAAGAATGACCCGGCGGCGTGATGACCTCGACGACGAGCAACGCCTCGGCGGGCTCGTCCTGCGGCAGGATGTCGCGGACGTAGCGGGTGTTCGATCCTTGTCCGCGTACGGTTCGGCGCATCGACGCGGATTCGATCAGCCGCGGCGCGACGCCTTTCTTCCCCGGCGCCGTGCACAACGCGACCTCCGCCGCAGTGACCGAGGCGACACGGAAGTCGCGACCCGGCGGCAGGTACACGGCACCGGGCGCGACGTCCTCGAACGGGCTTTCGCGGTCACCGACATCGCGCCACGATTGATCGCCACTCTCGACCGTCACCTTTCCCGCAACGACGACGATGCACAGTTCGCAGCCACCCGTAGCACCGTGATGCGTCTCACCGGATGCAAGCCGCAGGGCCTCGAAGCCGACGTAGCGCCAGCCGGCGGACTCCGGTGTCACGCGCGCGATCGTGCGTCCTGCGCGCGCCGCCTTGACGATGAGACGCTCGTTCATTCCTCGAACCCCCATGTCTTGCCTGCCTTCCTCATGCCGTTGCTCCGTGCCGTCCGGCGGCCGCGAGCGCACGCGCTTCGCTGGCAGTACGGCCGTCGGCCAGAGCACGCAGCAAGCGGTACGCCATGTCGGCGTAGCGATACGCGGGTGCGACCGCCGGATCCTGCTCGCCCTCGACGACAAGCCAGCCGCGATAGCCGGCACCGCGCAGCGTTTGGACGATGCGCGCAAAGTCGACGCAGCCTTCGCCGGGCGTGCTGAACGCGCCGTTCATCACCGCTTGCAGGAAGCTCCAGCCGCGGTTGCGCGCCAGCTTCGCCACGGCCGGCCGCACGTCCTTGCAATGGACGTGGACGACGCGCGCGACATGCTTCGCGAGCTCGGTCGGCGCGTCGCCACCGGCGAACGTCACGTGCCCCGTGTCGTGCAGCAGCCCGACTTCCGGGCCGGTCACGCGCATCAGCCGGTCCACGTCGTCGGCGGTCTCCACATACGCCCCCATGTGGTGGTGGTAGGCAACGCGCACGCCCCGCGCCAGGAGTTGCTTGGCGAATGCCGTCAGGCGTTCGCCGTAGGCCGTCCACTCGGCATCGGTCCGGAAGCGCGGCCGGCGCGCGAGCGGCTCGAGGCTGCCCTGGATCGAGTCGGCGACTTCACCGTAGACCATCACCTTGGCGCCGTTCGCGGCGAGCAGGCGCACATGGCTTTCGACCGCCGTGATCTCGGCCGCGACTGAACCGCGCGCGAGCCGGCCCGAATACCAACCGGATACGCAGGCAAGCCCGTGGCGCGCGAGCACTGCGCGCAGCGCCTCGGGCTCGCGGGGAAACTTGTTGCCGAGCTCGAATCCTTCGTAACCGATCGCCCTGCCTTCGACGAGCGCCGTCTCGAGCGTAGTCTCGCCGCCCAGCGAAGGCAGATCGTCATTGGTCCACGAGAGCGGATTGATGCCGATGCGGACGTCGAATTTCATTGGTGTAGCCCCACGCTTGCGGCTGCCGCCGCTGCACTGCCCCCCGAGGGACGCCCGCGCGAGCAGGGCGAAGCCAAGGCCCGAAGGGCGCGTCTGCGAGCACGGGTGACGGCCGACACCACGACGCGACGCACCCCCTCGACCTCGCGGAGGCCGCGGCAATTCGCGCTGTGGGGCGGCCCGGCGGCGCGCATGTCATGGCCTCTGCTTCAGCTTGCCTTGCTCGTACTCCGCACGCGCCGCGCGCACCCCGTCGCGGTCCGACACCTCGGGCACGCCCACCTCCCACCACCAGCCACCGGCTTCGGTCGTGCGCAGCGGATCGGTATCGATGACAACGACGTACGTCCGGTCCGCCGCGCGCGCGCGCACCAGCGCCGCTTCCAACTCGACGATCGACATCACGTGCTCGGCGGACGCGCCGAGCGCCCGGGCGTGCGCCGCGAAATCGATGGCCGGAGCGCCCGGCGGCCCCTGCACGCAATCGTCGAACAGGTTGTTGAAGCCCACGCCGCCGCACGCTCGCTGCAACCGGTGGATGCAGCCGTAACCGCGGTTGTCCTGTACCACGATCACGAGCTTGATGCCCAGCATGATCGAGGTCGCGATTTCGGAATTCAGCATCAGATAGCTGCCGTCGCCGACCATCACCACGACTTCGCGCTCGGGATGCGCCATCTTGACGCCGATGCCGCCGGCGATCTCGTAACCCATGCACGAAAAGCCGTATTCGACGTGATAGGCGCCGGGACGCGACGCGCGCCACAGCTTGTGCAGCTCGCCCGGCAGTGTGCCGGCGGCACAGACCACGATGTCGTGCATCGCCGAATGCGGATGCGTGCGCTGCACGGCGCCGATCACTTCGCCATCGTAGGGCAAACCGGGCGGCGCAATCTCGCGGGTGTTGACGATGCCGGAGACCGTATCGCGCCACGCTCTCGCTTCGTGCGTCGCCGTGCTGCGCCAGGCATCCGGTGATGTCCATCCTGCCAGCCGTTCCGACAGCGCGGCGAGCGCCGTCGCGGCATCTCCAAGAACGGGCGCGGCGCGCCACTTCAGCGCGTCGAAGGCGTTGACATTGATCGTTACCAGACGTGCCTGCGGAAACAGCGAATGCGACGCGGTCGTGAAATCCTGCAGCCGCGTGCCGACGGCGAGGATGACGTCAGCGCCGTGCGCCAGCGTGTTCGCCGCAGTGCCCCCCGTCACGCCGATCGGACCCGCCTGCAGCGAATGGTCCCACGGCAGCGCGCTCTTGCCGGACTGCGTCTCGGTGACCGGTACGCCGTGCTTTTCGGCGAAGCGCCGCAAGGCCTCGGGTCCGCCGGCGCTGTAGAGCACGCCGCCGCCTGCGATCATGACCGGCCGCTTCGCCGCGTGCAGGATCGCCGCCGCCCGGTCGATCTCCGCGGCATCGGAAACCGGCGCCCGCACGTGCACGATGGCGGGCTCGAAAAACGACGCGGGGTAGTCGTACGCCGCCGCCTGCACATCCTGCGGCAGCGCGAGGGTCACCGGTCCGCACTGCGCGGCGTCGGTCAGCACCGCGATCGCCCGCGGCAGCGCCGTCAGCAGCTGCGCTGGCGCCACGATCCGATCGAAATACCGCGAAACCGCTTTGAAGCAATCATTGGCTGAGACGCCGCCGTCGTGGAAGTCCTCGACCTGCTGCAACACCGGATCGGGGGCGCGCGAAACGAATACGTCTCCCGGCAGGAACAGCACCGGCAGCCGGTTGACATGCGCGGTCGCCGCGGCGGTGATCAGGTTCGTCGCCCCGGGACCGATCGATGTCGTGCACGCCATCATGCGACGGCGGAAATGCGCTTTCGCGAACGCGATCGCGGCGTGGCCCATCGCCTGCTCGTTGTGCGCACGGTACGTAGGCAACGCGTCGCGGTGCCGGTACAGCGCCTCGCCGACGCCGGCGACATTGCCGTGCCCGAAGATCGCCCAGACGCCGCCGAACAGCGGCAGCTCGCGCCCGTCCCAAATCACCCGCTGCGCCGCGAGGAAGCGGACGAGCGCCTGCGCCATCGTCAGCCGGATTGTATTCACCTGCCTTCCCCCTCTCGTGTCTCGGTCCACGCATCGATCAGCGCTTCGAAATTGCCCCGCACGCCCGCGACCAGCCGCTCGTCGCCGATCGCGTTCGAAAGCCACTCGCGCGCCGGATCGCCAAATATCGTGCGCCCCACCGCGAAGCCTCGGCAGGTGCGACTCGTTGCCGCCGCCGCGAATCCGCGCGCCAGCTCGTCCGCAGGCGCATTGAGGCCGAGAAGCACGACGCCGCGGCAATGCGAATCGCGCTCGGCAATCAATGCATCGAGCGCCAGCCACTCGTCGCGCAAGGGCGGGGGCAGCTTCCACCATTCGGGAAAGATGCCGAGGTTGTAGAGCCGCTTCATGGCGCGCAGCAGCGTGTCCGGCGCGCGTGCCAGGTGCTTGGGCGGGACGATCTCGATCAGCAGTTCATGCCCGCTTGCCTGCACCGCGTCGTAGAGTGCCTTGACCTGCGCCTCGTTCTCGAGCCGGTTTTCGATGTCGTCGTCGGGATGAAACGGAAGGAGGCATTTCACGACCTGCTCCACGGGCCACGAGACGAGCGTCGTGCCGATCGAGCGCCCATGCTCGAACACCAGCGGATTCGAGCCGGGCCATTCGACGGGCCGGCCAACCCACCAGCCGCGCCCCGTCGCAGCGTCGAGGGCGTCCCGCCCGTAACGATCATCGCACAGCAGGCCGATGCGCCCCTGCAGGCCCCGCGCCGCCTCGGTCTCCGCGACCGCCCGCACGAACAGTTTCTTCAGCACCGGCAGACGATTTTCGTCGGCGCCGGTCGCGCGCACCAGTTCGAAAAACGGATCGCGATGATCGAACGCGAATATGAACAGCTCCGGACGTGGCGTGCGCGGAGCCGTGACGCGATGCAGCCGGGTCAGCTCGACGTCCTTGTCGGGCTGGATGATGCGCACGGCGTTGGCGAGAAAATGGTCGAGTTCCACTCGCGTGGGCATCGCTGGCGCGCACCCGTGCCGCGACACGACCAGCGCGCCGCAGGCGTTGGCGTAGCGACAGCAGGCGTCGTAGTCCTCGCCGCGCAGCCAGCCGGAGAGAAAGCCCGCGGAAAACGCATCGCCCGCGCCCAGCACATTCAGGACCTCGACCCGCACGCCGCGGCCATTGAACGCCTCGTCGAGCGACGCCGGAACGGCGCCGTCGATCACCGCGCATCCCGTCGGGCCGCGCTTGACGACAAACGTCGCGGCGCTCACGCGGCGCGCAGCCTTCAACGCCGCGATGATGTCGGTGCTGCCGCCGGCGATCGCGAATTCCTCCTCGGTGCCGATCACGAGATCGAACGCGGGCAGCATCGCCTGCAGGTGCGCGGTGACGGTGTCGCTGGCGATGAAGCGCGTCTCGCCGTCGCCGCGCTTGGTGAGACCCCACAGCACCGGCCGGTAGTCGATGTCGAGCACCGTGCGCACGCCGTTCGCCCGGGCGCGCGTCAGCGCGAGACTGCTGATGCGGTGCACGTGCGGCGTCGAGAAGTGGGTGCCGGTGATCAGCAGCGCCTTCGACTGCGCGAGGAAGTCGGCCGCAACATCCTCTTCCGTGACCGCCATGTCGGCGCAATTCTCGCGATAGAAGATCAGCGGAAACGTGTCGCGGTCCTTGATCCCGAGGACCACCGCGGCGGTCAGGCGCGCCGGATCGACGCTCACGTGCGACACATCGCAGCCTTCACGGGAGAGCGTTTCGGTGAGGAAGCGACCCATCGCGTCGTCGCCGACGCGCGCCGCCATCGCTGCCGAAAGTCCGAGCCGCGCGCAGCCGAACGCCGTGTTGGCCGAGGAGCCGCCCAGGTACTTGGCAAAGGTCGCGACGTCCTCGAGACGGGAACCGATCTGCTGCGCGTAGAAATCCACGGCGAATCGTCCGAGGCAGACGATGTCGAAGCGCCGCGCGGAGGCGAAGCGAGTATTGTTTTTCATGGAAAGATATCGCGCAGATGCGCGGCGCGGGGCCGGGATCCGAACTGTTCCGGTAAAATAGAACGTCTTGGCGGCTGGCGCAACCATGCGCCTCCGCTCATAGCGAGGCATCCATGATCGACGTCGCGGTTTTCGGAGCGGGGCGCATCGGCACCATCCACGCGGGCAATCTGGCGAAGGAGTCCGGCGCGCGCCTGAAGTACGTCGTCGACCCCGATGCCGCCGCCGCGAATTCCCTTGCCGCGAAACTCGGCGGGGAGACCGCGACCGTCCCGCAAGTATTCGCGGATTCGAGCATCGGCGCCGTGCTGATCTGCTCGTCCACGGATACGCACGCCGACCTGATCCTCGCCGCGGCAGCCGCCGGCAAGCAGATATTCTGCGAAAAGCCGGTCGATCTCGACCTGGGCCGCGCTCGCGCCTGCGCCGAAGCAGTGAAGCAAGCAGGCGTCACCTGCATGATCGGCTTCCAGCGCCGCTTCGACCCGACGTTCGCCGCGGTGAAGACGCGGATCCAGAAAGGCGAGATCGGCGCTCTCGAGATGCTCATCGTCACCAGCCGCGATCCCGGCGCGCCTCCCATTCCGTACATCCGTTCCTCCGGCGGCATCTTCAAGGACATGCTGATTCACGACTTCGACATCTTTCGCTGGATCCTCGACGACGAGGCGGAGACGGTGCACGCGAGTGCATCGTGCCTGGTCGACCCCGCGATCGCCGACGCGGGCGACGTCGACTCCACCGCGGTGACGCTCAGGACCCGGCGCGGGCGGTTGTGCCAGATCAATACGAGCCGCCGCGCCGCGTACGGGTACGACCAGCGCTTCGAGGTGCTGGGCAGCGCGGGCATGCTGCAGGCGGGCAACCATGCGCCGACCGAAGTCGTCGCCAGCACCGCGAGCGCGGTGAGCCGCGACCCGCCCGAGCATTTCTTCCTCGAGCGCTACCGCACCGCGTATGCCCAGGAGTTGGCGCATTTTTTCGCGGTGCTCGCGGGCCGCGAGAGGCTTCGGACCACCATCGACGACGGCGTCAAAGCGCTGGAGCTCGCCGACGCGGCGACCACGTCGTGGCGCGAAGGCAGGATCGTGCAGCTGGGGTGACAGCGCGATGGAATTTCGCCCCGCCACGCTCCCTTGAGGCCCATCACAGCCGCAGCGGCGTCCCGTAGCCGGTGAGCTCCAGGTACCCGCGGCCTGCTTCACGGTCGGCCTGCAATGCGCGCACCGCACCTTCCCAGTAGATCGTGCCGGTGCTGGCGCGTGAATCGAGCTCCTGATCGTCCATCATCGGCTCCAGCTCGTACTCCGCATCGCCCACGCCAAGCGACATTGCGATCGGATACACGACGCCGGTGCGCGGCGAGCGCCACTCGCGGCGTGGGGTATAGCGGACTTTCTCCGCCGCGAACGTTCGCACGCGTCCGTCGATCGCCCGCTGCGTCGCGCCGGTCCACAGCGCGCCGCCGGAGGCGTTGCGCATCCGGAACGCCATCAGCGCACTGCCGTCGGCAAGATTGATTCCGGTCCAGTCCCAGCCGGTGGCCTCCGGCGCCATCAACGCGCTCGCCCACTCATGATCGAGCCATGCGGTTCCGGTCACGGCGGTTGCCTTGCCCGCGATGGTCACGGTCCCCGTCACGGCGAGCTGCGGCCGGCTGTAGTAGTGGCTCGCTTGCCGCAGGGACGGCCCTTTGCGCGAGTAGCCCGCGGCGCCGTGCAGCAGCACGGACGACGCGGAGGCGAGACGCAGATCGAGCACAAAATCGCGCGCCGGAATTTTCGCCGTATAGCCGCCGTCGACGAGAGCCAGTGACCAGTCGTCGATCCACACGCGCGTCGTATCCTCGCCCGCACCGGCAAGGTCGAACCCGGCGCGTGCGGCGCGCTGGTCGTGCCGAAGGCGTCCGTGCCTTGGATCGGCCAGCGCCGCATGCCCGAAAACGAGTTGGCGCGGCGCGAAGGCGCTCGGACTCGACTCCGCAATGCGAGGTCGCTGCCGGAAGAAGGTCACCTGCACGCCGTACAGGCTGCCCGCAACGTCCACGACCCAGCCGGTGACGTACCACCACTCGATGCGAAAGTCGGGATGGCTGCCGTGGTCGCGCGGAAAGCGCAGCGCGTGGCCGGGCACGACGTCGGCGTACTCAGCGCCGGCAACCGCGCGCGCGGGAATCAGCAACGCAGATGCGGCAAGGAACGTTCGCCGCTTCACGCGCACATCTCGTCATGCGCGCTCACCAGTCCTCCTTCACCGCGCGCACCGCATCGTCACCCATCGCCTGTCGGCCGCTAGCCATGGCCGTGACCGTCGACAGCGCCAGGACGACGATCGCGAAGCCGGCGAGGGCCGGCCACGGCATGGCAAGCTCCATCCCCCAATGGAACGACTGCCGATTCACCACGTGGATCAGAACGAGACTGATGGCGAACCCGAGACCGAGGCCGACCACGAGTCCGATGCCGCTGACAACGAAGCCTTCCGTCGCCAGCATGGTGCCGATCTCGCGCCGCGTCATGCCCAGGTGCCGCAGCACGCCGAATTCGCGCCGGCGCGCAAGGACCAGAGCGCCGAACGCCGATGAGAGCCCGACGAGGCCGATCCCCACCGCCGCGAGCTCGAGCGCGTAGGTCACCGCGAACGTTCGATCGAACACCTTGAGCGACAGGTCGCGGATCTCGCCAGGCGTCGCGATCTCGAGCCGCTCGCCTCCGGGAATGTCGCGCCGCAGCGATTCCTGCATGGCGCTCCGATCGGTTCCCGCAACCAGCCACAGCGCGCCGTTGGTCGCAGTACCGTCGCCGGTCAGCGCGACATAGCGGTCGCGCTCCATGGCGATGGCGCCCTGTTGCCGGCCATAGTCGCGCCAGACGCCGGCGACGGTGAACCCGATCGACTTGCCGGCGATCGGCAGCACAATGACGGTGCCTGGCGCAAAGCCGTAGAGATCGACGGCCGCCTCGTTGACCCACACCGGCGGCGGCGCATTCGCGGCGACGGCAAGCGGCGACCCGAGGATCGGCAGATTGCGCGCCGGATCCACGGGATCGACGGCGCGCGCCTGCAGCACGATCCGCGGCCGCGACGGATCGAGGAGCAATTGTTGCTCGCGCAGAAACTCGGCGCGACGCACGCCGGGCAACGCCGCGATCTTCGCCTGCAGGTCCGGTGCAAGATACGCGGTGTCGCCGGCGGCCGCCGCGCGGAAGTAGACGTCGGCCGGAAGAATGCGGGCGAGCCACGCATCCAGAGATTCGCGAAACGATGCGACCATGATCGCCATCGATACCATCAGCGCGACGCTGGCGACGATCGCGGAGAGGCTCACGGTGACCTGGCCCGGCGCGCCTCGCAGTTGCGCGATCGCGAGCCGGGGCGCAGCTCGTGCGGGCGCCGGCAGCAGCGACATCGCGAGCGCGGCGAGGCGCGGCATCAGCATCAGCGTGCCGACGAGCAACAGCGCGATGGCGCCGTAGCCGAACAGCGGCAATCCGGCGACCGCCGGCAAAGCGGTTGCCGCAACGCCCGCCCCCATGGTGGCAAGCCCCGGAAAGGGCGAGCGCATTCGCGCGAATGCCCGCTCCTCGTCGCCAGCCTTAAGCGCAAGCGCGGGGGGCGCATGCGCCGCCTCGAACGCCGGGACGAGGCTGCCCGCCATCGCCGCGGCGACGCCCAAGGCAAAGAAGACGCCCGTGGCCAACGGATCGAGGCGCAGCGCCGGCGAGATGCCGCGGAAATAGCCCGAGCCCAGATCCACACCGATCCAGCGCACGGCGAGCTGCGCAAGCGCGAACCCCGACAACAGGCCCGCAAGGCTGCCCACGATGCCGACCAGCGTGCCCTCGGCGACGATCAACGCCGTCAACCGGCCGCGCGTTACCCCAAGCACCCGCAGCAGCGCGAACTGCGCGCGCCGGCGAACAACGGCGAGCGCCTGTGTCGAAAACACGAGCAGGCCCCCGGTGAAAAGCGCGACCAGCGCGAGGACGTTGAGATTCACGCGATACGAGCGCGACAGCCTGGCGCTCGCCGCGAGGCCGGCTTCCGGCCGTTCCGCCGCCACTCCCGGCGGGAGGTGGGCGCGCAGCGATTCGCGGAAGGCCGCGACGTCGACACCGGGGCGCAAGCGAAGGTCGAGGCGCGTGATCCGCCCGAGCCGATCGAAAGCCGCTTGCGCTCCCGCAATGTCCATCACCGCGAATCGCTGGTCGCCGCCGCCGGCAAGCTCGCCGGCGACACGGAGCGTCACGTCGGTGAGCGCAACCTGAAACCGCAGCAGGTCGCCTGGCCTGACCTCGAGCCAGCGCATGGCGGCGGGACTCGGAAAAATGGCGTCGGAACGGAGCGCGTCGAGGCGGTCGGCCGCCGTGCCGATCAGACCGGGCTGAATGAAGCCGGCACGGAACGCGTCGACACCGACGATCTTCAGCGTATCCCCGCGGCGCGCAAGCTTGGCGTCGACTTCGACGACGGGGCTCGCCACCGTGACCTCGGGCATGCGCGCGACATACGGATAGAGGGCCTCGTCGAAACCGCCGCGCGGCCCGCGGATTTCGAGGTCGGCGTCACCGGAGAGCGCGTGCAGTTCCAGCGCCAGCTCGTTGATTGCGGTCTGATTGATGATCTGCACCGCATAACCGAGCGCCACGCCGAGCGCGATCGCGAGCACCGCGAGCGCCGCGCGTGTCCGGTTCTGCGCGAACGATCCCCGGAGCACCGCCCCCGCCGCCGAGACGCCCGCGAATTGCTCCACGCGAGCCTGGCCGTTAACCTTGCACGAACTCGCGCAGGCCATCGCGCGTCAGCATCAGGACGCGATCCGCCGTCGCCGCCGCCACGCGCGAATGCGTGACGAGGAGACCTGCCGCATGGTTCGCCTTGACCTGGTCGCGCAGGAGGCGCAGCACCTGGCCGGCGCTTTCGGGGTCGAGGTTGCCAGTCGGTTCGTCGGCGAGCACCAGGCGCGGCCGGTGCACGAGCGCCCGCGCGATGGCGACTCGCTGCAGTTCGCCGCCGGAGAGCTCGCGCGGCATGCTCGCCGCGCGATCGCCAAGCCCGACCGCGTCGAGCATCTGCACCACGCGGCGCCCGGCTTCGCCGTCGGCAACACCGGTCAGCGACAATGGCAGCGCGACATTTTGCGCAACCGTCAGGTACGGAAGCACGTGAAACGCCTGAAACACGAAGCCCATGGCCACGCGCCGCAGCGCGGTCAGCGCGTCGTCGCCCAACGCGGCAAGATCAACGCCGTCGAGAGCAATCGAGCCGGCGTCGGCGTGGTCGAGACCGGCGACGAGGTTGAGCAGCGTCGACTTGCCCACACCCGACTCGCCCATCACCGCAACGTACTCCCCCGGACCGAGATCCAGGTCGACGCCGGCAAGCACCGTGCGCTGCCGCGGCCCCGCGTAGATCTTGCCCAGGTCACGAATCGATAACACGCCGCCGAGCGTAACGGCGGCGGACCTGCGAAGCAAGCGTGGAATCGCCTGCCATTCCCGGCTTGACCGGCCGCGCCGCTTCGTTCTCGATGTCATCGAAGTACGACGCTGCGACGTTAAGGGTACACAATCGCGGGATTGTCATTGTCGTGACGGTGCGTTGCCGAGTCCCGTTCGCAGAGCGTTTCCGCCGGGGCGGAGGCCCTGCGGGCCCGCCGGCGGCCAACCCGGCCAGGTCATTGTCGCCGGACCCACGATGGCAGTCGAAGACCGCCGTTTCCCAATCAGGAATCATCATGCACATGCATACATACCGCCATCGGCTCATCGCACTTCTTCTCGGCTTTGCAGCCACCGCATTCGCCGGCGTGGCCAGCGCCGATCCGCCGACTCGCGTCGCGCGATTGAGTTACATCAGCGGTGCGGTGAGTTTCGCGCCGGCGGGTGAGAATGAATGGGTACAGGCGACCATCAACCGGCCGTTGATCACCGGCGACCGCGTATGGGTGGATGCGGGCGCGCGCGCCGAACTGCAGATCGGCTCGGCCGCAATCCGCATGAGCGGCAGCACCAGCGTGACGTTGCTCAATCTCGACGACCGCATCCTGCAGGTGCAGCTGGCGCAAGGCACGCTGAACGTTCGCGCGCGCCGCCTCCGCCCCACGGACGTCGTCGAAGTCGATACGCCGAACCTTGCGTTATCGATCCGCCGCGCCGGCGACTACCGCATCGACGTGGATCCTGCCGGGAGCGCAACGACGGTCGCCACGCGCGATGGCCAGGCCGAGGTCTACGGCGGTGACACCGCGTACGTCGTCGATGCATTGCAGTCGTATCGCTTTGCCGGGACCGGCCTCGCCGACTACGAGGCGCTCGCCCTCGCACCGGCCGACGACTTCGACCACTGGACACGCGAGCGCGATCGCCGGCTCGACACCTCTGTCTCCGGGCGCTACCTCTCCCGCGATGTCATCGGTTACGAGGATCTCGACGACCACGGCACGTGGCGCGTCGAACCCGGCTACGGCAACGTGTGGATGCCCAGTCGCGTCGGGGCAGGATGGGCACCGTACCGGGACGGGCATTGGGCATGGGTCGAGCCATGGGGCTGGACCTGGATCGACGACGCACCCTGGGGATTTGCCGTGTCCCACTACGGCCGCTGGTCCAATTTCGGCGGCGCGTGGGGCTGGGTGCCGGGGCCGGTGCGCAGGTCGGCCGTCTATGCGCCCGCGCTGGTCGCGTTCGTCGGCGGCGGCAAGTTCCAGATCGCGATCACGGGCGGCGCCGTCGGCGGCATTGCATGGTTTCCGCTGGGCCCGCGCGACGTGTACCGACCATCCTACCCGGTCAGCCGCGGATACTTCAACAACATCAATACGAGCAATACGGTGATCAACAACACGACGATTACCAATGTCTACAACAACACGAACGTGACCAACGTCACCTACGTCAACCAGCGCGTGCCCGGGGCGGTCGTCGCCGTGCCGACAAGTGCGTTCGTCCAGTCGCAGCCCGTAGCCCGTGCGGCGGTCCGATTGCACGAGAGCGCGATCGTCAACGCCCCCGTCACGCCGGTGGCTGCCGTGGCCCCGACCCGGACGAGCGTCAGCGGCGCGGCCGGACGCGGCAGCGAGCCGCCGGTCGACGCGCTCCGGCGAACGGTCGTCGCCAGGAGCGTTCCGCCCGCGGCGCCCGTCGCCTTTGCCGCCAAGGAGCACCTGCTCGCGACCAACCAGGGTAAACCCCTTGACGCGGCGGCGTTGCGAACGCTGCAACCGGTCACTCCGGTGCCGGCCCGCCAAATCCAGGTCACGGCGCCAACGCCAGGCGCGGCGCCGGTGGCCGCACCTCCCGCACAACGCGCGCGGTCCGAGCAGCGCGGTCAGCCGGTGGCTCCCAGTACGCAGTCACCGGCCACCGCACCGCCACCTGCAGCCACACCGATGGAGCAGCGTGGCCGAGCCGAGCCACGCGGCCAACCGCCCGTTCCAGCGGCGCAGGCGCCCGCCGGCGCGTCACCTCCGCCGGCAGCGTCTGCAGATCCGCGCGCCAAGTCCGAGCAGCGTGGCCAGCCGGCGGTCCCGGCCGCCCAGGCACCGGCCAACGCGCCACTTCCGCCCGCAGCCTTTGTAGATCCGCGCGCCAAGTCCGAGCAGCGTGGCCAGCCGGCGGCCCCGGCCGCTCAGGCACCGGCCGGCGCACCTCCCGCGGCGACAGCGCCGCTGGAGCCGCGCGGCCGATCCGAGCCACGCGGCCAGCCCGCGATTCCGCTCGCCCAGCCGCCGTCCGGCGCCGGGACTCCGCCTGCACCACCGCCCGCTTCGCGCGGAGCGCCCGAACAACGCGTGAAGCCGGAACCGGCGCCTGTCGCAAGGCCGGTTGCCGTGCCACCGCCAGCGTCCAACGGATCGTCCGCCCCGTCGCCCGACGCCAGGCCACCGCAGCCCCGCGCGCCACAAGTCGTCGTCAAGCCCGACCAGAATACCGCGCCACGTCCGCCCGCCTCGGCGCCGCGAACCGGCGAGCCGCCGGTCCCGCCGCCGGCCGCCAAGCCGCCACCGCAGCGTGCCGTTGCGCAACCGGCGAAGCCCGAGCAGCCCGCCGCAGCGCCGCCGCCAAAGGCATCGCCGGCGACGAGCGCACCGGCGTCATTGCCGCAGCGCGCACCCGCCGGCGCGCCGCCGGTACCGCCGCAGCAGCAACCCGCCGCCCAGCCGCGCGCCCCGGAGAAGAAGCCCGATGCCGGCAATCGCGCCGAGAAAAGGACGCCGGAGCAACAGAAGCAGGACGAGGAAGAAAAGAAACGCAAGCAGTAGCGCGGCGAACAGGCGCCAGCGACGCCCGCGCGCGCGCCGGCTGTCCGACGCTCGGTGATGCCAACTCACCTCCGCGAAGCTCGCCGGCCGATGCCACACCGACGGGCGCGAGCGGCCGAGCCCGCCGCGCCCAGTTTCGCCTGGCCTACAGCTGTTTCGTGACCTGCGCCTTCCGATCGCGGAACAGGTCGACATCGAATGGCGTAGGCACTCCCTGTCCCTTTCACGGGTTTCTGCGCACCTGTTGCCTCGTGCCCCGGGGTTTAGGCTAGATCAATACCTCCTTCACGGCGCGGGTTTAAATTGATCGGGATCAGCTTGTCGGGGACGTCACACTCGCCGACCGGAGGAATCGGGCATCACGGGACCCGGTGTCCCGGCAAACGACGAAAACGTGCCTAGGCTGACACTTCAGAGGAAGCGCACGCGTAGCCGCGCCCACCGCGACGCATTGCCGCCGACGCTGCGAATTTGCGCTGCCGCCAGACGCGCGAGCGTTGCCGTCGTCCCGGACGCGTCAATACCGACCACGGGCTGCTTACCGGGATGACTGTGAATAACACGGACACCAGGGCAGCCGGGACAGCGCGGAGGCGCGACGTACGCGTCGCCGTGCTTTATTTCGCATTTGCGAGTCTCTGGACCCTGCTGTCTGACCGGTTGCTGTCCCTGCCGACCGACGACCGGAGCCTGCTGCCGGGATTGAGCACGTTCAGGGGCATCGCGTTCGTCGCCGTTACGACCGTTCTCCTCTACGTGTTGCTGCGTGCGCGGCGTCAATTCGAGAGAACGGGCGACGACGCCACCGCGGCGCCGGGTACGCGACGCCTCTTTGCCGTGTGCCTGGTCGCGGTGCTCGCCG
Source organism: uncultured beta proteobacterium (assembly GCA_963726775.1). Classification (GTDB taxonomy): domain Bacteria; phylum Pseudomonadota; class Gammaproteobacteria; order Burkholderiales; family Casimicrobiaceae; genus CAIWHR01. Next base: position 663,231 of record CAVSDL010000009.1, read on the forward strand.
TACCGCTGATCGGACTGGGCGTCGTCTGGCTGCACGGCCCGAAGGTGGAGAAAGTCGCTTGGGCCGACCTCGATTCCATCGTCGAACTCAAGGCCGGCCAGCTCGAATCGTGGTTGCAGGAGCGGCGCTCCGATGCCGACGAGCTTGCCCTCAGCATCAGTTTCCTCGACAGTTTCGAGCGTTGGCGCGAGACCGGCGATCCTCGGGCGCGGGCGTTGTTCCTCGATCGCCTGGACATACTGGCGCAGACGCACTCCGACGAAACCGAGTTGCTCGACGCCGATGGACACCGCATCAATGGCGCGGACGACCGGCCCGATACCCTGGATGCGATTCGGCAGACGCTGTTGCCGGAGGCGCTGCGGAGCGGGAAACCGCAGGTCAGCGAACTCTACCGGGACAGCACGGGACGGATGCGCCTCGACTTTCTCGTTCCGTTGACGGGAGGGAACACGGAGCCGCTACGGCGCGGTGGCTTCGTGGTCCTGCGCGCCCCGATCGAAGGCCTCCTTGCGACGCTCTTCCGATCCTGGCCGACCGCGAGCCTCAGCGCGGAGTTCGTGCTCGTGCGCCGCGCGGGCGAGGAGTTGCTGGTCCTGAACGAATTGCGCCACCGCAGCGGCACTGCCTTGTCGTACCGCCTTCCGCTCGATGCCCTGCACCTTCCTGCCGCCATTGGGGCCCGGACGCCTGATGGCACGGTGCGGGAAATCGAAGGGACCGATTATCGCGGGACTCGAGTCCTTGCCTCGGTGCGACCGATACACGGCACCTCCTGGCTGCTGGTCGCGAAAGTGGACCGCGACGAAGTACTGGCACCCCTTCGGGACCTGGTGTTCTGGGTAAGCCTCGTCGGGTCCGCGGGCGTCATCGTCATCATGTTCGTCGTTCTCCTGCTGTGGCGCGAGCAGCAACGAGCGCACAGGCTGGAGCTGACGGCCCATGCGGCGGAAACGGACCACCTTCTCAAACTGTTCTACGACATGCCCTTCGTCGGCATGGCGATCACCTCGCCCGACAGCAAGCGTTGGCTGCGCGTGAATGACCATCTGTGCGAAATGCTGGGCTATCCACGCGAGGAGCTTCTGGCGCTCACCTGGCCGGAACTCACTCATCCTGACGACGTCGCAGCCGACATCGCCCTGCTCGAACGGATGATGGCCGGCGATATCGATGGCTACGCGCTCGAGAAGCGCTTTGTTCGCAAGGACGGCAGCGTCGTCGCCGTCGACCTCGACGTCAAGTACGTGCGCACCCAGGTCGGCGCGGCCGGCATGGTCGTGGCGATGCTGCACGACATCACGCGACGGCGGCAGGCCGACGAGAACCTGCGGATCGCCGCGGCGGCGTTCGAATCGCAGGAAGGGATGATGGTGACCGACACCGCCGGCGTGATCCTGCGCGTCAACCGGGCATTCACCGAGATCACCGGATTTGCGGAAGACGAAATCATCGGCAAGACGCCCGCGGTCCTGCGTTCCGGACATCACGACGCCGCGTTCTACCGCGACCTCTGGTCCGTGCTTATTCGCGAAGGACAGTGGCAGGGCGAGATCTGGAATAGGCGCAAGGACGGTGGCGTGTTTCCCGAATGGCTTTCGATCAGCGCGGTCAAGGACGGCCACGGGCGCGCGACCCACTATGTGGGCGCATTCTTCGACATCACCGAACGCAAGAAGGCCGAGCAACGGATCCGGCACCTCGCTTTTTACGATCCATTGACGCATCTGCCCAACCGCCGCCTCCTGAACGAGCGCCTGGGCCGGGCGCTCGCCGCCGCCCGGCGCAGCTCCCGGCACGGCGCGCTGCTGTTCATCGATCTCGACCATTTCCAGACAGTCAATGACACGCTGGGCCACGATGTCGGCGACCAGCTGCTGGTCGAGGCGGGGCGCCGATTTGCAGCCTGTGTGCGCGAAGCCGACACGGTCGCCCGCGTCGGCGGCGACGAGTTCGTCGCCATGTGCGACGACCTGGACGCCGGCGCCATTGCCGCTGGCTCGCAGGCCGAAGCGGTGGCCGAGAAGATCCGCGAAGCGCTTGCGACACCCTTTACGCTCGCTCGCAAGTCCGGCCACCCTGTCGACGACCTCGTGATCACGTGCAGCATCGGCATCAGCCTGTTCGACGGAACCGACGAGTCAATCGACGAGCCGCTAAAAAGTGCCGACGTCGCGATGTCGCAGGCCAAGAATGCGGGGCGCAACGCCATCCGCTTCTTCGAGCCGGCGATGCAGACGGCGCTGGAATTGCGCATTGCGACGATAGGCGACCTGCGGCGTGCGCTACCGGCGGGACAACTCGATCTCCACTATCAGAAGCAGGTGGACGCGGAGACGCGGCCGGTCGGGGCCGAAGCGCTGTTGCGGTGGAACCACCCGGCCCTGGGCGCGATTCCGCCTGCCGAGTTCATACCGCTGGCCGAGGATACCGGGCTCATCATTCCGATCGGACAGTGGGTGGTCGACCGTGCCTGCGACCGTCTTGCGGAATGGGCGGCGTCACCGAACACGATGAATCTCTCGCTAAGCGTCAATCTGAGTGGCCGCCAGTTCAGCGACCACGACATGGTCGACCGGTTCCGGCGGGCCTTCGCGCGGTCGGGCATTGTGCCCGAACGGCTCACGCTCGAGCTGACCGAGAGCGCGGTACTCGCCAATATCAACGACTCGATCGTGAAAATGAAGGCACTGAAGGCGCTGGGCGTCCGTCTTTCGATCGACGATTTCGGTACCGGATACTCGTCGCTTGCCTACCTGAAGCGCCTGCCGATCGACGAACTCAAGATCGACCAGTCGTTTGTCCGCGATCTCACCGTCGATCCGAACGACGCGGCGATCGTGCTCGCCATTCTCGGCATGGCCAGGCATTTCGGTCACATCGTGGTCGCCGAGGGCGTCGAGACCGAGGCGCAATTCGAATTTCTGCGGCGCAACGGCTGTCAGCGATTTCAGGGATACCTGTTCGGAAGGCCGATGCCGGCCGGCGAGTTCGAGAGCGCGTGCCTCGTTGCGCCGGCGTGTCAAGACTGAGGCGTATGCACGAACAGCGGGTCTCGCTGCCGCGGCGCGCTTGTCGCGACCTCCCGCGGGATCCCGCTTTGAGGCCTGCCGCCTCGTGTGGTAGGTTCAAGTATTTCCAACACAGGAAGCACCTTGCGATGAAGATCGGCATGATCACCGACAGCCTTCCCGGCACCGATTTCGACACGCTCGTCGCCACCGCGGCGCGGCTGCAGCTCGACATGCTCGAATTCGGATGCGGCAACTGGTCCTCTGCCCCGCACCTCGACCTCGACCGGATGCTGGAGAGCGACGCCGAGCGCCGGAATTTCAGGGCCCGGCTCGACGCGCACGGCATCGGCATCAGCGCGCTCAACTGTTCCGGCAACCCGGTGCACCCTGGCGAGCACGGGCGCCGGCACGACGCGGTGACGCGCAAGACGATCAAGCTCGCGAGCCTGATGGGCGTCGACCGCGTGGTGATGATGTCCGGCTGCCCGGGCGCGAAGGGAGACGGCAGCGCCAACTGGATCACCACGGAATGGCCGCTGGAAGTGCGCGAAATTCTGCGCTGGCAGTGGGACGAGGTGCTGATCCCCTATTGGCGCGATCTGGTTGCCTATGCCAACGGGCTCGGCATCCGCAAACTTTGCCTGGAGCTCCACGGCCACCAGAACGTCTACAACGTGCGTACGCTGCTGCGGCTGCGTGAGGCCGTCGGCGAGGCGGTCGGCGCGAACTTCGACCCCAGCCACCTGATGTGGATGGGCGCCGACCCGCTCGCCGCGGTGCGGGCGCTCGATGGCGCCATCTACCACGTGCACGCCAAGGACACGCGCGTGGATCCGGTGGTCGCCGGCGTCAACGGAGTGATCGAGACAACGCCCGGCGACCGCTTTCCGGAGCGCGCCTGGAACTACATCACGCTCGGCTACGGCCACGGCGAGCTGTGGTGGCGCCAGTTCGTCGCGGCGCTCGCCGCGGTCGGTTACGACGATGTGTTCAGCATCGAGCACGAGGACCCGATGTTGTCCGCGCTCGAAGGCGTCGAGAAGTCCGTCGCTTTCCTGCGCGACGTGCTCGTCAACCTTCCGACGTCCGGGCCGTCCCCGGGCCGGATCGCGCACTAAGACGTCGTGGATCCGGTGCGCCGGATGCCGGCAAGGCGCAGTGTCGCCGTCTTCGACCTCGGCGGCGTACTGCTCGACTGGAACCCCCGGCACCTCTACCGCAAGCTGTTCAATGGCGACGACACCGCGATGGAGCATTTTCTCGCCACCGTCTGCACCGACGAATGGAACCTGCGCCAAGACGCGGGCAGGACGTTCGCCGAGGCGACGGAGGAACTCCTGCCGCGCCATGCCGACAAACGCGACCTCATCGAGGCCTTCGGCAAGCGCTTCGGCGAGATGATTCCGGGGGCCATCGACGGCACCGTCGACGTGCTGGCGGAGGTGAAGCGCAGCGGAGCGCCGGTCTATGCGATCACCAACTGGTCGGCGGAGACCTTTCCGCCGCAGCGCGAGCGGTTCGCGTTCCTGTCCTGGTTCGACGGCATCGTCGTGTCGGGCGTGGAGCGCGTGATCAAGCCGGATCCGCGCATTTTCCGCATCCTGTTCGAGCGCTACGGAGTGGCACCGGAATCCGCCGTGTTCATCGACGACGTGGCGGAAAACGCCGCGGCGGCAACCGGGCTGGGCATCCACGGCATCCATTTCAAGTCGCCGGAACAGCTCCGGCGCGAACTCGTCGCCGTCGGCATCCTTCAGGAACGCTCATGACCGTCACCCTCGGCATCAATCCGATCACCTGGACCAACGACGACATGCCCGAGCTGGGCGGCGACATCCCGCTGGACGTATGCCTCGCGGAGGCGCGCCTCGCGGGCTATGCGGGGATCGAGATGGGCGGCAAGTTTCCGCGCGACGCGGCCACGCTGCGTCCGTTGCTCGACAAGCACGGACTCAGCCTGGTCTCCGGCTGGTACAGCGCGCAGCTCTGCCGCCGCTCGGCGGCCGACGAGAAAGCCGCCGTGGAGAGTCACCTCGCGCTGCTGGCCGCCATGGGATGCCGCGCGATGGTGTTTGCGGAAGGCCACGGCAGCACCGACGGCGACGCCGCGGCGCCACTCTCGCGCCGCCCCGTTCTCGCCGCCGGCGAATGGGCTTCGTTCTGCGCCAAGCTGAACGACGTCGCCGCGCACCTGCGACGGCGCGGCGTGCGGCTCGCGTTCCACCACCACATGGGAACCGTGGTGCAGACCGAGGACGAGATCGACCGGCTGATGGCGGGCACGACGGAGGACGTCGGACTGCTGCTCGACACCGGTCATCTGGCGCTGGGCGGCGGCGATCCGGTCGCCGTCGCGCGCCGCCACGCCCGGCGGATCGTGCACGTCCATTGCAAGGACGTGCGCGCCGCCGTGATGCGCGAGGTGCTGGCCGGCGATCGCAGCTTCCTGCGCGCGGTGCTCGACGGCGTGTTCACCGTTCCCGGCGACGGATCGATCGACTTTCCGGCGGTCCTCGCCGAACTTCATCGCGGCGCGTACGCCGGCTGGCTGGTCGTCGAGGCCGAGCAGGATCCGGCCAAGGCGCATCCGCTGACCTACGCCAGGCTGGGCTTTTCCAACCTGCGCAGCGCAGCGACCGCGGCCGGATTCCCGGCCGAGGGCCGATGACCGCGCCGCCTCAACGCCGCAGGCTCCGGAGGCTCTCGCGATGATCAACTTCTGTCTGGTGGGCGCCGGGTTCATCGGCCCCGTGCACGCGGCGAACCTGGCCGCGCATCCCGGCGCGCGACTTTCGTGGGTGGTCGACCTCAATCTCGATGCCGCCCGGGCGCTGGCGGCGCCTCACGGCGCGCGCGCCGGCGGCAACCTTGCCGAGGCGCTCGCCGATCCCACGGTGCGCGCGGTCATTGTCTGCACGCCGCCGCGCACGCATGCACCGATCATCGAGGCGGCCGCGCGCGCCGGCAAGGCGGTCTTCTGCGAAAAGCCGGTCGACCTCGATATGGCGCGCGTCGACGCCGTCGCCAAGGTCCTGGCCGAGACGCACACGCCTTTCTTCGTCGCCTTCAACCGGCGCTTCGACCCGACGCACCGCGCGCTGCACGACGCGATCCGCGCCGGCGAGATCGGGCGGCCCGAGATGCTCTTCCTGTCCAGCCGCGATCCGGAAATCTCGCCGCCGGACGCCGTGGCCGCGACGCCCTACGGCATCTTCTACGACACGATGATCCACGACTTCGACATGCTGCGCTGGCTGCTCGACGACGAGCCGGTCGAGATCTACGCGCGCACCGCGTGCATGCTGGATGCGAAGGAAAACCCGCACCGCGACCCGGACACGGCGATGGTCGTCCTGCGCATGGCCGGCGGCGCACTGGTGCACGTCAACTCGAGCTTCCGCGCGGTCTACGGCTACGACCAGCGCATCGAGGCGTTCGGCGAGAAGGGCATGCTGATCTCGGGCAACCAGCAGCCGACGACGCTGGAACGCCACGGAACGGACGGAATCCGCCGCGATCCCCTGCTCCACTTCTTCATCGACCGCTACGCGCAGTCGTACCGCGGCGAACTCGACGCCTTCGTGCGCGCCATCGAGGCGCGCACCGTCCCGTCGATCGGTCTCGACGACGGGCGCCGCGCCCTGATGATCGCCGATGCGGGAGTATGTTCCGCGAAAGGCGGCGCGCCGGTCAGGCTGCCGGGCTAGCGGGCAGGTGGAAGGACGCAGCAAGGTCTCGCGAGCCACGACCCCCAAAATACCGAGGCAAGCGTGAATGACATGCCGATCCGCCACGACGACGACGCCACCTTGCGCATCAAGGCGGCGTATGACGCCGTCGACTACGACTGCTCGGCGTACCCGGCGAGCCATCCCGACCGCCTGGCCACCGTCGCCACGTTGCTGGGCGTCGATCCACCGGCGCTCTCCACCTGCCGCGTGCTCGAAATCGGTTGCGCCGATGGAACGAACATCATTCCGATTGCGGCCGCGTGGCCGAACGCCATCGTCGTCGGTTGCGATCTCGCGCCGCGCCCCATCGAGCATGGCCGGCGGCTCGCGCAGGACCTGGGACTGCGCAACCTCACGCTGCTGCAGACGGACGTCCGCGCGGTTCCGGACGATCTCGGCTCGTTCGACTACATCATCGCCCATGGCTTCTACTCGTGGGTGCCGCCGGATGTGCGCGATGCGCTGATGGCGCTCATCTCGGCGCGGCTTTCGCCGGCGGGAGTCGCCTACGTCAGCTACAACGCGTTGCCCGGGGGCAGGATCCGGCAGATCGCCTGGGACGCGCTGCACTTCCACACCGATCGCATCGCCGATTCCAAGGCAAAGCTTTTGGCGTCGCGTACGTTGCTGAGCCTGCTGGCCGGGTCGCAGCAGGCGCACTGGAAGCTCGACGGGCCGTTGCGCGCCGAGTTTGCCGAACTCGCCACGCGCAGCGACAGTGCCTTGCTCCACGACGATCTCGCGGTACCCAACGATGCCCTCTATTTTTCCGAGTTCGAGGCGCATGCGCGGCGCCACGGCCTTACATTTCTCGGCGAAGCGGAGGCATTTTCCATGGGCGGCGCGGGTCTGGCGCCGGAGATGATACGGCTGGTGGCGCAGTACGACCGGGTCACTCGCGAACAATATCTGGACTTCGCACGCATGCGCCGCTTCCGGCAGACGCTGCTGACCAAGGCGCCCTCCGTCTCGAACTATCGCTTCGTCACGAACCGTGTCGCCGGCATGCGGGTGGCGGTCGCGTCATCGCTGATCATGGCCATGTCGGAAGCGGAACGGCAGGGGCAGACGCGGGCTTCGGCACTGGGCAATGGAGAGCCGCTGGTCCAGGAGCTGTTGCTCTGGCTGGCGGAGCTTGCGCCGCGCAACGTATCGGTGGCCGAGATCGCCGCGTGGCGCACGCGGCAGGCATCGGCCAGCGACCGGCCGATCGAGGCACTGCTGGCCGAGGCCTATATCGGCGGCGTCGTCGAGCTATTTCTGCAGCCGGCGGCGCTTACGACCAGCGCGTCCGAGCGGCCCGTGGCAAGTCCGGTAGCCCGCGCGATGGCCAAGACGCGGGCGCGCGTCGTGAATCTCCGGCACGAAATGGTCAACTTGAGCGACCCGTTCGCCCATCGCGTCGTGCCGCTGCTCGACGGCACGCGCGATCGACGGGTGTTGCTCGAGGCGCTCGGTACCGAGTACGACCGCGGCCGCGACGGACTTGAAGCGATGCTGCGCTTTTTCGGCAAGGTCTCGCTGCTGACCGGGTGACGCGAACGCCATGCCCGCAAATTTCCAGCGGGTATCGAATCACGACGATGCGGCCGGCAAGCCGTCCGTCAACGGGCTGACCGGAGGCGCACATCCGGGCCCTGCGAGCGGGATCGTGCCGCGGCCATTCCAGGTACCGCGCCCGTTGCCTGGTCCGCCGCCGCCTCGCGCCGCGTCACCTGGCGCGTTCCGACCAACACGCGGATCAGGATCACCGCCAGCACCATCAGCACGATCAGCACCGACGCATAGGCCGTCGCGTAGCCGTATTCGCCGACCTCGGCGCGGCCGACGATGTTGACCGTCGCCATGTCGAAGCGCGGGCTGGTGAGAAAGATCACCGCGCTGATCGACGTCATGGCGCTGATGAAGCTGTAGACGAGCGCCGCGACGACCGCCGGCCGGACGAGCGGCAGGATCACACGGCGAATCGTCGAGAAGGTGCCAGCCCGCAGCGTCGCGGAGGCTTCGTCGAGGCTGGGATCGATCTGGCTCATCGCCGCGAGGCCAGCGCGCATGCTGGTCGTCATGTCGCGGAACACGAAGCAGGCCACGAGGATGAGGCCGGTGCCCGCGAGCTCGACCGGCGGCGCGTTGAAGGCCAGGATGTAGGCGATGCCGACCACCGTGCCGGGAACGGCGAAGTTCAGCATCGCCATGAATTCGAACGCGCGCTTGCCGGCAAAGCGCTGCCGGTCCAGCAGATACGCGACGGCGAGCCCGAATGCGGCAGTGAGAGGGGCAGCGGTCACGGCGATCGTCACCGTGGTGAAAAAAGAACTCCACGCTCCGCCGGACCAGAGCAGCTTGCCGTTTTCGAACGTGACGCCGAAAGCGGTGACGTAGTTGCGCAACGTCAGCGCATGGTTGAGCCCCCACTTTTCGAAGAAGCCGCCGGTGAAGATCATCAGGTAGATCACGACGGCCAGCGCCGCCCAGGGCAACGCCAGCGCGGCGGTCGCGCCGACGACCAGGCGCGGCAGCGGCGCGCGTGCGCCGCCATCGCCCTTGCCTGACAGCGTGACGAAACTGCGCCGCGCGAGCAGCCGCCGCTGGACGGCGAACAGGCCCAGTGAAAGCGTGAGCAGGATGACCGCGAGTACCGATGCGCGCCCGGGATCCTGCTGCACGCCGACGACGGCGAAGTAGATCGCGGTCGACAGCACCTCGAGATTGCCTCCGAGCAGCAGCGGGTTGCCGAAATCGGCGAGGCTTTCGATGAACACGATCAGAAACGCATTGGTGATGCCCGGGGACATCAGCGGCAGGGTGATCGTGGCGAACGTTCGCATCGGCGTCGCGCGGAGCGTCTGCGCCGCCTCTTCCAACGCGGGGCTGATGCCGTCGGCGATGCCGACCAGCACGAGATAGGCGACCGGCGTCAGCGCCAGTGTCTGCGCGAGCCAGACGCCGGGCAGCCCGTAGATCCAGCGCGTCGGGCGGATGTCGAAGCCCCATTCGAGCAGCGCGTTGATTGCGCCGGAGCGCCCGAACAGCAGGATCAGCGCCAGCCCGATGACAAAGGGCGGCGTGATCATCGGCAGGATCGACAGGACGCTGATCAGGCGGCGCGCGCGCCAGCGGGAGCGCGTCACGATGATGACAAAGCAGAGCGCCAGCAGCGTGGCCGCGGACGCCGTCATCATCCCCAGCTGCAGCGTGTTCCAGACGATGCCGCCCACACCCCAGACCTTGCTGCTGCCGACGCGCACAAGCAGCGCGGCGAGCGAAAGATCTCCGTTGGCGTCGAGGAACGCATGCATGAACATGCGGCCGAGCGGATGAATCGTGAACAACCCGACCAGCGCAACGGAAGCGCCGATGGCACCGGCAACGAATGTATTGCCCTTGGCCCAGCCGCGCAGCGCCAGTCCATGGCACAGGACCATGAGCGAGGCGGCCGCGACGGCAAGCGCGCCATAGCCCAGGCCGGGCTGCCGCCGCGGCAGTGCGCCGAACACGTGCGCGAATCCGCTCCAGGTCCAACCGTTGATGTCGATCGCCACCGCGATCGTCGCGATCGCGACCAGGGCCGCACCACCCGCGGCGATCAATGCGCGCGAGGTCCGTTCTCGCGTCGCATCGACCCTCGCCGCAGGCAGGAGCAGGAGCAGCGGCGCAAGCAGCGCGACAAGGAGCGGCGCGAACCAGAGACGCCCGTGCCAGAAGAGCTGCAGCAGCGCCGGCGCCGACGCGGCATCGAGCGGGTACGTGCCCAGCCACTGAAAGGAAAAGAAACCACCGCCGCGGATCGCGCTCCACGGCAGGAGCGCGAAGCCGATCCAGGCCAAGGCCAGCCAGGGGCCGAAAACGCGGCGCATTCGCCCCCCGTTGTTACGCAGCTGGCCCGGCAGGTGCTCGCCGGGCCGTCGCCGGGTCTATTTCGGGGCCTTGAATACCTCGATGTCCCAGCGCGTAAGAAGGCGTTCGCGGCCTTCCTTCGATCCGTATTTGTCGAGATCGATCTTGATCAGCTTCACGTCCGAGGCCTTGGGCGCCATCGGGTGAATTTGCGCGTTCCTGTTCGACGGGATCTGAAATTTGTTGACGGTGATCGCGACATTCTGGCCCGCGGGCGACAGGACGAAATCCATCCATTTCTTCGCGCCCTCGGGGTTTGGCCCGCCCTTGATGATCGCCGACGAGATGATTTCGTAGCCCGTGCCCTCGCAGGGCGCGACGGTCTTGATCGGATAGCCCTGGACCGTCTGCGCCACCGAGTCGTGCAGGAACGTGATGCCGATGGTCGTTTCGCCCTTCGCCGCGGCGCGGATGCCCGCGCTGCCCGACCGCGTGTACTGGTTGACGTTCTTGTTCATCGCGGCCAGGAACTTGAACCCGTCGTCCTCGCCCATCAGCTGCAGGATGGTCGCGACCATGTTGAACGCCGTGCCCGACGTCCCGGGGTTTGCCATCTGGATCTCGTTCTTGTACGCGGGATTCGCGAGGTCCTTCCAGCATTTCGGCTCGGGCATCTTGTTCTTCGCCAGGAGCTCGGTGTTGTAGCCGTAGCCGAGCACGCCGGTGTAGATCGGCGTCTGGAAGTACTTGTTGTCCTCGGCGATTCGCTGCGCCCAGTCATGCAGATCCGCGACGTTCGGCGACTTGTACGCTTCCAGCAATCCTTCGGCCGCCAGCGCCTTGGCCGACGCCGATTCGGCGGCGTGATAGACGTCGGCGCGGGGATTGGATTTCTCGGCCCGGATCTGGGCGAGGCTTTCACCGTCCGTGCGGCGGATGAAGACCGCCTTTTGTCCCGTCGTCTTTTCGTACGTAGCCTTCATTGCCTCGCACCAGTCGACCTCGTAGTTGCACAGCACCGTCACTTCCTGTGCGACGGCCGGCATGGCCAGCACTCCCAGCAGCAAGCCCCCGAACAACGTCAACGCCGACGCAACCGCACCTCGAAAGCGTTCCATGCTCTCCTCCCCGTGACCAACGTGATGAACCCGGGCAACGGCGCGACATTAGCACTTGTCGCCGGACAGCGCGAGCGACGCGCCCCCCGTCCGGTACGCGCGCGGCGCCCGCGCACGAGAGCGGGTCGTGAATCAGGCTGACGCACCGGCGACCGGCGCCTCGACGACGCCCTCCGCAACCAGGACATCAATGTCGGCGTCGGAGTAACCGTACTCGCGCAGCAATTCCCGCGTGTGCTCGCCCAGGAGCGGCGCCGGGCGCGAGACGCGCGTCGGCGTCGCGGAAAAGTGCACGGGACAACCGAGCGCCTTGGTCGGCCCCGCCTGCGGATGCACGAGATCCACGACCATGTCCCGCGCCAGCGTCTGCGGGTGGGTGAGCGCTTCGCCGATCGAGTTCACCGGTCCGGCGGGGACGCCGGCGGCGTCGAAGGCGGCGATCCACTCGGCCTTCGTCCGCATCGACAGCACCGCATTCATCGTCGCGGCGAGGGCATCGAGATTCGCCATGCGCGCGGAATTGTTGGTGAAGCGCGGGTCGTCGCGCCATTCCGGGTGGCCCAGTACGTCGGCAATCCGCTCCCAGTTGGCCTGGTTCGCGCCACCGATGTTGATCCAGCCGTCGCTGGCGCGAAACGCCTGGTACGGCGCGGTCAGCGGATGCGCCGATCCGGCGGCGCCGGGCGATACGCCGGTGGCGAAATAGATCGCCGCATGCCAGTAGGTCTGCTGCAGCGCCGCCTCCATCAGCGACGTGTCGACGATCTGACCCCTCCCCGTCTGCAGCTTGTGCGCGTACGCGGCGAGGATGCCGACGACCCCGAGGATGCCGGCGTTGATGTCCGCCACCGAATTGCCCGTCTTGGCCGGCGGGCCGCCGCGCTCGCCGGTGATCGACATCAGGCCGGCGTAGCCCTGCGCGATGAGATCGAAGCCGCCCTTGTCGGCATAGGGTCCGTCGCGCCCATACCCGGAGATCGCACAATAGATGAGGCCCGGATTGGCGCGTGCCAGCACGTCGTAGCCGAGGCCCAGCTTCTCGAGCGTCCCGCGCCGGTAGTTCTCCGTCAGCACGTCGGCGTCACGCACCATGCGCAGCAGGACCTCGCGGCCGCGAGCATGCTTGAGGTTGAGCGCGATGCCCCGCTTGTTGCGATTGAGGATGAGGAACGGCGCCGACACGCCGTTGATGCGGGGTTCGCCATAGCCGCGGGAGTCGTCACCGCCGGGCAACTTCTCGACCTTGACGACATCGGCGCCCATGTCGGCGAGCATCATGCCGCACGTCGGCCCGGCCATGATCTGCGCGAGCTCGAGCACCCGCATTCCGGCGAGGGCGCCGGGGTGGCGCGGCGATTCGGCGCCTCCCGCTTCGGCCGCGCTCATCGTCCGACAAACTCCGGCTTGCGCTTGGCGAGAAAGGCGGCGTAACCGAGGCGAAAATCCTCGGTGTCGAAGCAGTCGAAGCATTCGTCGTACTCGAGCGCCGCGATCGGCCGCGTGTCGGCAAGCCGGCGGGCGAATTTCTTGTGCCAGCGCGCGGCCAGCGGCGCGCCTTCCGCGATGCGCTGCGCGGTAGCCAGCGCCTCGGCGGCAACCCGATCGTCGGCAACCACCCGCGTCACCAGGCGCTTATCCCTGGCCTCGCTCGCGTCGAAGATTCGCCCTTCGAGCAGGATCTCGAGCGCGACGTCGCTCCCCACGAGCCGTACCAGCGGGAGCATTTCCGGGTACGCCATCACGAGACCGAGGTTCTTGATCGGCGCACCGAAGCGGCTCGACACGCCGCAGATCCGCACATCGCAAAACGCGGCGATCTCGAGGCCGCCGCCCACGCAGATGCCGTGAATCTGCGCGACCAAAGGATGGCGGCAGGCGGCGAGCGCGGCGGCCGTGGCATGCATCACCCGCCCGTAGTCGATCGCCTGCGCCTTGTTCGCCCGTTCCGTCGCGAACTCCGCGATGTCGTTGCCGGGCGAGAAGGCCCTCTCGCCGGCCCCGCGCAAGATCACGCAGCGCAGGGCGTCGTCGGCGGACAGCCTGGTCATCGTCTCGCCCAGCGATCGCCACATCGGCTTGGTCAGCGCATTCAGCTTTTCGGGGCGGTTGAGCACCACCGTTGCGATTGCACCGTCCCGCTCGACCGCAATGAGTTCGTTCATCGTCCGCTGCGCCTCACCGATAGAAGAAATTGACCAGCCCGAGGCCGGTGATCGGCACGTAGGTGACGAGCAGCAGCACCGCGAGCAGCACGCCCACGAACCATACGTTCACCCGCGTCACCTCCCAGATCGACACCTTGGCAATGGCGCTCGCGACCATCAGGACGCTCGCGACCGGCGGCGTCTGCTGGCCTATGCCGAGATTGATTGTCACAATCAGCCCGAAATGGACCGGATCGATGCCGACGGACTTCACGAGCGGCATCACCACGGGAACGACGAGAATGATCGCCGCCGCCGAATGCAGGAACATGCCGAGGAACAGGAAAAGCACGTTGAGGAGCGCCAGCACGATCCACTTGTTCTGGGTCAGTTCCGACACCGCCCGCGCGAGCTGCTGCGGCGCCTGCACCTCGGTGAGGTAGGTCCCGAGCAGCGCGCTGGTCGCCACCAGCAGCATGACGATGGCCGTCTGCACGCCGCCTTCGACCATCGCCCGCCGCAGCTGCGACATGTCGAGTTCCCGGTAGATGACGAGGCCGACGAACAGCGACGCGAACACCGCCAGCGCCGCACCCTCGGTCGCGGTGACGATGCCGCCGAAGATGCCACCCAGGATGATCACCGGGAGCAGGAACGCCCACAGCGCCTCGCGCGCGGTCTCGCCGACGCGCCGCAGCGAAAAGGCTGCCTCGCGCGGGAGGTCGTACCTGACGGCGAAACGGTGCGCCATCGCCATCAGTGCAACGCCGCCGAGGATGCCCGGAACGATGCCGGCGACGAAGAGCTGCACGACCGACGTTTCCGCCATCACCGCATAGAGGATCATCGGGATCGACGGCGGAATGATCACGGCGAGGGTGGCGGCCGACGAGCAAACGGCGGCGGCCAGGGGCGCCGGGTAGCCCTTCGCCTTCATCCCCGGAATCAGGATCGATCCCAGCGCGGCAACGTCGGCGACCGCAGAACCGGAGATCTCCGCGAAGAACATCGACGCGCCGATCGACACGTGCGCGAGACCGCCCCGCATCCAGCCGAACAGCGCCGACGCGAACGCGATCAACCGGTTCGAGATCCCCGACGCGTTCATGATCGCGCCGGCCAGGATGAACAGCGGAATCGCCAGCAGCGGAAAATTGGTCGCGCCGTTGTAGGCGACGATCGCGAGATTCGGCAGAATCCCGATGCCATGGCTCACCACCATCGCCACGACGGCAACGATGCCCAGCGACACGGCAATCGGCACGTTGATCAGTACCAGCGCCAGCACCGCCGCGAACAGCAGCAGCATCACGGACATAGAGCACCCTTGGCGCTGCGCGCCTTCCCGCCAAGCGGGAGCGAGCCCTCCTTCGGGCGGCCGTGCGGAGGGCTCATTGGT
The DNA here is from genome assembly GCA_963726775.1 of uncultured beta proteobacterium. Taxonomy (GTDB): domain Bacteria; phylum Pseudomonadota; class Gammaproteobacteria; order Burkholderiales; family Casimicrobiaceae; genus CAIWHR01. The sequence continues at coordinate 678,474 of CAVSDL010000009.1, forward strand.
GTACCCCCACACTTGCGGCTGCCGCCGCTGCGCTGCCCCCCAAGGGACGCCCGCGCGAGCAGGGCGAAGCCAAGGACGTCTGCGCGAGCAGGGCGAAGCCAAGGCCCGAAGGGCGCGTCGGCGAGCGCCGGCGGAGCCCGACGCGAACACGATGCGTCGTACTCGCCGGCAAATGGAGGGCACACCGAAGGGCGCGTCTGCGAGCGCGGGCGGCGGCTGACTCTACGACGCAACGCGCGCCCACGACATCGCGGTGGCCGCAGTAATTCGCGACTTGAGGCAGCCCGGCGTCGCTCATCGGGCACCCCTGGCGCTGCGCGCCTTCGGCGAAGCGTTCAATGCAGCCCATCGGACAGCGCGAGATCGGCGGATTTCGGGGGCGGCTGGCGCGCCGCAACGAGGTCGACGAGATGGGTGAACTCCGCGACGACGATCAGCGCCGCCGACAACGGGATCACGGATTGCACGACGCTGATCGGAATCCACGGCAGGCTCACCATGTGATCGGTCGCGAGCACCGGCAGCACCCACAGGCCTACGGCGCCCAGCAGGAGGAAAAATGCGATCACCAGCGCCTGCGCGGCGATGTTGACGATGCGGCGCGCCCCCCAGGGCATTTTCTCGACGAGCTCGGGGCACCCGATGTGCGCGCGCTTCACCGACGCCAGCGCGGCGCCGTAGAAGGTGAGCCACGCAAGGAGCACCGAGGCGACTTCGTCGTACCAGGCGAGCGACTGGCCGAGGGTCCGATAGACCACCCCCAGCGCCACTTCGATGGCCAGGACGATCATCAGCGCCGACACGACCCGTTCGAGCAGCATGCCGTACCGCTGGCGGAATCGCGCCGTCGCCGGCGCGACCGGCGCCGATACCCCGGTGCTATTCGACGTATCGCTACCGGACTTGCCCACTACCGCAGCGACACGGCGCGGTCGATCAGTTCCTTCGCCCCCGGCACTTCCTTGCCGAACTCCTCGTAGATGGGCTTGCTCGCGGAAACAAAGGCTTCCTGATCGACATCGTTCACCTGCATGCCCGCCTGCTTCAGCTTTCCGAGCAGGTCGGAGTCATCCCTGGCCGCCGTCTGGTAGACCCAGGCCTGCGTCTCCCTGGCCGTCTCTTCCAGCGTCTTGCGCACGTCGGCCGGCAATTCGTTCCAGCGCTTGGTGCCCACCGTCAGATAGGCGGGCGTGTAGACATGGCCGGAGAGCGAAAGATATTTCTGCACTTCCTGCAGCTTCGCCGAATAGATCTGCGTGAACGGGTTCTCCTCGCCGTCCATCACGCCGGTCTGCAGCGCGGTGAAGAGCTCGGAGAACTTCATCGGACTCGGATTGGCCCCATAGGCCTGGAACATCTTGACCCGCCACTTGCCCTCGGGAACGCGCAGCTTGATGCCCTTGAGGTCGGCCGGCACCTTGATCGGGCGCTTGCTGTTGGTGATGTGCCGGATCCCGTTCTCCCAGACCGCCAACACCGTCAATCCCTTCTTTTCCGCCTCGGGCTCGAGCTTCGGCCAGAAGATCTCCTTCTCGATCTTCGCCATGTGCGCGCGATCCTTGACGATGTAGGGCATCTCGAAGATGCCGAAGAGATCGACTTCGGAGCTCATCACCGTGGACGGCAACGCCATGTCGAGCGTCCCCAGCTTCAGCTTCTGGATCATCTCCTTGTCACCGCCCAGCTGGCTCGAGCCGAAAGTGACGACCTTGACCTTGCCGGCGAGTTTGGCGTTGGCGCGCTTCGCGAATTCATCGGCGCTGGTCTGGAACAGGGAACCCGGCTCGCCGACGTGGCCGAGCTTGATTTCGATCTGCGCGAATGCCGAGGTCGCGAACAGGGCCGTGCACAGGGCTGCGGCGATTGCGAATCCGTGCGTAAACGTGGGACCAGCGCACCGCGCGGCCCGGGTGATCTCGATCATGGTCGTCTTCCTCCAAACGTGCGTCCGTGTTCCGGGTTCCCGCCGCCGCGCGTTCGGACTGCACGCGGCATCGGGAATCGATTCGAACCTCGCTACGCCGCGCGTGCGAGTCCCGTTGCAACAGGTTCGACAAGATAATCCATCGCGGCCCGGGCACCGCCCTTGCGGTGCGGGACGGCTGCCAGCGCCAGGCCCATCTCGACGCCCGCGAGGGTACCGCAGAGCATCAGGTCGTTGAAGAATCCGAGGTGTCCGATGCGGAAGATCTTGCCCGACATCTTGCCGAGCCCCTGCCCGAGCGACATGTCGAAGCGATCGAGCACGACCTTGCGGAATGCGTCGGCATTGTGGCCGTCGGGCATCATCACCCCGGTCAGCGTCGAGCTGTACTCGGCGGGATTCGCGCACAGAACCTCGAGATCCCACGCCCGCACCGCGCGGCGCGTGGCCTCGGCGAGACGGGCGTGGCGCGCGAACACCCGATCGAGACCCTCGGAGAAAAGCATATCGAGCGCCTCGTGCAGGCCGTAGAGGAGATTGGTCGCCGGCGTATAGGGAAAATAGCCGGTGGCGTTGATCGCCAGGTGGTCGCTCCAGTCCCAGTACGCGCGCGGACTGCGGGCGGTCTTCGATGCCGCGAGCGCCTTCGCGCTGATGGCGTTGAAGGCCAGCCCCGGCGGCAGCATCAGCCCCTTCTGCGATCCGGCCACCGTCACGTCGACGCGCCATTCGTCGTGGCGATAGTCGATCGACGCCAGCGACGAGATCGTGTCGACCATGAACAGCGCCGGATGCGCCGCGCGATCGATGGCCTCGCGCACGCCGGCCACGCTGCTCGTCACGCCGGTGGATGTTTCGTTGTGCACGATGCACACCGCCTTGATCGCGTGGCCGCTGTCGGCGTGCAGACACGCCTCGATCTCTGCCGCAGCCGCGCCGTGGCGCCAGTCGCCGGGCAGAAACTCCACCTTCAGTCCGAGCCGCTCGGCGATGCGTTTCCAGAGGGTCGCGAAATGCCCCGTTTCCGCCATCAGCACGCGATCTCCGGGCGAAAGCGTGTTGACGAGCGCCGCTTCCCACGCCCCGGTTCCGGAGGACGGGTAGACGACGACATCGGCCCGGGTCTTGAAAACCTGCTTCATTCCGGCAATGACAGCCTTGGCCAGCGCCGCAAACTCGGGCCCGCGATGATCGATCGTCGGCTGATCGATCGCGCGCAACACGCGATCGGGTACATTCGTCGGCCCCGGAATCTGCAGGAAATGCCGCCCGGAATGGTGATCGTTGAGCTTCTGCATGGAACGCCTCCGGCTCACTGCGGCTGCGCAGGACGCGCTTCGTTCGCGCCGCGACTACAAAATAGCATGGTACCCAATCCGGGGACAGGGCAGGCATCGGGGTGCTTGGCCCGTGCCATTTCGCTGTCGGCATGCTGGACGGTCACTCGCGCGCCGCGGATTTCAATCGCCGCACCGCGTCGAGGCACCGCCCGTCAGGCGCCGCCGGCTTAGAATGAGGTTCGGGCCCCAACGCCTCGCTGCCGCGCGCGCCTGCGAAGCGCGGCGGCCGCCCGCGCATTGCTACCCCGACACCCAATGAACGCGCCGAATCCGCAGCCGCTGCTGTTCCACCCGAGTCGCGGGAATGGCGAACTCGCCACCCGGCTGCGCCGCGCGGTTGCGGGCACCGTGCTGTTCGACGCCGCGTCGCGCGGGCGCTATGCGACCGACGCGTCGATCTACCAGGTCGAGCCCGTCGGCATACTGATTCCTACTTGCGATGACGACGTCCGCGCGGCGCTCGAGGTCTGCCGCGAGCTGCGCGTGCCCGTCCTGCCGCGAGGGGCCGGAAGCTCGCAATGCGGGCAGACCGTCGGCGCCGCGCTGGTGATCGATCACAGCAAGCACCTGAATCGCGTCGTGGCATTCGATGGCGACGCGATGACAGCGACGGTCGAACCGGGCCTGGTCCTCGACCAGCTCAACGCGTGGCTGAAACCGCGCGGCCTCTGGTTCCCCGTCGACGTCAGCACCTCCGCGCAGGCCACGCTGGGCGGCATGGCCGGCAACAATTCGTGCGGCTCGCGCTCCATCGCCTACGGCAACATGGTGCACAACGTCCACGCGATCGACGCGCTGCTGTCCGACGGCACGCCCGCGCGCTTCGGACCCGAAGCGGAGATGCAGTCGGCCTCGTCGCGGGTGCGCGAGCTCACCTCCCGTCTGCGTGCAATCGGTGCCCGCGAGCGCGACGAGATCGAGAGCCGCGTGCCACGGGTGCTGCGCCGCGTCGGCGGCTACAACATCGATGTCTTCCATCCGCAAAGCGAGCGCCCTTACACCTCCGACGGCAGCGTGAACTTCGCCCACTTGCTGGTCGGCAGCGAAGGAACCCTGGCCTGGACACGGGAACTCACGCTGAAGCTCGCTCCGCTGCCGCGACACCGAACGCTCGGCGTCGTCAGTTTCCCGACGCTGTACCGGGCGATGGAGTGCGCGCGCCCGATCGTCGGACTCGGACCCTCCGCCGTCGAGCTCGTCGACCGGACGATGATCGAACTCGCCCGCGGCAACCCGGCGTTCCGGCCGGTGATCGACCGCGCGCTGATCGGCGAGCCGGAGGCGATCCTCCTCGTCGAATTCATCGGCGACGGCGCGGACGACCCGTTGCGGCGCCTGGAGGATCTCGTCGCGCTGGTCGCCGACCTGGGCTTGCCCGATCGCGTCGTGCGGATGACCGATGCCGGCGCGCAGAAGGCGCTGTGGGACGTGCGCAAGTCCGGGCTCAACATCATGATGAGCCTGCGCGGCGACGGCAAGCCGGTGTCGTTCATCGAGGACTGCGCCGTGCCGCTCGAGCACCTGGCCGACTACGTCGATCGCCTGTCGGATGTATTTCGCAAGCACGGGACCCGCGGCACGTGGTACGCGCATGCGTCGGTCGGGACGCTGCACGTGCGCCCGATCCTGGACATGCGCCGCGACGGCGCGGCCAAGATGCGCGCCATTGCCGAGGAAGCGAGTGCCATCGTCAGGGAGTACAAGGGCGCGTTCTCCGGCGAGCACGGCGACGGTCTCGTGCGCAGCGAGTGGGTCGCGTGGCAATTCGGCCCGCGTCTCGCGCGCGCGTTCGAGGAGATCAAGGACTTGTTCGATCCCGCGGGCCTCATGAATCCGGGCAAGATCGTCCGCGCCACACCGATGGACGACGCCTCCCTGTTCCGCTTTCGACCCGGATACCAGACCGCGCCGCTGGCGACGGCTCTCGATTGGTCGCATTGGAACGTGCAGAACGATCCCGTAGCCGGCACGCTGTCGGCGCCCGGCACGGGCGGCGATCCGGCGCGCGGCTTCGCCAAGGCCGTCGAGATGTGCAACAACAACGGCCACTGCCGCAAGTTCGACGCCGGCACGATGTGTCCGAGTTATCGCGTCACGCGCGATGAGGTACACCTGACCCGCGGCCGCGCCAACACGTTGCGGCTCGCGCTATCGGGCCGGCTGGGTCCCGACCTGGCGTCGAAACCGGTGCGCGAAGCGCTGGACCTGTGCGTGAGCTGCAAGGGCTGCCGCCGCGACTGCCCGACGGGCGTCGACATGGCGAAGATGAAGATCGAGTTCCTGTACCACTGGCAGCGCGCGCACGGCCTCGCGCTGAAGGATCGCATCGTCGCGCACCTGCCGCGCTGGGCACCGTGGGCCGCCCGCCTGCCCTGGCTTGCCAACCTGCGCGACACCTTGCCGGGCGCACAGCAACTGACCGAGAAGCTGGCGGGACTTTCCGCGCGTCGAACGCTGCCGAAGTGGCGGCGCGATACGTTCCTCCAGCTCGACATGCTCGCTGCAACAAACGACGCGAATGCGGACGTCGTCCTGTTCGTCGACACCTTCAACCATTATTTCGAGCCCGAGAATGCGCACGCGGCGCTCGCCGTGCTGCGCGCGGCCGGCTTGTCGGTGCATCTGGCGCGCGCGTCCCCCGACGACGCCGAGCCTTCGCGGCCGCTGTGCTGCGGCCGCACCTACCTGGCGGCGGGCCTGGTGGACGAAGCGAAACGCGAAGCGCGCCGCGTGCTCGAGGCGATGGCGCCGCACGTGGCCCGCGGTGCGGCCATCGTCGGCCTCGAGCCGTCGTGCCTGCTGTCGCTGCGGGACGAATTCCTGGTGATGGGCCTGGGCGACGCCGCCCGGCGCCTCGCGGAACACGCGCTGCTGATCGAGGAGTTCCTGGCCCGCGAGCATCGTGCCGGGCGGCTGCGCCTGGCGCTCAGGCGGCTGTCGCAGACGCGCGCGCTAATCCACGGTCATTGCCATCAGAAGGCGTTCGACGCCGTGGCGCCGGTGCAGGAGGTTCTGCAGCTGATTCCGGGCCTCGACGTCGAGGTGATCGAGTCGAGCTGCTGCGGAATGGCCGGCAGCTTCGGCTACGAGGCCGCGCATTACGATGTCTCGATGCGCATGGCCGAGCTGTCGCTGCTCCCGGCGGTGCGCTCCGCGACGCCCGAAACACTGATCGTCGCCGACGGCACCAGCTGCCGCCATCAGATCGCCGACGGCACGCGCGCGACCGGTGCCCGCGAAGCGCTGCACGTCGTGCGCGTGCTCGAGCGCGCGCTCGCGCCCGCAGCCGGATCAAGCGCCGACAGCGAAGTCCAAGATCCGAGCACGGGTTCCCCGGACTGAACCGCGCGCACCGCTCCGTCCGATTTCCGCATTCGCGCAATCGGCCAGACGCAGGCGCGCGATGCTCTCTGCGGACGCTACTTCACGGTATCCGTGCCCGCCTTCGCGATGACGCCGTCCTGCGCGCCCGAACCGCCGCTGACGCCGATGGCGCCGATCAGCTTCCCGTTCTCGACGATGGGCACGCCGCCTTCCGAACCGACCACCCCTTCGAGTGTGGCGACGTACGGGTGACCCGACTCCATCGCGTCGAAGAACGCCTTGGTGGGACGGCGGTACGTTGCCGCCGCCCGGGCCTTGCCCTGCGCCACCTTCCCCGAAGCGTACTGCGTGTCATCGATTTTCACGAAGTACACGAGATCACCCGTCGGCTCGACGATGGCAATCGCCATTTTCCAGTTGCGCTTCTTCGCTTCCGCTTCCGCGGCGTCCGCCACCTTCTTCGCGCGCTCGAGCGTGATCGGCGTGCCCAGCGGGATGTAGACCGGCATCGCATCGGGAACCTGCGCCTGCGCCCGGGCGGCGACGAGCGTTGCGGAAACGACGAGTACCGATATCAGTGAAAGCATGCGCATGGGTGTTTCCTCCAGTTGTCTTGTCGATTCATCGCGGCCGTGGCCCAATGAACGTCTGGTGCGGGCCAACGAGGCCCGCTTCGCGGTGCCGCATCGCACGCTAACACGTCGCCGCAAAGGAATCATCTCGAGCGAGCGTCCGCCATCGTCGGCGTCCGATGCGCCCGATCGATGTTGCACCGCACAGCGCAGGGGTCTTGCGGTTAGGTGCGTAGCGGACCCCGGAGCCGGGGGCATCGCCGCGCCTGCGCCGGGCGACGGCCCAGGGGAGCCCGTCGGTCGATGCCGGCGCGCATCGACATCCCGCGGCAGCCCGATTCGTTTAGACTGAATCGCCATGGCGGGGCCGCGGCAGCGCCCCCGCCCTGGTCCTGTGTCCGCGATTCGGCCACGGCGGTGCCACGCCGCCGCCGGCGCTTCGCGTCGACCGGGAGTCTGTCCCGCGACGCACGTCGCGATCGCGAAACACCAGAACCGGGGAGGAGCATCATGCGTCTGCTTTCCAGGGAAGAGCTCGACCAATTGTCTCCGGCGGAATCGGCGTTGTTTCCGTCGCCGATTCCGGTGCAGTCGGTGTCGAGCGACGAGTTCATGCCGGCGCCGCAGACGCCCCGGCAGCGCGAGTTCGAGGCGCGCGTCAAGGCGCTGGGGACCGAATTTGCGAGGCGCAACGGCGTCACCCGCCGCGCGTTCTTCAAGTCGGCCGCGGGCATGGCCACCGCGTTCCTCGCCATGAACGACACCTATGGTCCCATTTTCGGCGTTTCCCGCGCCGAAGCGCAGACACCGGACATGGCAGCGGAGCGCGCGAAACGCCTCTCCGGCCAGTTCATCATGGACATGCACACGCATTTCCTGCGCGACGACACGCGCATCCAGACGTTCGTCATGCAGCGGCAAGCGGTCGGCAAGGCGGGCTGGAACCCGGCGCTGGTGGACCGGCCGCAGACCATCGACGACCTCAAGTTCGCCAACTATCTGAAGGAGATCTATCTCGACAGCGACACCAAGGTCGCCTGCATCAGCGGGGCGCCGTCCGAAGTTCCGGGCGACTGGTTTCTGACCAACGAGATGAAGGCCAGCGCGCGGGCCACGATCAATGCCATCGCCGGCTCGCGCCGCTCGATGGCACATGCGATTTTCACGCCGGGATATCCGGGCTGGCTCGAGGCCATCGACCGCGCGATCGCCGAACTGAAGCCCGATTCGATGAAGGGCTACACGATCGGCGACAACACCAACAAGCCCCTCAGCACGCATCCCTGGCACATGGACGACGAGAAACTCGTCTACCCGGCCTACGAAAAATTCGCCAAGGCCGGCCTGAAGAACGTCTGTGTCCACAAGGGCCTGTTCCCGCCATCGGTCGAGAAGCAGTTCCCGCATCTGCTCGCCTACTCCGACGTGCGCGACGTGGCCAAGGCCGCGAAGGACTGGCCGCAACTCAACTTCATCATCTATCACGGCGGTTATCGCTATGCCGGCGGGGGCCGCGCGCAGGACGCCTGGGGACAATTCGAAACCACGGGCCGCATCGACTGGATCACCGACCTGGCCGAGATTCCGGGAAAGTCCGGCGTGAACAATGTCTATGCAGACGTCGGGCAACTCTTTGCCCAGATCCACCATCGCGGAGCCACGGTTGTCCGCGGTGATGCTCGGGCAGCTCATCAAGGGGATGGGCGCCGACCATGTCGTGTGGGGCACCGACGCGATCTGGACCGGCGCGCCGCAATGGCAGATCGAGGCCTTGCGGCGATTGGAGATCCCCGAAGAACTGCAGCGGAAATACGGCTACGCGCCGCTCGGGCCCGCGGATGGCCCGGTCAAGACCGCGATCTTCGGCGACAACAACGCGCGGCTCTACAGCTACAAGCGCGAACAGCGGGCCGTGCTTGCTGACGACAAATTGGCCCGCGCCAAGGACGCGTACGAGCGCCATGGCGGGGGTCGCACCAACCTCGCCTACGGTTACGTCGCGCGGTCGGGGAACGCGTGACCGCAATCCCGCAGCGGGTCGCCGCGATCGTGGCCCCGGAGTAACTCACGACGGCCTGGAACAGGCCTCTCCGCAGCCATTCGCCGAGGAGCGTCCCGCGCGCCGCCGACACCCGGACAATCCGGACCGAACGCCCGCTGCCGTTCGATGTCGCAACTGGAAGCTGCGGCGACCTCGCCGACCTACTTCCGCGGCGACGGCCGTCACGAACGGCGTCGCACTAACGATGCAGCGGGGACAACGTCAGGCGCAGGCTTTCGCCGGCCGCCCCGGGAGCGAGCACCTTGGTCGACTCGCGGCCAGCGCCCGCCGGCGTATCGGCGCGTTCGAGCACGGCCAGCGCGCGCCGCCACGAATAGGCTGCCAGCGCGGCGCCGGCGATCGCCAATGGCAGCGCGGCCCACGGACCGGTATCGCCGGTGAACATCGCGATCATCGCCGCCACCGAACCGCTGGCGCCGACGAATCCGAGCCGCAGCCACAATCCGCTGGCGATCAGCGGCCACGCAATTCTTCGGTGAACATCATGAGTCACGGGGGAGTAGTAGGTCTCCATCTCGACACCTCGCTTGCTTGAAAAATCGGGTTTGCGAATTTGCGCCCCTCGGACGGGCGGCGCACGCTTTCGCGAAATTTCGCCTCAGTAGTACCGATGGGGGAAGCCGCGTTCGAGCGCACGAATCCGCGCTTCCAGCTCGAACACGTCGCGCGACTCCGCGAGATACGCGTCACGCGCACGCTGTTCGCGCACCCAGAACCAGTGGTCGAGCCGCTCGAGCATTCCCCGCCGTTGCGGTGGCCCGGCAACGGGCGTCGCGGCGCGGTGTTCGTGGTCCCTTTGCGATCGCTGGGGGTAGGCCAGCGCATCGGCGACGAGGGCAAATATGTTCCACCCGCCGACGTCGACGAGAGGGTGTGGGTTGACTTGCATGGCAGTCTCCTTAAGGCTGGTTGGGCATCCCTGGACCCATCGTGCGTCCACTCATGGTGCGGCGCACAAACACAACATAGGGACGATGCCCGGATTCGTCCAATCGTCATTTCAGATCAACTGGATAACAATTTCAGATGTCCGCGCTAAGCTATTGTTGCAGCGAAGTATTTGAACCCTGCGCGGCACTCGGAAATCATGTCGACTGCGATCAAATGCCACACCCCTCGGGCCATCGGTGGCGACTCCCAATGCCGTCAACGCGCGCCTGAATCCGGCCGCACCTGCGCGACGCCTCGTCGATCGGGACGTGCTTCGCCGCCGCGATCGCGGCATTGCGTTGTCGCAATGGCCGTAGCCACTGCGATGTACCGGACACAAGACCGCAGATCCTCGCGTAGACTCGAATCTGCGCCTCGCTGCCGAAGGAGATTTCATGGTCCGGATCGCGGTCGCGATTTGCATTTTCGTGTGCTTGAGCTCCTGCGCGACCGCACCCATGGCGCCCGCCTCCGCCGTTTCCGAGCTCGCCCCGACGGGCAAGCTGCGAGCCGCCATCAATTTCGGCAACCCGATACTCGCCGTGCGCGACCCCGCCACCGGCGCGCCGCGCGGCGTCTCGATCGACCTTTCGCGCGAGCTCGCGCGACGCCTCGGGGTGCCCGTCGAGCTCGTCACCTTCGATGCGGCGGGCAAGGTCGTCGACGCGCTCAAGTCCGGCGCGTGGGACGTCGCTTATCTCGCGATCGATCCGGCGCGCGCGGTCGACATCAGCTACAGCGCGCCGTACGTCGTGATCGAGGGCGCCTACCTCGTCGCGGACGCATCGCCCATTCGCAGCAATGCCGACGTCGATCGCCCGGGTACCCGCGTGGTCGTCGGCGCCGGCAGCGCCTACGATCTGTATCTCGCGCGCGAACTCAAGCAGGCGACGATCGTCCGCGCCCCGACGTCGCAAGCGGTCACGGACCTGTTCGTGGCGCAGCGGCTCGACGTCGCAGCCGGCGTGAAGCAGCAACTCGCAGCGGATTCGAAACGGGTTCCCGGACTGCGCCTCCTCGATGGCCGGTTCATGGTCATCAACCAGGCGATGGGCACGCCGCGCGGACGCGCCGCCGGGGCGAAATACCTGTACGAGTTCGTCGAGGAGATGAAGAGCTCCGGCTTCGTCGCCGAGGCGCTCGCGCGACATCGCGTCGAGGGTGCTTCGATCGGGCCGCCGGGCACGGCGCGATAGCGGCGACCGGCGCGGCGCCGCCCTCGCCTGCCGGGACACCGGTGCGATGGTGAGCATCGCGCCCGTGTTGCCGGTTCGGCGAGATACGCCGAGCCAGAACTCCTTCTGCAACCGTGGCCCTGCGCGTCGAACGCGCATGGCTCCTTTGTCTAACGCGTCCGGCGCGCCGCCGCTGTCCGCACTGCCGTTGACCTCGGCCGCGCACGCTGAACGGGACGCGGCGCGCGCCGCGGCGGACGGATGGCGAGTCCCGCAAGGAACGCGTCGATCAGCGCGGGGGCGGCGGCCTCGAGATCATAGGCCGAGGGGTTGCGGACCCATTCGTGCATGATGCCGACCATCAGCGCGTTGAGGCCCTGTGCCGCGAGCGCGGTGTCGATGTCGGCCGGAAGCTCACCGACGGCGGCGCAGCGTCCGAGAATGTCGTCGATCTGATCGACGCATCGACAGCTTTCCTTCTGCCGCGATGTCGCGACGCCCGCCAGTTCGTCGACCAGTTCGGTCTTGTGGAATATCACTTCGAAAACGACCTGTGTTCGCGCGTCCGTCGCAAGATGGCGCAGCGCGCTGACGCACAAATTCCGCAGCGTCGCCAGTGGATCCGTCATCGCGGTCGCCGCGGCCTGCTCGAACAGGGCATCGAGCGGCAGCGTCGCACGATCGCACATGGCGTGGAACAGGTCGGCCTTGTCCCTGAAATGCCAGTAAACGGCCCCGCGGGTCACGCCGGCGGCTGCCGCGATCTCGGCCAGCGACGTGCGGGTCACGCCGTGGTCGCGAAATATCTCTTCCGCCGCGTCGAGCACCCGCTCGCGGGTCGCCAGCGCTTCCCCCCGGGTCTTACGTGCCATGGCGTTTGTCCACGTAGCAGCCCTTTACAAACATCCATGAATGTATGTAATCTCGGGCAGCTTGGCAAGACCCGGTGCGCGAAGCTTTGCCCTAGATCAAGTCTGGAGTCACTTCATGTCCCTTCCCGTCCGCGTTCCAGTCACCCATGTCCTGCCGCTCGCGATGACCGCCTTCGTCGCCGCCTGCGGCCAGGCCCCCGAAGGCGGGGGTTTCCACGGCTTTCCACCTGCCGCGGTCACGACCTTCGTGGTTGCGCCGAAGGCAGTACCGGCGAGCTACGAATACGTCGGCCAGACCGCCGGATCGAAGGAAGTGGAGGTTCGGGGGCGCGTGACCGGCATTCTGGAGCAGAAACTCTTCCAGGAAGGCGCGCCGGTCAAGGCCGGCCAGGTGCTGTTCGTCATCGATCCCAAGCCGCTTGCCGCCCAGGTCGCGGCCCTCGAAGCGGATCTCACCCGTGCGCAGGCACAAAATGCGCAGGCCGAGCGCGAGGTCGCGCGCCTCAAGCCGCTGGCCGAGCGCCGCGCGATCGGACAGAAGGAAGCCGACGACGCTGTTTCCAACGCCGAACTCGCCGCGGCATCGGTCAGGTCGGCGGCGGCGAAACTCGCCGAAGCGCAGCTCAATCTCGGCTACACGCGCGTCGTCGCGCCGATCTCCGGGCTCTCCAGCCGGGCGCCGAAGTCCGAAGGGAGCCTCGTCACCGCCAACGACACGCTGCTGACGACCATCTCGCAGGCGAACCCGATCTGGATCCCGTTCGCGATCTCCGAGAACGAGCAGCTCTCGCTGAACCGCGCCGTGGCCGAGGGGCGTCTGACGCTGCCGAAGGACAATGCCTACGACGTGACCGTGAAACTCGCCGACGGCACGACCATCCCCCGCCGCGGCCGGATCAATTTCGCGGACACGCGCATCAATCCTTCGACCGGCACGTTCGAAATGCGCGCCGAGGTGCCGAACGCCGACGGCGTGCTGAAGCCGGGTCAGTTCGTTCGCGTCCGGCTGGATGGCGCGGTTCGCAGCAACGCGCTCACCGTGCCGCAGATCGCGGTGCTGGACGGTCCGCAGGGAAAATTCGTGTACGTCGCCGACCACGACAAGGACGGCAAGGACGTCGCGGCGGTGCGACCCGTAACGCTCGGCGACTGGGTGACGATGGACGGTGACAATCACTGGGTCGTCGAGACGGGCCTGAAGCCGGGGGACCGCGTGATCGTCGACAGCCTGCCCAAGCTGCATCCTGGCGCGGCCATCGTGCCGGATGCGGCGCGACGCCGCCGGCCAAGGGCGACGGCAAAGCCGCGCCCGCCCCCAAGTCCTGACCGCGGACCGCCACGATGTTCTCCCGCTTCTTCATCGACCGGCCGATTTTCGCGGCCGTCATTTCCATGTTCCTGGTCCTGGCCGGCCTCGCGGCAATGCGCACGCTGCCGATCGCCCAGTACCCGGAGATCGCGCCGCCGGTGGTGACCGTGCAGGCCGTGTATCCGGGCGCCTCGGCCGAGGTGATCGAGAAGACCGTCGCCGCGCCGCTGGAAAATGCGATCAACGGCGTGCCGAACATGATCTACATGTCGAGTTCGTCGACGTCGAACGGCGTCGTGCAGATCCAGGTCACCTTCGAGATCGGCACCCGCATCGACGACGCCGCGGTCAACGTCAACAACCGCGTCAAGCAGGTCGACCCGCGGCTGCCGGAGGAAGTGCGCCGCCAGGGCGTCACCGTCGAGCGCGGTTCGTCGTCGTTCCTGCAGGTGCTCGCGTTCTACGCGCCCGATGGCCGCTACGACGACCTGTTCATATCGAACTACGTGACCCTCAACGTCCTCGACGAGCTGAAGCGGCTGCCGGGCACCACCAACGTCCAGATCTTCGGCGCGCACGACTACGCGATGCGGATCTGGGTCAAGCCCGACCGGCTCGCGCAACTCAAGCTCACGCCTACCGATCTGATCCGCGCGGTCAACGAACAGAACGCCCAGTTCGCCGCGGGCAAGATCGGCCAGTCGCCGACGACCAAGGGCCAGGACCTCGTCTACACGATCACCACGCGCGGCCGCCTTGCCGACGCCAAGGAGTTCGGCCAGATCATCGTCCGCGCCAATCCGGACGGGTCGACGGTGCGCCTTTCCGACGTCGCGCGCATCGAGCTCGGCTCCAAGGATTACGACTTCATCGGCCGCTACAACGGCAATCCGGCGACGCTGATCGGAGTCTTCCTGCAGCCCGGCGCCAACGCGCTCGACGTCGCGAAATCCGTGCGCGCGACGATGACCGGTCTCGCCGGACGCTTTCCCGAAGGGCTCACCTACGCGGTTCCGTACGACACGACGCGCTTCGTCGAAGTGTCGATCCGGGAAGTCGTGTTCACCCTCAGCGAGGCGATGCTGCTGGTGATCCTGGTCGTGTTCCTGTTCCTGCAGAGCTGGCGCGCGACGCTGATCCCGCTGGTCGCGGTGCCGGTATCGCTGCTGGGCGCGTTCGCGGGGCTGTTCGTTCTCGGCTACTCGATCAATACGCTGACTCTGTTCGGCATGGTGCTCGCGATCGGCATCGTCGTCGACGACGCGATCGTCGTGCTGGAAAACGTCGAGCGGATCATGCGCGAGGACGGTGCCGCGCCGCGCGAGGCGGCGATCAAGGCGATGCACGAGGTGACCGGCCCGATCGTCGCCATCGTGCTGACCCTGACTGCGGTATTCGTGCCGATCGCGTTCCTCGGCGGGCTGACCGGCGAGCTGTACCGCCAGTTCGCGGTGACGATCTCCATTGCCGTGGTGATCTCGGGGCTGGTCGCACTGACGCTGACACCCGCGATGTCCGCGCTGATCCTGCGTCGCCACGAGGAGGCACCGAAGAAGGGCTTCTTCGCCGTGTTCAACCGCTGGTTCGCCGGCGTCACCCGTCACTACACAACCGGTGTCGCGTGGATGATCCGCCGCGGTATCGTCGGCGTACTGCTGTTCGCCGGCATGGTCGTCATCACCGCCGGGCTGTGGCGTTACACGCCGGGCAGCCTCGTTCCCGACGAGGACCAGGGCTGGTTCTTCTCGTCGGTGATCCTGCCCGACGGCGCGTCGCTGCAGCGCACCGACAAGGTCGCGGCCGAGGTCGAGAAGGTGATCCGCTCGAATTCCGCGAACGCCCACGTGATTTCGTTCACCGGTTTCGATTTTCTCGGCGGCGGCTTCCGCAACAACGCCGCGTCGATCTTCGTGACGCAGATCCCGTGGGACGAGCGCAAGGTCACCGTGCCCGAGCTGGTCGGCGAGGTCTACGCCAAGACCGGCGGCATCAAGGAGGCGCTCGTGCTGGCGTTCAATCCGCCGCCGATTTTCGGGCTCGGCATCGCCGGCGGCTACGAGCTCTATCTGCAGAATCGCGGAGAAGGCGGCCCCAAGCGGATGAACGAGGTGATGCAGCAGCTGCTGCAGCGTCTCAGCTCGGACAAGGAGCTGAGCTTCGCGCAGACCTTGTGGCGGGCCAACGTCCCGCAGCTCTACGTCGATGTCGACCGCGAGAAGGCGAAGAAGGCCGGAGTGCCGATCAACGACGTCTTCGCCGCGCTGTCGGCCACGCTCGGCACGTACTACGTCAACGATTTCAACAAATACGGCCGCGCATGGCAGGTGCTGATGTCGGCCGAGCCGTCGTACCGCGCGCGTCCCGACGACATCGGCGCGGTGTACGTGCGCTCCGAGAAGGGCGAGATGATTCCGCTCGCGGCGCTGGCGACCGTCCGGTATTCGTCCGGACCCGACGCGCTCGACCGCTTCAACAACCTGCCTGCCGTGAAGATTTTCGGCAACGCCGCGCCCGGTTTCAGTTCGGGTCAGGCCATCGCGCGGGTCGAGCAGATCGCGGGCGAGGTGCTGCCGCCGGAATTCAGCTACGACTGGGGCGGGACGTCGTACCAGGAGAAGCGCTCCGGCGGCGCGTCGACCTTCGCGCTGGGCCTTGCGGTGATCATGGTGTTCCTGATCCTCGCCGCGCAGTACGAGAAATGGTCGCTGCCGTTCTCGGTGCTCCTGGCCCTGCCGTTCGGCACCTTCGGCGCGCTCGCCGCGGTCCACCTGCGCGGGCTCACCAACGATGTCTACTTCCAGATCGGCCTCGTCACGCTGCTCGGCCTCGCCGCCAAGAACGCGATCCTGATCGTCGAATTCGCCGTCTACAAGCATCAGGAGGGCATGACGGCCTCGGGGGCGGCGCTCGAAGCCGCGCGCCTGCGTTTCCGGCCGATCCTGATGACTTCGCTCGCGTTCATCCTCGGCGTGCTGCCGCTCGCGATCTCCACGGGCGCGGGAGCCGGCGCGCGGCATTCGACCGGCACCGGCGTGATGGGCGGCATGATCGCGGCGACGTTCCTCGCGATCTTCTTCGTTCCTTTGTTCTTCAAGCTGATCACCGAGCGCCACCTGCGTGAGCCGCGCAGCACCGCCGAATTGTTCGCCGAAGTGAAGCATCTGCACGACAGCGCACATCATCACCCGCCGCCGACGCCGGGTCATCCCCCGCGCGGCGTCGTCGGAGACGGCCATGAATAGGGCGCTCGCCGCCGCGATCGTCGCGGCCGTCGCGGTGACGGGGTGCGCCGTCACGCAGCCGATCCCGCCCACGCTCGACCTGCCCCCGGGGTCCGCGACCGCCGCGCAGAACGAGGCGCTCGAGCGCTGGTGGACGCTGTTCGACGATCCGGTGCTCGATCGCCTCGTCGCCGAGGCCTTTGCGAACAACCTCGACCTCAAGTCGGCGCTCGCCCGGATCGAAGCCGCCCGCGCGCAGGTGCTCTTCGCCCAGTCGAACCTGGCCCCGGACATACACCTGTCCGGAGACGGCGCGCGGTCGCGCCTCTCGTCCGTGACCTCGCAGCCGCTGCCTTCGGGAACGCCGCTGATCAGCAACGATTATCGCGTCGCCGTGGACATGTCGTACGAGCTCGACGTCTGGGGCAAGTACCGCAGCGGACTGCTGGCCGCGAGCAACGACCTCGCGGCCTCGCGCTACTACCGCGAGACCGTCCGCATCACCGTCGAGGCCGAAGTCGCCAGTGCGTACTTCCGGCTGCGCGCGGCCGACGCCCTGCTCGTCGTGCTGGAAGATACGCTCTCCTCGCGCAACGACAGCGTGCGGCTGCAGCGCGACCGCTTCGAGGGCGGGCTCATCGGCGAATACGACTTGAAGCAGGCCGAGGCCGAGCGCTCGGCCGTCGTTGCCGACATCGCGCGCGCCAGGCAGGCGATCGGACAGCTGGAGTCCGCGCTGGCCACACTCACCGGCCGTTCGCCGCGCGCCGTGTTCGAACCGAAGATCGACCGCGGTCAGACAATCGAGGCAAAGGTGGACCTGCCGTCGCTGCCCCCGAGCCTGCCGTCCGGGCTTGTCGAGCGGCGGCCGGACATCCGGCGCGCCGAAGCCCTGCTGGCCGCCTCGGATCTGCGCATCCAGCAGGCGCGCGCGAATTACTTCCCCGCCTTCACGCTCGCCGGCAGTTTCGGTTCGGAAGCCGCCACCTTCGGCAACCTTTTCAGCGGCCCGGCCGCGATCTGGAACATCGGTCTTGGAATCGTGCAGCCGCTCATCGCGCTGAAGGCGATCGAAGCCCAGGTCGATCTCGCCAAGGCGAACAACGACAGGGCCGCCGTGGAGTTTCTGCAAACGGTTCAAATTGCATTCCGTGAGGTTCACGACGCGTTGCTTGCCTACCGCGCCGCCCGTGACGTGCTCGCCGCGGAAACCGACCGCCGCAATCAGCTGGCCACGGCGCTGGAAATGGCCAACCTCCGCTACGATGCCGGCCGCACGTCGTTCCTCGAGGTGCTCGACGCCCAGCGCACGTTGCTCGCCGCGCAGACGCTGCGCGTCGTGGCGGCGCGAGACGCGAGGCTGTCGATCGTCGAATTCGCCAAGGCGCTGGGTGGCGGATGGACGCCCGAAACGTTTGCGCCCACGCGTTGATTGCCGGGCCTGCGCCCTTTGGCGCGGAACACCGGCGCGCGACGCGCTGCTCGACCCGTTGTCCTGCCGCTCGCCTGACCGGAGGCTGATACCCGCCGCGCAACGATTGCGCCGGTGCGCAGGTTCACTGCCCCGCGCCAGCGGTCGCGGTTTTTTGGTATAACGGCCGCTGGCACAATCGGCACGCCGGGACCAGCGTGCCGTGCCGAAACACCGACGGGAGAAGCCACGTTGACTGCAGAATCGCCTTACGCACGCTTCGGTAGCGGCAAGCCTGTCCGTCGCGTCGAGGACGAAACCCTGTTGAAAGGTGCCGGCGTTTTCGCCGACGACGTCTCGCTGCCGGGTCAGGTCTGCGCCTGCTTCCTGCGCTCGCCGCATCCGCACGCGCGCATCGTCGCTGTCGACACGACGGCGGCGTCCGCGATGCCGGGTATCGTGGCCATCGTCACCGGAGCCGATCTCGTCGCGGCAGGCGTCAAGCCGCTGCTGCAATCGGCCGATTTCCGCCGCGAGGACGGCTCGCCGACCGCGGCGCCGCCGCAGCACGCGCTGGCGGTCGGAACCGTTCGCTTCGTCGGCGAAGCAGTGGCCGCGGTGATTGCCGAGACGCGCGAACAGGCGCGCGACGCGCTCGAGGCGATCGACGTGCGTTACGAGCCGCTGCCCATGGTGGCGGATCTCGCCGATGCCGTGGCGCCGGGAGCGCCGCTGGTCTGGCCCTCGGCGACGGGCAATATCGCGGTGGAGCTGCGGCACGGCGACGCGAACGCCGCGGCTTCCGCATTTGCGAAGGCGGCGCATGTCGTGGCCCTCGATCTCGTCAATCAGCGGGTAGTGCCGTGCCCCATCGAGCCGCGAGCGACGCTCGGCGACTACGACCGGGCCACGGGCCGCATCACGCTGCGCGTCAGCTGCCAGACGCCCACCGGCCTGCGCGATTCGCTGTGCAACGACGTGCTCGGCATTCCGACCGACAAGGTGCGCGTGGTCGTCGGCGACGTCGGTGGGGGCTTCGGGATGAAGACGACCCTCTATCCGGAAGATGTCGTGGTCGCCTACTGCACCCGCCGGCTGGAGCGGCCGGTCAAATGGTGCGCCGAACGCATGGAGGAGTTCCTCGCGGCAAGCCATGGGCGCGATCTTTGCAGCAAGGCCGAGCTTGCCCTTGACGCCGGCGGCCGCATACTCGCGCTCCGCGTGTCGTCGCTCGCCAACCTCGGCGCCTACGCCACGCCGGCCGGTGTGGTGATCCAGCTGCTGATCGGACCGTGGGTGTCGACCAGCATCTACGACATCGGCACCATCGACCTGCGCATCCAGGGCGTGCTCACCCACACCGCGCCGACCGGCCCCTATCGAGGCGCCGGCCGTCCCGAGGCCATCTACATCATCGAGCGCCTGCTCGACGCCGCCGCGCGCCAGACGGGCCTCGATCGCGTTGATCTGCGCCGGCGCAACATGATCCGGCCGGAGCAGATGCCCTACCGGAACGCGATGGACAAGACCTACGACACCGGCAAGTTCGAGGCCGTCATGGATCGGGCGATCGCTCTTGCCGGCTGGAACGATTTCGCGGCGCGCGAAACCGACGCGCGACGCCGCGGTCGCCTGCGGGGCCGTGGCATGGCGACGTTCATCGAATGGACCGGCGCCGACGTCTTCGAGGAGCGCGTGACGGTCACCGTGACCGGCGAGGGCGAGATCGAGATCTTCTCGGCGACGCAGGCGATGGGCCAGGGGCTGGCGACCACGTTCGCGCAACTCGCGGTAGACGTGTTCGGCGTGCCCATCGAAAAGATAAGAATTGCCCAGGGCGATACCGATCGCGGCACGGGATTCGGCAGCGCCGGATCACGCTCGCTCTTCGTCGGCGGATCCGCGGTGCACGTTGCCGCCGAACGGACCGTCGCCAAGGCAAAGGAGCTTGCGGCCGCGGAAATGGAAGCCGCGAGCAGCGACATCGTGTATCGCGATGGCGTGTTCGCGATCGCGGGCACCGATCGCCGGATCGGATTGTTCGATCTCGCGCGCCGGCAGCCGAAGGAGCGGATCGTCCTCGACACGACGAGCTCCGTCGCCGACGCGACCTGGCCCAACGGCTGCCACATCTGCGAAATCGAGATCGACACCGACACCGGCCTCGTCGACGTGGTCGGGTACTGGTCCGTCAACGACGTGGGGCGCGTGGTGAATCCGATGATCGTCGCCGGACAGTTGGAGGGTGGCGCGGTGCAGGGCATCGGCCAGGCGCTCTACGAACGCTTCGTCTACGACCGGGGATCGGGACAGGCGCTGTCGGCGAGCTTTCTCGATTACGGCTTGCCGCGCGCCGCGTCGATCCGGCATTTCGAGATGACGACCGACGAGTCGACGCCCTGCCGGAACAATGCGCTCGGTGTCAAAGGCGTCGGCGAGCTCGGCACGATCGGCGCGACGCCGGCGGTGGTCAACGCAGTCATCGACGCGCTTGCGCGCAGCGGACTGGGCACGCGCGCGGACGGGTTGCAGATGCCGCTGACGCCGGAGAAAGTCTGGCAAGCGCTCCGAAGCTGAGCGGGATCCCGCCCGATTCTCCGCACGACGGCAACCGATGCCAAGTTCGCACATGGACCACGAGGACATTCGGCTGGGCCTGGCATTGCCCCGTGACGCGCCGGCCCTCGCGCTGATGTCGCGCGACCTCATCGAAACGGGACTCGGCTGGGCGTATCGCGCGGAGCGCATCGCCAGGATGATCGGCGATCCCGACGCCGTGACGCTGGTGGCCCGCCGCGACGCGGCGGCGGTCGGCTTCGCGGTGATGACGTTCGGCGCCGAACGCGCCCATCTTGTCCTGCTTGCCGTTTGCGCGCCGTATCAGCGGCGCGGGATCGCGCGGCGGATGATCGCCTGGCTGCGGGAATCCGTGGTGACTGCCGGGATGGCATCGATCCATGTCGAGCTTCGCGCCGGCAACCCGCGGGCCTACGCGCTCTACCAGGCCGCAGGATTCACCGAAGTCCTGCGCCTGCCCGGCTACTACCGCGGCCGCGAAACGGCGGTCCGCATGATCTGCCCGTTGCGCGGGCACGACATCGCGCCGCAGTCCTGGCGACCGCCGACGCTCGACAGGCGCTGAACGTGCCGCGAGCGGCCAGCGGCACCCACGCGAGGTTGCATACGCCGACCGTCGTCAGCCTGCTCCAAGACGCTGCATCACGACGCCCGCGTTCTCCTCGTGCATCGTCTTCACCAGAAGCTTGAGCAACGCGTGCACCGCGCGTGTCGCCGGGGTCGGCGTACGGGTCAGGTCGCCGAGTTCGATCACCGAGCCGATCAGCGCGTCCACTTCGACCTGGCGACCGGCTTCGACGTCCTGCAATGTCGACGTCCTGTGCTTGCCGACTTTCGCGGCACCCTCGATGCGCTTTTCCAGAGGAACGCGGAACGTGGCCCCGAGTTTCTCGGCGACGGACTGAGCCTCGCGCATCATGGCGGCGGCGAGCTCGCGCGTCGCCGGCTCCTGGCAAATGTCGACCAGAGTCGCATGGGTCAGCGCGCTGATCGGATTGAAACTCATGTTGCCCCACAGCTTGAGCCAGATTTCCGAGCGGATATCGTTCAGGATCGGCGCCTTGAGGCCGGCGCCGACCAGGGTTTGCGCCACGATCTTGATGCGATCCGTCTCGATTCCGTCCAGTTCGCCCACCGGGAAGCGGTCACCTTCGAGATGCTTCACGACGCCCGGCGCGACGACTTCGCCGGCGGGATAGACAACGGATCCGACGATGCGGCGCGACTCGATGCTCGCTTCGATCACGCCGTCCGGATCGGCCGACTTGATCCGGTAGCCCGCGTGCGGGCCGCTGAAAACCTGGAAGTACCACCACGGCAGCCCGTTCTGAATCGTCACGACCATGGTGTCATTGGTGAACAGCGCGCGCATGTTCGGCGCCACCGCTTCGATCACGTAGGCCTTCAGCGCCAGGAACACCAGGTCCTGCAATCCCGCCTCGGCGCAGGTCGCGACTGCACGCAGGTTCCTGGCGACCTCCACCGTACCATCCTGCCTTTCGAGCCTGAGACCGTCCTTGCGGATCGCTTCCAGATGCGCGCCCTGTTCGACCACCGTGACCGCCTGGCCCGACAAGGAAAGGCGTACGGCGAGCATGCCGCCGATTGCGCCCGCGCCAATGACCGCGATTCTCATCGTCTCCTCCTGTTTGCGCAGATCGCGCGAGCGCCCACCCTCCGAAATGCGGAAGCGACACCCGCGATGCGCGCTATTGTCCGATCGCCGGCTGGCGGCAACGCCCGAACTGCGTGCGTCCGCTCATGGGCTGCCAGGCGATGCAGACCGCTATTCGAACCGGTTGGTCAGCGTGCCGATGCCGTCGATGACGATGCTGATGGTGCTGCCAGGCTTCATCGAACCTACGCCGATCGACGTGCCGCAGGCAATGATGTCGCCGGCTTCCAACGTCATGTCGTGCGAAATGAGGCTCACCAGTCTGGATGGTGCAAAGATGATGTCGGCGAGCGCGTAATTCTGCCGCTCCTGATCGTTGAGTATCGTCCTGACGACGAGTGTTCCCGGATCGACGTCCGTTGCTATTACCGGACCAAACGCGCCGAACGTATCGAAACTCTTGGCGCGCGTCCATTGCGCGAACCCCGGATCCTTGTTGAGAATGTCGACGGCCGTGGTGTCGTTGATGCACGTGTAGCCGAAGATGCAGCCTGCCGCTTCGCTTTCCGGTACCGCGCAGCAGCGTTTGCCGATGACAATGCCAAGTTCGCCTTCATACAGGATCTTGCCGGTGTAGGACTTCGGCGTGCGAATCGTGTCGCCCGCGGCAAGAAACGAATTGGCGGCCTTGAGAAAGTACAAGGGTTCGGCCGGAACGGAATGGCCGAGCTTGGCAACGAGCGCGTGGTAGTTGTCGACCAGCGCCACCATCTTGCTCGGGGTCGTCGGCGTCAGCAGCCTTGCGGCGCCGAGTTGAATCGAGTCTCCGGTCGGCCGCGGACCTGCGAACATGTTCCCCGCATAAAGCCGAATCGTCCCGCCCTCGACGGCGCCGAAGTACTCGCGACCTTCGTGTGCAACGCGTGCCCACAGCGGCATGGTTCTTCCTTTCGTCGCCGCAACGGTATCACCTCCGGACGGCACGCTGCATATCTTGCATCAGGCGCGGCCGGGATTTGTGCGGCGCAATGCCGCGCCCGGCCCTTCCGGCCGGCAACCGAGCGGACGCACGGATTCCAGGCAATTCTGCGGCAGCGCGGCATCTCAGGTTTCAGCGAGGAAAAAATCGGTCATCCGCGAGATCTGCCCGCGCATCATCTCGCGGCCGTACATCGTCGTGCAGCCGCACTGCTCGGCGCGCATGAGCAGCGGCGTGCGCTCGGGCTTCACGATGGCGTCGAAGACGACAAGGTCCCGCGCGGGCCGGTCCAACGCCACTGGCAGGCGCGCGTCGCCCAGCATCCCGACAGGCGTCGCATTGAGCAGGATGTCGATCCCCTCCGTTGTCGCCGTTCCCGCCGTGACCTCGAGCCCGGGAACGGCCCGCTCGACCTTGGCGGCAAGCACACTCGCGCGTTCGGCGTCGACATCGAACACGCGCAACGACAAGGGCCGCTCGAATCCGATAGCGACGGCGATTGCGGACCCCGCGCCGCCCGCGCCGAGCAGCATCACGCGTTTGCCGGGGAATCCGATTCCGCGCTGCCTGAATGCCTCGACGCATCCAACACCGTCGAAGATCTCCGCCCGCCACCGTCCGTGCGCGCTTCGCGCCAGCGCATTGATGGCGCCGACGGTGCGCGCCTGTTCGCCCAGATCGTCGGCAAGCGCGCATGCCCGCACCTTGAATGGAATCGTGAAGATGAGGCCGTCGAGGTTCTGCACCCGCAGCAGTTGCGGCATGCTGGCGTCGAAATCCTCGGGCAGCACGTGCACGGGCACGAGGATCGCATCGCGTTGGCGGCGACGGAACTCCGCCGTGAACATTTCCGGCGAGCGGACCTGATCGATCGGATGCCCGACGATGCCGTAGACGCGCGTTCTGCCGGAAATGTAGTCGACCTCGTCCTTGTGTTCCATGGGATTTCCTATCGAGAAAGGGAGCGATTCCAAGTCCGGATCGCGCCGCCCTGACATCACCATGTAACCGGCCGGCCGTTGCGGGCGTCGCTGCCGCGGAGCATAGCAGTGCATTCGCTATACTTGCTGCCAGCCCGCAACCGCGAAACGATAATCACAGGAGTTCCCCGGATGGACAAACCCGCCGCGCCCGGCAATGCTGCAACGACGTCGGCCACTCCGGCCCTGGCCGCTACGGCGTTGGCCCCGGGGTCGCCGGATCGCCGCGACGACGACGTCCGCATCCAGCGAGCGGCCGCGCAGATTCGATCACTGCTGATTCCTAACGAAAGCCTCGAAGCGCTGGCGGCGCAGCGCCGGCTCTTCGCCCTCGAGCATCGGCGCGTCGTCGTGGCCGCCACCAGCGGCCGATTCATCGCGATTTCCCGGCACGTGTTCGGCGGCTTCGATCTCGTCGACGTACGCTGGCAGGATCTGCAGGATGTGCGGCTCAACATGGGCATCTTCGGCGCCGATCTGTCGATCAGCGCGCTGTCCAGCCCCGACCTTGCCATTGCCGGCGTGGCGCGTACGCTCGAATTTACCGGCCTGCGCAAACGCGAGGCCGAGGCAATTTACCGGCTGTGCCAGGCGCACGAACAGGCATGGCGCGAGAAACGCCGGATTCGGGAGCTCGAGGAACTGCGCGCGAAGTCGGGCGGCATTCAGTTGGGTGCCACCGGGCTTGTCGGGGCGCCGGCCGCCGCGACAGACGGCACCGCCGGCGATGATCCGGTGGTCAAGCTCGAACGCGCCAAGACGATGCGCGACCGGGGCCTGATCACGGACGCGGAATATGAATCGTTGAAGGCGCGGATCGTCAGCAGCCTGTGACGATCGCAAAGCGGGTCGGAGAATCGCGGAAGCTAGACGCGGTTGGCTGTGAAGCTTCAAGAGGTTGTTTCCGCGAGCATCGACGCTTGGCAACGGTATCGTCGTTCCCGCGCACGCGGGAACCCAGCGTCTTTCCGATGCAATTCCGAACGACTCTGGGTCCCCGCGTTCGCGGGGACGACAACACCCGGGAAACCGATGGTCCCGTCTGGAAACGGGAAGCTACGTCTTGCAAGTTGACAGTTAGCCGACGATCCATTGGCCGGTGACGCGAGCGTGCCATTTGGAACGTACGGCCGTGTCGGGTTCAACCCATCATTTGGCAGCGAAGCAGTAGATGAGGCCCGCGCCGCCGGTAGATTGCAGCGCCTCGACTCCGCAGCCTCGGGAAGGGTGCGAAGAATTCCAGGACAGCGCGGGCGGCAGCTCGTCCAGTCCCTTGCGGTCGTGATGTCCTACTATCGCGGAGCCCTCGCCGCTCTTGGTCCAGTTTCCGCAGGTCTTGTCCTCGCTGCCCGGGAACGCCGTACCATCAGGCTGCGTGCCGGTCAGGATGTCGTGGTTGTTCGGCGTGTCGCCGCGCCCGTTGACGACGTCGCCTTTCTCGGTCAGCGCGGTCTGTTTGGTGATGTTATTGCTGGCATGCAGGTCGGCAACGCTCCTGGCGATGACTTCGCCCTTGACGTTCTGCCACGGCCCGCTTCCGACGCGATCGCGGGCGTTGACCGCCGCCGAGCCCTGAGCGGCGCCGGCACTGAGATAGGCGCGCCACGTTGCGTTGCCCGCGCCCACGGCGGCAGCGAGCGCCTGGCAGTGCTTGTCCGCGCCGGCCAGCCCTCCGAAGTCCGCACCCTTGCCGGAACCTGCGCTGGCGACAAAGAACGTCATGGCCGACGTCTGCGCCTGCGCCGCCACATTGCATCCCAGCGCCATCGAAACGACGGTTACCGCTTTGATGATCCCTGCACGCTTCATTTCATCCTCCGCGTGGTTTTCGCAATCGCGGCCGACATGCTACCAAGCCGGATGCCGTGGGCGAACATTCGAAGCCGCGGCGGTATTCCCGGGGCCACCGAACCGGGAACGGCGGGTCGGTCGTTCGATCCGGGCACCTGGATCCGGACCTCCATCGGCCGTGGAGCGCCGGGCACAGTTGCCGAGCTGCCACTGCGAGGGCGATGCATGCCGCGACACAACGATCACGCTAGACTTCCGACGTGACCCGCCCCTTGACCTCGGCCCTTGCGGACCTGCTCGAGTCCTCGCCGCTGCGGCATGCCCCTTTCCGCCTGTTCTACATCGGGTCGATCGGTGCCGCGCTCGGCTACACGATGCAGGCCACGGTCGCGGCCTGGCTGATGGCGACGCTGACACCGTCGGCGCTGATGGTGGCGCTGGTGCAGACCGCAAGCACGGCGCCTTCGCTGCTGTTCGGACTGGCCGCCGGCGCTCTGGCCGACATCATCGACCGGCGCAAGGTGATCCTCGCCACGCAGATCGTTCTCTTCGCGGCGACCGCGATTCTCGGCTGCGCGACGCTCGCCGGACTTACCGGCCCCGCGACGCTGCTCGCGCTGACGTTCGCAATCGGCGCCGGCTTCACGTTCTACATGCCGGCACAGCAGGCGAGCATCAACGAGTTCGTGACGCGCGTCGAACTGCCGCGCGCGGTCGCCCTGGGTGCCGTGGCATTCAACGTCGCGCGGGCCGTCGGCCCCGCGCTGGCCGGCGCCGTCGCCGCCTGGCTCGGCTCGGGCAGCGCGTTGCTCGCCAGCGCGCTGTTCTTCATCCTGATGATCGTCGCCGCGCGCCGCTGGAAGCGCCGCGAATTCGCGCTCCCCGGCGTTCCCGAGACGCTGTTGTCGGGAGTCCTGAGCGGAGTGCGCTACGCCCGGCACTCGCCGGCCATGCGCTCGCTGATTCTCCGCAATCTCAGCTTCTGCATCTGCGCGAGTGCGCTGTGGGCGCTGCTGCCCGTGATCGCGCGCGACCAACTCGGCCTCGGTGCCGGTGGCTACGGGTTGCTCTCCGCCGGATTCGGCGCCGGAGCCGTCGTCGGCGCGCTGCGGATACCGCGCCAGCTGCAGCGCAAGTCGCTGAACGCCGTCGTCGACTCCGGAGTTTTCCTGTGGACGGTCGCGACGCTGCTCATTGCGGTGACCGGCACCGCGGCAGTCGCGCGGGCGGTCGCGCTGGCGGGGGCATGCGGTGCCGGCGTTGCCTGGGTCAGCGTTCTCGCCAGCCTGTCGGCGGGAACCCAGAGCTCCGCGCCGGCGTGGGTTCGTGCGCGCGCGGTCGCCACGAACCTGGTCGCGGTGCAGGCGAGCCTTGCGCTGGGGAGCGTGCTGTGGGGATCTCTGGCGTCGGCGGCCGGCACGCGCGTGGCCCTCGCTGCGGCCGCGGCCCTGATGCTGGTCTTGCACCTCGTCAATCGCAAGGTTCGCGTCGAGATGGGAACCGAAGCCGACGTGACCCCCGGCGTGCAGCTGCCGGACCTTGCCATAGCGGTCGAGCCGCTGCCGGACGACGGCCCGGTCCTCATCCAGCTCGAGTACAGGATCGCACCCGAGCACCACCCCGACTTCCTCCGCGCCGTCCATGCGGTGGAGCCGATTCGCCGCCGCAATGGCGCGACCAGCTGGCGGGTTTTTCGCGACCTGGGCGAGGAAGGCCTTTTTGTCGAGCGCTTCATCATCCCGTCGTGGGCGGAATACGTGCGCCTGCGGACGCGAATGACCATCGCGGACCGGACGCTTCAGGACCAGGTCGAGCAATTCCAGCAGAGCGATGTTCCGATTCGCGTGTCCCGGCTGATCGGCGTCAATCCGCTCTGAAAGTCGTGGATCGGCGCACGCCGTTTCTCTCCGCGCGACGCGCGCCGGCAGCTTCGTGGGCGCCACCCGCCCTTGCGGTCGCAGCCGCGGCCGCGCAGCTCGGTCCGCACGCCCACACTCCACTGCGAATAGTCACAAGTTATCGTAATTATCAATTAGTTCAATTTGAACTATCGCGTGCGGCCGCTCATCATGCTCGGGTCGCTATCGACCACCGAGGAGCCGTGCCATGTCCCAAACCGCATTTCCCGTCCGCGAAGGTCAACGCGTTCCGCAGGTCAGCTTCCGCATCCGCCGCGAGGGCGAGTGGGCCACCGTGACGTCCGACGATCTGTTCGCCCGCAAGAACGTGGTCGTGTTTTCGCTGCCCGGCGCGTTCACGCCGACCTGCTCGTCGACTCACCTGCCGCGCTACAACGAGCTCGCGCCCGCCTTCAAGGCACAGGGCATCGACGCAATCGTCTGCCTCTCCGTCAACGACCCGTTCGTGATGGAAGCATGGGGCAAGGACCAGGAAGCGGATAACGTTCTTCTGCTCTCCGACGGCAACGGCGAGTTCACCGAAAAGATGGGGCTCCTCGTCGACAAGTCCGACCTCAACTTCGGCAAACGCTCGTGGCGCTACTCGATGCTGGTGCGCAACGGAAAGATCGAGAAGCAGTTCCTCGAACCGCGGGAACCGGGCGACCCGTTCCACGTGTCGGATGCCGACACGATGCTCGCGTACCTCGATCCCGGCGCGAAAACGCCCGATCGGGCCGCGATCCTGACACGCGAAGGCTGCGCGTTCTGCGCCAAGGCCAAGCACCTGCTGACGCAAGCCGGCTACGACTACGTGGAGATACCGCTTGCGCACGCGATCCGTTCGCGAGCCGTCGGCGCCATCACCGGAGCCGGCACGGTGCCGCAGGTCTTCATCAATGGGCGCCTCATCGGCAGCGCCGAAGATGTCGAAGCTTTCCTCAGGAAGGCAGCGTAAGCTTTTGCCGCGACAAACGACCAACAGGAGCCGGCGGGGCCGGCCCCCGTGTTCCGACTGCGAGGTCTTGCGATGGCGATGACTCCAACCCTGTCTGCACGCGACATCGAGACCGACGTCGCCGTCATCGGCGCCGGCACCGCCGGAATCGCCGCCTATCGCGCCGCGAAGGCGGCGGGCAAGCGTGCCCTGCTCATCGAAGGCGGCCCGTACGGCACGACCTGCGCGCGCGTCGGCTGCATGCCGAGCAAGCTCTTGATCGCGCCCGCCGAAGCGGCGCACTCCATCGATCGCTTCGCCGAATTCGGACTCGAGCTTGCAGGGCGGGTGAAAGTGGACGGCCGTGCCGTCATGGCCCGCGTCCGGCGCGAACGCGATCGTTTCGTCGGCTTCGTCACCCGCGGCGTGGACGGCATGCCGGAAGGCGACAAGATTCGCGGCAGCGCTCGTTTTGTCGACGGTACGACGCTTCGCATCGACGATAGGGTGACCGTCCGGGCGCGCAGCGTCGTGATCGCGACCGGCTCGTCGCCGGCGTATCCCGAGGCGTGGACGGCGCTGGGCGACCGTCTCGTCACCAACGAGAACATCTTCGAGTGGGACGATCTGCCGGAAAGCGTCGCGGTGTTCGGGCCCGGCGTGATCGGA
Source organism: uncultured beta proteobacterium (assembly GCA_963726775.1). GTDB lineage: Bacteria > Pseudomonadota > Gammaproteobacteria > Burkholderiales > Casimicrobiaceae > CAIWHR01. The sequence goes on from CAVSDL010000009.1 coordinate 708,060, forward strand.
CTCGAGCTCGGGCAGGCGCTGCACCGGCTGGGCGTGCGCGTGAAGATATTCGGCCGCGGCGGTGGCGTCGGGCCGTTGTCCGATCCGGCGCTTGTCGCGTGCGCGCGCCGTACGTTCGGCGATGAGTTCTATCTCGACACCGATGCGCGCGCGGCGATTGCGCGCGAAGGCAACGGGGTCGTCGTCACCTATCGCGCGCTGGATGGCAGCGAGCAGGTGGAGTCGTTCTCCTGCATGCTGGCGGCCACCGGCCGCACGCCGAATGTCAAGAGTCTCGCGCTCGAGAACACGGGAGTCGCGGTCCGCGCCGATGGCGTGCCCGTCTATGATCGCCACACGCTCCGGTGCGGCGAGTCCGCGATATTCATTGCGGGTGATGCCAACAACGACGTGCCCGTGTTGCACGAGGCGGCGGACGAAGGCCGCATTGCGGGTGACAATGCGGCGCGCTACCCGGAGGTGCGCCCAGGCCCGCGGCGCGCGCCGCTGAGCGTGGTATTCAGCGATCCGCAGATCGGCGTGATCGGCGGCGGGCACCGGGCGATCCGTGAAATCGCCCATGTCACCGGCGAAGTGTCGTTCGAAGACCAGGGCCGCGCGCGGGTGATGCTGCGTAACAAGGGGCTGCTGCACGTCTACGCCGAGATCGGCACCGGACGCTTTCTCGGCGCCGAAATGCTCGGGCCGGACGCCGAGCACATTGCCCATTTGCTGGCCTGGGCACTGCAAATGAGATTGACGATCGCGCAGATGCTGGCGATGCCGTTTTATCATCCGGTGGTGGAAGAAGGTCTCCGCACCGCGCTGCGCGACGCCCAGGCGAAGCTGTCTCGCGTCGCGGCTTCGCGCGAAGCCGCCTAGCTGCGACGGGGCGGTAACCGCGATGCGCTGCGCTCCGGGCACTGCCGGTGCGCAGGTGCGCCGGTTCCGCAGAGTTTCTGCTTGCGCTCGGTCGTCGCCCGCGGCAGCGCGCTATGCTTCGCCCCGATGACGCTACTCGCGCTCAAGAACGCGGAACTCGCGTATGGACTCCAGCCCCTGCTCGACGGCGCCAACCTGACGCTGGACGACGGCGAACGCGTCGGCCTGATCGGCCGCAATGGCACCGGCAAGTCGTCGCTGCTCAAGGTAATCGCCGGGCTGGCCGATCTCGACGATGGTGAAATCAAACGGCGCGAAGGCCTGCGCATCGCATGGGTCGAACAAGAGCCTTCGTTGCCCAGGGCCTCGTCGTTGCGCGAAAGTCTCGCCCTGCGCTGCCGCCTGGAAGACATCCATGACGAGCGGGAGCGCTGGCGCGCCGAAGCGCGGCTGGTCGAATTCCTGCATCGCTTCGGTCTCGACGCGGCAACGGCACCCGATTCGGCGTCCGGTGGAGAAAAGAAGCGCGCGGCGCTGGCGCTCGCCCTGGCGCTTTCGCCGGATCTGCTGCTGCTCGACGAGCCGACCAACCACCTCGATCTCGACGGCATCACGCTGCTCGAAGACCTGGTGCGCAAGGTCCCAACGTCGGTCGTGATCACGCACGACCGCGCCTTCCTCGACCGCGTCGCCACGCGCATCGTCGAGCTCGATCGCGGCTTGCTGCGCTCCTATCCGGGCAACTTCGCCGCGTACGAGGGGAGAAAAACCGGCGAGCTGGCGGCCGAGGCCGTCGCGCACCGCAGGTTCGACCAGTTCTGGGCGCAGGAGGAAGCGTGGATCCGCAAGGGCGTGGAGGCCCGGCGCACGCGCGACGAGGGCCGCGTGCGCCGGCTGGAATCGTTGCGGATTCAGCGCGCCGAGCGACGCGAGCGATTGGGCCAGGTCAAGCTCGCGCTCGATGCCGGCGCGCGTTCGGGCCGGCTGGTCGCCGAACTGGCCGGCGTGACCAAGCGTTACGGCGAACGCACATTGGTGAACGATCTGACGCTGCGCGTGATGCGCGGGGACCGCCTGGGGTTGATCGGACCCAACGGCGCGGGAAAGTCGACGCTTCTGAAACTGATCCTGGGCGCGCTGGCGCCGGATGCGGGCAACGTGAAGCTCGGCACGAAATTGCAGATCGCGTACTTCGACCAGATGCGCGAACAACTCGACGACGAGCGCACGATTGCGGAGACGATCAGCCCCGGCTCCGACTGGGTGGAGACGGCCGGCGGACGCCGGCACGTGCTCTCCTATCTCGGCGACTTCCTGTTCCCGCCACAGCGCGCCAACGCGCCGGTGAAGGCGCTCTCGGGAGGCGAGCGCAACCGGCTGCTGCTGGCGCGCCTTTTCGCGCAGCCGGCCAACCTGGTGGTGCTGGACGAGCCGACCAACGACCTCGACATCGAGTCGCTCGAATTGCTCGAGGCGACGCTGCAGGCGTACCCGGGCACGCTGCTGCTGGTCAGCCACGACAGGACGTTTCTCGACAATGTGGTGACGCAGACGCTGGTCGCCGAATCGGCGGCCGGCAGCGCCGGCACGTGGAAAGAATACGTGGGAGGCTACAGCGACTGGATGGCGCAGCGGCCACGGCCGGACGCGGCGCGAAGTTCGGTCGTACCGGCGACGCCGGCACGCTCGGCGCCAACACGGATGGAGACCAGCGCCGGGACGCCGGCGCGCCTGAAGCTCACCTTCAAGGAGCAGCGCGAACTGGAGGCGCTGCCCGGCGAGCTGGAAGCGCTGGAGCGCGAGCAGCACGTCCTTACCGAGCGCATGTGTGCGCCCGGCTATCACAAGCAGGACGTTGAGACGATCAAGGCCGACCGGCTGCGCGCCCGTGAGCTCGAACACGCTCTTGCCGAAAAATTTGCGCGGTGGGGAGCGCTCGACGAGAGGGCGCGGAGCGCGTCGCACTAGCTCGGAAGCCGCGCCGGCGCGATCCTCGCCGTCAACCGTGATCGGCCCATTCCGCAACGGCCGGCCGTGCCTCAGGCACGACTCCCGCATCGCGGCCGCCCGCGCTCGACCGTGGGTCCGGCGCATTGGAAGGCATCCGCCGTCCGGCGTTGACATCGCCTCCCGCGCGGCACGACAATCCGCCGGCTGCAGGGGGACCCAATCAACAACGGAGGAACGAAAATGAAAAAGGTATTGATCGCCTGTTTCGGTGCGGGCGCAATGGCCATCGGCGCGGGGGTCAGTTTCGCCGACGATCACCTCGAGTCCCTGTGGGCGGAGCCCGTGCAATTCGCGACGCTGCCCGCCGGCGTCCGCTATCCCGAGGGCATCACCGCCGATCCGGCGACCGGCGATGTCTTCGTCGGAACGTTCGACTTCGGCCCCAATGCCAACAAGCTCCTGCGCTTCAGCAAGAACGGCCACCTCGAGGCCCAGCGCGACTTCGACGGCACGCCGCTCCTGGGCCTCGACTTCGACGCGGCGCACGGCAAGGTCTACATCCTCAACATGGGCGCTTCGAAAGTCCAGCGAATTGCCGCGAATTTCGACGGCACGACGCCGATCGAAGACGTCGCCTCGGTGCCCGGCATCGGCGCCCCGGCCGCGCGCAGCGCCGGTAATCCCGACGGCAGCTCGGACACCATTACCTTCGGGTCCAACAGCTTCCCGGCGCCCAATGCGATGGTGTTCGACAAATCGGGCAATTTGTACGTCTCCGATTCGTTCCAGGGCGCGATCTTCCGGATCGCCAATGCGGCCACGTGCGCCACGCCGTGCGCCATGACCACGGTATCGCACGATCCGTTGCTGGCGACCGCCGGCTTCCCGCCGTTCGGTGCCAACGGGCTCGCGTTGAACAAGGACGAAACAACGCTGTTCATCGCCAACACCGGCGACAACCGTGTGTTGAAGATGGACGTCGCGACGAAGGCGGTCTCGGTGTTTGCCGAGAGCGTCCATGGGGCGGACGGACTCCTCATGGACGGCGCCGGTCGCCTCTGGGTCGCCGCCAACCAGGCGGACGAGGTCGTGGCGCTCAACGACAAAGGCCGGGTGATCGCGCGCGTCGGCGGCTTCGAAGGCATCCGGCACGATGGTTCGCCGCGCGGCATGCTGTTCCCCGCGAGCATGGTGATCGCGGATGGATTCATGTATGTGACCAATCTCGCGCTGCCGCTCACACCGGCCGTCGGCGACGAGCCGGAAGAGGATGTCATCAAGTGGAACGTGGTGCGGTTCAAAGTGCCCAGGCATTAGGATCATGGCGATGACCCGTCCGCCCTCGCCACAGCACGAGGCGGACGGATTTGTGTGCGCGGAGAAATCACCGTGAGCCCCGAGAAATCGTCCGCCGGTCACGATGAGCATCTGCATGCTCACGACGACGAACACGGTCACTCGCACGACGGCTCGGAGCTATCCGAGATGGACCTGCGCGTGCGGGCGCTGGAGTCACTTCTGGTCGAGAAGGGGTATGTCGATCCTGAAGCGCTCGATCTGCTGGTCGAAACCTACGAGACCAAGATCGGACCGCACAACGGCGCGCGCGTGATTGCGAGGGCATGGGCAAATGCCGGCTATCGAAAGTGGCTGCTGCAGGACGCCACCGCGGCGATCGCGTCCCTCGGCTACGCCGGCCGCCAGGGCGAGAACATGGTCGCTCTCGAAAATTCCGCGGGCGTGCACAACATGGTCGTCTGCACGCTCTGCTCGTGCTACCCGGTGCCCGTGCTCGGGCTGCCTCCCGTCTGGTACAAGTCCGCTCCCTACCGCGCGCGCGCCGTCATCGATCCGCGCGGCGTGCTGCGCGAGTTCGGCGTGAGCCTGCCCGACGACGTGGAACTGCGGGTGTGGGATTCGACGGCCGAGATTCGCTACCTGGTCCTGCCGCAACGGCCGGCGGGAACCGAGGGCTGGACCGAGGATCGGCTGGCGGCTCTGGTCACTCGCGACGCGATGATCGGCACGGGGCTACCGGAGGCGCCGGCGGCGCAGGGACACCCGTGAACGGCGTGCACGACATGGGCGGCATGCAGGGATTCGGGCCGGTATTTCCGGAGGCCGACGAGCCGACATTTCACCACGACTGGGAGCGCCGGGTCCTGGGAATGACGCTGGCGATGGCCTCCACGGGCCAGTGGAACATCGATCAGTCGCGCAATGCACGCGAAAGTCTGCCGCCTGCCCAATATCTCGCCAGCAGCTATTACGAGATCTGGTTTCGCGGCCTGATCAAGCTCCTTCTCGAACGCCGTCTGGTCTCGCGCGAGGAGCTCCGCGACGGGCGCCGGCGCGGCTCGCCCCCTGCCTCGCTGCCCGTCCTGAAGGCCGAGCGCGTGACAGCCACGCTGATGCGGGGCGGCACCACTCGACGCTCGATCACGGTTCCCGCGCGGTTCGCGGTCGGCGATGCGGTCCGGACGCGCAACATCAACCCGCCCACCCATACGCGCCTCCCCCGGTATTGCCGTGGCAAAGCCGGGACGATCGTGGCGATCCATGGTGCGCATGTCTTTCCCGACGCCAACGCCCGCGGAATCGGCGAGCAACCGCAATGGCTCTATACGGTGCGCTTCGCAGCCGGCGAGCTGTGGGGAGGTGACACGACCGCCCGCGCCGTGCACGTCGATTGCTGGGAATCCCACCTCGAGGCGGGCTGACATGCACCCGAACGCGCCGTCTTCCGGCGACCATTCCGCCGATCTGTCGCAACCGCAGGCGGCGGATTTCGCGCCCGCCGGATTGCATCGCGACGGCGAAGGCCCGGTGTTCGCTGCTCCCTGGGAGGCGCAGGCGTTCGCCATGACGCTTGCATTGCACGAACGGGGGGCGTTCACCTGGACCGAGTGGGCCGCAGCGCTGGCCGAGGTGATCGCCGAAGTCCGCAGGCGCGGAGACGCCGATACCGGCGAGGACTACTATCGCCATTGGATGACGGCGCTGGAACGCATCGTCGCGCGCAAGGGCCTCGTCACCGATGCGCTGCTGCTGGAGCGGCGCGAGGCGTGGAAAGAAGCCGCGCATCGGACGCCCCATGGCGAGCCGATACAGCTGAAGACCTGACGTCGGGTCCGCTCTACCGCCCGGTAGCGACAACGGGATGACGATTTGCCATCCGTCCGGGGATCGTGTCCGCGATTGCCTTGCGCCGATCGCAGCCCGCGCCGTTCGCATGCAGTAAACTCGACGTCTGTCGGAAGCGGATATCGGGACGTCGGCGCGACGACCGGCTCCATGCCTTGCAGCGCAGCTCGCGTCGACGGGAGGAATGTTGCATGGGGGCAGACTCGACTGACGCAGCGGCTGTCCCATCGGAACGCGGCGGGATGGCGATCGTCGACGCGCACCAGCACTTCTGGGATCCCGGCGTCAACTATTACCCGTGGCTCAACGACGAGCCGCCGATCCCTTTCCGATACGGGGACTATCGTGCGATTCGCCGGCGCTATCTGCCGCCCGACTACCTGGCCGACACCATGCCGTACCGCGTCGAGAAGACCGTCTACGTCGAGGCCGAATGGAATCCGCGGGATCCGATCGGCGAGATGCGCTACATCAAGCGAATCCGCGGCGAGCACGGCTTGCCGACGGTTGCGGTTGCGCAAGCGTGGCTCGACCAGGACGACGCACCTCGCGTGCTCGAACAACAGGCGGCGTTTGCGTTCGTCCGCAGCGTCCGCCACAAGCCGCGCGCCAACCGGTCGGCGGCGGACAGCGCGCCGGGCGGCACCTGCGACCCGGATTGGCGCGCGGGGTATGCGCTTCTGGCGCGCCACGGCTTGCGCTTCGACCTGCAGACGCCGTGGTGGCACCTCGCCGAGGCCACCAGGCTCGCCGCCGATTTTCCTGACACGCGAATCATCCTCAATCACACGGGGCTGCCCGCCGATCGCAGCATCGAAGGCATCGCCGGCTGGAAACGCGCGATGACGGGCCTCGCCGGGTGCCCGAACGTCGCGATCAAGATATCGGGCCTCGGTCAGCCGGCGCAACCCTGGACGGTAGCGGCAAATCGCGACATCGTGCGCACGGTAATCGATCTCTTCGGCGTCGGTCGCTGCATGTTCGCGAGCAACTTCCCCGTGGACAGCATTTGCGCGACCTTCGGGACGATCTTCGACGGATTTCGGGAGATCGTCGCGGATTTCACGCCGTCGGAGCAGCAAAGTCTGTTCCACGACAACGCGATCCGCATCTACGCAATGGAGTGAGCGCATGGCGCACCCGCGCATCGGCTACGTCGGCGTTGGATTGATGGGCCTGCCCATGGTCAGGCGGCTCGTGTCGCTGGGCTATCGCGTATCGGCATACGACATCCTGCCGGAGAAGAACGAAGCGGCACGCGCAGCGGGCGCCGAGGCCGCAGACTCGCCTGCCGGCGCCAGCCGCGACGCCGAAATCGTGCTCCTCAACCTGCCGACTGCCGACGCCGTGGAGCAGGCGACGTTCGGCGAGCGCGGCGTGGCGGAAGCGCTGCGGCCACCGCAGCTCGTCGTCGATTTCTCGACGGTGCCGGTGGACAAAGGCAAGGCGTTTGCGACGCGGCTCCACGCGATGACCGGCTGCGGCTGGGTGGACGCGCCGGTGTCGGGCGGCCCGCCGGCGTCGGGCACCGGCACGCTCACGGTGATGGCGGGCGGCGAGCCGGCAGACGTCGAGCGCGTTGCCCCGTTGATGGCCGACATCGCAGCGCGCTTCACGCACATGGGCCCGACGGGCAGCGGCCTCGTCGCCAAGATGATCAATCAGCTCATCGTGGGCTGTGGCCACGCGGTGATGGCCGAAGCGCTGCTGCTGGCCGAGGCGGCGGGCATCGATGCGGCGCGTATCCCCGAATGCCTGGCCGGCGGCCACGCCGATGGCACGCTGCTGCAGAAGCTCTACCCACGGATGGCCAGGCGCGACTTCGCCCCCCAGGGCTATGCGCGCCAGCTGCTGAAGGACCTCGAAATGGTGAACACCTTCGCCGGCGCGCTGAAGACGCCCGTACCGATGACGGGCGAGGCGCTGTCGTTGTACCGGATGCTGATACACCTCGGTTACGCGGAGCTCGACACGTCGGCGATATTCAAGCTATACGAGCGAGACGGCGCGGCGTGACCGGCCACACTGACCAAAGGGACTCGATCCCCATCACCCCAAGGAGGAAGAGCAATGAATACAAGGCTTGGCACCATCCTGTCGGCAGCAGCGGCCATCGCGCTGCTGGCAGCATCGCCCGCCGACGCGCAGGTCAAGCTCCGCTACGCGCACGTCGGCGTGGCCAATGCGCCGCAGACGCTGTACGCAGACGAGGTCGCGAAGCTGGTCAAGGAGCGCACCAACGGCCGCATCGAGATCCAGGTGTTCCCCAATTCCCAGCTGGGCGGCGTCGGCGAGCTGGTCGACGGTGTCAAGTCCGGCGCGATCTCGATGGGGCACCACGATTTCGCGTCGCTGGGCAAGATCCTCTCTTCCACCGCGGTGTTCAACACGCCGTTCGTCTACCGCGACCCTGCGCACAGCCTGCGCGCCACCGATGCCCGCGTTTCGCCCGCATTGCGCGAAATCAACCAGCAGCTCGTCGACAAGGGCAACATGCGGATCGTCGGCAGTTTCTTCCAGGGCACGCGCGAGCTGACGTCGAAGGAGAAAGTGCTCTCCCCGAAGGACATGCAGGGCAAGAAGTACCGCGGCGTGCCGGTCAAGCTGTGGTCCTCGATGATCACCGGCATGGGAGCGGTCGCGACGCCGGTCGAGGTGTCGGAGCTCGCCACGGCGCTCGCGACGGGCCTCGTCGTCGGGCAGGAGAATCCGCTTCCGAACATCTACAACCTCAAGCTGTACGAGGTGCAGAAATACGTGATGATGACCAATCACATGCAATCGGTGCTGGCGGTATTCGTCAATGAAAAAGTCTGGCAGGGCATCCCGGCCGCCGACCGCAGGATACTCGAGGACACGATGGCTGAAGTGGGCAAGAAGACTCTCGACTGGGACCGCGACACCAGCGCCAAGTACCGCGCCGACCTCGAGGCCAAGGGCATGATTTTCGTCGAGGAAAAGGACGGGCTCGACATCGAGGGCTTCCGCAAGGCGGTGCTGGGCCAGGTCAACAAGGACTTCCCCGAGTGGACCGGTTATATCGAGCAGATCCGCGCGGTGCAGTGACGCGCCGACTTATCATCTCCAAATGGGGCGACGCGTTCACAATAGGATTGTCGCCTCGGCGAACGCGCGGATCCAGGGACGTCCGACGCAAGACACGGGATTCCCGCGTTCGCGGCAACGACGCCATTTCTGAAGCCATGGTCACTCCCTTCCGTACGGCCTGGTAGAGGGCGCCTTGGCCGGCGATGCCTGGCGGATCGAGGATACCCGATGATCCCGATGATGGCCGGTATTCGCACCGCGGTGCGATGGATCAGCCTCGCGCTGCTCGCCGCGCTGGTGATCACGCCGCTCGCGCAGATCATGATGCGCGGCGTCTTCAATGTGCCGATGTCCGGCGCCGAGGAGCTCGCGCGCTATTTCCTGATCTGCCTCACGTTTCTCGCGGCTTCGTACGTGACGGAGCAAGGCGGACAGATCCGGATGGAGGAATTCCAGGGTCTCCTGCCGCCCAGGCCGCGCTGGTACCTGCAGCTCTGCATCGAACTCGCGGGCATCGTGATGTTCGGCGTGATATTCGTCGCCGCGGTGATCACGATCGGCAAGAATCTGCAGAATCAGACGGCGACGCTCGAAATGCCCTTCTGGCTGTTCATGGGGCCGCTCGCCGTCGGCGCGCTGTTGCTGGCCGTCGAAACGCTGGCGATGCTCATGCACACGTGGCGGCGCCGCCGTCCCGAAGAGAAGCATACGGTCCTGACCTGAAGGCGACGCCTTGGAAGGCTTCCTCGTCATACTCGCGTTCCTGGCGCTGTTCGTCATGGGCTTTCCGGTCGTCCTTGCGATCGGCATACCGTGCATCGTCTACATCCTCGCGAACGGGCTGCCGGTCGATCTCGTCGCGCAGCGCACGCTCTACGCGCTCGATTCGTTCCCGCTGGTGGCGGTGCCGGTGTTTCTGTTCGTCGGCAGCCTGATGAACAGCGCCGGCATTTCGCGCTACATCTACAAATTCGCCGACACCGCGACGGGGCGGCTTCCTGGCGGGCTCGCGCAGGTCAACATCTTCGGCAGCCTGATCTTCGCCGGCATGTCGGGATCGGCGCTCGCCGACATCGGCGGCCTGGGCCGGATCGAGATCGACGCGATGCGCAACAAGGGCTTCACCGCGCCGTTCGCCGCCGCGGTGACGAGTTCGTCGGCGATCGTCGGACCGATCTTCCCGCCGTCGATTCCGCTGATCATCTATGGCACCGTCACCGGCGTGTCTGTCATCCAGCTCCTGCTCGGCGGGATCGTCCCCGGCCTCCTGTGCGTCGCGATGCTGATGCTGATGACCGCGTGGCTCGCGATCCGCCGCGACTATCCCCGCGCGGAACGCTGGCCGAAAGCGCACGAACTGTGGCGGGACTTCAAACCGGCGTTTCCGGCGATCGTGGCGCCGCTAATCCTGATCGCCGGTATGCTCGCCGGCTATTTCACGCCCACCGAAATCGCCTCGGTCACCGTGCTGTACGCGATGCTGATCAGCAGTTTGTTCTACCGGGAACTGACGTGGAAAGGCGTGCTCGACGCCGCGTACGAGACGATTCGGGCATCGGCAGGGATTCTGCTGATCGTCGCCGTCGCGGCACTCTTCGGCTGGATACTTTCGGTCGAATCGGTGCCGCAGAAACTCACCGCGATGATGCTGGCGATCTCGACCAATCCGTACATCCTGCTGCTGATCGTCAACATCCTGCTCATTGCCGTCGGCATGTTCCTCGACAGCACCACCGCGATCCTGGTGATTGCCCCGATCATCGCCAAGCCGCTGGTGGCGGCGGGAGTCGATCCCGTGCATCTGGGCATGGTCGTGGTGTTCAACCTGATGATCGGCCTCCTGACACCGCCGATGGGCCTCGCGCTGTTCCTCGTCGCCGACATCGCCAAGGTAACGATGAAGGATGTACTGAGGGAAATGATGCCGTACTATCTCCCGCTGGGCATCACGCTGCTGCTTATCACGTACATCCCCGGGCTCACGACCTGGATTCCGCGCCTGGCGATGGGGCCATGAGGCGCCGCGCGGCCACGCGGTGCGCGGTCGCCCATTTCAGATGGAGGACAGGTTGAACGCAACGGTGGGCAACAGGCCGGTGATCGCGCTGGCGATGGGCGATCCGGCGGGCATCAGCCCGGAATTGACCGCGAAGATCGTCGCGCTCGATGAAGCGCGCGCCGCGGCGCGGATGATCGTCATCGGCGACAGGCGCGTCTTCGACGACGGGGCGAAGGTCGCAAGCCTCGCGCCGGATGTCCAGGAAGTGCGTAGCGGGGACGCGATACCCGACGGTGACCGGCCGGTGTTTGTCGACCTCGGCCACCTCGATCCGGCGACCATCGAACGCGGCGTGGCCGCGCGGGAAGGCGGCCGCTTCGCGCTGACCAATTACCGCCACGCCTTGCGGCTCGTCGCCGATGGCAAAGCGGACGCCGTGTGCTTCACGCCGTTCAACAAGCAGGCGATGCGGCTCGCGGAGCCGACCTACGACGACGAGATCGGATTCACCGCCGGCGTCCTGGGAACCTCGGGCCCGGCCACCGAATTCAATATCCTCGAAGGTCTGTGGAACGCGCGCGTCACCTCGCACGTGCCGATTGCGCGCGTGCCTTCGCTGCTCACCGTCGAAGGGATCGTCAAGGCATTGGAGCTGACCACCGCAGCATTGCGCGCCGCCGGCTTCGATCCCCCGCGCATCGCGGTCGCCGCGCTGAATCCCCACGCGGGCGACGGCGGCAATTTCGGGCGCGAGGAGATCGACGTCATCGCGCCGGCCGTGGAACGGGCAAAGGCGCAGGGCCTCGGCGCCGAAGGGCCCTTTCCGGCAGATACCGTGTTCGTGCGCGCCCGCCGCGGCGATTTCGACGCGGTCCTGACGATGTACCACGACCAGGGGCAGATCGCGATGAAGCTCATGGGGTTCGATCGCGGCGTCACGCTGCTCGGCGGCTTTCCATTCCCGATCTGCACGCCGGCACACGGCACCGCTTACGAAATCGCGGGCCGCGGCACCGCCAATCTCGGCGCGACGCGCGCCGCCCTGCTGCTGGCCGCGGAAATGGCCCGTCGCGGATAGCGACGCTGCCGGCCGGCGCAATGCTGGTTCGCCAAACATCGCCGACCAACCTCTGAGACTCCAAGGAACCTAACGCTCGGGCGATGGCGGCCTCGGGTATTCGACCAGTTTCGCCGCTCGCCTCTCGAACGGATCGCGGCGCGTCAGCAGATTTTCCTGACGCGGCGAAATGAGCAGGTAATGCCGCGCCGCCGCCAGCCGGTCATTGGCCTCGCGGCACGCGCGATCGCGCGTCACCCAGAGTCCCGGATCGAGCCGCCGCAGGTCGAAAGCCGTCGAATAGCTCCGCAATGTCTTGCGGCCACCGGTGTTGCAGTACTCGTGGAAGTACGAAAGCGCGAGCTCGCGCAGGCTCCGGTAGATCGGATCGCGGTAGCGGAGCGCCGCCCCGTTGGTCTTTGAAATCGCGCCCCACGCACCCGCGCGACGAAAAAGCGCAACGACGTGCGGATCGTCGCTGGCATCGCAATCAAGATGCAGGACCAGCGGCGGTTCCCCGTGAACCCATAGTGCGCAGGCGGCAAGGAACGCGCCCTCGATGCAATGCGCGCGGCGACGCCGCAACACTTCCCGGACCGAAAGGATCGTTTCGCCACCCAGTTCGTGATTGGTCGGTATCGCATTGACGAAGGCCTGAATCTTCGACGGCGTTGACAGTCGTCGGAGGATCGCGAATTCGGCCGGCGCCAGACCCAGATCGTTGCGCCGCGCACATCGAATGCGCCACGTCGGCGGCCGGCGCTGCGAAGCCATCGCGGTCTTCAATGCACTCCTGCGATAGTGGGCATGCGACCTCCGGTGTGCCGGCATGTGCGTCGGCGTGACCGGACGGCGGAGGCGCCGTCCGCATGGACCCTCCTTCGATCCCGGTCGGGCCATTGTGGCCGCCCGCAGCGTGACGCTCAAGTGACGTGGAGCGGCGGGCATCGACCTTCCGCCTTTCGACCTGCGCAATCGATCCAGCCGTACTTGCGATCGCGCGTCGGGACGTCAAGCCACCGGGGGTGTCGATCCGGCACTTGTTCTTGGCGTCAGCACCATTCGCGGCAGGTGCGCCGCGACCTGTGAACCGCATTGGGGAACCGGGTGCCGACCGCGTCAGCGCTGTACGGCACAAGACTCCAAGGCGATCTGCTCCCGCCTGCCTCGATCCTTGCAACAAATCGGCATGCAACTTGCTTCGGAAGCTTCGTGGAGTTTGTCCACAGTGCTTTGTCCATCCTGATGGAGGCATCGCCATGTTCATCGCTCACTTCTTGCCACCGGGGTCGAAATACCCGGCGCGCGTCGACTTCGACAGCACCCATCCCGTTGCCATTGCCGCGCGCGGCAAAGCGGCAGACCACGATCGGGTGGGCGTGAGCCTGGGAGGTACCGTGGTGGCGGCGACCGCGATGCTCACGAGCGCATGCGCCAGCGCGCTCCCGTTCTTCTTCGGGCTTACCGGCATGCCCGCGGCGGCGTGCTGGGTGGTCGCCGTCGTGTATGTCCTGATTGCCGGGCATTGCGTCCGTGTCATGCTGCATACGGCCCGCCGGTCGGACACGACGCAGTCCGTGAACACCGCAAACCAAAGGTAATTTCGGCGAAGGCGGAAAGCGCTCGCGTGTTTCTGGACGTCTTTCTCATGTTTCCGGACCGCGCCACCACGGAAGCGGCGGCGCTGACCTCCGACCGGTTTCCTCCACGAGTCAGCGACACGCGCCGGGGTGCTGTCCGGGTGCTGCACTTTCGGCCCGCCAACGAAAACGAATGCGGCAAACTCGAGATCGACCTGCACGATCTGTTGCAACGCACGCCCTACGACCTGGTGGTGCGGGACCGTGAAGGCGCGCAGGCGTCGAACGCGATCACGCTGAACCGGCGCATCGATTTTCTTGGGCAGTTCGTACGGTTTCACAGCGCGGTTTCGCAGCCCCTTCCGGTGCCGTTCGTACCGTCAAATTACAGGGGGCGAACCAGCCTGGTCGACGCGCTGTCGGTGGATCCGGAAAAAATGCCCCGGATCCAGGAACTGCGCAGCATCGACGAAGAAGCCGACCAGGCATGACCGGGCAGGTCGAATTCGCGCCCGCCGTCCGACCTGACCGCGTGGCGTTGACCCTTGGCGAATGGAGCGGCCGTCATTGCGGCGGCTTCACACCATCCTTGCTGACCTGAACGCGTGCCGCCGTCAACGTGCCGTCCGTACCCGCCTGCGCCGCGAGGAAGACGTACTCACCGGGGACCAGATCGGTACGGCTGCCAGGCACCGTGCGGACGATCGGAACACCCTCGGGAACCAGGATCTTCTGCGTGCCGCCCTTGAATTGCAGCGTCAGTTCGCGCGTGCCCGTGCCGATGACCATCGACGCCACGTTGGCGTTGGTCATCGTCGATCCCGGCTGCAGGTCCCACGGGCCCTGTCCTTCCGGCACGGTAGGCGCCAGGTAATGGACCTCGAGTGCCACGTGGGTGCCATCGGCCCCGGCCTTGGTCGTGGATCCGACATAGTCGCCCTGCTTGAGGTCCTCGAACCGCACGGCCTTGGCGACGGCGACGGTCAGATTGTCGGCCAGCTCGAGCTTGAGGTCGCGACCATCGCGCGACTTGACCAGCAGGAACTTGCCGTCGACTCCGGCAATGGTCCCGCGCACCCGCACGCTGGTCTGCGCTTGCGCAACGGACGCAGCGAATACGATGCCCGCCACCAATCCCGCCATCTGTTGCAAATTCATTGAGGTCTCCTTGAATCGTCGTGCCGCCGGCTCGCGGACACCGTTGCCGGCCCGGAGAGCATCGATTGGCAACAGATTATCGACGCCATTCATTCCACCGCGAGAAACAATGCTCCCTTCAAGCACGAAGGCCGCTCACCCTCGCCATGGACGCCACGGATGCGCCCGCGCAACCCGCTATCGCCGTACGCCCGGGGTCTCGATCGGCAGCCCTTCCGAGCGCCACGCCAGAAACAGTTCGAGCTCGGTGAGCTCTGCGGCGCCCGGGGGCGGCATCTCCGCACGAATGCCGAACAGGCAGGCGCGGATTCGCCGCTGCAGGGATCCCAGGTTCTGCCACTCGAGGCGATAGGCCGGAAATGCATTGACGTGACCCTGGCTGACGGTTTCCGCGAACAACCGCCTGCCCCAGTTCTGGTCGTGACAGTGCGCGCAACTGAGATTCATCTGGCCATGTCGGCGGTCGTAAAACGCACGTCCGCGCTCGAACGCGGCGCGACTCGAGTCGTCGATCGCCGCCGCGATCGGCAATCCGCGCGACTGGTAGGCAACATAGGCCGTCAGCGCAAGGAGGTCGTCCGATTCGCGCGGCAAGGCACTCGCCTGCTGCCGCTTCGCGCGGCAATCGTTGATGCGTGCCTCGACGTCGAACAGCGAACCCGTAGCCGCATCGCGCGCAGGATAGCGCGCCGCCACCCCGCGCATGGTCGCGCGCGCGTTGCCGTGGCACGACGCGCAGCTGCGCTCCGTCGCACCCGTCGGAGCACCCCACAGTTTCTCGCCGCGTTCCACCCACAACAAGCCGGGATTCGCGACGTCATCGGCCTGCATGGCGCGAACGTCCGCGCCGGCAAACGCGATGCCGGATCGCAGTGCCGACAGCGGGATCGCGCGTTCCTCCGCGCCGGCCACCGCAGCGCAGATCGCGAGCACACCGATGAGCGCGCGCAGCATCAGACAACGGTCACGGCAACGCGATCGCCACCCCGCACTCCGTCATCGTCGATCCACTCGAAAGTCAGTTCACCGGAGTCCCGGGCCGTGACAAAGAACCGCAGGTAGGGGTTGGCGGCAATCCCGGGGCTGAACCGCGCGGAGAACACGTTCTCGCGGTTGTAGCGGCAGGTGAATGTGCGGATGACATTGCGCGGGATCGACTTGCCGATGTCGTCGGTACGATAGCCGGTCTCCATCGGATGGCGAATGGAGATCCGCACTTCGAAGGCCTCGCCACGCCGAACGCCGGCGGGCACGTTGATGCGTGCGTCGGGCATCAGGGGTTCCTTAAGTGCCATCCATGCAGCCGGCCAGCGTTACAACGACTTCGGCGACGGCCGCGAGCAGAACGCCGTCGCTCATCGTGGCGATCGCGACGACACGCTGCGTGCCCGCGAGGCGGACGCGCGATTCCAGTTCGATCCGTTCGAGCGGGACGGGAAACTCGAACACTGCCATTTCCGGCACCGGATTGAGTTCCGAGAACACATGGATTGCGGTGATGTGGGGTCCCGGGGCGAAAGGCCCGGCGACAGCGATCTTCATCGGCACGACCAGGCCGTTGTCGGCGAGCTGGGGCAGGTCGAGGCGCAGGCGCTCCCATCGCGGCGACCGCCCGGCCAGGAACCCGGACAAGGCGGCAAGGGCCGGAAGTTCGCGTTGCTGCGCATGCGCGCTCAACCAGGGGGTGATGGCGAGCAGACCGGCACCCCGCAGCACGCGCCGCCGCGCACGAAGCCGTCCGGCGCCGAGCGCATTCATCGCAGCGTGGCGAGGTACGCGACAACGTCCTCGATCTCAGACGCACTGAGAATGGTCTTGCCAAGGTATTTCGACGCGACACGATCAAGACCGTCGACCTTGAAATAACTCGGCATGATCGTCGCCCGATTGAGGCGCAGGTTGTCGGCGACGCGCAGGCGAATTTGCGGCGCACTGAGTCGTGAGCCGACCCCGGCGAGCGTGGGGCCGAGGTCGCCCGCAGTGCCGATGGCGCGATCCGGCAGCGCGTGACACAGCACGCAATTCGCGGATTCCCGCGCGGCGAGGAGCGCCCGTCCGCGCAGCGCGTCACCGGACTCGGCAGCAAGCGGCTCGGGAATGCCATCGCCGACAATCCGCGACGACAACGTCGCCGCGGCGATCGAATCGTCGGCGCGCGCGACTCCCGCAAGCAATGATGTCATGACCAGCAATGCAAGCACCGGAACCTGTCCAAACGCAAATCGGACGGAGCCATGGCGCCGATGCAGGCACCCGGGGCCGCTGCGGGCGCCTGCCGTCATGCCTTCGTCGACAGGACGGCGGTCTGGTTCTTGAGCGGCAGGCTGCGCACCCGCCTGCCGATGGCCGATGACACGGCATTGAGAACCGCGGGAGCCACCACGCAGATCGTAGGCTCCCCGACTCCGCCCCAGAAATCGTAGGTGGGCACGATCACGGTTTCGACCTTCGGCATTTCCGCGAGACGCAGGATTTCGTAGGTGTGGAAATTCTGCTCCACCGTGCGTCCGTTCTCGACCGTGCACTCGCCATAGAAAGTGGCGGAAAGGCCGTAGGCCACCGAACCCTCGACCTGGGCCGCGATCTGGTCGGGATTGACGGCGTGACCGCAGTTGAGCGCGAGCACCATGCGGTGAACCTTTACCTTGCCCTTGTCGCTCACCGAGACTTCGGCCACCGCCGCCGAGTAGCTGCCATACCCCATGAATTGCGCGATTCCGCGATGGATGCCAGGAGGCAGCGGCTTGCCCCAGTCCGCTTTCGCCGCCGCCGCATTCAGCACGGCCAGGTGCTTGGGATGCTTGCTCATCAGCGCGCGGCGGAACAGGAGCGGGTCGGCGCCGGCCGCCATGGCCGCCTCGTCCATGAAGCATTCCATGTACACGGCGTTCTGGTTGGTGTTCACGCCTCGCCAGGGGCCGACCGGGACGTGCGTGTTGCGCATCGCATATTCGATCAGCAGGTTCGGCACCGTGTAACCGAGCTGCGCGTCTCCCGGTTTTTCGTAATATCCCTGGAGCTGCCGGTCGTCCTTGCCATCCTTGGCGGCTGCCTGATTCAGGAACGCGTTGATCGACTGACCCGACACGCGGACGTGCAATCCGACGAGCCCGCCGCTTTCGTCGATCCCGGCCGTGAGCCGGCATTGCGATATCGGCCGGTAGAAATCGTGCGCCATGTCCTCCTCGCGGCTCCAGATCATCTTGATCGGGACCCCCGGAAATTGCTTGGCAATGGCCACCGCCTGCCGGACGTAATCCTGCGCGCCGCCGCGCCGACCGAAACCGCCCCCGAGAAAATGCTTGTAGACCTCGCACTTCTCCAGCGGCAATCCGGACTCCTCGGACACGGCGGCCAGCGAGGCCTCCCCGTTCTGGGTCGCCACCCAAATTTCGGCGCGGTCCGCCGACACCCGCGCGGTACAGTTCATCGGCTCCATCGTCGCGTGCGCTAGGAAAGGCGTGCCGTAGACGGCTTCCACCTTTTTCGCGGCGCCGGCGATCGCTTTCAGCGCGTCACCTTCCTGCCGGGCGGCGTAGGCCGTCTGCGCCGTCAGCCCTTCCCTGAGGTGCTCCGCAATCATGGCGCTCGAGCGCGACGCGTTGGAGCCCTCGTCCCAGACGATGGGCAGCGCATCGAGCGCGACCTTGGCCCTCCACCACGTATCGGCGACGACGGCCACGGTCGTCGCATTCACCCTGACGGCGCGGCGCACGCCCGGAAGGCCCGCAATCCTCGACTCGTCGAAGCTGACGAGCGTCCCGCCGAACACCGGACAATCCCGTATTGCCGCGCAAAGCATGCCCGGCAGCTTGACGTCGATCGCGTAGACGAGGCTGCCGTCGAGCTTGGGCGCCGTGTCGAGACGCTTCATCGGCTTGCCCGCGATCGTCCAGTCCTTCGGATCCTTGAGCTTGATGCTCTTCGGGTCCGGCGGCGTCAGCCTCGATGCGGCGGCGGCCATCTTGCCGTAGGTCGTCCTGCGCTTGGAAGCCGCATGCGCAATGACGCCATTGGCCACGGTGACCTCGGCGACCGGCACCTTCCACTCGTCCGCCGCCGCCTGCAGCAGCATCATGCGCGCGGCAGCGCCACCGCGACGCACATAGTCTTCCGAGGTGCGAATGCCGCGGCTCCCGCCGGTCCCCATCTCGCCCCAAACGCGCTTGCGCGCAAGATTTTCGCCGGGCGTGGGCGACTCCGTGGTGACCTTGCTCCAATCGCACTCGAGCTCTTCGGCGACGAGCTGGGCGAGCCCCGTAAGCGTTCCCTGGCCCATTTCCGAGCGCGCGATGCGGATCACGCACGTGTTATCGGGATTGACGACCACCCAGGCATTGAGTTCGGGGTTGCCGGCGGCGCCCGCCGCCGCGGCCGAATCGATACCGAAAGGCAATTGGAATCCGAGGGCCAGACCGCCGCCCGTCGCCACGGCGGAACGGACGATGAACCTGCGACGCGAAAGATTCGTGGCTTTCTCGCGGATCATCTTCTTCATGATGCATTTCCCCGCGGCTCGGTCTCGCGCTCGCTATCGGCCGACGACGCAACGCGTGCGCCCTTGGCTGTCGCCGCCGCCATGTGCACCGCAGCCCGGATGCGCTGATAGGTGCCGCACCGGCAGATATTGGTCATCACCTCATCGATGTCCTGGTCGGACGGATGCGGCGTCTTCGCGAGAAGCGCCGCCGCCGCCATGATCTGCCCCGATTGGCAATACCCGCACTGCGGCACGTCGAGCGCCGCCCAGGCTTTTTGCACCGGATGCGATCGCGTCGCCGACAGCCCTTCGATCGTGACGATCCGGTCCGTGGGCTTCACGCTTCCCACGGGGATCGAGCAGGACCGGCGAATCTCGCCGTTGATGTGCACGGAGCAGGCGCCGCATTGGGCGACGCCACAGCCATACTTGGTGCCGGTGAGCCCCACCTGCTCGCGAATGACCCACAGCAGCGGCGTGTCGGACTCCGCCTGCACGTCGCGGTTCTTGCCATTGATGTTGAGTTTAGCCATTGGACCCTCTCACGACTGCCATTGCGACGAAAGACACGCTACGTCGACTTTCCGGAGTTTACGATTCTCCGATGGCGCAAGCTACCGGCGCCAACCCTTGTCCTTCGCGAGAAATCTCACGGTCGTCGCCAGGTGCAACTTCGGCAGGGTCGACATTCCAGGTCGCTTACCGTAGTCGTGACAACAAGACCCTGTCAAGGGGACGTCGCTTCGCAGCAGAGGCCGCGCCGCGGTCCGGGCATCCACGCTCGGAGTTCGCTACCGCGAGCACCGCCGGTGCCCCCTCCGGCCGCTGGCGCCGGGTATGCGTCAGCGGCGCGGCGGCAGCGGCTCCCGCGAGAGAACAGGTCGGATGCCGAACTGCGGACGAACGATATCGGTCGTATCGAGACGCGCGAGCGCGATCTCCAGCGCTTTTTCGAGCTGGCGGTCGCGCTGCAAGGCGTAATCCTGCGGGGCATTGTCGACTTCGATATCCGGATCCGTTCCATAGTTCTCGACGGACCAGCCGACGTCCTTGAACCAGAACGAGAACTCGGGCTGGGTCGTCTCCGTGCCGTCCACCAGCAGATGCCGCGGCCAGATGCCAATCACGCCACCCCAGGTGCGGGTGCCCAGCAGCGGGCCGATTCCCATCAGCTTGAAGCAGTGCGAAAAGATGTCGCCGTCGGAGCCCGCGTGCTCGTTGGTCAGCGCAACGACCGGACCGGCGGGCGACTCGCTCGGGTAAGCCACCGGCTGCCCCCACCGTTGCAACGCGTATCCGACCCGCCGGCGCGCGATCTTTTCGAGCAGCAGTTCCGATACGTGGCCTCCGCGGTTGTAGCGCACGTCCACGATCAGCGCCTCGCGATCGCAATCGGCGAGAAAGTAGCGGTGGAACTCGGCGAAGCCGGCCGACATCATGTCCGGAAGATGGAGATATCCGGCGCGGCCACCCGAACTCTCGTGCACCCAGGCTCGATTGCGCTCCACCCACTCCCGATACCGCGCAGGCCCCTCGTCGGCGAGCGTGGTCACCAGCACGGTGCGCCCGGCAACCGGTGCGGCGCCGGCCGCGGGCGGCGCAAGCTCGAGTTCGACTTTCATGCCCGCCTGGTGCACCAGAAGCGCCGGCGGCGGGCGTTCGCGCGATACGGCCTGGCCGTTGACGGCCACGATGCGCTCGCCGGGCTTGGCGGCGACGCCGATGGCGTTAAGCGGTGAATCCGACGCGGCGTCCCACGGATCGCCCGTAACGATGTGCGATATTGCGTAACTCGTGCCGTCGGCGGCCAGACGGAGATCGGCGGCAAGCAGGCCGAGCGCTACTGACGGCGGACGCCGATGGTCGCCGCCGAGCTCGTAGGCGTGCGACGTGCCGAGTTCACCCTGCATCTCCCAGATCAGATCGGAGAGCTCGCCGCGCGTGGCCACGCGGTCGAGCAATGGCTCGTAACGGCGATAGACCGCGTCCCAATCGACGCCGGACATGTCGGCGACCCAGAACTGGTCGCGCTGCAGCCGCCATACTTCGCGCAGCATCTGGCGCCACTCCTGTCGCGGTTCCACGGACAGCCGAATGCGCCCGAGATCGATCCATCCGCTCTTGCGCGACGGCGCTTCGGAATCGCCACCGGCGCCCTCCTTGGCGTCGGGTTTCCTGCCCGCGTCCAGGGCGCGCAGGCGCTTGCCCTCGCGCACGACCAGCGTTCGACCATCCTGCGACAGTACAAACTGATCCGCCTTCGCGACCAGGGTCTCGGTCGCGAGTGTCTCGAAGTCGAAAACATCGACGCGCCCCGGCGTTTCCTTATGGCCGCCGCGTCCGTGCGCGCCGGGAACCGGCAACGCTGTCCACACAGCCTTGCCGGCAATTCCGGCAATTTGTCCGTAGCGGCCCTCGGGTACCGGGAACGCGGCAATCCGGCGCGCGATGCCCTGGCGTTCGACCGAAATTTCGATCGCCGGCTTGGCGTCGTCCTTCTTCGCGCCGGGATTCTTCTCGGCCGGTTTGAGACCCTTTGGCGCAGGATCGAACGGCGGGCGTCCATCCGCCTGCAGCGCAATCAGGTAGGGACGCGACGCGCGCGGGAAGCTCAATTCGAACTGCACGTTGTCGTAGACCGGGTCGAACGTGCGCACCGACAGGAAGTACAGGTACTTGCCGTCGGGATCCCAGGCCGGACAGTAGTCGCGAAATTCGGGCTGCGTGACGAAATCGCTCCGCCGTGTCGCCAGCTCGTGAAGCTTGATCGCGCAATGCCGAACGCTCGTCCAGAACGGGTAGGCAAGCCACGCACCGTCCGGGGACCAGGCAAGCTCCTCGGTGCGCGCCGAGTCGCTGCGGTCCACAACCGCGAGCGTGCCGCTGTCGAGATCGCCGACCAGCACTTCGTTGCGATGATTGGTGAGCGCGACCTTGTTGCCGCAAGGCGCCACGTGCATCGCGAGCACGCGACCGACGTCCCAGGGCAGCGACCGCGTGCGGCTACTCTCGATCACTTCGATGCGCTCCTCGCCCGATGCGTCGCTCACGGCCACGAGCGCCTTGCCGTCGGCGAGCCATTGGCCCAGGCGATAGCGGACACCGTCTGCCGCGCCATGCTGCACCACCGCACCTTCCCACATCGCGAACGTGAAGAGTTTGCCGCGCGCATCGACGGCGAGGCTGTGGCCCGTCGGATGCACGCTGAATCCCCGCAGATGATCCGGCGCGGGCGCGAATCGGCGAGCCGCCTGCGTGCGATGCGATGGAACGCGCGCATCGACGCATTCGGCGCGCTCGCTCTGCGGATCGAACAACCAGATCTGCGCCCCGCACTGATAGACGATGCGCCGTCCGTCGGTCTGCGCGTGGCGGGCATAATGATCGTCGTGGTCCGTATGCCGGCGCAGGGCGGAGCCGTCCGGCAGGCAGGAATACAGATTGCCGATGCCCTCGCTGTCCGAAAGGAAATAGATGCGCTCGCCGACCCACATGGGGCTCGTGATGTTGCCCGCAAGTTCGGTCATGCGCCGAAACGCGCCGTTGCCGGAAGCGTCAATCCACAGATGCCCGGCAGTGCCGCCGCGATAGCGCTTCCAGCGTGCGGGATCGGCGGTATTGCGTCCGATCACCGCCGCGCCGTTCGGGCCGAACGCGAAATGATTGACCTGCCCCCAGGGAAGCATCTCGGGCAGCGCGTCGCCGATTCCCAGCGTGAACGCGCGGTAGTTCCGGAAAAACGGCTGGCCGTGCGTCGTGACGAAGAGTATGCGTCCGTCGGGCGTCCATCCCCGCACCATCACATCCGGGCCGAGCCACGTCATGCGCCGCGACGGCCCCCCGTCGGCCGGCATCAGGTGCACTTCGGGGTGCTGTTCGTCGCGCCCGACGTACGCGATCCACCGGCCATCAGGAGACAGCGCGGGCGTCGACGGCTCGCCCAGTCCCGCGGTCAGCCGGCGCGCGACGCCGCCGGAAGCGTCGACCCGCCAGAGATCGTCGTCGCAGATGAAGACAATCGCTTCGTCGCGCAGCGTCGGCTGACGCAGGTAGCCTTCGTCACTCATGGTGCGGACCACTCTTGAAATGGGGAGACGAAATCATCGGGCGCACTGGCTCGGCGCGGACAGAAGATTCAACGTTAGCACGCCACTGCGCGAGGCTCAAAGAGAGTTCGACAGAAGCGAAACCGCGGCGACCCGCCGCCGTGCGGTCGAACGAGCGACGAGGCGAGCATCCGGCCTCGCGAGCGCCCCGGAGGGTGATCAGGCGCTGCTGGCCAC
The DNA here is from genome assembly GCA_963726775.1 of uncultured beta proteobacterium. Taxonomy (GTDB): domain Bacteria; phylum Pseudomonadota; class Gammaproteobacteria; order Burkholderiales; family Casimicrobiaceae; genus CAIWHR01. The sequence continues at coordinate 731,620 of CAVSDL010000009.1, forward strand.
GCGGCAAACGTTGATCGGGCGCCGCACCGCCGACGGTCGGCCGACGAACTGGGCAAAGGCCTCTGCGGGCAGCGGCCGCGAAATGAGGTAGCCCTGCATTTCAGCGCATCCGTGGTCGATGAGAAACTGTCGCTGCTGGAGGGTTTCGACGCCCTCCGCGATAACGCCCAAGTTGAGGCTCCGCGCCAGCGCGAGAATGGCCTTGGCGATCGCCGCGTTGTGCGAGTTCCCCGGAATGTCCTGGATGAACGAGCGATCGATCTTCAGGGCCTCGACCGAGAACCGCTTCAGATATCCCAGCGAGGAGTAGCCGGTACCGAAATCGTCGATCGAAAGCTCGACCCCGATGGACCTCAATTCCTCGAGCTGATGTATCGCCCCTTCCTCGTTGGTCATCAGCGCGGTTTCGGTGATCTCGAGCGCCAGCGAACCGTGAGGTACCGCGAAATCCTTGACCGAGCGCGCCACGGTCTGCACAAACGAAGCCTGTTGAAACTGCTGTGCGGAGACGTTCACGGAAATGCGCATCTTCGGAAGCTTCATCTTGTTCCACTCCTGCAACTGCGCGCACGCGGTCCGGATGACCCACTCCCCGATCGGTATGATCAACCCGGATTCCTCTGCAAGCTGGATGAATTCCGACGGAGGCAGCAAACCGCGCGCCGGGTGCCGCCAGCGGATGAGAGCCTCCGCGCCGACCAGCTCGCCGGTATGCGTTACGAGCTGCGGCTGGTAGAACAGAACCAGCTGGTCGCGCTCGATCGCACAATGCAGCTCGCTTTCCAGATCCAGGCGCGACGCAGCCGTCACGTTCATCGAATCGTGGTAGTAGTGGAAGGAATTCTTGCCGCGCTGCTTGGCGTGATACATCGCGGTGTCCGCGTTCTTCAGCAGCGTCGGCGCATCCGTGCCGTCCAGAGGGTAGAGGGCGATGCCGATGCTGCCCGTCGCGTACACTTGATGCTCGCCGATCACGATGGGCTTGCACAGTGCCGCCAGGATCCGGTCGGCGACCTCGCCGGCGTCGCCATCCTCGGCGACGTGGGGAAGCAGTATCGTGAATTCGTCGCCGCCCAGCCGCGCCACGGAGTCCGACGACGAGTCCGTATTGACGAGCGCGACCAGGTCGTCGTAGCGCAGGCACTCCTGCAATCGCGTGGCCACGCTGCTCAGCAGCTGATCGCCCGCCGCATGGCCGAGCGTATCGTTGACGCGCTTGAACCGATCGAGGTCGAGATAGAGCACCGCGAGCTTCGCGTGGTCGCGTCGCGCCACCATCAGCGCGGCGGTCAGTCGCTGATTGAACAGCGTGCGGTTCGCCAAACCGGTCAGGCCATCGTAGTAGGCGAGCGTCTGCAGCTCCTTGCCCCGGCGCAGGAGCTCCTTGCGCATGAATTCCAGGTTTTGGGTGAGGCTGGAGATTTCGGCGATACCCGTCTTGATCTCGAGAGCCTGATCCGTATCGCCGATGGCGACGCGCCGTGCGGCGTCGCGCAACTGGCGGATCGAGCGGCTGAGCAGGGTACCGGATCCCCACGCCAGCAGCAGGCCGACTGCCAGATAGCCGAGAATCAGGTAAAGGCCGCGTTCGTAAAGCAGGTGGATGCGATCCTTCACCGGGCGCTTGTCGAACCCGAGATGCAGCACGCCGCGAAGCTCGTCGTTCGCCGGATTGACCGGGACTGCGATCGAGTACACATCGGTTGCGCGTTCGTCGAAGCCGAAGTCCTCGATGAAGGCCCGCGGATCGTCCCGAGGCGCGTCGTGGGTCGAGATGACGCCTCCGTCTGCGACCACGAGTTCGGCGGTGGCGAGCTGCCCGCTCAACAGCCAGTCCTGCATCATGATCTTGATCGACGACGCCGACGCCTGGCCGTCGAGCGACATGCCGAACTGGCGGGATTGCGAGCGACTGTAGTTGACGAACTCGTCCTTCAGATCGCCGGCAATGATGCGGTAGATGCCGGCCGCGAGAAAAAACGCCAGCAGCGTATGCATGAACAGCGCCGCGAGCACCGTGCGGCCGATGAAGCTCCGGTAGAAGCGGGCCATCCTGTTCATGGGATCGACACGATCTTGAGATTCGGCTGGCCCGAAGCCGCTTCCAGCGACATGTAGGTCACCGACCACGGCTCGCTCACGAGCCTGTCGACCAATTCGCGCTGATTGGCGTATTCGGGTATCCGGTTTCCTCCCGACCGATACACGCGGCCCGACATCTGCCGCTCGTAGGCCTGCGCCGACATGAACAGCACGCGCTGCAGGAACAGCTCGTGCGTACCCGGATCCGCGCCATTGCGCAGGGGCGCGACTTCATGCCCGTCCTGCACCAGCGGCACGCCCAGATAGAGCCGGCGCGCCTCGGCCGCCGAGATCGGCGCCATCGCCGACTTGGCGCTGGCGACGAGGACGAGCTTGGGCTCGGCCGCGTCGGCAAGACGAGGCCCTACCAAGCCGATCGCGCCGACCAGCAGTGCGATGGCAATACCGGTCAATGAAACATTGCGCTCCACTGGAGCTCGATCCCGTTGGTTGTGATGCCGCCCGGACTCACATCGCGGACGTACTCGAGCTTCAGCGCGTGGTTCTGGTAGAAATCCCAACGCGCTCCGACAATTTCCCTTTGCTTGGAAAGCTTGGGAAACTGGGTGATGTAGTTTTCGGTCAGGCGCGAAGAGATGGCCTCATAACGCGCGAAAGCGGTCCAGACGCCCGGTACGATCTTGTACTCGGCTTGCGCGTAACCGGCCCAATAGGAAGGCCACGCGGGCCCCGGACCTTCCAGCAAGCGCTGCGAAACGCGAAACACTTCGCCGAAAACCCGGAGCTGGTCGAAGTCCCGGCTCAGGTAAAACGCCGCCAGGTCCTGCTGCATGGCCTGGTATTCGGCGCCCTGGATGGGAATCTTGGTCCGCGCGATGGAAACGCCGTATTGATCGTCCAGCGTCGCATCCGGCCGGTAGGTCGCGCGCGCGACGAGCGCCAGTGCGGTGAAGCGGGGATCCTGCACGACATTGATCGGCTCGAATTCGCCGTTCAGCACTCTCGGGCCCGCCGCGACGCCGAAATCGTAGTGAAGGCTGCCGTCGCCGATGGCGTGCGCTCCGGTCAGGAGCCCGCCCACCAGATGAATCGGAAGCGGCCCGCCCTCGTCCTCGAACTCTATGATCTGCGGCCGCTCGGCGCTCGTCTCCATGAAGTGACCGTGGTGATGCTCCACGTTCCAGTAGCCGATCGGGTTGTGGTAGCGGCCGAACCAGAGCGAGACGTCAGGCGAGAAGCGCCAGCCTGCCTGCAACCGTTCGACCTCGCTTCCATTGTTGTCGAGCTGCACCTCGGCAAGAAACCGAAACGATCCGATATCGGCCGAGTAGAAGAAGTCGGCGATGATCTGCTGCCGTTCCAGTGTCGGATCCTGCGCCGTCGGGTTCTGGCGCGCGAGCGCCACGCTCGGCATGAACATGAACTCGCCGGCGATCGCGTGCGTGCCCGCCGCTGTGCAGGCGACCAACAGCGCCCAACGCAACAGGTCGAGTGCTCGCCTGGACGCGGAGCGGCTTCGCATGACGTGCTCAGCGCCCAGGTTTCGCGAGAGCGGCATGTCGCGCCACCGTCGCATGCCGGGCCGCCGCATCTGCATCGCCTGCAGGTACGTCCGCAACAATGTCGTTGCGATCGCGAGTGTGGCCGCACGAATGCCTCGCGGCCGGCAGAGCGACCGTTGCGGGCTTGCCGCCAGGCCACGCGCAATCCGAAGTTTTCTTTGACTTGTACACAACATTCCTTGGCTTCGAAGGGTCACTGTATTCGTCCCGCGACGCACCCGGATGTTCGCGTTGCGCGCTTGCTTCGCGTCCGCGCCACAGGCAGGCGGCAGGGATGTCGCAATACGTTAGCTAAGCAAGAGATGCGCCATGATCGTAAATCGACGCCAACCGGCAATTGGCTCGTGCACGAAACACCTGCTGGAGGCGCAGCCGGCCGACGTTTGACCGCGCAATGTTGGGCGGGAGCACCAACGTCGAGACCACGAAGATTGTAGGTAACAAGATGATCGGCTGGTGTTTTCACCGCAACATTTCGCGTTGTCCAAACGGGGTATGGCGTTGGTGGAAACGCCCTGCGTGGAGAATGCGAACGGGACGCACTTGAGTCGATGAAGATAGGGCAAGGGGCTGCATCCCGGCGGCCACCGCGACGCGCTGCCTTTGGGAACCGATCGCGCGTGCGGCATGACCAAACGCCGTTCCGGCGACATCGCCGAAATAACGTTGTGGATGGCGTTAGGCCACGGAGTCGCCGGTAGCGTTGACCCTATCGCCAACGTGGCCGGGAACGGTCGGCGGCATGCAACTCTTGCACCGAGCGACGCCACGTAACCGTCCCTCCTGCGCGGCAACGTGCATTGTCGACCGCCAGCGGCAGCCGAACCTGGAAATCATTGGCAGGCCGCGCTGAATCTCCCGCCCGGTTGCGGCCCTACGGCACTGCCCGGGAGCATCCCGAGCACGTTGGCCGCGGATCAGGCAGCCCGATAGGGTTCGAGCTGCAGCGACTCGACGTCGGCACCGAGCATCACGATGCAGCCGGCGCGCCGGTTGGCGCCGTCGTCCGAGAACTCGAATCGGTAAGTGCGGCGCAGCGCCGCGTGGCCGTGCGAGTCACGCGCGAATTGAAGGCGCGCGCCCTGGACGGTGAAATCGAGGAACTGGAGGCCGTTCCGGTCGCACGCGGCCCTGGCGATCCCGATCGCGTTTTCGCGAGCGCGCAGCGCGTCGAAGGCGAACCAGACGCACAGCGCGGCGATCAGGACCAATGCAATTTCCCACATGGGCTGGAGATTCGGAGGTGACGGGAGTCTGTCCGGCGCCCGCGCGCGGTGCCGACGTCGGGGGAATACTGGGGGCGGTCCGGCATTTCGCAACCCCGTTGCGGCCGACCTCGCGCCTCCGCTGCCCATTTCGCGCGACGCGGAGGCCGGTCGGCCGGCGCGCCGCAGTCCACGATCCACCAGCGGGAGCGAGTCGCCGCCGCGCTGCCTGCAACCGCGCCTAACCGCGCCGATCGGGGCGGCGCTGCGTTCATCGCGACGCGGCGCCGGATCGTCGCGATGTCAGAAGCCAATGCGGGCCGTGCGTCCGCAGAGCTTCTTCACGTCGATGTCATGGAAGCGAAGGTCATCGGACGCGCGTCACGTCCGGTCGATCCGCCGCGCCAGCACCACCGACGTCGTCGTCTTCTGGACACCCTCGACATCGCCGATCTCGTCCAGCAGGACGTCCAGACGCGCTGCGGATTCCGCGCGAATCTGCGCCACGTAGTCGAATTCTCCGCTGACCGCGCTGAGCTGCCGCAATTCCGGCATCCGCGACAGCTGGCGCACGACGTCGCGACCTGCGCGCGGCCGGACGGTAATGCCGACGAAGGCCTGCAGGCCCTGGTCGGCCATGTCCTGGCGCAGCCGCACCGTGTAACCGACGACGACACCGTCGCGCTCGAGCCGGCCCAGTCTGGCGACGACCGTCGTCCGCGCCACGCCCAGCTTGCGCGCCAGGTTCGCCGTGGATTCGCGCGCGTTCGCCTGCAGCAGCGCCAGCAACTCGCGATCGAGGCGATCCTGCCCGTGCGGACGCGCATGGATCGTGACGGAGACTTGCGAGGCTTCGGCCCATGGCCGTTCACGGTGCCGGGACGTCGGTTTGGTCATATCGTCGAATATTGTTGGCGAATCGTCACATAACCAAGACTTTTCGTCAAACTAGCCCTTTCTTTCGTCGTGTGGTCCCTCTACATTTCACGGATCCGCAATTGCTCATCGAAGGATCCAACGTGCGCATCGTTCTGCTGGGTGCCGGGCACATCGGCCAAACCATCGCCGGCCTGCTCTCCCGCTCGGGAGACTACCGTGTGACGGTGGTCGATCGCAGCGAAACCGCGCTGCGCAAACTCGACGGGGTGCCGGTGGAGACCGAGGTCGCGGACACCGAGGACGCCGCGTCGTTGCGGCGGGCGCTCACCGGACAGGACGCGGTGATCAATGCGCTTCCGTACCATCTGGCCACGCTGGCCGCAGGCGAGGCCCGCGCGGCGGGCTGTCACTACTTCGACCTCACCGAAGACGTCAACGCGACGCGCGAGATCCGGCGACTGGCCGACGGCGCAACCACCGCGTTCATGCCGCAATGCGGGTTGGCGCCGGGATTCATCGGCATCGTGGCGCACCATCTGACCAAGCGTTTCGACGTGCTCCACGAGATCAAGATGCGCGTGGGTGCGCTGCCCGCCTTCCCGACCAACGCGCTCAAGTACAACCTGACCTGGAGCGTGGACGGGCTGATCAACGAATACTGCCATCCGTGCGATGCCATTCGCGACGGCGAGCGCATCGAGATGCTGGCACTCGAAGGCATGGAACATTTTTCCCTGGACGGCGTCGAGTACGAGGCCTTCAACACCTCCGGCGGGCTGGGAACCCTGTGCGACACGCTGGCCGGCCGCGTGCGTAACCTGGACTACAAGTCCGTGCGCTATCCCGGCCACCGCGACCTGATGAAATTGCTGCTCGAAGAGCTGCAGCTGAAATCCGACCAGGAGACGTTGAAGTCGATGCTGCGGCGCTCGGTGCCGACGACGATGCAGGATCTGGTGCTGGTTTTCGTCACGGTCAGCGGCATGCGCGGCGACCAGCTGGTGCAGGAAGTCTTCGCCCGGAAGATCTTCGCGGATCGCTCGGAAGAGGCGCCGCTGAGCGCGATCCAGATCACCACCGCCGCCGGCGTGTGCGCGGCTGTCGACCTGTTCCGCGAAGGCCGGCTGCCGCGCCAGGGCTTCATCCGCCAGGAGCAGGTCGAACTGCCCGACTTTCTCGCCAACCGCTTCGGCAGCGCGTACCAGCAATCGCGTCAGGTCGAATCGATCGGTTGAGATGTCCTGACCAGGACTCGACGCCGGTGTCAGCGGCCCCACGCTCGACAGACCACACGGTTACAGCCCCGCCCCCCAGCGATACTGCCAGCCGACGCCGACGATCTTGAAATCGGTACCCGTGCGCGCGGCCACCCCGGAGCTGACGTAGGCCTTGATTGAGTTCTGCCGGTCGAGGGAATACGCGAGCGTTCCGCCCCAGCGCGAGTTGCGCACCAGGTCGTTGTCCAGGTTGCCGTTCAGCGTCGTGCGGCCGCCGGTGTAATACGTGCCGTCCAGCGCCATCCACAACCGAGGATTGAAGTTGTAGATCGCGTGCCCCTGGAGCGAGAGAAGCGGGTCCTGCTGGCGAACGCCGGTGCCGAAGAACTCATCGTTATCGGTAAAGAAAGTCACGCCCGCCGCGGCCTCGAGCGTCCATGATCCCAGCGCCTTGGAGATGCCGACCTCCGGCTTGAACGACCAGCGGTGGGTGCCGATGTTGACGAGCTTCGTCGCGTCGTACTGCCCGGAGGGCGCGATGACCAGAAGCGTAACGCCGACGATCGTGTCTTGATGGTATTCGGAAAAATCCTTCAGCGAGAGCGCCGGCGCTCCATACAGGTTGATGGACAGGCGCAGCGCGAGATCGGCGAACCCGGTGCGACTGACGCTCCTGGCCTGATCGAAGACCTCGCCGCTCGCCGAAAGCCAGGCGTAGGGCATTACCACAGCCAGGCTTCCGGACTGGCCCCAGAAATCGATGACGCGGCTGTAGGCGAGCGAAGCGGTATCGACAGTGGCCCTGACGTTCTGGACGGGCAATGTCGGGTCGGTGAGTACGCTGCCCCATTGGTGGGTGTAGCCCGCGATCAGGAAATTGAGGCCGATCGGCGCATTGCTGTACGAGAGCGGCTCCATCGTCTGAGCGCACGCGTCAGGCAGAGCGACGGCGCCAAGTGCCGCAACTGCGGGCATCAAAAACGATGCCAGGCGAAACGGGGCTATGGATCGTTGCCGTCTGCCGCAGGGATTCTTTGGAAGCCCTGATTCCCGGGAACAGGAGGTGACTCGATGCATTGCGCTATGTCACGCGACTCAAGTCGGCATCAGTAACAGCAGGAATCGGGCGCGGCGCATGAAACCTCGTTCGAGGATCACCCGCTACTGTCCGAGATAGCCAAGCGCCCTGTCCATCGGTGTCCTCGAGATCGTGATCATTCCCTCAAGCGGATCGCTCAACTCCTCGATCAGGTAGATCGCGGCTGAAAGCGATAGCGCGCCCAGGAACAGCACGGCGATGGCGATGCCATTGCGTGGAGCGAACAGACCGAAGCTCGCGAACATCGTGGCGAGCCAGAATACGAGAATCACCAGGAACGCCGTTGGAATCGTGCTGTCTTCCTCTTCAATCCCCTGCCAGCGCGCATGCGCTACGGCGTCGGTCATTTCCAGAGCGCGCGACTGAAGCGAGCGTTGGGTATCGTTCTGTGGCGCCAGTGCGCGAAGCTTCTGTTGAAACCCCTCCAACGCTGCCGTTCCCTCGGATGCGCCCAACTTCGAGCGTTGCGACGTGTCTCTGGGGAAGAGTTGTTCGATCCTCGCGGCGAAGCCCTTCCGCAGCATGTCGCGGAGGTCCTTGGTCTCTGGCCCGTATTGCGCCAGCGCACGATCGAGCACAATGATCCTGGCGGAAGATTGCCTGAACCCTTCGTTCACCGAATCGAACGAGTTCTTCGCCGAGGCGACCAGCAGCCCGAGCACCAGGGCCGCGAGCGTGGCGATCAGCCCCGTCACCATTTTCACGACATCTTTTGACGCGTCGCTGAGATGATGTTCGGGCAGGACGGTGCGAAGGAACATGCCGAACAGCGCGCCGCCGAAGACGCACACAAACACGATCAATCCGATTGCGATTGGGCTCACTCCAACCTCACTAGCCGCAGGCCCCGCCGAGCAACCCGGCCTTGATTTCCGGATTCGGCGGATCGGCGCCCAGCCAGATCGACAGGAACGCCTTGGCGAAGTCATCGCCCTTGATGGTTCCCTTCGCCGCGCTGTTCACATTCACCAGAACCCCAGCACCCGGCTTGTGAATGAAGGTCAACCGCTCGCCGGTCTTGACATCGGCCATCCAGCCGTTGAGCGTGGCGATGCGATCCTTCAGCGCCGGCAGCTGGTCCTTGGAGTTCTTTTCGAACCCTTCGCTCCAACCTTTCCGGAGGTCGTCGGCGCCCACGTCTCGCACGAACTGGAGGATCAGCTCGCTGGGGGTATTCGATCCCAGCAAGGCGTTCGGGTCGCTCGACGTCTTGGCCACATACAGGGCAGCAACGTAGACATTGACTTTGAGGAAGGTCGCCTGGCGCAAGCCCAGACCGTTGAGTGTCAGATTGCTCCCCTCGACTTGGACTTGGTCGGGAAAGTTGACGCCCTTGCATTCCTTGCCGTGCGCGACACCGGTACCCAACGCCGCGATCACGAATGCCTGCAGCAGAATTCTCTTAATGTCCGGTTTCATCTCGTCTCCAAAGCCCGTGCCACATGAGAATCAATGATCGGCTGGCCAGGAGGCCCGCACGCTCCCAAGTTCAGCAAATTTGCCCCGGCCTCTTTTGTCGAGCAGCCGGGGATTCGATCAAAATGGGTTGGGCCCCGCACCCCTGCCGGTGGACGGATCGGCGATGACTTTCGCGCCGACGTCCTTCAAGAGCCGCTGGAATTCGGGCGACGCCATGATCGCCGCTCCTGCCGCGGCGCGCAGGCGATCGACGGCCTCGGCCGGCAGGACGAAGGATGTGGGCTGTTGATTCAGGAACTCGCGTTCTGCCTTGTCGGGGACCGTGGCAAACGACACATCGATGGCATAGATTTCCGCGTCCGGGACACGTATCGCGGCGCAGACCGGCGAGTCCTTGTTGGCGGAACACTGGGCCAGGTCCCGGATATGCCGCGCCGTTTGCCAGCGTGACGCAATGTCCTTCAGCTGTTCGACCGACTCGTAGGAATAGTGATCGATCGGAACGCCGGTGGCCTTCAGCAGCACGTCCACCATGCCGGGCCCCTGCTCCGATTCGTCCCAGTTGGTCGGCGGCGAGGACAGCGAATTGACGACGATGACGATGATCTTGCGTGCGTGGTCGAGCGGCGTCGGCAGGCCCGCAGTAGTGCAGGGCTTCGAGGAATTGCAGCGCATCGAGCACGCCGCGCATGCCCACGTTGTCGGCCACGCCGCCGTCCACGAGATGGATGTACGGCCGATTGGCGCCGTCCAAGTAGGCTTCGCCTTCCTTCAGCTCGCGTATCGCGCGCGCCGCGGGTCGCGGCGGATTCGCGGATTGGGTGAACAACTTGACCCAGGGCGGAACGGCGTAGTTGCAGGTGCCGCCGTAGTTGTTGATCGTGACGGTGGAGAGCACCACGGGGACGGCGGACGATGCGGCGGCGGCACGGGACAACCGCACGGCATTGAGATCCGAGCACAGGATATTGAATATGTTCTGGGTGAACACGACCCGGCCGCCGGTCGAGATGTCGGTGGCCGATGCCATGATCAACGGACCGTTGCCGCGGTCGAGGTCGCCGAAGGTCGCACCGTTGAACAGGATCTCGTCGTAATAGTTGGCGGCCAATTCGGAACGGCCCCAGCCCGTCGACACCAGGTCTCCCCAGTAGCCCGGATTGAGGGAGCGCGCGAGAAGTTCGCCCTGGACGTTGCGCTTGAGGAAGCGCTGCTCGTAGTCGTCGAACAGCTTGTCGCCGTAGAGGCCGTAGGCGAGCGCGGTGAAGCTGCCGCCCGACACGCCGGTGATGACGTCGACGGCGTCAAGCAGGCGAACCTTGGTGCCGTTCGGTGCAACGACCTCGGTGCGCCGCAGGAACTCCAGAACGCCGTAGGAGAACGCGGCGGCTCGCGTGCCGCCGCCCGAAAAGGCGAGGACGACGAGGTTTTCCTGGCTCTTGAAGTGCTTCTGGCGCGACTGAAACGTGTAACCGGCATTCGCGTCGGCATGCGTAATCGGCGGGTTGATCGGACGGGTGGCGCAACCGCCAAGAAGGAGCAGCGCAGCGAGAACCGCGGGCAGGGACTTGCGCGGCCTCTTCATGGAGCCGGCGTCCAAGAGGGCGAAGCGATCGCGTCACGGTCGATCGCCTCCCACCCCGAGAACCGAACCACGCCGCCCGTTTCACTCATTGGTTCTTGCTTTCTTGGGACGGGGCGAGCACCGGAGCTCTGTTGCCGTCCGGCGGACCGGCCTCGTCTTCGCTTCCGTCCGGCGCCTCGGCCGCAGCACTTCACCGCTGCGCGTCGACGCGCTCTCACCAGCGGAACGCGACACCCAGCATCGGGCCGTTGAAGTTCATGTCTTCGAGTTGCCTCCCCGACTTGAACTTGTAGTCGAGATAGCGCCACATGAGGAAGGTCTCGCCCCAGTTGAAGGAATAGCCGACGCCGGCCGCGCCCTGCCACGTCAGGTCCGACTGTCCCGTGCCGATGTCGAGATAGAACGGCACGTACCACTTGCGATTGTCGCCGAAAGCGTAGCGGCCCTTGACGCCGACGATCCCGTCCCAGACGGTCTCGTCGATCTCCTTGCTGCCGCTGCGGCCGGACTCGGGGATCAGTCCGAGATCGCCGTAGATCGACCAGCCGACGCTCGGCTTGAGGCCGAACATCCGCGCGCCGGCGAGCACGTCGACGGTCCACGCGGGGTCCGATGCCACCCGGTACTCACCGGCCACCGTCCAGATGGTGCCCTTGAGGTCGAGGTTCAGGTCCGCGGTGGCGGTGGCGGGTAGCTGACCCGCGCCGATCGAGAAATCGCGCGTCCGCGATTTGTTTCCGCCGAGGTCCAGGTAGAGGATGTCGGTGAACACGCCCCAGCGGCCGTTGTGCACGTCGAGCGTTCCCATGAACGTCATCTTGAGGCTGTCGATGATGGTGCTGGCATCGACGTTGATGTTGGAGCCGCCCGTATTCACGGGGACCGACATCTTGCCGCCGATGCTCGGCAGATAGCCGTAGAGGGTCGCGGCGAATTGCCACTTCCCGGAATCCCAGGCGGGTTGCGTTGCCTGGGCCGCCGCCGAGTTGGGCAGGACCGCGCTGGCGGCGACCGCAAGGACGGCCACTCCACCCTTGAGAGAAGTGCAGATCTTCATTTGGGGACCTCGATGTGTTGGCAAGTATTGGACCGCGTCACGGAAATCGTTCGCGAGCTATTCCACGCGCGCATCAGGGCGCTGCAACGACCCGGTAATAGACGCCGTTCGCGCCGTAGGCCGGCTGGAACCAGGTGTTTCCGTTGAGATAGTAGGTCGTGCCGTTCTTGTTGATCGACATCGAGCCGGCCGGCAGAGCCGCATAGTTTACGTTCATCGCGTAGGTTCCGCCGGCGGGCGCGCTCGCAGCCGCCGCACCGGCAGCCACGCCGGCGCCGTACGCGGCCCCGGTCGCCGCCGCGGTGTTGGCGCTGCCGGTCGCAACGCCCGCAGCATAGGCGTTCGACGTCGCGGCTTGCGTATTGGCGGACGCCGCCGCCGCGCCGACAGCCACGCCCACGACGGCGCCTGCCGCGACAGCGCATCCGGTACAGGTGGTTGCGTAATAAGGCACCGCGACCGGCGGGTGGTAGACCGGATACGTCGGCGGATGGTAGTAGGTTGCCCCCGACGGATAGGTATGCGCGACCCCGGCACCAGCCGCACCATAGGTGGAGCCACCGTACACGTTGGTGTGTTCGGTGCCGCCGCCCTCCGCGTGTGCGGTGCTGCCGCCGTAGGTGTTGGTGTGCTCGGTGCCCTCGCCTGCCTGGTGCGTCGAACTGCCGCCGTAGCGATTCTCGTGGCTGGTCGATCCTGCACTATGACTGGTACTGCCGCCGGCGCGGTTGGCGGACGCCCAGCCGGCCGCCGGGCCGGTCCAAAGCGCGACCGCGCCGACCATCAGCGCAGAGATAACAGTGAAGATTGGTTTCATCGCAAACCTCCGATCAGGGTGCCTTTGATTGCGGTTTCGCTGCCTCCGCCTTGTCCGGCGACATCTTGACCAACGGCTTGACTCCCGGCGGCGCCGAAGCCGGGCTCCGGAAGGCAATGCGCGGGGCCGAGAGCGCTTTCTGCGACGTGAACGCATCCGCCGCGATCGCCGAATCAAGCCTCCAGTTCGAGAGCTCCAGCTCGTTGCGCAGCTGCAGCGGGTCGGCGGCATAGACGGCGCGGACCCGCCGCGGCAGCTTGTCGTCGACGCCGATCCAGATCTGCAGGAACACGTCTTTACTCGCCCACGCCACCATGTCCGTTTTCACGCCGCCGACCACCCCCGACGGGCCGATGTAGAACGCGAGAATCGCCCCGTCGGTCAGCGCGACATAGGGATCCGGCACGAGGAGATCGGTGAACGGAAAGAAGGTGCCCGCCGTGTTGTACGCAGCCTTCAGCGCCGCTTCGATCGTCGGCGGCGCATCGGCGACCGCGACCAGATTTTCAGCCGGCGCATAGGCCATCATCGTCTTGCCGTCGTAGTAGAACTCGGAGGCCGGCCCGTCGCCGGGCATCACGATCTTGAGCTTGTCCGGCCGTTGCATCGTCACGTCGTAGCGCGACGTATAGACGATCGGCGGCCCGAGCTTGCTCGGATACTCGTAGCCGACGGTGGCCGTGAACGACATCGACTTGGCCGCGGCGAGGCGAGCGCTGGTGGCCTTCAGCAGGTCCATCGCCTTGGGCTCCAGCACCAGCTTGTATTCCGGTGCGGCCGGCTTCTTTGCCGATTTGGCCGCCTTGGCGGGCACCGCCGACTTTGCTGCGGGCTGCGGCGACTGCGCCACGACACTTCCGGCGACGAGCAGGCCGGCGACCAGCGCCAGCGTTCGGGTGGTCCACACGCGCCAATGATTCGTGCTCTTCATAATCGTTCGTTCCGCATCGGTTCGTTCAGGGGATCATCCCGCATTCGAACATCTTGTTGACAATCGGCGCCGAGACCTTGGCAAAGAACGCCTGGCGCATCTGCGGATCCGATTGTAGCGCCTTGATGGCGCGCTGCTCCATCTCCGGCTTCGGCTGGCCCTGCCCCTGTGCCTTTTCCTGCCACAACTGCTGGCACGACGCGGTCTGGTATTTCTGGATGACCTTGTCGGCGACCTTGTCCATGATCGGAAACTGCGCATAGGCGACACCCGCCACTACCGTTGCCGCGACGGCGAACATCCAAGTACGATTGTGCATGATTACCTCCGTGTGATTGATTCAGCTTGGCTCAGATCCAGGAAAACAGGGGGGTACATCGAGCTCGCAGCCTCCCGCAACGCGCGTTCACCGCGTCGGATCGTTCAGGGGATCATCCCACATTCGAACATCTTGTTGACGATCGGCGCCGAGATCTTGTTGAAGAACGCCTGGCGCATCTGGGGATCCGATCGAAGCATCGAGATGGCGCGCTGCTCCATCTCCGGCTTCGGCTTGCCCTGGCTTTGCGCCTTCTCCTGCCACAGCTGCTCGCACGTCGAGCTCTGGTATTTCTGAATGACCTTGTCGGCAACCATGTCCATGATTGGATACTGCGCGTAGGCCACACTCGCCGAGATGCCGGCGGCAACGACTGCGATGACCCAGGTGCGATTGCTCATGTCGAACTCCTCAAGATGTTGGAACGGTGGATTGAACGTGCGCGCAGGTTACAGGATTGCTATGGCTTGTAGTTGCTGTAGGGCCCACCCGCGCGGTCATAGGTGTTGCCGAAGTCGTCCTGCGTGATGTGGGCGACGCCGTCCTTGTCCGGGGTGAGGATCAGGTCCTGCTCGAGCACCGGCGCCCGGAACTTCCAACCCGCGGGAAGTTTCAGGCGGCTGCCGAGGGTTCCGAGTTCATCGAACTTCTGTTCGGGATGCGTGATCAGGCTCATCGACTTCATGACCCACGGATTGCCATCCGGGTCATCCAGGATGAATACCTGCTTGCCCTTGTCGAAGCCGAAATGGGTGTGGCGCTTGACGGTGATGTTCTTGTAGTCGGCGGCACCCGGTTCGGTGCTGATGCCCTTCAAGTCCAGCCAGTTCACCCAGCGCGCCTTCATGCCGTTGAAATCGAGTTCCTTGCCCACCGCGCCGTCAAACCAATCGAGCGTCCACAAACGGGGCCCGTTCTTGAACGAAGCAAGCATTCCGTACTGCTCCTTGACCGACTTGACATCGACCTTGTCCAGCAGCGCGACGGGACTTGAATCCCCGGTGGCCGGGCCGCCGTTGAGACCCATGGTGTTATAGACGTTTGCCTCGAGGTCCTTGGTGATCGCGTTCCCGCCGATGAGGAACATCTCGGTGTAGCGTTGCCCGCGCACTTCACGCTGGGTGACCACCTTCGCGTCGGCGCCGTCTTTCGGCAAGGTCACGACCAGCTTGGGATACAAGACGATCGCCGCGACGACGATGAGGGCGGCGACGATGCCGAGCGCCCATTTGATGTTCTTGCTCATTGGCATGGTTCTCTCCCTTTGGTGTTGACTGTCGCCCGAGCACCTCGAGCATGGGCTTGGAACGCGGGCGGCCCCGCACGCGGTGATTTCACTGCACCTTCTTCACCGGCGGCGGCGTCCAGGAGCCGTTGAAGATCGATGGCGGTGTGCCGCTGGGCGAGTAGATGCGCATCACCAGCTTGAACTTGTTCTTCGGCGCCGGAAGCCAGTTCGCCTCCCTGTCCTTCGCTGGCGGCGCGGCCTGCAGATACAGGTCCACCGACCCGTCGGGGTTGGTGACGAGCCTGTCACGCTGCGCAAGGTCGTAGCGACGGATCGGATTCGGTACAAAGAAAAAGTCATCGTCGTACATCGTCAGCGACCAGAACGCCTCGGCCGGCGGCAGCTTGCCCTTGTCGAAGTGAATGACGTACTTGTACTTCGCGCCGTCGTACGCGTCGCCACTCGCGTCCTTCTGCGACAGCGGATACACGGCATCCTGCGCGCGGTTCCAGCCGGGGCCGAGCAGGTTGGCCATGCCGCGCAGTCGGTAATCGGTGCCGAAGTTGCCCACGCCCTTCGTGAAATACAGCCAGCCATTCGTGGTCTTCTCCTCCTTGAGCCGCAGTCCCATTTCCACCAGCGCGAGCTTCGGGACGACCTTGATGGCTTCGCGGTCGAGGAATCCGAGCTTCGCGGGGTCGAAGTCCTGTCCCGGGACTAGCCCGATCTTTGCCATTCGGGCGATGATCGGCGCGTCCTGCGGCGTCGGTGGATTTGTCTTCATCAGTTGCGCAAGGCGGTTGAAATAGTCGACGATGTCCATCGCGTTGACCTGCTTGCGCACTGCCGTCTTCATGTCGAATTGAGGATCGACGACGCCCGGCGGCGGCGTGTACGGCTTGCCAAATGCGCTCAAGGGCACGACAGTGAATTTGTCCTGCAGCGCATGCACCGCCTTGTAGTCCTCGGGCGTGCCGGTGCTGTAGATGCGTCCGAGTATCCACACCATCCCGGTCGCCGACTTGACCTCCCTGACGCCCTGCGGAAGCGTGCCCGACCAGCCCGGTCCGGTGATCGCATAGGTCTGCGCCCGGCCGCCCGTCGTGCGCGAGCCCGCGACCTCGAAGACTTCCGAATACCCGTCTAGCATCGGCATGATGTAGTAGCGCTCACCCATGTCGGGAATGCCGAAGACCCACGGCTCCCTGGAAACGTCTAGCCATACCATGGTGTACAGCGTGTCGGCGTTCGGCGCGGCGCAGCAGCGGTTGTCGACCGCAGGGTAGGAACGCAGCTTGATCATCTGCCCCATCGGTGCATGCTGAGCGTCCGGCCTTGCCACGTTGGTCTGCTGCCTGCGGACGTTGTCGAAGGTCACCAGCGGATAGCCGTAGACGTAGGCGTCGACGGCGATGCCGATCGCCTCCAGCGCGCCCGGCGTCGGGGCCTCATCGGCGCTAGCCGCGAGGGGAATGGCGGCCATGGTCGCAAGACAAAGGGTCGCAGCCGCACCCTTGATCGATACCATCGATTGCCTCGTGTAATGAACCATTTCTGTGGATGCTGGATGGGGAGTCGGGTCTCCGTCGCCTACCACGCTGAACCGCGTCCGGCTGTCGTTGGCGCGGCGTTGCGCGTACTCGTCGGGGCCCGAGTTCATGCGATCCAACCTCGATCGGGCCGATAGTCTAGGATGCATCCATAATGAACCACTTGACAATTTCGGACCACTTTCGCCCGCAGCGCTTGACATTGGTCAACTACGCCGCAAATACCCGTAGCGCGCCGAGCGGGACGAACGCAAATTGGCCGGAGGAGCCCGAACGTCGCTGTTGGCGCCCTGGGGGGTCTAGTCCGTTCGCGAAGGTTGTGAGGGGAATAAGCGCGTGCCCAAAGCGAAGAAGCCCGGATTCGGTCGCCGTCAGACAACGTCACCGACGCCGCAACTCGTCGTGCCGGACGCCGACATCCGGGTCGCGGCGCTCGCGCCGATTCCGGCACTGCTGCGCGAGCTGAATTGCGATCCGGCCCCGATCCTGGCGAAAGTGGGACTGGACGGCGCCGTCTTCGACCACCCCGATACCCGGATATCCTTCGCCACTGCCGGTGCCCTCGTCGAGGCGTGTGTCGCTGCTAGCGGCGTTGCGCATTTCGGTCTGCGCATCGGCGCACGCTTCGACATTTCGATGCTCGGCGTCCTCGAGCACCTGATGCGCAGCAGCGATACCGTGCGGGCGGCGCTCCTCCAATTCGTCCGGCATCTCCACCTGAACGACCGCGGCGCGGTTCCGTTCCTGCTCGACCTCGGCCGCGATGAGGTCGCGCTGGGCTACGCCGTGTATCGCCACGACACGCCCGGAATTCGCCAGGTCTACGCTACGGCGCTTGCCATCGGCTGCCGGCTCTTGCGCGCGCTATGCGGATCGTCGTGGAAGCCGACGCGAATCGAATTCGCGAATGCGCCGCCCGAGGATGTGGCGCCGTACCGTCGCTACTTCGGCGTACCCGTCCACTTCGATTCGGCGCACACGGAAATTGTATTCGCCTCCCGCTGGCTCGATCGTGAGCTGCCGGACGCCAATGCGTCGCGGCACATGGCGGCCGAACGATTTGCATTCGCCGCGGAACAGGGTGACGGCGGCCGCCTCGTCGAGCGGGCGCGGCGGGCCGTCGTCGGTCTCGTCACGACCGGCGAAATATCGTCCCGGCGCATCACCGCGCTGCTCGGCATACACGAGCGCGTGTTGCGCCGGCGGCTCCAGGCCCACGGAACGAATCTCCAGCAGATGATCGGTGCGGCACGCTTCGAAGTCGCCCGCCAGCTTCTCGGCGAAACGCGTCTGACGCTGGCGGAGATCGCCTCGGCTCTGGGTTACTCGGACGCGACGGCGTTTTCCCGCGCATTCCGCAACTGGGCGCGTATGACACCGAGCGCGTGGCGGAGCAGAGTCGCAACCGCGCGTGCCGCCGATATTGCCTCTCCACGGAGAACATCGCCTAACGATGGACGTCGCCGATCGGTCAAGCGGCGCCCGAGCTGAATCGCGAGTGGCGCTGGGGGACGCCCAACGCGTTATACAATGCGCGTCCCGCGCGATTCCTGAATTCGAATGCTTCCCTTCTCTGCCGACGCAAGACGCCGCATCCACCGGAGATCCGTCGTCGACCGGGCCATGCCCGAAATCGGCTGCCTGTTTCCGCCGTCGACGGTGCCCGCATTTCCTGTAATGGAGTGGCCAGGTGCCAGCTGAGCGCGCGGCATCCTTTCGCGAACGCCTGGATTCGCTGTCGCACGCCACACTGACAGGCCTGCGACGCGGGATCGAAAA
Organism: uncultured beta proteobacterium; assembly: GCA_963726775.1. Classification (GTDB taxonomy): domain Bacteria; phylum Pseudomonadota; class Gammaproteobacteria; order Burkholderiales; family Casimicrobiaceae; genus CAIWHR01. The sequence continues at coordinate 750,310 of CAVSDL010000009.1, forward strand.
GGAGAGCCTGCGCGTGCGCCCGGACGGCGTACTCGCCGCAACGCCGCATCCGGCGCGACTGGGCTCGGCGCTCACCCATCCGCATATCACCACCGACTTCAGCGAGGCTCAGCTCGAGCTCATCACCGGCGTGCACGACAGCGCCAACGCGTGCATCACCGAGCTCACCGAAATTCACCAGGCCGTCTACCGGGCGATCGGTGACGAAGTGCTTTGGTGTGCAAGCATGCCTTGCGGTCTGCCTGCCGACGACGCCATTCCGATCGGCCGCTACGGCACGTCCAACGTCGGCCGTGCGAAGAGCGTGTATCGCATCGGCCTCTCGCACCGCTACGGCAGGCGGATGCAGACGATCTCCGGCATTCATTACAACTTCTCGCTGCCGGACGCGCTCGCCAACGACGCGTACTTCGCGCTGATCCGCAATTTCCGCCGCCATTCCTGGCTGCTGCTCTATCTGTACGGCGCCTCGCCGGCGGTCTGCTCGACTTTCGTCGCCGGCCGCGCGCACGAGCTGCAGCGGCTCTCCGAAGGCACGCTGTACCTGCCGCACGCGACTTCGCTGCGCATGGGGCGACTGGGCTACCAGAGCGATGCCCAGTCGTCGCTGGCGGTGAGCTACAACAGCCTCGAAAGTTATGCGGCCTCGCTCCAGGAGGCGATGACCCAACCCTACCCGCCCTACGAAGCGATGGGCCTCCGGGAAGGCGACGACTACCGCCAGCTCGCCACCAGCCTGCTGCAGATGGAAAACGAGTTCTACGGCACGATCCGGCCAAAGCGCGTGATCCGGCCGGGCGAGCGTCCGCTCCATGCCTTGCGCGAGCGCGGCGTCGAATACGTCGAGGTGCGACTGATGGACCTCGACCCTTTCTGCCCGATCGGCATCACTGCCGACACGCTCCGCGTGCTCGACGTGTTCCTGCTGCACTGCCTGCTCCGCGACAGCCCGCCCGACACGCCGGACGAGCTCGCCGCGATCCTTCGCAACAAGCAGCGCGTCGCCGCGCGGGGCCGCGAACCGGGGCTGCGCCTCGAGAGAGGCCGGCACCAGGTGACGCTCGTCGACTGGGGCGCCGAGGTACTCGCCGAATGCGGGCCGATCGCGAAGGCGCTCGATGACGCGAACGGCGCGACCGCCTGCGGCGATGCGCTCGCTGCCGCGGTCGCCGTCCTGCACGATCCCGGCTCGACACCTTCGGCCCGCGTCCTCCGGGCCATGGAGCGCGACCACGGCAACATCTACGTCCGCTTCGTCCTCGCGCAATCGTTGAAGCATCGCGACGCCATTACCAGACTGCCGCTTGCCACCGACGTCGTTGACCGCTTTGCGCGTTTGACCGAGGAGTCGCTCGCCCGGCAGCGCGCGATCGAGGCCGCCGACACGGTGCCGTTCGAGACCTACCGCCAGCAGTATCTGTCTCCGCTGCGCTTGAACGTCTGAGCGGCGCAACAGCAGGCCAATCCCGGCGCCAGCGCACGCGGTCGCGAACTGCCAGCCCTGTGTCCGCCTGCTGCGCCGTTGCCCCTGCGCTTCGCCTACGGCTTGGCGTTGGGCCCGACGACCTCGCGCCGGAACTGCGCGAGCTTGGCTTTGACGCGCGCGGCGTTGTTGTTTCCCATCCGCATCAGCAACTTTTGTCCGGCCGAGCGCCGCTCCAGCGCCGGGTCAGCGAATTCGTAGAGCACCTTGGGCTGCGCCAGGCGAATCGGCGCCTGCACGATCGGTGCAGCGAGCAGATCGTCGATCGCCTCGATCAGTCGGTCGTTGAAATAGCCGTTGGGGTACCCGAGGTCGCGATAAGCCTGCTGGAACAGCGGATACAAACGAACGTAGAGCGCCGCGAGGGTCTTCGCATCGATCGCGTCGACCACGCGCAGGTACGGAGCGTAGCGAGCCGCGTTGTCACCGGCGATCACCATGGCGTCGCCGCTGCCGACCGTGGCAAACGGCCCGGGCACCGGCCGTACCGGTAAAAGGCGCGGCGCCAGCGTCTGCCGCGGCAGGTTGTCGACGGTCGCGACGATGCGCTGGATGATGCCGTCGCGCTGCATCAGGAGTTCGAGTGCATTGCCGCCGACCAGGCCGGCGAGTGCGTCCAGAACCATCGTGTCGCTTTCCTGCAGCGACGGCAACGGCGTCTGCTCCGCGTTCGGAGACGCGGCCTCGAGAGGGTACCGGATGACCGGCGCGGCCGCGGTCGGCGTCGCGGGCGCAGGGGCGACCGTCGGAGCCGGCGGCGGAGCGACGTCGCGCGGCCAGAATAAGAGGACCGCACCCGCGGCGCCGACCAGCAGGATCAGCGCGATCGCGCGCAGCGCCGAATGCCTCGACGACGCGCGCTGGCGATGCGGATCGCCCCAGGACAGCGGCGGCGGCGTGGCGCCGGGCGTGGCTTGCGCCTGCGATCCATCGGAGTGAAGGTGCGGTTCGACCATGATGGACTCCTCGTGCCGGTAACAGGGCTTCGACCCGGACCGCGCGAATTCGTTGCGCGCGGGCAATGAACGGCGGGCTGCACAGCGGCCGCATTCCGAAACTGGCATCATGAACCTACCCGATTCCGATTTCACCCATCCTTTCCGTTTCCACCGGAAAGATTGGTTGCCGGCGTCGAGCACATTGCATTGCACTGCAGAATCGAGGAGTACCCCGATGAAATCGACATCCTTCCGTCGCCGGCTCGCGCTGCGGGCGGTCTGCCTGCTTGCCTCGTCGATGGCCGTGACCACGCTGCATGCGCAGGCGCAATGGCCCGCGCGACCGATCCGCTTCGTGGTGCCCTTCGCGCCGGGCGGAACATCCGAGATCGTGGCCCGCTCGGTCGCGGCCGAACTCACCAAGCAACTCGGGCAGAGCGTCTACGTCGAGAACAAGCCCGGAGGCGCCGGCACGGTGGCGATGCTCGACGTGGCCAAATCCGCTCCCGACGGCTACACCATCATCCTGGGGCACGTCGGCACACTGGCCGTCAATCCGTACATGCTGGCCAACCAGCCCTACGACGTGAACAAGGACTTCATTCCCGTCACGCTGCTGGCCAAGGTCCCCAACATCTTCGTGATCCACCCCGACGTGCCCGCCGCGAACTTCAGGGAGTTCGTGGCGTACGTCAAGAAAAATCCCGGCCAGCTCAATTATGGCTCGGCGGGCAATGCCAGCGCGGGCCACCTGGCGATGGAATACCTCAAGCTCGTGACGGGAATGGACATCGCGCATATCGCCTACCGTGGCACCGGCCCGCAACTGGTCGATCTGCTGGCGGGCCGCACGCAGGCGTCGTCCGCCGGATTGCCGGCGCTCAGCGCCTACGTCAAGAGCGGCAAGCTCCGCGCCATTGCGGTGGGCACGCCCCAGCGGATTGTCCAGCTCCCGGACGTGCCGACCGTTGCCGAAATGGGCTTCCCTGATTTCGAGACGTCGCAGTGGTACGGCATCCTGGCGCCTGCGGGTACGCCACCGGAACTCGTCAAGCGCCTGCAGGAAGAGTCGGCCAAGGCATTGCGCTCCGGCGCGGTGACCGAGCGCTTTGCCAGCGACAGTGCCGTGGGCGGCGGCGGCACGTCGTCCGAGTTCGCGGCGTTCATCGCGCGCGAGCAGAAAACCTGGAGCGAGATCGTGAAGCGCGCCAACATCAAGGCCGAGTGACTCGGACGTCCGGCGCGTTGCGCCGGGCGGCGCTGGAGCCGGCAACTGCGGTCCCGGCGAAATCGGCGCGGAGCACAGCGCCGACGGATTCGTCAGTCCTCCGCCCCAAGATTCGCTCGCGGTCTCGTGCGCTCCCGCGCGAACTTGACCAGCGCTGCGGCACGGTAGACACCGTGGACGAACTTGCCGTAGGGCAGCGTCACGAACAGCGCCAGGACCACGCCCAGGTGGACGACCAGCAACAGCCCCATCGCCGCGGTCTCGCGCAAGGCCAGCAGCAGCAAACCGGTGGTGCTCGTCGCCACGAGCAGCGCAATGAAGGCGATATCCAGGCCGCGCCCGGTCGGCCTGCTCGTCGCCGGGTCGCGCTTCCGGCCCAGCCAGTACAGTCCGACGGGACCGATGACCAATCCGATGCCGCCCAGCGTGCCCAGCAGCACCGGCAGGCTTGTGTACGCATACGGCGCCGGCCGGCCGAAAGCGTAGTGGTAGATCGTCGCCACGGCGGTGGCCGCGAAGCACAGCAGGAATCCGTAGAACGTCAGGTGGTGGAACCAGCGGCGCCATGGCGAGCGCTGTTCCTCTCCCGCCGAGGTGCAATCGGCGCCGCTGCCGTGCAGGTTGCGCAGGCCGAGCGCTTCGCGCAGGGCCTCGCGCAGCGCCAAGGGCTCGACGAATCCGGCCGACGATTCGCCGGCGTCGCGCCAGAAGCGCCGCAGTCCGACAACGAGGGCGGCGGCGACGAAAAGGCCGACGGCGCCGAACGCGCCGGCCATCGCGCGATGGGATACGAGTTGGTAGAAATCGCCCCCGGCAATCGGCGCCAAGAGACGCCCGCTACCCGGGCCGGCCATGGCGGCGAACAACACCGCGACAAACACCACTGCCAGGATCGCCGCAGCCGCTGCGCCGCCGTTGCGGAATGCCGGGCCGAGCGGCGCGGGCCACGCATACTGCTCGTAGGATGCGATGCGCACACCGGCAAGCACGCGCGGAATGTCGATGCCAAACTCGTGCGGCGGGGCGTACTGGCAGGCGTAATAACACTCGCCGCAGTCGTGGCAGAGATTGGCGAGGTAGTTGAGGTCGCCGCTCGCGAAATCGAGACGCCGTTCCATCGCCGGGAAGACCGCGCAATACCCTTCGCAATAGCGGCAGGCGTTGCAGATCGTCATCATCCGCGCGGCCTCCTGCGTCAGGGAGCTAGCCTGCTGCACGCGCGGCCTCCCGTCCGGCGATGCGTCCGAATGCAGTGCCGATGGTCATCCCGAAGCCCGCCAGATAGCCCTTGCCGAGAATATTCCCTGCCATGATTTCGCCCGCCGCGAACACGTTCCTCGACCGCGTCCCGTCCTGCATCAGAACGCGGGCTGTTTCGTCGACCCCAAGTCCCAGATACGTGAACGTAATGCCCGGGCGCAGCGGATAGCCGTAGAACGGCGGCGTGTCGATGGCACGCGCCCAGTGCGTCTTCCCGGGAACCAGGCCTCGGGTCCGACAGTCGTCCAGCACCGCGTGGTCGAAGGTGCCGGGCAGCACCGCGCGATTGAACGTCGCGACCGTCGACTCGGCAGCTGCAGGTGACAAGCCCAGCATTTTCGCCAATGCGCCGATCGAATCTGCCTGCAGGGCGGGATACACGGAGGGCATGAAGCGACCGATCGCCTTGGCGTCGATGATGCAATAGGCGATCTGATCGATTTGCTGCGCGACGAGGCGCCCCCAGATCGCGTAGCGCTTGGGCCAAAAATCCTCGCCCTCGTCGTAAAAGCGCTCGGCCGCCCGGTTGACGACGATCCCGAGCGACACGCAGTCCAGCCGCGTCACGATTCCGCCGTCGAACCGCGGTGACCGCGCATCGACGGCAACCGCGTGACACTGGGTCGGGTCACCGACGGCCTGAGCGCCCTGCGCCAGCATGGCCTTCAGGACCGTGCCCGTGTTGTACGGCGTGCCGCGCACGATGAAATTGTCGGCAGCGGATCCCCACGCTTCCTTCAGCCACTCGAGATTCGACTCGAACCCTCCGGACGCTGTCACCAACGCATTGGCGTGGAGCTGCACCGTGTCCCCCGCAATGCGGCACGACAGGCCGCGAAATTCGCCCCCGGCGAGATCGATGTCGCACACCTCGGCGTCGTAGAGCACCTGTATGCCGGCACGCTCGGCGGCCGCGTAATAGGTGTTCATCAGCGCCTTGCCGCCGCCGAGGAAGAAGGCATTGGTGCGACCCAGATGGAGCGTCCCGCCCAGCGGGGGCTGGAATCGAACTCCACGCGCCGCCATCCATTGCGTGCACGTGGCCGAAGCGCGGATCGCCAGGCGCGCGAGCCGCTCGTCGGTCTGCCCCTCCGTCACCCGCAACAGGTCGGCGTAGTACTCGCTCTCCGGATAGGCGTCGGTCACGACGGCGGTCGGTGCCTCGTGCATGCAGCGCAAGTTGCGCGTATGACGGCTGTTGCCGCCGCGAAATGCGCGCGGTGCACTTTCGACGACGAGCACGCTCGCGCCCAGCTCGCGTGCCGCAAGCGCCGCGCAGAGGCCGGCGTTCCCGCCGCCGATGACCAAAACCTGAGGTTCGATGCGCCCGGTCAAGTGGAGGACCGTTCATCGACGAGTCCACGTCCGTATCGTCCGGACACGGCCGCACTGCGCGCACGAACCATCCCGCAACTCGGCCCGCGTCGGGTGGACAGGTCGCGCCGCACGTCGGGCCGAGGATCGGCGCGCGTCGCCGAACGGCGGGCACTGCGCAGAATTTGCACCGCCTTTACCTCCTCCGGCGATCATGGCGGGATGTCGCAGAAACCCCGGCCGGACCGTCAGCATCGCCCCGGCATTACTAGCGAATGGACACCGGGGAGACCTCGATGGCGAGCCATGCAACGACAACGAAGTAGAAATGATACAGCGCGAAATGAGCGCGCGGCACCCTCTCGCGCCATTCCGGACACCGTGTCAACGTACAATTGGCGCACAAGGCAGCGCCACTCTTGCGGGAGGACTTGATCATGCGAGCGTTCGATGACTGATTCGGCAAACGAGGCGGTGGCCTCCACAGGGGCGATAGCGTGGCGCTCGAAACGCACGGCGTGGCTGCGCAACAGCGGCATGTCGGTGCTGCTCGCGCTCCTGGTCGGCGTCGTGTTCGTAGTCCCCGTGGCCGTGTCCGACGGCGCGATGTGGCGGCTGATCACCGATGTCGTGCTGTTGCTGATCCTCGCCAGCGGCGTCGTCGCTGTCATCGAGCACCGCCGGCTCGCGATCGCGCTGACTGCGCTCTCGGTGCTGGTGGTCGCCGTCCGCAGTGCAGAGTGGCTTGCGCCTGTCGGCATGCTTCCGACGCTGCGCAACCTGTCGACGTTGAGCGCGTTTCTGGTGCTCGCCTTCGCCGTCGGGATCAACGTGTTCGCATCGGGCCACGCGACGGGCGACCGGGTTTTCGGGGCCATCGTCCTCTATCTTCTGATCGGCCTGATCTGGGCCGTCGCCTACGCCGCCCTGGACTTGCAGTCCCCGGCGTCGTTCTCGGGACACCCGGGCGGAGACAGCGGTCTTGCCGACTGGGTCTATTTCAGCTTCGTCACGTTGACGACGGTCGGTTACGGCGACATCGTGCCGGTCGCCCGGGCGGCACGATCGCTGGCCATACTGGAGGCGCTGATCGGCCAACTCTATCCGGCCGTTATCATCGCCCGACTCGTCTCGCTGCAGGGGAATTCTCCATGATCGCGAAATCGCGCGTTGCGGCGGCGACAACCTGACTCATTGCAACACGGGCCTTCCGTCTCCGGGGGAGGCGGCGACGCCCGGCCGCAGTGCTCACGGCGCCGGCGCAGGCGGCGCAACCCTGCGCTCGCGATACAGCGACCCGCGCCGCGTCAGCCACTTTTCGATTTCGACCGCGACGAACACAACCGCGGGCAGCAGCACGCACAGCGCGAGCTCGCCAGCGGTCAGCGGTTGCGATTTCATGATGTCGTTCAGCGCCGGAACGTAGACCACCATCAGCTGCAGCGCGGCGCCGATCAGCACCGCACCCAGCAACGGCAGGTTCGACGCGATGCCGGCCGTGAACAGCGATTCGCCCGAACGCACCGCCATGACATGGAAGAGCTGCGCGAACGTCAGCACGGTGAACACCATCGTCTGCCAGTGTGCCGAGCCGGCGGCGATCGCCCCGTATTGGGTGAAGATCGACAAGGCGCCGATCAGCGTGCCCACCCAGACGATGTGCGCCGCCAGTCCTCCGGCGAACAGGCTTTCACCCGGCGGCTGCGGCGGCCGCCTCATGTGGCCCTTCTCCTCGGGCTCCACCGCCAGCGCGAGCCCCGGCAACCCGTCGGTGACGAGGTTCACCCACAGAATCTGGATCGGCAGCAGCGGGATCGGCATGCCGAAGAACGGCGCGACGAGCAGCGTGAGGATCTCGCCCAGGTTGCCGGCGAGCACGAACTTGACGAACTTGCGGATGTTGTCGTAGATCCGCCGGCCCTCGCCGACCGCCGCGACGATGCTCGCGAAGTTGTCGTCGAGCAGCACCATGTCGGACGCCTCGCGGGCGACATCGGTACCGACCTTGCCCATGGCGACGCCGATGTCGGCGCTCTTCAGCGCGGGCGCATCGTTGACGCCGTCGCCGGTCATCGCGACGAACTCGCCGCGGCTTTGCAGCGCCTGCACGATCGCAATCTTCTGCTCGGGGTTGACCCGCGCGTAGACACGGATGTCCTCGGCCTTCGCCGCGAGCCCGGCGGCATCGAGACGCGCAAGGTCGCGGCCGGTCAGCAGCCGGTGTTCGCCCTGCTCGATGATGCCGAGGCGGATCGCAATCGCATGCGCGGTCAGAGGATGATCGCCGGTGATCATCACGGGCGTGATGCCCGCTTCCCGGCAATCGGCGACCGCCCGCGCCGCTTCGGGACGCGGCGGATCGATAAGACCGACGAATCCGACGAACGCGAGATCAATTTCCACGTCCTCGGGCGAGATCTCGCGGGGAACGTCCGGCCAGTCGCGGCGCGCGATCGCGAGCACGCGCAGGCCGGCGGCGGCCAGCTTTTCCGCCTGTTCCAGCAGCAGTTGCCTGTCGATCGGCAGCAGCCCGCCGCTGCCAAGGCACGCTACACACCGCTCCAGTACCCGTTCCGGCGCGCCCTTCGTGAACGCGACGACGCGGTCGGTCGTTCGCACGCCGTGCAGCGTCGTCATGCATTTGCGCTCGGAGTCGAACGGCAGCTCGGCGATGCGCGGCATGTTCGCCTCGAGCGTCGCCTTGACGCGGCCCGCGTCGCGCGCCGCAACGTAGAGCGCGGTTTCGGTGGGGTCGCCCATCACCTCACCCTGCAGATCGACGCTCGCATCGTTGTTGAGTGCCAGCGCGGACACGAACGAGCTCCACGGCTCCCGCTCGAGCATCGGCGAGTCGGGCAATGCGTGATGCGCCATGCCGTCGACAAAGAACGCGTCCGCGTGCATCCGGTTCTGCGTCAGCGTCCCGGTCTTGTCCGAGCAGATGTAGGTGACCGAGCCGAGCGTCTCGACCGCCGGCAGCCGGCGAACCAGCGCGTTCTTTCTGACCATCCGCTGCGCGCCGAGCGCAAGCCCGATCGTGATCACCGCCGGCAACGCTTCCGGCACTGCGGCAACTGCAAGGCTGACGGCGGTCAGGAACATCAGCGCGACTGATTCGCCGCGCAGCACGCCGAGCACGAACACGACTGCGCAGATCGCGATCGCCACCACCGAAAGCTGCTTTCCGAACTTCGCCAGGCGCTTCTGAAGCGGCGTGCGGACTTCCTCCGTCGTTTCCAGCAGCGTCGCGATCTTGCCGAGCTCGGTGTCCATCGCGGTCGCGACGACGACGCCGCAGCCGCGGCCATAGGTGACGATGGTGCCGCTGTATATCATGTTGACGCGGTCGCCAAGCGGCGCTTCCGAATCAGTCAGCGGCGCGGCCTGTTTCTCGACCGGGTGCGACTCGCCGGTCAGCGCTGCCTCCTCCACCTTGAGCTGAACCGCTTCGGTCAATCGAAGGTCGGCGGGGACCACGCTCCCCGCATCGAGCAGTACCGTGTCACCGGGCACCAGCTCCACTGCGGGCAGGATGACCACCTCGCCATTTCGAAGGCAGCGTGCCTTGAGCGCAGCGAGTTGCTTGAGTGCGCGCAAGGCTTTTTCGGCGCGATATTCCTGCACGAAGCCGACGATCGCGTTCAGCGCGACGATAGCGAGAATCGCCGCGGCGTCCTCGAGATCGCCGATGAACCCCGAGATTGCCGCCGCGCCGAGCAGCAGCAGGATCATGAAGTCGGTGAACTGACCGAGGAACATCTGCCACGGGCCGCGGCCTTGCTGTTCCCGGATCTCGTTACCGCCGTACTTCGCAAGCCGGCGCGCGGCCTCCCCGGATTCGAGTCCGACGCCTGGCGCATTGCCGAGTCGCTTTGCCGCTTCCTCGGCCGTCAGCAGGTGCCAAGGCGTCGAGACAGCATCGGAACGCGTTGCCGCCACGGTCATTCGCTGCCCTGGGGGGCGAGTTGGCGTCGTGCCGCCGTTCATCGCATCTCCCTGGTCAGGTTCTCACCCGCTCGCGTCACGATGCGAGGCGCTGCTCGACGGCAGGGCGTCGTCGCGTGGCCGACGATTGCGTGCTGCGCAGAGGCAATGCCGGCCGCGTCTCGCGGCGTCCGCGTCGGCGCGAGCGCTATCTCGGCTTCGCCGTGCCAGTGGTCGTCCATGACGTGCCTGGCGAGGAACCGCGCAATGTCGCCGGGCCGCGGCGGCGGCACGTTCAAGACGTGGATTTCGAGCAGTTCGCGCCGCTGGACCCGCTTGCCGATGTGGCGGATCATACCGGGCGAATTGCCCGCACCGTCCACCGGCATCAATGCCTCGAGCATGTCGACCTCCGTCCAAAGCGACCACGAAGCCGTCACGCCACGCCGAGCGGATGATTCCGCAACGCGTTAGCGCTGACGACCTACCGTCGTTGGCAAAGGTCTTGCAGCGGCGCGAACTGCAGCGCCGCCCGCACGCCCGGGGACGTCATGTCCCGTGTTGACGACCGTGCGGCAAAGCTACTCCCCTTTGTCGGGTAAGCCCGTCCATCCTAAAACACTTGCAGGCACTCGGCAAGCGGACCGGCGCAACATTGAGCCAGGTCAAACCGCAACGGGCCGAGCGGAGTCGTGATGCCCGTCAGGGCGATGCTTCGAGGAGCTGTCCTGTCGCCAGGTAGTGGTTCATCGCGTCCTCCCATTCCTTCATCATCTTCTCGAAGGCGCCGGTACGCAGCGCCTCCGTCACCATCGTGTTGCCCTCGTCGCTGATTCCGGTGCGGATGTACGTGACGTGCACCTTCGAGCTGTCGGCACCGCTCTTCTCGATGCCGAGCGACAACCTCACGACCTGGCGTCCGGGGAGGAAGTAGACGAACTCCGTTTCGTGCGCAACGGGATCGCGTTTGGTGATGAACCAGATCGTCGGCGCCGTCTCGCCTTCGTGTTCCGTGGCGTAGACACCGTTCTCTTCGGCAACGCCGCTGGCGGCGAACACGGGCCTGCCGACCCAGCCATCCGCCCATTCGGCTTCGCGGACCGGACAAAGCAGCGGGAAGATGCGCCCGGGCGAGGCACGGATCGTTTGCGTGTAGCTCTTGACCGAGCGCTGGCCGGTGAAACGGGCTGCCGGTACCGCCGGGTCGATGATCGGGTGAGGCTGTCGAACGGGGTTCATCATAAGGGTCTCCATATTCAAGGCCGGTTGGCACGCTGCCGCGCAACGATTCCGGCTATCGCGACTTTCGGTCCGTCAGGCGGTGGCTCGCGTCGGATCCGAGGTCCAGTCCATACACCTCGCGGAGCTTCGCGATCACCTTCAGAGTCTCCGGTGAGAACGCTCCCTTGCCTTCGAAGGCATGCAGCACAATTCCCTCGAGCAGGTCACCGAGCGACATGTCCTTGTGCTCGGCAAGCGCCTTCAGAACCTTAAGGATCCGCTTTTCCAGGCGCACCCCGGTCTGGACTCGTTCGATCAGGAGCGGAGCATCTCTTGCGCGCGAAGACATCGACCACCTCGGTTGCCAACCGTGTTATCAGGGTACTATATTACCTTGGTACCAGTCAATGGCTTTCCGCGACCGGGATGTCAACGCGCGGGGACGCTGAGGCCGGCCGCCACCGTCGTCATTGCGGAGGACGCCTGCCCGCCTCGGAACGGGAGGGCAGCGATTCGCGCGGACCGCGGGACCGTCACGCGGGCGTTCTGCGCCACACCAGGCCATCCCGCTGGACGGCCTTGCACAATCTCAAGCCGTGCCGCGTGCCTGATCAAGCAGCCAACTCTCCAGCACTTGCACCTCGGGTTTGGCACGCGCTCCCGGTTCGACCACCAGAAAGTGGGCGCGCGGAGACACAATGGTCCGCTTGAATGGCGCGACCAATTTCCGGCTCGTGAGCAGGTCATCGACGAGCGGCCGCCGCCCGAGCGCTACGCCGAGGCCGGAACACGCCGCGACGATCGCCTCGTCGTAGTTGTTGAAGCTGAGCATTCCGGCCGGACGCAAGTCGGCCAGCCCCACCGCGGACAGCCAGGATTCCCATTCGAGCGGGACGCTCGATCCCGGAGGAATCGTGACCTGAAGCAGCGTGTGCAGGCGAAGGTCGGACGGATTCGCGAGCGGGCGTGATTGGTCACGGACGAGCTCGGGCGTGCATACGGGAAGTGTCGATTCGCGAAACAGCAATGCGCCCTGCGTTGCATTCACCCGACCATAGCGAATCGCCAGATCGAGACCCTCGAGCGCCAACTCGCGCCACTCGGTGGTCGCGTCGATCCGCACGTCGATGCCCGGATGCGCGCTGGTGAACGACGGTAGCCGCGGGATCAGCCACAAGGACGCCAGGCCGGGCGTCGCGGTCAATGCCAACACTCGTCGCGCATCGCTTGCACGGATGTGCCGAACCGTGCCCCGCAGCTGCGCGAACAGTGTCCCGCACGCTTCGAACAGCCGACGACCCTCGTCGGTCAAGGCCAGCGCGCGGTGCTTGCGAAAGAACAGCTTGACGCCGAGATCATCCTCGAGCGCGCGGATCTGACGACTGATCGCGGACTGCGTGAGGAAGCGCTCGGAGGCGGCCTTGGTGAACGACAGGTGCCGGCCGGCCGCTTCGAACGCAGCGAGCAGGTCGAGCGGCGGCAGTCGTTCCGGATCTGTTCGCATGCGGGTCGGGAATTCGTGCGATTCCAAATGCTCGCTTGCAGTATGCGGCAAGCGGATCGACGATGGCTCCCGACGCCATGAGATTCGAATACATGATTCTAATGGAAGCGGGTTCCGCACGCCTGCGCCTGGAAAGAGGTCAGCAAGTCTGGCTTTCCGGCGTCCTCGACATGCGACTGGCCGCTCTCGGGGGCGTCGCGTGGATCACTTTCGAACGGAATGCCGTCGATGTCGTGATATGCCCCGGCCAGTCGTTTGCGGTGCCGCCAGGACAGAGGGTACTGATCGGCCCGTTAAAGGGGCCGGTCACGCTGCAGGTGCAAAGCGAGCTCGAATCGCCGGAGCACGGCCAAGTTCGCAAGGGCGGCGGCGCGGCAGCTCCGTCACCGGACGGACACGTGCGGTTCGATGCGCGCGCGGCCATTGGCGGGCAGCGCCCCGACCCTTGCTGACAACGACACCATAGGCAACTCCATGCAACACGCCCGCCGAAATCTCGTTCTACTCGCCAGTTGCCAGGCGTTTCTCCTCGTCAACAATGTGACGCTGATCGCGCTGAACGGACTGGCGGGATTTGCGCTCGCAGACAACAAGGCGCTCGCCACGCTCCCGGTCGCGAGCTACGTGGTCGGCGCGGCGCTCGCCACGTTTCCGGCTTCGCTGTGGATGAAGAAGGTGGGGCGGCGCAATGGATTCCTCACCGGGACGCTCTTCGGAATGACGGGCGGCGCGATCGCCACGCTGGGGATCTGGCTCGCGAGCTTCTGGACGCTCGTCGCGGGCACGCTGGTGCTGGGCGCCTACAACGCCTTCGGGCAGTACTACCGCTTCGCGGCCGCCGACGCGGCTCCGCCGACGTGGAAGGCGAGGGCCATCTCGCTGGTGATGGCCGGCGGCCTGGTCGGCGGCATCGTTGGGCCGCAAGTGAGCAAACTCACGCGCGAGCTCCTGCAGCCGACGTTCCTCGCCTCCTATGCCTCCCTCATCGGCTTCTGCCTCGTGACCATGGTGATGCTCCTGGGGCTTCGCATCCCGGAGTCGAAGATCGAGGAAACCCAGGGTGCCACGCGACCGTTGCCGGAGATCATGGCGCAGCCGGTTTTCATCGTCGCCGTCGTCGTGGCCGCGCTGGGTTATGGCGTGATGAATCTGCTGATGGCCTCGACGCCGCTCGCCATGGGATTCTCGGGGCACGCCTATGCCGCTGCCGCGGGGGTGATCGGTGCGCACGTGATCGGAATGTATGCGCCGTCGTTCTTCACCGGTTCCCTCATCGAGCGCGTTGGCGTCCTCAACGTGATGATGGCAGGAATCCTGCTGATGATTACCTGTGTAGCCATCGCGCTGTCGGGTCAGCACTACATGCATTTCTGGTTGTCGCTCGTGCTCCTCGGCATTGGCTGGAATTTCATGTTCGTAGGCGGAACCACGCTCCTCACCGAGACCTGCCGCCCGGCCGAAAAGGCGAAGGCCCAGGGTGCCAACGAGATCGCGGTCTTTGGCACGACTGCGGCCGCCTCCTTCGCTTCCGGTGTGCTCGTGAATTCCGCCGGATGGAATACCCTCAACTACGTGGCACTGCCCTTTCTCGTGATCGCGGCAGTGGCGGTGCTGTGGCTGGCGTTGCGGCGCCGCGCGGCCATCGCCACCATCTAAGCGGCGCGACGTCATTGCACATTCAGACCCTTCCGGACCCGATGGAAAAAGTGCTCTACCGGACCGAACGTCGCGTCGCCTACGTGACGCTGAATCGTCCGGCCGCGCTCAATGCGCTCGACGACGATCTTGCCCTGCGGCTCGAGGCGATCAACGGCTATTCCTGCGTCGGTGACTTCAGCGAAGTTCGGCGACGAATCGCGTCGTTCGCCGGCAGGGCTCCGCGCGGCGCTGACCATGCCGTCGACCAAGGCGCAGTGCCGACCCGGCTCTGAATACCTTGTCAGGCACCTTGTTCATGGATCCGCAAAAGCATCTCTATCTCCTCATGCAGGGCATTGCCGCCTGGACGATCTTCTGGCTGGCCGGGCTGCCGCTCTACTACCAGCAGTACGCGCAGCTCACGATCGCGGTCGGCTGCAGTCTGCTGTCCGTCGCGATTTCCCTGACAGCGCTCGTTGTACTGTTACGCGGCCGCGAGGAAACACGGCTCCGTCGCGCGCTCTGGATCTCGGTCTACTACACCCTTCCGTTCGCCGTACTCGACACGCTGTACTGTGCGCTCTACCTCGGGCACGGCGCATCCTTCCTGCGCACGTACTGGTACCTCACGATCTTCTATGCCACGCCGTGGCTGACGTTCGTTCCGACCGCGTTGCTTCTGCGAAACGTCCGTCGCAGCACCGACTGAACCTGCAACGAACCTGGTATGAAGACGCCTGACCCGTCGTCGACATGGACACCTCGCCGGTGGCACGTCATGTCCGCAGCCTCCCCAAGTAAACTTGATTCGGTATCGGGGACGCCCGCGGATTGACTCATGCTGCAACTTGCCCTCCGATTGCTCATCGGCGATCGCCTCAAGTTTTTCGGTCTCGTCGCCGGCATCGCGTTCGCCGCGCTCCTCATCGCGCAGCAGGCATCGATTCTGGTGGGCTTCACCCGACAGACGGGCAGCTTCATCCGGGATACCGCGCAGGCCGATCTCTGGCTCATGGATCCGCAGGTGCGCTTCTCGCAGGATCCGGTAGCCATTCGCGACACCGTAGTGCAACTCGCCCGTGGCGTCGATGGCGTAGCGTGGGCCGCGCCCCTCTACCAGGGTTTCGGACGCGGCAAGATGCCGGATGGCACGCGGTTCACGCTGATCCTCGTCGGGCTCGATGATGCGACGCTCATGGGCGCACCGCCCCTCATGGTCCATGGCGCGCTTTCCGATCTACGCCGCGATCGAGCAGTGATCATCGACGCGGCCACGGCCGAAAAGAAGCTGCGGATGAGACAGGGAGGCGGCAGGGTTCTGACCGCAGGCGATCGCTTCACCGTGAATGACCGCGAGGTCGAAATTGTCGGCAGCTACGAGGGCCGGCGCTCCTTCTTCTGGGAGCCGGTTGTCTACACGACCTACTCGCGCGCGCTGAACCTGGTGCCGGGGGAGCGCAACATGCTTTCCTACGTGTTGCTGAAGCTCGAGCCCGGCGCCGACAAAGCGCTGGTCCGCGCCGACCTGGAGCGCCGCACGGGCCTCGTCACCCTCACCAACGACTAGTTTGTCCGGAGGACCTCCGATTACATCCTCCAGGAAACGGGAATCCTCGTGAACTTCGGGATGGCGGTCGCCCTCGGCTTCCTCGTCGGCATGCTGGTCGCCGGCCAGACTTTCTACAACTTCACGCTCGACAACCTGCGTCACTACGGCGCGCTGAAGGCCATGGGTGTCACCGACGGGCGGCTTGCCGCAATGGTCCTCGCGCAGTCCCTCGTGGTCGCGCTCGCCGGATACGGCATCGGCGTGGGCCTGGGAGCCGCGAGCGGCGTCGCGATGGCGAGCTCGGGCCTCGCTTTCTCGATGCCCTGGTTCGTCCCGGCGTTTACCGCCGGGTCCATCCTCCTGGTGTGCGCGCTGGCCGCGATCCTCTCGCTGCGCCAGGTATTCAAGCTCGAGTCGGCGGTCGTTTTCAAGAGCTGACCATGCCCCGCGATTCCAACTTTCGTGCCGCGGTCCGCGCGAGCGGCCTTACGAAACGCTTCGGCGACGGGGAATCCGCCATCCTGGCGCTTCGAGGGATCGGGGCCATCCGCTCTTCGCGCTGGACACGCGCCAGGTCGAGGCGGAAATGGCCGCACGCGCCGCCGCCGTGGAAGTCGCGCGCGCCCGGATTTTGGCCGCCCATGCTCCTTGATCGCCCGCTCGGTGTCGGCGCCTCAGGGGGCCACGGGCCAGTGCGCTATGTGGTCGAAGCGTTCCGGCCCGGTCAGAGGGTGCAATTTCGTTTTGCCGGACCACGAGGTTTCAACGGTTGTCACCGTTTCGAGATTCTGCCGACGGGCGAACACAGTACCATCCTGCGGCACACCCTCGACATGAACGCCGAGGGGCCGGCGCTGCTGTCCTGGCCTCTTGTCTTTCGTCCTCTTCATGACGCCCTGCTCGAAGATGCGCTGGCACGCGCCCAGGCATCTCTGGGCAAGAATCCTCTGGTCCGCCCGTGGTCGCCGTGGGTGAAATTTCTGCGGTGGTTGCCATCGGGCGGCAAGGCAAAGGCAGCAACCCAGCGGCATTCGATGTCTCCGGTGACAAAAGAAAGGTCTTGACCTGAGTCTCTGTCTGCCATATAGTTAGGCATATGCCTAACCAATCCGTGCACCTCAATCGTGTCTTTCAGGCGCTGGCCGACCCGACTCGACGGGCCGTTCTCGAACGGCTTGGCAGCGGCCCATCCCCGATGAGCGAGCTGGCGCAGCCGTTCAAGATGGCGTTGCCGTCGTTTTCACAGCACCTCGATGTGCTGGAGAATTGCGGTTTGGTGCGGTCCCGCAAATCGGGGCGCGTACGAACCTATCGGCTCGCGCCCGGACGTCTCAGGGCTGCAGAGCAGTGGCTGGAGGAGCAGCGCGCGCTCTGGGAGCGTCGCCTCGATCAGCTGAACGGCTTCCTCAATGACCTAAAGGAGCGCCAACGATGACTTCTTCGAACTACCGGCACCCCGACCCTCGGCTTGACCTCGTATTGGAACGTATCGTCGATGTCCCCAGGGAACTCGTCTGGACTGCGTGGACCACCCCGGAGCACATCAAGAAATGGTTCACGCCCGCGCCGTGGACGACGGTAGATTGCGAAATCGATCTTTGCCCCGGTGGCATCTTTCGCACGGTGATGCGTTCGCCGGAGGGTCAGCAGTTCCCGAACGTCGGTTGTTACCTCGAAGTCATCGAAAACGAGCGGCTCGTCTGGACCAATGTCCTTGCCCCTGGCTATCGGCCATCCAACCGGACACTCGGGGCTCCCTGCGATACGATCTCTTTCACGGCCGTCATTTCGCTCGAACCCCACGGCAACGGGACGAAGTACACGGCGCTCGTGATTCATGGAGATGAAGCGGACCGCAAGAAGCACGAAGAAATGGGATTCCACGAGGGTTGGGGGAAAGCTCTCGATCAGCTGGTCGCCATGGTCAAGACAACCTAAGTGGACGGTTGCCGGCGAGTCGCCGGCCCGCATGCATTGATCGATCTCCAGACCGGCGACAAGAAGGCCATCGGCGCTTTCGAACGCAATCTGACGTGGTGGGTGTTCGGCTGCATCGTCGCCGGCATCGCGCTCGGGCAATGGCTGCCCGGTCTGTCGGCCTACGTCGGAAGCCTCAAGATCGCGGAGGTCAACGTCCCGGTCGCCGTGCTGATCTGGTTGATGATCATCCCGATGCTGCTGAAGATCGACTTCACACAGCTCGGCAACGTCGCCCAGCACGCCCGCGGCATCGGCGTGACGCTCTTCATCAACTGGGCAGTCAAGCCGTTTTCGATGGCTTTGCTCGGCTGGATATTCGTGCGCAACGTATTCGCCCGGTGGTTGCCCTCCGGGGAAATCGATTCGTACATCGCCGGCCTCATCCTGCTCGCGGCGGCACCGTGCACGGCCATGGTCTTTGTGTGGAGCAACCTCTTGGACGGCGAACCCAATTTCACGCTGTCGCAGGTGGCGCTTAACGATACGATCATGCTGTTCGCGTTTGCGCCGATTGTCGCGCTGCTGCTCGGCCTGTCAAGCATCACCGTGCCGTGGGCAACCCTCGCCCTCTCGGTTGTGCTGTATATCGTCGTGCCGGTGATCGTCAGTCAGCTCTGGCGGCGGCGATTGCTGGCGGACGGTGCCACCGTACGACTGGGCGCCATCCTTGCCCGGCTTCATCCGTTCTCGCTCGGCGCCCTGTTGCTTACGCTCGTCCTGCTGTTCGGCTTCCAGGGCCGACAGATACTGGCGCAGCCACTCGTCATCGCGATGTTGGCCGTGCCGATCCTGATCCAGGTGTATTTCAACGCCGGACTTGCGTACTGGCTCAACAGGAAACTCGGTGTCGCCCATTGCGTTGCCGGGCCGTCGGCGCTGATCGGCGCCAGCAACTTCTTCGAGCTGGCCGTCGCCACAGCGGTCAGCCTGTTCGGGCTGCAATCCGGAGCGGCACTGGCCACTGTCGTCGGCGTGCTGATCGAGGTCCCCGTCATGCTTTCGGTGGTCAAGGCCGTCGGAGCTACCAAGGATTGGTACGAAGGCCGGGAGCTCGGCAATATCGTCGGCCGGAAGCCGGGGCGTTCGTAACGTCCGAGCGTGGTTCCGGCCCGCGCTTTCGCTCGACCAACAGGCGGCGGCCGGCGTCATCGTGAAGCGCCGCGATCCGGGCGACGCCGGGCGATTCGTCTATCTTCTCGAGCATCACCGACCCTTCAGTCATCATAGGTCTGCCGTAGCTCGAGGCCCATTGGCGTGTCGCTGAACAGCCTCGCGTCCATGACCTTGAGGTCGGGATCCACGTTGAGCGCGAAATCGGCGAGATCGAGCACATCGCGCTGAAGATCCACGCCAGGGGCGATCTCGCGCACCGTGAGACCATTCTCGGTGAGAACGAACACGCAGCGCTCCGTGACGTAGGTGATCTGCTGGCCGCGTCGTCGTGCCATCTGGCCGCTGAAGGTGATGTGCTCGACCGCCTTCAGCAGCTTGTGGCCTTTGCCCTCCTGGTGGATCGTCAGCTTGCCGCCGCCGACCTCGAGCGTCGCCCCGACCGTGAAGAATCCGCAGAAAAGGATTCGCTTGGCGTGCGTGGTGATATCGACGAATCCCCCGCACCCGGCGGTCAGATAGGGTTTGGCGCTCAGCTTGGAGACGTTGACGCTTCCATGCGCGTCGACCTGCATGAATGAGAGAAGCGCGACATCGAATCCGCCCCCCTGGAAGTAAGTGAACTGATTCGGCGAAGGGACGATCGCGTCGGCGTTCGACGCACAGCCGAAACCAAATCCGAGCAGCGGAATGCCTCCGACGGCACCTTGCTCGATCGCCCAGGTGACCTGACCGTGAAGTCCCTCTTCGAGCAGGATGCGAGGGACGTTCGCGGCAATCCCGAAACCCAGGTTGGCCACGGTGCCGGCGACCAGTTCGAGCGCGGCGCGGCGGGCGATGATCTTTTCCGGACCCCAGGGTTGCAACGCGAACGCGTAATCCGGCTGGACGATTTCCCCGCTCATCGCCGGGTCATATACGGTTTGCGTCGTCTGCCACTGCTCGGGATCGATGACGACCCTGTCCACCAGCATTCCGGGCACGTGTACGTGCTGTGGTTTGATCGCGCCGGCGCGAACCATCCGTTTGACTTGCGCGATGATCACGCCGCCGTTGTTGCGCGCCGCGAGCGCCTGATCCAGGGCACCGAGGAAGGCTGCTTCGTGCTCGAATGACAGGTTGCCGCGCTCGTCCGCGGTGGTGGCCCGAATGATGGCGACGCGCGGCGCGATGGCTGGAAAGAACAGCCACTCGTCCCCCGCGAACTGCACTTTTCGAACGATCGGTTGGGCGGCCGCCCTTGGATTCATCGCACAACCCTGCAGATCCGGGTCGACGAACGTGCCCAGGCCGACTTTGGTGAGGACTCCGGGGCGTTTGGCGGCAGCGTCGCGGTGCATGTCGAACAGAACGCCGCTCGGCACGTTGTACGCGGTGACTTCATCGTTCACGATCAGCCGCCAGATCTCGGGCATGGGCAGCGAGGACGGTCCGCTCGGGTACGATCCGGCGAGCACTCGGCCGATGAGCCCCGGCTTGGCAACGTGATCGATACCGCGGATGCCGTACATGTCGCCGGCCGCGATCGGATGGAGCATCGTGAGATCGCGTGGATGACCTTCTTGCGCAAACCGCTCGCCGATGGCGGCGAGCACCTTGTCCGGGCAGTTGAGCCCACTCGATGAGCTGACGGTGACCACGTCGCCGTCACGCACCAACCGAGCGGCGTCCGACGCGGAAATGACCTTAGACATCGGTGCGCCCGATTGCCCTGTCATGCGGACAGGCTGGATCCACCAAACGACGCCGCCTTCCGCCCCCCGAAGGCTCGCACGATCGGTACGCCGTCGTCCTCGACGCGTTTGATTCGCTTGCCGGGAATACCTTCACGAGATCGCTCCGCCTTTCAACCGTTGGATCTTTTTGCCGCTCGCCGTTTCGACGGTGACACCCCGAATCGCGTCGGAAACACCGCGCGCGGGACCTAGACGCAGGTCCGGAAACGCGAAATGCAGGTGGCGAGAACTTCGTCGCCGGCCCGTTTCCACCAGTTGCCCGCCGAGAAGATCTCGGCCTCGCAGTGGCCGCGGTAGCCGGCCTCCTCGATCCAGCCGCGAATCCTGGGGATGTCGATGACGCCGTCGCCCATCATCCCCCGATCCAGCAGCAAGTCGGTCGTGGGAACAAGCCAGTCGCAGACATGGAATGCGAGAATCCGATCCGGGCCGCCCCGCGCGATCTGCGCCGCCAGCTTGGGATCCCACCACACGTGGTAGACGTCGATGGCCACGCCGATTCCGCCGCTGCGTTCGGGATCGACCGCGTCGCAAATATCAAGCGCCTGCTCCAGCGTGTTCACGCACGACCGGTCGGCCGCGTACATTGGATGCAAAGGCTCGATGGCCAGCGGCATCGGGGCGCCCCGGGCATATTCCAGCAGCGCGGCGACGCCGTCCTGCACTTCATTGCGTGCCTGACGGAGGTCCTTGTGCGCCGGTGCGCCGTCGAGCGCTCCGGGGAGTCCTCCCACCACCAGCACGAGACACGGGCTGCCAAGCGCCTTGGCCTCGTCGACTGCGCGACAATTGTCCTGGGCCGCCGCGCTGCGCGCTGCGGCATCGCGGGCCGGAAACATGCCGCCGCGGCAATAGCCGGAAAGTTCGAGCCCGTGCGCGCGGATCAACCGGGCCGCATGGGCCAGACCGCACTCCGCGACCTGATCGCGCCACGGGGCGATGGTGCGGATGCCGTGCCTTGCGCACGCCTCGATGATCTCCGGCAAGCGCCATTGCTCCCTGACCGTCGCGGTATTGAGGGACAACCACTCGTGATCGCGGGAGAAATCGCGCATGGCCATTGCCGACTCACTGGATTCCGTGCATGGCAAGCACCGCACGCATGCGTCGCGCCGCAAGGTCCGGATCGACGATGAGTCGTGCGCGGTCGGCGAGCACGAGCAGCTCGCACAGGTGCGCTGCCGAGCGCGCGCTTTGCGCTCCGCCAAGCATCGTGAAGTGATCCTGGTGCCCGTTCAGGTAGGCGAGGAACACGACGCCTGTCTTATAGAAGCGCGTGGGAGCGCCGAAGATGTGTCGCGACAGCGGGACCGTCGGTTCGAGGATCCGCTCGAAGGTTGCGTGGTCCCCGTTCGCCAGCGCGGCAAGCGCGGCGGCGGCGGCCGGCGCGATCGCGTCGAAGATCCCGAGAAGCGCGTGGCTGTACGTCGCCCCGTCGCCCCGGATCAGCTCCGCGTAGTTGAAGTCATCGCCCGTGTACATCCTGACGCCCGCCGGCAACCGGCTGCGCAGCGCGATCTCCTTGTTCTTGTCGAGGAGCGAGATCTTGATGCCGTCGACCTTTTCGCGCCGGTGCTCGATGATGCGAACGACGACCTCCAGCGCGTCCTCGACGCCTGCGCAACCCCAGTATCCCGCGAGTGCGGGATCGAACATTTCGCCGAGCCAGTGCAGGATCGCCGGCTGCGCCATCTGCTGGAGGAGCCGGTCGTAGACCCTCTCGTAGTCCTCTGGCGAGCGCGCGACACGCGCCAGGGCGCGGCTGGCCATCAGAATGACGCGGCCACCGATGGCTTCGATCGCACCGATCTGCTCCTCGTACGCATGCACGACGTCGTCGAGGGAACACGCTGCGAATGCATCGAGCTGGTCCGTACCGGCCCCCGATGCCAATTGCGCGCCCGGCACCGTATGCGACTCGGCCACCGAGCGGCGAACAAGCTCGAGTGCCTGCGGCCAAGCCAGACCCATGCCCCGCTGCGCCGTGTCCATCGCCTCCGCGACCGCAAAACCGAGCCCCCAGAGGTGGCGCCGATAGGCGAGCGTCGCGTCCCAGTCGATGACGGCCTCCACCCACGGCGCGACGTCGGCGCGAGGATCGACGACGACGTGGGCCGCTGCGTAGGCAACGCGATTGAACGTCCCGATCGATTGCGCCGGATACGGCTCGGTGCAGGAAAGCCGGTAAGTATCGACGCTGCCCTGGCGCAGGAGCCTCAGCTCGTGCATCGGTCAGGACTCGAAACTGAAACCGAAGAAGCGCGCCACGCCGACCGCCTGCCCGAGGTGCATGTGTCGTCCGCTCTGAATCCGGTGGCCGGTCGCCGCGGCGCGTTCGAGCAAGGGTGTCATTTCCGGCTTGGGGACGACATCGACGACCAGTGTCGCGACAGGCAGAGCGGCCGGATCGAAGGGCAGAGGGTCGCCGACTTTCATGCCCAGCGGCGTGGCGTTGATCGCCAGGTCGTACGGCTCGTCGCTCGGGACCCCGGGCCTGACGGCCACGTCGGGAAAGCCTTCGGCGATCCTGGCGACGACACGGTCGCGCTTCCCGAGGTCGATGTCCTGTACGACCAGGCTTCCGATGCCTGCCTCGGCGAGGGCCACCGCGATTGCGGCGCCGGCGCCGCCGACGCCGACCAGGAACGCCTTCCGGCCGGCGACTTCATGTCCCTGCGTCCGCAGGCCCTGAACGCAGCCGCGGCCATCGAACATGTCGCCTGTCCACCGGCCGTCGGGTTCGCGCCGAGCGGCGTTGATCGCGCCGACGATACGGCCCGTCTGTCCCAGAACGTCGACCAGCGCCGTAGCGGAGACCTTGTGCGGCATCGTGATCACCAGGCCCTCCAGATTGCGCAGCGCTTTCAATCCGGCCCAGGCCGCGGCAAGATCGGCGGCCCCGACGTGCAGCGCGACCATGACGGCATTGATTCCCTGCCGCTCGAACATCGCGTTGAACACTTCCGGCGAACGCACCGCCGACACCGGATCGCCGATGATGGCGTACAGGCGGGTTGCGCCGTCGATTTGCATTTTCGCCATGAAGCGACTCCGTGTGCGATGTCGCGCGATCAGCCACGCCGGTTGAGAAAGGCGCCGATGCGTTCCTGTGCCTCGGGTGTGTCGAGGATCAAAGCGGCAAGCAGCCGCTCGATGCGCAGTGACTGCCGCAACGGCCCCTCGGTCGCCTCGAGCAGCACTTCGCGCGCGAAGGTGATCGCAGGGGCGCTGCGCGCTGCAATCGCTTGCGCGACCTCGATCGCCATTGCAACGACGCTGTTCGCCGGAACGGCGCGCGCCGCAATGCCGAAGGCGTGCGCCTCGCGGCCGGACAATTCGCGACCCGTCAGTATGAGATCGGCGGCAACGGCACGCCCGCACAGCGACACCAGCCGTTGCGTGCCGCCTTGCCCGGCGATGACGCCGATCCCGGTCTCCGGCAGCGCGAAGCGGGCGTCTTCGGCGGCGACGATCAGATCGCAATAAAGAGCGAGTTCGAACCCCCCGCCGACCGCGTGACCTCTCACGGCCGCGACGATGGGCTTCGCTGAGCGGCGGATGGTGTCGAGATCGGTCAGCCAGCCGCCAAGGACCGCGTCGACCGCTCGCATCTTCGCGACCTCCTTCAAGTCCGCGCCGACACAGAAATGCGTGGGCGTTCCCGCCAGCACGAGACACTTCACGGCCCGATCGCGGCCCGCCGCGTCGATCGCTTCCAGCAGAGCGTTGGCAAGTTCCGCCGACATCGGATTGCCGCGGCGGGTTTCGCCTGTCATCGTGAGCACCCGGACAGGGCCCCGATCCGTGGCTCGCACCGGCTGCGCCGTCATGCGCCCACCCCGGCCTGACGGGTGCCTACCATGTCATGCATCCCATTCACCACGAGAGGAGGTTCGGGACGAAGGTGACGATGCCCGGCACGAACACCATCACCGCGACCCCCATCAGCAGCGCGACGAAATACGGGAGTGTCGCCCAGAAGACGCGCTCCATCGGCAGCTTGGACACGGTGGCGACGCCGTAGAGGGCGACACCGACCGGCGGCGTGATGAGGCCGATCACGCACATGATGCAGAACAGCACGCCAAAATGGATCGGATCGAGGCCGACGGCCTGAACGAGCGGCATCATGACCGGCGTCACCATGAGGATGATCGGCGTCGCGTCCATGAACATGCCGAGCACCAGCACCACGCCCAGCAGCACGAACGTGACGGCCCACGGCGCCGAGACGATGCCGCTCACGGCCTCCATGAACCGGAGCGGCAGTTGCTCGCGCGTGAACACCCAGCCATCGAGCCCGGAGATGCCGACGACCAGCATCAGCACGCCGACCGTGGTTCCGGCAATCACGAATTCCCGGTAGAGCGCCTTCCACGACACGGTTCGATACCAGATCCCGAGCGCGAGCACGTAGAGCACGGCAACCGTCGCCGCCTCGGTCGGCGTGAAGAATCCGCCGAAGATGCCGCCGATGATGATCACCGGCGTCAGGAGCACCAGAAAGGCCTGACGGAATTTCAGCCACAGTCGCGCCCATGAGAACCGGTCCCCGCGCGGATAGTTGCGATGGGTGGCGATCAGCGACACCGAGATCATCAGCATCGCGGCGAACATCAGACCGGGCACGATGCCGCCGATGAATAGTTTCCCGATCGAGACATTGGCCGTCGCGCCGTAGATGATCATGATGATCGATGGCGGGATGATCGGCGCCAGAGCCGACGCCGCGAGCGTGATGGCGGCCGCGAACTCGGGTGCGTAGCCGCGCTCACGCGCCGCCTTGACGGTGATGGTGCCCACGCCGACCGCGTCGGCCGCCGCCGAACCGGACATCGCCGAGAAGATCACGCTCGCCGTCACGACCACATGACCGAGCCCGCCGCGGATGCTGCCGACGACCGCCAGCGCGAAGTCGAAGATCTTCTCGGTGACACCAAGCAGGTTCATCAGCCGCCCGGCCAGCAGAAACATCGGCACTGCCAGCAGCACCGAATTGTTGAGCGTGCCGAAGATGCGCTGCGTGGTGATCCCGAGCGGGATGCCGTTGGCAGCCAGCCAGACGATGGCGGGTAGGCCGAGCGCGACCGCGATCGGCGCCCGCAGCAGCACGAGCACGACCATCAAGACGAGAAAGAGCGAGATCATTCGGCCACCGCCTCGCCCACCGGGCGCCGCTCGATCGGTCGGATCCACGCCATCGCGAAATGAAACGCCATCAGGACGCAGCCGACCGGAATCGCCGCGTACGCCCACGCAACCGATACGCCGAGAGTGGGCATGGTCTGACCGGCTCCGGCGACTGTCGTCCGGACCGCGATTCCGGCCAGCACGCAGAACGTCCCGACCACCACCACGTCGACCAGCCGGGCGACGAAACGTTTTCCGGGAAAGGCGACCCGCTCCATGAACAGCTCGACGACGAAATGTTCGGCGCGTCGCGCCCCGACCGCCGCCCCGATGAACACCAGCCACACCTGGCCGGCGCGGGCGAACTCCTCGGTCCAATCGAGGGGGAACCGGAGCGCGAAGCGCGAGGCCACCTGCAAGGCCAGCGCGACGACCAGCAGCGCCAGCGCCGCGAACACCCCGGCCTCCTCGAGGCGCACGACCACAGCCTCGATCGACACCAACGTCTTCCTCATGGCGGATGCCGGGCGCGGTTGCCCGGGCCCTGCCGGGTCACCGCGCGTTGCGAATCGATTCGACCAGGTCGCGCCCGTACTTCTGCGCGTACTTTTCCTGGACGGGCTTTTCCAGCGCCTCGAACGCGCTGCGGTCGGGCCGCGTCACCGTGACCTTGCCGTTCTTGACGAGCCACTCGATGTCGTCGTCGAAATTGGTCGCGAAAAGCTTGCGCTGGTACTGCGTCATCTCGGCGAAGATGGCATCAAACTCCTTGCGCTGGTCCGCATTCATCTTCGCCAGCGACGCCTTGTTCGCAACCACCGGCTTGTACAGGAAGAAGTGTCCGGTCAGCGAGAGCTGCGGCGCCTGCTCGTAGAACTTCATGTTCCGATAGCCCGACGAATCATTCTCGGCGGCGTCGATGGTGCCGGTGGCCAGGCTCGTGTATACCTCGCCGTACGGCATCGGCGTGGACTTGGCGCCGAGTGCATTGAAGGTGTCGATGTAGACCGGGCTGCCGATCACCCGGATCTTGACGTCTTTGAGGTCCGCCGGCGAACGGATCGGCTTGACGCGGGTGAAGACGTGGCGCATGCCCGCGCTCCACCAGCCGAGCACGACGAGACCGGACTCCGTCTCGACTTGGGCGCCGATCTTGCGCCCGATCGGCCCGTCCGCGACGATCCATGGATGCTTGTCGGCGTCACGGAACAGGAACGGGATGTCGAAAACGCCGATCGACGGGGCGAAGGAGCTGAGGTTGGCATTGGCGACGCAGGTCATGGTTATCGCCCCCAGTTTCACCTGCTCGATAGCGTCCTTCTCGTCGCCAATCTGGCCTCGCGGAAACACCTTCAGGCGCACGCCGGTCTTGCCCGCGGCGAGTCTCTCGGACATCAGCTTGAGCGCTTCGAAGCAGGGCTCACCCGGCGGGTTGACGCTGGCGGCTGTGAGCTCGATCGTCTGCGCGCCGAGCGCTGTCGCGACGGTAACGGAAAGCGCGGCGAGCGCGCGGCGTAGCCAGAAACGGGCGTGCATGAGTGTTTCCTCCAATTTGGACCATCCGACTTGAATCGGTTCAACCTGGCCGCAAAAAAAGGGCCACCGGAAGTTTGAACCGGTTCAACCCGCGTTGTCAACCGGTCGCCCACGCCGGGGGCCACGGGGACGACCCCGGCGCCGCAGACAGGGGCACCGGGGTTACCCTTGCAGGGGCGCACGGGCGGAGGCTATGCTGTTTGAATCGGTTCAGCCGATTGCTGGCCACGCTCGGTTCCGGCGGCCACGGGTCGCTTCACGAGCCGCGATGCGGAGGGCGTCCTGCCATTGGCCGCCACCCCATTCCATTGCAAGAGGACGGGAACGGATATGAGCAAGGCGATGTACTTCGAGGACATCACGGAAGGCATGCGGTTCGAAACCGGCGGCATCGTTGTCACCGAATCACATATCGTTCAGTTCGCCGGCTTGTCCGGTGATTTCTTCGACCTGCACATGGACGATCAATTTGCTCGCGAGCTCGGATTTCCGCGGCGCGTCGCCCATGGCCTTCTTTGCCTCGCGCTTGTCGACGGCCTCAAGAACCGAGCCGAGCAGCGATTTGCCGCGGTCGCCTCGCTGAACTGGAACTGGAACTTTCGCGCACCAGTGTTCGCCAATGATCGCCTTGCGGCCGCGATCGAGGTGATACAAACGAGACCGACTTCCCAGAGTAGCCGGGGCCTTGTCGCGCTGCGGTTCGAGGTGCGCAATCAGGACGGCGCAATCGTGCAGGACGGCACGAACCTGCTGCTGGTTCGAACGCGGGACGCGGCGCCAGCCTCGAGTCCCTCTCGATCGCCGGGCACCGGGTAGTCGTCAGGGAGTTGACGGACATGCCTTGCGTGCGGTAACTTGATAGTTATTGAACCGATTCAAATATGTTGTCAAGCCCCTTCGTCAGGGGGAGAAATCGTCATGAACAATGCCGCCGCCGCGCCGACGGAAAGCGACCAGCGCCTCGCCTCGGTCCGGGAGATGACGCGCAGGTTCGCCGATGAACGGATCAAGCCGCTCGCCGCCGAACTCGACGAGCGCGAGTCCTTTCCGGCCGATCTCTATCGCGAATGCGGCTCGCTCGGGCTCTTCGGCATCACCGTGCCCGAGGCGCACGGCGGGCTCGGTGCCGACGTGCGCACCTACGCCGCTGTGATGGAAGAGCTGTCGCGCGGCTACGCGTCGGTCGCCGACCAATGCGGCCTCGTCGAGCTGATCGGTACGTTGTTCACGGCCCATGGAACGCCCGGCCAGATTGCACAATACCTTCCGGCGACCCTCCGGACGGAGAAGCGCTGCGCGTACGCGCTCACCGAGGCGGAGTCCGGTTCCGACCTCGCAAGCCTGAAGACGACGGCTGTCCCGGATGGAGACGGCTGGCGCCTTACGGGCCAGAAGTTGTGGATCCACAACGCGCCGGTGGCGGACTACGCGCTGGTCCTTGCCCGGACCGACCCGCAGGCCGGGCGTCGCGGCATGAGCATCTTTGTCGTCGATCTCGACGGCAAGGGCTGTACCCGCGGCAAGAAGGAACACAAGATGGGGCAGCGTGCCTCGCAGGTGGGCCCGTTGTTTTTCGACGACGTGAAACTGCCGGAGACCGCGCTGCTGGGTCCGGCGGGGCGAGGCTTCCACATCATGATGAGCGTGCTCGAGAAGGGACGCATCGGCATCGGCGCGCTCGCGGTCGGAATCCTGCAGAACGCACTCGAGGAAAGCGTCGCCTATGCCAAGCGTCGCCGCCAGTTCGGCAAGGCGATCGCCGAATTCCAGGCAGTGCAGTGGATCCTCGCTGACATGGCAAAGGACACGCTGGCGGCCCGGCTGCTCGTCGATGCCGCGGCCGCTCGGCTCGATCGGGGTGACAAGGCGACGATGGAATCGTCGATCGCCAAGTGTTTTGCCGCCGACGCCGCCGTCGCCCACACGCAGAATGCGGTGCAGGTGTTCGGCGGCAGCGGCTATATCCGCGGCGTGACCGTCGAGCGCCTGTACCGCGACGCCAAGATCACGCAGATCTACGAGGGCACCAACCAGATCCAGCGAATGATCATCGCGCGGCAATTGCTGGCCGACTGAGTGCGACGACAAGTGCGCGCCGGCGGGCGCGCGGTGTCCGTCACGGGCCCGACGTGCGGGCGACGTCGACCGGTGCGCCGGCCGCCGACGAGGCCAGCATCGCGTCGATCAGCGCGTGGACGGCAAGCGCGCTGCGGCCGTTGGCCTGCGGCGGACGGCCCAGCGCAATCGCATCGACAAAGTCCTCGATCAGGCGGCGGTGAGGTTCGTGCGAGAACGCCATCGGGTCGGCGCCACCACCCCCGGCACTCGATCCTTCCACGACGATGGGTGGCTGCCCGGCGAGGTGCGCGACCAGTCGTTCGGCTTCCAGCACCACGCTGCCTCGGGTTCCCGCGAGCTCGATGCGCTCCGGATATCCCGGGTAGGCGGTGGTGGTCGCGTCGATCACCCCGACGGCGCCGTTGTCGTAGGTGACGGTCGCGCAGGCGATGTCCTCGGTGTCGATCCGGCGCAGGGAACTCGTCCGGCATGTCGCCAGTACCTGCCGGGCCGGACCGACCAGGTCGAGCAGAAGGTCGAGCGTGTGGATGGCCTGGGTCAACAGCACGCCCCCGCCGTCGCGCGCTTTCATGCCCCGCCCGGGCTGGGCGAAGTACTCCGCGGAGCGCCACCACCGGATCGAGGTCGAAATGCTGACGAGATCGCCGAGTGCGCCGGCGCGCAGCAGATCCCGCAGCGCGATCGCGCCGGCTCGGAAGCGATGCTGGAACACGATCGCCAGCATGCGACCGCGGCTCTCGACCGCGTCGACCAGCGCCGTGGCCTCGGCGAGATCGACCGCGACCGGCTTCTCGAGCAATACGTGCTTGCCCGCCTGCGCCGCCGCGGTCGCGAGCTCGGTGTGCGTGCGCGGCGGAGTGAGGATCAGCAGCGCGTCGATCCGCGCATCGTCGCAAAGCGCGCGGAAGCTGTCGATGACGGGCAGCCGATAGGTGGCCGCGAACTCTGCGCGACGCGCGGGGCTCGGGCTGAATCCGGCAACGACCTCCACCTTGCCCGCAAGGTCGCGCAGCGCAAGGGCGTGCGGCTTGACCGCAAGGCCCAGCCCCACCAAACCAACTCCGATCTTCTTCAAGTCATCTCTCCTGCGATTCGAAGCGACGGACGTCCGTGGCCTGCGCGTGCACGCATTGCGCTGTTCCAATCCTCCGGCGAACGGCTGATTGCCCGCCTCGGATTCAGGCGGAGGCGCGCCTGCGCTTGCCTGCGCGCGTCGCCGGAACCGGCCCGCAAGAGGAGCGCACCACCAGCCGCGGCGGGAGCACGACGCGCTGAACGGGCGCGTCGGGCGATGCGATTCGCTGGAGGAGGACTCTTCCCGCTGCCCGGCCGATGCCATTGGCGTCGATGGCCACGGTGGTCAGCGGCGGCATCCACAGTGCCGCCTCGGCGACGTCATCGATACCGACGACCGAACAGTCGCGGCCGGGCTCCAACCCGAGGTGAAGCAATCCGAGCATGGTCCCGAATGCCAACAGGTCATTGAAGCAAACCACCGCCGTCGGCGGACGCGCGAGCCGCATCAGCGACTGGACCGCCGCGAACCCCGCTTCGCGAAAGGCTTCGCACTCGAGAAGGAGCTCCGGCGACACCGGCAGCGCGGCTTCGCGCAATGCCTTGCCGTACCCGGCAATGCGGTCCTGCCCCGTCGTCGTGCGCCGGTTGACACCGACGAAAGCGATGCGGCGATGGCCGAGACCGACGAGGTGACGCGTGGCAAGCATCGCTGCCAGCCGGTTGTCGCTGCCGGCGTAATCCGCCTCCACGCCACGAACGTGACGCGACACCATCACGACGGGAACACGCCAATTGAACAGCGGATCCACGTCCGATTTCCGCGTGCCGACCGCGGGTGTCAGCAGCACCCCGGCAACGTTGTACTCGCGCAACGTCGCCAGGAAACGCGCCTGGCGCGCGACGGACTCCGCCGAGTTGCAGAGGAACAGCGCCTGCCCAAGTTCATCGAGACTCGCCTCGATCCCCGCCGCCACCTCGGCGAAATAGGGATTGCGCAGATCGCAGATCGAGGCGCCGACGATGTTCGACCGCTTCTTGCGCAGCTGGGCCGCGCTGCGATCGTAGACGTACCCGATCTCGCGGATGATGCCCTGGACGCGCGCGCGCGTCGCGTCGGCGACCAACGGGTTGTGGTTGAGCACCATCGACACCGTGCCGGTCGACACGCCGGCGCGCTGTGCGATCTGCCGCAGCGTGACGCGCTTGTGCGGAGCCATTGTCATTTGAAACGGTTCAAAGCAGAATACGGCATTCATGCGCAGGCGGCAAGCGACGTGCCCGACGACGTATTGACGTTTTCGAAAACGCTGGGCGATGCGGAGTGCGCCTGGTTCGCGCCGCCGTTCCCGCAGTTCGGCGCAGCCTGCCCCAGCTTCGGCATCGGGCTTGCCTTGGGCGCGCTTTCGCACCGCTTTCCCGACGCGCTCGTCGGGGCGTGTTCGATCGCGCTGGACCGATGGCGCCCTTCCCTCCTGGAAACCATCGAGGCCCGGGTCGCGCCCCTGCCCGACGGGTGGCGAGTCGAGGCGGGCGGCATGCGCGGGCGGTTCGAAGCGCCGAAACCGGTTGCCGACTCTTGCCCGCGCGGTGTCGGAACGCCGATGGCTTTCGGGCACACCGATCGTATTCTCGGGTGCGGCCTCTGCGGTATCGCGGCGTCCACGGCAATGTCACGTGTCGCCGCTCGTGCGCAAGGTCACGCGGACATGACCGTGCCATTGCACCTGCTGGTCCGGGCGGCGCTGATCCGCGTCGCAGCGTTGGCGACGGGGCCGCCCGTCGCCCTGCGCATCACCGGGTTCCCGGTGACCGTCGGCGAGGGGCTCGACGTCCATGTCCAAGCGTCGGCGAACCGAATGGTCGTGCATTTCTGCCGTGAAGGCGAGACGCGTGTGCGCGTCGAGCTGGACGCCTGAGCCATGGCGCTGGAACGCTATTTCGACGAACTGAGTGTCGACGAGTCGGCCACACTGATCAAGACGTTCACCGATGCGGACGTTTCGCTCTACGTCGCGGTGACCTGCGACTACAGCCCGGTGCACATTGACGAGCGGTACGCCGCGACCACCCGCTTCGGTGGCCGCATCGTGCCCGGACTGCTCGTCGCCGGGTTCCTCACCTCAACCATGGCCCCCCGGCTGGTCGGCTGCTTCCCGGTCTCTACCGGCGACACCTTCGAGTTTCTCGCGCCCGTCCGCATCGGCGACACGATCGCGGCCACGCTGACGATCGCCGCGATCGATGCCAGTCTCCGCCGGGTGCGGCTCGACGGCCGCTGCGTCAATCCGGAGGGCATCATCGTCGTCCGCGCGGACGCCTACATGAAGTTTCCGCGCGATCGCGTCACGCGTCCGAGCTAGGAAACCGACGCCACGCCGCGCGCCGCTCGCGGGTGCTCAGAGCCTCCGAATGTGGAGCCCGCCGTCGACGTGGATCGCCTCGCCGGTGACGAACGGGAAATCGCCGGCGGCCAGCGCGGCCACCGTACGCCCGACGTCCTCGGGTTCGCCCCAGCGCGGCATCGGCGAGAGGCCCTCGCCGATCAGCCGATCGTATTTCTCGGTGGCCACCCGCGTCATCTCGGTGCGAATGATGCCCGGCCTGACCTCGTAGGACGCGATTCCGGCGCGGGCCAGGCGAACCGCCAGGATCTTGACCATCATCGACAACGCTGCCTTGGAGAAGCAGTACTCGGCACGGTCGATCGATGCCATCACCGCATTGGCGGACGAAATGGTGACGATCGCCCGAGGCTGTGCGCCGGATGGGTCGGCTACCATGCGCCGCGCGGCGGCCTGCGAGAGGAAGAACGTGCCGCGGAGGTTGATGCCCATGACCCGATCGAAGCTCTGCGGCGTGACATCGAGCACGTCACCGCGCCGCGCCACGGAGACCCCGGCATTGTTGACGAGAAGATCGAGGCGGCCACCGTGCGCGTACGCCGAATCGACGATGCGCAGATGCTGGGCGAGGTCGGCGATGTCCGCGACGACGAAGGCCACGCGGGCGCCGTCGCGTTCGGCCTGTTGCCGCGTGAGCGCGCTGTCTTCGGTTTCCGCGACATCCACGAACACGATGTCGAAGCCGCGCCGCGCGAGCGCCAGGACGATGCCGCGACCGATGCCCCGGTTCCCACCGGTGACGAGTGCGAGCGGCTTCATGCAGGATCCTCCAGACGGGTCACGGGAGCGAAGGCGTGCGCGACGGGACTGCCCTGGTCGCGACGAGCACGGCGGCGGATATCGGTGCGGCAGCCTCACCCGACGAGCGGCGGGACGTCACGCCAGCGACCCTCCTCCGAACTGCGCGCGCAGAGCTCCGCGAGTTGCACGCCCTTCGCGCCCGCGAGAAACCCCCACGGGAACGGCGTGCCCTCGACGACGTGGCGGATGAAAAGCGTCCACTGGGTCTTGAACGGGTTCTCGTAGGCGCGCGTATCGGGAACGTCATGCCAGTCGTCGAGATAGCTGCGCGGCGCCGCAGCGTCGGGGTTCCAGACGGGCTTCGGCGTGTCGCTTCGCCACTGTGCGACACAGCGGGTGGCGCCCGCCACCGCGGACCCGTGCGTACCGTCGATCTGGATCGTCAACAGGTCATCACGCCGCACGCGGGTGCACCATGAGTTGTTGAGTTGACCGACGGCGCCGCCGGCAAAGCGCACCGTGACGAAAGCCGTGTCGTCGGCCGTGGCCCGATACGCCTTTCCAGCCTCGTCGAAGCGCTCCGGAATCTGCGTGACGGCAATGCAGCTCACGGCCTCGATGTCGCCTACCAGGTGGTCGAGCTCGTAACGCCAATGGCTCATGATGTCGAGGACGATTCCGCCGCCGTCTTCGCGCCGGTAGTTCCACGACGGGCGTTGCGCGGGCATCCAGTCGCCCTCGAAGATCCAGTAGCCGAACTCGCCGCGCACGCCGAGGATGCGACCGAAAAAGCCGGCGTCCACGAGCGTACGCAGCTTGACGATGCCCGGCAGCCACAGATTGGCCTGCACGACGCCGTGCTTGATTCCCCTTTGCTTGGCGCGCCGGTAGAGGTCGATTGCGCTTTCGGTGGTGGTCGCCAGCGGTTTCTCGACATAGACGTGTTTCCCCGCGTCGATCGCGAGCCGCACGATGCGATCGCGGTCCGGCGTCGAGCCCGAATCGAAGAAGATGAGGTCCCCGGGGTCGGTCAGAGCGGCGCCGAGGTCGGTCGTCCAGCGCGCGATCCCGTGATCCCGCGCCACGCGGGCGAGCTTATCGGCATTGCGCCCGACGAGGATCGGCTCCGGCATCACGCGCGAACCGTCCGAGAGCGTTACCCCGCCGTCGCGACGGATCGCGCATAGCGCGCGCGACAGGTGCTGCCCGATCCCGATGCGACCGGTCGCACCGTGCAGGATCACGCCAATGGTCTTGGCATCCAACGAGCCTCCCTTTCGATGCCTGCGCAGGCGGGTGAGGGATCGGGGACCACGCCACACCCCGCACACGCGCGCGATCAGCGCGCCGTGCGGATCGCCCCGACCATCTCGCAACCGCAATCCTGCCGGTATCGGCTGCTTCGTATTGAACCGGTTCAAATCGTAAATCCAATCTGGCGCAAATGCAAGGCCAGTTCGTGAGGAGAAGGGCAAGCATCCCGAGCGCGTGTTCACCTTCAAGGGCAGAACACTGGGTCGGGCGAACACGCGGGCCTGGAGGAGCGCGCTCAAGCGCGCCGGCATCAAGAATTTCTGCTGGCACGACCCGCGGCACGTCTGGGCCACCTGGCACGTCATGGCGGCTACGACACTCGCGGAGTTGCAGGAACTTGGCGCGTGGAAGTCAGAGCTGATGGTGAAGCGCTATGCGCATTTCGCGTCGGAACAACTGCACACGGCGGCAGACCGGCTTGCTAGGTATTCTACGGTCCGCAGAAGCAGTACCAGCAACGTAACGTATTGATTAATTGGCTCCCCGACCAGGGCTCGAACCTGGGACCTGCGGATTAACAGTCCGTCGATCCAGAGGTCGAAATATGAACTGCAATCAAGTACATATGTGCTTCCCGGTGGGGTCCGTTTTTGGGCACTTAACGGCATCTAACCCCCTGAACGGTCAGATGTTCGGATCTAATAGACCCCACTTTGAAACTCATACCAGGGCGGGACTCAAACCCACTACCCCCTGGTTCGTAGCCGCTAAGCCCGGTAGGCGACGACTTCGATCTCGACCTTGGCGTCGATCATCAGCGTCGCCTGCGTCGTCGATCGCGCCGGCTTGTTCTCGGGAAAGAATTCGGCGTAGACGCGATTAAACGTCCAGAAGTCGCGCGCGTCGCCCAGCCAGACGGTGGATTTGACGACGTCCTTCAGCGCGCATCCGGCGAGCGCAAGCGCCTTTTCGACGTTTTTCAAGGTCTGCCGCGTCTGTGCCTCGATGCCGCCTGGCACGATCTCGCCGTTGGTGCCCATCGCGACTTGGCCCGACACGAACACGAACGGCCCGGCCTTGACCGCAGACGAGAAAGGCAGCGGCTGCCCGCCCGCGCCGGTGTGGCTTTCCCCCAGGAATTCGACAGTCATGTGATCCTCCGATTGCTGGATGTTGGTCACGCAATAATGCGCCGCCGATCGGCTTGACTCGACCCATATGAAATTAAATTACAGTCTACCGGATTCCCCCGGATTGGGCCAATGCAGTATCGCGCCGACCGCATTGAGAACTTTACCCTATGGCAAGGTCGATTCTTGCTGACTCTTGACGCCGTTCCAGAAGAGCGTAGACTCGCCGCCGGATGTAATTTAATTACACCAGTCACAATCCGCCGCGCGCTGGGCATTGAAAGCGCCGGGGTTTGCCATTCGCAAGGAGGAGAGTCATGTTTCCCACCGGCATCCGCGGCACTCGTTCCCTTCACACAACTCCGACGTTTCGCGCCGGTCTCGTGGCGATCGCGCTGGCGGCAGCGCTAGGCCTCGCGGCCGGTTCCGCGCTGGCCGCACCTCTAAAGGGCGGCGCCGCCAACATCGCCATGATCGGCGAGCCGCAGACGCTCGATCCGATGGCTTCGACCGCCGATCTCGTCGGCATAATCACGCAACACGTGTACGAACTGCTGTACACGTTCGATGCCAACTGGAACGTGACGCCCATGCTGGCGGAGAGCATGCCGGTGATCTCGAAGGACGGCCTGGTCTATACGATCCCGCTGCGCAAAGGCGTCAAGTTCCACAACGGGAAGGAGATGACGTCTGACGATGTCGTCGCGTCGCTGAAGCGGTGGATGGACACCGCTCCGCGCGGCAAGGCCGTGACGAAGGAGATCAAGAGCCTCGAAGCCAAGGGTCCGAGCTCGATCGTCATCACGCTGAACCGGCCCTACGCACCCCTGCTCGCGCACCTGGCATTGCCGAACGGCTTCGCGGCGATCATGGCCAAGGACTCGATCGCCACACCGCTCACCCAATTCATCGGCACCGGACCGTACATGTTCAAGGAACGCAAGCCCGACCAGTACGTACAGCTGGTGCGCTACGACGGTTACAGCGCGCGCAAGGAACCGGCCAGCGGCTACGCCGGCAAGCGCGAAGCGTGGATCGACGAGCTGCGCTTCATTCCGGTGCCCAACGCGAATACGCGGGTCGAGGGATCGCTGTCGGGGCAATACCAGTTCGCGGACCTGCTGCCGGTCGAATCGTATTCACGCCTCGAGAATGTACCCAACGTGAAGCCCGTGCTCACCTCGCCGTTCGGTTTTCCGTACCTGGTGCTGAACACTAAGCAGGGACCCTTCGCGAATCTCGCCCTGCGCCAGGCAGTGGAGGCGGCGCTCAACAATGCCGACATGATGGGCGCCGGCTTCGGCGACCCCAAGTTCTACACTACCGAGTCCAGCCACTACGCCAGGAACACGCCGTTCTATTCGACCGCCGGCACCGAGAACTACGGCAGGGGCGATGCCAAGAAGGCGGCCGCGCTGGTCGCGATCGGCAAGTACGACGGCACACCGATCAAGATTCTCACCAGTCAGCAGTACGACTTCCATTACCGGATGGCGCTGGTGATGGCCGAAAATCTCAAGGCCGCCGGATTCAAAGTCGACATGCAGGTGGTCGACTGGTCGACGTTGATCCAGCGCCGTAACGATCCCGCGCTTTGGGATATCTACATCACGCACTCCGCGGTTCTGCCCGACCCCACGCTGACGCCGCCGCAACTCGGCGACGGCGCGCCGGGCTGGTGGAGCTCGCCCGCGAAAGATGCGTCGCTTGCGGCGCTCAACGCCGAAGCCGACCCGAAGAAGCGCGGCGCGCTGTGGGGCAACGTACAGTCGGTCGTGTTCACCGAAGTGCCGTACATCCGGGTCGGCTACTTCAACAGCGTGACCGCACGTTCGCCGAAGCTCGAGGGCTACGTCGCGATGCCGTGGCCGTTTTTCTGGAACACGTGGCTGGACAAGTGAGGCTTGCGCACTTGCATTGATCGAGTCCATTGCAGCCCCACGGCATGAGCGCGACGGGCCGCCCCGAGCGCGAATACCGGAGCGCGCAGCGCGAAGGTACTCCATGACCCGGTATCTCGCTTCGCGTTTCGCCGGCATGGTGATCGTGATGCTGCTGGTGGCCACCATCGTCTTTTTCATCACGCGGCTCGCACCCGGCGATCCTGCAGCGGTCATGCTGGGCGAGCAGGCGACGGCCACCGACATCGCGAAGTTGCGCGCGTCCTATGGACTCGATCAGCCGCTGCCGTTGCAGTTCGTCTACTGGCTGGGCGAACTGGCTCGCGGCAACCTCGGCCAGTCGATTTTCCTGCAGCGGCCGGTGACCCAGGCGCTGGCCGAGCGCGCGGAACCGACCTTTTTCCTGACGCTGTTCTCGATTGTCATCGCCACATTGATCGGTATTCCCTGCGGCATCGTTGCAGCCGTCTGGCGTGGCAAGACCATCGATCAGTTCTTTTCGGGCTTCGCGATGCTGGGCGCGAGCATCCCGAGCTTCTGGTTCGGTCTGATCCTCATGCAGATTTTCGCGGTGAGCCTCGGCTGGTTTCCGGTGGCGGGCTACGGCGATCCGGGCGTGCCCTTGAGCGATCGTCTGCATCATCTGGTGTTGCCGGCGATCGTGCTCGGCGTGGTCAACTCGGCGCTCATCCTGCGCTTCACCCGGGCAAGTATGCTCGACGTCCTCGGCGAAGACCATATTCGCACCGCCCGCGCCAAAGGACTTTCCGAAGCCAGCGTGATCCTGCACCACGCGCTGCGCAACGCCTTGATTCCGGTGATCACCATACTCGGCCTCACCTTCGCTCTGCTGATCGGCGGCGCGATCGTGACCGAAACGGTCTTCGGCCTGCCGGGCATTGGCAACCTCGTCGTTTCCGCTGTCCTGCGCCGCGACTATCCGGTCATTCAGGGTGCACTCCTTGTGATCGCTGGTCTCTACGTGCTCATTAATCTCCTGATCGACCTTCTGTACCTGGTCGTCGATCCGCGCGTGAAATATTGATCGGCGCGACAACGTCATGACGGCCGCCGTTACGCCCATCGCGGTTAACGTTGCTTCACGCAGTCCCGGGGCGATCATACTGCGCAAGCTGTTCCGGCGCAGGCTCGTATTGGTCGGCGCGGTGATCCTGGGCATCGTCGCGGCGCTCGCAATCTTTGCGCCGTGGATCACGCCCTACGACCCGATGGCGTTGAAGATCGTCGACCGACTGCAAAGTCCGCGCACTGCGCACTGGTTCGGCACCGACGAACTCGGTCGGGACGTGTTCTCGCGCGTGATTTACGGGGCGCGCTACTCGCTGATGATCGGCGCCATGGTGGTGCTGATCTCTATGACTGGCGGTGTGCTGCTTGGACTCACTGCCGGATTCTTCCGCCGCCTGGATGGTCCGATCATGCGCCTGGTCGACGCGATGATGTCGTTCCCGGATATCCTGCTGGCGATCGCGCTCGTCGCGGTGCTGGGTGCGTCGATGACCAACGTGATCCTCGCGCTCGCCATCGTCTACACGCCGCGCGTCGCCCGGGTCGTGCGGGCCTCGACGCTGGTTGTTCGCGAGCTGCTGTTCATCGAAGCCGCGCGCGCGCTCGGCGTCTCGACGTGGCGCATCCTGTTTATCCATATCCTGAACAACATCGCTTCGCCAATCCTGGTGCAGGCGACGTTCATCTTCGCCTACGCCGTGCTCGCCGAAGCGGGTCTGTCGTTCCTTGGCGTCGGCGTGCCGCCGGCGCTGCCGACGTGGGGCACGATGATCGCCAGCAGCCAGCAATTCGCGCATCAGGCGATCTGGCTCGTGGTGTTTCCGGGCGTCGCGATCATTCTTTCGGCGCTGTCGCTGCAGATGGTGGGCGACGGCTTCCGCGATTTGCTCGACCCCAAGCTCCGGAAGGCGATGTGAGCGTGACCACGCAGTCGCACGCTGGCGCTCCGCTGCTGCAGGTCAGGCATCTGCAGACCCATTTCCTCACCGATGCCGGGCTGGTCAAGGCGGTCGAGGACGTCTCGTTCACACTGAACGCCGGGGAAACGCTCGCCGTCGTCGGCGAATCCGGCTCCGGCAAGTCGGTGACGAGCCTGTCGATCATGGGGCTGATTCCGAATCCTCCCGGACGCATCGTCGGCGGCGAGATCCTGTTCCGGACCCGCGAAGGCCCGGTGGTCGATCTCGCGAAGCTTCCCATCAAGGCGCTGCGGAAACTCCGCGGCCGCGACATCGCGATGATCTTCCAGGAGCCCATGACGAGCCTGGACCCGGTGTTTACCGTCGGCGCTCAGATCGCGGAAGCTGCGGCGCTGCATCTCGGCATGAATCGCCACGCGGCGAGGAAACGCGCACTGGACATGCTCGAACTGGTGGAAATCCCCGCCGCGAGACAGCGTATCGACGAATATCCGCATCAATTGTCCGGCGGCATGCGGCAGCGGGTGATGATCGCGGTGGCGCTCGCGTGCAATCCGTCGCTCCTGATCGCCGATGAGCCGACGACGGCGCTCGACGTCACGATCCAGGCGCAGATTCTCGCCCTGCTTAACAAGCTGCGCCGGGAGATCGGCATGGCGGTGCTGTTTGTCACGCACAACCTTGGCGTCGTCGCCGAGATCGCCGACCGCGTCGTCGTCATGTACAGCGGTCGCGTAGTCGAAGAGGGTGACGTGCACTCGTTGTTCAAGCGACCGCGGCATCCGTACACGCGCGGACTGCTGGAGTGCCTGCCGCGGCGCGCGCTCGACGACGAATCCACGATGGCGCGGCGGCGACTGAACGCGATTCCCGGCCAGGTCGCAAGCCCGCTCGACCCGCTGCCAGGATGCGCGTTCGCTCCGCGCTGCGCGCTCGTGCTGCCCGAATGCTCGGCCGCGATGCCGCCGCTCGCTGCGCTTGCCGCAGGCCAGGGCTCGCGCTGCATACGCTGGGGGATGCTTTGAACGCGGCCCCGATCAGCACCGAAATGGCTGCAAGCGCGCCGATGCTGGCGGTGCGCGGCCTCAAGAAATATTTCGGCCACGGCGAGCGCCCGGTTCGGGCCGTCGACGACGTCAGCTTCGACATCGCGAAGGGCGAGGTGCTGGGCCTCGTCGGCGAATCGGGCTCGGGCAAGAGCACGATCGGACGCTCGGTGCTGAAGCTGATTGATCCGACCGCGGGTGAAGTGTGGTTCGAAGGCTCCGATCTCGCGCCGATGTCCTCACGTGAAATGCGTCCCTACCGCCGCCGGCTGCAGATCATCTTCCAGGATCCGTACGCGAGCCTTA
Source organism: uncultured beta proteobacterium (assembly GCA_963726775.1). Taxonomy (GTDB): domain Bacteria; phylum Pseudomonadota; class Gammaproteobacteria; order Burkholderiales; family Casimicrobiaceae; genus CAIWHR01. The sequence continues at coordinate 791,686 of CAVSDL010000009.1, forward strand.
ACCCGCGCCGGCGCGTCGGCGACACGCTGGACGAAGCGATGGCGACGCACGGACTGCACCCGGGCGCTGCTCGCAGGAAACGGGTCGCGGAGCTCTTGTCGCTCGTGGGTCTCGCGCCCGAGCACGCGCAGCGTTTTCCGCACGAATTCTCGGGCGGGCAGCGGCAGCGAATCGGCATCGCCCGGGCGCTTGCCGTCGAGCCACAATTCATCGTCGCCGACGAGCCGGTGTCCGCGCTCGACGTCTCCATTCAAGCGCAAGTCATCAATCTGCTCTCCGACTTGCGCGAGCGCTTCGGGCTGACCATGCTGTTCATCTCGCACGATCTCGACGTCGTCGAATACTTGTGCGATCGGATCGTCGTGCTCTATCTCGGCAAGGTGATGGAAGTCGCGCCGGCGAAAGATCTGTACAGGGCGCCCAAGCATCCCTATACCGAAGCGCTCCTCGAAGCGTCGCCGCGGCCGGACCCGGAGGCGCGCCGCGACCGCCGCCTTCTCGAAGGCGATATCCCGAGTCCCGTCGATCCGCCGTCGGGCTGCGTTTTCCGCACCCGTTGTCCGTACGCGCTGGACGCGTGCGCTGCCGAGGTGCCTGCACTGCGCGAAGTGGCACCGGGCCGGTTCAAGGCCTGTATCCGCGACGACATCCTTTGAGGCATTAAGATGAACCTAGCCACCATCCTTTCCGAAACGCTCGACCCCGCGACCAAGGGCTATCCGCTTTCCGGGCCCACGCTGCCGATCTCCGCCATCGGCGCGCAGCGTTGGAGCGTGCTCAACGGAGACCTGCCATTGCCGCTGGCGGTAATACGCGATTCGGCGCTCGCGCACAATCACGCGTGGATGCGCGACTTCACCGCGTCGACCGGCGTGCTGCTGGCGCCGCACGGCAAGACAACGATGGCGCCGCAGATCTTCGCACAGCAACTTGCCGCGGGCGCCTGGGGGATTACCGTCGCCAACGTGCAGCAGCTTGGCCTCTGCGTGCGCTTCGGCGTGCGCCACGTCCTCATGGCCAATCAACTCCTCGGTACGGCTGAGGTCGGCGCGGTGATCCGCCTGCGCGAGGAGCATCCCGACCTCGAGTTTCATTTCCTCATCGATTCGCAAGTGCAACTGGCGTCGATCGAACATCTCGCCGCATCGCAGAAGATGTCGCGCAAGCTCACGGCGCTGGTCGAGCTGGGCGTGCCGGGGGGCCGCACCGGTTGCCGGACGTTCGACGATGCGATGACCGTCGCCCGAGCGATCGCGACGAGCAAGATCGTAGCGCTGTCGGGCCTCGAATGTTACGAGGGACTCCAGGTCAACGGCGACTCGGCGCGCGACACGGCCATGGTGGGCGCGCTGATGCAGCGCGTGAAGAACGTTGCGCTCGCTTGCGATGCGAAGAAGCTGTTCGCCGGGACGTCGATCATTCTCACGGCAGGCGGCTCGGCGGCATTCGACATCGTCGCGCGTGAATTGCCGCTGCGTCTGTCCAGACCCGTGCTGACGATTCTGCGCAGCGGCTGCTACGTCACGCACGATTCGGGCTTCTACAATCGCATGCTCGAGCAAGTCAAGGCGCGCAGCGGCGCCGCATGGCAAATGCGTGCAGGGCTGCAGCCCGCGCTCGAAGTGTGGTCGCGCGTGCAATCCACCCCCGAGCCGGAGCTCGCCATTCTCACCATGGGAAAGCGCGACGCGTCGTTCGATCTCGACCTTCCGGTGCCCACAAAGCGCTACCGCACCGGAGTCGATGCCGCGCCGCAACCCGTGCCGGCGTCGTGGAAAATTACCGGGATGAACGACCAACACGCGTATTTGAGCCTCGCCGCTGGCGATGCGCCGCAGGTCGGCGATCTGGTCGGATGCGGCATCTCGCATCCGTGCACGACCTTCGACAAATGGCGCGCTCTTGTTCACCGTCGACGACGACTATCGTGTGACGGGCGCGATTCGGACGTTTTTCTGAGCCTGCCGCAAAAGTCGATTCGCATGACCAGACGCCGCAACACGACTCACGCACCCGTGGGCGATCTGCTTCTACACGATGCGCGAGCGCGCCGCCACGTTGTCACAGGCGCAGCAGCAGGTCGCCGCGACGGTGCTCGACGATCCGGAATTCGCGTTGCGCGCCAATGTCGACGCACTGGCGCGCCGGGCGAAGGTCAGCCCGCCGTCGATCGTTCGGTTTTGCCGCGCACTGGGTTTTGGCGGCCTGCGTGAATTCAAGCTCAACCTGGCGCAGACGCTCGCCATCGGGACGTCGACGCTGCATCGGGCGCTGGCCCCCGGCGACAACATGCAGACCGTCACACACAAGGTGCTGCAGGGCGCGGCGAGCGCGCTGGCCAACCTCGAGCAGCACATCGCGCCGGCGGCGGTCGAACGGGCGGTGACGCGGATCGCGAACGCGCGGCGGGTCGATTGCTACGCCGTGGGCAACACGTCGATGTTCATGGCCAGTGACGCCCAGGCGCGATTTTCGCGGCTCGGCCTGACTTCGAATTTCTATTTCGACGCCTACCTGCAGCTGGTCTCGGCGGCAACGATGAACAAGAGCGATGTCGTGCTGGCGATCTCGCATGTCGGACGGATGCCGTTCCTGCTGGAGTCGGTCGGCGTCGCGAAGGAGCAGGGCGCGACGATCATCGCGATCACGCAGCCGAATACGCCATTGGCCGAGTTGGTCGACATCGTCCTGCCGATCGTCGTGCCGGCCGACCCGTTGATGCGCGTCGGCACGGAGGCGTATCTCGCGCAACTGGCGTATCTCGAAATACTGATGGTCGGCACCGGCTTGCGCCGTGGTCCGCCCGCATTGAGCCAGTTGAAGCGCGTGCGTCAGGTGCTGCAGGAGCGCGGCGTGGACAGCGAAGCGCATCCGGTGCTGCAGGCGGCGTGGTCGAAACGCGAAAGGCAACCGCTATGAATGTCGGACACAAGACCGCGCTGCTCCTGCGTGGCGGCACGGTCATCGACGGCACCGGCGCGCCGCGTCTGGTCGCCGATGTAAGCATTGAAGGCGAGCGCATCGCCGCGGTCGGATTGCGGCTGCCGGCGCACGGTGCCGAGGTGATCGACGTCACCGGCAGGATCGTCGCGCCGGGTTTTATCGACGTCCACACCCACGACGACCAGATCGTGCTGGCGGCGCCGGAGATGCTGCCGAAGATCAGTCAGGGCGTGACAACCGTCGTCGTCGGCAATTGCGGCATCAGCCTGGCACCGCTGGTGCATGCCGACGTTCCGCCGCCGCTCAACCTGCTGGGCGGCAGCGACAAGTACGTCCATCCGACGATGGCCGCGTATGTCGAAGCGGTCGGACACGCGCGGCCCGCGGTCAACGTGGCCGCGCTAGTCGGGCATTCGACCCTGCGCGTGGCGACGATGGACGACCCTTATCGACCCGCGACGCGCGCCGAGCAGGCACGGATGGTCGAGCTGCTGCGAGAGGGCATGGACGCAGGCGCGACGGGCTTCAGTTCCGGCGTGTTCTACGCGACGGGCGCCGCCGCCGATGTCGATGAACTGTCGCTGCTCGCGGGCATTGCCGGCGACGCCGGCGGCGTGTACGCGACGCACATTCGAGACGAGCACGAAAAGGTGCTCGATTCGCTGGACGAGGCGTTCACGGCCGGGCGGCGCGGCAAGGTGCCCGTGGTGGTCTCGCATCACAAATGCGCGGGACCGAACAACTGGGGCCGCACCGTGCAGACGCTCGCGCACTTCGACGCCGCGCGAAGGAACCAGCCGATCGGTCTCGACATGTATCCGTACATCGCGGGCTCGACGGTGTTGCGCCGGGAAATGGTCGACGGCGTCATCGACATCCTGATCACGTGGTCGACGCCACATCCTGAAATGGCGGCGCGCATGCTCGCGGACATCGCGGCCGAGTGGGACTGCACGCAACAGGAGGCCTGCGATCGCCTGCAGCCGGGAGGCGCGTGCTATTTCCAGATGTGCGAAGAGGACGTGCAGCGGGTGCTCAAGTATCCCGCGACGATGATCGGCTCCGACGGCCTGCCGCACGATCAGCATCCGCATCCGCGGCTATGGGGAACCTTCCCCCGCGTGCTCGGACACTACAGCCGCGACCTGGGTCTGTTTTCGCTCGAGACGGCGGTGCACAAGATGAGCGGGCTCTCCGCGCGCAACTTCAAGCTCGAGGATCGCGGCGAAATCCGCGAAGGCGCATACGCCGACGTCGTCGTGTTCGATGAGGCCACCGTTAAGGACGTTGCGACCTTCGAGCAGCCAAAAGCGCTTGCTATCGGTATCGACTGCGTGCTGGTCAATGGCGCCATCGCCTATCGCTCCGGCGAGGTATCAAACGAACGCAGCGGACGGTTTCTGCGTCGACCCCCCGTTAGTTAGCCCGTCGTGGTCTCCCGACGGTCCTCGAACGACGGGCATTCAACGTATTCCCCTGCGACACGTGAACCGTCGCTGTCGGACGGCGTTAGTGGCTGCTATCGCTGGAAGTCAAGCAGGATGGCTCCCCGACCAAGGCTCGAACCTGGGACCTGCGGATTAACAGTCCGTCCGGACATCGCCCGGAAAGGCGCGCCAGTCAACGATCTTGGCCAAAACGGCCGGTAATATTTTCGCCCAGTTTCCAGAGTTTTCACCTCTGAGGGATTCATTCGGCTTCGCAATATTACCAGCTTCGTCGCCTCCGCCGAGCCCCAGATACGGTACCGACGATCACCTGGTTCTTGGCCAGAACCAGATACTCGAAAGATATTTTTCATCGACGTTGGCGATCTGGTGGAGCTACTCCGATCCTGCTGCCGCGGCCGTAACCGCATGAAGAGCGCCGGTCAGGGTTTTGACCGTCGCTTCGACATCGGGGCCCAGCCCGTGCCGCTTCGCGAGCCAAGTCGGATCGTTGTAGGAGAGCCAGGTACTGCCATCAGCGTCCTGCCAAACCAAAATCTTCAGCGGCAAATCGATGCCAATCGTTGGCGCCGATTGCACCAGTGGCGTTCCTACCTTGGCATTGCCGAATATTAGAAGGTCGTTCGGACGCAGCGGCACCCCAACTGCCGCCGCGCCCTTCTCATGAGGGATATGCGCAAAGACGGTCATACCTCTCGCCTTCACCTCGGCTTCTAGCCGATTCATCGTATCCTTGGGTCCGAAGTGGCTCTTGATTGTGGTGAGTCCCTCTGCAGCCATGGCATGCGCTCCTGACAGGCATATCGCCGCGATTAATGCGAACATTCTAAGAAATACTGTCATCGCTTGTTGCGCTCGTTTGCCTGCAGGTTACGCGCGGTCGGCGTGTCGATGGAAGACCGTGAAGGCATTGGGCACAATCTGCCCCAGGATGCTCCGCAGGCGTTTGCCCAGGCCGTCGTGGACGTCGATGCCTATTGATCGGCGTTAGCCGCCACCGTCACATCCAACAAACTGAACCGGCACGGATGGGCGTAGCATCCGGCCATGAAGCCACCTGCGCAACGCGCCGCTGATCCGTTGCCGCCGGCGTCGGCGACGTTGGATCCGAGACGTCTTGCGTCGCGCATGGGCACGCCGCTGCTGGCGAGCCGGCGCCGACAAAGCCTGATCGTCTTCGCGCTGTGCGCCGCGATCGCCGCCGCGTCGGCGTGGATGTACGTGGGAATCGAGCGGTCGCTGCATGACCTGCGCGCGCAGGGGCTGCCCGCGCTGCTCGATGCCAAGACCAAGTCGCTCGAAGTATTCATCGCCGAGCGGCGGGCGGATGGCGAGCGATGGGCGCGTGACCCTCACCTTGCGGCGCTGACCGCGGATCTTGCGCGCAGAGCCCGCAGCACGGACATCGGCGAACATTGCCGAAGCGACGAGGTAGCCGCCTGGCGCAGCACTCTCACGCCCCTCTTGCGCGGCGAGAACATCGTCGCGGTCAACGCCGTGGATCGCGACCGACGCATCATCGCATCGTCGCTTCCGGAAATCTGCGGCCTGCGTGCACAGGCGCGGACAACGGCGCCGCAGCTCGCACAGGTCTTCGCCGGCCGCACGCAGTTCGTCCGACCGTACGCTGCCGACTCCGGGTTGGTTGCCGCGCAACCGTTCCTCGGGACACGCCCCCTGGCTTGGGTCGAGACGCCGGTGCGCGACGCGGATGGAAGCGTCATGGCCATCCTGGGCTTCGCGAGTTACGTCGATCGCGACTTCGAAGGCATCCTGTCCGCGGCGCGGCCCGGCGAAACCGGCGAGGCCTATGCGTTCGACGAGAGCGGCACGCTCCTGTCCGAGGTCCGCGATGTGCGCGGGTTGCATCGTTCCGGGCTCCTGGCGGCCGGGACGAAGAACGCCGCGTTCCGCCTTACCGTGCGCGATCCCGGCCACGAACTCGAGTCCGATGCGACACCTGCAGGCGACCCGGCGCTGTGGCCGTTGACGCAGCCCGTCGCGGCGGCGCTGGCGGCCAGCGTGTCCGCGCAGGAGAGTGCGCCGGCGCGTGGCATCATCCTCGAGCCGTACCGCAACTACCGCGGTCGCGAAGTGATCGGCGCGTGGCTATGGCTGCCGGACGAGCGGATGGGGGTCGTCGCCGAGATCGGCCTCGACGAGGCCTATGCGCCGCTGCGCTATGTGCGCGTTGCGCTGGCGGCGGTCATGGCATTGCTGGTGTTGACCGCCGGTTGGGCCGCGTGGTCGACATTGGCGTTGGCCCGCCTCAGCGCCAAGCCCGCGGCGGGGCGCAAGATCGGCGCCTACCGGCTCGAGCGCGAACTGGCCGAAGGCGGTATGGCCACGGTGCACCTCGCGCGCCACGCGCTGCTCAAGCGCCCCACGGCCATCAAGATCCTGAAGCAGCACATGGCTACGGACGAGCAGGCGGCGCGGTTCGAGCGCGAAGTGCGGCTCGTCAGCGAGTTGCGGCATCCGAACACAATCGAGATCTACGACTACGGGCACACGCGCGATGGCCTGCTCTACTATGCGATGGAGTATGTCGACGGCCTCACCCTCGACGCGCTGATCGCCCGCGAGCGCGCGCTGCCGCTCGAGCGGATGCGGCATATCATCGCGCAGGTGTGCGCCGCGCTGGTGGAAGTGCACGCCAAGGGTATGGTCCACCGCGACATCAAACCCGAGAACGTGATGATCTGCGAGCGCGGTGGTGAGTACGACTTCGTCAAGCTCCTTGACTTCGGCATTGTGAAGCGCATCGAGCCGGTGCCCGACGCGTACCCGGACTCGAATCGTGTGCTGACGCGGCAGGTGCGGCTGCTGGGGACACCGGCGTACATGGCGCCGGAACGCATCGGCCATCCGTCGGACGTCGACCCGCGCACCGATGTGTACGGGGTTGGCGCGCTGATCTTCTTCCTGACTGCAGGGCGCGCGCCGTTTGGCGGCGACGACCAGGCCTCCATCCTCCGTGAGGTGCTGGCTACAACCGCACCGCGCCTCGCCGACGTGATGCCGGGCGTACCGCGGGAGCTCGAAGATCTGGTGGCGCGCTGTCTCGCCAAGGTGCCCCAGGAGCGCCCGGGCGCGATCGGCGACATCCAGAAGGCGTTGGCGTCCCTTCGCCTGCCACAGTGGACGCGGGATGATGCGCGCGCCTGGTGGGAAATGTGGCGCGAGAGTCAGGTGGTTGGGGACGTGGCCGGAGATCGCGACGTCGAGGTCGTCTGACGCGTTCGTTTCTACGATTGCGATTGGCTACGCTGCAGAAAAAGAAGCGTCAGCGGAAGAAGCTGAGCCCTTGCAATTCTTGGCTCCCCGACCTGGGCTCGAACCAGGGACCTGCGGATTAACAGTCCGTCGCTCTACCAGCTGAGCTATCGGGGAACAAGCCTTCCATTTTACTGTTTTTGGCCAATGCGGGTCAAACGGTGCCACCTCTTGACTCCTATCCGGCAGCGCGATTCGCCGGTTTCCGACCGCCGGAGTCTGCGTCGCCGCTTCGAGCCATCGTCTGGGTGCCGAGATGGCAGGAGACCCGAGCGCGGCCCCGCAAACGTAACGGATTGTCGGCTGAGCGGCGGCCGCGCAGGATTGCGGCCCGTTTTTTGCTTGAAGTTGCTCGATTGGTGCCGCAATTATGCAAATCCATACCTTCACCCACAGCCTGGATGCCGGTTGGTCCTGCGCCCTGCCGGCGGAATTCGATTCGCCGCGGACGCTGCTGATCGCCTTCGGCGCGGTCGAGTACGCGGATGCGCCCGCGGCGCTGGCCGAACTGGCCGCGACGTTCCCGCGGAGCGCGTTGGTCGGTTGCTCGAGTGCCGGGGAGATCTGCGGCCAGATGGTCACCGATGGCACGCTCGTCGTGGGGATCGTCCGCTTCGAGCGCACGGCGCTGGCCGTATCGACCACGCCGATCGCGGCGATGGCCGACTCCTCCGCGGCAGGCAGGCGCCTCGGTGTTGAGCTGGCACCGCACCGTCCACGTCTGGTGTTCGTTCTATCCGACGGCCTGTCCATCAATGGCTCGGACCTGATTCGCGGCCTCACCGAGTCGTTGTCGCCCGAGACGATGGTCGTAGGCGGTCTTGCCGCCGACGGCGACCGTTTTGCGCGGACCTGGGTGCTCGTCGACGGCGCGCCGATGAGCGGCCATGTGACGGCGGTGGGCCTGTCTGGACCTCTCGCGGTAGGCGCGGGTTCGCAGGGCGGCTGGGACACCTTCGGGCCGGAGCGGCGGGTCACCCGCTCAGAGGGCAATGTACTGTACGAACTGGACGGCAAGCCCGCCCTCGCGCTCTACAAGGAATACCTGGGGAACTTTGCCTCCGGTCTGCCGGCGACGGCGCTGCGGTTCCCGCTTTCCATACGCGAGCATTCCGGCACCGGCACCCAGGTCGTAAGGACGATCCTGGCGATCGACGAAGCAACGCAATCATTGACCTTCGCCGGCGACGTGCCGAACGGATGGCGCGCGCGGCTGATGCGCTCCAACCATGATCGTCTCATCTCCGGCGCCATGCGCGCAGCAGCCGAGGCGACCGCCGGAATGGCCGACGCTCCCGCACTCGCGCTGACGATCAGCTGCATCGGCCGCCGCCAGGTTCTCGGGCAGCGCACCGAAGAAGAAACCGAGGCCGCGTTCGAAGCGCTGCCTCCCGGATCGCATCAGATCGGCTTCTACGCCTACGGCGGGATTTCGCCCGGTGGATTCGCGGCGTGCGAACTCCACAATCAGACCATGACGCTGACGACCATCTGTGAACTCGCTGCATAACCTTCTGCGCCGCCAGTTGCGTCGGCTGAGTCTTGCCCCGGGCCGGACGCCGACGCTGGACGCCTGGCGGACACTGCTCGACCGGGTCAGCCAGACCTACGGCGAATCCGACCAGGAGCGCTATCTGCTCGAGCGGTCGCAGGACATTTCGTCGCGCGAAATGCAGGAACTCTACAGCGCGCTGCAGCACGAGCGCGACACACTCGAATCGCGCGTTCGCGACCGAACCGCGGCGCTGGGCGCAAGCGAAGCGCGTTTCCGCAGCTTCACCTCTTTGGGCTCCGATTGGTATTGGGAACAGGATGATCAGTTCCGCTTCACGTCGATCAGCGGCAACCTCGCCGAGGCGACGGGATTCGACATCGAGGAACATCTGGGCCGGACGCGATGGGAGCTGCCTGGCGTCGAGGCGCCGGACGGCGGCTGGGCGACGCATCGCGCACGCCTCGAGTCGCACGAGACGTTCTACGACGTCGTGCTGCCGCGGTTTCACCCGGTGCGCGGGCAACGCTACGCAGCGATCAGCGGCGAACCGGTTTTCGACGCGGAGGGCCGCTTCACCGGATACCGCGGCATCGGGCGCGAGATCACGCGGCAGAAGCTCGCCGAGGAAAACATCAACCGGCTCGCGCACTACGACACGCTGACCAGTCTCTTCAACCGCACCGCGTTCTTCGAGCGGCTCAATCATGCACTGTCGGTCGCGCAGCGCCACGCACGCTCGCTCGCGGTGCTGTTTATCGACCTCGACCGTTTCAAGGACGTCAACGACGCCTTCGGCCACGTCACCGGCGACGAAGTGCTGAAGATCATGGCGCAGCGCCTGACGGGCACGATCCGCGCGTCGGACACCGCGGCGCGCCTGGGCGGCGACGAGTTCATCGTGCTTGCGGAGGACGTCTCGCGGGAAAGCGACGTCAGCGAGTTCGGGCAGCGGCTGCTCGACGCCCTGTCCGAGCCGTTCGCGCTGCACGGTCAGGAGTGTCGACTGAGCGCGAGCGTCGGCATCGCGATGTCGCCGCATGATGGCGACGACGCAGCGACGCTGCTGAAGAAGGCGGACGTGGCGATGTACCGGGCCAAGGAATCCGGGCGCAACGGGCTCGCCTTCTTTTCCGAAGTGGACAACCGGCCGGCGGAGGAACGGATCGTCATGGGCGCGGGCATCCGCCGCGCGCTCGATACCGACCAGCTGCGGCTCCTGTATCAGCCCAAGGTGTCCGTGCGCAACGGTGCGATGACCGGCGTCGAGGCACTGGTGCGCTGGCAGCACCCGGAGCGCGGGCTGCTGCTGCCCGATGCCTTCATCCCGCTGGCCGAGGATTCCGGGCTTATCCGTCACATCGGGCGCTGGGTGCTGCATACCGCCTGCACGCAGGCGCTCAAGTGGCAGGCCGAAGGCGCCGGTCCGATCCGCGTCGCGGTCAACCTTTCGGCGCGCCAGTTCAGCGACGAACGCCTCGTCATCGAGGTCGCGCATGCGCTCGCGCAGACCGAGCTGCCGGCCGAACTGCTCGAGCTCGAAATCACCGAGAGCATGATGATGGAGAACCCCGATCTCGCCGCCGAGACGCTGCTCGAGATCAAGGCCATGGGTGTGCACGTATCGATCGACGACTTCGGCACCGGCTATTCGTCGCTTGCCCGGCTCAAGAAATTCCCGATCGAAAGCGTGAAGATCGACCGCTCGTTCATTCGCGACATCGCGGTCGATCCCGACGACGCCGCGATCGTGTCCGCCGTCATCGCGATGGCGCACAGCCTGCGGTTGAAGGTGATCGCCGAAGGCGTCGAAACGCACGATCAGGTGCGCTTCCTCCGCGATCGCAATTGCGACGAAATGCAGGGGTTTCTCTTCAGCCGGCCCGTCGAGGCCGCGGAAATCCTCGCGTTCGTGCATCGGCACAGCGCCAACCGGCTGGAAATAGTCGGCGCCGCGGACTGACGCTGGACGGGGCGCTCGCCTCGTCAAAGGTCAGAACGAACTGCGGGTAGGCGGGATTTCGTGCGGCCTGCCGTCGCGCTGCCGGGAACTCCCGGCTCAGCGCCGGTGCCGATCCAGGTGCGGCGCGGCGAGCTTCAGGTAATGAAACATCGACCACAGCGTGAGGATCGCCGCGACCCACAGCGCGATCGCACCCAGCAGCGGCGTCGAAATCCCCGGAATCACCGGCTCGTGCAGAAGCAGCGCGACGATCGCCGTCATTTGCGCGACGGTCTTCAGCTTGCCGATGAAGGCGACGGCGACGCTTTTCGTCTCTCCCAGTTGCGCCATCCATTCGCGCAGTGCCGAGATCGCGATCTCGCGGCCGATGATGATGATCGCAAGATACGTTTCGGCGCGGTCGAGCCACACCAGCATGATGAGCGCCGCGGCGACCATGAGCTTGTCGGCCACCGGATCGAGAAATGCGCCGAAAGCCGTCGTCAGACCCCAGCGGCGCGCGATCCAGCCGTCCAGCCAGTCGGTGATCGCCGCGACGGCAAAGATCGTCATCGCCGTCCAGTTCTTTCCGGCGGGCGACAGCCAGCCGTCGGGCAGGTAGTAGACCGCCACGAACACCGGAATCAGCACGATCCGGAGCCACGTCAGGAGGATGGGGATGTTGAACGGCATCTGGGCGCGGCGGCGCTATCCGCCCGCCGGGAGGTTGATTCTACCGCGCTGGCAACGCGCCGGTCGGATGCCCGACATGCACTTGCAAGACCGTTAGTGCAATGCCCCGAAAATCTTCTCCGCCAGCGCCCGGCTGATCCCGGGGACGCGCGCCAGGTCGTCGGCGCTCGCGGCCTCCACGCCCCTGAGGCCGCCGAAGTGCGTCAGCAGCGCCTGCCGCTTTTTCGCGCCGATGCCCGCGATGTCCTGCAGGGTCGAGGTCGTCCGCGCCTTGCCGCGCCGCGCGCGGTGGCCCTGGATCGCGAAACGGTGTGCCTCGTCCCGGATCTGCTGCAGCAGGTGCAGGCCGGGGTGGTCCGACGGCAGATTGAGAACGTCGTCGCGCCCCGGAAAGACGATGTCCTCTTCGCCCGCCTTGCGCTCGGGACCCTTGGCGATGCCCACGAGCCGCGTGTCGTGCAGCCCCTGGTCGGCCAGCACGTCGGCGGCCACCGCCACCTGCCCCTTGCCGCCGTCGATGACGAGCAGATCCGGCGCCGGGAACTCGCCGGCGATGATCCGCGCGCAGCGCCGCGAGAGCGCCTCGCGAAGCGCAGCGTAATCGTCGCCGCCGACGGGCGGCGTCACGTTGAAGCGCCGGTATTCGCCGGTGCGCATTTCGAGGCGGTCGAAAATCACGCAGGATGCGACTGCGCGCTCGCCCATCGTGTGCGAAACGTCGAAGCATTCGATCCGCTGCGCCGTGGCCGGGAGCTCCAGCGCCGCCTGCAGCGCCGCCAGCCGATCGTCCTGCGTGGCTTTTTGCGCGAGCCTCTGCCGCACCGCGAAACCTGCGTTCTGCACCGCCATCGCCTGCCAGACCCGGCGCTCACCCCCCGGATTGCCGACTATGTCCACGCGCTGCCCCGCCTGCGCCGAGAGCACTTCGGCCAGTGCCGCCTGATCGCCGGCATCGGGGGCAATGATGGTCGGTGGCACCGGCCGGTCGACGTAGTGCTGTTCCAGAAATGCGGGCACGACCTCGGGCAGCCGGTCCGCGTCGGCGTGGTGCGGAAAGAACGTGCGGTCGCCGACGTGGCGGCCCCCGCGGATCATCACCACGTTGACGGCGACGAGCCCGCGTTCCGCCGCCGCCGCGACCACGTCGACGTCGCCGGCCGTCGCGCTTTCGACGAACTGGCGCGACTGCAGCTGCGTCAGGCGCGTGATCTTGTCGCGGAAGCGCCCCGCGCGTTCGAAGGCGAGCGTCGCGCTCGCCTCTTTCATTTGTGCCTGCAGCAGCGCCAGCACCTCGGTGGCCTTGCCCTGCAGGAACAGCACGGCGCTCTGCACATCGTCGCGGTAGTCGGCCTCGGCGACGAGCCCGACGCACGGAGCGCTGCAGCGCTGAATCTGGTGCAGCATGCAGGGTCGCGAGCGGTTGGCAAAGACGCTGTTCTCGCAGGTGCGCAGCTGGAACACCTTCTGCAGCAGCGCCATGCCTTCGCGCACGGCGCCGGCGCTCGGAAACGGGCCGAAGTACCGGTTCTGCCGGTCGAGCTTGCCGCGATGGAAGCGCAGCTGCGGAAACGTCTCGCCGGTGAGGCACACGTACGGATAGCTCTTGTCGTCGCGAAACAGAATGTTGAAGCGCGGTTCGTCGGCCTTGATCAGGTTGTTTTCGAGCAGCAGCGCCTCGCCTTCGGACCGCGTCACCGTAGTCTCTACCCGCGCGACCTGCGCCAGCATCAGCGCGATCCGCGTCTCGTGCGCGCCCTTCTGGAAGTAGCTCGCGACGCGTTTCTTGAGGTCGCGCGCCTTGCCGACGTAAAGCGTTTCGCCGGCCGCGTCGAACATCCGGTACACGCCCGGACGGTGCGGCAGCGACGCGATGAGCTCGTGCGCGTCGAACGGCGGCGCGGCGTCGGCCGGCGCGGTCGCGGGGTCGGGCGGCGTCATGGCCGGACCGCCCCGGCGCGGCCGAGATGCGCGGCGATGCCGTCGAACACCCTGTGGAACATCGCCGGCGTCAGGCGCCGCGTGTTGGTGTTGTAGCGGCTGCAGTGATAGCTGTCGAACAGCATGGCGCCGCCGGCCAGCGGATGCCGCGCACCGTGGCGAAAGGCGAATGCCGACGGAGGGTGACCGAGCGCGCGCAACGTCGCGTCGTGCGCGATGCGGCCGAGCGCGAGGATCGCACCACCGGCCGGCAGCGCGCGCAGGTCGGCCGCGAGAAAGGAATTGCACTCGCGCGCCTCCGCCGGCGTGGGCTTGTTCTCCGGCGGCAGGCATTTGACCGCGTTGGTGATCCGGCAGCCGGCGAGCACGAGGCCGTCGTCGCGTGCGGTCGCGATGGCACGGGACGCGAATCCGTAGGCGTGCAGCGTCGCGTAGAGCAGGATGCCCGCGTGGTCGCCGGTGAACGGACGCCCGCTGGCGTTCGCGCCGTGCAAACCCGGTGCGAGGCCGACGATGACGAGCGCCGCGTCGTCGGCGCCGAACGGCGGAACCGGGCGGCAGAAGTAGTGCGGGTAATCAGCGCGCACCGTCTCCAGAAACGCGGCGAGCCGGGGGCAACGGCGGCAACCGGGGTCATACGCGGCCGACGCCCGGACTTCTGGCAGAATGGCGGCATTCTTCGCGGCGACGCTCATGCGGCGCGAATGCTAGCACGGGCGGCGGTCCATTCGCCGTGCCGCCAACACTCCTCGATACGCCGCCCGCCGCGTGCCGCGCGCGGAGCTCCGATGGCCGAATGCTCCCGCTCGAAACCAACCTCGAACTGCGCACCCGACTGCCGACCAAAGGGGCGGGCAAGAGCAACGGCCGCAAGCCGCCGCTGCTGTTCATCCACGGCGGTTACTGTGACGGCTGGTGCTGGGAGCCGCATTTTCTGCCCTGGTTCGCCGACAACGGCTACGCCTCGCACGCGCTGTCGCTGCGCGGCCATGGCGCATCGGGAGGCCGCGAGACGTTGTTCGTCGCAGGCCTCGACGAATATGCCGCCGACGTCGAGCACATTGCGTCGCTGCTGCCCGCGCCGCCGGTCCTCATCGGGCATTCGATGGGCGCGGCGATCGTCGAGCGACTGATGGCAACCCGCCCGGTGCGCGCCGCGGCGCTGATCGCGCCGGTTCCGCCGGCGGGCCTGCTGACGATGGCGGCGCGCCTCGCCACCGAGCGCCCCGATTACTTGCTGGCGATGAATCAGTTCGATCCGACACGACTGTCCGGCCATCTGCTCGATACGTTGCGGCCCTTCTATTTCAGCGACGACGTGGAGCCCGCCATCCTGGCCGAGGCCACGCGGCACCTGGACATCGAGTCGCCACGCGCGCTGCTCGATCTCTCATTGCGGTTGCACTGGCAGCTGCCCGAACGCGGCGGCGCGCCGCTGCTGGTGCTGGGCGCCGATGGAGATCGCATTTCGACCCCCAATGACGTTCGCGCGACCGCGGACCACCATGGCGTCGCGGGCGTGATCGTGCCGGGGCTCGCGCACATGCTGATGCTGGAGCGCCGATGGGTGCAACCGGCGCGGGAGGTGCTGAAATGGCTGGGGACGCTCTAACGCCGTTCTGCAGGTGGGCAACGGCGCCTCGGACAAATGCGGCGCGCGTCGTCGCCGATGCTCCCGCTTACGCCGGCTGCGTCGAGACCAGGCCGATCAGCGCAGCGAATTCCATGCTCGGCAGCGGCTTGCTGAACCAGAAGCCCTGGTAGCAGTTGCACCCGCGCGCGTCCAGAAAGTCGAGCTGCGCCTTGGTGCCGACGCCCTCGGCGACGACCTTCAGGCCCAGCCCGCGCGCCAGGCCGATGATGGCCTCGGTGATCGCGGCGTCCTGAGGGTCGGATTCGAGATCGGCGATGAACGAGATGTCGATCTTCAGCGTGTCAATGGGGAAGTGCTTCAGGTGCGTCAGCGACGAATAGCCCGTGCCGAAGTCGTCGATCGCCACCGTGAACCCTTCGCCCCGCAGCTGGTGGAGCACCTTGCGGATCGCGTCGAGGTCATGCATGAGGCTGGTCTCGGTGACCTCGAGTTCGATCCACGACGGCTCGCAGCCGACGCCGCGGACGATATCCGAGATCCGCTGCGGCAGGTCCTCGCGGTAGAACTGCCGCGCCGACAGATTGACCGACACCCGCAGCGGCATGCCTTCCTTGCGCCACGCGACGCATTGCTCGGCCGCCGTCTTCAGGACCCACTCGCCCAGCGCGTGGATCAGGCCCGACTCCTCGGCGAGCGGAATGAATACCTGCGGCGGGACGTTGCCGTGTTCCGGATCGTTCCAGCGCAGCAGCGCCTCGGCGCCGACGACCGTGTGGTCGGAGATCCGCACCACGGGCTGGTAATGCAGCTGCAGCAGGTTGTCCTGCAGCGCCAGGCGCAGCGCGGCTTCCAGCGTGTGCTGCTTCAGGCGACGCTGCGCGAGGTCGGCGTCGAGGAACTGATAGGTGTTGCGCCCGAGCTCCTTCGACCGGTACATCGCGACGTCGGCGTGCTTCAGGAGCTCTTCGGGGTCGTCCGAGTCGTCAGGGTAGACGCTGATGCCGATCGACGACGTCACGTAGATGTCGTGCTCCTCGATCTTGAACGGCTGCGCGACGGCGTCGAGCAGCTTTTGCGCAATCATTCCCAGCACCGACGGATCGTCGAAGTCCTCGACGATCACCATGAACTCGTCGCCGCCCAGGCGCGCGAGCAGATCCGTCTCGCGCAGCGCGGCGGAAAGCGCCCGGGTCACGCCCTTCAGCAGCTCGTCGCCGATCCGGTGGCCCAGCGTGTCATTGACGTTCTTGAAGCGATCAAGGTCGATGAACAGCACGCCGACGCGGCGGCCGGTGCGTTTCACCTGCGCGATCGCCTGCGCCAGCCGCTCGTGCAACAGCAGCCGGTTGGGCAAACCGGTCAGCGCGTCGCGCGTCGCCATGTGCTGCAAGCGCTCCTCGGCCTGGATGCGCGACGACACGTCCTGCACGAACGACAGGATCGAAGCGATCTTCCCGTTCTCGTCGAGCAGCGCCGAATGGTACCACTCGCACCAGATCGTGCCGCCGTCCTTGCGGTTGTTGCGCGTCAGGCCCGTGGCGCGCGGTTCCTCGCCGCCGGTGAGCGTGGCGAGGAGCCCGGCCACCGCGTCGCGGTCGGCCTCGTGCAGCAACTGGTTGCCGTCGATCGGCATTCCCAGCACCTCTTCGGCATTCCAGCCGAAAATGATCTCGGCCTGCGGCGACCAGCGCACCAGCCGGAAATCGCGGTCCCACTCCAGCACCGCGAGCGGCGTATTGCTGATGTGCGACGACAGCATCCAGTTCGCGCGGCGCAACGCGTCCTCGTTTCGCTTCTGGTCGTGGACGTCGGTGTGCACCGCGTAGATGCCGATGACCTTGCCTTCGGTATCGCGGTTCGGCGCATAGTGGACCGCCTCCCAGCGGGGCTCGCCCGTGGGTTGCACGAGCATCAGCTCGGTGGCGACCACTTCGCCGCCCAGCACCTTCTGGAGCATCGGCTGCATCTGCGCAAAACGTTCCTCGCCGACGACCTCGGCCACGCGCCGCCCGGTCAGGTCCTTGCGGTTCTCGCCCAGCCATTCCTCGTTGTGACGGTTGAGGAAGCGGAACCGGTATTCGGTGTCGATGTACGCCACGCGCGCGGGGACGTTGTCCATGATCAGCCGCAGCTCGGCCTCGGAGGCGCGCAACGCCTCCTGCGCCTGCTTCAGCCCGTGGATGTCATTCATGAGGACGAACGCGCCGTGCACCTCGCCCGATTGCGCGGCATCGGGAACGATGCGGATCGTCATCCACCGGCGAACGCCGTTCGCGCCCGGCACGAGCCGATCGAACGCCGTCGGCTCGCCCTCGAGCGCGCGGGTCAGCATCGCCTGCGCGCTCTGGTAGATGCCGTGGCCCACGACGTCGCGCAGGCGCAGGTCCGCGACCTGCTCGGCGGTCAGGCCGAAATACTGGAGGAACGTACGGTTGACGTAGTGGCAGCGCTCGTCGTGGTCGATGTAGGCGACGGGCGCCGGCACGCCGTCCATGATCACGCGCAGCTGCGATTCACGCGACGCGAGGGCGTCCTGCGCTTCCTTGAGGTCGGTGATGTCGTGGCCGACGACGTACTCGCCCTTGATCGTGCCGTCGTAGTTGAGGTCGGGCACGCAGCGCGCCCGGATCCAGCGCTGCCGCCCCGACGCGTCGACAACCGCCCGCTCGTAGGTCACCGCCTCGCTGAAGAGCGCGCGCTCGTGGCCCGGCGACTGCGCCAGCGAATTCTCGGCGCCGACCACCTCCTCGGGGAGCTTGCCGATCACCTCTTCGCGGATCAGACCGTACAGCCGCAGGAACGCTTCGTTGACGAATACGTAGCGGCGGTCGCCGTCGAGGTACACGACCGGCTCGGGAATGTTGTCGGTGAAGAGGCGCAGCTGTTCCTCGCGGGCCGCCAGTGCCTGCTCGGTCTCCTTAAGGTCATGAATGTCGTACTCGGTGCAGTAGAGACCCCGCACCTTGCCGTCCGCATCGAGGTCGGGGGCGATGCGCCCGTGCATCCAGCGCCGCTGGCCGTTGGCGTTGTTGCCAATGCGCTCGTACTCGACGTGCTCGCCGGCCTGCGCGCGCTTCAGGATCGGCCGCAGGAACGACGATACGTCATTGCCTAGCACTTCGTAGGGCGACTTGCCGTAGATCGCGTCCTGCGGGCGAGACGCCCAATTCGCGAACGCCTGGTTCACGAACGTGTACCTGAGCGACTGGTCGAGGTACGCGATCGGCCCGGGGATGTTGTCGGCGAAGAGCCGGAGCTGGACTTCCTGCGACTTCAGCGCGTCGCGGATCTGGACGTCGTCCTCGATGTCGGTCATCACGGCGAACGCGCCGCCGATGCGCCCGCCGAGGAGCCGGTCGGGAAACAGCGTCAGCCGAACCCAGCGCAGCTCGCCGTTGGCGCGGCGGTCCCGGCGCTCGTAGGAAACCGTGTTCCCGGCGAAGGCGCGCTCGATATAGCCTTTGAGCTCGGCAAACGCTTCCGCCGACAGCACGTCGTGGACGGCGTGCCCGAGCAGGTCGTCGGGCGGAACGCCGATCCATTCGCCGAAGGGCTTGTTCGCGAAGCGGAGCTTCAGTTGCCGGTCGAAGTAGAGAATCGGCGAACCCACGCTGTCGGTGACGAGCCGAAGCCGATGCTCCCTCTGTCCGGCCTCGAGCTCGAGCGTCTTGAGGTTGTCGACGTCGGCGTAAGTGACAAGGAAGCCGCGGACGTGTCCCTGGGGCGTGCGGTCGGGGTAATAGTCGACGCGGATCCAGATGGCCGGCCGTCCCGGCGCCGCGAGCTGGCGCTCGAAGCCGGTCCGCTCGCCTTCGAGGACCGCGTCGATATAAGCGCTGTAGAGCGGGTAGACGTCGGCGCCGACGACGTCCACATCCTCGCGGCCGACGACCTCGTCGTGGCCCTTGGACGTCCAGTCGAGAAACGCCTTGTTGGCGAAGCGGTACCGCTGATTGCGGTCGACATAGGCCAGCGGGAGTCCGAGCGCATTCAGCTTGCGCTGCGACAGGGCAGCGAAGCCATCCCGCTCGACCGCCTCACCGACCGTGTGCTGGACGGTGGCGAGTTCGAGCCGGTTCAGCGAACGCGACAGGGCCATTGCGGTAACCGCTTTCCAGGAATCGGGCGAGTGCCTGTCGCGAGCCGGAGTGCCGGAGCCCCCCGGATCACGCCGCCGGGAGCCACAATTCGACCTCGTGACCCATTCGCCGCACTCTCATCTCGTAACCGACAAGCAAGGATCAGGCCCAAAAAATGGGCCCCATGCCCCGCGCGCCGCCACGTACTTGCATTCGGGCAAATCGGCGCCCGGCGCCCGGGGGAAAAGCTCGCGTGCGGGGGGCGGGCGCATCAACCCGCCCTCGAAGTCTGCAGTATCACCCGCGTCCGTTGGCATGGCGGCCCCGATCGGCGGACCTCACCCACCTCCCGGCGGGAACCACGCCAGATGCCGCGGGCTGTGGCCGCCGCGCCGGGGAACCGCCCGGATTCGGCTAAACTTCCCGTTTTTCGCGCCAACCGGCCGGCCCGGCGCCGCAGTGTCCGTCGATAAAGGGCTCCCCCATGAAGTTCGACTTATCCCGGCTGATAGTCCTTGGCACCGTCCTGGCCGCCGGCACCGCTGCGGCCGCCGAAATCACCTTTTTCGAGCGTCCGGGGTTTCGCGGGCGGTCCATTTCGGCGGAGCAGACGATTCCGAACTTCGCCGACATCGGCTTCAACGCGTACCCGTACAACACGAATCCGAACTGGCCGGCGCGGTAACATGGCGGTCGTCGACGACATCGCCGGCTTGCGCCGCATCCTCGCGCAATCCCGCGTCATCGCGGTGGTCGGGCTGTCCGCGAACTGGTACCGCCCCAGCTACTTCGCCGCCAAATACATGCAGGAGCACGGGTACCGAATCATTCCGGTCAATCCGAACCACGCCGCGGTGCTCGGCGAAAAGTGCTATCCGGACATCGCCGCCATTCCCGATTCCGTCGACATCGTCGACTGTTTCAGGAGATCTGCCGAAATGCCGCCGCTCGCCCGCGAAGCCGTCGCCAAGGGCGCGAAAGTGCTGTGGATGCAGCTCGGCGTCGCCAGCGACGAAGCGGCGCGGATCGCGGGCAGCGCCGGGCTCGACGTCGTGCAGAACCGCTGCGTGAAAATCGAGCACGCGCGGATCATGGGCGGGCTCAACTGGGCCGGCGTGAACACCGGAGTCATCTCCGCAAGGCGGGGGGCGCAAAAATCTTGAACCTTCTCTCGGCGCTCGAGGGTTGGCTGATCCTTGTGCGCTCCGTGCGCTCCGTGTTTTCCGTGTCCTCCGTGGCGAAGGCTTGCTGATCGCCATGCCTGACCGCGCCTTCGGCTTCGACACCCTCTGTCTGCACGCCGGGCACATTCCGGACGCGGCGACGGGCGCGCGCGCGCTGCCGATCTACCAGACGACGTCCTTCGTCTTCGATTCGGCCGACCACGCGGCCTCGCTGTTCAACCTGCAGACGTTCGGCAATGTCTACTCGCGCATCTCCAACCCGACGGTTGCGGCGCTGGAGGAGCGCGTGGCCGCGCTGGAAGGCGGCCGCGCCGCGCTCGCCGCTGCGACCGGCATGGCAGCGCAGATGGTCGCGCTGCTGACGCTGGCGCGAAACGGCGACCACATCGTCGCCGCGCGTACGTTGTACGGCGGCACGTACTCGCAGCTCGCGGTCATGTTCGCGCAGTTCGGGATCGACGCGACATTTGTCGACGCGGACGATCCCGAAGCGTTCCGCGCGGCGCTGAAGCCGAACACGAAGGCCGTCTACGCCGAGACGATAGGCAACCCGCAACTCAATGTCTGCGACATCGCGGCGCTGGCCGGGGTCGCGCACGACGCCGGCCTTCCGCTGGTGATCGACAACACGCTCGCCTCGCCGTATCTCTGCCGCCCCTTCGAGCATGGCGCCGATATCGTCATCCATTCGGTCACCAAGTATCTCGGCGGCCACGGCACGACGATGGGCGGCATCGTCGTCGAGTCCGGAAAATTTCCGTGGGACAACGGTAACTTTCCGCGGATGACCGAGCCCTCGCGTGGCTATCACGGCGTGCGCTTCTACGAGACGTTCGGCGATTTCGGCTTCACGATGAAGGCGCGGATGGAGACGATGCGCACGCTGGGGCCCACGCTTGCGCCGATGTCGGCCTTCCTGCTGTTGCAGGGGATCGAGACGCTGCACCTGCGGATGCCGCGGCACTGTGAGTCGGCGCTGGCCGTCGCGCGCCATCTTGCCGCGCACCCGGCCGTCGCCTGGGTCGGGTATCCTCTGCTGCCCGGAAACCGCTACGCGGCGCTGGCGCGGACGTACCTGCCGCGGGGCGCGGGCGGCATCCTCACCTTCGGCGTGAAGGGCGGCGCCGCCGCGGGCGAGAAATTCATCGAGGCCGTGCAGTTTCTTTCGCACCTCGCCAATGTCGGCGACGCGAAGACGCTGGTGATCCATCCGGCGTCGACGACGCACCGGCAGCTCTCGGAAGACGAGCAGCGCGCCGCCGGCGTCACACCGGAAACGATACGCCTGTCGATCGGCCTCGAAACGCTGGACGACATCATCTGGGACATCGACCAGGCCCTGCAACGATCGCAACGATGACCGATTCGGAGACCCCATCACCATGATGCGATACGTCGCCGTTCCCTGGCCGCTGGCCGGATTTTTCGTCGCCGTCGCGCTGGTCGGTCAGGAGACGCTGCTCGCCGCGCTCGGCACCAGCCCCTCGCTCGCGCAGACCGCGTACCGGATGCTGGTGTGGTCGATCGGGGCGACGTCGCTGGCACTGCTGCTGCTCCCGCCGCGACGACTCGCGTACCTCCTTGGATTTCTGGTCTGCACGGGGCTGATGGGCTGGGCGCTGTGGCTGCAGTACGGCCTCCAGCTCGAGCCCTGCCCGCTGTGCGTGTTCCAGCGGATCGCCGTGATCGCGACCGGCGTCGTGTTCCTGGTCGCCGCCATCCACGATCCGGGTCGCGTCGGCGCTGCGATCTACGCCGGATTCACGGTGATCGTCTCCGGCATCGGTGCCGCGCTTGCAACCTGGCACGTCTGGATTCAGGGACAGCCGAAGGGCGCCGTTGCGGCGTGCGGGATGGGACTCAATTACATGCTCGAAACGATGCCGCTGACCGAAGTGATCGGCAGAGTGCTCAAGGGCAGCGGCGAGTGCGCCGAGCAGGGCTGGCTGTTCATGGGACTCGCGATCCCGTCGTGGACGTTCGTCTTCTTCATCGCGATGATTGCGGCGTCGATCGCCCTGATCCGGAGGGATTGACCGGGCGCAGCTACTTGTCCGGCACGCCCGCCAAGCGCAGTCCGGCGACGATGTGAGCGTCGGTCTGCGCCTGGTAAGCCGGCGAGTCCGATTTCCACAGGGCTTTGTACCGCGCGATCGAGTATCGGGGCACGTGCCGAAGCACGATCGCCTTTTCGCCTGCCGCCTTCGCGGCGTTTCGCGGATCTGGCGTACGCCGCCATCAGCAATACGTGCGTGAACCAATACTCGTCGCCGGCGAGAAATCGTTCGCAGGCGGCAATGGCGTCGTCGTAACGGCCGAGCTGAAGACTTGCCCAGCATTTCTGGTGCAGATAGCTGCCATTGGCATGCGGATCGACCGACAAGGCGCGGTCGACGACGGCCAATGCCTCGTTGGCTTGCCCGTTCATCACCAGCAGCCACGCGCGGAGACTTTGCTCACGCGAAGGATCGAGTTGCCGCGCCCGGGCGTCGGCCTCGAATGCGGCATCCAGCCGACCCTCCCATCCGAGCGCAGTGCCCCGCAGATTCCAGGCCACCGGATCGTCCCCATCGATCGCGATCGCGCGTGCCGAATCAGCGAGCGCCTCCTGCACCAGCCGGTCGCGGTCCGGGCCCGGATCCAGCTCCAGTTCCGCGACGGAATTCCAGCCACGTCCGATCAGTGCCGGCATCAGGTCGGGTTGCATTCGTAGCGCCTCGCCGTAGAAGCGCCGCGCATCGCGGAGGGCCTCGCGCGAATTGGTATCGACGGTCTCGGCACGGAAGACCAGCTTCATCGCCGCAGACTGGTTCGGGTCGCTGCGTTGCGCTTCGTAGAGCGCGACGCGCAGCCGCCGTACCGACCGCGCGACCAGCATTTCGCGCTCGTCCCTCTCCGCGGACGTCCCTATCGCGTTCTGATCGCTCCAAAGCTGGACGCCGCCGCCGACATCCGTCAGGCGAATACTCAAGACATTGCCGTCGGACTCCGCGCGAATCTCCCCTTCGACGAGGTAACGGACGTTGAGTTCGCGGCCGACGGCACGCGCGTCGACGGCCTTGTTCCTGTACGCGGTCACCAGTCCACGGGATGCAACACGGGCGATGCGCGATCGCCCGAGGGCCGCCGTGAGATCCTCGGCGAGCCGGTCCGCGAGTTGCACGTCGGCAGGACTGCCCGAGGGCGCGGAGAACGGCAGGATGGCGATCGAAAGCGGAGGCGGCGCTGGCGGGACTGTGGGTTTCCGGAGCTGCTGAATGAATACGACGCCAATGCCGATCGCGCCCAGCCCTGCAACGCCCGCAAGCCACCACCACCGGCGCATAGGGCGTCGCCGAGACGACGACGCCGGCGCAGCGCTTGCGTCGTGGTCCTGTCTGCCTAGCGTAACGTGATAGACGTGGACCGACCGCGCGATGTTCTTCACCTGCTGCTCGCTGATGTCCTCGAAGGCCACATCGAGATTGCCGTGCACCTGATCGCGAACGACTGCCGACACGCAGATGCCGCCAGGCTCGGCCAGCGCTTCCAGCCGCGCGGCGACGTTGACGCCGTCCCCGGCAATGTCGCCGCCCTCGACGATGATGTCGCCCAGGTTGATCCCGATACGAAACTCGATTCGCACGTCGACCGGCTGCGGCTCGTTGCGCGCCGCCATCGCGCGTTGCACGTCGACCGCGCATCGCAACGCCGCGTCCGCGCTGCCGAATTCGACCAGCATGCCGTCGCCCGCGGTCTTCACGACATGGCCGCCGTAGGCAGCGATCTTCGGATCGATCAGTTGCGCGCGAATGTCGCGCAACCGGGCGAGCGTCCCGGCGTCATCGCGCTCCATGAGCCGCGTGTAGCCGACCACGTCGGCGACCACGATCGCGGCGAGGCGGCGAATCACGCCGGAATTCTTGCTGTTGGGAACGTTACCCGAAGCCTCCAAGGTTTCCTACTCCGGCAATCCGGCCTTGCGCGGGCCCGGGTCGCAGCGCGTCTCCGGCATCTTCAGGTACTCCGGGTGTTGCGAGAAGGGCGCCGCATTGTCATTGGCGATCGATAACCGGGGTTGTCGCTCCACCATTTCCGTCTTCGCGACCGCGGCCTTCTGCAGGTCGCCAGTCGCGAACCGGCGCCGTCAATCGGGGCGATCTCTGCGGCTGCGCTTCGGGTGCGGCCGGAACGAGCGGACGGGCTACTTCGGCGCCATGCGGATCGCGCCATCGATCCGGATGACCTCGCCGTTCAGCATGACGTTCTGCACGATCTCGCGCACCAGCGACGCGAATTCCGCGGGCCGCCCGAGCCGAGGAGGGAACGGCACCATCTTGCCCAACGATTCCGCGATCTCCGGCGGAATCTGCCCGACCATCGGCGTCTCGAACAGCCCGGGTGCGATCGTCATCACGCGGATGCCGTTGCGGGAGAGGTCGCGCGCGATCGGCAGCGTCATTCCGGCGACGCCGGCCTTCGACGCGCTGTACGCCGCCTGCCCGACCTGGCCGTCGAACGCGGCGACCGAAGCCGTGTTCACGATGACGCCACGCTCACCCTCGCTGTTGGGTGCGTTTTTCGCCATCGCCTCGGCGACGAGGCGGATCATGTTGAACGTGCCGATCAGGTTGATGTTGATCACGCGGACGAATCCGGCAAGCGAGTGCGCGCCCTCCTTGCCGACGACTTTCTCGCCATGGACGATGCCCGCGCAATTGACGAGCCCGTCGATGCGCCCGTAGACGTCGAGCGCCGCCGCCACCGCCGCCTTCGCGCTCGCCTCGTCGGTGACATCGGTGCGTACGAACTTCACCTTCGCATCGCGCTCCTTCGCAAGCGCCAGCCCTTCCTCGTCCTTGAGATCGGCAACGACGGCATTGCCGCCGCCTTCCACGACCATCCGCACGGTCGCGGCGCCCAGTCCCGACGCGCCCCCGGTGACGATGAACGTGCTGCCCTTCAGCTGCACGGCGCGGATCTCCACGGCGCCGTGATGCAATCGAGCATGCGAGGCACCATCACTTCGCCTGCGCCTTGAACATCGTGGTCATCGACGTGACGAGTGTCGCGACGTCCGCGAGGTTCGACGGCACGATCAGCGTGTTGCCCGTCTTGGCGAGGTTGGCGAAGGCCGCGATGTAGAGCTCCGCCACCTTGAGGTTCACCGCGTTGATACCTCCCGGCGCGTTGGTCGCTTCGGCGACCTGCTGGATGGCCTTCGAGTTGGCCTCGGCGATCGCCAGCAGCGCCGCGGCGTGGCCTTGCGCCTGATTGATCTCGGCCTGCTTCTCCCCTTCGGACTTGGCGATCGCCGCGGCGCGCGCACCGTTCGCGAGGTTGATCTGCTCCTGCTGCTTGCCCTCGGACGTCGCGATCACGGCGCGCTTCTCGCGCTCGGCGGTGATCTGCGCCTGCATCGCGTGCAGGATCTCCTTGGGCGGCGTCAGGTCCTTGATCTCGTAGCGCAGCACCTTGACGCCCCAGTTCCCCGCCGCGAGGTCGAGCGCCGCAACGACGAGGCCGTTGATGTGGTCGCGCTCCTCGAAGGTCCGGTCGAGTTCCATGCGGCCGATCACGCTGCGCAGCGTGGTCTGCGCGAGCTGGGTGATCGCCACCATGAAGTTGCTCGAGCCGTAGGATGCGAGCCGCGGGTCGGTGACCTGGAAGTAGAGGATGCCGTCGACCTGCAACTGCGTGTTGTCCTTCGTGATGCAGATCTGCGAGGGGACGTCGAAGGGAATCTCGCGCAGGTCATGCCTGTAGGCGACGCGATCGACGAACGGGATCACGAAATTGAGGCCCGGCTGGAGCACCGCGTAGAAGCGCCCGAGCCGCTCGATGACCAGCGCGTGCTGTTGCGGCACGACGCGGATCGCCTTGGCGATGACGATGATGGCGACGACAAAAAACGCCACGGTGAACAGCGATGAACCGAGCCACATGGTGAAGGCCTCCAGTTGCGGGTGGGTCACGGGGCGGGCTTCTTGTCCGACAGCACGAGCACCGAGCCACGCGTCGCCACGATGTACATGGTGTCGCCCCGTGGCACCTCAGGTGCCGCGAGCTCGGCATTCCAACCCGAACCGCGATAGGCCACGCGGGCCGTTCCGTCCGTGTTCCACGTTTCCACGTGGACGGTCTGCCCGACATCGAGCGAGGGTTGCTGCGGCGGCGTAGCGCGCGCGAGCCGCCAACGATGCGCGACGATAGTGAGAGCGACGCCGCAGGCACCGGCGACCGCAAACTGGACCGGCACCCCGGCGCCGAACCACGCCGCCGCACCTCCCAGTCCGGCGGCGACACCTATGGCGAGCAGATAGAAAGTACCCGTGACGAGCTCGGCTCCGATCAGCAGCGCCGCCGTAATCCACCAGATCCAATCGCTGGTCATTTTCGATTCAACTCCGCCCACCCGGTGAACCTCAAGGATAAAGCGTTTCGGGGGTTTGCAACGCTCTATGGCGAACCCATTTGGGAGTTGTCGCCGTAACTCCCGGCGCCGCCACCGCTGGCTAAGGCAAATGGGTTATAATTATCGTTTTTAATCAAGCGCTTTTGCGCTGATTGCGCCCACGCGCGAGGTTACCATGCCGATCTACGAATACCGGTGCTCGTCCTGCGGCCACGAACTCGAGTCGCTGCGCAAGCTGTCCGACGCGCCGCTTCTGGCCTGCCCCGCCTGCAAGGCCGACACGCTTGTCAAGCAGCTCTCCGCCGCCGGCTTTCAGCTGAAGGGCAGCGGCTGGTACGCGACGGACTTCAAGGGCAGCGGCGGCAAGCCGGCCGCGAAGGCTCCGGACACCGAGTCGAAATCCGCCGGCAGCGACAACGGCGCGACCAAGTCCGAGGGCCAGACGCAAGACGCACCGAAGCCCGAGACCAAACCCGATGCGGCGAAGCCCGAGACCAAAGCGGCAGTCGCGCCGGCGTCCGGCGGCCCCGCCGGGAACTCCCCCGCCTCTTCCTGACGCGCCACCGCGAGTACCGATACGCACGATGAAGCGCTACCTCATTGCCGGCCTTCTGGTCTGGGTGCCGCTGGGCATCACGATCTGGGTGATGCATTTCCTGGTTACGACGCTCGACCAGACGCTGCTGCTCGTTCCGGAGCGGCTGCGCCCGGAAGCGCTGGTCGGGTTTCACATTCCGGGATTGGGTGTGGTGCTGAGCTTCGCCATCCTTCTCGCGACGGGTGTGTTCGCGGCGAATTTTTTCGGCGCGCGGCTGATTCTTTTCTGGGAAGGGCTGCTCGGCCGCATCCCGTTCGTCAAGTCGATCTACTCGTCGGTCAAGCAGGTCAGCGACACGGTGCTGTCGGACCAGGGCACCGCGTTCCGAAAGGCGCTGCTGGTCGAGTTTCCACGCCCCGGCTGCTGGACCATCGCATTCCTCACCGGGATGCCGGCGGACTCGGTCGCCGACCATCTGCCCGGCGCGCACATCAGCATCTATGTACCGACCACGCCCAACCCGACGGGCGGCTATTTCGTCATGGTGCCGAAGGCGAGCGTCCGCGAACTCGACATGTCGGTGGACGACGCGCTCAAGTACATCATCTCGATGGGTGTCGTCGCGCCACAGCACGGGGCCCGGGTCACCAAGGACTACGCGGCGGCAGCACGCACATCCACCGGCAACGCCGGCACCTCGGTCCTTGATACGCGAAATTGAACGGGCGGCGCGGCCGCGCCGCCTGCGGCGACGGCGGGACTGCCCTGCCGCCCGATCGTCGCGCTGATCCGACCAACAGAACGAACCGCACGCTGGAGAAGCTCTTGAAACGCACCGACTATTGCGGACGCATCGATCGCCGCCATCTTGCCCATACAGTCACCGTCATGGGCTGGGTCCATCGCCGCCGCGATCATGGCGGCGTCATCTTCATCGACCTGCGCGACCGCGAGGGCCTGGTCCAGGTCGTCTGCAATCCCGACCGCACCGCGACGTTCGCCACAGGCGAGACCCTGCGCAACGAATTCGTGATTCGCGTCGTCGGCGTGGTGCGCCCGCGACCGGAAGGGTCGGCCAACCCGAATCTCGTTTCAGGCGAGATCGAAATCCTGGCGCACGAGATCGAGATTCTGAACGCGGCGCTGACGCCGCCCTTCCAGCTCGACGACGACAACCTGTCGGAAACGGTGCGCCTCGAGCATCGCGTACTGGACCTGCGCCGCCTTCCGATGCAGAAAAATCTGATGCTGCGCTACCGGGCAGCGATGGCCGCGCGCAAATACCTCGATGCAGAGGGGTTCATCGACATCGAAACGCCGATGCTCTACAAGTCGACGCCCGAGGGCGCGCGCGAGTTCCTCGTGCCCTCGCGGATTCACCACGGGCAGTTCTACGCGCTGCCGCAGTCGCCGCAGCTCTTCAAGCAGATGCTGATGATGGCGGGATTCGACCGCTATTACCAGATCGTCAAATGCTTTCGCGACGAGGATCTGCGAGCCGATCGACAGCCCGAATTCACGCAAATCGACATCGAGACTTCGTTCCTCGACGAACTCGAGATCCGCGCGATCATGGAAGGTCTCGTCCGCGCGATGTTCATCGACGCGATGGGCGTCGAGTTGCCCGACCCGTTCCCGATCATGACGTTCGCCGACGCCATGCGCGACTACGGTTCGGACAAGCCGGACCTGCGCATTCCGTTGAAGCTGACGGAATTCACCGACGTCATGAAAACCGTCGATTTCAAGGTCTTCCGCGCCGCCGCCGACCTGCCCGACGGGCGGGTCGCGGCGCTCTGTGTGCCCGGGGGCGCGACGCTGACGCGCAAGGAGCTCGACGATTACGCGTCGTTCACGAAGATTTACGGCGCCGGCGGACTCGCGTACATCAAGGTCAACGACGCGAACAAGGCGAACGACGAAGGCCTCCAATCGCCGGTCGTCAAGTTCCTGACACCCGAGGTTCTGCGGACGATCCTGCAACGCACCGGAGCGAACACCGGCGATCTCATCTTTTTCGGCGCCGACCGCGAGAAAATCGTCAACGACGCGCTGGGCGCGCTCCGCGCGAAGATCGGCCAGGACCGCGGCTTCGCCGTGCCCGGCTGGAAGCCGCTCTGGATCGTCGATTTCCCGATGTTCGAGTACGACGACGCGGCGAAGACCTGGGGGGCGCGCCATCACCCGTTCACGGCGCCGAAGGACGGGCATGAGGTGTTGTTCGCGACGGATCCCGGCAAGGCGATTGCCAAGGCCTATGACGTCGTGCTGAACGGCTGGGAAATCGGCGGTGGCTCCGTGCGCATTCACAAACCCGAGGCACAGGCAAACGTGTTCGCGGCGCTGAAGATCAGCCCCGAGGACCAGGCCCGGAAATTCGGCTTCCTTCTCGACGCGCTCGCGTACGGCGCGCCGCCGCATGGTGGCATCGCTTTCGGTCTCGACCGCATCGTCACCCTGATGACCGGCGCCGAGTCGATCCGCGATGTGATTGCATTCCCGAAGACGCAGCGCGGGCAGGACCTGCTCGTGGATGCGCCGAGTCCGGTCACCGAGCAGCAACTGCGCGACCTGCACATCAAGGTGCGTCCATCCGACTCCGTCAAGGTTGCGTAGTTTGCAGTAGACTCGCAGGCATCATGCAGAGGGTCGCCTCGCTCGGCAGGAGGATAGCCGTTGCCACGCTGGCGGCTGTCGTTGTCCTCCTCGCGCCGGCTCCGACGACGGCGCGTTCGACGCCCGAC
This sequence comes from uncultured beta proteobacterium, assembly GCA_963726775.1. Taxonomy (GTDB): domain Bacteria; phylum Pseudomonadota; class Gammaproteobacteria; order Burkholderiales; family Casimicrobiaceae; genus CAIWHR01. Next base: position 821,951 of record CAVSDL010000009.1, read on the forward strand.
GCGCTGCCCGCCGTTGAATTGTCGGACCTGCCCCGGGAAGCGCGGGAAGTCCATGCGCTGATCGCCACCGGGGGGCCGTTCCACTCCAAGCGTGACGGGGTCGTGTTCGGCAACCGCGAGAAACTCCTGCCCGCGCAGCCTGGCGGTTACTATCACGAATACACGGTGCCCACCCCGGGTGCTGCGAATCGCGGGGCGCGCCGCATCGTCTGCGGCGGGCCGGCAAGAGCCCCCGCTGCATGCTGGTATACCGACGACCACTATCAGTCATTTCGGAGGATCCGCGGATGACCGTGCCCGATCTCCATGACCTCGAAATTGCCGGCGTCCACGCGTGGTCCGGCGATGCGCACCCGATCGCGACGGCCGCTGCCGCCGCGAAGCTTCGCTGCTGCGCGGCCGACTTGAAGTCGGTCACCAGCAAGGCCGAACTGCTGGCGGCGATCGCCAAGGGGCTGAAGCTGCCGGAGCATTTCGGCAACAACTGGGATGCGCTCGCCGATTCCGTCGAAGACGCCGACTGGCTGGGCCGCACCGGCTGCGTGATTGTGCTGACGCACGCGGGGGCCTATCGCAAGGCGCACGGCGTCGACTGGACGACGTTCGAGGACATCCTCGCCGAGGCGTCGGACTACTGGCGCGAGCGGCACAAGCCATTCTGGGTGTTTGTCTCGTAAGCGGTTGCCCTACAAGATCCCCGTTTCGACGCTGGTGCTGGTCTACACGCGGGACGGGCGTGTGCTGCTGATCGAGCGCGCCGACGCCGCCGACTACTGGCAATCGGTGACGGGCAGCCAGGAATCCGGCGAATCGCTTTCCGACACCGCGACACGCGAGCTCCTCGAGGAAACCGGCATCGACGCCACGGCCTACGGCGGAGTGACCGATTGGCACAGGTCGAGCGTCTACGAGATCTACCCGCGCTGGCGTCATCGCTACGCGCCCGGCACGACCCGGAACACCGAGCACGTCTTCGCGCTGGAGTTGCCCGCGCCGGTGCCGGTGCGGCTCGATCCGCGCGAGCATCTGCGGCACGCCTGGCTGCCGTGGCGGGACGCCGCCGTGAAATGCTTTTCCTGGTCGAATCGCGACGCGATCCTGGCGCTGCCGGAGCGGATCGCCCGCCACGACGCCTGAGCAGGGTCCGTTACGCGCCCGGCCCGACCATCCGCTCGGGACGCACCCACGCGTCGAACTGCTCCGCAGTGACGTAGCCGAGCGCGAGCGCCGCGGCCTTCAGCGTGGTTCCCTCGCGGTGCGCCCTTTTCGCGATCTCCGCCGCCTTGTCGTAGCCGATGTGCGGGTTGAGCGCCGTCACCAGCATCAACGAATGCTCTACCAGCAGGGCAATGCGCTCGCGGTCGGGCTCGATGCCTCGAGCACAGTGCTCGTCGAAGCTCGCCATCCCGTCGGCGAGCAGCCGAACGCTCTGCAGCACGTTGTGGATGATCAGCGGCTTGAAAACATTGAGCTCGAAATTGCCCGACGCGCCGCCGATGCCCACGGCGACGTCATTGCCCATCACTTGCGCGGCGATCATCGTCAGCGCTTCGCACTGCGTCGGGTTGACTTTGCCCGGCATGATCGAGCTGCCCGGCTCGTTTTCCGGGATCGAAATTTCCCCCAACCCGGAACGTGGGCCGCTCGCCAGCCAGCGGACGTCGTTGGCGATCTTCATCAACACCGCCGCCAGCGCCTTCAGAGCGCCGTGCAGATTCACCAGCGCGTCGTTGGCGCCCATGGCCTCGAACTTGTTCGGCGCCGTGACGAAGGGCAAGCCGGTATAGGCCGATAGGTCGGCCGCGACCCGCGTCGCGAAGTCCGGATGCGTGTTGAGACCCGTGCCGACCGCGGTCCCGCCCTGCGCCAGTTCGTACAGATGGGGCAGCGCCGCCTCGAGGTGCGATCTTGAATGCGCAAGCTGCGCCGCATAACCCGAGAATTCCTGGCCGAGCGACAGCGGCGTCGCATCCTGCAGGTGCGTGCGGCCGATCTTGACGATCCCGGCAAACGCCGCCGCCTTGCCGCCCAGTGTCCGCGACAATGCGTCCAGCGCCGGCAGCAGATCGCGTGTGACCGCGGTCGCGGTGGCGACGCTCATCGCGGTCGGAAACACGTCGTTCGACGACTGACCGCGATTGACGTCGTCGTTCGGGTGCACCAGCCGGCCGTCGCCGCGCGGCCCACCGCGCAGCTCCGACGCGCGGTTGGCGAGCACCTCGTTGACGTTCATGTTGGTCTGCGTCCCCGATCCGGTCTGCCAGACGGCCAACGGAAATTCCGCGGCATGGCGACCCGCAATCGCCTCGTCCGCGGCGGCGACGATGGCCGAAGCGGTGTTCTCCGGAAGCGTGCCTAGCTGCGCATTGACCCGTGCCGCCGATCGTTTGACCACCAGCAGAGCGCGAATCAGTGCCTCCGGCATCTTCTCGGTGGAAATTCGAAAGTGCAACAGCGAGCGCTGCGTCTGCGCGCCCCACAAACGGTCCGCCGGGACCTCGATCGGGCCGAAAGAGTCGCGCTCGATGCGCGTGCCGGGATCAGCCATCACGCCGCCCCGTTGCGCAGTGCGTGCGATCGCCACCGTTTGCCGCAGCGAAAATCGACTGGAAGCGAGGGTGCACGAATCCCGCAACCCACGAGCATGCAGATCGCCATCGCGAGCGTATCATTTGCGTTTTCGGTATTCGTTGATCTCTTTCTCGAGATCGCCCGATTCCTCGCATGGAATGAGGCAGATCTTCCGGAGCGCGGCCAGGTGTTCCTCGGCCTTCGCGAGGTTGCCGACCATGAGGTAGGTCTCGCCGATGTACTCGTGTGCACCACGATGGCGCGGGTTGAGCTGCAGCGCCTTGTCGTAGTGCCGGAACGCGAGATCGTATTCGCCACGCTTCCGGTGCGCGTAACCCAGATAGTTTTCGATGTCGGCATTCTGCGGATCGCGCAGGCGCGCGCGCGAGAACGATGTTATGGCGGCGCTCCATTCATGCTGCTGCAACGCCTTTTTGCCTCCCGCAAAATCCGGATCGAGCGCGTTGACATCGGGATTGTCTTCGGCCGCATCGCCCATCGCCGCTGCCGGAGCAAGTGCCAGCAGCAGCAGGAACGCGCGGAACGAGGCCAGGATCGCCCATCTCGCGGCGCGCGGCGACGATGCGGAAACCTGATCGAACGCGCCCGCCGGCCGGACGTGCCCGCCTGGCCCTCCCGCCGCCAGATCTCTCACTTTTGCGCGACGTAATTCCGCGCGACGACGATTTCCGGTCGGCCGGGATCGGCGCCGGTCGACAAGTCGCGCAACTTCGCGAAGTAGGCGGTCGCCTTGGCGTGGTCACCGCCCGCGTTCGCCGCCATTGCCGCGCCGTAGAGTCCACGGAACCGGTTCGGCTCGCGTTTCGCGGACGCCTCGTAAGCCGCCAGCGCGGAAGCCGGTTGATTGGCCGCGCGCAGCATATCGCCCAGAAGTTCGCGCGCCGGGAGCACCGGACCCGGCGTGACGATGTGCTTTTCCATCGAATCCTCGAGATCCGCCGACGCTCGCATAAGCTTCAGCGCCACGGAGGGATTTTCCTGCGCCATCGCGATCCACGCGGACGCCGCAAGCACTTGCACCTCCACCTGCTCGGCCCAGTACGTGTTGTTCGCGGAGTCGAGGGCGCGGCGAAGGTCCTTCAGCCGCTCAACCTCGGCCTTGGCCCCTTCCGGATTGCCGCTCAGGGCCAGGCCCAACGCGCGGGCGTAGCGGGTGATCGCCTCCGCATAGGCGATGCTCGTCGGATGTACCTCCAGCTTCGCAGCGTCCGCCCATGCCCCGCGTTCCAGTGCATAACGTGCCGGGGTTGCGGCCATCGCGTACGGCGAGGCCGGCCTCTGCGGGTTGACCATCTTATCCCCCATCGCGACGAGCTCGGCGAGCACGCGATCGGCGTTCGCATCCTGACCCATCTGCAGGTAGGCATACTCCGCGTAGTCGAGCGCATGTCGCTGGTCGTCCCATTCGCCGTCGCGCGCGGCGGCCGCTGCGCTTCGCTCGTTGGTCTCGGCGGAATCGCGCCAGCTGCCCACGCGGGTGAAGATGTGCGACGGCATGTGCAGCGCGTGCGCGTTCGAAGGCGCGATGCTTGAATACCGCCGCGCCGCGCCCACACCTTTGTCGGCGATCGGAGGGTAGTCGTAGCTGTGGATCAGGTAATGCGCGACGCCGGGATGGTCGGGCTGGGCCGTGAACGCCTTCTCGAGCAGGGCGGCCGCCTTGAGTTGATTCGCGTAGGTCTTGTCGGCGAGGTCGACGTTCATGTCGAGCGCCAGCGCGTAGAAAATCGTCGCCTCACTGTCCTCGGGGTAGCGCGCCGCCAGCCGCTCCATCGCTTCCGCGTACGCCCTGTTGCGCTCGCGCAAGCTGGTCGTGGCGACATCCTTGTAGACAATTCCAATGGCGGCGAGATAGTCGCGCTCGCGCTCCGTCTTCGCGCCGATCGCGCGCGCCTTGGCGAGCGCCGCGTTGGCATCCTCGACCTGCTTCGGCGAGGGTGCGATTGCGACAAGCGGATTGCCCTGAATGCTCATCGCCATGCCCCAGTAGGCAATGGCACATTCGGGGTCCTTGGCGAGAACGGCATTGAAGGCCTGGATCGCGGACCGGGTCCAGAACGAATGCAGCAACGCGATGGCGCGATCGAATTCCGCCTGAACGGCCGGCGCGCACGAATTCGAAAAATGGACGATCCCGAGCTTTTCCGGCGGCGGTGCCTTGCCTGGCGTCGGCTCGTCAGCCCAGGCCGGCATTGCAAACACCAGGCCGACGACCGCGGCGTACAACAGCGCTTCCCTGATCTTCATCGGGCACCTCCGGTAGACGTGCAGCGCAGCGGGAAAATTCGCATCGCCGCACCTGGAGGCTCAGAAGCTACTCTTGCCCCGGCCGCTCCGCAATGCAAAGCGATACCCATTCCTCGCTGCGGCGTCCCCCATAGGGAATGCTGCAAGGCAGCATGCCTCGCGATGGTCTTTGGAGAAGCGAAAAAAAAGGGGCGCGGCCGCGTCCCTTTTTCGTTAGCACCGGACGACTTACTGCGCCGGCGTCGGTTCCTTCGGCGACGGGGCCGGCGCAGCGGCATCTTCCACCGCAGCCTTCATCGACAGGCGCAGGCGGCCCTTGTCGTCGGCTTCGAGCACTTTGACGCGCACGACCTGACCTTCCTTGACATAGTCGGACACCTGATTGACCCGCTCCTTGGCAATTTGCGATATGTGCAGCAGGCCGTCCTTGCCCGGCAGCACCTGCACGATCGCTCCAAAGTCGAGCAGTCGCAGCACCGTGCCTTCGTAGATCCGGCCAACCTCCACGTCGGCGGTAATGTCCTCGATCCGTTTCTTGGCGACGTTGCACGCGTCGGCGTTGACCGACGCGATCGTGATCGTGCCGTCGTCCTGAATGTCGATCGTCGTGCCGGTTTCCTCGGTCAGCGCGCGGATCACGGCGCCGCCCTTGCCGATCACGTCGCGGATCTTTTCCGGATTGATCTTGAACGTCATCATCCGTGGCGCGTGCTGCGAAACCTCGGCGCGCGCATGCGGCAGCGCCTCCTGCATCAGGCGCAGGATGTGCATCCGGCCCTCTCGCGCCTGCGACAGCGCGACCGCCATGATCTCCTTGGTGATGCCCTGGATCTTGATATCCATCTGCAGCGCGGTCACGCCGCGGTCCGTGCCAGCGACCTTGAAGTCCATGTCGCCCAGATGGTCCTCGTCGCCGAGGATGTCGGTCAGTACGGCAAAACGGTTGCCATCCTTGATGAGGCCCATCGCGATACCCGCGACGTGCGCCTTGGTCGGCACCCCGGCATCCATGAGCGCGAGGCTGGCGCCGCACACCGAGGCCATCGACGAGCTGCCGTTGGATTCGGTGATCTCCGATACGACGCGCATCGAGTAAGCGAACTCCTCGCCGGTTGGCAGGACTGCCAGCATCGCGCGCTTGGCGAGGCGCCCGTGGCCGATCTCGCGGCGTTTCGGCGACCCGACACGGCCCGTTTCGCCGGTCGCATAGGGCGGCATGTTGTAATGGAACATGAAGCGATCCCGGTACTCGCCCATCAGCGCGTCGATGATCTGCTCGTCGCGGGCCGTGCCCAGCGTAGCGACGACAATCGCCTGCGTTTCGCCGCGCGTGAACAACGCCGAGCCGTGCGTGCGCGGCAGCACTCCGGTGCGAATCGAGATCGGGCGCACGGTGCGCGTGTCGCGGCCGTCGATGCGGGGCTCGCCGGACAGGATCTGGTTGCGGACGAGCTTTGCCTCCAGTTCGAACACGAAATTGTTGATCTCGTTGGCGTAGCCCGGAGGCGCGTCGACCGGGATGCACTCCTTCGCGACCGTCGTGTAGATCTCCTTGAGCCGCTGCTGACGGGCCTGCTTGGAGCGCAGCTGATAGGCCTCGCGCAACGGGACATCGGCCACCGACGCAACCTTGGCGATCATCGCCTCGTCCTTCGCCGCCGGTTTCCAATCCCACAGCGGCTTGCCGCCTTCCTCGACGAGAGCGTGGATCGCCTCGATCGCTGCCTGCTGTTGCTGATGGCCAAACACGACCGCGCCCAGCATCACTTCCTCGGGCAACTCGTGGGCTTCGGATTCCACCATCAGTACCGCCGCCTCGGTACCGGCGACGACGAGATTGAGCGCCGACGTGGTGAGTTCGGTCTTGGTCGGATTGAGCACGTACTGGCCGTCGACGTAGCCGACGCGCGCCGCGCCGATCGGGCCGTCGAACGGCACGCCGGACAACATCAGTGCCGCCGAGGCGCCGATCATCGCCGGAATGTCCGGGTCGATTTCCGGGTCCACCGACATCACGGTCGCGATGATCTGCACTTCATTGTAGAAACCTTCGGGAAACAATGGCCGTATCGGGCGGTCGATCAGCCGGCAGGTGAGGGTTTCCTTTTCCGACGGGCGGCCTTCGCGCTTGAAGAAGCCGCCCGGGATCTTGCCTGCGGCGAAAGTCTTCTCCTGGTAGTCCACGGTCAGCGGAAAGAAGTCCTGCCCCGCCTTGGCCACGGTGCGGGCAACAACGGTGACCAGCACGACCGTGTCGTCCAGACTGACCATGACCGCGCCGCCCGCCTGCCGGGCGATCTCTCCGGTTTCCAGTGTCAACGTGTGGCGGCCGTACGGGATCGATTTCTTGATGGGATTCACAGTGTCCTCGGATTCTAAGAATGAAAATGGCCGCGCACTTCGGGCGCGGCCATCGGCGTTGTACGTTCGTTGAGGGCGGGCGGCGACGACGGCTGCAGATTCCGGCGCGGTTCGTGACGACGCATCGCTTGTTCGCTTGCGCGACTATGGAGCGTCGATCGGAACCGGCCTGAAGACCCTGGCCCGCCTACTTGCGCAGCCCGAGCTTCTCGATCAGCGTGCGATAGCTGTCCGTGTTGCGCGACTTCAGATAGTCGAGCAGCTTGCGGCGGCGCGACACCATCCGCAGCAACCCGCGCCGCGAGTGGTGGTCCTTGACGTTGGCCTTGAAATGGTCGTTCAGGCCGTTGATTCGGGCGGTAAGCAGCGCAACCTGCACTTCCGGGGAACCGGTGTCGCCATTGATGCGCTGATAATCGGCGATGACCTTCGCCTTTTCTTGCACGGTAACTGACATTTGCGGTCGTCCTTCTCTCTCTATTCGTCTTGGTGCTGCATTGGCAAAGAGTGGAATTATAGCCCGAAAAATGCTTAGAATTCAAGCGCTAATCGGCTCGCGTTTAGCGCCGCCGAACCGGTTTGCCGGTGGCGGCGAGCGGCCGGCGCGCTGCCATCAGTCGACGGCTCCGCCGTCGGTTCGCGCAAGGCGTACCGGGCGCAAAGTGCCGCCGCCGGCGTCGACGATCCCGAGGAAGCACGCGCCAGGACCGTAACAGCGAAAGCGGCCTGCGACACCCGCGGGCGTCGCCGCGAGCCGACCCTGGACCAGTGCCAGCGCGGAGGCGGCATCGACGGCAATCTCGGGCATCGCGCGAAGCGGCGCATCGATCGGGAGCAGCAGCGCGTCGCGCGCCGCTGCGTCCATCGTCTCCAGCGCCTGGAGCGTCACCGCACCGTCGAGCGTAAAGGGGCCGCTGGCGACTCGGCGCAGTCCGGCAAGATGAGCGCAGCTGCCGAGGGCGGCGCCGAGATCCTCGGCCAGAACCCGAATGTAGGTCCCCTTCCCGCACGCGACGCGGAGCACGGCGATGGGAGGCGTCCAGGCGATAATTTCGATCGCGTCGATCTCGATCTCGCGTGGCGCGCGCGGAATTTCGATGCCGGCGCGTGCGTATTCGTAGTAGTTGCGACCTTGGTGCTTCAGCGCCGCGTGCCGCGGCGGGATCTGCATTGTCCGGCCGATGAATCGCGGCAGCGCCGCCAGGAGTTCGGCCCCGGAAAATTCCGGTACCCGCTCGGTAACGATTGCGCCTTCCGCATCGCCGGTCGTCGTGGCAACGCCGAAACGCACCGTCGCCACGTATTCCTTGCGGGCATCGAGAAGCGCCTGCGCGAACTTGGTCGCGTCGCCGAGGCACAGCGGGAGCAGTCCCGAAGCCAGCGGATCGAGCGTGCCGGTGTGTCCGGCTTTCTCGGCGGCGTACAGGCGCCTGGAGCGCTGCAGCGCGGCGTTGGACGTCATTCCGGCCGGCTTGTCCAGCAGCAGAACGCCATCGACACGCCGGCGCGGCGCGGGTGCCGGCGCGGTCGGCCCATTCGTCGCCGCCGCTTGCTTCACCGGAGTGGCCAGGCCACCGCGCCATTCGCGCTCGGCGCCCCGGCCCCGCTTCGCCGCGCGCCATCGAGAAACCGAACCGCGGCGCCTCGGCCGTCGCCCCGAGTCACGACGAGAGCTTGTGGTCCTCCGCGACCGCCTCGTCGATGAGCTGCGAAATACGCATTCCGGATTCGATCGAATCGTCGTATGCGAAATGAATCTGGGGAACCGTGTAGAGCCGCAGCCGGCGCGACAGCGCGGTGCGCAGGAAACCCGCCGTATGCTGCAGCGCCTTGACCGCCTCGTCGGCGTGCTCGCGGCCGGCCAAGTGGGTGACGAATATCTTCGCGTGCGACAGGTCCGCCGACACCTCCACCGCCGTGATCGTAACGTGGCCGGCGCGCGGATCCTTGACGCTCTCGCGCAACAGCCCGGCAAGTTCGCGCTGGATCTGCTCGCCGACGCGCTGTGCCCGCTGTGAGTGCTTTTTCATCGCCGTCCGCCCATTGTCGCAAACCGACGCATAGGTATGTGCAAGAACCGCATGGCCGAGCAACTCCGGGCGTCACGTCGCATCGCCGCTGCGATTGAATCCGGTCACAGCGTACGGGAAACCTCGACGATTTCGTACGCCTCCAGCTGGTCGCCCTTCTCGATGTCGTTGAAGTTCTTGATCGACAGCCCGCACTCGAAACCGCCCTTGACCTCGCGCACGTCGTCCTTGAAGCGCTTCAGCGATTCGAGCTCCCCATCGTGGATGACCACGTTGGCGCGCAGCACGCGCACGCGCGAACCGCGTTTCACCGTGCCATCCAGCACGTAGCACCCGGCCACCGTCCCGACCTTCGAAATCTTGTAGACCTCGCGAACCTCGACCAGCCCGGTCTGGCTTTCCTTCTTTTCCGGCGTAAGCATGCCGGAGAGCGCCGCCTTTATCTCGTCGACCGCGTCATAGATGATGTTGTAGTTGCGAATGTCGACGCCACTGTGCTCGGCCAGCTTGCGCGCAGCCACGTCGGCGCGCACGTTGAAGCCGATGACCACTGCCTTCGAAGCAAGCGCGAGATTGATGTCCGATTCGGTGATGCCGCCGACCGCGGCATGGACAATATTGACCTTGACCTCGTTCGTCGACAGTTTGGTGAGCGCCTGCGTCAGCGCCTCGTAGCTGCCCTGCACGTCGGCCTTGACGATCAATGCCAGCGACTTGATCGCGTCTTCGGCCATCTGATCGAACATGTTCTCGAGCTTCGCGGCCTGCAGCTTCGCGAGCTTCACGTCGCGGAACTTGCCCTGGCGGAAAAGCGCGATCTCGCGCGCCTTGCGCTCGTCGCCCAGCACCATCACGGTTTCGCCCGCCAGCGGCACGTCGGACAGCCCCTGGATTTCAACGGGAATCGCGGGACCCGCGGCCGGCACGCTCCGGCCGGTCTCGTCGGTCATGGCGCGCACGCGACCGAACACGGCGCCGGCGAGGACGATGTCGCCGCGCTTCAGCGTCCCCGAGTGGACCAGGACCGTCGCCACCGGGCCCTTACCCTTGTCGAGGCGCGATTCGATGACGATGCCCTTCGCCGGCGCGTCTTTCGGCGCCTTCAGCTCCAGCACCTCCGCCTGCAGCAGGATCGCATCGAGCAGCGCCTCGATGCCGGCGCCGGTCTTCGCGGACACCGGGATGAACTGCGTCTCGCCGCCGTATTCCTCGGGAATGACGCCTTCGGCAACCAGCTCCTGCTTGACGCGATCGGTATTGGCTTCGGGTTTGTCGATCTTGTTTATCGCGACAACTACCGGTACGTTGCCAGCCTTGGCGTGCGCGATCGCTTCCTTCGTCTGCGGCATCACGCCGTCGTCGGCCGCGACGACAAGCACGACGATGTCGGTGACCTTGGCGCCGCGCGCCCGCATCGCCGTGAACGCTTCGTGGCCCGGGGTGTCAAGGAATGTGATGACGCCCTTCGGCGTCTGTACGTGATAGGCGCCGATGTGCTGCGTGATGCCGCCCGCTTCGCCGCTCGCAACGCGCGCGCGGCGTATCGTGTCCAGCAGCGACGTCTTGCCGTGGTCGACGTGACCCATCACCGTGACGACCGGCGGCCGCGGCTCGGGCTCGACGCTGGACGCCTCCGATTCGGCGAGAAGCGTATCCGGGTCGTCGAGCTTCGCGGGAATCGCCTTGTGGCCCAGTTCCTCGACCAGGATCATCGCCGTCTCCTGATCGAGCATCTGGTTGATCGTGACCATCTGACCGAGTTTCATCAGCGCCTTGATGAGTTCGGTCGCCTTCACCGACATCTTGTGCGCGAGATCGGCGACGGTGATGGTCTCGGGCACCGAAACTTCGCGGACGATCGGGCCGGCCGCCGCCTGCGCGCCGTCCTCGCCGCCCTCGTCGTCATGCCTGCGCGGACCGCCGACCTTCGGCTGTCGCCAGCCTGTTGCGGCGGCGCCTCCCGTCACATCGCCGCGCAGCTTGAGGGCGCGGCGGCGCGCCGCCTCTTCCTGGAACGCAGTGCCGCTCTTCTTGACTGTTCGCGCTTTTTCGCCGGGCTTCGCCGCCGGACGATGCAAAGTACCTTCGCCCGGCGCCTTGGCCTTCGCGGCGGGCGCAGCCGCCTTCGCTGCGGCCGCGGCTTCGGCTGCCTTGGCGGCCTCGGCCGCCACTGCTTCCGCCGCCGCCTTGGCCGCGGCTTCGTCGGCTTCCTTTTCCTTCTTGGTCTTGCGCTTGACCGCCTGCTGCTGCTTTTGCTGGATCTCCTCCTGCTGTCGCGCGATGAGCTCCTGGCCCTTGCGCTCCTCGGCGGCGCGTGCCGCGAGCTCCTCGGGCGTGATCAGAGGCGCCGGCGCGGACTTCGGCGCTTCCTCCACCGCCGGCGCCGCTTCGGTTTCGTCGCGCTTGACGAATACGCGCTTCTTGCGCACCTCGACCTGGATCGTCCGCGCCTTGCCTGTCGAGCCGGCGGCCTTGATTTCGGTCGTCTGCTTGCGCGTCAGCGTGATCTTCTTTTTCGGCTCGCCGGCCGCCCCATGCTGCTTTTGCAGGTATTCGAGCAGCTTGGTCTTGTCCACCTCGGAGAGCTTGTCGCCCTCTTTCTTGCCGGCAACGCCCGCCTTGACAAGTTGCTCCACCAGCACGCCGGCCGGCATCTTGAGCTCTGTCGCAAATTGTTCGATCGTCGTATGCGCCATGCGCTTCTCCCGCGTCCGTTTCTTCGGCGTGTCCCTAGTGCTGCTGTCCCAGGGCCGGGACGGCCGCAGTCGCGTTCGGCGTTCCGTCCGTCGGCGCATCCTCGAACCAGTGCGCGCGCGCCTTCATGATCAGGTTCTGCGCGCGTTCGTCCGAAATGCCGGTGAGTTCGACGAGCTCGTCGCCGGCGAGATCGGCCAGCGCATCGCGCGTCGTGATGCCATTCGCGGCGAGTGTGCTCGCAATTTCGGTATCCATGCCCTCGAGACCGAGCAGGGCTTCGTCAACGTGCTCCACCGACTCCTCGCGGGCAATGGCCTCCGTCAGAAGCGCATTGCGGGCGCGGCTGCGTAGCTCGTTAACCGTATCCTCGTCGAATCCCTCGATCTCCAGCATCTCGTTGATCGGCACGTAAGCTACTTCCTCGAGCGAGGTGAAACCCTCGGCGATCAGGATGTCGGACACCTCCTCGTCGACGTCGAGCTTGTCCATGAAAAGCCGCCGCAGCCGTTCGCCTTCGGCCTCGTGTTTCTGCGACGATTCTTCGACGCTCATCAGGTTGAGTTCCCACCCCGTGAGCTCGGAAGCGAGCCGGACGTTCTGACCAAGACGACCGATGGCGATCGCCAGATTCTCCTCGTCGACGACGACGTCCATGCTGTGCTTCTCCTCGTCGACGACGATCGAAGATATCTCGGCGGGCGCCAGCGCATTGATCACGAACTTTGCCGGGTCTTCCGAGAACAGGATGATGTCGACACGCTCGCCGGCCAGCTCGTTCGTCACCGCCGTGACACGCGAACCGCGCATGCCGATGCAGGTCCCCTGCGGATCGAGCCGCGGATCGTTCGATTTCACCGCGATCTTGGCGCGGATGCCGGGGTCGCGCGCAGCGGCCTTGATCTCGATCAGCCCTTCCTCGATCTCGGGAACCTCGAGCTCGAACAGGCGCTTCAGGAAATCAGGCGCGATGCGGGAAAGGATCAGCTGCGGACCCTTCGCCGTGCGATCGACCTTGGTGACGTAAGCCCGGATACGGTCCCCTACGCGCAGCATTTCCTTCGCGATCAGCTGGTCGCGCGGAATGATGCCCTCGATGCGGCCCGATTCGACGATCGCACTGCCGCGCTCGATGCGCTTGACCGTACCGGTCAGCAGATTGTCTTCGCGCTCGAGAAAGTCGTTGAGGATCTGCTCGCGCTCTGCATCCCGTATCTTCTGGAGGATCACCTGCTTCGCTGCCTGTGCGCCGATGCGGCCGAATTCGATCGGTTCGAGCGCCTCTTCGATCACGTCGCCGAGCTTGAGTTCGGGGTCGCGTTCGGCGGCATCCGTGATCGCGAGCTGGTACGCCGGCTCCTCGTGTTCCTCGTCGGGCACGACGGTCCACCTCCGGAACGACTCGTAGTCGCCGGTCTCGCGGTCGATCGACACGCGCGCGTCGATTTCGTTGGGAAATCGCTTTTTCGTGGCCGAGGCCAGCGCCGACTCCAGCGCCGTGAAGACGATTTCCTTCGGCACGTTCTTTTCGCGCGCAAGCGCATCCACCAGCAGCAGCAGTTCGCGGTTCATGTCGCCTTTCTCCACTCGATCTTCGGGACCAGGCGCGCCCGGTCGATTTCCTCGAGCGGGACCGTCACCGTACCCTTGGCGGTTTCGACGCGTACGGCACCGTCGCAGCAGCCCCGCAGGACGCCCTTCAGCTTTTTCGCGCTTTCGATCGGCTTCACCAGCCGGAGTTCGGCCTCTTCGCCAGTGAAGCGGACGAAGTCAGCGGCCTTCTTCAGCGGCCGATCGAGGCCCGGCGATGAAACTTCGAGGCGGTCGAAATTCACGTCCTCGACGGCAAACAGGCGCGTCAGGTGATTGCTGACCTTTGCGCAGTCGTCGACGCTGACGCCTTTCGGCTTGTCGATGAACACGCGAACGAGCCGGCCCCCGGGAGAAGCCTCCCAATCGACCAGCTCGTACCCCAGCGGGGGGAGCGTCATTTCCAGCAATTCGCCCAGGTTCATTGCCATGTGAAACCGTCGCTGCAAAAAAAAATGGGCTGTGCCCAGCCCATTTCTCTTGTTTCTCCTGCTTATCGGGCGCGATTGTACCAGAAAACCCCGCATTTTTGAAGGGCATTTTGGCACCGCCGCCAAGTCAGGGGGTTGTGACCCATCCTGTCGCCTGCGGGGCGCGCGCTCGAGCGCCACGCAGACGCTACCCGCTGGGCCCGAGGCGCATGGTTCGACCCCGGGGCCGGCGGAGCCGGACGCGAAATCGTGCGCGGGGTGCTGGGTTCATTGTTAGGAGGAAGCCGCCGCCGCTGAGAACCGGTAGGCAGCCCGCCAATGGCAAGGGCCGGAACACAAAACAGCGAAGCCCGACCAAATGGTGGGCTTCGCTGCTGGAGGATACTTTGGCTGCGGCCGCCGCTTCGCGGCTTGACGCTCGCTTCGCTCGCATCAGCCTTTGCCGCAATCGGCCCTGTTTGTTTGGCACGCTCTCATTTGAGGTCCGATTGTCGTACCGAAAGCAGGTCATCGGTCCTGACCGTCGATCAAAGCACAACGCCCAGCGGTGATGGCTGGGCGTTGTGCTTGGAGGGTGCCTGACGATGACCTACTTTCGCATGGGCAATCCACACTATCATCGGCGTGCCGCCGTTTCACGGTCCTGTTCGGGATGGGAAGGCGTGGTTCCAGCGGGCTATGGTCGTCAGGCGTTGACTTGTCAGTAAGTCAGGAGTCAGAAGACAGCAACACCTGACCCGAGGGAAGAAGTAAAGGGAGGTGGATTGCGCAAACACCCTGACGCAAGCGCTGGGGATGCAGAGGACGTTGCTTCTTCTGACTTCGGTCCTCTGACTCCTGCACGCAGCGCGTCAGCGCGTAGTGTTATGGGGTCAAGCCGCACGGGCCATTAGTATCGGTTAGCTTAACGCATTACTGCGCTTCCACACCCGACCTATCAACGTGGTGGTCTGCCACGACCCTTCAGGGGGCTCGAGGCCCCGGGAGATCTCATCTTCAGGCACGTTTCCCGCTTAGATGCTTTCAGCGGTTATCGCTTCCGTACATAGCTACCCGGCAATGCGACTGGCGTCACAACCGGTACACCAGCGGTACGTCCACTCCGGTCCTCTCGTACTAGGAGCAGCCCCCGTCAAATCTCCAGCGCCCACGGCAGATAGGGACCAAACTGTCTCACGACGTTTTGAACCCAGCTCACGTACCACTTTAAATGGCGAACAGCCATACCCTTGGGACCGGCTACAGCCCCAGGATGTGATGAGCCGACATCGAGGTGCCAAACACCGCCGTCGATATGAACTCTTGGGCGGTATCAGCCTGTTATCCCCGGCGTACCTTTTATCCGTTGAGCGATGGCCCTTCCATACAGAACCACCGGATCACTATGTCCTGCTTTCGCACCTGCTCGCCTTGTCAGGCTCGCAGTCAAGCTTCCTTGCGCCATTGCACTATCAGTACGATGTCCGACCGTACCTAGGAAACCTTCGAGCTCCTCCGTTACTCTTTGGGAGGAGACCGCCCCAGTCAAACTGCCTACCATGCACGGTCCCCGATCCCGTTCCGGGACCCAGGTTAGAACCGCAATGACACCAGGCTGGTATTTCAACGTTGGCTCCACCCAAGCTAGCGCTCAAGCTTCATCGCCTCCCAGCTATCCTACACAGGTCCCATCACAGTCCAATGCAAAGCTACAGTAAAGGTGCACGGGGTCTTTCCGTCTTGCCGCGGGGAGATTGCATCTTCACAAACACTTCAACTTCGCTGAGTCTCAGGAGGAGACAGTGTGGCCATCGTTACGCCATTCGTGCAGGTCGGAACTTACCCGACAAGGAATTTCGCTACCTTAGGACCGTTATAGTTACGGCCGCCGTTTACCGGGGCTTCAATCAAGAGCTTGCACCCCATCATTTAACCTTCCGGCACCGGGCAGGCGTCACACCCTATACGTCCACTTTCGTGTTAGCAGAGTGCTGTGTTTTTGTTAAACAGTCGCAGCCACCATTTCACTGCGGCCCCTCTCGGCTCCGGATGTACTCCTTCACCTACCAGGGGCGCACCTTATCCCGAAGTTACGGTGCTAATTTGCCGAGTTCCTTCTCCTGAGTTCTCTCAAGCGCCTTAGAATATTCATCCTGCCCACCTGTGTCGGTTTACGGTACGGTCAACTCGAGACTGAAGCTTAGAGGCTTTTCCTGGAAGCAGGGTATCGCGCACTTCAGACCGGCAAGCCGGCCCTCGTCATCACGCCTCAGCTAAGATCCCCGGATTTGCCTGGGAACCACGCCTACACGCTTGAACCGGGACGTCCAACACCCGGCCGCGTTAACCTTCTCCGTCCCCCCATCGCATCTCGAACCGGTGCTGGAATATTAACCAGCTTCCCATCGGCTACGACTCTCGTCCTCACCTTAGGGGCCGACTCACCCTGCGCCGATGAACGTGGCGCAGGAAACCTTGGGCTTTCGGCGAGCGGGCCTTTCACCCGCTTTATCGCTACTCATGTCAGCATTCGCACTTCCGATACCTCCAGCAGCCCTCTCGAGCCACCTTCACCGGCCTACGGAACGCTCTCCTACCGTCCAGGAATCAGAGGTCAGATGTCGGATGTCAGGCACGTCGCTTCGACTGCCTGCACATTCCGTTGAGCATCTTCGCTATCGCTTCGTACTCGTCACGCCAGCGCCGCCAATCAGCCGCACTCACGTAGTCGAGATCGAGGGCATAACGCAGCCACACTCGCATTTCATCCGCCGAACCAATCGCTATCTGCAAATAACGACGTAACTCGGCTTGCGAATTTCCTGCCTTGCCCATGCCTTCGGCGATATTCGCGCATATCGACTTGCTCGCCCGCCGCAACTGATCGGCCAGGCCGAACTGCTCGACGGACGGAAACACCAAGCTCGCCCGATGCAATTCGAGCGACACGGCGTATGCGCGTTTGAAGACTTCCAGACTTTCAAATTTCAGCAGAGCCATCGTGCACCCTTACTGACATCTGTCATCGGACATCTGAATTCTGACTCCTGAACCCGCGATTTCGGTGCCTAGCTTGAGCCCCGTTACATCTTCCGCGCAGGACGACTCGACCAGTGAGCTATTACGCTTTCTTTAAATGATGGCTGCTTCTAAGCCAACATCCTGGCTGTCTGAGCCTTCCCACCTCGTTTCCCACTTAGCTAAGTCTTGGGGACCTTAATCGGCGGTCTGGGTTGTTTCCCTCTCGACGCCGGACGTTAGCACCCGACGTCTGTCTCCCAGGCTCGCACTCAACGGTATTCGGAGTTTGCAATGGCGCGGTAAGTCACAATGACCCCCGCAACCATGACAGTGCTCTACCCCCGTCGGTGATACCTGAGGCACTACCTAAATAGTTTTCGGAGAGAACCAGCTATTTCCGGATTTGTTTAGCCTTTCACCCCTACCCACAGCTCATCCCCTACCTTTTCAACGGGAGTGGGTTCGGCCCTCCAGTGAGTGTTACCCCACCTTCAGCCTGGCCATGGGTAGATCATCCGGTTTCGGGTCTACGCCTACCAACTCAAGCGCCCTGTTCGGACTCGCTTTCGCTGCGCCTCCCCTATACGGTTAAGCTCGCTGGTAAACGTAAGTCGCTGACCCATTATACAAAAGGTACGCCGTCATCCCTGCTTCAAAAGCTCTGCCTTGGAAGCAGATTGCAGATGTCAGATGCCGGATGTCAGAACAACCGCCGCCTCACGCGCTGCGGCTTTACTGACATCTGAAATCTGACATCTGACATCCGCTTCAAGCGCAAAGCACTTGAAGCAGGGACTCCGACTGTTTGTATGCATGCGGTTTCAGGATCTATTTCACTCCCCTCCCGGGGTTCTTTTCGCCTTTCCCTCACGGTACTGGTTCACTATCGGTCGATCACGAGTATTTAGCCTTGGAGGATGGTCCCCCCATCTTCAGACAGGATTTCACGTGTCCCGCCCTACTTCTCTCGCGCCTGGTTCCACAATGACCTCTTCAGTTACGGGGCTGTCACCCACTACGGCCGCCCTTTCCAGAGCGTTCTCCTGAAGTCATCGCTACATCGCGACGGCTACTCCCGTTTCGCTCGCCACTACTCCGGGAATCTCGGTTGATTTCTGTTCCTCCGGCTACTGAGATGTTTCAGTTCACCGGGTTCGCTCTACCCTGCCTATGTATTCAGCAGAGAGTGACCCTTGCGGGCCGGGTTTCCCCATTCGGACATCTGCGGATCAATGCTCGTTTGCCAGCTCCCCGCAGCTTTTCGCAGGCTGCCACGTCCTTCTTCGCCTGTGATCGCCAAGGCATCCACCACATGCACTTAGTCGCTTGACCCCATAACACCAAGCACTGCTCCGCCGGCATTACAGGTGTTTGCGTGTCAGAGGACAGAAGACAGAGGACAGAAGACAGAATAAAACCCCGTCTTCGCGCCACCATCGACCATCATCCAACCCCTACAATCAACCCAATCTCACCCCTCCAGCCAGACCCCGGCTCGCGCCACGACCTGCCCGTCAGAGCAAGACCTTTACTTCTTCCACATTGTTAAAGAACAACCGATCTTCCGGACTGGCAAAAAACCAGAACTAAACCGCCAAGCTTAGTTATGGTTTCTCTGTCCTCTGTCCTCTGACTCCTGAATGGTGGAGCTGGACGGGATCGAACCGACGACCCCCTGCTTGCAAAGCAGGTGCTCTCCCAACTGAGCTACAGCCCCCTCCGGCTTTCCCCTAAGCGAAACCCGGCCGGCTCTGCAGCGAGCCGTAACCACATCCTGGTGGGTCTGGATGGACTCGAACCATCGACCCCCGCCTTATCAAGACGGTGCTCTAACCAGCTGAGCTACAGGCCCCTATCCGACAGGGCACACTCGCCCTTCCCGCAACAACCGATAAGCGTGAGCACTGAAATACCCAGGCCAGAAGTGCCAGAGCCGCGACCGAATCATTTTACTGACTCCTGGCCACTGACTCCTGACTCCTGATACCGAGAAAGGAGGTGATCCAGCCGCACCTTCCGATACGGCTACCTTGTTACGACTTCACCCCAGTCACGAAACGCACCGTGGCAACCGCCCCCCTTGCGGTTAGGCTAGCTGCTTCTGGTACATCCCGCTCCCATGGTGTGACGGGCGGTGTGTACAAGACCCGGGAACGTATTCACCGCGGCATGCTGATCCGCGATTACTAGCGATTCCGACTTCATGCAGTCGAGTTGCAGACTGCAATCCGGACTACGACCGGCTTTCTCGGGATTGGCTCCCCCTCGCGGGTTGGCAACCCTCTGTACCGGCCATTGTATGACGTGTGAAGCCCTACCCATAAGGGCCATGAGGACTTGACGTCATCCCCACCTTCCTCCGGTTTGTCACCGGCAGTCTCCCTAGAGTGCCCTTGCGTAGCAACTAGGGACAAGGGTTGCGCTCGTTGCGGGACTTAACCCAACATCTCACGACACGAGCTGACGACAGCCATGCAGCACCTGTGTTCCGATTCCCTTTCAGGCACACCCACCTCTCGGCAGGCTTCCGGACATGTCAAGGGTAGGTAAGGTTGTTCGCGTTGCATCGAATTAATCCACATCATCCACCGCTTGTGCGGGTCCCCGTCAATTCCTTTGAGTTTTAACCTTGCGGCCGTACTCCCCAGGCGGTCAACTTCACGCGTTAGCTACGGTACTGAGAAATCGCTCCCCCAACACCTAGTTGACATCGTTTAGGGCGTGGACTACCAGGGTATCTAATCCTGTTTGCTCCCCACGCTTTCGTGCCTGAGCGTCAGTGTCAGCCCAGGGGGTTGCCTTCGCCATCGGTGTTCCTCCGCATCTCTACGCATTTCACTGCTACACGCGGAATTCCACCCCCCTCTGCCACACTCCAGCTCGCCAGTTTCCACTGCCATTCCCAGGTTGAGCCCGGGGCTTTCACAGCAGACACAACGAACCGCCTGCGCACGCTTTACGCCCAGTAATTCCGATTAACGCTCGCACCCTACGTATTACCGCGGCTGCTGGCACGTAGTTAGCCGGTGCTTATTCTTCCAGTACCGTCAAGAATCCACCGTATTCAGGTGAACCTTTTCTTCCCAGACAAAAGCGGTTTACAACCCGAAGGCCTTCTTCCCGCACGCGGCATGGCTGGATCAGGGTTGCCCCCATTGTCCAAAATTCCCCACTGCTGCCTCCCGTAGGAGTCTGGGCCGTGTCTCAGTCCCAGTGTGGCTGATCATCCTCTCAGACCAGCTACCGATCGTCGCCTTGGTAAGCCTTTACCCCACCAACTAGCTAATCGGACATCGGCCGCTCCCATAGCGTGAGGCCTTGCGGTCCCCCACTTTCCTCCGTAGAGCATATGCGGTATTAGCCCGGCTTTCGCCGGGTTATCCCCCACTACGGGGTACGTTCCGATGCATTACTCACCCGTTCGCCGCTCGCCGCCAAGGTTGCCCCCGCGCTGCCGCTCGACTTGCATGTGTAAAGCATGCCGCCAGCGTTCAATCTGAGCCAGGATCAAACTCTTCAGTTGAAAAGCTCGATCTCTTACAAAGCAACTCATTCGACGTTGGCCCCATCCCAAACCCAAAAGCTCTCGCCTCCAGATCCAGAACAAGACTCAAGCCCCCAACCCTCGCAGGCCAGAAGCTCGCTTAACATCGCGTGAGCACCCGAATTTCCTCAGCCTCCATCCACCACACCAGCTCGCCGTTTCCAGCTCACCAGCCCAGCAAACAAAGGCACCCGGATACCCCAGCACCCACACTTATCGGTTGTGATTTGTTAAAGAACAGGCGGCTTCGCAGAACCCGCACATTGGCCCGGCGGGAGAAAAGCAGCAGAGAGGCGCGATTATAAACTCTGGGGCGCCCTGTTGCAAGCTGCCGGGACCTCGCACGACGATGCTACGCCCCTCCGGCGCACGGCGAAGGGCCTGGTTCGGCGTGGTGGTCGGTCCGCGCGGTCACGCCTCGGCTGACTTGGGATATTTCCACTTTCGGCCAGCGTCGCGCTGTAGCTCCAGGCAATCTCGGCAAAAAGGGCGTAAAGATTGCGGTAGCATTGCTTTGGAATCGCGACGCACTCGGACCCGCTTCTCGTGGGATAAACCGCGCAGGATTGTCGGACGCCAGATTCCGACGCCAGCGCCGTACGAAAATACGCAATCCTGCGCAACGCGTCGCCAATCGCACGGAGCACGGGCAGCGGCAGCCACGACAGCAACTTGAAGATGACTCGCAAGGACGCGATACCTTCGACGTGCGCCAACCGACCGCGGAAAAGGGCGTGGGCTTAGCCGAATTCGAGATTACCGGCATTCGCGCGGAGGCGGCCCTTGCGCCGCAGGCTCTGCCGTCGGTCACGCCCGGCGTTTCGCTGTGGTGGGCCGTCCTCGACTGTCCGAAAAACGAAATCGCGCATCTCGCCACGTGGCTATCGCCCGCCGAGCACGCCCGCGCCCTGCGCTT
>CAVSDL010000010.1:0-4797 GCA_963726775.1 uncultured beta proteobacterium
ACGCGATGCGTATCAACTCGTCCTATGCCTCGCCGCGCGCCGGATAGTCCTTGGCAACGACAAAATCGAGCGCAGCAAGAATCTCCCGGAAGTGCGGTCGGGCGAACGGCATCGACTGAACGGACGTCGACGTTGGCCCCGTTTTGAGACAGTTCAAAGCGCGGAGCCCACGACGTGCGGCTTGTTGGTCATCCTTCGGACGCCCGTTTTTGGCTCTTAGCTCGACATTCGAAAATGCGCGAATGAGAAGAGTTTGCATTCATTTCGTCTCCGCTGCGATGCATGTACCGGCCGTCCGCAAAACAGGTGTGAAGTACAAGACATTTAAATTCGTAGTGGGTGATTGCGCAGGCACCAACCGCTAAGAGGGCACCCGTTCGCCCGAGCCGCCGGACTCGGCGGATTCCATCTAGGTGATTCGCGCCTTGCTGCTGCCAGCCGAACCGGGCCCTATGTAGGGAACAACCGGAGCTGCCGCGCAACATTGGGACGTGTCAATGGTGGCGGCCATTGACGTTGATCCGCTCGTAGTCGTATTGTCATGCAGTCGTTGCATGCTGTTCAAACACCTTGGACCGTTCAGTCGAGCCCCGGCGATGGCGTCTTGCACATGGAAGGGTCCCGACATCGCAAGGCGTGCAACCAGCGACGACCTAAACGAGAAGGAGTAACCGTGCAAACAATCCTGCGTCATCATGGGGTGGCGACGCTGCTGGCGTTGCTTTCGCTGTTGGCCGCTCCCGTCCTTCCCTTGGGAAGCGTCGCGAGCGCTGCTACGGCCGTCACCACCGCCTGTCCGTCGGGTGGCACGTCCAACAACTGTTTCCTCGCGATTACCGCACCGGATTCGGTGGCACTCGGGCAGACGTTTCCGGTCACGGTTGCGCTCATGGTCTAAGGCGTGGACAGTCCCGCTACCCCCATTCCAAGGAGAGATTCCTGCGCGCGATCCACGATAACGCTTGAGCTTTACTCCAGCGGTAGCGAAGGGCCGATTGCGGCGTATTCGGCAACGGCCTCGGCGGGAGTTGCCACATTCAGCGTCAACATTCCCGTTCCTACGGACGTCTCGCCCGGCCAGACTTTCTTTTACTACTGGTACGCGTTCAGCCCGTCTGAAGGCCCTTGCGGATTTGACGATGTGTATTACCCCAATGACACCGACTTCACCGGCTTCGTCCTCTCGTCGACCCAGCCGATCGCCCCCTGCCCGGCCAATGTCGTCTGCTTCCAGACGACAAACAATGGCCAAGGTGGCCGTACGGCGGCGACACTGTATGCGGACAATGGGGCGTTCTCGGCCTTCTTTGAAGAATACGACTCACTCGGATGCGGTAATCCGGTCGATCCACATGCCGCCGTCTTGAACTACAGTTACTTTGGCACGTCCGGTAAGACAATCGTCTTCGCGCTCGACCCATCCCTCATCAATCGGGGAATCGCGAAATATCAAGTCTGCTGGGAGTCCACGAACCCCTTCAGGGTGCTGGGGGGAGGGCCTGCCGCAGGTCCCAATGGCAACCAAATGTATGTAGGCTATCTCCCCAAATGCAGCGACGATGCGAAGGAGGATGACGAAGTATCCCAGCCGTGCTTGCTCTTCAGGAAGTCGACCAAGCGCAACGGCGCCTTGTTCGGAGTTCTCACTCCGCCGGGAGATCCGAAAGGGTACGTCGGTAGCCCCTGAGGCAGGCGTTCCGGCAGCACACGATTCACCAGACTATCGCCACATCGACAGCGCGCCCGGCAACGGGCGCGCTGTCTTCCTCATTGCCGATGCGTTGCCGGCGGAGGCGCCTCGTGGCCCTCGTCAACAAGGTTCCGCGCGACGGCAGCTGAAACCACGTCGCCCTTTTGCTCATACAGGCGAAGCGCCTGCGCCGCCGCGAGCGCCGCCTCATCGTGCTTTCCGGCCATCCGCAGCACCTCGCCCAGGTCCATCAACGCGTACGCCTGATCGATCGGATCGTCCGCACGGCGGATGAGCTCGACCGCCTCGCGTGCTACGCGCTCGGCGTCTTCGAGGTTTCCTTGCCGCGCGAGCAGCTTGGCCGAAACGCCTCGCCATAGGACCTGCGTTGCCAGGTCTTCCGGCGCGGCGACCTCGGCGCTGAATTTCGCGTAATTGCCTGACTCTTCGAACCGCTCCTGCCGATAGAGCGCCTCGGCGAGGTAGCCGGCCACGGTGGAGATGTAGTTGTGGTCACCCAGGCGATCGAGGGCCGCGTAGTCCTGCCGAAGCTCCGACTTCGGCGGCGACCGGGTCGCCAGCCAGCATTTCGATCGGCCCGGAGACGATCGACCCCAGCGCGGCGACGAAAGTTGCGCCGAGCTCCTCGAGCAACTTTCGCGCGCGCCGGTACTCCTCGCGCGCGGAATCGAACTCACCTTGCATTGCATGCATGTGAGCGCGACTGCGCAATGCCATGGCCTCGACCCAGCGATTGCCACCCGATCGCGCGATGAGCTCATTGCAGATGCGGATCGCCTCTTCGACCGGGGTCGGACCGTACTGCGCGCACAAGGCGAGGTGCGGCGCAACCCGGAGCTCGAGGACATGGTTTCCGGCGTGTCGTGCATGTTCGATCGCACTTTCGATTGCCTGCGCGGCAGCCCCCCATTGACTGTCCACCACGCGCAGGCCGGCCACCGCCTGCCAGGCTCGAGCCATCCCCTCGTCGTTGCCCGCGCGCTCCAACACCCGCATGCCCTCCCGGATTCGGTCTTCCACGTGCCCCTCGACCTTCGACGGATCGGCGTAGTACTGCTGCATCAGGAGCTCAAGCCGGGCGCTCGTTTCCAATGCCGGGTCCTGCACCGCGGCGGCGCCGGCGATGGCGGCCTCGAGGGAGGCTGGCGGCGGCCGCATGTTCCCCGGTTTCCCAGAGCGCAAGGCCGAGCCGGAGGTGGAGTTGCGGGCGGTCGGTGTGGCCATTCGGCAACGAATCCGCCGCGCGTCGCAGCAGGTTGGCGGTGGCGGGCATGTCGCCACGCTCGTACGCACGTCGACCCGCGGAGGCGAGTCGCCCGGACGCGTCGATGCCGAGCGCCACACCATGCGCATCGAGCGGCGCGAGCTCGGACAAGTAGCGGTGGGCCTGCTCGAGATGGTAGCCGAGGATTTCCTCGAACTCGTTCGCTCGATCGGCCGCGCGATTGGCTTCGTCCGCCCAAGTCACATAGCGCTCGTGCAGGTGCGCGCGCGCCCGTTTGAGGATTCCAGCATAGGTGGCATCGCGGATCATCATGTGAGCGAAGCGATGCTCAAGCGCCTCTTCTGCCGCCGGCGCCTGTCGATGCACGAGCTGCCGCTGCTCGAGAGCTTCGAGGCAGTCCGGGACCTGATCCCTGACGTCGTCACCGACGATTGCCTGCAGGGCCACTTGGGCGAAGGCAAGGCCGATCACCGACGCCGGCTCAACGACAGCGCGCTCGCTCTCGGGAAGCTGGTCCAAGCGAGCCGCCAGCAGTGCGTGGATCGTCGGCGGAATCGCGATATCGGCCAAGTCACCGGTCCGCTCCCAGCGACCGTCGACGAGGCGAAGCATGCCGGTGTCGATGAGCATGGAGACGAGCTGCTCGACGAACAGTGGATTGCCTTCGGCAGCGCTGATCACCCTGGCCTTGGCCCGCTCGGACAGCCCGGCCCCACCCAGCAAATTCTCGATGATCAGCGTCGCATCCGAATCCGATAGGCGTGTCACGACGATGCGGGTCGCGCCGGGATCCTCGCCCCACGACGGTCGCTTCTCCAGGAGTTCGTAGCGCGCCGCGCAAAGGAGCATCACGGGAGCGCCGTCGGTCGAGGAGATCAGGCGACCGATCAGGTCCAGAAAGGTCGGCTCGGCCCAATGTATGTCGTCGAACAGGATAACCAGCGGCCGATCCTTGGCGATGATCGCGAAAAATCGTCGTATGCCCCAGAAAAGTTCGGCGACCTGGAATGGCGCATCGAGAAGCCCGACCGCCGCCGCGACGCGGTCGGCCACATCATCGTCATCGACGAGCCTGCGGAGTTTTTCGCGCGCCGCCTCCGGTTTGTCCGTCTCCTGGATGCCGGCCGCTTCGGCAGCCACCAGGACAATCGGCCAAAACGTGATCCCTTCGCCGTACGGGAGGCACCGACCGCGCAAGATGCGGGCGCGATTGCCGACCCCATCGAGAAATTCCTCCGTCAGACGCGTCTTGCCCACGCCGGCGTCGCCGATCAGGGTAACCATACGACAAACCCGATCGGCCGCGGCGCTTTCGAATGCGCGGTACAGGAGCGCCATCTCCGCTTCCCGCCCAACCATCGCCTGGTCCTGTCGTCGGTGTGACGGCGCGGACGACCTGACGGAGAGCAGCCGGTACGCGCGGACGGAATGCGACTTGCCCTTCAGCGTGAGTGGCGCGATCTCTTCGACCTCTGCAAGATCACGAACGAGCGCGTAGGTCAGCGGCCCAAGCAGGATCTCGCGCGAACCTGCCGCCTGCTCCAGGCGGGCTGCCACGTTGACCGCGTCGCCGATCGCGAGACTCTGTCCCACACTCGCGTGCCCGGCCACCACATCCCCCGTGTTGACGCCGATGGCGACATCGAGGCGGACACACTGATCGCTTGCCAGCGAGTCCGCGAACGTCGCCAGCCCCGCCCTCATGTCGAGCGCCGAACGAACGGCACGAAGGGCGTCGTCCTCATGGCTGACGGGAAGCCCGAACACGGCCATGACCGCATCGCCGATGAACTTCGCGACCGTGCCACCGTGCCGCTCGACGCCTTGTCGGGATACCTCGAATGCCCGTGCAGTGAGACCC
>CAVSDL010000011.1:0-228866 GCA_963726775.1 uncultured beta proteobacterium
TGAGGAGGCATTCCTCGCAACCGCGGGTATTGCGATTGGCCGTCAGTACGGAACTCAAGTGCGTGCAACGAGCGGGCATGGGACTACTCCTTTGCGTCCGGACTTCCTACGTCGCCAGTACCACCTCCATTACATCAAACAGGAAGTCGAAGCCACACGGCACCCCTTGCCGGCACACACTGGCGGGACCGCATCCGCGGCGGAATGGCTTGCCGGGCATTGCAAGAGTTCTATGCCGTCACCGTCGCCTGGACGGTTGGACCTGGGGCGGCAAGGTACTGATGAATCAGCGCCACGACGGCGGCGCCCTCGCCAATGGCGCCGCCGACACGCTTCACCGAGCCGGACCGCACGTCGCCAACCGCGAATACGCCAGGCACCGACGATTCGAGTGTAGCGGGCACGTGTTCTGTGGCGATGCATGCCGTCGTCTTGCCGGTCAGCACAAAGCCGTGCGAGTCGAATCCGACGCCGCAACGTTCCAGCCATCGCGTCTCGGGATCGGCGCCCGCAAAGAGAAACACGTGTCGGATCGACTGTGTTTCTACAACGCCGGTACGCTTGTCGCGCCAGGACACTGCGCTGAGGCCTCCCGAACGGTCGCCATGAAGTTGTGTCAGCTCGGTGTGGGGCCGCAGTTTGATGTTTGGCGTGGCGTCGATGCGATCGATCAGATAGCGTGACATGCTGGCGGCGAGGCCGGGACCGCGTATCAGGACGTAAACATTGGTTGCGTGCTCGGCGAGGAACACGGCGGCCTGTCCCGCCGAATTGCCGCCGCCGACCAGAACCACTTCGGAATTGGCACACATCTTTGCCTCGAGGGCGGAGGCCCAATACCAAACGCCCCGGCCTTCGAACTCACTCAGCCCGGGCACTGCAGGCCGCCGATACGTTGCGCCGCTGGCAATGACGACGGTCCGCGACCTGAGCCGGCGCTGGTCGCTGAGCTTCAGCCACAATTCGCCACCGGGCCCGGCCTTGGTGCAGTCGAGCTCGGCGACCTGCGCGGGAATCATGATCTCGGCACCGAATTTCTGCGCCTGGACGAAGGCGCGTCCGGCGAGCGCCTGGCCCGAGATGCCGGTGGGAAAGCCCAGGTAGTTTTCAATGCGCGCGCTGGCACCGGCTTGGCCGCCAAACGCCCGGCAGTCCAATACGACGACGTGCAGGCCTTCCGACGCCGCGTAAACGGCGGTGGCGAGCCCCGCGGGGCCTGCGCCCACGACGGCAACGTCGAAGAGCTCATCGTGATCGTCGGTATCGAGCATTCCAAGGCAGCGGGCCAGCGCGTCTTCCGTGGGAGTGAGCAGTACGGTGCTGTCCGGGCACACGACCAATACGTCTGCCAGGGCCGCGCCGTACTGCTCGAGAAGCGCGGCAGCGTCGACATCCTGCGCGGCATCGACGACATGATGCGGATATCCGTTGCGGCGCAGGAAGTTCTGCAATCGCAGCAATTCCGCTGTCTCCGGCCGGCCGATCAGCACGGGACCGCTGGCACCGGATTCGATCAGCCCGACCCGGCGAAGGATCAGCGCGCGAACAATGCGTTCGCCAAGATCGGCCTCGGCGATGATCAGAGCGCGCAATTGCGAGGGCGGGACGAGGATCGCCTCGACGTCTTCCTCCGCGTGCCCGTCCACCAGTGCGTGGCGACCGGAGAGTTGCGCGACTTCGGCGAGAAACTGCCCCGGCCCCTGCCGCACGATCGGAACGACATGGCCCAATCCGTCACGCTGGCTGATCGTGACCGCACCCTTCAGCACGACGAACATTCCCGGACCCGGCTCGCCCGCCGCGAACAAACGGGCACCGCGCGCGTAACGCCGCACGCTGCCGAATCGACCGATGCGTGCGATCTCCGGCTCTGTCAGCTCCGGAAACATCTGGTGGCGTCTGCTCGCGATGTCAGGTGGCGCGTCGCTGGACATCCCAATCTCCCGGGTTGCAAATTTCAGACGATCTCTCTGAACGGACAACAACCACGAATTCTCCTACCGGGCCCGGCGCGCGATGATGCGTGGGGTAGACCATGCGTCGGGCGGCATCACGCCGATCTCCTTGGACACTATGTTCGAGGTACGGCCAAGGTTGCCGTACTGCATCCGAGCGCGCCGTCAGGATCATCGGCGCCGCGGGTTACCTTCGCGATTGCTAGTATGAGCTTGCTTGCCGCAGGAGCCATAGGCATGATGACGCGACTTTCGCGGGGCCGTTCCGGCGCCCCGCAATCGACTGCCGGCGAGCCGGTCGATCCGTGGCAATGGTCACCGCTTCGCCGCTCGCAGGTTCGCGCAACATGGAAGACCCTGAATTTCGTACGGTCAATTGTCGGCACAATGGAGGAACGGCGTGCGAACGATACACGTGACGGTTGGCGTATTGCTCCTGGGCAGCGCGGCAGCGTGGGCCCAGGTGCCTTCGGCCGAGGTGAAGAAATTCCTCCTGTTCGACGACCGGCTGGTCGCGCTGACCCACGTGCGTGTCATCGACGGCACCGGCGCCCCGGCGGTGGACGATCGCACGGTGGTGCTCCGCGACGGACGCATCGAATCCGTCGGCGATCCGGCGATGGCGACCCCGGCCGGCGCGCGCGTCGTCGACCTGACCGGCCGCAGCGTGTTTCCGGGATTGGTCGGCATGCACGACCACCTGATGTACACCGCCTCGATCAATGTCGGCAAGGACGGCAGGGTTCCCCCGCCCGGCGGGCTCGTGACCGAATTGGCCTTTTCGGCGCCGCGCCTGTATCTCGCGTCCGGCGTCACGACCATTCGGACGACGGGAAGCATCGAGCCGTATGCGGATCTCAATATTCGCCGCAAGATCGACGAAATGGAAATGCCCGGACCGCGCATCGACGTCACCGGACCTTACCTCGAAGGCAAGGGCAGCTTCTTCCCGCAAATGCCGGCGTTGGTCGATGCCGAACAGGCGCGCCGAACCGTCGAATTCTGGGCCGGCGAAGGAATGACGTCGTTCAAGGCCTACATGTTGATCACCGAGGACGTGCTCTCCGCGGCCATCAAGGAAGCCCATCGCCAGGGATTGAAAGTGACGGGACATCTGTGCGCGGTCGACTATCGCCGCGCGATCGCCATCGGCATCGACAATCTGGAGCACGGACCCGTTTTCACGGACAGCGAATTCGTTGCCGAACCGCAAGCCCGATACCTGTCCGTCGTACCTGCAGGTCATGGACTCCTGGGAGAAGCTCGAAATAGACAGCGTGCCCGTCCAGGCGCTCATTCACGATCTGGTCGAGCACAAGGTTGCGGTGACGTCGACGCTCCCCGTATTTGAAGCGCTCGTCGGGAACCGTCCGCTGCTGTCCATGCGGCATATGGAGATGCTGTCGCCGGAATCGTTGCGCAGCTATCTCAATGCCCGTGCCTTTGCGGCGACGGTCATGGGGCGATTCGAGAAGCTCGAGGCCGCGCTGAAGAAGGAGATGGCGTTCGAGCTTGCGTTCGTGCGCGCCGGCGGTCTGCTCCTCGCTGGTGCGGATCCCACCGGGAACGGCGGCGCTCTGCCCGGTTTCGCCGACCAACGCGGGCTCGAGCTTCTCGTCGAAGCAGGGTTTACACCCACGCAGGCGATACGCATCGCCAGCGCGAACGGCGCCCGCTATCTAGGGCAGCAGGATCGGCTCGGCACCATCGAGCCCGGCAAGATTGCCGACCTCGTGGTGGTCAGCGGTGACCCGAGCCGACGCATCGACGACGTGGAAAACGTCGAGATCGTTTTCAAGGACGGTTTCGCCTACGATCCGGTCAAGTTGATCGAGTCGGTCCGCGGGATGGTCGGGATCCGTTAGGCCCGCCGACGTGGACCTGCGCGCCGTGCGACATAGGCATATAGTGGCGGGACGCCATGGTCTCGGCGATCCACAGGAGCGAACCATGTCCCATCAGCCCCCGAAGGAAAGCAAGAAGAAGCCGCAGCACACGCCGAAGGAAAAGAAGACGATCAAGCAGCAGAAGAAGCACACGGGCGACGCCGTGCCCTTCATCAAGCACTGAGAAAGCGGGGCCGCGGCAACGCGCCGGGGCTCCCCTTCCCGAAGGCGCTCGCGCCACCGTCGGCGCCGCCTGCTGCGCGGCGACCGACGCGCTGACGGAGCGGCGCGATGTGCCGCGGCCCTCCGGCGTCGCGGCTATTTCGCCGGCAGCGTCAGCCGCAACTGGCTCGCGACGAAGGCCAGGATGTCGGCGCGCTCCGCGATCTCCTTGTCGGTTGGACGATAGCCATGGCTGGCCTGTGTCTCGACGCGGATCAGAGCCGGCTTGTCGCAGCCCTGTGCCGCCTGCAGCGCGGACGCGAATTTGAACGAGTGGCTGGGCACCACGCGGTCGTCGTGATCGGCCGTGACGACGAGCGTCGCGGGGTAGCACGTCCCTGGCTTCACGTTGTGCAGCGGCGAGTAGCGGAACAGGTAGTCGAACTGATCCGCCTTTTGCGACGAGCCGTATTCGACGGACCAGGCCGCGCCGGCGGTGTAGCGATCGTAGCGGAGCATGTCGAGGACGCCGGCCTCGGCGATCGCCACGGCGAAGAGCTCCGGCCGCTGCGTCATCACGGCGCCCACGAGCAGGCCGCCGTTCGAGCCGCCTTCGATCACGAGCCTCGACGACGACGTGTATTTCTCCTTGATGAGGTACTCGGCCGCGGCGATGAAGTCGTCGAACACGTTCTGTTTCTTCTCGAACATGCCCGCGCGATGCCACTCCTCGCCATACTCGGCGCCGCCGCGCAGCGACGGCTGCGCGTAGATCCCGCCCATCTCGAGCCACGCCGGCAGGCTGGTCCGGTAGAAGGGCGTCATGCTGATCGCGAAGCCGCCGTAGCCATAGAGCCACGTGGGGTGCGACCCGTCGAGCACGAGGCCCTTCCTGGCGGTGATGAACATCGGGACGCGGGTCCCGTCTTTCGAGGCGTAGAAGACCTGGCGCGTTTCGAAGGCCGAGGAATCGAACGCCGGCTTGCCGACGTCGAACGTCGTGGAATCCTTCCTGGCCACGTCGTAGCGGAAGACGGTGGACGGAAACAGAGGTGAGGTCACGCCGTAGAACAGCTCGTCGCCGCGTTCGCGACCGCTCATGCCGGCGACGGTCGCGATGCCGGGAAGTCGGAGCGAGCCTTCCTCGCGGCCTGTGAGCGACAGGATGCGTACCTCGCTCTTCACATCGACGAGGTAATGGCAGAACAGCTTGCCCCCCGCGATCGTCGCGCTCTCGAGAGCATTCTTCGTTTCCGGAACGAGGGTCTTCCATCCGGCGCGTCCGGTGGCGACCCGCGGGTCGATCGCGATGACGCGGCGGTTGGGCGCATCGAGGTCGGTTCGCAGCAGGAACACGGGGCCCTCGTTGCCGAGCACCGTCAGCTCCGCGATGTCGTCATCGACGATCGCGACAATCGGCGCGCCGACGTTCGGCTTGTTGGGGTTGCCGAGGTCGGCGTAGAAGAGCCGGTTCCTGGGGTCGGTGCCGTTGTTGAGCGTGACGATCAGGTAGCGGCCGTCCTCGGTGACCTTGGCGCCAACAAAGTAACGCGGCAGCTCCTTGCGCCAGTAGATGAGGCGGTCCCGATCCTGAGACGTTCCGACGCGATGGTAGTGGACCTGATGGTCGGTGAGGTCGGCCTCGAGCGCTTTGCCCATCGGCGGCTCGGGGTAGCGCGCGTAGAAAAAACCCCGACCATCCTTCGTCCACGAGATCGTGGAGAAGCGGAACCAGCGCACGACATCCGGGAGGTCCTTCCCCGTCGCGATTTCGCGGACGTGGACCTGAGCCCAATCGGCGCCTCCCTCGGACAGCGCGTAGGCGAGGTAGCGTCCGTCGGGCGACGGACTCCAATCGGCGAGGGAAATGCTGCCATCCGCTGACAGCGTGTTCGGATCGAGGAGGAGCTGCGGCGCAGCCGTCAGCGACGCGCGCCTGTAGAGCGGGGCCTGTCTCTGCAGGCCCGAGTTGCGGCGATAATAGAGGTGCCCGGCCTCGCGGAGCGGAAGCCCGGTTCGCGGATAATTCCAGAGCTGCGTCAGTCGCTCGACGAGCGCCGCGCGTTGCGGCAGGTTTTCGAGCCAGCGAAACGTGACGGCGTTCTGGGCAGCAATCCAGGCCTTCGTGTCGCCGGAGCCGAGGTCCTCGAGCCAGCGATAGGGATCCGTTACTTTATTGCCGTGATAATCATCGACGACATCGCCCTTCGGCGTCGGTGGATAGTGCAGCGCCTCGGCCTTCGCGAATTCCGTGGCGCTCAAGATCGCCACGCACAGAAGGATGGAGGCAAGTCGACTCGCGCTGCGCGGCATAAGGAGTCCCGAAGGATTGTTGGCGTCGGCAACATCGCGCCGGCTGCGCGCCACAAAGGCGCGCGCGAGGCATACGCCAATCTCAACATGGAGTGGAAATTCGACGCGGCGAAAGGTGCGCCTGGACACGACAATGCGGGTTGATGCGACGGTGTCAACGCGGGGATCGTGTTGTCGGGCGTCGCCCGACCCCCGAATACTCCTATCGCGGCACCGAATAATTGGCCGGCACATAGACGTAACCCTGTGCATCGGCGCGGATGTGGCCGATGCCGGGGAACGGCAGATGAGCGACCGCAAGCCAGAAGCCTTGCTTGGCGCCGTCGGCGTACACCTTCTTGCGCTGGTCCGCGGCCATCCTGGAGTCGGTATCGAACTGGATCGTGACGGACGGATTCACGAATTGCACCGCGGCCACGTGCATCAGGTCGCCCAGCACGGCGAGCTTCTGCCCCCTGCTCTCGAAGACGTACATCGTGTGGCCTCGCGTATGACCATACGTCGAGACCGCCTTGACGCCAGGCCCAAGCTCGCCGCTGCCATCGAAGGGCATGAACTTGCCGGCCGCGACATACGGATTGATCGATGCCATCGCGCCCCTGAAGAATCCCTTGGCGGCGTCCGGCGCGGCGTCCATGTTGGCCTGGCTGAGCCAGTAATCGGCCTCGCGCTTGTCGGCGCGCACGATCGCATTGGGGAACGCGAGCTTGTCGCCGGCCATGAGCCCGCCGACATGGTCGCCATGCATGTGCGTGATGTAGATCTCGTCCACCTGTTCCGGCTGGTAGCCCGCGGCCTTGAGATTCCCGATGAGATTGCCGAGCGTCGGTCCGAAGAGATTGCCCGTTCCGGCGTCGACCAGCACCAGCTTGGTCCCCATATTGACGAGAAACGCGTTGACCGACGTCTCGACCGGATCGGCCAGGAACGCGCGCTTGAGCAGTTGGTCGACGCGCACCGGCGTCGTGTTGGTCAGGAGCTTGCGCACTTCGAGCGCCAGCGTGCCGTCTGATAGCGCGACGATTTCGAAGTCGCCGAGCATCATCCGGTAGTAGCCGGGCGCCTGGCCCTTCTGCTGCGGCGCGGCAGCGTGCGGCGCGGTCGCGTAGAGAACGCCGGCGCTGATTGCTACGAGGCCGACGACGAGCTTGCGCAGACGATCCATGGCATTCCCCCGTTGCTTTGACGAGCGTCATTCCCGGCGCATTCTAGCTTGTGTTCGAGCCGCGGAGAACGAGGTGGCTCGCGAAAATACGTGCATCATAGTCATCGGACGCTCGGCAGGGGGCAGAACTTGCAGGGAGGAACAATCGATGGAGATTGAAACGCGACTGCTGGAAGAATGGAAGGCGAACAACGAGTTGCTGAAATTCTACGAAGACCTGAAACAGAAGCGCTTCGCGCACTTCCTGACGATCCAGACGGCATTCCTTGCTTTTTTCGCGTTGCTTGCCAAGGACGCTCTGATCAACCTCTCCATGGTGTCGCTGACGGCCCTCGTGCTGATCGCGATTCCACCGCTCATCATTTCGTTCTACTTCATGCGCGTCGACACGCGCAGCCGCGCGTTCGTCGACACCGCGAATACGCGTCTGCTTATCCTCGAGGAAGAATGGAAGCGCGTCTCGCCGGAGAGCCATTTCTCGACCTATCAGCAGTTGTTCGCCGTTCTTTCCCGGCACGACGAGGCGACGGTCGAAGCGTATCTGCGCGCCCGAAAGCTCGAGGGCGACCCCTTCGGGACGCTGGCGCAGTCGAAGTCCGCGCACGCCAGCGAACACGCCATTTTGCGGATGTTCTGGTGGCTCTGGATCGTCCTGGCGAGCCTGGCGGCGCTCATCCACCTGGGATGGCACCTGATCAAGGGCCTTGGAGCGATGAGCTAGGATAATCTTCCGTCATACGATTGCCGCCGATCATCGCGGCAGGTACTGCGCGACCGCTTTTTTCCAGACGCGGCGCCTGCCAATGGCCTCAACTGACGTTTTGACCCGAAGCGTTTCGTGCCGCCGGAGATTCATTGGCGCGCAGCCCCGCAATCCTGCGGGCTGGGTGATGTCATCCTGGAGTTCGTTTTCGCGCGCGCTCAGGTGAACGCCGCGCGCACGCGCTCGCGCGTGAACGGCACCGTCGTGAGCCGCGCGCCGACGGCGTCGGACGCACTGGTGCCGCGCATCGCGAGTCGCGGCGACTCGGCCGGCCGGGCGATTGGAGGCGCGGCGTCTCTAATGGAGGTCTCGCCACGGTGGTTGCCGACCAGACACGGTGCGGCTAACGGCGCGCAGGCGTCGCCGGATTGTCGATGATGGGTTGCCGTTGCAGGCGCTCGGACGCCAGTCGCAAGTTCGCCTTGGTCTCGCGAACTTTGCCCTCGATCGCCTGACACTCCGGCCCCGCGAAAAGGGCGGAGAGCGCGTCGAGGAATACGCGCGTTCGCGCTGGCATCAGCCGTCGACCCGGGAACACCGCCCACGCGCTGACCGGTGGCACACGCCAGCCGGGCAGCACCGGGTCGAGCTCGCCGCGCTGCAGGTACGGCAATGCGAAGTGATCGTTGATGATAGTGATTCCCGCGCCCGCAAGCGCCATCCGCGTGAGCAGCTCCGGCGAATTGGCTGTCGCGCGGCCGGGCGGAATGCCCTCCCAGCGCTCGTCGCCGCGGGTGAGAATCCACGGCATCGGGTCGCCGGTGCGGGCGAGGATGCGCAGCGCGTCATGCTCCATGAGCGCCTCGGGTTCGGACGGCGTTCCCCGACGGGCGAGGTACGCTTTCGCGGCATAGAGGCCGCCGGTGAAGGCGGCGATGCGGCGGGCGGCGAGCGAGGCGTCGTCGCCCAATTCCCCCATGCGGATCGCGACATCGAAGTTCTCGCCGATGAGATCGACGAAGCGCGCGGAGAGGTCGACTTCCAGCGTGATCGCCGGATACCGGAGGACGAATTCGGAGAGCAGCGGCGCGAGGACGCTGTTGGCAAAGTCGCCCGGCATCGTCACCCGCAGGCGACCGCTCGGTTCCAGTTGCCGGTTCTGGGCGAGCGAGGCCGCGGCCGCGACGTCCTCGACGACGTGACGCGCATGTTCGAGTACGGCAAGCCCGAAGTCCGTGACGGTGAGCTTGCGGGTGGTGCGTAGCAGGAGGCGCTCTCCCAGCTGCGCTTCGAGGGCGGCCACCCGTCGCGAGACCGTCGATTTGGGGACGCCGAGGCGCTCGGCGGCGCGCGAAAAGCTTCCTTCATCCACGACGCGGGCGAAGATGAGGAGATCGTTGGCCTCGAGGTTCATTGTATTTGGCACTGCAACGGGACCGCGCGCGGCCGGGGAATCTCGCGATGCGCCGAAAGGCCCTTGCATTGTTGCTGTAGCGGAACAATATTATCCAATTTCATGGCTTCCGAACCATCAAGGCAACAAATATATTAGCGTCGTCACCCACCTGCAACTTAATGGACCGAGCCATGAACATCCTGCAGATCAATTCCAGTGCCCGCCGCGCCGCCTCCCATTCGACGCGGCTCGCCGCCCGGCTCGCAGCGCGCCTGCGCGAGGCGGACCCCAAGGCCGCGCTGATCGTTCGCGATCTCACCGACGCTCCGCACCCGATCCTCGACGACGCCGCGCTTGGCGCGCTGTTCACCCCGGCGGATCAGCGCACGCCCGAACAGGCCGCGCGCGTGGCGCTGGACGACGCATTGATTGCGGAGATTCAGGCCGCAGATGTGGTGGTATTGGGTGTGCCGATGTACAACTTTGGCGTGCCGGCGCCATTGAAGAACTGGATCGATGCGATTTCGCGGGCCGGCGTGACTTTCCGCTACACGGAGAAAGGTCCCGAAGGCCTGCTCAAAGGCAAGAAGGTGTACGTAGCCCTGACGCGCGGCGGGATGTACCGGAACACGCCGGCGGATACGCAAGTGCCGTATCTGAAGACGGTGTTCACGTTCCTGGGCCTCGCCGACGTGCAGTTCGTGTACGCCGAAGGCCTTTCGATGGGGCCCGACGCCGAGCGGCAGGCGATCGCTTCGGCGCACGAGCAGATCGAGGAAGCGGTGGCGGCATGACGAAACCAGGGTCAGACTCGCGTTCGCCGGCACGGCCGGCAATGCGATTCCGCGCCCCCGAGGAGAATGCGATGACGACAACTTTAGCCAACCCCAGGGCCGAGACGGTCACGCGGCCGCGTTCCGTCGAGCAGGTGATCGCGGGCCAGCCGACGTCTGACGGTGCGGGCGTGAAACTGACGCGCGTGCTCACGCAGCCGCTGCAGCGCCGGCTCGATCCGTTCCTCATGCTCGACGCGTTCGGAACCGACAACCCGGAGGACTACATCGGCGGCTTCCCGGACCATCCGCATCGGGGCTTCGAGACCGTCACGTACATGATCGCCGGGCGCATGCGCCATCGCGACAGCGCCGGCCACGAGGGACTCCTGTCGAACGGCGGCGTCCAGTGGATGACGGCCGGGCGCGGCGTGATCCACTCGGAACTGCCCGAGCAGGAAGACGGCCGCATGGAAGGCTTCCAGCTGTGGCTCAATCTCGCTGCGACCGACAAGATGCGCGCGCCATGGTATCGCGACATCCAGAGCGCGGAGATACCCGCGTTCACGACGGCGGACGGCGTCAAGGTACGCGCGATCGCCGGACGCAGTCATGGCATCGATGGCGCCATGCAGCGCGAAGTGACGGAGCCGCTGTATCTCGACCTCGAGATTCCGGCGGGTGGGAGCTTCGCGCAGATGCTTCCACCGTCGCACAACGCTTTCGTCTACGTGTATCGCGGCGGCTTGCAGATCGGTGGTACGCCGGTGCCCGTGCAGCGGATGGCGATTCTCGACAACGATGCCGGAAGCGACGGCGTGGTGCTGAAGGCGCCGGCGGCCACGCGCGCGCTGCTGATCGCGGGCAAGCCGTTGGGCGAGCCGATCGCGCAGTACGGCCCGTTCGTGATGAACACGAAGGACGAGATCCACCAGGCGGTGCAGGACTATCAGTCCGGAAAGTTCGCGGCAACGGCGTAGAGCCCCGAAGCTTCGGGCGGCCGGCTCGAAGCCACGGTTCCGGTCCGGCGACGGCCAGCGCCGGCTTCGCGGTCATTCCCGCAACTCATGCAAGACATTGGAAAAAGCCGTTTGATGGCGATGCGCTTCGGGGTGACCCAGGGTGCTTTGACTTGTTGGAGCAACACCGTGATCATCGCTCGGTGAGCGGGAAAAACGCAGCCGAAGTCTCGAGCGGTGCGCTGTTCGCGGGGTTCCTCAAAGTGGGACTGTCCGGGTTCGGCGGGGTCCTGCCGTTCGCGCGCCGCATGCTGGTCGAGCGGCGGCAATGGCTGGACGAGCAGGAATTCATCGAAGTGCTCTCCCTGTCGCAGTTTCTGCCGGGGCCCAACATTGTCAACGTTGCAGTCATCGTGGGCCGCCGTTTCCAGGGACCGAAGGGTGCGCTCGCGGCTGCGCTCGGGCTGATGCTGATGCCGCTGATCGCGGTCCTGTCGCTCGCGACCCTCTACAGCAATTTTGCGCAGATCGAAGCAGTGCGCGGCGCATGCGACGGCATTTCCGCCGCGGCGTCGGGGCTTGTGCTGGCGATAGCGCTGAAAATGGCGCGGCCGATCCTCGGCACGCCCTGGCAGATCGGCGTCGGCGCAGGCGCGTTTGTGGCCATCGGCCTTGCGCGCTTGCCGCTGCTGCCGGTGCTCGCGGTGGTGGCGCCGCTTTCGCTGGGTATCGCGTGGTGGAGGCGCGGGTGATTCCCCCGGTGCTGCTCGAGCTGGCGCTGCAGTTCCTGGTACTGTCGCTCCTGTCGATCGGCGGCGCCAACGCCGTCATTCCGGAGATTCACATGCGCGCCGTCGACATCCACCACTGGATGACCGACGCCGACTTCTCCCAGTTGTTTGCGTTGTCGCAGGCGGCGCCCGGGCCGAACGTGCTGATCGTCAGTCTCGTCGGCTGGAAGGCAGCGGGTGTCGCGGGCGCGCTGGTCGCGATCGTCGCGATGTGCGGGCCCTCATCGCTGTTGACGTACCAGGTCGCCCACTACTGGGAACGGTTTCGCGAAGCGCCTTTGCGGCGCGCGATCCAGCGCGCGCTGGCGCCCATCACGGTCGGGCTGATACTGTCGTCAGGCTATGTGCTGACGCGCATGACCGATCTCGCCTGGCCCGCGTATGCCGTGACCGCGACGACCCTGCTGCTGGCATTGACGACGGGCATTCATCCGCTGTGGCTGCTCGCGGCCGCCGCGGGTCTGGGCGCCATGGGCGCGCTATAGCGCCGAACGCGCGTCCCGGAAGCGCGATCGGGGAGACTGTTTCGCCGAGTGAATTCGGATTCCGACCCGAGGCCGGTACGGGCGGCCGATGCGAAGCGGACCGTCAGGGCGAGAACCAGTTCAGCCGCTCGCGCAGGCGCACGACATGACCGACGATCGTGAGCGTCGGCGCGTGCAACTTCGCCTGCTCGGCGAGGTCGGGCAGCGTCTCCAGCGTCCCGGTAACGACGCGCTGCGTGCTTGACGTGCCTTGCTGAATGATGGCGGCGGGCGTGGTCGGCGCAAGGCCATGCCCGACGAGCTGCGCGCACAGCACGGACAGGCCAGTGAGCCCCATGTACACGACGATCGTCTGCCGCGGCCGCGCGAGCGCGGTCCAGTCGAGATCCATGCTGCCATCCTTCAGGTGGCCGGTCACGAAGACGCAGGATTGCGCGTGGTCGCGATGGGTCAACGGGATGCCGGCGTATGACGCGACGCCCAGCGCCGCGGTGATGCCGGGCACGACCTCGAAAGGGATCCGGTGCGCCGAGAGCGTGTCGATTTCCTCGCCGCCGCGGCCGAACATGAAAGGGTCACCGCCCTTGAGACGCAGCACGCGCTTTCCCGCGAGCGCGTGACGGACCAGAAGCTGGTTGATTTCTTCCTGCCGCATCGCATGGTTCGCGCGTCTCTTGCCGACGTAGATCCGCTCGGTCGCGGGCGGCAGCAGGTCGAGCACCGCCTGCGAAATCAGATGGTCGTACAGCACGATATCCGCGCGCTGCATCAGCTTCAGCGCGCGCAGCGTCAGGAGTTCGGGGTCGCCGGGACCGGCGCCGACAAGAAACACTTCGCCGCTGCCATGCGCGCGCGCCTCGGCGTGTGCGCGCATGGCGCGCGCAAGATCGGACGGCGTCGGCAGATCAGCGAACTTCGGCATGGATCCTACTTCTTCTTCATGTAGAAGATGAACGTCTTGCTCT
The DNA here is from genome assembly GCA_963726775.1 of uncultured beta proteobacterium. Taxonomy (GTDB): domain Bacteria; phylum Pseudomonadota; class Gammaproteobacteria; order Burkholderiales; family Casimicrobiaceae; genus CAIWHR01. The sequence continues at coordinate 13,554 of CAVSDL010000011.1, forward strand.
CTTCGGTCGACGACAGCAATGCGTGTCCCGTCTGGTTGGCGAAAGCCTGCATGTCCTTGATCGAGCCCTGGTCGGTCGTGACAATCTTCAGCACCTGGCCGGACACCAGTTCGTTCAGCGCCTTTTTCGTCTTGAGGATGGGCAGCGGGCAGGACAGCCCCCGCGCATCGAGTTCCTTGTCGAAATTCATGGTGAGGTCTCCACGTTTCGATGATCAGTGCTTCGCAATATTGAGGGGAGATTTCGCGCGACGCGTCCTTCGAATCCCGAAGAGGTAACGCCTTGCATGGGGCGCGGGTTTGATCTATCCCCGGTGTCCGAAGCGTTGGCGGCAGAACAGGATCCGGAGTGCAGGGGTATCCTACCGGAGAACTCCGCACGTTGCCGGAGGAGGTTTGCATGACCGCCATCGCCCGCCGCATTTCGCACCTGCTGGGCGTTCATGGCGAGAAGATGCGCAACGCGCTGAAGGCGAACGGCACCGAGGTCGAATGGATCACCTACAGCGACGAAGGCCACGGCTTCCTGCTGGAAAAGAACCGCTTGGACTTCTACGGCCGCGTGGCGAAATTCCTCGCGAAGCACAATCCGCCCGACTGACGCGGCGCGCCCCCAATTTGTGATCACGTTCTTCCGCGGCTAATCAAAGTTCCGCCGGAAATAGACGCCGACGCCGCTGATCGTGCCGGCCTCGGCGCGCAGCGTGAGCGATCCGGTGAGGTTGTATTCGAGGCGCAACGCGTTGGTCGCGACGGTGAGGCCTTGCTCGTAGACGATCGCCAGGTTGTCCGACAGCCGCTTGCCCACCGCGACGACCTGGCCCTCGGCGCTCGGCGTGCCGCGCGCGCCGCCGCGCGAGGAGCCGGCCGTGTTCCGGAACGAGATGTCGTCGAGGCCGAGGCTTTGCGCTATCGTCGCGGTGACCGGCTTGCTGTTGCGGCCGAGCAGTGCCGCCGATGCGGCCTGCAGTGCGGCGATGTCGGCGCCCGACGTCCGGTCGAGGCCCTGGCCCAGCACCAGCCATGACAGCTTCTCGGCGTCCGGGACCGGCGGGTTCGACGTCAGCTGAATGTTGGGGACCTTGACCGTGCCCGTGACCGCGACGCCCGCCTCGACGGCAAGGTTCCTGCGCAGCGCAACGATATCGAGGCCGGGATTGTCGAGCGGACCGTCGAAGATGAGGCGCCCCGGGTCGATGACGAGCCGCTGACCAAACGCGAAGTACGTGCCGTTCACCGCGCGTATCGAGCCCTTGCCGGCAAGTCCGCCCGGACCGTTCGTGACGCGCACCTCGCCGCGCAATCCCGTGTCCAGGCCCTTGCCGGTGAACGTCAGGTTGTCGCCGAAATCGAGGTTGAGGTCGATTCCCAATGGAATGTCGGCGGCGCGCGGCGCATCGGTCGTCGGGCGCGGCCAGCCTTTCACCACGACGTCGTCACCGAGCGTCGCGCCGGGATTGTCCTCGTAGACGATGCGACCTTCGTCGGCGCGCAGCGATCCGGCAAGCGCCAGCTTGCTGTCGACCGTGGAGATGGTCCCCTCGCCCGAGACGACGAGATTGTGCTCCGGCCGATTGAGCAGGCGAAACCTGTCGGCGCGCCAGGTCAGGCGCGCAGCCGGTGTCCACCTGCTCTCGAACGCCGCCGCAATCGTTCCGGTGGCGTGGAAGCGACCGGCGCCCGCGGCCAGCGACAAGTCGTCGAGAACGACGCCGCGATCGGCGAATCGTGCCGACACGCGGCCGTCGGTGAAATGCAGTCCGTATCTTGGCGCATCGAGGCGCAGGCCCTCGCCCGTCAACGTCCCGGAGAGCGGAGCGCTCTGCATCGTGCCCTTCGCCGCCAAGTCGAGGCGCGCGCGTCCGTCGATCGCGGCGACGGTGCCGATCCACGGCTGCAGCAATTGCAGCGTCGGCAACTGCGCGCTAGCCGTCAGCGCCAGCGGCGCATCGGGTGCGATGTGTCCCGGCGCCGCGTTCGCGAGCGCGCCGATCGACAGCCTGGCGTCGGCCGACCCGCCGCGCGCCGAGCGGAACGTCGCCACGGCCTCGATGGCATCGTCCGCAAATCGCGCACCAACTTCGAGTGCAGTGATGCCGATGGCCATTCTCGTCGAATCGATTGCCGCGTCGCGCATGACCCACATGTCGCCGCCTTCGCGCCGCAGGGTGACCGTTCCGTTGAGGTGCGGCGCCGCGGTGAGCGTCCAATCGCCGCCGAAGGTAAGCGTCGAGGCGAACGGCAGCGGCATGCCGGCGAGGCGCGCCGCGGTAGCGACCGGCACGCCGGCGAAACTGCCGCGTGTCGTGATCCGGCCGTCGTCCCATGCCAGTTCGGCGAGAGCCACGCTGCCCTCCGCGATGCTCATCCGCGTTTCGCCGATGCGGACATGTCCGGCGGCGATCGAGAGTGCGGCGGGCGCCGCGAGCCGCAATGCCCACGGGCCGCGACCCTCCAGCGCATCGAGCGTTCCTGACCAGGCGAGGGCGGACAACGTGGCAGCGGGAGACGATTCGCTGAGACCACCATGAGCCCTTGCTTCGACATCGATTTCTTCGCTCTTGAATCCGGCTGTGATCGCGTGTGCGGCCAGCGTTCCGGCGACGCTGGCGCGGGCGGAAGCAAAGGTTCCCTGTGGCGCGACCACGTCCGCTCCTTCGATGTCGAGCCGGATGTCGCGCGCTGCGAAGTCGGCGCCGGTGTCGGTGTTCGGTCCCGGCGCAACGGCCAGGTGGGCGTCGAGCGCGCGCAGTGCGAGCGACTCGCCGAGCTTGAGCGCGCGACCCTTCGCTACGACGTCGATCCCGGCCCGGGGCATGACGCCGCGCAGCTCCGCCTTGACGTTCAGCGCGCCGGAGAGGGTCCGGGGAATGGCCGCCGGAAGCAGCGGCAGGAGCTCGGCAAGACGCGGGGCATCCAATGTGGCGGCGATCCGGCCGCCGCTCGGGCCGTTGCTTCCAGCCACGACCAGCGTCGCCGACGCGATCCGCAGGTCGATTGCGCCGTCGTCGACAAAATCGCGCCCCAGCGTGCCGCGCGCCGTGCCGGAGAGCGCGACGCCGGCGAGGTGGCTGCCGGGCGCGAGTGCGAGGCTGATTCGGCCGCGCCAATCCGGCGCGAGCACGCCGCCGGCCTCGAGCGTGGCGTCCAGCGTCCCGCTCGGATAATCACCGAACCTCGCGGGGTCGAGATGCGTCGCCGTCGCGTTGACGGCATATGCGCGCTCGCCCGCCAGCCCGAAGCGGCCGCGACCGGCAAGCTCGCTTGCGCCGGCGCGCGCGCGAAAGCGCTCGATGTCGAGGATGTCGTCTGCTAACGTGCCCGAGAACGCCAGCGCGAGGCCACCGGCGATTTCGCGATCGATCAGGTCGGCGCTGAACTTCTGCCGCCTGGCGTCAAGGTCGGCCGCGATCCTTCCCGAGAGCCGCGTCGCCACGAGTGGCGCGTAGATCTGCCGGAGATCGAGATCGCGTGCGTCAAGCGACCACGCGCCCGCGGAGCTGCCACCGGCGAGCGGGATCTGCGCACGCCCCGCGACTTGCCCGCCACCCGGAAGCTCGGCGTGAATTTCGTCGAGGCGGAGCGAATCCTCTTTCCAGACGAAGCGCGAAGTGGCGGTGCGGATCGGAACCCGGCGGGCGCCGATCGCGCCGGGCAGGGCATTCGTCGCTTCGATCTTTCCGGCCAGCCCGCCCTCGAACGGCTCTGCGTGCACGACGACGGTGAGGCGCGTTGCGGGAAGCGCGGCATCCCAGGCGGCGAGATCGACATCGCCCGCATCGAGCGCGAGTTCCGTGAGCGGTACGGCGGCGAGCGGCGCCAACTGTCCACGCGCATCGAAGCGCGCCGCTCCCGCCCGGCCGTTGGCCATGATCGCAATCGACGCCAGCGTTCCCGAGAGGCGGACCTCGGCTTCGCCACCCATGAGCGCGGCGTCGCCGTGAAAGGCAAGATGGCCGCCGACAGGGAAGGGCGCCGCAGACCCGATTTCCAGGTCACCGGTCAGCGCACCGGCGTCCGCCGCCAGCGCAAGGTCGGAAACCCGGTGCGCCGCTGCGTCACCCGAATAACCGAAGGCAATGCCATGAACCGTTCCGCGACTCGTTCCTACGCGCCAATCCAGGCGTCCGATGGCGAGGCGCTCGATGGTCAGCTCGACCGGCAGTTCGAGGCTCGCCGGCAGCGGCACCGCGGCGCCGTCCGACGCTTCAAGCCCGAGTTCGAGACGCTGCGCGCCAAGCCCGTGCACGACGATGCCACGCGACCACAGCGCGGCGGGTTTCCAGGTCAGCGCGGCGTCTGTCGCGATGGCGGTTGCCGCAATGCCGCGCCAGACGATGCGCCGGACGCGAACGGTATCGATCAGCGCCCCGGTAGCACCTTCGATCTCCAGGGTGCCGCCGCTGCGGAGCACAAGTTCGCGGACCAGCAAGTCGACGCCGGTCTGCCCCGACAGCAGCGTCCAGGACAACGCCGCGAAGGCCGCAGCGGCGGCCAGCGCGACAACGGCTGTTCCGCGTCGCCAGCGTCGTTTGCGCATGGCACCGGGCATTGAGGCCGTGGAATCCTGCATGTCTGCTAGAAACTGAGCCCGACGGAGAAGTGGACGCGCACCTGGTGCACATCCTGCCCGTAAGCAACGTCGAGTCGAAACGGGCCGAGCGGCGTCCGCACGCGTGCGCCGACGCCGTAGCCGAGCGCGAGATGCGCATCCGACAGGGTGTCGGTCGCGTTGCCGGCATCGACGAATGCCGCGAGCCCCCAGGAACCTCCAATCCACCGTATCGCCTCGGCGTTGAGTACCGCGACATAGCGGCCGGGAACGGTCGCGTCGCCGCTAGTGACGCCGAGGCTCTCGAACGCGTAGCCGCGTACCGTGGTGTCGCCGCCGGTTCGAAACAGCAGCGCCGAAGGGATGCCGCTGCGCGAGGACGCGAGCACCGCGCCACCCTGGGCGCGCAGCTGCAGCTCGCTCAACCGGTCGAGCGGAACCCAGGCGGCGAAGCGCCCCAGGACGCGCCCGAATCCGCGCGTCGACACGCCGGGAATGCCGCCGCCCGCCTGCAGGCTGGCCATCCATCCGGTCGATGGGGCGACGAGATTGTCGACCCGACGCCAATAGCGCTCGTACTCGCCGTAGACCGCATGCGAGGTTTCCGCGGGCGCGCCGGAGGGCTGCTGCTCGTCGAGGTAATAGGTCGCGGACAGCGCGTGTGTGTCTTGCTCCTCGATCGTATGCCAGCGCGTGCCGGCGGCGGCGGTCCGGGTAACGAGGCCTTCGATGTCGGTGCGCAGGGCGCCGGCGCTGTAGGTTGCGATCCAGCCGCCGTCGTTCGGCGGTTGCGACACCCGCAAGGACATCGACTGCAGTTTCGTCTCGAGGCGCCCTTCGGCGAGGAGTTGCAGGCCCTTGCCGTCGACGTCGACATCGCGATAGCTGGCGTTGCCGCGGAACTGCACGTCCGTCGAATAGCCGAGGCCGCCCTCGAGACGCCGCGTTGGCGCTTCGATGACGGCGACCCGCACCGTCGCGTCGTCGGGATGCGTGGTGTCAGGATCGATCGCCGCCTGCGCGCTTGCAAAATAGCCCGACGCGTTCAGCCGGCGTAGGTAGCGGGTCAACGCCGCTTCGGTGTAGGGCTCGCCCGCACGGATCGTGCTGAAGTTGCGAACGAGCGAAGTCCCGTACTTTGCCAGTCCCGAAATTTCGAGCCCGCCAAAACGAAACGGCGGACCGCTTGCGAATTCGATCGACAGCGCAGCCGAATGATGCTCGGGATCGATCAACGCTTCGCTCCTGGCGATATTCGCCGCCGCGTACGGGCTTGCGGTCAGCGTCGCCAGCGCCGAGTCCTTGGCCGCGGCCCACGCTTCCTGCCGGAACGCGTCGCCAATGCGCAGGCTCCAGTCGCGCTCGAGCTTCGCGATCGCGTCGCTGCCCAGCGGGATGTCGGTTGCTGCGGGGCCGGTCACCGCGATATGCACCCCTTCTATCCGGGTCGGCTCGCCCGGAACCACGGTCAGCGTAATCGCGGCGGGTACGGCGATTCGGTTGATCGCCACGTCGATCGCCGCGGAGAAGTAACCTTCGGCGGCAGCGACATTGCGCGCCTCGTCGATAGCCTCGCGCGCAAGCCGGTCGTACAGCTCCTCGGTCATCTCGGCATAGTCCTGCCAGCGCAGGAGCCCGACATCCCGTTCGAGTGCCTCCTTCAGGGGCGAAGGCGCAATGACCGTGACGCGATACCGCAATGCGGCGCTGCCGACCGGTGTGTCCGCCGCAAAAACCTCAGGAGCACCGATCGCCGTCGACGCGATCGTCAGCGCGAGAAGCCACGGAAGGCTGGGGCGAAGGGAGCGCGAAACGAGAAGCACAGGCGCGATTATCGTCGATCGCGGGTGCATGCCGGTCGGATGTATCGCGCGATGGTGCAAAGAGGTCGACGGCACCGGGCTCCCGCACCGGGTCGCGATACGGTGACAACTCGCGGCGCGGCGCCACCGGAAGGTCGGGGACTTCGCGGTGCGGCCAGTCGAGGTTCCAATGGACTCCGGGCGGGTCGCCGAAGCCCCACAGGCCGATGCCGACGCGCGTCACGCCGGCCGCGTCGTAGCGGATCGCGCATCCGGCGGTGAGGGCGGCGGCGAGCGCTGCAGCCACGGCGGCATTGCGCGACCGGTACATCAGAATCGATACGCGAGCGTCGCACCCATCGCCGGCGCGATCTTGTAGCTCTCGCTGTACTTGCCGCTGCCATCGGCGTTGTCGACGGTGAGCTTGCCGCCGGTCACGATCGCCGCGTAGAAATCGAAGCGGAGCGCCTTGGTCAGCGTGCGCGAGATGCGCGCGAACACCGGGATGAAGCTGTTCTCGCCGATGCCATCGGGCGTCGGCCCGCTTTCCTTGAGGCGAAAACGGAAGCTGCGGTACGTCGCGCCGCCGGCGAACTCCCAGTGGTCGTCGGGTGCGTAGACGATTTCGAGTCCCGCGCCGCCGGCGGGGCCTGCCTGGAACGGATTGGCGACGCGCCAGCGATCGTCGATCTTCCAGTTCACGATGAGGAACGGCAGCGCCTTCGTCTCGTTGATCCGCCGGAACACGCTCACGCCCAGCCCGAGAACGAGATCGGGCGAATAGACCTTGGCCACCGAGGCCACGGCGCCATACGTCAACGCGTCGCTGGCGTTGGCGCCCGACTCGTAGGCCCACTCGACGGACGGGGCAAGATTGAATACCAGGTCCGGCGAATACGCATAGGCCAGGTTCAGACCGAGCTGCGGTGCGTCGAGATGGTCCCAGGGGGCAACGCCGCCGAACGCGGCGGGCGCATCGAATTTCCACTCCTGGTAGTCGAAACGCACGGCAAGTCCGGCGGACACCTGAGGCGTGAACTGGCGGGTGATCGTGCCGCTCGCGATTCCACCGCCCCAGTGGAACTGCCCGCCGCCGTCGAGATCGGTGTCGAACTGGGTGAAGCCTGTCAATGCCGCGGTCGCCGCGACATCGCCCGCCTTGGCCGCCTGCCCATGGGCGGGCGCGTTCAGTGCGGCGCAACACGCGGCGGTTGCGAGCAGGGTGATGCGGGCGCAGCGGCGAGCAGGCATGCGTAGGCTCCGTGGTGGGTCATTCGGTCAGGGCGGCCCCGTCCGGAATCGGCGGTTCCGGCAGATCGCGGCGCGGCGATTTTACCGGAATGCTGCCGCGGCGCACCGGAAAGCGACCCCGCGCCGCGGGCCAGGGAGCATCGCGGCGGGGCGACCGGCGTTCATCCCGATGGCATGAAGGCTGTTCACATGCAGCTTCATGCTTCCTGCCGCCGCGAAACGCCCCGCCACGCAAACCAGGCAACCGGTCCTGGAGTGCCATTTGACCTCGGCACCCCGGAATTCCAGGGTGTCGATGCTCGTGAAAGCAATTTTCGAACGATCGTACGATGGTGCGCAGTCGAACATCAATATTCTTCCTACTTTACTTTCGATATTTGTCTTAAGTGTTTGTTTAATATAAAAGAAGGATTTCTGTGCAACAAAGCGGCTAAGTCATTGTTCGCAAACCGAAAAAGCATTGACCCGCCTGCTCCGGTTCCTTTATAGTGACAGTAGGTGGTAAAAAGTGGGTCAAAGTGGGGTTTCGAGTGAACCGGGCGCGACGCTTTTTCCGCCTGTGAATGAGCACTCACCTGCAGGCGGATCGGGAGGGGCAACGGGGTGGCGCAGGGAGCGAAAACACTGGCCGACGGCACCGGGACGCACGCGGTATTTCGCGGCGTCGCGCACCTTGCTCTCGACGTGAAGGGACGCCTGGCGATTCCTGCCAAGCATCGGGAGGCGCTCGCCCACCGTGCCAATGGTACCGAGATCGACGCGGCCTCGTCCCGCACCGTAGTGCTCACCGCCGATCCGTCGCGCTGCCTTCTGCTTTACCCGCGCAGCGTGTGGGAGCCGATCCAGGCGCGCCTGATGGCGCTGTCGTCCTTCAACGACCAGATCCGCGGGCTGCAGCGCCTGCTCGTGGGCCACGCCGACGACGTCGAAATCGACGGCAATGGCCGCATTCTGGTCCCGCCGGCGCTGCGCCAGTACGCCGGCCTCGATCATCACGTCGTGCTGGTCGGCCAGGGCAACAAGTTCGAGCTGTGGGACGAGGCGAAATGGCAGGCGCAAACGGCCCGCACCATCACGTTCCCGGCTGGCGGGCTGCCACCGGAGCTGGACGGTTTCTCGCTCTGATGACCGATGGCGTCCACGTTCCCGTCCTGCTCGAGGAAGCCGTTGCCGCCCTTGCCGTCAGACCCGAAGGCAGCTACGTCGATGCGACCTTCGGGCGCGGCGGCCATGCGCGGCGGATCCTGGCGGCACTGGGACCGTCGGGACTCCTGGTCGCACTCGACCGTGATCCCGCCGCTGAAAGCGCGGCGAGGGCCATCACGGATCCGCGATTCACGTTCCGGCGCTCGGTGTTTTCGGAGCTGCCGGAGGTGCTCGCCGGCCTCGCGATCGTGCACGTCGACGGCGTTCTGCTCGACCTCGGCATCTCCTCCCCGCAGATCGACGAACCCGAACGCGGATTTTCGTTCCGTGCCGACGGACCGCTCGACATGCGGATGGATCCCACGCGCGGCGAATCGGCTGCGGCTTTCCTCGCGCGCGCCGATGCGCGCGAACTGACGGAGGTGATACGCGACTATGGTGAAGAACGGTTTGCTCAATCGATTGCAAGAGCAATTGTTGCGGCTCGCGCGGTCGCACCCGTCATCCGCACGCGGCAGCTGGCCGCGCTCGTGGCCCAAGCCGTCCGCACGCGCCCGCGGGGTGATCGGGGTCAGGATCCGGCAACGCGGACGTTTCAGGCTCTTCGGATTTTCGTCAATCGGGAGCTCGCGGAGCTCGCGTTGACGCTGCCGCGCGTCGCGCAGCTTCTGCGTCCCGGTGGCCGGATTGCCGTCGTCAGCTTTCACTCCCTCGAGGATCGCATTGTGAAGCGTTTTTTCGCAGCGGCATCGCAGCCCTGGGGCGGCGATCCGCGGCTCGCGCGACTGCCGATAGCAACCGCAGCGCTGCCGGGCGCGCCGCTCGCCCTGGTGGGCCGAGCGATCCGGCCGTCGCAGCGCGAAGTCGATGCCAATCCGCGCGCGCGGAGCGCCACGCTGCGGGTCGCCGAGAGGACCGCGCATCCGGTCCCGGCGGACTTCGCCGGCGCGGCGGCGATCGGAAGGTGACGCCGTGGTACGCCTGAATCTCCTGCTGCTCGCCGTGCTCGTCGTCTGCGCGCTGTCGCTCGTGACGTCGCGCCACCAGGCGCGAAAGCTGTTCGTCGATCTCGAGCGCGGCGAGGCGACGGCGCGCAGCTACGAGATCGAATACGGGCAGCTGCAGCTCGAGCAATCGACGTGGGCGATGCCGGCGCGCGTCGAGAAGATCGCGCGCGTACTGCTCCGGATGCAGATTCCCGGATCGCCCCGTGTCGAGATCGTGCCGTCCGGGAGCGGCCGGTGAGAGGCGGCACCGCGGCGCTGCGGCGCCCCGCGCAGCCGGCACTCGCGCTGCCACGGTTCCGCGCGCCATTCGTGTTCGCGGGATTGGCGCTCCTGTTCGGGGCACTCGCCATTCGCTCGCTCTATCTGCAATGGTTCGACAACGCGTTTCTGCAGGAGCAGGGAAGCTCGCGCTACAGCCGCGAGATCGAGGTATCCGCGCACCGCGGGCGCATCGTCGATCGCCTTGGCGAGTCGCTCGCCATTTCGACGCCCGTGAAATCGCTTTGGGCATTTCCGGCGAAGGTCGAGGCGACGCCGGCACAGCTCGGTCAACTCGCGGCAGTCCTCGAAACGCCGCCGCGAGTCCTGCTGCGCAAGCTCGATCCCGCGGAGGATTTCACGTACATCGCGAAGCAGGTGTCGCCGGAAACCGCGGCGCGCGCGATGGCGCTCGGAATCAAAGGGCTTCACGACCAGAACGAATACCGGCGCTACTACCCTGCCGGCGAAACGATGAGCCATATCCTGGGCTTCACCGGCGATCACGACGTTGGCCAGGAGGGCGTCGAACTCGCGCAGCAGGAATGGCTTGGCGGTCATCCGGGCAGCCGGCGCGTCATCATCAACCGCCGTGGCGACGTGGTCGAGGACGTCGAGGCGATTCGCGCTCCGCAGGCCGGCCGCGACCTTGCGCTCGCGATCGATACGCGGCTCCAGCACATCGCGTTCCGCGAGCTCAAGGCCGCGGTGGAGGCGAACAAGGCGAAGGCGGGCGGTCTGGTGATACTCGACGCGCAAACCGGCGAGATCCTCGCCCTGGCCAACTGGCCCACGTATAACCCGAACGCGCGCAACAAGATCGTGCGCGAGAAGATGCGAAATCGCGCGCTGACCGACGTCTTCGAGCCGGGCTCGACGATGAAGCCGTTCACGATTGCGGCCGCGATGGAGGCAGGCAGGATCCGCCCCGACACCGTGATCCAGACGGCGCCCGGAACGCTGACCATCGGGCCGGCGACGATCCACGACGCGCACCCGAACGGCGCGCTGACCGTCGAGCAGGTCATCCAGAAATCGTCGAACGTCGGCGCGGCGAAGATCGCGCTTTCGCTGCCTCCGGAAACGATGTGGCGCATGCTCGCCGACAGCGGGTTCGGCACGCCGCCGAAAACCGGGTTCCCCGGCGAAGTCGCCGGCCGCCTTCGCCCGGCCAAGTCATGGCGTCCGATCGAGCAGGCGACGATGTCGTATGGCCATGGCCTGTCGGTCAACCTCGTCCAGCTCGCGCGTGCCTACACGGTCTTCGCAAGCGATGGCGAACTCAAGCCCGCGACGCTGTTCAAAACGGGAGGGCCCGTCGCGGGCCGTCCGGTTCTTTCTCCCGAAACCGCAATTGCCGTGCGCAAGATGCTCGAAATGGCCGTCATGCCCGGAGGCACCGCGCCCAAGGCGCAAGTGCCGGGATACCGCGTCGCCGGCAAGACCGGGACCGCGCACAAGCTCGAAGGCGGCGCCTACACCAGCAAGTACGTATCCTCGTTTGTCGGCTTGGCGCCGGTTTCGAACCCGCGACTCGTGGTTGCGGTCATGATCGACGAACCCGCCGCCGGGCAGCACTTCGGGGGAGAGGTCGCGGCGCCGGTGTTTTCCGCCGTGACCGGAGCGGCGCTGCGTATGCTCGCTGTCCCGTCGGACGCACCCGTCGACAACGTGATCCTGCCGCCGGAGGGCAGCGCGATCGACGAGGAGACCTGACGGTGCCCGCGACCACGGTCGATTTCGACGTACCGGCGCTGTTCACGCGACTCGGCGTGCGGCCGCAGCGGATTACCGCGGACAGCCGCCAGGTGCGGCTCGGCGACGCCTTCGCGGCATACCCCGGCATGAAGGCCGACGGCCGCCGGTTCATCGTCGAGGCGATCGATCGCGGCGCCGGTTCGGTGCTCTGGGAGGGCCAGGGCTTCCAGTGGAATCCCGAATGGCGGGCTGCCCACCATCCTGTCGACAATCTCAGAGCCAAGCTGGGCGCGATCGCCGATTGCATCTTTGGCGGCCCGTCGCAGGCGATGTGGGTGGTCGGCATCACGGGCACCAACGGCAAGACGTCGTGTTCGCATTGGATCGCGCAATGCCTCGACCGCTGCGGTCCGCGCGCCGCGGTGATCGGCACGCTCGGCAACGGATTCGCGGGGGCGCTCGAGCCGGCCGCCAATACGACGCCCGACGCCGCGCAAGTGCACGAAATGCTGGCGAAGTTCAAGAAAGCCGGGGCCCTTGCGGTCGCCATGGAAGTCTCTTCGCATGGTCTCGACCAGGGCCGCATCAACGGCGTGTCGATCGACGTCGCGCTGTTCACGAACCTGACCCGCGACCACCTCGATTACCACGGCACGATGGCGGCCTACGGAGCCGCGAAGGCGAAGCTTTTCGCGTGGCCCGGGCTCCATGCGCGCGTGGTCAATGCCGACGATCCGTTCGGCCGGAGCCTCGCCGATGCCGCGCGCACGCACGGACGGAAAGTGCTGACCTACGGCCTTGCCCACGCGGATATCGCGGCGACCCGCCTCGCGATGACCGCGCGCGGCATCGCGCTGTCCGTTGCCACCCCTTGGGGCCGGGGCGACGTCGAGGCGCGGCTCGTCGGCGAGTTCAACGCTTCCAACCTGCTCGGGTGCCTCGGCGCACTGCTCGTGAGCAACGTGACGCTCGCGGACGCGCTCGCGGCGCTTGCCGACGTCGAGGCGCCGCCCGGGCGGATGCAACGGCTCGGCGGAGACGTACGCCCTCTCGTCGTCATCGATTACGCGCACTCGCCCGATGCGCTGGACAAGGTGCTGACGGCGCTGCGCCCCGCGGTTGTCGCCGGAGGTCAGCTCATCTGCGTGTTCGGTTGCGGCGGCGACCGCGATGCCGGCAAGCGCCCCGAGATGGGCCGCGTCGCGTCGCGGCTCGCGGAGCGGGTCATCGTCACCAGCGACAATCCGCGGAGCGAGGATCCCGCGTCCATCGCGAGCGAGATCGTCCGCGGCATTCGCGACACCGGCAACCGCAAGTGGACCGTCGACCTCGACCGCGCAACGGCGATCGACGCGGCCATCGCGAGCACGCATCCGGGCGACGTTGTGCTTGTCGCGGGCAAGGGACACGAGGACTACCAGGAAACGAACGGCGTGCGCACGCATTTTTCCGACTTCGAAGCTGCCACCGCCGCACTGGACCGCTGGAGTACCGGATGATGGACACCGCGACCGCCGCGAGCGCCGTCGCCGGCCGCGTGCACGGCGAAAACATCCGGTTCGCGCGCGTTGCCACCGACACGCGGAGCCTCGTCGCCGGGGACCTCTTCGTCGCGCTCGCGGGCGAGCGTTTCGATGGCCACGACTTCGTGCCCGCGGCGTTCGAGCGAGGTGCGGTCGCGGCGCTGGTTGCCCGCGATCGTGCCGACGGGCTGGCGGGCAATCTGGTCGCAGTGACGAATCCCGCCGCGGCGCTCGGCGCGCTCGCCGCGTACTGGCGGCGGCAGTTTGCCGTTCCGGTGATCGTCATCGTCGGCAGCAATGGCAAGACGACCGTCAAGGAAATGCTCGCCGCGATCCTCCGCGCGCACTACGGTGAGGCGTCGGTGCTCGCGACCGCGGGCAACTTCAACAATGCGATCGGGCTGCCCATGACGCTGCTCGGCTTGCGCGCCGGGCACCGGGTCGCCGCGATCGAGCTGGGCATGAATCATCGCGGCGAGACCAGGGAGCTCGCGGCGATAGCGCAGCCTACGGTCGCCGTGGTCAACAACGCGCAGCGCGAGCATCAGGAATTCATGAGGAGCATCGGCGACGTAGCGGCGGAGCACGCCGATCTGATCCGTGCGCTGCCGGAAGGCGGGATTGCGGTGATCAACGCGGACGACGCCTACGTCGACGCGTGGCGCGACGCGGCACGCGAACGCGCCGGTGTCGGCGTCGTCGAATTCGCGCTCGACCATCCGGCGGCGGTGCGCGCCCGGTTCGCCGCTACCTTCCACGCCACAACATTGGAGCTGACCACACCGGCAGGCGATGCGACGGCACGGATCGTCGCGCCAGGCCGGCACAACGTCGCGAATGCGCTCGCGGCTGCGACTGCAGCGCTGGCGATAGGCGTGCCGCTGTCCGCCGTCCTTCGCGGCCTCGCGACCTTCCGCGGCGTCGCGGGGCGGCTTGCTGAGACACGCGCGGCAAGCGGCGCTGCGGTGCTCGACGACACGTACAACGCGAATCCCGATTCGGTGCGGGCCGCGATCGACGTGCTGGCCGCCGCGCCATCGCCGAAGTGGCTGGTGCTGGGCGACATGGGCGAAGTCGGCGCGCAGGGTCCGGCGTTCCACCGCGAAGCCGGCGATTACGCCCGCGCGGCCGGCATCGATCGGCTGCTCGCGGTCGGGACGCTCGCCGTCGAGGCGGCGGCCGCGTTCGGGCCCGGCGCGGAGCATTTTGCATCGGTGGAAGCGCTGGCCGATTACGTCGCCGCGGCAGCGCAGCCTTCGACGACTCTGCTGGTCAAGGGCTCGCGCTTCATGCGGATGGAACGCGTCGTCGCCGCGCTTGCGGGTCACACCACTGCCGCGGGAGCGCACTGATGCTGCTCTTTGTCGCCGATCTGCTCGCGAAGGACGTACGCGCGTTCAACGTCTTCGGCTACATAACGCTGCGCGCCGTGCTGGCGACGATGACGGCGCTCTTCATCTCCTTCATCGTGGGTCCCCGGATGATCACCTGGCTGACCCGGATGAAGATCGGACAGTCGGTTCGCGACGACGGGCCGCAGACGCACCTCGTGAAGGCGGGAACGCCGACGATGGGCGGTGCATTGATTCTGGTGTCGATCGCCGTCACGACGCTGCTGTGGGGCGATCTCGCCAACCGTTTCGTCTGGGTCGTGCTGCTCGTGATGCTGGGATTCGGAGCGATCGGCTGGGTCGACGACTATCGAAAGGTCGTCCACGGCAACCCGAAAGGCCTGCCGGCGCGCACGAAGCTCCTGTGGCAGTCGCTCATCGGACTCGTTGCCGCCCTCTATCTCGCGTTCTCGGTCTCCGCTCCCGACAACGTGCAGCTGCAAAAACTTTTTTTCGCGTGGATCGGCAGCGGTTTCAATGTCAGCCTCTCTCCAAAGACGGACCTGATCGTGCCGTTCTTCAAGACCGTGTCCTATCCGCTGGGCATCTGGGGGTTCATCGCGCTTACCTACTGCGTGATCGTCGGCACCAGCAACGCCGTCAATCTCACCGACGGCCTCGACGGCCTGGCGATCATGCCGACCGTGATGATCGGTGCCGCGCTCGGCGTCTTCGCCTACGTCAGCGGCAATGCGATCTTCGCCCGCTACCTGCAGTTTCCGCTGATCCCGGGTGCGGGCGAGCTGGCGGTGATCTGCGGCGCGCTGGCCGGCGCGGGGCTGGGTTTTCTGTGGTTCAACGCGTATCCCGCCGAAGTGTTCATGGGCGACGTCGGCGCCCTGTCGCTCGGCGCCGCTCTCGGCACGATGGCCGTCATCGTCCGCCAGGAGATCGTGCTCTTCATCATGGGCGGCGTGTTCGTCGTCGAAACGCTGTCGGTGATGATCCAGGTCGCGTCGTTCAAGCTGACGGGGAAAAGGGTCTTTCGAATGGCTCCGATCCACCATCATTACGAGCTCAAGGGTTGGAAGGAGAACCAGGTCGTCGTCCGTTTCTGGATCATCACGATGCTGCTCGTGCTGTTCGGCCTCTCCAGTCTGAAGCTGCGCTGAAATGGATCACACGGGGCGCAACGTGGTCGTGCTGGGACTGGGGCTCACCGGGTTCTCGCTCGCACGCCATCTCGCGGAGCGCGGCGCGATCGTGCGTGTCGCCGACACACGTCCGGCGCCGCCATTCGCAGATCGGCTTGCAGCGCTGCTCCCGGAAATTCCGCTCACGACGGGACCTTTCACCGATGCCACGTTCGATGGCGTCGATCTTGTTGCGGTCAGCCCCGGAGTCGCGATCGATCATCCGGCGCTGACCGCGGCGGTCGCGCGCGGCGTCGAGCTCGCCGGCGACATCGAACTCTTTGCGCGCGCCTTGCCTGCCATACAGAAAGTCATCGCGATCACCGGGTCCAACGGCAAGTCGACGGTGACGGCCCTGACCGGGGCGTTGTGCCGCGCCGCGGGCCTCGAAACGATCGTCGCGGGAAATATCGGCGACGCCGTGCTGGACACGTTGCCGAAAGACGGCACGTGGCCGGATCTGTACGTCCTCGAGCTGTCGAGCTTCCAGCTGGAAACGACCTCCCGGCTCCGACCCGTCGCCGCGACCGTGCTCAACGTGACCGAGAATCATCTCGACCGCTACGCCGGAATGGATGCCTACGCGGCGGCGAAGGCGCGGATCTTTGCCGGCGGTATCCAGGTGCTCAATCGCGACGACTCGCGCTCGCTTGCGATGCGCATCCCCGGGCGCGTCGTGCAGACATTCGGCGCCGGACTTCCCGAGTCGGAAGAGGCGTGGGGCCTCGTCGAACGCGGTGGCGACCGGCGCGAAATCTGGCTCGCCCGTGGCGGCGCGTTGCTGGTGCCGGTTACGGATCTCCGCCTCGTGGGTCGGCACAACGCGCTCAATGCCCTCGCCGCGCTCGCGCTGGTTTCCGCCGTCGCGCCGGTCAAGCGCGACGTGCTGACGGCCCTCGCGCGCTTCGAGGGCCTGCCGCACCGGATGCAGCGCATCGCGGAATATGGCGGCGTGCTCTTCGTTAACGATTCGAAGGGCACGACCGTCGTTGCGACCTGCGCGGCGCTCGAAGGACTCGACCGGCCCGTGGTGCTGATCGCCGGGGGCGACGGCAAGGGACAGGATTTCGCGCCGCTCCTGCACGCCGTCGACGCGCGTTGCCGCGCGGTGCTGCTGATCGGCAGGGATGCGCCGGCAATCGAGCGCGCACTTTCGGGGTCGACGGCGGTGGTCGAACGCGCGGAGACGCTCGAAGCGGCGGTGACTCGGGCCGCCGCGATCGCTCGTGCAGGCGAGGCGGTCCTGCTGTCGCCCGCTTGCGCGAGCCTCGACCAGTTCGCCAACTATGTCGAGCGCGGCGAGCGATTCGCCGGATTTGTCCAGGCCCATCGGATGGAGGTGGCCGCGTGAACGCCGCCGGGCCGCCTCCAGATCGATTCGTCGCGAGCTGCGTGACGGCGTGCCGCTCGCATCGCGTCGCGGAGTCGACCGTCACACGCTGGCGAAGGCGTTCAATGCAGCGCGCGGCCGAGGAGGCCACCTAGGATGCGCAAGGAGATCGCGGCGACCGCCATGCTGCGACCCTTCGGCACGCCGAAGGGATCGGGGGCGCTTCCGCGCAATTCGCGGGCCATGCTCGCCTACGACGCTTCGCTGGCCTGGGCTGCACTGCTGCTGCTGGCCGCGGGCCTCGTGATGGTCTACTCGGCGTCCATCGCGATGGCTGAGGCATCGTCGCACACGGGCTATCGCGCATGGTACTTCCTGCTCCGCCACACCGCTTTTCTCGCGGCGGGAATGGTCGCGTCCATCGTCGCGTTCCAGATTCCGATGAAGAGCCTGCAGCGCCTTGCGCCCTGGCTGTTCATTGCAGGCGCTGCATTGCTCGTGCTGGTGCTGGTCCCCGGAATCGGCAGGTCGGTCAACGGCAGCCGCCGCTGGCTGTCGCTCGTCGTGATCAACCTGCAGCCGTCGGAATTCATGAAGCTCGCGGTCGTCCTGTACACGGCGAGCTACGCGGTGCGCAAGGCGACCTTCCTTCATGCGCAACAGCCGCTGAAGCAGACGCTGATCCGCGGTTTCCTGCCGCTGTTCACCGTGATGGTCGCGACGGGCGCGCTTCTGCTGCTCGAGCCCGACTTCGGCGCGTTCGTGGTGATCGTCGCGATTGCGTTCGGAATCCTGTTTGTCGGCGGACTCGACTGGCGGCTCTTCCTCGGGCTCCTGCTGATGCTGCCGGTCGGATTGTCGGCAATCCTCGTGGCCGCACCCTACCGGTTGCAGCGCCTCGTCGCGTTTCTCGATCCCTGGTCCGATCCGTTCGGCAAGGGCTACCAGCTTTCGCACTCGCTGATCGCCTTCGGTCGCGGCGAATGGCTCGGCGTCGGGTTGGGCGCGAGCGTCGAAAAACTCCTCTATCTGCCCGAAGCGCATACCGATTTCCTGCTGGCGGTCATCGCCGAGGAACTCGGCTTTGTCGCAGTGCTCGCGATACTCGGCCTGTTCGTCTGGCTGCTGTTCCGCGCGTATGCGATCGGCAGGCAGGCCGCCCGGCTCGAACGGCCGTTTCCGGCGCTGGTCGCGCAGGGCATCGGCATCTGGGTCGGCGTGCAGGCGTTCATCAACATCGGCGTCAACATGGGCGTGCTGCCGACGAAAGGCCTGACCCTGCCGCTGCTGTCGTTTGGCGGATCGGGCCTTGTCGCCAACTGCGTGGCGCTGGCGATCCTGATGCGCATCGATTATGAAAATCGCAGGCTCCTGAGAGGTTTCACAGTATGAAACGCGTGAAGCCTGCGGTTTCGGTGAAGGCTGACTTGCGCGTCGCGGAAGTCAAGGCCGCGAACGCGGCCGGCCGGAGCCAAAATCACGCGCGGCGGAGAGGTTTCACAGTATGAAACGCGTGAAGCCTGCGGTTTCGGTGAAGGCTGACTTGCGCGTCGTGCAAGTCAAGGCCGCGAACGCGGCCGGCCGGAGCCAAAATCGGCGGTTGCTCAGGGGGTTCACGGTATGAAGCTGCGCGCGATCCGGGCAGCCGGCTGCCGAAGCCAGAATCGGCGGCGGCACGAAGGGACCACACGATGACCGGGACGGTGATGATCACGACGGGCGGCACCGGCGGCCACGTGTTTCCCGGGCTCGCCGTGGCGACGAAGCTCGTCGACCGCGGGTGGCGCGTCTTCTGGCTCGGTACCAAGGGTGGGATGGAGGCGAAACTCGTCCCGCAACATGGCCTCGAGTTCGAGAGCGTGTCCTTCGGCGGCCTCCGCGGCAAGGGGTGGCTGCGGATGCTGCTCGGTCCGTTCGCGCTCCTTGCCGCCTGTTGGGGAAGCCTCAGGATAATTCGCCGCCGGGCGCCGGATGTCGTTCTGGGCTTCGGAGGATTTGCGTCGTTCCCCGGCGCCCTGATGGGTGTCGCCTGCGCCAAACCGCTCGTGCTGCACGAATCGAATGCCGTCGCCGGGCTTGCGAACCGCGTGCTGGCGTACGGCGCCGACCGCATTCTGATCGGAATCCCGGGCGCGTTTGGACGCCGGCACGCGACGAAAACCGAATGCGTCGGCACGCCATTGCGTGACGCGATTGCGCGTCTGCCGCCGCCGAAACGACGGTTCGCTGAACGCACCGGCCGCCTCGCGCTGCTCGTCGTCGGCGGCAGTCTCGGTGCCGCCGCGCTGAACGAGCGCGTGCCGGCGGCGCTCGCGCTGCTGTCGCCGGAGGCCCGGCCGCGGGTCGTGCATCAGTCCGGCGCGCGCCACATCGACGCGTTGCGCGCGGCATACGCGAGCAGCGGCATCGCCGCCGAATGCGTGCCGTTCATCGACGACATGGCGGCGGCCTATGCGGATGCCGACGTCGTCCTGTGCCGCGGCGGTGCCATCACCGTTGCGGAACTCGCAGCCGTGGGCATTGGCTCGATCATCGTGCCGCTGCCGGGTGCGATTGCCGACGAGCAGAGCGCGAACGCGCGGTTCCTCGTCGCGGCGGGGGCCGCTTTCATGATCGCGCAGATCGAGCTGACGCCCGAGGACCTCGCGCGGCGCCTGCGCTTGCTGACGCGTGAAGCACTGCTCGCGATGGCGATGGCGGCGCGGAACATCGGTCGCCTCGACGCCGCCGGCCGGGTCGCCGAAGCGTGCATCGCGCAGGGGGCGCGGGCGCAATGAAACACAAGGTCAAGCGTGTTCACTTCGTCGGCATCGGCGGCGCCGGAATGAGCGGAATCGCCGAAGTGCTGGCCACGCAGGGGTACCGGGTGTCGGGCTCCGATCTTGCCGGAAGCGCGGTGACGAAGCGCCTCGCGGGTCTGGGCGTGACCATCACCATTGGCCACGACGCGACGCACGTCGCCGGCGCCGACGCGGTGGTGGTGTCAACGGCGGTTGCGCCGGACAATCCCGAAGTCGTCGCGGCGCGCGCAGCCGGAATACCGGTCGTTCCGCGCGCGCTGATGCTGGCCGAACTGATGCGCCTGAAGACGGGCATCGCGGTGGCGGGAACGCACGGCAAGACCACCACGACCAGTTTGATCGCGTCGGTACTGGCCGAGGGCGGGCTCGATCCAACGTTCGTCATCGGCGGTCGGCTCCTGTCTGCAGACGCCAATGCGCGCCTCGGCAAGGGCGACTTCCTCGTTGCCGAGGCCGACGAATCCGACGCCTCGTTCCTCTACCTGTCGCCGGCGCTTGCCGTAATCACCAACATCGATGCGGACCACATGGAGACGTACGGCCACGATTTCGGACGGCTGAAGCGCGCCTTCGTCGACTTTGCGCAGCGGCTGCCGTTCTACGGCGTCGCGGTGCTGTGCGTGGACGACGCCAACGTGCGCGAAATCGCGCCCGCGATCGCCAAGCCGATCGTCACTTACGGACTCGTCGAAGAAGCGCGCCTTCGCGCGAGCGGCGTGGAAAATGCCGGTGGCCGGATGCGATTCATTGCCTGTACCTCCGGCGCGCCGGACCTTGTGGTCGAACTGAATCTCCCGGGCGTCCACAACGTCCAGAACGCGCTTGCGGCCATTGCGATTGGCCGCGAGGTCGGTGTCGCGGACGCGGCGATCGCCAAGGCGCTCAAGGAATTCCGTGGTGTCGGACGGCGATTCCAGCGGTACGGCGACGTCGGGATCGCCGGCGTCATCTGCACGCTGATCGACGATTACGGCCACCATCCGGTCGAGATGGCCGCGACGATCGCCGCGGTGCGCGGCAGTTTCCCGGGGCGGCGCCTCGTGCTCGCGTTCCAGCCGCATCGGTACACGCGCACGCGCGACCTGTTCGAGGACTTTGTCAAAGTGCTGTCGACGGTCGACGCGCTGGTCCTCCTCGACGTCTATCCTGCGGGCGAGCCGCCCATCGTCGCCGCCGACGGCCGCGCGCTGGCCCGCGCGGTCCGTGTCGCGGGCAAGGTGGAGCCCGTATTCGTCGAAACCTTGGCTGAGACGCCGGCGGCGATCCGCGCGATCGCGCGCGATGGCGATGTCGTTGTCACCATGGGTGCCGGATCGATCGGGCAGGTGCCCGCGCAGCTGGTGGCCGCATGATGATGACCGAGCCGCTCCGGTTCGCAGCGCTCCGCGGTACGCTGACGGCGACGACGCCGCTCGCCCGCTACACGAGTTGGCGCTGCGGCGGCCCCGCGGATCGCGTTTACCTGCCGGCCGACCGTGAGGATCTCGCGGCGTTCATCCGGCAGCTGCCCGGCGACGAGCCGCTGCTGGTGATCGGCCTCGGCAGCAATCTGCTGGTCCGCGACGGCGGCGTGCGCGGCACCGTCGTCGTTGTCCATGCCGGTCTCAATGGAATCGTGCTGCGCGACGATTTGATTTACGCCGAGGCGGGCGTCGCGACCCCCAAGGTCGCGCGCTTCGCCGCCATGAACGGATGCGCCGAGGCCGAGTTCCTCGCCGGGATACCAGGCACCGTCGGCGGTGCGCTGGCCATGAACGCCGGATGCTACGGTGGCGAGACATGGCGCTACATCGCGCGGGTCGAGGTACTGGCGCGTTCCGGGGCGTTCGAGCAACGGCCGCCCTCTGCCTATGCGATCGGGTACCGGTCGGTGCGTCTCGCAGGGGGCGCGGTGCCGGACGGCGTCTTCACCGCGGCCTGGTTCGCGTTTCCCCCAGGCGATGGCAACGCGGCGCGCGAGCGCATCCGCAGCCTGCTGCAGCGACGCATCGCATCGCAGCCGCTGGACTTGCCCAATGCCGGAAGCGTGTTCCGCAATCCGCAGGGCGATCACGCGGCGCGGCTCATCGAGAGCTGCGGCCTCAAGGGTTACGCGATCGGCGGCGCGCGCGTCTCCGAAAAGCACGCCAATTTCATCGTCAACCCGCACGGAATCGCGAAGGCGGCCGACATCGAGGCCATCATCGACCATGTCCGCCGCACCGTGCGCGGCACAACGGGAATCGACCTCGTGCCCGAAGTCCGGATTGTCGGAGAGGCATCATGACGCCGCGCGAATTCGGCAAGGTCGCCGTGTTGATGGGCGGGCCGTCCTCGGAGAGGGAGATTTCGTTCCTGTCGGGCAATGCTGTTCTCAAGGTGTTGCGCGAATCAGGTGTCGATGCGCACGCTTTCGACCCGGCGGAGCGCGACCTGTGGGAGTTGAGGCGCGATGGCTTCGACCGCGCGTTCATCGCGTTGCACGGCCGTTTCGGCGAGGACGGCACCGTGCAGGGCGCGCTCGAGACGCTGAAGATTCCCTATACCGGCAGCGGCGTGCTGGGTTCCGCGCTGGCCATGGAGAAATGGCGCACCAAGCTCGTCTGGCAGGCGAGCGGCATCCCGACGCCCCGCTATCGCGTTGTAACTGCCGAGACCGACTGGATGCAGGTCGTCGCCGAGCTCGGCCTGCCGCTCATCGTCAAGCCTTCGCGCGAGGGTTCGACGATCGGCATCACGAAGGTCGTCAGCGTCGATCACAACGAGCTGGCCAGCGCCTACGGCGAGGCGGCAAAGCACGACGAACTGGTGCTGATCGAGGAATTCGTCGCGGGTGCCGAGTTGACCGCTTCGATACTGGCCGGCCGCGCGCTCCCGCTCATCCGCATCGAAGCGCCACACGGCAACTACGACTATCACAGCAAGTATTTCTCGGACGAGACCCGTTATTTCTGTCCGTGCGGCCTGCCGGCGGAGAAGGAAATCGAGATCCAGACCGTCGCACTTGCGGCGTTCAATATCGTCGGATGCAGCGGTTGGGGGCGGCTCGACATGATCCTCCGGGCCGACGGGACGTTCCTGTTCCTCGAAGTGAACACCTCGCCGGGGATGACCGGACATTCGCTGGTGCCGATGGCGGCGAAGGAGGCCGGCATTCCGTTTGCGGACCTCTGCGTGCAGATCCTGCGGGGCGCGCATGTGGGATGACGCGAAGCAATTGAACGCCATCGCGGCAGGCCTGGCGCTGATCGCGGCGGGAGCGCTTTTCCTGGGCGCACTCGCCTGGCTGTTCCGGCAGCCGGTGTTCGAATTTCGCGAGGTCGTCGTCACGACTCCACTCGAGCGTGCCAGTGGCGCGCGTCTCGAGGCCGTGATCCGTGACGAGCTTGACGGGACCTTCTTCACGATGAACCTGGAGCGCGCCCGCGCGGCGCTCGCGCAGGTGCCGTGGGTACGGGAAGTTGCGCTGCGCCGGCGCTGGCCGCAACGGCTCGAAATTGCCGTCGAGGAGCACACGCCGCTGGGACGCTGGAATGACACGGGCCTCGTCAATGTCGGCGGCGATGTATTCGTCGCGGACTACGACGGTGACCTGCCGCAGATGGAGGGGCCCGAAGGACGTGCGGCCGAGGTCGCGGCGCACTACCGCGAGTGGTCCGCGGCGCTGGCACCGCTCTCGATGTCGGTGCAGGAGATCAGGCTTTCCCAACGGGGAGGCTGGCAGCTGCGTGCCGGCGGCGCCGCGGGCGCGCTCGTCATCGAACTGGGCCGCGAGGATCCGGGCGACAGGCTGAGTCGGTTCATCGCCGCCTATGGACGCACGGTCGGCGTGCTGGCGCGATCCGGGACCCGGATCGATCACGTGGATCTGCGCTATCGCAACGGCTTCGCGGCGCGGGTGCCTGGGTTCAAGGAACGCCCGCCGAAAAGGTCCGCCACATGACGCGCCGCGGAGCACGAGCGGGTCAGGTACGCCGGAGCCGCAGGAATCGGCTTGCGGCGCAACTCGAGGGGATGGTGGACGGATGGTGAAGGAAACAAAAAACCTGATCGTGGGCCTCGACATCGGCACCTCGAAGATCGTCGCCATCGTTGCCGAGATGACACCCGAGGGTGCGCTCAACATCATCGGCATGGGCTCGCAGCCCTCGCGCGGTCTGCGACGCGGCGTCGTCGTCAACATCGAGGCGACGATGGCGTCGATCCAGCGCGTGCTCGAGGAAGCCGAGTTGATGGCCGACTGCAGGATCACCGAGGTTTACACCGGAGTTGCCGGCAGCCACATTCGCAGCCTCAATTCCAGCGGCATGGTCGCGATCAAGGAGAAGGAAGTCACCCAGGCGGACATCGACCGCGTCGTCGAAACGGCGAAGGCGATCGCGATCCCCAATGACCAGCAGATCCTGCACATCCTGCCGCAGGAATTCATCATCGACGGCCAGGAGGATGTGCGTGAGCCGCTGGGGATGAGCGGTGTTCGCCTCGAGGTGAAGGTGCACATCGTCACCGGCGCCGTCTCCGCGGTGGAAAACATCACCAAGTGCGTCCGTCGCTGCGGCCTCGAGGTGAAGGACGTGATTCTGCAGCCGCTCGCGTCATCGATCGCGGTGCTGAACGACGACGAGAAGGAGCTGGGCGTCTGCCTGATCGACATCGGCGGGGGGACCACGGACATCGCCGTGTTCGCGAGCGGCGCCATCCGGCACACGGCGGTCATCCCGATCGCCGGCGATCAGGTCACCAACGACATCGCGATGACGCTGCGCACGCCGACCAAGGAGGCCGAGGAGCTGAAACTGCGGCACGGATGCGCGCTGCGCCAGCTCGCGGACCCGAAGGACATCATCGAGGTTCCCGGCGTCGGCGAGCGCGCGCCGCGCAAGCTGTCGCGGCAGACGCTGGCGGAAGTCATCGAGCCGCGGATCGAGGAACTCTACACGCTGGTGCAGGCGGAACTGCGCCGTTCCGGCTTCGAGGAGCTGCTGTCGTCGGGGATCGTTCTCACCGGCGGCTCGGCGCTGCTGCAGGGGATGGCCGAATTGGGCGAGGAGGTCTTTCACCTGCCGGTGCGCATCGGGGTTCCCGCGTACGTCGGCGGGCTGGCGGATGTCGTCCGCAGCGCGCGCTACGCGACCGCGGTCGGCCTGCTGCTGGAGGGCCGCGACCAATACCTGCACGCGCGCGAATCGCGTGCCCGGACCACCGGCATCGGCGGGGCCGCGGAACGGATGAAGCAATGGTTCAAGGCGAATTTCTGATCAGGTAACAGGTAACAGGTAACAGGTAACAAACGGGAAACGACGGCACCATGAGCGATGCGAACACACATCACGGAATCGATTTCACGCAAACCAAATGGGCGTGGCAGGCAACGTACTGTTACCTGACCTCCGGCCTCTGAACTCTGACAGGAAAGGAGCGCACCATGTTTGAAATCATCGACCAGGTCCAGCGAGAGGGAGCGGTCATCAAGGTCATCGGCGTCGGGGGCTGCGGCAGCAACGCGGTCGAGCACATGATCGGCAAGGGTCTGGCGGGTGTCGAGTTCATCAGCGCCAACACCGATGCGCAGGCGTTGAAGCGCTCCACCGCGCCCATCCAGCTGCAGCTGGGCAGTACGCTGACGCGCGGGCTGGGCGCCGGCGCCAGGCCCGAGATCGGCCGCGACGCGGCGAACGAGGATCGCGACCGGATCGTCGAACTGATCGAAGGTGCCGACATGCTGTTCATCACCGCCGGCATGGGCGGGGGCACTGGCACCGGTGCGGCGCCCGTCATCGCGGATATCGCGAAGAGCATGAACATCCTGACCGTCGCCGTCGTCACCCGGCCGTTCGCGTTCGAGGGCAAGCGGCAGCGCGTCGCCGAAACCGGGATCGAGGAACTCAAGAAGAAAGTCGACTCGCTGATCATCATCCCCAACGACAAGCTGATGCAGGTATTGGGAGACGACGTCTCGGTGCTCGATGCCTACGCGGCCGCCAACGAGGTCCTGCACGGCGCGGTGTCGGGTATCGCCGAGGTCATCAACAATGCCGGGCTCGTCAACGTCGACTTCGCCGACGTGCGCACCGTGATGGGCGAAGTCGGAATGGCGATGATGGGTTCGGCGACCGCGGACGGCGCCGATCGCGCGCGCAGCGCGGCGGAGGCGGCAGTCAAGAGCCCGTTGCTGGAGGACGTCAACCTGCAGGGTGCCCGCGGCGTGCTGGTGAACATCACCGCGTCGGCGGGCCTCAAGATGAAGGAATACCACGAGGTGATGAACACGATCAAGGAGTTCACAGCCGACGATGCGATGGTGATCGTGGGCACCGTGATCGACGACTCCATGGAGGGCGGACTGCGCGTGACGATGGTGGCCACGGGACTGGGCGGCGCGGGAGTCAGGGCCCAGCAGCGAACTCCGAATATCAGCCTGGTCGAACAGCCGCAGTCGATGCAGCGAACCGGAACCGACAACATCGGCGTTCCGATGGAAACCATCAACTACGACGACCTCGAGCAGCCTGCCGTGGTTCGTCGCGGCCGTGCGCCGGCAACGGGAACGGTGCCGGCTTTCGACGCCGCCGAAATCCCCGCGTTCCTGCGGAAGCAGGCCGATTGATCCACTGCCGCGGGGCGATCCGATCGACGCCACGACCCGGAACCTCCTTGGTCCGGGGACGCCGGAAATGCGGGGGCTCCGGCATCGCCGGCATCGTACCCGGATCTTGGGGCCCGCTCGGCGCGGCGGCGCGCCTGTGCTATCATGCTCCGCTAACCCCTTGAACCGGCGCGTTAAATGACGGCGCGTACGGCAATGCTGAAGCAACGCACGCTGAAATCGACGATCAAGACGACGGGAGTCGGCCTGCATACAGGCGCGCGCGTCGATCTGGTGCTCCGGCCCGCTGCGCCCGATACAGGCATCGTGTTCCATCGCACGGACATCGCAGCTCCCGTCGCGATTCCCGCCGACGCGCTGCATGTCGGCGACACGCGACTTTCCTCGACGCTGCGCCACGGCGGAGTATCGGTCTCCACCGTCGAGCACGTGATGTCGGCGCTGGCCGGACTGGGCATCGACAATCTGCGCATCGATGTCGCCGGTCCCGAGATTCCCATCATGGACGGCAGCGCGGCGCCTTTCGTGTTCCTCCTGCAATCGGCGGGGATCGTCGAGCAGAATGCCCCGAAGCGCTATCTGCGCATCGTCGATTCGGTCGAGGTCCGGGACGGGGACAAATGGGCGCGGTTCGACTCGTTCAACGGCTTCAAACTCGACTTCACGATCGATTTTCCGCACCCGATGTTCGGATCGGAGAACCGGCAGGTTGTCATCGATTTCGCGCTGCATTCGTACGTGCGGGAGGTCGCGCGCGCGCGGACGTTCGGATTCATGCAGGACGTCGAAGCGATGCGTGCCGCCGGCCTCGGCCTTGGCGGGAGCCTGCAGAACGCCATCGTGCTGGACGATTTCAGCGTGCTCAACGCCGAGGGATTGCGCTACGACAACGAGTTCGTCAAGCACAAGGTCCTGGACGCCATTGGCGACCTCTATCTGCTGGGCCACCCGCTGATCGGACAATACACGGCGTTCAAATCGGGACATGCGCTCAACAACTCGCTGGCGCGCGCGCTGCTCGCCCGCGCGGATGCGTTCGAATTCGTGACGTTCACGGCGGAAGACGACGTACCCACGGCATTCCAGGATTGGCAGCTTTCGCCGGCTTGAGGGCCAACGCGGGACGCCGTGCCATTGCCGAGTCGCGGAACGGAACGCCGCTGAATCGCGCGCCGTCCGACGTTTCCCCGTCTTTGCCCCTTTCCCCGCCGAGCGTCCGTGCTACTCGTCAGACTGCTCCTGTTTCTTTCCCTCGCGGCAATCGGCAGCGCCGGCCTGCTGTATCTGTATTCACGGAATCGGCGCTACCTGATTTTCATCGGCAAGGTCGTCAAGTTCACGATCGTCCTCGGTGTTGTCGTGCTGCTGTTTTTCGCGTTCGAGCGCGTCGTCGGGCCGATGCTGTAGCGCATGCACAAGGCGGCCGACAATACGGGCCGCGCGCGCGAGCGGGGCGTCGGCCAGGCCCGAAGGGCGCGGCGAGCGCCCGCCTGGCCGTCGACAACCGACGCCCGGTCGGTCAAGCCCCCGACGGATCCCGGCCCTGGCGATCGCTCGGCGTATCGTCGTCGACGCCGGTGCGGCGTCGCGTCAACCCGCGCGCCGCAGGAACTTGGCCAACGCGGATTTGAGCGGTCCGTTGGGCAGGTCGCGAGCCAGCCCGGCCAGGGGCTGAAAAACAGACCTATCTTTTTGAATTGATAAAGTTTTTGCAGGTTGCCTCGGCTCACTGCGAACTTGCACCTGTACCCGGATTCCAGTAAATTCCCATCCTTCGCGCTGCAAGGCCGCGAGCAGGTCCGGGGCGCGTTGGCGCGTCACGGCGGCCACGGCACCCGCCTCGGCCGCCAGACGCAGTTCGGGACCTTGGGCGTCGGCAACGCGAATTCTCTCGGCCAATGGCTTGGGGAGATGTCGGCGCAGGATCGCCGTAAGCGCGTCTTCGCGCCGCCGGCGAGTATCCCACGCGGCGAGCGTCGCGTCGGTAGCAACGACATGCCGAAAGGGCTGCGGCGACCGCACGATGGCGTGGCAGGGCCGCCGGGTTTCCGCCCGGCGGTGCAAAAGAGTGGAGGTGCTCAATTGAACATCATTCTGGTCTCCAGCGCCACGGCGCGCGCGCGTACGCTCACGCTGGACTGGCGGCATTGGACGGCGGGAGGGTTCGCCCTGATGTTCGTGTTCGTCGCCTTCACGCTGCTCTTCAATCTGATCACGCTGCGGTACGCGGCCGCGACGCAGCATCCCTGGCTGCAGGCGATCGTGCTCGCGGACCAGCGCCAGGAAGCGCAAAGAACGCAGGAGATGGTCCAGGGCCACCTCAACGCGATGGCGCTGCGCTTGGGAGACCTCCAGGCCCAGATGTTGAGGCTGGATGGCCTGGGCGAGCGCCTCGCCAAAATCGCCGGGTTGAAGCCGCAGGAGCTGCCGTCCCTGCAGCCGGGGCGCATCCCCGGTCGTGGCGGCGCCGAGTCGTCGCTGCCGTCCCGTGCACTTTCGGTGAATGAGTTCGCGGACCTGCTCGCCAAACTGGGCCAGCAGGTCGACGAGCGATCCGACCAGCTGGGCGTCCTCGAGGCGCTCCTCGTCCAGGATTCCGCGAACCGTAAATTCCTGCCGACGCTGGCGCCAATCATCGATGGCTGGTTTTCCTCCAACTTCGGCTATCGGATCGACCCGTTCACCGGCATGCAATCCTTTCACGAAGGGATCGATTTTCCGGCCGATGTCGGCACGGTGATCGTCGCCGCGGCAAGCGGCAAGGTGATCGCGGCCGGCTACCATCCCCAATATGGTAAAATCGTGGAGATTGACCACGGCAACGGGCTGGTCTCACGATACGCGCACGCGTCGCAGGTCTACGTAAGCGAAGGTGACCTTGTGGTGCGCGGACAGCGCGTGGCGTTGGTGGGGTCGACGGGACGCTCGACAGGCCCGCATCTTCATTTCGAGGTCCGGTTGAACGGCGTGCCGCAGAATCCTGCGCGCTTCCTGCAATCCCCGAGCTGAGCTCCGGCGTCCCGCGCGGCGGGCGAAACGCAGACGGAATGAGGGGTGAGGCAGTCCTCACCCCTTGTTTTTTGCGCCGCCGGCGACACGTACTCCCGACATGATCTCCAACATCCTCACCCGCATCTTCGGCAGCCGCAACGAGCGCCTGCTCAAGGAATTCGCCGTCGCCGTTCGGCAGATCAACGCGCTGGAGCCTTCGATCGCGGCACTCTCGGACGAGGCGCTTGCGGCCAGGACCGTCGTGCTCAAGGACCGGGTCGCGAAGGGCGAAACGCTCGACGCCGTGCTGCCGGACGCATTCGCCGTGGTGCGCGAGGCCGGCAAACGGGCCCTGCAGATGCGCCACTTCGACGTCCAGCTCATCGGCGGGATAGCGCTGCACAATGGCAAGATCGCCGAAATGCGGACGGGCGAGGGCAAGACCCTCGTGGCGACGCTGGCGGCGTATCTCAATGCGCTTGCCGGCAACGGCGTTCACATCGTCACGGTCAACGACTATCTGGCGCAGCGCGACGCTGACTGGATGGGACGGATCTATCGTTTCCTCGGGCTGACGGTGGGCGTCAACCTGTCGCAGATGGACCACGCGGCCAAGCAGGCGGCGTACGCCGCCGATATCACCTACGGCACCAACAATGAATTCGGATTCGACTACCTGCGCGACAACATGGTGTTCGAGGCCGCGCAGCGCGTCCAGCGCGGGCTGACCTACGCCATCGTCGACGAGGTGGACTCGATTCTGATCGACGAGGCGCGCACGCCGCTCATCATCTCCGGCCAGGCCGATGACAACGTCGATCTTTACTACCGCCTGAACGAGCTCGCGCCGAAACTGACGCGGCAGGCGGAAGAGCAGGGTGGCGGCGATTACTGGGTGGACGAAAAGGCGCATCAGGTCCTGCTGTCCGAGGATGGCCACGAGCATGCCGAGGAGATTCTCGCAAGGGCCGGTCTGCTCGCGCCGGGTTCGAGCCTGTACGACGCGCACAACATCGGGCTCATGCACCATCTATACGCTGCGCTCAGGGCGAATGCGCTGTACCACCGTGACCAGCATTATGTCGTGCAGAATGGCGAGGTCGTCATCGTCGACGAGTTCACGGGCCGGTTGATGTCGGGTCGCCGCTGGTCCGACGGCCTGCACCAGGCGGTCGAAGCGAAGGAGGGCGTGCCGATCCAGCGCGAGAACCAGACGCTCGCTTCGATCACGTTTCAGAACTATTTCCGGATGTACGCCAAGCTCGCCGGGATGACCGGCACCGCCGATACCGAGGCATTCGAATTCCAGCAGATCTACCACCTCGAAACGGTCGTGATTCCGACGCACATGCCGATGGTGCGCAAGGACGAGAACGATCAGGTCTTTCGCACGTTTCAGGAAAAGGTCGACGCCATCGTCGCGGACGTCAAGGATTGCTACGATCGCGGTCAGCCGGCGCTCGTCGGAACAACGTCGATCGAGAGCTCCGAGCTGCTGTCCAAGCACTTCGAGCGGGAGAAGCTGCCGCATCAGGTCCTCAACGCGAAGCAACACGCCCGGGAAGCCGACATCGTCGCCTCTGCCGGCCGGACGAAGGCAATCACCATTGCGACCAACATGGCGGGTCGCGGCACCGACATCGTGCTCGGCGGCGTGCTGGAGCCGCTGATACTCAAGGTTCGCGACGACACCCAGATGGGGGATGACGCGAAGGAGCGCGAGATCGCGAAAATGCGTGCGGAATGGCAGGGACGCCACGAAGCCGTGGTGGCGGCCGGCGGTCTGCACATCGTCGGCACCGAACGCCACGAGTCGCGGCGGATCGACAATCAGCTTCGCGGACGCTCGGGCCGGCAGGGCGATCCCGGAAGCTCGCGCTTCTACCTGTCGCTCGAGGATCCCCTGCTGCGCATCTTCGGCGGCGAACGGCTGGGCGCGATCATGCAGCGGCTCAAGATGCCCGAGGGCGAGCCGATCGAGCACCCGATCGTCAATCGCTCGATCGCCAAGGCGCAGAACCGCGTCGAGTCGCGCAATTTCGACATCCGGAAGCAGCTGCTCGAGTATGACGACGTTGCCAACGACCAGCGCCGCGTGATCTACCAGCAACGCAACGAGCTGCTGGAATCCGCGGACATCGGGGACACGATTCGCGGGATGATCGGCGGCCTGATCGAAGAGACGGTCAGGCGTTACGTGCCGGCGGATTCGCTCGAGGAGCAATGGGACATACCGGGTCTCGAGACGGCGCTCGCGTCCGACTTTCAGATGCAGGCGCCAGTGGAGGAATGGCTCAAGAGCGATCCGGATCTCAGCGACGACAAGCTCCGGGCCCGCCTCGCGGAACGGGCTCTCCAGCAATACGCCAACAAGGAATTGCAGGTCGGCCCGGAACTGATGCGGCAGTTCGAGCGCAGCCTGATGCTGCAGACGGTCGACCAGCACTGGCGTGACCACCTCGCGAACCTCGATCACCTGCGGCAGGGTATCCATCTGCGCGGCTATGCGCAGAAGAACCCGAAGCAGGAATACAAACGCGAATCGTTCGAACTCTTTTCGGAAATGCTCGACCGGATCAAGCAGGATGTCGTGAAGATCGTCCTGACGGTGCAGGTGCGGACACAGCAGGACGTGCAGGCTGTCGAGGAAGCCCCGGCCGTGACCAACGTCAAATACCAGCATGCGGATTACGATGAGGCGCTCGGTGCCGCGGCTCCGGGAGAGGAGGCCGCACCTCCGGCCCCTCCCGCACCGTTCGTGCGCTCCGGCGAAAAGGTCGGTCGCAACGACCCTTGTCCGTGCGGGTCGGGAAAGAAATACAAGCACTGCCATGGGCAGCTCGGCTAGTTCTAGGGACCTGGCGCAGTACCGGCGACGGAAAACCCGATGCCGGGCGACGGGGCGTGCCGCGTCCGCCGCGCGCAATCGAGCGTCGCCCGATGCGGCTCGTGGCGACGCTTGTCGCGCGCAGCGGCTCGCGGAGACGTTTTCGGTCAGCTAGGCGTTGCCCCGTCTTTCGCCACCGCTGCCAAAACTCCCAACGTCCGACGCTGGATCTCGATGCCTGTCCGCTACACGCCGCCCCGTCCCGGCGACCTGCTGCCGGTCCACGGCGTCAGGCTCGGCGTCGCCGCCGCGAAAATGAAGAACTGGGCGCGCAACGATCTGCTGCTGGTCGCGTTCGAAGCGGGCACGGTGGCCGCCGGCGTGTTCACGCAGAACCGCTTCTGCGCCGCGCCGGTGACGGTATGCCGGCGCCACCTGGCGCGCTCCTCCCGCGTACGCGCGCTGGTCGTCAATGCGGGTAACGCGAATGCCGGCACCGGAGCGCGCGGAATCGCCGATGCCGAGGCGACTTGCGCGGCCGCGGCATCGATCCTCGGCTGCACCATGGAGGAGGTGCTGCCGTTTTCGACCGGTGTGATCATGGAGCCGCTGCCGGTCGCGAAGATCGTCGCGGCGTTGCCGGCGGCGAAGGCAACGCTGGCATCCGGGAACTGGTTCGCCGCGGTGTCCGCGATGATGACGACGGACACCGTGCCCAAGGGCGCGACCCGAAGCGTCGCCGTGGACGGCACAACCCTCACCGTTACCGGTATCGCGAAAGGCGCCGGAATGATCCACCCCGACATGGCGACCATGCTTTCGTTCATCGCAACCGATGCGCCGATCGCGGCGGCCCTGCTCGCGCCGCTTGCGCGCGAAATCGCCGACGTGTCGTTCAATTGCGCCACCGTGGATGGCGACACGTCGACCAACGACAGCTTTGTCATCGCGGCCACGGGCAAGGCACCGATGGCGGTCATAGAGAGTGACAAAGACCCGCGCCTGACTCCGGTTCGCGCGGCCTTGATCGACGTTGCGACGGAGCTCGCGCAAGCGATCGTCCGCGACGGCGAAGGCGCCACCAAATTCATCAGCATCACCGTGGTCGAAGGGCGCGATGCCGCAGAGTGCCGGAAGGTCGCTCTCGCCATCGCGCACTCGCCGCTCGTGAAGACCGCATTCTTCGCGTCGGACCCCAATCTCGGCCGCATCGTCTGCGCGATCGGCAACGCCGCGGCACCGGATCTCGACACCACGGGCGTGTCGCTCCGCCTCGACGACGTGCTCGTCGTGGAAAATGGCGGGCGTGCGCATTCGTACCGCGAGGAAGACGGGCAGCGGGTGATGAAGCAGGACGAGATCTCCGTCGGCGTGTTGCTGGGGCGCGGCACGGCGAAGGCCACTGTCTGGACTTGCGACCTTTCGCACGACTACATCAGCATCAACGCGGATTACCGAAGCTGAAATGCCGGCACGAGACGACATGGCTGCCCTGCTCGCGCGTGTCGAGGGCATCCTCGCGCGCGTCGAGGCGATTCTGCCCCCCGTGCCGCCGCCGCCCGACTGGGACGCGATGGCGTTTCGCTGGCGCAAGCGCGCGGCCCGAGGCCACCTCCAGGCGGTCGCTCGCCCGCACGCGATCCGCCTCGAAGATCTCGTCGCCATCGACGCCCAGAAACGTGCGATCGACGCCAACACCCGCCAGTTCGTCGCCGGGCTCCTCGCGAACAATGTCCTGCTGACGGGATCGCGCGGAACCGGAAAGTCATCGCTGGTGAAGGCGATGCTGGCGAAATATGCGGCACGGGGCCTGCGGCTGATCGAAGTGGACAAGGCCGACCTCGTGGAACTGCCGGACATCGCGGAACAG
Organism: uncultured beta proteobacterium; assembly: GCA_963726775.1. GTDB lineage: Bacteria > Pseudomonadota > Gammaproteobacteria > Burkholderiales > Casimicrobiaceae > CAIWHR01. The sequence goes on from CAVSDL010000011.1 coordinate 47,719, forward strand.
GTGGCGCATCGCCCCGAGCGATTCATCGTCTTCTGCGACGATCTCACCTTCGATGCCGGTGAACCCGGCTACGACGCGCTCAAGGTGATGCTGGACGGCACCATTGCCGCGGCGTCGCCGAACATGCTGATCTACGCGACCTCGAACCGCCGCCATCTCCTTCCCGAGTATTTCAGCGAAAACCTCGAAACGAAGCATGTCGGCGAGGAAGTGCATCCCGCGGAATCGGTCGAGGAAAAGATCTCGCTGTCCGAGCGTTTCGGGCTCTGGATCTCCTTCTACCCGTTCAGCCAGGACGACTATCTCGCGGCCGTCGCGGCGTGGCTTTCCGCGTTCGGCGTGGCCCCTCCAAAGACAATGCGCGACGCCGAGTCGCGAACTCGCGACGCGCTGCAATTCGCGCTGCAGCGGGGTTCGCGCAGCGGCCGCATCGCCTGGCAATTTGCGAAGGGCTACGCGGGCGCCGCGGCATTGAAACGCAAGTCGCGCGCCGCGTGACGGACGACATCGTAGAGGTCGCCGCGGCGGTCGTCAGGAAGCCTGACGGGCAAGTATTGCTCGCCCAGCGGCCGACGGGAAAGGCCTACGCCGGTTACTGGGAGTTCCCCGGCGGCAAGCTCGAGCCCGGCGAAACGCCCCGCCAGGCGCTGGACCGGGAGCTCTCCGAGGAGCTGGGCCTCACCGTGCTGCGCGCGGCGCCGTGGCTCGTGCAGCGCTTTGACTATCCGCATGCGCGGGTCGAGCTTCATTTCTTCCGCGTCTCGGAATGGGCCGGCGAGCCCGTCGGTCACGACGGCCAGGCGTTCGCCTGGCAGACGCCGGGCCGGTTTGACGTCGCACCGCTCCTGCCGGCGAATACGCTTGTATTGCGGGCGCTCGAACTCCCCGAGGTCTGCGGCATTACGATGGCTGCGGACATCGGGAACGAGGCGTTTCTGGCTCGTGCGGCCGCCGCACTCGACAGCGGGCTGAAACTGATCCAGGTGCGCGAGAAGGATTGGCCGGAGCCGATCCAGCGAGCACTGTGCGTGGCGCTCTGCGAGCTTGCCCGACCGCGCGGGGCACGCGTCCTGTTGAACGGCAGCGTCGAGCATGCGCGTGCCTGGAGATGCGCCGGTGTGCACTGGACGTCGGCTGCTCTTGCCGCCGCGACGGCGCGACCGGAGGGGCTCCTATGCTCGGCGTCGTGCCATTCGCGAGAGGAGCTTGCCCGGGCCGGCGTGCTGGCCCTGGATTTTGCGCTGCTGGGCCCCGTGCTGCCGACACCTACGCACGATGGCGCCTTGACGCTGGGCTGGGACGGATTCGCCGCGACGGCAGCAGGCGCGACGTTGCCGGTGTTTGCGCTGGGCGGGTTGTCGCACGACGATCTCGGCACGGCGATCGCGCATGGCGCTCATGGCATCGCGCTGCGGCGTGCGGCGTGGGCCGCGCGTTCCGAATCGTAGCGCGAGATACGCCGGGCGCGCCGGCCGGATTCCTGCCGCGGGCTACTTGTCGGGCTCCAACTGTCCGTCCGCCTCGTCGCTCGCCGCGGCGGCCTCGCCCGGGTACGAACCCTCCCTGACCGGAACGCGATACGCCTCCGACGCCCAGGCGCCCAGGTCGATCAGCTTGCAGCGCTCGGAACAGAAAGGGCGCCACCGTGCCTCGGTCGTCCATTCGACCGGCGACCCGCATTGCGGGCAGGCAACGACGCGAGGAGATCCCATGGCGTCACAGATTGCAGAACATCAATTCGAACTCGACGTCCCTGTCCCAGAGCACTCCGCGGTCCATGCCGCTGACGCCGATGAAGCGGATGTTGAGGGCGTACTTGTTGGCGCTGATCTCGGGCACGCACGCAACATCGCGGCCGACCGAAAGGCGCAGCAGCTGCGCGACCTTGGACGTGGTGAGCATCAACTGGAACACGCCGTGGTAGGCAATCTGCCGGCTCGAGCGGCCGTTGTCGCGCAACAATCGCAATATGATCGCGAGTCCGTCGTAAATCGGCAGGAACGGCGCGATCCAACCTCGGAGGTCATTCTGCCGCGCGGCCGGTTCGGCGTTGAGCCAATAATGGTACGCCGGCAGGTCGAACTCGCAGACGCCGCCGGGAATGGCGGTTCGCTGCTTGATGGTCATTAGCCATTCGTTCTCGCGCAGGTGCGCGCCGGCTTTGCCCGCCTGTGCCAGCAGCGCGGCGCTGGCCGCCTCGATCTCGGCCAGCAGCCGCTCGAGCGCGACCGGTTCGATCCCGGGGTTGCCGCGCAGCGGGGCCAGGAGCTGCTTCTGGCGCTCGAGCTCCTGCAGAATGTCGGTCTTCAGGTCCGCCCGTGCCGCGACGTCGGTGATTTCGAACAGGGTGACGAGCGCCGCGTGATGGTCGGGCGCGTCGTGTCGCGATGCGAAGCATTGCGCGCGAAGATACAGATCCTCGAGCCGCATCAACGTGCGGATGCGCTCGTTCAGCGGATGCTCGTAACGGATCACGGGTAGCAGGAGTTCATGCGTCTTGCGTCAATACCGCATTCTGCTCCAAGTTGCGCCGCGGACTAAGCCGCGCGGTCCGGTCCCGGCGTGCTCCGCGTCGACAGTTCCCGATATTGGCGGTCGAGCTCGGCGACGCGGGGCCCGATGGCCGCCGGCGGTCCCGCGTTGTCGAATACATCGTCCGCGCGAGCGAGGCGTTCGGCGCGGGACAGCTGGGTTGCCATGATGGCCCTGATATCCGCCGGCGTCTGCCCGCTGCGGGCGGCGGCTCGCCGCACCTGCACGTCCTCGGGGCAGTCGACCACGAGGACGCGCCGTACCGCGTCCGACAGGCCCCCGCGTTCGTAAAGCAGCGGGACCACCAGGATGCCATAGGGACTTGTCCAGCCGGCCATTTCCTGCCGCGCGGCCTCGCGGATCAGCGGGTGGAGGATCGCCTCGAGCCGAGTTCGGGCGAGCGGGTCCTTGAACACGCGGTTGCGCAGGCGGGCGCGGTCGAGCGTTCCGTCGGGCAGGCGCAACCCATCGTCGAACGCGTCGAGTATGGCGGCGTAGCCCGGTTCTCCCGGGGCGGTCAGCGCATGGGCGATCCGGTCCGTGTCGGTGACGTCGATCGAAAGCGCCGCGAAGGCATCGGCGACCACCGACTTCCCGCTGCCGATGCCGCCGGTCAACCCGACGGCGAAGCTCACGGCAAGTACATCCTGTTCAGCGCCGGACCCCAGAACACCGCGACCATGCCGGCGAAGGCGAGAAAAGGTCCGAACGGAATCGGGACATTCCGATCGCGGCCCTTGGACGCGATCAACGTGATGCCGACGATTGCGCCCACGATCGAGGACAGCAGTACGATCAGCGGCAGCATTTGCCAGCCCAGCCAGGCGCCCAGGGCGGCGAGCAGCTTGAAATCGCCATAGCCCATGCCCTCTTTGCCGCGAACGAGCTTGAACACCCAATAGACCGTCCAGAGTGTCAGGTAACCGGCGACCGCGCCGACGACGGCGCTTCCCAACGGGGCGAAGGTATCCCGAAGGTTGACGATCAGGCCGGCCCAGACGAGGGGGATGGTCATGCCGTCGGGGAGAAGCTGCGTTTCGAGGTCGATCATCGTCAGCGCCAGAAGGCCCCACAGCAGCACGCAGGTCGCGGCGCCCTTCGCCGTCGCGCCGAAACGGAAGATGGCGTACGCGGCCAGGAGCCCGCCGAGGATCTCTATGGCGGGGTAGCGTGCGGATATTCTCGCCTTGCACGACGAACACCTGCCACCGAGCACCAGCCACGACACCACCGGAATGTTCTCCAGCGCCGCAATTGCGTGCCCGCAGGATGGGCATGCCGAGCGCGGAACAACGAGGTTGTACACAGGTTCATCGGGGACGGGCTCCTCGCGCAGCTCGGCACATTGGGCGCGCCAGTCGCGCTCCAGCATTTTCGGCAGCCGGTGAATCACGACATTCAGAAAGCTGCCGGCGCACAGGCCGACGAGTAGCGCGACCAGCGTGAATGCGTAGGCTTCCGTCATCGGGAACCGCGCGCTGTCGAGCAACGTCGACGAATGCGATTGCGCGTGGCGCGTCGCGCTGGAGGAAGGCCGCCAGTGAGGGCAGGTCGCCGCAAGGTCAGGGCCAGGGAATCAGCACCGTTGCCCGGCACCGCGCGCCACGCTTCCATTCACACAAGGGTGCCGACAAGCGACCCGACAATCCGTCGCGCATTGATGGCGGACGTCGGATGCGCGATCAAGTGCGTCGAGCGCCGCCGGTCCGGTGATGCCCGTCGGCGCGTCTCCGATGCCGTCAAACGACCGAACCGAGCTTGAAGATCGGAAGGTACATCGCGACGACCAGGCCGCCGATCACGACCCCGAGGAACACGATGATTGCCGGCTCCAGAAGGCTGGACAATGCCGCCACGGCGTCGTCGACCTCGCGCTCGAAGAAATCGGCGATTTTCGACAGCATCCCGTCGAGCGATCCCGACTCTTCGCCGATCTGCGTCATCTGCAGGACCATCGACGGAAACAGCTTGGTGTTGGTCATCGCATTGGTCAGGCTGGTGCCCGTGCTCACTTCGGTCTGGATCCGTTTTGTCGCCGCAGCGTAGACCAGGTTGCCCGCGGCGCCCCCCACGGCGTCGAGCGATTCCACCAGCGGCACGCCGGCGGCGAACATCGTCGAAAGCGTTCGCGTCCAGCGCGCGATGGTCGCCTTTTCGAGAATCGGGCCGACGACGGGAATCTTCAGCGAAAGCCGGTCGAGAACCTCGCGAAACGCGGCCGATCGCCGGCGCAGCGCGAAGAATGCGCTAAACGCGCCGGCAAAGCACAGGAAGAACAGCCACCACCAGGTCACGACGAAGTCGGACATCGCCATGACGATCAGCGTGGGTGCGGGCAGGTCCGCGCCGAAGTTCTTGAACACCTGCTTGAACGCGGGAATCACGAACACCATGATGACCCAGACCACGACAACCGCGACCACCATCACCGAAATCGGGTAGAACAACGCCGACTTGATCTTGGCCTTGAGGGCGAGGATCTTCTCCATGTACGTGGCGAGTCGGTCGAGGATGCCGTCCAGCATGCCGGCGGTCTCGCCCGCGCCCACGAGGTTGCAGTAGAGGTCATCGAAATGCGCAGGATGCTCGCGGAACGCCTGGGACAGGCTCGATCCGGACTCGACGCGGCCCTTGATTTCCATCACCAGCCGGGAGAATCGGGCATTGCTGTGGCCGCGCGCGACGATTTCGAACGACTGCAACAGCGGCACGCCCGCGCGCAGCATCGTCGCGAGCTGGCGAGTGAAGAAAGTGATGTCCTTTTGATTGACGGTCTTGCCGCCGCGGAACGTCTGCCGCTTGATCTTCGTGATGCGAACACCCTGGCGGCGCAGATTGGTCGTAACGACGGTCTCGGAGGCTGCCTTCGACTCCCCGCGCACCTGGCGGTTGCCGCGGTCTACGCCTTCCCAGACATAGGTGTGCTCCTTGACGTCCCTGCGCTGCGCGGTGGCGATGGCCATGGTTTCGATCGTCCGGGTGCGGGATTCGGGCCGTCACTCGTTGGTGATGGCTTCGATTTCCTCGAGTGACGTGATGCCCTGCTTGACCTTGATCAGGCCCGACTGGCGCAGGTCGCGGACGCCCTCCTTGCGCGCCTGATCGGCGATGTCGAGCGCCGTGCCGTTGCGCATGATGAGCTGGCGCATTTCGTCGGAGATCGGCATGACCTGATAGATGCCGACGCGCCCCTTGTAGCCGGTGTCCTTGCATTTGTCGCAGCCGACGGGAGCGTACGGCTGCCACGTGCCGTCGACGTCTTCGCTTGAAAAGCCCGCGCGGACGAGCGCTTCGGCGGGAATGTCCTTCGGCTGCTTGCAGTGCTGGCAAAGGCGGCGCCCGAGGCGCTGGGCGGTGATCAGGATTACCGACGATGCGACGTTGAACGGCGCGACGCCCATGTTCAGAAGCCGCGTGAGCGTCGTAGGGGCGTCGTTCGTGTGCAGCGTCGAAAGCACGAGGTGGCCCGTCTGCGCCGCCTTGATCGCGATGTCTGCCGTTTCGAGGTCGCGGATTTCGCCGACCATGATGACGTCCGGATCCTGCCGCAGGAAGGATCGCAGCGCCGCGGCGAAGGTGAGCCCGGCCTTTTCGTTGACGTTGACCTGGTTGATGCCCGCAAGCTGGATTTCCGCGGGGTCTTCGGCGGTCGAGATGTTGATGCCAGGCTGGTTCAGGATATTGAGGCACGTGTAGAGCGAAATGGTCTTGCCGCTGCCCGTCGGGCCGGTGACGAGGACCATGCCGTACGGCCGGCCGATCGCGAACATCAGCTGTTCCTGCTGGTCCGGGTCGTAGCCCAGTGCCTCGATGCCGAGCTTGACACCCGACGAATCGAGAATCCGCATCACGATCTTCTCACCGAAAAGCGTCGGCAAGGTGCTGACGCGGAAATCGATCGACTTGCTCTTGGACAGCACGAGCTTCATCCGGCCGTCCTGCGGAACCCGCTTCTCCGAGATGTCGAGCTTCGAAATCACCTTGATCCGCGACGCGACCTTGTCCTTGATCACGAGCGGCGGCTGCGCGACCTCCATCAGGATCCCGTCCAGGCGGTACCGGATCCGGTAGAACTTCTCGTAAGGCTCGAAATGGATATCGGACACGCCGGCGGATATCGCGTCGATCAGGACCTTCTGGATGTACTTGACGACCGGCGCGTCCTCGACTTCCTGGCTCTCTTCGTCGGTGAGCGCTGTGGGGCCGCCTTCCTGCAGGTCGATTTCGAGCTCTTCCATCGACGCTGCGTCCTTCAGCGTCGCGCCCGAAGCCTCGACCAGTTTGTGAATCGCCTGCCCGAGCTTGTCGTCCTCGACGACGACCGGCTCCACGACGAGATTCGTCTTGAACCGGACTTCCTCGAGCGCCTGCAGATTGGCGGGGTCCGAAGTCGCGACGAACAGCCGGTTGCCGCGTTTGTGCAGCGGCAGAACACGCCGCGAGGCGGCAATCCGGGTGTCGACGAGTTCCTTGTGGATCTGGTCGATGTCGAATGCCGCGAGGTCCATCAGCGGGACGCCAAACGCCCTGGAGCCGAACACCGCGAGTTGGGCCGCCGACATCCGTTTGTTCAGCAGAACCTGCTCGACAAAGGTGATATTCGACTGCTGCGCCTGCGTCTGCAGCGTTTCGGCGTCGTGCTCGGTCATCAGCCCATGCTGCGCGAGGGCTCGGGCAAGCCCGCTGATGTTGCGCGTCGCGGTGGCGTGGGTGGCCATGGACTGAGTGTTCGTTAGCGGTGTGTAATCGGCAATAAATGGGGTGACTGCGAAGGATCAAGCAATTTACGTGCCTTTTCTCGCTGCCGGACCTCTTCCCAGTTATTCCAACCGCATAAAAATTAGCCGTCCGATGATGCCTGTCCGTCCCGCCTTTGTAAAGCCGGCGCGGGAATTCCGCCCACCGGCGGGAGAAGTCGTACCACCTTGACCGCGCGGTCCTGGGTTTGCAGGATTTCGAGTGCCTGTCCCACAACGACGACCTTTGTGCCGGCGTCCGGGATTTCCCCCAGTTGTTCGACGATGAGACCGTTCAGCGTCTTCGGGCCGCCGACCGGGAACTGGGTGCCGAGCTTGCGGTTGAGCACGCGGAGCAAGGCCATTCCGTCGACGACGACGCTGCCGTCCGCGGCCGCGCCCCACGATTGGGAGCTGTCCGGAGCCTGGGTCGTGAAATCGCCGATGATTTCCTCGATGATGTCCTCGATCGTGACGAGTCCCTCGAGCTCGCCGTACTCGTCGACAACGAGACCCAGGCGCTCGCGGTCGTTCTGAAATTGCTGCAGTTGGACGAGCAGCGGCGTTCCGGCCGGAATGAAATAGGCCGGGCGCAGGATCGACCGCAGTGCGTGGTCATCGATCTCGCCGGCATGCTGCAGCCGCACGACCTGCTTCAAGTGGACAACGCCCACGATATTGTCGAGCTCGTCCTCGAAGGCGGGGAGCCGCGTATGGTAGGACGTCGCGAGCTGCTCCGAGAGGTGCGCAGGCTTGGCCTTGAGGTCGAGCGCATGGATCTGATTGCGTGGCGTCATCACGTCGTCGACGCTCACCGCTTCGAGATCCAGAAGGTTGGCGAGCATCGATCGATGCTTGCCGCGGAAGTACTGCCCCTCGAGAACCAGCGAGCGCAGCTCCTCCTGCGTGAGCGTCGTGCCGGTGCCCGATCCGGTCGGGATGCGCAGCAGCTTGAGCAGGCCCTGGACGAACAGGTTGACGAACCACACGACCGGCGTCGCGAGCTTCAGCATCGGCGCGAGCGCATAGCTCACGACAGGGACTATGCGATCGGCGTGCGCGGCGCCGACGACCTTGGGCGTTATCTCCGAGAAGACGAGGAGCGCAAACGTGATCGCCACGGTTCCCAGCGCCAGCGCGAGCTCGCCCTCGCCGAACAGCCGCTTGGTAATCACCGCGGTGAGCGTGGCCGCGCCCGCTGCGACCAGCGTGTTGCCGAGCAGGATGACGCCCAAGAGCTTGTCGATCTGACCCAGCAGCGCAAGCGCCTGCCTAGCGCCGCGTTGGCCGCGGTGCGCGCGATGCTTCAGCCGGTGCCGGTTGGCCGCCATCATCGCGGTCTCGGCGATCGAGAAGAACCCCGAACAGACGAGCAGCAGCGCCAGCGCGAATGCCAGCGTGGAAAGCGGGACGTCGTCCATCGGCGATTCCGGGGACCGGGATCAGGCGTCGGAACGGCGGCGCGCGCGGCGGCTGCGTCCCGATTCCCGGCGCCCGGCGGTCGTCACCGGCGGAGGAGGACCTCGAGCACGAACTTGCTCCCGAGGTAGGCGAGGAATACGAACACGGTGCCGGCGATGATCCAGCGCAGTGCGACGCGGCCGCGCCAGCCATAACGCCAGCGACCCCATAGCAGCGCGCCGAACGTGAACCAACCCAGCACCGAAAAGACGCTCTTGTGCGTGAACATCACCGGCTTTCCGAAGAGCTGCTCGGAAAACAACATACCGGTCGCCAGTGTGAACGTGAGCAGCACGAAGCCCACCGTGACCAACCGGAACAGGAAGCGCTCGAGGGTCAACAGCGGCGGCAATTCCGTGGCGCCGCGCTCCGGAAGCCGGCCGTGCAGCCGCTTTTCGAGTCCCATCAGCACCAGCGCCTGCAGCGCCGCCACCAGGAACAGCGCGTAGGACACCAGCGCGACCCCGACATGCAATGCGGCCCAAGGCTCGCCGGCATAGGGAAAGCGATGCGGATTGGTCACCGCCAACGGAATCAGCGATGCGACGGCGGCGACCGGGAGCACGACTGTGCCCACTGCGGGCATCGTGCGCAGCAACGCGGAGGCCCAGGCGACCAATGCAACCAGTCCCGCGACCGCCGAAAGCGCGTTCGGCAGGCTCAAATCGAGCCCGTCGGGAGCGGCGATTTCGCGCCAGCCGATCCAGGCGTGCAGCAGCAACGCCATCGGCAACAGCGCACCGACCCAGGCCGCGCGCGGACGTGCGGGCCCCTGCGCAGTCCGAGTCGCGCCCGCCGGGTCAATGGCGGCCTGCGGCCAAAGCGTCCAGGCGGCAAGCCCGTACAGCGAGGCGACGGCGAGGTGGAGTAAAATCATCGGGTTTCGATGGTGGATAGCGGCCCATCCACCGTCCGGCAGTTTACATCAGCGTCGCGGCCCGCCCGCCCTGCGCATCCCCGTTTTTCACCCGGACTTCCGATGTTCGACACCCTGACCCAGCGGCTTGGGCGCGTCGTCAAGATGCTGCGCGGGGAGGCCCGCCTCACCGATTCCAATATCGGAGACGCCCTGCGCGAAGTCCGCCTGGCGTTGCTCGAGGCCGACGTTGCGCTTCCCGTCGTCAAGGAATTCATCGCCGCGGTGAAGGCGCGGGCAGTAGGCGAGGAGGTGGTGGGCTCGCTGACGCCGGGACAAGCGCTGGTCGGCGTCGTCCACCGGGAACTGGCGGGATTGATGGGCGGCGCGGCGGCGCCGCTCGACCTCGCGACCACCCCTCCGGCCGTCATTCTGCTTGCCGGCCTGCAAGGCGTGGGCAAGACGACGACGGCGGCGAAACTCGCGCGTCTGCTGCGGGAGCAGAAGAAAAAGGTCCTGGTCGTCTCCGCGGACGTCTACCGGCCCGCGGCAATCGAGCAGCTGAAAACGCTCGCCTCGCAGGTCGGCGTCGATTGCTTCCCGTCGACAGCGGGCGAGAAACCGGTGGCGATCGCCGAGGCGGCGCTGGATTGGGCGCGAAGGCATTATCACGAGGTGCTGATCGTCGATACTGCCGGGCGACTCGCGGTCGACGACGAAATGATGCGCGAGATCTCCCTGGTCCACGGGGCGGTCTCTCCCGTCGAGACGCTGTACATCGTCGACGCGATGCAGGGCCAGGACGCGGTCAACACGGCGCGCGCGTTCGCGCAGGCGTTGCCGCTCACCGGCGTCATCCTGACCAAGCTCGACGGCGATGCGCGCGGCGGCGCCGCGTTGTCGGTTCGCCAGGTCACCGGAGCGCCGGTCAAGTTCGTCGGCATCTCCGAGAAGATCGACGGGCTCGAAGTTTTCCATCCCGACCGCATGGCGTCGCGGATCCTCGGCATGGGCGATGTCCTTTCGCTGATCGACGACGCGCGCAAGTCGGTGGACATCGACGAAGCGCAGAAACTCGCGAAGAAAGTGAAGTCCGGCAAGGGCTTCGATCTCGACGACTTCAAGGGGCAGATCGGCCAGATGCGCAAGATGGGCGGTCTCGCGGGCGTGATGGACAAGCTTCCGGCCGAATTCTCCCGCCTCGCGCAGGGCGCGTCCGGCAACGAAAGGAAGATGGCGCGCATCGAGGGCATCATCAATTCGATGACACCGGCGGAGCGCGCCAAGCCGGAACTGCTCAAGGCGTCGCGCAAGCGCAGGATCGCGGCCGGCGCGGGCGCTTCGGTCCAGGAAGTGAACCAGCTCCTGAACCAGTTCGAGCAGATGCAGAAGATGATGAAAATGGTCGCGAAAGGCGGAATGCAGAAGATGCTGCGCGGGATGAAAGGTCTGCTTCCTGGAGTGCGCTGACCGTATTGCGTCCCTCGGGGATGCCGGATCTTGCGGCAGGCGAACGCCGTTAAGTGTATAAAATACAAGGTGTTGCGTTGCTAATCTCGCCGGAGGCGGGCGCCCGGCGGGTATCCCCACGCCATCAACCGGCCCTTGCCGCAGGAGCCATTTCGCCCGTATAATTTAAGACTTTTATCCGCATACGGAAACGCGAACATGGTGGTCATTCGACTCGCACGCGGCGGCGCCAAAAAGCGCCCGTTCTTCAACATCGTCGTTGCCGATTCCAGAAACCGGCGCGACGGGCGCTTCATCGAGCGCGTCGGCTTCTACAATCCCATTGCCAACGAAGGCGAGGAAAGCCTGCGCGTCGCGCTCGACCGAATCGGCTTCTGGCAAGAGCGCGGTGCCAAGCTGTCGGACACCGTCGCCGGGCTGGTGAAGAGGTCGGCGCGGCAGCCGGCGCCACCCGCTGCGGCGGCAGCCTAGGTATCCGCCGGGATTCTTGCCGTGCGGTCGGTGCAACCCGACCCGGGCACCATCGTGGTCATGGGGCAGATCATCGCGCCCCACGGCGTTCGCGGCTGGGTCAAGGTCCGGCCGTTCACCGAAACCCCCGCCGCGCTTCTCGCCTACGCGACATGGTGGTTGCGGCCGGCGCGCGGGACGACGTGGCACGAAATGCAGCGAACTGCCGGCCAGATGCATTCCGGCGCGCTCCTGGTGGAGTTGGCAGGGGTCGTGTCGCGCGACTCCGCGCTGGCGCTCAAGGGTTGCGACGTCGGCGTGCCGCGCGCTGCCCTGCCGGCGGCCGCGAAGGGCGAAATCTACTGGACCGACTTGATCGGCCTCGCCGTGATGAACCGGGACGGCGTGGCGCTGGGCGAAGTGTGCGGCGTCACCGCGCATGGCGCGCATCCGCTGTTGCGAGTGGCGCGCCTCGCAGCGGAGGGTGGCGAGCGATTGATTCCGTACGTGCCGGCGATCATCGACGGTGTGGATCTCATCGCAAGGCGGATCGACGTCGATTGGGCGGACGAATACTAGGGGGCGTACGCGAGGCCGCGCGTCGACATGCGCCGGGCAAGGCCGGCGAGGAGACCACGGCAGGGTAACGAGCGATGCGGATCGACGTTGTCACACTGTTTCCCGAATTGGTCGATCACGCGTCGCGGTTCGGGGTGACCGGCCGTGCGCTGGAGCGCGGGCTATGGCAGCTGGGAACCTGGAACCCGCGCGATTTCGCGTCGGACAACCATCGGACCGTCGACGACCGTCCCTATGGTGGCGGACCGGGGATGGTGATGCTGATCGAGCCGCTGGCCAAGGCGCTGGCCGCGGCGAAAACGCGGCAACGCGGGGAAGGCTGCACGACGACGCGGACCATATACCTGTCGCCGGCGGGAACATGTTTGACGCACGCGCGCGTTGCCGAACTCGCCGCGGCGGCAGATCATACGGGATACGTGCTCGTCGCCGGGCGCTACGAAGGCATCGATGAACGCTTCATCGCGCGTGAGGTCGACGAGGAAATCGCGATCGGCGATTTCGTGGTTTCCGGCGGCGAAATGCCGGCGCTGATGCTGATCGATGCGATCGTGCGGCAGCGTCCGGGCGTGTTGAACGACGCTGAATCCGCGGAGCAGGAGTCCTTCGTGGCCGGGTTGCTCGACTGTCCGCATTACACGCGGCCCGAGCAGTACGGGGGCGACCCCGTGCCGGCGGTCCTGTTGTCAGGCCACCACGCGGGAATCCGCCGCTGGCGGTTGAAGCAGTCGCTGGGCCGGACGTTTGAGCGGCGGCCCGGCTTGCTCGAAGGCCGAGCGCTCACCGAGGAAGAGGCGGCGCTGCTGGGCGAATACCGGCAGGAACAGCAGCAACAGCAACAGTAAGCTCGGGAAGGACGGAAGGCGCGGTACGGCCACTTTCACCACAAAACGTGCGCATCAGGGGGCGCCCTGCGCTGCGCGCCAGGCCATCGGCCATCGAATCAACCAGGAGAACGCGGCATGAACATCATAGAAACGCTGGAAAAGGAAGAAATCGCCCGCCTCGGCAAGACGATCCCGGAATTCGCGCCGGGCGACACGGTGATCGTCAACGTGAGCGTTGTCGAAGGCGAGCGCAAACGCGTGCAGGCCTACGAGGGTGTGGTCATCGCGAAGCGCAATCGCGGGCTCAACTCGTCGTTCGTCGTCCGCAAGATTTCGAGCGGGGAAGGCGTGGAGCGCACATTTCAGACCTACTCGCCGCTGCTGGCGTCGATCGAGGTCAAGCGCAAGGGCGATGTGCGCCGCGCAAAGCTCTATTACCTGCGCGACCGTTCGGGCAAGTCCGCGCGGATTCGCGAAAAGCTTGCGCATACCCACAAGGAACAACAGGGCGAATAGGCCCTCGTCCATCACCACCAAGAGGGCAGCCTGCGGGCTGCCCTTTTCGCCGATGTGCCGCAGCGTCTCCGCTTCGCCGCGATTCGGAAATTCGGCCCGATTTTTGCTTATCTGCACTTGCCTCGGAAACGGTTTTCGCCGAATATTCCTGCGTGAGGCCGCGCGCTTTCGCGCCAACCGGATCCAATGAGAGCCACGCTTTATGAGGCGTTGGGCATACCGCAGGCCGCCTCGGATGAGGAGGTCAGGGCGTCACTGCGCCGCCTGATCCGAAAATATTACGCCAAGACGCGTGACGGACAGGGCAACGTCGAAGAGGCACTGCGCTTCATCAATCATGCCAGCCGCATATTGGGCGATCATGACCGTCGCGTCCGGTATGACCGGGAACTCGCTGTTTCCGACGGCACGACCGAACAGCGGATCGCCCATGTCGTCAGCAATGCGATGGCGGAGGCGGGTGAGCAGACCGACGTCCGCGCACCTGAACCGGAGGCCGGGCCCGACGATATCCTCGAAACCGGGCTCGACGGCGTTGAACCGCCGGTCGACCAGGATTTCCATCATCCCGGATTGACCGAACCGGTCGCGTCGCTGGGCCGCTCGACGATCGTGACCGCAGCGCTGTGCGCGGTGTTTGGCGCATTCATCGCCGCCGCCATCGTGTTCGTCACGCCGTCCGACACCGTGCTGGTCGCGAAGCAGGTGCTGATCTGGCTGACGCTGACGCTACTCGGGCTGACCATTGTCTATGCGATCGTGCACGGCGTCGCGTGGGCGCGTCGGCGCCGAACGGCACCCGGAGACGGCCTGTTGCCGCAGACTGATCTCGCGATCCTCAACTGGCGGCGCGAGCGCAGCGTGTTCCTGGGGACCAACCAGCCGCAGGAGGACGCCAGCTGGATCTTCCAGTTGCGGATGGCCGAACTCGAGCGCGCGAAGGCCGGCCGGACGAGCGAGCCGCGGCCGTGGAATCGCCTTGCTGCGCGCCTGTTCGATTATGCGATCTGGGGCCTCGTCCTCGCGTTGTTGCTGTTCCAGCTCCGCGACCTGGGTGCGATGCCCCCGTCGCTCGCGTACTGGGTCGGGCATCCACTGCTTGCGCCGGTGCTGATCACCGGCACTTGGGTCCCGATCGAGGCGCTGCTGACCGCGGCATTGCAGACGACGCCCGGCAAGTGGCTGTTTGGCGGCTATCTGCAGTTTTCGATTTCGGACGCGTACGCGCCGCGGGACACGCGCGCGCAGCTCCGGCGCGCGGTGAAGCGCGCGTTTCGCGTCTGGTGGGAGGGCGTGGGCTGCGGATTTCCGCTGCTGTCGCCGATCCTGATCGCGGTTGCCTACGAAAAGGTTACGCAGAACCAGGAGACCGATTGGGACTTCGCGCAGGATTGCCTGGTGACGCACGGGCCGCCAGGAGTGCTCAACACGGTGACCGGTGTGTGCGGTCTGGCAGCGATGCTGTGGCTTTACGGCGTGGCATGGCACCATCCGATGGCACAATCGATCGCGTGGGTGCGAACGTCGATCACGCAGGCGCTGCCGTCGGCGCAGTCGTTATTCCCCGGCGGGTTGGTCGAAGGCGCGCTCAGCGGCGTACGTGGCGGCATCACGCCGGCGGCGCCGGCGTCCGCCCCGCCCTCGGCAGCCGCAGGCGCGACGCCTCGCAGTTCGCCGTCCAACCCCGTTGACCCGGGGCTTACGAGGGAAATGGTCGAGCGGCATGCCAAGGCGCAGGAACTCAAATCCGAAGGCCCGCGAATGCTGCAAGCCGGAAACTGGCGCCGCGCGGCCGAACTATGTCGAGCCTGGGCGGACCTCGAGCTCGGCAACGCGGACGCCTGGCGCTGTCTGGGTGAGGCGCTCCAGGCGGAGGGCTACCACCAGGATGCGATCAACGCCTTCCGCAAGGCGAAGCAATACGATCCGAACGACCGCACGCTCGACGCCGCGATCGAGCGCAGCAAGAAGGGTATCCTCGCCGATTTTCTGAATCGCAATCGCCGCTAGCAGGCTGATGCAGAATCCGTCATCGCCGCGCAGCGGCTTTGCCGGACGGGATGCGCGAAGCGGTTCACGGAAGCGAAGGTGCGGCCGGCCCATCGACGATGGTTAGCCACGGATACGGCGCAGGAGGTCCGTCGTCGATCGGTCGAAATGGAAAGGAATGGCGACATAGCGGCCGCCTGCCGCGATCACCTCAGCGGCGCCCGCGGTGTTCGCCGCCGTGTAGTCGCCGCCCTTCACGAGTACATCCGGATTGCACGCGACGATCAGGTCGCGGGGCGTGTCGGCGTCGAAAGGCACGACGAGGCTGGCGGCAGCGAGCGCCGCGATGACCGCCATGCGATCTTCCAGAGGATTGAGCGGACGGTCGTCACCTTTGCCGAGGCGCCGCACCGACGCGTCGGAATTGACGGCGACCACCAGCGACGCGCCGAGCCCGCGCGCCTGATCGAGATACGTGACGTGGCCGCGATGCAGCACGTCGAAAACGCCATTGGTGAACACGAGCGGTCGCGGCAGCGACGCAATGCGCGCAAGCGCGTCGGCGGCGGTGGCGATTTTCGCGGAAAAGCTCCAGGCCGGGATCGTGACCGGTGCAGCCATCGCGCAATCAGTTCGTGTACTCGAAGACCTTGACGACCTTCGCGACGCCCGAGGTCGTGGCGGCCATTTGCGCCGCGGCATCGCCTTCCTCGCGTGACACGATTCCCATCAGGTAGACGACGCTCCTCTCGGTAACGACCTTCACGTGGTTGGGCGCGAACTTGCCGGCCTCGACGAAGCGCGCCTTCACCTTGGACGTGATATAGGAATCGTTGGTGCGCGCGCCCATGTCGCTGGCGGGCCCAATCACCATGTCGTTCTGCACGGTGCGCACGCGGTCGGTCTTCCTGGCGAGCTCGCCGATCTCGTCCTGGATCTGGAGGGTCGGCGCTTCGCCCGTCAGCAGCACCGCGCCGTTGTAGCTCGTCGCGTTGAGGTGAACGTCGTTGCCCCAACGATTGCTCGCGGCCGTTGCGACCTTGAGCTCGATCGCCTCGTCGTCGACCTGCGCACCTGTCGAGCGGCGGTCGGTGGCGATCATGACGCCGGCGCCGACGCCGGCGACGACCACAATGGGTGCGCAGCCCGTCAGCCCCGGGCCGCCGACGACGAGCATCGCGGTCAGCAGCGCCGCGTCTGCATGCAGCCGAGCGCGCATCACTCCTCCCCGAGCAGCGTGGTGTCGATGGCGTCGCAAAGGCAGTGGATCATCAGCAGGTGAACCTCCTGGATGCGCGCGGTCCTGTCGTGCGGAACGCACAGGTGGACGTCGCTCTCGGCGAGCATGCCGGCGATTCGGCCGCCGCCCTTGCCGGTAAGCGCGACGACGCGCATGTCGCGTTCGCGCGCCGCCTCGATCGCAGCGATCACGTTCGCCGAATTGCCCGACGTCGAGATCGCCAGCAGGGTATCGCCACCAGCGCCGAATGCGCGCACCTGCTTCGCGAAGACCTGCTCGAACGAGTAATCGTTGGCGACCGCCGTCAGGATCGAGGTGTCCGTGGCCAGCGATATCGCCGGCAACTCCGGGCGCTCGCGCTCGAAGCGACCGACCATCTCCGCCGCGAAGTGTTGCGCATCCGATGCGGACCCCCCGTTTCCGCACGCAAGAACCTTGCCGTCCGCGAGCAGGCATTCGGTAAGCAGGGCGGCGGCGCGGGCGATCGCCGGCGCAAGCGCGTCGGCGGCATCGTGCTTCAATTTCGCACTTTCGGCGAAATGGGCTCGGATGCGCTCTACGGATTCCATTTGGGGACGAATGCCGACAATGCACGATTGTAGCAAGAATCGGCGGTTGTTCTGCCGCAGGCGCGGCGACTTCAGGTCTCGATGATGTTCTTCAGCCAGCCGATCCGCGCGGGATCGAGCGCATCGAGCAGCACCGCGTCGAAGCGGCAGGGCGGCGTGCCCGAAAGACGCGCCAGGTAATGTCCGGCAGCGGCGATCATCCGCGCGCGCTTCGCGGCGTTGATGCTGGCCGCCGCACCGCCGAAGTCGGTGCGGGTTCGCAGCCGAACCTCGACGAACACCAGCGTGCCGCTGTCCCGCGCGATGAGATCGAGCTCGCCGCACCGGCGGCGCCAGTTGCGCTCGACGATCGTCAGGCCTTGGCGCAGGAGGAAATTCGCGGCGAGCACCTCGGCGCGTGCGCCGGCGCTGGCACGCGCCGTGTTCGGCGTCATCGGGCGAGGACGGGCGCGATCTCGCCGGCTCGGAACTGCAGCATGCGTCCTTCGCGGGCGAACTGGCGCGATCGCTCGAGCGCCAGACGCCCTGTGGCGCCTTCGAATTCGAGCGCCTCGGTGCGGCCGTCGGCGAGGGCCTGCGCGGCACGAAACGCATCGAGGCCCAGGGCGTAGAGACGGTCGAATGCGGCGTTCGGAAAATCGGGTCGCGGGATGCCTGCGAACGCGCTCGCGTCCGGCTCGGCAAGCCAGGGAATCTCGACAAAGCGCACGTCGTCGAGGTCGCGCAGCGCCTCGCGCGGCTGCCGATCGTTGACCTGGCTTCCGGCATAGGCCGCGGCCGCCCTGACGTAAGGCTTGACGAGCGCTGCGTCGGCACCGTCGACGGCAAGCAGCACCGCATCGACGGGCGTTCTGGCCAATTCCCGCCGCAGCAGCGCGAGCATGTCGGGCGTGCGGTCGAAATGCAGCGATACGGGCGCCGCGCCGCCCAGCAGCAGCCAGGCGTCGATGAAGGCGACCGCGAACCGTTTTTGCAGCGGCGTATCGCTGCCGATGACGGCGACGCTCGTGGCGCCCGCATCGCGAGCGTGCCGGGCGAGCTGGCGCGCTTCGCTGTCGATTGCGAGCGCCAGCGCATACATGTTGGGCGGCAGCGCGATGCCGTCGTCGAGCTGGTTCAGCGCGAGCGTCAACGGCAGCGTGATGCCGGCGGTCGCAAGGGTCCTCAGATCATCACGCACGAGCGGGCCGACAATGACGCGCGCACCTGTCTTCGCCGCCTGTGCGAACGCGACGAGCACATCGCCGTCGCCGTGGGAGATCACGGCGGGCCGGACGTTTGCAGCATCGGCGGCGGTGAGAAAACCGGCTTTCACTGCGGCGGCCGCCCGGCCATACGTTGCCGAGGCAAGCGGAAGCACGAGCACCATCGGCGGTTCGCCGCGTCCGGGCGCAACGGCCGCGGGCGGCTCGGAGACGCTTGCCGCGGGTGATTGCCCAGCGGACAATGCCGGCAGCCCGGCGGCAGCCACCAGCGCCACGGCCGCAATGCGCCAAGGCGCGCGGCGCGACGGTACGCGGCGGCAGCGGAGGTAGGCGGTCATGCGACGGAGTCGGAATTCACGTGCACGGGACAGGGGCTGACGAAAACGCGGAAGCCGCGGTGGCAGCGCGCTTTCGTGCCGTGTCGGGGACATTATATGTGGTCGCCACGCCGCTCGGTAATCTCCGCGATGTGACGCTGCGTGCGCTCGACATCCTCGGCAGCGCCGACGTCATCGCCGCCGAGGACACGCGGGTCGCGACGGTGCTGTTGCGGCATTACGGCATCGCCACGCGACCCGTCTCCCTGCGCGAACACAACGAAGCGCGGCGCGCCGGGCACATCGTCGAACTGCTGCGCGCCGGCAAGAGCGTTGCGCTCGTCAGCGATGCCGGCACGCCGGCGGTGAGCGATCCCGGCGCGCGCCTGGCTGGCGCTGCTCGCGATGCGGGCCTGCCCGTCGTTCCAATACCGGGCGCCAACGCTGCGATCGCCGCGGTGTCCGCCGCAGGCCTCGTCGCCGAACGCTTCGCTTTTCTGGGGTTCCTTCCGACGGCGGGAAAAGCGCGACGCGAGCTCCTCGCGTGCGTCGCGCGTCTGCCGCTGGCGCTGATCATCTACGAGGCGCCACATCGAGTTGCCGGCAGCGTCGCGCGCCTTGCCGAGGCGCTCGGCGGCGAGCGGACGCTTGTCGTCGCGCGCGAAGTCACCAAGAAATTCGAGACGATCACCCGACTCCCGCTTGCCGAGGCGCCCGCCTGGTTCGCCGCCGAGCCCCACCGTGACCGAGGCGAGTTCGTGCTGATCGTCGACGCCCCCGGCTCTCCCGTGGCTGCCGACCCGGCGGCCGCGGTATCTCCCGAGGTCGATCGCTGGCTGGCCGCGCTGGTCGCCGAGCTGCCCCCGGCGCGCGCGGCGCGCGTTGCGGCGGCCGCAACCGACCTCCCGCGTGACGTCGTGTACGCGCGGGCACTGGCGCTCAAGCACCGCGCGGGCGATGCGGAATAAGTGCCGCGCCGCGAATGGCCTTGCATATTCACCCGCTTCGAGACCGGCCGCAGCGTCCACATTGTCGCGCGGTTGATCGCAATGCGCGGCAAGGTCGGCGTCCAGGCCGCGGCGTTGCCTTGACCGCGTACGGTCGCTCGCAGTGACGTCCGACCTGGCGCACCTGATTCCGGTGCATGGCTACTGGGTCGCGTTCGCCGGTGCCCTACTCGAAGGCGAGACCATCCTCGCGCTGGCGGGTCTCGCGGCGCACCGCGGCTACCTGGCGTTGCCGCCGTTGGTGGCGGTAGGCGCGATCGGCGGCTTCGTCGGCGACCAGATCTATTTCGCCGTCGGGCGCCACGCCGGAACCCGGGTGCTCGCGCGCTTCTCCCGGCTGCAGCCGCGCGCCGTCCGCGCGTCCGCGTTGATCGAACGCCACCCGGAACTCGCCGTGATCGCGGTACGTTTCATGTACGGTCTGCGTATCGTCGGGCCGGTGGCGATCGGCATGAGCCGTGTCGGCTGGCTGCATTTCGCGGTGTTGAATGCCATCGGCGCCTCGATCTGGAGTGCGTGCTGGGTCGGTGCGGGATATCTAGCCGGAGCGACACTGGAGGCGGCCCTCGGCGACATCAGGCAGGTCGAGCGCGTGCTTTTCGGCGTCGCTGTTGGCGTTGCGGTCGTCGTGTCGATTTACCTGCACCGGCGGCGATGAAACCGCGTGCCTGGTGCGCATCTGCCCAATTTGCCGGCGCGCCGTCGGCACATCGACGCAAATTATGAGGTGATGACGCCGACCTGACTGTCGCCGCGGAGCAGCCCGCCTCGGCGCAGCCTCAGGTACTTGCCGCAAAGGACGGGCAATGTTCAGTGCAAATAAACACTCCAGCTGGCCGGAGCTGCTTCCGAAAGTAGCGAGGTACTGACATCCGCGACCGCCAGCGGCCTGGCGAGCAAATCACCTTGCCCGATATCGCAACTCTCCCACTTGAAGAACTGCAGGTCCTGTTCGCCCACTATGCCGTCTGCGATCACCGTCAGCCCTAACGTGTGCGCAAGCGCGATGATGGAACGAGCTATTGCGGAGCGCTCCTGATTCTGGGCCACGTGACGCACGAATGTCTTGTGGATCTTTACCCGACGTGGCAACAGCTGCTGCAACTGCGGCAGGGACAGGAGCCCCAATCCAAAATCGACGAGCGTGACCGATATGCCGATCGACTGCAGGAACGCGACCGCGTCCCGTGCCTTCGGGCGTTCGCCGAGCAGCGCCGTTTCCGGCACCGCCAGGTCCAGTGTATCGTGAGGAACTGCGAGGCGGGATACGTGCCCTTCGATGATCGACAATATCTCGCGGTTCCAGATGTTTTCGGTCAGGACGGGGAGCGAGATGCGAAAGGGTGGCAAACCAAGGGATTGCCACGACTGTGCCCATGCACAGCCTTGACGAATGAGCCACTCGTCGAATTTCAGGCGCAATTCGGGGTCGCGAATCTCTTCGGTGAGTTGTGCCGGGCCGAGGATTGTGTCGCCTCTCCGCCAGTTCGGTATCAGTTCGATCGCGGCAATGGCGCCGGACGCTAGATGGACCTGGGGCTGCGCCAGCAGATGCAGGGCATTGGTCCCAATGGCTTTGGCGAATTCTTCGGCTATTGCGATCCGTTGGTAGCCCTCGAAAACACCCAGCTGCGGGATGGCCACGCCGGCCTCACGTGGTCTAAGCGTCTTGATGTATTTGTACGCGCGCAGCGACGAGATCACGATCGATCGCAACTTTTGCGCGACCATATCGGTCTTCAGGAAGTACCCATTGATGTCGTATCCCGGAATAACTTCACGCTCCGGCGCCATGCCGGGCTGCCCCGTGCGCAAGACTATCTGAAGGTCCGTATTCCCTATCTGCTCCCGAACGTGGGTGACGAGCCGCAGCCCCGCATCATCGGTCTCCATGACGACATCGAGCAGCATCAACGCCGTGTCGCGATGACTTTCGAGAAACGTCTTCGCCTCGGAAGCCGAATAAGCATTGTGCAGTTCAATGGGAATTCCCGAAAACGACGTATCGGCCAGCACGAGCTTCGTGATCTCGTGGATCTCGGGCTCGTCGTCCACCAACAACACAACCCACGCGTCCCGCGAGAGCGGAGCTTGTTTTCCAGGCACACCAATTTCCGGTGCGTCGTCGTGCGATGCGTTCGCGTTCATGTGAGGCTCCGTGGCGTGGTTCGCAGTGCGCTTGCCAGACTCGATGTGGGGACGGTAACGCGCGGCAGGCGTATGACAAACAGCGTTCCACCGCCTGCTCGGGCCATGACCTCGATTGAACCGTTGAGGCGAATGGTCACGATGTTGTAGACGAGGTGGAGACCCAGGCCGCTGCCGCCAAATCCGCGCCGCGTGGTGAAGAACGGCTCGAAGATCTTGTCGTGTAGACCTTGAGGGATGCCACGGCCGTCGTCCTCGCAATGGATGATAACTTCATCATCGGCGGCTGCGTGCGCGCTGATTCGTATGGCTCCGGGCATGCCGGGTTCGAACCCATGCTGCAGTGAGTTGAGAACGAGGTTCGTCACGACCTGCGCCAGGGGTCCGGGGTAACTATCCATTTCGATTCCTGCCGCGCAATCGACGTGGACCGCCACGCGTGTTCCCTTGAGTTCGGGTTGCAGGGTGAGAAGCGTCTCCTCGATGTATTTGCGCAGGTCGAAACGCCGCCTCTCGTCGCTGGTCTGGTCTACCGCTACTTGCTTGAAGCTTTGCACCAATTGCGCGGCCCGATTGGCATTCGACAGCAGGAGTCGCGCGGACTGCGCAGCGTCATCGAGATAGGATTTCAGATCCGCCTGCGCGAGGGCTCCGCGCTCGAATTTCTCTCTGATGGCGTCGGTTCGATCCTGGAGGTAAGACGCGGCACTCACGGCAATGCCCACGGGTGTGTTGATCTCGTGGGCGACGCCGGCAACCAGGCCTCCGAGGGATGCCATCTTCTCGGACTCGACGAGGTGGCCCCGAGTCATTTCAAGGTGGTGCAGCGATTGCACAAGCTCGCCTTCGGCAAGTTCGCGGCTGTCGTGTGAAAGCACGATCCACCACGTTCCGACTGCAATTACGACCAATGTGGCAAAGTAGATGCGGGCGAGTATGTTTGCCAGGTCGAGTTCTGCGGGCGAGGCATCCGCGCTGAGAAAGCGGTAGGACAGGAGGAACACGGCGCCGATCAACGCGGAAGCGATGCTGAATAGCCCGAAGAAACGGCCCAGGCGGCGTCCGAGATGCGGCTTGAACGTTGGCGTCCCGGTGGCGGCGGCATCCAGTGCCGTCGCCTTCCTCGTGACAGAACTCTTGCAGGAATCGTGACAGTGATTTTCCAAACCGCAACAGAGAGAGCAGATTGCACCCTGGTAGAACGGGCAGTGAGCCATGTCAGGCGGCTCGTAATGCCTTTCGCAGATGCAGCACTGGACGAGCGCCGGATGGTCACCGTTGCGGAAATGGGTATCGGCTCTGGCAATGTAGTACTTGCCCCGGGTGACGTAGCCAATGGTTATGGCCCCGATGAATGCGGTGGCCAAGGCGATGAAGGCGGCAAACGCGCGACAAGCCTCACCAAGCAAGCCTGCATAGGCGCTGATCGAAATCACGGACGCAATCAGCATGGCGCCACATCCGACCGGATTAATGTTGTAGAGGTGGGCACGCTTGAATTCGATATACGCGGGACTGACGCCGAGTGGTTTAAGTACCAACAGATCGGCGACCAGCGCGCCGATCCAGGCGACCACGACATTGGAGTAGACGCTCAAGACGGCCTCCAGCGTTGCAAAAATACCGAGAAGCATCAACAAGAGCGCGATGAGCACATTGAATACCAGCCAGACAACACGGCCTGGATGATAGTGCGTCAGACGGGCGAAACAGTTGGACCACGCGAGCGAGCCCGCGTAGGCGTTAGTGACATTGATCTTGATCTGTGAGATCACGACGAACAAGGTCGCCGCGGCCAGGACCACAGCGCGATCGTCGAATACATACTCGTACCCCTTGACATACATTTGGATGGGAACGACTGCCTCGTTTACAGCTGCTCCGGCGCGAATTGCCAGAAACGCGAGAAATCCACCTGCGAGGATCTTCAATCCGCCTATGAAGATCCAGCCCGGCCCGGCGAAAAGCAGGGCGGACCACCAGGAAATCCGGTTCTGCACGTTCTTCTCCGGCAGAAAGCGCAGATAGTCGACCTGTTCCCCGATCTGACCCGCGAGGGAGAACAGCACTCCGGTGGCGGTACCGAACGCGAGCCAATTGAATTGGCCATCCGGCGTGGCGTTGCCCGGATAATTCGACCATGCGGCCACAGCGCCCGGTTCCCGATACAGAATGTATGCAAAGGGAAGTATCAACAGGATCGCCCAGACGGGCTGGGTCCATTGCTGCAGCCTGTTGATCAGCGTCACGCCATAGAACGCGAGGGGGATGATTATGAGCGAGCACACCAGGTATCCCGCGACCACATTCAATCCGACGCTTATTTCAAGAGCCTGTGCCATGATGGCGGCTTCGAGAGCGAAGAAAATGAAGGTGAACGAGGCGTAAATCAGGGACGTGATCGTAGAGCCTATGTAACCGAATCCGGCGCCTCGGGTGAGGAGATCAATGTCGACATTGGCAACGCTTGAGTAATATGCAACGGGCAGGCTGATCACGAAGATGAGAATCGAAACGACGATGATGGCCGCCAATGCGTTCTGGAACCCGTAATTGACGGTGAGGCTTCCGCCGATTGCCTCGAGCGCGAGAAAGGAAATTCCGCCGATTGCGGTATTTGCGAGGACGCCCGGCGCCCAGCGCCTGTACGACTTCGCGGCGTAGCGTAGGGCATAGTCTTCCAGGGTCTCGTTCGCGACCCAGGATTGGTACTCTCGTTTGACGCGGATCACGGCAAGTGTCGGGGGGCGGTCGGTCGGGAGGCCAGGCGGCGTTGCCGAGCGCAGGCGATTATTCGCTGCAACGAGTCCTGGCACAACTCGTCCTCGCGTCCGGTTTCGCCGAATCTACGCTGCAATATCCTCATGAGGGAATACGGAAAGAATCGGCGCGCAGCCGCATCGACGAGTTCGCCCCAGGGCTGAACTCCGAATAATGGTGAAGCACGAATGGTGCGCCGCGAGCGATAACCGCGCAAAGACCGCACCGTGCGCGTGGAGTTGACTTTGCCGTCGATAGCGGAAACACTGCTAAACCACCGACGCAGGGGGCAATTGGGCAGCGCATGTACGCGCTTCCCGGCAATCGCGTCCTGATCCGTCCGCTGGCGGATTTCGTTCTTGAAGGGGCTGCTGCGATCATGGCGCAAGCGCATCCACTGGGCAAATCGAAGCCCCCTCTCGAATCCCTCCTCTACACAATACACGCCTTGACCGATGCGGACGGTGATTGGAGCGACGCCTTGGCGTTGCTGCGGGATCGGCTTGACAGCCAGCTGGCAACCCTTTCACAACATCATTTCGGCTCCGGGCGAGGTGCGGTCGTTTGCGAATTTCCGGAGAGTCCGGGTTTTCGAAAGACCTACGCAGAATATGCGTCGCGCAACCCGTGGTTCCTTTCGAGCGACGAATATACGGTCGGCCGAGTCATGACCGGCGACGAGTTATTGAGCAACAGGGATTTGCTCAAGACCGATTTCTATCGGGGCCTGCTCAAGCCGCATGGACTGTTGCACTGCATGTCTGGCGTGGCGGTTCGTCGCGGACAGCTTATCTACTACATCAGTCTCCACCGAGGGGAGGACCAGGCCGCCTTCGGGGAACGCGAGAGGTCGAGTCTCAAGGCGGTGCTCGCGCACGCCTCGCTGGCGCTCGAGAATCGTTGGCGGCTGCGCCAGGCAAGTGATCTCGCGACGGCAATGATGGGGGTCGTCGATCGCTACCCGCACCCATCGATACTGGTCGACGCGGACGGCCGCGTCGTGCATTGCAACAGAAGTGCCACCGCGCTTTCCGTGCCGAGTGTCGGGCTCTGCATAGAGGAAGGCCGGCTTGCTGCCGCAACCCCGGTGGATCGTACTGCCCTGCGCGAGGCAATCCGGGACGTCGCCGAGGGTGCCGCGCGCGACGCCCGAGACAGGACGCGAGCAGTGACTCTGTCCGCGCCAGGTGCCCAACGCCCGACCGTCGTGTCGATCTATCCTGCCGGCAAGGTTTTTCAGGCGGAAACGGGCGGGGTTGCCGAGCTCGTACTCGTCACGGCAAGAAATCCGCAGGTCGAGCACGACATCCATACGTGTTCCTTTGTCAAGCAGTTCGGATTGAGCCCTGCCCAGGCACGGGTGGGCGTGATGATCATTGCCGGACATTCGCTCGTCGACACGGCCCGGAGACTGCACGTCTCGGAGAACACTGCCCGCAGCCATCTCAAGCAAATTTTCCAGAAGACCAATACGCACGGCCAGATGGAGCTCGTTCACCTCCACACCAGAAGGTGCGTCGACAACGACTAGCCTTCGTTGTTGCGCCGCGCTTGATTGTGGCTGCCGCACGGCAAGTCGCTGCAAGGATCACCGCGCTCGTCACGCTCGTGGCGCATGCTCGCTTGCCTGAGCGCGGCCGGTTCTGTGGCCGTGCGCAAATCGAGAGTTGTCCTTCCACGCTCCGATGAGCTGTTGACGCTACAGGCCGGCCGGCGAAGCCCGGCTGGCGCGTGAGCGCGCTCGTGCCCGGTTGAACGCGGCTTGCGCTGCTTCGGGACGCGGGCAGTTTGAAACTCCCGTTTTTCCGCATGCCCGGGCGCCGCCGCCACGTGGGCGTCCGCGTGGTTGGAGTTCACCCAATTGGATGAAGCGATGTTCACCCGTTCAGGTGAATCAAAGTTCACCTGTTCGGGTGAGCAACAATCGCCATTATAAGGGATTCGCGGCATCCGATACGCTCCTACGATTTGTGCTGCCAACGGAATGCGACGTTGTTGACTGACATCGGAGGAGCGTGGTGGCCACATACGAGTACAGGTGTGACCGGGACGGTGTGTTCGAGGTAACTCGGCCGCTCGGCACGGCACCGGAGTCGGTCACATGTTCGGTGTGCGGCAGCGAGGCGAGGCGAGTCTTTTCGATACCCATGGTCAAGTGCGGGTCGCGTACTGCCTTGGTTGCCGCGATTGACCACGCGGAGAAGAGCCGCGACGAGCCGGACGTGGTGACCTCGTTGCCTTCAACCGGCGCCCGCAGGTGGACTCCGGTGCTCCCGCTGACCCCGACCCTCATGCGCCTCCCAAGGCCATGACGATCGCGGCGGAGCTCGCGATCGCAGTCGTCGGGATCGTCCTGGCTTCTGGACGGTGAATTCGCAGGCCGGATCCCTGCCAGCCCGATCTGCGGAGTTCCACGCCGGCCGCCACATCGGTTATCAAATCAATTCACGAAAGGAGGAGGTACCGGGGGATCAACGTGGACATTTGTCGTGTCGGAGTTTCACAACGGTAAGCAGCTGACGAACGAGAGGTCACGATATGCCAAAGAATCTGTTCCCGATGGATAACACCAAGAAGTTCAAAGACCAGAAACTTGTTGGACACAATAGATGGCACCCGGACATTCCCGCGGCCGTAACCATCAAGCCGGGCGAAGTCTTCCGCGCGGATATCCGCGAGTGGTTCGACGGCGCCATTCACAACGATGACTCGGCAGAAGACGTTCGCCATGCCCCGCTGCCAGGGGTGCACGTCCTCACGGGACCCTTCTACGTCGAGGGTGCCGAACCTGGCGACCTGCTGATCGTCGACATCCTCGAGATCGACGCCTGCGATCAGGAGGACACGGGTCCGTTCTCCGGTATGGGTTGGGGCTACACCGGCGTGTTCGCCACCAAGAACGGTGGTGGCTTCCTCACGGAGCGATTCCCCGATGCCTACAAGGTGATCTGGGACTTCAGGGGCGACATCGCCACCTCGCGTCACATTCCGGAAGTCTCCTACGCGGGCATTCATCACCCGGGTCTGATGGGTACCGCACCGTCGGCCGACCTGCTCGCGAAGTGGACGAAGCGCGAGACCGCCCTGATCGCGACCAACCCCCATCGTGTGCCGCCGCTGGCGCTGCCCCCCCTCCCTGACAGCGCCATTCTGGGGTCGCTCAAGGGTGGTGATTTCGAAAAGGTGGCTCGCGAGGCCGCCCGGACGGCCCCACCGCGTGAGAACGGCGGGAACCAGGACATCAAGAACCTGACCGCGGGAAGCCGGGTCTTCTACCCTGTCTTTGTCCCTGGGGCGAAGCTGTCCTTTGGTGACCTGCACTTCTCGCAGGGCGACGGCGAGATCACGTTCTGCGGCGCAATCGAGATGGGCGGGTTCATGGACCTCCACGTCGATCTCATCAAGGGCGGCATGGCCACGTATGGCGTCCGCGAGAATGCGATCTTCATGCCCGGCATCCGCGATCCGCAGTACTCCGAGTGGATTGCATTCTCGGGAGTCTCGGTAGACGGCAGCGGGAAGCAGCATTACCTGGACTCGGGGTTGGCTTACGCGAACGCCTGCAACCACGCCATCGATTACCTCATGAAGTTCGGCTACACCGACATCCAGGCGTACATGATCCTGGGGTCCGCGCCGGTCGAGGGACGATTGTCCGGTGTGGTGGACATCCCGAACGCGTGCTCGACGATCTACATCCCCAGGGCAATCTTCGACTTCGACGTCCGCCCGTCGAAGAGCGGGAGGCCGCACCAGGTGAAGCAAGGCATTCAGGTGCCGAGGTCGCCGAACTAACTTCGCAACACGTTCAGGCACGATCGAAAGTTTCCGGGCTGCGTCCCGGCCCCTTGGGGGCGGGGATGCGCCTGGAATGGCTCGGTAGCTGACTGAGGAGAACGCACCATGCTGTTAGGACTGGCTTTGTTCTATGTGGGCGCCGTACTGTGCTTGAACGGCCTCTGGTTGCTAGGTCGGATCGGCGATAACGAGATTTCGGTCATCGATATTTTCGTTGGCGGTATCACGCTGCTGATATCCCTGTATCTGGCATTCGGTCCAGGTGCGGATGCAGGTTCGATCAAAGGGGCGGCCTATACGCTGCTGTTCACGTTCACCTATTTCTGGGTTGCGCTCAACCGGTACAACGGTGCCGATGGTCGCGGATTGGGTTGGTTCTGTTTGTTCGTTGCCATCACCGGGGTTCCGGTGACCATTCAGACGCTGCAAGGTGCATCGACGACCTGGGGCGTCTGGTTCGGCCTGTGCTGGGGAGCGTGGGCGTTCTTGTGGTTCCTGTTCTTCCTTCTTCTCGTGATGCAGAAACCCATTGCCAAGTTTGTCGGGGCCGTCACGGTCATCGAGGGAATTCTTACGGGCTGGATCCCCGGCTACATGCTGCTCAACGGCATCCTGAAATAGATCGGTCCGTTTCCCGTTCATGATTGACCACGAGGAGGCATAGGCATGCCGCTGTATGACTACCGCTGCGCGACGTGTGGTGAATTTCGAGAGTTTCGACCGATGATGGAATCAAGCCTGTCGCCGGCGTGTCCGGTCTGCGGCGCACTGTCCGAAAGGGTGATTGCGGCGCCGTTCCTTGCTGCCATGGATCCGAACAGCGGAATTGCGCACCGTCGGAACGGCCAGACCGGCATCCCGCGTGCGTGCGGACACGCCCACGGCTGCTCGCATTCGCATGGTGCCGGACACCACAGTGACGGCAGGTAGAACCGGGCGCGCTCGATTCGAACGGACAATGACCGGGCACTAGCGGCCGCGGCTTCGGGGCCGCCGCAGATGGCATGCGGTGGTTCCGGAGGTCCGCTGGCGCATCCCGTGGGCGTTCGGCCCATTCGATGAAACAGCTGCTGCTCGTCGGCGTGGGCGGTGCGATCGGTTCGGTCGCGCGTTATCTGGCAGGTATCGCCATCATTCGCGCGACGGGGGCGGCGTTTCCATTCAACACGCTATTCGTAAACGTGGTCGGGTCGTTCATCATGGGCGTGGTGATCGCGGCTTTGGTGAAAATTGACCCGCCGCAGACGTACGCCACGGACGTCAGGCTCTTTGTTGCGGTGGGGATGCTCGGCGGGTTTACCACCTTTTCCAGCTTTTCGGCTGATGTGGGAGCGTTGTGGGAAAGGGCGTCGTATGCGGAATGCGCGCTGTACATGGCCGCGTCCGTGGTGTTATCGGTTGTCGCCCTGTTTCTGGGGTTGTATCTGGTCCGGCGATTCGCGGGTTAGAGCAAGCGGCCGGCATGTGCATCGGGTTGGGTCATGCGCAGCGCGGCATGTGGCATAACGCCGGCATGCCGATCCAGCGGTTGGCCTCTTCGGTGAATACCAGGTGCTCGCCGACCCCGAAATGGCACGCCGAAGAACTCCTCCGCGAATTGTTCGAGTCGTACGAAGCTGCGATCGCCAGCTGTGTGACCTCGAGCATTCTCCTCGGATCCGCCCACGCAAACTGCCTGCAATCCGGTGCGCGATCGAGGCCGTGAACATGGCGTGCCTTGGACGAACCGGCCACCCGCGCCTTGTCGAGTAACGACCCGAACAGGGGAAGGACAACACCATGCCCTATTTCATCTATCGCGTGGTCCGAATCCGCCACGTCGAAATAGCGGGCGAGGCGCCTTCCTACGATCAAGCCTTGGCGCAGGCGAAAGCGCTGTGCGCCGGGCCGGATGGGCACGTCGGCGCCACGGTCAAGGTGATCTTTGCCGAGACGGAGCACCAGGCCGAGATTGCTGCCAGGTGCGCCGCTCGATGGTGATGCGCAGGGGCGTTGCGGGCTCCATCCAGGAATTGCTACGTTCCCCCGCCGTCGGTGCTTTCCGTTCCGGCGTGTTGCATTTCTTCGACGGGCCCATGCTGTTCGGCTCTGGAGCGCGCCACTATAGCTGCAAGGCCGGAAGAGGTGCCGACATGGATGCCGGCAACGTCCGAGCCTGCCTGACGGTCTGAAATGTCACGTGGCCGCGGTGCTCCGGGAGCCGGCATCGGCGGCCCCTGCCCGCCGCACCCGTTGATTTCGGTCAAGGCCCCCTGTAACGTGGCCGGTGACAATCGTCGCGTCCGCGGGGCGATGCCCCGCCCTTGACCCTATCCGCGCCATGCCATCAAACGCCTCCGCCGACCTGGTTCTCGACCTCGATCTGGTCAAGAAGTACGACACCTTCGGTCCGCGCTACACCTCGTATCCGACCGCCGATCGCTTCCACGACGGCTTCACGGCGGAACACTACGTCAATGCCCTGCACGTTCGAAACCAGACGCGGCAGGCGCAGCCGCTTTCGCTGTACGTGCACCTGCCGTTCTGCAACACCATCTGCTATTACTGCGCGTGCAACAAGGTCATCACCAAGGATCACGGCCGCTCGGCGAAGTACATCCGCTACGTGGGCCGCGAAATCGGCATCGTCGGCGAGCTGATCGAGGGCGCCCCCAAGGTCGCGCAGCTGCATTGGGGCGGCGGTACGCCGACCTTCCTCGCGCGCGAGGAAATGGCCACGCTGATGCAACTGTTGCGTGGCGGCTTCAATTTCGATCCCGATGCCGAAATATCAATCGAAGTGGACCCGCGCAAGGTCGACGCTGAGACGATCGCGTTCCTCGGCGACCAGGGCTTCAACCGGATCTCGGTCGGCATCCAGGATTTCGACCCCGAAGTGCAGAAGGCGGTCAACCGGATCCAGAGCGAAGCCGAGACCCGCCTCGTCATCGACGCCGCGCGCGCCAACGGCTTCGTGTCGGTCAACGCCGACCTGATCTACGGGCTGCCGAAGCAGACGGTGGCGGGGTTCAGCGCCACGCTGGACAAGGTGATCGACGCGTCGCCGGACCGGATCGCGCTCTACAGCTACGCGCACGTGCCGCACCTGTTCAAGCCGCAGCGGCGTATCGAGCTCACTGCGGTGCCGGCGCCGGAGACGAAGCTCGCGATCCTGACGCTGGCGATCGAAAAACTCGGCGCCGCCGGCTACATCTATATCGGCATGGACCATTTCGCGAAACCCACCGACGAGCTGGCCGTAGCGCGGCGCGAGCGCAAGCTCCACCGCAATTTCCAGGGCTACTCGACGAAACCCGACTGCGACCTGCTCGCGTTCGGCATCTCTGCGATCGGCAAGGTCGGGCCGACCTACGTGCAGAACGTGCGGACGCTGGACGACTACTACGAACGCCTGGACGCGCAGGCGCTGCCGGTCCTGCGCGGCGTTGAGCTCAACGCCGATGATCTCATCCGCCGCGACGTGATCCAGAAGCTGATGTGCGACTTCGATCTCGATTTCGCGGCCGCCGAGGCGCGGCACTGCATCCGCTTCGCCGAGTACTTCGCGCCGGAGCTCGAAGCGCTCGCGCCGCTCGCCGCCGACGGACTTGCCGAACTCAGCGCGTCCGGCATCAAGGTGACGCCGCGCGGGCGCCTGCTCGTGCGCACCGTCGCGATGCAGTTCGACCGTTACCTGCGTTTGGCCTTGGAACGGGCACAGTATTCGCGCGTCATCTGAGCCATTTGGCGCGTGTACGAAACTGAATCATTGCGGCCACGCCGCTTGCAGTAGCTCCGGTTTGTGTGAACGGGCGCCCCGGCAGACCGTTCATCGCCCGCCAAGTCGGCTGCTCGCAGGCTTCCTCCGGCGTTGCAATGCCCTGCCACCCGGTCAACCACCGCCGGAATGGCGAATTGTTGCGCAGAAAATATTGCATCGCACTAAGACCTGCATCGGCAAGAGGTTAGATCATTCGTCATTCACGGATGTCGCACGCTTTGGCGCGGATCCTCCGTAAATTGTTCCTGGAGAAGATCGAACGCGTGGCGGTGCACGAACTGCGAATTGTGGTTGGGAACATCGAGACAGCCTCTCGGAGGCTGCCGGATGCAGATGTCATATCGCAGAAACAATGGCTACTACAAATCGTGAATTGATTCTGTTACCGTGGCACCCTCGCGCGCATGATTGTGGCGCGGGCCGGAACGTTTAGGGGAAACAGGTCCCGGATTCATCAACGTTACGGCAACTCAACGGTAATCAAAATCACTCAACCAGTTCTAGGGGGACCGAATGCTAACCGCGAAACCTTTCCGCACCTCAAACCCTGACCCAACAGGCGCTCCGATGGGCAATAATTTCCGCTCGACGTTCGCAGCGTTGTTCGCTGCGCTACTGGCGCTCGTGTTCTTTAGCAACGCGGCGTTCGCCGGAGGGCCAAGACCGCACTCGATTCGCGGTGACAAGGTTCTGGTTCTGGAAGACACTACGCCCCACTTTGGCTGCGAGCTGCGCGCCTGGGACAGCACACGTCTCGCGTGCTATGGTCCGGAGGCAATTCGCAAGGCGTACAGCCTGGACGGATTGATTGCAGCGGGCTTCGATGGCCACGGCCAGACCATCGTTATCATCGATGCTTTCGGCAGCCCCACGGTCGAGACCGATCTCGCCGCCTTCGATACCCTCTTCGGGATCCCTCCGCCGCCGTCGTTCCTTCAGATCCACATGCCAGGCAGCCCGCCATTCGATTACACCGACGACAATCAGGTGGGCTGGGCCGAAGAGGTCAGCTTGGACGTGCAGTGGGCACATGCCATCGCGCCAGGCGCGAAAATAATCGTGGTAGCCGCAGTCGACAACAGCGACGCCGCCATTCTCGACGCGCAGAACTATGCGATCGACCATAAGCTCGGGTTTATTATCTCCGAGAGCTTTGGCGAGTCCGAATATGCGCTACTGCAGGACGGCGCCGAGGGCAGGAAGATATTTTCCGACAACGAGAAGAGCTACAGGCGCGCCCGCGACCATCAAATCTCCGTTCTGGTTTCCTCGGGTGACGACGGCTCGGCCGGGGAGGACATCAACGGCGACCTCGTCCCATTCCCAGTGGCCAACTATCCCGCGTCCTCGCCAAACGTCACCACGGTCGGCGGCACCAATCTCTTTTTCGGCACTGCCACGAACGCCGATCCCAACGGTACCTATCAAGAAGAAGTGGTCTGGAACGACGGCTTTGGCGCAGGCGGTGGCGGCGTGAGCATGCGCTTCGAGATGCCCGACTACCAAAAGGAGAGCCTGTCCAATAAGACGGCGAAGGCGCTCAAGGAATCCCGTGGCTATCCAGACGTCGCTTACAACGCGGGCGTGGAGGGTGGCGTCATTGTCTACCTGGGCTTCCTCGATACGGTGTTTGGACCGGGCAACAACGGGTTCTACATCTTTGGCGGGACGAGCGCCGGTGCGCCGCAGTGGGCTGGGATCACCGCCATCGCCAACCAAGCGGCAGGACGCCCGCTGGGGTTCCTAAACACGCGCCTCTACCAACTCGGCAAGAAAGGAAAGCTGAAGACCCGGATGCACGACATCACGGAGGGTGACAACAGCTTCGTTGGGATACCGGGATATCCTGCGACGCCGGGTTGGGATCTTGCGACTGGGTGGGGCACCCCAGCCGACGGACTCATCAAGTCGCTTCTCGCAGGCGAGGACGATTAGCAAACGCGCGACCGCAAACGCTTACGGCTCCGGGTTCGCCTGTCCCGGAGCCGTGAATTTCTCCGCTTGAGAAGCGATGCCGTTCCGCC
Source organism: uncultured beta proteobacterium (assembly GCA_963726775.1). Classification (GTDB taxonomy): domain Bacteria; phylum Pseudomonadota; class Gammaproteobacteria; order Burkholderiales; family Casimicrobiaceae; genus CAIWHR01. The sequence goes on from CAVSDL010000011.1 coordinate 81,963, forward strand.
AGATTCGCGTGGGCAGCCGTCCGTCGTGAGCGACCTAGAATCCGCGATCGACGTGCGGCCGTCCTTGGCGCGCGGTCGAATTCGGAGTTCGACGCAGCGTTAGGAGGCGCTTGGCAACCCGACTGACTCACCAGTGCGAAAGCGATGTCTTGTCCAATAAGGACGCCCGCTATTCCTAGCAAAGTCCGCTGGTTGGCGGGCATGGTGTCTCTAGTCCAGCACGACTGCGGGAATGATGGCCGGCGTTGCGATCGCTAGCAACGTCACACCCACGCCAACCCGTTCCGCTTCCAACAAACGGCGTCACGGTACCAAGACGAGCTTGTTCAATCGATCAGCGCGTCGGCGCTGCCGAATCGACGCCGCGCCGCGCCGCCATCTCCTTGCCGACCTCGGAGAGGGTTGCCGCGTCGAGCGCCCGCGCGGCGAGCGGTATGAGTTCCTCTTCTTCGCGGGCGATGTGCGCGGCGTAGGCGGTGCGGACGTCGTCGACCTGCTTCGGAGAAAGGCTCGCGCGCGTCCCGGCAACGATGCCCGCGAGCAGCGGTCGCAGCCGTCGCCATTGCGCAGCGAGCGCGTGGTGATCGCGCCCCAGTTCATCGATTAGTTCGTCGGCGCGCCCTGGCAGCGCCGCCCTGAGTCGCGGGAAAACGCTGGCCTCCTCGTCGGCATGATGATTGGGCGCCGCGGTGTCGAAATAGCGGAGGATGCCTCGCGCTGCTGCGCGCGCGTCGGTGTCGCAGCCGTGCTCCGGCAGGTGACGCTGCAAACGGTCGAGAGTGGCGAGTTGGCGTTCGATGCGCCGGTGGCAGGCGCAAAGCATGCCCAATGGGTCGTCGAACGACGGTCCAGTCGAATCGGAAAGCGGGTTGGCGGTCATGGGTGTCCTGGCTACGCTGGTTCGGGCGGCACATTCACAGCCGCGCGAGAAAGCCGAGCGGCGATTTGGCGAGCGCGACCGAGACGATGTAGCCGAAGGTGGCAATGGCCGCGACGAACGCCACGATGCGCGCGCCGCGCGTCCTGCCACGCTTCAGCGCGATAGTCCCGAGCGCGATGTAGACAACGAGCGCGATGACTTTGGCGACCAGCCAGCCGGGCGTGTCGCCGGTTCCCAATTGCCACGCGAGCCACAAGGCCGAGGCGAGCAGTACGGTGTCGATCACATGCGGCAGGATCTTCACCCAGCGTCGCTGCAATCGCCCGGGCGATGTCAGCATCCATGCGCCGCGCAGGACGAACAGCGCGATCGATACGGCGGCGGCGCCGGCGTGCAGTTGCTTGATCGCGGTGTAGTCGAGGATCATCGTAGAGCCGCCGTTGCTGCCCGCGGTCGGGGCGTTACGCGGACGCGCGACGCGACGCCACGCCGGCGCGTGCCATGACCGGCACGAGGCTCAGGATCTTGCGATAGAGCGATTCCACCCGCTCTTTCGGCCGCGTGCCCCGCAGCGGGTTGTCGTTCTCGCGGAACGCGGCGCCGATCCGCTCCCAGTCAGCGGCGGTCAGGTGCCGTTCGGCCAACGGCATGAGTACGTCCTCCTCCTTCGCCATGTGATGCCAGTGGAATTCCGCGTACCCCTCGGCCGCCTGCGCAAAGAAAGCGAACGCCGCGCCGCCATCGCGCGCGCATTGGCCCAGCGCATCCTGCAGGCCGTCGATCAGCGCTGCACCGCGCCCGTGCTCCGCCTCGAGCTCGTCGATCAGCGGCCGCGCCGACAGGCAGCGCTCGGCCAGCGTCTTGAACAGGTACTCGCTCTCCTTCGGGTGATGAAGCCGCTCGGGGAACACGACGATGTAGTCGAGCATTGCGCGAAGCAGCCGGAGGTCCGGCGCGATATCGTCATCGCGGGCTCGCCGCGCCGCAACGCGCAGGCCGTAGAGGACCGACGCCATCGCGAGGTGCTCGTCCCGGAGAATGCGGATGGCCGCCACACCGGCGGGATCCAGCATCAGTCGCGGTCGCGCGACGCGCGGCCGTCGCGTGCCGGCAGCCGCCGGCAGGTCAGCGCGCATTGCGGCAGCGTTCATCGGCTCAGTAGGTCTCGACGTGATAGCGGCCTTGCGCACGCAGCTCGGGCAGGAGCGTGCTCCAGTCTCTGCCCTGCAGGCGGCAGGCGTCGCGAAACGCCTCGTCTACGCCTTGCTCCATACCCTTCAGACCGCAGATGTAGACGTGGCAGCTCGCGTCCTGCAGCAGGTGCGCCACGTCCAGGCCCCGGGCACGGATGCGGTCCTGCACGTACTGCTTCGGCAGCCCCGGCATCCGCGAGAATGCGAAATTGATGTCGATGAAATCCTTCGGCAGCTTCATCAACGGTCCGAAGTAAGGCAGTTCGGTTTCGGCGCGCGCGCCGAAGAACAGCATCAGCGCGCCGCCTTCCTTCAGCGCGATGCGCCGCCGCCGGCGCTCGGTCATCGCGCGCATCGGCGCCGAGCCGGTGCCGGTGCAGACCATCAGCAGGCTCGAACCCGGGTGATTCGGCATCAGGAATGTCGTGCCGTAGGGCCCGACGACCTTCACTTCCGCTCCTTTGTCGAGATCGCAGAGGTAGTTTGAGGCGACACCCACGACAGGTCCGCCGTCGTGATCCTCGGTGACGCGCTTCACCGTCAGCGACAGGTTGTTGTAGCGCGGGCGCTCGCCGTCACGCGGGCTGGCGACCGAGTACAGGCGCACGTGATGAGGCTTGCCGTTGCGATCTTGTCCGGGCGGCAGGATGCCGATCGTCTGGCCTTCCAGCACCGGAAACGCGGCGCCGCCGAAATCGAGGACGATGTGCCGGATGTCGCTGCTGGCACCCTCGCCCGTGAGGCGGAAGTTGCCGCTGACCGTTGCGACCGCGGGCTTCTGGATCGAATAGATGTTGACGTATGGGTGAGCGGCCGACCACGGCGGAAAGGCGTCGCCGCCCTGGCCCGCGGTGGCAACCGAGGTGATCCGCGCGACCTCGGTCGGCATTTCGGAGGCGGCGCCGGCGTCCTGTTCCGTCTGCGGCGGCAGGCTGTCCCAGCGGCAGCTGCTCCTCGATCGGGTAGGCCTTCGCCCTGTGCCACCTGCCGCCAGTTGTCGATGGCGCCGGTCGGGCAGGGCGCGATGCAGTCGTTGCAGTAGTTGCATTTCGCCGGATCGACGACGTAGTTGCGCGAATCGTGCGTGACCGCGCCAACCGGGCAACTCTCCTCGCACGTATTGCAGCGTATGCAGATCTCGGGATCGATGAGATGCTGGCGCAGCACATCGACCGTCGGTCCGCTCATTGCATTTTCTCCAGCAAAACGAGGGTCAGACTCGAATTTTCCATGGACGCTGGCATGATCGAACTCGGTTGAGGAGAAAATTGGAGTCTGACCCTGCCTTTCAATTGAACCGGACGTACTGGAAATCCACCGGCTGGTTGTTGATCCCGCGCGCCGGCGCGGCGATCCAGTTGGCGAACCGTCCCGGTTCCGCAACGCGCCCCATCAGCGACGCGACGAATGCGCGATCCCCCGCGCTCGGCAGCCAGCGGTCGACGTTCGCCGCCCATTCGGAGTCCGAGACGACGTTTCCGTCCGGGCCGATGTTCGCCGCTGCTAGCGGTCCGATCCGGCGATGGAACGCCTTGTGCGGTACCTCGAGCCGGAACGGGATGCCGGTCTTCTCGATGATCTTGTTCCAGCGCAAGACGCCGGCCGCCGCGTCGCGGATGTAGTCGTCGCGGAGCTTCTCGTTGAGAGCGTTCAGCGCTGGCGCTTGAATCGTCGCAAGCCGGCCGTCCCGCACCTCGAGCACCGGGTAGGTGGCGCCGCCCAGCAGGTGATCGTCGTCGATCTTCGTCTCGTCGAAGCGGCCCTTCAGGCCCGTCGAGTAGAACGTCGCGGCGTTGGACGAGACATCGGCGCCGAAGAGGTCCATCGTCACGCTGAAGTGAAAATTCAGGTAGCGCTGGATCGTCGGCAGATCGATGACCCCGAGGGCGCGAATCTGCGCCGGGTCGTCGGTCCTGTTCGCGACCATCGTCTCGCAGGTGCGCTGGATCACGCGGCCCACGCCCGACTCGCCGACGAACATGTGGTGCGCCTCCTCGGTCAGCATGAACCGCGTGGTGCGCGCCAGCGGATCGAACCCCGATTCGGCGAGCGAGCACAGCTGGTACTTGCCGTCGCGGTCGGTGAAGTAGGTGAACATGAAGAACGACAGCCAGTCCGGCGTGCGCTCGTTGAACGCCCCGAGGATGCGCGGATTGTCGGCGTCGCCGGAGCGGCGCTCGAGCAGCGCTTCGGCCTCCTCGCGGCCGTCGCGGCCGAAGTAGGCGTGCAGCAGGTACACCATCGCCCACAGGTGCCGACCCTCCTCGACGTTGACCTGGAACAGATTGCGCAAGTCGTAGAGCGACGGACAGGTGAGCCCGAGATGGCGCTGCTGTTCGACCGACGCGGGCTCGGTGTCGCCCTGCGTGACGATCAACCGCCGCAGATTCGACCGGTATTCGCCGGGGACTTCCTGCCACGCCGGCTCGCCTTTGTGCTCGCCGAAATTGACCTTGCGGCCGGCCTCGGCGGGTGTCAGGAAGATGCCCCAGCGGTAGTCCGGCATCTTGACGTAGTCGAAGTGCGCCCAGCCCTTGGGTTCGACGCTCGTCGCCGTGCGCAGATAGACGTCGGCTTCGGCCGTGCCTTCGGGGCCCATCTCGCCCCACCAGTTGAGAAATCCGGGCTGCCAGTGCTCCAACGCGCGCTGCAGCGTCTTGTTGCCGGCGAGATCCACGTTGTTCGGAATCTTTTCGCTGTAGTCGATGCTCATGAAAGCTCCAGATTCAAGTGGCAGGGTTAATATTCGCGGCGTCATCCCCGCGCCCGCGGGGCTCCAGTGTCCTTGCTTCGAACGGCGCTGGTTCCCGCCTTCGCGGAACGACCGCAACGGGTGAAGGGGAGACTGCGCTACACGCGTTCCCAGTTGAAGCGGGCCTTGCTTCCGGTGCCGAAAATCTTCAGCGCACCGGACTCGCCCGTCGCATTCGGGCGGATGAAGATCCAGTTCTGCCATGCGGAAAGTCGGCCGAAGACGCGAGTCTCCATGGTCTCGGCGGCGCCGAAACGCAGGTTCGCTTCCATGCCGGTGAGGGCGTCGGGCGAGAGACTTGCGCGCTCTTCCAGCGCGATGCGGATCTCGTCGGCCCAGTCGAGGTCGTCGGGCGCGGCGGTGACGAGTCCCAGATCGAAGGCCTCGCTGGCGGAGAGCGAGCGGCCCACGGCTTCGCGTGTCCGGGCGATCGGCGCCGCCTCTCCGTAGAAGCGCGCGGCAATGCGCGACAACCCATTCACCATCGGATACGCAGCGAAATTCATCGTCGACAGCGTGAGCTTCGGTGGCGGCAGGGCGCTGGCTTCGTCCTCGTTCCGCGCGAGCATGTAGCTGCGGTCGGCGGCAAGCGCCAGCTCCAGCAGCGTGCCGGCGAAGCACGAGCCGGGCTCGATCAGTGCGTAGAGCGTGCGCGAGGTCACGTCGAGCCGCGCCAGCGTCCGCCGCAACATGCCGATCGTCTCGCGGACGAACCAGTTGGTTTCATGGCGCTCCAGGGTTGCGTCCACGGCCAGCACTGCCGATGCATCGCCCGTCGTTCGCAGGATCCAGGTGCCGATGTCGAGCTCGTTGGTGCGCAGGAGCAGGATCGCGTCGTCGAGCTCGCGCGCCATCGCGAGCGGCCACCATGAGGCTCCCTTCGCGACGATCGCCGCGGCGTCATCGGGCTCCGCTTCCGTCGGCGCGGCGATGGTGATCGTCGCATTGCGGGCCTTGCGATCGATCCGTATGTCCACGTGCACGTAGTGAATGCCGTCGGTGTCGACGGTTCGCGCGAGCGGCGGCAGCGCCACACCCTTCGCGTCCCGCGGCCGGTCGCTTTGCGCTGCCAACGCAAGCGCGCGCCGTTTCACGTGGTCGGCGAACTGCTGCGGCTTGGCGAAATCGTCGATCAGCCGCCAGTCCTTCGCCCGCTGCGCGCGCACGCCTTCGACGAGGGTGCAGAACATGTCGGCATGGTCGCGCCGCACCCGCCGCTTGTCCGTCACGCGCGTCAGGCCGCCGGTACCGGGCAGCACGCCCAGCAACGGAACCTCGGGCAGGCTCACCGCGGAGGAACGATCGTCGATCAGCAGGATTTCGTCGCAGGCAAGCGCCAGCTCGTAGCCGCCGCCGGCGGTCGTGCCGTTGCAGGCGGCGATGAACTTGAGGCCCGAGTGGCGGCTCGCGTCTTCGATGCCGTTGCGCGTCTCGTTGGTGAATTTGCAGAAATTCACCTTCCACGCGTGCGTCGAGAGCCCGAGCATGAAGATGTTCGCGCCGGAGCAGAAGATGCGATCCTTCGCGCTGGTCACCACCACGCTCTGCACCTCGGGGTGCTCGAAACGGATTCGCTGCAGCGCGTCGTGGAGTTCCATGTCGACGCCGAGATCGTACGAGTTGAGTTTGAGCTTGTACCCCGGCTTCAACCCGCGATCCTCGTTGATATCGAGCCTCAGCGTCGCGACTTGTCCGTCGAACGAAAGCGTCCAGTGCGCGTAACGGTCCGGATGCCTGTCGTAGGTGACGTAGGGCGTCGCGGCAGCTTCGTGTTCACGCGCGAGCGAAGGTGTGGCCGGGGTCATGATCTGCTCCTGATATCGGTGCTGGCGTCACATGGTCCGTGACGGCCGGCGCGACGAGTGGGTCTTTGCAATGGGGCCGATGCCCGCCGCTATGCCAGGACGGATTGGCGCAGCCGCAGCAGGCTCTGCGGCGGCCGCTCGCCCGACGTGTCGAGCGTCACGTCCGCCTTGCGGTACAACGGTTCACGCGCCTCGAGGATCCGGGTCAGGTCTTCCATGGCTTCGGCGTTGCCCTGCATCGGCCTGAAGTCGCCCTGCGCGACGACGCGCGCCATGTGCTCGTCGGGTGCCGCCTTGACCCATACGGTGAAACAGTTGAGCAGCAGCAGGTTGAAAGTCTCGGGCTCGGAAACGATGCCGCCGCCCACCGTCATCACCATCTCGGCGTGCATCTCGATCATCCGCTCGAGGCAGCGGCGCTCGATGCGCCGGTACCCGGACTGACCGTAGAGCAGGAACACCTCGGACAGACCGATGCCGGCCTCGCGTTCGATCTCACGGTCGAGTTCGACGAACGGGAACCCCAGTTCCTTCGCCAGGGCGGTCCCCAGCGTCGTCTTGCCGGCGCCGCGCAATCCTACCAGCGCGACGCGTTTCTTGCGGGCGGCTTCTTCATGGCCGAAATCGCGCATCAGCCGGAACACGACATCTTCCAGCCGGTGCTCGGGCAATCGTTCGAGGAACCGGCGGATCAGGCGCTGCTCGACCGAATTTTCCCGCGGCTCGAGGAGATCGGTGAGCGGCATTCCGAGCGCACGCGCCACGCCGCGCAGCAGCAGTACCGACGCATTGCCCTCGCCGGCCTCGAGTTGCGCCAGATAGCGTTCGGAGACGTCGGCGTTCTGCGACAGGACCTTGCGTGCCATGCCTCGGCGCTCGCGCGCTTCGCGGACGCGCCGACCCATCGACGCCAGGAAATCGACATCCGCGGTGCCCTGTGCGGAAAGATCTGGAGCCGTAGTTTCCGAGTGTTCCGCTGCTGGCATGGCCCGGTCCTGAATTGGCACATTGCGTTCGAAGCGTGGCAATATAATGCATGATTCAGGCTTGCGTCAAGCACTTTAAGTCGAATTGGTCAATCTACAATACATGCGAGGCCAAGGGTCTTTTCCCCCGGCCTTTGGTTCGAGGATCTCAAAGCAAGGGCGCATCGACACATGCTGTATTATGCTTGACGTCAAAAAAATCATGATCTAAAGTGCCACAACTTGGAAAATACGGAGAGACGGAAGGCGCTGACCTGCCGGATCCCCAACGGATTGTGATGACCCAAAGTGAATTCACCGACCTGGTCGCCTCCGTAACGGCCCGCATTCGCGGACGGCCGCTCGACAAGGCGCTCGAAGCCGACCTCAATCGCCTGTTTCCGGCAAGCGGTGATGCCTACCGGTCCGTGGTCGACGCATGCCGTGCCGGCATCGCCGGAGGCTGGATGTGCAACCGCGAACATGCCGGCATCAAGTACGGGCGCGTCATCAAGCCGGGCGAAACGACGCACGGATTTTCCGTCGACGTCGTCGACATGGAGAATATCGCCGGCGGCCACCATCGCCACCCGACCGGCGAAATCGACCTGATCATGCCGCTGGATGCCGCGGCACGTTTCGATGGCCACGGCGCGGGTTGGATGGTCTACGAGCCCGGCAGCGCGCACGTTCCGACGGTGAGTGGCGGCAGGGCGCTCATTCTGTATCTGTTGCCGCAGGGCGCGATCGAGTTCACGAAGGCTTGAATGCCAGGCACGGGCTACGCACCCGCGCCCTTCGAGTGCAGGATCAGGAGGAGAGCCTCATGCCGTCCCTCAGCACGTCCGATCATCGCGTGAGTCCGCCGCGCGTCGATATTCCGCGGGACTACAACGCCGCGCACGATCTCGTCGAGCGCAATCTCGCGGCGGGTCGGGCCGGGAAGATTGCCTATATCGACGACGGCGGCGCGTATACCTACGCCGAACTCGCGGAGCGCGTCAACCGCTGCGCCAATGCGCTCGTCGGACTGGGCCTGCAGGCCGAGCAGCGCGTGTTGCTTTGCCTGCTCGACACCATCGATTTTCCGGCGGCGTTCCTCGGGAGCATCAAGGCGGGCATCGTGCCGGTGGCGGGGAACACGCTGCTGACGGCGAAGGACTACGAGTACATGTTGCGCGACAGCCGGGCGCGAGCGCTGATCGTGTCCGCGGCGCTGCTGCCGACATTCGCGCCGCTGCTCGGCGCGCTTCCCGACTTGAAGCATGTGATCGTTTCGGGTGGCGAATCCGGCGGTCACGATTCGTTCGCCAAGCTTCTGGCCGGCGCGGAAACGCGGTTCACGCCGGTCGCGACCACCTGCGATGACGCCTGCTTCTGGCTCTATTCGTCCGGTTCGACCGGTGCTCCAAAAGGCACCGTGCATGTCCATTCCAGCCTGATCCAGACGGCCGAGCTTTACGCGAAGCCGATCCTCGGCCTCCGCGAAGACGACCTCGTGTTCTCCGCGGCGAAGCTCTTTTTCGCCTACGGCCTCGGCAACGGGCTCACGTTCCCGCTTGCCGTCGGGGCAACGGCGATCCTGATGGCCGAGCGGCCGACGCCCGCCGCCGTCTTCGCGCGACTGATGAAGCACCAGCCGACGATCTTCTACGGCGTGCCCACGCTGTTTGCGGCGCTGCTGGCGAGTCCCGAGCTGCCCGCGCGCGGCACGCTGAAATTGCGCCGGTGCACGTCGGCGGGCGAGGCGCTGCCGGCGGAGATAGGCAGGCGCTGGACCGAGCAGTTCGGCGTCGAGATCCTGGACGGGCTGGGGTCGACCGAGATGCTGCACATATTCCTGTCGAACCGACCCGGCAAGGTGCGCTACGGGACCAGCGGCGTGCCGGTGCCCGGGTACGAGCTGCGCATCCTCGGCGACGACGGCCAGCCGGTCAAGCCGGGCGACGTCGGGGAGCTGCAGATCTGCGGCCCGACCGCGGCGATGGCATACTGGAACAATCGCGACAAGAGCCGCGACACGTTCCGCGGACCGTGGACCAGGAGCGGCGACAAGTATTCGATCGATGCCGACAGCTACTACCTCTATTCCGGGCGCAGCGACGACATGCTCAAGGTCGGCGGCATCTACGTGTCGCCGATCGAGGTCGAGTCGGCGCTGATCACGCATCCCGCCGTGCTGGAAGCCGCGGTGATCGGCAGGGAGGACGACGAGCGGCTCACGAAGCCGGTCGCGTATGTGGTGCTGAAGAGCGGCCACCAGGCGTCCGATGCGCTGGCCGAGACACTGCGCCTGCACGTGAAGTCGCAACTGGCACCCTACAAATATCCACGGTGGATAGAGTTCATCGACGAACTGCCGAAGACCGCAACGGGTAAAATCCAACGCTTCAAGCTGCGCGCGAAAGCGGCATGAGATTCCAGCGGGGGCGCGCTAGTGTGGTGAGTCAGAAGTTCCGAAGACAAAGGAGCGAGTGGAGTTGGCTGTCAGGCAAGGCGCGAGACCGCAACCGTAGCCCGGTGCTACGGTGAGGTCGAGCAACGCAGCATGGCGGCCAACTCCGCCGCGAACTATCGAGTGAATTTCTGACTCACCACACCAGGTGCCGCCCCCGGAACAGCAAGAGCAAGCCACAGGAGGAAATGGTCATGAAGGGATACCGATACATGCGCCTGATCGGCGCGATCGCGGCGGCGGGACTGCTGCTGCCCGCTGGCGGTGCGCTCGGGCAGCAGCAAGGCAAGCTCAAGGTCGGGCTGATGCTACCCTACACGGGAACCTACGCCGCGCTGGGCACGGCCATCACCAACGGCTTCAAGCTGGCGGTGGAGGAGAACGGCGGCAAGGTGGGCGGCCGCGAGGTCGAATACTTCACCGTCGACGATGAATCCGACCCCGCCAAGGCGCCGGAGAATGCCAACAAGCTGGTCAAGCGCGACCAGGTCGACGTGCTCGTCGGTACCGTGCACTCGGGCGTGGCCCTGGCCATGTCCAAGGTGGCCCGCGACAACAACACGCTGCTGATCATTCCCAATGCCGGCGCCGACGACATCACGGGCCCGCTCTGCGCGCCCAATGTGTTTCGCACGTCGTTCTCGAATTCGCAGATGGGCATCGCGATGGGCAAGGTGATGGCGGAGCAGAAGAAGAAGACCGCGGTCACGCTGACGTGGAAATATGCGGCGGGCGACGAGTCGGTCGGCGGATTCAAGGAATCGTTCGAGGCCGGCGGCGGCAAGGTGGTCAAGGAGATGTCGCTGCCGTTTCCGCAGGTCGAGTTCCAGTCGTACCTGACCGAAATCGCCGCATTGAAACCGGATGTCGTCTACGTGTTCTTCGCCGGAGGCGGCGCGGTCAAGTTCGTGAAGGACTACGCGGCGGCCGGTCTCGGGAAGACGATTCCCCTGGTCGGCGCGGGTTTCCTCACCGATGGCACGCTGGAGGCGCAGGGCGACGCAGCGCAGGGGCTGCTGACGACGCTGCATTACGGGGACGGCCTTTCCAATCCGAAGAACAACGCGTTCCGCGCCGCATACCTGAAGGCGTTCAAGACCGATGCGGATGTCTACGCGGTGCAAGGCTACGACGCGGCGCAGCTGCTTGTCACCGGCATGAATGCGGTGAAGGGCGACACGACCAAACGCGCGGAACTCGTCAAAGCGATGGAAACGGCGAAGCTCGACAGCCCGCGCGGATCGCTGTCGCTGAACAAGGGCCACAATCCGATCCACGACATCTACCTGCGCAAGGTCGAGGGCAAGGAGAACAAGGTCGTCGCGGTTGCCGTCAAGAACCTGACCGATCCGCCGCGCGGCTGCAAGCTCTGACGGCGAAACCTTCCGCGCGGGCAGGCGTCGTGTCTGTCCGCGCGCGCTTTTTCTGACGCAGCACGCCGGCGCCGCCCGATGGACTTCTATTCGTTCCTGATCCAGCTGCTGAACGGCGTCCAGTACGGCCTGCTGCTGTTTCTTGTCGCCAGCGGGCTCACGCTGATCTTCGGGATCATGGGCATCATCAATCTGGCCCATGGCAGCTTCTACATGATCGGCGCGTACATGGCGTTTTCACTGGCGTCGCTGACGGGCAACCTGTTCGTCGCGATCGTGCTGGGGACCGTGCTTTCGGTGCTGCTCGGCGTGCTGCTGGAGTGGGCGCTGTTTTCCCGGCTGTACCAGCGGGACCATCTGGAGCAGGTGCTGCTGACTTACGGGCTGATCCTGGTGTTCGAGGAGTTGCGCAGCCTGATCGTCGGCAACGACGTGCACGGGGTCGCGGTGCCGGCCATCTTCAACTGGTCGATCCCGCTCACCGCCACGCTGTCCTATCCCGTCTACCGGCTGTTCATGTCGGCGGTCTGCATCGTGCTGGCGGTACTGCTGTACCTGCTGATTGCCCGAACGCGGCTGGGGATGATGATCCGCGCCGGCGCGTCGAACCGCGAAATGGTGCAATCGCTGGGACTCAACATCAATCTCGTGTACCGCCTCGTCTTCGCGCTGGGCGTGGCGCTCGCGGCGTTTGCCGGAATGATCGCGGCGCCGGTGTCCTCGGTGTATCCCGGCATGGGCACGGGCGTTCTCATCATCTGCTTTGTCGTCGTGGTGATCGGCGGCATCGGCTCGATCTGGGGCGCGCTGGTGGCGGCGCTGCTGATCGGTCTCGCCGACACGTTCGGCAAGGTGCTGATACCCGAAGCCGCCGGCGTCACGGTCTATCTGCTCATGGCGGTGATTCTGCTATGGCGGCCGGAAGGCCTCTTCCGCCGGGTCTGACGATGCCAAGCTGCTGCGCGTGCCGCCTGCTGCGTTGTGTCCCCGCTCGGTCCTCGCTGCGGGCCGCCTTGCATCCGGCCCTGCTCGCGACGCTTTTCATCGACAGACCTGGAATCTCTGCGACGCTGGCGCGCGGGCGGCCGTGGTGAGCCGGAAGCGGATCGCGCTGCTGGCGGTGCTGGCGCTCGTCGCGCTGTTCCCGCTGGCCGGCGCGACGTTCTACACCGAGCTCGTCACCAAGGTGATGATCCTCGCGATATTCGCGCTTTCCCTCGACCTGCTGGTCGGATACACGGGACTCGTGTCGTTCGGTCACGCCGCGTACTACGGCATCGGCGCGTACGCACTCGGCCTGCTGGCCCCCAAGTACGAGGCGGCCAACCTTTGGCTGACGCTGCCCGCCGCGATTGCCCTGGCGGGGCTCGCGGCGCTCGCCGTCGGCGCGTTCGTCGTGCGAGTGAAGGGCATCTACTTCATCATGGTGACGCTCGCGTTTGCGCAGATGTTCTACTTCGTGTTCCACGACACCAAATTCGGCCGCGGTTCCGACGGCATCAGCATGAACTTCAAGCCGGTCGCCGCAATCGGCGGCTTCGCGCCGTTCGATCTGGCCAACGGCACGCACGTCTATTACTTCGTCATGGCGGCAATGGTCCTCGTGTTCCTGTTCCTGCGCGTGGTACTCAATTCGGCGTTCGGCCGGGCGCTGCAGGGGATCCGCAGCAACGAGCACCGGATGCGCTCGCTGGGCTACCCGGTGTACTGGTACAAGCTCGCGAGCTTTGCGCTGGCGGGCGCCGTTGCCGGCCTTGCCGGCTACCTGTCGGCGCTGCAGTTCGGGTTCGTCAATCCGGAGCTGCTCTCGTGGCACCAATCGGGCAACGTGCTGCTGATGCTGATCCTGGGAGGCATCGGCAGCCTGTACGGTGCGGTCACGGGCGCGTTCGTGTTCGTCGCGCTGCAGGAAATCTTCTCGTCGGTCACCACGCATTGGCAGCTGCTGTTGGGCGGAACGATCATTCTGCTGGTGATCTTCCTGCCGGGCGGGCTCGCCAGCATCGGAGGCCTCTTCAAGCGGACCGTCGTCGGGGATCAGGACGATGAGTGACGCCATCCTCTCCACGAAGGGGTTGTCGCGCCGCTTCGGGGGCCTGATGGCCGTCGGTGACGTGGCCATCGAGCTGCACAAGGGCCGGCTGCACGCGGTGCTCGGTCCGAACGGCGCCGGCAAGACCACGCTGATCAACCTGATATCCGGAGACCTGCCGGCCACCGCGGGGTCGATTCGCTACAAGGGCGAGGACATCACCCGCTACAGCCCCGATCGCCGCTCGCGCATCGGCATCGGGCACAGCTATCAGAAGACGAACATCTTTCCGGTCTTCACGGCCTTCGAGAACTGCCGGCTCGCGGCACAGTCGCGCACGCCCCGGGTGCTGCACGTGTTCGCCGATGCCGCCGCCTATCCTCCGGTCTGCAATGCGGCGGAGCGCGCGCTCGATGCGGCGGGGCTCGCGGCGCGCGGCGATCGGATTGCTTCCACGCTGTCGCACGGCGAGCAGCGCCAGCTCGAAATCGCGATGGTGCTCGCCACCACACCCGAGGTGCTGCTGCTGGACGAGCCGCTGGCCGGGATGGGGGCCGAGGAGGCACAGCGAATGGTCGGGCTCCTGAAAAGACTTGCGCGCGAGCACGCGATCCTGCTGGTCGAACACGACATGGACGCCGTGTTCGCGGTCGCCGACGTCATCACCGTGATGGTGAACGGCCAGGTGCTGGAAAGCGGCGCCCCCGCGCAGATCCGCGCCAGTCCCGCGGTCCGGCGGGCCTATCTTGGCGAGGACGACCTGCACGCGGCGGCGGACGTGAGCGTGGGGGCGCCCCCAAGCGACGCCGGGCCGACCCAAGGACGGGGGGCGCACCAGTGACCGACGCGTTGCTCGAGGCGCGCGAGCTACACGCCTACTATGGCGCGAGCCACATCCTGCACGGCATCGACTTCCGGATCGACCGCGGCGAAACGGTCGGCTTGATGGGACGCAACGGCATGGGCAAGAGCACGCTCATCCGCAGCATGCTGGGTCTCGTCAAACCGCGCCACGGCGAGGTCTGGGTGCGCGGCACACCGATGACGGGTGCCGAGCCCTTTGTCATCGCGCGGCAGGGCATTGCCTACGTGCCCGAGGGCCGCGGGATATTCCCGAACCTGACCGTGCACGAGAATCTCGTCATGGCGGCGCGCGCGGGGCCCGACGGGCGCCGCGACTGGACCTACGATCGCGTTCTCGCCACGTTTCCGCGGCTCGCCGAACGGCTGCTGCACGGCGGCTGGAAGCTCTCTGGAGGCGAGCAACAGATGCTGACGATCGGCCGCGCCCTGATGACAAATCCCGACCTGCTGATCCTCGACGAGGCGACCGAGGGGCTCGCTCCGCAGATCGCGAAAGAGATCTGGCGCATCATCGGCGAGATCCGCCGGCACGGCATCGCCACGGTGATCGTCGACAAGAACTACGCGGCGGTCACCGCAATCGCCAACCGCAACGTGATCCTGGTGAAGGGTCGCGTCGTGTTCGAGAGCGACAGCGCGACGCTGCTCGCGCAGCCCGAGCTGCTGCACAGGCACTTCGGCGTCTGAATGCCCTGCGTCGACGTCTGCGGCCGTCGCCTCGAGTACGAGCGGATCGAGGTCGCGGCGACCGGCCGGCCGACGCTGGTGCTGCTGCACGAAGGTCTCGGGTCGGTGGCGATGTGGCGTGACTTTCCGGGCCGTCTGGCGCATGCGACGGGCTGCAACGCCGTTGTGTTTTCACGCTACGGCTACGGCAGGTCGGATCCGCTCGCGGGACCACGGGACGTCCGCTACATGCACGACGAGGCGTTGTCGGCGCTGCCGGAGCTTCTCGACACGCTGGGCATCGACGCGCCGATCCTGGTCGGTCACAGCGACGGCGGCTCGATCGCACTGATCCATGCCGGATCCAGGCTGCGTCCGGTCGGTGCGGTCGTCACGCTGGCGGCGCACGTCTTTGTCGAAGACCTGTCGATCGCGAGCATCGCGGCGGCCCGAACAGCCTACGCGTCGGCCGACCTGCGTCGCCTGCTTGCGCGCTACCACGCCGATGTCGATTCCGCGTTCCGCGGCTGGAACGACATCTGGCTGCATCCCGATTTCCGCGCCTGGAACATCGAGGAGTACCTGCCGCGAATCGCCTGCCCGGTGCTGGCGATCCAGGGTGCGGACGACGAGTACGGAACGATGGAGCAGATGCGGTGCATCGGCGCGCAGGTTCGCGACGTCGAGATCGTCGAGCTCGCGGACTGCCGCCATTCGCCGCATCGCGACCAGCCGGAAGCGGTGCTCGAGGCGATGACACGCTTCGTCGACCGCGTCGTCGCGTGACGCGGCGATACGCTCGAACATTCCCGACGAGACGACCATGAACAGGAATTCCGCGCCGTTCGAAGCCGACAAGCTGATCCGCTTCCATCATTGCGATCCGGCCGGGATCGTTTTCTATCCCCAGTATTTCGTCCTGTTCAACGAACTGGTCGAGGACTGGTTCAACCACGGGCTCGGCATCGACTTCGCGCGGTTCCACGCCGAAGATCGACTTGGCGTTCCGATGGCGCACATCGAGTGCGATTTCAGGGCGCCGTCCAAGATCGGCGACATGCTGAAGTTTCGCCTTGCGGTGAAGAATGTCGGCACGAGCTCGCTCACGCTCGCGGTCGAGGCAAGGGCAGGGGAGGAGGTGCGCGTGCGCGCGACGCTCGTCGTCGTGATGGCGTCGCTCGAGGCGCATCGGCCGGTGCCGATCCCGCCGGAGTTCCGCGCGAAGCTCGAGCGCTACCTCATCGGCGGCTGACTTCGCAGCGCGTCCGCGACCCGGCATTCGGAATGACGATAACCGGGATCGAGTTCGCGGAGCCGTTGGGGCTGCACACTGTCGGTATTCATTACAGTCTCCGTCGTTGCTGCTCGCGGCGGGGAACTGCATTCACAAATTAGCCAATGAAATAAACATGTTGAGACAAGCCACAGGTAGATGGCGCGGTCTGTGCTTACCCGCGGGTAGCTCGGGTTGCCGGGGCAGGTGTATCCAGCATTGATCGCGGCGCTGCCTCGGTGGAAACGTATTTCAACGCAGGCGGGAGACCTAATGAGACCCATGAAAGTGTGCTACCTCTTCGCGACTCTGATGGCCTTTGCGGCGACCGCGGTTGCCGTGCCGATCAACGTGACACTAGGCAAAGCGGTCTCGATCACGGGTCCCTTCGGAAACTCCACCAACGGTGTCTGGCCGGACCCGGCACCAGCACCGCTCTCGAGCATCGTGGACGGGCTTTACCTCGCGGAAGGCACCTATTGGCAGACGGACACCGTGTGGTGGGACGAGAACCCCCTCGCCACTGGCGCGGATTCGCCGGCACTCGACAACATCGTCGAAATCGATCTCAACGGGCTGTTTTCAATTTCCTTCCTGTCCATCCAGGCCGATAACAACGACTCCTACGGCATCTTCGTGCGCGACAGGTTTGGCGTATGGGCGGGATTGGCGACCGCCGGTCCGTTCGGTGGCCCCGGCATGCGAGAACGAGCGGGGGCTTTCGCTCCGTTCGAGGCGACGGCGTTCCGTATTGACGCGGGCGGCGGCGACGGGTATTACGCGCTGTCGGAATTTCGGGCGATGGGCGAGGCCGTGCCTGAACCCGCCTCGCTCTTCCTCCTCGGCTCCGGTGGCCTCGGCCTGATCGCGGCACTGCGTCGGCGGAAGCAGCCGTAACGCGCACCGGACGGACGGCTTGACCGGGTGACATGAGAGCCTGGCCCGTCTTAGCTCTCCGTTTAGCTCTTTAGCTCAAGAACAAAAACCCCGCCGAAGCGGGGTCTCGCTATTGCTCGAGCGCGTCGTTCAACTCGCGTTGCGTCGGCGAGAGAAACCGAGACTGGCGCGTCGAGCCTGGCCCCGTCTGCTAAGCGGGCGCGTGCCAGCCGGCGTCCGCCCACAGCTCGCCGCTCACCGCGGAATTGGCGAGCATGAAGCAGATCGCATCGGCGATCTCGTCGGGGCGGATGAGCCGGCTCAATTGCGTGAACGGCAGTATGTGCTTGCTGATGTAGTCGTCACCCATCGCGCGCACCATCGGCGTGTCGGTGAATCCAGGGTGGATCAGCCCGCAGCGCACTCCATAGAAAACGGCTTCCTTCATGATCGTCGCGGCCGCGCCCTCGAGGCCCGCCTTGGTGCTGGCGTAGGAGATCTGGCCGCGGTTGCCCTGCGAGGATACGGAGCCGATGAACACGATGGCCCCTTGCATTCCCTCGGACGGCTGCCATCGCTTGAGACCGCAGGCGGCGCGATTCTCGGCAATGCGCCCGATCATTTCGAGCGCCCAGTAGACGGGGGCCACGAGATTCACGTCGATGACCTGCTTGAACCGGTCCACCGGATAGATCCGTGCCTTGCCGGTCATCTTGTCGATGCGAACGGCGAGATCGTCGCGCGTGATTCCGGCAGCCGGCACGCACATGGTGACGGTGTCGAACTGGCTGCTGATGGAATCGAAGACCGAGGCGCGAAAAGCCTCGTCGGTCGTATCGCCGCGGTACGGGTGAGCGACGTGCCGGCCGGCCTCCGCGTTGACTTCGGCGGCGGCGTCATCGATGTTCTCGCCCATGTCCACGAGCGCCATTGCGCGCACATTGCGGCGCGCCAATTCGGCCGCCACCGCCCGCCCGATCCCGCTGGCGGCACCCGTGATGACTGCAACCTTTCCTGCGATGTCCATGTTGGTCCCTAGCAAATTGCTGCACTGCAGCATCCTAACCGTTCTGTTCGCCGATGTCACGGGGAAAATTGCGCACAAGCCGGCGTGCCACCTTCGAGGTCCCCGGGGTCCGGCCCGGCGGGATCGCCAGTGCGGCAATCGAGCCAGGGGACAGGCGCAGACCCCGGCGGGCCGGGAATGCGTCGTCAGCGGCCGCCGGCCAAGGGGTTTCGAGGGGTTTGGCGTGGCTGCCCGCTGCACCGCACGATGTGGCGTGGGCCGCCCGAACGGCTCGCGGTCTGCGTTGCGCGGCCGGCGCGCATCCTGCCGGACACGTCGCCCCGGCCTTTTCTTGTAGTTCCGTGGGCGAGGCGTTACCGGATCGTCATTCCCCCGTCGGCGGCCAGCACCTGGCCGGTCACGTAGGCTGACGCATCCGACGCGAAAAAGACGAACACCGGAGCGATCTCGTCGGGATCGGCCCATCTCCCCATCGGAATGCGATCGAGGTATTTTTCCTTGAAGCGAGGGTCAGTGCGGATCGTCTCGGTCATCGGCGTCGCGGCGCCCGGCGCGATCGCGTTTGCGGTGATGCCATGCTTCGCCAGTTCCCTTGCCGCCGACATCGTCATGCCGATGATGCCGGCCTTGGCCGCGCTGTAATTGATCTGGCCGATCGTCCCCAGCACGCCGGCCGCCGACGTGACATTGATGATGCGTCCATAGCGACGCTCCATCATGCCCGGCGCCACGGCCTGCAGGCAGTTGAAGCTGCCGGTCAGGTGGACGGCGAGCACTTCGTCCCACTCCGCTGCCGTCATCCTGTGCAGCATGGCGGGTCGAATGATGCCCGCATTGTTGACGAGGATGTCGACGCGGTCGTAACGGGCTTGCGTTTCCCGGACCATGGCGTCGACATCGCTGCGCTTCGACACGTCGCAGGCGATTCCGATCGCGTCGGCGCCGGCTTCGCGCAATCCGGTGGCTGCCGCTTCGGCACGCTCGGCCGCGAGATCCACGACGGCGACGCGCGCGCCTTCGCGCGCGAAGGCGCGCGCCACGGCCGCGCCGATGCCCTGCGCGGCCCCGGTGACGATCGCTGTCCTGCCGTCGAGTTGCATCCCGATGTCTCCTCGTTGCGGCCGTGCCGCGGCGCGATTACGCCGGCAGCACTGCCGTTGCCTCAAGCTCGATCTTGCCCGGATGATCGAGCAGGTCGGACACGAAGATCATGCTCATCGCGGGATAGTGGGCGCCCATCCGCGAGCGCCAGATCGCGCCCAGCGCGCGCCGCGCCGCGAGGTACGCGGGCCTGTCGCAGCAGTACGCCGTCATCCTGCAGATATGGTGCGCCTCGCCGCCGGCGGCGGCCAGCACCGCGAGGACGTTGGCGAGCGCCTGGTCGAATTGCGGCTCAAGATCCGCGGAATGGAATTTCTGCTGCGCATCCCACCCGACCTGCCCGGCGATGAACACGATGCGGCCGGCATCGACGGCAATGCCGTTTGCGTAGCCGACGGGCGGCGTCCATCCTTCGGGCAGCAGGACCTGCATCGACGATCTCATCAGTCGGTATAGTGCGGCGGGTCCGGGTCGACGGACCAATCGCCGGCGGGCTGCGGCACTTTATTCATCCAGGCGCGCACGAGCTCGACGTGTTCACGCTCTTCGGCCTGCAGGTCGACGGCGGCCTTGCGCACCGACGCAAGGGTAGCCACCCGCGCCAGCTCCGCGAAAAACTGCTCGGCGCGCTGTTCGGCGGCAAGCGCCAGCTGCAATGCGTGCCACGGCTGCATCAGGTAGTGAACTTCGTCGCCCGGCGTCGTTTCCGGGGCTTCGTATCCGGGCCAGCCGTCGCTGCGCGGGGTGATCGGCGGCGCGTCCGTCCATCCCATTTCCGCCATGATCTGGTCCGCGTGCTTGCTCTCGTAGTTGGCCATCGTGCGGAACATCGCCGCGACCTCTAGGTTGTTGTGCACTTCCATCGCGTCGGCGAAGTCCGTATAGCGCTGCGCCGCTTCGATTTCCATCAGCCACGCCTGCGCCATGAATTCGGTGAGCGTGCGCGGTGCCGTGACGGGCGGCTCGTGGGTCCGCACTTGCGCCTTTTTCGGGGTCTTGCCTCGCGTCCCGGGCGCGACGGCGTGCGTTTTCCTGGCGCGGGTCGCTGCCATCTCGTTCGTCGTCGGTTTGCCTGCGGCGGGCTTCGTTCCCGGTTTCGTCGTCGTTGCGCGGCTCATAACAGGAACTCCGCTTCCAGGTCGGCGGGCGTGCGCTTCGGCTTCCCCATCGATGCCGGATAGGGCGCGCGGTCGCCGGCGTAGAGGACACCGATGTTGAAGCCGTCGTCCGTCATGATCCTGCGCGCGGCGCGCGCCGGATCGTCGGTCGGCTCGACGGGCGCAGGGTGCGCGAGGTGCTTCCATTCGCGCTGCTCGGGACGAAACGTGATGCACGGACTCAGGATCTCGACAAAGGCGAAGCCGGGATGCCGGATCGCCTGCGCGATGATGTCCGCCGTGCCGTTCGGATCGCCGGCGAACGCCCGCGCGACGAAATTGGCGCCTGACGCAAGCGCAATGACCAGCGGATGAAACGACCGCACGCCGGTGCCGCCCGGCGAAAGCTTCGAGTCCCAGTCGGGCTCGGTGGTCGGGGACGGCTGGCCCTTGGTCATCCCGTAGACGTGGTTGTCCATGACGATGTACGTGAGGTCCACGTTGCGCCGGCACGCGTGCAGGAAGTGGTTGCCGCCAATCGAGTAGCCGTCGCCGTCGCCGCCGGTCACCACCACCGTGAGGTCGGGGCGCGCGACCTTCAGTCCCGTCGCCGCCGCCAGCGAGCGGCCGTGCACGCCGTGAAACCCGTAGCAGGTCGTGTAGGCGGGGATGCGCGATGAGCAGCCAATCCCGGAAACGACGGCGACCCCTTCGGGCGGCACGGCGATCTTCGCCAGCGCCTTGGTGAGCGAACTCAGGACCGAGAAGTCGCCGCAACCCGGACACCAGATCGGTTTGTAGCTCGATTTGTAGCTCGCCGCGGTCAGCGGCGCGATGGTGGCGACGGCTTCGCTCATCGGTATGCCCCCGCGCTCATGCATTTCTCCAATCCAGTATCGCGCGCGTCAATTCGCCGGGCCGCAGCGGCAGCGGTCCGGGTCGATGAAAGCTCGCGGGCTTGCCCGGCAGGTCGTACATCGAGCGGAGGTACCGGTAGAGCTGTGCGCCGTGATTTTGCTCGACGACAAGGATGCGCGTGACGCCTTCGAGCGCCGCGGCGAGTCGGTCCGGTTGCGCCGGGGCGAGCAAACGGATCGCGATCAGCCGGACGCTGACACCCTTCTCGGCAACTCGAGCCACGGCTTCGCGCACCGCGGCGGTCGAGGATCCGAACGTGATCACCGCCGCATCGCCTTCGCCCTCGATGTCGGCCCACTCGCGGCCATAGTCGCACTGGAGCAGCTTGCGTTCACGTTTGTCGAGCTGGGTGCGGTGATCGCGCGACTGGCTGCTGGGAATGCCCGCTTCGGTGTGCTCGAGGCCGTCGGCGGTATAGGCGACGCCGGGTGTGCCGGGAATCGCCATCGGAGATACGCCGGACTCGGTGTTCCGGTAGCGCCGGTACTCGGGTGCATTCGCCGCGGCGGTCACGCGCTCGCCGACGAGCGCCCGATCGGCGGGGCGGTCGATGATCGCGCGCGACTGGCCCATGAACTGGTCGGACAGCACGATCGCCGGCGCCTGCATCGCTTCGGCGAGCTGCACCGCCCATTGCGTCGTGGCGAGGCAGTCGGCGATCGACGTCGGCGCCAGCACGAGCCGCGGCGCGTCGCCGTGCAGTCCGCTGACCGCGAAGGACAGGTCGCTCTGCTCGCTCTTCGCAGGAATGCCGGTGGACGGGCCGCCGCGCATGACGTCGACGACGACGATCGGGACTTCGGCACTGCACGCGAGCCCGATGCCTTCGGTCATCAGCGCGAGTCCGGGTCCCGCGGTGGCGGTGAGCGCCGGCACGCCGCCGTACGACGCGCCGATGATCATGTTGACCGACGCGAGCTCGTCCTCGGCTTGCAGCAGCGTGCCGCCGACTTCCGCAAGCGCCGGCGCCATCCACTCGAGCATTTCGGTCGCGGGCGTGATCGGATACGCGGCGACGAAGCGGACGCCGCCGCGGATGGCACCGTAGCCTGCGGCTTCGTTGCCGCTGATGAGCCAGCGTTTGCCCGTTGCGGCGGCGCCGGCCGGCAATTTCCGCACGCCGTCGATGCCTGCCGCCGCAGCGATGCCAGCCTGCAGCGCCGCAAGGTTGGCCCGAAGCGCATCATCGGTCCGTTTCCAGGAGTCGCGCAGCGCCGACGCGAGCGCCTCGGCAGGAATGCCGGCGAGCGTGCCGGCGAGGCCCAAGGCGACCATGTTCGTCCAGCTTCCCGGAATGCCCTTCGCCGTCTTTTTCAACGACCGCGTGATGTACCGCGCACCGCTGGCCTTGAATACGTCGGGCGCTTCGCCCTCGTCGGGATCGCCGATCATCACGCTCGACGGTCCGAGCGGAATTTCGTCGGCGAAGCGATGCACGTTCTGCCAGTCGATCGCCAGCAGCAGGTCGAAGGAATCGTCGAGCGTATCCATCGGCGCGCGCGAAAGCCGCACCAGCGCTGCCGCTTCGCCGCCGCGTATCTGCGGTCCGCTGGTGCGCACCATCAGCCCGTACAGACCCGCTTTCGCTGCCGCGTTCAGCAGCAGCGTTCCGGCGGTCATCACGCCGCTGCCGCCGCTGCCGGCCAGCGCGATCGAGATGCTGGAGGGCGCGCCGCGCACCGGGGCCGGCTCGGCCCTGTCGGAGCCTGCCCGCGTTGCCTTGCTCGCCGAGGTTTGCACGTCGTTCCTCCCTTTGGCGTCGGATCCGCGCAGTAGACCGGCTCTGCGCGCCGTTGCAATTGACGCAGATCAAAGCGCCCGCAATCGCGCTCCCGCATCATGATTTTGCGCCAAACCGGTATTGTGGTACTGTAATACCAGAATAACCGCGCCGGAGGGTCCGGTCAAGCATCGCGGAAGCGTGCTTCCGGCGGGACGATGGCACTGGGCTACCGCACAGGAGGGACGCACTCGATGAGCATCGAAGCCCGCCGCTGGCTGATGACGGCCGCGAACGCGCCGCTGGAACGTGCGGCCTTTTCCGCCGAGCCGGGACCCGGCGAGGTCGTGGTCGCCGTCGCCGGATGCGGCGTCTGCCACACGGACCTCGGCTATTACTATGACGGCGTGCGCACCAACCACGCGCTGCCGCTGGCGCTCGGCCACGAGATCAGCGGCCGCGTGGTCGCCGCCGGCGCCGGTGCGGAAGGCTGGATCGACAAGGCGGTGATCGTCCCGGCCGTGCTGCCGTGCGGCGAATGCGATCTCTGCAAGCGCGGACTCGCCCCGATCTGCCGCGCCCAGAAGATGCCCGGCAACGATATCCAGGGGGGGTTCGCCACGCACATCGTCGTGCCGGGCCGCGGGCTGTGCGAGGTCGACGAGACGCGGCTTGCGAAGGCCGGCTTGACGCTCGCCGACGTCTCGATCGTCGCCGACGCGCTGACCACGCCCTACCAGGCCGTACGCCGCGCAGGCGTCAAGCCGGGCAGCCTCGCCGTCGTCGTCGGCGCGGGGGGTGTCGGCGGCTACTGCGTGCAGATGGCGAATGCATTCGGCGCCAAGGTCGTCGCCATCGACGTCGATCACGACAAGCTCGCCGCGATTGCGGCGCATGGCGCCGCGTTGACGCTCGATGCGCGTACGCTGGACGGCAAGGCTATCAAGGCGGCAATCGTCGCGTTCGCTAAAGAGAACCGCCTGCCGGCTACCGAATGGTTCATCTTCGAATGCTCGGGAACCGCCGCGGGCCAGTTGACGGCGTACGGTCTCCTCGTGCACGGTGCGACGCTGTCGGTCGTAGGCTTCACGATGGATAAGGTCGAGGTGCGCTTGTCCAACCTGATGGCGTACGACGCGCGGGCGATCGGCAACTGGGGCTGCCCGCCCGAGTTCTATCCGGCGGCGCTTGCCCTCGTGCTCGACGGCCGAGTCGCGATCAAGCCGTTCGTCGAGGCGCACCCGCTCGACGACATCAACCGCGTGTTCGCCGCGGTCCATCACCGCGAGATCAAGAAACGCGCGGTGCTCGTTCCGGCCCATTGAGGAACCCCAGCATGAACGCACCCGATACCCTGCGCGCGACGCGCGAATTCAAGAATCACGACCTTGTCGACGATTTCGCGAAGCCTGGCGTCCGTTACGAAAAGCGGCCGGCCGCAACGCCCGATGGCAAGACCGTGGCCGGGCTCTACAACGCGTGGATCACGCTCGACAATCCGGCGCAGTTCAACTCGTACACGACCGACATGGTCAAGGGCGTGATCCTGGCGTTCCGCGCCGCGTCGAACGCCCGCGACGTCAATTGCGTCGTCTTCACCGGCGCCGGCGACCGTGCGTTCTGCACCGGCGGCAATACCAAGGAATACGCCGAGTACTACGCGGGACATCCGCAGGAGTACCGGCAGTACATGCGCCTGTTCAACGACATGGTCTCGGCGATCCTCGTCTGCGACAAGCCGGTGATCTGCCGCGTCAACGGCATGCGCATCGGCGGGGGCCAGGAGATCGGCATGGCGTGCGATTTTTCGGTGGCGCAGGACCTGGCGCGCTTCGGGCAGGCCGGACCGAAACACGGTTCGGCGCCGATCGGTGGAGCGACCGATTTTCTTCCAGTGATCGCCGGCGCCGAGCGCTCGATGGTCGCGTGCGTGCTGTGCGAGCCATTCTCGGCGCACAAGGCGTACTGGATGGGCGTGCTCACCGACATCGTGCCTGCGCTGAAAGTCGACGGACAGTTCGTGGCGAATCCGCTGGTCGAGACGCAGCGGATGACCGACGCGTACGGGCGCTTCGTGTTCGGCGAGCCGAAGACCGGCGAGGCGCTGAAGGAAGGCAAGGCGCTGCTCGCGCGCGGCGCCGTCGATCTCTCGCTGCTCGATGCCAAGATCGAGGAGCTCTGCGCAAGGATGCTGCTGACGTTCCCCGACTGCACGACGAAGACGCTCGAGGAATTGCGCAAGCCGAAGCTCGACGCCTGGAACCGCAACAAGGAAAACTCGCGTGCCTGGCTCGCGCTCAACATGATGACCGAAGCGCGCGCCGGCTTCACGGCATTCAACGAAGGTCCCAAGGACGATCGCGAGGCCGACTTCGTGCTGCTGCGGCAGAAGCTCGCTGCCGGCGAAAGCTGGGTGGGCCCGCTTTCCGAATCGATTCAGCCGAAGAACAAGCGCAAGGGCTGACCCGTGACGGCAGAATCCCCGCTGCGGGACTGGATCGAGCGCGACGGCGCGCTCCTGCGCCTGCGCCTCGCGCGGCCCAAGGCCAATCTGGTCGATGCGGCGATGATCGCCGCCCTGCACGGTGCATTCGTCGCGTACCGCGGCCACGCCGGGCTGCGTGGCGTGCTGCTCGACGCCGAGGGCCCGCATTTCAGCTTCGGCGCGAGCGTCGAGGAGCATCTCCCCGATCGCTGCGCGGGGATGCTGGCGTCGCTGCATGCGCTGATACTGGCAATGCTGGAGTTTCCCGCTCCGGTGCTCACCGTCGTCCGCGGCCAGTGCCTGGGCGGCGGCCTGGAGGTTGCGCTGGCGGGCGGGCCGATATTCGCCGCGCCGGACGCGCAGTTCGGGCAGCCCGAGATGAAGCTCGGCGTGTTCGCCCCGGCCGCCTCGGTGCTGCTTCCCTACCGGGTCAATCAGCCGGTCGCCGAAGACCTGCTGTTCTCCGCCCGCTCGATCGGCGCCGACGAGGCGAAGGCAAGCGGCCTCGTGCAAGTGGTATTCGAAGATCCGGAGGCCGCCGCGATCGCATATTTCGAGCAGCACCTCGCGAACAAGAGCGCCGCGGCGCTCGCGTGCGCGGTCTCCGCCGCGCGCGGTGCGTTGATCGCTGACGTTCGCCGCCGCCTGGCGGAGGTCGAGCGCCTCTACCTCGACCGGCTGATGCAGACCCGCGACGCCAACGAGGGACTCGTCGCGTTTCTCGCCAAACGGAAGCCCAATTGGGAGCACCGCTGATGGCCACGATCCCGTCCGTCATGCCGATCGTCGAGCGCTGCCAGGCGCTGTTCGACGATCTCGACTTCAATGCCGTCAAGCAGTGGAAGGCGGCGGTCCCCGGGCGCAAGGCGATCGGCTACATGCCGGTCTACGTGCCGCGCGAGCTGATCCACGCGGCGGGGATGCTGTCGGTGGGCATCCTGGGCGGCGGCGACCAGCTCGAGGTGATCCAGGGCGACGCGTATTACCAAAGCTACATCTGCCGCATTCCGCGCTCGACGATCGAGCTCGGCCTGAGCGGCCGGCTCGACTGCCTCGACGGCGTCCTGTTCCCGTCGATCTGCGACGTGATCCGCAATCTTTCCGGCATGTGGCAGATCCTGTTCAAGGACAAGTACGTCCGCTACTTCGACGTCCCGCAAAACTACGTGGACGCGATCGGCGGCACGTTCTACATCGGGGAACTCGAGGTCCTGCGCGACGACCTCGGCAAGCTGCGCGGCAAGCCGGTCACCGATGACGAGCTGAACGCGTCCATCCGCGTCTTCAATGAGAACCGGGCCGTGATTCGCGACCTGTATGCATACCGCGCGGCCAAGCCGTGGCAGGCGCCGACCTCCGAGGTCTACCTGGTGCTGCGCGCCGGCATGGTCCTGCCGCCCGAGGAACACACGCAACTCGTTCGCGACTACATCGCGGCCGCCGATGCGCTGCCGAGGCCGAAGCGCGACAACGCGCGCATCGTGCTGACCGGCGCGTTCTGCGAGCAGCCGCCGCTCGGCCTCATCAAGTCGATCGAGATGTCGGGCTGCTACATCGTCGACGACGACTTCATGCTGGTGACGCGCTGGCTGCTGGACGACGTCCCCGCCGACGCCAATCCGCTGGAGGAACTCTCGAAGGCTTTCCTGCACCGCTCGGCTTCGACCGCCGCCAAGTACGAGACGACGCGCGAGGAAAAGGGTGTATTCCTGCTGAAGCAGGTCAAGACCCGCGGCGCCGAGGGCGTCATCTTCGCGGCGCCATCGTTCTGCGACCCGGCGCTGCTGGAACGGCCGATGCTGCAGGACGTGCTGACGAAGCACAAGGTGCCCCACACGGCCTTCAAGTACGCCGAGAACACGGGCCAAATGGCGCCGATCCGCGAGCAGGCGGGCACGTTCGCCGATTCGATCAAATTGTGGAGCGCGGCGTAACGGCCGATTGGAGTCGCGATGAATGCCTGCCATTATCCGCCGTCGTCCCCGCGCAGGCAGGGATCCAGCGGCGTTCTGGGACAAGACACTGGGTTCCCGCGTACGCGGGAACGACGGCCAGTAATCCGGGAGCACAACGCATGACCACGACCGCCGCCATGCCCGCCAACGCGAAGAAGCCGCCCGAGGAAACGCAGGGCCGCTCCCAAGTTTCCTCGCCCCCCTCGGGGGGAGGGTCGCCGCGGAGCGGCGGCACAGGGGGCCCACATCCCGTTCAGAAAGAGGACGCGATGCTGCTGCAAAAAGAGCTCATCAACCGCAACTACATGGAGCTTGCAACTGCGCGGGCGAACAATCGCAAAGTGTCGGCGACATTCGTGCCGGGCAATCTGAACGAGTTGCTGATGTGCTTCGACTTCGCGCGGAGCCTGCCGGAGACCAACGCGCTGCAAAACGGCATGCGCAAGAAATCCGGCAAGATGATCATGGACGCCGAGCGCGACGGTCAGTCCGAGGACGTCTGCACCTACGTGAAAGCCGACCTCGGGATGATGATGGGCGGCGAGATCGGCCCGACCGGCGATCCGTTGCCGAAGCCCGACATCCTGCTGCTGTCGTACACGGGCTGCTTCACGTTCATGAAGTGGTTCGAGCTGATCCGCCACAAGTACGGCTGCGAGACAGTGATGCTGCACGTCCCCTACCAGGGCGAAGGCAGGATCGCGCCGAACATGCGCGACTACGTGGTCAAGCAGTTGAAGGAAACGGTGATCCCGACGCTCGAGCGCATTTCGGGCGTCAGGTTCGACATCGACCGCCTGCGCCAATACATGCGGGAATCGCAGAAGGCCGAGGAGGATCTGGTTGCGGTGCTGCAGTCGGCGAAAAACCGCCCCTCGCCGATCGACGGCTACTTCGGCGCCGTGTATTACATCGGGCCGATTTTCACGGCGTTCCGCGGGACGCCCGAGGCGACGGAGTATTACCGCGTGCTCCGCGCGGAAATCGAGCAACGAGTCCGGGACGGCAAGGGTCCGGTCACCCCCGAGGGCGAGATGACGCAGGAAAACTATCGCCTGGTTGTCGAGGGACCGCCCAACTGGACCAGCTTTCGCGAGTTCTGGAAGATGTTCTACGACGAAGGCGCGGTGGTCGTGTCGTCGACGTACGCCAAGGTAGGCGGTCTTTACGACTTCGGCTTCCGCCACGACGCCGACCGTCCGCTGGAGTCGCTGGCCGAATACTGCCTCGGCTGCTACACGAACCTGAACCTGCCGTCGCGCGTCGACATGATCTGCAAGTACATCGACGAATACCAGGCCGACGGCCTGCTGATCAACTCGATCAAGAGCTGCAACAGCTTCTCGGCCGGCCAGCTGCTGATCCTGCGCGAGGTGGAAAGACGCACCGGCAAGCCGGCGGCGTTCATCGAGACCGACCTCGTCGATCCGCGCTACTTCTCCGCGGCGAACGTCAAGAACCGCCTGGAGAGTTACTTCCAGATGGTCAAAGCGAAGCGCGTGGCGGCGGCCGCCGCACACTGAGAGTCGCAGCCATATGAGCAATTCGGGCTGGATGCCGTCATTCCCGCGAAGGCGGGAATCCAGCGTCGTTGGACGAAAGTCGCTGGATCCCCGCGTCCGCGGGGATGACCTGCGGAGGTAAATGTGCGCTGCTTCATCGGTATCGATCTCGGCTCGACGACCACCAAGGCGGTGGTCATCGACGAGAACCAGAACGTGCTCGGGCGCGGCATCACGAACTCGCGCTCGAACTACGACACCGCGGCCGCGATCGCCAAGCAGGAGGCGCTCGTTAACGGGCGCTTCTACCTGTTTCGGCAGGCCCTCGGGAGCACCGGCGCGCTGAACGGCGCGCTCGACGGATTCCTCGGCCAGCTCGAGCGGGACTTCCGGTCCGAGCAGTACCTCGAACAGCTCGCCGACCTCGAAGCGACCTGCCAGCGAAATCTCGGCACCGCCAAGTTCGGCGACAGCACCAACGCGGTCGGCGAGGCGCTGACCGAAGTGTTCAAGCGCCTCGCCAGGGAAGCGCCAACGTTGTTCGCCCCAGGCGCCAAGCGCAAGTCGGATTTTTTCCGCGACATCGCCGGCAGCCAGTATCTCGCGACAGGCGAGGCCGTCGCCAAGGAATCGGGCATTCGCTACGACTTCCTGCTCAACGTGTTCGATCGCTCGATCATCGAAGTCGAGAACCGGGTCTACGGCGATTCGATCAAGCGGCACCTGCTCGCGGCGCTCGAGCGCACATTCCTGGCGCTGCCCGACACCGCCGTCCGGCGGCAGCAGGTTGAGGCGCCGATCAAGGGAATTCTCGACCTGTCCATGGAGGAAACCTACGTCGTCGGCACGGGCTACGGCCGGGCGCGGCTGCCTTTCTCGAAGGAGCATGTCCGGTCGGAAATCCTGTGCCACGGCCTGGGGGCGCACATGATGCATCCGGGGACGGCAACGGTGCTCGATATCGGCGGTCAGGATACGAAGGCGATTCAGGTCGATGCGAACGGCATCGTCGAGAGCTTCCAGATGAACGACCGCTGCGCCGCCGGTTGTGGAAGATATCTCGGGTACATTGCGGACGAGATGAACATGGGGCTGCACGAGCTGGGTCCGATGGCCATGAAGTCCACCAAGACCATCCGCATCAATTCGACCTGCACGGTGTTTGCCGGTGCCGAGTTGCGCGACCGGCTGTCCCTCGGAGACAAGCGCGAGGACATCATGGCCGGACTGCATCGTGCGATCATCCTGCGCGCGATGTCGATCCTCGCGCGCTCAGGCGGCATCCGCAACGAGTTCACGTTCACCGGTGGTGTCGCCAAGAACGAAGCCGCGGTGAAGGCGCTGAAAATGCTCGTCAGCGAAAACTACGGCGACATCACGCTCAATATCAATCCCGACTCGATTTACACCGGGGCGCTGGGCGGCGCGACATTCGCGTGGCGCGCGGTGGTCGAGGAAGGAAAGACGGTAGAGGCGAGGGTATGACCATAACCATCGGCATCGACATCGGCTCGGGCGCCGTGAAATCCACGCTGTTCAGGGTCGAAAACGGCAAGCCGGAATGGCTCGCCAAGCGCTGCGAACGCATCCGGCGGCGCGACCCGATGACGCTCGCGCAGGAAGGCCACGACGGCGTGCTCGAAGACGCCGGCATGAAGCCCGGCGACATCGACTACATCGCGACCACCGGGGAAGGTGAAAACGTCAAGTTCGCCACCGGCCACTTCTACTCGATGACGACGCATGCGCGCGGGGGCGTGTTCCTGCATCCCGGAGCGAACGCCGTGGTCGACATCGGCGCGCTGAACGGCCGTGCAATCTACGTCGACGAGCGCGGCAAGGTGCTGTCGTACAAGATGACGAGCCAATGCGCGTCCGGGTCCGGTCAGTTCCTCGAGAACATTGCTCGCTATCTCGGTGTTGCAATCGAGGAGATCGGTGCGTTGTCGCAGAGTTCGCGCAGCCCGGAGAAGTGCAGCTCGATCTGCGCGGTGCTGGCCGAGACCGATGTGATCAACATGGTGTCGCGCGGGATTGCGACGCCCGACATCTTGAAGGGCATCCATCTGTCCATGGCATCGCGAATCGTAAAGCTGCTGAAGGTCACGGGCATCAAGGAGGGCACGGCGCTGCTGACGGGGGGGCTTGCGCTGGACGTCGGCCTTCTCGCCGCGATCCAGGAAGAGATGGCCAACGAGAAGGTCAACGTGACCGCCGTCAGCCACCCCGATTCCATTTACGCCGGCGCGATCGGCGCGGCCCTGTGGGGAGCCTTCCGGCACGGCAAGCTGCAGCAGCTCGCAGAACGCGCAGCGGCTTGAGCGAGGAGGAACCGAACATGGCGTTGCTCATCAACGACAACTGCACCGCCTGCGACGCCTGCAAGCCGGTGTGCCCGAACGAAGCGATCAGCGTCGGCGATCCGATGTACGTGATCGATCCGATGAAATGCACCGAGTGCGTCGGCGCCGAGGATGAGCCGCAGTGCAAGCTCGTCTGCCCGGCTGACTGCATCGTCACGAATCCCGACTTCCAGGAAACGCCCGAAGAGCTCATGGCGAAGTACGAGTCGCTGCACGGGTAGCCGCGCGCTCGTGCCAGCCAAGTGACGAGGCGGGCGCGATCGTAGCCTTTGCCGCACGCGGTGCGCTGGCGGAGACGATCGGGAATCAGCCGCGCGCGCCGAATGCCGGCCGGCCTTTGCGGCGGGATGTCTGCGACGGGAGCTCGCCGAACATTCGCTTGTAGTCGGTGACGAAATGGCCGAGATGCCAGAATCCCCATTTCGCGGCCGTGTCCTGCACCGAGTCCGTCGCCACCGCGGCGTTCTTCAGGTCGCGGCGCACGCCGTTGAGACGAAGTGCGCGCAGGAAGCGCACCGGATTGATGCCGAGCACTTCCTGGAAGCTGTACTGCAGCGTGCGCCGGCTGACGCCCAGCTCGACGCACAGGTCGGCGATGGTGATCGGCTCGGCGATGCGCGAGCGCATGAACCCCTTCGCCTCGTCGACGACGTGCCGGCGGCTGGGGTAGGTTGACTTCGGTGACGACCCGTCGTCGGCGACGGCGGCAACCACCGCGCTCAGCATCGACTGTTCGAGCACGCGTTGAGTTTGACGGTACTGAAGCGCCGCCGGGTTCGCGTCCAGCGACTGCAGTACCGACAGAAGCAGTCGGCGGAGGTCGCCCAGCCGCCCGGCCCCCGGCTTGAGCGCGCCCCTGGCGCCGAAGTCGGCAGCGATGTCGCGATGTTCGACTTGCCGCGCGTGCGACTCGAGCGCGGATTCGTCGACAACGATTCCGAGGATGTCGAAACCCCGCGGCGTGTAGAAGTCGAGCTCGTCGTCGCCGCCCAGCGTCACCATCGTGTCGTGGTCGACGGCTTGGCCGCGGAACAGCGCCGCGCCATCGATCCGGACCGGAACGCCAATTGCGCGCGAGCCGGGCCAGGGCGCGCCGGACTCGTGCACGGCCTGGCTGGTCGTCTCGCGGAAGACCTGCATGCCGCCGCAGCAGATCTCGTGCAGGCTGCCGAAAAAGGGCCCCGGCGTCAGCTGTTCGTACGTCTGCTTCCACTGCTTGAGGCTCGCCGCCTGGTCCTCGATGTCGGAACTCGTCACGCGGGTCACAGAATACGGTGCCGCGTCGCCGGAGTAGGTCCCGGGCGCGATCAAGGCGTCCGCCGCCGTTGCCGATGCGACACGCATCGCCGAGGTCGCCGCTTCGTGCATGGTCATTCCTCCCGCGGCGTTCGTCGGTAGCGATGGCGCCGCCGACGAGTGATCGTGCCGTCCCCTGAGCCGCAAGATCGTAAGGTCGGCCCGACGGGCTCGCGATTCCTTGATCTGAAACAAGAAACGCGGACATGTGTTGCCGATTTGGGATAACGGCGACGATGCAATGTAGCGACAATCTGTCGCATGCGTGCCGTATGAGCGCAAGCGCCGCGCACGAACGAGCAACCGGCGCCGGATCGCAGGAGGAGCCGATGTTGCATTGCAACAGATCGGACTCCTTGTGGCATTGAGCCATCGGATCGAGTAGCGGGAGGAAAGACAAATGATTCGCACACACGCAACGTTTACGCGCTCCGCCGGACTCGCGCTCGCACTGGCCGTGATGTTCGCCCCTGCTGCCCGGGCCGCGGTCAGCGAGCAGGAGGCGGCTTCGCTCGGCAAGAACCTCACCCCGGTGGGCGCCGAAAAGGCCGCCAACAAGGACAGCTCGATTCCGGAATGGACGGGGGGGACGGCTTCCGCGCCTGCCGGCTGGAAGCCCGGGCAAAAGCGCATCGATCCGTTCGCCGCCGACAAGCCACTGTTCTCGATCGATGCGTCCAACGTCGACAAGTACCGGGACAAGCTTTCTGAAGGACAGGCCGCGTTGGTGATGCAACTCAAGGGCTACCGGATGGACGTGTATCCGACGCGGCGCAGTTGCGGCTTTCCGGACTTCGTCTACGAGCGCACCAAGACCAACGCGCGCGAGGCCCGCCTCGCGGGCAACGGCTGGGGGCTGGAAAAGGGCGTCGGCGCGGCGGTGCTGTTCCCAATTCCAAAGACCGGCGCCGAGGCGGTGTGGAACCACAAGGTCCGCTACATGGGCGAGGGGCGCATCGAGCACTACGCGACGATCTTCTCGAACAAGGGCGGCGACTTCACGCCGCTCGTCCAGGACCAGTGGACGATCGTGCCGTTCCACTCGCCGAAGAACAAGGGCGTCGAGGAGGTCGCCGGCGTCGAGATGAAACTCCTCAACGCCGTCGTTGCACCGGCCGCGCACGCCGGCGAGCTGATCCTCGCGCACTGGTTCTTCAACGAGGCGAGCGATGCGTGGCTGTACTTCCCGGGCCAGCGGCGGGTGCGGCGCGCGCCGTCGTTCAACTACGACAACCCGGTGCCGGGCTACGAGAACCTCGAGACCGTCGACGCGTACCCGATGTACGCCGGCGCGATGGACCGCTACGACTGGAAGCTCGTCGGCAGGCAGGAGATGTACATCCCGTACAACAGCTTCAAGTGGATCGACAAGAGCAACAAGTACAAGGGCGTCTATCTCGGCGACTTCGTGAACCGCGATCTCGTCCGCTACGAGCTGCATCGTGTCTGGAAGGTCGAGGCGACGGTCAAGCAGGGCATGCGCCACCAAATCGCGAAGCGAGTGTTCTATCTTGACGAGGACAGCTGGGGGCTGATCGTCGCCGACAACTACGATGCGCAGGGCAAGATCTGGCGCGTGCAGGAGTCGAGCGTTTACCCGGCGCCAGAAATTCCGGCCTGCGTCAGTCAGGAATTCGTTTCGTACGACCTGAGCGTCGGCCGCTACATCGCGGAAAACGCGACGCAGGAGCGACCGGAAACCGACTGGCTCGCCGGGCGCGAAGGCCGAATCGACCCGAAGAAATTCAGCGCCGACGAGCTGCGCCGCGTGGGTGAGCGCTGACGCTGTCCGCGGCTGCACCGGAATGCACGACCGCAATGGCGAGAATATGGTTACGGGAGGAAACATGAACGGACAATCCAACTTCGTGCCGCGATTCGCCGGCCGTGCCCTTGCCTCGGTGCTCGGCGGGATGCTCGCGCTCGGCACACCTGCGGCCGTGGCCGTCACCTTCGAGACCGAAAGCGTCAAGGGCAGCTTCGATTCGACGATCTCCTTCGGCATGCAGTGGCGGATGTCGGGGACGAGCTGCGGCATCGTCGGCAACGACAACGGCGGCTGCGCGCCGACGACGGGCACGCTGGGCGAGCTCGTCAATGGCCCGGGCCAGGGCGCCACGTCCAACCCGGACTTCAATTATCTGCAATCGGACAACGGCAACCTCAACTACAAGAAGAATCAGCTGATCTCGACTGCGCTCAAGGGGAACCATGAGCTCGCGCTCCGGTTCGCCAACGGTTGGAGCGCGCTAGGCCGCTTCTCGTGGCTCTATGACCCGGCCACAGACAACACCGAGCGAACGCCGCTCTCCGAAGACGCGAAAAACATTTCGGTTCAAAACATCACGCTGCTCGATCTCTGGGTGGCGAAGGACTTCGATGTCGCGGACCGGCCCGCCAAGGTGAAGGTCGGCAACCAGGTGCTGAGCTGGGGCGAGGACATCTTCATCTACGGCGGCATCAACATCATCAACCCGATCGACCTCACCCGCGCGCACAAGCCCGGCGTGCAGTTGAAGGAGATCTTCCGCCCGGCGCCGATGGCCACGTTCAATTTCGGCGCGACGAACAACCTGAGTTTCGAGGGTTTCTGGCAGTTCCGCTGGAACGCATTCCGGTTCGACCCGGTGGGAACGCCGTTCTCGACCGGAGATGTCGTCGGCAACGGACAGCAGCCGGCGTTCGTCCCGAGCTCGGTGCTCGGCTTGCCGCCGGGATCGGTGGGCGACCCCGGCACGATCAGCAACGGCACCTTCATCCCCGCCGGCCAGCGCTTCACGTACCAGGACCTGCTGGCGATCGGCACCGTGGTGCCGGTGATGCCGACGCAATCCCCGCCGAATACGAACCAGTTCGGATTCGCGGCGCGCTACAAGCCGGACAATGCGAACGCCGAGTGGGGCTTCTATTACATGCACTACAACGACAAGATTCCCTACATCGGCTTCGTCAACGACCCAGCTGCGATCACCGCCAATCCGTTCGGGCTCGGGTACTTCCTGCAGTACGGGAAGGGGCGCGACCTGTTCGGTGTGTCGGTCAACGGCAACATCGGCGACTGGGCCGTGGGCGCCGAGTTGAGCTACCGCCCGAGGGATGGCGTCGGCATCGATCCGACGGTGCCGCTCTCGGGTCAGTACTGCGCGTTCTGCGCGCCGGGCACGTATCCGGGCTACATCGATTCGAAGAAATGGCAGGCGCACCTGACGACGATCTACCTGCTCGGCCCGAGCGGCGATCTCGGCTGGCTGCTACGCGGACTTGGCGCGGCTGAAGGAACGCTGCTGCTCGAGGCCGCGGCGACGTACTACCCGAATCTCGATTTCTCGGGCAAGTATCCGTACCTGCTGCCCAACTACGAGCTTCCGACCAAGTGGTCGAGCGGCACCGTCTTCGAGCTCGGCATCGTCTACCCGCATGTTTTCGGGTCGCCGGTCAACCTGACGCCGCAGATCGACATTGCCTACGACATCAGCGGGATCAGCCCGAACACGATTCCGTTCGTAAAGGGCCGCCTTGGCGTCACGCCGTCGCTTAACTTCGAGTACCTCAACAAGTGGCGGGCGTCGCTTGCGTACACGAGCTTCGCGGGCGGCGCCGGCAACAACCTGATGCGCGACCGCGATTACATCACGTTCAACATCTCGTACGCCTTCTGATCATGCGGCAACGCCGCCGGTTGCCGCGGCGAGTCCGCCGGCGGGAGGGAGATGTCGTGCCGGGAGCGGCACGCTGATGCTCGCCCGCCTCGTCGCGCGCCTCGAAGGCGCGCTGTTCGCGCACCGCGGGAAGACGCTCGCCGCGCTCGTGCTGCTGACCGTCGTGATGGCGATATTCGCCGCGCAGCTCAGGATGTCGGCGGGCTTCGACAAGCAGCTTCCGCAGGGCCACGAGTACATCGAGACCTTCCACCAGTACCGTGATCAGGTCTTCGGCGCCAACCGCATCATGGTCGTCGTGCGCGCGCGCGACGGCGACATGTGGAACGCCGCGTTCCTGCGCAAGCTGAACGACGTCACGCAGGCAGTGATGTTCCTGCCGGGCGCCGACCGGCGCACGGTGAGCTCGCTGTGGACGCCCACGACCCGCGTGCTGGAGATCACCGAGGAGGGTTTCAAGGCGGAGGACGTGATCGGCGGTGACATCACGCCTGACCAGCTCACTCCTGCCAAGATCGCGCGCATCCGCAACAACGTGATCGTCGGTGGCTACATAGGCCAGCTAGTCGCCAACGACAATTCCGGCGCGATGGTGGTCGCTGACCTGCTCGACAGCGATCCCGTGACCAGAAAAAAGCTCGATTACCTCGACCTGTCGCGCCGGCTGGAGCAGGAGGTCAGGCAAAAGAACGAAACGCCGGAGTTCGAGGTCGAAATCATCGGCTTCGCCAAGCAGATCGGCGACATTGCCGATGGCGCAAAGAGCGTCATCCGTTTCTTCCTGCTCGCGTTCTCGCTTACTGCGCTGTCGGTCTACATCTATTCGCGGTCATGGGCGCTGACCACGCTGGCCCTGGTCTGCTCGTTGACGTCCGTGGTCTGGCAGTTCGGCACCCTGCGGCTGCTGGGGTACGGGCTCGATCCGCTGGCCATTCTCGTGCCGTTTCTTGTTTTCTCGATCGGCGTTTCGCACGGCGTGCAGCAGATCAACTACATCGCAAAGGAGGTATGCACCGGCGTCGATACGCTGACCGCGGCCCGCCGGAGTTTCACCGGCCTGCTGATTCCCGGCACCATGGCGCTCGTCACGGCGTTCGTCGGTTTCGCGACGCTCACGCTGATCCCGATCCCGATGATCCGCGAACTCGGGATCACCGCGTCGATCGGCGTCGCCTACAAGATCGTCACCAACCTCGTCATGCTGCCGGTGGCCGCGTCCTACGTCCGCTTCGACGATCGCTATGTGGGGCGGGTCAACCGGCTGCGCGAGCGGCGCGGCCGCTGGATGGGCGTGCTGGGGCGCGTCGCCGAGACACGCAACGCGGCAATCGGCACGCTCGTGGGCGCCGTGCTTTTCGCCGTCGCCTTCCAGCAGAGCCAGGGCCGGCACATCGGCCACCTGCAGCCGGGCGCGCCCGAGTTGCGAGCCGATGCTCGCTACAACCAGGATGCGACGCGGATCGTCGAGAGGTTCGACCTCGGGCTCGACGTGCTGTCGGTCGTCGTCGAAACGCCGAAGGACGGCTGCTATGACTACGCGGCGATGGAGTACCTGAACCAGTTCGGGTGGCAAATGGCCAACGTGCCGGGCGTCGTCTCGGTCGGATCGGCGGCCTTGCTCGCGAAGCAGGCGTTTTCCGGTTTCAACGAGGGCAACCCCAAGTGGGTGGCCCTGCCGCGGGACCCCAAGTCGCTGGCCAACGCCGTGGGCCTGGCTCCGGACAGTTCGGGCCTCTACAACCCCGGCTGCACGGTGCTGCCCGTGCATCTCTATCTCGCCGACCACAAGGCGGGAACCATCAAGACGGTGGTCGGCGCGGTACGGGACTTTCGCGCGCATAACATCGACCCGCGCATCAACGTGCGGCTTGCGAGCGGCAATGTCGGCGTGCAGGCGGCCACCAACGAAGTGCTCGAGACCACCGAGCTGCCGATGATGCTGTACGTGTATCTCACCATCGTCGCGCTCGTGCTGGTCACGTATCGCGACTGGCGCGCGATGATCGCCTGCTGCCTGCCGCTGACGCTCGCGACGTTTCTCGGCTACTGGTTCATGAAGGAGCTTGAGATCGGGCTGACCGTGGCCACGCTGCCGGTGATGGTGCTGGCGGTCGGCATCGGCGTCGACTACGCGTTCTATATCTACAACCGGCTGCAGATCTACCTGGCGCAGGGCGTCGATATCGTCACGTCGTTCAAGCAGGCGCTGCGCGAGACCGGGATCGCCACGATATTCACCGCGCTGACGCTTTCGGTGGGCGTGGCGACGTGGTCGTTCTCCGAGCTCAAGTTCCAGGCCGACATGGGCCTTCTGCTCACGTTCATGTTCATGGTCAACATGCTGATGGCGATGACGCTGCTGCCGGCGCTGGCGGTAATGCTCGAAGTTCTGATTCCGCGGCGACGGCCGGTGCGCACGCCGCTCCTCTCCCACTGACCTGCGACATGCCCATGTTCGACACGCTCCTCGCGCTGCTCCGGCAACCGCCGCCACCGACGACGGATACCGTCGGCGCGCCGTTTCAGCGCCGACAGCTCGCCGTCGCCGCGCTGCTGGTCGAGCTTGCCCAGAGCGACCGCAGCCTCGATCCGGTGGAGCTCGCCACGATCGCGCGGATCGTCCGCGTGCGGTTCGGCATCGACGCCCGAACCGCCGACGAGCTGATCGCGGCGGCGCGCCGCGAGCTCGACGCGGCGCTCGAGGACTGGGTGTTCGCGACTGCGGTCCGCGACGGTTTCGACGTTGGCGAGCGCGTCGAGATCGTCGAGCTGCTGTGGGAGGTCGTGTATGCGGATGGCCGCCTCGCGCGGCTGGAAGAATCGCTGATGCGCCGGCTGGCGGCGCAGCTGGAGATCGGCGAGACCGAGCGCGAGACGGCGCGCGCGCAGGCGTTCGCGCGCGTCGGACTGGCGCGCGGCGTCGGTCCGGACGACGCGACGGACACCGAATGATCTGTGCCGCGCTCCGGTTGCTGGTGTCGGCAGCTATGCTCGTCGTGGCCGCCGCGGCATCGGCGCAGGCGGCGGCGCCGGCGCCCACCGGCGCGTTCAAGGCGCCGTTGGCGACCAAGGCGCCGCTGCTGGGCATCGCGCGGGCGGGGGCGCGCCTCGTTGCCGTCGGTGACTACGGCGTGGTCGTGCTCTCCGACGACGGCGGCAGGACATGGCGCCAGGCGAGCTCGGTCGCGACGCGGTCGATGCTGACCGCGGTGTCGTTCGTCGACGCGAAGCAGGGTTGGGCCGTCGGCCACGGCGGCACGGTGCTACACACGGCTGACAGCGGTGAAACCTGGGCCCGCATTTACTCGGTCGGAGCCGACGTCACGCTATTGACAGTCCGGTTCGAAGACGCGAAGCGCGGCATCGCCGCAGGCGCATTCGGCTTCGCGATGGCGACCGACGACGGCGGCAAGACGTGGAAGGAATTCACCGTCGGCGATGGCGACGACCGCGATCGTCATCTCAACGCCATATTCGCGCTCCCCGGCGGGCCGCTGTTCATCGCCGCGGAGGTGGGCACGCTGTTTCGATCGACCGATGGCGGCCGGAAGTGGGCCACGCTGCGCCTGCCGTACAACGGCTCGCTCTGGGGCGGCATGGCGCTGCGCGATGGCACCGCGGTCGTGTTCGGGATGCGCGGCCACGCGCTCCGCTCGACGGACCAGGGCCGCTCGTGGGTAGACGTCCCCACCGGGACCGACCAGTCGTGGAGCGGCGGCGTGCAGCTCGCCGACGACACGATCGCGCTGGTCGGATTGGGTGGCGCGATCGCCACGAGCGCCGATGGCGGCCGGAGCTTCCGGGCCACGATACGTCCGGAACGTCAGAACTCCGCCGCCGTCGCCGAGGGCGCGCCGGGACAGCTTGTCATCGTCGGCTTGAACGGCGTCGGCAACTACGGTCTCACGGTCAAATGACGATTCCATTCGCCGCGTCCGCAACCCACGAACCACCCACCGGAGATTCGCCATGGACATGAAAACTCGCCAGCAGGTCAGCGATGCCACCAGCGCCTTCCTCGCGTCGCCGAAGAAGATGCCGATCGGCGCCGACTGGGTCGACGCCGCCGACGGCGCGCGGCTCGACGTCCACAATCCGGCGACCGGCGAGGTGTTCGCGCACGTGCCCGCCGGCGCCGCGGCGGACGTCGACCGCGCGGTGCGAGCCGCGCGCGCAGCGTTCGAAGGCCCGTGGGCGGCGGCGTCCCCGGTGCAGCGCGAGAGGCTGCTGCTGGCGCTCGCGGACAAGGTCGAGGCCAATGCGCAGCAGCTGGCCGAGATCGAATCGCTCGACAACGGCAAGTCGGTGATGCTCGCGCGGCACGTCGACATGGCGATGGCGGTCGATTTCCTGCGCTACATGGCGGGTTGGGCGACCAAGATCGAAGGTTCGACGCACGACGTGTCGGTGCCGTTCATCCCGCAGGCGAAGTTCTTTGCGTGGACCCGCAAGGAGCCGGTCGGTGTCGTCGGCGCGATCATCCCGTGGAATTTTCCGCTGCTGATGGCGGCGTGGAAGATCGGTCCCGCGCTTGCCGCCGGCTGCACCGTCGTGTTGAAGCCCGCCGAGGAGACGCCGCTGACCGCGCTGCGGTTAGGCGAGCTGATCCTCGAAGCCGGAATTCCGCCGGGTGTGGTCAACATCGTCACCGGGTTGGGCGAAACCGCGGGCGCCGCGCTCGCGGCGCATCCGGGCGTCAACAAGATCGCCTTTACCGGATCCACCGCGGTCGGCAAGCTCGTGCAGCGCGCGGCGGTCGAAAACATGACGCGCGTGTCGCTGGAGCTGGGCGGCAAGTCGCCGGTCATCGTTCTCGACGATGCCGATCCCGCGCAGGCCGCGGCCGGCGCGGCGCAGGCGATCTTCTTCAACCAGGGCCAGGTGTGTACGGCGGGCTCGCGCCTCTACGTGCAGAAGAAGCTGTTCGACCGGGTTGTCGGCGACCTCGCGGCGATCGCCGGCAAGATGAAGCTCGGTTCCGGGCTCGACCCTGCGAGCGAGCTCGGGCCGCTCGTGTCCGAGCTGCAGATGCAGCGGGTCTGCGGCTACATCGACAGCGGCGTCGAGCAGGGCGCGAAGGTGGCGGCCGGCGGCGGACGGGCCGGCGACAAGGGCTACTTCGTCAAGCCGACGGTGCTCGTCGACGCGCGGCAGGACATGCGTGTCGTGCAGGAGGAGATCTTCGGCCCAGTCGTTGTCGCCATGCCGTACGACGACGTCGACGATGCGGTGCGGCTCGCCAACGACACGCCGTACGGACTCGGCGCGTCGATCTGGTCGAACGACCTCGGGCGCGTGCACCGGCTCATTCCGCGGATCAAGGCCGGCACCGTGTGGGTGAATTGCCACAGCATGCTCGACGCGAGCCTGCCGTTCGGCGGCTTCAAGCAGTCCGGGATCGGCCGCGAGATGGGGCGCGCCGCGCTCGACCTCTTCACCGAAACCAAATCGGTGCTGATGGCCGTCTAGCAGGCGACACGGGAGACCCCGGATGCGACACATCAAGACAGCAGCGGTCGTCGTCGGCCTCACGATGTGGGCGGCCGCCTTTGGCGCGCAGGCGTTCGACCGGGAGTCGCTGGTGTGGAAGAAGTGCACGACCTGCCACGCTCCGGGCACGGACGGCAGGATAGCGCGCGTCGACGACATGCGCACGACTCCCGAGGAATGGGCCGTCATCGTTGACCGGATGAAGCGTCTGCACGGGATGGAGCTGAAGCAGGGTGAGATGGACCGGCTCCTGAAGGAGCTTTGCGCCACCCAGATCCTGGCGCCGGACGAGCAGGCCAAGGTGGCGTACCTGAGCCTCTGGCACAACTCCCAGCAGCTGGAGATCCCCGCCGACAAGGACGAGGAAAGGCTCTACACCACTTGCGTGCGGTGTCACACGGCGGGCAAGATTCTTTCCTACCGGATGACCGCCGAAAACTGGACCAGGCTCCGGGACTTCCACCTCTTCGCCATTCCGACCATCGTCTTCCAGATGCGCGAAATGCGCTGGATTGCGGAGGCCGACGCGGTGCTCGCGTACCTTGCGAAGAAGCTGCCGTACGGCATGTCGTGGTCGGCGCCCGCATGGAGACTCGATGGT
The DNA here is from genome assembly GCA_963726775.1 of uncultured beta proteobacterium. Taxonomy (GTDB): domain Bacteria; phylum Pseudomonadota; class Gammaproteobacteria; order Burkholderiales; family Casimicrobiaceae; genus CAIWHR01. The sequence goes on from CAVSDL010000011.1 coordinate 124,311, forward strand.
GCCTGGCACGTGTTCGGCTACGAGCCGGGACGCGGAACCTACCGAGGCGAAGCCCGTATCGCCGACGCCGGCAACGCCGAATTCAGGCTCACGGGAAGCCTCGTGTACGCGGACGGTACCTCGGAAGCCTTTGCGGGTGAGGCCACGCTCTACGGTGGTTACGCGCTCCGCACACGCACGAAGAATAACGGTTTCGCCGGAAACGGCGCGTACATGCTTTCCGGTGACGAACTGCGCGGCGAGTCCCACCTTCCCGCGCCGAATTTCCGCACCTCCAGCGCTAGATGGATTCGCGCGGGCGACGGGGCCAAGGTCGCGCGGATCGTTCCAGGGTTCCTCCTCAAGGGCGAAAAAACCACGCTGACCGTCGAAGGCGTGAATCTGCCCGACGCCAAGGCCGCCGACGTCTCGTTTGCCGGAGGCACGGTCAAGGTGCTGGCGGTGAAGCGCGTCGCGCCCGGCGCGTTGGAACTCACGGTGCGGAGCGGCGCCGAGAAGCTCGGCGTGGCGAAAGTGTCGGTGAAAGGCATCGATGCCGGGACCGTCACGCTCGCGCCGCAGATCGACTACATCGCGATCACACCGGAAATGGGACGCGCGCGGTTGTCGGGCGGGACGCACTACCCGGCGGAAGGCGTCCAGTTCGAGGCGATCGCCTACGCGAGAAGCGGCAGTGGCAAGAAGGCAACGAGCGTCGTGCTCGGCCCGGTGCCCGCGACGTTCCGGCTCGCCGAGGAGAAGACCCGGCCCGACGACGACGACCTCAAGTGGCTGGGCGGCATCAGTACCAACGGCGCGTACCTGCCCGTCGGCGATTACGCCCCCAATCCGCTGCGCAACTACTCGACGGAGAACAGCGGTCTCGTGAAGGTCGTCGCCCGGTACCAGCGCGGCGGGCAAGCGTACCGCGCGCAAGCCGAGCTCGCGGTCACCATGCCCGACTACATCCCGCGGATACGATGACCGAAACCTACGCCTGGGCGGATCACCGGATCTTCGCTTCCGACGCGGCGCCGGACGGGAGAGTGCTTTTGTTCGGCGCCGAGCAGGCGAGCCTTTTCTCGGTTGACCATCCAACACAGGACGTACTGGATCGATGGCGGCCGCGCGAATCGATCGACCTGCGCGACGCGCCGTCCGCGGATCGCGAGGTTCTCGAGGCATTGCGGGACGCACAGGTGCTGGTGCCGGCGCAATGGCTGCGCCGCCCTGCGCCATCGCCGATCGATCCGGCCGCCATTCCGCTCGGCACGCTCGTGCTCGAGGTGGCTCAGGCGTGCAATCTGCGCTGCACCTACTGCTACGCCGGCGGCGGGTCCTATGGCGGGGAGGCGCGGATCATGCGCCCCGAGCTCGCGCGGCGCGCCGCGCGATACCTCGTCGAATCGTCCGGCGCGCGTGAAAGCGTCACGCTCGTGCTGTTCGGCGGCGAGCCACTGCTGAATATGCCGGCGGTGAAGGCTGCGGTGCTGGAGGGAGAGGCGGCCGCACGCGCGCTCCGCAAGAGGCTCGTCGTCTCCCTCACCACCAACGGGACCCGCTTCACGCCCGCGGCGCTCGACTTCCTCCGCGAGCACCGGGTCGGAATCTCGGTGAGCATCGACGGGCCGCCCGATGTGCACGACGCGAACCGGCGCTACCCGGGCAAGCGCGGCGGCGGCACGTACGCCGACGTTGTCGCGGGATTGGCGCGGCTCCGCGCGCACGCATCGAGGCCGCCCGCGGCGAGGGTCACGCTTACGCCCGACCAATGGGAGCGCGTGCCCGAGGTCTTCGAGCACGTGCTGGGACTCGGCTTTCTCGAGGTGGGCATCGCACCTTCGAGTCCCGTAAGTGCGGCGCTTCTGCCCACGCCAGCGCAGGACGAGGCTCTGTTTGCCGGCTTCTCGCGGCTCGCGCAAAGGTTCGCGCACGAGGCCGCGCAGGGCCGCGTGTTGCCGTTCTCCAACCTGCTCGATCTGCTCGCGCGGCTGCATCTGGGCCAGGTCAAGGCGGCGCCCTGCGGTGCGGGACTCGGGTACCTCGCGATGGACGCGGAAGGCCGCTTCTTCCTGTGCCACCGTCTGGCCGGCGCGGCGCGATTCTGCGTCGGCGACATCGAATCCGGCATCGATCACGCGAAAATTCGCGCGTGCCTTGCCGAACAGGCGGCGCCGCGTCGGGACGCATGCGGGGCGTGCTGGGCGCGCAGCCTATGTGCCGGTGGCTGCCACTACGAGAACCATGTCCGGGAGGCCGAATTGGGGCTCCCACCCGGCGGGTCCTGCGCATTCATCCGGCGCTGGCTCGAGCTTGGCATTCGTGTGTACGCCGACCTTTGCCACGATCCCGCCAATCCGGTGCTCGCTTTCCTCGGAAGACGGGCCGACGGTTAAGACTTATCTGGAGGAGCAGGCGATGAAGAAAAAGATCATCGAGGCGCTGAACGAAAAGGCCAAGGCGATCGAGCGGCTGGCCGACGGCGAAGCGAAGACGGTGGAGGCGCAGGGCCAACGCCGGATGCCCCAGGGCTGTTCGACGATCTTCGACACCGGCTGGGAAACCAATCCGCGGCCCACCTACCCGATCGGGAATTGCCAGGCATCGGCTCGCGATTTCCACGGGTGCGCCGGCGACTGCTGGTGGCCTGCCCAGATGCCGGACGGACTCACCAACCATCAGGACTTCGACGTGGCCTGCCCGAACATCGCCCGCGACTGGCGCAACCTCAAGTTCGACTAGGGTGAACGACATGAGATGCAAGCGGCTTCTCCTGTGGGTTCTGGCCGCGATCGTGTGCGCGGGCCAGGCGGCGCGCGCCGTGGCTGGCGACCGCTTCTATTACATGGGCTACGAAATCATCCAGGTGATCGACGGCGACACCGACGCGATCGTCGCCGACATTCCGATCAAGGGCGCGACGCGCGAGGTCGGCCTCACTGCGGACAAGAAATTCCTGTACGTGGCCACCAATCGGCATCTCGTGCACAAGGTGGACCTCGGCGCGAACCGCGTCGTGGCCACGGTGGACGTGAGCAACGACGGCTGGGACCGGCTGATGTTCGGGTTCGTCCTCGACCCCGACGGCCGGACCGCGTACGGCGCACTGATGTCGCGCAAGACGGGCATTGGCGAGGTCGTGATCGGCAAGCCCGTGGTCGCACAGTTCGAGCTCGAGACGGGCAAGCTCGTGCGCAGCGTCGAAGTGCCGTGGGGTGTGGCGCACCTCGTCAGCGTCAAGGGTGGCGCGGCGCTCTACGCATTCGGACAGGACATCTACAAGATCGATACCGCGGGCAGCGACCTCAAGGTCACCGAGGCCGTGCCGATGTTCGACAAGGGCATGAACATTCTGCCCTTCTGGGACTACGTTTTCGACAACGGTGGCGTTGCCAGCATGAACTACTACACCGAGAAGTTCATGGGGCTGCTGCTCGTCGATCAGAAGAGCGGCGACATCGACGACATTGTGATCGCCGGCGAGCCGGCGATGGCGTATTCGGTGGTCCTCGCGCCCGACCGGAAGAAGGCGTACGCGGTGATGGACGATCTGACCGTCATCGATCTCGCGAAGAAGACGTATGTCGCATCGGTGCCGATCAAGGAGGGCACGTGTTACGGCGTCAACGTGTCGAGCGATGGCAGGAAGATCTACGTCGGGGGCGGCGGTTCGACGCTGACCGTCTTCGACGCGCAGACTCTGAAGCCGCTGAAGGTGCTGCAGATGGCCTCTGACGGCATGGACCTTCGCCGCATCAGCTTCTGACGCCGATGTGCGATACCTCGCGTCGATTCGCCGCCGGCCGCGGCGCCGGCTCGAACATCGGTCGCGCTGCGCGATAGAACCTGTGGAATACGGTCTTCGGCTCACCAGCCCCGACGAACCGCCGAGGGACCCACGCGACACGTGCCCGGCGCCGTGGCGCGACATTCTTCCCGAGGGGCGCGCGGTTGCGCTCTACTTCGGAAGCGAATTCTGCGAGGATCGCCTGCCCGATCTCGAACAAGCGACCGCGTATTGCGAGGTCGCGCGCGAACGTGGCTGGGAACCGACGCTGCTCACGCCGCTCGTCACGCCCCAGGGGCTGCGAACCGTCGACCTCCTTCTCGCCGGACTGGCCTCGAGCCGTTCCGCACCGGCGGTGGTCTTCAACGACTGGGGCGTCCTCGGGCTTCTGCGCGACCGCCACCCGAGGCTGCCGCGGCGCGCGGGCCGCTTGATCAATCGATCGCTGCGCGACCCGCGCGCCTATCGCGACGCGCCGGCCGGCACCGCGACGCACGACGCCTCGCGTTTTGTGCGCCTGCGCCGCATGCTCGCAGGCCTCGGCGTCGCGGCGGTGGAAACCGATGCGGACCTCGAAGGCGGATACCTTGGCGACGGGCCCGGCGACGGCGCCGCGGGACTCGCCCGGGCGCTGCACCTTCCGTACACGTTCGCCGCGTCGGGCCGCGGCTGTCCGCTGAAGGCCGGCCTCCATGCCGAGGGTGGCGGCTTTGCAAAGGCACTCGCGGATCCGTGTCCGGCGCCCTGCCGCGGCAAGCCGCTCCCGGTTCGACGGCACGACACCGCGCTTGCGCATTGGCGCGGCGGGAACACGCTCTTCTACGAGCTTCCGCCGGACGTCGCGCGGACGTGGATTTCGCGCACCGACCGGATCGTCGTGCACGAGGCGGCGGCACCGTGAAGGTGTTGGCGCCTCTGCGAAATTCGGACGAGGTCCTGCCGCTTTCCGAAGCCGGCGCCGACGAGTTTTACTGCGGGCTGGCACCTCCGGACTGGGAAGCGACGTTCGGCCAGGCATCGGTTCATCGCCGGAACGCGAAGTCAGCGGGAGTCCCGAACGTCGCGGACCTGCGCCGGATCGTGACGCTCGCGCATCCACGGCCGGTGTTCGCGACGCTCAATGCACCGTCGTATCCGGCGGGCGCCGTGCCCCGGCTCGTCGAGTTCGCGAAGTTCCTGCTCCGCGATGTCGGCGTGTCCGCGCTGATCGTCGCCGAGTGGGAATTGCTGCTTGCATTGTGCGACGAAGGCCTCGCGCCGGAGCTGCACGTTTCCAGTCTGGCGACCTGCCGCAATCCGGGCGCGGCGGCGTTCTACCGCAGCCTGGGCGTCGCGCGGGTGATCCTGCCGCGGCACATGACGCTGCGCGAGATCGAGGAGACCGCGATTGCGGGCCTCGAGTGCGAGGTCTTCGCGCTGAACGACGGTTGCGCATTCGAGGAGGGGATTTGCGCCACGGCGCACGCGTTCGGCCCCTATTGCATCGACGACCGCATCGGCAGCGGGCACGGCCGCCTCGATGAGCGCTACGAGTTCTGGAAGTGGACGCTCAACAACTGCGGCTGCCAGACGAGCCGCGGCTACACGCTCGGCCCCTGCGGCCTGTGCGCGCTGCCGCGCCTCGCGCGGCTCGGCGTGGCGAGTCTCAAGGTCGTGGGCCGCGAAGCTCCCCTCGCGCGGAAAACCGCGTCGGTGCATCTCGCCGCCGTCGCGCTCCGCCTGGCCGCCGGCGGCGCTTCGCCCCCAGCGATCCGCGCTGCCGTCGTAGCGCTGCGCGGCGCGCCGGAGCTGTGTCGCGACGCGCACCTCTGCTATTACCCGGATGTCTGGGCCGCGCACGTTCCGGAGAGAACGCATCCGGTTGTTCACTCCGTGCCCATCCACTTTGCAAGAGTCGATGCTCCGAGATCGCGTGAATCTGCGGAAATCACGCGCGCCAACGAGGCCCTCGCCATCGACGCGTCGCGTCCGCTGCCGCCTTTTGGACGAAGCGGATCGTGCTGAAGATGCTCCGGCGCTTCACGCACCACCTGTCCGGCAGGCGGCGAGCGCTTGCCGCCGTCTTCGGCCTGGGCCTCGCGGGCGCCGCGGTCTCGCTCTCGACGCCGCTGCTGGGCAAGGCGTTCGTGGACGCCGTCGCCAGCAGCGAGTTCGCCGCGATCCCGGCGATCGCCGCGGCGCTCGTCGGTCTTGCCGTCCTCGACCTCGCGTTCGCGACGTTGTCGGGGCGGGTCCACGCACGCCTGTCGGCGGACGTCCTCGGCGATCTTCGCGCTTCGCTCTTCGCGCGCTGCGTCGACGGCCCGCTGGAAGCGGTGGAGTCGTTCCGTCATGGCGACCTTCTCACGCGATTCGGAACCGACGTGCCGCGGATACAGACGCTTCTCGTCGACGGCGTGCTGGGAAGTCTGCAGAACCTCATCTTCCTCGGGGTGGCCGCGGCGATCACGTTCAGCCTGTCGCCCGCGCTCGCGCTCTGGAGCTTTCTCGGCATGTTCCTCGCGCTTCTCGCGACGGCCGCGTTTCGCGGCGCCGTCGAGTCGAAGACGCGGCGCGTGCGCGAGGCGATGGCCGATCTCTCGCACTTCCTCTCGGAGCGGCTCTCCGCGCTGCGGGCACTGCGCCTGCACCGCAGCGAGCGCGACGAAGAAGCGCGCCTTGCCGCCGACAGTGAACGGCTGAACCGCGAGGTCGTCGGCTTTCAGGTGCTCGATGCGATGGCGACGGGCGCACCCGGCCTGCTGTTGACCCTCGCTCTCGCCTGGATCTACCTCGTGGGAGGCCGGCTGCTCGAAAGCGGCACGATCAGCCTCGGCACGTTCGTCGCGTTCGTCCTTTATCAGGGACGCCTCTTCGGGCCAGCCATGGGCTTGCTCGGGCTCGTCCGCAACCTGCAGGAAGCGCGGGTGAGTCTCGCCCGCGTGGCCGAGGTCATGGGGCCCGACCCGCTCGGTGCACGCCCGCCGACCGACCTTGCCGTGCATTCGGCCGCCGACGGTGGCGCAATCGTGCTGCGCGACGTTGCGTTTGCATACGCCGGGAAGCCGCCCGTCTTCGCCGGCCTGGACCTCCGCGTCCGGGCGGGCGAGCGCGTCGGACTCTTCGGCGCGTCGGGCGCGGGCAAGTCGACGCTCGTCCATCTTCTGTTCGGCTTGCGGCAACCCACCACGGGTGCGGTCATTGTCGAAGGCCGGGCAGCGCATGACGCGTTCTCGGCGTCGCGCCCGGGCATTCTCGGCTACGCGGGGGCCGAGCCGTTCCTGTTGCACGCGACGGTCGAGGAGAACCTGCGCTACGGCAATTTGCACGCAACGCGCGAGGAACTTGCGCGCGCGGCTCATTTGGCGGAGGCGCACGCGTTCATCGCGGCGCTTCCGGATGCCTACGCCACGGTGGTCGGCGGCCGCGGGCTCGCACTCTCCGACGGCCAGCGCCAGCGGTTGGGCATCGCGCGGTTGTTCCTGCGCAATCCCCGGATCTATCGTGCTCGACGAGGCGTTCTCGGGGCTCGATCTCGAGACCGAGGTCCGCATCCGCAAGAACCTGTGGGCGGCGTTTGCCGATCGCACGGCGCTCGTCATCTCGCACCGGCCGGTGGGCCTCGAGGATTTCGACCGGATCCTGTTCCTGCACGATGGACGCTTCACGACCGTCGCCCCGGACGAATTGCGGACGCTGCTGATGTCCGATCGCAACTGGACCGACCGGGCGGGCGTTGCCGCCGCTGGATTCGAGCCGGCGCGATGAAGGCGCTACGCTTTGGCGTCGTCGACACTGGCGTGAACCCGTGGCACTCGCACGTGCGCGGCAATGTCACGGGCTGCCGCATCTATTCGGGGCCGGACCGGAGCATCCGCGAGGACGGCGACTTCCACGATTCCGCAGGCCACGGGACGGCCGTGGCCGGGGTCATCCGGGAGGCGTTTCCCGACGCCGAGATCTTCGCAGTTCGCGTCTTCGGCGAAGGGGGAGCCGCCTATCCGTCGCTCGTCGCCCGCGGGATCCTGCGGGCTGCCGCGGCGCGCTGCGCGTTCGTGAATGTAAGCCTCGCGGTTCCGCCGGGCCCTGGAGACGACGTGCTCGCCATGGCCTGCCGATCGGTCCTCGACGCCGGCTGCGTTCTCGTGGCCTCGGCGCGGCCGGACCGGCCCGGCTGGCTGCCCGCGGCGCTGCCCGGCGTGTACGCCGTCATGGCCGACGACACGCTGAAGTTCGGAGAGATTCGGGAGCGCGGGCCGTTGCGGCTCGTGGCGCCGGGCCGGCCGCGCGATCTCGCGGGCGTGCCACGTGAGGCGAACCTCGCCGGGCACTCGTTCGCGTGCGCGCGGGGGCTGGTCTATCTGGCGAGACAGCGTGCGGCGGCGTGAGGAACCGGCGCATCGCGCAGGCGTGCGCCGTGTCCCTCGGTTCGCGCCGTCACCCCGTCCGCTCGAAATCCGGCCGCCGGCGCTCGCCGAAGGCAGCGATGCCTTCGCGCGCCGCGGCCGTGCAGGCGCTTTCCCCGAACGCGCGGTAGCCGACCTCGAGGGCGGCCGCGAGCGTCGGCGCGGCAGCCGCCTCGCGGATCGCGCCTTCCATCAGCGCGATCGCCGTCGCGCTCAGCGCCATCCCGTTCTCCGCGGCGGGCGGCACGGCGTCGAAGGGCGGAATTGCGACGGTGCCTTCGGCAATCGCGTGCCGTCGACCAGCAAGCGTACGTACCCACGCGACCGCCGCGTCGATCAGCGCGTGCGGATCGTCGGTCAGCGCGTCGACGATCCCGAGCGCGTGCGCGCGCACCGCGGTGAGCTTCTCGGCGCGACGAAGCATGCCGTGAAAGACGGCGCCGGCGTCGCGCCACCGCCGATACGGCACGACCATCGCGCCGATCCCCGGCAGGATGCCGAGCGTGATCTCCGGGGACTGCATCCATGCGTCGCGCATCGCCACCATGCCGTGGCAGCGCATCGCGAGCTCGAAACCCCCGCCCAGCGCAATGCCGTTCAACGCGGCCACGACGGGCTTGTCCATCGCGTCGAGGTGCACGAGCAGCCGCGAGCAGTCGCGGGCGTACTGCGCGGACGCATCGGCTTCGCCCAGCAGCGACGGAAATCGACCGATGTCGGCGCCGGCGCAGAATGCACGCGTGCCGTAGCCGACGAGGATGAACCCGCGCACGGCGTCGTCCCGCTCGTGCTGCCGGATCACGGCGAGGATCTCGTCGGTCATTTCGTCGTGCAGGGCGTTGAGCGCCTCGGGCCGGCGCAGCGTGATGACCTTCACGCCGTCGAGATCGTCGACGAGCACGTGCCGTTCGAAGCGCTGGTAGTCGGGCAGCGCGCGCGCAGGCATCGGCATCCCGGGTCGTTCGCGCTCGAACCGATCGAGGATGCGCGCGGTCTCCGCGGGCGCGAGTTCGCGCAGGAGTTCGAGCGGCCCGCGCTTGAAACCGAGCGCGACCCGGCAGCCGATATCGAGGTCCGCGGCGGTGCCGATGCCGCGATCGAGGATGTTCGCGGACTGCGACAAGAGCACGCCCAGCAGGCGGTCGCGTATCGCCGCTGCCGTTTCGGGCGCGACCTCGACGCGCATGCCCGGCGCCACGGTGACCCAGTTATCGACCGAGCGAAAGATCGGCGCGGGCCGATAGTGCTCGCCTTCCTCGTCGGCCTGCAGCGTGTTGGTCTCGACGATGATCGGATTGCCGCGCGCCAGGTTCAGCACGAAGAACGGCCCGGCGTGCACGAAGTCGGCGGCAACGCTGTCGATCTCGGCGGCGCTCGCGCGCCCGAGCAGCAGCGCCGCCTCGTTGCACCAGTTGTCGAAGATGCGGTCGAGCATGAAACACAGTGCGTCGGCTGTCACCAGGGGCAGCTTGCCCGTCGCGCAGAACACTCGGCGCAGGTGCTCGACGAGCCCGGGGCCGGCGCCCGGCCAGTCGATTACCTCGACCGCCGGATTCCGCCACGCGGGGGCGAAGAAGTGCGTCACCGTCGCGCGTTCGGGATGCCGCATCTCGGCGAAGATCCACGCGGCGGGCAGCGAACTCGTGTTCGACGTGAGGATGGCCTCGGGGGCCACGCGCGCCTCGACTGCGGCGAAGATCCGGCGCTTGAGCGCGATGTTTTCGGTCGCCGCCTCGATCACCCAGTCGCAGCTGGCAATCGCGTCATAGTCGATGCTGCCGCGCACGTCGCGCGTCACTGCGGCCGCCGCGTCGGCGCTCATCTTGCCGCGCGCGACCGCCTTTTGCGCGTAGTCGGCGAAGCGTTTCAGTGCCGCGTCGAGCGCCGGCTGAGCGATGTCGACCAGCGTCAGCGTGACGTCGGGCAGTGCGCTCTTCAGGTAATAGCCGATGTCGGGCCCGATCGATCCGGCACCGATGACCGCGATCTGTCGCGGCAGCGGGCGATCCGGTGCGTGCAGCAGGGGATTCGCAGGACGATGGTTCAAGTCGGTCTCCCGGAGGGACGGGACACGGGGGTTTCACCGGTCATCGTCGGCGCCCGGCGTACGGGGATCCGCGGCAAGCGGGCTCACCGCCACGCGCGGCAGACTGGGCGAGACCAGGATCGCGCCGTAGCAGCCGAGATAGGTTGCGAACGCGGCGATCCACGCGAGGCCGGCGACGGCGATCCAGGGCTCGCCCACTTCCGCGAGCGCGGCGCCGACGCGCAGCAACGCCGCGGCCTGTACGAGCAGATAGGCGACGACGATCGCCGGCGGCAGCACGAGCGGACGCCCGGTATGGCGCAGCGCGACGCGCGTCATGAGGCCGAGCATCATCGACCCGAGCGCGCCGACGGTGAACGCGTGCAGCCATGCGCTTGCGGCCACGGCCATGTCGAGTTCGCTCAGCCCGAGGAGCAGGAACGCGAGCACCATCCACAAGTAGCCGGCATGCATGATCCACAGCAGCGGCACGCCACAGATCTTCCATCCCCGCCAGCGTGCGAGACGCACCGCGTGCAGCACGAATGCGGAAAGCGCTGCCGTCGCGAGCCACGGCCGTGGCGCGCCGCCGAGATCGCAGGCTGCCACGGCAAAGATCGCGCCGATCGCCGCGAACTCGAGCGGCATCAGGAAGCGCGCCTGCTCGCCGCGGCTGGTGGCGCGCAGATGGTTTCCGGTGAACACGGGCGCGAACACGCCGCCCTTCAGCGCGAAGAGCAGCACGACGGAGTACAGCGCCGTCCTGAAGCCGGCCTCGGCCCGGCCAGCCAGGAACAACGCGTCGCCGGCGAGCATGCCGGCGAGCACTACAAGCAACAGAAGGTAATAGCGATTGGCGGTTTGCCAGAGCTGCGGCCCGAGGATCGCCAGCAGCGCAACGTAGAGCGCTCCGTCGGCCGCGACGACGAGCCACTGCGGGAGCCAGCCGATCGCCCAGAACGCCGCGCGGCCGACCACCCACAGCGCCACAAGGCCGGCGAGCGGCGCGCCGTGGATCTCGGGCGTGCGGGCCCAGCCGGGCAGGGCGGTCAATACCGTCGCGCAGATGATCGCGGCGGCGAAGCCGAACAGCATCTCATGACCGTGCCAGAGCTGCGCGGCGAGCATCCCGGACGATGGCGCGACGTAGCCCGCGCGCGCCGCAATCCACACGGCCATCAGCGCAACGCCGTAGGCCATCCCCAGCGCGCAGAACGGCCGGAACGGGCTTGCCCACAGGGGCGCGAACGGCAGTTTCGGCGAAGCCATCGGTGGCAGGAATCCGCGAAGGCGCAATGTATTGGACCGGCGCCGCCGGTTGACGCCCGGCGATGAAACGTATACCGTACGCATAATACAGGATACGTTCTATTCGCGACAGCCCCCGATGGTACCCGTTCTCAAACCCGTCGATCGACCCGCCGGGCTCGCCGACCAGGTGTACAAGACGCTGCGCGAGTACCTCGGCAGCCACGTAATCCGCCCGGGCCAGCGGCTGCAGGAAGCCACGATGGCGCTGCAGCTCGGCGTTTCACGCACGCCGGTGCGCGAGGCGCTCGCGCGGCTGGAGAGCGAAGGCCTCGTCGCGGCCGACGGCCGCAGCTTCGTGGTGCCCGTCCTGTCCGACGCCGACGTCGACGAGATATACGAGCTGCGCGGCCTCCTCGAGCCGGCCGCACTCGCCCAGGTGGCCGAATCGATCGCCGATCCCAGGGAGCTCGCCCGGATCACCGATGCGCTGCGCGCGGCCGAAGCCGCTGACAGGGAGGACGCCGCCGAGGTGTTCATCGAGGCGAACGCACGCTTTCACGCAGCGTGGCACGATGTCGTCGCCAATCGCCGGTTGCTGCGCGCGATCGCGCTCAACGCGGGCCACGTCCGTTACCTGCGCATGCTGACGCTCAACAATGCCGCCGCCCGCAAGGCCGCGCTGGCGGGCATGAAGAAAATCCTTGCCGCGCTGCGCGCGCGCGACGGCGAGCGCGCGCAGCGCGTGATGCGCGAGCATCTGGACGTCGCCCGGCGGCACCTCCGTCTCGTCCTTGATGATATCCGGCGCGAGGCCGCGGCCGGATCCATGGCCGTGTCCCCGGAGCGGCCGTAGCGCCGCCTCGCCGAGCCGTCGCACCAAGACCATGCCCTTGCGAGCCGAGATTCCCTACGGCGCCTACTGGAGCACGCCGTTTGCGCGCTGGCAGGGGAGCTTCGCCCACCTGCACAGCATCGAATTCGCCGCCCACGTCGCACGCAGCGAACTTGCCCGGCGCGGCATCGCTCCGGAGCGCGTCGACTACGGCGTGCTCGGGCTGTCGGTGCCGCAGCCGCACGCGTTCTACGGCCTGCCTTGGCTCACGGGCCTCGCCGGCGCCGGCGCCGTTGCCGGACCGACGATCATGCAGGCGTGCGCGACGGGCGTGCGCGTACTGCTCGCCGCGGCGCAGGAGATCGAGGTCGGCATGGCCGACGTCGCACTCGGCGTGACCTGCGACCGCACGTCAAATGGCCCGCATCTCTATTACCCGAACCCGACGGGGCCGGGAGGCACCGGAAGCCACGAGGACTGGGTGCTGCAAAACTTCGACTGCGATCCGCTGGGACCGCATTCGATGCTCGCGACAGCCGAGAACGTCGCGCGCAAGCACGGCTTTTCGACGGCCGAGCAGCACGAAATCGTGCTCCGGCGCGAGGAGCAGTATCGCATGGCGCTGGCCGACGATTCGGCGTTCCTCAAGCGGTTCATGACGCTGCCGTTCGACGTGCCTGCCGCGAATTTCAAGAAGACGCTCACGACCCTCGCAGGCGACGAAGGCATCAACTTCTCGACGCCCGAAGGTCTCGCGCGCCTCAAGCCCATTGAGCCCGGCGGCACGGTCACCTTCGGCGGGCAGACGCATCCCGCGGATGGCAACGCGGCGATTCTGCTCGCGTCCCCCGGCCGGGCGGCCGAGCTCTCGTCGCAGCCGAAGATCGCCGTGCGCCTGCTGGGCTTCGGGCAGGCGCGCGTGCCGCTCGCGCAGATGCCCGAAGCGACCGTCCCGGCGGCGCGACGCGCACTCGAGCACGCGGGACTCGGGATCCGGCAGATCGACGCGATCAAGACGCACAACCCGTTCGCGCTGAACGACCTCTTTTTCGCGCGAGCGATGGGCGTCGACGCCGCGACGATGAACAACTACGGCTGCTCGCTGGTGTGGGGCCACCCGCAGGCCCCGATGGGCACGCGGTCGGTAATCGAATTGATCGAGGAATTGACGCTGCACGGCGGCGGCCGCGGACTGTTCGCCGGCTGCGCGGCCGGCGACTCCGCGATGGCGGTCGTGCTGGAGGTCGGCGACAGGAAATAGACGGTGGCGCCGGCGTCGCCGCGAGAGCGACGCTCCGCCGCGATCGGTGCCGCCCCGCGCAAGTGCGGGCGCGCCGAAGGAGCGAGACATGGATCTGTCCGACTGGATCGATCGGCACGCGGCGTTCACGCCCGACAAGGTCGCGCTCGTCTGCGCCGGCCGTCGTCACACCTATGCCGATTTCGCGCGCGCGATCGAACGGACTGCGACCGCGCTCGCCGCGTGCGGCACCGGCCGCGACGACCGGGTCGCGCATCTCGGCTACAACGGCGCCGAGCAGCTCTGCCTGCTCTTCGCCTGCGCGCGCCTCCGCGCGATGTTCGTACCGCTGTCGTGGCGTCTCGCTCCGGCCGAGCACCGCGCGATGCTGGCCGACTGCAGCCCGGGGGTGCTGGTCGTCGCCGATCCTTTCGTCGAGGCCACGGCCGGCATCCTCGATCCGGCCGCGGCGATCGCCCGCGTGGCGATCGGCGCCGCGCGCGACGGCTGGCTGTCGTACGACCGGTTCCTCGAGCGCGGCGAATCGCCACCGCCGCGCGCCGCCGACATCGGCAACGCATCGCCGGTGCTGCTCTGCTACACGTCGGGCTCCACCGGCGCGCCGAAAGGCGTCGTGCTGACGCAGAACGCGCTCTTCCACAATGTGATCAACAGCATGCACATGCACGACCTGGTGAGCAGCGACGTCGTGCTGACCACGCTGCCGCTGTTCCACGTCGGTGGACTCAACATCCAGACGCTGCCCGCGCTCCATTGCGGCGCGACGGTCGTGCTGCACCCGCGATTCGACGCTTCGCAGGCGATTGACGCGCTCCTTGATGACGGCATCACACTGACGGTGCTGGTGCCGGCGCAACTCGAACTCCTTGCGCGCGAGAAGCGCTGGCAGGCCGTCGACCTTTCGCGGCTGCGCGCGATCACCACCGGATCGACGATCATCAGTGAGGCGTTCGTGCGCCGGAACCTGCAGCGGGACGTGCCGCTGCTTCAGGTCTACGGCGCCACCGAGACCTGCCCGATCGCCGCGTATCAGCGGATCGACGACGCGTCGCGCCATCCGGGCTCGGTCGGCAAGGCGGCGCTGCATTGCGATCTGCGGCTCGTCGACGACACCGGCCACGACGTGCCCCCGGGCGTGAGCGGCGAGATACTCATCCGGGGCCCGAACGTGATGGCCGGATACTGGAACAAGCCCGACGACTCGGACGAGGCGCTGGCCGCCGGCTGGTACCACACCGGCGACGTCGCGCACGCCGATGCCGAAGGCTATCTCTACGTCGATGGGCGGCGCCGCGACGTGATCATCTCCGGCGGCGAAAACGTCTATCCGGCCGAAATCGAGAACGTGCTCGCCGACTGTCCCGACATCGCCGAGGTCGCCGTGGTCGGCTGCCCCGACGAGCGCTGGGGCGAGGCCGTCGTCGCCGTCGTCGTGCCGGCGCGGGGAGCGCAGATCTCGCCCGAAAAGGTGCGCGCGCTGCTCGACGGCCGCGTGGCGCGTTACAAGCATCCGCGCGACATCGTCTTCGCCGCCAGCCTGCCGCGGACCGCGCTCGGCAAGGTCAAGCGCGAAGAGGTGAAGCGCATGGCGCGCCGCCTGCCGGTCGCGAGCCAGGCGTGCATGAGCGCCGTCGGGCCGTCCCAAGGTGCGAATGGCTCCCCCTTGGGGGGCAGCGCGGCGGCGGCAGCCGCAAGCGTGGGGGCACACGTGAGCGCCGTCGGGCCGTCCCAAGGTGCGAATGGCTCCCCCTTGGGGGGCAGCGCGGCGGCGGCAGCCGCAAGCGTGGGGGCACAACAAGCAGCGCGAAAGGAACCGTGATGGCGGCGAGACTCGGCATCGACGTCGGTGGCACGTTTACCGACTTCATCCTGACCCGCGATGACGCACCCCCGTTGCTGCACAAGGTGCTGTCGACGCCGCGCGATCCGTCGATCGCCGTGGTCTCGGGGCTTGCCGAGCTCGCGGCGATGGCCGACCCGGGACGAAGCGTCGGCGCGTTCGCCGCGTCGATCGACACGATCGTGCACGGGACGACGGTCGCCACCAACGCGACGCTGACGGCGACGGGCGCGAAATCGGCGCTGCTCACGACCGAGGGTGTGCGCGACGCGCTGGAGATGCGCCGTGGCGTTCGCGAGGAGCAATACAACAACGCGTACACGAACGTGAAGCCGCTGGTGCCGCGCCATCTGCGCATCGGCGTGAAGGGGCGGCTGGATCGCGCCGGCCGCGAACTTGTGCCGCTGTCGCTCCCCGACGTGCGGCGGGCGCTCGAGCTGTTCCGGCAGGAAGGCGTCGAAGCGGTCTCGATCTGCTTCATGAATTCGTTCGCGAACCCGGCGCACGAGACGGCCGCGGCGGCACTGGTGGAGGAAGTGATGCCGGGGGCCTACCTCACCGTCTCCTCCGCGCTCCTGCCGTCGATCCGGTTCTACGATCGGCTGTCGACGACCGCGCTCAATTCGTACGTCGGCCCGAAGCTCAACCACTATCTCGAGCAGCTGGTCGACCGGCTGCGGAGCATCGGGTTCCGGGGCCTGCTGCTGATCATGCAGAGCAACGGCGGCGTGATGGCGCCGGAGATCGCGCGCAGCAAGGCGGCGCTGACGCTGCTGTCGGGCCCAGCCGGTGGCCCTGGCGCGGGCCTCTTCTACGCGAGTGCGTTGGGGCAGAACAAGGCAATCACGACCGACATGGGCGGCACGAGCTTCGAGGCGTCGGTGGCGGTCGACGCGCCGATCCTCGTCAACGACGGCGAGATCGCGCGCCACCGGATCGCGCTGCCGATGCTCGACATCCATACGATCGGCGCCGGCGGCGGCTCCATCGGCTGGATCGATCCCGGCGGGATGCTGCGAATGGGTCCGCAGAGCGCCGGTGCCGATCCGGGCCCGGCCTGCTACATGAAAGGTGGCACGCTGCCGACTGGCACCGATGCCAATCTCGTGCTGGGCTACCTCGATCCGACCTATTTCGCCGGCGGGCGGATGCCGCTGTCGGTCGCCGCGGCGCGCGACGCGATTGCGCGACACATCGCGGTGCCGATGGGACTGTCGATCGAGGAGGCGGCCGCCGGGATGTTCCGTGTCGTCTGCAACAACATGGCGCAGGGCGTGCGCGAGGTGACGATCAAGCGCGGCTGGGACCCGCGCGAGTTTCCGTTCATCGCCGCCGGCGGCGCGGGCCCCATCCACTCGTGCCAGATCTGCAACGAGCTCGAGATCCCGCTGCAGATCGTGCCGCGCGAATCCTCGGTGCTGTGCGCGATGGGAATGCTCCTGTCCGACCTCCGGCACGACTTCGTGCGCACGTTCGTCGCGCCGCTGGCGGCGCTCGACTGGGCGCGGCTCGCCGCGCTGGTCGACGAGATGATCGGCGAGGGCGACCGGCAGCTTGCCGCCGAGCGGATCCCGGCGCCCCGCCGCCACTACGCGGTGAAGCTCGACTGCCGCTACGTCAAGCAGTACCACGAGGTGAGCGTCGAGGTGCCGCGCGACGCGATTCGCGCCGGCGACGCGGCCGCGATCGCGCAGGGGCTGCATCGCGAGCACAACCGTCTGTACGGCTACTCGCTCGAGCACGAGAAGGCACCGATCGAGATCATCAACGTCCGCGTGCAGGCGGTCGGCGGCACCGACAAGCCGCGCCATCCCGAAGAGGAGTGGTCCGGCGCCGACGCCGCGTCGGCGCAGAAAGGTCGGCGGAACGCGTACGTCCCGGAGGACAACGCGTTCCGCCCGGTGCCGATCTACGACGGCCACAGTCTGCACTTCGGCCAGCGCATCGTGGGGCCGGCGATCATCGAGGAAGTGACGACCGCCGTGGTGGTCGCCGGTTCTTGGGACGCGATCGTCGACAAATTCGGCTCGTTCGTGCTGTACCGGAAGGGGCGCGAAGACCTGATCGAAGGCGTCCTCGCCGCGCGCAAACAGGAGGTGACGACATGAAGATCGACCCGATCCTGCTGTCGGTGTACGCGCGCACGTTCAAGTCGATCACCGACGAGATGAGCCTGTCGATGCAGCAGACGACGCGCTCGCCGATCCTGTGCGAGGCCAAGGACTTCGTCACCGGCCTCTACGACGCCGACGGCCGGATGCTGGAGCAGACCGAGAACCTGCCGATCCTCGCATTCTCGCTGGCGCCGGTGTGCAAGCACATCCGGCAGTACTTCGGCGACGAGATCTACCCGGGCGACGTCATCTTCCACAACGACGTGTTCAGCCTCGGCAACCAGAACAACGACGTCGCCGCCTTCAAGCCGGTGTTCTTCGAGGGCCGGCTCGTCGGCTGGACCGCGGTGAAGGGACACCAGGCCGACATCGGCGGCGCCGTCGCCGGCGGCTACAACCCGAATGCCACCGAAGTCTGGCAGGAGGCGCTGCGCATCCCGGCGGTCAAGGTGATCGAGAAGGGCAAGCTGCGCAAGGACGTCTGGGAACTGATCTTCGCCAACATCCGGTTCGACATCGTGCGCCACGACATGCAGGCGGAGATCGGCGCCTGCACGATCGGCGAGCGACGGCTCGCGGCGCTGCTCGCGAAATACGGGCTCGAGCACTTCGAGGCGCACAAGCTCGCGCTGTTCGAGGCGACGCGGCGGATGATGGAGGCAGAGATCGGCGAAATTCCCAACGGCCACTATTCGGGCGAGGGTTACGTCTACTACGATGGCCGGCACGAAGGATCGAAATTCACGATCCGCGTCGACATCGACGTGAGCGACCGCAAGGTCAAGTTCGACTACTCGCGCACCGACGCGCAGACCAACGGTTTTGTCAACGGCACGTTCACGTCGAGCGCATCGGCAACGATCCTGACGCTGTTGCAGATGATCAACCCGGACATCCCGCACAACGAAGGGATGGTCGAGGCGATCGAGATCGTGATTCCCGAGGGCACGATCCTCAACGCGTCGTACCCGAAAGCGACGACGTTCGGCAATCACCTGTGCCCGCCGAACGCCGACGCGATCCAGCGCGCGCTGGCGCCGGTGATGCCCGACCGGGTGACGGCCGGCTGGAACAACCTGCTCTGCTCGCTCACCACCGGCATCGATCCGGAGAAGAAGGACAAGTACGTCGACATCGGCTTCATGGGTCTCAAAGGCGGCTCCGGCGCGATGCGCGGCGTCGACGGCTACGACCACATCGGGATGATCGACGCGTCGGGCGGTCTGCTCGACCAGGATTACGAGATGTTCGAGCAGCAGACGCCGCACCTGCTGCTCAAGCACGAGCTCCTGCCCGATTCCGCGGGCGCCGGCCAGTGGCGCGGCGGCCTTGGCGTGGAGACCGTGTTCAGGATCGGCTCCGACGACACGCAGCTCGTGACGTTCGGCGACGGCGATTTCGAGCCGGCGTTCGGCCTATTCGGCGGCGGCGAGGGCACGCTCAATTTCATCCGTCTCACCTACCCCGACGGGAGCACCGTTTCGCCGAAGAACAAGGATCTGATCACGGGCGTGCCCAAGGGAACGATCTACCACCAGCAGGCGGGCGGTGGCGGCGGTTACGGCGACCCGCAATTGCGCGACCGCGCGCTGCTGCGCGAGGAAGTGAAGAACGGCATCGTCTCGCCGCAGGCCGCCCGCGACGTCTACGGACTGGCCGAAAAGGGGTAGGCGCCGATGGATTTCGAGCTTACCGCCGAGCAACGGCAGATCCGCGATCTCTTCGCGCGCTTCGTCGACGCCGACGTGGCGCCGCGGGCGGCGGCGATCGACGCGGCGCATGCGTATCCTCGGGAGCTTATGCGCAGGCTCGCGGAGCTCGGATTTTTCGGGATGCGCTATCCGGCGGACGCCGGCGGCCTCGGCCTCGACCTCGCCACGTTCTCGCTCGCGCTTGCCGAGATCGCGCGTGGTTCGATGTCACTCGCCGGCTGCGCGGCGATGCAGGCGCTGATGGGCACGAAGTTCCTGCATCTCCTCGGCAACGACGACATCGTCGCGCGCCTGTTCAAGCCCGCTCTTGCCGCGGAGAAGATCGGGGCGATCTGCATGACCGAACCCAACGCCGGGTCCGATCTCGACAGCATCGCGACGACGGCCACGCGGGTGACCGGCGGCTACGTTCTGAACGGGCAGAAGACGTGGGTGACGGCTGCGCCCGTCGCCGACTTCTTTACGGTGTTCGCGCGCGCTGGCGACGCGCGGAAGCTGACGATCTTCCTGGTCGAGCGCGATTTCAAGGGTCTCGTCGTCGGGCGCGCGATCGACAAGATGGGCGTGTGGGCGCTTCCGACCTCCGAGCTCGCGCTCGACGATTGTTTCGTTCCCGACAGCCACCGGCTGAGCCGCGCCGAGGGCGACGGCGAGGAGCACCTGCGGCAGACGCTGGCCGAGATCCGGATCATCACCGGCGCGATGGCGCTCGGCGTGGCGCGCGCGGCGCTGGACGAGGCGGTGCGTTACGCCGGCGAGCGGAAGCAGTTCGGCAAGCCGATCAACCGCTTCCAGGCGATCCAGAGCAAGCTCGCCGACATGGCGACCGATTACGAGGCCGCCGCGCAGCTCGTCGGCTACGCCGCCTGGCGCAAGGACAGCGGCGCCGCCCACCACAAGGAGGCCGCGATGGCGAAGCTGTTCGCGACCGAGGCCGCCGCCCGCATCTGCGACCAGGCGGCGCGGGTGCTGGCGTCCTACGGCTACGCGATGGAGTACCCGGTGCAGCGTTACCTGCGCGACGTGCGCTTCACGCTGATCGGTGGCGGCACCAGCGAGATCCTGAAACTCGTCATCGCCAAGGAAATGTCGAGGTGAATCCGTGACGACCGCAACGCGCGCCAAGCCGATCAAGGTGGTTCTGGCCAAGCCCGGGCTCGACGGCCACGACCAGGGGGCCAAGGTCGTCGTGCGTGCGCTCATGGCGGCCGGGATGGAAGTGATCTATACCGGCCTGCGTCAGACGCCGGAGGCGGTCGCGCAAATCGCGCTCGAAGAGGACGTCGACGTGATCGCGCTGTCCAGCATGGCCGGCTCGCACCTCGCGTTCTGCCGCAAGCTGAAGCCGCTGCTCGACGCCGCCGGGCTCGACGACAAGCTGTGGATGATCGGCGGCAACATCCCGCGCCAGGACCATGACGCGCTGCGTGCGCTCGGCTTCAGCGGCATTTTCGCCACCGGTGCGCGGCTCGACGACATCACCGCTTTCATTGAAGAGAACGTCGCATGAATGATCGCCTCCGGCCGGACGCCGCGCCTCTCGTCAACGAATCCGGGATCCCGATCCAGCCGCTGTACACGGAGGCCGACGTCGCCGCGAGCGGCGGCAGCGGCGATGCTGGGGCAGCCCGGCGAGTATCCGTTCACCCGCGGCATCCATCCGCTGATGTACCGCAAGCAGCCGTGGACGATGCGGCAGTACACGGGCTTCGGCAACGCCGCCGACACCAACACGCGCTTCAAGTACCTGATCGCGAACGGGCAGACCGGCCTCAACGTTGCGTTCGACCTGCCCACGCAGTGCGGCCTCGACTCCGACGACCCGCTCGCCGACGGCGAGGTCGGCCGCGTCGGCATGGCGATCGACACGCTGCGCGACTTCGAGATCGCCTTCGACGGCATCGACCTCGACCGGATCACCGTGTCGCTGACGATCAACGGTGCCGCAGCGATCCTGATCGCGATGTACCTCGCGATGGCCGAGCGGCGCGGCTTCGACGTCGAGAAGCTGCGCGGCACCGCGCAGAACGACATCCTGAAGGAATTCATCGGCCGCGGCACCTGGATCTTCCCGGTCGAGCCGTCGCTGAAGCTCGTCGGCGACACCATCGAGTACTGCGCGGCGCACGCGCCGAAATACAGCCCGGTGTCGGTCTGCGGCTACCACATCCGCGAATCGGGCGCGAACCCGGCGCAGGAGATGGCGTACGCGTTCTGCATCGCCCGCGCCTACGCCGACGAGGTGCTGGAGCGCGGCGTACCGATCGACGAGTTCGCCGGCCGCCTGTCGTTCAACTTCAACATCTTCGGCAACCTTTTCGAGCAGGTCGCGAAATTCCGCGCCGGGCGCGCGCTGTGGGCGAAGATCGTCAGCGAGCAGTACGGCGCGCAGCAGCCCGGGTCGATGTGGATGCGGATGATCGCCGGCGGCGGCGGCGGCGGCCTCACGTTGGAGCAGCCCGAGCTCAACATCGTGCGCGGCGCCTACTACGCTCTGATCAGCGCGCTGTCCGGCGCGCAGACGATGGCGCTGTGCTGTTACGACGAGGCGTACACGATTCCGAGCGAGCACGCGCAGCGGATCTCGCTGCGCACGATGCAGCTCCTGATCGAGGAGATGGGGCTCTGCGACACCGTCGACCCGCTCGGCGGCTCGTACTACGTCGAGACGTTGACCAACCAGATGCGTGCCGAGATGGAGCGGATCATCGCCGACGTCGACGGGCGCGGCGGGATCGTCGCCCTCGTCGCCAGCGGCAGCCTCCAGGCGCAGGTCTCGGCGCAGGCCTATCAGCGCCAGCTCGACATCGAGGCCGGCCGGTTCCGCAAGGTCGGCGTCAATTGCTACCGCGTCGACGAGGAAAAGCCGCAGGTCGAATTCCATGCCTACAACGAAGCGGATGCGCAGGAGCAGGTCGCGCGGCTCGCCGAGGTCCGGCGCGCGCGTGATGCTTCCACCGTCGCCCGCGCGCTGGACGACGTGCGCGTTGCCGCTGCCGGGGGCGCCAACACGATGCCGGCCATCGTCACGGCGGTGAAGGCCTACGCCAGCGTCGGCGAGATCACCGCCGTGCTGACCAGCGTTTTCGGCCGCTATCGTGAGCCGGTTCGATTCCAGGAGTAATGCGATGGCCGTCGAGCAATACTGGGCCCCCGCTTCGCTGCCCGCCGCTCTTGCGCACCTGCGCGACGGCGACGTCACGATACTGGCGGGGGGCACCGACTTGATGCCGCAGTGCCATGCAGGGCGCGTGACGCTGAAGCGCGGCCTGCTCAATATCCGGCGCCTGCCCGAGCTCCACGGGATCGAGCGCGATGGCGGGAGCGTGCGCATCGGCGCGCTGTGCACGATCAGCGAGCTCCTGAACGATCCGCTGGTGCGCACGCATTTCGGCGCACTTGCGGAGGCCTGTGACCATTTCGCCAGCGATCAGCTGCGCAACGCCGCGACGATCGGTGGCAACGTCTGCAATGCGTCGCCGGCAGGCGATACGCTGGTGCCGCTGCTCGTCCTGGAGGGTGAGGCCGAACTCGCGGCCATGCCCGACGGGAGCGTCCTGACCCGCCGCGTGCCGCTGGCCGATTTCTTTGTCGGCCCGGGCAGGACCGTCCGTACGCCGGGCGAGCTCCTGTGCGCGATCTGGCTGCCCTTGCCGCCGGCCGGCTTCGTCGGACGGTTCTTCAAATTCGGCACCCGGCCAGCGCTCGACATCGGAGCGATCGCGATCGGTCTTGGCGGCGTGCGCAGCGGCAACGCGTTGACCGGCGTCCGCGTCGCGTTCGGCGCCGTCGCGCCGGTGCCGATGCGAGCGCCACGTACCGAAGCCGCGCTGGAAGGCGCAGCTCTCGACGAGCCCGCGATCGCGCGGATCGCCGGCGTTGCCCGCGACGAAGTGCGTCCGATCGACGATGTCCGCGCCTCGGCGTGGTACCGCCGCGAGCTGGTTTTCAACATGACCAAGAGGATGCTCGACGATGTCGCTCAAGCGTGAAATAGGCTTCGTGCTTAACGGTGTCCGGACCCACGCGACGGTGCCGGTGGAGATGAGCACGCTCGCGATGCTGCGCGACGTCGTCGGTCTGACGGGCACCAAGTACGCGTGCGGCGAAGGCGAGTGCGGCGCCTGCACGATCATCGTCGACGGCCTGTCGACGTGCTCGTGCCTGATGTTCGCGGTGGACTGCGAGGACCGCGAGCTGACGACAATCGAAGGCCTGGCCCGGGATCCGCTCGGCGAGAAGCTGGAGCGGGCGTTCGTCGAGTACGGCGCCGTCCAGTGCGGGTTCTGCACGCCGGGAATCGTCGTGCAGGCGAAACACTGGCTGGAGGCGCACCCGCACCCGACACGCGTGGAAATCCAGCGCGGGATCGAGGGCAACCTGTGCCGATGTACCGGTTACGTAAAGATCATCGACGCCATCGAAGCCGTGGCCGCGAGGAAACGTTGAGGAGGCCGCGATGAAAGTCATCGAGAAGGAATCGTTGATCGGCAAGCGCATCGCGAAGCTCGATGCCCCCGAAAAGGCGAGCGGGAAGACGCGCTACGTCCACGATCTCGACCTGCCCGGTCAGCTCTATGCGCGGGTCCTGCGCTCGACCCGCGTCCACGCCCGGATCAGGCGCATCGACGTCAGCAAGGCGCGGGCGCTGCCCGGCGTCCACGCGGTGCTCACGGCAGCCGATGTGCCATACCAGCGTCCGCTGGGCGTGGGCAAGGACCAGCTGCCGCTCAAGGGCGACAAGGTGCGCAGCCGGCGCGACGAGATCGCCGCCGTCGCGGCCGAATCGGAAGCCATTGCGGACGCGGCGCTCGCGCTGATCGAGGTCGAGTACGAGGACCTGACGCCGCTCACCGACCCGTCCGAGGCATTGAAGCCCGGTGCGCCGGTGATCCATGACGAAATTACGCCGCCGTCGCCGCCGCACGAGTCGCTGAAGCCGGGCGAGCCCGGCGACGCCGAGGCGCACCGGCACAACGTCGCGATGACCTTCGACTACGCGCAGGGCGATGTCGCGGTCGGCGAGACCGAGTCCGAAGTGATTGTCGACGACTGGTTCCGCCTGCACTACGTGACGCACTGCTGCATGGGCGTCTCCGGCGTCATCGCCGAGTTCGACGTTTCCGGCAACCTGACGCTGTACTCGAACACCCAGGTGCCGTTCCTGCACAAGCGCGAGTTCGCCGAGATCCTGGGTATGGATCCCGGCCGCATCCGCATTATCCAGCCGCCGATCGGCGGCGGTTTCGGTTCGAAGCTCGACATCTATCCATTCGAGCCGATCTGCGTGTTCCTCGCCAAGGCGACCGGCCGTCCGGTGAAGCTCGTGTTCTCGCGCGAAGAGGAGTTCGTCGCGTCGCCGACGCGCCAGCCGGTTCTGCTCCGGCTGCGCAGCGGCGCGAAGAAAGACGGCACGCTGACGTTTCGTACCTGTGAAACGCTGCACGACAACGGCGCGTACACGTCGTGGGGAGCGACGACGCCGTTCGTGATGATGCAGACGATCTCGTCACTGTACCGGGTGCCGCACTGCAAGTACCACACGACGGCGGTCTACACGAACAACCCCTACGCCGGCTCGTTCCGCGGCTACGGCAACCTGCAGGCCACCTTCGCCGTCGAGCAGCACATGGACAAGCTCGCGGAGGTGCTGGGGATCGATCCGCTCGAGCTGCGCCTGAAGAACGCGCAAGATCCGGGCGAGACCACGCCGCAGGGGATGCACTTCAAGACCTGTGGACTCAAGGAGTGCCTCACCACGGCCGCCGCGGCATCGCACTGGCGGGACAGGCACCGCGCGGCGATCGCTGCGCAGAAGACGCCGGGCCGCTACAAGCGCGGCATGGGCATGGCGTCGATGCTGCACGTCGGCGGCGGTGCCAAGATCTACCCGTCCGACGGCTGCGGCACCATTCTCAAGATCGACGATTTCGCGCACCTCACGCTGATCACCGGCGCTTCCGAAATCGGCCAGGGCTCGGAAACGGTGCTGGCGCAGCTCGTCTGCGAGGAGCTCGGCATCCCGCTCGACGCCGTGACGGTGGTCAACAACGACACCGACATCACGCCGTGGGACGTCGGTGTGCACGCCAGCCGCACGACGTTCATCGGCGGCAATTCGGCGATCGGCGCGGCGCGCAAGGCGCGCGCCAAGATCCTCGCCGCCGCGGCCAAGGTCACCGGCCTGCCGGAGGCGGAGCTCGAGCTGCGCGCCGGGCACATCGTCCAATCGTCCAGCGGCGAAGCGATCATGAACCTTGCCAAGCTGCTGCGCTCGCTGCATTTTTCGGACAAGGCCGAGTTGGTAATGACGACACACTACTACGAGCCCCCGTCGCATCATCAGGACAAGGCTTTCAAGGGCGACGTGTCGGCCGCGTACGCGTGGGCCACACAGGTCGTCGAAGTCGAGGTCGACACCGATACCGGCGTGATCAGGCTCTTGAAGGTGACCGGGGCGCACGACGTCGGCCGCGTGCTGAACCGGCTCGGCATCGAGGGCCAGATCGAAGGCGGCATCGTGATGGGCCAGGGCTACGCGATGACCGAGGAACTTATCGTCGAGGACGGCGTCGTCCGCAATCCGGGCTTCCGCGACTACAAGCTCGTCACCGCGCCGGAGATCCCGGAGATGGATATCCACTTCATCGAGACGATGGACGGGGAGGGCCCTCAGGGCGCGAAGGGCGTTGGCGAGGCCCCGGCAATCTGCATGGCCGCGGCGATCGCCAACGCGATCTGCAACGCGACCGGCGTGCGCATCTATGAGCTGCCGTTCACGCCTGAAAAGGTTTACCGGGCGCTGTACCGCGAGTCGGCGGCCGCGGGGACCGCCTGATGCGACGACGTACGGTGCTCTCGCTCGAGCAGGCGCTGTCGCTTCCGTACGCGACGCTGCGCTTCGTCCAGCTCGGGTGGCGCGTGATCCGCATCGAGTCCACCCCGGTGGGCGAGGGCCTGCCCGGAGATCCGAACCGCTACATCGGCCGCAACGCAGTGGACGACGATCGGCGCACGTACTTCATCGCGCCCAACGTCGGCAAGGAGGCGATCGCGCTCAATCTCAAGGATCCGCGCGGCCGAGAGACGCTGCTGCGCCTGCTGGTTGCGCTCGAGGTCGACGCGTTTTGCTGCAACGTGCTTCCGTGTCGCTACGGACCGCTCGGCATCGACTACGAGACGCTGTCCGCAGTCCGTCCAGAGCTCATATGGGCGGGGATCTCCGCGCTGGGGCCCGAACACCCGGACGTACCCGGATACGACCCTGTGCTGCAGGCGATGGCTGGCTTCATGGAGATCACCGGCGACCCGGCCGGCCCACCCATGGTGACCGGTGTTCCCATCGTCGACCTGAAGGCGGGCGACGAGGTCTACGCCAACGTGCTGCTTGCGCTTGCCGAGCGCGCGGAAACCGGCCGCGGCAGGCGAATCGACGTGTCGATGCTGCAAGCCGCGGCCTCCTGGCTCATCACGACGTTGCCGCTCGTCGACTTCGACTGCGACCCGACCGAGATCACGCGCGCTGGCAACGAGCACCGCAAGTTCATCCCGACCAACGTCTATCCGACGCGCGACGGTTTCATCTACCTCGCCGTCGGCTCGGACGCGCAATGGAAGCGGCTGACCGAGACGGCGATGTTCGCGCCGGTCGCGCGGCCGGCGCGCATCACCAACGCGGGCCGACAGCAGAATCGGATCGACCTGCGCCGCGACATGACGGCCGTCACCCAGGTCTACGCTACCGCCGAACTCGCCGCGACGCTGTCCGCGGCGACCATTCCCTGGGCCGCGATCAACGACATCCGGCAGGTCCGCGAGTTGCCCGCGCTCGCCGACAGGTTCACGACCACGCGCACGCCGCAAGGACGGACGATCCGGATGCAGCCGGCGGGCGTGAGCCTGCGCGGAATGCGCAGCGAGTACCCATTTCCGCCGAAGTACGCCGAGCACACGCGGGAGGTGCTGGCGGAGGCCGGATTCACGGACGCCGAAATTTCCTCTCTCGCGCGGCAGGGCGTCGTCGGAATGATCGAACTGCCGCCAGAGGCATCGTTGGCAAACTACAAGGAGACGGGAACATGAAAGCAGCAACATGGCTCAACGCGCTGCTGGCGATCATGCTGACCTCGACCGTCGCGTTGGCCCAGGTCAGGATCGGCGTGATCGCGTCGACGACCGGACCGACCGCGGTGGTCGGCATTCCGCAGAAGAACACCGCGGCGCTGCTGCCGAAGAAGATCGGCGACCTGTCCGTCGAATACATCGTGCTCGACGATGCGAGCGATTCCACACAAAGCGTGATGGGCGTGAAGAAGCTGCTGCTGGAATCGAAGATCGACGCGCTGATTGGCCCGTCAGGCTCGCCCAACGCGGTCGGCGTTGTCCAGTTCATGGCCGAGAGCGGCACGCCGATGCTGGCGCCGGTCGGCACGACCGCGGTCGTGCTGCCGATGGACGACAAGAAGCGCTGGGTGTTCAAGACCACGCAGAACGACCAGCTCATTTCCGACGCGCTCGTCGCGCACATGGTGAAGACCGGCGTGAAGGCCGTCGGCTTCATCGGTTTCAACGACCCCTATGGCGAGAACTGGTACACGGTGTTCAGCGCGCAGGCGCAGAAGGCCGGAATCAAGGTTGTCGCAAGTGAGCGCTACCTGCGTTCGGATTCGTCGGTGACGGGGCAGGTCGCGAAATTGATCGTCGCCAAGCCCGACGCGGTGCTCGTCGCCGCCGCGGGCGGCCCGACCGTGCTGCCGCAGATCACACTCGTCGACGCGGGCTACAAGGGCCGGATCTACCAGACCCACGGCGCGGCGGCGCCCGATTTCCTGCGCCTGGGCGGCGCCAAGGTCGAGGGCACGATTCTCGCGGCGAGCTTGATGCTCGTGCTACCGGAGATCTCCGACGGCGTGCCGTCGAAGGCGGTCGCGCTGGAGTACGTCGGTGCGTACGAGAAGATGTATGGCAGCAAGCCGGCGACGTTCGGCGCGAACGTCTACGACGCGGGCCTGCTCTTGTCCCGCGCGGTGCCGGAGGCCGCAAGACGCGGCAAGCCCGGAACGCCCGAGTTTCGCACCGCGCTGCGCGACGCGCTCGAGAGCACGCGCGAGCTGGTCGGCACGCAGGGCGTGTACAACATGTCGCCCGCGGACCATTCGGGCTTCGACGAGCGCGGCCGCGTGCTGATCACCGTCAAGGATGGCAACTGGCGACTCCTGAAGGATTGAGTGCGCCGCGCGCGGGCTCACGCACGGATTGCGGGGATCCGCAACGTGTGCCAGCATCAGCAGCTTCGATCCGGGCGTTGCGCGGGAAATGGCCGTTGCCCCGGTTCGCTGAAATCCCCCTGCACGGCACCGCAGGGGCATTCGATAAAGGGACACTGGACCCCATGGACGACGAGAAAATAACGGTGCGCATCACCGAAACCGGGAGAACCATGGATGTCGTGGTTCTGCACAAGCGTGCCGAGCGGATACAGGTGGTCCTCGGCGAAGGCGTCCACAGCGTCAGATGCGATCTGACGCCGACGCGCAACGGATTTGCCTATGCGGGCAGCGCCATGGGCCGCGAAATCGTCTATGAGCAAAGCCGCGCCCAGGTCAAGGCGGATATCGACCGGGTCAATCCGGCCCTGCGCAATTCCAGCCGGCGCTGATTGCCGCCGGTGATGCATCATTTGCCGGGGACCGCCGTCCTTCCCCGAATCACCGCGCTCGCCGTGGACACGATGAATGCCGCCAGCGCGAACGCATTCAGCATTCCTCCCGCACGCACCCAGTCGTACGGCCCCGCGATATCGCCGGCAACGCGCAATGCAAGTGACGCGTGCAGCAATGCAAGGGGCAGGTAGAAGCTCGGATGGTAAGGAACGGCGACCCGCAGCACCGCGGGGAAGATGATCGGCGCGTGGCCGAACACCATCGAGAACACGAAGCCCAGCATGAGCGCGTGCAGTGCCGCGTCGTAGGCAGGCGAACCCGGGACAGGATTCCCGGCGCCGAGGATGATGCCGCCCACGGCCAGCCACAAGTAGCCCGACAACAGGCACACGGCGATGAAACGGGTAAGGCCCGCCTCACGCACGGTACGCCGCGCGATGTCCTGCTTCAGCAGCCACGCGGCAAGCGCGAAGAGACCCGCCGCGAAGAGTGGCATTCCCCAGGCGCCACCTGCACCGACCAGGCCGGCGCCGATGGCCACGAGTATGGCGGCAAAAGCGTACCGCGCGACCGGCGACGGGCGCAGGAAGCGCGCGAGTTCGAGGCGCTCGCCGGCGATGGTCAGAATCGGGAACGCGAGCCACCACGTCACGACCTCGTGCACCGGCGCTCCCGTCGCCCACAGCACGTTGCCCACCGACCAGCAGAGCGCGCCCAGCGCCATCGTGAACGTGAACAGCGCCGGCTGGCGGCGCAGGACGTCGAATGATGCCGCCAGCAATCCGACGCCACTTGCGACAAACAGCCACGGCGCGACCGATGTCGCTCCCGCCACCGCTGCCGCGCTGCCGAAGCCGGCGAGGAGCGGCGCCAGAAACCACGCGCGGCGGCCGATCGCGACCGCGCGCTCGAGCGAAATCACGACGCCGAAAAATCCGCAGATCATCAGCGGTCCGTGCAGAGCCGATGCGGAGGCGGCCACCGCGGGAACGTCCCAGCCAAGACGCGCGAGTCCCGCACCGGCGCCGACAACGAGGCCCAGGAAGCCGAGGATCAGCAGCGGAATGCGCGCGCGCGGCGACAGCCCGGTGACCGGACGGGAAGCGGATGCAGGCACGGAAAGTGAATCCGGAATGAACGTCGAATCGGTGTGTGTGCCTGCGGTGTGGACGCAAGAGGCGTGTCTGGCTTCGCCTACCAGCCGAAATGCTCCCGCGCGACGCCGGTCATCTTGTCGGGTGTCCAGGGCGGATCCCATACCAGCCGCACGTCCACCGCCGTTCCCTCCGGCGTGATTTCCCCGATGACGTCGCGAGCCCGGTCCGCGATCATGTCCGCCATCGGGCAGGCCATCGTGGTCATCGTCATGTCGACGTGCACCGCGTTCGCGGTGACTTCGATGCCGTACACCAGCCCCAGGTCGACGATGTTCATTCCCGCCTCGGGATCTTCCACCTGGCGCAGCGCTTCGCGCACTGCGTCGTCGTCAGGCATGGTGCTCATCGACGTGTCCTTCCCCTGGGACGCCACGCCGGGAGGGATTAGCCCAGGCGCCGCATGAACGCGATCCGCTGCGACGGCGCGAACCCGACGTCGTAGAGAAACCCGAGCAGGGCCATGTCGCGCGGCGCGACCATGCTTTCCACGCGCTCGATCCGCAGCGCGCCGAGATTGGCGAAAAGCTGCGACATCAGCGCGTGCCCGACGCCGTGGTGCGCGTACTCGCGATCGACGCCTATCGTATCGATCACCGCGACCGGCTCCGTGCGGCCGAAGTCACCCAAGTCCGCGCGCGCCATCAGGTAGCCGACGATCGCGCCGTCCCGGCGCGCAGTCAGCGACACGCGGATTGCCGAGTCGTCCATCGTCTCCCTCAGCTTCGCCTCGATGTAGCCGCCGCGGTCGCGACCGGTGATGCCGCGGTCGATGCGAGCGATCTCCATGAGGTCGGCGGTCGTCATGGAGCGGACGTCGGCCGTGTCGCGCGCGAGCCTTTCGAAGTCGTTGCCCCCCGGCGCCCCGAAATCGATCTCGTGGCCGGGACCCTTGCCCTCGGGCAGCGAGATCGCGTCGTCGCGCTCGGGCAGATAGGCACCCCCTCCGACCGCGCAATCGACGATGTGCGTCGGCGCCAGCGTGAAGGCCATCGCGTCGAGCCAACGCAGCATCGTATGGTCGTTCCACGCCGCCGCGGTGCGCAGATCGCCGATGCCGTGCCGCTGCGCCCACTCGGCGAGTGCCTCGAACAGGCGCTTGCCCACGCCGTGACCGCGCGCGTCCGACCGTACGCCGACCATCTCGAGCCGCAATCCGGGTTCCGTGCGTCCAAACTCGCCCTCGAGCACGCGCGCAAGGATATAGCCGGCAAGCCCGTTGGCGTCGGCGGCGGCGAGTTGCGCATGGAGCTTCGGCTCACGCACCGCGGCCGCCAGGCGCCGTTCGATATAGGCGCGTCGGGGCCGGCCGCTGAGCGCCGCGTCGATGCCGACGACGGCATCGAGGTCCTCGCGCGCGAGCGGGCGAAGCGTGCTCCTTGGAGCGACTGCATTCATGGCGTTTCCCCCTTGGTGTCCGGCTGCGAGGCTCAGCCGGCCGCGTAGTCGAACGCCAGCTTGCGGTCGGTGTCCTCGTCGAGCAGGTCGTCCAGCATCGGCAGTAGCGCCATGGTTTCCTTCTGAATGTGCGCCACCTGCCGCTCGACCATTTCCAGCGCGCCGCGCTTCAGTGCTTCCCAGCCGTCGTCCCCCAGATTACCCGCGGCGGCGGTGCGTGCCAACGGCAGCAGCTCGCCCGCCACCGCGCGTATGGCAACGTGTTCTTCCTCGAGCAGCCCGGCAATGTCGCCTTCGCCGGCATCGGCAAGGAGCGGAAACAGTTCGCGCTCCTCGAAATCGAAATGGCGTCCGATATCCTGCTCGATGTGCCGCGCGAATACGCCGGCCAGCCGCGTGAGATCCGGATCGCGTGCGGCGCCAGTGCGCGGCGCCCGCGCGAAGGCGCGCTCGACCCGGCCGAGGAGATCGAGGTTCGTGCGGTGTTCGCCGTCGAGCGCGCGGCTCACCTGACGCTGAAAGCTCATGGGGAGGGCAATAATGGTATTACGGTACCAAATTACCTTACGTAGCGCCGCGGGTCAATTGACGCGCGTCAAGCAATCGGGGCATTGCGGCGGTGCCGCGCCGCCCGGCGCAGCGCCACCACGAAGAACCACGCGAACGCTGCGGCGCCCGCCAGGCCCGCCAACGCTCCGGCGCGCGCGATCGGCGCGCTCCCGGCAAGCGTTGCGAGCGCCAGCAGCGCCAACGCCGCGAGGTGACAGGCGAAGTGAATCGCGAGCGGGCCCTCCGCCGTCAGCGATGACGGGGTGGGAAGACGCCGCGGCGCGCCGGCTGCTCCGCTGGCCGCGTGCATCGAAGCGAGAAAAGGGACGATCCGCTGGAGGAGGCCGAGGAGAAACGTCAGCAGCCAGCCGCCGATGAGGACAATGCCGAACAGCGCGGCCGTTCCCTCGAAGGGGACGCCCAGCGTGACAGCAAAGGCTCCGCCGAGACTGGCGACCAGAAGCCCCCAGCTGATCCGCACCAGACGAAACGACCGCCCGAGCTCGCGCCGCATCCCGGACGCGAGCGTGGTCGTCATCGATCCGATATGCAGCGCCACCGCGACAGCGCCCGTGGCGATCGCGGCGAGCCGCAGCGGCACCGGCGCGAGGCCGAAGCCCGCGGCGCCTGCAACGAGCAGCGCGACGGCCGCCAGTCCCGCCGACGCCAGCGCCCTCCGGTCGGGAGGTGCCACGGACACGGCGAACATCGGCACGAGAATGTACGAGAGCCCCAGCGCAAGCATGCCCATGAAGCCGTAGGCCGCGAAAACGACGTGCATCGCAAGCGTCGTTCCGCGCTCGAGACTCGGGCCGCCGACGTAGGCGCCGGCCGCGGACACCGCGGTCGCCAGCGCCACGGCCAGCGAGGCGAGGGCAATCCAGCAGTGCACGGTGACGGCGGGCATTCCCTTGCTGCGAATGAGATTGCGCGCCATCAACGCCGCCCAGGCCGCGAGCCCGAGGACGACGGCGATCGCCCCGGCCGCCAGCAGAACGGGCGCGCCGGTGCCCATTCCGATCGCCAGTGCCGCCACACCCGGCGTATACAGCAGCCATATCGCGGCGGGCCAGCCGGGGGCCGCCACAGGGCGACGCGTCGCGACCGGCAGCAGCTGCAGGCTCGCGCCGATCGCCGTCATCGCCAGCACGCCCAGCGTCACGAGATGGAGCGCGGCAAGCAGCCAGCCGAGCCCTCCGGAAAAGCGGGGCACCGCGTCTGCGCCGGCAGCGAGGGCCATCCACGCGAGAAGGTGAAAGGCGACGGCCGCGCCGAAAAAGCGGAACGGAATCGACGCCGGCAGGAGGCGGCTCGCCGCTCCAGGCAGCATGCCGCGAGCGGCGGTGCTCACGCCATGCGCTCGAGCTTCAGTCGAATTTCCCCGGGTACGCCGTCGATGCGCATGGCGGACCAGCCCAGCTCCGCCAGTTCCGGGTACAGCATCTTCGGGTCGCGCTCGTGGTGGACGATCACCGGCGTGCGGTCATCGATCGAGTCGATAAGGTCGAGGATGGCGGCCAACGGGCCGGGGGGCAGCAGTCCACGCACGTCGACGTGAAGGCCGTCGGCTTCGCGCCACCGACGCGCCTCCGAAAGGGGGCCGCCGGTCGCGGGTGCGCGGGGTGCAATTGCGTTCATGTCGTGGACTCTGGGTTGGAACCGGGGATCGGGTTGGAGCGGGCAGGCGGATCGCCGTTCGCGAGATCGCGCACCAGCCGCTGCGCCATCACCGCGGCGACCTGGCGGCGGTAGTTCGATCGGGTAACGGTGGTGCGCATCGGGCTCGCCTGTTTCTGCACGAGCTTCGCCAGTTTCGCGAGCATCGAGGCGTCCACGACCTGACCGGCGAAATCGCCCGTGCCTTCGAGCATGAACGGTCGCGCGTTGGTGCCGGTCAAGGCGACAACGAGACTGGCAAGGCGGCCGTCGATTGCATCGACGCGCGCTGCCACCCCGGCAAGTGGAAAATCGATCGCCCCGCGCACGCGAGCCTTGCGGTAACCCGCCCGCGCGTTTGCCGGCTGCGGCGGCACGTGGACCGCCGCCAGAATGTCGCCGGAGGCGAGCGTCAGGTGCCTGGCGCCATCGTCGGTGTAGAGGTCGGCGAGGGCGATGCGCCGGCGGCCACCCGGGCCCGCGATCTCGACGCCCGCGCCCAGCGCCAGGAGGACGGGGGCGAGGTCGCCGGAGAACGCGGCGTGACACCGCTTGCCCTGCGGCGCGACGTGGCAGATCTCGCCGCCGTGCTTCAGGCAATAGTCGTTCGAGCGGCGCCACCATTCGCTCTGGTTGTAGAAGAGGCACCGCGTATCGAGACACAGGTTGCCGCCGATGGTGGCTACCGTGCGATGACCCGGACCGGCGACGGTGATCGCGGCCTCGGCCAGCACCGGCAGCACGCGCTCGAGCTCAACGTCGGTTGCAATGCGCGCCAGCGTGACGCCCGCGCCGATCGTCGTGCCGTTGCGCGCGATCGTGATGCCATCGAACCCGGCGATACCGGAAACATCGACCAGCGCCGGCGATTCGCCTAGCCCGTCGCGCAGGTTTGGCAAGAGATCGGTGCCCCCGGCAATGAGTCGCGCGCCCGGTGTGGCGGCGAGCAGCGCCACGGCGTCGGCGAGCGTAGCGGGGTGCGACAGCGCGAACGGGGCGATGCGTTCCATCTCAGGCGCCGATCCCTGCCGTTGCACCGAACGCCTTGCGCAGCCGTTCGGTCCGCCGCCGTGCCGTGATCGCTTCAAGCAACCGATCGGGTGACGCCGGCAATTCGGTGAGGCGCAAGCCGGTCGCATCGGCGATCGCGTTGGTGAGCGCGGGGAGAACGCCCGACAGCGAGCCCTCGCCGGCCTCCTTCGCGCCGAACGGACCGTTCGGATCGGGTGCTTCGACGATGAAAACGTCGATCGGCGGCGACTCGACGATCGTCGGCACGCGATAGTCGAGGAGATTGGCGCGCAGATGCAGGCCTTCGTGATACTGCGTTTCCTCCGAGAGCGCTTGCCCCATCCCCATCCAGACGGAGCCTTGCACCTGGCCTTCGACGGCGAGCGGGTTGATGGCACGGCCGCAATCGTGCGCGACCCACACGTGCTCGACCACAACCATGCCGGTGTCTTCGTCGACGCTGACTTCGACGACCTGCGCCGCGTAGGAAAAGCCTGCGCTCGTCCCGACTGCCGCCCCCTTGAACTTGCCGCCTTGCGTTTCCGGCGGCGTCGACCATGCGCCTTTGACGGTCAGCGTACCCGTATCCTCGAGCGCGGCGGCGACGACCTCCTTGTAGCCAAGCGTGCGGTCGGTGCCGGCGACACGAAAGTGCTCGCCGAGACATTCGACGTCGTCCGGAGCGACTTCGAATTTGCGCGCGGCCGCGTCGACAAGCATTCTCTTCAGCTCGCGCGCCGCGCCGATTGCCGCATTGCCGACCATGAACGACACCCGTGACGAATACGAGCCGTTGTCCTTCGGCGTGACGACGCTGTCGTTGGCGACGACGGTGAACCGCTCGAGACCGAGGCCGAGGATTTCGGCGGCCGCCTGCGCGAGGAGCGTGGAGGATCCCTGTCCGATGTCGGCGGCACCGGTCAGGAGCGTGATGCCGCCGTCGAAATCGAGCTTGAGGTTGACCACCGCGTGCGGCTCGCCGGTCCAGTGGACGGGCTTCGCCGAGCCGCTCACGTAGTGCGAGCACGCCAGGCCCAGGCCCCGGCCGGGTCCCAGTTTGCCGCGCCGCTCGCTCCAGCCCGATGCGCGCTCCACGATGTCGAGGCACTCTCGGAGCCCGCAGGAATTCACCTGCAGGTCGTTGATCGTCCGGTGCGGCACGGGCAAGAGATTCGCGCGGCGCAGCGCGAACGGGTCGAGGCCGAGTTCATCGGCCATCCGGTCCAGCATCGTCTCGAACGCATGCCGCACGTCGACCGAGCCGTGGCCGCGCATCGCGCCATTGGGCGGCGTGTTGCTGTAGACGCGCAGCCCGTGATATCGGCACGCCGGCAGGCGATAGAGCGCGTGGAGCAGCGCGCCGGCGTAGAGAATCGTAACCAGACCGTATCCCGCGTATGCCCCGCCGCGCTGGACAACCTCGCAGTCGACCGCGGTGATGGCGCCGGTCTTCGTGAGCCCGATCTTCATGCGCACGTCGGTTTCCGGCCGGCCGCGGTGCGTGAGAAACGATTCTTCGCGCGTCAGTTCCAGCTTCACGATGCCGCCCGCGGCGCGGGCGAGCAGCGCCGCGATCACCTCGAAATTGAGCGTCTCCGTTCGATGGCCGAAGCCGCCGCCGACGAACGGCTTCACGACGCGGATTCGCGATTCGTCCATCGCGAGGCAGCGCGCCAGCGCCAGATGGACGTAATACGGCACCTGCGTCACCGAATGCAGCGTGAGCCGGCCGCGCTCGGCGTCGTAATCGGCAAGCGCCGCGTTGGGCTCCATCATCGCGTGCGTGACTTCGGCGTAACGGAAGCGCTCCTCGCGCACCAGGTGCGCTACGGCGAATCCGCGGTCGACGTCCCCGAAGGCCTGGTCGACTTCGCGCTCGATGTTGCCGGGCTTGTTCGCATGGAGCGGGACGGCGTCCGGCGCTCGCGCCAAGGCGGCGTCGAAATACGCGGGCAACGGCACGATATCCAACGCGATGGCGGCCAGCGCCGCGCTCGCCGTCGCCGCGTCGTCGGCGGCGACCGCGGCAAGCGGCTCGCCGCGGTAGCGGACGCGATCGCGCGCCAATGGAAACTCGTTTTGCGCGACGGGGATCACGCCGTAGGCGGTGTCGCAATCGTCGCCGGTGATGACGGCGCGTACGCCGGGCATGGCGCGGGCGCGCGACGTGTCGATGCCGCGGATCTCGCCGTGCGCGACGGGGCTCCTCAGGACGGCGCCGACCAGCGCACCGGACACCTGCAGGTCGGCGGTGTAGCGCGCGCGTCCGGTGACCTTTTCGACGCCGTCGATCAGCGGCTGGCGCACGCCGACGGCAGGCGCGGGTCGCGCGCGGGCGTCCGCTGGCGGCGAGGCGCCTTCGCGCCGGCGGCCGCTCATGGTACGCCTCGTTCCGCGCGATCCCGTGTCGAAGCGGCGCCGCTTGCAGCGGCCTGCACCGACTCGATAATTTTCACATAGCCGGTGCAGCGGCAAAGGTTGCCCGACAGCGCCGTCCGGATCTCGTCGACGGCAGGCGAGGAATTCCGGCGCAACAATCCCTCGGCTGCCATGATCATCCCCGGCGTGCAGAAACCGCACTGCGTGCCGAGCAATTCGTGGAACGCGGTCTGCAGGCGACTCATCCGACCGCCTTTCGCCAGCGCCTCGATCGTCTCCACATGCTTGCCGGCGCAGCGAGCGGCCAGCGTGATGCACGAAAGCTGCGGCTGACCGTCGACCAGCACGGTGCACGCGCCGCATTCACCTCCATCGCAGCCGCGCTTCGTTCCGGTCAGCCCGAGGTCTTCGCGCAGATAGTCGAGCAGCAGGGCATGGTCGGCCACGGCGTCCTCGTGAACGCTGGCGTTGACCGTGAGCTTGAGGATGCGTTTGGCCACGTCGTCACGGTCCCTTCGGGCGCAGGTCGCGCACGCGAACGGCCTTGCCCTGCGAGCGCGGAATCGCGTCCGGCTTTTTCACGATGACGTCGGTGGTGATCCCGATCAGCGACTTGATGTGGTGGACGACGCGCTGCGCGATGCTGTCGTAGGTCGCTTCGTCCACGCCCGGCTGCGCTTCGACCTCGACGTTGACGTGATCGAGACTGCCGTGGCGCAGGACGACGAGCTGGTAATGCGGCGCGATGTCGGGCAGTCCGATCAGCACGGCCTCGACCTGCGACGGATAGACGTTGACGCCGCGGATGATCAGCATGTCGTCGTTGCGGCCGGTGATGCGCATGATGCGCAGATGCGTGCGCCCGCAGTCGCACGGCGCGGTGGTGACCCTGGTGATGTCGCGCGTGCGGTAGCGCAGCATCGGCAGAGCTTCCTTGGTCAGCGTCGTGATGACCAGCTCGCCGGCCTCCCCTTCGGGGACCGGCTTTCCCGATTCGGGATCGATCACCTCGAACAGGAAGTGATCTTCCCAGCCGTGCAGGCCGGCCTGGCATTCGCATTCGCACGCCACTCCCGGTCCCATGATTTCGGAAAGGCCGTAGATGTCGATGGCTTTCAACCCGAGCCGCGCCTCGATTTCGCGGCGCATCGCGGCGCTCCACGGTTCGGCGCCGAACAGGCCGACTTCGAGCGCGCTTCGGCGCAGGTCGATGCCCTGCTGTTCGGCGACCTCGGCGATCGCGAGCGCGTACGACGGCGTCGCGCACAGCACGCGCGCGCCGAAATCGACGATCAGCGCGATCTGCCGCTCGGTCGAGCCGCCGGACATCGGCACGACGACCGCGCCCAGGCGCTCCGCGCCATAGTGCGCGCCCAGCCCGCCGGTGAACAGACCGTAGCCGTAGGCGTTGTGGACGACGTCGCCGGGTCTCCCGCCGGCGCAGGCCATCGAGCGCGCCATCAGGCCGGCCCACGTGTCGATGTCCTTTTGCGTGTAACCGACGACTGTCGGCTTGCCGGTCGTGCCGGATGACGCGTGCAGCCGCGCGAGTTCGCTGACCCGCCGCGCGAACATGCCGAACGGGTAGTGATCGCGCAGATCGGTCTTCCGCGTGAACGGCAGATGCGCAACGTCGCCGGGGCCGCGGATGTCGTCCGGCTTGATGCCGGCCGCATCGAGCCGCGCGCGATGCACGGGTACGTTGTCGTAGGCATTGCGCAACGTCGCCCGCAGGCGTTTCCGTTGCAACGCCGCAAGCTGCTCGCGCGGCATCGTTTCCGCCTCGCGATCGAAGCAACAGGGCGCAGGCGCCTGCGCTCCGATGCCCACTTCCGCCGTCGTGGTCGCTCCCATCGAGCCTCCTCGCTGCAACTGCGTTGTCTTTCGGTCGTGCTACGGCCGCGCGCCCCGCACGGGCAGGTGCTCGAGCGCGAAACCCTGGTTGAAACCCGCGCTGGTGACCAGCACATATTTCAGGTACGAGCCGGCCAGCGTTGCGGCGAGACCGGCGAGCGATGCGGCCAGCGGCATGAGCGTGCCGTTGAAGTCGCCGGCGGCTGTCACTGCAATCAGCGCCAACGGCGCCAGCGTTCCGGCGACCTGGAGCACGCGCCCTGCGCGATCGAGCGCCAGGTTCGCGCGCGAGGCGGCGGCGCCGGCCAGCCGGCGACGATACGCGAGCCACATCAGGATCCGCGCGAGCAGCAGCACCCCGAACGGCACGGCCAGCGACGACGCGTAGGGTCCGAGGATCGGTCCCGTTACCAGGAACAGGCCGGCGCCTTCGGCAAGACCGGTGATCACGATCAGCGGCGAGAGCAGCGGCTCGCGCCACGCCGGGATGCCTCGGGCCGCCTGCAGCATCCGGCTTTGACAATAGACGAATGCGAGCGCCAGCGCCGCGGCCGCCCACGCGAATCCGGAAATGCCCGCGGCGGCGCCCAGCCCCGCGGGGAACAGCAGCGTCGCGGTGATCGCTTCGCGCGACATCCAGGAAGTCTTCGGATTGAAGAAAACATTGATCGCCCGCAGCGGACGGCCGATCTCGAGCCAGACGCAAGAGAGGCCGAGTCCCACGAGCGCGAGGCCGGCGAGCATCAATGCAGTCAGTGCCGGCCCCTGAACGCCGGAGAACGCACTGGTCACGATCAGCCCGGCGCCGGCGCCGCCGCAGATGAAGTTGCCCGCGGCACGCCAATCCCAGCTGGATTGTTGCCAGGGATCTGGCCCGAAGTTCATTGGTGTACCCCCACGCTTGCGGCTGCCGCCGCCGCGCTGCCCCCCGAGGGGGAGCAATTCGCGCCTTGGGACGGCCCAGCAGCGCTCATCGTGCACCCTTGGCGCTGCGCGCCTTCCCGCCACGCGGGAGCGAGCCCTCCTTCGGGCGGCCGTGCGGAGGGCTCATGACTTATCCCACACGTAGTAAAAGCCTGGTCCGGTGCCGAGCTCTTCGTGCATCCGGAAATGCCGGTTTTTCGCCAGCACCTGCGACACGGGGCTCTGCGGATCGTCGAGGTCGCCGAACGTCATGGCTTTGGATATGCACGCATTGACGCAGGCCGGCGTGGCCTCCGGGTCGACGCCCGGCCGCAACCCCTGCGCGAGCCCGGCATCGATGGTATCGACGCAGAACGTGCATTTGGTCGCGACGGCCAGCCGTGCGTCGTCGCGGCGCTGCGTTTCGTTCTCGGTCGGCTCGCCATACGCGAACGTCGCCTTGTTCGTCTTGTAGCGCGCCTGATAGGGACACGCCAACGCGCAGTAGGCGCAACCGATGCAGAGGTCGTAATCGATCGTGACGATGCCGTCGTCGCGCTTTTTCGTCGCCTTGCTCGGGCAGACGTCGAGGCACGGTGGATCGTCGCAGTGCTGGCACCCGACGGGAACGAAAGCCCGCTGCACGTCCGGATATTCGCCGAACTCCATGTCGAGCACGCGTCGCCACTGGACGCCCGGCGGCGTCGCATTGGCGTGCCGGCAGGCCGCGGTGCAGGTCTGACAACCGACGCAGCGGCGCAGATCGGCGACCATCGCCCATCGCGTCATGGGGCAGCCTTCACCTTGACGCGCACGATGTCCGCGCCGGAGCCTGTGGCGTCGGTCAGGTCCATGGACATCGTTGCGAGCGAGTTCATGCTCGGCACGCCGAAATCCTTCGCGAAGGGCGTCGCCCAATGATCGAACTGCCCGATCATCAGCAGCGTGTCGGGGCGAATCCCCTGACGCAGCACCGCGCGTCCCCGGACGCTGCGCTGCGGCGTCGCGATCTCCACCTGATCGCCATCGGCGATGCCAAGCGACATCGCCGCCTGAGTGTTCATGACTACGCCACGGTGACCCGTGACGTTGTCGGCGACTTCCTTGATCAGCTGCATGCCGACATTCCCGCCCCACGCATACTGCATGCTGCGCGCGGTGAGCAGCCAGAACGGATAGTCCTGCGGCCGGCCGCCGGCCTTTTCGAGCGCGGCAACCCAGGGCGCGCCGAAATCCTTCCATGCGGGCAACGCCTGGTATTCCGGCAGCTGCTTGTCCCACCAGTGCATGTCGTGCTCGTGCAGGCGGCGTCCGAGCTCGGCGCCGACGCGTTGCAGCCGCTCCTGGTACGGAAGCTCGAAACGGAGGCCCTGCGCGGCGAGCCGCGGGAACAGGTACCAGGAGGTGCGCGGAAACGGCTTGGTCGCGAGACCGTTCGCCTTCCACCAGTCGAGATCGTGAATCTCGGTGCCGTCGGTCAACTCGGCGCTCGCCGCGCGGCACACGGCATCCCAGATCGCTCCGCGCGGGTGCACTCGCTCGGTGTCGAGCGAAAAGTCTCCGTGCGCGCTCTTGAGCGGCACACCCGCGGCGCCGCGATTGATCGCCGCGTTGTATTTGGACAGGAGCCCGGTGCGCTGCGCAAGCTCGGTGGCGATGTCGGTGAAATCGCGAGCCTCGCCACGCGTCGCAACCACGGGCTGGCGCAGCGCGAAGCCCTCGTGATCCCAGAACTGCTCGACGAACTTCGAGCCGCCGATGCGGATCAGCTGCAGGCTCTCGAGGTCGGTCGCGTCCGGCAGCAGCACGTCGGCAAAGTGATTGGTCTCGTCCCGGGTATAGGCGAACGCGACGACGAAGGGGAAGCGCGCCATCTTTTCCCCGAGCGCGGCCGTATCCCAGAAGGAAATGGCGGGATTGGTCCGGTAGACGAACCACACGTCCGGAGGCGTCACACGCGGCAGCCCCTTGGGCGTGTCGTCGAGGAACATCCACGAAAAATGCGTCGGACCGAGCGCCTGGCTCCAGGCGCCATTGCCCGCCAGCGGCACCATCGTCCGGTACGCGTTGCGGATGTTCGGATGGGGCGACCAGTTCGCCGTGTCGGTTGGATTGAACGTGTAGGCCATGAAGCCGTCGTCGCCGGGCAACACGCTTTCCAGGCGGTCCGAGTGCCGCCAATTGAGGCGCACCGTCGTGCCCAGCGTGCCGCCCGGCACTTCGAGACCACCGACGAGCGCGGCGAGCACGGTGCGGGCCCACACGCATTCGTAGCCGCCCCAGCCGTTATTGACCGTCTTGCCCAGGCTCACGGAGACCGGGCGATAGGGAAGGCGCAGGCCCTCGATGTCGATCGTCTCGCCCACGCGAGC
Organism: uncultured beta proteobacterium; assembly: GCA_963726775.1. Classification (GTDB taxonomy): domain Bacteria; phylum Pseudomonadota; class Gammaproteobacteria; order Burkholderiales; family Casimicrobiaceae; genus CAIWHR01. The sequence goes on from CAVSDL010000011.1 coordinate 166,436, forward strand.
GTGGTCGACGAACTCGTGCGCGATCTTGCGAATCGTCGCCGCGGGGACTTCGCAGATGCGCTCGGCCCATTCGGGCGAATAGGGGGCGACGTGCGCGGCGAGCAGGGAGAACGCGGTCGTGCCGGTCAACGTGCCGTCCGCGAGCACGTCGTCATCCGGGCCGAGCTCGACGGCGTCGACGTCAAAGCGTCCTTCGAGCGCCTCGGCGATGCCGGGGGTGTCGAACGGTGCCGCAGCGCGGGACTGCGCGTCGCAGACCAGAGGCTTTTTCGTCGCGCGTTCGCGCAGGTAGTAACCGAACGCGCCGACCAGGTATGGGGACGCCGTGTAACGCGCCAGAAAGGCGACGTCGAGGCGGTCACGCGGAATTTCGTGGAGCAGTACATGGATCAACGCGAACAGGAACGCCGCATCGGTCTTCGGCTTGATCGGCACCCATTGGGCCGAGCACGCGCCCGTCACCGACAAGTGAGGCTCGACCTGTACGCGCTTCATGCCGCGCGCGCGCGCCTCGGCATGGCGCCAGACGCCGACCACGCCGCCCGACGCCTCGACATTCGCACCGCAGGAGATCAGATACTCGGTGAGCGGCGTGTCGGGCGAGACCGTGAAGGCGCGATGCCAGAACTCCCCGTAAAGATGCTCGGAGTGATAGCACTTCACGCCCTGGCCGGAGCCCATGCCCATGTCGATGGGACCCCACGCCGCCAGAAACGCTGGCAGCGTGCCCATGTACGATTGCGGTGTGCCACCGCCGCCGAAGCTCGCGGCGACGCGCGGATAGCCCGAGGCGTCGAGCAGTCCTTCGGCGCGTACCTCGTTCAGGCGATTCGCGACCAGTGCGAAAGCCTCGTCCCACGTGACCGGGACGAAGCCGGGATCCTCGTCGCGCCCCTTCCTCGGATTGCTGCGCTTCATCGGCGTCAGCACGCGGTTGGGGTTGTACGTTTTCTGCACCAGCCCGAAGGCCTTCACACAGACCTTGCCGCCCCCCGGATGCACGCACGCCGCGCGGAAATTCGGCTCGACTTCGGTGGCGACGCCATCCACCACCTTGACTGTCAGCAGATCGGGCCCGGCGACGCACTGGTAACAGTAGGTCGCGACGCGGTGCATGTTCCCCGGCGCCATGGTCAGACCAAACCGGCCTTTTGCGCCTTGGCAGCGAGTCGTGCCTCGGTCGTCTTGATGTCGACGACGAAGCGCTGGTGCCTGCCGCGGCAAATCACGTCCACGCTGTCGCGGCCACTGACTTCCAGGGTCACGGCGCGCCCCTTGACGTCGGCGACGGTCACCGTCAACTCGACCACCATGCCCATCAGCGTTGCGGCCAGATGGTCGATTTCGACACGCGTGCCGACCGAGTCCTCGCCCGGATCGAGGTGTCGAAGAAGCAGTTCGCGCGAGGCCATCTCGATGTCGCGCACGAGCATGGGCGTCGCGTAAACGCGCGCCTTGTCGCCCATGAAATCGATCGTGCGGTCGCGGTCGATCGTCAGCTTGGAAGTTGCGGTCACGCCTGAAGCGAGGCTGGCCTTCATCCGATCCTCCTGTGCCGTGCAGACGCCGCACCCGGCCCGCGCGGTCGCTGTTCCCGTCCTCGCGCACGCATCGGCGGCTTGCGCGGACAGAAACGGTTGAGAGTCCGCCGATTAACCGCTAATCTGGCATCGGAATGCGTTTATTGACTTGATCTGCGTCATCATTTGGGGGCGGCCGTGGGTGCGACGCGAACGGCAAGGGAAGCGGCGGGCGGTCCCCGCAAGGGTCGCGCGCCGTCTGCAGCGAGTCCCGCCGCCGGCGTGACCATCCGCCCGGCGCGGCGAGCCGACCTCGATCCTGTCGTTGCGATCGACGCCGTGGTGACCGGTCTGGAGAAGCGGAATTACTGGCGATCGGTCTACCAGCGCTATGCCGCGACGGCCGAGGCAGGCAGGCAGTTCCTGGTGGCCGACGCTGGCGGACGCGTCGTCGGCTTCGTGATCGGCGAAGTGCGCGACTGGGAATTCGGCTCGCCGCCGTGCGGCTGGGTGTTTGCGATCGACGTGCAACCGGATGCCCGGCTTGCCGGCGTCGGAACGCGGCTGCTCGAATCGATCTGCGCGGCGTTCCGGCGCGCGGGCGTGCGCAAGGTGCGCACGATGCTCTCGCGCGAGAATACGCTGATCCTGTCGTTCTTTCGCAGCCAGGGCATGATGGCCGGGCCGTTCATCCCGCTGGAGATGGACCTTGACCGTTGACGGCTGCGCGCCGCGCCGCCTCGGCTCCCTGCGTGTAGCGCTGTTGGCGTCGCTGCGCGTCGATCCGCGCCGCCCCCGATGAAACTTCAGAAGAACACGTCACTCGCGCTCTACAGCGTGCTCGAATTCGCGATGCAGCCGACGCGTCACATCTCGGCCGCCGAGATCGCGCAGAAGTACGGCGTCTCGTCGCACCACCTCGCCAAGGTCTTGAGCGAGCTGGCGCGGGTCGGTGTCGTCGAGTCCGTGCGTGGCGTGGGGGGTGGCTACAGGTTCACGGGCAACGCGCGGCGGCTTACGCTGATGGACGTCATCCAGCTGTTCGAGGACTTCGGCCCGACGGAGACCGCCCGGCGCGAACCCGGCGAGCTGACTCCCGTTGGCGGCGCCCTCGGCGCGGTATTGTCCGAAATCGACGAAATCGCCAAGGCGACGTTCAGCTCGATCACGCTGGCGACGATGCTGCGCCTCATCGGTCGCCAGCAACGCGGCGACCACGGGACCGCGAAGAGATCGGGCCGCCCGAAGGCCTGACCTTCAGCCCTGATCGAAGCCGCTTGCGCTGATCGGACGTTTGGCGATGCCGGGCGTGCTCTTCGCTCTCGATGAACGCGATTTCATGTCGGTCCACACGACCGTGGGGACGCATGCCGGTGCCGCGTGAATGTGCGGAACGCAAGCCGCTGCCGTAGATCACAACGTGTGGCAATGGCCCGGAGTGCGGCGACCCCGCGGGTTGCACCGCCGCATTGATGGTCGTGTGAAAGCACGGGTCGCGCAGGCGGCTGCCTGCGCGAATTTGAGAGGTACCCTTCGGCGGAGGTGGCGGCGGGCAAGCGCTGGCTCACGAAGCCGACCGCCGCCGCCGAGGGCAAGCGTTGTAACGCAAGGAGCGTGCCTGGCGCGATCTGCCGCAGTCGCGGCGTCGACATAAGCAGGTCGCGGGGAGGCGAAAAAACGGTTCGCTACCGCGTGCTGCCGCGGCACGTCACGTCGCAAGCACGTAACGCCAACGGCGGCGCGGGATCTGCCCCATTTGCGAGCCAAGGCGCGCGTAATTGCCGCAGATGCGCACCGGCTTCGGAGCGCCGATCACCGGGATGGGACCGCCGCAAGCGCTGTCGTCCGGCACCGTCCCGTGCTCAAACGAATCGCGGCCGCGTTGGCTGCTGCAAGGCGGCAACCGCGACCACCGTCCCCCGGTGGATTGGCAATTTGTAAGCGACAACGCTGTAGCAGGCACCGCCGCCCCCGTTGTGCGGAAGCCATGCGGCATCGCGGAACGCCGGCAGTTTTCCGCGCGCGGACCCAGCGGGCACGGTGAAGCTGGCGCTTGCCGAGACTCACTTCTTGCGCGCCAGACGCCTCGCCATGCGGCCGAGCCAATGCGCGTCGAGCCGCGCGAGCTCGGCCGACGTCACTGCCAGCCTTTCGGTCAGTCCCTTGGCCTCGGCGGTCAATTCGGTCAGCCGGCGTTCGATCATCGCGATGCGTTCCCGCGCCTCGCGCTCGAGCTGGGCAAGGCGGGTGCGATCCTCGGACAGTTCACGTTCGGCGGCAACGCGCCGCTCCAGCTCGGCGGCAAGCGAGGCCGCTTTTTGCTGCGTCTCCCTTGCGGTCTCGGCGAGCGGGCCGTGCTTGCGCTCGAGCGCCGCGAGGTCGTGGCGCAACGTTTCTGTTTCGATCGACTGCATCGCCAGCTTTGCGCCGGCATCGTCGCATTCCGCGCGCAATTTCTTTCGCTCGGCGTCGATCTCGGCGATCTCGTCGCGTGCCACGTCGAGTTCCCGTCGCTGCACCGCCACCTGCGCGTCGTTCGAAGCATAAGTCTGCCGCGTCGTGGCGAGCTGGCTCAAAAGATTCTGTATCTGCCCGTTGGCCGATTCGATCTGCCGTTCCTGGGCTTGCGCGGAGGCTCGCGCCTGGTCGATCTGCCCGGTCAGCTGCGCAATGGCGCTACGTTCGTCGCCGAGCTCGCGTTGCATTCGCCCCGTCTGCTCGCGATGGTCGCGCTCCGCGTCCCGGAGCGTGCCGATCTCGGAAATCGCGGCGCGTCGGGCTTCGTCGATTTTCGCGAGTTCCCGGCGCGCCGCCGCGAGCTCGTCGGTACGCGCACGCAGTGCCCCTTCGTCGCCTTCGCTCGCCGCACGCGCCTCGCGCAGGGCCGTCTCGATGTCATCGCGCGCCGCTTCCGCCGCGCTCAGCGCCTTCCTGGCTTCCGCGAGTTCCTTGCGTGCCGACGCGATCTCGTCGGCACGGGCGCGCAGCGCTGCCTTGTCGCTGTCGCGCGCCGCGTGCGCGGTGCGTGCGGTGTCGACGTGAGTCGCGAGTTCGTCGATACGCCGTCTGGCGGCGTCGACTTCAAGCGCCAGCTGTTGCCCGACCGCCTGGGTCGCGGCCAGTTCCTCGGCGACCCAGGGCGGGACCGCGGCGGCCAGCGCCGGCTGGGCCAACGTCGCCAGCGCTTCGACAGCGTTTCGCGGATCCCTGCCGGCTGGCAGATGTGCGAGTTTGGTGTAGCCGGTGTCGAGGGCCGTGTCGAGGCCCGACGCCATCGCCTCGCGCAGCGGTTTCCTGGAACCGCCGTGTTCGTGCTTTCTCAATTCGGGCCGTACTTGTTCGATTGCAGCCTTGCGTTGCGCGGCCGTCGATTTCATCGGGAATGCCGCGTCGTCGCATACACGGGTGAGCGCATCCGTCGTATTGGCGAGCAACGCGTCGTAGGACAGCGCCGCGCGCGGCAGGCCGCGCGAATTGCGTTCGGCTTCGGTGATGTGGGCGAGCCACAGGGCCAGAGATTTTTCCGGGGAGAACTGGTTCCTGCGCGAAAGCGAAGCGGCAACCTCCATCGGCCGGCGCAGCATCAGCGCGCAGGACACGGCGTAGCCCGCCTCGGTCAGCAGGTCGCGCCAGAAGGGCAGGAGTCGGCATAACCGCGGGTCCTTGAGGACCGCGAGTTTCGCACCGCCAAGTTCGCCGGCGATGGCATCGGTCGCTTCCGGACGCAGCGCCTGCACGGCGGGCAGCGTCGGCCAGCCGGTGGGAAGGGGCGCCATGCTGTCCCACCGGGCGCCCAATTCAAGCAACAGCCGGTCGTTGAGGCGTACCAGTGGCGCGCACTCCCAGTTGCCGTACGGCGCGTCCGGCGTGGGGGGGATCAGGTGTGTGCCCGGGTGGGCCCCGGCCTTGGCCAGCGCACCCGCCAGCGCCGATCCACCGCCTCGGGGAACGCTGAGAACGAGAATCAGGTAGCGCTGCATCCTGCAATGTTACCGGATCGCCTCGCGCACCGGTAAGCGGTAACGCCCGCGCGATGGGAGGAAGTGGCGCCATATCGAGCGTGCCGATCCAGGGCGTCCACAGCGGGCGCCGGCGATGAGGCTCCGGGGCGCGCGCCGGCGGCTAGCCGGATCCGGGCTCGCCCTGCCAGAGCATTTCATAACCGAGTTCGGACGTTTCGGTGCACAGCGCGGCCAGCGCGGAGAACTTGGCCCTGAAAATCTCGTCGGCGTGCGATCTTTCGTGTTCCGCAAACGAGCGCCAATAGGTGGCGATGACGACATGGTCGGCAGCGGTGCGCGATTCGGAGAGGGACCCCTCATCGGACACGAAGCCCGAGAACCTGAAGACCTGCCCCGCGAGGAAGCCCCCCTTGTCGTTGCCGTAGGTCGCCTTGACGACATTGCACATTTCGCCGATGGCAAGCTCGACATCGTCCATGTGCACGCCGGGCTTCAGTTTCACGGTGTTGAACAGCATCTTGGCTCCGAACGGGATGGTCACGTCGTCGAACATGGAGGTCTCCTCGGAGTCCGGGTGCGAATGCGAGCATACGCCTTCGGGTGGCGACGATGCGGTGCGCCGGCACCACGCTTCCGCCGGTGCGACCGCCCTCCAGCCTCGGCTCGATTGCGGGGATACTTACGTCGGTGCCCGTTTGCCTCGCCTCGAGGTCATGACGCGACGACCAAACTCCCGTGCCTTTCGGCAAACCGCGCCAGCGCCGCCTCGGTGCGCGCCAGGTAATCGGCGGCGTGCGCACGATAGTCCGCGCCGGGCGCGGCGAGGTGAATCGCGGAGACCATCGCCCAGGCCGTCTCGCGCAACAAACTGGCCACTTTCATCGCGTCGAACGAGCGCTGCGACCTCGTCGCTCACGGGTTTTCGGAAATAGAGTTCGAGCAGCAGCCGGTCATCGTTGGGAGAAAAGCTGCCATTGGCGGCGAGGTTTGCGAGGTCGAACATCGCGGTGCCGAAGCCGCCGTATTCCCAGTCGATCAGCCAGAGGCGCTTGCCGTCGTCGAGGAAATTGCCGGGGAGCAGATCGTGGTGGCCGAAGACGATGGGCAGCGGCATCTGCTGTGCCTCGAGCGCGTCGGCAAGCGCGACATAACGCGACAGCTCGCCGTCGCTCTCGCCGCGGGCGGTTCGCAGCGTCCGCGCGTAGTCGCGGATGATGTGAAAGACCCAGAACGTGTTCGCCGGACCCGCGAGGTGGCGCGCCAGCTCGCGATGACATGTCGCCAGTAGCGGAACAATGCGCTCGATATTCGCCCGCAGGTCAGCTTCGGTGAGGGTCCTGCCGTCGATATGCCGGATGACCATGACACCCGGCTCCGCATGGACCAGTTCGGGCGACAGGCCGGCCGCATGCGCAGCGACGCTGGCCGCCCGCTCGCGTTCGCGGAAGACGTGGTGGACCGGAATATCGTCGCCGCAACGCGCGACAAAGCGTTCGCTCCCGTCATCGACGACGAACGCCGTGTTGGAGAGCCCTCCGTGCAGCGGTTCGAGCTTCACCTTGCCGCGCCAGCACGGCAGCGCGGCGATTCGTGCTTCGAGATCGACGGTCATCATCCGGCGCGAAAGCGACCGTTATTGTACTGGTGGGCCCGGCTGGATTCGAACCAGCGACCAAGGGATTATGAGTCCCCTGCTCTAACCGTCTGAGCTACGGGCCCGCAGAGTGCAGAAGAGTTCGCGACGCGCCAAGACCGCCACGAGATCCCACCAGGAATCCATCAGGTCGGAACGTGCAACGCCGCGCCCGCCTTCGCGGCGCGCGGCAACGGCAAAATTATAGCTGACCGGCACTTGCGGGACGTGGCCATTGCACGTGGCGATCACCGTGCGCCGCAAGAGCGCGTCACGCACGGTTTCGCCGCTACTCAGGGCAAGCGCAACGCGCTAAAATGCTTGAAGACCCAAAACGTCGCCCCAGCGATCGCGTGCACGCGAGCAGCCGGCAGCGTACGCCGAATCGGGAGGGTGCGGTGTTGATGGCCACCGCCCTTCCCACTGCCGAACCTCCAGCTACGTAGTCCCCCGCCGATGCTGCAACATTATCTACGCCCGCTGTTGATGCCGGCGTCCATTGCGCTGGTCGGGGCAACGGGGCGCCCGGGTTCCATCGGTCGCGTCGTCATCGAGAACCTGCTGGACGGCACCTTCAGCGGCGATCTTCATTTCGTCAATCCCAACCACCGCCGCGTCCTCGGCAAGCGCTGTCACGCATCGATACATGCGATCGGCAAGCCGGTGGAGCTCGCACTGATCGCGGTGCCGTGCGCGGCGGTTCCGGGCGTGCTTGATGACGGCGCACGCGCCGGCGTCAAGAGCGCCGTGTTGCTCTCCGCGCCGCCCGCGGATGCGGGAGACGCGCGCCGCTGGGAGCGCGACCTTATCGCGACCGCGAAAAAGCGCCGCATCAGGCTGCTCGGGCCGCATGCGTTCGGCGTGATCCGCACGGATATCGGCCTCAACGCGACGATGGGCGCCGCGATCGCGCATCCCGGTCGTCTGGCCCTCATCGCGCAATCGGGCGCCGTATGCACGGCCATGCTCAACTTCGCGACGCCGCTCGGCATCGGGTTTTCGACGGTGGTCGCGCTGGGCGGAGCCTACGACGTCGGTTTCGGCGAACTGCTCGACGCGCTGCTGAGGGACCCCGGGACCGATGGCATCCTGTTGTATGTGGAGACCGTCCGCGATGCGCGGGGATTCCTGTCGGCGTTGCGCGCGGCGGCGCGGGTCAAGCCGGTTGTGGTGCTGCGCGCCGGACGTTCCAAGGAGCGCGGGATTGTCGAGGCGGGAGCCCCGCAGCCGGATGCGGTGTTCGATGCCGCGATGAAGCGCTCGGGCACCGTGCGCGTCATGACCTATACGCAGTTGTTTGCCGCCGCGCGGATCCTCGCGATGGGCCGTATTCCGCGCGGCGACCACCTGGCAATCGTCACCAACGGCCACGGACCCGGTACGCTTGCCGCCGACAGCGCGGCGGACCGTGGCGTGGAACTGGCCGTGCTGGCGCCGGAAACGCAAGCCGCGCTGGCGGCGGTGCTGCCGGCGCAGCTTCCGTGCACCAACCCGGTGAACGTACGCGGCGACGCGCCGCCCGAGCGGCTTGCCGTCGCGGTCGCCGCCACGCTCGCGGATCCGAACGTTGCCGCGGTGCTCGCGCTGCACGTGCAGCGCCCATTGTCCGACGCGACCGACGCCGCGCGCGCCGTTGCCGCCGTCGCGCGCGGTGCGTCGAAGCCGGTGCTGGGCGCGTGGCTCGGCCAGATCGAACGGCACGAGGTTCGGAACGCGCTCGAAGCCGGTGGCATCGCCAATTTCTACACTCCCGAGAATGCGGTCGAGGCGTTTTCGTTTGTCACCGCGTATCGCCGAAACCAGGCGTGGCTGCTCGAGGTGCCGGCGCCGCAGCCCGAGCCGCAGCCGCTGGACATCGCGATGCTGGAGCGGATTCGCGACGAAGCGGCAGCCACGAGCAGGACGGTGCTCACCGACCTGCAGACTCAGCAACTGCTCGCGGCGTTCGGGCTCCCGGTGCTGCCGGCGGATGCCGTCGACACGTTGAAGGAAGCGCTGGCCACGGCGCGCAAGTTCGGTTACCCGGTGACGCTGAAATTCGACGCCCTCGGGCTGTCCGCGCGATCACCGGTGCCCGAGGCGCGTACGAACCTGCGCGATGGGCGCATGCTGACGCGCGCGTACGGCGAGATGCAGGATGGAGCGCAGCGTGCCTTCGCGCGCGACGACGTTTACGCCGGCGTCATCGTGCGCAAGGACCGCCGGCTGCCGGACAGCCACGACGTCTTCGTTGGCGTGCACACGGACGCCGTGTTCGGCCCGGTGATCACGTTCGGCAACAGCAGTGCGGCAGCGCATGCCGAAAGCGAGCACGTGGTGTTGTTGCCGCCGCTCAACCGTTGGCTGGCGCTGGAGGCGATCAGCGGTACCCGCGCTGCCGCCGAGCTGCGCGCCGGCCGCGAGGCTGCCCCGACTCTCGAAGCGTTGGTGCGTGTCCTGCTGCAGGTGTCGAGTCTCGTCTGCGCGCTGCCCTGGGTACGCACGCTGACTTTGGACCCGGTTCGGGTTGCCGAAAGCGGCGCCGTGATCGCGGGCGCGCGTGTCGTCGTCGATCCGAAGCGCAAGGTCGCCGCGACGGGCTATCGTCACATGGCGATCCATCCTTACCCGATCGAAATGGTCGCCGACGTGCCGCTCGAGGACGGTACGAAGCTGCACGTGCGACCGATCCGCCCGGAGGATGCGGAGCTCGAGCGCACGTTCGTCAACGGGTTGTCGGAGCAGACGCGCTACTTCCGCTTTTTCTACCGGTTGCACGAGCTGACACCCGCAATGCTCGCGCGTTTCACGCAGGTCGACTATGACCGCGAGGTGGCGCTGGTCGCAATCGCTGACTCGGGCGGCGCAGCGGCGCGAGCCGGAGATCGGAGCCCCACCGGCGGAGCGAGAGGGGATGCGTCAGGCGCGAGTCGACGCACCAAGGCCGATGCGCGACGAGGCGCACGGCGTCACGAGCACAAGGAAGCCGAGCCGGCATTCGTCGGTGTGGCGCGCTACATCGCGAATCCGGACCAGGAAAGCGCCGAGTTCGCGGTCGTCGTCGCGGATGCCTGGCAGGGCCGCGGCGTCGGGCGCATGCTGATGGAGCGGCTGATTGCATGTGCCAGGCTGCGCGGCCTGTCGCGCCTGGAAGGGACGGTCCTTCGCGGCAACACCCACATGCGCCATTTCACCGAAGCGCTCGGATTTGCGACCCACGACAATCCGCACGAGCCGGAGCAGGTAACCGTCGTGCTGGACCTCACATGATGCGCCGGTGTCGACCCATCGCCGCGCGGCGCAAGTTCAATCATCCATCGATTACCGGGGCACGCCCATGAAAATTCTCGTCGCTGTTGATGGTTCTTCCCATTCGCTCGCGGCCGTCGCGTCGCTGCTCGACCGAATGGCCTGGTTTCACGCCACGCCGCACCTAGCGCTCGTCCATGCGCATCCGCCGGTGCCCTACAAGGCGGCCGCCGCATGGGTGGGCCACGAAGCGGTCGCGAAGTATTACGACGAGGAAAGCGAGGCGGCGCTCGCCGATGCACGCAAGTTGTTGGAGTCGCGCGCCATCACTTACACGGTCGAGAAGCGCGTCGGCGACCCCGCGGACGAAATTGTCGCCTGCGCCATAGCCGGAAAATTCGACCTGATCGCGATGGGCACGCAGGGCCACACGGCGCTTGCGAACCTCGTCATGGGCTCGGTGGCCGCGAAAACGCTCGCTAGAAGCACGCTGCCGGTGCTTTTCATGCGCTGAGGAATCCGCGGCGCGGGTCAGCCGCCGTTGCGCGCATTGCGGCCCCATCCCCGGGTCGATCCATCCAGAAAAACGCCCCGGGATCGCCGGGGCGCTTGCGTGGTCGCGTCGCTTTCGGGGCCGGCTGCGGTTCAGCCTTCGCCTTCGAGGAAGCTTCGCAGCTTCTCCGAGCGCGACGGATGACGCAGCTTGCGCAGCGCCTTCGCCTCGATCTGGCGGATCCGCTCGCGCGTGACGTCGAACTGCTTGCCGACTTCCTCCAGCGTGTGGTCGGTGTTCATCTCGATGCCGAAGCGCATGCGCAGCACCTTTGCCTCGCGCGGCGTCAGCGTGTCGAGGATGTCCTTACAGACGTCCCGCAGCGACGCGTTGACGGCGGCGTCCGACGGCGACACCGTCGACAGGTCCTCGATGAAGTCGCCGAGGTGCGAGTCGTCGTCGTCGCCGATCGGCGTCTCCATCGAGATCGGCTCCTTGCTGATCTTGAGGATCTTGCGGATCTTCTCCTCGGGCATCTCCATCTTCTCGGCAAGCAGCGCCGGGTCGGGCTCCTGTCCCGTCTCCTGCAGGATCTGCCGCGAGATCCGGTTCATCTTGTTGATCGTCTCGATCATGTGCACCGGTATGCGGATCGTGCGCGCCTGGTCAGCGATGGAGCGCGTGATCGCCTGGCGGATCCACCAGGTGGCGTAGGTCGAGAACTTGTAGCCGCGGCGGTACTCGAACTTGTCGACCGCCTTCATCAGGCCGATGTTCCCCTCCTGGATCAGATCGAGGAACTGCAGTCCGCGGTTCGTGTATTTCTTGGCGATCGAGATCACGAGGCGCAGGTTGGCCTCGGTCATCTCGCGCTTCGCCTTGCGGGCCTTGGCCTCGCCCTGCGACATCTGCTTGTTGATCTCCTTGAGGTCCTTCAGGGGAATCATCACGCGCGCCTGCAGATTGAGGATCTTCTGCTGCTGCTCGACGATCGCCTGACGGTATTTGGCGAGCTGCTCGCTGTAGTTCGAGTGCGCGGCGACCTCGCGGTCGATCCAGCGCAGCGAGGTCTCGTTGTCCGGAAACTTCTTGATGAAATCCGGACGTGGCATGCCGCCCTTGTTCACCACGAGATCCTGGATCTTGCGCTCGATCTGGCGGATGTTGTCGACCTCGGTACGCACCGAGTCGCACAGCCGCTCCACCTGACGCGCCGCAAAGCGGATCTGCATCAACTCCGCGGAGATCTTCTTCTGCAGTTCGAGGTACTTGGGCGCCTTGTGGCCGTCCTTGGTCAGCACCACGAGCATCCGCGCGAACAGCTTGCGCATGGTCGCAAAGCGCTCCAGCGCGGCAACCTTGAGCCGCTCGAGGTTCTCCGCCGCTATCGCGCCCGCGTCGCCTTCGTCTTCGTCCTCCTCGAGCTCGTCGTCGGCATCCTCGAGCGCATTGAGTTCCTCGTTGAAGTCCATCAGGCCGTCGACCAGGTCGTCGATCTTCAGCTCGTCCTTCTCGATCCTGCCCGCGAGCTCGAGGATCTGCGCGACCGTCATCGGGCACGCCGAGATGGCCATGATCATGTGCTTCAGGCCTTCCTCGATCCGCTTGGCGATCTCGATTTCGCCTTCGCGGGTGAGGAGTTCGACCGAGCCCATCTCGCGCATGTACATCCGCACGGGATCGGTGGTGCGACCGAATTCCGAGTCGAGCGTCGAGACCGCGGCTTCGGCGGCTTCCTCGACGTCCTCGGCCGGTGCGGTGGGCGCGGCGTCCGACATCAGCAACGTCTCGGCGTCCGGGGCTTCGTCGTAGACCTGGATGCCCATGTCGCCGATCATGCTGATGATGCCCTCGATCTGTTCCGCATCGAGGACGTCGTCGGGCAGATGGTCGTTGATCTCGGCGAACGTGAGGAAGCCGCGCTCCTTGCCGAGCACGATCAGGCTCTTCAGGCGGCGCTTGCGGGCTTCGACGTCGGCGGGCGTGAGCACGCGGGGCGCAATTTCGGCGTGCCTTCCATTCTTGCCCTTGCGGCTGGCGTCCTCGGCGCGTTTGCCGGCGATCCGCGCCGCGATTTCGCCGGGCGTCGGCTTGTGGCCGGGGGGCAGGGAAGCGACGGCTGCGCCCTTGCCGCCCTTGACCATGGCGATCGCGGTCGGCGGCACCTTGCCTGCCGGTTTGGCGGTGGGTTTGCCGGCGACGGACTTGACCGTGGCCTTGGTGCGATCGGCCGCATTCCTGGCCGCGATCTTGACTTTCGCCTTCGGCAAGGGTTTTCCGGCCTTCGCCTTGGCCAGAGGCTTCTTTCGCACCAGTTTTTTCTTCGCCGCGGACTTTGCCTTCGGCCGCGCCGCCGGTTTCGGCGCCTTGCGTCGCGCCGCCGGGCGGGCCGGCTTTTTCGGCGCCGCCTTCTTGCGGGCAGGCCGCGCAGGCTTGCGTGCCTTGGCGGCCGCCGACTTCCTGGCGGCCGGCTTGCGGGCCTTCGCCTTGGGGGGCGACTTGCGGGCGGGTTTGGCGAGCTTCTTGACCATGTTCTTCCTGAAGAATGGGGTGCCGGGCACCCCAATGTCGGGGCGATCGGGAAAACCTCAAATTATATCATCTGGTTACCCGTCACGTCGGCGATCGCGCACGATGTTGGGTGCCATGGCGCGCGGCGACGGATAACTGGCCGGATTCGACCATCCTTTCGGACGTTCAATCCGGCCCGGAGCTCGTGCCCGTGGGCTCGTTTCCGTCCCGGTCGGCCCGCTGCGATCGCGGACCGGCTGCTCCCGGCTACGGGGCCGGGAGTCTGTGGCTTCATTCACGATCCGTTCCCCGGGATGGCAACCGGCAAGCCGCTCGGGGCGCGGCGGACCATTTCCAGTTGCCGCAGCCGCTCGGTCTCCTCGAGTGTCGTTTGCGCCGCCGTATCGGGCGCGGCCGCATCGTCTACCGGCCGCCCGGCGCGCTGTGCCTGCTGCCAGTAACGTCCGACGCCCGCCTTCAGGTGTTCGGCCGCCTGCTCGGAAGTGATCCCGTGGTCTTCGGCCGTGGCGAGCGCTTGCGCGAGGATCCGCTCGTGCGCGGTCCCGACGAAATGCTGAAGGATGCCCGCGGTTGTAAGTGTGTGCTCGCTGTTCATGCAAAACAATGCCAATGCGGAAAACGCGGCTCCCTCTGCTGTGCCGTCGGCGGGCTGCGGGAGTGCAACCGTACGTGCCAACTGAGGTTGGAGCAGCAATCCCTGGATCAGTTCGCGGACGAGCGACGGTGCCCGCCGCTGACCCCGCAACCCTTGGACCGAATGGCGTTGCGGCCCCCGGTCGTCGTCGACGGAGCCGCCGCCGCGCGGTCGCGTCAGGGGCGATCCCACTTGATGCAAGAGCTCCCGCAGGTCGGATTCGGGGAGCCCGGTCAGGTCAGCCAGCCGGCGCCGCAGCAGCGCGGACAGAATCGGCGCGGTCAGTTGCGCAAGATAGGGGCGCGCCGCCGCCACCAGCGCGGCGCGGCCTTCCGCGGTCGACGGCGGATGGTGCGCGCACAACTCCGCGAGCAGGAACTCCGACAACGGCGTTGCGCGGTCGATGGCCGCCTCGAACGCGGCCTTGCCGCGCTTGCGGATGAAATCGTCGGGATCTTCGCCGTCCGGCAGGAAGAGGAACACGGCGTTCTTGCCGTCCGCGAGAACCGGCAGCGCGTTCTCGAGCGCGCGCCATGCCGCCTTGCGGCCCGCGGTGTCGCCATCGAAGCAGAACACGACGGTGTCGGCAAGGCGCAGAAGCTTCTGCGCATGGACGGGCGTCGTCGCGGTACCGAGCGTCGCGACCGCGTACTCGACCCCATGCTGGGCGAGCGCGACGACATCCATGTAGCCTTCGACGACGACGACCTTGCCGGCGTCGCGGATCGCGTTGCGCGCGAGGAACAGGCCGTAGAGTTCCCGCCCTTTCGAGAACAAAGGCGTTTCCGGCGAGTTGAGGTACTTGGGCTCGCCGTCGCCCAGCACGCGTCCGCCGAAGCCGATCACCTGGCCCCGGCTGTCGTGGATCGGAAACATGATCCGGTCGCGGAAGCGGTCGTAGCGTTTTCCGCCGTCGCCGGCGATCACCAGACCGGCAGTCCCGAGTTCCGGGTCGTCGTAATTCCCGAACGCCGCGGCGAGCGGTTGCCAGGCATCCGGCGCGTAGCCGACGCCGAATCGCGCGGCGATCGCGCCGGTGAGGCCGCGTCTCTTGAGATAGTCGATGGCGCGCGGCGCATCCTTGAGCTGCGCACGGTAGAACTTCGCGGCCGTCAGCAGCAGCGCGTTGAGATCCTGGGCAAGCTCGCGGCGCTCGGTCTCCCCGGCCTGTGGCTCGACGCGCGGAACCTCGAGGCCGGCGTCCCGGGCAAGTTCCTCGACGGCCTCGGGAAACGATTTGCTGCCGTATTCCATCAGGAAGCCGATGGCGGTCCCGTGCACCCCGCAGCCGAAGCAATGGTAGAACTGTTTCGATTGGCTCACCGTGAACGACGGCGTCTTCTCGCTGTGAAACGGGCAGCAGGCGGTGTAGTTGGCGCCGGCTTTCTTCAGCGGGACGTACCGGTCGATGACATCGACGATGTCGACCCGGGATAGCAGCGTCTGGATGAAATCGTTAGGAATCATTGACTTGACGCGGCCGTCCCGGCAAGGAAGACGTCGCGGCCGGCCCACATCGTGAGCCGGCCGGACGTTCACACGGCAGGGAACCTTTCAATTATAGGCGACCCGCCGCGCAGCGGTAGGGCAATCGGCGGACCGGCAATATGGGCGGAATCCGGGCTTCTCCCGGGCCACCGCACGCGCCGTCGGGAGAGCGCTTGCCGCGAGCGCGGGGGCCACGGCAGCAGCCATCGTGGTTTCCGGCGGAAACCCGATCCGAGGGGGCGGTCAGCGCGCCAGCTTGACCTTCACCATGGCTGAAACCGCCGCCAGGTCGGCCCTGCCCGCGAGCCTGGGCTTCAATAGGGCCATGACCTTGCCCATGCCTGCCATGCCCGCGGCGCCGGTGGCGGCCAATGCGGCGGCGATCTCCGCATCGATCTCGCCTTCCGAGAGCTGCGCGGGCATGTAGGCGGTCAGGACCGCGACCTCGGCCCGCTCGACGTCCGCCAGGTCCTCGCGGCGGCCGGCGACGAACTGGGTGATCGAGTCCTTGCGCTGCTTGAGCATCTTGTCGATCACGGCGAGCACGTCCGCGTCGGTCAGGTCGATGCGCTCGTCGACCTCGCGCTGCTTGACCGCGGCGAGCAGCATCCGGATCGTCGACAGCCGTGCAGTGTCGCGCTTGCGCATCGCGTCCTTCATGTCTTCGGTGATGCGGGCCTTGAGCGTCATGGTCGACTCCGTGGTGGGGCGGCTCCGTTTCGCTGCGCGCCGGCGGTCCAAAGCAAAAAGGGGCGAATCGCTTCGCCCCTCGGTGCCGGTTGTGCGCGCCGCTGCGCGATCAGTAGAGCTTGGGCGGCAGCTGCTGGCTGCGCAGGCGCTTGTAATGGCGCTTCACGGCGGCGGCGAGCTTGCGCTTGCGCTCGGCGGTCGGCTTTTCGTAGAACTCGCGGGCGCGGAGTTCGGTGAGGAGGCCGGTCTTCTCGATGGTGCGTTTGAAGCGGCGCAGTGCCACTTCGAAAGGCTCGTTGTCGCGAACGCGAACGCTGGACATGAAACGTATTCCTTTGGTTACAGGAGCTTGTGATAGCCCATGAATATAGCAGTGGAGGCGTGACCGCGCAAGTCCCACTATAATCGAGCGGTTTGGCCTGCTTCGGTCCGCAGGGAGTGGCCGAGCCGCCGGATCCGGGCAACGACGCCCGGGCCATGAATCCGCCTGCATTCCGTTCCCGTACCCCCATGCGCGTCCTCGGCATCGAAACCTCCTGCGACGAGACCGGTCTTGCCGTCTACGACACGAATGGCGGCCTGCTTGCGCATGCGCTCCACTCCCAGGTCGCGATGCACGAGGCCTACGGCGGCGTCGTGCCGGAACTCGCGTCGCGCGACCATGTGCGGCGCGTCGTTCCGCTGGCCCGGCGCGTGCTGTCGGAGGCGGCGACGCTGCTTTCCGGCCTCGATGGCATCGCCTACACGCAAGGGCCCGGGCTGGCGGGGGCGTTGCTCGTCGGCGCGAGCGTGGCCAACGCGCTCGGATTTGCGCTGGGCAAGCCCGTCGTCGGCATCCATCATCTCGAAGGACATCTGCTGTCGCCGCTGCTCGCCGACCCGAAGCCCGCATTTCCCTTCGTCGCGTTGCTGGTTTCGGGCGGCCACAGCCAGCTCTTCGACGTCGAAGGCGTAGGCCGCTATCGGCTCCTCGGCGACACGCTTGACGACGCCGCCGGCGAGGCATTCGACAAGACGGCGAAACTGCTCGGCCTGCCGTATCCCGGAGGGCCGGCGCTCGCACGCCTTGCGGAAGCGGGGCGCGACGGCGCAGTGTCGCTGCCGCGGCCGATGCTCTACAGCGGGGATCTCGACATGAGCTTCAGCGGCCTGAAAACCGCGGTGCTGACGCTCGCGCGGCGGCAGGCCGCGGCGGGGGCGTTGGACGACGCGCACAAAGCGGATATCGCTTGCGAATTCCAGCACGCTGTCGTCGATGTCCTCGTCGCGAAAGCGCTGGCCGCGCTGGACGCGGCAAGGCGAGCGCAGCTCGTCGTGGCGGGCGGGGTGGGGGCGAACAGCGAACTGCGATCCCGACTCTCCGCGCAAGTGGAAGCGCGCGGCGGGCGCGTCTACTTTCCGCCGCTCGCCTTCTGCACCGACAACGGGGCGATGATTGCCCTCGTCGGCGCATTGCGGCTCGCTTCGGCACGGAGCGACGGCTACGAATTTACGGTGCGC
This sequence comes from uncultured beta proteobacterium, assembly GCA_963726775.1. GTDB lineage: Bacteria > Pseudomonadota > Gammaproteobacteria > Burkholderiales > Casimicrobiaceae > CAIWHR01. The sequence continues at coordinate 184,116 of CAVSDL010000011.1, forward strand.
CCGCGCTGGGATCTGGCGACGCTGTCGGCCGCTTGAGCCGCCGGTCAGCGTCCGATCGTCCGCTCCTTGCCCGACAGGAGCTGCCGTATGTTGCTCCGGTGCCGCCAGAACAGCAGCGCGGAAATCGGGATCCACGCCCACGCAATCGGCGTGCTGCCGAACACATAGATCGCACCGATCGGCGCCAGCGCCGCGACGGTGAGCGCCGCGAGCGAACTGATCTTGAAACCGTAAGCCATCACCAGCCAGACGATGCCGAGTGCCAGGCCCAGCGGCCACGAGAGCGCGATCAGGATGCCGGCCGCGGTCGCGACACCCTTGCCGCCCGCGAACCCGTGGAACAGCGGGAACAGATGTCCGACAAAGACCGCGAGCGCGACGGCGGGCACGGCCCAATCCGTGGCGCCGACCGCCGGCGCCAGATGCTGCGCGAGGAACACGGCGAGCCAACCTTTGGCGCCATCGCCGATGAGCGTGAGCGCCGCCGCCGCCTTGTTCCCGGTGCGCAGCACGTTGGTCGCACCGGGATTTCCCGAGCCGTAGCTGTGCGGATCGGGCAGCCGGAACAGAGCGCTCGCGACAACGGCAAACGACACCGAGCCGATCAGATAGGCGGCCGCAACGAAGGCGAGCGACACTAGCATCGCTGCGTCGGGGGCCGAGTGGGTCGGTTAGAATGCATTCGACGATTCTAGCAAACGCGGATGAACACGATCTTCATACACGACCTGCGCGTCGAGACGCGCATCGGCGTCTACGATTGGGAGCGGCACCTGCCGCAGACGCTGCGCCTCGACGTCGAACTCGGCCTTGCGTCGGACCGGGTCTTCGAGAGCGGCGACTTCGCGGACGCGCTCGACTACTCGGCGGTCGTGACGCGTCTGCAGGCATTCGCTGCCGATCATCCGCACCAGCTGCTCGAGCGATTCGCGCAGGCGGTTGCCGACATCCTGCTCTCCGAGTTCGCGGCGCCGTGGGTCAAGGTGCGCGTGGCCAAGCTCGCGCCGATGCGCGGCGTGAAGGAACTGGGAGTTGCGATCGAGCGCCGCCGAGCGTGATGGCGGGGCGCCTCGGCCCCGACGATGGACGTGTTTGGCGCGGGCTCAGCCGCGCGGATGGTGCTGCGCATGCAGCTGCTTTAACCGCTCGCGCGCGACGTGCGTGTAGATCGTCGTCGTCGTGATGTCGGCGTGGCCGAGCAGGAGCTGCACGACGCGCAGGTCGGCGCCGTGGTTGAGGAGGTGCGTCGCGAATGCGTGCCGCAGCACGTGGGGCGACAGCTTGGTGGCGGGGAGCCCCGCCTTCACCGCGTAGCGCTTCAGCAGGACCCAGAATCCCTGCCGGGTGAGCGGGCCGCGGCGCGAGGTGACGAACATCGAATCGCTCTTGCCGTCGCCCGCGAGCTCCCCGCGTGCTTCGGCAAGATAGCGCTTCAGCCACTCGATCGCCTCCTCGCCGAGCGGCACGAGGCGCTCCTTGCTGCCCTTGCCGAGTACGCGCACGACGCCCATGTCGAGCGACACCTGCGCGAGCTTCAGTCCGGTGAGCTCGGAAACGCGCAATCCGGTCGCGTAGAGGGTTTCCAGCATGGCGCGGTCCCGAAGACCCAGCATGGTGCCGGTATCCGGCGCGGCGAGCAGCGACTCGACCTGCGTTTCGCTGAGGTTCTTCGGAAGACGGCGCGGCAGCCTGGGCGCGCGCACGCGGGACGTGGGATCGGCACGCAGCGCCGACTGCTGCATCTGCAAACCGTAGAATCGCCGCAACGACGACAGGCGGCGCGCGATCGACGTTGCCTTGGCCTTCGCACGGTACTGGTCGGCGAGGAACGCCTCGACGTCGCTACGCTGCGCGGCGAGCAGCGCGCCGCCGCGCCGGGCGAGCCATGCCGCCCATTGCGTGAGGTCGCGGCGATAGCTCGCCAGCGACGCGGGCGCGAGACCATCCTGCAGCCATACCTGGTCGCAAAAGGCGTCGATCAGAGCGGCGGACGCTTTTTCCATCGACTGTTCGCGAGCATGGGGCTGACGGAAGTGGAAAGCGAGCCGTCGGTCGTCACGCGCCGAAGCGGTAGCCCTCGTGCTCGAGCAGCCAGCGCTTGATGGCGATCGGATCGCCGTCGGTGACGCCCATGAAACCGCCGAGCGAACCCTGGCTGCCGACGACCCGGTGGCACGGCACGATCACGGCGATCGCGTTTGCGCCGCAGGCGCCGCCGACCGCGCGGGGCGCGGTGTGCAGCAGGCGCGCCAGTTCGCCGTAGGTACGCGATTCGCCGACCGGAATCTTGGTCAGCGCCTGCCAGACGCGCCGGCGAAATGCGGTGCCCTGCGGCGCGAGCGGACACCGTAAAGCGAAACTGCGGATCGTCGAGCCAGCGCTCCAGCTCCCGCACCGCGCGCTCGGCGACGGTGTCCGCGGGCGCCTGCGCGCGCTCGGACCGCGGCAGGAATTCGATGCCGGTCACGGCGCCGCCCGCCGTGCGGATGCCCAGCACCGCGAACGGCGCTTTCATCCTGGCCGCATAGGCAGGCTTGGCGTTCATCGCGTACCCCCTCTTCTGTGTCCCGGATTCAACCCATTTTCATCTGCCGCGGCAGAAACGTGACGAGCTCCGGGAAGAACCAGATCCCCAGCACCGCGGCGATCATCAGCCAGAACATCGGCAATGCGTTCTTCGCGATATACGTGATCTGCTTGCCGGTCATTCCCTGCAGGACGAACAGATTGAAGCCGACCGGTGGCGTGATCTGCGCCATCTCGACCACCAGCACGATGAAAATGCCGAACCACAGCAGATCGATGCCGGCGGCGTCGACGGTGGGCAGGATCACGCCCATGGTCAGAACGACCATCGAAATGCCATCGAGGAAGCAGCCGAGCACGACATAGAAACCCATCAGCGCGACGATGAGCGCGAACGGCGTCAGGCCGAGCCCGCCGATCCACTCGGCGAGATGGCGCGGCAATCCGATGTACCCCATCGCCAGCGTCAGGAAGGCGGCGCCGGCGAGTATCAACGCAATCATGCAGTAGAGACGCGTCGCGCCCATCAGGCTTTCGCCGAAGGTGCTCCGGCTGAGCGAACCCTGCAGTGCGGATATCGCGAGCGAGCCGACGACTCCCAGCGCCGCGGCCTCGGTGGCCGTCGCGACGCCGGCGTAGATCGATCCCAGCACCAGAGCGATCAGCAGCATGACGGGGATGAGGTTCCGCGACGCATGAAGCTTCTGCGCCAGCGTGGTGCGCTCGACCGCGTCCGGAATCGCACCCGGATGCAGCATTGCCCAGGCAACGATGTAGCCCGAGAACAAGAGGGCGAGCAGCGCCCCCGGGATCACACCGGCGATGAAGAGCTGGGCGATCGACACGTTGGCGGCCACGCCATACACGATCATGATGATCGACGGCGGAATCAGCAGGCCCAGCGTGCCGGCGCCGGCGAGCGTGCCGATCGTGATGCCCTCGGGATAGCCGCGCGCCTTCAATTCGGGCAGCGTCATCTTGCCGATCGTGGCACAGGTGGCGGCGGAGGAGCCCGACACTGCCGCGAATATCGTGCAGCCGATGATGTTGGTGTGCAGCAGGCGCCCCGGGAGGCGCTCGAGCCAGGGGGCGAGACCGCGGAACATGTCGTCGGAGAGCCGGGTGCGGAAAAGAATCTCGCCCATCCAGACGAACAGCGGCAGCGCAGTCAATGTCCACGACGACGACGAACCCCAGATCGTCACCGCCATCGCATCGCCCGCGGGCCGCGACGCGAACAGCTCCATGCCGATCCACGCGACGCCCGAAAGCGCCAGCCCGATCCAGACACCGCTCCCCAGCAGCGCGAACAGCGCGATGACGAGGAGCGTGGTGATCAGCGCGTCCATGCCGGCATCATCCGTTCACTCATGGTGCGGCGCCGCACCGTGCGTCGCGCGCCGACGGGCGCCTTTGAGTTCGAGCGAAAATTCGTCGACGAAGGCGACCAGCAGCACAACCGTGCCCGCGGCCATCGCCAGCTGCGGTATCCACAACGGCGTCGCGTCGTTGGCGGTGGAGATGTCGTTGAACTGCCACGATTGGACGGCGAGACGGACGCTGTAGAACGCGAGCAGTCCGGAGAGCAAGGTCGCGGCCGCGAGCGACCACAGCTCGAGTCCGCGCCGCATCCGCAGTCCCGCATGCTCGAGCACCAGCGTCACGCGGATGTGCTCCCCGCGTTTCAACGTGTGCGCGAGCGCCAGGAACCCGCAGCCGGCCATGCAATATCCGGCGTACGCGTCGGTGCCAGGCACGTGAAAATCAAGCAGACGGCCGGCGATGCTCACCAACACCATGGCCAGCGTGCCGACCAGGAACAACGCCGCCAGGCGGCCGGCGGCGTCGTAGAGCGAATCGAGCATGCGGCGGATGGCCATCCTATTGATCATTGCGGAACTGGGTGACGCTTTCGCAAATATGATTGCCGTCCCCGCGAACGCGGGGACCCAGAGACGTTCGACCCAAGATACCGGATGACCGTTCCTCGAAACTTCGCCGCTCACGCGGCTCGCTTTCCCGCGTGCGCGGGAACGACGGCATTTCTGCAGCCGTTGTCACTCAAATCAGTACAACTTGGCAGGTGCAGGGATCAAAGATCCGCCGATCCCTCGTCGCTGCATTCCCCGGCGGACGCGGCTGTATCAGGTCGCGCGATGCAGGGATGCAAGTGCGTCACATCGCGCGATAGGCATCGATCACCCGCCGTCCGTCATCGGCGGATTTGCGCAGCCACTCGGCGAGCATGTAGTTGCCGACCTTGCGCAGGTCCGCGGTGAGCTGGTCGGAGGGGACGACGATGGTCATTCCCTTGCCTTTCAGTTGCTCCACGTACCAGCCGTTTTTTTCCTCGGACATTTTCCAGCCCCGCGTCTCGGCCTCGGCGGCGGCCTTCAGCACCGCGGCCTGGGTCGGCTTGTCGAGCGCGTCGAACGCCTTCTGGTTGAGGATGACCGCATTCTTCGGGAGCCACGCCTGCGTGTCATAGAAATTCTTGATGTGCTCGTAGGTCTTGGAGTCGTACCCCGTCGCGCCCGACGACATGTAGGCGTCGATGACGCCGGTGGCGAGCGCCTGCGACACTTCGGCTGCCTGCACGGTGACCGGCTGCGCGCCGACAAGTTCGGCGATCTTCGACGTGGCGGGACTGTAGGCGCGCCATTTGAGACCCTTCATGTCGGCCGCGCTCGCGAGCGTGCGCTTCGTGTAGATGCCCTGCGGCGGCCAGGGTACCGTGTACAGGAGCTTCATTCCCTGCTTCGCGAGGCGGTCGTCGAGCGCCTTCTTCGATGCCTTGTAGAGTTTCAGCGACTCGGCGTAGGACGTGGCCAGGAACGGCACGCCATCGATCCCGTAAAACGGATCCTCGTTCTCGAAATTGACGAGCAGGATCTCGCCTGCCTGCGCCTGGCCACCCTGGACCGCGCGCTTGATCTCGGGGGCCTTGAACAGCGACGCGTTCGCATGCACGGTGATCTTGAGCTTGCCTCCGGTGGCGCGGTCGACGTCCGCCGCGAACTGCTGAATGTTCTCGGTGTGGAAGTTGGTGGCCGGATAGGCGGTCGGCAGATCCCACTTCGTTTGCGCGGCGGCGGGAACTGGCGTGCCGACGGTCGCGGCCAGGGCGAACGACGCGGCTAGGGCGGACAGGCGTGGCATCGGGGGTCTCCTGCAACGGAGGGGCGAGGATCGCGTGGAAAGCGCGGGGCAGTGCGAGGTACCGTCGCGTTTTACCATAAATCGCGCAGTGCGTGGCGCGCCGGGTTGCCGGGCCACGTCATCGATCGGGTGGAGCGAGCCACGAAGGTGCTGCCCCTATAATGGCCTTGTTCGCGACGGTCGCGCAGCCGCTCGGGCGGCACGACACGAGCGGCGTGGTTCCCGTCCCTCTCGTTCCCCTGCCGATGAGCGCTATCCCGATTTCCGCCGGCTGGCAGTTCTGGATCGATCGCGGCGGGACGTTCACCGATGTCGTCGCGCGTCGCCCCGACGGGTCGCTGGTGACGCACAAGCTGTTATCGGAGAACCCGGAGCGCTATCGCGATGCCGCGGTGCACGGCATCCGCGAGCTGCTGGGACTCGCCCCGGGCGCGCCGATTCCCGCTGGCGCGATCGACGCGGTGAAGATGGGCACGACGGTGGCGACGAACGCGCTGCTCGAGCGCAAGGGGGAGCGCACGGCGCTGGTCATCACCCGAGGTTTCGCCGACGCGTTGCGCATCGCCTACCAGAACCGGCCGAAGCTCTTCGTGCGCCGGATCGAACTGCCGACGCTGCTCTACGAGCGCGTCATCGAGGTCGACGAGCGCCTCGGCGCGCGCGGCGATCGGGTGCTGCCCATCGACCTCGCCGCCGCGCGACGCGATCTCGAGGCCGCGTGCGACGCGGGCATCCAGGCCGTGGCGATCGTGCTGATGCACGGCTACCGCTTTCCGGAGCATGAGCGGGCACTCGCCGAGCTGGCGCGCGAGCTGGGTTTCGCGCAGGTGTCCGTCAGCCACGAAGTGAGTCCGCTGATGAAGATCGTTTCGCGTGGCGACACGACGGTCGTCGACGCGTACCTGTCCCCGATCCTGCGCCGGTATGTGGACCAGGTCGAGCGGGATCTGAACGGTGGAGAGCGGCGAGCCACGGCAGAGATCGCGACGGATGTGAGCCGGCCCGGCGCCGACGACGAAGCAATGCGACCGGTACGGCGAGGGCGAGGCGACGAAGCCAACAACGCAGACGCGCGACCCCTGCCGCGGTTGCAGTTCATGCAGTCGAACGGCGGGCTCACCGATGCGCACCGGTTCCAAGGCAAGGACGCGATCCTCTCGGGCCCGGCGGGCGGTGTTGTCGGCGCGGTCGAGGTGTCGCGGCTCGCCGGATTCGAGAAGATCATCGGCTTCGACATGGGTGGCACGTCGACCGACGTCACGCATTACGCGGGGGCCTACGAGCGCGCGTTCGTCACCGAAGTCGCCGGCGTGCGGCTGCGCGCGCCGATGATGCGGATTCATACGGTTGCGGCGGGAGGCGGTTCGATCTGCACCTTCGATGGTGCGCGCTTTCGTGTCGGCCCCGACTCGGCCGGCGCCAATCCGGGGCCGGCATCGTACCGCCGTGGCGGGCCGCTGACGGTCACCGACTGCAACGTGATGACCGGCAAGCTCGACCCGGCGCTTTTTCCCCGGGTGTTCGGCCCCAACGCCGACCAGGCGCTCGACGCGGACATCGTGCGCACCAGGTTCGCGACGCTCGCCGCGGAAGTCGGCGCGAAGACGGGTCGCGAACGCACGCCCGAGCAAATCGCGGATGGATTTCTAGAAATCGCCGTGGAGAACATGGCGAACGCGATCAAGCACATTTCGGTCGAGCGCGGCTACGACGTCACCGAGTACACGCTGTGCTGCTTCGGCGGCGCCGGCGGCCAGCACGCGTGCCTCGTTGCCGACGCGCTGGGGATGACGCGCGTGCTGCTGCATCCGCTCGCAGGCGTGCTGTCGGCATACGGCATGGGACTTGCCGACGTGCGCGTGCTGAAGCAGCAGGCGGTCGAGGCGCGCCTGTCCGCCGCGACGCTCGTGGAGGCTCTGCCCGCGATCGAGACGCTGGAAGATGCGGCCCGCCGGGAGGTGGCGAGCCAGGGCATTCCGGAGGAGCGCGTCGCGGCGACGCGCACGCTGCATCTCAAGTACGAAGGCACCGACACCACGCTGGAGACGGCCACCGCGGCTGTACCCGATATCGTCGCCGAGTTCGAGCGCAAGTACCGGCAGCAGTACGGATTCCTGATGCCCGGCAAGCCGCTGGTCATCGAGGCGGTCGCGGTCGAAGCGATCGGCCGGGCGCACGATGCGGCAAAGACACCGCAGTCGTTCCCGCCGCGTGCGGGCGTGCTTGCGCCTGTCCGGATGAAACGGGTCTACAGCGGCGGACGGTTTCACGATGCGGCCGTCTACGATCGCGAAGCGCTGCGGCCCGGCGACGCGATCGACGGCATGGCGGTGATCCGCGAAGACAATGCGACGACGGTCGTCGAGCCCGGCTGGCGCGCGACGTTCACGGCGCTCGGCAACATCGTTCTCGAGCGCGTCGAAGCGGCGAAGCGCGCGCACGCGATCGGCACGACCGCCGATCCGGTGCTGCTCGAGGTCTTCAACAACCTGTTCATGGCCATCGCCGAGCAGATGGGCGTCACGCTCGCCAACACCGCCTATTCGGTCAATATCAAGGAGCGCCTCGACTTCTCGTGCGCGCTGTTCGACGCCGACGGCAATCTCATCGCCAACGCGCCGCACATGCCCGTGCACCTGGGATCGATGGGGGAGAGCGTGAGGACCATCATCGAGCGGCGCGCCAGCACGCTGACGCCGGGTGACGTGTTCGTGCTGAATGCACCGTACAACGGCGGCACGCATCTCCCGGACGTGACCGTCATCGCGCCGATATTTCTCGAGTCGGCGGCACATGAAGCAGGGTCGTCCCCGCGAACGCGGGGACCCAGCGACTTCGATCGAACGACGCTGGATTCCCGCGTGCTCGGGAATGACGGCAATGGAAATCCGCCCGCCCAAGCAGCGAACCGGCAGCCCGAGTTCTTCGTAGCCTCGCGCGGTCACCATGCCGACATCGGCGGCACCACGCCGGGATCGATGCCGCCCGACTCGACGCACGTGGACGAGGAAGGCGTGCTGCTCGACAACGTGCAGCTGGTCGCGAAGGGCCGGTTCCTCGAAGCCGAGATGCGCGAGCTTCTTGGCAGCGGCCGTTACCCGTCGCGCAACATCGACCAGAATCTCGCCGATCTGCGCGCGCAGGTCGCCGCGTGCAGCAAAGGCGCCGAGGAGCTCGCGAAGATGGTCGCGCACTTCGGCCTGCCGACGGTCCGCGCCTACATGAAGCACGTACAGGACAATGCGGAGGAAGCGGTGCGCCGCGTGCTCGACGTCCTCACCGACGGACATTTCGAGTACGAGATGGACAGCGGCGCGAAAATCGCCGTGACCATTTCGATCGACAAGGCGAAACGCGAAGCGACCATCGATTTCACCGGAACGAGCCCGCAGCAACCGACGAATTTCAACGCGCCGTCCGCAGTGTGCAAGGCCGCGGTCCTCTATGTGTTCCGTACGCTGGTCGACGACGAGATTCCGATGAACGCCGGCTGTCTGAAGCCGTTGAATATCGTCATCCCCGCGGGCTCGATGCTGGCGCCGCGCCATCCCGCGGCGGTGGTAGCGGGCAATGTCGAGACGTCGCAGGCCGTCACCGATGCGCTTTACGGCGCGCTCGGCGTGCTCGCGGCCTCGCAGGGCACGATGAACAATTTCACGTTCGGCGACGACACCTACCAGTACTACGAGACGATTGCCGGGGGCGCGGGCGCCGGTCCCGACTTCGATGGCGCCTCCGTCGTGCAGACGCACATGACCAATTCGCGCCTGACCGATCCCGAGGTGCTCGAATGGCGCTTTCCCGTGCGCCTCGAGTCGTTCGCGATCCGCCGCGGCAGCGGGGGCGCGGGACGCCACCGCGGCGGCGACGGGGCCGTGCGGCGCATCCGGTTCCTCGAGCCGATGATGGCGGTGATGCTCGCCAACCACCGGCGCATCGCACCGTTCGGCGTCGCGGGGGGCGCGCCCGGCGCGGTGGGCCGCAACTGGGTCGAGCGCGCCGGCTATCCGGCCTCCGGCGCGCGCGAGGATTTCGGCGCGACGTGCGCCGTGGCGATGAACGCCGGCGACGTGTTCGTGATCGAGACTCCGGGCGGCGGCGGCTTCGGCATGCCGGACCCCGCGGCGGACGGGCGATGAGGAAGCGGTCGGAGGCGCCGACCGACCGTACGGTCGGCCTCGACTACGTCGTCACGTCGGCGAACGCGGACGCGCCGCTCGCCGCGCGCGTCGAGTGGCTGGAGCATCTGATCGGATGGGTGCGCAACGGCAGCGGAGCGGAGACGGCCGAAGAAGCCGGCGGCCCGTCGCCCGCGGTGCGGCTGAAATTCCTGTTGCAGGTCGTCGACCGCCACCCGGACCGGAAGGCCGACATCGCGCGCTGCCTCCGCGCGACGATCGCCGAATCCAACGCGCTGATGCTGCTGTGCGAAACAGGGCTGCCGCGCGCGAACGCCTTTCTGCAGGAGTTCGGCCGCCGCGTCACCGCCAGACTATTGCCCGCGCCGCCCGCCGCCGACGACATGGCGGCGTTGTTCCACCGCGTGTTTCCCGACGAGGCCGACGCCGAATGGGTCGCCGCGCTGCCGGACGAGACGCTCGATGGCCTGGCCGCGCTGTGGCGCGAGGGCGCGGCCGGGCAAGACATCGATCCCTGGCACGCGTTGCGGCGCGATGCCGACGATGCGCTGCTGGTGCTTGCTTCGCACGCGCAGGCGATCGGACTGTCGGGCCGCGTGTGGCGCCGCACCGCCACCGGGCGACCGCTCGATTCGCCGTTCGCCGATCTCGTCGGCAGCGTCCGCGAATACATCGTTGCGCCGCGCGGCACCGAAGAATTCGACGCCGCGCGGGCCGCGCTGTCGAGCGCCATCGCGCGCTGTCGTCGCGCTCTCGCCGACGTGATGGGCCACCTCGAAAGCTATGGCGTGTCGACGGACCTCGTCTACCAGCTCGAACGCGCGCGGCTGGCGCTGAAGCGCATGGAGGTGCTGGCCGCGCTACGCGGTGGCGAGGACGCGGAGCCGCATGCCGCGGCACGCTTTGCCGCCCGGCTGATCCGCGCCAACGCTCGCCAGGACAGCATCGGCACGCTGCTGCGCGAGAATGGACGGCTGCTCGCGCGGCGGGTCGTCGAGTCGGCGCGGCGCACCGGCGAGCACTACATCACGCACGATGCCGGCGAATACCGCGCGATGCTCGCGTCGGCGGCGATCGGCGGCGCGGTCACCGCAATCACGGTACTCGTCAAGTTCGCCTCGGTCGGCCATGCGCTCCCGCTGTTTGTCGAGGGACTCGCGGCGTCGCTCAACTACGCGCTTTCGTTCGTTGCCATTCACCTGCTGCACGGAACGCTGGCGACGAAGCAGCCGGCGATGACCGCGGCCACGATGGCGGCGAAGCTCAACGTCGCCAAACACCGCGGTCGGTTGCGGGAGTTCGTCGACGAGGTAGCGCATCTCGTCCGCTCGCAGAGTGCAGCGATCGCGGGCAACCTGCTGCTGGTCGCGCCGGCGGCAGTTCTCATCTACTCGCTGGTGCTCGTTGCGACGGGGACGCGGCTTCCCGATCATGAGCATGCGCTCCATTACATCGAGGCGCTGTCGCCGCTGGGCCCGACGCTCGTCTACGCGGCGTTCACCGGCGTGCTGCTGTGGCTGTCGGCGGTCGCCGCCGGGTGGTTCGAGAATTGGGCCACCTACCGGCGGCTGCCCGAGTCGATTGCCCAGTCGTCGCGGCTTGTCGCGTGGCTGGGCCCTGAGCGCGCGAAGGCGTTCGCCGGGGGTGTGGAGCGCAACGTCGCAGCGCTCGGCGGCAACGTCGCACTCGGCTTCATGCTCGGTATGGCGCCGGTGATCGCGGCGTTCTTCGGCGTGCCGCTCGAGGTTCGCCACGTGACGCTGTCGACCGGCCAGCTCGCCGTCGCGTCGCTGTCCGAAGGAGCAGGCGTCTTCGGGCAGGCGGCGTTCTGGTTCGCCTGTGCCGGAATCGTCGTCATCGGCTTCCTGAACCTCGCCGTGTCGTTCGGCCTCGCGCTATGGGTGGCGATCTGGTCGACCGGCGCCGGCGCCGTGTCGCGGCGGCGGCTGCGCCGCGCGTTGCTCGCGCGGCTCGTCGCCAATCCGCGCGATTTCCTGCTGCCTCCGCGGAGCGAGCGGCGCCGCTGACGGCAGGGCGAACGCCGGCCTTCGTCTCGCAAGCGCTGCTGCGCGGGGGCATAATTGCGCGCATTCCCTCCCGGAGCCCGCCATGGCCAGCCTCTACGATTTCAGCGTCAACGACATCCACGGCAAGAGCGTCGCGCTCGGTGTCTACAAGGGCAAGGTGCTGCTCGTCGTCAATACCGCGAGCAAGTGCGGTTTCACGCCGCAGTACAAGGGTCTCGAGGCGCTCTACCGGAAGTTCCAGGGCAAGGGTCTCGAGATCCTCGGTTTTCCGTGCAACCAGTTCGGTGCGCAGGAACCGGGCAGCGAGAAGGAGATCGAGACGTTCTGCGAAGTGAACTACGGCGTGACATTTCCGCTGTTCGCGAAGGTGGACGTCAACGGCGACGATGCGGCGCCGCTGTACAGGTATCTCAAGAAGGCGGCGCCAGGATTGCTCGGGTCCGAGGCGATCAAGTGGAACTTCACCAAGTTCCTGATCGACCGCGATGGCAAGGCGGTCGAGCGCTACGCGCCGAACGCGGAGCCGGAGAGCCTCGCCGGCGCAATCGAGAAACGCTTGTAGGTGCCCTGCCAAGCTGAAATGCCAATCCGGCATGGACTGCAGCACCGAAATCCGGGTTCAGTGGCAGGTGCAGGCGGTCCGGGCGACACCGCCGATTCCGCCGGGCATCGCGAGCCACGAATCGCATTTCGATGCCGCGCGCCGTCGGAAGCCGGTGCAATGATGCGCGTGCACCTTGGCGTTGCCGGGCTGCGCCGTCTGTGCGCGGTGACGATCGGTGTGGCCTTCGCGCTGTTCGCGTCCGCGGGCCTGCCGCAACCGAAATGGGCCGATCCCGCAAAGACCGTCCGCGTCATGTTCCCCATCGCCGAGACGGGCTTCGATCCGGGGGCGACGTCCGATTACTATTCCTCGCACATCCAGCGGGCGATATTCGACCCGCTGTATACGTTCGACTACCTGGCGCGGCCGTACCGGTTCGTGCCGAACACCGCCGCGGCGATGCCGGAGATCTCGGCGGACGGGCGCACGTGGACGATCCGGATCAAGCCCGGCATCTATTTCGCCGCCGACGCGGCGTTCAAGGGCGCGAAGCGCGAGCTCACCGCCGACGACTACGTCTTTGCGTGGAAGCGATTGCTCGATCCGCGGATGCGGGCGCCGTTCCTCTGGTATCTGGAAGGAAAGATCGCCGGCGCCGACGGCGTGCTCGCGAAGGCGAAGGAAGCGGGAAAACTCGACTACGACGCGCCGATCGAAGGCCTGAAGGCGATCGACCGCTACACGATCCGGCTCGTGCTGAAGGAACCCGACTACGTGATGCTGGGCTACATGTCGCAGACGCCGATGGCCGCCGTCGCGCGCGAGGTGATCGAAGCCTACGGTGACGCGTCCGGCTGGGCGATGGCGAACCCCGTGGGCACCGGTCCCTACCGGCTCGCGCAGTGGCGGCGCGGCCAGAAGATCGTGCTCGAGGCGAACCCCGAATTTCGCGAGGAGTACTTTCCCGAAAATGGCGAGCCCGGCGATCGCGAGCTGATCGCCGCGATGAAGGGCAAACGGCTGCCGCAGGTCGGCCGCATCGAGGTGTCGATCATCGAGGAGTCGAACCCGCAGCTTCTCGCCTTCAACAGTCGCGAACTCGACTACGCGAACGTGCCGGCAGATCTCGTTGCCAACGTGCTTGATCCTGGCGACACGCTGAAGTCGCGCTACGTGGCGGAGGCCGTGCGGCTCGCGCGCGTGATGCAGCCTTCGCTCGCGTATTGCTACTTCAACATGGACGATCCGGTGGTCGGCGGTTACACGCCGGAGCGAATCGCGCTGCGGCGCGCCATCATCATGGGCTTCAACACGCACGACCTCGTCAATGTCTGGTACCAGGGGCAGGCGGTGCCGGCGACGCAGCCGATTCCGCCGCCCGTGGCCGGCCACAGCGCGAAATTCGACGTCAACGTCAAATATGATCCGGCGACGGCGAAGGCGCTGCTCGATCGTTTTGGCTACACGGATCGCGACGGCGACGGCTGGCGCGATCTTCCCGACGGCCGGCCGCTGGTGCTGTCGATGGGGAGCTCGACGTCGGGTCGCGACCGCGAGCGCGACGAGTTGTGGAAGAAGAGCATGTCGTCGATCGGGATCCGGATCGAATTCATCAAGCAGAAGTGGCCCGATCTCCTCAAGATGGGCCGCGCGGGCAAGCTGCAGATGTGGCCGGTGGGCTGGATCACGACCTACGGCGAGGGCGACGCCTTCATGCAGCTCCTGTACAGCCGGAACATCGGGCAGTCGAACTACGCGCGCTTCGTCAACGCCGAGTACGACGAGCTCTACCGGCAGTCGAAGCGGATCCCCGACGGCCCGGAGCGCAGTGCGATCTATCGCAAGATGGCGGGAATCGTCGCCGCCTACAACCCGTGGGACCTGGGCGTCTACCAGTACCAGAATACGCTGGTGCGTCCCTGGATGCAGGGGTACAAGAAGCACGTCTACTACGAGCACGCGTGGAAGTACTACGACGTGGATCTCGCGCGGCAACAGGCCAAGTGAGTCGGCTTGTTGTCAACTTGCGAGACATTGTTTCCCGCTTCCCGACGCGAGCATCCATTTCCCCGGCGTTGTCGTCCTCGCGAACGCGGGGACCCGGTGGCGTTGATTTGCATCGGAAAGACGCCGGGTTCCCGCGTCCGCGGAAACGACGATACCCTTGCCAGGCCGTCGACTCTTGGAGACAACCTCCTGGCGCCTTACGGTCAATCCCGGCAGGCGCCGCAGCGAGGCGCGGCGGGCTGGGCGCGCACCGTCGCATCCGGCCGCAGCCGCGCCGGATGGCGTGGCCATCGCCCTCGATCGTTGCGCCGCCGCGACAAGCGATCGCGCCCCGCGATCGAAATGCGGTGCCGCGCATTGCCGGGCGTCCGCCCCCCGCGTAGAATTCAATTCGTATCGATGCACCAGCAATGAAGCGAGGATCCATGTTCAAGGCGTGCCATCAAACTCCGCTCACGTCCGCATCCGCGGGCGGGACGGTCGCGCGCGTCCGCGGCAGCCTCACGATCGAATGGCTGCCGCGAATGGCGAATCGCCCCGACTCGCTCCCGACCTGCCGCGGCGTCTCGCGGTAATCGCCTGGCCGGAATTCCCGCCAGGCAGCAGGCGGGAACGGTCGATCTGGCAACACCCGCCTGTTCTGTAGCGTTTTCGCCGCGTTGTGCGGCGCGTTCCGGCATTGCCGGAGAACAGGCACCAACATGTCGAACCTGCAACGCACCGTAAGGCGCACCTTCCGCGGGCTCTGGCGCAATCCGGAGTTCATGAAGCTCTGGGCTTCGCTGACGATCACGTCGTTCGGCGCCCAGATCACGAACCTCGCGCTGCCGCTGACGGCGGCGGTGATGCTGCACGCGACCCCGTGGCAAATGGGCGTGCTGGTCGCGCTGGAGACGCTGCCGTTCGCGCTGGTCAGCCTGCACGCCGGCGTGCTGATCGACCGCGTGCGCAAGCTGCCGATCGTGATCGCGGCGGACATCGGTCGCGGCGTCGCGCTGCTGGCAATCCCCATTGCGGCGGGCTTCGACGCGCTGTCGATGGAAATCCTGTTCGCAGTCGGTTTCCTCTGCGGCGTGCAGAACGTCGTGGGCGGCGCCGCCTATCAGGTGCTGCTCGCGCAACTGGCAGGCCGCAGGCGACTGGTCGAGGCGAACGCCAAGGTCACGCTCGGCGAGACGTCGTCGGCACTGATCGGTCCGGGTCTTGCGGGCGGCCTGATCCAGCTCCTGACCGCCCCGCTCGCGATCGTTCTCGACGCCTGCACGTTCTTCGCGTCCGCGCTGATGCTGCGACGCGTTCGAGTCGCGCAGGACGTGCCGCATCCGGGCCCGAACGCGTCGGTGACCGCGGAGATCCACGAGGGGCTGAAGCTCGTCTGGCACAACCGGACGCTGCTCGCCCTGGCGTGGCTTGCAGGCCTGTGGCAGATCCTGCACCACATGCAGATCGCGGTGTTCATCCTGTTCGCGACGCGCGAGCTCGGATTGTCGGCGGGCGCCATCGGCCTGACCTATGTGCTCGGTGGCGTGGGCTGTGTCGCCGCGGCGGCGTTCGCCGAGCGACTCTCGGCGCGTTTCGGCGTCGGGCCGATCATCGTCCATGGGCTGATCCTGACGGCGCTCGGCTGGCAGGCGTTCGGGCTCGTTTCCGGGCCACCGTGGGTCGCGACGCTGGCGTTGGGTTGCGCGATGCTGCTGTTCGATTTTGGCGCCGTGCTTTTCGGCATCAACTATCTGTCGTTGCGGCAGGCGATCACTCCCGACCGGCTGCTCGGACGGATGACGGCAACGATGCGCTTCCTGACGGTAGCGGCCGCGCCGCTCGGGTCGCTGGCCGGCGGCGCGCTGGCGACGGTCATCGGACTGCGTGCCACGCTGCTGACGATCGGCGTGCTGGCGTTGGTGCTGACGGCGGCGGCCGTCCTCTGGTCGCCGGTGCGGCGGCATCGCAAACTTCCGGCCGTGGCGAGCGAGTGATGATCGCTGGCGCGTCCGGACCGAGAGCCGTTCGCGGCGACCGGGACACGGTTGGCCGGCCCCTCGCCTGGAACGGCGGACGGCCTAGCGGAATCGCCTTCGGAATGCTGCCTGTGCGGCGCGCGACGCGACTTGCGCTGACGTTCGCTGCCGCCGCGCTCCTCGCGGGATGCGATGCCGCGACTTCGATCGCGGCGCGGGCCGGCTTCGGCGGCAGTTTCGAAGAGCGCTGCGAAAAACGGCTGCCCGCCACGCGCATCGACGTGATCGGTGCGCCGGTGGTCTACGACACCGACCGAAGCCGTTCGTATCGTGAGCTGACGACAATGAGCGGGGATGCCGAGCCCGGCCGTCGCGCATTGGGGCTCACGACGGCGCAGATCGGGCACACCGCGTTCCTCGAGACCGCCGGCATCGAGGACACGCGCTCCGGGCGCGTCTGCGTGCGGCCGGCGATCCGTGTCGAGCTGACCATGACGCCCATGACCGTCTACGTCGGCCGCGAACTGGCGGATGACCCATGTCGCGAAGCGGTGATCCTGGAGCACGAGATGAAACACGTCGCGGTGTACACACAGCATCTCGCCGACGTCTCGGACGCGGTACGCGACGAGCTGGTTACCACCTATGGCAACACGATCTACTATTTCAGGGATCGGGCGGAGGCGCAGCAGCAGGCCGAGGCGGGGCTCGCGCAGCGATTGAGCGCGCGGCTTGCGGACAGCGCGCGACGCGTCAAGGAACTCCAGGCCGCGGTCGATTCTCCGGAAGAGTACGCTCGCGTCACCGGCGCGTGCGGGGGCATGCAGGCCGCAGAATAGCCGCATTCGCCGCCGACTTTTCGCCGGCACGTTGCCTTCGGACGCGAGCGAACGCGCGGGAACCGACAGGACTGCGAAACGCAACTACGCGCCAGCGCGCTGAAAAGGATAGATTGCCGGCAGGCGCAGGATCTGCGTCAGCGCATCGAGCGCCCGGCGCGACTCGTCGAGGAGCTGCGGGTCGCCGAGATCCTGCGGCGCAATCCGGTCGCGGTAGTGACTGACGATCCACGCTTCGAGATCGGACGCGAGCGCTTCGTCCAGGAACACCCGCGCACCGACCGCCGCGCGCTCCTCCGCGGTCAGCGCGACGCGCAGCCGCAGGCACGCGGGCCCGCCGCCGTTGCGCATGCTCTGGCGCAGATCGAACGCGAGAATCTCGGCGATGGGACCGCCGCTCGCAAGCAATCGGTCGAGGTAGGTCGCTGACGGCGCGATGCTCGCGGCACTCGGCCGGCGCGACGAGCAGCAGACGTCCGTCGGGGCGCGAGAGCAGCTGGCTGTTGAACAGGTAGGTTGCCACGGCATCCGCCAGTCCAACCTCGTCGTCGCGGACGACGATGGGCGTGAACGTCGGGCCGAGCTTGCGGCCGATTTCCTCCAGCACCGCGGGCTGGTCGACGTAGGCGCGCTGGTGGCAGAACAGCACGCTGCCGTGGCCGACCGCGATCACGTCGTTGTGGAACACGCCGGCGTCGATCGCGTCGGGATTCTGCTGCGCGAAGACAGTGCGCGCCGGGTCGAGGCCATGGCGGCGAGCGATGGCGGCGGAAGCCTCGCGCGTCTGCCGTGCGGGATATTTCTGCGGCGCGGGCGCCGTCGCGTCGTAGGCCGCGCGGCCGTGGACGAAGAACTCGACGCCCGGCGCATCCGCGGCTGCGGCGAGTCGCGTGTGATTGGCCGCGCCCTCGTCGCCGAACTGCGATGCCGCCGGCAGCGGGTCATGAACGACGAATCGCGCCGTGTCGGCGAAGATCGCGCGCAGCACGCGCGTCGTCGTATCGGCCTCCAGCGCGCGGTGAAAATGGCTGACGAGGTTCGCCGGCGTGAAATGGACGCGACCGTCGGCGGTGTCGGCCGAGGGGCTCACGGTCGCCGCGTTGGCAACCCACATCGCGGCCGCCGACGAGCATGCGGCGAGGATCTGCGGCGCGTCGGTCGCGGCGCGGGTGATGATTTCGGCGTCGCCGCCGGCGAAGCCGAGCGCGCGCAGCGCCGCCGACGTCCGGGCGCTCCTGCGGCGGCAGCACCGCCTGCGGATGGCCGCGGGACGCGAGCGCGCGCATCTTCGCGAGCCCCTGCAGCGCGGCTTGCCGCGGATTTGCGACGCTGCGCGCGTTGCTCTCGGCGGCGAGGTTGCCGCGCGCCAGACCCGCGTAGTTGTGCGTCGGTCCCGGGATGCCGTCGAAATTGATTTCCTGCATCGCGATGCAAGGCTCAGGGGTCGGGAGACCGGGATACGACGTCGCGGGGATGGCCGCGATCACCGATCTTTCGGCGCCAGCGGCACGGCGCGAACCAGATCGCCGGGACCCAGGCCGAGTTGCGCGGCGGCCTCGGGTCGCAGAGGGAAACGGTCCGTGCGCGCCGGGGCATGCGCGAGCAGCGCGCGAAACCCGGCAAAGCGCCGGTTGGTCACGAGCCAGAGAATATCGTCGGAGGGACCCGCGCGCGCCGCGTTTTCGCCACCGAGCTGCACGGGCAGAATCGCGCTTTGCCGGACCGCGTGGATGTTGTCGCGGACGCATTCCACCGTCGGGCCGGCGTCGAAGATGTCGACGTATCCCTCGTAGTGGAAGCCTTCCTGCTCCAGCATCGCGCGGGCCGGCCGGGTGTCGTCGTGCACTTCGCCGATCGCCGCGCGTGCCGTTTCGGGCAGGAGGTTCACGTACACCGGATGCCTCGGCATCAGCTCCGCGACGAAGGCCTTCTGGCCGATGCCCGTGAGGCGATCGGCCGTCGAATAGTCCATCGCGAAGAAGTGCCGGCCAAGTCCTTCCCAGAACGGGCTCTTGCCGTCGGCGTCGAGCTTGCCGCGCAGTTCGGCGATCACCTTCGGCGCGAATCGTTCGGCGAATTCGGCGATGAACAGGAAACGGCTCTTGGCGAGCAGCGGGCCGTTCTTGCCGTGGCGGTAGCTCTCGTCGAGGAACAGCGAGCAGAGCTCGGTGTGTCCCGTGTGATCGTTGGCGAGGAACAGCGTCGGCGCGACGGTGTAGACATCGAGCGCGCGCGAGGCATGGACGATCGTGCCGACATGGTAGTTGTACCAGGGCTCGGAGAGGCCGACGGCGGCTTCGATCGCGGCGATGCCGGCCACGCGGTCGGAATCGGAATCGACGAGCACGAATACGTAGCACGCGTCGGCGCGGGACGCGCTGCCGGCAAAGGAGGCGAGCGAGCGCTCGATCCGCCCGGCGAGGCGCTCGCGGTTGGCGGGCAGCGTGGTCAGGCCATCGCCGGTATGTTCGGAAAGCGCGAGCACCGCCGGCAGGTCGTCCCGCGCAATCGGCCGGACGAAGATCATCGGCTCAGGACAATGCGCGGTCGAGGGCGACCTCGAGCCGTGCCAGGCCCTCGAGGATCTCGTCGAGGCTGATGACCAGCGACGGCGCGAAGCGCAGCACGTCGGGTCCCGCGACCAGCAGGATGAGGCCGGTTTCGCCGGCCGCCTTGACGACGTCCATCGACTTGCCTTTCCAGGGGGCGTCGAGTTCGGCGCCGATCCAGACGCCCTCGCCGCGCAGGTCCGCGAAGACCTTGCGGCGCGTGTTGATCGCCTTCAGTCCTTCCATGAAGAGCGCGTGCCGCGCCTTGACGCCGTCCAGCACCTCGATCGTGTTGATCGTGTCGAACACGGCGCCGGCGACCGCGCAGGCGAGCGGATTGCCGCCGTAGGTGGTGCCGTGGACGCCGACCGTGAATGCGCTGGCGACGTCGGTGGTCGTCAGCATCGCGCCGACGGGAAAGCCGCCGCCCAGGCCTTTGGCGCTGGTCAGGATATCGGGGACCACACCCTTCTGCATGTAGGAAAACAGCGTTCCGGTGCGGCCCATCCCGCTCTGGATCTCGTCCAGGATCAAGAGCGCATGGTGCTCGCTGCACAGCCGGCGCGCGGCCTGCAGGAACGCGGGCGTGCCCGGCACCATCCCGCCTTCGCCCTGCATCGGCTCCAGGATCACCGCGCAGACATCGTCGCCACCTTCCTCGGCGAACGCTGCTTCCAATCCGGCGATGTCGTTGTAGCGGATGTGCGTGAAGCCTGCCGGGTTCGGCCCGAAGCCCTGCGCATACTTGGCCTGCCCGCCCGCGGTGACCGTGAGCAGCGTGCGGCCGTGGAACGCGTTCAACGTCGAGATCACGCGGAATTTTTCCGGACCGAATCGATCGTGAGCAAAGCGGCGCGCGAGTTTCAAGCGCGGCCTCGTTGGCCTCGGCGCCGGAATTGCCGAAGAACACGCGCTCGGCGAACGTCGCGTCGACAAGCCGCCTGGCGAGGCGCAGCGCAGGCTCGTTGGTCATCCAGTTCGAGACGTGCCAGAGCTTGCGCGCCTGCTCCTCGATCGCTTTCACCATCACCGGGTGGCAGTGGCCGAGCGCGGTCACTGCCACGCCGCCGGCGAAGTCGATGTACATGCGTCCGTCCTGGTCCCAGACGCGCGAGCCTTCGCCGCGCACCGGGACGAACGGCGCAGGTGCATAGCACGGCACCATCAACTCGTCGAAAGTCGCGCGCGTCACCGGCATCGTCGCCGCGCTCCCGGGGGTGGTCGCGACATCGCGCCGCGACGAAGCGGCGATGACGGCTTTGGCGGACGTGGAGAGGGGCGGCGACACGGCGGTATCGTGGCGCGGCGATCAGTCCGCAACCGGCACGGCCGCGACGACCTGAACCTCGACCTTGTAGTCCGGCGCGGCGAGCTTGGCCTCGACCGTCGCACGCGCCGGCGTCTGGCCCGGCACGACCCAGCTCTCCCAGACGGCGTTCATCGCCGCGAAGTCACCGATGTCGGGCAGATAGATCGTGGCCGACAGGATCTTCGTGCGGTCGGAGCCGGCTTCGGCGAGCAGCGCGTCGATTTGCGCCAGCACCTGACGCGTCTGGCCGGCAACATCGGCCTTCGGGTCGCCGGCGACCTGCCCGGCGAGATACGCCGTGCCCGATGCACGATTGATGACGAGATCGGAAAGACGCTTGCCGACGTGCCGGCGTTCGATGGTCACGATGCTATCCTGTGAGCGACGCGCCCCGCGGGCGCAGACCCCGGATTGTAAGCGAAATGACCGCCCGACTCGCGCTGCTGCTCGCTGCCGGCTTGCTGTTTGTCGCCGTCGCCCTCGGCGCCTTCGGCGCGCATGCGCTCAAGGACCGGCTCGCGCCCGACCTCATGGCGGTGTTCCAGACCGCGGTCCAGTATCACTTCTGGCACGCGCTCGGGTTGCTGGCCGTCGGCATCCTTCTCGCGCAGAGGCCGGATGACGGCGCGCTCGCCGGAGCCGCTTGGTTGCTCTTGGCGGGGTTGCTGCTCTTCGCGGGGAGCCTCTATGCGCTCGCGCTGACCGGGGTGCGAGGATTCGGCGCGGTCACGCCATTCGGCGGCGTCGCGTTCCTCGCCGCCTGGGCGGCGTTGGCGTGGGCCGCGTGGCGGTGGTGACGCCTCGCTGGGGCACGCGCCCGCCTTAGTCGACCTTCGCCCCGGATTCCTTTACGACCTTCGCCCATTTCGCGGTCTCCACCGCGATGTGCTTCGCGAAATCCTCGGGCGGTCCACCCACGGCGTTGGCGCCCAGGGCCAGCATCTTCTCCTTCGCTTCCGGCGTGGCGAGCCATTTCGCGATTTCCGCATTGAGCTTGGCGACGATCGCGGGGGGCGTGCCGGCGGGCGCCAGGACCCCGAACCACGACGACGCTTCGAATCCGGGCAGGCCCGCCTCGGCGACGGTCGGCGTATCGGGCAGCGCGGGCGCTCGGGTCACGGAGGTCACCGCGAGCGCCTTCAGTTTGCCGGCTTTGATCTGCGGCAGCGACGGGGGCAGGTTGTCGAACATCAGCTGCACCTGCCCGCCGAGCAGGTCCTGCATCGCCGGTGCGCTGCCCTTGTACGGGACGTGCGTCATCTGCACGCCGGCCATCACCTTGAAGAGTTCGCCGGAAAGGTGGATCGAGGTGCCGCTGCCCGACGACGCGAAATTCAGCTTGCCGGGGTTTGCCTTCGCATAGGCGATCAGTTCGGCGACGGAATTCACCGGAACGGAAGGGTGCACGACCAGCACGTTCGGCACACCGGCGACGAGGATCACCGGCACGAAGTCCTTGACATGGTCGTAGGGCATCTTCGCGTACAGGCTGGCGTTGATCGCGTGCGTGCCGACGGTGCCCATCTCCAGCGTGTACCCATCGGGCGCGGCTTTGGCGACCAGCTCGGAGCCGATGTTGCCGCCGGCGCCCGGCCGGTTGTCGACGATCACCTGCTGGCCCCAGGCTTCGGTGAGCTTCTGCGCGACGGCGCGGGCCAGGATGTCGGTGGCTCCGCCCGGCGGAAAAGGCACGACGAGGCGGATCGGCTTCGTCGGATACGCGGGGACTTGAGCGCCGGCGAGCGGCGCAAGCACCAGTGCGACACCGGCGCCGAGTGCGGCCAGCGCGCGCTGTATGGAATTGAACATGTCTACTCCGATGAATGACAGCGGCTGCGGAAATGTCGTCGTTCCCGCGAACGCGGGAATCCAGCGTCTTGGGTCGAACGACTCTGGGTCCTCGCGTTCGCGGGAACGACAACTAGAATTGCGAAAATGTCACCGATGGTCGGCCATTTGCCCGGCTCGCTTAGTGCGCCGGGTTCAATCCACTTTCGCCCCGGACGCCTTCACGATCCGGGCATATTTCGCCAGGTCGCGCTGGATGAAGGCCGCGAACTGCTCGGGCGTCGTCGGCGCCGCCTCCGCGCCTTGCGCAGTCAAACGCTCGCGCATTTCCGGCGACTCCAGGATCTTCACCGTTTCTGCATTCCATTTCGCGATCACGTCCTTCGGCGTGCCGGCCGGCGCGAGCAGGCCGAACCAGGTCGCAATGTCGAAACCGGGCAAGCCGGCTTCGGCCATCGTCGGCAGATCGGGCGCGAGTTTCGAGCGGTCCGCCGTGGTGACGGCAAGCGCGCGCAGCTTGCCCGCCTTTACTTGCGGCATGGAATTGGCGAGGTTGTCGAACATCATCTGCGTCTCGCCCGCGAGCAGGGCCTGCATCGCGGGCGCGCCGCCCTTGAAAGGGATGTGCACGATGTCCGCGCCGGTTTCGACCTTGAACAGTTCGCCGGCGAGATGGCCGGCGCTGCCATTGCTGCCCGACCCGAACGACAGCTTGTTGGGATTTGCCTTCGCGTACGCGACCAGCTCCCTGACCGAGCCGACGGGCAACGACAGATTCACGACCAGCACGTTCGGCGTCACCGCCACGAGCGTCAGCGGCGCGAAGTCCTTCGCGGCGTCATAGGGCATCTTCGCGTAAAGGCTTGGATTCACCGCATGCGTGGACAGCGCGCCCATCACGACCGTGTAGCCGTCGGGCGCGGACTTCGCGACGATATCGGCGCCGATGTTGCCTCCCGCGCCGGGCCGGTTGTCGACGACAACGCCGACACCCCAGGCCTCGGCGAGCTTTTGCGCCAGCGCGCGTCCGATGATGTCGAGGGGCCCGCCGGGCGGGAACGGGATGACCATCCTGACGGGTCGCGCCGGGAAAGGCGCCGCCGGGCTCTGCGCGGGCGCAGGCGGCGCCGCGAGGACAGCTGCGAGCGCCAGCGCAGCCAGCGCCCCCGCTATGCAGGCCCCACGTTTCGTCGTGCGGCCCGAAATCGGCAACAGCAGGTTCGAGTCGCGCACGGACAGGCTCCGATAAGTACAACGAAGACGGGGAATTCTAGCAGCGACTTCGCGGTCGAAGGATTTGTCGCGGATTGCCCCGGCGGTTGCCTGACGTGCACCAGGCGCCGTCCGTTTGCCGCGTCCAACCGGGGCGGCGCATAATCCGCCTTCTTTTGGCCAGGCGCGCCGGTCGAATCAAAGGCGGCGCGTACCATACTTTCTCCACCATGAACAAAGCGGTCTTGGGTGTGCTCGTCGCGTTCGGCGTCGCATTGGCGGCCGGCGGCGGCTTCTGGTTCGGTCAACAGCGTCAGGGCGGCCAGGATGGGCCGGCACCCGCGATGCAAGGCAGCCCCGGCGCACCTGGAAAAGGCCCCGGCGGACCGGGAGGCCCGGTCGCCGGCGTAACCGTCGAGGCCGTCAAGGTCTCGACGGCATCGCTGCCCCAGTCGATAACGACCGTCGGCAGCCTGCGCTCCGACGAATCGATCACGGTCCGGCCGGAGGTGGCCGGTCGGATCAGCGCCATCCTCTTCCAGGAGGGCCAGCGCGTGGCCAAGGGCGCGACGCTGATCAAGCTCGAACCGTCGATCAACGAAGCCGACGTGCAGCAGGCGCGCGCCAATTTCAAGCTCGCGCAATCGAAGTTCGACCGCGCCACCGACCTCGCGAAGAGCAACTTCATTTCCGGCCAGGCGAAGGACGAGGCCGAGAACAACCTGCGCGTCGCCGAGGCGGTGTTGCAGCTTGCCGACGCGAAGCTCGCCAAGACCGAGATCAAGGCGCCATTCTCCGGCATCATCGGACTGCGCGTCGTCTCGGTCGGCGACTACGTGAAGGAGGGCGCCGACGTCGTCAACCTCGAGTCGATCGATCTCCTGAAGGTCGACTTCCGCGTGCCCGAGATCTACATGAGGCAGGTGCAGGTGGGGCAGGCGCTGCAGGTCGGTCTCGACGCGTTGCCGGGCAAGACCTATGAGGGACGGGTCTACGCGATCAATCCGCTGGTCGATGCGGCGGGCCGCGCGATCGTGATCCGGGCCCAGGTCAAGAACCAGGACGCGGCGCTGCGGCCCGGCATGTTCGCCCGCGTGCGCCTCATCACCCGCAACGAGCAGAATGCGCTCGTCCTGCCGGAGCAGGCGATCGTTCCCCAGGGCGAGGAGCAGTTCGTGTTCCGTGTCGTCGACGGCAAGGCCGTGCGCACGAAGGTCGGCGTGGGCCAGCGCCGCGATGGCCAAGTCGAGATTGTCAGCGGACTCGCGGCCGGCGATCTCGTCGTGAGTGCCGGCCAGTTGAAGCTGCGCGACGGCATTCCGGTGGCGGTTGCCGACGGCGCGGCGGCGGGCGCTGCCGCCAAGGCTGCCACCGAAGCGCCTGCGCCCGCGAAGGCCGAGGCGGCGCGCGCACCGGCCAAATCCGCGACCGCGACGCCCGCGCAAAAATCCTGACTTGGGGGCCAGGCCATGATGCTGCCCGAGATCTGCATCAAGCGCCCCGTGCTGGCGACGGTGTTGTCGCTCGTCATCGTGCTGATCGGCCTCATCTCGTACACGCGGTTGTCGGTGCGTGAGTATCCCGCGGATCGACGAGCCGGTCGTCAGCGTATCGGTGACTTACCGTGGCGCATCCGCCGAAGTCGTCGAATCGCAGGTGACGAAGCCGCTGGAGGATTCGCTTGCCGGCATCGAGGGCGTCGAGGTGATGACGTCGCAGAGCCGGTCGGAAACCGCGCGCATCAATGTCCGGTTCACGTTGAAGCGTGAGCCGGATTCGGCGGCCGCGGATGTTCGCGACAAGGTCGCCCGCGCCCGAGGGAAGCTGCCCGACACGATCGACGAGCCGATCATCGCCAAGGTCGAGGCCGATTCGCAGCCGGTCATCTATATCGCGGTGGAGGCGGGCTCCCTGACGTCGCTCGAAGCCTCGGACTATGTGAAACGCTATGTCCAGCCGCGCCTGTCGGTGCTGCCTGGCGCGGCCGACGTGCGGATCTTCGGGGAGCGGCAGGTGTCGATGCGGCTCAATCTGGACCGGACCCGTCTCGCCGGCTATCGGCTTACCGTGCAGGACGTGGAGGACGCTCTCCGCCGGCAGAACGCCGAGATTCCGGCCGGTCGCATCGAGTCGCAGTCGCGCGAGTTCACCGTCGTCGCCGAGACCGACCTGCGCACGCCCGAGCAGTTCAACAACATCATCGTCGCCAACGTCGGCGGCTACCCGGTGCGGCTGCGTGACGTGGGCAATGCCGAGATCGGTCCGGTGGAAGAACGGGTCATCTCCAGGTTCAACGGCAAGCCGTCGCTCAACATCGGCGTGATCAAGCAGGCGGTGGCCAATCCGCTGGAGCTGTCGAAGGGGGTGCGCGCCGAGGTGATCAAGATGAACGAGAGCATGCCGCCGGGCATGAGGCTCGTCGTCGCCTACGATACGTCGGTGTTCATCGACCGCTCGATCGCCTCGGTGTTCGAGACGATCGGCGAGGCGATCCTGCTTGTTGTGCTGGTCATCTTCTTCTTCCTGCGCAGCCTGCGTGCGACGCTGATCCCGATCGTCACCATTCCCGTGGCGCTGGTCGGCGCGTTCGGGTTGATGTACGCATTCAACTTCACGATCAATACGCTGACGCTGCTGGCCATGGTGCTGGCGATCGGCCTCGTCGTCGACGACGCTATCGTCATGCTGGAGAACATCTTCCGGCACATCGAGGAGGGCACGCCGCCGCGCGAGGCGGCGATCCAGGGCGCCCGGGAAATCGGCTTCGCCATCGTGGCCATGACGCTGACGCTGGCGTCGGTGTTCGCGCCCCTGGCATTCGCCACCGGCCGCACGGGCCGCTTGTTCATCGAGTTCGCGCTGACACTGGCGGGCGCCGTGATCGTCTCCGGATTCGTCGCGCTGACGCTGTCGCCGATGATGTGCTCGCTGCTGCTGCGGCACCAGGAACGGCATTCGTGGATCTACAACGCGATCGAGCGTGGTTTGAACGCGATGACGCAGGGTTACCGGCGTTTGCTCACCGCCACTCTGCACCGGCGGTGGCTGATCGCGACGCTGTGGGCCATCGTCGCCGGATTGGGCGCGCTGTTCTTCACGCTGCTCAAGTCCGAGCTCACGCCGATCGAGGATCGCGGCGTCGTGTTCGGTCTCGTGACCGCGCCGCAGGGTTCGACCCCGGTGTATACGTCAGACCTGATCCGGCCGATCGAGGAGTTCTATTCGCAGATTCCGGAAGCAGCAGCGTATACGGCGATATCGGGGTTCCCGACCGTCGTCGACGGCAACGCGGTGCTGCGACTGAAGCCGTGGGAGCAACGGACCAAGAAGCAGCAGCGGATTGCCGACGAGTTGCGGCCCAAGTTCGCGGCAATTCCCGGCGCGATAGCCTTCCCGATCAATCCGCCGTCGCTCGGCCAGTCGTTCCGGTCGACACCGGTCGAGTATGTGATCATGTCGCAGGTCCCCTATCCGGAGCTGCAGCGCATCGTCGATCGCTTCCTCGAGGAGGCGCGCAAGTATCCGGGCGTGCAGAACCTGCAGATCGACCTGCGCCTCAACACACCGGAAGTCCGCGTCACGATCAACCGCGACAAGCTCTCCGATATCGGCGTCGGCGTCGACACGGTTGGCCGGACGCTGGAAACGATGCTGGGCGGCCGCCAGGTGACGCGCTTCAAGAAGGATGGCGAACAGTACGACGTGATCGTGCAGGTGGCGCCGATCGACCGCTCGACGCCGGCGGACATACGCGATACCTACGTCCGCGCCCGCGATGGCGGCATGGTGCAGCTGTCGAACCTCGTGGAGGTTCGCGAAGGCGTCGCGCCGCAGTCGCTCAATCATTTCAACCGCCTGCGCGCCGTCAAGGTCACCGGGACGCTGGCACCCGGCTATGCGATCGGCGAGGCGCTCGTGGCGATGAACGATGCGGCGAAGCGCGCGCTGCCCAGCACGGCGCAGACGGACCTCGACGGCCAGTCGCGTGAGTTCCGCTCGTCCGGCGGCGAGATCTATTTCACGTTCGTGCTGGCGCTGATGTTCATTTACCTCGTCCTGTCCGCGCAGTTCGAGAGCTTCAAGCACCCGTTCGTGATCATGCTGTCGGTGCCGCTGTCGATGACCGGTGCCCTGCTGATGCTGTGGCTCGCCGGCGGAACGCTCAACATCTACAGCCAGGTGGGGCTCGTCACGCTGGTCGGCCTCATCACCAAGCACGGGATCCTGATCGTCGAATTCTCCAACCAGCTGCGCGCCAAGGGCGAGGAGCTCTACGCTGCGGTCATCGACGCGGCGACGCTGCGGCTGAGGCCGATTCTGATGACGACAGGTGCCATGGTGCTGGGCGCCGCGCCACTGGCGTTTGCTACGGGTGCGGGCGCCGAATCGCGGACGCAGATCGGGTGGGTGATCGTCGGCGGGATGACGTTCGGCACGATGCTCACGCTCTTCGTCGTGCCGACCGCCTACACGCTTTTCGCCGGGCTCGAGGTCCGGCGGCCGCACGGCAAGGCGGGGCCCGCCAAGCCGGTTCCACATCCGGACGCCGCCGACTGACGCCCCTTCGGATGTTGCGCCGCCGCGGTGGTTCGCCGCGTACGCCGCCAAGCGGAGGCGCGTCGCGACCACACCGTTGCGGATTTGCAATAGAATCGTCATCAGAAGACGGCACGATGGTCGATTGCCCGTTTCCACGAGGAGGAGTCATGTCGCAACGTTTTTCGGGTCTCCGGCGCGCCGCGCTGGCCGTGGTGTTTGCCGGCGCGGCGGTCCAGGTCCATGCCGCCACCGAAGTTCAGTTCTGGCACGCGATGACGGGGGCCAACAACGACCGCATCAACAACCTCGCCAAGCGCTTCAACGAGAGCCAGTCGGATTACAAGGTCAATGCCGTCTACAAGGGGAGCTATCCGGAGGCCATGGCAGCGGCCATAGCGGCATTCCGCGCCGGCAGCGCGCCGGCGATCCTCCAGGTCTTCGAAGTGGGCACCGCGACGATGATGTCGGCGAAGGGCGCGATCAAGCCGGTCCACCAGGTGATGGCCGACGCCGGCGAAAAATTCGACCCGAAAGCCTACGTTCCGGCGGTGGCAGGCTATTACACGAACACCAAGGGTCAGATGCTGTCGTTCCCGTTCAACAGCTCGACGACCGTTTTCTACTACAACAGGGACGCTTTCGAAAAGGCCGGTCTCGACCCCGATCAGCCGCCCCAGACGTGGCAGGCGGTGGTCGCGGCGGCAGCCAAGATCAAGGCGGCGGGCGTACTGCCGTGCAGCTATACGACCGGCTGGCAATCGTGGGTGCAGCTGGAGAGCTTCTCGGCCTGGCACAACGTTCCGTTCGCGACCGAAGAAAACGGGTTCTCCGGCAACGACCCGAAGCTGGTGTTCAACGGGCCGATCCAGATCCGGCATATCCAGAACATGCAGGAATGGCAGAAGAAGGGCTACTTCACCTATGCCGGCCGCAAGAACGAGCCCGAGGCGAAGTTCTACAGCGGCGAGTGCGCGATGATGACGACCTCGTCGGCCGGTTACGGCACCGTCAAGCAGAATGCCAAGTTCAAGTTCGGCGTCTCGGCGCTGCCCTATTACGCCGACGTTCAGGGTGCGCCGCAGAACACGATCATTGGCGGTGCGAGCCTCTGGGTGATGGGCGGCAAGTCGAAGGAAGAATACAAGGCCGTCGCCAAGTTCCTGACGTTCCTCTCGCGGCCGGAGATCCAGGCCGAATTCCACCAATCCACGGGCTACCTGCCGATCACCATGGCGGCGTACGAGCTGACGAAGCAATCGGGATTCTACGAAAGGAACCCCGGCACCGACGTCTCGGTCAAGCAGATGATCGTCAAGACCACCGACAAGTCGCGTGGCATCCGTCTCGGCAACTTCGTGCAGATCCGCGACATCATCGACGAGGAGCTGGAGGGCGTCTGGAGCGGGAAGAAGACCGCGAAGGAAGCGCTCGACGCGGCGGTGACGCGCGGGAACGAACAGATCGAGAAATTCGCGAAGACCGCCAAATAGGGGTTGCGCCCCGGCGGTGCCGGGGCAGCGTCTTGCCGGATCCGGGCGTCGCTGCTCCCGCGGCCGCGGCGTTCGACCGGGGGGCGACACACGGGCGCATCGTGCGGTGATATTCGGGGGGTGGCGGTGGTTCGAAGGTGCGCAATGAACACCCGTGCCGCCATTTGTCCCGCGGCCGTGACCCGTTGGAAACCGTAGACCGATGGCCGCCGAAAAACGCGTCCTCTTTCGCTCGCGATGGCTGCCCTATGCGCTGATCGCGCCGCAGATCGCGATCACGCTGGTCTTCTTTTTCTGGCCCGCCGGCCAGGCCCTCTGGCAGTCGCTGCTGCTGCAGGATCCGTTCGGAACCATGACCGAGTTTGTCGGGCTCGACAATTTCCGGGCGCTCTTCAAGGACGAGTTCTACCTCGCCTCGTTCAAGGTCACCGCGGTGTTTTCCGCGCTCGTCGCCACCATCGGGCTCTCGTTCTCGCTGGTGCTCGCGGTCTTCGCCGACCGGGTGATCCGCGGCGCCACGGCCTACAAGACGCTGCTGATCTGGCCCTACGCCGTCGCGCCTGCAGTCGCGGCGGTGCTGTGGCTTTTCCTGTTCAATCCGACACTCGGCGTCGTCGCGCATTGGCTGAAATCGGCGGGCGTGCCCTGGGATCCGCTGCTCGACGGCGGCGACGCGCTGATCATGGTGGTGGTGGCCGCCGTCTGGAAGCAGGTCAGCTACAACTTTCTGTTCTTCCTGGCCGGACTGCAGTCGATCCCGAAATCGCTGCTCGAGGCGGCGGCGATCGACGGCGCCGGCCCCGCACGGCGGTTCTGGACGATTGTCTTTCCGCTGCTGTCGCCGACAACCTTCTTCCTGCTCGTCGTCAACGTCGTCTATGCGTTTTTCGACACGTTCGCGATCATCGACGCGGCCACCGGCGGTGGACCCGCCCAGGCGACCGAGATCCTCGTCTACAAGGTCTACCACGACGGTTTCAAGGCGCTCGACCTCGGCGGCTCCGCGGCGCAGTCCGTCGTGCTGATGGCGATCGTGATCGCCCTGACGGTGGTCCAGTTCCGGTATGTCGAACGCAAGGTCCAGTACTAGAGCGGCGGCGCCATGGTCGAAAACCGCCCCCTCCTGACGCTCGTCACCCACGCCGTGGTCGTGCTGGGCATCGCGATACTCGCCCTGCCGGTGTACGTGACCTTCGTCGCGTCCACGCTCGCGGTCGACCAGGTGCTCCAGGCGCCGATGCCGCTCGTACCGGGCAGCCGTCTGCTCCAGAACTACGCGGCGGTACTGGCCCACGGCGCCGGCATGTCCGGGGCGGGCGTCGGGCGGATGATGTTCAACAGCCTGGTCACGGCGCTGGTGATCGCGGTGGGCAAGATCGCGATTTCGCTCGCGTCGGCATTCGCGATCGTCTATTTCCGTTTTCCGTTCCGCAATGCGATGTTCTGGATGATCTTCGTGACGCTGATGCTGCCCGTCGAGGTGCGCATCCTGCCCACGTACAAGGTGGTGTCCGACCTCCACATGCTGGACACCTACGCCGGTCTCACGATCCCGCTGATCGCCTCGGCGACGGCGACGTTCCTGTTCCGGCAGTTCTTCCTGACGATTCCGGACGAACTCGCGGAGGCGGCGCGCATCGACGGCGCCGGGCCCCTGCGTTTCTTCTGGGACGTCGTGGTGCCGATGTCGCGGACCAACATCGCGGCGATGTTCGTCATCCTGTTCATCTATGGGTGGAACCAGTACCTGTGGCCGCTGCTGGTGACGACCGACGAGTCGATGTACACGACGGTCATCGGCATCAAGCGGATGATCGCGGGCGGCGACGCCGCGACCGAGTGGAACCTGGTCATGGCCACCGCGATGCTGGCGATGCTGCCGCCGGTCCTCGTGGTGGTGCTGATGCAGAAGTGGTTCGTCAAGGGGCTCGTGGATTCGGAGAAATAGGAAAAACGGAACCTACTGAGCTGTACTAAAATGAGTGACAACAACTGCAAGAGTATCGTCGTTCCCGCGAACGCGGGAACCCAGTGTCTTGCTTCGAAAGTCGCTGGGTCCCCGCGTTCGCGGGGACGACAATCACATTTGCGAAAGTGTCACCCAATTGGGTAATGATCGATAGACGATGGCCCAGGTCCATTTCCGCAATGCCAGAAAGAGCTACGGCCAGGTCGCCGTGATCCACGGCATCGACATGCAGGTCGCCGACGGCGAATTCGTCGTCATCGTGGGACCCTCCGGCTGCGGCAAGTCCACGCTGCTGCGGATGGTCGCCGGGCTCGAGCCGATCACCGCGGGGGAGATTGTCATCGGCGACCGCGTCGTCAACGACCTGGAGCCGAAGGACCGCGACATCGCGATGGTGTTCCAGAACTACGCGCTCTACCCGCACATGAGCGTGTTCGACAACATGGCCTACGGTCTCAAGATCCGTGGCATGCCGAAATCCGGGATCGAGGAGCGGGTGCAGCGCGCGGCCGACATCCTGGAGCTCGAACCGCTGCTTTCGCGCCGGCCGCGGCAGCTCTCGGGCGGTCAGCGGCAGCGCGTGGCGATGGGCCGCGCCATCGTCCGCGAACCCGCCGTGTTCCTGTTCGACGAGCCGCTGTCGAACCTCGACGCGAAACTGCGCGTGCAGATGCGCTTCGAGATCCAGAAGCTGCATCGGCGCCTGTCGACGACCAGCCTGTACGTGACGCACGACCAGGTCGAGGCGATGACGCTGGCGCACCGGATGCTGGTCATCAACGCCGGTCGCGCCGAGCAGATCGGCACGCCGATGGAAGTGTATGCGGATCCGGCGACGCAGTTCGTCGCCGGCTTCATCGGCTCGCCGTCGATGAACTTCCTGGCCGGCCGATCGGAAGGCGGCGGACGGATCGCGCTCGACCATGGAGGTGCGGTGCGTCATGCCGACGGATCCGCCGCAGCCGGGCGCGCCGTCGCGGTGGGGTTGCGGCCCGAGCACCTGGAGCTGTGCGGCGAGACCGGCGCGCTGTTTTCGGCGCAGGTGGAGATGGTCGAGCAACTCGGCGCCGACACGCTGGTGCATCTTTCGCGCGGCAAGGATCTGCTGACCGCGCGGCTGCCGCATGGAACGACTCCCGAGGTCGGGTCGACGTTGCACCTCACCGCGAAATCCAGCCACGTCTACCTCTTCGACGCCGCCACCGGTGCCCGGATCCGCTGACATGGCGACCGGGTTCCCGCGTGACTGGCCGTACCCGCGCCTCATCGCCCATCGCGGCGCCGGCGAGCAGGCACCCGAGAACACGCTGACCGCGATGCGCGTCGGACACGCGCACGGCTACCGGATGTTCGAGTTCGACGTGAAGCTCTCGGCGGACAACGTGGCGTTTCTGCTGCACGACGCTACGCTGGAACGGACGACGTCCGGCCGCGGCCGCGCTGATGCGCTGCCATGGCGCGAGCTCTCCCGACTGGATGCGGGCGGCTGGCACTCTGCGAAGTACGCCGGCGAGCCGCTGCCGACGCTGGCTGCGATCGCGCGCTGGGCACGCACGCATGGGGTTGCCTGCAACATCGAAATCAAGCCGACGCCGGGCCGCGAGCGCGAGACGGGCGGCGCGGTGGCGCTGGACGCCACGACGCTGTGGCGCGACGCCGACGTGCCGCCGCTGCTGTCGTCGTTTTCCGAGGACGCGCTCGCCGCCGCGAGGGACGCGGCGCCGGCGCTGCCGCGCGCGCTGCTGGTGGACACCGTGCCTGCCGATTGGCAGGATCGTCTCGCCCGCCTGGGGTGCGTCGCGCTCGACGTCGATCACGCGGCGCTGTTCGCCGACGTCGTCGCGGAGGTGCGTCGCGCCGGCCATCGCGTGCTTGCGTTCACGCCGAACGGCACGGAACGCGTCGCGGAGCTCGCGGCGTGGGGTGTGGACGGCATCATCACCGATGCCGTCGATCGCATCGCGGCGGACACGCTGCCCCCGGCGCCGCCGTTGCCCTGACGCCGCGCCGGCGGTCCCGCCCGATGTGTGCGCCACACGGGTGCCGGGCGAGGGCCGCCACCGGCCCCTGTCGTCATGCCGGCTGGGCAGCCGGCCGCTCGATAGCGCGCTCGTCGATGGGCAGGTTGATGAGACCCGCAACGATCCCGAGCGCGATGGAGATCCACCAGACGACGTCGTAGCTGCCGGTGGCGTCGAAGAGCCGGCCGCCGAGCCATGCGCCGAGAAAGCTGCCGACCTGGTGGCTGAAGAATGTGACTCCGGAAAGCATGGCGAGATAGCGCACTCCAAAGATCTGCGCGACGATGCCGTTGGTTGCCGGCACGGTGGACAGCCACAGGAGGCCCAGGGCAACCGCGAAGGCATACACGGTCCATGGCGAGAGCGGCAGCCACAGGAAGAGCGCGAACACGATCGCGCGGGCGAAATAGATCGCCGAGAGGATGTACGGCTTGCGCACGCGGCTCCCCAGCCAGCCGGCAGCATACGTGCCCACGATATTGAAAAGTCCGATCAGGGCCAGCGCCGTTACCGCGACGTGCGGCGCGAGACCCTTGTCCGCCAGATAGGCGGGCAAGTGCACGCCGACGAACACGAGCTGGAAACCGCAAACGAAGAAACCCAGCGTGAGCAGCACGTAGCCGCGATGTCCGAGCGCCTCGCGCACCGCCGCGCCGGCCGACTGCTCGAACGCATGTCCGCTGGACAGGTGCTTTTCGTAGAGCGCCGCGGTCAGGGGAATGATCAGCAGCGCGACCGCCGCGAGCGCCAATAGCGCGCCTTGCCAGCCGAGATGCGACAGCAGCCATTGTGTCAGCGGCAGCATCGCAAACTGTCCGAACGATCCGGCGGCGGCCGAGATGCCGAGCGCCATGCTCCGCTTCTCCGGCGGGTACTTGCGCCCGAGCACGCCGGCAACGACGGAAAAGGTGATGCCCGCGAGGCCGGTGCCGATCAGCACACCTGCGGTCAGCACCATCGTCAGCGGGCTGGTGGCGTACGCCATGGTCGCGAGGCCGGCGACGTAGAGCAGTCCGCAGACGAACGCGACCTTGTGCGTGCCGAAGCGGTCGGCGAACATTCCGGCGAAGGGCGTTGCCGCGCCGAATATCAGGTTCTGGACGGCCATCGCCAGCGCGAATGTCTCGCGGCCCCAGTGCAGATCCGCGCTCATCGGTTGCAGGAAAAGACCGAAGCCGTGGCGGATCCCCAGCGACAATGTAAGGATCAGGCCGCTCGCGACCAGGACCACGGCAGGAGTGCGCCAATCGGCGCGTGAGGATGTAGCGCTCACGGCATACCTCTTCGTGTGGATCAGCGGCCGCGACCGCCGGGATCGGGATGCAACGCTTCGACTTCGCGGAGCAGCGCGACCAGCGTGTCGACACCCCGGGCTCCGAGCCTTCCCGCAACCTGCGATTGCGCACGCTTCCAGTGCGGCAGGGCGTTGCGAATCGCGATCGTGCCGGCGTGCGTCAACGACACTTCGCGCGTGCGGGCATCGCGCCCGGGGACGATCGCGACCAGACCACGCACGACAAGCGGGTCGAGTGTGCGCGACAGCGCGGTGCGATCGAGGAGCAGCCTTGCCGCAAGATCGGACATCCGCGCGGGGCCGTCGCGCGACAGCGTGCGCAGCAGCGAGAACTGCGTCACGCGCAGGTCGACAGGCGCCATGGTGTCGTCATAGAGCTGTGTGAGCGCCCGCGCGGCGCGACGCAGGCGGCCGCAGGTGCAGGCGGCGGAAGCGGCGATGTCGGTGCGCATGGCAGCTGGACGGGGTCGCGAAGCGCGCATATGCACGCAAATGGGAGTATATGCACCCTTCCGGCGGAATGCAAGGCGTCGCGCACCGTTGGCGGCGCGAGGCACCTCCCGCGTGCATGGAAATCGGCACGTTACGCAGGGGACAGTCCGGAAATTGCTGTGCTTTGCCGAATTGAATGATAACGCCTGCAGATATGTCGTCATTCCTGCGAAGGCGGGAATCCAGTGTCTTGGGTCGAACGTCTCCGGGTCCCCGCGTTCGCGGGGACGACGATCGCATTTGCGAAAGTGCCACCAATTTCCGCAATGAACAAAGGACTAAGCCCAGCCCTTCGCGCGTTCGACGGCCTTCTCCCATCCGGCTCGAAGCTCGGCAACGCGATCGCGCGGCATGGCCGGCTCGAACGTCCGGTCCACCTGCCAGTTCGCACCGACTTCGGCGGCGTCCTTCCAGTAACCGACCGCGAGACCCGCGAGATAGCCGGCACCGAGCGCCGTGGTCTCCAGCACCTTCGGGCGCACGACCGGCACGCCGAGGATATCCGCCTGGAACTGCATCAGCAGGTTGTTCGCCGTCGCGCCGCCGTCCACGCGCAGCTCGGCGAGGGTGATCCCGGCATCGCGTTCCATCGCCGCCAGCACGTCGGCACTCTGATAGGCAATGGCCTCGAGCGCGGCGCGCGCGATGTGCGCGGAGGTGGCGCCGCGCGTCAGGCCGAACATCGCGCCGCGCGCGTACGCATCCCAGTGCGGTGCGCCGAGTCCGGCGAACGCCGGCACCAGGTAGACGCCGCCGTTATCGGGCACTTCCGCGGCCAGCGCCTCGATCTCGCCCGCCGAGCGGACGATCTTGAGTCCGTCGCGCAGCCACTGGACGACGGCGCCGCCGATGAACACGCTGCCCTCGAGCGCATATTCGAGGCCGCTGCCGCGGTCCCACGCAACGGTCGACAGCAGATTATTGGTCGACGTCACTACCTTTCGGCCGGTGTTGAGCAGCAGGAAACAGCCGGTGCCGTAGGTATTCTTTGCAAGGCCGGGCACGTGGCAGGCCTGCCCGAACAGCGCCGCCTGCTGGTCCCCGGCGATTCCGGCAAGCGGCACCGCCACGCCGCCGATCGTCGCCTCGGCGCAGGTACCCGACGAGCGGACGACCCTCGGCAGGACTTCTC
This sequence comes from uncultured beta proteobacterium, assembly GCA_963726775.1. GTDB lineage: Bacteria > Pseudomonadota > Gammaproteobacteria > Burkholderiales > Casimicrobiaceae > CAIWHR01. Next base: position 221,110 of record CAVSDL010000011.1, read on the forward strand.
GTGGAATGTCGAGCAGCCGCAGGAGATCGTCGTCCCAGGCGCCGGTGCGCGTGTTGAAGAGCAGGGTGCGGCTCGCGTTGGATGGATCCGTGACGTGCGCCGCGCCGTGGCTCAGGTTCCAGGCGAGCCAGGTGTCGATGGTGCCGAACGCGAGCTCGCCGCGCGCCGCGCGGTCGCGGGCACCGGGCAGGTGGTCGAGCAGCCACTTCAGCTTGGTGCCGGAAAAATACGCGTCGAGGACGAGGCCGGTCTTCTCCGCGAACAGCGCGGCGTGGCCTTCGGCACGCAGCCGGTCGCAAAACGGCGCGGTGCGGCGGTCCTGCCAGACGATGGCGTTGGCCAGCGGCGCTCCGGTGGCGCGGTCCCACAGCACGGTGGTCTCGCGCTGGTTGGTGATGCCGACGGCCGCGATATCGGCGGCGCCGATCCCCGCCTTCGCGAGCGCCTGGTAGAGCACGCCCGACTGTGTGGCCCAGATCTCCATCGGGTCGTGCTCGACCCAGCCCGGTTGCGGAAAGATCTGGCGGAATTCGGCTTGCGCGGAGGCGCGCACGGCTCCGGTGTGATCGAACACGATGGCGCGCGAGCTGGTCGTGCCCTGGTCGAGAGCGAGGATGAATGGCATCGGCCGGCCTTCGATGAGTTGGGGTGCGAACGGCTCCCGGAGGCGCCGTCGGTTGCGGCGCACGCGCGTGACAGCTTAAAATAGAGGCCACGCCTTGCGGCGGCGCCTTTGCCGTCGACATTGTAGCGACATCCGGCGCGCCGGCCGGATGCACGAAGCACCCCTCCCGCCGCCGATTCGCGACAAGCATTCCCGATGCCGCTCCCGCCGAGCCCTACCCCGCGCCAGCGCCTGCACGTGCGGCGGATCACTTATGAAGGCTGGCGTCGCGACGACGGGCTCTTCGACGTCGACGCGCATCTCGTCGACACCAAGGACCACGACTTCGAGTTGATGACGGGCGTGCGCCCGGCCCGCGAAGCCGTTCACGACATGTGGGTCCGCGTGACCATCGATCGCAGCTATGTCGTGCACGCAATCGAGGTCAGGACCGACGGCATGCCGTATCCTGATGTCTGCGACCGCATCGAGCCGGCCTACGTGAAGCTTGTCGGCGCCAATCTCGTCAGCGGCTTTCGAAAGCGACTGCACGAAATGATGGGCGGCATCCGCGGCTGCACGCACGTCACCGAGCTGCTCGCCGCGCTGCCGACCGCCGCGGTGCAGACGTTTGCCGGCCTCCGGCGCGAGGACGAAGGCGAGGGCAAGCCGTTCCAGCTCGATCGCTGCCACGCGCTCGACACGGCGACCGATACGGTCCGCCGCTACTATCCGAAATGGCATCGCGGCACGAATCCGGTTTCCGTCAAGGAGCACCCGTGAAGATTCACGAGTACCAGGGCAAGGAGATATTCCGCAAGTTCGGGATGCCGACGCCGCGTGGCATTCCGGCATTCAGCGTGGACGAGGCCGTCAAGGCCGCCGAAGCGCTCGGCGGGCCGGTGTGGGTGGTCAAGGCGCAGGTGCACGCGGGCGGCCGCGGCAAGGGTGGTGGCGTCAAACTCGCGCGCTCGATCGACGAAGTGCGGGACCTTGCGGGGAAGATCCTCGGCATGCAGCTCGTCACGCACCAAACGGGGCCCGCCGGGCAGAAGGTGCGCCGGCTGCTGATCGAAGAGGGCGCCGATATCAAGAAGGAGCTCTACGTCGGGATGGTCGTCGACCGCTCGACGCAGCGCGTCTGCCTGATGGCGAGCTCCGAAGGCGGCATGGACATCGAGGAAGTTGCCGCGAAAACGCCGGAGAAGATCCACAAGGTGTTCATCGATCCGGCAAAGGGACTCACCGGCGCCGAGGCAGACGATGTCGCGCGCCGGATCGGGATTCCCGAGGCGAGCGTCGCGCAGGGCCGCGCCGTGCTCCAGGCGCTCTACCGCGCCTTCGACGAGACCGACGCGTCGCTGGCCGAGATCAATCCGCTGATCGTCACCGGCGACGGCCGTGTCGTCGCGCTCGACGCCAAGCTCAATTTCGACTCCAACGCGCTCTTCCGGCATCCGGAGATCGTCGCCATGCGCGACCTCGACGAGGAAGACCCGGCCGAAATCGAGGCGTCGAAGTTCGACCTTTCGTACATCTCGCTCGACGGCGACATCGGCTGCCTCGTCAACGGCGCCGGACTTGCGATGGCGACGATGGACACGATCAAGCTCTACGGTGGCACGCCTGCGAACTTTCTCGACGTAGGCGGCGGCGCGACGGCGGAAAAGGTGACCGAGGCCTTCAAGATCATGCTGACGAATCCCGGGCTGAAGGCGATCCTGGTCAACATCTTCGGCGGCATCATGAAATGCGACACGATTGCCGAAGGCGTGGTGGCGGCGTCGAAGGCGGTGGCGCTCGACGTGCCGCTGGTCGTGCGGATGAAGGGCACCAACGAGGATCTCGGCAGGAAGATCCTGGCCGATTCCGGACTGCCGATCATCAGCGCGGCCAATATGGCGGAGGCAGCGGAAAAGGTCGTTGCCGCCGCCAGGGGACACTGAGATGTCGATTCTCATCAACCGGAACACCAAGGTCATCACGCAGGGAATCACCGGCAAGACCGGCCAGTTCCACACCCGGATGTGCCGCGACTACGCGAACGGAAAGAACTGCTTCGTCGCTGGCGTCAATCCGAAGAAGGCCGGCGAGGACTTCGAAGGCATTCCGATCCACGCGACGGTGAAGGACGCGAAAGCCGCGACCGGCGCGACCGTCAGCGTCATCTACGTGCCGCCGCCGTTCGCGGCCGCGGCCATTGACGAGGCTGTCGATGCCGGCCTCGCGCTGGTCGTCTGCATCACCGAGGGCATTCCGGTGCGCGACATGATCCGCACGCGCCACAGGATGCAGGGGAAGGCCACGCTGCTGCTCGGGCCGAATTGCCCTGGCGTCATCACGCCCGACGAGCTCAAGATCGGCATCATGCCCGGCCACATCCATCGGAAAGGCCGCATCGGCGTCGTCTCCCGCTCGGGCACACTGACCTACGAAGCGGTCGGGCAGCTCACCGAGCTCGGTCTCGGCCAGTCGACGGCGGTGGGGACCGGAGGCGACCCGGTGAACGGCCTGAAGCACATCGACGTGCTGCGCCTGTTCAACGACGATCCGGATACCGACGCCGTCGTGATGATCGGAGAGATCGGTGGCACCGACGAGGAGACCGCGGCGCAGTGGGCGAAGGAGCATATGAAGAAGCCGATCGTCGGCTTCATTGCCGGGGTTACGGCGCCTCCGGGCAAGCGGATGGGCCATGCCGGGGCAATCATCTCCGGCGGCAAGGGCACCGCGCAGGAGAAGCTTGCCGTGATGGAGGCGTGCTGCATCAGGGTGACGCGGAACCCGGCGGAAATGGGCAAGCTGCTGAAGTCGGTGCTGTGAGGCGCCCGGCGGGCCGCGCCGGTCGAACGCCGCATTGCGGGATGCGGCGATGATCGCGCGACGGGCACACGAGGCACCTAGAGGCTGACAAATGGAAGTCACCACGCCACAATTCTGGATCGCGCTGCTGGAGATCATCGGCGTCAATATCATCCTGTCGGGCGACAACGCGGTGGTGATTGCGCTCGCCGCACGGTCGCTGCCGCAAAAGCAACAAAAGCAGGCGATAATCTGGGGCAGCGGCGCCGCGGTGGTCATGCGTATCATCCTGACGATCGTCGCCCTCGAGTTGCTGCGGTTGCCCTACCTCAAGCTCATCGGTGCCGCGTTGTTGCTGTGGATCGGGATCCAGTTGCTCGCACCGGACGACGAGGGAGGCCACGACAGCGGTTCCACCCATAGCGGAATGATCGCGGCCATCCGGACGATTCTGATTGCCGATCTGGTCATGAGTCTCGACAACGTGATCGGCGTTGCGGCTGCCGCGAAAGGCAGCGTTTTGCTGCTGGTGCTCGGTTTGCTCATCAGCATTCCGCTGGTCATTTTCGGCAGCACGCTCCTGATGAAGGTGATGGAGCGCTGGCCGATCATCGTCACGTTCGGCGGCGGCCTGCTCGGATGGGTCGCAGGGGAAATGGCCGCCACCGATACCGCGATATCCGCGTGGATCGACGCCAACGCGCCGGCGCTGCATTGGCTCGCGCCGACGGTCGGCGTGGCAACCGTCGTCACGGTCGGCGTCTGGCTCGCGCGCCGGAAAAAACGTGCTGCGGAGACATGAGCGCGGCCGTGCAATACCGAAACCAAGGGTCAGGCCTCCCTGTTCCCAGCGTGCGGCAGACCGACGGCTTTGTCATGGTGATGACTGCGAAATGGAATGAGCCACGGCGCCGGAGCCACGCCGCCACGTTGGAGGCCGCGACCTGGGCAAGCCCACCGGGGCTCGCGCCGCTGCTCGCAACAATCGCGGCGGGCCGTTACACTCGCGGACTGAATCGGCCGCCTCGCGGCCGTAGCGTTTCCCGAATCAGGCACCGATGACCGAACGCGCTTCACTGGACTGCGTCACCCTCTCCCATCCGGGGATGGTCCGCTCGCACAACGAGGATACGGTGTTTGTCGACGGCGACGCGGGGATCGCGGTGCTCGCCGACGGCATGGGCGGCTACAATGCCGGCGAGGTGGCCAGCGGCATTGCCGTCAACGTTGTCAGCACCGGGATGCTGCCGGAGCTCCGGTCGGGCCGGGAACTCTCGAAGGTCGACATCGGCAGCGGCCTCACGCACGCCGCGCTCCTTCTTCAGCAGCAAATCGCGTCCGCCAACAAGGGCATCTACGAAGCGGCGCAGGCGCGCCCGGAGTGCGCCGGGATGGGCACGACCATCGTCACGGTGGTGTTCTGCGGCAACCGGGTCAGCATCGGGCATATCGGCGACTCGCGCTGCTACCGGCTGCGCGGTGAAAAATTCGAACAGTTGACGCACGACCACTCGCTCCTGCAGGAACAGATCGACAGCGGCCAGCTCACCCAGGAGCAGGCCAAGTTCTCGCTCAACAAGAACCTCGTCACGCGAGCACTGGGCATCGAGGCTATCGTTCCCGCCGACATCGTCGAATACCGCGTCGAGGCAAACGACATCTATCTGCTCAACTCGGACGGCCTCACCGACATGGTCGAGCCCGCCATCATCCGTTCGATCATCGAAGCGAAGCGCGCCGACCTGCCCGAAGCCGCGGCCGATCTCATCGATCTTGCCAATCAGAATGGGGGCCGCGACAACATCTCGGTGGTTCTCGTCCGCGTGCCGCCGGAGTTCCTGCCGGTGCCGACGTGGGCACAGCGCTGGCTCGCGAAAAAGCGCGCGACTTAGGAGCGAACGTGGGCAAACTGGTGCTCTATCTCGCCGATGGATCGACGCTCGACGTCAAGCTCGACCGGGAGCGAATCACGATCGGCCGTCGCGCCGACAACGACGTTTGCCTGCCGTACCCGGCCGTGAGCAGCGAGCACGCGGCGATCGTCACGATTTTCGGCGACTCTTTCCTCGAGGACCTCGGCAGCACCAACGGCACGCTGGTGAACGGCAAATCGGCCACCAAGCATTTCCTGCGCGACGGCGACGAGATCGAAATCGGCCGCGAGCGGCTCGTTTACGTCGAGGACGATGCGCGGATGCTGGAGCCGGAACCGCCGTCCTCGGCGCGCGAGGGGCGGCACCACGGAGCGCGCATCGAGGCGGAGCGACGGCCTGCGAACGGCGCGGTCCCTTCGGCGCGGACCACCGGCGAGGCCCGGCGGATGCCGCCCGCCGCGCCCGACGGCTCGATGGCCGACATCGATCGGTTCATAGCGTCGGAGATCGGGACCACGCAACCGGGCCGCGATGGCGACGCAGCGGGCACCGCGGCCGTACCGCCAGCGGCTCCCCCGTCGGCGGCGGCTGCCGTGGCCGATCGTGCGATCCGGGTGGCAACGGGCCCGAGCGCCGGACGCGAAGTTGTTCTCGACAAGGACGAAATCCTGGTGGGCCGGGTGGGGCTGCAGGTCGCCGCCGTCCGTCGCTCGGACGCCGGATTGCGCGTCGTACCTGTGGAGGGCGATCTTCCGCCCCGCCTCAACGGCGAATTGGTCGCTACGGAAGGGGCGCCGCTTGCGCTGGGCGATGTTCTGGAAGTTGCGGGCGTGGACCTCCACGTGGTGCTCGCCGGCGGTCTCCCTTCGGCCTGAGGCACGCGCGCATGCGCGGATCTTGCCAGTCGGCGCTGAACGCATCGGCCTGCGGACGCGCAGTGGACTGACGCGCAGCGTCACCTGTTGCGCCCTGTACGTCGGTTCGTATCCAACGCCCCGGCGACGGTCGGCCGCCGGTCAGAAATGTTTCCTGCCGCCAGGGTTTGGCGGGGACCATGTTTTCTTGTAAATCAATAGTTTGCAAATACTTACCGGGCCATCGGTGCGTCCGCTCGACGGCTGGCACATCGATTGCTCAATTAGCGGCAGCATCGCTGGGTGCACGGGTGTCGGATGTCATTTCAATCAAAGGAGACGGGAACATGAAACGGATTCAACAGGGCTTCACACTGATCGAACTGATGATCGTGGTTGCGATCGTCGGCATCTTGGCGGCCATCGCACTGCCGGCGTATCAGGATTACATCGTGCGCTCGAAGGTCTCGGAACTGGCGGCTACGGCAGCGGCGTGCAAGACCTCGGTCGCCGAATACCTGGCGAGCAAGAACGCGTATGCCCGCGAACCTCGCCGCGTCCGGCTGCTCGAACATTACGACGCAGTATGTCGCGTCCGTCGATGTGCTCGCTGGAGTGATTTCGATAACGGGTACCAACAATCTCGGCGGCAATCCGACCGCGAATGGCGGAGTTTATGGGCTCACGCCGATCGGTTGTCGGAACGACAATCACGGCGTGGGATTGCACGGCCGCTACCGGCGGTTCGACGATCCCCGACAAGTATCTGCCGGCGATCTGCCGACCGTAAGCTGTTTGTTCCACACGTCGAATGGGGTGTCGGAAGTTCGGCGCCCCATTCTTTTGATGGGTTTCGATTTCATCGCCATACCACTGCCATGCGCTCCAGACTCGAACGGCTTCGCGGATTCACGCTGATCGAATTGATGATCGTGGTCGCGATTGTCGGGGTTTTGGCCACGATTGCATTGCCGGCCTACCAGGACTATCTGGTCCGGTCGAAAATTGTGGAACTGGCAACTGCGGCATCCCAATGCAAGATTTCGATCAGCGAGTATCTCACGTCGAAATCATCGCTCCCGGCCGACACAGATGCCTCGGGATGCACAGCCATCGCGACGGAATACGCCGCCGGCCTGACCGTCACCAATGGCGTCATCGCGGTTGTCGCGAGTGCGAACGTCGGCGGCAATCCTGCCCAGACTGGAAAAATCTATGCACTCAAGCCGACTGTTGCGGGAACGTCGGTTACCGCGTGGAATTGCACCGCCGCCGATGGTACGACGATTGCCGCGAAGTACCTGCCTGCCGTCTGCCGGAGCTGAAGCCACGGCAACTGCACCTAGCGCTGGCTCGGCGCGTGACATACCAGCGCCGCGGTCGTGGATTCGATGAAGTCTTGCGAGTATCCACGGCGCCTGAGCTCATCCTTGAACGCCGAGAACAGGCGGGCCCTGCCGTAGATTCCCAGATTCTCCTCCCGTCGGAAGCGCAACGCGTCGGTCAATACGACGTTCAGCGCCCGCTCGAGCTTGTCGTTGGCCTTGCGTTTCCCCGCACTTGCCTCCAGGGCGACGGGAAAACGTTCGCTGAGCGTGGTCGCGAGTCGGCAGCCGAGCGCGT
>CAVSDL010000012.1:0-213039 GCA_963726775.1 uncultured beta proteobacterium
TCAGCATGATTGTCAGTACCGCAATTGACGGGATTGGCAGGCCAGATATCAGCGTTAAGAATCTGATCGTCGGAAATGTAATCATGCTGCCCGCGTTTGCCATCGGCAGCACGTGGGGGTTGACGGGATTGTGCATTGCTTGGGGTTGCGTATCGCCGTTGGTAGTACTTCTCAATTGGCTGCGATCCCTGCCCGCCGTCAATATGGGGACAACACACCTACTGCGCGTCATGGCTTTACCGGCTCTCTGTTCTTGTAATGTATGGAGCCGTCGTCATGGCAAGGCGACACTTGATCTCTGGACAAACGAGCCTTTTCCAACTGCTGACCCTCGTCCTTGTTGGTATGGTGACCTATGCATTATTGTCCGCGATGTTCAACATCAAAGTATGCAAAGAGATCATTGAATTGCGCAAAAGGTAGAACGGATTGAGGCTAATTACGCGCGGGACTGCGATCTACGAAAAGGAAACGTGCCACCTTCAATGGTCCATTCTTGTGGATGCCGCAAGCATCCCAATGTGAAGTCGCACAACCATTTCACAAATTGTTACGTCATCAGGAGCTCTTGGGTTGACCATCATCGCGGGCATTGTGAGTCGTGTTCAAGGAGTGATTGTCGAGGAGGCAACGCGCAACGCTCTACGGCTGCTGGTCTCTCGCCACTTGGCGACAAGGTCGTCGCGTTCGGAGACAGCGGTAGTTTCTTGACCAAAGAAGATATCGGCGCATTCGGCGCTCCGGCGGCGCAACAGGACGACGCCGGAAACGTATCCCTATTGGCAGGCGAGCCATTGCTGAACGACAGCTTGGGTGCTCACGCTTCGAACCGAACCGGCGATCTGCAGCGACTGCACACTGAATGGATACAGTCGGAATGGCGCGGTTTGACGAAATGCCGGGGCACCTACTGCGCAGTCCACTTCAATCGACTGACTAACTGCGTCAGCTTGATTGCGGCAAGATCGGTCTGCGTCCGATCTACTATTGGATTGACCCCACATTCGTGGTGTTTTCCACGGCGCTACGTGTATTGGAAGAGCTGGATGAGGTACCAAAGGAAATGGATCTGCGTGGGGTGACGGAGATCGCGAGTTTTGGGTTTCCGTTGGCTGAGAGGACCGCCTACCTTGGCATTTCAACATTGATGGCAGGCGAAATCGTCCATGTCTCGGCCAATACCGTCGCCAAGCACGAATATTGGCGCTGGGATCGATTGCCACCGTCGACCGCTGAAACATCGGAACTTTCCACGGAGGCCTATCGCAGATTCATGTCGGGCGTTAAGCGCCGTCTTGGGCCGGAACCGACCCAAGTTGCGTTCTTGAGCGGCGGCCTCGATTCGCGATCCATTGTTGCGGCACTTTGTAGTCTCGGCGTAAGTGTCCACACGATTAATTTTGCCCCGGCAAGAACACAAGACGAGGTCTTCGCCAGAAGTGTATCCGACGTACTTGGAACGACGCATCATCAACTTACTAAGAACATCGACAGCATCAATGATAAGGGACAAGCATATAACCAGGAATTCGTGAGGGCTTGGTTTGATTCCAACCTTCCAGAAGTGCCCTCGTCGCAACGGCGACTACTGGTTTGGTCCGGTGATGGCGGGAGCGTCGGATTAGGGCACGTGTACCTGAACACCGAAATGGTGGCAATCGCGCAGAATGGCGAGATTGAGACGGCGATCGCCGCATTTGTTCGCCATAACAAATCCGTAGTCGCAGAAGGGTTATTTCAGCGGAGCATCGTGAGTACCATAGTCTCGATCCCAAAGCGCGGAATCCGTGAAGAGTTGGCGCGCCTGGAGTGCCAGGATCGTGGCCGTGCTTTGCACTTGTTCTTGATGTTCAATGACCAAAGAAGACACCTTAGGGATTTCTACGAGAATATAGATTTAGGAAGATTCGAATTTCAGTTGCCGTTTTTTGACGGTGACTTCCTGGAGTTGATATTGTCGAGCCCGGTGAACGAATTTCTGGGACATGACTTTTACGTCAAATGGCTGGGGAATTTTTCCCCAATGGTTACATCGGTACCTTGGCAGGCTTACCCAGGACACGTTCCATGCCCGCTGCCTATCTCCGAAGAGTTGCGATATCAATGGAACGAATACTACGATCACGCCACTGTGCGGGAACTCAGGAAAGCCACATTGGAGCAAGCCAGCAGACTCTTGGGAGCAGCGAGCTTTCCGGACAAGATCATCAATAGGGGGCGGCTACGCTTGGCGGTATGGCTTACCCGACTAGGCGTCCGCGACTACGGATACGCAATCGAAGGCCTCCGCCACGTTCGCAAGGTATTGGGCCATTTGTGAAGCTTCGTCACGTCGACGGGCGTGTTCGACTCCACTGCGAAATGCAGTTTCTACGCGAATATGACAGGCTCCAGGCAATGGAATGTGAGATCCGGTGAATTCGCAAACCAGCCTGAACGGTTTTCCAGATTCTCAGCCGAAGAGCACCAAACTCCAGATCAGGGGGACGTTTACGCAGGGACAGGAACACCGCAGAACTTCCGATGTCCTTGGCGCGCTTGGCCAGAGGGTGGTCGTCGAGCGAAATACGATCAACGGTTGCCTCAACCGACGAGTTCATCAACTCCACGATGAGCACCAGCATTACGCTGCCGACCATCAGCGCTTTGCCCAGGCCGCTGGCCGGAAGGAAAAACGCCACCGGAATCAGGATCGCTGCAAGGACGACTTCCTGGCGGAACGCATCCTCGTGCGTGAACGCAGCCTTGAGCCCTTCCTTGGAATACAGGAGGGCATTCCAAATTCGGCGAATACCGGTTTTGCCTTTGTGGGGGCTATTGATCGCTGTCATTTCGACATCACAATGGGTGCTCGAGCAATTTTCAAATCGTCCAACGGAACCACCCAATCGCTAGATTTCATGGTCATCCGGCAGCCAGTTGCATATTTCTTGCCCTGCGGTCGAAACCAAACTAACCACTTTGATTGCCCAAGAGCGACCCGTAGCGCCTCTGCCTGTGGCGGACTAGAGACCGACAGCCCTACCGGTCAGCCGCTCACGAATGCGGGCCAACGTGATGTCGCCGGAAAATAGCTGCGGCCACTCGGTGATCATGTTGTCGTCCGTGACCACAGCTCGACCTCGCGTTCGAGCCATGTGGCTTTCCCGTGTTTCGAGCAAGCAGCATTCGTTGGGGTCCTGTCCGGGTGCAGGAATGCCGAAGTCGTCCGCACGCGCCAGAATGCGATCGATCCGTAACTTAGCCTCCACGTCGTGCGTTGGCGGGAGCACCGGGGACCCATCGATTTTCTGGCTCGTCATCGCGTTCAGCCACCGCACCTTGTCGACATCAATCGGGTTGTCGCTTGCGGCGATGAAGTTGTATACGCGGAGCGCGTGCCGGAACATTGTCACTGCAGTTCTCTGCACCTCGGGGTTATTGCCGCTGTTGTGAACACGAGCCCGCCGGGCTCCAGGTGCGACCTGATCGTCTCCAGAAATTCGCGCGAGATGAGATTGGTAGCATGCGCGCGCCACACGAAGCTGTTGTTCATGACGACGGCGTCGAATCTTGCCGCCGGGTTCCGAGCCAGCCAACGCCGCCCGTCGTCGACAACCAGATCAACCTTCGGATTCGTCAGAAGCGACGCGACCTCGGGGTAGGCTGCCACCAACCGAGTATAGCCGGGGTTGATTTCCACAACAGTCATCGTCTCGACCGCCGGATGGCTGGCGATCACCTGCGCCCACGAGCCCGATGCCAACCCGATCATCAAGACCTTACGTGGCGCTGGGTGTAAGGCTCCGACAAAATAGGCGCGGATGATCAGGTTCGTGTCCCGGATAAGATTGGTGTTGAAGTGGCCGTCGTAGATGCCTCCGCCGAAAACGGTGCCGTCCTCCGTGACGGTGATCACTCCGCTCTTGGTCTCGACGATATGCGCGAAGCGGGTCTCCGGCGTGAACTTCAGTTTGAAGAGCAAACGCTCATAGGTTTGATCCAGCAACGGTGGTGCTGAGACTAGAACCATAGCGGCCATCGCTCCGGCCGCGCCGGCGCCGGCCAGCAGCCGTCCGCCCCTCAGGCCCGAGGCGAGAAGCAGCATGGCGCCGAGGGCGAGCCCGAACAACGTCACGGATACACCGATCTCCTGAAGGCTCAAGTGGTCCATGAGTACAAACCCGGTGATAAGACTTCCAGCCGCCGACCCCACGATGTTTGCGAGATACAGGTAACTCAGGCCCGCTCCGGCATCGTCGTCGGGTCTGATCGCGAGATGGCTCACGAGTGGCAATGTTGCGCCGAACAAGGCGGCGCCGATCGTGACGAAAACTAACGAAAGCGCGAACGCCAACGAAGTGTACGAACTCGCATAGGCCATCCCGGGCACCACGAAGTAGCCGATCGCGGTCGCGAACAGGACAAAGTACGCCAACGCCTTGACGTACGTGGATTTGGCGAGATCAACGATGTTTCGGCAGTAGCGCCGGGCGAACCACGAACCCAACGCAATTCCGGCGAGAAATGCACCTAGCAGCAGCGGAAACGCGGCGGCGTTGCCAGCGAGCAGAAATGAGTAAACGCGGACCCACAGTATCTCGTACGAAAGCGAGATACAGCCGATCACGGCGACGACAAAAAGCGCGAGCGGGAATCGCAACGCAGTCTGCGAAGCTTTGGGCCCAGCACCTGCCACTCCAGGAAGACTACCAGTCGCACGTTGCAACGCTGGCTGCGCGTCCTTGCGGCCCAACCAATAGGCCGCAAGTGCCGCGCCCCCAACGAGGAAATTAATCGCAGCGGCGATGGTGAGTGTTCCCGTCTTGCCGAACGTGCCAAAGAGCCAGATCACCGCAACGAAGCAAACGGCGGCAGCACCGAGCGTATTCACGAAATACAGCGTGCCAACGGAGACGCCGACGTTGTGAGACCGGCGAACCAAGTGCACGACGAGCAGAGGGAGGAAGCGTCGCGCCCATCAGCAGCGTCGGAAACAACACCAGCGCGAAAGTGATCAGGAACGTCTGAAGCGCCGACGCACCGAGCGTGTGTGCGCCGACGATCTCGAACAAGTGGGGCGAGGCAAGACCAAAGACGCCGATTCCCAGCTCGAAGATCCCGAACGCCACCAGAGGATGGACCCATCGGTTCCTGGAGATGGCGCCGCCCAGCAGGCTTCCCAATCCCAACCCGACCATGAACGCCGTAACCACGACCGTGATCGACTCGATGTTCACGCCGTAGATCGTGAACAGCGAACGCTGCCAGACGAGCTGGTAGATGAGAGCGGGAAAACCGGAGAAAAAGAAAGCGAGGTAGACAAGACCCATACGTTTTCTCTAGCAAAATGTTCGCTGGCGGGCGGTGAATGACACCGAACATTCAGCGGAGGCCCTGTCGGAAACGGCAGTTATCCTATGATGGCGTCAAACGCGGAGTAGCGTATCACGCGGGGCAAGTCGGCAGACCGGATCAGCAGTAGTCGGGAATATACTTGTCATTGGTTCGCGCTGAATCGATGTCCAGCCGGCGGCCGCACTCACCTATCGAATGACCGCCTTTCGCCGAACTCTATATTCGATCGTCCATTCGGTGGACCGGTCTTTCTGGTTGGCTTCTCTGGCGGTCGCCTTGTCCACGTTCGCGCTGGATCTGGTCCTCCTCGAGAGAAAGTACGAAATCTTCCGTGGAGGGTTCCTCCGAAGCCCATCGCATCGCTGGGACTGCAAACGTTTCGGCTTTTGTCTGCATCTTCCTTTGTATCGAACTTGCGTTCTTCACTATGATCGCCGGAGCGTGGGCCGCGTTGACGAGTTGGTTCGACGGCCGCGTTCGGATCGCGGCTTATCACTACCTCTGTCTGGTCGGGGGCATCAGCGTCGCCTTGATCGCTGCCCGTTACCAGCTGTCGAACTATTTCGGCGACTTCATGAACTTCACCGTCGTCAAGAATCTGGGCGGGGGCAATATCAAGGAGGCCATCACCTACGGTTTTGAAGAAGGACGGATCTTCGCTGTATTGAGCGGTGTGGCTATCGTTGCGTATGTCGTCGTCGGCTTCCTGCTGGCTCGTCGGCAGAAACGCTCTCCAACCGCGATCACATTTTCCCTGCGCCCGCGCAACTACGCCGTGGTTGCTTGCGTCTCGGCTCTCGGTCTCGCCGTGCTGATTCTCGTCGCGAACCGCAACGAGGATTTTCGTTACCACCTGAATCGCGTTACCGCCTACAGCTACAGCAGAGACGTCCTCGATAATTTGACTGACTTTGACAGAGATGGATTCGGATACTTTGCCTGGACGCCTGATCCGGCTCCGTTCGACGCCACTTATCCGAACGCGTCTTCTCTGACATCCCGGGTGACGGGATCGACCAAGATGGCCTGATGGGTGACTTTGTCTATGCGCCGAGGCCGAAGGTCACCGTTTCGTTTCCGGAGAAGAAAAGAAATTTGATTGTGATTGTCCTCGAAAGCGCCCGTGCGGATGTACTGGAAGCGACCGTCGCGGGCAAAGCTGTGACGCCGGTGATGAGGGAGATTGGTGCGCAAGGCAGCACGGCACTGCTGTATTTCAGCCACACCGGGTATACAACCTCCTCCATCAAGGCGATGTTCTCGGGGTCACTCTCGAGCATGCCGCTGTACGGTAAGAGTCTCTTTTCGCTGCTTAGAGAGCATGGCTATCAGGTCGCGGTCATTTCCGGGCAAAACGAGTCATTCGGGGAAATGGCCGAAGAACTCCAGATGCGCACGTCCGCTTTCGAGTTTTTTGACGCAACGTCGGCGCCGGCCGAGCGCGTCTTTGCTTCCGCGGCCCCGACGAGCCTGACACTTTCGAACCCGCGGGTCGTGAGGGAATTCGAGACCTTCGTTGCGCAGGTCGATTGGCAACGTCCCGTATTCGCATACGTCAATCTTCAGTCGGCGCATTTCCCGTATCACTACCCGGGGATGCCGACGCTATTGGACATTGGCGAGCCGCTCAGCCGTGGCGAAATCTCGGCAACCAACAAGGTTCGACTGGAACACACCTATCTCAACGCGATCGCGAATGCGGACCTCGCGGTCGGACAGATCGTCGCCAAGCTGCGTGACCTCGGACGATGGAATGACACGCTCCTGGTTGTGAGCGGAGATCATGGCGAGTCGCTTTTCGATGACGGGCTGCTGGGGCACGGCCATCAGTTGAACGATATCCAGACACGCACGCTCCTGGTGGCGAACCAGAGACTTCCTGGCCTCTCGGGCTTGCTCGGGCAGACGGATCTTTCGATCGAGATGTTGGAGGGAATTGGAGCAAGAGTGACGGCGGTATCGGATCAGTCAGTGAGCGTGCGCGACCGCGACCGGAGCGACGTTTTTCAGATCGTCGGCTCGCTTGACAACCCTGCAGCGATCGGATTTGTCGACGCCGATCGGAAGAGGGTCGCACTCAGCATGACCAGCAGGGAAGCCTATTTCGACAGCGTTCAGCGCTGGATTCCGGTCGCGAACGTAAGCGCCTACCCCAACGAGGCCGAGAGGCTCAAAAGGCTTGTAAATCACTGGGAAGCACTACGCTGGGAACAATGGCTGGCAAGACGCAAGTCACAATAATGCCCGACATGCGGACATGCGTAACCGCAGCGGCGCCGGTCCGGTGTTCAGGGATTTCAATAACAAAACCCCGCCGCGAGGGCGGGGCTATCGTTACGGCCACTGTGTATCAGACTTGTGCGCGGCGGCGCGCAGCCGCGATGCCCGCGACAAGCGAATTACAGGAGGCTAGCGTTACCTCATTTGCTCCGCGATCATCCAAGAAGCACCAAACCCCAAATTACCGGGACGTTAACCAGGGACAGGAATACGGCGGAACTGCCGATGTCCTTGGCACGCTTGGCCAGAGGGTGGTCCTCCATGGAAATGCGATCCACTATCGCTTCGACCGCGGAGTTTAACAACTCCACGATCAGCACCAGCATGACGCTGCCGATCATCAGCGCTTTGCCAAGGCCGCTGGCTGGAAGGAAAAACGCCACCGGTATCAGAATCGCCGCAAGGAATACTTCCTGCCGGAATGCATCCTCGTGGGTGAACGCGGCCTTGAGCCCTTCCCTGGAGTACAGGAGCGCATTCCAAATTCGGCGAATGCCGGTCTTGCCTTTGTGCGGACTCGTGAATGGCGTCATCTGGACATCACAATCAGCTCTTGGGCGATCCTCGGTTCACCCGACTGTTGAATGAATCGTAGACCTCGAGGTAGCCGCCGACCATGGCGTCGATGCTGAACGACTCGAGCGCCCGCCGGCGGCCGGCGGCGCCTTGGCGCATCCGCAAGTTCGCGTCGAAAGCATAAGTCCGAAGCTCCCCTGCGAGCTGGATCGGGTCCGATCGACGGATGAGCTTGCCGGTCGTATCGTCAACGACCAATTCGGCGTTGCCGCCGACGGCAGTCGCGATCACGGGAAGGCCGGAGGACATGGCCTCGAGCAGCGTGTTCGAAATACCCTCATTGAGCGAGGGCAGCACGAATATGTCGAGACATTGGTAAAGTGGCGCGGCGTCGTCGCGCGCACCGGGCAGCCACGCAAGATCAGCGAGAGCCTCTTCCTTGATACAGTTGGCGAGCGCGTCACGCTGTGGCCCATCGCCGACGATGACCAGCCGGGCGTGCTTGCGGAACTGGGTGTCCTCGCGCGCCATCCGCCCGAATGCGCGCACGAGCGTGGCCTGATCCTTGACGGGCTGCAAGCGCCCGACGGTGCCGATCACGATCTTGTCGTCGCCGTAGAAATCCTCCGGCATTCGACCCGGCGGTTTGCCGGTGGCGCCGGCGCTCACGAAGCGCGACGTATCGACACCGTTGTAGATCTGCGATATTCGCGACCGGGCCACACCGATCCGCCGAATCAGGTAGTTCTGGAGATCCTTCGACACGGTAATGTACCGATTCACGAGCGGGCGGTGCAGCTTCCGCAACAACCGCGACCGGATAGTGTCGCCGTGGAGATCGCTGACGTCCCAACCGTGCTCTCCGTGGACCCTGATGGTGACGCCGGCCGTAAGCGCGGGAAGGAGGGCGTCGAGTCCCGAGAGATTGCGACTGTGCACGATGGCAGGTCGACGAGCTTTGAGAATGGCGTGAATGCGTCGATATAACTGCATCGTCGACAATTCCGATCGTCGCAGCGCCAGCACCTCGACATCGGGACGCTCGATCCGGTTGCGGAAATCGGAGAAATCCTCGACGCAGATCACGCAGTGCCGATAGCGATCCGCGGGAATGCGGTTGATCAGGTTGACGAGCCCATTTTCCATGCCGCCCATGACCAGGTGATGGATGACATGAACGATGAGCGGCGCCTCTGTCATCTAGCGAATCCCGGCCGATCGGCAACGAAACGCAAGGTCGGAGAATTCCCAGTGCACGCCGCAGCGCAGGACATTCCATCGATCGACGGCGCCGCGGTTGAATCCTCCGTAAGCCGACAGGCATCCCGTGTAGCCCGCCTGCTTGACCATTTCCAGACGCTGGGCCGTCATATTCTCCCTGCCTCCAAAGGGGTACGCCAGGATGACTTCGTTGGTGCCAAGCTCCGAACGGAGCGAATCGAGCGAGACGCGCAGTTCCCGTTCGACAATTTCCGGGGGCTCCGCCGCAATATCGATGTGATTGACCGAGTGCGAACCGATGACGAAACCGTCTTTTCTCATCTGACGCAGATCATCCCATGACATGTTCTGCTGAGGGGCGAGATGTTTGCGTTGGTCGTGATCGAACTGCCGCGCGGTTCCGATGAGGCCTGTGCTGACGAAAAACGCGGCCGGTATTTGGTGCCGCTGGAGTGCGGGCACCGCGGTCGTGAAATTGTCCTTGTAACCGTCGTCGAAGGTGACACAGACGAGCGGCTTCGCAGGGCGGCGCGGGAACTCCCCGCGAAGGACTTCTTCGATCGACAGCGGATGGCAATGCTCCCGGATCATTCGCATCTGGCGCTCGAACTGCTCGATGCCTACCGTCAGCGAATCGCGCAACTCATCGCTGACCCGATGATAGAGGATGACGGTCACGGTCGGCGTTCCGGAGAACGCCATTCGCAATGGCCGCAGGATGTACAGGCAAGAGGCAAGAACCAGGGTCTTGAGAATTCGACGAAGCAGGCCGGGACGCTGCGGGAGCTCTTGCTGCAGGCGGCGTTCGAGCTGCGCCACTTGTCGCAACGTCGGCTTTGTGCGGGACCTGCCACCCGGGGCCTGGGCCCTGAAGGCGGCCGACCGGTCGAGTACGCTGGCGACCGCATCACAGGTCAATGCGATACCGACCTCGTCCAGCGTCAGTTGCAATCCCTTGACGGTGGAATAGCGCTGGCGACGCACGGATGTTTCGGCAACGATTTCCCCTTTGTCCAACCCGGCGTTGACCCGATGCACCGTGCAGCCGACGGACGTTTCGCCGTTCCACACTTCCCAGAAAGCAGGTGGCATTCCCCGGTAGTCGGGGACCTTGCCTTTGTGCAGATTGATCGTCCCCAGGCGGGGGGTGCCGAATAGCGCCTCTTTGAGGATTGGCGACGCGAGGGCGATCCCGAGGTCGGGGGCGAAGTCCCTCGCCACCGTGATCGCGCTGCCGCCGTTGATATCCGGCGTCCGGTACAAGCGCACGTTGCTCCGGGCAAGCAGCGCCTCGAGCGCGTACTCGTGTCCCGGCGCGGACGCGGTGGAAGGCCCTGCGTTTGAAACGGAGGAGCGGAAGACGTTGCCCGCGACCTCGCGAGCCTGATAGACGACCCAGCGCCAACCATTTCGCTCCAGGTTTCCGAGCTGGTTACGGACGATCTGCCTGATCGTCTTCTTCGGAGCGTGTTCGACGATCAGCCATTCGGCACCGGGAATGCGCCGGTCGAGTTCGACAATCCCTTTTCGCACCGCGAACGACAAGTCCCCGGAAAACACGACAAGCCTAGGCATTTTCCGGGCGATCCTTCGGGTTTCTCGTCAATTTGCCAGGGAAAGGTGTTGCGAAATGCCATGCATGACAGGATTCTTGTAGCGCAATACGGGGAATTGTGCCAGGCAGAATGGATTGGAGCGCCGGTTCGCCGCGCTCAGTCCGCCGACGCTAATTTTCGCAGACCGAGGATACCCCGTACCGGCCAATGCCGACAGCGCGGCGTAGCAGCACTTGCTGCCCGAACAGTGAAGCAACCGCCGGGAGATTACAGTGGCATCTAGACTTTGGCGAGCGCCTTTGGCGAGCGCTTCTGCGACATCGTTTCGGCCGGCAGATACGTCACCGAGCCGGAGCCCGCGGAAGCGTCGTGGCGGTACCGCACATCGGACAGCAGGCGGCCCAACTCTTTCTTGACGACGGCGTAGCACTCGCAGGCGTGCGCCTCCAATCCAGACCGCTCGAGCACTGCAATGTGGCCGCGGCGGTAACGAATGAAGCCGGCACGCTGCAAATTCCCGGCGGCCTCCGTAATGCCTTCCCGGCGCACGCCGAGTGCGCTGGCGATCAGCTCCTGCGTCACGATCAACTCGTTGGAAGGCAATCGATCGAGCGTCAACAACAGCCATCGGCACAGTTGCTGCTCTATCGAATGGTGCCGATAGCAGGCCGCGGTCTGGAACATCTGCGTGACCAGCGCCTGCGTGTAGCGCAACAGGAGCTGCATGGTGGGGCCGAAGCGCCGGAACTCGTCCTTGAGCAATTCGGCCTTGAGCCGGTAACCGTGCCCCGCGCTCTGTACGACGGCCGAGCTGGGCGTCGTATCCCCCCCCATGAACAGCGAAATGCCGAGAATGCCTTCGTTGCCCACTCCGGCGATTTCGGCCGATGCTCCGGACTCCATCGTATAGAGCAGCGACACGATGGCGGTCGTGGGGAAATAGACGTGCTGCAGCTGGCCACCGGGTTCGTAGAGAGTTTCGCCGAGCAGCATCGGGACCAGTTCCAGATGGGGCGCCAGGCGCTCGAATTCCGCAGCGGGCAGCGCAGCGAGCAGATGGTTTTGCTGGGGGCTATGGGGCAATGACATGGCGAGGTATCGATATCCCGTGATCCATTACTTGGCGGTAAGCTCCACGCCGATCCCGCGGTAACCGATGAAGCGGCAGGACTGGTTGAACATCGGCTCCCCGCTTACCCGAAATTTTTGATGCGAGCCATCGGCATTGACGCGGCTGAATACGAAATCCAGGAATGGCTGCCGGGCCGCGATCTTTGCCTGAAGCACTTCGCGCTCCGCCTCATTCCAGCCCGTCATCCGGTCATCGCTTGCTTCACCCGCCAAGGTGTCGACGCGGATTCCGAGCATTTCCAGGACCGGACCGGATACCTTGGTGAAGGCTCCGGTCTCGTCCTGTTCCCAGTACCAGTCGGACGCCAGTTCGGTCAGGCTGCGAAAGCGCGCTTCGCTTTCGCGCAGTTCGGCGGTCCGTTCCTGGACCGTCTGTTCCAGCGTCTTGTTGTAATTCTCGAGTTTCTTGTACAGCAGCCGCACTTCCAGCATGTTGTGGATGCGCGTCTTGACTTCGACCAGATCAAACGGCTTGCTGATGAAATCCTTGGCGCCGGCCTGCAACGCGCGCAGCTTGTGGCCCGGTTGGGCAGTGAGCACGATGACCGGAAGGTAGCTGTCGGCATCGTTTGTCTTGAGGCCTTCCATCACCTGGAATCCATCCATGCCGGGCATCTGCAGGTCGAGCAGGATCAGGTCGTAGCGGTTCTTGCGATGCAGCGCGCAGACCTCCTGCGGATTCATCGTCGAGGCAACGCAGGTGTAGCCGGCCTCGCTCAGCAATTGCTCGAGCAAGCCGACATTGGACTCCTGATCGTCGACGATCAGGATGCTGGCGTTGAGAATGTCGGACGGACTGACCTTCATACGTTTTTCTCCGTCGTTGCCCGGGCCGCTTCCGTCTTCGCAAATTTCAGTGCCACGTCCAGCGTATCCATGAATTCGTTGACCTTGATGGGTTTGGTGAGATAGCGGAAGAATCCCGCCTCCAGGCCTTTCTCGATATCGCGGGGCATGGCGTTGGCACTGAGCGCAACCACCGGGATGTGCGCTGTTGCCGGGTCTGTCGCCAGGATTCTCAGCGCCTCGATCCCGCTGATGCCAGGCAGATTGATGTCCATCAGGATGACATCCGGCAGGGAGGCGCGCGCAATCTCGATGCCGCTGATGCCGTCGCTCGCACTCAGCAGGCGGATATCGGGCCGGCGCGCGATGAGATCCTCGACCAGCATCAGATTGGCCGGATTGTCCTCGACATAGAGCAGGGTGCGCAACTGCGCGTCGGCGTGAGCTTGCGCCTGGGCAACAGCGGCGGATTCGGCTGCGCCGAGCGACAGGCTGCGGTTCGGCCGTCAGGTTCAGCTCGATCCAGAACACGCTGCCCTCCCCGACGGTGCTTTCCACGCCGATGACGCCGCCCATCAATTCGACCAGCCGCTTGCACACCACCAGGCCGATGCCGGTGCCTTCCTCGACGTTCGCCTCTTGTCCGAGACGATTGAACGGCTGGAAAAGCTGCGCCAGCTTTTCCGGAGTCAGTCCTTCGCCGGTGTCCTTGACACTGATGCGAATGCGTTCCGGCGTGCTCGCGACGCAGTCCACGACGACCGTTCCGCCCGACCTTGTTGTACTTGATCGCGTTGGAAAGCAGATTGATGAGAACCTGCTTCACCCGTGTCCGGTCGGCTTTGACAAAGTACGGGATTGTCGAACCGGGGAAAGGTCACGCCGATGCCGCGCTTTTGCGCCTGCGGTTCTATCATGGCCTGGCATTCGTGCATGACTTCGGCCAGCGATATCGGTTCCAGCGACAGCGACAGCTTCCCGGACTCGATCAGCGCGAGATCGAGAATTTCGTTGATCAGCTCCAGCAGGTACCATCCCGCCTGGAGAATCTGATCGATGCTTCGCTTCTGGGAGACCGTTGGCGACGGCGAACCGGATTCCATGAGCTGCGCAAAACCGAGGATCGCATTGAGCGGCGTGCGCAGCTCATGGCTCATGCTGGAGAGGAAATCCGATTTCGCGAGGTTGGCTTTTTCCGCCACGGACCTGGCGCTCTCCAGCTCGGCGTTCTTTTCCTGCAGCACCTGGTCCAGGCGTTTGCGTTCGGTGACGTCGCGCGCCGCGGCGAACACGCCCTGCAGCCTCCTGTCCCGGTCGTAGAAGGTGGTCGCATTGTAGGACACCACGGTTTCCTTGCCGTCCCTGGCGCGCGCGGTGAGCTCGTAGTTGGTGACCTTCTTTTCGCTCAGCACCAGCTTGATGCCCGCCTCGGCCCGCTCCGGATCGGTGAAGTAGCTCTTGAACGGCGCGCCGATCAACTCGTCGCGCGTGCAACCGGTGAGCGCCTCCATCTGCTTGTTGACGTCGGTGATGATGCCCGACGGATCGGTGGTCATCAGCGCGTCGATGTTGGATTCGAACAGCGAGCGCGTGTAGAACTGCTGGTCGCGCAGGCGCTGGTCGAGCAGCTTCTGCTCTGCCTCGACCTGCTTGCGCGCGGTATTGTCGGTGCCGATCAGCAGGTAGCCGATGATGGCGTCCTGCGCGTCGCGCAGCGCCGTGACCGACACGATCGCCGGGAAGCGGCTGCCATCCTTGCGGATATAGGTCAGCTCGTAGATGTCCTCGATGCCGCGCGAGGCCTTGAACACCAGCGCCTCGAAGCCCGGCGTAATCGGGGTGGCGAGCTCGACGCTCAACGCCTTGGCGCGCGCGATCACTTCCTGCGGATCGGAAATGTCGGCCGGCGTGATCTTGTTCATCACGTCGGCGGCCGCGTAGCCCAGCATGCGCTCGGCGCCGACGTTGAAGATCTGAATGACGCCCTTCGCGTCGGTGGCGATGCTCGAGAAGTTGGCGCTGTTGAAAATCGCGCTCTGCAGGGCCCCCGCCTTGAGCAGCGCCTCTTCGGCCTGCTTGCGCGCGGTGTTGTCGGTGCCGATCAGCAGATAGCCGATGATGGCGTCCTGCGCATCGCGCAGCGCCGTGACCGACACGACCGCCGGGAAGCGGCTGCCGTCCTTGCGGATGTAGGTCAGCTCGTAGATGTCCTCGATGCCGCGCGAGGCCTTGAACACCAGGGCCTCGAAGCCCGGCGTAATCGGCGTGGCGAGTTCGGCGCTCAACGCCTCGGCACGCGCGATCACTTCCTGCGGATCGGAAATGTCGGCCGGGGTGATCTTGTTCATCACGTCGGCGGCCGTGTAGCCCAGCATGCGCTCGGCGCCGACGTTGAAGATCTGAATGACGCCCTTCGCGTCAGTGGCGATGCTCGAGAAATTGGCGCTGTTGAAAATCGCGTTCTGCAGAGCCCCTGCTTCCTGCAGCGCCTCTTCCGCCCGCTTGCGCGCGGTGATATCGCGCAGGATGCCGGTGAAGTAACGCGTTGCCGCCCAGCCACATTTCGCTTACCGCAATTTCCAGCGGGAAAGTGCTGCCATCCTTGCGCTGGCCCACGACCTCGCGTCCGAGGCCGGCGGCGCGCGCCTCGTCGCTCGCGCCGTAATACTCGAGCGAGCCATTGCGCTGGTCTCGGTCGAGCTCGGGTATCAGCAGACTGAAGTTCTGTCCGATGAGCTCTGCGGCGGTATAGCCGAACATTCGCTCGGCGGCCGAGTTTGCTCTCTCGACGAGGCCGCCGCTGGCATGGAGGGTGATGATGCCGTCCACCACGGTATCGAGTATCGTCTGGATCAGCGCGGCACTGTCGCGCAAGGCCTGCCGCGCCGCATCTTCCTCGGTGACATCGCGGAACACCAGCACGGCGCCGACCACCTGGCCGTCGCGGTCGCGAATCGGTGCGCAACTGTCGGCGATGGCGCATTCGCTGCCATCGCGCGCGATCAGTACGGTGTGGTTGGCCAGGCCCTGTATCGTGCCCTGCGCCAGGGTTTCCTTGACCGGGATAGTGGAGGGTTGACGGGTTTCCTGGTTGATGATGTGAAAAATCTCGTCCACCGGGCGACCGGCGGCTTCCGCCTGCGTCCAGCCGGTGAGCCGTTCGGCAAGGGGATTCAGGAGCGTCACGCGCCCTTCGGCATCGGTGGCTATCACTGCATCGCCGATCGAGTTGAGCGTAACCGCGAGCTTTTCCTCGCTGACCTGCAAGGTGACGTTGGCCTGCCGCAGTTGTTTATTCGTCTCCTCCTGGATCTGCGAGCAGATGCTGCGTTTCGAGATGAACCAGAGTTCTTGAGCCGATGCTGTGTTTCCCGATAGATCAGGTAGGCGAACGAAAGTGCAAACAGCAGCGTCAACAGGCTGGCTGCGACGATGAGGGCAAACAGATTGGCGCATGTTCGACTGGAACTCTGCTTCGTGCTGCGCCAGCACGCCTTCCTCTATCTGGATGAAGCTGCTCATCTCGGCACGAATCGAATCCATCAGCCGCTTGCCCTGACCGCTGCCTACGGCCGCCAGTACGGCAGTCATGTCATGGTGGCGGCGCAACTCGATGACCTGCGCCATTTCCGCCAGTTTGGCATCCACCAATGGAGCCAGCGCGTCCAGGTGTTTCCGGGCAGCGACTGATCAAGGTCAAGTAGACGCAATTCTTCCAGATGGCCGCTGATGCCATCGCGCACCGCCAGATACGGTTCCAGAAAGGCCTCGTCACCGGTCAGCAAATAGCCGCGCTGGCCGGTCTCGGCATCCGTCAATTCAGACAGCAGAGCGTCCGCGCGGATGATCAGAGCGTAGGTATGCCCTCCGCGCCTCGGCTGCCGCCTCGGTTTGTCTGAAAGCCCAGAACGATGCCGCCACCACCAGGCCAATCAGCAGGGCCGCTCCAGCAAGCGAAACGACAATTTTGTGAGTAGCTTTCAAGGGGAAGTGGCCCTTTGACTAAACCAACCTACTTTGGTATCGAATGTCCGCGACACCATCGACATGATCTGCGATGCCGGCACCTCTCCGGCGGAGAGCCCTGATAGTCATGGCCTTCGCGATGGGCGTCTGTGCGCTGGGGCACATAGGCGGGCCGACGGTGCCCGGATGGGCGGCTTGCCGGATCAACCCGGGCCGAGTCCGTCCGATCGTCTTGGCCCAACTGACCTGTTTCTTGCGGCGTTGCGGACGGCCGGGCTCAGGGGATAGCCAGGATGACGCGTGGTGCGCCGGCCGATCGCGCCCCGGCGCGGTAGAAGGTGCCGTCGGCCCCCCCGCCGCGGTCGCCGGGAGGGCGCTGGAACACGGGGCTTACGCGACTTGGCGACAAATGGCATAATAAAACCGTCAAGTGTCGCAGGAGCATTGGACCATGGCACCTAGCCTTCGCCGAACAGCACCGACCACCGAGCCGAACACGGTGACCACCGCCGGCTCGTTTGCGCAAATCGTCAAGTTTCTCGGCGGGCGCCAAGTATTCGGGAGGTCCATCACCTCAAAACTGGATGTGCACGAGGTGATTCAGAAAGGTCTCCCCGGTGGCGCATTGATATACATGGTGAAGCACATTCAGACCATGAGGCCTGTGGACGTGGGGCAGGCCGTCGGTGTGAGCATCCGCACGGTACAGCGCCGCACGGGGAGCCCGCAAAAGCTGCTAAGTCAGGATCAGAGTGGCCGGGCATGGAAGTTCGCCGAGATCGTGACCACCGCGACGGAAGTATTCGGCAGCCAATCGGAGGCCGAGAAATGGCTGACTACTCCGGCCGTGGCACTCGATCAACGCCGGCCGGTCGATCTCTTGTCCTCGCCCGCCGGGGTGGAGATGGTCGAGCAATTACTGGGGCGGCTTGAATACGGCGTCTACACGTGACTCCATTGCCCGCCGCGCTGGGGGGTACCACCCTGGTCGCCTGGCGGTTGGACGAAAAGAAGTTTGCGGCGACATGGGACAGCGGGGAAGGTGCGCGGCTCTACGGCGGCCGCTGGAATTCGCGCGGCAGGAGGTTCGTCTACTGTTCTATTGATCCCGCTACCGCAATTCTGGAGGTCGCTGTTCACAAGGGGTTCAAAGCCCTCGACACAGTTCCGCACGTATTGACTTCTGCCGTGATAGCCGACCCCACGTCGGTTCACATCGTCCTGCCGAGCGGGATGCCCAACGCAAATTGGCTGCGGCCGGGACTCCCGAGCGCCGGTCAGCAATCGTTTGGCGACGCCTTGTTATCCGCGCATCCTTTCGTGCTCATCCCGAGCGCAGTGTCTACCCACAGCTGGAATCTGATCTTCGATGTTGAAGTCGCCAAGATGGCTTACTCCAGGCAATTGCAGGAGGACTTCGCATTGGACACGCGCCTTCACCCGCCACCATTCTGATTGGGAGCGCTGCGATCGCTTGCCCAAAAAATTTGCGACGCGATTAGACGCGGCGTCGACGGACCATGGCGAGCGCGACGAGACCCAGGCCGACCAGTCCGGCGGAAATCGGTTCGGGCGCACCGTTGATCGGCGCGAAAGCATCCCGGAATTCCCAGGAAAGGATGTCATGGTTGCCGACGCCCGCCCCGGTGCCGGAGCCAAAGCCGACAAACGCGATGTTGGTTCCGAGAATGGTCGGCAGATTTACAACTTCACTCAGAAGTGCGGCCGCGGGTCGGGTAGAAGTCTGTGACAAGCGTACTTCGAGGTCGTCAGTGGCACCGTTGTAATCGATCCAGGAGTACCAGACCTGGTCGTTGTTCATTCGAGTAGGAATCGACGCGGTTTGTGTCGATGCAATGTTGCCGTTCAAATCGATCCCTACGTGATTGCCGTCAGGATCGTTGGCAAACGATCCGTTGTCGTAAGTGTCGTACTCGATCGCCATGCTGTTGAGAATTCCAAGATAACCGATGCCGCCTCCCGCGCCACCCGCAGTGTTCGAATTTGTCTGCACGATGAAGGTGATGCCATCGGCGCCGGGACCATCTCCGTCGCCGATGCCGAATGTCGGTGTGCTGATGCGGAAACTGAAAAACGTGCTGAACGAGACATTGGAGGCCAGGGTGATCGGCGTGTTGACGAAGGCAGTGCCACTTTGGCCGAAGGCTTCGGGCGTCACGCGCAGGACATTACCGGGGCCCTGCGCCGCGCTGCCATTGAGTTGCAGCGTGGAAACATCGGAAAAATCGCTAAAGACGATGGTGGTCGCCATCCCGGCGCTCATCCATGATCCAACCACCAATGCAATGGCAACTAATGGTTTCTTCATCCGTGCCTCCGATTGTCGGATCCTAATCGCCCTTTGATACATCGCGACGAAAGCGCGCTATCAACCCAAGCAACGTTAATGCCACGGAAGATATGTTCAAGATTTCAATGTTTTGGAGCGATTGCGCAAAATCTCTGACGGCATGTTGTAAATAATGTCGACAATGGCGCTGCCTGGTTCATTCCAGGCGCAGGTTTCTGCATCGAGGCGGTGCGCGAAGAGAATCGGTGCGCGAAGAAATTACCCGGAACGACGCCCGATCCGGATCCGCGACGACTCGCCCGTGTACGCATGACCCGCAAACGCCCCGCAGGTGGCGCGCGCGGTTGACCGTTTGCGGCCCGGTTTTGCCGGTTCGTCGCCGACGGCTCGCGCGGCCGAGGGTCGCCCGCGAGAATGGGTTCCGACGCCATCACGGGGGGCGACGCTACCCACGGCCGGCGAAGGGATAGGGAGGATAGTCACGCCATGAGCCCCACTACAACCCATTCGCCCTGCGCCACGACGGGCGATCGTCTGCTTGCCACGGGCGGTCATCCGCTCGAGCTGTTTCCCGTCTTCCGCCGCATTCCGCGATCGATCGTGCGCGACCTCGTCTATACGCTGCTCTGGAACACGCTGCTCGCGGCGGTATTCGCATTGCTCAACCTGGTATTCATCCCGCACGAGCGCCTCGCTGACATCGCGTGGGCGAATTTCGTGTTCGCCAACTGCATCGGGTTTCTCATCCACATCGAATTCCTCGTCGGCGACCGGGTTTATCCGGGCATCCATGGCAGGGGTCCCACGCTGCGCATGGCCTACTATTCGACGTTGCCGATCTTCGGCGTCTTCGCCGGCTATTGGCTCGCGACTGAGATCCTCCATTTCAACGCCATGCGGACCTGGGTCTTTTCGCCGCGGGGCGCGCTCTCGATCGGTGCGCTTTCGTTGCTGATCTCCGGACTGCTGCTCGCGATCTTCATTCCCCGCGAACGCGCGGCAAGGGCGCAGGCCGCGTTCGAGCGCGAGCAGGCGCGAGTGGCCGCGGCCGAGAAGCAGGCAACTCAGGCCCGGCTGAAGCTACTGGAAGCACAGGTCGAGCCCCATTTTCTCTACAACACGCTTGCCAATGTCGTGAGCCTGATCGACGCGGACCCGGCGACCGCGAAGCAAATGCTCGACCGCCTGATCGCGATGTTGCGCGGCGCGGCCGTCGCCGCCGGTGCGGCCGACACGACGCTGGCCGCGCAGATCGATCATCTGCGCGCCTATCTCGAGCTCATGGTGCTGCGGATGGGGGGTCGGCTCACGTTCCGTCTCGACATCCCGGCCGATCTGACCGAGGTGCGTCTGCCGCCGCTTCTGCTGCAGCCGTTGGTCGAGAATGCGATCCGTCACGGACTTGAACCAGCCGTCGGGGGCGGCGAGGTGACGGTCACCGCGCGGCGCACCGGCGACACTCTGGAGCTCACCGTTGCGGACACCGGTGCCGGCTTTCGCGTCACCCGCATCGGGAATTCGTCGGAAAGCGGGCTCGGGCTCTCGAACCTGCGCGAGCGGCTCGCGGCGCAGTTCGGCGCCGCGGCCACGCTTGTCCTCGAAGATAACGCGCCGGCCGGGGCGCGCGTCACGTTGCGCGTGCCGTTGGCTTCCGCGGCATGAACGAAGTCCGTCGTCCCGCGCCACGCGCCGTCATCGCCGACGACGAACCCAACCTCGCACGGTATCTGCGGGAGCGCCTGGCGGCGTTGTGGCCGGAACTCGAGATCGCTGGGGTGGCAGCCAATGGCCCGGAGGCGAAGGCATTGATCGACGCCGAGGAGCCCGACATCGCATTCCTCGATATCCGGATGCCGGGAATTTCAGGACTCGACGTCGCGCGCGACCTCGCTGGCGTCCATGTCGTGTTCGTGACCGCGTTCGACCAGTATGCGATCGAAGCATTCGAGCGCGCGGCTGTCGACTACCTGCTGAAGCCCGTGGCCGACGAGCGCCTCGCCACGACGGTCGATCGGCTCAAGGAACGGCTGGCGGAGGCGCCGCCCGGCGCCGCTCCGCCCGAGCTGGCACAGGCGCTGGCACTGCTCCATGCGCATCTGCCGCAGCTTGCCGGCGGCGCTGCGCCCGGCGAAAAGCTGGCGTGGATCCGGGCGGCGGTCGGTTCGCAGGTGCGGCTGATCGCCGTCGAGGACGTCGCCTATTTCGAAGCCAATGACAAGTACACGAGCGTGTTCACGGCCGACGGCGAAGCGCTGATCCGGACGCCGCTCAAGCAATTGCTCGCCCAGCTCGACGCCGACTGCTTCTGGCAGATCCATCGCGGAACGATCGTCAACGTCGCGCACGTCGCTACGACGACGCGCGACCTGACGGGCCGCGTGAAAGTGAAGCTCAAGGGACGACCCGAGATCCTTGCAGTCAGCCGTGCCTACGCGCATCGATTCCGCCAGATGTGACGGCGCGCCGCGCTATCGTCGGGCAGAACCTGCCGCAACGACGGTTGATGTCGAAACCCGTCGAGATCCGCTCTCGCGAAAACGGCCTGGGCGATGGCGGCTGGTGTGGCGTATCCGACTACCCGGACGTTGTAGCTCCCCGCAGCGGGATTCAGCAAGTTGACCTCTTCGTCCGCCGTTCCCCCGCCGCTGGCGCCAATCAGAGTTCCAGCCGGGTTGCGGACCTCGAGATCGAGATCGCTGCCGGCCGTTGTTGTGGCGTTGAATAGCGAGAATCGCGCATAGGTGGTCCCGGCGGGAACGTGGGAGGCAGATTCCGATCCCTATGGCGGCGGGCATTTCCGGATTTCATGAACGCCATTCGCAAGGAAAGTCGGCGCGAAATGCTGTTCGGTCCGCGAGGCACGGTCGTGGTGCCGCTTTGCGAAATCTAGTCACCCAGCTTGATGCTGTTGTCCTTGATGACCTTGGCCCAGCGGGGGATTTCCTTGCGCACCAGCGTATCGAGTTGTTCGGGTGGCGCGCCGCTCACCTCCATGCCCTGCGCGGAGAGTTTGTCCATGACGGCCGGCGCCTTCACGGCCTTGGCGAGTTCCTCGTAGACGCGTTTGGTGAGCGCGGCAGGCATGTTGGCCGGACCGAAAATGCCCCACCAGGTATACGCCTCGAAGCCGGGTGCGCCCTGGCTCGCAATCGGTTCGACGTTCGGCAGCTTGGGATCGGGCTTCGCCGAGGTCACCGCGATTGCGCGCACCCGTCCGGACACAACGTGCGGATTCACCAGAAATACCGAGCCGATCGCGAGCGGAACCTGGTTGCCGATCGCGTCGTTCATCAGCGGGCCGCCGCCGCGATACGGAATGTGAATAAACTCGACGCCAAGCTGATTCCCGAGCTGGGTCATCGCGAGGTGGCCCAGGCTGCCGGCGCCGATCGTGCCGTACGACACGCTTCCCGGCTTGGCTTTGGCCGCGGCCACGACGTCCCGGAACGACTTGTACGGCTGACTGGCGTTCGTCACCAGGGCCATCGCGCCGGTGCCCACCAGCATCAGCGGCGTGAGGTCGCGCAGCGTGTCGAAGGGCAGGCCCGGGATCAGCGACGGGTTCACCGCGTGCGTATCGAAGACGACGCCGAGCGTATAGCCATCCGGTTCGGCTTTCGCCAGCGCCGCGGTGCCGATCGAACCCGAAGCGCCGCCACGGTTGTCGACGATGACCGTCTGCCCCGTCTGCTCGGTCAGTTGCTGCGCGAGGATGCGCGCCACCTGATCGACCGATCCGCCCGGGGGAAAGACCGCGATCAGCTTGACTGGCTTCGTCGGCCAATTCTGCGCGATAGCGGACGGAACGCTGTCGGGATCGAGCAGCAATGCGAGCGCTGCCACCGCGATGCGAATCAAATTCATGCGACCCTCCCGATTCCGATGCGAAGACGCGGCCGTTTCGGGACTTTTCCTGCCCATTGCCTGCGCCTTACCGAAGATAGCACGCCGCGCCGGAAAGGAGCCGCACATCCGGCCGCGATGCGGTCATTCGGGCTCCACGCCCAGGGCGACGAGAAACCGCGAGACCATGTTGTACGTCGCGATGACGCCCACGATTTCCACGACATGCCGATCGTTCGCCAGCACCGCGCGCACGGAAGCCATCGTCGCGGCGCTCACGTCCACCGTTCGCGTCATTTCCAGCGCGAGTGCCAGCACCGCGCGCTCCGTGGCGTCGAACACCGTCGCGTCATTGACCGATCCGCCCGCGCGACCGAGCGCGTCGAGCTGTGCCGCCGATCCACCGGACTGCAGGAACGCCGGCGCATGGTGGCGATATTCGTAATCGGCGCGATTCAGCAGGGCGACGGCGCAGATCGCCAATTCCCGCAGCTTCGGGGAAACGGCGAGTTCGGATCGGACGGCACGCAGGAAGCCGTTCCATCCCTCCGCCAGCGGCGGGCTGTGGAGCAGCATGCGGTCCAGGTTCAGCAACGTCCCGCCACGGCGCGCGCGAATGGCCGCCACGAGTTCGCGCGGCTCGTCGACGTCTATCGGCTGATACGGGATTGCGCTCATGGCTCCGGTCTCTCCGTTGGGTAAGCTTGCCGCATGACGACACCGTCCGCGCGTATCCGCTTCATACGCGGCAGCGAAAGCCTCATGGTCCCGCAAATCGGGCCTGGCCGCATCTCTGCAATCTTGCTGGAGGCGGAGTGGAGGACTCGCCGGCACGCCGTGCACGGCGTTGGAGCGGTATCATTCCGCTCAATCCGAACCACGGACTGTTCCGATTTCCCCGAGCGATGCCACGCGACACGATGATCCGCCTCCACTACCATCCCGGCAATGCCAGCCTCACGCCGCACATGCTGCTCGAAGAGCTTGGCGTGCCATTCGAACTCGAGATGGTCGACAGCGCCAACGCGGCCCACAAGTCGCCCGAATATCTGAAGCTCAACCCCAACGGGCAGATCCCGGTGCTGGTGGACGGTGATCTGGTGCTCTACGAGACGGCCGCCATCTGCCTGCACCTGGCGGACGCGCACCCGGATGCGCGCCTCGCCCCGCCGCTGCGAACCGCCGAGCGCGCGCACTTCTACAAGTGGCTCGTATGGTGCACCAATACGCCGCAGGCGATGTTGATGCATTACTTCTACGGCAGCCGCCTGGTGGACGAAGGTGACACGGCCGCGGCGGCGCAGGTGAAATCGCACGCCGAAGCACGAGTCGGCGGCATGCTCGATCAACTGGACGCGCAGCTTGCGTCGCACGGACAGGACTGGCTGCTTGGCGCAACGTTCAGCGCGGTCGACCCCTTCGCGTTGATGCTGTGCCGCTGGACACGCGGCTTTTCGCGCCCCGCACGCAGTCTGCCGCACCTCGGCCCCTATCTGCAGCGGGTGCTGGCGCGGCCCGCCGTGCGGCGTGCGTTCGCGACCGAGAAGCTGCGACCGCCGCTGGTCTGAATCGGGCTCGCGCGATCGGGCACGTATCGCGGCACACTGGCGTCGATCAGTGCGCCTTGTTGCGTCGCCGATGCGTGATCGTGACGCTCTCCTAAATAGTGTGAACGGCCCTAATATATTGACGCAATGGCATCCCGTCGAGGAGGTTGTGTGAAGACATATCGAATCGCCACCATCCCCGGCGATGGCATTGGCAAGGAAGTGGTGCCGGCCGGGCAGCAGGTACTGGAGGCGCTGGCGCGACGGCAAAGCGGATTCGGATTCGCGTTCACCGGATTCGGCTGGGGCGGCGACTGGTTTCGCAAGCACGGGGTGATGATGCCGGACGACGGGCTTGACGAGTTGCGCGCCATGGACGCCATCCTGTTCGGATCCGCCGGCGATCCGCATATTCCGGATCACGTCACGCTGTGGGGCCTGCGCCTGAAGATTTGCCAGGGCTTCGACCAATATGCCAACGTGCGGCCCACGCGCATCCTGCCCGGCATCGACGCACCGCTCAAGCGCTGCGGGCCCGGAGATCTGGACTGGGTGATCGTGCGCGAGAACTCCGAAGGTGAATACGCGGGCGTGGGCGGACGCGTGCACCAGGGCCATCCGATCGAGGCCGCCACCGACGTGTCGGTCATGACGCGCGCAGGCGTCGAGCGCATCATGCGCTTTGCCTTCAGCCTTGCCCGGTCGCGCCCGCGCAAGCTCCTCACGGTGATCACCAAATCCAACGCGCAGCGCCACGCCATGGTCATGTGGGACGAGATCGCCGTCGAGGTCAGCCGGGAGTTTCCCGACGTCACCTGGGACAAGGAGCTGGTGGATGCGGCCACCGCGCGCATGGTCAACCGGCCCGCGTCGCTCGACACGATCGTGGCCACCAATTTGCATGCCGACATCCTGAGCGACCTCGCTGCCGCGCTGGCGGGCAGCCTCGGCATCGCGCCCACCGGCAACATCGATCCGGAGAAGCGCTACCCGAGCATGTTCGAGCCGATCCACGGATCGGCCTTCGACATCATGGGCAAGGGCATCGCCAATCCGGTGGGTACGTTCTGGAGCTGCGTGATGATGCTCGAACACCTGGGCGAAGCGGCCGCGGCGGCGACCCTTATGCGCGGCCATCGAGACCGTGACCGCCAATCCGGCGCTGCACACGCGAGACCTCGGCGGAACTGCGACGACGGCGCAGGTCACCGGAGCGGTGTGCGCATTGATCGCCGCCGCCGGCATTCCCACGCCTCAGGCCGCCTGACAGTCAGCACGCTGGATTTGGATTACAACAACGGGAGACCGACGATGAAAAAACTTCTCTTGGCCTGGTGCCTTGTGTTGCTCGCACCTCATGCGGCAGCCCAGACTTGCCCTGACAGGAATGTGCTCTATTGGCAGGCGTTTCCGCCCGGCGGCGAGTCGGATCTCTCGGCGCGCCACCAGCAGATCGTGCTTGAAGAAAAAATGTCCGAATATCGACACCATCATCCAGTACAAGCCTGGCGCCGGCGGCGGGCTGATGTGGTCGCAGATGAACACCCTGCCGGGCGATGGGCTCAACGTGGTGGGCATCAACCTGCCGCACATCGTCTTCCAGCCGATCGAGGGTCAGGTCCAGTACAAGACCGAGGACATCACGCCGGTGTTCTGGTTCCACTACACGCCCGACGCTTTGGTCGTGCCCGAGCAAAGCGCCATCAAGACCTTTGCCGACTTCATCAAGGCGGCCAAGGCCGATCCCGGCAAGCTCAGCCTGGGCGGCTCGGGCCTGAACTCGGCCAACCACGCCGCGCACGAACGCCTGAATGCGGCCTTTGGCGTGAAGACCATCTACATCCCTTTCAAGGGCACGGGCGACATGACGACGGCCGTGCTGGGCAGTCAGATCGACGGCGCCATGTCGTATTCGGCGTTCGCCATCAACAACAAGGAGAAGGTGCGGGCTATCGCGATCGCCATGGAAAAGCGCCATCCGCTGTTGCCCGACGTGCCTACGTTCCGCGAACTCGGCGTGGATTGGGTCGACGGCGCCTACCGCGGCATTGGCGTGCCGAAGAATACGTCGCCCGAGGCACGCAAGCGCCTGTCGGAACTGTGGGCCGCGCTCAACAGCGACCCCGAGATGAAGGCCCTCGCGGCCAAGAGCGGGTTCGAGTTGGTCAGCGTCGGTACGGAGCAGATGGATCCCTTCATGAAAGACAAGATCCGCCTCTACACCGAAGGCGCGCAGGCCCTGGGCTTGGGCAAGAAGTAGGGTGGGACTGACCGGCTGTCGCTCGCCTCTCGCCGCCGCGTTGCGACAGGACGGGCAGGAATCGCAGCACGATTTCAAGTGATTAGCGGCAACGGCTCAACCAACGCCTGAAAAAGCCGGCACGGTTTCCGCGCCTCACTCGTATTGACACCCATTGGAATCGGGCGCAGGTTTTCGCGCCTTGGAGGCACCGTTGTCGATGCCGACCAATGGCCGCCGGTTTACGGCGCGGTCGATTCGTTCGTCGCAGTCGAACCCAGGGAGGATTCCAATGAAGGCAATAATTGCCCTTCGGCATCGGGGGATGCCCGAAGGCGCTCCAAGCAAGCTGCGTCATCTGACACTCGTGCTTTCGCTCGCCGCAGGCGCGGTTGCGATTGTGTCGGTCGCCGACGCACGCATCACGAAGGTCGTGATCGACCCCGTGCTTTCCCAGTCGCCGACGTTTGGCGGCTACTCGTGGCCGGGCGTCGGGCAGTACCAGAAGGTCGTCGGCAAGGCGTACGGCGAGGTGAACCCGACGGACCCGAAAAACGCGCTGATCGTCGACATCGGTCGTGCCCCGGTGAACGCCAACGGAAACGTCGAGTATTCATTCGATTTCTATATCCTGAAGCCGATCGACCTGGGCAAAGGCGCCCACAAGGTGATGTACGAGCCGCCGAACCGCGGCAGGAAAACGTGGGCGAACCTCGGTCGCGTGTCGGTCGACCCCGGCGGCAACGGCAACGACCCGGGCTCCGCGATCACCGATCCGACCGTCCTGGCGAATTCGTTCCTGATGCCGCGCGGGTACACAATGGTCTGGAGCGGTTGGGACAGGTCCGCCGGCACCAACTCCGCGAATTTCAACACGACGATCACGCTGCCGATCGCCAAGGATCCCGGCAACACCACGATCACGGGACCGGCGTACGAGTACATCGTGAGCCCGGGTGCGACTTATGCGCTGAGCTATCCGGCGGCCACGACCAATCAGGCTAACGCGACATTGACGCATCGCGTTCACCTGGATGATGTGCCGCAGATCGTCCCGACGTCGGATTGGGCGTACACCAGCGCAGCGGGCACGGCGATCAAGCTGGTCGCGGGACCCTTCGTCGCCAACGACATCTACGAGTTCACGTACACGGCAAAGGATCCGACGGTGAACGGCCTCGGCTTTGCCGCCGTTCGCGACTGGAACGCCTGGTTGCGGTACGAGGCGACGGACGATTTCGGCACCGTCAATCCGATGGCCGGCGACATTACCCGGATTTATACGGAAATCTCGTCGCAGCCCGGACGCCTGCTCAACGACTTCCGGAATCTCGGCTTCAACCAGGCCGAGAACGGCAGAAAGGTGTTCGACGGCATGATGCAATGGATCTCCGCCGGTGACGGCCTCAACCTCAACTACCGGTTTTCGCAGCCGAACCGGACCGAGCGCAACCGCCAGGACCATCTTTACCTCGAGGGCCTTTTCCCATTCGCCAATGTGTCGACCCACGACCCGCTCACCGGCAGGACGGCAGGTCGCTACGACCGGTGCAAGGCGACCAACACGTGCCCGCTGGGCGCGGAGATCTACTCGGCCAACGAGTACTGGGTCAAGGCCGCGTCGCTGTTGCACACCAACCCTGCGGGCACCAAGGATCTCAAGGATTCGCGATACGCGCGCAATTACTTCATGTCGAGCATGCAGCACGGTACCGGCAATGGCGCATCGAAGGGGAGTTGCCAGCAGTTCCAGAACCCGCTCGACTCGAGTCCGGTGCAGCGCGCCCTGTTCATCGCGTTGGACAAATGGGCGACGAAGGGCAGCAAGCCGCCGCACAGCCGTGTGCCGAAGCTCTCCGACGGAACGCTGGTGCCGCCGCTGCCTCAATCCGGCATGGGCTTTCCGAGCATTCCCGGCGTCACGTACACCGGCCTCAAGACGACCCGATATCTCTTCGACTTCGGGCCGAATTTCTATGCGACCGGCATCGCGACCATCAATCCACCGGTCGTCGCGCCGCCGTTTCAGGATAATCCGTTGAACGGGCCGATCTATCCGAGCTTCATTCCGAAGACCGACCACGACGGCAACGATATCGCGGGCGTGCGGCTTCCCGATGTTGAGGTGCCTCTCGCGACGTACACCGGCTGGGCGCTGCGCTCGGGCGCTTGGCAAAACGACGGATGCGAGTCATCGGGGCAGATGATCCCGTTCGCCAAGACCGAGGCCGAGCGCGTCGCGTCCGGCGATCCGCGCCAATCGATCGGAGAGCGCTACGAGTCGTTCGAAGGTTACCGCGACCGCGTGGTGAAGGCGGTCGACCGCATGGTCAAGGATCGCCTGATGCTGTGTGAGGATGCCGACGACGAACTGGCGCGGCTGATCCAGGCCGGACTGGACAAGGGTGTGCCGCCGCCGCAAAGCGGCGTGCTGCCGCCCGTGCAGCTTCCGGAGGCGTGCAACAAGGGCAAGGATGACGACGAATTGAACCGCCGTCGGAAAGCCTTTCGGCTTGGTTTGGATCGGGGCGGGCCGGAGTGTCAGGCTTGCCCCCGCGGGTGAAATTGGCACGAGGCCGATCGCGACCGTCCGACCCACGTCCGCCTGCGCTCGGAAATTGGCGCTCGCCGGCCCGCCCGCGGATCCCTGGTGCGACGTGCGAGAAGTCACGATCGGGTGCAATCTGTGCGAAGGCCAGACTGGGGTAATCGGGTCATGGAGTTCGTGCGACGGATCCTTTTGTTGTTGTTGCTCTCGCTGACCGCATTCGCCTGCGGGGCGCAGCACTGCGGATGGTCGCGCGTGGACCACCGCGTGAGTTATGACGCTTCGGGCGTCTGGAGTCCGAATGTCTACCGCGAATTGGTCGGCGTCCTGACCGTTGCCGAGATCGGCGGGGCGGTGTGGGAAGGCGCCGATACGCGCTTCGGCAAGACGATGTGGCAAGGCATCGATTCCGAGATCATCTCCGGCGTAACGGCGACGTGCCGGCAAGTACGCTTTCACGCGCGTGCGTCCGAGCAGCGCGGACAATCCCTGCCTGTGGTTCCAAGGAGGCTCCAATTACAGCTTTCCGAGCGGCGAGGCCGCGGTCGCCGCCGGGCTGGTCACGCCCTACGTGTTCGAGTATGGCAGCGCCTATCCGGCGACATACGCCTTGCTGCTGCTGCCGCTTTATGTGGGCGCGGGACGGATCAAGAATCAGGCGCACTGGCAGACCGACGTGCTGGCGGGCTGGGCGGTCGGCGGCGTGTCCGGATGGTACGCGCACGGCCGCGACGTGCCGATCATGATCGAGTTGCTGCCCCATGGGTTCGAAATCGGATTGAGGAAGCAGTTCTGACGCCACCTGCCAACCGTTCCGAGCAGCCGCTCTTAGCCAGGCGTCGGGCCTGAGAGCAGCGTTGCAACATGCGTGACGCGATGCTCGGTCGGGCGCCAGTCGCATGTTCTCGCGGGTGGCCACCCGCATTGGGCCGGAGCCGACGGCAAGCTTCCGGTCCCCGAGATCGGAACAATCCCGCGCGCTCCCGTGTTACCTCCGGTGTTACACATCCGGACTTGATCCAGGTCAAGGACATGCCTGCCCTGCCGAGTACTGTTCGCTGACGGACTCGCTGCTCCCGTACTCCAACGACTCCGCGGTCGCCGCATTTTCCCAGGATGCGGGTGCTTCGAACCATCTCTCGGAGGAGAGTCATGATGCGGAGGCGAATCGCTGCCCGATTGGCAGCACTCGTGGCGTTGGCGCTGCTGGCGATCGCGGCGGCCAATCCGGCCCTCGCGGTCCCATCGTTTGCACGGCAAACCGGGCAGGAGTGCATCGCCTGCCACGTCAGCTTTCCCGAACTGACACCGTACGGCCGGTACTTCAAGCTGACCGGCTACACGATCGGCAAGACGTTTGTTTCGTCGGAGGGCTTCAACTACCTCCCGCTGGCGGTGATGGCGGAGGCTTCCGTCACCAACACCAAGAACAATCACGCGACGGACCCCGAAACAGGCGACACCGTCACGGTCAACCAGCGGAACAACAGCGCCGTGTTCGCCGGCGGCAGCTTGTTTCTCGCCACCAAGGTCAACGACTATCTCGGTGGTTTCATCCAGTGGTCGTATGACAATCTGGCCACGGTGACGGACGGCACGCTGGGCGGGCACAGCGGGATCGACAACGTCGACCTTCGAGCCGCCGGCAAGTACAGCAGTCCGGGGGCCGCGGAACCCGACCTGATCTATGGGCTCACGCTCAACAACAGCCCGACCGTTCAGGACCCGTGGAACAGCACGCCCGCGTTCGGCTTTCCGTACACGTCGTCGCCGTTGGCACAGACACCCGCCGCCGCGACACAAATCGACGGCAGCCTTGGACAACAGGTAGCAGGAGTAGGCGGATACCTGTGGTGGAAGAAGATGGTTTACGGAGAGCTATCTTTCTATCATACGGCCGACGGCGCGTTTTCGTTCCTGCGTGCCGGGCAGGACATCCACACGGACGGCGGCGTTGCCGCGGTCCAGAACTGGAACAATCCGTATTGGCGCCTGGCACTGAGCCACGACTGGGGTGCGAACTCGGTAATGATCGGCACCTACGGAATGATCGTGAATCGCTATCCCAGCAATTTCGACACCTCGACTGCGACCGACCGCTATCGCGATATCGCCGTCGATGCGCAATACCAGTACATCACCGACCCGCACACATTCACCGCGCAGGCAACCTACATCGAAGAAAAGCAGTCCTACAACGCGAGCTATGCCGCAGTGCAGGAAACCGGCGAGGGCATCGGTGCCGGCCCGACGCCGGCGAATTCCAGCGATACTCTCAAGACGTTCAAGCTCAAGGGCACGTACTATCACGACCGGAAATATGGCGGGACGCTGGCGTACTTCTCCACAACGGGAAGCGCCGACGCCGGACTCTACGGCACCGACGCCAGCGGCGCTGCCCGCACGCCCAACAGCAACGGCTACATCATCGAACTCGATTACCTGCCGATCCAGAACGTCCGGCTGATGTTCCAGTACACCGGCTACAACAAGTTCGACGGCGCCAAGAACAACTACGATGGCAATGGCCGCAATGCCGGCGACAACAACACGGCATTCTTCAACATCTGGGTGGCGTTTTGACGGTTCCGGCTACGGACAACGTTGGGGCGACGGGGCAGAATCGGCGGATGGCTCCTCGCGCCGTTTTCGGACATAGGGGTATGGCGATGAAGCACATCGGGTTGGCAATGGTCGGCGCGATACTCGCGGGTGCAGTGACGGTCGCGGGCGCTCAGGTGGCCGCGAAGGCGACAGACGTCGAGCAGCAGAAGGCCGGCGAGGAAAAGGCCGTCAACCTGTGCTCGACCTGCCATGGCCCGCGCGGAATCAGCACGTCGCCGGAGTTTCCCATTCTCGCCGCGCAGCGCCGCGGCTACCTCGTATCGCAGCTCGAGGCGTTCCGGGGCAAGACCCGGGAGGAGAAGATCGCCCACGACTTCATGTGGGGGATCGCCGGCGATCTCAACGACCCCATGATTGACAGCATCTCCCGCTACTATGCTGCGCAGCCGCCCGCCCCCGGGAAACCTGGCGACCCGACGCTGATCGCGAAAGGCAAGCAGCTCTACGAGCAGGGTGTGCCGGAACGCTCCATCCTTGCCTGCGCAACCTGTCACGGCGCGGACGCCACGGGCCTGGCGGATTTCCCCCGCCTTGCGGGGCAGCACGCCAAGTACGTCTCGAAGCAGATCGAATACATCCAGTCGCTGGTGCGCAAGGCCCCGGTCATGCACGGCATCGTCAAGGACATGACGCCGGCCGAAATGCAGGCCGTTGCGATCTACGTGCAGTCGAAGTAGCCTCCCGCTAGCGCGGTAGGCGCCGGCGGCACAGCTCGCCGTGCGACAATGGCGGGCATGACCGAGCGCGCGCAGAGCCTGGGCGAGGAAATCGCCAACAGCGTGAG
Source organism: uncultured beta proteobacterium (assembly GCA_963726775.1). GTDB lineage: Bacteria > Pseudomonadota > Gammaproteobacteria > Burkholderiales > Casimicrobiaceae > CAIWHR01. The sequence continues at coordinate 32,691 of CAVSDL010000012.1, forward strand.
CCATGGCGTGGCGCTGCTGGCGGCCATCGTGGCCGTCCCGTTCCTGATGCTCGCGGCGCGCCACCTCGGCGCCGTCAACATCGTCGGCGCCGCCGTGTTTGCGGCGACGATGGTGCTGCTGTATCTGGCCTCGACGCTGTACCACGCCCTGCCGGCGGGGCGCGCCAAGCGCGTGTTCCTCACGCTCGATCACGCCGCAATCTACGTATTCATCGCGGGGAGCTACACGCCGTTCGCGCTTGGAGCGCTGGGGGGCCCCTGGGGCTGGTCGCTGTTCGGGCTGGTGTGGTCATTTGCGGCACTTGGCGTCACGCTGAAGGCCGTCGACCGTCTGTCGCACCCCTGGCTTTCGACGGGACTCTATCTCGTCATGGGCTGGCTCGTGGTCATCGCGGCCGTGCCGCTTGTCGAGCGCGTGCCGCTGCCAGGCATTGCGCTGCTCGCAGCCGGCGGGCTTGCCTACACGGTCGGAGTCGTGTTCTTCATGCTGGATTCCCGCTTGCGATACGCGCACGCGGTATGGCACGGCTTCGTCGTTGCCGGCACCGGCTGTCATTTCTTTGCGGTGCTGAGTTACGCGGCGTAACGCTTCGCCGGGCGCGCCGTCCTCTGCGCGCACCGTTGCTCGTGCACCCGTCGCTCGTGCCGGGCTCGTGAGCCGTTCGCGCTTCGATGATCAAAGCCATCCGGACATCCGGTAGGCGCTGACCTCGTCACCGTCCCACGTGCGCTGCCGACGCTCGAGGTCATGAACATCGCTGGCGCCGCGCAGGTACCGTTCTGCTGCCGCGGTTTCCCAGTTGTCGCGACGTTGGCGCCGCACCCGCGGGGTCGCCCATGCGCCGTCGCGCCACGGAGCCAGCGCGCGCGCCACGCGCCGACCGAGTTCAGCCAACGTCGTTGCGACCAGGAGTGCGGCGGTCACGCTTCGTTGGCCCACGGTCGCAACCGCCGCCGTGCCTGGACTGCCTGCCGGTTCGGAGTTCATTGTTTGTCCTTTTTCTGCTTCAAATCGAATTCGATCCGGCGTCCGCCGCGCTCGCCGGACCGGCTGCAACGAACGGCGTTGCGGCGGGTGCCACCGCAGTGACCGTCGACTCTGCCACCGGCCCCGATGGCCCGCCGTACATTTCGCTGATCATTCCGGCAAGCGCCGCGACGAACCAAGCCATGACCGTGAACGTCACCAGCGCTTCCACCCATGGGTAGGGCGAATGCCTCATGCGGGCCCGCATGGCCGGGATGAACGGTTTCCGCGGCGCCGACGTCGTCCGCGGGAATGCCGGCGCCGATCGGCGGCTCCGCGACCGCCGCATCCGGGACGGGGAGCGGCATGCGCCGCGCCCTGCCCGTGCCCTTGTTGACGGTTGCCGCGCCGGGTGCTTCAATTGCGAGTCTCATTGTCATGTCGTATCCTCCGGAACACCTCAGCTGCATGACCGAATTCTATGTAGACCATCGCGACGGGACAATCGATTTGTTTTCGTACAATATGTGAGTATTGTTAACATTTAGAGCCATGGCCACCCGACTTCCTCCGATGCAGGCCCTGCGCGCCTTCGAGGCGGCGGCGCGCGAGCGCAGCCTGACCCGGGCAGCGGAATCGCTGCACCTGACGCACGGCGCAATCAGCCACCAGATCAAATCGCTCGAGGCCGATCTCGGCGTGCGGCTCGTCGAGCGCGCGGGTCGCGGCATCCGCCTGACCGACGAAGGCGAGCGCTTCGCGACGCGCGTGCGCGCGGCGTTCGCGGAACTGATGACCGCCGTGCAGGAGATCACGACGCGCGCCAATCCGCGGCTGTTGCGGGTGAGTGCCGTCCCCTCGTTTGCAGCACGGTGGCTGCTGCCGCGCATCGGTCGCTTTTTCGCCGCGCATCCGGACATCGACCTCGACGTCGGGTCGAACATGGCGAACGTCGATTTCCTGCGCGACAACGCGGATGTGGCGATCCGCTACGGCTTCGGGCAGTGGGACGGCGTGCATGCCGAGCACCTGCTCGACGACTCGTTCTTCCCGGTGTGCAGCCCTCGCATCGCGGGTGGAGTTCCGAAACGTCCGGCCGACCTCGCGCGCTACGTGCTCCTCCGTTCGGACAACGAACCGTGGAAGCCGTGGTTCGAAGCCGCCGGGCTCGACTGGCCGGAGCCGACCCGTGGCCCGATTTTCAACGACTCGTCGCACATGATGCAGGCCGCCGCCGAAGGTCAGGGGATCGCGCTCGGCCGCGCCACATTGCTTGGCAACGACGAGCGCAATGGCGTGCTGGTCCGGCCCTTCGCGATCGAGTCACCCGCGACCCGCCGGTTCTATCTCGTTTTTCCGCCGCGCAACGCGGACTCGCCGAAGCTGGTCACGTTCCGCGCGTGGCTGCACGAAGAGATTGCCGCCGACAGGAAGGCCGACGCCGCGCGGCAAGAGCCGGGTCGACAAGCCGCGCGCAAACAGCCGCGCAACGCGGTCCGCGCGCGAAAACGGCGCTGATGCGTCGCGCCGAAGTGCACGCTATCCGTTCCGTTTCGCAATAGGGCGCCGCGCATGGACCCTCCCGTGTCCGCGGTTGAGAATCCCCGAGCGGTGCGCTAACATCGTTCTGCCATGCATTCCCGGGGACGGTAAGCAGACTCCCCGGCTCCCAGGCGCACGTCGCGTCCAAGTTCTGCTTCTGATCTTGGGTTATTCGCCCAAGGAGGAGGCTGCCTTGGAAATTCCGGAAATCCTCGTTTTCGTGCCGCGTATCGGCCGCGCGTGCGGGTCATGAGCAGCCGTCGGATTGTTGCCCGTGTCCTGGCGGCCAAAGGCATTCGCGCCTTTGGCGACGGCTTCGTCAGCCTGTTGCTTCCGCTGTATCTGCTCGACCTCGGGTTCAGCGCCCTGCAGGTTGGAGTGATCGCCACGGCGACGCTTTTCGGTTCGGGCTTGCTTACGCTCGCGGTGGGATTGCATGCGCACCGGTGGCACTACCGCACGCTGCTCCTGGCAGCGGCCGTCCTGATGGCGGCGACCGGCGTCGGCTTCGCCTTCGCGATCGACTTCTGGCCGTTGCTGGTGATCGCCATCGTGGGCACGCTGAATCCGTCGAGCGGCGACGTCAGCGTGTTCCTCCCGCTTGAGCATGCCGTGCTGTCGCGCGTCGCAGCGAGCAGGGACCGCACGCGCGTATTCGCTCGCTACAGTCTGGTCGGCTCCATCGCCGCTGCCGTGGGCTCGCTGGCCGCCGCGCTGCCCGGCGCGTTGGCGAGCATCACGGGGATGTCACCCAGGGTATCGTTGCAGGTAATGTTCGTGCTGTATGGGGCGCTTGGACTCCTGGTTGCGCTCGCTTACCGGGGACTTCCCGGTACCGACGTCACGGGTTCGTCTGCAACCGCGGCCCCACTCAGGGAGTCGCGGAAGCGCGTGCTCGTGCTGGCAACGCTGTTCAGCCTCGACGCCTTCGGCGGCGGATTCGTGGTTCAGTCGATGCTCGCACTCTGGCTCTACCAGCGATTCGGCATGTCGCTGGAGGTGGCCGGCGTCGTCTTCTTCTGGACGGGACTGCTCACCGCATTGTCCTACCTGGTCGCGGTGCGCATCGCGGCGCGAATCGGGCTCGTCAATACGATGGTCTTCACCCACCTTCCCTCCAGCGTATGCCTGATCCTGATTCCGTTCATGCCGGCGGTCGGCTACGTGATCGCATTGCTGTTCGTCCGCAGCGCTCTGTCGCAGATGGACGTGCCGACGCGCAGCTCGTACGTCATGGCGATCGTGCCGCCCGCGGAGCGTCCCGCGGCGGCGAGCATGACGTCGGTTCCGCGCAGCCTGGCATCCGCCGCCAGCCCGTTCCTCGCGGGTTATCTGCTGTCGATTTCGACTTTCGGATGGCCGCTCGTGGCGGCGGGCGGGCTGAAGATCGTCTACGACCTGCTCTTGCTTGCGTACTTCCGGAATGTGCGCCCGCCCGAGGAGCAGCAGGGTACCGGGCAAGCAACCTGACCGCGCGTTCAGCGTCGGGTCCTTCGACTGGCGAGATAGCCGAGGCCGCCGTCGGCAAAACCGACGGCGAACCTCGTTCCTGTGGGCGGCACCCGGTCGGCGCGGCGAATCCGGCGTCCCTGCCCAAGTCACATCTTTCTCACCTCACGATCAGCGGCCGCATCATGTCGTGCTCCTCGTGCTCGAGGATGTGGCAGTGCCATACGTACTCGTGACCGCCGGTGCGCGGGCTTGTCGGGAACGGTGAACGGCACCACCGGCAGATCGAATTTCATGAGCACGCGGGTCACTTCGCCGGGGTTCATGCGCACGGTTTCCTTCCAACCCAGCTCGTTGTCGTCAGGCGCAAATGGGGCGTCCAAATAGGTGGGCTCGCCACCCGCGTAATTGACGTCGTCGAACGCCTGTCGCGACAGGACCTGGACATTGACGAGGTGAAAGTGCATCGGGTGCGTATCACCGGTGAGGTTCAGGATCTCCCACACCTCGGTGGAGCCGGCGTTGATGTTTTCGGTGGCGGTGTCATCGTAGGCTCGCCCGAATGTTCCGGAGCCTGCCGGGACGTCGGCGTCCGTTCCGAGCATCTGGATCAGGCGCCCGAAGCCGTCGAATTGCTCGTTCAACGTGAGCCGGCGGACCGGCGTGCCTGCCGGCGGGTCGGTCGGAACCCCTGGTACCTGTGCGATCAGGAACGGATCGGTCGGCGTCAGGCTCCCCGGCAATTGGATCGCCGGATTGGCGGCACCTTTGCGAGCCTTCACCCGGACCTGCAGCAGCGTGCGCGTATCCGGGCCGTATCCGGGCGGCTGCGCGCTGAAAGCGGTGCCTGGCGCGGCCATCGGATACGGCGCGGGCGCGTCGTTGTACAGAATCAGCGTCGATCCGGGGGTGACTCCGGTGAAATCGACGATCAGGTCGGCGCGTTCGCCCGGCGCGACGACGAGTAACGGCAGTCCCGGACCGCTGACCGGCGTCGGCTGCGGCAGGAACCCGCCTTCGGTGCCGATCTGGACGAGCCCCGGACCCGGCATGGTGCCGGGTTCGGTGCTGTTCGGGAATTTCGATCCCTTCGCGTAGACGAGCCGCGGATTGAGAAATCGCGCGTTGCACGCATTCAGTACGCGCAAACGATACTGCCGCGGTTCAACCTCGAGGAACGGATAGACCGTGCCATTGGTGAGGATCGTGTCGCCGAAGAATTCCGGGATGCAGGAGACCGGAGGCGGCGTACCTCCACTGACGTCCCAGCGGAGAGGATCGTATTCGTGCGCGTACCACAGATCGCCCGATCGCGAGTTCGGCATCAGCGACTTCCACGTCGGATCCTTGACGGACATCTGTGCATCCGAATCGACGAAGATCTTGTCCTGGAAGATCAGGTAGACCGTCCTCGGATCCAGCGGTCCCGGGAGGTTCGCGGCGGCTACCAACTCCAGCTCGTAATCGTCGTAGATGACGTAACCGGACGCGATTCCCGCGTAGGCATTGAGCCGCGTGATTCCCATTGCGTGGTCGTGGTACCAGAGCATCCGGGCACTCTGCTGATTGGGATAGTAATACTCGGCTTCGCCCGCCTTCAGCCGCGGATTGATCGACTTGAATATCGTCCCGTTGGTGCCCGCGCTTTCCCCGAAGCCGCCGTTCGGATCGAACCAGGTGTGCGGGCCGCCATCGCTGACCCACGGCACGAGGCCTCCGTGCAGGTGGACGCTCGTGCGATTGGGCGCAAGTTCCGCACCGGGGATCGTGGTGTCCACCGGGAGAATGTGCTGGGCAGGCAGGCGATTGCGGAATGTGACCTGAACGGGCGCGCCGCGCTTGGCCGCGATGATCCCGCCGAGATGTTTGAAATTTCCTCTCTGACCGAAGCCCCACAAGTGGGTGCTGCGAAGATCGGGGTGGAGCTGATCCGTGTATTGCGCGATGTCGATCGAATAGTGCGTTGCCGTGGTGGTTCCTGCGGCAGTCTTCCACAGCCGGGTGCCGTCGGATGTCGCCAGTGGTATGCCGTTACCGCCGACCCCTCGCAACGGATGCGTGAACTTGGCAAGGCGTGGGCTTTGCGAATACGCCCAGGCCGCGCGCCCGTGAACACCGAGCAACATTCCGGCGCCGATCGCGGCACCGGTCTTGATGAACTCCCTGCGGTCTACCATGATCTCTCCTCGTTCGTTGATCTCTTGTACGCATCGACGGCACGACCACAAAGTCAGCGGAGGTAAGAGGAACGGGCGAACGGCGCGCGCGCATCGTCGTCAGGTCAACGATGCGCGGCTGAGAATTACTGCGAGCAATTGCGACGCAGATTGCGCCTGCCCGAGATACAGGAATGACGCGCAGGAATGCGCCGGCTCGACCCCGAGATGCCGCGCAGGGCCTGCGGCTGAGAATGCATGATGGCGTTCGGCTCCTCTACCTCCCCCGTCCCCCCGGTCGGGTCACCATTGTGGAGTCTCACGAGAAGCGCTCTTCGGCGTATTGACCTATATCAAACGAAGCACTTGCGGGAAAAACACAATGGAAATGGCACCGGTGTCGGCGGGTCGCAGACCACCGCCATTCAGGCGGCACTGCGCGATCCGGGGATCAAGCTGATGAGCCTTTCCAATTCATTGTCGCAGGCTAGGGAATCGTTACGCCGAACGTGACCAGCGCGCCAGCGGTGCCGAAGATGACGAGCTCGGAGCAGAACCGGTTGAAGCAATAGCCCACCGACGGCACGATCACCGGGGCAATCCCCGAACTGTTGTAGGGGATCTTGTTCTGGTACTGGCCCGTGTAACCATGCACAAGCCCGGCGGACAATTTCAAATAGAGGGGCTGCAGGCTCGCGAATGGCCGGAATCGAAACCCCCCATACACGTACTGCGACGCCTGGCCGAATGAATTGTCGAACACCCCCGCGCCAACGAGCCACTCCTCGGTGATGTTCCACTCGCCCAGGATCAGGTGCTGGTGATCGTCGTGCGCAGCATCGTAGTGAAAGTGCTTCGTGTAGACGCTCGTTTCCAGGTAGAAGCGGTCGGTTCGCCACGGCTCGGGGGCATCCCAGGCCGAAGCGGCTGACGCCTGCGCCGCGGGCGACGCCGACGTTGATGGCCGGGCCGGCTCTGAATCTTGTGCCGCTGACTGCGCGAAAGCGGCACCCGACGCCGCGATCGAGGCGACCACGGCGAGCAACGCGATGCCGCGGTTCAAGCGGGCCGCCGCGGGTGACTCGGGAACAACGAAGTTCTGCTCGGTATCATCGGGCGGTCAATCTTCTTAGCACGGGCCAGGACGATCAACGCGTCGCCGAAACGCCGAACCGGACATCCATAGCTGCAACGCCTGCATCGCAGCGGCGAGATTATGCGCCAATTGTCCCTCCTGGCACAAAGGAAATCTGGATCAGGCGCGCCGGATGCGCTCGCCGGCTGAAATGTTGCGAGCCTTGCGCATCCGTTCTTGCAGGTTGCGATGTTCCTCGACCTCGCGGAGCGACGTGCGTTCCTTTACCCGCATTTGCGATTGAACGTGCACCATCCCGGCGCGTCCGTTGCGATCCAGAGCGAAACGCGCGCTTTGGCCAGGAGGGATGGATTGACCCTGCACCCTGGAGGGCGGCATCGAAATAGAGCCACACCGCGTGCTATTTTCGGTATCATTCCCACGCCGTGAAACCGGCAGGCGACTCCCGGCGATTCAAGCGAGGAGTTGATTTTTTTTCAATTGGTTGGAGACCCCATGCCTCTGGTTCGAAAATTCTCCTTGGTGATCGTTGGCCTGGTAAGCGCGATGTTCGCGGCACCGCCGGCGCTCGCGCAGACACCTGGCAAGCAGCCCAACATCGTCGTCATCATGGGCGACGACATCGGCATGTGGAACATCGGCGCCTATCACCGCGGCCTGATGGCGGGCCGGACGCCGAACCTCGACAAGATCGCTGCCGAGGGCATGATTTTCACCGACTACTACGCCGAGGCGAGCTGCACCGCGGGCCGCGCCAACTTCGTCACCGGCGAACTGCCGATCCGCACCGGAATGACGACGGTGGGCCAGGCCGGCTCCCCGATCGGCCTGCCGGCGGAGGCCGCGACGATCGCGACGGCATTGAAGTCGATGGGTTACGCCACCGGACAGTTCGGGAAGAACCACCTGGGCGACCTGAACCAGTTCCTGCCCACCGTCCACGGCTTCGACGAATTCTTCGGCTACCTCTATCACCTGGACGCGATGGAGGACCCGTGCCACCCCAACTACCCGCAGGACCTCCGGCCGAAGGTCGGTCCGCGCAATATGGTCCACTCGTGGGCGACCGCCACCGACGACGCCACGGCGGATCCGCGCTGGGGCAAGGTCGGCAAGCAGAAGATCGAGGATGCCGGAGAACTGTGCCCGAAGCGCATGGAAACCATCGACGACGAGATTCGCGATCTCGCGCTGAAGTTCGTCGACAAGGCCAAGGCCGACGGCAAGCCGTTCTTCCTCTGGCTCAACCCGACGCGCATGCACATCGTCACCCATCTTTCGCCCAAGTACGAGGCGCTGCGCAACTCGAAGAACAGCTGGACCATCCATGAAGCCGGAATGGCGCAACTCGACGACGACGTCGGCCTGGTCATGAAGAAGCTGAAGGACCTGGGCGTGGACGACAACACCATCGTCATCTTCACCACCGACAACGGCACCGAAGTCTTCACCTGGCCGGATGGCGGGCAGACGCCGTTCGCGCAGAGCAAAGGCACGGTCCTGGAAGGCGGCTTCCGCGTGCCGGCGATCATCCGCTGGCCGGGCAAGGTGCCCGCGGGCAAGGTCGAGAACGGCCTGATTTCCGGACTGGACTGGTTCCCGACCCTCGTGGCGGCTGCCGGCAACCCGAACATCGCCGAGGAGCTGAAGAAGGGCAAGACGATGGACGGCCGCACCTACAAGAACTATCTCGACGGCTACAACCAGCTCGACCTGATCACCGGCAAGGGGCCGTCGAATCGCCACGAGATCTTCTACTTCGGGGAAAGCGAACTGGGCGCCGTGCGCATCGACGACTACAAGTATCGCTTCATCGACCAGCCCGGCGGCTGGCTGGGCGACAAGACCAAGCCTGACGTGCCGTACCTGACGAACCTGCGCATCGATCCATTCGAGCGCACGGGTTGGCCGGTTGACGGAGTCAAGCAGGGGTCCCTGCAATACTTCGACTGGTTCAAGTACGAATTCTGGCGTTTCGTGTTCGTGCAGGCGGAGGTGGCGAAACTCGCCATGACCGCAATCGAGTTCCCCCCGATGCAGAAGGGCGCGAGCTTCAACCTCGATGCCGTGAAAGCGAAGATCGAGGCGGCCCGGGCGGCACTGACGAAGTAGGATTCCCCGGCACCTCGTCAGCACGCCGCGCTGCCAGCCCGCAGCGCGGCGTTTTTTTTGCGGCATGGCGGGATCAGACCGCCAGCGACGCTCAGCCTCGAGGCGAATCACCTGCGCGGCGAGGGTCGACGTTGAGCGTACGATTCGGCGCCGGGTCGCATTACTGACACACCGTTCCCGGCGCGCGAAAGACCTGCCGCGTTATCTGTTTGGTCTGGCTTACGCCGTTGACGGTATACGCAAATGTGGCGCTGTTGCCGTTGGCGAAGGTCAGCGTTGCCGCCCCCACGGAAGTCAATGCAACGTTTCCGGGAAGGAACGGCGTCGCGTTGAACGGTGGACCGGCCGTGCGGTATAGCGTCCCGGTGTAGACCCCTGGGGCTGAAATCTGTGCCGTGACTGCGAGCCACAACGGATTGCCGTCGGCGCCGTAGGTAAACCAGGTCGCAAAAATGGTGTTGCCTTGATGGGTGAAGTTGACGCCCCAGCCCGACTCCGCTCCCGCCGGTGCTGCCCACCACAAGTCCTGGTAATTGGTCGCCGACGCGAGATCAGCCTGCAGGCCCCACGCGCACGTCGGCACCGGCGCAAATACCTGCCGCGTGATCGACTTGGTTTGCGCAATGCCGCCTACGCTATAGGCAAATGTTCCATTGTCGGCATCGCTGAACGTCAAGGTCCCGGACCCGACGGGCGACGCGGTTACCGCCGCCGGGCTGAATGGCGTTGCGTCGAAGGCTGGCCCATGCGTTTGGTAGAGCGTTCCCGAGTAGCTGCCGTTGGATGTCCTGGTGGCGGTCATCGCCAGCCACCACGCGGTGCCGGTCTGGTCATACGTGAACCACGTGGCGAAAATGACGTCGCCCTGATGCGCAAAGTTGATGCCCCATCCGGATTCCGAGTAGGCGGGAGAGTTCCAGAACAGTCCGGTGTAGTTCGGAGAACCGACGGCTTGCACCGCGAGCACCGCTGCACCTGCGTCGAGCATGCCCGCACCGCAGGTGCTTGTGGTGCAGTAGCACTGCAACTGGTCAATTTGGGCAGCGCCGGTGGGCTGCGGCGCGGTGCATTGGGGCACCAGGGTTCCGTCACCGTTGTCTCCCCCGGTCGTTGGAAACGGCCGCGCGGTGGCCTGCAACAACGCACGCACGTTGGCGGGCGTAATAGCCGGCCGGGCCGACAGCATCAGTGCTACCGTGCCCGCCACCAACGGCGCCGAGAAGCTGGTGCCCAGAGAGACTTTGAAACTGTCGGTGTAGATCGAGCCACCGTCCTCATTGGAATCGGGCACGCTGAGCCCGGAATTTGACGTCGTGAGAATCGGGTACCGACAGGCGGCGCCCGGCCCGATGTCGACGCAGTTGCCGCCCGGTGCGCTGACGCTGATTTCCGGCCCCAGGTCGGAAAAACCGACCTTGGTGCCGACGTGCCGCAACGCCGCCACGCCTATCACGCCAGGGCAATTCGCCGGCACACTCACGGCATGCCCGGTGCTGTTACCGGCCGACGCCACCACCACAGCGCCGACAAAATTGATCTGGGCCACGGCATCGCGGTAGGCCGCCCTGCAGACACCGTCGCCGCCCAGGCTTAGGTTGAGCACCCGCGCGGGATTCGGGTTACTCGGTACACCGGCCACACTGAGGCCCGCCGCCCAACGCATGCCGGCGATGATGTCCGAATCGAAGCCACCGCACTTCCCCAGAACCCGAACCGGCAGTACGCGTACATTGCGTCCGATGCTGGCCATGCCCACGCCATTGTCGGTCAATGCGGCGATCAGACCGCTGGTCTGGGTTCCGTGCCATGAACTGTTTTCGGCGACGGTGTCGCATTGGTAGAACGGACCGTCCACCTGCTCGACTTCGGCCTGTGTGAGCCAGTCGCCAGGATCGGATGCGTCGGCGTCGCGGCCATCGCCGTCGTTGGCCACGTCCACATTGCTGATCATGTCGTAGCCCGGAAGGAGGTTGCCACCGGCCGACACGCGTTGCAGGTCGGGATGCTCGAAACGCACGCCGGTATCGATCACGGCCACCACGATGTTCGAGCCGCCGGTGGTGACGTTCCACGCCGGCTCGATATTCAGGGACGACTGCACTTCACCCGCCGGAGCGCGCAGGTACCACTGGCCGACCACGGGGCCGCCTTTGCGCCCCGAGACGGGCGGACCCGACAGATACAACGGATCGTTCGGCGCGGTGAAGCGGCGGCGGCGCTGGTCGGGCACGGCGTATTCGATGTCGCTCTCGCCGGCGAGGCGCTCCGCCAGTTGTTCCGAAGTCATGCCGCTGGCGAATACAACGTGAGCGCGTTCGGACACGCTCGCCCCTGCGCGCAACGCCACGCCCATTCGCTGGCCCAGCGCTTCGGCCTGATCAGCCTGTTGCGCGGCGACCGACAGCGCGTGTTTGCGCAGCAGCGGTGAATCGGCTTTGTATTTCACGATGACGCGTGCGCTCGCCCGCGCAACGGGTGACGCGTGCGCAGCAGTCGCCTCGGTGGCGGTCGACGTTGGCGCGAAGTCAGCCTCCTGGCGGATTTCCGCGGCCCCGAGGGGCGCCGAAAATGCCGCAAGCCAGGTCAGGGATGCGGCGGCGACGAGCAGTGGGGTTCGCATGCCCGACATTGTAGGGTGAGACAAGCCGCCGCGGTGATTATGAAAGACCTTGGTGCTCTCGCTTCGCGATACCGGATCAAGGCCCGATCGTCGTGCTGATGGGGAGGTGCCTCGCTGCGAGGACCCGAGCTCAGTAACGCGTCGCCGGCGGCGAGGCTCCTACGTCGTTCAACCCCGGCGCGAATGCGCTGGCGCCGGCTCGGGAAGCGCAAACAGGGTCAGGAAGCGCTTGACCTGCGCCTTGTCGCCCTCTATTTTCAGATCCCCGGAACGCAGGGCCGCGGTGAGGCTGCTCCCGCCGTGGACGAGTGCGGCCAATGCATCAGGGACGGCTCCGTGCTGCGCCGGAGCGAAGGGGCCGTCGCGGATCGATATTCGCCAGGTGGTCGCGGCGCGCTGATGCGATTTCCAACCGGTACCGGAGGGAAGCATGTTCAAGACCGTTGCGATCGTAATCGCTGTCCTGCTCGCCGCTCTTCTTGCCTTTGCCGCGACCAAGCCCGACACATTCCGTGTCCAGCGCGTGGCGAGCATTCAGGCGCCACCCGAGCGAATCTTTGCGTTCATCGACGACTTCCACAGCTGGGGCTCGTGGTCGCCCTGGGAAAAATTGGATCCCGCGATGAAGAGAACCCACAGCGGGCCGGCAAACGGCAAGGGCGCGACATATGCGTGGGATGGCACCGACAAGGTCGGCGCCGGACGCATGGAGATCACCGAGTCCTCGCCATCGTCCAGGCTCACGATCAAGCTGGATTTCGCGAGGCCGATGGAAGCGCACAACATCGCCGAATTCACGCTGGAACCCAAAGGCAATTCCACGAACGTCACGTGGGCCATGTATGGTCCCAGTCCCTATCTGGCGAAGCTCATGACGGTGTTTGTCAGCATGGACAGCATGGTGGGCAAGGACTTCGAGACCGGCCTGGCCAACCTGAAGACCGTCGCGGAAAAGTAGGAGACTGGGGCGAGCGCCCCAACCCCCCCCGGCTTCCTGCAGTGCCGGCAAGTCCGACAGGATCATCGCCGGGCGCGCGGCCGCGCGCCAATGACATCGTGCCGAGATTGCGCCGCGAACGGCAGCGATCCGCAATCTCAATCGCTGCGGCGGCGCGACCTGATCAGGTTGGCCGCAAGGCGTGTCCCGAAGCGAATGCGGCCGCGATCCCATGGCGTGAAGCGCGGAAGCTGCATCAGGTCGGATCCGGCGGCAGCGGCACCCCATTCGGTGGAGAACGCGGCGTCGAATCCGGCCGCGCGCACCATCGCAACGTGCGGGTCGAGATAGTCTTCGTCCTTCTTGCCATTCGGATAGGCGAACAGCCCGACGCGTTCGCCGAGCAGATTCTCGAGCTGCGCCTTGCCGCCGGCAATTTCGCGGCGCGCGTCGTCGGTGGGGAGGTTCGCAAGAATCGGATGCGATACCGTATGAGCCCCGATCTGCATGCTGGCGCTGCGCAGGCCCTTTACCTGCTGCGCGGTCATCATCAGATCGGTCGACGGCGTCGCGCCGGCACTCGCTGCAATCCGCTCGGTCAATGACAGCCTTTGCGCCGTCGGAAGATATTTTGCGTGGGCGATCAATGTCTCGATCGCGGCCCGTCGGTCACCCGGCGTGCCGAGGACGTGCCGGCCGAGCCCCAGAGCGTCGAGATCGATCGCGGTAGCACGGCAGTGGCGGATGGCCTCGATGATCGTGTCGTTCCACATCCGCCCACCGTCAAGGTAACCCGTGGCGACGAAGAACGTGGCCGTCAATCCGTGCTCGCGCAGCAGGGGCAGGGCGACCGTGAAATTGTCGGCGTAGCCGTCGTCGAACGTGATGGCGGCGGCGCGGGCCGGCAGCGTGCCGGCGGCGAGGCATCGCACGGCTTCGTCCAGCGGCAGCACATTGAACCAGGACGCCAACCAGCGAATGATTTCGCGGAACCGTGCGGCATCCGGCACGTCGGGAAAAAGAGTGTCCGGCGCGGGCAGCACGCGGTGAAAGACAAGGGTCGACAGGCGCGCGCGGAGTCCCCGTGGCGACAAACATCCGAAGACCGGGACCAGCGCATTCACGATTGCGGCGAACTCGGCAGTGACGGCGCCGGCTGCGCGCGCGCGGCGCCGGCGGCGTCGTGCTCCCAGGCCTTTTCCTCGACCCACCGCCGGGCGACGAGCACCAGCACCAGCAGGTTGTAGGGCAGATCGAAATAGGCGAGGCTCAGGAAGGCGCCGCCCACCGCATACGCCGCCAGGCTCGCCTGGGACATTGCGCCGAGGTCGGCCGCCCATTGCGATTCCGCCTGCTTCCCCGCGTTGCTGCGTAGCCATCCGGCCGACTTCCAGACCAGCAGCCAGATAAGCAGAAACAGCGCGAGCCCGATGAAGCCGTGCTCGCCCAGCACCTGGAAATAGATGCTGTGCGCCGCGTGGATGTCGCCCGGAACGGGCGCATAGCGCGCAAAGATGTCGGGCTCGTAGATCGTGAACCCGCCGCCGAACACGCGGTCCTTCGCCAGGTTCCATGCCATCCACCAGGCGTTGACCCGGCCCATCGCCGAACCGTCCTCCTGGTACTCGGCGATCGTCGACATCCGCGCGCCCCACTGTTCAGGCATGAAGGTCAGCAATCCCCAGGCGACCAGACCGATGAACACGCCCAGCACGAGCTTCTGGCGGCCGCGCCACCACAACACGACCGCCATCGCGACGATCGCCAGCAGCGCGCCGCGCGACTGTGATCCCAGCGCGGCGATGGCGCTCAGCAGCATCAGCACGGTCAACCCATGCCTCATCCAGCGCGAGAGCGTCTGCATCTGCAGGAAGCGCATCAGCGGAATCGTCATGATCAGCGCCAGCGCGAGCTCGTTGTTGCCCTCGATGAAGCTCGACGGCGGACCCCAGACGCGGTCGACGCCGCCGCCGGCGATGGTGAAAATGCCGCCTTTGAATCCATAGAAGCCGATCGATCCGACCAGTACCCACGCGAGCGCCATCACGTGCCTGCGCAGATGCAGCACCGCCAGTGCCACGACGATCATGAAATCGATCTTCATGACCTTTTTCCACATGTCGAGACTGTCATCCGGATACAGGGAATACGGCAACGTCACGCACATCCACAGCATGAACGCGACCAGTGCCACTGTTGCCGGAGCCACGAGCGGTCGTATCCGGTCGCGCGTGAAGATCATGCCCAGCAGCGTTGCGACGGCAATGGCGGCGGCGAGAGGCCACTCCGCGGCCAGCCATGTGTAACGGTGCGGATTCATGATGCCGACCACCGTCCAGCTCATGATGCCGAGCCAGGGATGGATCAATGCCGCAATCGCGAATACAGTGATCAGGAAAAGTGTCAGTGTGTCGCGCATTGCGATTCTCTGTGGATGCTGTCCATTTGACGCGGGCGAATCACGCGGCCACCTTGCTCACCACGTACCGATGCTTGCCCGACTTGTCGACGGGGATCGCCGCGACTTCCTCGACGGTGATTGCGGTTTGTTGTCCCAGCCGCATCTGCAGGCCCCGAACAATGGCGCCCTTCGCCGTCGAATCATATCCGGTGCCGGGGACGATCTCGACGCGTGTCGCGCTGCGGCTCTCCTGGATGATCCTGAACGCCGCAATCCCGGGAAGCTCGCGGATCACGTAGATGAGCGCGAGCCCATGCATCACCGTGCCGTCTGCGGCGACCACGAAGTCGGTGCTGCGTCCCTGGATTTCGCGCAGCAGCGGCAGTCCGCGCCCGCATGCGCAGGCCCGCGAATCCAGAGCGCCGATGTCCCCGGTTCGATAGCGGATGAACGGATAATCCGCGGTGGCAAGGTGTGTGACGACGATCTCGCCCGGTTCGCCCGCCCGTACCTCGCGATCGTCGGCACCGACGGTTTCGACGATGATGTCTTCGGCCGTGATGTGCATGCCTCCGTGCGGGCATGCGTGCGCGATGAAGCCGGCATCGCGTCCTCCGTAACCGTTGGCCACCGCGCAGCCGAAGGTGCTTTCGATCGCTTCGCGCTGATCGTCGTACAGCCGCTCGGACGTCACGAACGCCACGCGGATGCCCAGTGCATCCAGCCGCACGCCGACTGCCGTCGCGTGGCGCGCGATGCGGGCGAGCGCGGAAGGGTAGCCGAAGAGCATTTTCGGACGGGTAGCGCGGATCGCAGCGACGAATCCGTCGAGCTTCGTCGCGGACATATCAAACGCGGGAAGCAGGCGGGTACGCAGCACGAAGTCGCGTAGCGCGCGCAGCCGGTTCTGCGCGCCGAGTTCGATGGGCGAGCCCCAGATCACGATCTCCGGGTCGCCGATGTCGACACCCCACCAGCGCGTTGCGCGCCACTTGGCCGCGACGTCGCGGCTGACACGGTCGCGACCGATGAAAAAGGCCAATGGCTCGCCGCTCGAGCCGCCGGTATTCGATCGCGCCAGGCCCGCCGCCCGGTCGGACTTCAATGACTCGGGATCCGCGCGGATGTCGGCCTTGGTCAGGAAGGGCAGGCGCGCGAGATCCGCCAGGTCGGTGACGCTGCCGGCGTCGAACCCGGCACGCCGAAAGAGCGCGCGATAGTAGGGAACATGCTCGCCGGCATGGAGCAGCAGCGCTTGCAGACGTTCCAGACGCAGCGCGGCGATGCGCTCTGCCGGCCACCACTGCGATTCCTCGAGCGCGGTACGCGCCGCGACGGTTGAATGACCTTTGAGCCGCTCGTGGAGCGGAAAAAGCACGCCGGACACGAAGCGCGTGTACGGGGCGCGCAGCATGCCGGGCGGAGTCATGCAGGCTGCGCCTCCGGGCGCGCCGCGGAACACGCCGACGCATAGACGTCCAGCCACCGTTGCCGCACGTTCGGCCACGCATACTGCTGCACGTCGGCGAGCGCTGCATCGCGAAGCTTGGTGGCGAGCTGACCGTCGTCGAGTATGCGCCGCACAGCGGCGGCCATCGCCGCAGGGTCTCCTGCCTGCACGAGCAGGCCGGTAACGCCATCGCGCATGATGAAAGGGACTCCGCCCACGTTGGTGCTCACCACCGGGACACCGCTGGCCATGGCCTCCAGCACCGAGTTGGGCATGTTGTCGATCCGGCTCGGATTGATCGCGACCGTTGCCGTGCGGTAGAGGCTTGCCATGTCGTCCCGATCGAGGCGGCCGCAGAATTGCACCGCGCCGGCGATGCCCAGAGCGACGCACAGAGCCCCCAGCGGCTCGCGTTCCGGCCCGGTACCGGCGACAGTCAGCATGGCTTCCGGCGCGAACTCCCGCAAGAGCGCGAACGCCTGCAGGGCCGTCGGAATATCGTAAATGGATTCCAGATTGCGCGCGACGACGAGACGAATGGCGGCAGGCTGCCCGTTTGCGTCGGCGGGATGGAAACGCTCCAGGTCGACGATGTTGGGAACGACGACGGCGCGGATTCCGGCGCGCTCGAATACTTCGCGCAGGAACGCCGACGGCACGACCAGCACATGCGCGCGTTCCAGCGTCCGGCGGACGACGGAGCCGGAGCGCGCCAGGAACGCCGCGGCTTCGCCGCCCCGATAATTGACGACGCTCGGAATCCGTCGCATCCGCGCGATCCAGATGGCTGGAGCCGCGCACAGATGCCACGACCATCCCGAATTCGCCATCACGTGATACACGTCGCATTCGCGCCCTACGTGCCACAGGCGGATGACGTACGGCATGAGACGAACTGCGGCACGAAGCCCGCGGATGCGTTCGACCCAGCGCAGGCTGCAGGGCGCATTGGTCTGGACAATCGTGACCTTGGCCCCTTCCCGTTGCAACAGCTCGGCCAGTTGCAACGTCTGGTTGGCCATTCCGCCGGCGGGCGGTGGCAACGGTCCGACGAGGCCGATTCGGAAACGGTTCAAATTCATTGCAGGTCGCGCCGGAGCGATTCGAAAATGGGGCGATACCGGGCCACGCTTCCCGCCCAGTTGCGCTCCTCCTCGACGAATCGGCGGCCTTCTTCGCGAAGCCACGTCCAGCGCCCGCGTTGTCCCAGCAGACCCACGATGGCATCGGCAAGCGCGGTGGCGCTGCCGGCGCGAAAAAGGACGCCCGTTTCGCCGTCGCGAATGAGTTCGCGGTGTCCGCCGACGTCGGAAGCGACGAGAAGCCGGCCCTGGGCCATGGCCTCGAGCGGCTTCAACGGCGTCACCAGCTCGGTCAGGCGCATCGAATACCGCGGATAGGCAAGCACGTCGACGATGCTGTAATACCGGGAGACCTCCTGATGCGGCACGCGGCCTGCGAAGACTACGTTGTCCTTGACGCCCAGCGTCGCGGCGATCGCCTTCAGCGCCAGTTCCTGCGGGCCGCCCCCGACGAGCAGCACCCGGACGCCGGGCACACGCGCGATGATTCCCGGCAATGCCGCGAGCAGCAGGTTCAATCCTTCGTAAGCGTAGAACGAGCCGATGAAGCCGATAACGGTGCTGCCATCGAGGCCGAGCTCACGCTTCAGCGCGAGGTCCGGCTCGGCGCCGAAGGCGAACGTGGTGACATCGACGGCATTGGGAATGACCGTGACGCGCCTTTCGGGAATCCCGCGCGCGACGATGTCCTGCTTCAGTCCTTCGCAGATCGTCGTGACGTGGTCGGCGTGGCGCAAGGCGAACGTTTCGAGCGCGCGCGTCAGGCGGTAGCGCAATCCCCACTCCTGGCTGGTGCCGTGATCGACGGCGGCATCCTCCCAGAAGGCGCGCACTTCGTAGACGACCGGCAGGTTCATGCGCCATCCGACCAGGAGCGCCGGCAGCGCGTTGAGGACCGGAGAATGGGCGTGGAGGATGTCCGGATGCGTGAGGTGCGCGACCTCCCGAAGGCGCCGCGCCGTCGCCGCCATCTGCGCGATTTCACGCAGCACCGGCAGGCGCGAAAGCGCGCCCGGGGTCCACGTGGTCCGATAAAAATGCAGGCCGTCGACGTCTTCATTCGGCTCGCGGGTCGCCGTATGCTTGGGGGTCGTCAGGTGGAACGTCTCCCAGCCCAGGCGTCGCTGCTCGCGGACGATGGCGCGCGTGCGGAACGAATAGCCGCTCTGCAGCGGAATCGAATGATCGAGGATGTGCAGGATGCGCAGGCTCATCCAGCGGCCTTCTCCTGCTGCGGAACCGCATCGTCCTGCATCACGTTTTTCAGGAACGCGTCGAACATCAGCAGCGACCACAGTGGCGCGCTATGGTCGCGGGCGCCGGAAGCGTGGCGATCGACGAGTTGTTCGAGGCAGCCCCGATTGAACAAACCCGTCGCGGCAAGCCGCTCGCCGAGGATCGCGTCATTCACGCGCTGGCGCAACGGACCACGGAACCAGCGGGTGAGCGGCACCGCGAATCCCTGTTTGGGGCGGTACATGATCTCCGCCGGCAGGTGCGGCGCCATCGCCTCCTTGAGCAGGTGCTTGCCGCTGTTGCCGCGCACCTTGAGCGACGAGGGCAGCGTCGCCAGCCACTCGACCAGCGGATGGTCCATCAGCGGCTCCCGCACTTCGAGCGAATGCGCCATGCTCGCCCGATCGACCTTGGTGTTGATGTCGCCCACCAGGTAGGTCTTGAGGTCGAGGTACTGGATGAGTGCCAGCGGATCGTCGGTGGCCGCGCGTTGCGCGTGCCGGCGGAAAACTTCGATTGCGTTGTAGCCACCGAGCTTCGCCTTGAAGGTACCGCTGAACAACTGGCGCCGCATGTCGTCGCGCATGAGCGACACGCTGTGGAAATAGGCCGCTACCGAGTCGCGCGCGAGCGCCTCGAACGTCGATTTCGCGCGCAGCACGCGGGGCGCCCAGTCGGCCTTGGGGTAGGCACGGCCGAGCAGGCCGAAGAGCGGGCCGCGTACGGACAACGACAGCATCGACCGCAGCCGCTCCTCCGCCATGTGCAATCGATAGCGCCGGTAGCCGCCGAAACTCTCGTCGCCGCCGTCGCCGGACAGGGCGACGGTCACGTGCCGGCGCGCGAGCCCGCAGACACGGTAGGTGGGGATTGCGGAGCTGTCCGCGAACGGCTCGTCGTAGAGGCGGGCCAGCTGATCGACGAGATCGAAATCATCGCTCTCCACGCGGTCGACGAAATGCCGGGTGCCGTAGCGCGTGGCAACCTTCCTGGCCCACGCCGATTCGTCGTACGCCGGGTCCGCGAACGCGATCGAACAGGTGTTGACGGGATCGGCCGATACGCCGGCCATCATCGCGACGACCGCGCTCGAATCGACGCCGCCCGACAGGAACGCGCCGAGAGGCACCTCCGAGATCATCCGCAGCCGCACCGATTCGCGAAGGCGTTCGACGAGCTGCGCGCACGCGTCCGATTCGGACAGCCGGCTGTCGAGCGTAAAGCGGACGTCCCAGTATTCCTTCGGAGTCGAAACGGGGACGCCGCGCCGGATCGCCAGCGTGTGCCCGGGCGGGAGCTTCGCAACGCCGCCGAAGATCGTCCGTGGTTCGGGCACGTAGCCGAGCGCGAAATAGTCCTCGACGGCGTGCGGATCGAGCTCGCGGGAAAATCCGCCGTGCGCCAGCAGCGACTTCAGCTCGGAGCCGAAAATGAGCTTGCCGTCGGGCAGCAGCGCGTAGTGGAGCGGCTTCACGCCCAGGCGGTCGCGCGCGAGGAGCAGCGTTTCGCGGTTGCGATCCCACAGCGCGAAGGCGAACATTCCACGGAAGCGCCCGACGCAGGCCTCGCCCCAGGCTTCCCACGCGTGCACGATCACCTCGGTGTCGCTCTTCGTGCGAAAGACGTGGCCGAGCCCGGTGAGTTCGGCGACGAGCTCCCGGAAGTTGTAGATCTCCCCGTTGTAGACGACGACGACGGTGCCGTCTTCGTTGAAGAGCGGCTGCTGTCCCGTCGCGACGGCGATGATCGACAGACGGCGGTGACCGAACCCCAATCCGGGCTCGACGTGGCAGCCGCCTTCGTCCGGTCCGCGGTGATGCTGCGTTTCGTTCATCCGGTCGAGCACCTCGCGCGAGATGGGCTTCGCCTCGCGCGTCTCGAAGATGCCGGTGATGCCGCACATGGGCTGGGGGCTCCTCGCGTGGCTCAGCCGCTCGCGCCGGCGCGCGCCGCCTGGCGCAATGCGGCCTCGATGGAACCCTGCATGGCCGCGGTGAACGCCTGCAAGGCCGCGCGCGACTGTACCTCGCCTCGTTCGGTCGGGGCATAGACGATCACCCACGCCACGGGATCGCCGTGCCCCTGCAGGATCGAAAGCGCCTGGTAGAACTTGGCGACATACTCGCTCGATGTGATGCGGCCGTCCACCCAGAACCACTGCCAGGCCGCCAGGCGTTCGCGTCCGTCCGTCACGACCCCGGTACGCGGGCCGAACGGCTGGCCGCCGATCTCGGTCGCGATCGTATCGCTGTCTGCCTGCTTCCAGCGCGCATTCGTCGTGCGCACCAGCTGATTCTGCGTCGTGATCGCCTTGGCGTTCCGCGTCTGGTCCCGAAAGAGCGCGACGTGGAGCCCGACGCGAAGGCCGCCCCTCTCGAACGTCTGCCGCAGCTCGGCGCTCGCCCCGGCGATATCCGGCCGCCACGCCGACAGCTCGCGGGGCACGGCCGCCCACCCGTCGCGGCCCGCGATCTTGCCGAGCTCTACCGTCGCCGCGTCGCGGTCAGGCACCAAGCGCGCCTCGATCGGCAGCCAGATCGCCGCCAACGCGAGCGCGGCCACGGCGGCAACGGGCACGCGGCGATCCGAACGAGTCGCGCCGGATCGCCCCGCTATCGCCGGCTCCGATGCCGGAACGGGATCCTCGTCCTCGCGCCACCGCGAGCCGATCCAGAAGAGTAGCGCCATCACGACACCAAAAAAAATCCAGCCATAGATCAGGTGATCGGCGCCTACCGCGAGCCGGTTGCTGGTCAGGTGGCCCAGCATCACGATCATGTACGCCCGCAGCCAGTTGGCGATGATCGGCACCACGATCGAAGCGACGATGAACGCCGCGCGCCGGGCCAGCGAACGATAGGACAGGTACGCATAGAGGCTGCCGACCATGAACGACGCAATCAGGTAGCGCAAACCGCTGCAGGCTTCGACGACCGACCAGCTGCCCGAAGGAATGGTGAAGAAGTTGCCGTCGCGATAGACGGGAACGCCGCTGGCGCGGATTGCGGCGACGGTAAAGTCGGCGGTCCGATCCATCAGCGCCGGGACGAGGAATTCGCCGAATGGCACGGCAAAAAAGAGGAAGGCGAGAGGTATGTCGAGAGCCTTCGCCATGCGCGTGCCGAGCACGGCCCAGACCGCGAACGGGATCATTGCGATCATGGCGAATTGCGCGACGACGGCTGCGCTCACCCGTTCGCCGATCATCCAGACCGCTCCCGCCGCCGCGATGCCCCAAAGTGCGGCAAGGCAGGGCTTTGGCTCGATTACCGCGAGGGTCTCCCGGTTCCGCCATGCAAGGTAGACGAAGATCGGAATGACGATGAAGCCGTGCGCGAAGGTCTCCGAGCGCTGCCAGATGGACACCATCGAGAGAGTCGTCCTCCAGTAGATCGCGAGTACCGACGCGAGCAGCGAGACGACGATCAATACCGCGACCTTGCCGTTGCGCTGCTGCGGACGGGCGAGGATTCCTTCCAGTTCGGGTTCGGCGTGCATCTGGGAGTCGTTGCGGCGATGGCGTCACGGAAGAATTCCGATCGGCGATCAGTTTGCTCCGGCGAAACCGACGGCAGGCGTTTCGAGCAGCGCCTCGAAGGGCGCAAGGTTGGTGGCCCAGTCGTAATCGGCAATCACGCGTGCGCGTGCCGCGGTCCCCATCGCGTGGCCGCGCGCAGGGTCCATCAGCGCCAGGGTCTTGCGCGCGAATTCCGGCGCGTCCGTGGCGATCTCGATTTCGGTTCCCGGTGCCGCCGACAGCGCCGTGGCGGCAGCGGCGGATACCACCACGGGGCGCGCCATCGCCATCGCTTCGAGCACCTTGTTCTGGATTCCGCGCGCGACCCGCAGCGGCGCCACGACCACGCGCGCGTGGCGGAGGTAGGGCCGGATATCGGCCACCCGGCCGGTGACGACGATGCGCGGATTCTCAGTCAATCCCAGAACGGCGGCCGACGGCTGCATGCCGACGACGTAGAAGCGGGCACGCGGCCGTGCTGCCAGAATCGCCGGCAGCGATTCCTGCGCGAACCAGCAGACGGCGTCGGCGTTCGGCCAGTAATCCATCGCGCCGGTGAAGACGATCGCCTCGTCGCCGGCGGCGAAGGGCGTCGGCAGGTCCTGGTGCGGCGAAAAGAAATTCGTATCGACGCCGTTGGCCGCATGGCCCACGCGCGCGGCGCATTCGGGCGCCAGACTGCGGAACAAATCGGCTTCGCCGGAGGTCACGAATACGGTCGCGTCGGCACGCCTGGCGACGGCACGCTCGAATGCGAGAAGCCGTGCCGCCTCGCGCTTGAAGACCACCGAGAGCGGCCAGCGGCGCGTCCGCCCGAACTCGCCCCATTTCGCGGAATCGACATCGACGAAATCGACGACGACGCGCAGATCGTCGATGCCGGACACGTATTGCGCCATGGCCGACGAGAAGGCCAGCGCGCGGCGGATGCGCTGCTCGCGCAGCGTCGCATGGATCCAGGCCTGCATTTCGGCGTCGCGATAATAGCGCAGCGTCAGCGCCTCGCCCGTCCAGAAGCCGGCGAGGCTTCGTACCCGCGCCAGTGCGGGACGGATCGCGACGACCTTGGAAGTGGCGCAGTACTCGCGGAGCCGCGCGACATGCTCGAGATCGGCGGGATCGTCGACGAAGGTGCCGAGATGCACGCGGTAATGCGCAGCGAGGAATTCGAGCAAGTGGAAGGAGCGGACCTTGTCTCCCTTGTTCGGCGGAAACGGGATCCGGTGCGTGAGGAAGAGTACGGGTTCCACGGCGCGCGGTCTAGCCGAGGTTGCGAACGATGTGCGGGCCGAGCGCGTTGGCGACACGACGCGGCAGGCGCTTCCAGAGCGCGATGAAGGCCCGGTACCGGGGATTGAGCGGGTTGTTCTGCGGAATCGTGTCGCGCTTGAAGAGGCGGTATTCATACGCCAGCGGCGCCGGTTCAAAACCCCAGTTCTTCTTGAAATCGAAGGAGCCGGTGCCCCTCTTGCTGCGGCCGTAGTCGAAGCGGCGAAGACCTTTTTCACAGGCGCGCCGCATCAGCTCCCAATACTTGAAATCGTTGGCGGCGAGGTCTCGTGCTCCGGCGGTATCGCCTGCGTAGTAGGGGAGCACCTCGTCCCGGAATCGAAAACTGAGGACGCTGCTCACCGGGCGTCCCCCATCGACGACGGTGAGGATCTCGCATGCGTCGCCGAACACCTCCAGGAGGCGCGAAAAGTACGCGCGCGCCAGCGGCGGCGTGCCGTGGCGATGGACGTTGTCGGCATACAGCGCAAACAGGCGCTCGACGGAGCCGTCGATTTCACTGCGCAGCCCGTTCCGGATGCCCTTGCGGATCATCGCGCGCTGCTTGCGGGGAATGGCGAGCAGGTTGGCCTCCGGCTCGGGCAGGAGTTCCTTGCGAAACGTCACGTACAGATCCTGGCGCGGCCAGCCGGGGCATTTCATCGCGCGGTTCCGCAGTTCGAGATGTTGGACGGCCAGCGAACGCGCGAGGAGCTCGGCGGCGTCGACGAGCGCGCGCTCGGCTTCGGGATCCATTGCGGCGGGGCCGCCGTACACGCAGAACGGCAGCGAAACGAGCGCATGTCCGAAGATCCGGCTTCCCACCTCGGCCAGCGGGAGTATGCCGACGAATTCTCCGTCGCGCTCGGCGACCAGGTAGTGCGGCCGGTGACGAAGCACGTCCGCGATGATTTCCCGCCACCCGATGCGATGGAAAAACGTCGCGTCAGCGCAGCGTACGACGAACGACTCCCAGCGCCCGGCGTCGTCATCCGTGTAGGGGCGCACGACGGTGAGCTGCCCAACGCGCCCGCTGCCCGCGGCGGCGGGTTCCATCAGCGGCCGCCCGTCAGGAACACCCGGTCGACGCGATCCCACCGGAAATCCGCCAGCAGACGGCGCAGTTTCGGTTCCATCCGCTTCAGATTCACGTAGTGGCGGAACCGCGCCCGCGCGCCCGGTCCTTTCACGCGCGGTTGATCGACGTCGAGTTCCCACGGATGGAAATAGAACATCGCCGGCCGGCGGTCTACCGCATTGACGCGTTCGATCGACCAGCGCGACACCCGATAGGGCAGCAGCCGGAAATAGCCCCCGCCTCCCGCGGGCCAGTTCGAGCGCAGCAGGCGCACCGTGGCGATCGGAACTTCGATGAGGCCGGACATGACTTCGTGCGCGAATCGTTCGGACTCCGGCGCGCCATAGTGGTCGTGGCGGATGGGGTAGACGCTCGAGCTGTATCGGTACCCGGCATCGGCGATGCATTCGAACGCCCATTGGTTGGCGGGACCGATCGAAAAGCTCGGCGCGCGATAGCCCTTGACCGGCTGTCCGGAGATGTCCTCCAGCACCGCCTTGGCGAGCCGGATGTCGGCGAGAAACTGTCCGTAGCCCTGGTCACTGGCGCGGCTGTGCTCGTAGCCATGGCTGGCGAGCTCGTGCCCGGCGTCGGTGATGCGGCGAACCAGGGCGGGATAACGGTCGGCGATCCAGCCGAGCGTGAAGAACGTCGCCTTGATCCCGCGCTCGCCGAGCAGCGCCAGGATGCGGTCGACGTTCGGTTCGATCCGGCAGGGCAGGGTGTCCCAGGACGCGCGCGGAATGTGCGCGGCGAAGGCCGAGACCTGGAAATAGTCCTCGACGTCGACCGTGAGCGCATTCACGATCGTGGCGTCGACGGCATCGGGGGCGTCGCGGGCAATCATGCGTGCGCCTCCTCGCGCGCGGCGCTGGAGATCCCGAGCCAGCCGCCGAGAGCGTCGGCGATGCGAAGTGCAGCGCGGCCGTCCCAGAGCTCGGGCATCCGTCCGCGCTTGCCGCCGCCGTGGAGGATATCGCCCACGCATCGGACGGCTTGCGCGCGATCGCGGCCGATGAGCGTATTGGTGCCCTGCTCGACCGTGATGGGGCGCTCCGTATTGTCGCGCATCGTGAGGCACGGTACGGCCAGCGCGGTGGTTTCCTCCTGCACGCCGCCCGAGTCGGTCAGCACCAGGCTCGCGTTGGCGAGGAGTCCCAGCATCTCGAGATACCCCTGCGGCGGAAGGGTTGCGATCCTCGCGCCGTGGAGCAGCGACGACAGGCCGAAGCGTTCGATGTTGAGGCTGGCGCGCGGATGCACGGGCCAGATCAGCGGTATCTGCGCGGCCACATCGCCAAGAAGGGCGAGTGACTCGCGCAGCGCCGCGGGCTCGTCCACGTTGGAGGGCCGATGCAGCGTCACCACGCCGTAACCGGGTGCGCCGCCGAGAAAATCGGCCGCCACGCCGGCGCCGCGCAGCGTGTCGGCGGGCGGCACCGCGCGCTGCTGGTGGCGGCGCAGCGAGTCGATCATCACGTTGCCGACGAACCTTACGCGCTCCGCCGCGATTCCTTCGCGCGCGAGGTTGTCGCCGGCCGAACGTTCCGTCGTGAACAGCAGGTCCGCGATCTGATCGGTCAGTATCCGGTTGATCTCCTCGGGCATCTCGCGGTCGAAGCTCCGCAATCCCGCCTCGACATGCACGACCGGCGTGCGCTTCTTGGCAGCGACCAGGCTGCACGCGAGCGTCGAATTGACATCGCCCACGACGATCACGCAGCAGGGCGCGAGATCGTCCAGCACGGGCTCGAAGCGGCGCATGATCTCGGCGGTCTGCACCGCATGGGTTCCCGAGCCGACCTCGAGATTGAGGTCGGGCGGCGAGAGCTCGAGATCCGCGAAGAGGCGCTCGTTCATCGCCAGGTCGTAGTGTTGGCCGGTGTGAACCAGTACGACCTTCGGCAGGTCCGGCCGCGAACCGAACGCCCGAACGAGCGGCGCCATCTTCATGTAGTTGGGCCGCGCCCCTACGATGCAGGCGAGCGGCCCCTTCTGCCGCGGGATGCCGGACATCAGCGACCCTTGGGAGAACCCGGCTTGGCCACCTTTTCCGGATGGAGGAGCGCGTTCAGGAGATCAACCGCCTCCCCGACCGTCTTTTCCAGGCCATCGATCCGCTCTTCGATCCGCATGAAGTGCCGATGCCAGATCGCCGCGTCGATGCGGGCCGGCTGCGGGCTTGCGACCGCTGGAGTGCCACTGCCGGCGCCCGCGACATGGGTGCTCGAGGCGTCCGGTCCCATCTCGTCCCGGATTTCGCGGGCGATGGCCTGCACGTCGCCGATCCCGAGCACGTGCTTTTCGGCGAGATAGCCGGCGAGCAGCAGGCGGTTGCAAAGGGTGTTGATGCGCCGGGGGATGCCACCGGTCAGCTCGTGGATGAGATCGAAGGAGGCGGGCTCGAAACGCGGGTCGAACTTCCAGTCGACATGCTTCAGGCGGTGCTCGATATAGAACTGCGTCTCTGCCTTGTCGAGCGGTCCGAGGTGGTAGGACGCAATGACCCGCTGCCGCAACTGCTGCAGCTGCGGGCTCTGCATCATCGCGCGGAGCTCCGGCTGGCCGACGAGGAAGCTCTGCAGCAGCGCCCGGTCGCCGAACTGGAAATTCGAGAGCATGCGCAGCTCCTCGACGGCGCGGGGCGCGAGGTTCTGTGCCTCGTCGACGACGAGCAGCGCGCGTTTCTTCTCCGTCATGAGCTGGCACAGGAACGCTTCCAGCGACGCGAGGAGTATCGCCTTGTCGACGGATCTGACCGGAAGCCCGAAAGCCGCGCCCACCGCGCGCAGCATGTCGTCGGCATCGAGCTGCGTGCTGACGAGCTGCACCGCGACCACCTTTGCGGGATCGAGCTGCTCGAGGATGCTGCGCACGACCGTGGTCTTGCCGGCGCCGATTTCCCCGGTGATGACGATGAAGCCCTCGCTCTGGTAGAGCCCGTATTCGAGGTACGCGAACGCGCGCTTGTGGCCGCGGCTCGCGTAGAAGAACGACGGGTCGGGGTTCAGCTGGAAGGGCTTTCCGGACAGCCCGTAGAAGGTCTCGTACATGGCTACCGTCACTTGAACATGTAGTTGAAGCCGGCAAAGGCCGCGACTTCATTGTAGTCGGGAGTCACGTCCGAGCGCAGCGCCTGGTAGCGTGCCCCGGCGAATAACGACGTCAATGTCGAAAGCGGCGCCGTCACGGAGAGCGAGGCGATGCCCTGGTTGGTCTTGCCGACCAGCGGCGAATTGGCGACGGTCTGCAGTCCCGTAGCGGTGACGTTCAGCGTGACCCTCGGCGTCAGGTTGTGCGTCCAGGTGAGCGATCCGCCGGACTGCGTGTTGTCGTTGACGGCGACACTGGCGAGCCCGGGAGGCAACGGGGTGCCGGAGCCGGCGATCGGTTCCTGGTAGAGGCGGAACGCGGTGAGAAAGATATTGTTGCGCGCGCCCAGAATGCCGAACGTGATGCTCGCATTCTCCTGCAGGGCAATCTGCTGCGTGTACAGATTGACGGGACCCGAAAGGGAACTCGGCAGCCCGCGGTCGGTGATCAGCTGGTTGATGAAATCCTGTCGTTGCGTGGCATCGGGGATGCGCGACGTGAGGATCTGGTTCAGCAGCGCCTGCACGTTGCCGGTGGCGGGTATCCCCAGGAACTGCTGCGGATAGCTCGTGATGTTGCGCGAAAACAGCAGATTCACCGACGAGAGGGTCGAGCGATGATCCAGCGTGAACAGGTACGACCCACCGAAGAAGCGGTGTTCCCAGTTGCCGACGATCCTGGTGCGCGGCGTCGGATTCCACTGGATTCCCGCACCGTAGATGGCGCCGCGATAATCGCTGAACGGGTACCGATTGTCCTCGTAGCCCCCGTCGACATCGAATCGCAACTGCGGATCCGCCTGGTAGAAGAGCCGCCCGCGCCCCAGCGCCGTGATCATCGGCTCCTGATCGTTGAATTTGACGCTGTTCCAGTCGCCGTCGACGGACCATCCGAACGGAGCGATCAGGCTCGCCACGGTGCCCTTCCACTCGTCGTAGTAGGCATTGTTCGTGGCAATCGGGGCGCCGCTCAGGTTCGTCCAGACGTTGTTGTTGCGCAATTCGTATCGGGTCCCGCCGGACGTGACGCCCTGAATGTACGGCGTCACGCGATACGACGACGAGGTATAGCGGTTGTCCGTCGCGTTGGCGAGACTGGCGGGCGTTGCCGCGAACGGCGTGAGGAACTGCTGGCTCACTTGCACCGCGCCATCCAGGTAGAAGAACTTCTCCACGGCCTCGACATTGCCGATGAGATTCACGGACGGGTAGACCGTGTTGTTCTCCGATCCCGTGCGCGCATACAGCACGATCGGCGCCGCGATCGATCCCTGCAAACTTGACCGCGCGCCCTTTTCGCTGATGGTGAGTTGAGGCGTCAATTCGGTGACCAGATCGCCTTTCGCCTGGCCGGACGGCTGGAGATTGACGTTGTTGGTCAGCGTTTCCTGCAAGGCGACCGACGGCACGACATGCCACTCCTGCGCGGCTGCCGGCAGGCCCGAAAGCACGCATGCCGCCACCGGCAGCAGCAGGGCCGCCCGAATCCGGAGACCCCGCGCGGGCCGCCGCTCCGACCCAGGCGGTTGCCCATGGCGGGAACCTCGGCGGCGCCCAAGGCGGGTATCAGCGCGCGACTTCATTGTCGTGATAGGAGTAATAGGATCCAACGTCGGTCTTCGACGCCTTGTTGAGCATCATCAGCACGATCTCGCAGCTCTCGACGGTCGCGAGCGCCAGGTTGACCGCGCTGCGCGTCGTCGAGTCGGCCGCGACGACCATGATCACTTGCCCCATGTGCGTGGCGAGGACGCGCGCTTCGGTCGTCGCCAGCAGCGGCGGCGAGTCGAAGATGATGATTCGGTCCGCATATCGTGTGGCCAGCTCGCCCAGCAGGCTCGCCATCTGCTCGCTGGCCAGCAGCTCGGTCGCCCGTCGATGACGCGATCCCGACGGAAGGACCGTGAGCTTCTCGATGTTGGTCTTGACCAGCGCATCGGCGACGTCGGCGGTGCCGTGCGTCAGCAGATCGAGGAGACCCGGCGCCGGCGGCAGGTTCAGGAGTTCGGGGAGCGCAGGATGCGCGACGTCGCCATCCACCAGCAGGACCGTGTTGTCGTACTCCATGGCAATGCTGATGGCGAGATTGAGCGCCGTGAAAGTCTTGCCTTCGCCCGGCAGGGCGCTGGTCACCATGACGAGATTGCCGTTCCTGATCCTGGCCGGCAATTTCGCCTGCGCGTTCCGGATGATCGGGCGTTTGATGACGCGAAACTCGTCGGCGATCTGGGACTCCGGTGCATCCGGCGTCACGAATCCGCGTTGTTTCAGGCGGTTGAGATCAATCTCGACCTGCCGTTTCGGGACGGCCGGCGCCGGGCTGTCGCCGGTGCGACTTTCCGCGGGACCGCTGCGCTCGCCCGAACGGGCCGCCGCATTCGGGTCGTCGGCAAGCGCGCCGAGCGCGCGCATCAACGCTTCCGGCGTTCGCGGATGGCTCGTCCGCGGCGCGGAATTGCCGTCGGCAGCGTCAGGCAGCTCGGGCATCTCGGCGCCCGCCCGCCGCAGCTCCTCGAGTCGCTTGGCCGCCTGTTCGATGAGATTCATCGACCGTTCCTCACGCCGCCCGCACGGCCAGAAGCAAGAACGTGAAAATGGCGGTGAACGACGCGATCAATCCGCCCACGCCGCCCGCGAACAGGACTACATTGCGCCGCCTGATGCGCGTCATGGCCTCCCCGGGAAGCATCGACACCATTCCGAGCAGCGGTCGCTTGGTCGCCTCGCGCAGCGAGCGTCCGTCGTGATAGGTGGGCATGATTTCGCTGGCGATGAAACTCGCCCCGAGTCCCGCGCCCAGCGCGACGAGAAGAGCCAGGCCGAGCAGAGCAACGCGGGTCGGCGCGACGGGCTGGGGCGAAACACGGGGCGGATCGATGACGCGGAATTGCGTGCCCCCGGTGTCCTGGACGCCGACACCCATCGTTGCCGCTTCACGTCGTGCCAGGAGGTCGCCGTAGGTCTTCTTCTGCACGTCGTAGTCGCGGTTGAGCTGCGCGAATTCGGCCTCGACCTGCGGGACCATCCGCGCCGACGACTTAAGCTGCCGGTACTGGGCCTCGTAGGACGCCAGCTTCGCTCGGAGCGACGCGACGTTTGCCTCGGCATCGGAAAGCGAGACGCGCATTTGCTGGAACACCGGGTTGCGCTCCGCCGGGGACTCGGCCGGCCGGGTGGAGTTTGCGGCCGCCCGCTGGAGCGACTGCAGGTCCTGTCTGCGCTGTTCCTCCAGCTGCTCGATCACGCGCCTCGTGCCGACGACGTCCGGATGCTGGTCCG
This sequence comes from uncultured beta proteobacterium, assembly GCA_963726775.1. Lineage (GTDB taxonomy): Bacteria > Pseudomonadota > Gammaproteobacteria > Burkholderiales > Casimicrobiaceae > CAIWHR01. Next base: position 63,974 of record CAVSDL010000012.1, read on the forward strand.
TATACACGCGGAGGAGTTCGTCGAGCCGGGATTTCTGCGCCGCCAGCCGGGCGTCGATTTCAGGGGTTGCCATCACCGTTGCCGCCGTGCGCGATTCGGGCAGGAAGGTCGGAGTTTCGCCTGCCAGTTCGCGCTTGTAGGCATCGCGCGACTCCTGGGCCGCGTTCAGCTCGAGTCTCGCGCTCTCGATATCGTCACCCAGCTTCGACAGCCGGGTGAAATAGTCCTGGCCTCCGCCCTGTCCGGTGACGCCGATGTACTTGATCTTGAATTCCTTGAGGCGGTTCTCCGCGTTCAGCAGGCTTTCCTCGTAGTGCTTGATCTGCTCGTCGAGGAACTTGACCGCGGTTCGCGTGTCCTGCCGCTTGTCGCCAAGGCTCGACTCGACGAAGATGGTCAGCAGCGACTGGACGACATTTCTGGCCTGGTCCGGATTGGAGTCGCGATACGAGATGACGTAGAGGTTCGTCGTGACGTTGCCTCCGAGCTGGAGGGTCTTCATCAGGTTGTCGACCAGCTCATCGCGCTCCGCATTCGACTTGACGCGCAGGTCGAGGTCGGCCATGCGGACCAGCTTCTCGACGTTCGGGCGGCTGATGAGCGTTCTGCTCATCAACGCCACCTGCTGGTCGAGGTTCGGCTGGATCGCCAGCCCCGCCATGACCGGCCGGAGCAGCGACTGCGTGTCGACGTAGACACGGGCGCTCGCTTCGAATCTTTCGGGGATGCGAAACGCGATGCTCACGCCGACGATGGCGGCGATCCATGCCGCGGCGAGCCCTATCCAGCGGCGATGCCACATGCCGCGGAGATGGGCAAGCGCCCGTTGCAGCAACTCATCCATGGTACGAAACCCGCACGCGCCGGAATACTAGAACCAGCTTTGCGGGATGATCAGGATGTCGCCGGGGCGCATGTCGACGTTCGCGGTGATGTCCCCGCGCTTGACGAGGTCCTGCACCCGCACGCTGTAGGACTTGCCGCCCTCGGCGACGCGGTAGATGCTCGCCTTGTTGCCATCGGCGAAGTCGGTGAGTCCGCCGGCCGCGATCATCACGTCGAGAAGCGTCATGTTCCGGCGAAAGGCGAGTATCTGCGGCTTGGCCGCTTCGCCGACGACGCGGACCTGTTCGCTGCTAGGCCCGACGAAATTGGTCACGACCACCGTCACGACCGGATCGCGGATGTACTTGGCCAGCGCCTTCTCGATATCCCGGGCGAGCACCGTCGGCGTCTTGCCGAGGGCAGGAAGGTCATCGACGAGCGGCGTCGTGACCTTGCCGTCCGGCCGGACCGGGATGCTCATCGAAAGTTCGGGATTGCGCCAGACGATGATGTTGACGGTGTCGAGCGGCCCGATGACGTAATTGTAGTCGGACGTCGCGGCGTCGCGCGGCGCGGGCGGATAGGTCGGGCCGGCGCAGCCAGCAAAGAACGTCGCCAGGCCGGAGGCGACGACGCAGGCGGCCAGGCGGAGGTGACGCAACGACGGGGTTCCGAAACTCTTCCGGATCGACTCCATGCTTCCTCCTTGTTCAGCGACAATCAAGAGCCATATTAGCACCTTGCAATGGAAACCTACGGCTGAATGTGACAATTCGATAGGCTTAATGCCAATGGCTTGCGGCGTGGACAGGCGAACGGGCCGGTGGGGTGGCGGTCATCGTCCGGGCAAGAACTGGCCAGGACCGCCATTGCCTTCGCCGCCGGGGCTTGGCGTCCGCCCGACAGCGGCGGAGGCGCCGGCCAGGAACAGACCGCCCGGCGCCGCGTTGCATCGCAGCAAAACGCGCCACGAACCGCCGGACGATTCCCCGAAGAACCCCGAATCCGGCGGCGGCGCAGACTGCGCCGCCAATCCACAATTTGTAGACTAGGGCCTGCTCACCCTATGTCCACGCGCGCATCGCGGGAAACACCCGGCCCGGGGTCGCACCCGCCAACGCCAGCGCGCGAATGACTGTTTTCATGGAAATCTCCCTGGCGGACTCCGCAACGTGCGTCCCGTCGACGGGCGATCGGTCAGCGCAATCTGCGCGGAGGGTCAAAGCGGATCGCGCGTCTGGCGGCTCCGGGATCGCCTACCCTACGTCGGCAGCCTGGCCTTCAGTCCCGCGGGACGCAGCGTGTCGTAGATCTCGAACGGCTGGTGGATCCATGGGTTGTCGGCAAGGAAGTCGACGTAATAATCCGGCTTGAAGACGGAGCAGGCCTTCCACCACAGCACTGCCGTCCGGCACGATGTGATGAGCGGCCAGCGCTGCGGCAGCGCCTTATGCACCGCGGCGAGGGTGTGGCCGGAGTCGACCATGTCGTCGACCAGCAGGACCTTGTTGCCCAGCCGCGGCGAAGTCATCGTCATGTGCTCGGCGATAACGAGCTCGCCGCGAACGGTTCCACCTTCCGCGGCGTAGGAGTGCGTCGACAGGATCGCGAGCGGCTTTTCGTAGATCCGCGACAGCACGTCGCCCACACGCATGCCACCGCGCGCGATGCAGATGATCTGATTGAACTCGAAGCCGGACTCGTAAACGATGAGCGCGAGGCGCTCGACAAGGGCGTTGTACTCGTCCCAGGTAACGTGCAGGCTCGGCATGCGATTCCTCCCGATCGTTTAGTTCCGGTGCCGCCGGTCATTGGAACGGATGATGGAGCAATATCGTCTGGATGCGGTCCGGACCCGTCGATACCATGGCGATCGATGCACCGGTCAACGCCTCGATTCGCCTCAGATAGGCCCGCGCATTCGTCGGCAGCGCGCCGAAATCCTTCGCGCCTACGGTGCTCTCCTTCCACCCGGGCAGGGTCTCGTACACCGGCACGCATTCGGCGACGGCATCCGCGCCCGACGGCAGCAGCGCCAGCGGCCTTCCGTGCACGGTGTATGCGGTGCAGATGCGGATTTCGTCCATCCCGTCCAGCACGTCGAGCTTGGTGATGCAGAGCCCCGTGACGCCGTTCAACTGCAGGGAACGCTTGAGCGCGGGAATGTCGAGCCAGCCGCAGCGCCGCGGGCGGCCGGTCACCGAGCCGAATTCGTTGCCGCGCTTGGCGAGCCCCGCGCCGATGGCATCGGTCAGCTCGGTGGGAAAGGGGCCGGTGCCGACGCGCGTCGTGTACGCCTTCACGATACCGAGCACGTAGTCGAGGAATTGGGGGCCCACGCCGGCGCCGGGCGCGGCGGCGCCCGCGAGGCAGTTGGACGACGTGACATACGGGTAGGTGCCATGATCGATGTCGAGCAGCGCCCCCTGCGCGCCTTCGAAGAGCAGCGAGTCGCCGCGTTCGCGCGTGGCCTGCAGCAGCGCGGCGACATCGGCGACCATCGGTCGCAGCGGCTCGGCCAGCGCCAGCGTTTCCGTGCGCGTCTTCTCGAAGGGCACCGGATCGCGCTTGAAATACCGGGTCAGCACGAAATTGTGGTAATCGAGCAACGCAGTGAGCTTGGCGGTGAAGCGTTCCGGGTAGAAGAGGTCCTGCAACCGGATGGCGCGGCGGGCGATCTTGTCCTCGTACGCCGGGCCGATGCCGCGCCCGGTGGTGCCGATCTTCGCTTCGCCCATCGCGCCTTCGCGCGCCTGGTCGAGCGCTACGTGATAGGGAAGCACCAGCGGGCATGCGGGCGAGATCTTGAGCCGCTCGCGCACTTCGATGCCCGCATCCTCGAGCTCGCCGATTTCCTGGAGCAGCGCCGAGGGTGACAGCACCACGCCGTTGCCGATGTAGGCCGACACGCCGGGGTGCAGGATGCCCGAAGGAATCAATCGCAGCACGGTCTTGCGGCTACCGATGACGAGCGTGTGCCCGGCGTTGTGGCCACCCTGAAAACGCACGACGCCCTGCGCGTGCTCGGTCAGCCAGTCGACGACCTTGCCTTTGCCTTCATCGCCCCATTGGGTGCCGATGACGACTACGTTCTTGCCCATGCGACCTCGAATTCAGTTCAATCGATGCGCGCGACCACGCCGGCGAGTTGCCGCAGATCGAGCGTGAAACCCGTTGCCGGACGCGCGCGGCCGAACGCCTTGCCGATGCCGTCGTAGCGGCCGCCGTTGCCGATCGCCGCCGGCAGCCCGGCGGTGAACACCGAGAATATGGCGCCGTTCTGGTAGTGGTAGCCGCGCAGGTCGGCGAGATCGATGTGCAATGCCTCGACATGCGGCATCGCGGAATGCGCGAGCACCGCGAGTGCGGCGAGCGCGTTGCTGATGGCGGGAGTGTCGGGAAGGCGCTCACGCGCGGCAACCAGCACGGCCTGCGCCGGTCCGTACAGCGCCGGCAGTGCAGTCAGCGCGTCGCGCCATGCTGCGGGCAGCCTGGCGGTGAGCTGTGCGACTGCGGGCACGTCCTTGGCCCGGAGCGCCGCGAAGAGCTCCGTGTCCTCGCCATTGCCGACAATGCCCGCGCCCGCGGCGAGCGCGCGATAGACGCCGACATGGCCGAGGTCGAGATGCAACGCCTGTGCTCCGGCGACCGCGAGCGACGACAGCAACAGGCCGATCACTTCCTGGTCGCCCGCGATGCCGGCCTCGCCGAAAAGCTCGGCGCCGATCTGCACGACCTCGCGGGTCTGGTCGATACCGGCCGTCGTGCGCAGGACGCTGCCGGCGTAGCAAAGGCGCGTGATTCCGGGCTCGTTCAGCAGATGCGAATCGATTCGCGCGACCTGCGGCGTGGTGTCGGCGCGCACGCCGAGCAGCCGGCCCGACATCGGATCGACAACCTTGAAGGTCTGCAGATCGAGATCGCGGCCGGTGCCGGTCAGCAGCGAGTCGAGGTGCTCGACCAGAGGCGGCTGCACGAGCCGGTAGCCCTGCGCGCGGAAATGGTCGAGCAGCGCGCGCCGCAACGCCTCGATCCGCTCGGCTTCGGCCGGGAGGATGTCCTCGATATGCTCAGGCAGGATCCACTTACGCATTGCGCAATAGCCAGTAGCCGGCAACCCCGGCGGCGATCGAAACAAGGCCGATGAAACGAAGCTGCCCGTCCGTGAGCTCGACGAGTTTGCGGAAGCTCTCGCGCCACACCTGCGGCGCCAGCAGCGGCAGGAGCCCTTCGACGACGAGCACCAACGCGAACGCCGCCCACAGCGAATCCGGCACGCCGTTCTTCCTCAGGTCCGGACCGGACGCGCGGCCGCTATTTGGGCGCCTTCGCGCCGCCCTGATTCCTCAGGTAGCGGAAGAATTCGGAACTTGGATCGAGGACCATCATGTCGCCCTTGCTCCGGAACGCCGACTTGTACGCCTCGAGGCTGCGATAGAACGCGTAGAACTCGGGATTGCTCCCGTAGGCCTGCGCGTAGATCGCCGACGCCTTGGCATCGCCTTCGCCCTTCAGCTTCTGCGCCTGCCGGTAGGCCTCGGCGAGGATGACCTCGCGCTGGCGATCGGCATCGGCGCGGATCTTCTCGGACTCGGCCTGGCCCAGCGAACGCAATTCGTTGGCCACACGGCGCCGCTCGGACTCCATCCGCGCGTACACGGGGCCGGTGACGTCGGGCGGAAGCTCCACGCGGCGCAACCGGACGTCGACGATCTCGACGCCGATCGTTTTCGCGTCGAGGTCGGCCTTCTGGCGCGTCGTGGCCATGATCTTGTCACGCTCGGACGAGATGGCCTCGTGCACGGTCCGCTTGTTGAACTCCTCGGCGAGGTTCGCCCGCACCGTCTGCGACAGCCTGCGGCGCGCAACCTCCTCGTCGCCCTGGACACTGACGTAGTACTGCTTGACGTCGGTGATCCGCCAGAGCACGAAGAAGTCGACCAGCAGCGGCTTCTTTTCCGACGTGGTGATCCGGTCCGGCTCGGGATTGTCGAGCAGCAGGACCCGCTTGTCGTAGAACTTCACGTTCTGCAGCAAGGGCATCTTGGTGTACAGGCCGGCATTGGGCTGCGTCTCGATGATCTCGCCCAGCTGAAACTTGATCGCGTACTTGGTCTGGTCGACGGTGTAGAGCGACTGCGACGCGACCAGCAGCAGCGCGACGACGAGCGCCAGAATCGGCATCGTGAACTTCATCGCGGGTCGCTCCCGCGCTCGCGGCTGCGCAGTGCTTCGCGCGAGCGGCTCGAATCGAGCGTTACCGTCGGCTCCGGCGCCGGCGGCGTCGATTGGCGCGACGCCGGCAGGTCCGTGGCCGCTGCCGCGGCCGCAGCCGGTGCGGTCTGCTGGATCAGCTTGTCGAGCGGCAGGTAGAGAAGATTGCTGCCGGCCTTCTGATCGACGAGCACCTTGCTCGAATTACCGAGGATCGTCTGCATCATGTCGATGTAGAGCCGCTCGCGGGTGACGCCGGGCGCCTTCGCATACTCGGTGAGGATCTGCCGGAAACGCGACCCGTCGCCCTCGGCCTTCTGCACCACCGAAGCGAGATAGCCGTTCGCTTCCTCGAGCAGCCGCGACGCGTTGCCGCGCGCGCGCGGCACGACATCGTTGGCGTAGGCCTGGCCTTCGTTGCGAAAGCGTTCGCGGTCCTGTCCGGCCTTGACCGCGTCGTCGAACGCGGCCTGCACCTTGTCGGGAGGCTGCACGCTCTGCAGCGTCACCTTCTGCACGTAGACGCCGGTGGCATACCGGTCGAGCATTTCCTGCATCAGCTTCTCGGCGGACTTGGCGATCTGCTCGCGTCCCTCGTACAGCACGAAATCCATCTTCGCCTTGCCGACGACCTCACCCATCGCGGTCTGCGCGATGAACTGGACGATCTGGTCCGGCTTGCGGACATTGAACAGGTACGCTTCGGCGCTCTTCAGGTTGTACTGGACCGCGAACAGGATCTCGATGATGTTTTCGTCATCGGTCAGCATCAGCGCCTCGTTCTCGCGCTTGTTCTTCGGGCTGTTGCGGTAACCGACTTCGACGGTGCGCACCTGCGAGAAATCGACGAGCTCCTTCTCCTCGACCGGAAACGGGAGGTGCCAGCGCGCGCCGGGCTGCGTCGTCTCCGTGTACTTGCCGAAGCGCGTGACGACGCCGCGGCGGCCTTCATCGACGATGTAGAAACCGCTGGCGAGCCACACGAGCATGACCAGCGCCACCAGGAGGCCGGCGCCGGAGAGCGGCAGCAGATTGCGCCCGCCGTTGTCGCGCGGGCCGCCGGGACCGTCTTCGCCGCCGCCGGTCTTGCGGCCGAAGAGGTCATTGATCCTGCGGTTGACGTTGCGCCAGATCTCGTCGAGATCGGGCGGTCCGCCGTTCCCGCGCTTGCCCCACTGGGGATCGTTCAGCGACATGAGGGGTCGTCGATGGTGGAGCGGTTCGGAACGGCGTGGATGGTGCCGCGAGTCATGCGTTCAGGGTGGACACCGCGCAGACATCGGGAAGCGGATCGCGGGCCGGGAAACGTTCGGCGAGCGCCGCGCGCAACTCGACGCAACCTGCGCCCGTCAGCGCGCTCAATCGGACGGCGCGAAGTATACCAGACTCGTCGCGTTCGATCCCCGGCGCGAGGACTGTCGCGTCGATCTTGTTGTGGACGCGGATTTGCGGCACGCCGTCCGCGCCAATCTCGGCCAGCACCGCTTCGACGGCGGCGATCTGTTCGTCGCGGTTCGGATGCGCGGCGTCGATGACGTGCAGCACCAGGTCGGACAACGCGGCTTCGGCGAGCGTCGCGCGGAACGCGGCGACGAGGTCGTGCGGAAGATCGCGGATGAAGCCGACGGTGTCGGACAGCACGATGGTGTCGGCGCCGGGCGCGTGGATCCGCCGCAGCGTCGTGTCCAGCGTCGCAAAGAGCTGGTCGGCCGCATAGGCATGGGCGCCGGTCAGCCGGTTGAACAGCGTCGACTTGCCGGCATTCGTGTAGCCGACGAGCACCACGGTGCGAACCTCGGCGCGGCGCCGCGTGCGGCCCTGCGTCGCCCGCTGTCGCGCGACATGCGACAGCCGTTCGTTCAGCACCTTGACGCGATTGCCCAGCAGCCGGCGGTCGGTCTCGAGCTGGGTTTCGCCCGGTCCGCGCAGCCCGATGCCGCCTTTCTGGCGCTCGAGGTGGGTCCAGCCGCCGACGAGCCGGGTCAGCTGATGCTTGACCTGCGCGAGTTCGACCTGCAGCTTGCCCTCGGCGCTGCGCGCCCGCAGTGCGAAGATGTCGAGGATCAGCGCGGTGCGGTCGATGACGCGGCATTCCAGCGCGCGCTCGAGATTGCGCTGCTGCGCGCCCGACAGCCGATGGTCGAAGATGACGAGATCGGCACCGCTTTCGGCGCGCCGCATGGCGATCTCCTCGACCTTGCCCTTGCCGGCGAACATCGCGGCGTCCGGGCGCTGGCGGCGGCCGGCGATCGCACCGACAACGGTGGCGCCGGCCGACACCGCCAGCGCCGTCAGTTCCGCGAGGCGCTCGCCGGGATCGCCTTCACCGAGATCGAGCGCGACGAGCAGCGCGCGGTCACCGCCTTCGGGGCGCTCGAACATCGGGGGCAGACGCGGTGAATGGACGCGCGCCGCTGCGCCTGCCCGCGAATCGGGCGGGGGGCATGACGTCGTCGCCAGCAGAATTCGGCCGGGTCAAGCGTCGGCGTCGCCGGCCGGAGCGTGGTGCGGCATCGAGACCGCGCGGGCCGGGACAACAGTCGAGATCGCGTGCTTGTACACCATCTGCGTCACCGTGTTCTTGAGCAGGACGACGTATTGATCGAACGACTCGATCTGTCCCTGCAGCTTGATGCCGTTGACGAGATAGATCGAAACCTGCACGTGTTCCTTGCGCAGGGTGTTCAGGAACGGGTCTTGTAGCATTTGCCCTTTGTTGCTCATCGCTTGCTCCGCGGTTGTTGTTGGACGGGCCTTGCGCGGGAGGCCGTGCGGACCCGAACCGGCCCGGTCTCCGCAACATGGGGCCGTACGGCGCGATCGTCAATGCCCCTTGCGGCGGGTTGGCGCGTCCGCGTACGGGTTGGCGCCGGTCTTGAATTGTATCCTAAGGGGGGTCCCGCGCAGTTGGAACGCCTCGATGAAGAAATGTTCCAGGTATCGCTTGTACGTCGCCGGAATATGGGAAAGCGCGCTGCCATGGATGATGATCAGGGGCGGATTCTGGCCCCCCTGGTGGGCGTAGCGGAGCTTCGGCCGGCCCATTCCGGCCCGCGGCGGCTGCTGCCGCTCGACCGCTGCCATCAGCATCCGGGTGAGTCTCGGCGTCGGCAACTTGGCCATGGCGGCGGCGCAGGCGGCGTCGACCGATTTCATCAGGCTTGCCACGCCCCGACCCGCGCGCGCCGATATGAAATGTTGCCGCGCGAACGCGAGGAATCCGAGCTTGCGGTCGATTTCGCGCTTGACGTCGTCGCGTCTGTCCGCCGGCACGGCGTCCCACTTGTTGATGCCCACGACCAGCGCGCGGCCGGCCTCGAGAATGTAACCCGCGAGGTGCGCGTCCTGGTCGGAGATCCCCTGCTCGGCGTCGAGCAGCAGGACGACGACGTTGGCGTCCTCGATCGCCTGCAACGTCTTGATCACCGAGAATTTCTCGACGGCCTCGAACACCTTGCCGCGACGCCGCACGCCTGCCGTGTCGATCAGCGTATAACGCCGGCCCTGGCGCTCGAAGTCGATATAGAGCGAGTCGCGCGTCGTGCCCGGCTGGTCGAAGGCGATGACGCGCTCCTCGCCCAGCAGCGTGTTGACGAGCGTCGACTTGCCGACGTTCGGGCGGCCGATGATCGCGACCTTGACCGGGCCACCGTCGGTCTCGGCAGGCGCATCGCCCGTCGGTGCCGGTTCCGGCGCGGTCCTCGGGATCGACGCCAGCGCAAGTTCGGTCAGCGCGGTGACGTTCTCGCCGTGCGCCGACGAAATCGGGTGCGGCTCTCCCAGGCCAAGCTCATGAAAATCGGCGACGGCGCGGTCCGGGTCGAGGCCTTCCGCCTTGTTGACCGCGAGCATCACGGGGCGTCCGAGCCGCCGCAGCAGTTCGGCGATCGTCCGATCCTGCGCGGTCAGACCCTGGCGGCCGTCGACCAGAAACAGGACCGCATCGGCCTCGGCGATCGCGGCGCGCGTCTGTTTCGCCATTTCGTGCAGGATCCCGTCCTTGGCGACCGGCTCGAAGCCGCCCGTGTCGACGACGATGAACGGCTGGTCGCCCACGCGACCGCGGCCGTAGTGACGATCACGGGTGAGGCCCGGGAGGTCGGCGACCAGCGCGGCGCGGGTCCGGGTCAGACGGTTGAAAAGCGTCGATTTGCCAACGTTGGGGCGCCCGACGATGACGATGGTTGGGGTAAGATAGCCAAGGGAAGACTGCGTGCTCATACATTAGTTTTCTACTGAGAAACAACAGCTTGGCGACGCCTCCACACCCCCCTGGGGGCGTCTGCGCGCACGCATAGTCTCACGATTTCGCCGCTCGCGTTCCGCGACCGTGGAGCGTCGAGGCATGCCACGGCGAAGCTCGAATACGGGACGATGAATGGTCATGGAACCGAAGTTGCACTGGGAGAAGGTCTATCAGGCGAAGCGGCCCAGCGAAGTCAGCTGGTACCGTCCGCACCTGGAATTATCGCTCGGGCTGGTCGAGCGGGCTGCAGCGGACCGCGGAGCGCGGATCATCGACGTCGGGGGCGGCGAGTCGACGCTGGTCGACGACCTGCTGGCTCGCGACTATCGAAATGTCTCCGTTCTGGACATCTCGGTCACCGCATTGCATGTGGCCCGGGAACGACTGGGCGCCGATGCCAGCCCGGTCTCCTGGCTGTCGGGCGATGTCACTACCTACGCCTTCGTCCGCCATGCGTACGACGTTTGGCATGACCGGGCGGTATTCCATTTCCTCACGGATCCCGGGGATCGGGCCGCCTACGTTCGCCAGGTGGCCCACGCGGTGAGGCCGGGCGGGCACGTCATCGTTGCCGCCTTTGGTCCCGAGGGTCCGACGAGGTGCAGCGGACTGGAGACGGTCCGTTACGACGCCGATGCACTGCACGGCGAATTCGGACCCCGCTTTCGGCTGGAATCGCACCTTGTAGAACTGCATCAAACACCAGCGGGCGCGATACAGCAATTCGTCTATTGCTATTGCCTCGTCGCGCCCCGCAACCTGTAGGGTTCGCTAGCGCCGCATGGCTGGCGGCGGGCAACCAGCGGGGGGCGTGCATCCGCGGAGGCTGTTATCGGTCATTGTAGAATCTCCCGGTATTTCGATCTGCCGCGCATGAACTCCGATTGCACCTGTCCGCCGCTCGCCGCCCGCGTGGTCGCGGCCTTCGACACGCTTGCCCGTACGCAACTTGCGATGCAGCAGCGCATCGCCCGGGACGGAATCCTTCGTACGACGCCGCCATGAGCGACGCGCTCACCTATCTCATCAAGGCGCGGCCGGACGCCATGGGGGCCTACTTCAGGTTCCTGAAGGGCGCCGGCACGCATCTCGATCCCAAGACGCGCAACCTGATCTCGGTGATCACCAAGGTGCACGCGCAGACCGAGAACGGGCTGCGGCAGTACCTGCTGCGAGCGCTGCGGGAAGGCGCAACTGCCGACGAAGTCCTCGATGCGCTGTTGATGGCGTTTCCGGCGCTCGGCCTCGCCAAGATCGTCTGGGCGATCGACGTCATCCTCGGCATGGATCTCCCGGAATTCCGCCTCGACCCGGTGGATCCCCGGCCGGCGTGGCACGACGTGGGACCCATGACCGGGCTGGAGGACGGCAAGACCACGTATTTCGATTGCGATGGCCGCAACCTGTTCGTGTTCCGGAAAGGCGTCACGCTCAAGGTCTACGACAGCCGCTGCCCGCATCAGGTCACGAACATTCCGCATCTGGCGCTCGAAGGGACGAGGCTCACGTGCCCCAAGCACGAATGGGCCTTCGACATCGAGACCGGCAGCTGCGTCGACAAAGGCGACCGGCCGCTCACCGAATTTCCGCACAAGGTCGAGAAAAAACGCCTGCTGGCCTTCTGGTAACCCGGGTCCACCGCGACGACCCGCAGGCAGGCGGCCCGTCAGGTCTTGACCACGAGCACCGGGCATGGCGAAAGCCCGACGATCCGGTGCGCCGTTCCACCGAGCAGGATACGTTGCAGCGGGCCGCTTTCGCCGGTGCGGCCGACGACGATCAGATCCGCGCCTGTTTCCGTTGCCAGGCCAGCAATCGCCTCTTCGGGTCGACCTGTCGATACACGGCGGTCGACCGTCGCCCCGGCGCGCCGCGCGATCTCGACCGCGGCCTCGACCACGGCTTCTCCCTCAGCGCGATGCGCCGCGTCGTCGCGTGCGACGACCGTCGTGACGAGCAGCGGCAGATCGAAGCGGACCGCGATATGGGCAGCCGTATCCACCGCGCGCAGCGCGGCGGCCGACGTGTCCACCGCGGCGATGATCCGCTGCGACCACAGGCGCCCGGCCCGGGGCACGAGCAGCACGCTGCAAGGCGCATGCGTCGCCACCTTGCCGACCATTTCCCCGACCATCAGCTTGGCAAGAAAGCCGCGCTTGCCGCGCCGGCGCACGACGATGAGATCGGCATCGCAGCGTTCCGCCTCCGCGATGATCTCGCGATAGGGTTCGTCGCCGCGGCGTACGCGAATGTCGAGGTCGACGCCCGCGGCCATTGCGGTGGCGCGCAGTTGCGCCAGCGTGGCGAACGCCTCCTCTTCCGCCCGCGCGACGCGCTGTGGCGCAACGGCCTCATACTCGACGTTGCTGACCATCGGCAGCACGCCGTGCAGCGCGCCACCCTCGAGGGCGAGTTCGATGGCAATCCGCTCGGCGCCGGCGTCGAACTCGGTATGCTCGGTTGCGAGCAGGATGCGGGCGAAGGGAAGATTCAAGGCGGCGTGCTCAATGTCCGGGCGTCAGGACGCCGCTAGCGGCAAGCAGCAACACGGCGATTTCGGCGATGCAGATCGCCGCGTAAACCCGATCGCCGCGCTTCGCATAAACCGGGATGACGGCGGCGAGACAGATCAGGGAACAGCCGGACAGCATCGCGATCCCCGCGAGGCTCGCGAATTCGCCTTTCGGCAGATGGACGATCCAGCCCCAGCCGGTCGGCGTGTCGGTCGCCTTCAGGTATTGGGCGAGAGGCAGGCTCCAGAGCCGCGACAGTTGTTCGACCGGAACGTGGGCCGGAATCCAACCGCAGGCGTACGCAAGAAATCCCGCAACCAGGAACGCGAACCCCAGTTTGGTAGTGCCATCCAGCAGTCGGGCGTATAGCTTTTGCTCGACCGGCACCCTGTCCTCGGCATCGCGGGTCATGCTCGTCCTCAGTTCCAGATCGCGAGGCCCTTCAGCAACGCGCGCGCGCCGGAGAGCAGCAGCAGCGTCACCACCAGCTTGCGCAGGACCGCCGCCCTCATCACCGCGAGAAGTCGTGCGCCGATCCGCGCACCGATCATCATGCCGATCATCGATGGGACCGCCACGATGGCCAGCACGGCACCCTCGTTGAGGTACACCCATGCGGCGGCGGAATCGACCAGCGAAAGGATAAAGCTCGACGTGCCGGCAGAAATCTTGAGGGGCGCGCCCATCAACAGGTTGAGCACCGGGACATTGGCCCACCCGGCGCCCATGCCGAACATGCCGGCGAGCATCCCGATTCCGGTGAACAGCACGAGGCCGCCGGGCGTGCGATGCACCTGCCAGTTGATGTCACGGCCGCTCGCCGCGTCGCGGAAGACACCGTGGATCGCGAGCGCCGCGGACATCCGGTCGGGTGTCGCGACGACGGGCACTTCGGAGTTGCGGGCGGATGCCATCAGGGCGACGATGCCGAGGATCGTAACACCGAGCGCGATCTGGACGATCGATGCGGGCATGGCCAGGCCGATCATCGCACCGGCGATCGAACTCGCCGACGCGAGCAGTACCAGCGGCAGCGCAAGCCGGAGGTCGGCAAGCCCCGCGCGCAGCAGATTCGGTCCCGCGGCCAGCGCGCTCGCGAGCGCCACGAGCAGCCCGGCCCCGCGCACGAAATCGAGATGGAAAGGAAAGAAGCCGCTGACAATCGGCACGAACAGCACGCCGCCGCCGACCCCCGCGGGCACCGCGACGATGCCGAGCGCGAAGCAGACGACAAACAGCGCAAGCGGCCAGACCCACCACGCGACGCCGTCGGCGATGGCTCCGTCCGCGGCCAGTGCCGGCGACGCGCAGACCATGAGGATCGCCAATACGCCGAGCGGCCACGCCGTGTCCAAGGCGATCGCGATCGCTTTGGCCGCGGCATCGGGTATCGGGGAAGGGATGGCAGTGAGCCTGCTGGATCGCGTCTGCAAAGGGTCAACGGCAATGACGCATCCGACAGGCGCCGGGGAGCGGTGCCGACATTTACTGCGACGGGAATGCCTCGCGTCAATAGCCGCCATGGGCGACCGGGATATAGCTCTTATGGGGGATGAGAATGCCGGACCATGCGGTTATTCTTGATCCGGCGCCGGAGACGTTCGCATTCGATCTGCTGCCGTGAAGCTCCCGACCCCCGATTTTTCCCAAACGGAACAGCAACGCGTGGTTGCGCTGCTGCATCGGCGTTACGGGTTCTCCGTTGCGCTGGAGCGCGCCGACAGCGAATTGCGGCTTGATCCCGGCAATGACGAAATGGCCTTGTGTCCGACGCTCTACTGGAGCGCGCGCGGCGCCCACTTCGTCGTATTCAGGATCGCGGACGGCCGGTACCGATGCCAATTCTACTACTCGGATGCCGACCATTACGGCACCGGGCGCGACGAATACGACGACCTCGAAACCTGTGTGCAGACGCTGCTGCAGGTGCAATCGGATCACGAACGGAGCAGCGCCGCATCGGCCGGCGCGACGGGCACCGAGCCTGGCGCCGATGACTACCGGGGCCCGGCCATCCTGTGACCCTCGCCAAGGCGCGGCAGCTTCTGGAAGCACAGGCGGGCTTCGGCGGCGGCTACAACCGCCACGGTGCGCGGCTCATCCTCGCCGACGTGGCGCGCGAGCATGGCCAGCAGGCGGTCGACCGATTGATCCGCGAATTGCGCCTGGACGAGATATTTGGCATTGCCGCTGGAACTCCGGTCCCGCCGAAGCAGCCATGAGTCGCGACCTCGATTGCCGTCGACGCCGTGAAAATCTGCATCGTCTCCGATAGCCACGACCGCGCGCCGCCGCTGGCGGAGGCCGTGGCCCAAGCGAAGCAAGCCGGAGCCGAAGCGGTTCTGCATTGCGGCGACCTGATCGGCGCCAACACGTTGCTCCCGCTGCTCGAACTGGGCTTGCCCGTGCATTTCGTCCACGGCAACAATCTGGGCGATGCCGCGACCCTCTGGAAACTCTGCGCCGGCTCCGGTGGCGTGCTGACCTACCACGGCAATGATGCCGACCTGAGACTCGCTTCCCGCCGGATATTCGTGACCCACTACCCGCATTACGGACTCGGCGCCGCCTGCACCGGTGACTTCGATGTCGTCTGCTGCGGCCATTCGCACCGGGCGAGCGTGGTGCTGCAGCCCAACATAAGGGGAGGACAGACGTTCCTGGTGAATCCCGGCACCGTCGCGGGTCTCGGCGCACCCTCGACCTGGGTGCTCGGCGATCTCGCGAATCTCGACTTCGAAATTCGCACCATGGCGTGAGCGCCGCGGGGCCGTCCCTCCGAGGGCAGCGAAGCGTCGGGGCCATCATCGACACTACCCATTCGGAGACTACCCGTTCGGGGAATCGCCACGGCCAGGATTTTCGGGTGTGATGGGGGCTGGCGGGGCGCGCCTCCGCATCGGCCCCGCTGAGCGTTGCCCGGCGGCGCCACCGTACTTTCGATCAGCGGAGACTTCATGACGGCATCGGTTGCGACCAGCGAGACGATTCTCGTGGTCGGCGGTGGCATCAGCGGCATGACCGCGGCGCTGGAAGCGGCGGAATGCGGCCGGCCGGTGGTGCTGGTCGAACGCAGCCCGACGCTCGGCGGGCGGACGGCATCGCTCTACCGCTACTTTCCGAAGATGTGCCATCCCACCTGCGGGCTGGAGATCAATCTGCGGCGGCTGAAGGCCAACCGCAAGGTGCGCGTGCTGACGATGACCGAAGTCACCGGCGTGACCGGAGGCCGCGGCGACTACCGCGTATCGCTCCGCACCCGGCCGCGATTCGTCGACGACAAATGCACCGCCTGCGGCGACTGCGCGAAGGCGATCGAAACCACGATCGACAACCCGCACAATTACGGACTCGATCGGATCAAGGCCGCCTACCTGCCGCACGCGATGGCGTACCCGCAGCGCTACGTCCTCGATCCGTGCGTCATCGGCACCGCGGACGCTGACAAAGCCAAGGCCGCGTGCAAGTACGGGGCGATCGATCTCGAAATGCGTGATGAGGCGATCGAGCTCCAGGTCGGGTCCATCATCTGGGCGACGGGGTGGAAGCCCTACGATGCCAGCCGGATCCAGCCCTATGGCTATGGCCGCTACGCGAACGTGATCACGAGCGTGGAATTCGAGCGCTACGCCGATCCGGACGGACCGACCGGGGGCAAGCTGGTGCGGCCGTCCGATGGCACCGAAGCGAAGGACATCGCGTTCATCCAATGCGCCGGCTCGCGCGACGAGAACCACCTGCGCCACTGCTCGCGCATCTGCTGCATGGCATCGCTGAAGCAGACGCAGTACGTGCGCGAGGCCTGGGGCGACCAGGCGAAGTCGACCGTCTACTACATCGACATACGCGCCATCGACCGCCTCGAGGATTTCTACCGGAGGGTGCAGCGCGATCCTACGGTCAAGTTCGTCAAGTCGAAGCCGGCCCATATTGCGCTGGATGAAGCCACCGGCAACCCGATCGTTCATGGCGTGGACACCGAGGGCTACCATCACTACGCCACGGCGCACGATCTCGTCGTGCTGGCGATCGGAATGGAGCCCGAAAGCAACGAAATCAGCCTTCCCGACGAAATCATCCGCGATTCGAGCGGTTTCATCGAAGGCAGGTCGGACGGCGGACAGTTCGGCGCCGGCGCGTCGTCGGGCCCGCTCGACGTCAATCGGTCCGTGCAGAGCGCCACCGCCGCGGCGCTGCGGGCGATTCGGGTGATTCACAGGACATCCGGCGCCGAGGCGGTCCGGCCATGAGCGAAATGAAGACTGCCGCGTATGTGTGCGCCGGTTGCGGCCTCGGCGACGCTTTCGATATCGGGCAGCTGGAAAAGATTGCGCAGAAGGAAGGCAAGATGCAGGTGGTCCGGCGCCATGACTTCCTGTGCTCGGATGCCGGCGTGCGGATGATCCGCGACGACATCGAGAAGGAAGGCGTCACCCACGTGATGATCGGCGCGTGCTCGCGCCGCGCGAAGACCGAGGCCTTCCACTTCCCGGCGGTTGCGCTGTCGCGCGCCAACCTGCGCGAGGGCGTGCTGTGGGCGGTGGCTGAAGGCGCCGAGCACGACGAGGTCCGGCAGGAAATGGCCGATGACTACGTGCGGATGGGCTGCGCCGAGTTGAAGAAGATGAGGGTTCCCGCCGGCAACCCGAACGCGGCGGGGAGCAAGCGCATCCTCGTCGTCGGCGGTGGCATGGCCGGGCTCACTGCGGCAATAGAAGCGGCCGAGACCGGCTACGACGTTGTCGTCGTGGAAAGGGAAGCGCAGTTGGGCGGCTGGGCGGCCGAGCTCTGGAAGCGGGTGCCGTTCCGTGCGCCGCATTCCGAGCCGCAGGACACCGGCCTTGCTGACCTTGTCGACCGCGTTACCGCGCATCCGCGGATTGCGGTGCATCTCCGATCGAGGTTGAGCGAAACCAGCGGCGCTCCGGGCCGATTCGCGGTCAGGATCGCGCAGGAGAGCGGCAGCGTTACCGAGGACGAGGTCGGAGCGATCATTCAGGCGACGGGCTTCTCGACCTACGACATCGCCAGACTGCCGGAACTTGGCGGCGGACTGCCGAACGTGGTCGATCAGGCCGGGCTGGAGGCGCTCGCCAAAGCCGCGAACGGTGGCCCGATCCGGCGTGCCGACGGCCGCGAGGTGACGAGCGTCGCCTTCGTGCAGTGCGCCGGGCAGCGCGACGAATCGGGTGCCCACCTGCCGTACTGCTCGGGCCACTGCTGCGCCACCAGCATCAAGCAGGCGATGTATTTCAAGGACGCGAATCCGGAAGTCGATGCCGTCGTCCTGTACACCGATCTGCGCGTGCCGGGCATGGGCGAGGACTTCTATCGCAGCGCACAGCGGAAGGGCGTGGTGTTCACCAAGGCACGGGTAGAGAAGGTGGCCGCCGAAGGCGATGCCTGCAAGGTGCACCTCCGCGATCTGATACTCGACGAGGATGCGACGATCGACGCGGATATCGTGGTGCTCGCCACCGGCCAGGTGCCCAACTCGGGCGTCGACATCGACCTGCCGGACGAGGATCCCGTCAAGCCGCAGCAGGTGTCGATCCTCAACCTTACCTACCGGCAGGGCAAGGACCTGCCGCATTTCCGGCACGGGTTCAACGACTCGCACTTCATCTGCTTTCCGTACGAAACGCGCCGCACCGGCATCTACGCCGCGGGGCCGGTGCGCCGGCCGATGGACATGCAGCAGGCCACCGAAGATGCAACCGGAGCTGCGCTGAAGGCGATCCAGGCGGTCGAGAACGCCGCGGCAGGACGCGCCGCGCATCCGCGCGCCGGCGACCTTTCGTATCCGATCGTCCGCCTCGAAGGCTGCACGCAGTGCAAGCGCTGCACGGTCGAGTGCCCGTTCGGCGCGATCGACGAGGACGAAAAGCGGTACCCGGTGTTCAACGAGTCGCGCTGCCGCCGTTGCGGCACCTGCATGGGGGCGTGCCCGGTGCGCGTGATCTCGTTCGAGAACTATTCGGTGGACACGGTCGGCGCCCAGATCAAGGCGGTCGACATGCCCGACGAGTTCTCGGAGAAGCCGCGCATCCTGCTGCTCGCCTGCGAAAACGATGCGTATCCGGCGCTCGACATGGCCGGATTTTCGCGCACCGCGTACTCCGCCTTCGTCCGCGCGATTCCGGTGCGCTGCCTCGGCTCGGTCAACGCAGTCTGGATTACGGATGCGCTCAACGCCGGCTACGACGGGGTGATGTTGATGGGCTGCAAGAAGGGCGACGATTATCAGTGCCACTTCGTCAAGGGCTCGGAACTCGCGCACGACCGGATGGGCAAGATCGACGATACGTTGAAACAGCTTGCCCTCGAGACCGAACGGGTCGCGACCTACGAAGTGGCGATCACCGACAGCCGGCGAGTGGCGACGCTGATCAACGACTATGCGGCGCAGATCAAGACTATCGGCATGTCGCCGATGAAAGGCTTCGGCTGATGAGTGCGATCGCGAGTGCCGCATCGACGACGGACGACCCGAACGCGGCGGCCGTCGCGCGCTACCGCAACAACTTCCTGAGGGAGGTCGAGGAGCGCGTCGAGGAAGGCGCATGGGTCAGGATGTGCATGCAGTGCGGCGTCTGCGCGGGATCGTGCCCGTTCGGAGCGCACTGGGAGCATTCGCCGCAGAAGCTCTTCATGATGATCCGTGCCGGAAAACGTGACGCGGTGTTGCGCTCGGATGCGATGTTCATGTGCACGTCGTGCTACAACTGCGTCGTGCGCTGCCCGCGGGAGCTGCCGATCACCCACATCATCCACGGGCTCGCCAGCTACGCGCACCGGCTGGGCATTGCACCGAAGGGCCAGCCCACGCGCGATTTCGCCACGCTGTTCTGGAACAACCTCGTCAGGAAGGGCCGCGTCAACGAGTTGAAGCTCACGCTGGCGCACTATTTCAAGGACGGCCTCGTATCCGGCATCAAGACCGGATTCACGATGAAAACCATCGGCTTGGGCTTGCTCAAGGCCAAGCGCCTCAATCCGATGGAAATCGCCCGCGGACATGGCCTGAAGGACATCAAGGGCTTCCACGCCATCATCGCGAAGGCGCGCGAGATAGAAGACCGCCGACGGGGATTTGGCGGCCGATGATCAAGGAGGCCGCGATGGCGAAAAAGGAATACGCGTTCTATCCCGGCTGCTCGTCGCAACTGAAGGCATCGGCGTCGAATTACCTGACGTCGGTGAACTCGATGTGCAAGACGCTCGACGTCAAGCTGACCGAGATCCCGGACTGGAACTGCTGCGGTGCTTCGATCGGATACTGTGAAGGCAGCGAGCTGCCGCGCCTCGCGATCAACGCCCGGAATTTCGCGCTGGCGGAAACGCATCTGCCCGGCCAGGACATTGTCGCCACCTGCGCCGCGTGCTGGCTGGGTGCGCGGGAGACCAAGGACCGCCTCGACGCCAGCGCGCAGCTCATGAAGGACACCAACGATGCGCTTGCCGCCGCCGGCCTCCACTACAAGGCCGAGGTCGAGATCCGGCACATGGTCGAGGTGCTGATCGAGGATTTCGGCTACGAGGAACTGAAGAAACCGGTCGTCAAGCCGTTGCAGGGCATCAAGTTCGCGGGCTATGTCGGGTGCCAGACCAACCGTCCGTTCGGAATCGACGGCGAGTCGTTCGAGAACCCGGTGTATCTCGACAAGATGGTGGAGACGGTCGGCGGCGAGGCTATCGGCGCCTACGACCAGAAGGTCACCTGTTGCGGGGGCGCGCTTGCGTTTTCGGAGCCGGAAAAGAGCCAGAAACAGATCCGCGACATCGTCGAATCGGCGTACGACCATGGCGCCGAAATGATCGTCACGCCATGCCCGCTCTGCCAGGCCAACGTCGAGGTCTACCAGTCCGAGATCAACCGCAAGCAGGGCACCAAGTTCGACATGCCGGTGCTCTACTACTCGCAGCTCCTGACGGTCGCCTACGGCGGCAGCCTTGCGGACGCCGGACTCGACGGGCAACTGATCCGCGCCTTGAAGCTCGAAGAGATCGCCGCGAAGAAGTAGCGGCGAAGGAATTCGGCGCCGGACTCACGTGTCGGGCGGCTCGTCCATCAGTTCGGTGTCGCGCACGCGGCGCTCCGCCGCTTCGCGTTCGAGGCGGGCGAGCTTTTCGCGGTACCCGGCGCGACGGCGCTCGACGACCAGAGGACGCATCGCGATCGAGTTCTCGCCGAACAGCACCTGGCGCAGGAAGCGGAAGCCGAACTGCATCAGCGCAACATCATCGTCTCGCATTCGCGCGCGCTCGTCGGCGGGAATGTCGTAAATGGCATTGAAGCCTTCGCTGACGACAAAATCGCGAAAACGGTCGACGTCGTAGCAGGCCATGAAAAAAAGCTGCAGGCTGCTTCTTCGACGGCTTGCCGATTGTCGGGCCCGACGACTTCTTCTTGAGGATGAGTTGCCGCCAGCCGCGGGCGAGTTCGTCGTACTCGGGCAGACCCTGTTCCTCGCGGTAGTCGTCGATCGTGAGTTCGCGCGGTTCGTGGTGGCCGAGGCAATGCGACTCCTTCACCATTGCATAGGCGTCACGGTCGATGGATTCGTCCTGCCGGCGCATCGACAGCAAGCGCGACGGGATAGTAGCGGCAGGCGGTGGGGCGGTCCTCGTAGACGCCGCAGCCTTCCGGTCGCATGAACCGGCATGCGGTGCCGCCCTCGACCGGGCGCAGCTTCACGCCGGCGATGCCGTCCTTCTCCATCTCGTAGGGCACCGTGTAGCGCTCGAGGAACTCGGTCGACGTGAGGCCGAGCCGGCGCTTCAACCGCAGGATGTCGTACGGCGTGAGCGAGATGTCGATGTTGCTGCAGCACGCGTTCCAGCAGGCGACGCCACGGTGGCATCGAAACCGGATGGTCTTGCTCCCGTCCAACATTTCCGGGAGCACCGGGCTTTCGGGGAGCGGCGTCGGGTGCGGGTCGGGCGAGGTCATCGGCGGGCGTCCTCCAATGGCACCGGGCGCCCCGCGGCGGGGCGCCCGTACATGGCACCGCGACAGCCGGGCCTCAGTGCGGCGCGGCCGCCTTGAACAGCTTCGACTTGTCGACGAGATCGACATGCTTGCGCTTGAAGCACGTCCACTTCTTCGTCTCTTGTCGTACACCGAGTTGACGAAGCAGTGCCAGTTCTTCTCGTCGACGAAGTTCTTGTCGGTCCGGTAGTAGAAGCCCGGATAGCGGGACTCCTCGCGGAACTGGATGTGCTTCATGTGCGCTTCGGCGGTGATGATGCGGTGGTAGTTCTCCCAGGCGCGCAGCAGCTCGTGCAGGTCCTTCGCGCGCATCTTCGCCGCGTCTTCCTTCAGCATCTCCAGCTTTTCCTCGGCGACCGCGAGCATCTTGTCGTTGGTGTTGTAGTAGGTCGCGCAGCCGGCCACGTACTCGTCCATGATCTTCTGCAGCCGGAACTGCAGCATCTTGGGCGTGATGTAGTGCGGGTTGATGTCGATCGCCGTCGTGTAGTCCTTGTGCTCGAGGAACGTGCGCACCGGCTTGTAGATTTCCTCGGCCAGTTGTGCCGGCGGCGGTGTCGAGCTCGGGCTTCCAGTCCTTGTGGTCGAGCGCGAACTTGACCATTGCCTTGGCGGCGAGGCGGCCTTCGGCGTGCGAGCCGGAGGAGAACTTGTGGCCGGAGGCGCCCACGCCGTCGCCGGCGGTGAACAGGCCCTTGACCGTGGTCATCGACCGATAGCCCCAGTTCCAGCCGCGCGGCAGATGCGCCGGCACGCCGTCGTAGTCGCCTTCCTCGGCGGTCGGCGCGCCGAGATCCTCCGGACCGGACACCCAGATGCCGCAGCAGCCCGAGTGCGAGCCGAGCAGGTAGGGCTCGGTCGGCATCAGCTCGGAATTCTTCTTTTCGGGTTCGATGTTTTCGCCGACCCAGATGCCGCACTGGCCGATGCACATGTCGAGGAAGTCTTCCCACGCCTCGGACTCGAGGTGCTTGACCTCCTTCGGCGTCATCGTCTCGCGCAGCTTGGCGAGCGCGCTGACGGTGTCCATGTAGATCGGGCCGCGACCTTCCTTCATCTCCTTCAGCATCAGGTGATTGCGCAGGCAGGACGCGGGCACGGCCGCCTGTCCGTACGGCGGATAGTCGTCGAGCAGCGCCTTGTTCTTGACCATGTAGTCTTCGCCGTAGGCGTTGGTGGCCTTGGCCTTGAACAGCAGGAACCATGCGCCCACCGGCCCGTAGCCGTCCTTGAAGCGCGCCGGCACGAAGCGGTTCTCCATCATCGTCATCTCGGCGCCGGCTTCGGCCGCCATCGCGTAGGTCGAACCCGCGTTCCACACCGGATACCACGCGCGGCCCGTGCCTTCGCCCACCGAGCGCGGGCGGAACAGGTTCACGCAGCCGCCGGCGGCGAGCAGGATCGCCTTGGCCTTGTAGACGTAGATCGTGTTCTCGCGCACCGAAAAGCCCGACCGCGCCGGCGATGCGGGCGGGATCGTTCTTGTCGTTGACCAGCTTGACGATGAACACGCGCTCCTGGATGCGATCGAGGCCGAGCGCCTTCTTGGCGGCCTCGGCGACGATCCACTTGTAGGATTCGCCGTTGATCATGATCTGCCACTTGCCCGAGCGCACCGGCTTGCCGCCGTCCTTCAGCGCCGGGATGCCCTCGCGCTGCGACTCGGCGCCGTCGTGGCGCACGCCGTCGGCGTCGGTCTTCCAGATCGGCAGGCCCCATTCCTCGAACAGGTGCACCGAGTCGTCGACGTGGCGGCCGACGTCGTAGGCCAGGTCGTCGCGCGTGATGCCCATCAGGTCGTTGGAGACCATGCGCGCGTAGTCGGCCGGATCCATGTCCGGACCGATGTAGGTGTTGATCGCCGACAGGCCCTGCGCGACCGCGCCGGAGCGGTCCATCGCCGCCTTGTCGACGAGCTTGATCTTCAGATCGATGCCGGTCTCGGCCTTGGCAGCCTCGGCCCAGCGCATCATTTCGTAGGCGGCGCCGCAGCAGGCCATGCCGCCGCCGATCAGCAGAATGTCGAGGTCTTCCTCGACGATCTTGGGATTGCCGAATGTGCCTTCAGACATTGCGTTCACCTTGTCTCGTCAAATGTGTCGATGGCGCGGGAGCTCACTTGCGCCGGATCAGTTCTTCGGGCTTGCCGGCGCGGTAACCGCCGGATGGCGTGAAGAAGCCCGTCTTCGCGATGTCGGCGAGCTTGGGCATCGGCTTGCCGCCGTAGGGATCGATCGAGCCTTCCGCCGTGGTGCGGATCGGGAACTTGAAGCGCTTCAGCGTGCCGTTCCTGAACTTGATGGTCCACATGATGGAGTCGGACCCGCGCAGCGGCTGCACCGATCCGCCCAGCGGCACGATGTCGGCGTAGTGGCGCACCTCGATCGCGTTCTGCGGGCAGATCTTGACGCAGGAATAGCACTCCCAGCACTGCTCCGGCTCCTGGTTGCAGGCCTTCATCGCGTGGCCGGTCTGCGAGCCGTCCTTGTCCAGCATCATCAGGTCGTGCGGGCAGATGTACATGCACGCGGTCTTGTCCTGCCCCTTGCAGCCGTCGCATTTGTCGGTACGTACATAGGTCGGCATCGATTTCCTCCTCAGGAAGTGAGCAACAGGGTGTTCATCGCGCGGCCTCTCTTGCGAGCGCCGCCTCGGGCGGTTTCTTGCGGGATAGGCCGGCGTAGTACTCGCGCAGGATCGCGAGCACCTCCGGCCGGCTGAATTCGGGCGGCACCTCGATGCCTTCGGAAAGCGACTTGCGCAGCTGGGTGCCGGAGACCTGCAGCCGGTCGGCATCGCCGTGCGGGCAGGTGCGGCCGGATGCCATGCCGCCGCACCTGTAGCACCAGAACGCCACGTCGATCTTGAGCGGCTGGGTCTCGAAGCGCATCCTCCGGGAATCTGGTCGAAGATATGGTGCGCGTCGAACGGGCCGTAGTAGCTGCCGACACCCGCATGATCGCGGCCGACGATCTGGTGCGAGCAGCCGTAGTTCTGCCGGAACAGCGCGTGCAGCAGCGCCTCGCGCGGACCGGCGTAGCGCATGTCGAGCGGGTAGCCCGCCTGCACCACGGTCTTGCTGCACGAAATAGCGGTCGGCCAGCACGGCGATGGCGCGGGTGCGGACCTCGGCCGGAATGTCGCCGGGCTTGAGCGCCCCCAGCAGCGAGTGGACGAGCACGCCGTCGCAGACTTCGATCGCGACCTTGGCGAGGTATTCGTGCGACCGGTGCATCGGATTGCGCGTCTGGAATGCCGCGATCTTCGACCAGCCCATCGACGTGAAAAGTGCGCGCGTCTGTGCCGGGGTCATGAACAGCGCGCCGTACTTGGCGGCGAACTCCCCGGTCGACAGTACCTTGATCGGACCGGCGAGGTTCACTTCTCCCTGTTCCATGACCAGCTTGACGCCCGGGTGTTCGAGATCGGTCGTCCGGAATACGGTCGCGCATTCGTGCGCCTTGTCGATCGCGTATTTTTCGGTCACCGTCATCGTCGCCAGCGGTTCTCCGCTGTCCGGGTCGATCAGCGCGATTTCCGACCGGTGGGGATCGACGCGGCAGCGTGCTTGCCGGCCGACAGCGTGATCGGGATCGGCCAGAACAGGCCGCTCGCGGTCTTCATGCCGTCGCAGACGCCCTGCCAGTCGGCGCGGGTCATGAATCCGTCGAGCGGCGTGAAGCCGCCGATGCCGAGCATGATGATGTCACCCTTTTCGCGCGAGCTGACGCGCAGCTGCGGCAACGTCGCAGCGCGCCGCACTTCGGCGGCGAGTTCGTCACCTTGCAGCAGCAGCGGATGCAGATCGTCGCTGCCGTGGGGCTTGACCAATGCCATGGTGTTCGTATCCTCCTTCCTCGGGGCTCGCCGACGGGCCGCGGTGCGGCCCTCGGAACAGCTCATGTCATCCGGTTCTGAACTTATAACCGCGTGTCATGGAACCAAAAAAATGGCGGTCCTCTGCTATGCAATCGCCTGGTAATACAGGTTCTGCGGATGGTTGGCTTCCGCGAAAAAGTACCAGCGCTCGGCGACGAGCCCCGCGAACTGCACCGGAAACGCCGCGAGCAGCGTCGTCGTCGATGCTCCCGCGAGAAACGCGATGAGCAGTACTGCAGGCAGCGCAAAGGCGGCGCCGAGAAACAGCCACTTGATGGCGCGTACTCGCGACGCTGCTCGCCCATGAAAGAATTCCCGCGTGTTGAACGAGCTGCCCACAAAGCCCTGCGATTTCTGGGCGATGCGCGGATGCTTGATGCCGATTGCCGTCTGCAGCGTCGACTTGGGGCGCAGACGGGCATTGCGGAACAGCGACGCGATCCGGCTCGCGCATCCCAGCAGCGTCAGGATGAGGGCCCAGCCGGCGAAGAATCGCGGCAGGTCGGGCGCGAATTTCGCTGCAAATGCCGCTCCCAACGTGAATCCGGAGGCACCGCCCAGCAGCGTGTAGTTGATCACCGTCAATGGGCTTGCCCACTCGCGCAGGAACGGCAGGCAGGCGTAGATCATCGCCGTGCAGAGGAACAGTGCAAAGGCGAGCACGGTCCCGGCAATCCCCAGGCTGACCGTGGCGTCGATCGCGATACCCGACGGCAGCCGCGCGATCACCGGCTTCCATTGCAGAAGATGGGCAATGCCGTAGAGAAACGCGGTGCCGATCAGCGCCGGCAGCACGATGACTTCACGCGACAGCCATGACGTGCGCCACTGCATCGCCGCGCGCCACGCACGCTCGGGCCGACCGAGATGAAAGAACGAGGCGACCAGCCCTGCGACCAGGAATATCACCGCGACCAGGCTGCCGTGCGCGTAGAACTCCACCCCGTCCTGCGGCGGCAACTGACCGAAGAGCGCGTAGAGCTCGACCGTGACCAGGGCGAGGAACATGCCCTGGCCGGCGCCGATCAGCGTTGTGAACAGAAGCACGGAAAAGTCGGGTCGCATGGTCGTCCGCCGGGCTTACCAGGACATGACGTCGTCAAGCGAGGGTTCCGACTTCGCGGGCTTCGGAAGCAGGCCATCGATCTTGAGAGGGTTGTCCGTCCGTTCGAGCTCGTCCTCGTGAATGCGCATCGCCGTCTTGCGCCGCGGCAGATAGTGGTTCGCCGGGTGCGTTCCCCATTCCGGCATCAGTGCGTAGCCGGCACTCTCGCGAATCGCCACCGACACGGCCGACGCCGGATCGTGGATGTCGCCGAAGAGCCGCGCGTTGGTGGGGCATGCCATGACGCATGCCGGTTTGCGGTCGCGCTCGGGAAGGGCCGGGTCGTAGATCCGGTCCACGCACAGCGTGCACTTGGTCATCACCTTGCGCTCGCCGTCCATTTCGCGCACGCCGTACGGGCACGCCCACGCGCAGTACTTGCAGCCGATGCACTTGTCGTAATCGACGAGGACGATCCCGTCTTCCGCCCGCTTGTAGCTCGCGCCGGTCGGGCACACCGGCACGCAGGGCGGATCCTCGCAGTGCAGGCACGATTTCGGAAAATGCACCGTCTGCGTGTTCGGGAACTCGCCCACCTCGAAGGTCTGGACGCGGTTGAAAAATGCGCCGGTGGGATCCTTGCCGTACGGGTCGAGATCGGCCAGGGGTCCGGCACTCCCCGACGTATTCCATTCCTTGCAGCTCGTGACGCATGCGTGGCACCCGACGCACACGTTGAGGTCGATGACCAACGCCAGCTGGGTCATGGCGAGTAACTCCAGCTGTCGAGTTGCGTCACCGGCGCCCTCCGCGGCTCGCGAAATACGCGCTGACGCGCTTTGTCGCCGCAGTGCCCGGCGCCCTCGGCACGCGCTCGAACTGCGGCCACGTTGCATCGGGTTCCCCGGGCTCCGCCTTGTAGATCCGGACGCGCACGTCGTACCAGGCGGCTTGTCCGGTGATCGGATCGGAATTGGAGATCCGCGCCGTGCTTTCCGCGCCGGGCAATTCGTCGCTGATGAGATGATTGAGCAGGAAGCCGCGCTGCGACTCGTTCGCGTCCGGCGCGAGGCGCCAGGCGCCCGGCGCCTTGCCGATCGCGTTCCAGGTCCAGACGGTCCCCGGCTCGACAGCCTCGGAGTAGCTGCACATGCAGCGCACCTTGCCCCATTGCGATTCCACCCACATCCAGCCGCCGTCGTCGATGCCGGCAGCGCGTGCGACGCGGGGATTCACGTACAGGTGGTTGTGGGCATGGATCGGCCGCAGCCACGCGTTCTGCGAATCCCACGAGTGGTACATCGCCATCGGCCGCTGCGTCACCGCATTGAGCGGGTACTTCGCGAGGTCCGACTGCTGCGCCTCCAGCGGCTCGTAGTAGAAGGGCAGGGGGTCGAAATAGGTCGCGAGTCGTTCCTTCAGGTGCTCGGGCGGCTTGCGCGAGATGCCCTTGCCCTGCGCCGCGAGCCGGAATTTCTGCAGCACCTCCGAATACAGGTGAACCAATATCGGCTCGGCGTAGCGCTGGATCCGGTTGCGCTGCGACCATTCGAGGTAACCCCTGTTCCAGTTGCGCATGTACTGGTAGGACGGTGGCAGCTTGTAGTGGTGGAAGCAGTTGTTCTGCGCGTACATTTCCCACTGCCGCGGGTTGGGCTCGCCGCGCATGAACTTTTCGCCGTCCTTGCCACGCCACCCGGAGAGGAAGCCGATGCCGGAACCGGGGTCGGTTTCGTAGTTGACGATGAAATCCGGGTAGTCGCGAAACTTGCGCGTTCCGTCCGCCCGCACGAACGCCGGAAACCCGAGGCGGCCCGCGAGCTCGATCAGCACTTCCTGGAACGGCTTGCACTCACCGGTGGGCGGCACGACCGGGATCCGCACCGCATCGGCAGGACCGTCGAACTCGGAGATCGGCCGGTCCAGCATCGACATCACGTCGTGACGTTCGAGGTACGTCGTGTCCGGGAGCACGAGGTCGGCAAACGCCGTCGTCTCGGACTGGAAGGCGTCGCAGACGACGAGGAACGGGATCTTGTATTCGCCATCCTCGCGCTTGTCGTTCAGCATCCGCCGCACTTCCGCTGTGTTCATCGTCGAGTTCCACGCCATGTTGGCCATGAAAATCAGCAAAGTGTCGATCGGATACGGGTCGCCGCGCCACGCGTTGGTGATGACATTGTGCATCATTCCGTGGACGGCGAGCGGGTACTCCCAGGAGAACGCCTTGTCGATCCGCACCGGTGTGCCATCGTCGTTCACGAACAGGTCGTCGGGTTCTCCCGGCCAGCCGAGCGCCAGGCCGTCCAGCGGCGTATCGGGCCGGATCGCCAGCGGCGTGTTCGGAGTCTTGGCGCAAGGCGGGATCGGACGCGGGAATGGTGCCTTGTGGCGGAACCCGCCGGGCCGGTCGATCGTGCCCAGCAGCGTCATGAGGATCGCGAGCGCACGGACCGTCTGGAATCCATTCGAATGTGCCGCGAGTCCGCGCATGGCGTGGAACGCCACCGGGTTGCCCGTGACGGTTTCGTGTTCCTTGCCCCAGACATCGGTCCAGGCGATCGGCAGCTCGATTTTCGCGTCGCGCGCGGTGATTCCCATCTCGTGCGCGAGCCGTCGTATCGCCTCGGCGGGTATTCCGGTGATGCCGGCAGCCCACTCGGGCGTATATTCTTCGACCCGTTCCTTGAGCAACTGGAAGGCGGGCTTCACCGCGGTGCCATCCGAGAGCTCGAACGCGCCGAGCAGGAATGGATCGGTGCCGGGGCTGTGCGTGATCACCGCGCGATTCGTCGCACGGTCCCACCACAGCTTGTTCTGCGGATCGAAGCAGCCTTCCTCCCTCGGCACCTCGGTGCGCACGAACATGCCGAACTCGTCGTTCTTCGAATTCATGTTCACGAGCTGGCCGGCGTTCGTGTAGCGGACGAGGAATTCGCGGTCGTAGAGCCCGAGTGCGACGATCTCGTGGATCAGCGCCAGCAGCAGGGCGCCGTCGGTGCCCGGTTTTATCGGCAGCCAGTCATCGGCGATGGCCGAATAGCCGGTCCGAATCGGGTTGATGGCGATGAAGCGCCCGCCGTCACGTTTGAATTTGGAGATCGCGATCTTGAGCGGATTGGAGTTGTGGTCCTCCGCGGTGCCGAGCATGACGAACAACTTGGCGCGCTCGAGGTCCGGGCCCCCGAACTCCCAGAACGAGCCGCCGATCGTGTAGATCATGCCGGCGGCCATGTTGACCGAGCAGAATCCGCCATGCGCGGCGTAATTGGGCGTGCCGAACTGACGGGCGAAGAGGCCGGTCAGCGCCTGCATCTGGTCGCGGCCGGTGAACAGCGCAAACTGTTTCGGATCGTTATGGCGAATTCGTCGCAGCCGCGTTTCCAGCAGCGCATACGCTTCATCCCAGGTCGTTTCGACGAATTCCCCGGCGCCGCGGTCGGTCCCTGGCTTGCGTACCAGAGGTTTGGTCAACCGGGCCGGCGAGTACTGCTTCATGATGCCCGACGAGCCCTTGGCGCAGATCACGCCCTTGTTCAAAGGATGATCGGGATTGCCATCGATGTAGCGCACAGCGCCGTCGCGCAGGTGCACGCGGATGCCGCACCGACATGCGCACATGTAGCAGGTCGTAACGCGGATTTCGGTGGTCGCGCCCGCCGCCGGAACCGCAAAAGGGTCGTGAAGTGGGATGGAGGCCATTCGAACGAGCGTCGGCGACCCCCGGCGCGGGCCTGTGGCGGCGGCCCTCCGGTGGACGATCCTCGTTTATCACAAGAACGAGCCCCTTCTGTCTATAACCGGGATGGGGTTCCGGTGATACTCCGGATGGGTAATGACCGATGCCGTCGGTGCGCATTGCGCTGGGTCAACGCAGGGGCAGTTTTTCTTGCGTACGCTGTAGTGCTGGGCTCATAATCGCGCCGGGATTGCCTTCCTGGATCTGCCGACCAATCGTGCGGCGGCCGACCGATTCCAATCCACGAACGGAGGAGGTCCGGTGCCCCCGCTGCACGCAGGCCGATCACGCGCCGCGACCACGCTATCCGCGGAGCCGTTGTCCGGCGCGCCCCGACGACCCCACTGGGACGACCGCTCCGAGCGCGAGGCGTCGGCGAGCACGCGGCCCTCGGCCGAACTCGAAACGATCCTGAAGCCGATGCTCTCCGCCATCGCGCGCCTCGCGGGCGCCAATGCCGGATTGGTGCGAGTGATTGCCGCCGACGGAACGTGCTTTGAGCCCGTGATCGCGGTCGGAATCCCGGGAATTGCAGATACGGCCGGTGTCGCTACACTCGCTGCGTGGTGCAATGCGTGTTCCGAGTCGCGCGATGCGGGCAGCGAGTGCGTCAAGAGCGACATTTGCGGCCACGACGAGCGATTCCCGGCCGACGTATTGGGGCCGGTCTGCAAGCACATCGTCTCCGTGCCCCTGCGCCACAAGGACCGTCCCGTCGGCACCCTGAATCTGATGTTCGAGGCCGAGCGAGAGCTTCCGGCCGCGATGACGCCGCTCCTGCAGGCGACCGGCGATCTCCTCGGCATGACGCTCGACAACGCGCGCCTCGCGCGCGAGAACCTGCGGATACGTCTTACCAGCGAGCGGCAGATGCTGGCCAACGAAGTGCACGATTCGCTTGCGCAGGGACTCACCTACATGCGCATGCGGATGAGCCTGCTGCGTGACGCCATTCGCGGCACCGACGAGTTGAAGGCGTACAAGTTCTGGAGCGATGTCGACGACACGCTCGGCAACTCGCAGCGCCGGCTGCGCGAACTCATCACGTATTTCCGCAGCAGGATGGACCCGCAAGGATTGCTGCACGCGCTCGCGGATACCACGGAGCATTTCTTCGACCGGACCGGTGTCGCGCTCGAATTTGTGAACCGTGCGCCCGATATGTGCCTGCCTCCCGAGCGGGAGATCGAGGTATTCAACATCGTGCAGGAAGCGCTCGCCAACGTCTGCCGGCACGCGCACGCGAAGAACGCGAAGCTTGCGCTCGCCCGCGGCGATGACGGCTACGTGATCCTGATCGAGGACGACGGTGTCGGCATGGCGGCCTACCCCCCGAACAGGGATCAGGACGAATCCGGCCACTACGGAATCGCGATCATGCAGGAGCGGGCCCGCCGCCTGGGGGGCAAGCTCGTGCTGGGCAACGCGTCGCCCGGGACGCGCGTCGAACTCCGATTTCCCGCAGAACTGGTGCAGGCCGAGGCGCCGTCATGAGTGAACCCATCAAGGTTGTGCTGATCGACGATCATGCGCTGTGCCGCCGCGGCCTGTCCGAGTTGCTCGAGGCGCGCGACGGCATCAAGGTCCTCGGGACGACAGGCAACGCGGACGAGGCCCTGCGCCTGCTCCGCGACGAACGCCCGGACCTCGCGATCATGGACCTGCGCATGGTGCCGGTCGACGGACACCAACTGTTGACTCGCATGCGGGCCGAAGGAATCGAGACGCCCGTGGTCGTCCTCACCATGAGCGATTTGCAGGAAGACCTTGGGCGGGCCTTCCGCGCCGGAGTGCGCGGCTATCTGCTGAAGGACATGGATCCCGACGAAGTGGTCGACGCCATTCGCCGGACAGCACGCGGCGAGGTCGTCGTGGCCCCGGTAATGGCAGTGAAATTGGTCGATCTCCTGCTGCCGACACGGACCGGGTCGACGCGCGCCGACTACATGAAGTCACTGACCGAGCGCGAACGCGAAATCCTGCAGCACCTCTCCAATGGCAAGAGCAACAAGGCGATCGCGCTGGCCCTTGGCATCAGCCACGACACCGTGAAGCTGCACGTCCGCCACATCCTGTCGAAACTCGGATTGCGTTCGCGCGTCGAGGCGGCCGTGTTCGCGGTGGAGCACCGTGCCGCGACATCGTCCGGCTGAAATTCACGCGTTCGCGGATCGCGCGATTGCCGTGGCGCTGCCCGGTTGAAACCAGTTGCGTCGGTCGCGAAGGCGCACGACATCGCCGACGATGATGAGGTTTGCGGATCAGCTTCCGCCGCCGCCGGTGCAGCCGCATCCTCCGGCGCCGCAGCCCGTCGGCGAAGGCGGCTTGCCCGGCGCGTCGTTGGGATTGATGAAGATGAAGCGGAAATCGTCCGCCGCGAATTCGACGTAATCGAGCGTCATGCCATCGAGCAGGTCGCGGTGCGCGGGCGAGACGACCAGGGCAACGCCCTCCGACGGAACCACGAGGTCGTCGCCGCGAGCTTCGTCGAATCCCATGGCGTAGTGAATCGAACCGTCGGTGTCGCGCCGCGCTGCGATGCGCAGGCCCAGTTCATCGGCGTCGGATCGGGTGGCCGCGATCCGGATCTGCTGCACGGCGCTCAGTGTAACGGTAATCATGATGACCTCATCGTGGGGGCGCCAATGCGCGCTCAGACGACCATCGCTTCGCGGCCGCGCGCGGAGCGCAGATAGACGATGTTGTCCTTGCGCCAGCGGCGGTAGTCGGCGTGACGGACGAAATCGACGAAGCGCGCGGCCCAGGCGTTGCCGCCGGCGCTGCGGAGATGGGCATAGGAGGCGAGAACGTTGTTGATCACGATGCCGTCGCGATATCCGTCGATGCCGTGACCGCGCTTCACGGTGTACGCGCATCGTGTATCGGCGGGCAGGTTCTCGAGGCTCGAGTAGTGGAACTCGTGCGCACGCAGGGTGCCGCCGCCAGTCACGGCCGAGGGCCAGGGGCAGGCCGCGGTTTCCTCCAGATTGACGTAGCCGCGTCCGACCGGCCGCTCGTGCATGACGACATCGCCGGGAATGGCGCCGACCATCCGGTGCGACTGGCCGTTGTGATTCAGCGTGCGGGCGAGATACATGAGCCCGCCGCATTCCGCGTACACCGGCATGCCGGCATCGATCGCGTTGCGAATCTTCGCCCGCAACGAGGCATTCGCTTCCAGCTCGGCGGCAAAGTGCTCGGGGAATCCGCCGCCGATGAACAGGCCGTCGACATTGGGGAGCTGTGGATCCGCCAGCGTGTCGAAGCCGACGAGGCTGGCGCCGGCCGCCCGCAGCGCATCGAGATCGTCGGCGTAGTAGAAGCCGAAGGCGCGGTCCTGGGCGACGCCGATCCGCACGTCGGATTCGGCGACCGCGGGCCACGGATCGTCGATGGCATCTCCCGGAACCGCCATGGGAGCCACGTCGCCGGCGATCTTCAACAGGCCGTCGAGATCGACCTGCCCGCCGACGATGGCGCCGATCCCGGCCACGCGCTCGTCGCCGCCCTCCGCTTCGTTGCTGGGCATCAGTCCGAGATGGCGCTCGACGATGGCGAGCCGGGAATCGCAATGCACTGCGCCCACGACACGGACGTCCGTATAGTGCTCGATGACCATTCGCAGCTTCGCCTCGTGCCGGCTGCCGCCCAGATTGTTCAGGATCACGCCGGCGATGCGGACGTCGCGATCGAACGCCTGGTAGCCAAGGATCAGCGGCGCGATGCCGCGGGTCATTCCGCGCGCGTCGATGACCAGCACCACCGGCAATCCGAGGACCTTCGCCAGCGCCGCATTGCTGTTCGATCCGTCGAGGGCCAGACCGTCGTAGAGCCCCTTGTTGCCTTCGACGATGGAGATGTCGGCGGTGGCCGCGTGCCGCCGGAAGGCGCCCCGGTACTCGGCGTTGTCCGAAAGATACGGGTCCAGGTTGCGGCAGCGGCGACCGGTGGCAAGGGTCAGCCACATCGGATCGATGTAGTCGGGTCCTTTCTTGAATGCCTGTACGGTCAGGCCCCGTTTGCGCAGCGCGGCGCACAGGCCTACGCTGATGGTCGTCTTGCCGGACGACTTGTGCGCCGCGGAGACAAGCAACCGACGCGGATTGAGCGCATTGGCCATCAGTCGGCTGTCCCCACGGCCTGCGCCGCGTCCGGATCGTCGTCGGGCATGAAGTCCAGCACCCGCACGCCGACGAGCGTGATGAGGAAGGCGATCGCGAGTCCCCCCGCCCCGAGCAGCAGTTCGGGAAGCCGTGGCGAATACGCGGCGATCTGCCCGTCGCCGAAGCTGCTCATCACTGCGAAGCCGGGAAAGATCTCCAGTGGCCACGCTTGGCCGCCGATGATGAATACATAGAGCAGCGCGAACGCCCCGGCGATGACCAGGACCGACGCCCCAAGCACCGCCGCTGTCGTACCGAGGCGCGGATGGTAGATGAGCGCCAGCGGTACGACGCTGCCGATGACCACGTAACCCCACCAGAACAGCCCCGGATACACGCCCCCTTCGAGCAGGATGAATCGCTCGAAGCCGACCTGCCGCGAGAAATAGGCGTTGGTCGCGTGATAGACGAGCGTGAAGTAAAGCACGACGACGACGAAGAGGCCGAGCAGTTTGCGCATGCGGCGGAGGGTCTCCGGTGGCAGCACGCGGCCGGTCCATGCGTACATCGCGGATTGCACGATGAGGAACGCGGCCAGCCCCCACGCGAGCGACATGGCGATGAACAGGGGGGGCAGCAGCGCGGTGCCGTAGGCCTGGCGCGCAACCAGAAACGCGAAGATCGCGCCGGTGCCGGTGGTCAGGACGACGCGCCACGCAAACGCCGCGAGTCCGGCATACCCGGAGAGTTTGCCCATGTGCCGTTCCATCAGCACCCACAGGTAGACGGCAACGATGGCGAACATTCCGGAGTACAGGAACACGTTCCAGGCGAAGACCGACGCGAAGTTGTAATGCGTCGCGGCAACGATGATGCGCTCGGGGCGTCCGAGGTCGAGCATCAGCACGGTCAGCCCGCCGGCGAGCAGCGCAAGGCACAGGAGCCCCGACAGCGGCGCGCGGGCCTTGTACGCCGCCTTGCCGAAGACCGATCCGACGGAGGCGATGTTCAGCACCCCCGAGGCGGCGACGATCATGAAGATCGCAAAGACATGCGGGACGCCCCAGACGATCTGGTTGTTCATTCCGGTCACGATGTGGCCGTTTTCCTCCATGTAGTGCGCAGCGGCCAATCCCGCCAGCGCGACCAGCGCGCCGGCCGCGGCAAGGGCCCAGAACCAGCGCGGCGCGGGACGGGAAAGATCGGTGCGATTCACGGCGCTCAGAGTCCCAGGTAGCGCACGCCCGGATCGAGCCTCAGGTCGGCGCGCAACGCCGTCGCGCCGAATTCGGCAATTCGCCGCGAGATCTCGCTGTCCGGGTCGTTGAGATTGCCGAAAAGAATGGCCTTGTGGCCCGTTGCGGCGCAGGCCTCCACGCAGGCGGGAATCTGATCGCGATCGATGCGGTGAACGCACAGCGTGCACGACTCGACGCAACCCTTGCCGCGCGGCACGTCGGGCTTCTGATCGGTGACCGGCTCGTGCACGAACGAGCGCGCCTTGTACGGGCATGCCATCATGCAATAGCGGCAGCCGATGCAGGTGTGCCGGTCGACGAGCACGATGCCGTCGGCGCGTTTGAACGATGCGCCGGTGGGGCACACGTCCACGCAGGGCGGGTCGGCGCAATGCTGGCACATCACGGGTGCCGATTTCGTCCTGCCGGTGCGCATGTCCTTCAGTTCGACCTTGCGGATCCACTGCGCGGAGGTCGCGGTCTTCACTCCGGACAGCCCATTCTCCTTGTCGCACGCAACGACACAGGCATCGCAGTCCGAGGCGCAGCGATTGACGTCGACCAGCATGCCCCAGCGCACTTTGTTCGACGCGCCCTCAGCGGGCGGACGGCCGTGCGCAAGGTCGAACAGCGTGACCCCTGGCGCCACGGTAACGCCCGCGAGCGCGGCGCCCCAGGCCAGGACCTGCCGCCGGCCGCGATCGACCCCGGTCATGGGTGTGCCCCCACGCTTGCGGCTGTCGCCGCGGCGCTGCCCCCCGGGGGGGAGCAATTCGCGCCTTGGGACGGCCCAGCGGCGCTCACGGGTGTGCCCCCACGCTTGCGGCTGTCGCCGCGGCGCTTTTCCGCGAGGCCCGATCGGAATGGCATTCGAAGCAGTCGAGCTTGATCGCGGCGTAGCGGTGGCAGCCTTCACAGAACGCTTCCTTGCCGCCCGTGACGCGGCCCGTCTCTTTGTCCGCATGGCAGGTCACGCAATGGGCGAGACTGTGCTGCGTCGTGCGCACGCCTTCATGCACGGTAACGTCGCGGTGGTGCTTCAGAAGGTCCATGTGATTGCGCAGCATGTACTGCGTGTCCTCGACGCACTTGCCCGGCGCCGCGATCGCGACGACCGGTTTCGGCACCCGTGACGCGCTTCCGCCGTCGGCGAACGCGCCGCAGGAAAGGCAGGCGGCGGCGCACAGCGCGGCGGCACGTGCCATCCATCGCATCGTCGGAGCCCGATGTGCGCCGCGCGCCATGCCGCTATTCGCCGAGTCCCATCTGGATGTACCCGGTCGGGCAGACATCCTTGCAGACGTGGCAACCGATGCACTTGTCGTAATCGGTGTAGACGTAGCGGCCGGTCGTCGCTTCCTTTTTCGGCACCCGCGCCACCGCGGTCTGCGGGCAGTAGACCACACAGTTGTCGCACTCGAAGCACATGCCGCAGCTCATGCACCGCTTGGCCTCGGCAACGGCGGCGGCTTCGGGCAGCGGCTCCAGTCGCTCCTCGAAATTGCCGAGCGCGGAATCCCTGGTCAGCGTTATCACGGTGCGTCGCAATCGCGGCACGAATCCGAAATGGCCGAGGAACAGCTCCTCGTGCGGGATCACGTAGCGATCGGAGCGGTCGTCGTAGTTGTGGATGCCGACGTTGGAGCGGTCCGTGCCGTGGATCGGCTCGTGCGCTTTGCTGAACGAGAGTCCCTTCTCGATCATCTTGCGCTGCAGGTCGAACGCGTGGACATCGACCTTCGGCCGCTTCCCTTGTTCTTCTCCGCGCAGGAAGCGGTCGATGCCGTCGGCGGCGATCGCGCCGTGACCGATCGCGGTGGTGAGGAGGTGCGGGCGCAGTGCGTCGCCGCCCGCGAATGTGCCGGGCTTGCCGACGACCTGGTAGTTCTTGTCGGCGCTGACGGCGCCGCGGCCGTTGTCGAATTCCTCGAGGCCGGTGAAATCGACCGCCTGTCCAACGGCCGAAACGATGAGATCGGCGAGGATGTCTTCTTCCGTGCCGTCGACGATCCTGATCTCGAGCTTCGGGCCGACGAACTTGGCTTCGCACTGCGCGACCCGGAGCGCAACGCCGCGGCCGCTCGCGTCCTTCACCACGCACACCGGCGCCAACCCGCCGCGAATCGCGATGCCTTCCGCCTGCGCCTGCTCGATCTCATGCTTGTTGGCCTGCATCTTGTCGACATTGAACACCGACGTCAGCGTGACCTCGGCGCCCTGTTTTGCCGACACCGCAGCCACGTCGTGCGCCATCTGCCCGGCGATCGCGTGCTCCGGGAA
Source organism: uncultured beta proteobacterium (assembly GCA_963726775.1). Classification (GTDB taxonomy): domain Bacteria; phylum Pseudomonadota; class Gammaproteobacteria; order Burkholderiales; family Casimicrobiaceae; genus CAIWHR01. The sequence continues at coordinate 102,048 of CAVSDL010000012.1, forward strand.
GTCCGTAGGCTTGGCGTGCTCGATATGGCCGAGGCGCCGGGCGACGGTCGCGACGTCGATCGACGTATCGCCGCCGCCTATCACGACGACCCGCTTGCCGACATGGCGAAGTCGGCCGTCGTTGAAGGCCTTCAGGAAAGACGTGGCGGTGACGACGTTGGGCGCATCGCCCCCGGGCGCGGGCAGCGGCCTTCCGGACTGCGCGCCCATGCCGAGAAACACGGCGTCGAAGTCCTCGCGGATCGATTCCAGCGTGATGTCGGTTCCGATGCGCGTCTTGAGGTGCGTCTTGATCCCCATGTCGACGATGCGCTGGATCTCGGCATCGAGCACCTCGCGCGGCGTGCGGAAGCCGGGGATGCCGTAACGCATCATGCCGCCGAGATGCTCGTGTTCATCGAAGATCGCGACGTCGTGGCCTCTGCGCGCCAGCTGATAGGCGCACGACAATCCCGCTGGACCGCCGCCGATTACCGCGATCTTCTTGCCGGTGGGGGCCGGCGGCGCCGCGAACGCGAGCCTGTTCGCGATCGCATATTCACCGAGAAAATGCTCGACCGCATTGATGCCGACGTGATCCTCGACCTCGTTGCGGTTGCAGCCGGTCTCGCAGGGCGCGGGACACACACGACCCATCACCGAAGGAAACGGATTGGCGTCGGCGAGGCGTCGCCACGCATACTCCTGCCAGGGCATGCCCGCCGGCGGCTTCTCGATGCCGCGCACGATGTTGAGGTAGCCACGGATGTCCTCGCCCGACGGACAGCTTCCCTGACACGGCGGCGTCGACTGGATGTAGGTCGGACACTGGTGCGAGTAGCTCGCCTGGAAGATCTGGTCGCGCCACGAATCCCACTTCGCGTCGCCGTCCTTGTAGCGGCGGAAGGTGAGTTTCCCGACAGATTGCCCTGGGGTCGTCGACATCGCCTGGTCTCCGGAAAATAGTCCGTGGATCGCGTGGTTGCGCGTCGCCGGTCAGTGCTTCGCTTCGAGCCGGATCGCCGTGCTGACGAGCTGGTGCACGCCACCGATCATGCTCATCTTGAAGCCGTAGTACGGCAGCACCTTGGAGAACTGCGCCTTGCAGATCGCGCAGATCGCCGCCATGAAATTGACGCCACTGCGGTCGACGACGCGCTGCAGCGCTTCCATGCGCGGCAACGCGCCTTTGATGCGCAGGTCGAGCAATTCGTCGGTCAGAAGACCGCCGCCGCCGCCGCAGCAGAATGTCTGCTCGCGCGTGGTTCCGGGTGCCATCTCCACGTACTTGTTGGCGACCGCCCGGATGATGTTGCGTGGAATCTCGAACTGCCCGCCCGGCGTGTCGCCCATCCGCGACGCGCGGGCAACGTTGCACGAATCGTGGAAGGTGATCACGCGATGGTCGTTCGCTTCCTTGTCGAGGGTCAGCGCGCCACGCTGGATCAGGTCCCAGGTCAGCTCGCAGATGTGCGTCGGCTGCCGATAGCGGGAATCGAGCTGTTGCTGGAGCTTCCGCGCGAAAGGATCGCCGCCGCCGGCGCCGATGCCGGTGAGAGTGTTCCAGTAGCTGTACGCGACGCGCCAGGCGTGGCCGCATTCGCCGACGACGACGCGCTTGACGCCGAGATCGAGCACGGCCTCGCGGATGCGCAGCGCGATCTTCTGCATCTGGTCGTAGTTGCCGATGAAGAGCCCGAAGTTTCCGGCTTCCGAGGCGTGCGACGACAGCGTCCAGCGGATGCCCGCGGCGTGAAACACCTTCGCGTATCCGATCAGGCTGTCGACGTGCGGCTCGGCAAAAAAGTCTGCGGACGGCGTGACCAGCAGGACTTCCGCGCCCTTTTCGTCCAGCGGAAAACGGACGTCGGCGCCGGTTTCCTCCTTCACGTCCTCGGCGAGGCCCTGCAGCGTGTTGGCCAGCGCAGGCCCGGGAAGGCCCAGATTGTTGCCGATCCGGTGGACCTTGCCGATGATCTCGTTCGAGTATTTCTGCCCGAGGCCGACGACATCCATGATCTCCTTGGCGGCCATGGTGACCTCGGCGGTGTCGATGCCGTAGGGACAGAACACCGAGCAGCGACGGCATTCGGAGCACTGGTTGTAGTAGGTGTACCACTGGTCCAGAACGTGCTTCGTGAGGTCGCGCGCGCCGACCAGCTTCGGGAACAGTTTGCCCGGCAGCGTGAAATAGCGGCGGTAGACGCTGCGCATGAGGTCCTGTCGCGCGACCGGCATGTTGAGCGGATCCTGCGTGCCGATGAAGTAGTGGCACTTGTCCGCGCACGCGCCGCAATGCACGCACGCGTCGAGGTAGACCTTGAGCGAGCGATACTTGCCCAGGAGTTCGCCCATACGGCCGATCGCCTTCTGCTCCCATCCGTCCGCGAGCTCGCCCGGAAAGCCCAACGCCTGCTGCATCTTGTCGCTGGCGACGTACGGTTTCGAGCCCGACATCGCTCCGGGGAGGAGCGGCTGCGGCGCGCCGGGAAACGCGCGCAACGGCGGAGCCTTGATGTCGGCGGCGGCCATCGTCAATCGCCGGGATCGAGGCGCGCGGCCCATCCCGCGAGATGCCGGTGCTCGCGTGGGTCGTCGACCTGGTTGCGCGACGGCGAGAAGAAGATCCCCGGGGCGTGCAGCAGCTTGCTGAACGGGAAAACGAGCATCAGCGCCGCGACCAGCGCAAGATGCGCCCAAAGGAAGCCTTCGGCCGGCAGCGGCTGCCAGTCGAAATAGATGAGCCCGAGGAAGAACGTCTTGACCGCGACGATGTCGGTATGCGCGACGAATTTCATCGCCAGGCCGGACAATGCGATGGCGAGCAGCAGCGCGATCATCAGATGGTCGGAGGGTGTCGAGATGTAGCGGACCTGCGCGACGAACACGCGGCGCGCCCACAGGCCCGCGAGGCCCGCGGCCATCGCGAGCCCGGCGTAGATGCCGATCGGCTGCAGCAGGGCGACCCATGACCAGACGGGCTCGGTGAAATAGCGCAAGTGGCGTGTCAGCACCAAGGCGAGTCCGGCGTGAAACAGCCATCCGCAGGCCCAGAGCCAGAGATTGGCCTTGAACAGGCTCTCGAAGAAGAGGACCTCGCGCGCGAGGCGCAACGCGACGCCGCTCCTTGTCACAGGTGCCGGCGTGGTCGGGATCTTGAGCGGCGCCGGCGTGCGCGCATAGCCGTAGATCCGATAGGCGGTCCCGATGGCCAGCACCGCTGCGGCGAAGTAGAACAGGAGCGCGAACAGGACCGTCGCGGGCGTCATCGGCAGGCGCGGACGATGCGGCTCATTTTCGGCGGGCCGTTGCGGGAAGCGCACCGCGGAGCGCGGTCAGACGCAGCCGGTGGGCTTCGGCAGGCCGGCGATCTTGCATGCCTGCTTGGCGGGCCCGTAGGGGAACAATTCGTACAGGTACTGGCTGTTGCCCTTCTCGGCGCCAAGCTGCTTGCCGATGGCCTTGGTCAGCACGCGTACGGCAGGTGCGATCTGGTATTCGTCGTAGTACTTGCGCAGGAAATTCACGACTTCCCAGTGATTGGACGACATCTCGACGTTCTCGGTCTTCGCGATGTGCTGCGCAACCTCCTCGGTCCAGTCGGAAAGGTTGACGAGGTAACCTTCTTCGTCGGTTTCGTACGACTTGCCGTTGATTTCGATGGTGGACATGCATATCTCCCGGAGGATGGTCGGAGTGCTGTGGTCGGGTCTTCAGAGCCAGGATTGGCAGGCATCGTGCTCGGCGACGAGATCGACGAAACCGCCGTAGTCGACCGTGGCAACGCCGTCGATGACGCGGTCGGCAACCGCACGCGCTTCGAGGTCGGGGAGCAGCGCGTAGATCCTGAACTTCGCGAGCGCCGCGGTGACCCTGCCTTCAACCGCGGAACCGCGCGCGGCCGCGTACACGCCATCCTCGATCAGCAACAAGGCGCCGCCGGGCGCAGCAATGCGCAGACACGATTCGAGCGAGTTTCGCGTGAGTGGCGACTTGTTGACGATGTGCAGCATCGGGTCTTCGTCGGGTCAGAAGGAAAGGATGACGTCCTGAGCGGCCATCAGGCTGCCAAGCTCGCCCGCGGACAGCACATTGACCTCGACGATCAGGTCATCCTCGGTCATTCCGCGCGCTTCCAGCGATTCGCGCTCTACGTACAGCTTCTCGACGTCGTAGTCCTCGAGGGCGCGATACGTCGGCGAGAAATTCTTGGTCTCGATGCCTTGGGTCTGCTGGCCTTTTTTCAGCTGCCAGACGCCGTCGTCGATGAAGACGAGCGCGACGTCCTGATCGAACGCCGCGGTGATGAGCACGACTTCGAGCGATTCGAGCGCATAGACCGTCCCGTGCGGCGCCGTGCGGTTGACGAACATGAACTTCTTGGCGACTCCTTCGGACATCGCGACGTCTCCGTCAGTCGCCGAAGACGACCAGGCGATCGGCCTGGATGCCGGATTCGACCAGCTGCCCCAAGCCCGAAATGCGGAAGCCTGGCGCCAGGTTCTCCTCCTTGATGCCGCGCCGCAGCGCCGCGGCCACGCAGACGACCAGATCGACGCCATGGTCGGCGGCAAGCTTCGACCACCGGGCAACGATGTTGCGGTCGTCCTGCGGCGGCTCGGTCAGGCGCGACGCATTGTTCACGCCGTCGTGATAGAAGAACACGCGCTGGATCTCGTGCCCCTTGGCCAGCGCCGCCTTGCAGAACAGGTACGCGGAATCGCTGGCCTGGTGCTGATAGGGGCCTTCGTTGACGAGTATTCCGAATTCCATGAACGTCGCTGCGTCAGAAGCGGGTCAGAAGCGGATGTGCGTCGATGCGTTGAGATTGACCCGCGCGCCGCGCCAGTCGTCGATCAGGTACTTGGTGAACGGCAGGTCGCACTTCTCGAAGAAGCGCGGCCAGCCGATGCGCTCGACCCAGTCGGAGAGGCGTTCCCAGGCCCGCGCGTCCGACTTGTAGGCGTGCAGGATCCGCTTGACCACCTCGGCCACCTCGGGCCAGCGCGGCGGATTGTTGGGCAGGCCGGCGGCGACCATCTTCATGAACGTCGGCTTGGCGCGGGCGTTGGAGTTCTTGCCGCCCACCCAGATCGCGAGCTTGGAGTGCTCCGGATCGTTGATCTGCATCGGCGGGCACGGCGGGTAACAGGCGCCGCAGCAGATGCACTTCTTTTCGTCGACTTCGAGTGACGGCTTGCCGTTGACGAGTGCCGGGCGGATCGCTGCAACCGGGCAGCGCGCGACGACGGCCGGCCGTTCGCAGACGTTGGCGACAAGGTCATGGTTGATCTTCGGCGGCTTCGTATGCTGGACGATGATGGCGATGTCCGCCTGTCCCCCGCAGTTGATCTCGCAGCACGACGTCGACATGTGCACGCGGTTGGGCATCTCCTCGCGCCGGAACTCGTCGTAGAGTTCGTCCATCAACGCCTTCACCACGCCCGATGCGTCGGTGCCCGGGATGTCGCAATGCAGCCAACCCTGCGTGTGGGCGATCATCGACACCGAGTTGCCGGTGCCGCCGACGGGAAATCCGCTGGATTCGAGCGCGCCGATCAGCGGCCCGACCTTCGCGGACGACGACACCATGAACTCGATGTTCGACCGGATCGTGAACCGGACGTGGCTCTCGGCGTAGCGATCGGCGATGTCGCACAGCTTGCGGATCGTGTGCACGTCCATCTGGCGCTGCGTGCCGGCGCGCACCGTCCAGACTTCGTCTCCCGTATGCGAGACGTGGTGCAGCACGCCCGGGCGCGGCCGATCGTGGTATTTCCAGTTCCCGTAGTTCTTCTTGAGCAACGGGTGCAGGAACTGCCGATTGTCGGGCACGCCACTTTCGACCGCCCGGCGCATCTGGGGTTGGCTCATGCGTGGATCTCCTCAGGCGGCCTGCTTTTTCGCCTTGATCTTGGCGACTTCCTCGTCCCACCCGTCCATCCGCACATATGGATTGGTGCGCGGGGCGGCGACCATGTTCGGGTCGACGTCGATGCCGAGTGCATCGAGGAAATTGACGATGCCGATGCGCTCGATCATCTCGCCCGTGCGCTCGTGCTCGAGCGCGTTCTCCGCGAAAAAGTCGATGATCTGGTGCCCGAGTTCAACCAGTTTTTCGCGGTCCTCGTCGGTCGCGAGCTTCATGAATGGCACGACGACGGTCCCCATCAGGTCGCCGATCTTCAGCGTGCGCTTGCCGCCGACCAGGATCGTCGCGCCCTTGTCCTTGCCGGGAGCGAGCGCGCCGGTCATCACGTTGATGCAGTGCATGCAGCGCACGCAGTCGCGGTTCTCGATCTCGAGGGCGTGCGTGTCGCTCAGCGCCACGGCCGACACCGAAGCGCCAGGCTTGAGGTCCTTGATCTCCTTCAGCTGAATTGCCTTTGTCGGGCAGCGTGCGACGACGTCATTCACGAGCTCGTTCATGCCGTGCTTGGCAAACCACTTCTTCGCCAGCGCGTCATCGGTGCGGATGTTGTCGCGCCAGGTTCCGATGATCGCCATGTCGGCGCGCTGGATCGAGTTCATGCAGTCGTTCGGGCAACCCGAGAACTTGAACTTGAACTTGTACGGCAGCGACGGGCGGTGAATGTCATCGAGGAAGCTGTTGATGACAGTGCGGTGCGCCGTGGCTTCGTCGTAGCACGACTGTTCGCAGCGCGCGGCGCCGACACACGACATCGACGTGCGCACCGCCGGGCCGGCGCCGCCCAGGTCGAAGCCGAGTTCGTTGATCGCGTCGAACGCCGGCTGGACGTTCTCGCTGGTCACGCCCTGGAACATGATGTCGCCCGACTGGCCGTGGAACGCGATGAGGCCGGAGCCGTGCTTCTCCCAGATGTCGGCCATCTTGCGCAGCACGTCGGTGTTGTAGTGCATGCCGGCAGGGGGCATCACGCGCAGCGTGTGAAACTCCGCCGCCGCGGGGAACAGCGGCTTGTTGTCGGCGTCCTTCGCTTCGGTAAAGCGCGGGATCACGCCGCCGCCATAGCCGAAGACGCCGACGGTGCCGCCCTTCCAGTAGCCCTTGCGCGTCTTGTACGAATGCTCGAGCTGGCCCAGCAGATCGACGACGTAATCCTTGTCCTGCGCGAGGCGCTTCAATCCCGTGACGAAGCTAGGCCACGGCCCGCCTTCCAGCTGGTCGAGCATGGGGGTCGGATACATCGCTTTGGCCATGAAATTCCTCCTCTTGACGGGGGCGGCAACGAGCGAAGAGCCGCGCTACAGAAAGTGCTCGTACTTCCTTTGCCTGCGTCGTACCGATCCGCGAGTCGTGGCCCGCATCCGCGCGCGCGCCATGGCTTGCGGTACGCGCCACGGATGTGCCGCAAATACTAAGGCGGGCGGATGCGCCGGCGCCATCACTCCGCCCGGTTACCTTGAATAAGCCCGATGGCGTGCCAGGGAAATCACCCAGAGGGAGTATTGGCCATAGCTCCCCGTGGCTATGGACTTCGCAATCGAAAATCTCGCTCAATAGGCGGTCATCTTGGGGATGTTCGTCCAAGGCATGCGGGCGCGCGACACCGAGGGCGCAATCGGGAAAAATGTCCTGCGCAAGCGGGTGTTCGGCACGCCGGAAGCCGTGTTCGAGAAGATGCTGATGAAGGCGAAGCGCATCGCGTAGATCGCGCCCCGACCCCGGTCCGCATCGCCGCGAGGCGGCCGCCTCGACCGGTGGGGGAGGTGATTGGAGCCCGGAATCGGCGGACCGGCGAAAGCTGCTTTCGAGAGACATCGAGCCCGCATGCACATCAGCCCGCTGGAACGGTTCAAGGTGCCCCTCGGGGGGCAGGAAATCGAGCTGCAGGAAATCGTCCACGATGCCGGGGGCATGGCCCTGCTGCGCGTGCGTATCCGCGAACGGACCCGGTTCACGATCTTCGACATCGATCCCGCGACGGCCCGCGCATGGGGGGAGGCGATGGCGCGCTGGGCGGCGACGCAATCCGACGGCGATGCCGGTTCGTGACCATCCCGCGGCCCGCGGCGAACGAGCCGGAGCGCGAATGACGGCGCCCGACCCCGCGGTTGCGGACGTCGTGTTCGACGTCGCGGGGACCCTCCTGCCTGCGGACAATGCATGGCCGTTGCTGCAGGAGATCGAGCGCCGACTGCCGTGGCTGGAAAGCGAAGTTCAGGCCGGTGTTCACCCGCTGCGCGCGGCGCCGACGTCGAATGGCCTGGTGCTTCTCGCGCAGCGCGCAAAACTCGTGCTGCGAATGCCGGAGACGCGCCTCGAGGAATGCCGCACGCTGGAGGACGCCTTGCTCGATATCGCAGGCCGCGCGCTGCGCGTCGGCGCGGGAAGACCCCGCGGCCTGCGACCCAGCGCCACATTGCATGCGCACCGGGTGGCTGCGGACACCGATGACAATGGGGAATTCGAATGCGCGGTGGGAGAGCTGTTGCGCGCGCTGGAAATCGATTGCGAATACATTTCGGGAGGGCGTCGGACCGGGCGCGCGGGTGGGCGGACGATCAGCGGCTTTGCGCTGGCGCTGCACGATCTTCGCCCGGCCGATTCGCTGCACATCCAGGCGGTCGGAATCGGCAGTGATCGGCCGCTCGGTTGGGGAATATTCGTTCCCGCCAAGGAGATTGCGGCGGCATGATGCCGCGCGGCGCGCGGGAATTCATGATGGCGATTGCAGGCGGAGGCGGGTGATGGGCTACAACGTGGAGGGTGCGGACCTCGCGACGGACACCGAGGGCTATCTGCTCGAACCCGACTACCGTGACGAAACAGTGGTCGTGATTGCGGCCGCGGAAGGCATCGAGCTGACCGATGCCCACTGGGAAGTCATTCGTTTCCTGCGCGACGAATTCCAGGCCAACGGGCATTCCCCCAACTTCCGCAACCTGGTGAAGAGTTTCCAGGCGATTCGCCCGGACGCGGACAGCAAGTACCTGTACGACCTGTTTCCGGTCGGCCCGGCGAAACAGGGCGCGAAAATTGCCGGCCTGCCCCAGCCCTTCGGCAAGGGAGGATACTGAGACAGGAACGCGGTGGCCGCGCGAGCCGACGACCGCAGGAGACCGACGATGACGGATGACCCTCCCCTCAAACCCACGGTGACGCTCGACATGCGCGGCACGAGCTGTCCTGCTCCGCTGCTCGGCGCGAAAAAAATCGTCGACGACCTGCTGCCGGGCCAGATCGTCCTCCTGTACTCCGATTGTCCCGGCACGCAGGACGACCTCTTCGCGTGGACCAGGTACACGGACAACCATATCGCGCGCACCGAACGCCTTGCCGACGGCGGCCATGCCTATTTCATCCGCCGCGGGCGTACCCGCCACTTGACGCCCAACGCGGTGCTCGACCTCCGCGGTGTGCTTTGTCCCGGCCCGCTGGTCGAGGCGAAGCGGCTGCTCAACAGCATGCGACCGGGCGAAACGCTGAAGCTCGTCAGTAACTGCCCCGGAATCAGCGACGACGTCACCGACTGGGTCAGGGCGACGGGCTTCCAGCTGCTGGAAACCGACGAGGTCGGCCCGGGCGAATACGAGTTCTACGTGGGCAAGGCGTAGCCGGCCGATGCGCATCAAGAGCCACTGGTTCAAACCTGGAACGGTCAAATCGCCGCAGGAGATCGCCGGCGCGGCCGCGTTCATCGCCTGGCGGATCGCCCAGAACGCGCTCAAGACGATGCGCGTGGCGCGTTTCGAGCTCGCGCCGGGTCCGCAGTATTTTGCGTTCCTGCGCGAAATGCTGGTCTTCCTCGTCCTCGGGGCCGATCGGATGGCCCACCGCCGCGGCGACGAGGCGTGGCGGGTCGCATTCACGACGGCAGTGGCCAATCGCGCAGGGGAAATCCTGGCCGGGAACGAATCCGATCTTCTCGGTGTCGGCGCTGCCGGTGACATCAAGCGGGACTTCATCGCGCTCGTGAACACCTGCGCAACGCATTGCGCGGTTTTCGACTGGACCGAAGAGGGGCCGGCGTACGATTTCCTGCGTTATCTTGGCCACCGCATCGCCGAGGTCATGGATCCACTGGACCGGACATGGGCGATTTCGCAGATCATCGATGTCCAGGGTCCCGAGGCAGCCGCGGATCTGCGCCGCGGCATGACGGGATTGCTCGATACCAGCCCCGACCGACGTGCAAGGAGTGCCCGTGCCGCCACCGGCGAGTGATGCGATCGCGGCAGTGCGCGAGGCCGTCGTCCCACGCCGTCGACCCGGGCCGTTCGACCTCGCAGCGGCGGACGCCTACGGCGAATGGCGTGCCGCGAAACTGCGCGACTATCCGCCGCAGCTGTCGGAGCTTGTCGTCGACGTGGTTGACCCGCGCGCGCTCACGGCCGCCGAGCACGCGGCGCTCTCCGATCGCTGCCGGCGCGCCAACATGGCGGTCTACACGAGTCTCGTGACCGAGGCCGACCGGGACTTGCCGCGCCTTCTGGGTCATCACTTCGGATTGCGTCGCCTTGACAGTAACTGGCTCGCCGACGATGACGGCATCAGCAGCGTCACGGTGAACGCCCACGGTGGACGCGCCGATTACATTCCCTACACGAACCGGCCGATCCGGTGGCACACGGACGGCTACTACAACCCGCCGCCGCAACGCATCTGGGCGATGATCCTGCATTGCGTGACGAATGCCCCGGCGGGTGGCGAGAACGCGCTGCTCGACCACGAGATCGCCTACCTGCTGCTGCGCGACGCCGATCCGGCATTCGTCGCCGCCCTGATGGAATCCGATGCGATGACGATACCGGCGCGCACGGATGACCGCGGCGTCGTGCGTGCTGCTGAAACCGGTCCCGTGTTTTTCGTCGACCCGATCTCCGGCGCGCTGCACATGCGTTACACGGCGCGCACGCGCAGCATCGTGTGGAAGGACAACCCCGCGATCCGGGCCGCGGTGTCGTTTCTCGAGCGACTGCTCGCCGGACCCTCCCCGTACGTGCACCGCCTGACGCTGCGGCCCGGGATGGGACTCGTTTGCAGCAACGTGCTGCACGACCGTTCCGGATTCACGGACGATGCCGCGCGGCCGCGGCTGCTTTTCCGCGCCCGGTACTACGATCGCATCCGGCTCGACGTGCGATGACGCTGATTTGCCACGAGGCGGCGGCGGAGGCGCTGGTTGACGGTGATGGAAATCATTGCCGGGTCTTGGGTGGCGAGGGCTGTGAATCCGCAAACCGGGGCCGACAGGCCTGCCGAAGGCGATGTCAGGGCCGACGAACTCGCGGGCCATCGCTACGTCATCGACAGGGAGCGTTTCGGCGCTCGCGGCGACTCGGGCACGGCGTGTACGGTGAACACGGTCATCGGCACGCAGCGTGTGCATGCTTCGGCAGGCTACGCGCGTGATGCGCCAATGAGCAGACCTCGGCGGACGCGGGGAGCAGATGACGCAATGGGTGACGCTTTCGCGTGCAGCGCGCCTCATCGGCGTGGCGCGCGGCGAATTGCAGCGTCAGATTCGCGATGGCAGGTTGCCCGCGGTGGATGGCAAGGTATCCACCGCAGGCCTGCTTGCCCTTTATCCGGACCTGAACCTGGAAGAGTCCGGCGCCTTCGAGCGCGTCACGCGGTTGAAGGAAGAGGCCTTCGGGCGGCGTGTCCTGGAGCGGGCCCTGCCCGGACGCGAGGTGCTGGCGCAGAGACTGTTCGCCCAGAGCCAGGAACTTGCCGACGTGCGCCGGCATCTGCAGCGCTACCACGAACTCGTCGTCGATCTGCAGAATCGCATCGATGCCGCGGCAAGCGGCCTGCCCGACGCCGGTTTGCAGGGATTGCGCACCTTTCTCGAGCGTGGACTCGCTGAAGTGCTGGCCAGCGAATCCGCCGATCCGATCGCCGTCATGGACGACATGCTCAAAGTGGTATCCGCCCACGTGACCGTCCGCCCCAGCGGTCGCGAGTTCTTCGTCGACGGACGCGACACGCTGCTGCAGGCGGGGCTGAAGGCGGGGCTCAAGCTCAACTACGGTTGCGGCAACGGCACCTGCGGACTGTGCAAGGCACGCGTGATCGCTGGCGAGGTCACGAAGGTCATGGCCTTCGATTACCCGCTGTCGGAGGCCGAGCGGCAACAGGGCCATACGCTGTTGTGCGCGCATTCCGCGGGATCCGGCGACATCGTGATCGAGACGCTCGAGGCGGCCGGCCCGAACGAGATTCCGGAGCAGGAGCTGACGGTGCGCATTCGCAGCATGCAGCCGCTGGCGGCGAACACGCTGCTTCTGCATCTGCAGACGCCGCGCAGCAGCCGGTTGCGCTTCCTCGCCGGACAGAGCGTGACGCTGTTCGGAGGCGCCGGCGATATCGACGCACAACGGGTGTACCCGATCGCGAGCTGCCCCTGCGATGACCGCAATCTGCACTTTCACGTCACGCGCGACCCGGACGACGCGCTGGCCGCGATGCTTTTCGCCGGTGCGCTGCGGGCGGGCGATTCGCTTACCCTCTGGGGCCCCACCGGGGATTTCGTATTGGCGGACGGCGAGCGGCCGCTGGCCTTCGTCGCCTGCGACACCGGGTTCGCGCCGATCAAGAGCCTGATCGAGCACGCGATGGCCGTCGAGGCGACCGAGTCGATCTCGCTCGACTGGCTGGCGCTTCGGCCCGACGGGCACTATCTCGCCAACCAGTGCCGCGCGTGGGCGGCGGCCTTCGACGATTTTCGCTTCGCCGCACATGCCGGAGCCGATCCGGCGGCGGGGGCTGCGTTGCTCGTCGCGGATCTGGCTGCGGCGCTCCCGCTCCCGGAGCGCGATGTCTACGTCGCCGGGCCGGCAGCGTTCGTTGCCCGCGCGGTGGATGCGCTGCACGCCGCAGGGGTGCCGCGCGAGCGAATTTTCACCGCGGGGGCGTGATCCGATGCCCGCGTCCAGAGTCATAGCGATCGCCGTGGCGAGCGGCGAATGCGGCGGTGCGGAGCCGTTCGCGCTGATGGTGCTGGGCGACAGCATGGCGCCGGAGTTCGTCGAGGGCGAGGTGATCGTCGTCGAGCCGGAGGGCCTCGCCACCGATGGTTCGTACGTGGTCGCCCACGCGAACGGCGAGTGGATTTTCCGTCAACTGGTGGCCCGCGAAGACGGGTGGCGGCTGCGCGCACTGAATGCGGCGTATTCGGAAACCGCCATCGCCGACCTGTCGCCGGTTCGAGGCGTAGTGATCCAGAAGAGCCGGCCGGGCCGCCGACGGACGCTCAAACGCTACGTCGAATGACCGCGGGCCAGGACGCACTCCAGGAGCAGACCTTGCCGTATTTCGTCTACCGCGTTTTCCCGTTCCGGCGTCTCGAGAAGGTCGACGAGGCGCCGTCGTTCCGCGATGCGTCGACGCGCGCGAAGGCGCTTCGGGCGAGCGCCGACAGGGCGCCGGATTGCGCGATCAGGGTGATCTTTGCCGCGACCGACATCGAAGCCGAGAATCTGCTTTCGGAGTCACGCGCGCCGAAACCCGGCCTCGCCGACGACGAGTAACGCGCTGCTGCCGGCCCTCATGACCCGGCTCGGCCCTCCGCCGCATCCGAGGCAGAAGCAATGATCGCGCATTACGATCGTCTCGTCGAAACCGTGCAGGCAAACTGCCACATCACCGATGCCCGGCACGCACGCGAGATGACGCTGTGCACGTACCTGCTCGAAATGCGGGAGTTCTATCGCTGGGAGAGAGGCGCGGCGCAGACGGCGCAACTGGCCCGCACCGACGTGGCGGAATGGCTATCCGGCCGGGAAGCATTGTGGTCTGCGGTCGAGGACGCCGAGTATCGACCGCTGTCGCTCGACGGCAACGACGTCGAGCCGTTCGACGTGGACACGATGAACCGCGTGCTGGTGCCGTGCAATCTCGTTTATGGCGCCGGCATCGGGCGCTTCGGCAAGCCGCAGTTCTTCGTTGGGGTCCTCGCGCGCGAGGAGTGGCGCGACGGCATCCGCATACTCGTGGCGCGGCGCGAGCATGCGCGGGACGTCGCGCCGGCGGCGGCCGCGTTTCGCGACGGCACGATCTACCTGCGGCTGGAATCCCTTCGCCGCGTGCTCTGGGAGAAAGCCGAAGCTTGGGGGATCAGGCGACCCGATGGCCCAATGATGGCCGCGCTCGCCGCTTACGATTTCGCGCGTGACGCCGAAGCCGCGCTCGAGCAAATGGCGACGGCCGAAAGCGAGGCGCTGATACTGCACGAAATGGGTGAATGCCGAGCGGGGTGCCTGCTTGGCGCGCAGTGGGAGGCAATGCTGTGTTCGTTCAGCGAACGCCGCGCCGAGTTGTTAGCCCGCGCGGCCCGGGATCATCTGGCCGACTGCCTCGTGACGCTGCCCGCGTTGCTCGAGCGCGATGCCGCGCCGTCATTGCATTTCTGGTTCGCGAACCTGGAAGGCATGCGTCGCCTACTGTTTCCCCGGATGATCAGCGCCTATGCGGCCTGGCGGGGCGGGGACCACGGCTGCGCCATCCGCGATGCGGCGGAAGCCGGCGTCGCGCATTGGCAGCGCCTGTGCATGCAGGTACTTGCGCTGCATGCGGGTGATGCCGCTGCCGCTCAGGCAGTCATCGCGGCGCTGGCGTCCGACGCGGGGAGCCGGCTCTAGCAGCTCCCGATAGGCGCGCCGAGCAAGCATCCCGTGACGGGCAAGAAGACGGCGTGCACAAATCGTGCACGCCGCCAGGCTACGAAATGATCCGGTGAGCGACTCGAACCTATCGCTCCCCGCTTCAGAACTTGCGCGTATAGGCGATGCCGAACAGGTATTCCTTCATCGCGATCGTCTCGGTGGTCGTCGGCGGGAGTCCGAAGCCGACGAACAGGCTCGGTCCCGTGACCGAATTGTTGGCCGCGTACATGAACGCGCCGGTAATCTCGGACACCTTGTCAATCCGGTAGGTCGCACCGGCCGAGTACTGGTCCTTGACGACGCCCGGCGCAAGGATGTTGAACGTGACGTCCTGCGGCCGGATCGGGTTGTCGCTGTGGTTGAAGCCGGCGCGGAGCGTCCACTGGTCGTTCATCGCGTACTGGACGCCGATCTTCCACACGTCGATGTTCTGCCAGCCGAAGCCGGCGCCGTCGCTGGCACCCAGGCAGTAGTTGCGCTGTCCCGGACCCTGGGGCGGCGGCGGGCAATAGCCGATCACGTTGCTGGGGTTGCTCACCGACGGAATGTCGTTGTAGAAGATCCGCTCGTAATCGAGGGCGATCAGCCACTGATTCGTCGGCCGCAGCGCCATGCCGACGGTAAAGCTCGACGGGATGTCGAAGCCGCCTTGCTGCGCGAAAAGCCCTTTGTACTGGTCGAAGTCGCCCATGCTGATCTTGCTCGAATAGGCGGCACCCACCGCGAACTGCTCGGTGAACTGGCCCATGTAGCCAACGCGCACGCCGAAGCCCCACGAGTCGCTGTAGCCGTTGTTGGTCACGTTGCCGGGACTGGACGAGAACCCCGGGTTGTCGAACGCCTGCAGGCCTTCGGCCCTGAAGCGCTGGTAGGCGACGAGCGGCGCGATGCCGATCGACTGGCCCTTGATGAACTGCCACGACGCGTAGGGCGCGATCACCAGTTGGGACAGGTCGACGCCGAGGTTTCCGCTGCCGCACAGCAGGTTGTACGGCGCGCCCTGTCCCTGGCGAAACTGGCCGCAGGCGCTCTGTACCGAAATCTGGCCGCCCGGATAGTTGGTATTCATGCCACCGTTGCCGTACACCGTGACGCCGAGGGCGAGATCGGGCGAATACTTCCAGTTGACGGCGAACTCCGGAATGAAAAAGTTGTTGCTGCCGCTGTCGACGTAGGCGTCGATGTTTGCCGGACCCGAGCCCGTCCGCGATGCATTGCGGTCGGGCGAGAACCAGGAAATGCCGAGTTGCCACTGATTGTCGAGAAACGACATCGCGCCGGGATTGACGGCGCCACCGAACGGCTCCTGCGCGACGGCGATGGCGGCGCCGCCCATGCCGATCGACTTCATGCCGTAGCCATCGGCGAAATAGCCGTCGGTCGCCTGCGCGGCGAGCGGCACCGCGGCGATGAATGCGAGAATCAGTCTTGATTTCATGTCAGCCCCCTACTCGAAGTGTTGTTCGGATCCCGGACGTCGTGCGATCGCCGGGCCTTGGTCTCAAATGAACAGGCTGACGTCGGCGTCCTTCGCCAAGGGCAGGAACGTGGCGGCGCCGACGTAGTCCTTGACTTCCGGAATGAACTCCTCGCGCTTGTAACCGAAGAGGTCGACGGTCATCTGGCATCCGATCAGATTCACTCCGGCTTCGACACTGAGGCCGCGCAACGTGGCGATCTCGGCAACGCCGTTGTTCTTGATCGTCTTTTTCATCATCGTCGTCGCGAAGGCTTCGAAGCCGGGAATCACCGACTGCAGGGCATTCGGAATGTTCCAGCGGATCGACTTGAACCACTCGGGCCCGAACGGCATCTTCATCGGCATCGCCGGATTGCCGAGCGGGCTCACCTGCAGGCCCGACAGATCCTTCTTGAGCAGCTCGAGCCCGTAGAAGGTGAAGAACACCGATACGTCCCAACCGAGCGCCGCCGCGGTTGACGCCAGGATGAACGGCGGATACGCCCAATCGAGGGTGCCCTTGGTCGCGATGATCGTCATAGCCGGCGTTTTCGCCGCCTTCAGCTCGGCGAGTTTCGCCTCGAGCCTTCGGTCGAGCAGGGCGTCGATGCGCTCGATGATCGCTCGGTCGAGCGCGCCGTCAGTCGCGAGAATGGTCATCCTTTCGGCTTGCGTTTCCATGGAGAATCCTTTTCGTCACGCGGGATCGGGGCGGATGCGCACGGCCGGCTACTTCTTCTTCAGATAGAAGACGTAGGTCTTGTTTTCTTCCGTCGAGGACAGGAGCGGGTTCCCGGTCTGATTGGCGAAGGCCTGCATGTCCTTGACCGAGCCTGGATCGGTCGCGACGACCTTCAGCACCTGGCCGGAGGCGAGATCGTTCAGGGATTTCTTCGTCTTCAGGATGGGCAGCGGGCAGGAGAGCCCGCGCGCGTCGAGTTCCTTGTCGAAATTCACGATCTGATCTCCAGGGCTCGGGTAAGCCAGGCTGCGGTGGGCATCCGCCGGTTGGACGCTGCAGCGGGCGTCCGGTTCGGTCGTTCCAAGCGATGACGGGCCGAACGGCAGCGGCCCGACGCCCGGCGTGGGATGGCAGCATTAAGCGTGCTTTCGCGGACGGGAGTCTATAGCCGGGTTGGGTAATACCCCCACTACCCGGATGGAGTGCAGGGATCCCCGACAGGGCGCAGACGAGACGGTATTGCGGCGTCGGGTGCAGCTTTCGTTTGCCGGGAGGTGGCGCCCCTTTCAAGCGCGCGACACCGGGTCGGGCGACCCGCGCGGCAGCCGCCGCGTTGCTGCGCCGATCCCGTCCAGTGCAAACCCGAGCGGCGGCTTTTGCAGCACCGCCTGCGCCTTCTCGAGAATGAAATAACGGAGCGCTTCGGCAGCCGGCGACAGCAGGCGCGCCCGCATGTTGACGATGTGCCAGCGGCGCAGCAACGGCAGTCCTTCGACTTCGAGTATCCGGATGAGTCCCGCACTGAGCTCGAGACCCATGGTGTGCATCGACAGGAAGCTCACGCCCATGTCGGCCATCACGGCCTGCTTGATCGTTTCGTTGCTTGACATCTCCACCAGCATCGCGGGATAGATCCGCCGCTCCTTGAGGAAGATTTCCATCGACGCGCGAGTGCCTGACCCGGGCTCACGCACCAGAAATACTTCGTTGCCGAGCGCCGCGGGGGGCACCTGCGACAGCCGCGCCAGCGGATGGTCGGACGCGGCGATCATCACGAGCGGATTAACGGCGAACGGCTCGGCGCGGGTGTCGAGTTCGCGCGGCGGCGTACCCATGATGGCGAGGTCCACCTCGTTCGCCTGAAGCTGCGCGACCAACGCCTGCCGGTTGCCCACCTCCAGTCGCAATTCGATTGCCGGGTGCTCGCGCCGGAATTCGGCGAGCAATCGCGGCACGAAGTACTTCGTGGTGCTGACGATCCCGATCGTGAGCCTTCCGCTTTCGACACCCTTCATGCGCGCCATCGTGTCGGCAGCGTCCTTGAGCGCGGCCAGCATTCGCCGCGCATGCACGAGGAAGTACTCGCCCGGCGTGGTCAGCGTGATCTTGCGGCCGCCGCGGTCAAACAGCGGCAATCCCACAACGATTTCCAACTCCTTGATTTGCATGGAGATGGCCGGTTGCGTCAGATGCAGCTCCTCCGCCGCACGGGCGAAGCTCAAATGGCGCGCCGCGCAGGTGAAGACCTGAAGTTGGCGAATAGTGAGGCTACGCATAAGTAAATTGTTATTATAAAAGTAATAATTATTGACTTTACCTGATGTAATTCGCTTCGTACAGTGTGTTCATGCCCCCGTGCGGGCTGGGAGAGCATCAGTGAACGCACCGACCGACCGCGCCATTCTCGACGCCAAGACGCGCTACACCGCAGGCGTGCTGAAGTACCGCCAGATGGGTTACTGGCAGCCGGACTACGAGCCGAAGGAAACGGATGTCATCTGCCTGTTCCGGATCACGCCGCAGGAGGGTGTCGATGCCGAGGAGGCGGCCGCCGCCGTCGCGGGTGAATCGTCCACCGCCACGTGGACGGTCGTGTGGACCGATCTGCTGACCGCCTGCGACAGCTACCGGGCCAAGGCTTACCGCGTCGATCTCGTGCCCAACACGGGGCCGGGCACGAACACCGAACAGCAGTACTTTGCGTACGTGGCCTACGACATCATCCTGTTCGAGGAAGGGTCGATCGCCAATCTGACCGCGTCGCTGATCGGCAACGTGTTCAGCTTCAAGCCGTTGAAGGCCGCGCGGCTGGAAGACATCCGCATTCCGGTGGCCTACGCGAAAACGTTCAAGGGGCCGCCGACGGGAATCATCGTCGAGCGCGAGCGCCTCGACAAATTCGGCCGGCCGCTTCTTGGCGCCACGATGAAGCCGAAGCTCGGCCTGTCCGGTCGCAACTACGGTCGCGTCGTCTACGAAGGGCTCACCGGCGGGCTCGACTTCACGAAGGACGACGAGAACATCAACTCGCAGCCCTTCATGCACTGGCGCGACCGCTTCCTGTTCTGCATGGAAGCCGTCAATCGTGCGCAGGCCGCGAGCGGCGAGCAGAAGGGGCACTACCTCAACATCACCGCCGCAACGATGGAGGACATGTACGAGCGTGCGGAGCTCGCGAAGGAGCTGGGTTCCTGCGTCGTCATGATCGATCTCGTCGTCGGCTGGACGGCGATCCAGTCGATCTCGAACTGGGCCCGCCGCAACGACATGATCCTGCACATGCACCGCGCCGGCCACGGCACCTACACGCGGCAGAAGAACCACGGCGTCTCGTTCCGCGTCATCGCGAAATGGCTGCGCCTCGCCGGCGTCGATCATCTGCATGCCGGTACCGCGGTCGGCAAGCTCGAAGGCGACCCGAAGACGGTGCAGGGGTTCTACCACGTGTGCCGCGACGCCTACACACGGAAAGACCTCGAACGAGGCCTCTTCTTCGATCAGGACTGGGCGGACCTGCGCCGCGTGATGCCGGTTGCGTCGGGCGGCATCCACGCCGGGCAGATGCATCAGCTGCTGACGCTGTTCGGCGACGACGTCGTGTTGCAGTTCGGTGGCGGCACGATCGGGCACCCGGCCGGCATCCAGGCCGGGGCGATCGCCAACCGCGTCGCGCTGGAGACGATGGTCAAGGCGCGCAACGAAGGACGCGACATCGCCAACGACGGCCCGCAGATTCTCGCCGCCGCCGCCAAGTGGTGCGTGCCGCTCCGCCAGGCGCTCGATACGTGGAAGGACGTCACCTTCAACTACGCGTCCACCGACACCCCCGATTTCGTCCCGACGCCAACGGCCTCGGTCTAGAGGAGCCTCGCCATGCGCATCACCCAAGGCACGTTTTCCTTTCTGCCCGACCTGACCGACGCCGAGATCAAGGCCCAGATCCAGTACGCGATCGACCAGGGCTGGGCCTGTGCCGTCGAGTACACCGACGACCCGCATCCGCGCAACACCTACTGGGAAATGCACGGGCCGCCGATGTTCGGTCTCAAGGATGCCGCAGGTGTGATGATGGAGCTCGAAGCCTGCCGCAAGGCGTTCCCGAGCCACTACATCAAGGTCAACGCATTCGACTCCACCCGCGGGATCGAGTCGGTGCGCCTGTCGTTCATCGTCAACCGGCCTCAAGAGGAGCCTGGCTTTGCGCTGGTACGGCAGGAGGCGCAGGGGCGCATTGTTCGTTACACGACGACGGGCTACGCGACCATGCGTCCTGTCGGGAAGCGGTATTGAGCGCGCCGGGCGAGCGACAGCCCATGACGACCCACACTGCGCCGCCGGCCCCGCAAAGATCCGTATCGAAAGACGGGGCGACCGGGATCGACCTCTATTCGCTGTGCGCCGATGCCGGTGTCTTCGAGCTGCTCGACGGTCTTGATCGCGAGCTGATCGGCCTCGCGCCGGTGAAGACCCGCATTCGCGAGATCGCCGCATTGCTCGCAGTCGACCGCGCCCGCAGCGCGCTCGGTCTGGCCGCGCAACCGCCGTCGCTGCACATGTGCTTCACCGGTAACCCCGGCACCGGCAAGACGACGGTGGCGCTGCGCATGGCCGCGATCCTGCACCAGTTGGGCTACGTCCGCAAAGGACACCTCGTGGCCGTCACCCGCGACGACCTGGTCGGCCAGTACATCGGCCATACGGCCCCCAAGACGCGCGAGGTGCTGAAGCGGGCGATGGGCGGCGTCCTCTTCATCGATGAGGCGTACTACCTCTACCGGCCGGAAAACGAGCGCGATTACGGGCAGGAAGCGATCGAGATCCTGCTGCAGGTCATGGAGAACCAGCGTGACGATCTGGTGGTGATCCTCGCCGGCTACAAGGACCGGATGGACACTTTTTTCGCCAGCAACCCCGGGATGTCCTCGCGCATCGCGCATCACATCGATTTTCCCGACTACTCGGCGGACGAGCTGCTGGCCATTGCAGGGCTGATGATCGAGCAGATCAATTATCGCCTTGCGCCGGACGCCGAAGCCGCGCTTCGCGAATACATCGTCCGCCGCATGATGCGCCCGAACTTTGCCAATGCCCGGTCGATCCGCAACGCGCTCGACCGGGCTCGCCTGCGTCAGGCCAGTCGCCTGTTCGCGGGCCCGGCAACCCATGTGTCGCGGGAGGCGCTGCAAACGATTGCCGCCGCAGACATCCGGCAAAGCCGGGTGTTCACCGAAGCCTTGTCCGAAAGCAACGCCGGCGATTCGCCGCCCTGACCGCATCGCAGGAGGACGAACATGCACTACGGCAGAACCACGTTCAGCAAGTTCATCATCGAGGAACAGCGGCGGATGGCCGAGCCGGACACGCAATTGACGGCCCTGCTGAACGATATCCAGACGGCTTGCAAGCACATCGCGGCGGCGGTGTCTCGGGGCGCCCTGCAGTCGGTGACGGGCAGCGAGGCGGCGATCAACGTTCATGGCGAAATGCAAAAGGCGCTCGACGTGATCTCCAACGACATCATGTTGCGCAACTGCGAATGGGGCGGTCAGCTCTGCGGCATGGCGTCCGAAGAAATGGAAACACCGTACTCGATACCGGCGCAATATCCACGGGGACGTTACCTGCTGCTCTTCGACCCCCTCGACGGCTCGTCGAACCTCGATGTCGACGTCACCGTGGGAACGATCTTCTCGGTTCTCCGCGCGCCGCAAGACGTCAGCGAGCCCGGGCCCGAGGAATTTCTCCAGCCCGGCACGCGACAGGTCTGCGCCGGCTATGCGCTGTACGGACCGTCGGCGATGCTGGTGGTGACGATGGGACGGGGTGTGCACGGCTTCACGTTGGACCGGGAGATCGGCGCGTTCACGCTGACCCATCCTTCGATGCGCATTCCGGAGGAGGCGCTCGAATTCGCGATCAACACGTCGAACGCGAGGTTCTGGGAACCTCCGGTTCAACGCTATGTGGATGAATGCGTGAAAGGCAGCAGCGGTCCCCGCGGTTCCGATTTCAACATGCGCTGGATTGCGTCACTGGTGGCCGAGGTCCATCGCATTCTCGTGCGCGGCGGCCTGTTCATGTACCCGAAGGACACCAGGGACCCGAGCAGGGCAGGGCGCCTGCGGCTCCTCTACGAAGCCAATCCGATCGCGCTGTTGATCGAACAGGCGAATGGTCGCGCGAGCACCGGGCGCGGCCGGCTGCTCGAGGTCATGCCGAACGACCTGCACCAGCGCATCCCGGTCATCCTGGGGTCGAAGAACGAAGTCGAACGCATCGAACGCTATTACCGCGAGCACGATGCCGGCGAGGATCGCGAATTCGAATCGCCGCTGTTCAACATGCGCTCGCTGTTTCGCGCCGCCTGAAGGGGCTGTCA
The DNA here is from genome assembly GCA_963726775.1 of uncultured beta proteobacterium. GTDB lineage: Bacteria > Pseudomonadota > Gammaproteobacteria > Burkholderiales > Casimicrobiaceae > CAIWHR01. The sequence goes on from CAVSDL010000012.1 coordinate 124,419, forward strand.
TGTCGACCCGACACCCGGTCATTGCGATCACCGGCTCTTCCGGCGCCGGGACCACCACGGTCACGCGGACGTTCGAGCACATTTTCCGGCGCGAAGGCATCTCCGCTGCCATTGTCGAGGGTGATTCGTTTCATCGCTACGACCGGAAGGAGATGAAGGCAAGAATGGCCGAGGCCGGCGCCAGCGGCAACCAGCATTTCAGCCACTTCGGGCCCGACGCGAACCGGCTCGAGGATCTCGAGGCGCTGTTTCGCGCCTACGGCGAGTCGGGCACCGGCAAGGTCCGCAAGTATCTGCACAATGCGCAGGAGGCCGCGCCGCACGGGCAGGAGCCCGGCACGTTCACGCCCTGGAGCGATGTTCCGGCCGGCACGGACCTGCTGTTCTACGAAGGCCTTCACGGCGGGGCCGTCACCGACAAGGTCAACGTCGCGGTCCTGGCCGACCTTCTGATCGGCGTCGTGCCGATCATCAACCTCGAGTGGATCCAGAAGCTGCATCGCGACCAGAACCTGCGCGGCTACTCCCAGGACGCGGTCGTCGATACGATCCTGCGCCGCATGCCGGACTACGTGAACTACATCTGCCCGCAGTTCTCGCAGACGCATGTCAATTTCCAGCGCGTGCCGATGGTGGATACCTCGAATCCTTTCATTGCACGCGACATCCCGACCGTGGACGAAAGCATGGTCGTGATCCGCTTCGCCAAGCCGCAGGGAATCGATTTTCTGTACCTGATCTCGATGCTGCACGACTCCTACATGTCGCGCCCGAACATCATCGTGGTGCCGGGCGGCAAGATGAGTCTCGCCATGCAGCTCATCCTGACCCCGATGATCCTGCAGCTGATGGATCGCAAGCGGCGGGCGGGCTGACCCATGGACGTCCTGCAAGTGGACGTCGAAGTCGACACCAACGTGCTCGCGAATGCGATCGGGTCCGGGCTAGGGAGACGCCTTGAGCACGGCTCCCGACCTGTCGAGCACGCGCACGTCCACCGGAAACGCAGCCCTGACGCTCTGGGTGACGATGCAGAACTCCTCGAACTGGCCGAGTATCCGATCCTGCATGCCTATCTCGGATGCCATGACACCGAGATGCAGATCGACCGCGATGCGACCGATGCGCAACCGGTTGTCGGCGTTGCGGGTCATGTTCACCGTCGCTGCGGCGCGCAGGGGTCCTGGCTCGTTCCTGAATTTGCGCATCGCGAACAGCAGGCTTGCCGCCAGGCAGTTGGCCACTGCCGTCGCGAGGAGCCGTGACGGATTGGGCCCCGCGTCGCCGCCGAGCGGCGCCTGCTCGTCGGTGAGCAGGGCCGGAACGGCGGGATTGTCGAAGTGGGCCTCGAATCGGTAGTCCGACAGCTGGACCAGCTCGATTGTGAAATCGCCGTCCATGGCAGATCAGCTCTTTTCGGTCGAGCAGGTGCTGATCCCCAGAAATGAATAGGCCGGGCACACGCGGAACAACCCGGTGAGGATCGGGGCAACGCCGATATAGCCCCACGGGCCGATCATTCCGGCGACGGCAAGGACGACCAGTGCAATGCCCGCACCGACGCGCACCACGCGATCAACCGTTCCGACATTGACTTTCATGGCCAGCACTCCTTCTAGGGTTGGAAAGGCTATGGTCCGGGATCGGACCGTTTGGGGGCTTGCGAAAGATCAAACCGGGCAGACAAGATGCGTCATCCGTCCCGTCAGCAACCCGGACGCGCGCCGAGCTTGCGCACGATGGTTTCCATCAGGCACCAGTGGGTCAGCGCGCTTTGCAGCAGATTGACGCCGACGAAGGCCGTGAAGGCGAGCCACCACGAGCTCACGAAGATCGGGCTGCCCGGGATTCCGAGTGCCAGCGAGAGCAGGATGAAGATTCCGGCGACGAGCCGGACGATTTGCCAAGAGGTCATGGTCATTCTCCTTGAAGGGTCGGCCCGGGCCGATTGCGGTAGGCCATGTAGTACAACACGGGAATTACCACCAGCGTGAGCAGCGTGGATACGAGAATCCCGAAGATCAGCGAGATGGCGAGACCGTTGAAAATGGGATCGTCCAGGATGAAAAGCGCGCCGAGCATGGCGGCGAGGCCGGTCAGCATGATGGGCTGCGCGCGCGTAATCGCGGAGCTCACGACGGCGTCCTTGAACGCGACGCCCGCGCGCACCTGCAGGTTGATGAAGTCCACCAGCAGGATCGAATTGCGCACGATGATTCCTGCCAGCGCGATCATTCCGATCATGCTGGTGGCGGTGTACTGCGCGCCCAGAAGCGCGTGGCCGGGCATGACCCCGATGAGGGTGAGCGGGATCGGCGCCATGATGATCAGCGGCGTGAGGTAGGAGCCGAACTGGGCGACCACCAGCAGGTAGATCAGCACCAGTCCGACGGCATAGGCGGCACCCATGTCGCGGAAAGTCTCGTACGTGATCTGCGACTCGCCGTCCCATTTGATTGCGTAGTCGCGGTACGGATCGTCCGGCGGACGAATGAAATATTCGACCAGTGAGCCGCCGCCCGGGGTGGCAATGGCGGCCACGTTGCCGCGCATCGCGAACATGCCGTAGAGCGGGCTGTCGACGCGCCCTGCCATATCGGCGACGACGAAGTTCACCGGCAGCAGATCCTTGTGGTGGACCGGCTGCTCGCGCAACGTATCGCTTATCGTGACCAGTTCCCGAATCGGAACCAGCTTGCCGGCGGCGGAGCGCACGCCAAGCTGCAGGAGCGTGTCGAGATTGCCCTGCTGCTCGGCGGGCAATTGCAGCGTCGCCGCCGCCGGGTATTTGGTCTCGTCGTGCAGGTAACTCGTCGCCTCGCCCGCAAGGCCGGCCCGTAGCGTGCTGACGATGACTTGCTGGGGCACTCCAAGCATCGCCGCCTTGCGGCGATCGACCAGCAGCAGTGTCTTCGGCGCGGCCGCGATGCTGCTGTCATCGACATCGACCACGCCCGCGGTCTTCTCGAAGACCGCGCGTACCGCCTTTGCGACCTGTCGGCGGCCCTCGGCCTCCGGGCCGTAGATCTCGGCCACGATGGGCGCCAGCACGGGCGGGCCCGGCGGCACTTCGACGACCTTGACGTTGGCCCCGAAGCGCCGGCCGATCTGCTGCAGCGCGGGCCGCACGCGCGTCGCAATGACATGGCTCTTCGCGCTCCGCTGATGCTTGTCGACGAGGTTGACCTGAATGTCGCCAACGTCGCCTCCGGCGCGCAGGTAGTACTGGCGTACGAGGCCGTTGAAGTTGATCGGGGCAGCGGTGCCCGCGTAAGCCTGATAGTCCGTCACCTCGGGCACGGCGGCGAGGTACGCGCCGAGTTCGCGCAGCGTCGCCGCTGTCTGCTCCACCGGCGTGCCCGCGGGCATGTCGACCACAACCTGGAATTCCGACTTGTTGTCGAAGGGCAGCATCTTGAGTTGGACGAGGCCCACGGCCGGCAACACGAGCGAGACCGCGATCAGCGCGGCGATCCCCAGTCCCATCAGGCGTCGGTTGCGGGTGCCCCGGGTATCGTCGAGCAATGGGCGGAAGATGCGGACGAACACGGGTGCGAGCCTTCCGGAGAGTCCCTGCCGCCGCGCGTCATCTGCGGTGATGTGGGGTGCCTTCAGCCACAGCCGCGACAACCAGGGCGTGACGACAAAGGCGATGGCCAGCGACAGCAGCATGCCCATGCTGGCATTGATCGGGATGGGACTCATGTACGGCCCCATCAGGCCGGAGACGAAGGCCATCGGCAACAGCGCGGCGATCACCGTCAACGTGGCCAGGATGGTGGGACCACCGACTTCATCGACGGCACCCGGGATGATTTCGACCAGCGACCTGTCCGGGAACATTCCCTGGTGCCGGTGAATGTTCTCGACCACCACGATGGCGTCGTCCACCAGGATGCCGATCGAGAAGATCAGCGCGAACAGCGAGACCCGGTTCAGCGTGAAGCCCCACGCCCACGATGCGAACAGCGTCGCCGCCAGCGTGAGGATCACCGCCAAGCCGACGATGGCGGCTTCGCGTCGACCGAGCGCGATGAAGACGAGCGCGACGACCGAGGCGGTGGCGAGCAGCAGCTTCTGGATGAGTTTCTGCGCCTTGTCGTTGGCGGTGGCGCCGTAGTTGCGGGTTTCCGCAACCTGCATGTCCTGCGGAATGACAGTGTTGCGGAGCATGTCCACGCGCCGCATCACCGCGTTGGCGACATCGATTGCGTTCTCTCCCGACTTCTTGGTCACGGCAATGGTGACGGCCGGATACTCGCCGGCGTCCTTGCCGGCGACGCCATGCCATACATAGTGACTCGCCGGCAGCGGGCCATCGCGGACCGTGGCCACGTCCTGCAAGAAGACGGGCTTGCCATCGCGCACGCCCACCACCAGCTCGGCGACATCACGGGCATCCTTGAGGAACGGGCCGGATTCGACGGCAATGGCGCGATTGCCCGAGAGCAACTCGCCGACCGGCAGTCCGAGGTTGGCCGACTGCAGCGATGAACGCATGTCCGGGACGGTCACTCCGGCGCTCGCCATGCGGCTCGGATCGAGCTCGATCAGCACGGCACGCCCGGGACCGCCGATCGTGGTGATTTCGCGAGTACCGCCGACCCGCTTCAGATCCGCTTCGATGCTATGGGCAACGCGTTCCAGATCATAGGCGCCGGTGCCCGCGTTCCTGCTGTAGAGCGTGAGGGTGACGATCGGCACGTCGTCGATGCCCTTGGGCTTGATCAGCGGCGCCAGCACGCCCAGTCCCTTGGGCAGCCAGTCGGCGTTGGCGTTGACCGTGTCGTACAGCCGCACGAGCGCTTCGATGCGCGGCACGCCCACCTTGAACTGCACGGTCATGACGGCAAGCCCCGGGCGGGAAACGGACATCACATGCTCGATGCCTGCGATTTGCGCCAGCACCTGCTCGGCCGGCGTGGCGACCATCTGTTCCACATCGCGCGCCGAGGCTCCGGGAAAGGGGATCAGCACGTTGGCCATCGTCACGTTGATCTGCGGTTCTTCCTCGCGCGGCGTGACGAGCACGGCGAATACGCCTAGCAGCAGCGCAACAAGCGCCAGCAGCGGAGTGATCCGGGCCGTCTGGAAGTAGGCCGCAACGCGACCCGAGATGCCGGGCTCTCTGGTCATGACGGGGCCTTCAGCGCACGCGAGCGGCGGCCTGCGGATCGATCGCAACGCGTTCGCCGGCCGTCACTCCTGCGAGGATTTCCACGGTGTCGTTGACCGTGCGCCCGAGGCGCACCTGACGCAGGGCGGGGCGGCCGTTCGGGTCGATGACGTACAGGCCGGTCATTTCGGCGCGTCGGACGACGGCCTTGGCCGGCACGTAGAAGCGTGCGGCAACACCAGGTTGTCCGGGCAGGTAGGCACGCGCGAACATTCCCGGCTTTACACCTTGTAACCCGGCCGGCAATTCGAGTCGGACCTGCACGGTGTGCGTGCCCGGGTCGACCGTTGGCAGCAGTTCTACGCGGGAGGGCGTTATCCACCGGGGGTCGCCGGAAAATCCTGGCAACTCGACCTTGATCGCCGGCTCGACGGGAAGTCCGGCGATCGCCGTCTGCGGCACCGCGACGATAACGCGCAGCGCCGACGGGTCGTACAGTGTCAGCAGCGGCCGGCCGGGCATGGCCATGTCGCCCAGCGTGACCGGAACCTCGGCGACCACGCCGCCATAGGGCGCCTTCACGATAAAGAAGCCGGATTGGGCGCGCGCGGCGCCCGCCTGAGCGATCTGCGCCGTGACCTGCGCCTGCGTGGCCTTGAACTGCGCTTCGGCGCGCTCGAGAGCGGCTTCGCTGGTGTACTTCTTCTCGAACAGCTGCTTCTGGCGCTCGAACTCCTTGATCGCGACTTCCAGTGAAGCGCGCGCGGACTGGACCTGCGCGTCGCTGGCAGCGACCGTCTGTTCCGCGGCATGCGCGTCGATTCTTGCCAGTACCTGCCCCGCCCTGACGACATCGCCGGCCTTTACCTCGAGGGCCACGACGGCGCCGGAAACCTGCGCTGCGACGACCGTCTGCCGGACGGCTTCCACCACGCCATCGAATCCGATGGAGTCCCCTGTGCCGGTGGACTGCACCATCACCGTTGGCAGAGCATCCTGTGCCGCCGTATCCGCCGGCGCGAGGGACAGACCCGCTACCGCGGCCGCAACTGTCATCAATTCCTTCAGCATGCCGCATCTCCTGATCGGCGACTTCGCGAATACCAGTCGAAGCGGCTGGCTTTCCGCGATCCTTCGGTGTATTATTTAACTATTCAGCTAATTAGTCAAATATGTTATCAACCAGGAAACGCCTCCATCCGAAGGGTCTTTGAGGCATGATGACGATCTCGCAAGATGCCGCGTGCCCGCGCATGGAAGGAATGCCGCCCGAGGCGCTGGAACAGGTGGCGGCGTACTTTCAGACGCTGTCGGAGCCGACACGCCTGCAGATCCTCAATTTCCTGCGTCAGGGCGAACGCAATGTCGGGGAGCTGGCGCACTTGTGCGGCTATACGCCGGCCAATGTCTCCCGGCATCTGGCGATGCTGACGCAACGGGGGCTGGTCGCGCGCGAAAGCCGCGGCACCAGCGTCTATTACCGGATCGCCGACAAATCGGTCTATGCGCTTTGCGACCTGGTCTGCGGCAACATCGCTCGCCAGCTCGAGCGGACGACCCGGGAGCGGGCGGCCTTCGTCCAGACGGCCGCGCGCATGGCCGCCGCCAAGCGCCGCAAGAGAGCCGGGTAGCGGGATCGGAGACCGCCTCGCGTCGCGTGTCGCACCTGACGGATGGGAGGCACGCAGGACTTGACGTCTCTTTCCGGCCCGCTTCTCGCGATGCACGAAGCCAAAAATGCGGGATGCTTCTCATTTGATCGGCGAAGGCGGCCGTTCCCGCGCTGCCGCATTGCCAAACGCGTGATCGGCGTCACTTGACAGACGCAACGGACAATGCAAACGTCCACCACCGGGCCGACGTCGATTCGTGCATCGACGCGGAAGGTGCCGCACCGGATAGAAGCCGCCACCCCGGCGGCGAATACAGCAGCGCAGCGCTGCACGCCGCGCGACCGAACCTAGGAGGCCATCGTGCGTTCCATTTCCATCACCATCTTCATCGCCGCTGCCGCCGTCGCAGGTGCGAGCCCTGCCGTGGCGCAGAGCGGCGATTCCAATCTCGCTCGCAATCTTGCCGCCACCTGCGCGAATTGTCATGGGACGAACGGTGTGAGCCAGGGCGGGACCGAAAGCCTGGCCGGCGTGAGCAAGGACGACCTCGTCCGCAAGATGCAGGAATACCGGGCCGGGACGAAGCCCGGCACGATCATGCCCCAGCTCGCGAAGGGCTACACCGACGCGCAGATCGAGTTGATCGGCGGCTGGTTCGCGGCGCAGAAGGCGGCCAAATGAGCATCCCGGCGAAGGAGACGACGATGAGCTGGCAACGGCGTGATTTCCTCATGGCGGCTGCGGCAGGTTCCGCGGCGCTCGCGTTCCCGGGCTGCGCGACGACGGGTGGCGGCGCCACCGGCAAGGTGGTCGTGGTCGGTGGTGGTTACGGCGGCGCCACGGCGGCCAAATATGTCCGGATGTGGAGCAACGGCGCGGTCGACGTGACGATCGTCGAGCCGAATGCCGAATTCATCTCGTGCCCGATGTCGAACCTCGTCCTGGGCGGCAGCAAGGACTTGTCGTACCTGACCACGAGCTACGCGAACCTGACCGCGCGGCACGGCGTGAAGATCGTCCGCGACACCGCGACGGCCGTCGATGCCGACAAGCGCGTCGTCAGGCTCGCGGGCGGCGGCGAACTGCCCTACGACCGGCTGATCCTGTCGCCCGGCGTCGATTTCATGTGGGACAAGGTTCCGGGGCTCAACAACGCGGACGCGCAGGGAAAGATCCTGCATTCGTGGAAAGCCGGGCCGCAGACCGTTGCGCTGCGTCGGCAGCTCGAAGCGATGCCGGATGGCGGCGTCTTTGCGCTGTCGATCCCGGTCGCGCCGTACCGGTGTCCGCCCGGGCCGTACGAGCGGGCCTGCCAGGTCGCGTGGTATTTCAAGCGAGCGAAGCCCAGGTCGAAGGTGCTGATCCTCGACGGCAACGGCGACGTCACGTCAAAGGGTCCGCTGTTCAAGAAGGCGTGGGCCGAGGAATACAAGGGCATCGTCGAGTACCGGCCGAACCACGTGCTGACGGACGTCGACGTCGCGACGAAAACTGCCAAGTTCGAGGTGCAGGATGCGGTGAAGGCCGACGTGCTCAACGTCGTACCGCCGCAGCGGGCCGGCGCCATCGCACGCGCTGCCGGAGTCGTCACCGCGAACGACCGCTGGTGCGACGTCGATTTCCTGACGTTCGAGTCGGTCAAGGTGAAGAACATCCACGTGCTGGGCGACGCGATCCAGATCGCGACGGGCATGCCCAAGTCCGGTCACATGGCGAACCAGCATGCGAAGGTCTGCGCGGCGGCGGTCGTCGCGCTGCTCGCCGGCCAGGCGCCGAACCCGACGCCGGTGCTCACCAACACGTGCTACAGCATGATCACCGACAAGGACTCGGTCCACGTCTGTTCGGTCCACCAGTACGACAAGGAGAAGAAGACAGTGCTGCCGGTGCCGGGCTCGGGCGGGGTATCGCCGGCGATGAACGCGGTCGAGGGGGCGTACGCGTTCGCGTGGGCGATGAACATCTGGGCGGATACGCTGGCCTGAAGGCGCGTGGACCGCGGCCGCCAATGGAACACGGCGCCCGCGTGCGCCGAATCCGGGCGACGACGCAGGATCAGCGCGCGGTGAGGGCGTAGAGCGTTCCGCCTTCGGTCTGCCAGACGGCGTTGGGCCCCGACACGGCGGGTGATGAGGTCGCCGCGGTGCCATCGGTCGGCGTCCCGCCGACCAGGTTGCCGTCGTTGCGCTCGATGATATGCACGTAGCCCTCCGGGTCAACCACGACCAGGAAATCGCCGGCGAATTGCGGACCGCCCACCCGCCGCGGCACAAGCTTGTCCTGCTTCCATGCGGACGCGCCGGTCACTTTGTCGAGCGCGTGGACCGCGCCCGTTTCGTCGCTGATATAGAGATAGCGGCCGTCGGCGGCGGGTCCGTTGAGGCTCGAAAGGTCGCGTGACCAGCTGAGCTGTCCGCGGAGAATCTCGAAGCACGCGAGCCGGCCCTGGTAGGCCACCGCGCAGACTTGCCGCTCCTCGACCAGCGGCAGCGAGGTGACGTCGGCGATGCGTTCCAGCTCCGTCGCCCCCTTTGGAGTGGCTACATTGCCCTCCCAACCCACGTTGCCGGTCGCGAGATCGATCGCGAGCAGCTTGCCGCCCGCCGTGCCCGAGAGGATGCCCCCGCGGCTGATGGTGCCGCCGGCGTAATTGCGGATGGTCAGCGGGGGATTGGTGCGTTGGTAGACCCATTTCGTCTTGCCGTCGCTCGAGGAGAGGCCGTAGATCCGGCCGTCGCCGGACCACACCACGACGATGCCCTCGCCGACCTTGGGCGAGGCTATGACCTCGCTGCTGATCTTCGCCTGCCATAGCGGCTTGCCATCGGGGTCGAATGCCAGCACATCGCCCTTGTCGGTGCCGACCGCGATGAGCGTCGGGTCGGCTCCTACGCCGGCGGCGAGCTTCTTGGCGGCTTCGATGCGCCAGACCGTAGCACCCGTTGCAGGATCGACACGCATGATCGTGCCGTTTGCGGCGGCGGCATAAATCGCCACCGGCGTAATTCCCGGCGCGAAGCCGGGTCCGGCCCTGCCGACATCGACTCGCCACACGATTTGCGCAGTGGCGCTCGCCTTGAATTCGGGCAGCGGGCCCAACTTCTTCGCGCCGCCGCCCCCGAACATCGATGAGAGCCAGCCGAAGGAGGGCGGCGGAATCGAGGGCATCCACGATGACATCGACGAGCAGCCTGAGCACAACAGCAGTGTCGTGCCGATCGCGGCCCCCAGCATGCCGCGGCGCATGTTTCGCAGGTTCCCGTGACGGTGCCGGCGCGTGAAAGTACGGGTGTTCATTTCGGAGATTCGGGAACGGATTTGGCGGAGGGGGATGCCGGCGCGCTCATGGCCGCGGACGGCGCCGCGCCATCCGTGATGGCACTCGGAGGGCCGCCCGCCGCGTCGAGCTTCGCTTGTACGAAGCTGCGATACGGCGACGCGGCATCGATGCGGGCCATGGCGGTCTGGTAGGCGAGGCGCGCCTCGCTTGCACGGCCGGCCGCCGTGAGTATGTCGCCGCGCAGGTCCGCATACACGCCGGCGAAAGGTTCGTCATGCTTGGCGTCGAGCGTGCGCAGCGCCTCGTCGTACTGCTTGTCGTCGAACTGCACCTCGGCGAGGCGGATCCGCGCGATCTGCTTCAACTCGTCCTCGCTGCTGCGGTCGATCACGAACTGCAGCTGCACTTTCGCGCCGGCCTTGTCGCCGCTGTCGAACAGCAGCTTGGCGGCGATCAGCGCGGCGCGCGGCGCATAGCCCGTGCCGCTGTACTTGTCGGTCACCTGCGCTACGGCGTCCTTGGCCTTCGCCACGTCGTTCGACCGCGCGGCCAAGCTGACCGCGTTGTAGAGGACCGCCGCCTGGGCGGCCTGGTTCCCCTGCCACCACCGCCATCCCTGCACGCCGAGAATACCGAGGCAGACGGCGAGAGCCACGCCGGCGACCGTAGCGCCCCACTGCTTCCACCACGTCTTGAGGTCCTCGAGCTGGTCCTGCTCTTCGAGATCGTAGACTGCCATCGTCGTCATTCCCTGGTTGAATGCATCCGTGCCGCCTGCGCGGCCATCGTCCCGGTCAGTGCCGTGACCGGCACCACGACCTGTTCCCCGACGTCGCGCAGCGGCTTGAGGCTCACGGCGTCCGCCGCCACTTCGTCATCGCCAATGATCAGCGCAAACGCGGCGCCGCTGCCATCGGCCCTTTTCATCTGCGACTTGAAACTGCCGCCGCTCGCATTGACGACGATTGCCCGACCGTCGTCGCGGAGCATTTCGGCAACCCGCCGCGCGAGCTTTGCCGCGGCGGTTCCGGCGTGGACCACGTAGGCGAGCGGCGCGTCGCCGACCTTGCGGTCTGCGTCCTGCAGCAACAACACCACGCGCTCGGCGCCAATACCGAAGCCGCAGCCGGGCGTTGGCTTGCCGCCCAGCTGCTCGAACAGGCCGTCATAACGGCCGCCCGAGCAGACCGCGCTCTGCGCGCCGAGTCGCGTCGTCACCCATTCGAAGACCGTCGCATTGTAGTAATCGAGGCCGCGCACCAGTCGCGGATTGATGCGGAATTCGATGCCGGCTTCGCGCAGCCCCTCCTGGACCTCGCCGAACGACGCGCGCGACTCGTCGCCCAAGGCATCCCAGAGTCCGGGCGCTCGCTCGATCATCGCCTGCATCGCCGGGTTCTTGCTGTCCAGAATGCGCAGCGGATTCGAATGGAGCCTTCGCTGCGCATCGGCGTCGAGTACGTCCATGTGCTGTTCGAAGTACGCGATGAGCTCGCCACGAAAAGCGCGCCGCTCGGCGGCCGAGCCGATCGTGTTGAGCTCCAATGCGATGCCGCGGAGCCCCAGGCGCTTCCAGAGGCGATTGACCATCACCAGCAGCTCGACGTCGATTTCCGGGGCCGCGAATCCGAGGGCCTCGGCGCCGAACGTGATGTATTCGCGATAGCGGCCCTTCTGCGGGCGTTCGTGCCGGAACAGCGGGCCGCTGTACCAGAGGCGCTTCGGGCCGTCGTAGAGCAGATTGTGCTCGAGCGCGGCGCGCACGGTCGGGGCGGTTCCCTCGGGGCGCAACGACAGGCTCTCGCCGTTGTCGTCGAACGAGTACATCTCCTTTTCGACGATGTCCGTGACCTCCCCGACGCCGCGGACAAACAGCTCCGTCTTCTCGACGATGGGCGTGCGGATCTTACGGTAACCGTACTGCCGGAAGACGTCGCGGACGGTGTCCTCGAGGAACTCCCAGAGCGCGGCCTCGTCGGGCAGCACGTCGTTCATGCCGCGAACGGCTTGCAGTGGCGCGGCCATCAGGGCTAGCTGATCGCTTTCAACGCGATCGCCTTCGTTGCGGGCGACAGGTGCGATGCGCGCGGTTCGCCGCCATACGTGGCGCGGACGTAGTCGTCGACGATGCGCTGGAATTCTTCGGCGATCCGGCTGCCCTTCAGCGTCACCGTCTTCTGCCCGTCGACGTAGACGGGCGCGACCGGCGTTTCGCCGGTACCGGGAAGCGAAATGCCGATGTTGGCGAGCTTGGACTCGCCGGGACCGTTGACCACGCACCCCATCACCGCGACCTGCATTGCCTCGACGCCGGGATAACGCTCGCGCCACGCCGGCATCTGCGCGCGCAGGTACGCCTGGATGTTCCCCGCGAGTTCCTGGAATGTGGTACTCGTCGTGCGGCCGCAGCCCGGGCACGCGGCAACCATCGGCGCGAACGAACGCAGGCCCATCGTCTGCAGGAGCTCCTGGGCGACGACGACTTCCTTGGTGCGGTCGCCGTTCGGATCCGGTGTGAGCGAAATGCGGATCGTGTCGCCGATGCCCTGCTGCAGCAGCACGGCCAGCGCCGCCGTCGAGGCGACGATGCCCTTCGAACCCATCCCGGCTTCGGTAAGGCCGAGATGCAGCGGGTAGTCGCAGCGGCGCGCGAGCTCGCGATAGACGCCGATGAGACCCTGAACATCCGATACCTTGCATGACAGGATGATCCGGTCGCCGCCAAGGCCGAGCTCTTCGGCCCGCCGCGCGCTGTCGATCGCCGACACCACCAGCGCCTCGCGCATCACCGCCTCCGCGGTCCGCGGCGCCGCGCGTGTTGCGTTGTCGTCCATCATCCGCGCGAGGAGTTCGGCGTCGAGGCTGCCCCAGTTCACGCCGATGCGGACGGGCTTGCCGTATTCGACGGCCTTTTCGATCATCACCGAGAACTGCGCGTCGCGCTTGCTGCCCCTGCCGACGTTGCCGGGATTGATCCGGTACTTGGCGAGGGCCCTGGCGCAGCCGGGGTAGTCGGACAGCAGCTTGTGCCCGTTGAAATGGAAGTCTCCGATCAGCGGGACGCCGCAGCCCGCCGCGTCCAGCCGCTCGCGAATGGTGGGCACGGCGTTCGCGGCTTCGGCGCTGTTGACGGTGACGCGCACGAGCTCCGATCCCGCGTTGGCCAGCGCGATGACCTGCGTGACGGTTGCCGCGACGTCGGCCGTGTCGGTGTTGGTCATCGACTGCACGACGACCGGCGCTTCGCCGCCGACACGAATTCCGGCGATGTCGACGCACCGCGTGCGGCGGCGTTCGATGCGGGTGAGTTCGTTCATGGACAGGCTCGACGTCGCGCCGTCACGGCAGCGTGAGGCGTGCAACGTTCTGCCGCGTGTGCGGCGCGAGGTCGATGCGCTTGCCCTTCCACGTCAGCGTGACGTCGGCGGCGTTGCCGATCACAAGATCGAGGGGGGGTGCGCCGGCGACGGCCTGCGTCGTGCCGCCGCGGTTCATGCGCGACAGCAACACCCGGCCCTGGCGATCCTTGACCTCGGTCCACGAGAAATCACGGAATGCGAGCATCAGCGGTGCGTCGGTCGGAGAGGGGGCGACTTGGGCGGCGGCAGCGGGCGTGGCCGGCGCTACGGGCGTGTCCGACGTGGACGTCGAGGGCACGGAGGGCGCCGGGGGCCCTGCGGACGAGACGGACGCGGCAGCCGGTTGGGCTGGGGCAACCTCGGCGAGGCGCTGCGGTGCTGTTGGCGCCGCGACCGGGAATTGCCCGACATCAGGCTCGCGCGTCGGCGGCGAGACAACCGGAGAGGGCGCGGTCGCGATCGGATTTGGCAACGGCGTGCCGATGACCTCCGGGGCCTGGCTCTTCATCGTGGCACGGCCACTCGCGGCGGAAGTCTCCCGCGTCCCGATGCCACGACGGCCCTCTGCCACCGGACGCATCGATTCGTAAAGCGCCGCTGCCGCGATGATCGCCACCAGCGTCATCGGAATCGCCCAGCGCGTCCAGCCCGGCTTTCCGTGCTCGACGCTCGGCAGTTCGCCGATCGATGGCGGCATGGGTTGCAGCGCGGGCGACTCGAGCGTCGGCACCGCCGCGGGCAACGCCCCGACCACGGCCTCCGGATCCAGGTGGACGAGACGAGCGTAGTTCTTGACGAATCCGCGGACGAACGTCCGCCCCGGCAAATGTTTGAAATCACCGTCTTCGATGGCCTGCACCTGCCGCGTCGCGAGCTTCAGCTGCTGCGCGACCGCGTCCACGGAGAGGCCCGCCGCCTCGCGCGCCGCGCGCAGCAAGAACCCCGCGCTCGCGGACACGGCCGGCTCGCCTTCGCCGGGATGCGGATTGACGCCGAAATCGGTCACTCGCAGGTTCCCGCAGCAATGGCTTTGGTCTCGTCGGCGTCAGGGTAGCGATTGCGCAATTGCGACGCGTAGGAAAGTTCGGCCTGGCGATCGCCCAGCTTGCGCTCGATGCACATGCCGAGGTAGAGCGCCTCGGGCGGCGGATTCGCTCCCTGCACGGCGGGCTTTATCCATCCGCGCGCCTCTTGGAGCCGCGGCGCCTTGTAGGCGATGAACGCGAGCCCGTACGCCGCATTCGGATTGTTCGGCGCCACGGCCAGCGCGCGCTTGAAATAGACCGTGGCGTTGGCGCTGTCGCCGATCGACGTGCTGCACCGGCCGGCGTTGATCAATGCGATCTCGGGAGTCTTGTACCGCGGATTGCGGATCGCGAGCTCGAATTCGGGAATGGATGCCTGCGCGCGGCCATGCGTGCAGAGGTACCAGCCCCAATTGTGGTGGATGTCGGGATCCTGAGGCGCCATCTGCAGCGCCTTCTGGAAGCTCTGCTCGGCTTTCGAGTTGTCGTTCAGCACCGTATAGACGAGCCCGTAGATGTTGTACGTGTTCGCGATGTTCGGGTCGAGTTTGACGGCCTCGTTGAGTTCGTCGAGGGCAACGTCCATCTGGCCGCGTTCGTAGTAGCCCTGGCCCAGGTCGACATGCAATTGCGCGCGGTCCCTGGGGCTCACCTCCGCCTGTTTCGCGGGCGGAAGTGGCTCCGGCGGTTGCGGCTGCGCGTTCTTGGACGCCGACGAGCATGCGGCAAGGCATGCGACCAGACAGGCCGCACAGGTGTTTCGAAGGTTCGGGATCATGGCGATTTCCGGGAAGCTCTCAGCGCGCGGGCGGACTAGTCGCGGCCGGGTGGATACGCGTCACCCGGCGCTTTGTTCGGTCCTGCACCCGGCCCGCAAGCTGGCCGCAGGCGGCGTCGATGTCATCGCCGCGGGTCTTGCGGATGGTCGCCACGAACCCGGCGTCCGCCAGTGTGCTCTGGAATGCGAGGATGCGCGCGCGTGGACTGGTGGCGAACCCGGCGCCCGCGAACGGGTTCCAGGGGATGAGGTTGAACTTGCACGGCAGGTTGCCGACGAGGCGACAGAGCGCGCGCGCCTGCTCCGGCGCATCGTTCACGCCGTCGAGCATCACGTACTCGAACGTCACGAAATCGCGCGGCGCGCGCTCGAGATAGCGTCTGCAGGCGGCGAGGAGCGGGCCGAGAGGATACTTGCGGTTGATCGGCACCAGCCGGTCGCGCAGCGCGTCGTCCGGCGCGTGCAGGGAAACCGCGAGCGCGACCGGGCACGCGTCGGCAAGCCGGTCGATTGCGGGAACGACGCCCGACGTGGACAGGGTCACTCGGCGGCGCGACAGGCCGTACGCGTTGTCGTCGATGAATACGCGCAACGCGGTCACGACGCTGTCGAGATTGGCGAGCGGCTCGCCCATGCCCATCATGACGACGTTGGTGATCGGCGCGCGGCCCTGGTCGACCCACGGTGCGGTGATGCCATCGGCGAGCAGCGCGCGATTCGCGTGCCAAAGCTGGCCGACGATTTCTCCCGCCGAGAGATTGCGGTTGAAGCCTTGTTTGCCCGTCGAGCAGAATGCGCAGTCGAGCGCGCACCCCGCCTGCGACGAGATGCACAGCGTGCCGCGATCGTCTTCGGGGATGTAAACCATATCGATGGCATTGCCGCTGCCGACGTCGAGCAGCCATTTGCGAGTGCCGTCCCGCGCGATCGTGTCGCTCACCACCGCCGGCCCCTGGATGCAGGCGGCGGCCGCGAGCCTTTCGCGCAGCGGCTTCGACATGTCGGTCATCGCGCCGATGTCGTCCGCGAAACGCTGGTGGACCCAGTGCTGCAGCTGCTTCGCGCGAAAGGGCTTTTCGCCGAGATCGGCGAACAAGGCCGCGAGACCGGCGGCGTCGAGATCCAGGAGATTGACCATGCGCTTGTTTGCAAAAGAGACTAAGGATTGCGGGCCGGGTACCGTCGGGCCATTGCCGGAATCTCCGCGTCTCTTCGCGGGAAGATTGTTCAGCGGCTGTAGACGGCCAGCGACGGGAAGAAGTATGCGACTTCGACCCGCGCCGTGTCCGGACCATCGGACCCGTGGACCGCATTGGCGTCAATGGAATCGGCAAAATCGGCGCGGATCGTGCCGGCCGCGGCCTTTTTCGGATCGGTGGCGCCCATCAGGTCCCGGTTTTTCGCAATGGCGTTCTCGCCTTCGAGCACCTGGATCATCACCGGGCCCGACGTCATGAAATCGACCAGATCCCTGAAAAACGGCCGTTCGCGGTGCACGCTGTAAAACCCCTCGGCTTCGGCACGCGACAACCAGCGCATCTGCGCGGCGGCGATGCGGAGGCCGCTCGCCTCGAAGCGTGAATAGATTTTCCCGATGACATTCTTGGCGACGGCATCGGGCTTCACGATGGATAGGGTGCGTTCAGCGGCCATACAGGCAACTCCGGCAGAATAAATGCGAATAAATTCAAAATTATACCACGTTGAGCCCCGCCTGTCCTCTCGCTGCGTACCTCTGCGTACCTTCTCGGGACGGCCGCCATTATTCGCGCCGACGACACAACGTCCTGTTCAGGCGGGCTGCAAACAAACGGGCGCCGCGGCGCGAAGCCGGGGCGCCCCTGGCGGGCACAATGGTGCTGCTAGATCATGCCCAGAGTCTTCGGCAGCCAGATCGACAGCGTCGGCCAATACGTGACCACCAGGAGGAAGCCCAGCATCGTGAGCAGCCACGGCCACACGGCGATCGTCAGTTCGGTGATTCCCATCTTCGTGATGCCTGACGCGACATAGAGGTTGAGCCCCACCGGCGGATGGCACATGCCGACTTCCATGTTGACCACCATCATGATGCCGAAGTGGATGGGGTCGATTCCAAGTTTCATCGCCACCGGGAACAGGATAGGCGCCATGATCAGTACGATCGACGACGGCTCCATCACGTTGCCGGCGAGCAGCAGCACGATGTTGACAAAAAGCAGGAAGGCGATCACGCCGAGCCCCTTGTCGAGCATCCAGGCAGCGAGCTCCTGCGGAATCTGCTCCGAGGTCATCAGGTAGGAGAACATGACCGCGTTGGTGATGATGTACAGCAGCATCGCGCTCATGTTCGCCGAGTCGAGCAGCACCTTGGGCACCTTGGCAAGCGACATGTCCTTGTAGACGAACACCGCGACGAAGAACGCATAGACGGCGCTCATCGCGGCGGCTTCGGTCGGCGTGAAGATGCCGGAGTAAATGCCGCCTATCACGACCACGACGAGCAGCAGCCCCCAGATGCTCGCGCGAAACGTGGTCCAGCGCTCCGGCCACGTCGCTTTCGGCTGCCGCGGGTAGTTGTTCTTGCGCGCGCGCCACCACGTCGTGAGGCCGAGCATCGTCGCGAGGACGAGGCCCGGAATGATCCCGGCGATGAACAGGGCGCCGACCGACGTGTTCGTCGCCACCGCATACATCACCATCACGATCGACGGCGGAATCAGTATGCCCAGCGCGCCGGAGGTCGTGATCACGCCGGCGCCGAATCGGGGCGGAAAGCCTTGCTTCACCATGGCGGGCAGGATGATCGAGCCGATCGCGACAACGGTCGCCGGGGAGCTGCCCGACACCGCCGCGAACAGCGCGCAGGCCATCACGCCGGCGAGGCCGAGCCCCCCCGCCCAGTGTCCGACCATCGACGACGCGAAATTGATCATCCGTCGCGCGACGCCGCCGTGCGTGAGGAAGTTGCCGGCGAGAATGAAAAACGGGATCGCCATGATCTCGAATTTCTCGATGCCCGTGAAGAGCTTCAGCGCCACCGACTCGATCGGCACGGTGGTCATCGTGAACAGGTACGTGAGCACGGTCAGGCCGAGCGAGATCGAAATCGGCATTCCGGTCAGCATCAGGCCGAACAGCAGCGCAAAGATGATCCACGCGTTGGCGATCGGCACGCCGGCGAACTTCAGCATGACAGGGATCGCGATCAGCAGCGGCGGCAGGAGAGCCGGCCACCGCGGTCCGACCTCGGCGCGTTCGGGCACGAGCACGCTCATGGCTTGCTCTCCCCGACGGGGGCCGGATGCAGGTTGTCGTCCATCGCGTAGACGTTCAGGTCCTCGATGCCTTCAACGTGCGCGACGTCGTGGCGCGGCAGTTCACCGGTCTTCGCGAATTGCCATGCCACCTGCAGGAAGCGGAAGCACATCAGGTAGCTGCCCAGCGGAATGCACAGGTAGACGATCCACTTCGGGATCTCGAGGTCGGGGGACACCGAGCTGGTGTGCGCGATATCCCAGGTGAACGCGGCGCCCAATGTGCCGACGATGCCGGTGAACGTCGCCCCGGCCAGAAGGCCGAACAGCACGTACGCCCTGCGCGTTGTGCCGGGGAGGCGGTTGATCATCACGTCCACGCCAACGTGGATGCCGGTGCGCACGCCGTAGGCGGCGCCGAACTTGGCCATCCATACGAACATGTAGATGCAAAGTTCCTGCGCCCAGGAAAGATCGATCTTCAGCAGGGCGTCCTGCACGCCGGGTATCGCCATCCCCGCGGCGTAGCGATGGACCACCGCTACGAAAATGAGCAGCGTCGCGCACCCCATCAGGAATGCGATCAGCCACTCTTCCAGGTGATCCAGGAACTTCATGGCGCCTCCTCGCCGTCGTCCGTGACGGCCGCCGCTCCCCTCGCGTCGGTGCGCGGCAAGTGCAACAAAAACGCCACTGGCGGTGCGGAAATCCGCGCGGTCAGTGGCGTCGCGTCAGGAATCGCGTCGGGAGCCTACGGCTTGAAGTCGGTCTCTTTGTAGACCTCGGCGATGATGTCCTTGCCGATCCGCGACTCGTTATCCTTGTGGACGACGACGAGCGCCTTTTTCATCGCGGCCTTCTGCTCCGGGGTGAGCTTGAGGATCTCGGTCTTGCCGCTCTTCCTCACCGCTTCGAGCGCGTCGTCGTTCTCCTTCTGCGCGATTTCGTTGGCGTATTTGGTCGCGTCCTTCATCGCGCCTTCCAGCGCCGTGTGGATGTCGGGGGGCAGGCCATCCCAGAATTTCTTGTTGACGATCACCGCGTAGCCGAGATAGCCGTGCTCGGTCAGCGCCAGGAACTTCTGCACCTCCTGCATCTTCTGGGTGTAGAAGTTCGACGGGGGATTCTCGGTGCCGTCGACCACGCCCGTCTGCAGCGCCTGGTAGACCTCGGAGAATGCCATCACCTGCGGAATCGAACCGAGCGCCTTCATCTCGTCGCCCAGCACCTTGGACGACTGGATCCGCATCTTGAGGCCCTTGTAATCGGCCGGAATCCGGATGGCCTTGTTGGCGCTCATCACCTTGAAGCCGTTGTCCCAGTAGGCGAGCCCGACGATGCCTTTGGACTCGAGCTTCTTGAAGAGCCCCTTGCCCACCGGACCATCGGTGACTTTGTGCAGCTCGGCGTAGCTGTCGAATATGTAAGGCAGATCGAAAACTTCGAACTCGCGCACGCCGAGCGGGCCGAATTTGGCGAGCGATGGCGCCAGCATCTGCACCGAACCCAGTTGCAGCGCTTCCATTTCCTCGCCGTCCTTGAACAGGGAGCTGTTCGGATACACCTCCACCTTGACGCGGCCCTTGGTGCGCTCTTCGGCCAGCTTCTTGAAATATTCGGCGCCTTTGCCCTTGGGGGTGTCGACGGCGACGACGTGGCTGAATTTGATGACGACGGGCTGCTGTGCGGAAACGATGCCGGTCGACGCGAGCAGCGCCGAAGCCGCGATGGCGACCGCATGACGGAACTTCATGGAAATCTCCTCGAGATGTGCATTCGCCGCCTGTTGTTGACGATCTGTCGGCGTTCGCAATGCTCACTGCAGTGGCGCCAGATTAGGCATCCAACGGCCCTGGTTGTCAACCGCGGCCCCACGGGGCGCATGGGCCGCCCGGCCACACACAAACTGCCTTGGCAGGCGCCCAGGACACGGATGCGATTCGCCGCGATGAATGCCTCGCCCCGCGCCGGCAAGCACGTGAAAACCGGAGGAGCGAACCCGTCGTCGTTCCGTTCCCGTTTGATTGAGCTCAGGGATTGCAGTCGCGGCGGCGCCGCCCGCCGCGCGCGACTGGCGATCCCGGAGAATGCGCCAGCGCGATCATTCGTGCCTCGCGTCCGGGTGCCAGCGAATCTCATATCCCGCCGCTCCGGCGGCCGCGGCGAACGCAATGTCCACACCGACACCCGATACCGCCGCGAGCAGGTCGCCGCACCATACGAGCGGAAGCGCATCGCGCTGCCAAGGCGGCACACCGGCGACCTGCAGCAGCCGTTTCAGCGTCTGGCGCGGCCGGTCGCCGGCAAGGCGGATTCGCTCGCCTCCCTTGCGCGGTCGGACGACGATCGTGCCCTGCGTCAGGATAGCCGCGGACAATCCGGCGCCTGTCGCCGGCGCGAACTCGAGTGTCCCGTGCGGAAGTGCCAGCGCCGGTTCGCCGCGCCATCGGATTTCGAAGAGCGCGACGGCCGGAGAATGGACGACGATGCGCCCGCGATGCAATCCCAGCTCCGCGCCCCCGTGCGCGATGCGCACGCGCGCGTCGTTGGCAGCGTGAGCAAACTGGTCCTGCATGGCTCCGAGGCGTGCGGCCGACGGCGCGCGCAGGCCATGCTGGCGCAGGAACCACCGCAGCAGGTTCCGCGCCCGATGTGGCAGGCGTTCCGCCAGAACCGCGAAGGCGACGCGATCGAGCGTAACGCCGGCCGATGGGTCGATGGCCAACGCGCCCTCGGCGTCGCGCGCCGCAAGCTCGTCGAGCAGAAGCGCAGCCTCCGCCTGATGCTTCGCGGCGCGTACGAGCGACTCCGGATACCCCGGAAACGCGGCGGCCAGCCGCGGTGCGATTTCGTGCCTCACAAAGTTGCGCTTCCGCGCCGTGTCCGCATTCGATTCGTCGACCATCCAGGCGATCCCGCGCGCAGCCGCGTACGCCTCGATCGCGGCGCCGGGGACCGTGATAAACGGACGCAACAGCGCAGGTCCCGCGCGCGGCACGCGCAACGTCGGCATCGCCGCAAGTCCGTGCACTCCCGCACCGCGCAGCAGCTGCAGCAGCAGCGTCTCCGCCTGGTCGTCTGCATGGTGCGCAAGCGCGACAAAATCGGCGTCGACCACCTCGAAAACGGCATAGCGCGCAGCCCGTGCCGCCGCTTCGAGACCGGCGCCCTGTGCGCGATCGATGTGCACGCGATGAATCGCAAGCGGTACGCCGCGTTTCGCGCACTCCGAGGCGCAGAAGTCGGCCCACGCGTCGGCGTTGGGCGAAAGTCCGTGATGAACGTGTACGGCGGTGAGCGCGCGGCCGGGCCCGGGCATGAGCGTCGCGAGCGCGTCGAGCAGCACCGTCGAATCCCGGCCGCCGGAGAGCCCGATGGCGATGCGCGCCGGGGCCGCGTGCGCGCGTGCATCCGGCGTGGCGGATGGCGTGCAACGCTCCAGTGCGGCTCTGGCGGCGGGCAGCACCAGGTCGGCGGCGGAGCTAGGCATCGGCATGTGCAGCGCGCGGACGCACCAGGCGCACGGCGTGTCGGACAGAGCCCGTGCCGGGATCAGCCGGCGGGGATCTCCTTGAACTTGCCATAGGACAGGACTTTGTCCTCGCGCGTCTCGAGCAGCGTTTCGAGCGGCTGCTCCTGCGCCTGGCGCAACACTTCGGACAGCACTTTCTTGAGTGCGACCATCATCGACGCAGGGTCGCGGTGCGCGCCGCCCGGCGGCTCGTTGACGACCTTGTCGACGAGGCCGAGCTGCTTCAAGCGCGGAGCGGTGATGCCGAGGGTCTCGGCAGCCTCGGCTGCATAGTCCGCGGATTTCCACAAAATCGAAGCGCAGCCCTCCGGTGAAATCACCGAGTACGTCGCGTACTGAAGCATCAACGTGACGTCGCCGATGGCGATCGCCAGCGCGCCGCCGGAACCGCCTTCGCCGATCACGGTAACGATGACCGGCACGCGGAGGCCCGCCATCTCGTACAGGTTGCGGCCGATAGCCTCGGATTGTCCGCGCTCCTCGGCCCCGATGCCGGGATAGGCGCCCGGCGTGTCGATGAAGGTGAACAGCGGAAGGCCGAATTTCTCGGCCAGCTTCATCAGCCGCAGTGCCTTGCGATAACCCTCGGGCCGCGGCATTCCGAAATTCCGGTAGATCTTTTCCTTGGTGTCGCGGCCCTTCTGATGGCCGATCACCATGCAGGGCTGGCCGTTGAAGCGCGCGAGGCCGCCGACGATTGCCGGGTCGTCCGAATACGTGCGATCGCCGTGCAGCTCCCGGAAGTCGCTGAACAGGCCATTGACGTAGTCCAGCGTGTACGGTCGCTGCGGGTGCCGCGCGACCTGCGCGATCTGCCACGACGTGAGCTTGCCGTAGATTTCCTTGGTGAGCAGCTGGCTCTTTTTCTGCAGCCGCCTGATTTCGTCGGAGATGTCGACAGCCGAGTCCTCGTGGACGTAGCGGAGCTCGTCGATCTTCGCCTGCAGTTCGGCGATCGGCTGCTCGAAATCGAGAAAGGTCTGCTTCATTGCCGGTGTCGCGCGGATTCGATGCCGGGCATCATAGCAAAACGGGGCACGGCGCCCGATATCGCGGCGATCGGCGCGGTGCGGCCTGCGGGCATGGCCTCAACGAGCGAACGCGTCGTAGATGAGCTTGAGACCCGTCAGCAGCAACAGCACATAGGTGATGGTGTAGAACGTCTGCTCCGAGATGCGCCGGTGCATCCGTACGCCGAGCCAGACGCCGAGCGGCGCGAGCGGCGCGAACAGGAGGGAGGCGGCCAGGTTGCCGACGTTGAGCTGGCCGAGGAAATGGTAGGGCACGAGTTTCGCGTAGTTGACGACGAAGAAGAACATCACCGACGTGCCGACGAACAGCGTCTTGTCGAGCTTCTGCGGCAGCATGTACACCGCGAACGGCGGCCCGCCCGCATGCGCGAGCGTGCTCGTGAAGCCGGCGAGGCTGCCCCAGAACGCGCCGGCGATCCTGCCGGGCTTGCCGCGCCCGGCTGCCAGGCGCGCGGCGATGCGTGCGGTCAGCGCCAACCACTGATTCAGGGCGAACGTCACGGCGATCACGCCGATCAACAGCCGAATTGCATTGACGGGCAGCGCGCCGAACGCGAATGCGCCGGCGCCGATTCCGAACAGGGCCCCCGGGAGCAGCGCCTTCAAATGCTCACGCGAACCACGACCGCGGTACGCATGCACGCCGAAGAGATCCATCGCGCAGAGAATCGGCAGCATGATGCCCGCGGCCTCCGGTGGCGCGATGAAGATCGACATCAGCGGCACCGCGAGCCCGCCGGCGGCCGCGCCGAACCCGCCCTTCGCGATGCCGGTCAGCAGGATCGCGACGATCGCGACCGGGTAGAACGCGAGCGGAAAGTCGGGCCAGGGCATGGCGGGGCGTCGGGCGGCGGATAGGCGGGCGCTGGAAGGGAAAGCCGCTGTCACGGACCGGGCGCCACCCTCGGAGGCGTGTCAATGGCGATATTGCCTGTGCGCGCATCGCGCCAGGCGGCGAACGCCTCGTTTGCGATGACCGCCGTCAGCACGATCACGCCGCCGGCGAGCGCCGCCGCACCGGGCTTCTCGCCCATCAGCGCCCAAACCCACAGCGGCCCCACAATCGGTTCCAGCAGCGCGAGCAGGCCGAGTTCCGTGGCGGACAGATGCTTCGATGCCGCGGTTGCGAGCAGGCAGCCGATGCCGAGCTGGACGCTACCCATCACCGCCAGGATCGCGAGGTCGCGCCCGGTCGCGGCGAATGGCGGGGAGAGCGCAAACGCGGCGACGAGAGAGATAAGGCCGGCGATCATCACCTGCGGCAGCATGTCGACCGTGGCGTGGAATTTGCGCAGGACTGTGACCTGGCCCGCGAAGCAGCACGACACGCCCAGCGCAAGCAGGTTGCCCGCGAAGCGTCCGGTATCGAGCGAATCGGCAAACATGACGACGATGCCGGCGAAGGCGACGGTCATCGCCATCCACGTCCGCGTCGGCACGCGTTCCTTGAGCACGACGCGCCCGGCGACCGCCGCCAGGAAAGGCGAGACACTCATCAGCACGAACGTGTTGGCAACCGTGGTACGCGTCAGTGAACCGATGAAAAAGAAGAATGTACCGGCGAGGAAGAGGCCGGACACGAGCCCGGGCTTGCCGGTCGCGACAATCGCCGCGCCCATCCGCCTGCCGTGCATCGCAAGCAGCACGCCGGCGACAAAGAGCGCCATGAACGCGGAGCGCCAGAACACGATTTCCCAGGCGTTCGTGATCGAGAGCTGGCGCACGAGGATGCCGCCGGACGACCAGCAGATCGCGGCAATGCCCATGAACAGGATCGCACGGCGGTGGCGAGCGGCGGGAGTCACAAGGGGACAATGGACATTGCGCGGAAAAACGAAAACGCCGGGCGATGCCGGCGTTCGTCCACGGCACAATTTTATCAGAAGGTCGCCGCGACGGCTATACGGTCACCGGGCAGGCCGTCCGATTCGCTGGTCTCGAACCGCTTCAGCAAACGTCGAGCAGCATCTCGACATGTGCGATGCCGTCTTCCTGGAAAGGTGCCGACACGGTGCGGAACGCAAGGCTCGCGTAGAAGGCCTCGAGCCGCATCTGCGCGGAGATCCGGATCGGGTGACCGGGCCAGACGGCGCGCGCACGCACGATGCCTTGCGTCATCAGCAGGCGGCCGAGCCCCGTTCCGCGGTAGGCCGGCATCGTCAGCACGCGGCCGATCGAAGGTTCCACGTGCTTCCGTCCGGCATCGATCACACGCAGATACGCTGCAAGTTCCGCGGCGGCGCCGTCGTGAGTCCAGCCCAGCAGATGCCAGGCATGGGCATCGTGGCCGTCGGCATCGAGATAGGCGCAGTTCTGTTCGACGGCGAAGACCCGCTGGCGCGCGGCGAGCGCGGCGTACAGTTCGGTAGCGGCGAGGGCCGGCAGCCGCGACCACTGCCATTGCGGAGTGATCGGCAAACCAGCCGGTGTGGCGAGCGGCGCGGATACCATCGCGCCGAACATAGCGCAGTCGGTGCGCGACGTCGAGCGCGAGGGTACCCCGACTCTCAGCCGAAATCGCCGCCGGACGGGCACCCCATCGCCGCGGCGATACGGGTGAAATCCTCGCCCGGCACGCGAAGGACGCCGAAGCGGAATGCGGCGCCCCAGTGTGTCTTGCTGCGAATGAACGACAGATCGGCGATCAACGGCTTCACGGGCGCAGGTTGCGCCGGGAGAAAATCGACATCGAGGCGAAAAGGCCGGAGACCGCCTTCGTCCACGGCCTGATAGACGGAACCGGTACGGATGCGCCCGATCGCGGTGAACGCCTGCAGCGGTTCACCGTCGGGATAACGGGACCGCGGAGAATAGAATGCGAATCCGTCACCGGCGCGCATTCGCTCGAGCGGGCCGGCCTTGCCGTGATTGAGTTGCGTGTAGCCGCCGGCGGTGGCGCGGTCGACGTGATCCTTCGACACCACGCCGATCCAGAATTGCGGTTCACGTGCCGGATTGTCCATGGCTCTCTCCGGAATGGCGCATTCTCATGCGGCGCGGGTCGAAAGCTCGCGCGGATAAGTGACCTCGATCAGGTCCGCCAGCGTCCGGCGGACGCTCGGCACGGCGAACCGCAACCCGACGCTCCGCCGCAGCAGCTCGGCGCACAGTGTGCCGGCGGCCATCAGTGCGAGTCCGGCGTTGAGCGCGGGACGAGCGAGGAGGGTCGCGGTCACGGGCACCTGCTGCCCCAGCAGCGGAAGAATTTCGCCGAGGACGAGCGCCGCTGCAAAGACACTGCAACCGGCCAGCGCCAGGCCGACCGCCCAGCGGGGCACGCCACGGAAACGGATTTCGCCGCGCTGGCGGTGCCGCAGCAGCGCCAGTCCGGGGAAGGTGAGCGCGAGTGCGCCGCCGGCAACCGCACCCACGGCGCTTGCGAGCTGCAACGCCGCGAGCCAGCCGTCCGGAATGGCGGCGAGCGCGGCGTCGGCGCGCAGCGCGTGCGCGAGCGGCGGCGCCACGCGCACGAGCAGCGCGAATTGCAAGGCGAGAAGTGTCGACAGGTACAGTCTGCGGAGCATGGGGAGCCTCCCGAAGCAGGCCCAAATGGATGAAATGTCGCGAGCCCAGATAATCCGCGATGCCGCCGCCAGATATGCAGCGTGCGGAATGTCGCGCGCTTGCCGAGACTGTATGCAGAGCGGCGTTGCCGCGCCATTGGACGGATGGATGAAGCGCCGCGCGCGCCGTTACCGGAGGAACGGGACAATCCGCTGCCTACGCATGTCGGACATCGCGCGTGTTGGTGGGCGGTCCGGGTTGCCCTAGAATCGAACCCTTCCAAGGAGCCCGCATGACAGCACATCGCATCGCCGTCATACCCGGCGACGGCATCGGAAAGGAAACGGTGCCCGAAGGCCTGCGCGTCCTCGAGGCGGCCGCGCGCAAGTTCGGCATCGCGTTCCAGTGGAAGGAATTCCAGTGGGACTGCGATCACTACGTGAAGCACGGCCGGATGATGCCCGAGGACTGGTTCGACCGGCTGCGCCCGCACGATGCGATCTACTACGGCGCTGTCGGCTGGCCGGCGACCGTGCCCGACCACGTGTCGTTGTGGGGCTCGCTGATCCAATTCCGGCGCGGCTTCGACCAGTATGTCAACCTGCGTCCCTGCCGGCTGATGCCGGGCATTCCCTCGCCGCTCGCCAACCGGAAGCCGGGCGACATCGACTTCGTCGTGGTCCGCGAAAACACCGAGGGCGAGTATTCGTCGGTGGGCGGCCGCATGTACGAGGGCACCGACCGCGAGATCGTGTTCCAGGAATCGATCTTTTCGCGCAAGGGCGTGGACCGCATCATGCAATTCGCGTTCGATCTCGCGGGCAAGCGCGCGGCAAGGCACGTGACATCGGCCACCAAGTCGAACGGAATCTCGATCACGATGCCGTATTGGGATGAACGGTTCCGCGCCATGGCCAAGCGCTATCCGGCCATTCGCACGGATCAATACCATATCGACATCCTGGCGGCGCATTTCGTGCGCCAGCCGGACCGCTTCGACGTCGTCGTCGGGTCGAATCTCTTCGGCGACATCCTGTCGGACCTCGGCCCCGCGGTATGCGGGACGATCGGCATCGCGCCCTCGGCCAACATCAATCCCGAGCGCGAATACCCATCGCTGTTCGAGCCGGTCCACGGTTCGGCGCCCGACATCGCCGGCAAGGGCATTGCGAATCCGATCGGCCAGATCTGGTCGGGCGCGTTGATGCTCGAACATCTCGGCCACGCCGACGCGGGGGCCGCCATTGTCCGCGCGATCGAACGTGTGCTGGCGGACCCATCCGCGCCCCGCACGCCGGACATCGGCGGCAAGGCAACGACGATCGACGTCGGCAAGGCGATTGCGACCGTCGTTTGATCCAGGACAACATGGCGCGTCGCTGACGACGCCCCGCTGCCTCCGGGTTTGTGGCAGCATTACGCAAATTCCAACGCCGACCTGCGGCCACGTGGTGCGGCGCCACTCTGGGGATCCCGCCATGCTGATCGGCATTCCACGCGAAACGCGTCCGGGCGAGACGCGCGTTGCCGCCACGCCCGAAACCGTCAAGAAGCTCGCTGCGAGCGGCAAGCACGAGATCGTCGTCGAGAGCGGCGCGGGCACGGCGTCGAGCATCCCGGATGGCCTGTACACCGCGGCCGGCGCGAGGATCGACGGCGGGGCCGGGGCCTTCGGTGCCGACATCGTGCTCAAGGTGCGCGGTCCGACCCCGGACGAGTTGCCGAAGCTGAAGCGCGGTGCGTTGCTCGTCGGACTGCTGAATCCCTTCGATCAGCCCGCGATTCAGTCATACGCGCAGGCGGGCGTCTCGGGGTACGCGCTGGAATGGCTGCCGCGGATCTCGCGGGCGCAGTCGATGGACGTATTGTCGTCGCAGGCGAACATCGCCGGCTACAAGGCGGTGATTCTCGCGTCCGCCGAATACGGCCATTTCATGCCGATGCTGATGACTGCGGCGGGCACCGTCAAGGCGGCGCGCGTGCTGGTCATGGGCGTCGGCGTCGCGGGCCTGCAGGCGATCGCCACGGCGAAACGTCTGGGGGCGGTGATCGAGGCCTCGGACGTGCGCCCGTCGGTGAAGGACCAGGTCGAGTCGCTCGGCGGCAAGTGGATGGACGTGCCGTACGCCAACGACGAGGAGCGCAAGATCGCCGAGGGCGTCGACGGCTACGCGCGCCCGATGCCGCCGGAGTGGATGGCGCGACAGGCGGGTGTGGTTCACGAGCGCTGCAAGCAGATGGACATCGTGATCACCACGGCGCTGATTCCGGGCCGTCCCGCGCCGAAGCTGATCAAAGCCGACACGGTCGCCGCGATGAAGCCCGGTTCGGTGATCGTAGACCTCGCGATCGAGCAGGGCGGCAACGTCGAAGGGGCCGAGCTCGACCGGATCGTGGTCAGGAACGGCGTCAAGATCGTCGGCATCCCGAACCTGGCCGCGACGGTACCGGCCGACGCGAGCGCCCTTTACGCGCGCAACGTGATCAACTTCCTCGCGCTGTCGCTCAATGCCAAGACCGGCGAGTTCGGCGTGCCCAGGGACGACGAGATCATCGTCGCGACGCTGGTCTGCGAGAACGGGCAGGTCGTGGCGCGGAAAACCTGATCCGCGACCGCCCCGACGACTTGCCATCATTGCGGCCCCGAATACAAACCGATTCCAGAACGGAGTGAACCATGGCTGCTGGCGTTGATCCCCATGTCTTTTATCTGATCGTCTTCGTTCTGGCGATCTTCGTCGGCTACCACGTTGTCTGGAGCGTCACGCCTGCGCTGCACACGCCGCTGATGAGCGTGACCAACGCGATCTCCGGCATCATTCTCGTCGGCGCGATGCTTGCCGCCGGGCTCGAGTGGTCGAGCTTCGATTGGGGCGGCTGGGTCGGCTTCGCGGCGGTCGCGCTCGCGTCGGTCAACGTCTTCGGCGGCTTCCTCGTGACGCAGCGGATGCTCGAGATGTTCAAGCGAAAAGAGCCGAAGGCCGCGCCGGAGAAGAAGACATGAGCGCCGCAGGGCCGTCCCAAGGCGCTCATTGCTCCCCCTCGGGGGGCAGCGCAGCGGCGCCAGCCGCAAGCGTGGGGGTCGTCCAATGAGCGCCAATCAAGTCGCCCTCTGGTACCTCGTCGCGTCGATCCTGTTCATCCTCGCGCTGAAGGGTCTGTCGCATCCATCGACCGCGCGTCGCGGCAACCTGTTCGGCATGATCGGGATGGCGATCGCCGTCGTGGTGACACTCGCGCTCGTCTATTCGAACACCAAGAACATCGCGATGATCGTCGGCGGCATTGCCATCGGCGCCATGGTCGGCACCGTCATCGCCCGGCGCGTGCAGATGACGCAGATGCCCGAGCTGGTCGCCGCGTTCCACTCGCTGGTCGGCATGGCCGCGGTGCTGATCGCCGTGTCCGCGGTGCATAACCCGCAGTCGTTCGGCCTGCCCGCCGTGATCCCGACCGGCAACAAGCTCGAGCTCTTCCTCGGTACCTTCATCGGCGCCATCACGTTCTCGGGTTCGGTGATCGCCTTCGCCAAGCTGTCGGGACGGATGTCCGGCGCGCCGATCGTGTTCAAGGGCCAGCATTTCCTCAACCTCGCGATCGGCATCGCGATGATCGGCTCCGGCATCTGGTTCTTCATGGGCGGCGGCTGGGTGCCGTTCATCGTCATGTCCGCGCTCGCGTTCCTGCTCGGGGTCCTGATCATCATTCCCGATCGGCGGCGCCGACATGCCCGTCGTCATTTCGATGCTGAACAGCTACTCGGGCTGGGCGGCCGCGGGCATCGGCTTTTCGCTCAACAACCCGATGCTGATCATCGCCGGATCGCTGGTCGGCTCTTCGGGCGCGATCCTCTCCTACATCATGTGCAAGGCGATGAACCGCTCGTTCTTCAGCGTGATCCTCGGGGGCTTCGGCGCCGAGGAGGGCGCGGTCGCCGCGGACGCCTCGAAGAAGACGGTGAAATCCGGCAGCGCCGACGACGCCGCGTTCATCATGGGCAACGCCGAAACCGTGATCATCGTCCCCGGCTACGGTCTCGCCGTGGCGCGCGCGCAGCATGCCGTCAAGGAGATGGCGATGAAGCTGATCGCCAAGGGCGTGAACGTCAAGTACGCGATCCACCCGGTCGCCGGCCGGATGCCGGGTCACATGAACGTGCTGCTCGCCGAGGCGGAAGTCCCCTACGACCAGGTGTTCGAGATGGAGGACATCAACGGCGAATTCGGTACCGCCGACGTCGCGCTGATCCTCGGCGCCAACGACGTCGTGAATCCGCTCGCCGAGCAGAAGGGCAGCCCGATCTACGGCATGCCGATTCTGGAGGCCTTCAAGGCGAAGACGGTGATCGTCAACAAGCGGTCGATGGCGTCCGGCTATGCGGGCCTCGACAATCCGCTCTTCTACATGGACAAGACGATGATGGTGTTCGGCGACGCCAAGAAGGTCGTCGAGGACCTCGTCAAGGCGATCGACTAGCGGCGCGAGCCGGGAAGCAGGGGCCCCCGAGCGAAGCGAGAGGGGATGCGACCGGGGCGAGCCGACGCAGGCGGCCGACAACTCGGGGCAACGATTCACGTTGGGGGTGCGGAGGCCGCGGCGCGTAACGTATGTCACGAGTGCCGCGTTCCGTCGGCGCACGCGATGCAATCCGGGACGGGCGAGGGAGCGGCCATGTCGGTCGCCCGGCGCGCTGCACGGCGCCGGCGCCGTCGCGGCTCCGATAGAATTGCAGCGCGGCGCGGCGCTGCGCCGCGCTCTCAATGCAGCCCGCCGTCCCGTGTCCGGTCCACTCGCTCATCTTACGATCCTCGACCTCTCGCGCGTGCTCGCGGGGCCGTGGTGCACGCAGCTGCTCGCCGACCTGGGCGCGACCGTCATCAAGATCGAGAAGCCCGCCACCGGCGACGATACGCGCGCGTGGGGCCCGCCGTACCTGAAGGATGCGCAGGGACGCGACACCAGCGAAGCCGCGTACTACCTGTGCTGCAACCGCGGCAAGCTGTCGGTCGCCGCCGACTTCACGGCGCCCGCCGGGCAGAAGATCGTGCGCGACCTCGCGCGACAATCCGACGTGCTGGTCGAGAATTACAAGGTTGGCGGACTCGCGAAATATGGCCTCGACTACGGCAGCCTCTCCGCGATGAATCCGCGCCTGGTGTACTGCTCGATCACCGGTTTCGGTCAGGACGGCCCCTACGCGGACCGCGCCGGCTACGACTTCATCATCCAGGGGATGTCCGGCTTCATGAGCGTCACGGGCGAGCGCGACGACCTGCCCGGCGGCGGTCCGCAGAAGGCGGGTGTGGCGATCTCGGACCTGATGACGGGAATGTACGCAACGGTCGCGATCCAGGCGGCGCTCGCGCACCGCGACCGGACCGGGCAGGGGCAGTGGATCGACGCGTGCCTTTTCGATTCCGCGGTCGCGACGATGGCGACGATGTCGCACAATTATCTCGTCACGGGCACGCCGCCTTCGCGCCTCGGCAACGCGCACCAGAACATCGTGCCGTATCAGGTGTTCGCGTGCGCCGACGGCCACGTGATCATCGCGGTCGGAAACGACAGTCAGTTCGCGAAGTTCTGCGAAGTCTGCGGCACGCCCGGGTGGGCGCGGGACCCGCGTTTCGCGACCAACGCGGAGCGCGTGCGCAATCGTGACGTCATCGTGCCGCTGATCGCAGAGGCAATGCGCTCGCGGACGCAGCGCGAGTGGCTGGCCGCGCTGGAGCCGCTGGGCGTGCCGTGCGGGCCGATCAACCGGCTGGACCAGGTGTTTGCCGATCCGCAGCTCGTCGCGCGCGGGCTCCGGTTGGACCTGCCGCATGCGCTCGCGGGTACGGTGCCGCAGGTCGGCACGCCGATCGTATTTTCGGCGACACCGCTCCACTACGACCGGCCTCCCCCTTTGCTTGGAGAGCATACCGCCGCCGTGCTGCGCGACCGGCTCGGGATGAGCGAAGACGCGATTGCGATGCTGGCCGCGCAGGGTGTGATACAAGTCCGAACGTGACGACGACCGGCCTCACCCGCAAGCCCACCTTCTGGATCGCCTACGCGCTCGCTGCCGCGGTAGCGCTCGCCATCGCCTGGAAGTTGTTTCCGCTCGCGATTCCTCTGGTCAACCTCGACATCAAGCTCGCCCGCGACGACGCGGTGGCGAAGGCCGTCGCCCTTGCCGGTACATTGAACCTTGCGCCGCCCGAAGCACGTACGGCCGCGCGGTTCGCGCACGACCAGGCGGCGCAGAATTACATCGAGCTCGAAGGCGGCGGCAAGCCGGCGTTCGCCGCGCTGGTCGCCGGAGATGCGTACGCGCCCTACTGGTGGGAGGTGCGGCTTTTCCGGCCGGGTGAGGCGACCGAGGTGGTCGTTCGGTTCCGGCCCGACGGCGCGCCGTACGGCTTTTCGAAACGGCTGCCCGAATTGTTCGTGCCCGTGGACCCCGCCGGCCTCGCGCTCGACCGCAATGCGGCGCGGCGCCTGGCCGAGGAACACGCGCGCGCCGATTGGGCTGTCGCGTTCGAACCGTTGCGGTTGCTCGAGGAGACGCAGCAGACGCGCACCACGGGTCGCGTCGACCACACGTTCGTCTACGAGCGCACGGCGCGGACCATCGCCGACGCGCGTTTCCGCCTGCGCCTGACGGTGACCGGCGATGCGCTGACCGAAGTCACCCACTACGTGCACGTGCCCGAATCCTTCGACCGGCGCTTCCAGGAACTGCGATCGTCGAACAACACGATCGCCAGCGTCGCCAGCCTGGCGGCGGGTGTTCTGTACGGTCTCGGCGGCTGCATCCTCGGCGTGCTTTGGCTGCTGCGCCAACGCGCGCTGCAGTGGCGGCCCGCGGTGATAGCGGGCTTCGTCGTCGGCGGCCTGATGGGCGCCATGGTGCTGGGCAACGCGCCGGCCGCGTGGTTCGACTTCGACACCGCGCAGTCGGTGACGACCTTCTGGATGCGGCAGGCAGGCAGGGCCGTGACGGTCGCTTTCGCGGGCGGCCTCGGCTATGCGCTCGTATTCATGGCGGCGGAGGGCCTGACCCGACGCGCGTTTCCCGATCATCCGCAGCTCTGGCGCGTGTGGTCGCGCGAAGCGGCGCCGACACGCTCGGTGCTTGGCCGCACGGTGGGCGGCTACCTTTTCGTGCCGCTCGCGCTGGCGTTTGTCGCGGCGTTCTACTACGCGTCGAATCGCTGGCTCGGCTGGTGGCAGCCCTCGGAATCGCTGACCGACCCGAACATCCTCGGCAGCGCGGTCCCGGGGCTCATGCCGATCGCCATCTCGCTGCAGGCGGGGTTCATGGAGGAGTGCCTGTTTCGGGCGGTGCCGCTGGCGCTCGCGGCCATCATCGGCGCGCGTTACGGACGGCGCACGCTTGCCATCGCGATCGCGATCATCGTGCAGGCGCTGGTGTTCGGTGCCGCGCACGCCAACTATCCGGGCTTCCCGGCGTACTCGCGAGTCGTGGAGCTGTTCGTCCCGTCCGTCCTGTGGGCGCTGATCTTCCTGCGTTTCGGCCTCGTGCCCACGATCCTGTTGCATGCATTGTTCGACCTCGCGCTCTTTTCGATCCCGCTGTTTCTCGTTGACGCACCGGGGAGCGATGTGCAGCGCGGGCTCGTCGTCGCGGCGGGGCTGGTGCCGCTCGCGATCGTCATGATGCGCCGGGTTCGCGCCGGCGCGTTCGTCGAGCTTGCGGCGGAATTGCGCAACGGCGCGTGGCGGCCCATCGCGCGCGCGGCGCACGACGACCGGATCGCACCTGTCGAGGCGCATGCCGCCGTGACGGGGTGGGCCGCCAAATTCCAGCGGACGCTGCCGGCGCTGGGGCTCGCCGGCTTCGCTGCCTGGATGCTGGCCACGCCGTTTCGCGTCGACGTGCCACCGCTCCCGCAGGCGCGGGCCGAGGCCGAGGCGGCCGCCGCGGCCGCGCTGGCCGCGCGTGGCGTCACGCTCGCTCCCGAATGGCGACGCTACTCGACGGTGCGGCTCGCGAGTGACGAGCCCGGTCAATGGCAGGCGCACAAGTTTGTGTGGCGCGAGGCGGGGCGCGATGCCTACGCGAAGCTCGTCGGCAACACGCTGGCTCCGCCGCTGTGGGACGTCCGTTATGCAAGATTCGACGGCGAGGTGGCCGACCGGGCGGAAGAGTGGCGCGTGACCGTCGACGGTGCCGCGTCGGTGCGCCAGATCAGGCACACGTTGCCCGAGGATCAAGCCGGGGCGCATCTGACCCGTGACGAGGCGTTCGTCCACGCCGGTCGGGCGGTGCATGATCATTTCCGTCTCGACCCGGTAGCCCTGAAGGACATCGGCGCCGAGGAAAAACGGCGACCCGCGCGCACCGACTGGACCTTCATGTTCGCGGATCCGCGTCTGCCGGTAGGCGCGGATGGCGAAGCGCGAATCGTGGTGACGGTTGCCGGCGACGAAATCGCCGCCTACGGCCGCTTCGTCCACGTGCCCGAGGCATGGCGGCGCGCGGAGAGCGAGCGCGACGGACGCCTGGATATCGCCAGGATGGCGTTTGCCGTGCTGATCGGGATCGCAGCACTCGCCGCGATCATCAGGGCGGTCATCGACTGGACGCACCGCCGGATCGACCGCCGCGCCCTCGTCGCGATCGCGACGATTGCATTTGCGGCGGGTGTCGCCGGCGTCGCGAACGGCTGGCCGCTGATGGTGATGAATTTCAGGACGGCCGAGCCTTTCGCATCGCAGGCAGCCATCGCAATTTCCGGAGCCTTGATCGGTAGTCTGCTGATGGCATTGCTTTTCGGACTCATGGCGGGCGTCGGGGCCTGGGGTGCGGCCCGGCAGCCTCGCGGTTCGCTCCCCGGGTCAGCGCCCGCGTGGGTTCTGGGAATCGCCGCCGGACTGGTCGCGGCGGGCGTCGCTGCGGTGCTGGACGGAGTCTTGCCGACCACGATGCCGTTGTGGCCAAAGTTCAGATTCGAATCGCTGGCACTGCCGGCGCTCGGAGCCGCGCTGGCCGGTGCCCGGCTGCTGTCGGCGATCGGCGTCGGGCTCTTCATGCTCTTCTGGCTCCAGCGAATGACATCAGGTTGGCAGCGCCGAGGCTGGCTCGCGGCCATCGTACTTGTCGTCGTGGTCGCGGCGACCGCGCTCGCCGGTGCGCAAGACCCGGCGGGCGCCGCATTCGCCGGCGTCGGCAGCGGTCTGGTCGCGGTCGCCGTGGTCTACGGCGTGCTGCGGTTCGACTGCTGCGCCGTTCCAGCGTACGTGGCGACCGGGTTCGCACTGGAGTTCGCGGCAGACGCACTGCGAAAGGGAACTGCGGCGGCGCTGATGAACGCCGCGATCGCGATTGGCGTCGCGGTGCTGGCAGCGTGGGGCGTCACGCGCTATCTGGAGCGGGCGCGTGCCGCTGGTGCGGGCGGCGCGCAATCCCGGAGGGACGGCGGGGCGGCGCCAGAGTGAATGTCGCGGGGGAAGACCGCCGGATTCCGGAGCTCCCGTTGGGGGCGCGGTCCGCACCCTGGCTCACTCGCCGCCTCAGCGCATTTTTTCCATCCCCGAAAACACCCGCTCGGAGCGCCGCCGGTCCTGTTCATCGGCAACGCCCGGCTGCGCGCACCACGCCAACAGGCGTTCCCCCGGGGCATTCGCGCTGGCAGTCGTCGCGTCGGTGAAGCGCTCTCTCAGCTTCTTCACCTTCAGCGCCAGCCGATGCGCCTGAAACTCGGCCGGGCTCTCGAGACCCAGCGCCATCTCGAGTTCGAGCAGGCAATCGCGGCGTGATCCGATGCCGTCGTCGATCCGCGTCAGGTAGTCGCCCGTCGCGGCGGCCTCGGAGCGGGCGCGCAGCGCGGCGTCGCGTCGCGCGATCATCCTGGCTTCCCATGCGGGTGGCAGCAGCGGCAATTCCGTCCACTGCAGGAGGAGCGCCGTCACCGATCCGGTGGCAGCTTCGGTCGCGCCCGTGCCCGAACGCACCAGCATGTCGAGCTCCTCGCACAGGCGCTCTTTCGCCGCCAGCGTTTGCCATACCGCGGATTCGCGGGAACGGGCGCGTGCCGAGAGTGCGGCCTCGACCGCGGTTTTCGCGCTCCTGAACCGCGATTCGATGCCGGCGAGCGCAGCATCCTTTCCTGCGCTCCTGCTTCTCCATTGCTCCTGCAGATCGCGCAGGGCTCGCCGGATGTCCGCATCGTCCTTGTCGGTCGCCAGCGCAAGCTGCTCGAGCTCTTTGCAGGTCTCCTCGAGCGCACGACGGCCTTCGTGCCTGCGCTCGTCGTCTTCCTTGCGCTTGTTCTGGCGTGCGCTGAACACCGCGTCGCACGCCGCGCGGAACTCCTCCCACAAAATGCGCTCGTCGCGCTGCGCGATCGGCATCGCCTTGGCCTGCTCCTGCCATCGGCCCTGAATCGCCTTGACCTGCGACGGCGCATCGCGCTCCATCGCCTTCGACGCGAGCGCCGCGGCCTCCGCGATCAACGCCTGGCGGCCCGCCTTCGCCTGTTCCCGCGCTGCCGACAGCGCATCGCGGAGCGGGGCCAACGCGGCCCGAAGCCGCGTGTCGAGCTTCTTCCAGGCGCCGGGTTCGACGCTGCCCAGATCGCCCTCGCGCCACGTGCGGTCGATGTCGCGCAGCCAGCGCTCGATCGCGCGCCAGTCGCGCGGCTCGACCAGCAGGGTCGGCGCGTGCGCTTCCGCGGCGGCGATGAAGGCCTCGCGCTGCCTGCGCGCTTCCTTGCGCTCCGCGGCGACTTGCGCGAAATGCCGCGCGGCGGGCGCATAGGCCTTTTCGCAGGCGCTGTCGAAGCGTTCCCAGAGCGCCTTGGGCACGCCCGCGTGTTGCTGGTCGAGCGTCTTCCATTCGTTGCGCAGTTTCTGGATATCGAGAGCGAGTCGCGGGGCGTCCAGCGGCTGCGTCGCGGCGGCCTCGGCGCGCTCGCACAGCTGGATGCGGGCGTGATGCTGGCCAAAGGACTCCCAGCGCTCGAGGTCCGCGAGCTGCTGCCCGACGCGACCGAGCCGCTGCAGCGTCGGTTTCGGCAGGGTTCCGGCGGCGGACTTGAGCTTCCGGATGTCGTCCACGGCCGCGCGGGCGGCCTGCAAATGTCCTGCCGCGAGCGCTTGCTCCGCAGCATGGAGCGCCCCGTGCACGTTGTGGCGTGCCGCGATTGTGTGGTGCTCCGCGTTCCGGATCTGCGCGAGCCGGCGTTGCTCGACCACCACCAGCGCCACTTCGAAACGCTGCGTCAGGTCGGGCGTCCGGGACTTCCGGTCCAGCGCCTGCCAGCGCTCGGGCAATTTCGCGTTGTCGATGGAAGTTCCCGCGGCGAGCCGCTCGGCTTCGACAACGAGGGCTTCGGCCCCCGCAAGCGCCTGGAGCTCCTGCTCCCACAGCAGGATGCGCTGGTCCGCAATTTCCAGCCGGGCGAGCGCCGACCGGTCGCCGTAGCCCGTCGCCTCCTCGCGCAGCGCCGCGAGTTCGGTGCGCAGACCTGCGAGCGCCTCCATCGAGGTGGGCGGGCCCGGCGTTTTTGTCCAGTCACGGAGCTTGCGCTCGAACCGTGCGCGCGTCCGCTGCTCGACGTGTTCCTGATCGAAACGCGCCTGGAGGACCCGGCGAGCGGCGTCCCGGCGTTCGAGGCGGGCGGGATCGTGGCTCATGTCCAGCGCCTGCCAGCGACGATCGAGTTCGACCAGGGCCGTGAGTATCGGACCGGGATCGTTCGCAAGGGCTTCCATCTGCTCCAAAATCGCGTCCGCTTCGGCGGCCTGGCCGTGGAGATCCTTCAGCGCATCGATCCGCTGCCGGGCGAGCCGCGCCACGCCGCGGTCCTTGTTCTTTGCCGCGTCGGCGAGTCGGCGCAGGCCATCCGGCGTCCGAACGCGCTCGGCCGCGGCTTTTCGCGTCTCTGCATGCCCCGCTGCAAGGGCAAGTTCGACCAATGGTTCTTCGTCGCGAATGCTGGCGATCGCCAGGTGGCGACGATCCGTATCCTCCGCGCGCCGCGCCACGTCGAAACGGATCGCGTCGGTGACGCTATCCGCCGCGAGCAGCGCCCGCGCGACGGCATGGTCCGGCGTTGCGGAAAGCGCCTCGCCCAACGCTGCGGCGACGGCAGCCCGCACCGTATCGTCAGCTTCCGTTTCCCAGGCCGCGGACAGGGCGGCGAGATCGGCACAGCGCCGCGCGGCGGCGATGCGGACCTCCGTCGCCGGGTCGGCCGCGAGCAGACGCGCGAGCTCATCCGAGTCCGGCGGCAATTCCGCCGCGCCGAGAACCCGCTGCTCCGGGTCGGCGTGTTCGTGCAGTGCAGACCGGAAGAGGCGTTTGGCAATCATGTCGTGAGCGGGTTTCGGATGGCGCGATGTGCGCGGTTACGCACGTGAGTGACCTCGTGCAGGCGATCCCCTGCGGTGGCGGCAGGGCAGTCGGGCAGGGGCAGCGCGTACACAACCGGTCGGTGCGGAGTCGTCCGGCTCGTGCTCCGCGCCGCTCGTTATGCCGCCGCAGCTCGCGGGCGGACCACCCCTCGGTCGAATGATCGGTGGCGGGACGGAGGGCGAGCGGTGCCGCTCGGCGAATGGGCGCGATCATAACTCCGGGAGGGAGGGCGCGGTAGAATTCGCGCCGTCGCGGGCCGATGTCGGACCGATTTTGCGGGGTGCAGGCTCCGCGAGCCCGCCGTCGGCCGCCAATCCCTCGCGCCTGCGCATGTCCCCGCCCCCCATCGCTGCCCGCCTGCTTGCGCAACTTGCCGACGGGATGGCCGCGGACGCCGTTCCTCTCACTCGGCGGATCGACCGCGCGTGCCATGCCCGCACGCAAGCGGCCGAATGGGAGCGGATCGCCGCCGCCGTGGCGCGTTCGCTCGCGCGCCGGCAAGAACGTGCCGCGCGACGGCCCTCCATCGCCTATCCGCCGGATCTGCCGGTAGCTGCCCGCGCCGGCGACATCGCGCGCGCGATCCGCGAGCACCAGGTCGTGATCGTCTGCGGCGAAACCGGATCCGGCAAGACGACGCAATTGCCCAAGATCTGCATGGCCGAGGGGCGCGGCGAGCGCGGGTTGATCGGCCATACCCAGCCACGCCGGATCGCCGCGCGCGCGGTGGCCACGCGAATCGCGCGGGAGCTCGGCACCGAAATGGGCGCCGTCGTTGGCTACAAGGTCCGCTTCAGCGACCATACGACGCCCGACGCGTTCGTCAAAGTGATGACCGACGGCATTCTGCTGGCGGAAACGCAAGGCGATCGGCTGCTCGCCGCCTACGACACGATCATCGTCGACGAGGCGCACGAGCGCAGCCTCAACATCGATTTCCTGCTCGGCTATCTGAAGCAGCTGTTGCCGACGCGACCCGATCTCAAGGTGATCGTCACGTCGGCCACGCTCGATGCCGACCGCTTTTCGCGACATTTCGGCACCGCGGGCGTCCCGGCGCCCGTCATCGAGGTATCGGGCCGCGTGTTCCCGGTCGAAATACGCTACCGGCCGCTCAAGACCGGCGGCGAGGAAGCCGACGATGAGGAGGAGCTCGAGGATGCGATCGTCGCCACCACCGAGGAAGTGTGGCGCGAGGGTCCGGGCGATGTCCTCGCGTTCCTTCCGGGCGAACGGGAGATTCGCGAGACCGCCGACCTGCTGCAGAAGAGCCTCGCCCGGCGCCCGTATGCGGCCGCCGTCGAAATCCTGCCGCTCTACGCGCGGCTGTCGGTGCCGGAACAGCAGCGCGTTTTCGCGCCCTCGCGCGGCCGCCGTGTCGTGCTGGCAACCAACGTCGCCGAGACGTCGCTGACGGTCCCCGGCATCCGCTACGTGATCGATGCGGGATTGGCGCGGGTCAAGCGCTATTCGCTGCGCAACAAGACGACGCTGCTGCAGATCGAGAAGATCGCGCAGGCCGCCGCGAACCAGCGCGCCGGCCGCTGCGGCCGCGTTGCCGAGGGCATTTGCGTGCGGCTCTACGGCGAGGACGATTTCGCGGCGCGGCCAAGATACACCGATCCGGAAATCCTGCGTTCGTCGCTCGCCGCGGTGATCCTGCGCATGGAGGCGCTCGGCCTCGGCGCGGTCGACACGTTCCCGTTCCTCGAGCCGCCGTCGCCGCGGGCGATCGGCGACGGCTACCAGCTGCTGCAGGAACTCTCGGCCGTGGACGCGGCGCGTGTGCTGACGCCGCTGGGCCGGGATCTGGCGCGCCTGCCCGTCGATCCGCGCGTCGGCCGCATGGTCCTCGCCGCGCGCGATGCCGGGTGTCTCGCCGACGTGCTGGTCATCGCCAGCGCGTTGTCGGTGCCCGATCCGCGCGACCGGCCGCTCGCCAGGCAGCAGGCCGCTGACCAGGCGCATCTGCGCTTCCGCGACGAACGCTCGGATTTCCTGTCGCTCATCGCGCTATGGGAATTCTTCGACGGCAAGCTCTCCGAGAAGCTCAATCACCGCAGACTCGTCGACGCGTGCCGCGGGCAATTCGTGTCGTATCTTCGCCTCACCGAATGGCGCGACGTCCACACCCAGCTCGCGAACGAGATCGCCGAACAGGGCTGGAGATGGGAGCCGAAGCTGCCGACGTCGATCGATGCCGCGAGGTATGCGACGATCCACCGCGCGCTGCTCGCGGGTCTCCTCGGCAACATCGGCGCCAAGGACGTCGAAAGCGAAGCTTACCTCGGGGCGCGCGGAATCCGCTTCCACCTGCATCCGGGGTCGGGCCTCGCGAAGAAGGGCCCGAAATGGGTGCTCGCCGCCGAGCTGGTCGAGACGTCGCGGCTCTACGCCCGTTGCGCCGCGAGAATCGAGCCCGAGTGGGTCGAAGCGATCGCCGGCGACCGCGTGTCGCGGGACTACTTCGAGCCGCATTGGGATCCCGATCGCGGCGAGGTGGTCGCGAGCGAACGCGTGCAACTCTATGGATTGACCCTGGTGCCGCGACGGCGCATATCGTTCGGCCGGATCGACCCGAAGGTCGCGCGCGAGGTCTTCATACGCGAGGCACTCGTGCCCGGCGCGCTGGCGACGAAGGGCGAATTTCTCGAGCACAACCGGCGGCTCGTCGACGAGATCGAGGAGCTCGAGCACAAGGCGAGGCGGCAGGACGTGCTGGTCGACGACGAAGCGATCGCGGCTTTCTATGCCGAGCGCGTGGGAGACGGCGTGCATTCGCTGGTGACGTTCGAGCGCTGGCGCGAGGACGCGGAACGGCGGGATTCGCGCGTGCTGCTCCTCACGCGGGACGCCCTGATGCGGCACGCCGCGACGCAGGTGACCGAGGAGCTGTTCCCGAAGACGCTGAGGCTGGCCGATGCGGATCTGCCGATCAGGTATCTCTTTGCACCGGGGCACCCGCTGGACGGCCTGACGCTGACGCTGCCGCTGGCGATGCTGAACCAGGTCGATGCGGCGCGCCTCACCTGGCTGGTGCCGGGAATGGTCAGGGACAAGGTGACGTTCTACCTCAAGGCGCTGCCGAAAGCCTGGCGCAATCGGTTGACGCCGCTGCCGGAAGCGGTGACCTCGTTCCTCGAGGCGGTGCCGTTCGGACGCGCGACGCTCGCCGATGCGTTGCGAGGATGGCTGAAGGCACGCCTGGGCGAAGCGCTGTCCACGGACATCTGGGACGACGCCTTGGCGCCGCCGCATTTGTCGGTCAACGTGCAGGTGGTGGACGCTGCCGGCCGTGAACTGGCGAGCGGCCGGGATTTCGCCGCGCTCCGTCAGCAGCTGGGCGAGGCGGCGCAGCTGTCGTTCGCGCAGGCCGGTCCGCAGCTCGAAAGACGCGGCATTCGGAGCTGGGACTTCGGCGACCTTCCCGAAACGCTGACCAGCGCCAGGGACGGACGGCAGATCACCGGCTACCCGGCACTCGTCGACGACGGCGATAGCGTCTCGATCGTGCTCTCCGACACGCGCGAAGCGGCGGCGGTCGCGACGCGTGCCGGTGTCGTGCGGCTCATCCAAAGGGCGCTGAAGGAACACGTCGCAAGGCACGAGAAAGGCACTCCGGGATTTGCGCGTGCCG
The DNA here is from genome assembly GCA_963726775.1 of uncultured beta proteobacterium. GTDB lineage: Bacteria > Pseudomonadota > Gammaproteobacteria > Burkholderiales > Casimicrobiaceae > CAIWHR01. The sequence goes on from CAVSDL010000012.1 coordinate 166,897, forward strand.
CGCTGCTGCTGAAGACGACAATCCCTACCGACCGACTGCTGGCCGACGTGCTCGCCGCCGTGAACGACCGCGCGTTCGTCGGCGATGATCCGTTGCCGCGCTCGGAGAAGGCGTTTCTCGAGCAGGTGAAGCGCGCGCGTGCGCGATTGCCGGCCGTTGCCGAGGCGGCGTTCGCGCTGCTGGCGGCGGTGGCCGCCGAGCATCACGCGCTGACGCAGCGGATCGCCGCCTTGCCGGCGGCACAGGCCCGGCTTGCCGTCGAAGTGCGCGCCCGCCGCGACGCGCTGGTCCATGCGGGATTCTTCCAGGCGACCCCCTGGGCACACCTCGCGCACGTGCCGCGTTACCTGAAAGCCCTGGACCGCCGCCTCGTCAAATATATCGAGAACCCGGCCCGCGACGCGAAGCACGCGGCGATCATCGCCGGCTGGTGGCTGCGCTATCGGGAACGCGTCGCGCATCACCGGCATGCGGGGCGGCGGGATTCCGGGCTCGACGGATTCCGCTGGCTGCTGGAGGAGCTTTCCGTTTCGCTGTTTGCCCAGGAGCTCAAGACGCCGTATCCGGTGTCGAACAAGCGCGTGGAGCGGGCGTGGGCGGATCTCGCCGATTGAACGCGACCTCGTCGCAACTTGCATTGGCATACCGAATCCGCACGTGCTACAGTAACTTAGCGGTTTTTTGTCCATATTTTTCGAGGTCGCGCCGGGTCAAGCGCCGGCATCAGGGGAACGCGCGGGGCCTCCCGTGCGCGTTGGAGTTCATGATGGCGACGACAGCAGGATGAACAAGACAACGACCGAAACGACGGCCCGCCCGCCCTTGTCGCGCGAAATGTCGAAGATCCTGGCCGATTGCCGGGATCTGGCGATTCATCGTCTGTTGCTTTCGTTTACGGCGATGCTCGATCACATCTCCGACATGCTGATGGACCGGGCCAGCAGGACCGACGTGCGCGAGGAGCAGCAGACATTCCTCGACGCGCGCGCCGCGCTCAGCGTCGACCGCCCTTCGCTGATGGCCGAGTTCGAACGGCGGCTGCGGACCGTGGTCAATGACCGGATCGCGGGCAAGGAGGAAGCCAAGGCCGATTTCTCCAAGGTCGATTTCAACAAATTGGCGCTCGTCGATACGAATTCGATGGACGAGTCGGTCATCACCGGCAACATCACGCGCGGCGTCGAGAACGTCTGCCACGACGAGCTGCAGATGCTCACGCGCGGCATCGGCCACATGCTTGGACGGCCCGACCTCGACAACACGACCAATCCGCTCGCGCCCGCGGCGATCGTCGATGCATTTGCCGAGGCCCTCAAATCCGTCCTGGCGGGGGAGCGGATCAAGTTCGCGATTCTCAAGGAGCTGAACCAGTCCTCGCTCGAGGACATCAACGTCATCTACGCCGATATCAACAAGCATTTGCAGAACCTCAAGGTCGTTCCCGCGGGCCTTCGCGTTCGGAGCGCCGGTCGCCGCGATGCCAATCCGATGGAACGCGCGCGGGCCGCGGCCGCCGCGCGGGCGGAAGCGGTCGCCAGTGCGGCAGCCCGGCGCGCCGAAGCTCCGGCCGCCGCCGCCGAGGTCGACGTCATGACGCTGTTCCGCCGGATGCTGGGCGGACAAACGCCGCCCCCGCGCTTTGCCCCTGGTACGGCCCCGATGGGTGGGCCCCTGGGCGGCGTATCCACGGGCGGCGGATCCATGGGCGGCATGGCCGATCAGGGACAGGGCGATTTCCCGCAGATCGATGTCGGCAGGGCACTGCGCTACATCCCGCGGGGGCCGCTCGCCCCGCTGCCGTCGGGGTACATCCCGGGCATGCCCATCATCGCGACGCCCGCGCTGGGCGAGGGCCTCGCGCGGCTGCAGGCCGGCGAAACCGATTTCGACCTCGGCGACGGCACGCTGGTCGATTTCGCGGGCATCCCGGAAGGCCGTCACAACGTATTGCGCGACCTCCAGGATTCGTCGCTGGGCAAGAAAGCGAACCAGCTCGAGGCGATGACGATCGAGCTGGTCGCGATGCTGTTCGATTTCATCTTCGAGACCAAGGACCTGCCGGACGGCATCAAGGCGCTGCTCGCGCGGCTGCAGATTCCCGTGCTGAAGGCGGCGATGCTCGATGGCGCGTTCTTCGCCAAGAAGTCGCATCCATCGCGCCTGCTGGTCAATGCGCTCGCGGAAGCGGGCCTCGGCTGGTCCCCGGTGATGGGGCAGGATGACCCGCTCTACGGCAAGATCGGCGGCATCGTCCACAAGATTCTCGATGGCTTCAGCGACAACCTCGTCATCTTCGACGAAGCGCGCGCCGAGCTCGCACAGTTTCTCGCCGAGGAGGAGAGCGCCGCCGAGGCCAACATCCAGTCCACGGCCGAGGAGATCAATCAGAACGACCGCCAGCAGCTCGCGGCCGCGGTGGCCAAGACGGAAATCGAGCGGCGCATCGAAGCGTATCCGATCCCGAACTTCCTCGCCGTGTTCCTGCGTCTGCGCTGGCAGAGCGCGCTCGAAAGCGTCTACCTCAGGCAGGGGGAGGAAAGCGAGTCCTGGGGCCAGGCGGTCGCCACGCTCGAGGACCTCGTCTGGAGCGTGCAGCCGAAAAAGACCAACGAGGACCGCAAGCATCTGGTGGCGCTGTTGCCGTCGCTGCTGAAGCGGCTGTCGGCGGGGATGCAGGGCGTGCCGTGGCCACCCGAGGACCGCGAGCGTTTCATGTCCAACCTGGTCGAGGCGCATGCGGCCGCCGTGAAGCCGGCGCTCGCCTCGGCGCCGCTTCCTACCTCCGCGGTCGCCGAGCAGGCGAAGGCCGAAGCCGAGCAGGCCAAGGCTGCCGGCGACGACGTCGCGGCCGCGAAGGCCGAAGAACTCGCGGTGGCCATGTCCGCTGCCGAACCGGCGCCGGTCGAGGAAATTCCCGAGGTCATCGACGACCAGTACTTCGAGATCGCGCAGAGCCTCGAGCGCGGCACGTGGATCGAGTTCGAATCGGAAGACGGCCAGCTGGCGTTCGCGAAGCTGGCGTGGATCAGTCCGCTGCGCGGCACGTACCTGTTCACGAACCGGCAGGGGCAAAAGGCGCTGTCGATGACCGCCGAGGAACTCGCCGTGCGCTTCCGCAACGACCAGGCGCGGCTGGTCGAGGCCGAACCGCTGATCGACCGCGCGTTCGGCAACATGATGGCGCAGATCAGCGACAAGTTTCCCGAGCCGTCGGAACTCTGAAGCGGTGCGGGCGCGTGGCGCGGGACCGGCCCGCCCTCCGCGCCGGGTTTCTTCCCTGCCTGCCGGCAAACGACGGAGCGATCGTGGACTGCCCCCCAATCGGCGCGCTGATCATCGGCGACGAAATTCTGTCGGGCAAGCGGGCTGACCGGCATCTTGCGCACGTCATTGCCACGTTGGGCGAACGCGGCCTGACGCTCGGATGGGCCCGCTATGAAGGCGATGACCGCGCGCGGTTGACGGACGTGCTCCGCGAGTCGTTCACGCGCGGCGACACCGTGCTGGCCTTCGGCGGCGTCGGCGCGACGCCCGACGATCATACGCGGCAGGCGGCGGCTGGCGCGCTCGGCGTGCCCTTGATCCGGCATGCCGAGGCCGTGGCCGAGATCGAAGCGCGCTTCGGCGCCGAGGCTTACCCGCATCGCGTGTTGATGGCGGAGTTCCCGGCCGGCTGCGCGATCATTCCGAATCCGGTGAATCGCGTTGCATCCTTTTCGATCCGCGGCCACTACTTCTTCCCGGGATTCCCGCAGATGGCGTGGCCGATGCTCGATTGGGTGCTCGCAGCGCATGCGCCGTTGTTCGCCGCGCGGCCCGTGGCGGAGCGCGCCATCGTCGTGTACGGCGCCGGAGAAAGCCAGCTGCTGCCGGTGATGGACGACAACGTCGCGCGCTTTCCGGCCCTGAAGCTGTTCAGCCTGCCGTCGTTCCTTCCTGACGGCGGACGGCGGATCGAGCTCGGCGTGCGCGGCGACCCGTCGTTGCTCGACGCGGCGCTTGCGCACCTCGTCATGGGCGTCGAGGCCGGCGGGTTTCGCTGGGAGCCCCATGCCGTACCGGTGCCGGACGCAGGCGGCGCCTCGTGAAGCGCGCGGCCCCTGTCCCGGTGCGCGGCGAATTGACGGAGAAGAGCGCCGTGCGGCAAAGTCCGGGTCAGGGCGAACGCGGACGCTGGTACGACGACGTGGAAATCGGCGAAGTCTTCGGCCGCTCGGTAACGATCACCGATGCGCACCTCGTGCTTGGTGCGGGCCTCATCGGAGACTTCAACCCCCATCACGTCGACGACGCCTACGCGAAGAAATCGCGGTTCGGCACGCGGATCCTGCATGGCGTGATCACCAGTGCGCTGATGGGGGCGCCGGTGGGCATGTATTTCCACGGCACCGCGATCGCCTACCTCGAGCACGCCGCTCGTTTCAAGGCGCCGGTGCGCGTCGGCGACACGCTGTCCACGACGTGGACCGTCGTGGACAAAGAGGCCAAGCCGCAACACGGCGGCGGTGTGGTGGTGCTCACCGGCGTGTGCCGCAACCAGAGCGGCATCGTGGTCGCCGACGCGAGCGGCAAGATGCTCGTCCACGGTCGCAGCCAGCCGGAGGAGTCGGGAAGCTCGGGACGATCTCGCGCGGGAACGCGACCGCGCCGATCCGCACGCTAGCCCGTGAATCGATGGCGTCCCGCGGTGCCTGACGCTTGACGCCGGCGGTTTGGCCCGCGCTCAGCTGCGCGCCAGCGTCCTCGCGCATTCCACGACAAGGTCGGGGCCGCGATAGATCAACCCCGTGTAGATCTGCACCAGCGTGGCCCCGGCGTCGATCTTTTCCTTCGCGTCATCGCCGGAAAGTATCCCGCCCACGCCGATGATCGGCAGTGCGCCATCGAGCGCCCTCGCGAGCGTCCGGATCACGGTGGTCGCCTGCGCGCGCAGCGGGCGTCCCGACAGGCCGCCAGCTTCGTTGCCGTTCCTTTGACCCTGGACGGCGTCGCGCGCTACCGTCGTGTTGGTGGCGATGACCGCATCGGCCCGGTGCCTGACCAGCCGTTTCGCGATGGCTTCAATCGCGGCAGGTGCCAGGTCGGGCGCGATCTTGATCGCCATCGGCGTGTACTTGCCGTGCTGGTCGGCAAGCGCCGCCTGCTCGGCTTTCAGGGAGGCGAGCAAGGCGTCGAGAGCGTCTTCCGCCTGCAGATCGCGAAGTCCCCTCGTATTCGGCGACGAGATGTTGACGGCGACATACGACGCCCGAGCGTACACCGCGCGCAGGCAGGCAACGTAATCGTCGATGGCGCGGGCATTCGGCGTGTCGAAGTTCTTGCCGATGTTGAGACCGAGGATCCCGCGCCACGACGCGCGCGCAACATTGGCGAGGAAGCGCTCCACGCCGTCGTTGTTGAATCCCAGCCGATTGATCAGCGCCTCGGCCTCGGGAAGCCGGAAGATGCGCGGTTTCGGGTTGCCCGGCTGCGGTCGCGGCGTCACGGTTCCGCACTCGATGAAACCGAAGCCGAGCGTCGCGAGGCCGTCGATATGCGCGGCGTTCTTGTCGAGGCCTGCGGCGAGCCCGATCCGGTTCGGGAACGGGAGCCCCATCGCGGTGACCGGCGACGGCGGCAGGCGCGGCGCAAGCGCCTGTGCGAGGCCGAGCCTTGCGGCAGCGTCGAGGCTCGCGAAAGCCATCTCGTGCGCCGTTTCCGGGTCGAGCGCGAACAGCAGCGGGCGGAAGAACGGATACATCATCGCGGAAGCATCGGCGGCAATGCGGATCGGGCGGCGAATCCGCCGTCGATGGCGCACGGCGATCGCGGGTGAGAGCGCGGCACGATGATAACATTCGCGCACTCCGGTTCCAGAACATCGTCGATCGCGCGCCCCATGCTTCGCTCGCTTTGCGTTCTCCTGCTGACGCTCGCCGTAGCGCCTTCGTTCGCCGCCCCTGCGCCCGGGAGCCCGGCGCCGGGCGGCTACGCGGCGCGCGGTGACGTGCGCGCATTCATCGATGAGATGGCGATCGACTACGGCTATGACCGCGCCGCGCTGCAACGCGCGTTTGCCGCGGCGCGCTACCAGCCGAAAGTCGTCGAGGCCATGCAGCGGCCGTTGCTGGACCCGCCGAAATGGCACGACTACGCTCCGCAATTCCTGTCGCAGGAGCGCATCGACGGCGGCGTCGGGTACTGGAATGCGAATGCCGGCGATCTCGCGCGCGCGGAGGAGCGTTACAGCGTTCCCGCCGAGGTGATCGTCGCCATTCTCGGCGTCGAAACGAATTACGGCCGCATCACCGGGAAGCATCGCGCGCTGGATGCACTCGCGACGCTGGCGTTCGATTACCCGCGTCGCGCGGCATTCTTCCGTGGCGAGCTGAAGCAATTCCTGCTGCTTGCGCGCGAACAGGGCGTCCCGCTGCCGGCGCCGAAGGGGTCGTACGCGGGCGCGCTCGGCGTGCCGCAGTTCATGCCGGGAAGCTATCGAGATTTCGCCGTCGATTTCGACGGCAATGGCCGCATCGACCTCTGGACGAGTCCTGCCGACATCGTGGGCAGCGTCGCCAACTATCTGGCGCGCCACGACTGGCAGGGCGGGCAGCCGGCATTGCTGCCGGCGACGATCGCGCCCGAAAATCGGGACGCGGTGCTGCGATATCTCGACGGCGGCATCAGCGAGCGCCGCGCGCTGGCCGCCTGGGCGGCCGATGGCGTCACCGTGTCCGTGCCGCCGGGGGAGCTTGCGTCCGACCCGGTCGGGCTGTTGCTGCTCGAGGAAAAAGCGCCCGGCGGCGAGGAGGACGCGAGCTATTGGATCGCGTGCCGGAATTTCTACGTGATCACGCGCTACAACAAGAGCCGTCTCTATGCGGCGGCCGTATGGCAACTGGCGAAGGCAATCAAGGCCGCGCGATGACAGGGCGACCACCCGGTGCAATGCAAGCGACGGCGGTGACCCGCAGTGTCTCGTACCGATCTGTCGGACCTTGCCCATGACCGACGTCCCCGATCGCCAGTCCGACAAGGACCTGCCGTTGCGCGAGGATACGCGGCTGCTTGGCCGGCTGCTGGGCGATGTGCTCCGCGCGCAGGCGGGGGACGCGGGATTCGCGAGAATCGAGGCGATCCGGCAGACGGCGATCCGATTCCGCCGCGCGGGGCCCGACGACGCGCCGGCGGTGCGAAAGGAACTGGTCGCGCTGCAGACGGGTTTGCCGATCGGCGAGACGCTCGACGTCGTCCGCGCGTTCAGCTATTTCTCGCACCTCGCGAACCTCGCCGAGGACGTCCACCAGAATCGGCGCCGCCGCGCGCACGCCTTGGCCGGATCGCCGCCGCAGCGTGGCAGTCTCGCCGATGCGTTCGAGCGCATCGCGGCGCAGGGCAACGGCACGCGCGCGATCGCGGAGTGGTTCGACGCGGCGCTGGTGAGCCCGGTGCTGACCGCGCATCCGACCGAGGTCCAGCGCAAGAGCATCCTCGATTGCGAGCGCGAGATCGTGCGTCTGCTGCAATGGCGTGATCGCGTACTGCTCACGCCCGAGGAAACGGTCGAGTTCGAAACGGGACTCTACCGGCAGGTGCTCGCATTGTGGCAGACCGCGATGATTCGCCTGACGAAGCTCAAGGTGACGGACGAGATCGACAACGGCCTCTCGTATTACCGATACACGTTTCTTGCCGAAGTGCCGAAACTCTACCTTTCGCTCGAGGCGCGGTTGCAAACCCGGTTCGACGCCATCCCGTGCCGGGTGCTGCCTCCCTTCCTGAAGCTGGGCTCGTGGATCGGCGGCGATCGTGACGGCAATCCGTTCGTCGTCGCCGAGACCCTGACCTACGCGATCACCGCGCAGTCCGCGGTGGCGTTCGCGCATTATCTGGAGCAAATCCACCTGCTGGGTGGCGAGCTTTCCCTGTCGACGCGGCTCGTGCGACCCACGGCGGAGTTGTCGGCGCTGGCGGCCACTGCGCACGACGCGAATCCCCATCGTGCGGACGAACCGTATCGGCAGGCGCTGATCGGCATCTATGCGCGGGTGGCTGCGACTGCCGCGTCGCTCGCCGGTTACGCGCCGCCGCGTGCGCCGCATGCCGATCTGCCACCCTATGCGACGCCGGGCGAATTGCTGGCCGATCTCCGGGTGATCGACGCGTCGTTGGCATCGCACGGCGCTACTCCGCTCGCGGCGGGCCGCCTCGCGCCGTTGATCCGCGCCGTCGGCGTCTTCGGCTTCCATCTCGCCGTGCTCGACCTGCGCCAGAATTCCGACGTGCACGAGGCGGTCGTCGGCGAGCTGTTGGCGCGCGCCGGGGTCGTCGCCGACTACCGGTCGTTGTCCGAGGCTGAGCGAGTCGCCTTGCTCACCGGCGAACTGGTGAGTCCCCGCCTCCTCGATTCGCCGCACCTCCCTTGCTCCGATCGCACCGCCTCGGAGCTGGCGATCCTCAAGCAGGCTGCCGCCATTCACCGCCGCTTCGGCGCCGCCGCGCTTTCGAATTGCGTGATCTCGAAATGCCAGTCGGTGTCCGACCTGCTCGAGGTCGCGATCCTGCTGAAGGAAGTCGGATTGCTGCGGGGTAGCGCTCTCGCCGTCAACATCGTTCCGCTGTTCGAAACCATCGAGGACCTCGAGCGGAGCGCGGCGATCATGCGCGGCGCGTTCGCCTTGCCCTGCTATCGGGCCTGGCTCGAGGGCCGCGGCGGCTGGCAGGAGGTGATGCTCGGCTACTCCGACAGCAACAAGGATGGCGGCTACCTCACCGCGAACTGGGCACTCTATCGCGCGGAGCTCGCCCTGGTCGACGCGTTCCGCGCCCATGGCGTCAAGCTGCGGCTTTTTCACGGCCGCGGCGGAACCGTGGGCCGCGGCGGGGGGCCGAGCTTCGAGGCGATCCTCGCGCAGCCGACGGGCAGCGTCGCCGGCGGGCTGCGCGTCACCGAGCAGGGCGAGATCATCGCGAGCAAGTACTCGGATCCCGATCTCGGCCGGCGCAATCTGGAAACGCTGGTCGCGGCGACGCTCGAGGCGAGTCTGCTCGACACCGAGCGGCTCGAAGACCGGGCGGCGCAATTCTACGGCGCGATGGATGCGCTTTCGGCGTGCGCATACGCTGCCTACCGCGGACTCGTCTACGAGACGCCGGAGTTCCTGCCGTATTTCCGCGCCGCGACGCCGATCGCGGAAATCGCCGGTCTCAACATCGGCAGCCGGCCGGCGTCCCGCACCGCTTCGACGCGAATCGAGGACCTGCGCGCGATACCCTGGGTCTTCAGCTGGGGCCAGTGCCGGTTGATGCTGCCGGGCTGGTATGGCTTTGGCACGGCCGTCGAGGCGTGGCTCGCGAACCATCGGAACGGGCCGATCGCAGGCGTGGCGCTGCTCGCCGAAATGCACGAACGCTGGCCGTTTTTCCGGAGCGTGCTCTCGAACATGGCGATGGTGCTGGCGAAGACCGACCTGGCGATCGCGTCGCGCTATGCGGAACTCGTTCCCGATTCCGCTCCGCGCGAGGCAATCTTCGGCCGCATTGCGTCCGAGCACGACCGCACGGTCCGGCAGGTCCTCGCCATCACGGGGCATGCGAGCCTGCTCGAGGACAACCCGACGCTGGCGCGGAGCATCCGCAACCGCTTTCCCTATCTCGATCCGCTGAATCACCTGCAGGTCGAGCTCTTGCGCCGGTTTCGCGCCGGCCAGACCGACGAGCGGACGCAGCGCGCAATCCACCTTACTATCAATGGCTTGGCTGCAGGTCTTCGCAACAGCGGGTGATCCGGACAGGTCGTGCCTGATCGCTATCCTTTGATCTGCATCAAATACGAATAGTTCCCATTCCCATTCTCATTGACTTCCCGATTTCCGGCCCGCAGAATCGGCGTTGTCGAGTACCGATCCCCCGAAGGTAGACCCGCCATGAAACGAACCTCGCCCTTCCGCGCTTCGGCATCGACGATCGCGGCGCTTGCCATGATGCTGGGCACAACCGCCGCCTTCGCCGCCGAGGAACCCGTGCTCAATCTCTATTCGGCACGCCATTACCAGACCGACGAAGCGCTGTACGCCAACTTCACCAGGGCGACCGGCATCAGGATCAACCGCATCGAGGCCGGCGACGAGCAGTTGCTCGAGCGCATCCGGAACGAAGGCGCGCAGAGCCCCGCCGACATCCTGATGATCGTCGATGCCGCGCGTCTATGGTCGGCGCAGGACCAGGGACTGTTCCAGCCGGTGAAGACCAGGACGCTGGAGAGCCGGATCCCTGCGGCGCTGCGCGATCCGGAAGGGAACTGGTACGGTTTTTCCAGCCGCGCGCGGGTGATCGTCTACAGCAGGCAGTCCGTGAATCCGTCCGATGTGGCGACGTACGAGTCGCTCGCCGATGCGAAGAACCGGGGGAAGGTCTGCACGCGGTCGGGCAGCCATCCGTACAACCTGTCGCTGGTCGCGGCACTGATTGCGCATCACGGCGAAGCGAAGACGGAGGAATGGGCGAAGGGCGTGGTCGCCAACATGGCGCGCAGCCCGCGCGGCGGCGACACCGACCAGATCAAGGCGGTGGCAGCCGGCGAATGCGGCGTCGCGCTTTCGAATACCTATTACTACGTGCGCCTGATGCGCTCGACGAAGCCCGAGGAGAAAGAGTGGGCGGCGAAGACCGGGCTCATCTGGCCGGACCAGGCAAGCTACGGCACGCACCTCAACGTCGCCGGGGCCGGCGTCCTCAAGCACGCGCCGCATCGGGACAACGCGGTGAAGTTTCTCGAGTATCTCGCCGGCGACGAGGCCCAGGCCTACTTCGCCAACGGCAATAACGAGTGGCCCGCCGTGAAGGGCGCGGTCGCGAGGAACGCGGAGCTGGAGTCGCTCGGCACGTTCAAGGCCGACGCGCTGCCCATCGCGACGCTGGGAAAGAACACGCCGGCGGCGCAGAAACTGCTCGACCGCGCCGGATGGAAGTGACGCAACCGCACGACCGTGCACGGCGATGCCGGGGCCGACCCGGCAACGCTCACCCGACGTGTCCCGTTGCCAGCGGCGTAGCGAGCGTGCCTTTCGGACGTGCCGCTCCCCGCCGCACGGCCCGCGCCAGGATGAGCAGCGGCAGCACGCCGACGGCCACGATCGCGAGCGACGGCAAGGCCGCCTCGGCGAGCCGCTCGTCCTTTGCCAGCGTGTACGTCTGGGTCGCCAGCGTGTCGAAATTGAATGGCCGCATCACCAGCGTGGCAGGCAACTCCTTCATCACATCGACGAACACCAGCAGCGCGGCAGCGGCTGCGCTCCGCGCGAGCAGCGGCGCGTGCACGCGCAGCAGCGTGCCCGCGGTACCGGCGCCGAGGCCCCGCGCCGCCGCATCCATGTTCGGCGTGATTCGCGCGAAGCCCGGCTCGACGGCGTTCCAGGCGACGGCGAAATAGCGGACGAGATAAGCGTAGATCAGGGCGACGATCGTGCCGGTGAGCAACAGGCCGGTGCTGATTCCGAAAGTCTGCTGCGCGAAGCCCGCGAGCCACGCATCGGCGGCACCGACCGGCAGCAGGACGCCAACGGCCAGCACCGATCCCGGTACAGCATAGCCCAGCGCCAACAAGCGCGCGGTGCCGCGCGTCAATGCGCCAGGTGCCAGGCGCACGGCGTAGGCAACGACGACGGCAAACACCACGGCGAGAAGCGCCGCGATTCCCGCGACGCGAAAGCTGTTCCATGCGAGTTCTGCGAAACGCGTGACGGGCAACTGCTCCGATTCCGACATCGCGAGCCGGGCGAGCAGCGCCACCGGCAGCATGAATCCGATGACAACCGGAGTGGCGCAGATCAGCGCCGCAGTCCACGCTCGCCAACCGGTGAGTTGCGCGCGCGACAGCGCCGGGCTGCGAGGCCGCGCGCCGCCGGCAACGCGCGCCGTGCCGCGCGACCAGCGCTCGAGCAGGATCGCACCGACGACGAACGCGAGCAATGCCGCCGACAGCTGCGCCGCGGCGACGCGATCGGACAGCGAAAACCAGGCACGGTAGATACCGGTCGTGAACGTGTCCACCGCGAAATAGGCGACGGTGCCGTAATCGGCGAGCGTTTCCATCAGCGCCAACGCGATGCCGCCCGCGATCGCGGGACGCGCAAGGGGCAGATCGACGCGCCAGAAGGCCCGGCGCGCGCCCAGACCCATCGTGCGCGCCGCTTCGGCCAGCGATGCCGGGCGCTCCAGGAATGCGGTGCGCGCTAGCAGGTAGACATAGGGATACAGCACCGCGACGAACATTGCCGCCGCGCCGCCGAGCGACCGGATGTCGGGAAACCAGTAATCCCCATGGGACCAGCCCGTCACCCTTCGCAGTGCGGACTGCACGGGGCCGGCATACTCGAGCCAGTCCGTGTAGACATACGCCATCACATAGGCCGGCATCGCGAGCGGCAACAGCAACGCCCATTCGAAAAACCGGGCGCCGGGAAAGCGTCGATGCGTGACGAGCCAGGCGGCAACGGTCCCGCCGAAGGCGACGCCGGACCCGACCAGGGCGACGAGCGCCAGCGTGTTCGCGACGAATTCGGGAAGCACCGTCGCGGCGAGGTGCACCCAAACGCTGCCGTGTCCTGGCGCGAACCCGAGGCCCAGCACCGCGGCAACGGGCAGCGCACCCAGCGCGGCGAGCGCGACGGCGACCGCAGCCAGAGGCGGCACGCTACGCATCGCGCCGCCGCATCGCGGCGACCGTTCGCCGGCGGCAGTCCCTGCAATTCGGCATTCGGTGATTATAGACACAGGCGCAATCGCGGAATGGCCACGTCGCGGCGGTTATAATCACCTGATCCCGATGCGCATCCTTCTCTGCAATGACGACGGCTACTTCGCGCCGGGCCTGGAGCGGCTTGCCGCCGCGCTGGCGCCGCATGCCGAAATCACGGTCGTTGCCCCGGAGCGTGATCGCAGCGGTGCGTCGAACTCGCTGACGCTCGACCGCCCGCTGACCGTGCGTCACGCGCCGAACGGCTTTCGCTTCGTCAATGGCACGCCGACCGATTGCGTGCACCTGGCGGTGACCGGGCTGCTCGAAGAGCTGCCGGACATGGTGATCTCGGGGATCAACCTCGGTGCCAACATGGGCGACGACACGATCTATTCCGGCACCGTCGCCGCTGCGACCGAGGGCTACCTGCTCGGCATACCGTCGATCGCGATTTCGCTGGCGTCCAAGGCTGCTGCGCATTTCGAGACGGCGGCGGCAATCGCGGTCGAATTGCTCGATCGCCATCGCGACAAGCCCCTCGGTGCGTGGCTGTTGAACGTCAACGTCCCCGACGTGCCGCGCGCAGAGCTCAACGGGTATCGCGTCACGCGGCTCGGCCGCCGGCACAAGGCCGAGGACATGATCAAGACCAGGAGTCCGCGCGGCGAAACCGTGTACTGGGTCGGCGCCGCCGGTGCGGCGGCGGATGCCGGCGTCGGCACCGACTTCCACGCCGTCGAACAGGGATATGTGTCGGTGACGCCGCTGCAGATCGACCTCACGAACCGCGATCAGATGCAGCCGGTCTCCGCCTGGCTCTCCCGGTGACCGCGAGCGGAATGGCGATCATGCAGGCGGACAGCGCGTCATGACGACGCGGGGCGAGCGGATGGCCGGCATCGGAATGACGTCCACAAGGACGCGCGCGCGCATGGTCGAGCGGCTGCGCGCCGATGGCATACGTGACGAAATCGTCCTCGCGGCGATGAACGCAGTGCCGCGCCACATCTTCGTCGACGAAGCGCTGGCCATACGCGCGTACGAAGACACCCCACTGCCGATCGGCAACGGGCAGACCATTTCGCAGCCGTGGGTCGTCGCGCGGATGACGGAGCTCGCGTGCAACGGGCGCTCGCTCGAGAGCGTGCTGGAGGTCGGCACCGGCTGCGGCTACCAGACCGCGGTGCTGGCGCAGCTGGCAGGCGAGGTCTATTCGGTCGAACGGATCGGCACGCTGGTCGCAAAGGCGCGTCGCAACCTGCAGTCGCTGGCGGTGAAGAACGTCCGGCTGATGCACGGCGACGGTTCGGCAGACCTCGGCGAGGAGCTGCAGGTCGACGCTATCGTGGTGACAGCGGGTGCGACGCACGTGCCCACCGCCCTGCTCAAGTACCTGAAACCCGGCGGACGCATGGTGCTGCCGCTGGCGCAACACGGCGAGCAGGGCGACGGCGTGCAGCGGCTGACCGTCATCGAACGAACGCCCGGCGGGTGCCGGGAGCAGACGTTCGATGCGGTAAGATTCGTGCCGTTGCTGCCCGGCCTCGCATGAGGTCGCGCGCAGCGCTTGCGCTGCTGTAGGCTCCTGGATGCCACCCTCCGCGTTATCCGTCCGTTCCATTTGCGTTCGTTCCGCATGGCGATCGCGGCTTGCCGCCGGCGCGCTGGCGCTGCTCGTCGCCGCCTGCGCGTCGCGCGCACCGGCCCCGGTCGAAGAGCGCGTCGTGCGTCCGCCGCGGCCGGCGCCCGCGTCCCCTCCGGCACCGGCACCAGCAATCGCTCCCGTGCCGACGGCCCCCCCGGCCGCTTTGGAACCGCGCTCGCTGTCGTACACGGTGAAGCGCGGCGATACGCTGTACAAGATCGCGCTTGACCACGGCCTCGATTACCGCGAACTCGCGGCCTGGAACGCGATCGAAAACGTGAACGTGATTCGCGAGGGCCAGGTGCTGCGCCTGGCGGTGCCGGGCGATCCCCCCGTGGCTGCGACGGCGAGCGACGCGGGCGTGACGACGGCGCCGCTGCCCAACGCGCCGCCCGTCATTGCCGGCGATGCGAATTTGGCGCCACCCGTGGCGCCGCCCGTCGTTCCCGGCTCACGCAATTCCGACAATTACAAGACGCAGCCGCAGGCGGTGAAGGAGCCGTATTCAGAGCAGGCGCTGCGCGATCTGCAACGCTCAACCGCACCTGCCGCATCGCGCGTGTCGGCAGTGACTCCAGAATCGGCGCCACCTGCCCTCGTCCGCGCGGACCCCAGGCCCGAGGCAAAGCCGGCGATTGGGGCCGACGACGACGAGGAGAAGCTCGGCTGGATGTGGCCATCCGCCGGCAAGCTCGTTACCGGTGTCTCCGAGAATCCCAACCTCAAGGGCATCGACATCGCCGGCATCGCAGGGCAGCCCGTGGTCGCGAGCGCAGCCGGAAAGGTGGTCTATGCCGGTACCGGCATCCGGGGTTACGGCAAGCTCGTCATCATCAAGCACAACGCGACCTATCTGTCGGCGTATGCGCACAATCGGGACATCCTGGTGAAGGAAGGTCAGCAGGTGGCAAAGGGCCAGAAGATCGCCGAGATGGGCAACACCGACGCCAATCAGGTGAAGCTGCATTTCGAGATCCGCAAGCAGGGCACGCCGATGGATCCGCTGAAGTATCTGCCGCCGGCATGACGCCGCCGCGGCGCGCGCGCGGCGACACCGACCCCGAACTCCCCGGGATCGCGCACGCGGACGACGCGCTGCCGGAACGCGAGCCGGGGGCGCCGGTGGAGGACGTCGCGCGGGCGCCGGAACCCGATCGCTGGACAGGAGAGCTGGCGCTCGGCGAACCCGAGCCGGGCCTCTCGTCGGACTTCATCAACGACCTCACGCAAGTCTATTTCAACGAGATCAGCCAGCACACGCTGCTCAAGGCCGACGAGGAGCTGGCGCTCGCGCGGGCGATGGCGGGCGGCGACTTCGAGGCGCGCCAGAAGCTGATCGAGCGCAACCTGCGCCTCGTCGTCAGCATTGCCAAGCACTATACGAATCGCGGCCTCGCGCTTCCCGATCTGATCGAGGAGGGCAACCTCGGACTGATCCACGCGCTGGAGAAATTCGACGCCGAGCGCGGCTTCCGGTTCACGACGTATGCGACGTGGTGGATCCGGCAGGCCGTCGAGCGCGCAATCATGAACCAGTCGCGGACGATCCGCCTGCCGGCGCACGTCGTCAAGGAGCTGAACGTCGTGCTTCGCGCGCTGCGGCACCTCGAGATGCACGGCATGCCGCAAGGCCGCGAGGCATCGCTCGACGATGTCGCGCACCTGCTCGACAAACCGGTCGAGCACGTGCGCAAGGTGCTCCGGTACAACGAGCACGTGACGACCCTGGACGCGCCGCTCGATCGCAACGGCGGAGTGTCGATCGCCGACGGCGTCGCCGACGAAGGTGCCCTTACCCCCGAGCTGCTGCTGCACAATACCGAGATCGAGGCCTGGGTGCGACAGTGGCTGGAAGAGCTGAACGAGCGCCAGCGCACCGTGATCGAGCGCCGCTACGGCTTCAACGGAAAAGACGTCGCGACGCTCGAGGAACTGGCCGGCGAACTCGGCGTGACGCGCGAGCGCGTGCGGCAGATCCAGGCCGAGGCGCTGGAGAAGATGCGGGCACGGCTCAAGCGGCGCGGACTCGACCGTGACGCGTTGCTGTAGCCGATCGAAACCGGGAACGTTTCCTGAAACAACGCCTAGTTCGACACGGGCGCCGCGCGCAGGTCCGACGGAGCCGGCAGCATGTTGACCGCGTGGGCCAGCCGCCTGAGCGCCGGCGCCTGGTTCCGCCCGGGGCCGCCCGACGCGATCGCCGGACCATAGCGCAGCGCGGCATACGAATCGCCGATAACCCCGAACGCGACGACGAATTCCGGCCATCGCGCGGCCGCACGCGCCGTATACTCGAGCGGTCCTTCGTGAGGCTGCCGCGGCAATCCGGCCTTGGCGAGGCGGGCGCATAGCGCATTCCACAGCACCAGGGCGCGGTCACCGTGTCTTCGGCGCCACCAAGCCAGGAGCGCCAGCATCCCGGCTCCCCACAATCCGATCAGCAAGGCCGCCACCGTCGTGATCAGCGCGGGCGGGAGCGCGTCAATGTTCCAGTCCCGCCACAACGAACGCTGCTGCTCGCGGTTGAACCCGATGACGCGGCGGCGCCAGTCGTGGTTCATCGCGTCCCACGCAAGCTGCATCCCCTTGAACCAGCCTTCGTCCAGCCGGGCGAGTAGCGGCACGAACTCGCTCGCGGGCAGCGCGCCGCCGAGACCGTTGGCAATCCGCGACGGGGATACCGCTCCGGTGGGATCGTAACGGTGCCACTGCCCGTCGATGAGAGCCTCCGCCCAGGCGTGGGCGTCGGACTGGCGCACGATCATGTAACCACCGTTCGGATTGGTCTCACCGCCCTGGTAGCCCGTGACGACGCGCGCGGGGATGCCCGCGGCGCGCAGCAGCACGACGAAGGCGCTCGCATAGTGCTCGCAGAATCCGATCCGGCTGTCGAACAGAAAATCGTCGACGGGGTCGCGCCCGCGCAGCAAAGGGGGTTCCAGCGTGTAATAGAACGGTTCGGAGCGGAACCACTGCAGAACGGAGTCGATGTAGTCGGCCGCATCCGGGTGTTGTTCGCGCAGCTCGCGGGCGAACGCCAGTGTCCGCGGGTTGCTGCGCTGACGTCCGGGCGGCAACTGGAGGTTGTCGGCGATATCGGCTTCGAGTTGTCGCGCTCCGCCGGCTGCGTACGCGGCGCCGAGCACCGACGTCTGCCGGTAGCGCAACGGCTGTGAAACCGGAGTGCGCGCAATCAGCCGCCGATCGCTCGTCATCACGGCGATCTCGTTCGCGCGGGTCACGCCGTCCGCATCCGAATCGGCCGTCGGCAGGTCCGCGGGCAGATCCAGCGCGAACAACCAGAGCTTCCAATGGGGCTCCAGCGTGACCGAATAGATGACCCGCTTCCCCACCGCCAGTCGAGGGGCGACGCCCGGCTGACGGTCGATCATGGTCCACTCGCGGCCGTCGAACCGCGACAGCACGGGTCCTCGCCAGTAACGCTGTGCGCGCGGCGGATTCGGGGTTTCGAAATCGACGCGGAACGCGACCGCGTCCGACAGTGACAGCTGGCTTATCATCCCCGGCGCCATGCGATCCGACAGGCCGGAGCGCGCGGCGGTGTCGAGAGGAACGCCCCACAGTGGGCCGGCGATCCGGGGGAACACCACGAACAGCATGGCCGCCAGCGGGATGCCCTGCAGGAAAAGCAGCAACGTCAGTCTTGCCGGCGCGGTCCACGCCGACAGCGGCGCATGCCGCATCGACGGCTGCGCGAGCACTTGCAGGGTCGCGCCCAGCACCAGCAGCGCCGGAACCGCAGCCGCCGCCGCGAGCAGCGATTGGCTGGTGAAGAACGGCGTCAGTACCAGAAAGCTCGCGAGGCAGACGAGGAGCGTTCCGTCGCGCGCGCTCCGGGCCTCCAGGAACTTGACGCCCACCAACACGAACAGAAACGCGACGCACGGTTCGCGGCCCAGGAAATATCCGAACGAACGCCGGATCAACAAACCGGCGGCGATGGCGAGCACCGCCAGCGCCCAGGACGGAATGCGCGCCGGCCGGGCGTCCGCTCGGCCCTGGTCACCGTGCAGGAGCAGGAAGCGCAGCGCGACGAGTGCGGCGCCGAAACCCGCGATCCATACGGGGACATAGGGAAATTGCGGCACCAGGACGCTGACGAGGAGCACCCCGAGCCACCGGACTTGCGCCACGGACAGCAGATCGGGAGTTGCGACGCCGGAACCGCGAGGCGTGAGGTCCGTCGCCGCAGGCATGGCGGTCATACGGGCGACTCCGGGAGCAACGCCAGCGCAGTCAGCGCCGTTCGACGATGCACGCGTCCCTGTCCGGCGGGCAGAGCGATGCCCGGCAGCGAAAGCGCGAACGGCCGCGTCGCACGCTCCGCGGCCAGCACCCATGCCGCAAGACGGGCGATTCGCGCCTCGGCGTCGAGAGCGGCCGGGAGCGCGTGCCACTCGAGTTCCGCGGGCCCGCCACCGCCGCCGCCGTCGAATTGCTTCGTGTACCAATCGGCGCCACGCGCGACTGCTTTCCACGCGACGCGCTGCAACGGATCGCCGGGTTGGTAACTGCGCAGGCCCGCGAGATCCGTGCTGTCCCCGCGCGACTCCGCGTGGGTGTCCTGGCCGACGCGACCCAGGGGTAACGGCGGAGCGTCGATCTCGGGTGCGGGAAACACGACGCCCGACAGCGGAAAATGCACGTACGCCCAGCCGCGCCACAGGCCGAGGGGGTAGACGGACGAGAGCGTGACGCGTCCGAGCGCGACGTGCCCGCGGCGCGTCGCGGGCAACTCGATGGTCACCGGCAGTGCCGCCCCGGGGATCGCCTCCAGCGTGACCGGCGCGCCGCGCCGTGCGGCGAGCGTAATCGCGTGCCGCGCCATCGCGCCACCGGAAAGTGCCAGCGTGAACGGCAACGCACCGCCGGCAAATGTCTCGCCCGCGGCAATCGGCGCGAGCTCGATGCCGGCGAGGTTGCGAAACGCGTGCAGGAGCGTGGCCGCGGCGAGCCCGGCCAGCAGGAAGGTCACCGCAAAGCCCAGCGAGAGCGCGTAGTTGAGTGACGTCAGCAACATGATCGCCAGCGTTCCCAGGAAGGCAAGGCCGCGCTTCGTGGGCAGGATGTAGATCCGGCTATGGCGCAGGATGACGGGGTCGTGGTCGGCCGGGCGCATACGGAAGATGCGCTGAAGGTAGCGGGCGCGCCACGATTCCCGGGGCGCGCCCGGTGCTGCGTCGGAGACCCGAGAGGCAGGCATCGCGGTCACGCAGGATGAACGGGGAACTGGCGAAGACACTTGAAACCGCGGCAGGGTGGCAGCCGGATGGTCGGCCACAGACGTCCCGGCGCAGCGCCTGCGTGCATCACGGCTTCAGTACCGAGCTACGGGACCGCCACGGCGCGCAACAGCGTCTGCGCCTGCAAGGCCCCGCTGCGCGCGCCGCCCGCAAGCCGGTGTCCGGCGACCGAGGGGAATACGGCCTGCACGTCCTCGGGGAGCACCATCGGCCGACCGGCAAGCAGTGCCCACGCGCGCGCGGCCGCCACGAGCAGCAGCCCCGCGCGTGGCGACAACCCGCGGCGGGCACCGGCATCGGTGCCGCTGCCAAAATTGCCGCGCGTGGCCGCAAGCAGCGCCTGCAGGTAATCGAGCAGGGCCGGCGCGACGTGCACGCCGGCGGCTTCACGCTGCCATTCGAGGAGCGTCGGCGGATCCGCAAGCGCCGGCAGCGCGGCCACCAGGGCGCGACGATCACCGCCCACGAGCAATTCGCGCTCCGCGGCCGGGTTCGGATACCCGAGCTCGATCGCCATCAGGAACCGGTCGAGCTGCGATTCCGGCAGCGGGTTCGCGCCGATCTGCTCGACGGGGTTTTGCGTGGCGATGACGAAAAACGGATCGGGAAGCCTGCGGGTCTCGCCATCCTGCGACACCTGCCGCTCCTCCATGGCTTCCAGGAGCGCGCTTTGGGTCTTCGGCGACGCCCGATTGATTTCGTCGGCCAGCACGACCGACGCAAAGATGGGTCCCGGATGGAACCGGAACGCCTGCGCCGGGGCGTCGAATATCGACACGCCGAGCACGTCCGCCGGCAGCAGGTCGCTCGTGAACTGGATTCGGGTGGACTTGAGGCCGAGCGTCATCGCGAGCCCATGCGCGAGCGTGGACTTGCCGACGCCCGGAATGTCCTCGATCAGCAGGTGGCCCCGAGCCAGGAGGCAGGCGAGGGCGAGCCGCAACGGTTCCGGCTTGCCGACGACGATGCGCTCGAGCTGGGCCAATACCGCGGCGAGCCGCTGCGCGACGGGAACGTTGGCCTGGCCCAGGGGACGGACGGTCATGGTTGCACTTTCTCGGAGACGTTGGACTCGGGGGGAACTCTAACGCTCGGGGTTGGGCTAGTCATCTCTCAGGGGGACCCGCTACACTGCATTCGACGGCTGGCAGGAGCGATAGCCCGCCCGTCCGATGGGTTCGATGGTGGCAATCGCCACAAGATTCAAGCAAACGCCGTGCCGACAGCCTATATCACGCACCCCTCGTCATTGTTGCACGACATGGGGCCCTATCATCCGGAGTGCCCGGATCGGCTGCACGCGATAGGAGACCGCCTGATCAGCGCCGGACTCGATGCCTATCTGCGCCACTACACGGCACCGGCGGCCACCCATGAACAGCTGGCGCGCGTGCACGGCGAGGGCTTCCTTGCGACGATCGAGGCGGAAAGCCCGGTTTCGGGCCTCCATTTCATCGACCCGGATACGGCGATGAACCCGCATTCGCTCGATGCGGCGCGGCATGCGGCTGGCGCTCTGGTGCTGGCGACGGACCTCGTGCTGCGCGGCGAATGCCGCAGCGCGTTCTGCGCAGTCCGCCCCCCGGGCCACCACGCCGAGCGCAACCGGGCCATGGGCTTCTGCCTCTTCAACAATGTCGCCGTCGGCGCCGCGCACGCCATCGCGGCCCACGGCATCGGGCGTGTCGCCGTCGTCGACTTCGACGTTCATCACGGCAACGGCACCGAGGACATCTTCGCCGACGATCCGCGCGTGTTGATGGTGTCGACATTTCAACACCCGTTGTATCCGTACTCGGGGACCGAGAACATTTCTGCACACATGGTCAATATTCCGCTCGCCGCCGGCAGCGGCGGCGCCGCGTTCCGGGATGCCGTCCGCGACCATTGGCTGCCGGCTCTGGAGCGCCACCAGCCGGAGGTCCTCTATGTCTCCGCGGGATTCGACGCGCATCGCGAGGACCCGCTCGCGGGTCTTAAACTCACCGAGACGGATTACGCATGGGTGACGCGCGAACTTGTTGCCGTCGCCAACAAATACGCAGGCGGGCGGATCGTGTCGACTCTGGAGGGCGGCTACGCACTTTCCGCGCTTGGCCGCAGCGCCGCCGAGCACATTCGGGAACTGCTGGTAGCGACATGAAGCCGGCGGGGGCGAGCCGACTAGATGCGGCGGCGGCCAACAGCCGGCCCGTGCACGGTACGATGGCACAGCACGATCGAAGCGGCCTGACGAATCGTGCCCCTGCGGGGGCGGACGCCCGTTGAGCAGCGTCGCCGGAGAGTAGGGTCGCCAATGGAACGTCGAAAATTCCTCGAATCATGCGCGGTCATGTCCGGCGTCGCCGGCGTCAGCGCGCTGTCCAGCGCGTGGGCCGACGCCGCACCGCGCCTCTACGGCCGGGCGCGGCTGGTCGACGTCCATGGGGCGCCGTTGCGCGCGAGCG
Source organism: uncultured beta proteobacterium (assembly GCA_963726775.1). Lineage (GTDB taxonomy): Bacteria > Pseudomonadota > Gammaproteobacteria > Burkholderiales > Casimicrobiaceae > CAIWHR01. Next base: position 188,971 of record CAVSDL010000012.1, read on the forward strand.
CACTCGCGGTCGAGACCAACTACGTCTTTCACTATCCGTTTGCGGCGACCCCCTGTTTCCTGCTGAACCTCGGACGTCCGGTCACGACCGCGGCTACGCTGCGGCGCGTGGACGGGGCGACTTACGCATGGCACGGCGGCGTCGGCCCGGCACGCGCGGTGGTCGCCTTCTCGGCGATCTGCGCGCACAAGCTCGCGTATCCGACACGCGACATCTCGTTCATCCGGTACCAGCGGCAGAAGTCGGCGACATCCGACGCGCACGTCATCCACTGCTGTGCCGACCACAGCGTCTACGACCCCGCCCATGGCGCGCGGGTGCTGGCGGGTCCCGCGCCGCAGCCGCTCGCGGCAATTCTGCTCGATTACGATGCGGCTGCCGACGAGCTCCAGGCGATCGGCACCGTCGGCGCCGAACAGTTTGACGCGTTCTTCGCCAAGTACGACTTCAGGCTGGGAATGGAATACGGCCAGGGCGGGGCGAAGCGTCTCGTCGGCGAACGCACCGTAGTGCGCGAGCTGTCGCAATTCTGCAAGCAGACGATACAGTGCTGAGGGGCTGTGCGGCGCGCACCGCATTCGCGGGCCTGCTTCGGCTACAATCGAATTCCGGGCCGTGCGCAGGAATCCACCTCTGCGGCATGGTCCGGTTTCGCACCTACGCACGCCGACCACGCGCATGACGCCCACCGACGCCGCGATCGTAGTCGCCGACCTCCGGAAGTCCTACGGCGTGATCGAGGCGGTCCGGGGAATTACTTTCGTGGTTCGGCGCGGTACGACCACGGCGCTGCTCGGCGGCAATGGCGCGGGAAAGACGACGACGCTGTCGATGCTGCTGGGCGTGCTGACACCGACGGCAGGACGGGTGTTGGTGCTCGGCGCGGAAATGCCGCGGAGCCGCCATCGCGTGCTGCCGCGAATCAATTTCACGTCGCCGTACGTGGACCTGCCGAAGCGCCTCACCGTGCGCGAAAATCTCGCCGTGTTCGCGGACCTGTACGGCGTGCGCAACGCGCGTGAGCGCATCGCGGCGGTGGCCGAGGACTGCGACTTGAATGATCTCCTGGCGCGCCCCTACGGCGGGCTCTCCGCGGGCCAGCGCACCCGGGTTTCGCTCGCCAAGGCGGTCATCAACGAGCCCGAAGTACTGCTGCTCGACGAGCCGACGGCTTCGCTCGATCCGGATGTCGGCGATCGGATGCGCACGTACCTCGAGCAGTATCAGCGGCGCACGGGATGCACGATGCTGCTGGCCTCGCACCACATGGGCGAGGTCGAGCGCATGTGCGACGACGTGATCATGCTTCGGGAAGGGCTCGTCGTCGACCAGGGCTCGCCGCAAGCGCTGCTCGCTCGCTACGGCCGCGCGAACATGGAGGAAGTGTTTCTCGACATCGCCCGCGGCCGGACGGCGGAGCGCGTCGCCGGCAGTGGCGCGGAAAAGATCACGACGTTCTGATGAAGACGGCGCGGGCCATCGAGCAATACACCGGCGCCGCGGCGTCGGCCCGTCGCGTGCGCGGCGTGCTCCGTCGGCACGCGTATCTCATTCTGAAATCGTGGACGCGAATCGTTTCGATGATGTACTACCCGACGGTGACGATGGTGGTGTGGGCATTCGTCACGCTCTACCTTGCGCCGACCAACAACTTTCTCAGGGATGCGCCCGGCTTCTTCATTGGCGCCGTGCTGCTGTGGGACGTGCTGTTCCGTGGCCAGCTTGGCGTGTCGCTGACGTTCATCGAGGAACTTTATGCGCGCAACCTCGGCAACCTTTTCGTGTCGCCGCTCACGCTGCCCGAGTACATCGCCGGCCAGCTGACGATGAGCGTTCTGCGCGCGCTGATAGGCGTCGGCGGCGCCTGCCTGTTCGCCTGGCTGCTGTTCCGCTACTCGATATTTTCGCTGGGGTTTCCACTGATCGCTTTCTTCGCCAACCTGCTGGTGTTCGGCTGGGCCATCGGTCTCGCCATGTCGGGGATGATCATGTGGCTGGGACTCGGCGCCGAGGAACTCGCGTGGGCGGCGATCTTCGTTGTCGCGCCGGTGTCGGGCGTCTACTACCCGATCAGCGTGCTGCCGGGCTGGATGCAATGGATCGCATGGTCGACCCCTTCGGCGCACGTGTTCGAGGGCATGCGCGCGGTGCTGCTGCATGGCGTATTCCCGTGGAGCCAATTCTGGGCTGCCGTGGCGCTCAACGTCGTTTGCCTGGTGCTCGGCGCGGCATTGTTTGCCTGGGCGGTGCGCGCAGCGCGCCGCCACGGCAAGTTGTTGCAGATGGGCGAGTAAATCAAGGCGCACGCTGGCGCGACCTCGGCCGCGGGACTGATTTGTGGTGTACCTTGTAGGAAGCTCGATGCAACCGCGGAGTCACCCATGGCCAGGATCAACCTGTCGCATCTGCCGGCGTGCATCGAGGATTCACGGCTCGCGTGGCTCGACGCCGATACAGGACCGCCGGAACCCACGGTCTACGCCGAAATGGTCGCGCGCCTCGACGCCGCGCGTCGCAAACTGCCGCCGCTCTACCGCGTAAACGCCGCCGATCCGTTCATCACCACGCTGAAGGGTATCGGCGCCGACGGCTATGCGCACGTTCTGCAGAAGGATCCGAAACGCGAAGGCTCGGCCGGACTGCTGCTCGACGTGGCCCAGGCGATCCTGCAGAACGGCGAAGGCTACGAGACGCGAGCCACCGACGGATTCCAGGAGGTCATCAGCGATCTCTATGATGGTTTTCTGAGCGCCGAGGACCGTCGCGGCGTCAAGGAACCCGACTACGAAAGGATCGCGCCGCTTGTCAAATGGGGCAGCCCGTCGTCGGGTCCCTACACTTGGCCGATCGACGCGACATCCCCATTCGGCATGAAGGTGGGCATCGTCAGCCTCCCGCCGGCGAACGCGCGGCGCGGAGTGTGCGCGTGGGCGGCGCTGGGCCACGAAACCGGTGGCCACGACATCCTCCACGCCGACAAGGGACTCTTGAAGGAGTTGGCGGAGGCCGTCGGCGACGCGCTGGTCGCGGCAAAGCTCGGCAACGATCTTGCCGACTACTGGTCGGAGCGCATCGACGAGACCGCGTCCGATGTGCTCGGCATCCTCAATCTCGGGCCCGCCGCGGCGGTGGGCATGCTCGCGTACTTCCGCGGGATCAACGCCGCGCTGGGCTGGGGGCCGAAACTGAGCAGCGAAGGGGCCGCCGATGACCCGCATCCGGCGGATGTCCTGCGCGGATGGCTGGGTGCGGAGACCGTGCGGTTGCTGAAGTTCAGCGCCGCCGCCGCATGGGCCGACGCGCTGGCGAAGGAGACGGATCGCGACGCGCAGAAGATCGTGCTTGCCGGTGCAAACGTGACCCTGGCGCAGGCAAGGAAAAGCGTCGGGCTGGTCGCGAAGACGATCGCCGCGCGCCAGCTCCACGCGCTCGACGGCCACGCGCTGGCGCAGATCCAGAACTGGAGCAATCACGACGAAACGCTTGTGGCAAGGCTGCGCGAACCGCTGACGATGGCGGTGGAGTTGCCCGGTCGTTACGCCGGTGGCACTTACGCCGCGCATGTCGTGGCGGCGGCGGTGATGGCTGCGCTCGACGAACCCGGGGCAATCGCCGTGATCTTCGACCGGATGCTGGGCATGCTCAAGGTGATGCACGATGCGAATCCATCGTGGGGTCCGCTGTACGTCGTGCATCCGGGCGATGTTGTCCGCGATTTCGCGGTCGGCGTGCGCCGTTTGCGGAGTGCGAGTTGAAGCGAGCCTCGCGTGCCGCAGGCCGGCTGCCGAAGGTTACCGGGCGAGCGCGGTGGTCGCCTTATTCGAAGTGAGATTCTGAATTTGGGAGGTGCAGAATGGGAAACGCAACGAGCTATACCGGGTCGTGTTTTTGTGGAGCGGTTCAGATCGCGGTCACCGGTGCACCGGTCGCCATGGGCTACTGTCATTGCGAATCCTGTCGTCATTGGTCCGCAGGACCGGTGAACGCGTTTACGCTCTGGAATCCCGATGCCGTGCGGATCACCCGAGGTGCAGAAAGCCTGGGTTCGTACCACAAGACTCCGCACAGCCACCGCAAGTGGTGCAAGATCTGCGGCGGGCACGTTCTCACCGAACATCCCGGAATGAAGCTCGTCGACGTCTATGCAGCGGTCATTCCGGGATTTCCGTTCGGGGCCGGCGTGCACGTGCACTATCAGGAGAGCGTCCTGCCGCTCAGGGATGGCGTGCCGAAGCTGAAAGATCTGCCCAGGGAAATGGGCGGGTCGGGCGAAAGCGTTGCCGAGTGACGCAGACGCATCGACATTCGCTGCCCGAAGCCGTGAACGAGCGCGCGGAAATTTCCGGCAAGGGAACCGCGACCGGAGGTCGGGCCCGGTGTCTTGCGCCGCGGAAATTGTCTGCGTGGGGGCGGTGAGCTACACGGGAACGTGCGCGGCTAAGCGCTGCACTATGCGAGTGCCGTGCGGCGCGGCGCGCGACTTTCCGGCCGGCGCACGTTGGCGCGACCCCCTGTCGCGCTCACGTTGACCTACCTTTACGTGCCTGACGAACGCATTTCCGCGTCATTCGGGCGCAACCACCGCGGCGGTGCGTAGGTGTTACCTCCATCGTTCAGGGCCCGTACCCGCGATTTGCCGACAACCGTATCGTTGCCGGCGGTTGAGGAGCCACCGCCTCTTAACCAGTTCCTGGTGCTGTCGATATTGCTCCATTTTCTGATCGTCGTGGTGTTCGGCGATCCCGAAGGTGGCGGTGGCGGAGGGCGGGGCAGCGGGCGCGCGCTTCCGTTTGCGGTGACGCTGCAATCGCTGCCGCAGGAGCGCGGCACGCCATTCAAGGCGGCCACGGGCGCGAGCGAAGGCGTGAAAGGGTCTGCGCTCGCGCGCCGGGCGGGAGCCGCGAGGCGTTCGCCCAGTGCCGCGCCGCCGCAACGCGTTGCGCCGCCTGTACCGCAAACCTTGCCCCAGGGGACATCCGTTGCGCCCGCGCAATCATCGCCGCCACCACCGCCATCCGTTGTGAACGAGCCGGTGGCCGAACCCACGGCGCCGCGCGCAGCTCCGGTGGCCGAGACGTTGCCTCGCTTCGATCCGGGGGCGCCCAACGTGGTCGACAAGGCGATCGTTCCGCGTGCGGCGTCCCCATCTTCAGACGAGGTGCCGGCCGACAGGGTGCCGCGCGCGGATCTCGAGGCCCCGCGCAAGGTGGAACCGGAGATCGCGCCCGCCGCGCAACCGGAGGTGTCGCGCGAAGTGGCCGTGCCGCATGTCCCGCTTGCCGCTCCGGCCGCGCCGCCGAAGGTGGAGCCGGAGCCGGCCCCGCCGGTCGAAACGCCGCCATCGCCGGTCGTGCCCGCGGAGACGCTGCCTCGCTTCGAGCACGAAGCGCCGCCGAAGGTCGACCGCGCGGTTGCTCCGGCGGTGCAGCCGCCTGCGCCGCAAGACGTACCCCCCGAAACGGCGCCCCGCTTCGAACGGGAAACGCCGCAAAAAATCGACAGGGAGGAAAGGCCTCCTGCCGAACCACCGGCGTCGACCGCGCCCCGCATCGAACGCGAAGCGCCGCCGAAGACCGAGCCGCAGATCGCGGCGCCCGTTGCGCCTCCGGTGCCGCGCGAAGCGCCCGCCGCCATCGCGCCGCGCGTCGAGCCCGGGCGGACGCTCGAGCGCGCGATTGCGCCCCCCGTGCAATCGCCGGCACCGCGGGACGCCCCCGCCGCGGCCCTGCCACGCGTCGATCGCGTAACGCCGCGCGCGGCCGACGGCGAGTCCCCGCGTCCCGTGCAAACGGCGCCACCGCGCGATGCTCCCGGCATCGAGTCGCTGCCGCGTCTTCGCTTCGGGGCACCTGGCGACGTCGACGAGGCGTTCACTCCGCGCGCGCCGTCTCCGGCGCCGGGCGAACCGCCCGGGTTGGTCCTGCCGCCGCGCACCGACGTCGAAGCGGCGCGCAAGGCCGGCCGCGAAAGCGGAAGCTCCGATTCGCGGCGTACGAGCGTCGTGCCGCTCAATCTGGCCCCACCAAAACCCGACCCCGAATCGAAGCTGGGCCGTGCCATTCAGAAGGCCGCGCAACCCGATTGCCGCGATGCGTACGCCGGGTTGGGCTTGCTGGCCATTCCGTTGCTGCTCAAGGATACGATCACCGACGTCGGATGCCGGTGGTAGTCGACTGCGGTCGATGCGGCGCGACGACGGGCCGGCGTGCGCCTCTGCCCGGATGCTTTGCCACCGCGCGACGTGCGGTAGTATCGGGTTCCGCCGGCCCCGTTGCGGGCAGGCGTCCGGCCATTCTGCCAAGTTTGCGGAGGCATCCACCATGACGTCGGAATCGGCCGTCTCGAACGACGAGTTCACTGCATTCTGGAACAACGTCCTCGTTGCGAAATTCGAACGCTTTCGCAACATCATGATGGAGGGCCTCGGTTACCACAGCCAGGCGCCGCTGCGCAGTCTGCAACTGCCGCCGGGGGCCAGGGCGCTCGACGTCGGCTGCGGCTGGGGCGATACCGCGATCGAGCTGGCCAGGATCGTCGGCCCCGCGGGGTCGGTATTGGGACTCGACTGCTGCGATGCCTTCCTGGAAAAAGGACGCCGCGATGCGCGGGAGGCCGGGCTGACCAACGTCCGCTTCGTCGAGGCCGACGTTCAGAACCATCGCTTCGATCCTGAATTCGACCTGTGCTTTTCCCGGTTCGGCATGATGTTCTTCAGCAATCCGGTGGCGGCGATGCGCAATGTCAGGACGGCGCTCAAGCCCGGCGGAAAGCTTTTGTTCATCACGTGGAGGGCCATCGAGGACAATCCCTTTCTCGGCGTGCCCAAGCAAGTGGTGCTGAACTTCCTTCCGCCGCCCGGAGACAACGCGGCAACCTGCGGGCCGGGTCCGTTTTCGATGGCCAATCCGGAGGTGGTCACCGCGCAGCTCCGGGCTGCCGGATTCGTCGACATCGGCTTCACGCGCGTCGACGGGCCGGTCATGGTGGGAAGCAATGTGGAGCAAGCGATGGAGTTCCAGTTGGCGCTGGGCCCCGCGGGCGAGATCTTCCGCGAAGGCGGGGCGGAGGCCGAGCGCCGAAAACAGGAAATCGAGGGCGCGCTGCGCGCCGAACTCGCGCGTTACGAGGACCGCGGCAGGATCATGATGCAGTCGAGCTCCTGGACGATCACCGCGCGCAAGCCCGAAGCGGACCCCCCCCGATGACCTGTCTGCAGTCGCCGTGCCGATGAACCTTCCAGTGCGCACTGTGAGGAGGGCGCATGACCGTCCGGGCCGGTGAGCGATTTTCTTCGGAAGTCACGCTGACGCCCGCACTGGTAGCTGGTTTCGCGAGGCAAGTCGGCGACGACAATCCCGTGCATCACGATGCCGCGTTCGCGGCGCGCACCCGGTACCGGCGGGTCATCGCCAGCGGTACGCACACGACCGCGCTGTTGCTCGCGCTGACGGCGGCGCATTTTTCGAAGCACGGGGCGATGGTCGGGCTGGAGTTCTGGCAGCGCTTTCGCACTCCGGTTTTCGCCGACGAAACGATACGTCTGGAATGGCTGATCGTGCGCGTGACGCCGAATGCCAGACTCCGCGGCGATGTCGTCGAGCTGCGGGGCAGGATCAAGGGCGCGGACGGTCGGACCGCCGTCGGCGCCAGGGGCCGCGTGCTGGTCACCGATACGCTCTGAGCGCGCGCCGGGGACAGGTGCAGGGCGTCGCCGCGCGGCGCATGCGGCGGCGATTCGGGATCGCGGCAGCCGAAGTGACAAATCACGCGACAAGCAGCGCCGCCACGACCTTTCTGCCCTCGGCCGCGAGGATATTGAACGTCCGACATGCCGCGGCGGTGTCCATGACCTCGAATCCGACCCGCGCCTGGGCGAGCGCCCGCGAGAGCCGCGGATGCGGAAAGCGGATCGTCGCGCCCGTGCCCAGCAGCACGATGTCGGGAACGTGAACGAGCAGGCCGGCAAGATCGGATTCGACCAGGCCGTCGAAACCCCCGACCGCCCAGCCCGTCGCCACCGTTTCGGACGTCAGCACGACGTTCGCACGATATTCCTGCGCGCCGATTCGCACCCAGCCGGGACCGAGTCCGGTGACGACGTTGCCGGCGGCGGTGGCCAGGTGGAATTTCATGCGGCCGGCCCGGATCCCATGCGTGGATATTCGCAGACGTTGGCCTTCGGCATCCGGACACCGCGCCCCGCGCCGCAATGCGCCAGGGTCAGAATTTCAGCAGGCCCTTCAGCTTGTTGATGGCGTCGCCGGCGTCGTCCAGGGGGGTTGCCGGTCGCGGCTCGCGGGGTTGCGCTCGTTCGCGACTGCGCCCCCCATCCCCTTCGCCGTCGCCGATGCCGAGCGGGACCATGCCGGTCGACTTGACCCGGACCTTGGCGAACCAGATCTGCTCCCACGCGACCTTGGGATCGGCCGGACGCGGCGGGTGCACGAGGTTGAGCTCCTCGCCGTACGCGATCGCCTGCAGCATCGCGCCCTGCACGCCTTCGAATATGCCCTTCGGGACCGCGCAGGTCGTCGCCTCGGGCGGGAGCACGACCTTGTCGGCAATCATCTTTCTCAGGAAATCGTTGGGCAGGTAGGTCATGAGGCCCCAGCCGGTGTCCTGCAATTCGCTCGACGACCAGATGATCATCTCACCCGTGCTCTCGCGATGGCCGATCGCCTGGAGGAAGTAGCCCTGCGCATGGGGAATCGATTTCCAGTCGAGCGCGAACGGTCCGGGGAACGTCCCCTTGGCGGTCATTTCGAACGCCGCGAGGAAGTCCTGCCGGTCGCCGATCGCGAACTTGATGTCCGGCGTCGAGTTGCCGTGCACGAACTGCTCGCCCTTGATCGATGCGGTGGCCGGCACCTGCTTCGGTTCGCGCTCGTTCGGCCATCGCAGCTGCGCATTGCGGAGCGCGCCCGTCCGGTCCGGCGGCGAGCGGCCGCGCAGTGCCTCGCCGAATTGCAGCATCGACATCTTTTCGGTGTCGGCCACCTTCGGCTGGCCGCTGCGAATGGCCTCGCCGCAGCCCCAGTACACGAGCATCCGCGCCTTGGGTTTTTCCGGCGCGGGCTCCTCGTCCGGAATCTCCGTGCGCGCGGCAACCTGGGGCGGGGGCAGCAGGGGCAGCGCCTTGCCCGCGTTCATGCCGGGCGGGATGTCATGATCGGCCTGCGGCGAAGCCGCCTTCTGGGTCGACCGCAGGCCGAGGAAAAGCTCCTTGGTGGGTCCGCCGCCCATGCCGCCCGGCATCATCATCGCCGCCATGCCGCCCGTCGGCATGCCGGGGATCGACATCGTGCGTGTTCCTATGTCGACGCCGTATTGCGCGATCGGCGGCTTGACCACCTGTTGCGCGAATGCGGTGGCCGCGAACAGCGAGGCGACGGCGGCGAGAGCGGCGCGGTGGATGTGCTTCATCAGGACTCCTTTGACGATCGATGCTCCGATTTTACTGTAGCCCGCAGCGGGTGCGCCGGCCCTGCCTGACCCCGATGCTCCAACGCGCCCGTATCGGGATCGAACCCGCCATCGGGAATCGTCCGGCCCCGTGTCCTGTTGACGTGTTTGTCGGGTGCGCGTCCGGCCGGCAATTGTGGGTCGATGGTAGTCTATGACGCGGCACGTGTCGTCCATGCGCCGTGGTGCGAACATACGGGAGGAGTTCACATGCAACGCAAGAAAGCCGCTGATTTCGATCCTGAAGTCCTGCGCTGGTTCGACAAGTACGTTCATGGACTCGTCGATCGCCGAGGCTTCCTCAATGGCGTTGCGAAGTATGCGTTGGGCGGGGTCACCGCCTCCATGCTGCTCGACGCGCTCAGCCCGCGCTTTGCCGAAGCGCAGCAGATCGCGAAGGACGACGCCCGGATCAGTGCCAGGTTTGTCGAATACGCGTCGCCTGAGGGCCACGGCAAGATGCGCGGGTATCTCGTGCGACCCGCCGCGGCGGCGGGGAAGCTTCCCGGCGTCCTCGTGATCCACGAAAACCGCGGGCTGAACCCGCACATCGAGGACATCGCCCGCCGGCTGGCGCTCGACAAATTTCTGGCATTTGCGCCAGACGGGTTATTCCCCCTGGGAGGCTATCCGGGCGACGAGGACAAGGCGCGCGAGCTGTTCGCGAAACTCGATCAGGCCAAATCGCGCGCGGATTTTGTCGCGGCGGCGAACTTTCTCAAGGGTCTTCCCGAATCCACCGGCAGGATCGGCGTCGTCGGATTCTGCTATGGCGGCGGAATCGTCAACATGCTGGCAACGCGCCTGCCGGACCTCGGCGCGGCAGTGCCGTTCTACGGAAGCCAGCCCGCAGCGGAAGACGCCGCAAACATCAAGGCCCCGCTGCTCGTTCATTACGCGGACAACGACGAACGGATCAATGCGGGCTGGCCGGCGTACGAGGCGGCACTGAAGGCTGCCCGCGTAAGGTATGAGATGTACAAGTACCCGGGCACGCAGCACGGCTTCAACAACGATACGACGCCGCGCTACGACGAAGCCGCGGCCAAACTGGCCTGGCAGCGAACAGTCGCGTTCTTCAACAGGAACCTGGTCGGTTAGGGCCGGTTCGCCGGGGCGGACCGGAACGCTCGAACCGCGACCGCCCGCCCGGCGGGTGACTTCGACTCACACCGGTCGTCCGGCGCGCACAAGGCGGGACCGTGCGTCGGAAATCCCACACGGCACCGAAGAGAACCGGATCGGGGAAGAATCCCGCCCGCGTCAAATCGATGGTGCATTGCGGTAAGATCCAGAATTAGCTAGGATTGTAGGCTCCATCCGCTTTCACGTCGCTCGGACGGTTCCGGGCGCTTACGCAGAAAGACACGCATGTCCCCCGCTCCCGGCACCGATTTCCCGCGCGTCACGCGTCTCCCCCCGTACGTCTTCAACATCACTGCCGAACTCAAGATGGCCGCGCGTCGCCGTGGCGAGGACATCATCGACTTCGGGATGGGCAATCCCGATGGCCCGACGCCGCAGCATATCGTCGACAAACTCGTCGAAACGGTGCTGCGCCCGGATACGCACGGCTATTCGGTGTCGAAGGGCATTCCGCGGCTGCGCCGCGCGATCTGCCATTGGTACGAGCGGCGCTTCGGCGTCGAGTTCGACCCGGAGACCGAGGCGATCGTCACCATCGGCTCCAAGGAAGGCATCGCGCATCTGGCCCTTGCAACACTCGGCCGTGGCGACACGGTGCTTGTGCCCAATCCCAGCTATCCGATTCACATCTACGGACCGGTGATCGCCGGCGGCGACATTCGCCATGTGCCGATCACGCCGGACGGCGATTTTTTCGCGGAGCTCGAGATTGCGATCCATACGAGCTTCCCGAAGCCGAAGATGCTGATCATCAACTTCCCGTCGAACCCGACGGCGCAGTGCGTCGAATTGCCGTTTTTCGAGAAGATCATCGCTCTGGCGAGGGAGCATGGCATCTGGGTCGTCCACGATCTCGCGTACGCCGACATCACTTTCGACGGCTGGAAGGCGCCGTCGATCATGCAGGTGCCGGGCGCGCGCGAGGTCGCCGTCGAATTCTTCACGATGTCGAAGAGCTACAACATGGCGGGCTGGCGCATCGGCTTCATGATCGGCAACAAGGACCTCGTCTACGCACTGTCGCGGATCAAGGGCTACCACGACTACGGGACGTTCACGCCGATCCAGGTCGCGGCGATCGCCGCGCTCGAAGGGCCGCAGGATTGCGTGGCCGACATCGCGATGAAGTACCAGAAGCGGCGCGACGTGCTGGTCAGGGGGCTCCACGAGGCAGGCTGGATGGTGGACAACCCGAAGGCGTCGATGTATGTCTGGGCGAAGATCCCCGAAGCCTACCGTGCCGCCGGCTCGCTCGAATTTACGAAAAAGCTGCTGGCGCAGGCCAAGGTCTCCGTTTCCCCGGGGATCGGCTTTGGTGAATACGGTGACAACTACGTACGCTTCGCGATGATTGAAAATGAAGCCCGTACGCGACAGGCGGTCAGAGGCATCAAGGATATGTTCAGGAAGGATGGCCACCTATGACCGCGAGCCCGGCATTGAAGCCGCTGCAAGCGGGCCTGCTCGGCATCGGCACCGTCGGGCTTGGCACTTGGACGGTACTGCGGCGCAACGAGGAAGAGATCACGCGCCGCGCCGGCCGGCCGATCCGCATCACCTGGATCGCCGAGCGCGCGCTCGAGCGCGCGCGCGCGCTGGTCCAGGGTGCCGCAGGCGTCAACCTGACCGACGACGCCGGCGTCGTGCTCGCACATCCGGACATCGACATCGTGATCGAGCTGATCGGCGGCATCGAGCCGGCACGAACCTACATTCTGCAGGCGATCGCCAACGGCAAGCATGTGGTCACCGCGAACAAGGCGTTGCTTGCGCGCCATGGCAACGCTATTTTCGCCGCGGCGCACGCGAAGGGCGTGATGGTCGCGTTCGAGGGCGCGGTTGCCGGCGGCATACCGATCATCAAGGCGCTGCGCGAAGGCCTCACCGCCAATCGCATCGAATGGATCGCCGGCATCATCAACGGCACGTCGAATTTCATCCTGTCCGAAATGCGCGCTCAGGGCGCTTCGTTCGCCGAGGCGCTGGCCGAGGCGCAGGCGCGCGGCTACGCCGAGGCCGACCCGACGTACGACATCGAGGGCATCGACGCCGCGCACAAGCTCGCCATCATGTCGGCGATTGCTTTTGGCGTGCCGATGCAGTTCGACAAGGTGTACACCGAGGGCATTTCGAAGCTGACGCGCGAGGATATCCGCTACGCCGAGGAGCTGGGCTACCGGATCAAGTTGCTCGCCATCACGCGGCGCACTCCGGCCGGGATCGAGCTGCGCGTTCACCCGACGTTGATCCCTTCGCGGCGGCTGATCGCCAACGTCGAAGGCGTGATGAACGCGGTGCTGGTAAAGGGTGATGCCGTCGGGCCGACGCTGTACTACGGCGCGGGCGCCGGCGCCGAGCCGACGGCAAGCGCCGTGATTGCGGATCTCGTCGACGTCACGCGGATGCACACGGCGGACCCGGAGCACCGCGTGCCACACCTCGCCTTCCAGCCGGACCAGCTTTCCGACGTGCCGTTCCTGCCGATGGGCGAGGTCGAGACCAGCTATTACCTGCGGATGCGGGTGCACGACAAGCCGGGCGTACTGGCCGACATCACGCGCATCCTCGCCGATCGCGACATTTCGATCGACGCGATGATCCAGAAGGAGCCGCCCGAGGGCGAGGAGCAGACCGACATCATCCTGCTGACGCACCTGTGCATCGAGAAGCAGGTCGTGGCCGCCATCGCGCGGATCGTGGCCCTGCCGACGGTCAACGGCGATGTCGTGCGCGTGCGGCTCGAGTCGTTGAACTGACGCGATGCGCTACATCAGCACCCGAGGCACATGGGCCGGCGACCCGCAGCCGTTCCTGGCGGTCCTGCAGCAAGGCCTCGCTCCGGACGGTGGCCTCGCCGTTCCGCAGGCGTACCCGCGATTGTCTTCGCCCGAGCTTGCGGCGATGCGCCCGCTCGACTATCGCGGCCTCGCGCTCGCGGTGCTGTCGCGCTTCATCGACGACATTCCGCCGGTCGACCTGAAGGGTTTGATCGACCGCACGTACAGGGCGGCGACGTTCGGCGACGACGCCATCACGCCGGTCACGGCGCTCGAACCCGGCGTGCACCTCCTGCACGTGTCGAACGGCCCGACGCTGGCGTTCAAGGACATCGCGCTGCAGCTCCTTGGCAACCTCTTCGAGTACGTGCTGGCGAAGGAGGGGCGCGTGCTCAACATCCTCGGCGCGACGTCGGGCGACACGGGCAGCTCCGCCGAGTATGCGATGCGGGGCAAGCGCGGGATCCGCGTGTTCATGCTGTCGCCCAAGGGCCGCATGAGTCCGTTCCAGCAGGCGCAGATGTACAGCCTTGCCGACCCGAACATCCACAACATCGCGATCGATGGCGTATTCGACGAATGTCAGGACATCGTGAAGGCCGTGAGTGCCGACGCCGCGTTCAAGACGCGCTGGCGCATCGGGACGGTCAATTCGATCAACTGGGCGCGCGTCGCCGCGCAGATCGTCTACTATTTCAAGGGCTATTTCGCGGTCACGGGCGCGGACGGCGAGCCGGTCGACTTCGCGGTGCCGACCGGAAACTTCGGCAACATACTTGCGGGCCATGTTGCCAGGGAGATGGGGCTGCCGATCCGGAAGCTCATGCTCGCCACCAACGAGAATGACGTGCTGGACGAATTCTTCCGCACCGGCCGCTATCGGCCGCGCCAGACCGCGGAGACGCGGGCGACGTCCAGTCCGTCGATGGACATCTCGAAGGCGTCGAATTTCGAGCGTTATGCGTTCGACATCGCGGGGCGCGATCCCGCGGTCGTGCGCGAACTGTGGTGGCTATTGGAGCGCGACGGCGGTTTCGACCTCGGCGGCACGCCGCACTGGTCGCGCGTCAAGGCGTCGGGCTTCGTGTCCGGCACGAGCACGCACGCGGAACGCATATTGACGATCCGCGACACGTTCGCGCGCCGGGGTGTGATGCTGGATCCGCATACGGCCGACGGCGTGACGGTGGGACGCCGGTATCGTGATTCCGGCGTGCCGCTGGTCTGCATCGAAACGGCGCTGCCGGCAAAATTCGCGGCGACGATCCGGGAGGCGCTCGATCGCGATCCGGAGCGCCCGGCCGCGTACGCCGACCTCGAATCGCGGCCGCAGCGTTGCGCCGAGCTGCCGGCCGCCGTCGACCGCGTGAAGGCGTACGTCGCCGCGCACGCCGCAGTCGGTGCCTGAGCTTTCCGGTCCGGACCGGCGCGCGGTTCCGCTGCGCGGCGGCATCCGTTCCACGCCATGATCTACGAACTCGTCAAGCTTGGCCGCAACCTTTTCGCCGGCCTCCGCCTCGCGTTGTTTCTGCCGGTGTCGCGCCTCGCGTTCCGGATCGACCCGGCTCAGCTGCTGCTGCTGTTTGTCGTGTCGGCAATGATCGATATCGGCACGGATTGGATTCGTTACGCTCCCGCAGCGCAGTTCTCCTGGTTCGGCGCAGGGAGCGAGTTCTTCACTGCAGGGCTGCTCCTCCTGAGCGCTGCCGTCATCGCGCTCGCGTTTCGGCAGAAGGCGCTCGCGCTGGCGATCCCGGTTCTGTCGCTGGCGGGGTATCCGGTTGTCCAGATCGTGCACACGCTTCCCTATGTGCTGCCGCCGGTCGGGGCGCTGACGGACTGGTTCGGGAATGCGTTCGACCTCGCGCTGGTCGCCTGGGCGCTCGCGCTGTTCGTGCGCGTTGTTGCCGTGTCGCTCATTCCGGCGCCTTCGCACCTCTGGCTGCGGGCGCTGGCCGGCGGGCTGCTGTTGGCCGCGCCGATTGCGTTGGCGCCCGCGCTGACGCCGACCGAGCCATGGTGGCGTTCCGCGTCGGCGCCTGCGGACGGCCGGTTTCCGAACCCGGCCTCGGAACCGGTGCTCGGCGCCCAGCAGACGCTGCTCGACGATGCCCTCGGCAATCTCGACGACGAGCGCCCCGGCGATACCGATCTCTATTTCGTAGGTTTCGCCGGCGATGCGCGAGACGACGCGTATCGTCTGGACGTGCTGGCCGCGCAGCGCACGATGGACGAGCGCTGGGACACGCAGGGCCGCTCGCTCGTGTTGGTCAACAGCCCGGCGACTCTGCTCGAAACGCCGATGGCGACGGTTACCCACCTGCGCGAAACATTGAAGGAAATGGCGACGGCGATCAATCCCGAAGACGATGTCGTCATGCTCTACCTCGCGGGACCGAGCGAACGGGACGGAACCCTCGACGTTGCGATGCCTCCGCTGGAGCTCGCGCCGCTTGCGCCGCGGTGCTGCGTGCGCTGCTCGACGAGGCGGGCATCCGCTGGCGGATCGTCGTCGTGTCCGCCTGTTACTCGAGCGCCTTCGTCGATGCGCTGGAAAACGACTTCACGCTGGTGATGACGGCCGCAGCGGAAGGTGCGACCGCGGGCTGCGGCCGCAGTGCAACGGCGACGGACCTCGGTGCGGTGCTGTTCGGCGATGCGCTCGCCCATGCCGACTCGCTGCGCGAAGGATTCGAGGCGGCGCGGGCGGGGGGTGGCGCCGCCGACCCGAGCGCCAACGCACTTGCAGATCGCGGCGTGCGCCTCTTCATCGGACCGGCGATGGCGGACAAACTGAAGGAACTCGACCGCGGACGCGCCAACCGTCGTGCGGGGCAGACGATCTGAGTCGCGGCGGAGTGATTCCGCGGCAGGTTAAACTCGCGCCCGTGGCAGCCTCGGTCGAAGTCCGCAACCTCGAGCATGCGTACGGCGCGAATCGCGTGGTGCGCGGTCTCGATTTCACCCTGGCCGACGGCCGGATCGGCTGTCTGCTCGGCCAGTCCGGCTGCGGCAAGACCACCGTCCTGCGCTGCCTCGCCGGCTTCGAGCCGCTGACCGGCGGATCGATCGCGTTGTCGGGCCGCACGGTCTCCGAGCCCGGACGCCTCGTGCCGCCGGAGGAGCGGCGAATCGGCATGGTATTCCAGGACTACGCGCTGTTCCCGCACCTGACCGTCGCCGGCAACGTCGGGTTTGCATTCGGCCGGCGGCCCGATGCGGCGGCGCGCGCGCGCGTTGCCGAACTGCTCGCGATGGTGGGCCTCGACGCCGCGGCGGACACGTATCCGCACGAGCTCTCCGGCGGCCAGCAGCAACGCGTGGCACTCGCCCGCGCGCTCGCTCCGGAGCCCGACCTGTTGCTCCTAGACGAACCGT
Source organism: uncultured beta proteobacterium (assembly GCA_963726775.1). Taxonomy (GTDB): domain Bacteria; phylum Pseudomonadota; class Gammaproteobacteria; order Burkholderiales; family Casimicrobiaceae; genus CAIWHR01. The sequence goes on from CAVSDL010000012.1 coordinate 205,734, forward strand.
TCTCGAATCTCGACGTGGATCTTCGGGAGCGGCTCTCCCTCGAAGTGCGCGCCATCATCAAGAACAGCGGCACGACGGCGATTCTCGTCACGCACGACCAGCACGAGGCCTTTGCGCTGGCCGACGAGATCGGCATCATGCATCAAGGCCGGATCGAGCAGTGGGACGCGGCCTACAACCTCTATCACCGCCCGGCGACGCGTTTCGTCGCCGATTTCGTCGGGCAGGGTGTTTTCGTGCGCGGCGTCGTTGCCGGGATACACACGCTGGCAACCGAGCTGGGCGAGCTCGACACGACGCTGCCGGCGTCTGTTGTCGAGGGCGCCGCCATGGACCTGCTGGTGCGGCCCGACGACATCGTCCACGACGACGCGAGCCCGTGGCACGCGGAGGTCGCCGCAAAGGCGTTTCGCGGCGCCGACTTCCTGTATACGCTGCGGCTGGCGTCGGGCACGGACGTGCTCTCGCTCGTGCCCTCGCATCACGACCACGCGATCGGCGAGAAAATCGGCATCCGGCTCGCGATCGACCACGTGGTCGCGTTTCCGGCCTCGGTTTGACGCTGTGTCTTCGCGCGCGGAGAATGCGAATCCCGTTGCGCCCCTGAGAACGGGCGTCTTCCAGGAGGATCTCATGCGTCGCTGGTTCCCATTCGCGGCGGTCGCCGCGCTGTGCCTTGCGTTCGCCGCGCCGTCGATCTACGCGCAGGCGCCGGAAAAACCCAAGCTGACCGTCGGCGTTGGCGGAAAGACGCTGTTCTACTACCTTCCCCTTACGATCGCGGAGCAGAAGGGCTACTTCAAGGCCGAAGGGCTGGATATCGAGATACAGGACTTCTCGGGCGGCGCCCGCGCGCTTCAGGCGTTGCTGGGCGGCAGCGTCGACATTGTTTCCGGCGCGTACGAGCACACGATCACGCAGCAGGCGAAGGGCCAGAACATCGAGGCGGTGTTTCTGCAGGGCAAATACTCGGCGATCGTGCTGGTGATGAACAAGGCGAAGGCCGAGAAATACAGATCGCCGGCCGACCTCAAAGGAATGAAGATCGGCGTCACGGCGCCGGGGTCGTCGACCAACATGTTCGTCAACATACTCCTCGCGAAGAGCGGATTGAAGCCGGACGATGTCTCGATCATCGGCGCCGGCGTGACAGCGGGGGCGGTCGCGATCATGCAGCGCGGGGAGCTCGACGCGCTGGCGAATCTCGACCCGGTGATCGCGCAGCTCGAGTCGCAGGGCTTCACCGCGGTCGTCGACACGCGCACCGCGAAAGGAATGCAGGACGTCTACGGCGGTGCCTACGCCGCGGGCTCGATCTACCTGCCGGTAGACTTCCCGAAGAAGTACCCGAACACGACGCAGGCATTCGTGAACGCGATGATGCGCGCGCTGCGCTTCATCCAGACGTCGACCCCCGACGAGATTGTCGCGGCGGTGCCTTCCGACTACTACGTGGACAAGGCGCTCTACAAGGCGTCGCTCGAGAAGAACCTCGAGTCCTACAAGCACGACGGGATTGTCGGGATGGAGGCTGCGCGCAACGTTTATCGCGACCTCAAGTCCTTTGATCCCGGCGTCCAGAGCGCGACGGTGGACCTCGCGAAGACGATCGACGCGTCGTTCGCGCTGAAGGCAGCGCAGAAATACAAGTGACGCCGGTGGCTATCGCCGCACAGGAATCGGCGCTGGCACTCGAGCGGATCACCTGCGCATTCGCCGCGCGTCCCGGCGCAAAGGACGCGGCGGCAGGGCGCTACACCGCGGTTCGGGATACTTCGCTCGCGATCGCCCCCGGTGAGTTCGTGTCGGTGGTCGGGCCGACGGGCTGTGGGAAATCGACGCTGCTCAACGTGGCCGCCGGCCTGCTCGCGCCCTCGGGGGGCCACGTCGAGATCTTCGGCAAACGGCTGCACGGCATCAACGCGCGTGCTGGCTACATGTTCCAGACCGATGCGCTGATGCCGTGGCGGAGTGCGCTCGCCAATGTGACGGCTGGCCTCGAGTTCCACGGCGTTGCGCGCAACGCAGCGGTGCCGCGGGCCCGGGATTGGCTCACCCGTGTGGGGCTCGCGGGATTCGAGGACCGCTTTCCGCACCAGCTGTCCGGCGGCATGAGGAAACGCGTCGCGCTCGCGCAGATGCTGATCCTCGATCCGCAGATCCTGCTGATGGACGAACCGTTCTCGGCACTCGACATCCAGACCCGACAGCTGATGGAGAACGAGCTTCTGGACCTGTGGAGCGCGAATCGCAAGTCGGTGCTCTTCATCACCCACGATCTCGAGGAGGCGATCTCGCTCTCCGACCGCGTCGTCGTGCTCTCGGCCGGGCCCGAGACGCATCCGATCGGCGAGTTTGCGATCGACCTCTTGCGCCCGCGCGACGTCGCCGAAATACGGATGACACCACGCTTCGTCGAATTGCACGGCGCGATCTGGCACACGATGAAAGCGGAAGTACTGAAGGGCTATGCGCAAAGCCGCCGTTGATTCACGGGTCAAGCTTGCCCTCTACCATGCGCTGGTGCTGGGTGCGCTGTTCGCGGTCTGGTACGCGCTGACCACGCCGGGTCTCGTCACCGACGATTTCGCGAAGAACACGGCGTTCTTCTTCGGAAGGCCGGTGCAGGTGCTGAAAGTCGTGTGGCAATGGTTCGCGGGCGGGAAGATCTACGCGCATCTCGGCATCACGCTGCTGGAAACGCTACTCGCTTTTGTCGCCGGTAGCGTGCTCGGCCTGCTGGTCGGCCTCTGGCTGGCGCTGAGTCCCGTCGCATCCGCGCTCGCCGACCCGTACATCAAGGCGATGAACGCGATGCCGCGCGTGATCCTGGCGCCGATCTTCGCCGTGTGGTTCGGCCTCGGCATTGTGTCGAAGGTCGCGCTCGGCGTGACGCTCGTGTTCTTCATCGTCTTTTTCAACGTCTACCAGGGTGTCAAGGAAGTGAGCCCGACGGTGCTCGCCAATGCAAGGATGCTCGGCGCCTCGAAGCGGCAATTGCTGCGCCACATCTATCTGCCGTCGGCGACGTCGTGGGTGTTCTCCAGCCTGCACACTGCGGTCGGCATGGCCTTCGTAGGCGCGGTCGTCGGCGAATATCTCGGCTCCGCGAAAGGCGTCGGTTACCTGATCCTGCAGGCGGAGGGCGTGTTCGACATCAACACTGTCCTCGCCGGGATCCTCGTGCTCACCGCGTTTGCGCTGGTGCTCGATTACGCGGTCACGAAGGCGGAGGCGCGGCTTCTCGTGTGGCGCCCGAAGGCGGCCGAGACCGAAGCGCTCTGAGCGGTAGGCGCGAGGCGTCCCCGCCCGCGAAGAATTGACCCAGAGGCGTCGACGCGCTATAGTTTCGATCCTGCCGCGGGGTGGAGCAGTCTGGCAGCTCGTCGGGCTCATAACCCGAAGGTCGAAGGTTCAAATCCTTCCCCCGCAACCAAACAAATCAGCGGCTTGCCTTCGGGCAGGCCGTTTTTGTTTGTGCGCCCGGCAGGGCGCACGTACTTGGAGGTGAAAGTCCTCTACACACCCGGCAAGGGGAAGTGTTAGCCGAACGGCAAGGGTGTCGCGGGCGACTGCGAATCCGGAGGAAACCGAAGGCAAAGCGCTGGCCTGACGAACAGGAAGCGGATAGAGGCGGCGCAGCGGGGTGAGCAGGCAAATATCTGCAAAGCCCAATACTTGCACGGAACGCTGCGACGTAGATCCGACAGGCATAAGCGTGAAGGTGCGTGCGCAATACCCGGGGAGATCTGGCGGTCTGCCTTGTGCTACCGACATCGAGAGGTGTCGGGATGGATCGCCAGAAGTCAGCCGAGGCCATAGTAGGTGACAACGCGAACCGAAGGGCTGAACGTGAAGTGCCGCGAGTAGGCGGCGGGCATCTCAAGGAAGCCGATGAAGGCAGAAGCTGATCGGGCAAATCAGGCGGGCGCGGAGGACAACGGACGGAACTCGGTGGATGCCGCTACCTGCGCCAACTCCAACTCCATGTGCGAGTTTTTGCGTGCCCGGCCATGGGCGCCGCCGGTGCCCCTGCTTGAAGGTCGCTGACCGGCCAACTCCGGACGGACGGCCGTTATCGCCAAAATTGCCGATAAGCAGACGGTCCAATGGTGGATGAATGGGGTGCCATTTGGGTTGCACCGTGAAGCTCCAACGAACTCATGCCCGAACGTTGCTCGGCGATGGACGCCACCTTGCCTAACGCGTTCCGGGAAAGGGATCTCCTTGAATGCGGTGTGGCCAAGAACTCATTCAACCCATCCGCCCCAGAACAGCGACGGCGGCGACTTTTCCCACCAATTTGCGGGATACCGCACCGTCCCCGGCAGAAGTCGACTCCACAGCGCGGCAACGAACGCAAGGATCACGATCCCCAGTCCGACTGGTTGCAGGACAGCGGCAAAACCGGCGTGCGCGTGCAGCATGAGCAGAGGATTGGCGCCGGCCGGAGGGTGTACGGTCTTCGTCACGAGCATGAAAATCAGCGATAGCACGAGCGCGAGGACGTAGACCCAGGTGGCGTCCCCAAAATACTGGTAGCAACTCACGCCGATGAGTGCGCCGCCGAGATGGCCTCCGAAAAGGGAGCGGGGCTGCGCTGCCGGCGCACGGGTGAGTCCGAACAGGAAGACGGCAGTGCCGCCGAATGAAGCCAACAGGAGAAGGTCGGTTGGCGGGTTGACCAATGTGAGGACCAGACCCAGAGCGACGGCCGCGCCCAACCCGCACCAAACGATTCGGGCGATAGCGATCACTGCGAATCGACGCTTTCGAGCCTTTGGGGAATTATTGCGCATTGATCTGTGCTCCCAATCAAGTCGAGCATCTGAACAACATCTACTCTGGGTGAAGAGCGACAGGGATCGCGGTGCGCCGACGGTTGAGCGCCTGGGTCGCCGTCGGTTGGCCACATCCTTGCGATTCAGCTCAGTTTTACCGCGAATCCGCGCTGGACGCCGGGGCGCGCCATCATCGCTTCATACCACCGACGTACGTGCGGAAACTCGGCTAGATCGACCTTGTGCCGGGGATGCCGCCACGCCCACCCGAGAATGGCGAAGTCGGCGATCGACAGCTCGTCTGCGAAGAACTCGTGCGTCGCCAACCTGCGGTCCATCACCGCGTAGAGGCGCCGCGTCTCCATCGAAAAGCGCGCGAGTGCGTAGCGACGGTCATCTTCATTCTCGACCGTCGCGAAATGGTGGACCTGCCCGGGGATCGGCCCGAAATTTCCCATCTGGAACATAAGCCATTCCAGCACCGGGATGCGCGTCTCCAGATCGCGCGGCCAGAACTTGCCGGTCTTCTCGCCCAGGTAAATGAGGATCGCGCCCGATTCGAAAACGCTGACTGGTTTCCCGTTGGGCCCGTCCAGGTCGACAATCGCGGGTATCTTGCCGCTCGGGCTGATCTTCAGGAAATCCAGTTCGAACTGCTGGCTCTTGCTGAGATCGACGATCTTGACGGTGTAAGGAAGCGCCATTTCCTCCAGGGCAACGCTGATCTTGCGACCGTTCGGCGTATCGAATGCGTGAAGTTCAATGGGCATCTAGCATTCCTTTGCCTTACCGGTTGCTTGAACCTGCACCTAACCGTAGACCATGGTGCCGCGGCGCTCGGCGATGTAGCATCGCGGGCTCTCGACACCGCAATGCGTGTTGAAACGGATAGAAGGATGGATTATGGCATCGCCAACCTACAAGTCTGCGTTGATCGTCGGTGCTGGCCAAGGACTGAGCGCGTCGCTCACCCGCCTGCTCCGCAAGGAGGGTCTCGCTGTCTCAATCGCCGCGCGCGACTCCGCGAAGCTTGCGCCGTTGTGTACCGAAACAGGTGCCCGCGCCTGGAGCTGCGACGCCCAAGACGAGACGGCAGTACAGCGGCTGTTTGCCGACATCGATAGCGAACAGGGTGGGCCGGACGTGGTCATCTACAACGCCAGCGCGCGTTCCCGCGGACCGTTCATCGATCTCGTCCCGGCCGAGGTTCAGCGCGCCATGCAGGTCACCGCGTTCGGCGCATTTTTGGTCGCACAGCAAGCCGCCACCCGGATGTTGCCAAAGCGGCACGGCGCGATTCTGTTTACCGGCGCTTCGGCGAGCGTTAAGGGGTACGCGCAGTCGGCGCCGTTCGCGATGGGCAAATTTGCACTGCGCGGACTTGCCCAGAGCCTCGCCCGAGAGCTGGCGCCGCAAGGGATTCACGTCGCGCACTTCGTCATCGACGGCGGGATTCGTGGCCCCGGACACAAGGACGACCCGGCCAAGCCGGATGCGCTGCTCGATCCCGATGCCATCGCGCTCACCTATCTCAATGTTCTCCGGCAGCCGCGCAGCGCGTGGACCTGGGAGATCGAGTTGAGGCCCTGGGTGGAACGGTTCTGACCGGCGACGCATGTATCCGCATGCCGGGGTCGGGGCAGACACGGTCGTCGTACGTGCGCGGTTGGAGTGCTTCCCGGCATCCGGTCACCGCAACAAGGCGATGTTTGCTCCGGGGCCGAACCGAGTGACGGGCCCGGGTTCAACGCGGCCTTCCGACGGCGTCTAGCTCGAATCCATGAGACCTGCGCCGGCCCTGGAAAGGGCGATGTTCTTCGTTCGGCGCTACAAGCGATTGCTTGGTGTCGGCCTCTTTCTGGTCGTCCTGCTGACGGTGTTCGAAGTCTCCGGACTGCGCGATCACTTCAATCTGGCGTTCCTACGGCAACTCATCTTGCAACACCGGATCGGCGGACTGATTCTGTTCGTGCTGCTCTTTTCTCTCGGCAATCTGATCCAGATTCCGGGTTGGGTCTTCCTCGCCGCGGCGGTGTTGACACTGGGTCGAATGTGGGGCGGTGCGGTCACCTACGTCGCCGCCGTTACCTCGTGCGCGTTCACGTTCGTCACGATTCGAGCCCTTGGGGGGGACGCCTTGAGATTGCTTGAGAACCGTGTTGCGCTCCGGTTACTGCGCGAACTAGACGCCCATCCAATCGCGAGCGTTGCGCTGCTACGAATCCTGTTCCAGACAGTCCCAGCATTGAACTACGCGCTGGCGATGTCGGGAATCAAATTCCGCACGTACCTCGTCGGAACGCTGGTAGGTCTTCCAGTTCCGATAGCCTTGTACTGCATCTTCTTCGACATTTTGGCAACTGGCCTTCACGTCAGTTAGCGCCCCGCCGGCGCGATGCGTATAACTCGGCCTATGCCTCGCCGCGCGCCGGATAGTCCTTGGCAATGACGAAGTCGAGCGCGGCAAGGATCTCCCGGAAGTGTGGTCGCGCGAACGGCGTCGACTGGATGGATGCCCAGTAGAG
>CAVSDL010000013.1:0-86551 GCA_963726775.1 uncultured beta proteobacterium
ACCCCAGGATGGCCAGCATGTACAGGAGGAAGACGGCGTAAGGGTTCATGGCGGCGCAGCGCGACCCTGCTCAGCAATCGAAAGCAATGTGTCTGGAGCGGCAGATCCCGCGACTCGAGCGCAGAACGGGTATGCCGCGCCGGAAGTGTGTCCGGGAGGATTCGACATCCAGCCTGGTGCCGCGCAATGCCACGCATTTCCTTTCCGAACGACGGGACCCGCCGCCGCCGTCCGCCAGTTTGCACGTTGGGACCGCGGCGCCGCAAATGTATTTCCGACGTGCTTGCAGCGTAGTGGCAGCGTCCGTGTGACGCGTTGACGCAGATCAACGCAGTGCGCCGGGGGCGGCGCGCGTTGATAGAAGTCAATGCCGCGCGATGCGAAGGCGCTGCGGTCCCCCTCCACATCGCAAATCGTGTATTGCGGGCCATGCATCGGCGAGCGCACGGGCGGCTACAGGTCCCGCGGAAGTGGCGCGTCAGGTCGTCTCCGGTACCATCTTGATCGCGCCGCACGGGCATTCCGAAACGCAGATGCCGCAACCCTTGCAATAGTCGTAGTTGAACTCGAAGCGTTTGCCCGGGCCGAGCTTGATCACGGCGTTATCGGGGCAGACGCCGTAGCAGTTGTCGCACTCGAAACAGTTGCCGCAGGACAGGCAACGGCGGGCCTCGAACAGCGCGTTGCCCTCGTCGAGGCCGCTCACGACCTCATCGAAGGTCGATGTGCGCCGGGCGATGTCGAGCGTCGGGCGGACCATTTGCGGTGCGTCGGTGTAGTACCACGGATTCAGCGTCTCGAATCCGGCCAGCTCGTGTTTCGGCGCGGGCGCGTGCACGGCACCATTGAGCCACGCGTCGATGTTCCGCGCCGCCTTCTTGCCATGCCCGACCGCGACGGTGACGGTGCGCTCGGAGGGCACCATGTCGCCGCCCGCGAAGATGCCTCCATAGCCGGTCATCATGTTCGGACCGACCGGAACGGTGCCATCCTTGACCGCCAGCCCCGGCACGCCCTCGAGCAGCGACAGGTCGACATCCTGTCCCAGTGCGAGCACCAGGGAGTCGGACTCGAGCGTTTCGAATTCGCCGGTCGGCTGCGGGAATCCCTTGTCGTCGAGCGCCATCTTCTCGACCGTCAACGTTCCCTCGTCCGCCATGTTCTTGATGGTCGAGAGCCACTTGATCATCACGCCTTCCTGCAGCGCTTCCTCGACCTCGAAATCGTGCGCGGGCATCTTTTCGCGCGTCCGCCGGTAGACGATGATCGCCTCGGTGGCCCCCAGGCGCTTCGCCGTGCGCGCGACGTCAAGCGCGGTATTGCCGCCGCCGTAAACGACGACGCGGCGGCCGAGCATGGGTTTTTCCGCGCCCTCCATTCCGCGAAGGACCGATACCGCGTCCAGCATCCGCGCGGCCTCGCCCGCGGGGATGTACGCGCGCTTGGCGATGTGCGCGCCAACGGCGAGGAACGCGGCGTCGAACCGGCCTTCCTGCATCGTCTCGAGGACGTTCGAAACCTTGCAGTTCAACCGCAGTTCGACGCCCATGTCGACGATGCGGCGGACCTCGGCGTCGAGCACATCCCGCGGCAGCCGGTATTTGGGAATTCCGAAGCGCATCATGCCGCCCGCCATCGGACCCGCTTCCACGATCGTTGCGTGGTGGCCCAGCCGGCGCAGGTGATAGGCGGCCGAAAGCCCGGACGGACCCGCGCCCACGACCAGCACCCGTTTGCCCGATTCGACTTTCGGCGGCGCGAACTTCCAGCCGCGCTTGATCGCCTCGTCGCCGAGGAACCGCTCGACCGCGTTGATGCCGACGGCAGCGTCGAGCTTGCCGCGGTTGCATGCGACCTGGCACGGGTGGTAGCAGACGCGTCCCATGACCGCCGGCAGCGGGTTGTTCTCCGTCAGCGCGCGCCACGCGGCTTCATAGTCACCGCCCTCGGCATGGTAGAGCCAGCCCTGGATGTCCTCGCCCGCGGGGCACGCGCTGTTGCAGGGCGGCATCCGATCCACATAGAGGGGTCGTGCATTGCGCCACGAACCGGTCTTGTTCGCGAGGCTCGAACCGACGTCCAGCGTGATCGCGAACGGCTTATCCACTGGCAATTTCCTCGGCGAGCAGGCCGAACCGGGCGATATTCCTGTCGGCAAGCGCCTGGATCTGGTCGAGGCGCGGCTTGTCCGGCTCCTTGCCGAAAAGATGGGCGAACCGCTTTTGCAGCTTCAGGTATTCGGTGACCGGGACCTGACGCCGGATCTTCGTGCGCCCGGTGACCTCGCCGTACTCGGCCTCGAACAACGGAAACAGCCCGGATTCGACGGCCATCCGCGCGATCCTGATCGTGTCCGCCGGCGCGGAACCCCAGCCCAGCGGGCAAGGGACATGAATGTGAATGTAGCGCGCGCCGCGAATGTCCATCGCGCGCGTCACCTTGAATTCGAGGTCGCGCAGGTTGGCCACACTTGCGGTGGCGACGTAGGGAATGCCGTGCGCCATCGCGATCAGCGGCAGGTTCTTGCCGGTGCCGAACGGGTTGCCCGGCTCGCGGCCGACCGCCATCGTCGTGGCGGTGCGCGCAGCGGGCGGTGTCGCGCTGCTGCGCTGCACGCCGGTGTTCATGTAGGCCTCGTTGTCGTAGCAGATGTAGAGCACGTCGTCGTTGCGCTCGAACATGCCGGACAGACAGCCGAAGCCGATATCGGTGGTGCCGCCGTCGCCGCCCTGCGCGACGACGCGGACGTCGCCACGTCCCTTGATCCGCATCGCCGCGGCCACGCCGGACGCCACGGCCGCCGCATTGCCGAACAACGAGTGGATCCACGGAATCTGCCACGATGTTTCGGGATACGGCGTCGAAAACACCTCCAGGCAGCCGGTGGCGTTGACCGCGATCAGCTGGTTGTTGGCGGCGCGCATCGCGGCGTCGATCGCGTAGCGGGCACCCAGTGCCTCGCCGCAGCCCTGGCAGGCGCGGTGGCCCGAGTTGAGCGAGTTGGTGCGTTCCATGTTGGCCTGCACCGAGCGTTCGTTCTCGGCGAGCAGCCGATTGCCGACGGTGAACGTTCCGGTCTGATAGAACTTGACGGCCTGCATGGGCAGAACCGTACGTTCGGTGGTTTTCCCTTTGATCATGATTCGATCCTCAGCCGATCTGCGACCCGACCGTGCCCAGCCGCCGCAGGATCGCTTCGGCCGTCGGACCGGAACGCCGGGCCAGCGCCTCGCGCTCGAGCTCGTGCGAGACGACGTCGGCATTGAGGTCGAGGAACGTCACCTGCTCGAGTTCGTCGGCCGCCGCGTCCTCGAACAGCTGCCGCAGGGACGCGCATGTGATCGCGCGGCCGCCCAGGCCGGCGATGACCGTGTAACCGTTCAACTGGATGCCCGAAAGCGCCTTGCGCACGCCGTCGGACACGATGCCGCCAAGCCCGACGGCGAGGCACTTCTCCAGTACGACGACGCGCTTGGCGTGCTGCAGGACATCGCGCAGCGCGGCAAGTGGAAACGGCCGGAACGCGCAGATGGAGACGGAGCCGATGGCGAAGCCGGCATCGCGCATGTCGTCCACGACTTCCTGGACGGTGCCGTTGACCGAACCCAGCGCGACGATGATTGTTTCTGCGTCCGCTGTACGGTAGGACCGGATCAATCCGCCCGACGCACGGCCGAACTGGGCTTCAAACGCGGCGGAGAGCTGCGGAATCAGCGTCAGCGCGCGCAGTTGCTTGTGGTGGGCGAGATAGCGGACTTCGGTGAACGCCTCCGGCCCCACCATCGCGCCCATGGTCACGGGCTCGGCCGGATCCAGGATCTGCCGCGGTTCGAAGCGCGGCAGGAAGGCGTCGACCTGGCTCTGCGTCGGCATGTCGACGCGGTCGTACGCGTGGGTCAGGATGAACCCGTCCATGCACACCATCACCGGGCAGGACAGCTCTTCCGCGAGCCGGAAGGCCTGGATGTGCAGGTCGAGCGCTTCCTGGTTGGTTTCCGCGTACAGCTGGATCCAGCCGGCGTCGCGCATCGACATGCTGTCCGAATGATCGTTCCAGATGTTGATCGGCGCGCCGATGGCCCGGTTGCCGATCGTCATGACAATCGGCAGGCCCAGGCCGGACGCGTTATACACGGCCTCGGCCATGAACAGCAGGCCCTGGCTGCTGGTTGCCGTGTACGTCCGCGCACCCGCGGCGGACGCCCCGATCGCCAGCGACAGCGCGGCGAATTCCGACTCGACATTGATGAACTCGCAGCCGGCGAGTTCGCCGGATTTCACGAGTTCGCCCAGCGCCTCGACGATGTGCGTCTGCGGCGTGATCGGGTAGGCGCAGATCACCTCGGGCCGCGAAAGCGCGATCGCTTCGGCCACTGCGCGGGAGCCTTCGGTCTGTTTAAGCATGGACGGCCTCCTGCGCTTTCCTGGCCAGCGCGTACGCCTCCGACGCCGCGGCAACGTTGCCCTCCGCGATCTTTCCGGGAAATTTCGCGCGGACAGCAGCAACGACCGACTCCAGGCGAATCTGCCCGCTCACCGCCGCGAAGCCGGCGAGCAGCGGCACATTCGGCACCGGGCGTCCGACGTGTTTCTGCGCGAGCTCCGTTGCCGGTACGGTGCATAGCCGCGAGGCATCGAACCGGCGCGCGAACTCGGAGAGTCCGAGCTCATCGAAACTGCGCGTCGAATTGAGGAGAATGTAGCCTTTGCCGGAAAGGCCCTTGAACAAATCGACCTGGTGCAGCAGCGTCGAATCCTGAATGATCAGCGCGTCGGGTTCCATCACCGGTTCGTGCAATCGGATCTCGCGATCATCGATGCGGCAAAATGCCATCACCGGCGCGCCCATGCGTTCGGACCCGAAGCTGGGAAATGCCTGTGCGAACTTGCCTTCGAGGAAGGCGGCGACCGACAGCAGCTCGGCTCCCGAAACGACGCCCTGCCCGCCGCGACCGTGGATGCGGACCTGGAACATGGGTTCCTCCATTCTCTGGTGCGTGCCGGCGGGCCGCGCGTGCAAGCGCCGCCATCATTTTCCGGCAGTGGTGTTCATGCTGCCCTGACGGGCGCGGAACCCATTGACGCAAGTCAAGAGTCCTTCGAGTGCCGGGTTGCCGGCGAGCGACCCTGTCGCTGTTCCGGCCACCGCACAATGCGGCGCTTGACGCACGTCAAGAGCGGCGCGTTTGTCAGGTCTATATTGACGGGCAGGCGGACACCCCGGAGGCGCAGAACGCGTGTGTCCTCGACCCGACGGCAAGCCGACACGGCGCGCCGCGCGCAGCGCACAAGGAGTCGTTCCATGGATTCGTCGAATCCCGTCATCGCCGGCGTCGGCCTCGCCGGCGTGCCGCAAAAGAGCCGCTGGCCGGCACGCCTCGACCTGATGCAGAGCGGGACCGGATTTGTCCTTGCGCTGTTCATGTGGGGGCACATGTTCTTCGTCTCCACGATCCTGATCAGCAACGATGCGATGTGGGCCGTCACCAAGTTCTTCGAGGGCTATTTCTTCTTCGGCAAGTCGTACCCCGTCATCGTATCGTTCGTGGTCGCCGGCGTGATCGCGCTGCTCGTCGTCCATGCATTCCTGGCGGTCCGCAAGTTCCCGATCAACTACCGGCAGTTCAGCACGTTTCGCGGCCACATGAAGATGATGCGGCACGACGACACGACGCTGTGGGCCTGGCAGGCGTTCACCGGATTCGCCCTGTTCTTCCTCGCGGCGCCGCACGTCTACGTCATGCTGGCGCACCCGGAGGCAATCGGCCCCTTCGAGTCGGGCGATCGCGTCTGGACCGGCCATTACTGGCCGCTCTACATCCTGCTGCTTCTCGCTGTCGAGTTGCACGGTGGCATCGGGCTCTACCGGCTCACCCTCAAGTGGGGCTGGTTCGAGGGGCGTGATTCCGGCGCGACGCGGCGGCGACTGAAAGCACTCAAGTGGGCGCTTACGGCGTTCTTCCTGGTGCTCGGCTTCGCGACGCTCGCCGCCTACGTCAAGATCGGCATCGACCACGCGCCACGCTACGGACAGCCCTATGTGCCCGCGTCGAAGACGGCCCCGGCGAAGGGGGTGACACCATGAAGATCGTCTATACCGACGTCCTCGTCATCGGCGGCGGCCTCGCCGGGCTGCGCGTCGGGATCGGCGCCCGGCGCCGCGGCCACGACGTGATCATTCTGTCGCTGGTGCCGCCGAAACGGTCCCACTCCGCCGCTGCGCAGGGCGGGATGCAAGCCTCGCTCGCCAACGTGATCAAGGGTCAGGGTGACAACGAGGACGTCCACTTCGAGGATACGGTGCGCGGCAGCGACTGGGGTGCTGACCAGCGCGTGGTGCGGATGTTCGTCAACACGGCGCCCAAGGCCGTGCGCGAGCTGGCCGCCTGGGGCGTGCCGTGGAGCCGCGTGCGCAAGGGCGACCGCGACGTGATCATCAACAGCCAGAAGGTGACGATCACCGAGCGCAAGGAGGCGCATGGGCTCGTCGCGCAGCGCGACTTCGGCGGCACCAAGAAATGGCGCACCTGCTATGTTTCGGACGGCACCGGCCACGCGATGCTGCAGACGATGAGCGACCAGGCGATCGGGGCGGCGATCCCCGTGCACGAGCGCACCGAGGCGATCGCGCTGATCCACGATGCCGGCCGGTGCTACGGCGCGGTCGTCCGCAATCTGGTGACCGGAGAGCTGGTCGCCTACGTGGCCAAGGCCACGGCGATCGCGAGCGGCGGCGCGGGCCGGCTCTACCGCGTGACGACCAACGCGGTGATCTGCGAAGGCATCGGAACCGCGATCGCGCTGGAGACCGGCATCGCGTCGCTCGGCAACATGGAGGCGGTGCAGTTCCACCCGACCGGCATCTTCCCGGCCGGCATCCTGGTCACCGAAGGCTGCCGCGGTGACGGAGGTCTGCTCAAGGACATCGACGGACACCGCTTCATGCCCGATTACGAGCCCGAGAAGAAGGAACTCGCCTCGCGCGACGTCGTCTCGCGGCGGATGGAGGAGCACATCGCAAAAGGCAAGGCCGCGAAGAGCCGCTTCGGCGACCATCTCTGGCTCGACATCACGCTGCTGGGCGAGAAACACATCAAGCACAACCTGCGCGAGGTCCACGAGATCTGCCGCTATTTCCTCGGCGTCGACCCGGTCAGGGACTGGATCCCGGTGCGGCCGGCGCAGCACTACACGATGGGGGGCGTGCGCACCGCCCCTACGGGTGAAAGCCCGACGCTGAAAGGCCTGTTCGCGGCGGGCGAGGCGGCGTGCTGGGACATGCACGGCTTCAACCGCCTGGGCGGCAATTCGGTCGCCGAGACGGTCGTCGCCGGAATGATCGTCGGCGAGTACATCGCCGATTTCTGCGACAAGCCGGAAAACGACATCAGCATCCCGACCGGACTTGTCCATGATTTCCTGCGCCGCGAGCAGGCGAAGCTCGACCTGCTGATCGACGGCCGCGGCACCGAGGACGCTTCCGCGCTCCGCGTCGCGATGCAGGAGATCATGACCGCGAACGTCGGCATCTTCCGCCGGGGCGAGGCCCTCGAAACGGCGGTCGACGGGCTGCAGAAGATGCTGGTCAGGAGCCGCAACATCGGCCTCAAGTGCAAGGCGCGCGGCTCCAATCCCGAACTGGTCACGGCGTATCGCGTGCAGAAGATGCTGAAGCTGGCACTCTGCGTCGCCTACGGCGCGCTGACCCGCACCGAAAGCCGCGGCGCGCACTTCCGGCAGGATCACCCGCGCCGCAACGACGCCGAATGGCTGAAGCGCACGCTCGCGACATGGAGAGGCGACGCCGACACGCTGCCGTCGCTCGCCTGGGAGGCGCTCGATGTCAACCGCATGGAGCTCCCGCCCGGGTGGCGCGGCTACGGGGCCAGGGATTATGTCGACCATCCGGACACGGCGAAACGGGCGGCCGATGTCGAGGCGTTGAAGCAGAAGATGGCCGGAGCGTCGCGCTTCGCAATCCAGCAGGCGCTGATGCCCTACGACACGCTGTTGCCGGAACGCCTGCGCGGTCGCAACGAACGGATCGACGAGCCTTTCGGGGCCGCCCAATGAACGAAGCCGTCGTGAAGATCGCCCAGCCCGGCAACGGTGGGAGCGGCGTCCACCGCAAGCTGGCGATCAGCGTGCTGCGCTACAACCCGGGGGAACCGGGAACCGCGCCACGCATGCAGACCTACGAGCTCGAGGAAGCCGAAGGCATGACGTTGTTCATAGCGCTGAACGAGATCCGCGAAAAGCAGGACGCTTCGCTGCAGTTCGATTTCGTCTGCCGCGCCGGCATCTGCGGCAGCTGCGCGATGGTCATCAACGGCCGCCCGACGCTGGCGTGCCGGACGCTCACCAAGAACCTCGGTCCGGAGATCACGCTGGCGCCGCTGCCATTCTTCGAGCTGATCGGCGACTTGTCGGTCAACACCGGCAAGTGGATGCGAGGGATGACCGAGCGGCTCTCCGGCTGGCTGCACATGGAGGACCCGAGTCCGGACCTCACGCGAATCGAGCAACGAATGGATCCCGACCTCGCGGACAGGATCTACGAACTCGACCGCTGCATCGAGTGCGGCTGCTGCGTCGCCGCGTGCGGCACCGCGCGGATGCGCAAGGACTTCGTCGGCGCGGTCGGGTTGAACAAGATCGCCCGCTTTCGACTCGACCCGCGCGACGCGCGCACCGACACCGACTACTACGACGTCATCGGCGACGACGACGGTGTGTTCGGCTGCATGTCGCTGCTGGCGTGCCATGACGTCTGCCCGAAGGACCTGCCGCTGGCGACGCAGATCGCGTTCATGCGCCGGAAGATGGTGACGATCGGCTGGCGGTAGCGGCGCGAGCTTGGGAGCAGGGGCCCCGCGCGTAAAGCGCGTGGGGATGCGACCGGGGCGAGTAGCGACGTGAGCGGCGAAGAGGGGCCCCGAGCGCGGAGCGCGCAGGGGATCGGAGCAATCGCGAATCGCCGCAGCGAGGCCGACTGAGCAACACGCGCGCACCCCGACCGACGTCGATCCCGAGGGCGCTCGAGGCCGACGTGCAAACGGGGGCACGGCACGACATTGCAAGGAGGCCGAAGTGGCGGGCCTGCGACAGGCGTCGCGGCGTGCCCTATCCTCCGAAACCGGCTCGTCCGGAATCCGGGCATCGCCCAGGTTCCCTCGCCTGCGGCCAACTGTCGCGCCGGCCGCGCTTGATGTCCGTCAACAACCATCGCACGGAGCGGCGGACAATCGTGTGCAATCGGCCCCAAGGAGCCAGGCGGCCCGGGGGGACGGCAACAACAATGGAGGAACCTCATGGCCTACCGCGTCGAGAAGGATTTCCTGGGCGAGAAAGAGATTCCGGACACCGCGTACTACGGCGTCCAGACACTGCGCGGGAAGGAGAACTTCCACATCACCGGCATTCCGATGTCGACGGAGCCCTATTTCGTCAAGGCCTTCGGCTACGTCAAGAAAGCGGCCGCGCTGGCGAATCGCGATCTCGGAGTATTGGACGCCAGGGTCGCCGACGCGATCGTCGGCGCCTGCGACCGGCTGATCGCCGGCGAGATGCGTGACCAGTTCGTCACCGACTTCATCCAGGGTGGCGCCGGTACGTCGACCAACATGAACGCCAACGAGGTGATCGCCAACCTCGCGCTGGAGCAGCTCGGCCACAAGAAGGGCGAGTACCAGTATGTCAACCCGAACGACCACGTGAACTTCGGGCAGTCGACGAACGACGTCTACCCGACGGCCTTCCGGCTGGCGCTGATCCTCCGCCTAGGCAGCTACATGGAGGCGCTCACGCGGTTGCAGAACGCGTTCTTCGCCAAGGGCAAGGAGTTCGGGAAAGTCCTGAAGATGGGCCGCACGCACCTGCAGGACGCGGTGCCCATGTCGCTCGGCCAGGAGTTCCACGGCTGGGGCACGACGATCGGCGAGGAAGTGCAGCGCATCGCCGAGGTCCGCCAGTTCCTGCACGAGATCAACCTCGGCGCCACGGCGATCGGCACCACGGTGACGGCGGCGCCGGGCTACCCGGAACTCGCAACGAAATATCTGTCCGAGCTCACGGGGACCAAGTTCATCCTGGCCGGCGACCTGATCGAGGCGACTTCGGACACGGGCGCCTACGTGCTGCTCTCCGGCGTGCTGAAGCGCACATCGTCGAAGCTCACCAAGATCTGCAACGACATCCGCCTGCTTGCCTCCGGCCCGCGCTGCGGCTTCAACGAGATCAAGCTGCCGCAGATGCAGCCGGGCAGTTCGATCATGCCGGGCAAGGTCAATCCGGTGATTCCCGAGGTGGTCAACCAGACGGGCTTCCTCGTCATCGGCCTCGATCTCACGGTGACGCTCGCCGCGTCCGCCGGGCAGCTGCAGTTGAACGTGATGGAGCCGGTAATCACACTTGCGCTCTTCACATCGATCGCGACGATGGAGCATGCGGTCGACAGCCTCACCGTCCACTGCATCGAGGGCATTACCGCCAACGCGGAGCGCACGCGCGACATGGTGCTGAACTCGCTCGGCATCGTCACGGTGCTCAAACCCTCGCTCGGCTACAAGCAGTGCGCGGAAATCGCGCGCGAGGGCTACGAGACCGGCAAGTCGCTGCACGACATCGTCGTCAAGGAGCGGAAACTCTTGACGCAGCAGAAGTGGGACGAGGTCTTCTCGTTCGAGAATCTGATCAGCCCGAAGTTCGAGCAGTAGCGGGCGGGCGCGAGAACATCGGGACAGGAGAGTGTCCATGACACTGTCGATCATTCTGCAATTCGTCGTCGTGCTCGCCGCGATCTGGATGGGCGCGCGCTTTTCCGGCGTCGGTCTCGGCCTGTGGGGCGCCGTGGGCCTGCTGGTGTTGATCGCCGGATTCGGCGTCGACCCGACCTCGCCGCCGATCGACGTGATGCTGATCATCCTCGCGGTCATCATGGCGGCGTCGGTGATGGACGCTGCCGGCGGCATCGACTTCCTGGTCCGTATCGCCGAGCGCATCATCCGCGCCAATCCGAAGTACGTGACGATCATCGCGCCGCTCACGACGTGGAGCTTCACGTTCGTCGCCGGCACCGGGCATATCGTCTATCCGCTGCTGCCGGTGATCTACGAGACGGCGCACCAGAACGGAATCCGCCCCGAGCGACCGATGGCCGTGGCGACGATTGCCTCGCAGCAGGCGATCACGGCCAGTCCGGTCGCCGCCGCAACCGCCGCGATGATAGGGCTGTTTTCCGAGAAGGGGCTCACCCAATGGGGCCTTCCCGAGATCATGATGGTATGCGTGCCGGCGACGCTTTGTGGAGTGACCGCGGCCGCGATCGTCTCGATGTTCGTCGGCAAGGACCTGAAGGATGATCCCGAATACCAGGCGCGCCTTGCAGCCGGCGAGATCCCGGCGCCGAAGTCCGCGGCCGACCGGCCGCCGCTGAAGCCCGCCGCCAAGGCCTCGGCGTTCATCTTCCTCGGCGGCGTCGCGCTGGTCGTGCTGTTCGGCTTCTCCCCGAATTTGCGTACGCTGCCGGGCACGAAGAGCGCGCTGGCGATGCCGATCGTCATCGAGATCGTGATGATGTCGGTGGCAGCGGCGATGCTGCTCGTGACGAAAATCAACGTCGACGAAGTCCCCAAGACAGCGACATTGCGCGCGGGCGTAGTCGCGGTCATCGGCATCTTCGGCCTGGCATGGCTGGGCGACAGCTTCATCGCCGCGCACAAGGACGTCATCGTGCCTGCGATCGGCAAGTGGGCCGAGCAGGCGCCGTGGACATTCGCCTTCGGTCTGTTCTTCGCCTCGGTGCTGCTGTACAGCCAGGCGGCGACGACGCGGGCGCTGATGCCGCTCGGCATCGCGCTGGGCATTCCGCCGCAGTTCCTGATCGCGATGTTCCCGTCGGTCAACGGCTACTTCTTCATCCCGACCTACGGCTCATTGATTGCCGCGATCAACTTCGATCTGTCCGGCACGACGAAAATCGGAAAATACGTGCTGAACCACTCGTTCATGATTCCGGGGCTGACGGCCACGTCGGTGGCGGTCGTCACCGGCCTCGCCATCGCGCGAATCCTGTTCTGACGCGGGTTCGCGCAAAGCGGGAGGCCGAGAAGCGCGCAATAGACGATCGCGCGCGACGCGCCACCGCAGGGTGCGGTGGCGCGTGGACTACTCGCTCGCCTTGTTGTTCCGCTGCGCGGCCATCAGTTTCTTCTCGTCTTCCGGCGAGAGCTTCGGCCGGTCGATGGCGAGCGTGATCTTTTTGATCTTGCCGGTGAACTTGAACGGCACCTGGTAGTCCTTGTCGTCGACCGGCGTACCGGTATCGGAGCCGATGTCGAGGTTCTCGTCCCACTCCAGGATGAACGGCAGCGTGTGCTCCATCTTCTGCTCGGCGACGACCTTGCCGTCGACCTTGAGCACACCGGTGCCCCCCTGGCCGATGCCACTATAGCTGCCGAAGGCGAGCGTCGCCATGCCGAGCCCGTCGTACTTGAAGTCGAACTCGAGCGTGTGCTTGCCGGGTGCAAGCGTATCCTGCCCCTCCCACCGGATGCGCTTCAGGTCGACCAGGTTCCAGAGAAAGACCGGCTTGTTCTTCAGCACGTAGAAGCCGTAGCCCGCGAATCGACCACCCTGGGTGATGAGCATGCCCTCGGCGCCGCCCTGCGGAATCTCCACGTCCGCCTTGAAGTTGTACGACGCGTTGAGCACGCTCGGCGCATCTCCGTTGGGTGTGCCCGTCAGCGGCTGCGTCCACGTGAACGTGCTGCGGCCGGCCGTGATGCTCGGTCGGGGCGTGATCAGGCGCGCCACCAGCGTGGCGTCGAGCGGGAATACCTGGTACTTCTTCGCCTCCTGCATGAAGATTTGCTGCATCTCCTTCAGCTTCGCCGGATTCTTCGTGGCCAGGTCGTTCGCTTGGGAGAAGTCGTTGTGCAGGTCATAGAGCTCCCACGGGTAGTCAAGCACACTTTCTTTCGGCTCGAAATGGACCCAGGGCGGACGCATGACCTTGGTGCCGGCGAACCAGCCGTCGTGGTAGATGCCGCGGTCACCGAACATCTCGAAATACTGGGTCTTGTGCGTCGACAGCGCCCTGGCATTCTTTGCGTCGAAGGTGTACGCCATGCTGACACCTTCAATCGGGCTCTGCTTGATGCCGTCGACGACCGACGGCTGTCTGATCTTCGTCGCTTCGAGGATGGTCGGGACGACGTCGATCACATGGTGGAACTGCTGGCGCATGCCACCCTTGTCCTTGATCACCGCCGGCCAGGAGATCGCCATCGGCTGCCGGATGCCGCCGAAGTGCGAGACGATCTGCTTGGTCCAGGAGAACGGCGTGTCGAACGCCCACGCCCAGCCCACAGCCATGTGGTTGTAGGTCTTGTTGCTGCCCCAGGCATCGTAGAAGTACTTGAGCTGGTCCTCGACCGGAACGTCGACGCCGTTGAACATCGCCACTTCGTTCGGCGTGCCGATCAGCGTGCCCTCGGCGCTGGTGCCGTTGTCGCCATTGATGTAGATGATCAGCGTGTTGTCGAGCTTGCCCATGTCCTCGACCGCCTGGATCACGCGGCCGATCTCGTGGTCGGTGTACGCGACGTACGCGGCGAATACGTCAACCTGGCGGGTGAACATCTTCTTCTCATCCGCGGTGAGCTGGTCCCACTCCTTCAGCAGGTCCTTGGGCCAGGGGGTGAGCTTCGTGTCCTGCGGGATCACGCCGAGCCGCTTCTGGTTCGCGAAGATCTGCTCGCGCAGCTTGTTCCACCCCTGGTCGAACAGGTGCATGTCGCTGATCTTCTTGATCCACTCGGGTGTCGGGTGATGCGGCGCGTGCGTTCCACCCGGCACGTAATAGACGAAGAACGGCTGGTCGGGCGTGAGCGTATTGATCTGGTTCATGTACGCGATCGCCTCGTCGGCCATCGCCGTGGTCAGGTTGTAGCCCGGGTTGTCGCGGAACGGGTAGATGTAGGTCGTATTGCGGGCGAGATTCGCGGGCTCCCACTGGTTGGTGTCGCCGCCCATGAAACCGTAGAAGTACTCGAAGCCCATGCCGGTGGGCCACTGGTCGAATGGCCCTGTCGCAGACGCCTGGAAGGCCGGCGTGTTGTGGTTCTTGCCGAACCATGACGTGCGGTAGCCGTTGCTCTTCAGGATGTTGCCGATCGTCGCCTTGTCCTTGGTGATGAAGCTGTCGTAGCCGGGATATCCGGTCGCCTGCTCCGCGATGACGCCAAAGCCCACAGAGTGGTGGTTGCGCCCGGTGATGAGCGCGGCGCGAGTCGGCGAGCACAGCGCGGTCGAGTGGAAATTCGTGTAGCGCAGGCCGCTGGCCGCGATGCGATCGAGCGCGGGTGTCGGGATGACACCCCCGAAAGCGCTTGGGACCCCATAGCCCGAATCGTCCGTCATGATCAGCAGGATGTTCGGCGCACCCTTCGGCGGCACGATGCGCGCCGGCCAGTAGGGCATCGAGCCTTTGGTCGTGCGCTCGATCTTGCCGCCGAACTTCTGCGGTGGCTGGGGAAGCTGCTGGCCGTCGATCGACATCGTGGCGGCCGGCGAACCGGGCGTGCCATAAATCTGCTGGGCACCGACCCCGACGGCTGGAAACGCAAATGCCGCCAGCACGAATCCAACGCCGATATGCTCACGCATCCGGGATACCTGAAGCCGAATCGCATTGTTCATCTGCCTGCTCCTTCGAAGTGAGGACGTCGCACCAGGCGACGACAGGCGTCTCGGGTGCAAAGGCGAAAAATTCTAGTCCATTCCGGCCGGCCGTGCCATCCAGCGACCGCTGATGCCGCCGATGTCGAGGACCGCCGGCATCGGCGCGGGTTGTCCATCTGCTTTCCGGTTCCGTTCTCGCCCGGATCCGTTTACGCGGTGATCAGGAGGTTCCACGCCGTTCCGATCGTGAGGAACACGGAGGCGGTGCGCTACGATCGTACCTGGCTGAGCTCGGCGCCACCGGTGACGGTCCCGGTTGGAAGCGAAGCGGACTGGCGCGATGTCCAGGGGCGGCCGTACTGATCGTCGCTAAAGATCGACACCCTTTGAATCTGCGGGAAAATCTGTTGTCATATGGCGGCCGATCGGTGAAATTTGCAAGGAAGCCGGACTTCGCGCGACTACATACCCGCCACCCGGTCGTTACCGTAACCTCCAGGAGAATTTCATGTTGCGTCGTCTTTCCGGCATTGCCGCCATTTTCGCCGGCTTCATTTCCTTTGCCGCGCCGATGATGGCAGCCACGGCGCCATTGCCTGCTCCGCAGTCCGATGTCGTCTCGGCGAACAAGCCGGGCCCGCAAACGGCCGTCTTCGCCGGTGGATGTTTCTGGGGCGTCGAAGCGGTGTTTCGGCACGTGAAGGGGGTGTCGCGCGCGGTCTCGGGTTATGCGGGCGGCGCGACGCGGAATCCGAGCTACGAAATGGTGAGCAGCGGCAGCACCGGCCATGCCGAAGCCGTGAGTGTGACGTTCGATCCCGCGCAGGTTTCCTACGGGCAGCTGCTGCGCGTGTTCTTCTCGGTGGCCCACGATCCCACGCAGCTCAACCGGCAGGGGCCCGATGTGGGCACCCAGTACCGTTCGGCGATCTTCTACGCCAACGACGAGCAGCAACGCGTGGCACAGGCCTATATCGCGCAGCTTGGCGCCGCCAAGGCGTTCTCGCGACCCATCGTGACACAGCTCGCCCCGCTGAACGCGTTCTACCAAGCCGAGGACTATCACCAGAACTATCTCGCATTGCATCCGACGCAACCCTACATCGTCTTCAACGACTTGCCGAAACTCGAAGAACTGAAGACAAGATTTCCTGAGATGTACACCGCGCTCTGAACGACGCTCGAATGCGTGCCGCGGCCATGAGAGGAACTCACACGGCTTACGGCCCGGACCGGTGTGCGACGGGGCAAGACGCTACGCCGAAGGTGAGCCAATTTGCCAAAGGACCGCCGTTGATCCGGCCGGAGCCGATCACACGTCCAGGTACGATCTGGTGTGCGGTCCACTGCCCGGCTCGCGGTGGAGCGTGATCTAATCTCGACACGCCATCGTGGGGAGCCCTGCAATTTTCGCCAACCTCGTCTTCCGCCAGCTGTTCGACGCTGCGTCGTCGACGTATACCTACCTGCTGGGCGATCCGGATACGCGCGAGGGGGTGATCGTCGATGCGGTATTCGAGCAGCACCTGCGCGACTACGCCCTGTTCTGCGAGCTGGATCTCAAGCTGATTGCTGCCGTGGACACGCACTGCCACGCCGACCACGTCACCGGCGCCTGGATGATGCAGAAGGCCACCGGCTGCCGAATAGGCATCTCGCGGCGCTACCAGCCGCCCGTCGAGGGTGCCGACCTGCCGCTCGATCATGGCGACCGCATCGTGTTCGGCGGCCGCTACCTGGGGGTGCGCGCCACGCCGGGCCACACCGACGGCTGCATGACGCTGGTGCAGGATGACCGCAGCATGGCCTTCACCGGCGACGCGCTGCTGATCCGAGGCGCAGGCCGTTGCGACTTCCAGCGTGGCGATGCGCATGTCCTGTACCGCTCGATCGTG
The DNA here is from genome assembly GCA_963726775.1 of uncultured beta proteobacterium. Classification (GTDB taxonomy): domain Bacteria; phylum Pseudomonadota; class Gammaproteobacteria; order Burkholderiales; family Casimicrobiaceae; genus CAIWHR01. The sequence continues at coordinate 16,578 of CAVSDL010000013.1, forward strand.
CAGCAGATCTTCTCGCTGCCCGACGCGTGCCTGCTGTTCCCGGGCCATGATTACAGCGGCCGCACGATGTCGTCGGTGGCCGAGGAAAAGGCACACAACCCACGCATCGGCGGCGGCGCGGACGAGCGCGACTTTGTCGGCTTCATGGAAAATCTGAACCTTCCTCACCCCAAGCAGATCGATGTCGCGGTGCCCGCCAACCTGCGCTCGGGCCAGCCCGCCGGAGGTTACGTTCCGCGCCCGGCTGACTGGGGGCCGGTGCGCCAGACCTACGCGGGCCTGCTGGAGATCGAGGCCGAGTGGTTGGCCGAGCACCTGCGGCAAGTGCACGTGCTCGACGTGCGCCAGCCCGAGGAGATGCAGGAGTCTCTCGGACGAATCGCCAACTCCCAGCTCATTCCGTTGAGTGAGCTCAAGGCGCGGCTGGCCGAAATTCCGCGGGACAAGCCGGTGGTCGCGGTCTGCCACGCCGGCATGCGCTCGGGCCAGGCCACCGTGATCCTGCGCAGCGCCGGGCTGGAGCGCTCGGCCAACCTGCGCGGTGGCATGCTGCTGTGGTCGCAGCTCGGGCTGCCCGCACAACGACAAGGCTCGGCCTGAGCGCCATGTCGTGAAGGGTCCGTCGAGCCTCCGCCCTTACCACGCTGCGATACGGTACGATTAGACACCGGAACAACGGCATCCCGTGGAGGGTGACATGTCGAAAGAGAGACCGAAAATCGGAACGGATGGACTCGCGCTGCCGATCCTGCCCCCGGAACGCGACGCGCGAGTCTGGGCCCGACTGGTACGCGTGATGTTTTACACACCGGGCTTCCTGGCCCTGCTGCTCCTCAAGGCCGGCGAACCAGCGAGCTTCGGCATCACGGTGGAGCTGCTGATGCTGTCGAGCGCGTCGGCCGTTGTCGGCGGTCTCTTCATCGGCACGCAGTCGGCGGGCAGCGGGGCCGATCATTCATCCCGGATCGGCACATGGAGCGGGTCGCTGGTGCTCGAGTTGCTCGCCGTAGTGCCTTTCCTGTGCGCACTGCCGGCGCTGTTCCACGAGCTCGCGAATAGCACGCTGTTGCACGTCAAGGCGCCTGGAGCCGTCGACATCGCACTGGGCGCTTCCGAGCTGCTGCCGATGGTCGCGATCCTTCCGTTCATGCTCTACCAGCTCGCCGGGTTCGGCACGCTGCACTACATCGTGCCGAAGGCCGCGAACTGGATCATCAACATCGCGATCCTTTCCCTGATCGTGGCCGGCTATGTCGCCAACCGCCATAGCTCGTACAGCGTGGAAAAGGCGCTCGTCGGGCTGCTGGTCGTCATCATGGCGATCACCGTCTTCTACGGCGTTCTCAAGCTGAGGCAGATGCAGGCGACCTACGACGCGAACTGCCCGCCGAAGGCGCCAAAATAGCAGGCCGCCAAACGAGAAATGCGAGACGTGCCGTACCGACGACCGGAGACTCCGTGCGGACCTGTGCGTGGCGGCCCATTGCGAACACCCGGCTGACCCGCAATACACGGCAAAAAGCCCGGTCGCCCGGGCCATTTCGTCGAGTGAATCCCGCTACTCGAGCGACTTGATGCTCGACGCCTGGTCCCCCTTCGGACCTGTCGTGATGTCAAACGATACCTTCTGATTTTCGCGCAGGCTCTTGTGGCCGTCGCCCTCGATGGCCGAAAAATGCGCAAACACGTCCTTGCCGCCGTTGTCGGGCGTAATGAAACCGAAGCCCTTGCCGTCGTTGAACCATTTGACGATACCTGTAGTCATGTCTACCGCTCCTGTGAAAGGCAAATGACGGGTGTAAGCCCGCGTGCGGGACCTTCAAGGGAGAGAGGCGACGACCTGAGGAATGCCGCTAACGGCAACGACCGGACCAGCAATTTCACTTGAGGAACCTGCCTCCTACTCCTACACGCTTCTCATGGTTGCGTCAACGGATGTCGGCGAATCGCCCCTGCGCAACCACGAGACGGCCGGGCTAGAATCCGCACGGAGCACGCTTTCCCGAAAGGGTCGACGCGAGTTTCGAGAAAGCCGCCGGCCGGATGCCCCGAACGCACCCGCGCAAGAAATCCACGCCATGCCCACTGGTTTCGATTTCGCCTTTCCAAGCGAGCGCGCAGGCGATGCGCTCCTCTCGCTGCGCCGGCGCATCGCCGACACCTATCGTGCGGGCGAAGCGGCGACGGTCCGTGCGCTGATCGCCGAAGCGCGCTTTGCGCCGTCGGACCTTGCGCAAACGCAGGCGGTGGCCACGACGCTCGCCGCGGCGGTGCGCGCCGAACGCTCGAAAGCCGGCGGCGTCGATGCGTTGATGCTCGAGTTCTCGCTCGACAGCCGCGAGGGCGTCGCGCTGATGTGTCTCGCCGAAGCGCTGCTGCGGATCCCGGACGCCGCCACGCGCGACCGCCTCATCCGCGACAAGGTGAGCCGCGGCGACTGGCGGGCGCACGTCGGCGCATCGCCGTCACTGTTCGTCAACGCCGCGGCGTGGGGATTGCTGGTCACCGGCCGGCTCGTCGACACCCGCAGCGAAGGCGCGCTCGAGCAGGCGCTCGCCTCGCTGTTGCGCAAGGGAGGCGAGCCGCTGATTCGCAAGGGCGTCGACCTGGCGATGCGGCTCCTCGGCCGGCAGTTCGTTACCGGACGCACGATCGGCGAAGCGCTCGCGAACGCCCGCGAGCGGGAGGCACGCGGCTACACGTTCTCGTTCGACATGCTGGGCGAGGCGGCGATGACGTCCGTCGACGCCGAGCGCTACTTCGCAGACTACGAAGCCGCCATCCATGCGATCGGCCGCGCCGCAGGCGGGCGTGGAGTCACCGGCGGACCCGGCATTTCGGTGAAACTCTCGGCGCTTCATCCTCGCTACTCGCGGACACAGCGCGAGCGGGTTCATGCGGAATTGCTGCCGCGCGTTGCCCGATTGGCCTTGCTTGCCAGGCGTTACGACATCGGCATGGCGATCGACGCCGAGGAGGCCGATCGTCTCGATCTCTCGCTCGATCTCCTTGCTGCCCTCGCCGCGGATCCCGCTCTTGCCGGATGGGATGGCCTCGGCTTCGTCGTGCAGGCCTACCAGAAACGCGCGCGGCATGTGGTCGACTGGATCGTCGCGCTGGCAAGGCAGCAAAGGCGTCGCCTGATGCTGCGGCTCGTGAAGGGCGCCTATTGGGATGCCGAGATCAAGCGCGCGCAAGTCGACGGCCTTCCCGGCTATCCCGTCTTCACACGCAAGGTGCACACCGATGTCGCGTACCTCGCCTGCGCGAAGGCCATGCTCGACGCAACCGACGTGCTCTATCCGCAGTTCGCGAGTCACAATGCGTTCACCATTGCGGCAGTCCACGTGCTCGCCGGCAAGGCCCGCTACGAATTCCAGTGCCTGCACGGGATGGGCGAGAGCATCTTCGATCAGGTGGTCGGCCCGGGCAAGCTCGATCATGCGTGCCGTATCTACGCGCCGGTCGGCTCGCACGAGACCCTGCTCGCGTACCTCGTGCGGCGGTTGCTGGAAAATGGCGCCAACAGTTCGTTCGTCAACCAGATCGTCGATCCGGGCGTGAGCCTCGCGTCGCTGGTCCTGGATCCGGTCGCCGCGGCCGAGAGAACGGGCGGCGCGCCGCACGCGAACATTGCGGCGCCGATCGCGCTCCTGCCGGGCCGCGCGAATTCGCGCGGCCTCGACCTGTCCGATGACGCCGAGCTGCGGTCGTTGGCGGGCAGTCTCGCGGAGGCGCCACTGCGCACGAATGCGGCGCCGCTGATCACCGGCCCCGGGACGCATTCGCATCTCGATACCGATGGCGACGCATTGCCTGCCGCAGCGACAGCGGGCGTGAAACCCCTTGCCGGCGCCATCGACATCGTGAACCCGGCGGATCGCGACGATGTCGTCGGAACCGTCGTCGATGCGTTGCCGGGCGATGCGGCAGACGCGATCGGGATCGCCGCCGGAGAAGGTGCCAAGTGGTCGCGCACGCCGGCCGCCGATCGGGCGGCCTGCCTCGAGCGTGCTGCCGATATCCTCGAGGCGGAGCGTGCGCATTTCATCGGGCTCGCGGTGCGCGAAGCCGGCAAGACGCTCGGCAATGCCGTCGCCGAGGTGCGCGAGGCGATCGACTTCCTGCGCTATTACGCGGCGGAGGCGCGATGCGAGCTGGCCGCGCCGGGCATTGTCGCGCGCGGACCGATCGTCGCAATCTCGCCGTGGAATTTTCCACTGGCGATATTCGTAGGAGAGGTTGGCGCGGCGCTCGCCGCCGGCAACCCGGTGCTCGCCAAGCCGGCGGAGCAGACGCCGCTGATCGCATATGAAGCCGTACGCGTTCTGCATCGCGCTGGCATTCCGACCGCCGCGCTGCAGTTGCTGCCCGGTCGTGGCGAGACGGTCGGCGCGGCGCTGGTTGCCGATGCGCGAATCGCCGGCGTCATCTTCACCGGGTCCACCGAGGTCGCGCGCCTGATTCACCGGCAGCTGGCGCCGCGCGACGACGATCCGGTGCTGATCGCCGAGACCGGCGGCCAGAACGCAATGATCGTCGACAGCTCGGCGCTGGCCGAGCAGGTCGTCACCGACGTTCTCGCGTCCGCGTTCGACAGCGCCGGGCAGCGCTGCTCGGCACTGCGCGTCCTTTGCCTGCAGGACGACGTCGCGGCGCACATGCTGGAAATGCTGAAGGGTGCGATGCGCGAACTCGCGATCGGCGATCCGCGGCGTTTGGCGACGGACGTCGGGCCGGTGATCGATGCGCAGGCGCAATCGGCGCTTGGCGAACATGTCGAACGGATGCGCGCGCTGTCGTTCGAAGTGTTCCAGTTGCCACTGCCGGCGGATTGCGCGCGCGGCACGTTCGTCGCGCCGACGCTGATCGAACTTTCCAGCATCGACGCGCTCGCGCATCTGACGCACGAGGTCTTTGGTCCGGTCCTGCATGTGGTTCGCTGGCACCGCGACGAGTTGCCGCTGTTGATCGACCGGATCAACGCGCTGGGGTATGGACTTACGCACGGCATCCACACGCGGATCGACGAGACCGCGGAAGAAATCCTCGCCCGCGTGCGCGCCGGCAATGTCTACGTCAACCGCAACATGGTCGGCGCCGTCGTGGGTGTCCAGCCGTTCGGCGGCCACGGTCTCTCCGGCACCGGACCGAAGGCGGGCGGGCCCCTGTATCTGCGCCGGCTCGTGCGCGGCGCCGGAGTTGCGACACCGCCTGCAGGGCCTGTCACGCTCCCCGGCCCGACCGGAGAATCGAACACGCTCGAGTTTCACCCGCGCGGCGTCGTCGCCTGTATTGCCGACGACGAACAGGCGCTGATTGCACAGGCCAGGGCGGCGCTGTCCGCGGGCAACACGCCGCTCATGCTGCGCAACCACCTTTCGCTGCGCGTACGCGGCCTAGACGGCCAGCGCGTCGACTACGCCGATGCGCTCGATCCGTCGGCGATCGATGCGGTGCTCCTCGACTCCGCGCCGGACCACGCGCGCCGCGTGCGCACCGAGTTCGCTGCCGCGCCGGGAAAGATCGTTCCGGTCATCGGTCCCGGGCCCGATGGCACCTACGATGCCGCACGGCTTGTCATGGAACGGACCGTGACCGTCAATACATCTGCCGCCGGCGGCAATGCCGCGCTGCTGTCGCTTGCCGAGGACGGCCCGTAGGCTCGATTGGATCGTCCGGCCCTGGACCCGGCCACTACCGCCCATGCGCTACTTCGACGCCGCCATGATCCGCGCCCGCCTGCCCTGGCCGCGGATGCTCGATGCGCTGGAAGCCATGCTGAAAGCGGACGTTGCCGCGCCGCTCCGCGCGCACCACGCGATCGACGTTCCGGGCGAGACCGCGGCGTCGCTGCTGCTGATGCCCGCGTGGCGGACGGGACAACGCATCGGCGTCAAGCTCGTCACGGTGTTTCCGGGCAACCGCGATCGCCGGGAGCGCGCGGTCAACGCGGTGTACGCGCTGTTCGATGCGCGCGACGGCGCGCCGCTCGCGCTGTTCGACGGCGAGGAGATCACGGCGCGGCGCACCGCGGGCGCGTCGGCGTTCGCGGCACGGTACCTCGCACGACGCGATGCCGCGCACCTGGTGATGATCGGCGCCGGCCGACAGGCGCGCGGCCTCGTCGAGGCGCACCGGAGCGTGCGTCCGATCGAGCGCGTCAGCCTGTGGAGCCGCACCCCGGAGCACGCGGAAGCCGCCGCCCGCGACATGGCGCGCGACGGCCTGCCGGTTGCGGCGGTGGGCGATCTCGAGGCGGCGGTGCGCGCGGCCGACGTGGTCTCGTGCGCGACGCTTTCCAACGTTCCGCTCGTGAAGGGCGCATGGCTTCGGCCTGGCGTGCACCTCGATCTGGTCGGCGCCTTCGCCGCGCACATGCGCGAGACGGACGACGCGGCGATGCGCCGGGCGGACCTCATCGTTGTCGACGATCGGCGCGCGGCGCTTGCGGAAGGCGGCGACCTCGTTCAGGCGATGAAGGCGGGAGCGATAGCGGAGGACAGCATCGCCGTGGATCTGCGCGACCTGGCCCGAGGCGCGCATAACGGCCGTGCGCGCGACGATGCGGTCACGGTGTTCAAGTCCGTCGGGTTCGCGCTCGAGGATCTCGCCGCCGCGGAGGCGGTGTTCGACGCGGAAGGATTCGCATGCTGAGGTGGGCACAAGGTGCGCCCGTCCCGATGCGCGCGGTCGCGCCAGCGACATCCTTCGGGGCGGGTCCAGAGTGAAACAACACGCGGCCCTTCGCGCGCGCGCCCTCTCCGCGATTCCCGATGCGCCCGTTACCGTGGAGACGCGGGCGCTGGCCCGGGATCCAACGACAATCCTCCATGCGATCGGCGACAGCTGGCTGCTGATCGCCGCGCACGGCGATCTCGCTTGTGTGTTCGGCGACATCGACCCAAGGGCGCTCGATGCGATTCTCGACATGGCGGGCTTCGACGGCGCGCTGTTGCTCCCCGACACGGGCGCGACGAGATGGTCCGCGGGCTGGGCCGCCGAGCGCGCGCTGATCCGCACGGCGGCTGCGGGTGCGCGCGCGGCGTCGCCGGTCCCGATGGCACCCGGGACCGCGCCCATCGTGCGCCGCCTGGCGACGCGTGACGAATTGGGGCACGTCCCCGCAAGCTTGCGCGAGGAACTCGAGCGGGCCCTTGCGACGCGCGAGGTCTTCGCCGCATTTTGCGGCGCCACGCCGGTGAGCTTCGCTTACGTGTCGCTCGAAACGGAGCACCACGGCGACCTGTCGATCGACACGCTGGAGGCGTTCCGAGGGCGCGGTTACGGTGCCGCGGCGCTGCACCCGGTGATCGTCGGCCTGGCGGTGCGCGGTGTGCGGCCGGTCTGGGGCGCGATCGAGAGCAATGCCGGATCGATCGCGTTGGCGCGAAGCCTCGGGTTCACCGAGCCTGCGGGAACGCTGTGGGTCGCGGCCCGGCGGCGCGCTTGACGATCGGATGCGGCTCGCGGCTCCACGCCCGGCCGCGGCACCGCGTTCACTGGATCGACGATCCAGGCGGGCAGTGTCGCGCCTCGTAGTCCTCGATCAGCGCCACGAGCTCGTCGAAACGCCGTCCCGCGGGCGTGTCGGGATCGGTCGCCATCAGGGCCTCGAGCTCGCCAAGTGCCGCGAGGTACGCGCATTCGGTTTCTATTTTCCGGGGATCGAGCAGGTGCGCCATGGCATGTCCTCCAGGTCGATGTGAATGGGGCAGGCGCGGGCGCATCGCGCCGGCCTCGCCGGACTACCGGCAGCAGGGCATGCGATGCGCACGGGTTGCCATCATCGCCGCGACAAGGGGATTCCCGCCATTGGACGTTTGGCTGAAGCAAGGGTGTCGGCGCCGCGGTCACAACCGGAAGCCGTCGGGCAGGAGCGCTTGCGCCTCGGGATGACCCTTCATGTAGGTGCGTACGAAAGAACACCATGGCTCGACCTTGAGTCCGTTCGCTGCGGCGTGGGCGAGCGCCGCGCGGACGAGCTGGCCGGCGATCCCGCGCCCTTCGAGTTGCGGGGGAACGTCGGTGTGGTGCATCCGCATCACGCCTTCGACCCGATGGTAGTCGGCGCGGCAGAGCAAGCCGTCCACCGTGGCCTCGAAGCGCGAAGCGGCCTCGTTGTGCCGGACGTGGAGCCGTGCCTTGTCGTCGTTCATGTTGCCGCGACGAGCGATTGCCGGACTCGGCCTTCGGTCCCGGTCAATGCGCTCTCGCCGGACCCTGACGGAACAGGTACGAGTCCATCGCGAGCGCGCCGGCTTCGAAGCCTTCGACAATGCGTTCGGCGGTGGGGTCGGCGCCGGCCGCGCCCCACGCCACGTGAAGCGGAAGGAAATGCTCCTCGGTCGGATGCGCGCGTTCGGCATCCGGGGCCTGCTCGCGATAGCCGACGAGCGCCGCGGTATCGCGCGCCGTCAGGCGCTCGCGCAGCCAGTCGGTGAACGCCTGCGCGTAACGCATCGGCTCCTGTCGCCGCGGATTCGCCATCCAATCGCGCAGATTGTGCGTCGCATGGCCGGAACCGACGATCAGTATCCCGTCATCGGCGAGCGGGGCGAGCGCGTGCCCGAGCTGCAGGTGGCGCGAGGTTCCCAGCGCCGGCTGCACCGAGAGTTGCGCGACCGGCACGTCGGCCTCGGGATACATCCACATCAGGGGCACCCATGCGCCGTGGTCGAAACCGCGGCAGCCATCGATGCCCGCAGTGATGCCCGCCTCCTTCAGCAGCGCGACGGCCTCCGCGGCGACACCGGGCGCGCCGGGGGCGCCATAGCGAAGCTTGTAGAGTTCCGCAGGGAAGCCGCCGAAATCGTGGATCGTTTCCGGCTTCGGATTGCCGGTCACCATCGGCACCGACGTTTCCCAATGGGCGGAGACCATCAGCACGGCACGCGGACGCGGGAGTGTGCGGCCCAGTCTTGCCCAGGCCTTTCCGGCGGCGCCCGGGTCGACCGCGTGCATCGGCGACCCGTGGGAAAGAAAGAGCGTGGGAAGGCGGTTCATATCCTTGCAGCGCGGATCACGGTGAAAGATCGAAGTTGAGCATACCGGACCGCGCGGCGCGTGGCGCTGCGGCGGCGGCCCGGGGTCGGAGCGAACGGCGATTCGCGCGTCTTCAGGCGCGGTGCATTGCAGGTGCCGAACGCGTGGGGCGCAGCGCGTACGCGCCATCGCCGAGCAGCGCCTGGACGAAGAGCGTGACCGTCCAGAAGGCCGGATATTCCCAGCCGCCATTGGGTACGTTGAACAGCCAGCCGTTGCCGGCATGCGCCCACGTGGCGCCGAGCAGGATCGGCACCAGGGTCAGCGCGACGATGCGGGTTTGCACGCCGAGCACCAGCAAGACGCCGCCGACCAATTCGACCGCAAAGGTCGCGTAGCCGAGGGCGCCCGGAAGCCCGAGCGACTCGAAAAACTTTGCGGTTCCGGGCAATGTAAACACGAAGTACTTGAGCAGCGCGTGGGCGATGAACATCGTTCCCAGCGATAGGCGCAGCAGCAGCGCTGCGATGGTGGTCTGGCGGGCGTCGGTCATGGGGACTCCTGGGGGTGAAATGCGCCGTGTGGCGCGACGGAGCGAATGATGAGGCTTGCCCAATGCAAGATAAATGGGAAGGCAATTGAAATATTGTTGCAGTTATTGCAATAATAGGCGCGAACCATGGATCGCTTCCACGCCATCGCCGCGTTCGTCAAGGTGGTCGAATCGGGCAGCTTCGCGCGCGCGGCGGAGCGACTGGACGTTTCCGTGTCTTCGGTTTCGCGCCACGTGACCGAACTCGAGGCGCACCTCGACGCCCGGCTGCTCAATCGCACGACGCGCCGCCTTTCCCTCACCGAAACCGGCCGCACCTTCCACGAGCGCGCGGTGCAATTGCTCGCCGACCTCGAGGAGGCCGAGCAGTCGGCGGGTGCCGGAACGGTCAGGCCGCGCGGCACGCTGCGCCTCACCTGCGGCATCGCGTTCGGCATTCATCATCTCGCCCCGGCCATCGCCGTGTTCATGTCCCGCTTTCCGGAAATGCGCTTCGACGTCGAGCTGTCGGATCGCATGGTGGATCTCGTCGACGAAGGTTTCGACGTCGCAGTGCGCATTGGCGGGATCGGAGGCCAGAATCTCGTCGGCCGCAAGGTCGGCATGACCCGCCTGATCTGCTACGCGGCGCCTTCGTATCTCGCGCGCCACGGCGAGCCGCGCACGCCCGAGGATCTCGCGGCGCATACCTGCCTTACTTACGAATACGCGCAGCAGAAGGATGTCTGGGCATTTCTCGACCGCGAGGGCCGGGAACGCAATGCCCGGATTGCAGGGCCGGTACACGCCAACAACGGCGACTTCCTGGAAGCGATGGCGCTCGAGGGTATTGGAATCGGCTATCAGCCGGATTTCATCGTCGGACCGGATGTGCGCGCCGGCCGGCTCGTGCCGATCCTGCGCGCGTTCGCGCCGCCACCGTCAGGCATTCACGTCCTGTATCCCAGCCGGCGCCACCTTTCGGCCAAGGTGCGCGCCTTCACCGATTTTCTGGCAGAGCGGTTTGCGGGCGCGGAATGGGCGCTGGACGGCGGGGCGGCGGCAAAGTCGCGATCGCCGCGGCGCTGACCCGCGCTCTGTTGCGGGCGCTCGACCGGAGGAACCGCTTTCGCCGCAGAAGATGCCTGCGCCGGTGCGCATCAGGGCATCTGGATCTTGCCGCCGCCACCGAGCGCACCGACAGGCGGCAGCGCGCCGCTTTGCGGGATCACGATCGACGACGACGCCTGGCGCCGCAATTCCATCAATTCGCGCATCGCATGCTCGATGCCGCTCTTCGCCGCCGCGGCATATTTGGCGACGGCCTCGGCGAGATTCGACGCGTCGATGTCGAAGCTGATGGGAAGCGGCCCCATGTTGGTCATGAGCTGCGCTTCGCCGCTGTAAATCGTGGCGCGCGACGGGTCTGCAGCGCCGCCGGCGGTCACGGGTACCAGCACGCGGAGGGTGCCGGCCTTGCGATCCGTGTAGACCTCCTCGCGATAGAGCGCCGCGGCATCGAGTGTGGGCTCGGTAGGACGGTTGGCGGAATCGATGGCCATGGGAATCCTTTCGACAGAATCGCAGCCACAATATTACGGTGTGGCGCCCCGCCCGGCTACCCGGCACCGCTACGCTATCGGTGGAATCGGCGGCTGCGTTGCCGTGGCGCTGCGGATTCGTGTAGATTGACCCGCGTCGCGCCCCAGCCGGTGCGTGCCCGGAGGCCAGGAATGCAGCACTTTCTCGGGAAGACGATCACCACCGTTGTGGCGGCGCTGGCGTGCGCCTGCGCGTACGCGCAGGACTATCCGTCGAAGGCGGTGAAGATCATCGTGCCGTTCGCCGCAGGCGGGCCGGCTGACGTCTACGCGCGTTTCCTCGGCGCGCGCCTGCAGGACGCGCTGGGGCAGCCGTTTGTCGTCGACGACCGCCCCGGCGCAGGTTCGATCATCGGCACCGATGCGGTCGCGAAGAGCGCGCCCGACGGCTACACGTTGCTGCTGATGTCGAACACGCAGACGGTCAACGAATCGCTGGTCCCGAACAAGCCGTACGCGCTGCTGCGCGATTTCGCGCCGGTTGCGCCGATCAACTACTCCGACCTCGTGCTCGTGGTCCATCCGTCGGTCGCCGCCAACGGCGTTGCCGATCTCATCCGGCTGGCGAAGGCGAGCCCGGGGACGCTCAACTACGCGTCGTCGGGGCCGGGCACGCCGTATCACATGGCCGGCGAGCTCTTCAAGGCGATGGCCGGCGTCGACATCGTGCACGTGCCGTACAAGGGCAGCTCGGGCGCGCGCACCGATCTGCTGGGCGGGCAGGTGCAGATGATGTTCGACGCGGTCACGACGATGAGCGAACACGCGCGGTCCGGGCGGGTGAAGGCGCTCGGCACCACCGGCAAGTCGCGTTCGCCGGTGCTTCCCGGCGTCCCCACGATCGACGAATCGGGCGTCGCCGGTTACGAAGCCGTGATCTGGCTCGGCCTCATCGCCCCGAAGGGAACACCGGCGCCGATCGTCAACCGCCTCAATGCCGAGATCACGAAAATCGTGAACCGCCCCGAGGTGCGGCAGGAATGGGCGAAGCAGGGTGCGATTCCCATGGTGATGACGCCCGACGAGTTCGGCCGGTTCCTGGCCGACGACATCGCCAAGTGGGATCGCATCGTGAAGATCTCGGGCGCGAAGCCCGACCAGTAATCAGGGGACGCGGCGGGGCGGGCCGCATCCGATGACGCTGACCATCCTGAGCGCGGGCGCCGCGAAGGGCGTCGTTTCCGCGATGAAGCCCCCTTTCGTCGCCGAAACGGGGGTCGACATCGAAGCCGCCTTCGGCGCCGTCGGCGCGATGAAAGAGAGACTCGCGGCCGGGGAACCCTGCGACCTCGTCATCCTGACGGCCGCGATGATCGCGACGCTGGAAAAAGACGGGCAGGTAGAGCCGCGGACCGTCGCGCCGCTTGGACGCGTGCGCACCGGCGTCGCGGTCCGTGCGGGCGAAGCGCTGCCCGATCTTCGCGACAGCATTTCGTTGCGCCGCACGCTGCTGGCTGCGACCGGCATCCTGTTTCCGGACCCGGAGCGGGCCACCGCCGGCATCCACTTTGTCTCGGTTCTGGAACGCCTGGGCATCCGCGCCGAAGTGGCCGCGCGCCTGCGAACGTTTCCGAACGGCGCTGCCGCGATGCAGGAGCTCGCGCAATCGCGGGGGCGCGGGCTCATCGGCTGCACGCAGATCACCGAGATCATGTACACGCACGGAGTGACGCTGGCCGGGCCGCTCCCGCCCGAGTTCCTGCTCGCGACGGTCTATGCCGTGGCCGTATGCGCCAAGGCACGGGACCCGGAACTGGCGCGTCGCTTCGCATCGCTGCTGTCCGGTCCCGCATCGCGCGACGCGCGCGAACGAGGCGGCTTCGAGACCTGACGGACGATGCGCGGCAAACCCCGGCGTTCGTCGGTCGAACGCTGCTGGCCTCGAACGCCCGCGATCACGGCGGTGGCCGCTTCACCGGGAGGCGGGAAAACAGCATGCGCAATGCGCCGGTGGCGGTCCTGCTCACCAGGCCCGGCTCGTGCAGCATCCGGGTCAGCTCCTGCCAGCTCGCGAAGCCGAGCAGCACCTTGGCGACAGCCAGCGGCGGTCGCGGGACCTTGCCGTTGAAGGCGGGCGCGAGCGTGCCGCGGATCAATGCGTCCAGCCGCTCCTCGCTCGCAGCGACCGCGGCCGCGAGCTCCGGCAGCTGCGGCGCGTCGACAGCCATCCACCGCCACCAGGGAGCGTAATAGGCGTGCTGGCCATACACGGCGTCGACCAGGCGTCCCATTCGAAGATCGAAGTCGGGCTGCTCCAGAATGACACGTTCGTCGATACGCGGCGCCGCACGCGAGACCTCGGCCAGGCATGCGCCAACAAGCGCGGCGCGCGTCGGAAAATGCTTGTAGACGGTCGGCACCGCAACGCCGGCACGCTGCGCCGCTTCCGCGTGCGTCGTCGCGGTTCCGCCTCGTTCCGCGTGGATCTGGACCGACGCTGCGACGATGCGGCGCGTGGTCTCCGCCATGGCGTCTTTGCGAACGGCACTGCGGTACCGCCGTGGGCGCGGCTTCGCTCCCGGCGACCCGGCAGCGACAGAATTAAGAGTATTGGCTATATATTAATGTTACTGATATTATGTTGAAATGTAAATGCTCCGGCCAGCCGCGCCAGATGTTGACTTGCAAGACGTTGTCTCCCGTTTCCCGGCGGGACCATCGATTTCCAGGGCGTTGCGGTCCCCGCGAAGGCGGGACCCGGGGAGGATCGACGCAAGCCACTGGATTCCCGCGTGCGCGGGAACGACGATACCCTTGCCAAGCCGTCGATCAGTGCAGCTTTGCCGCCGCGCCGCAGCACTGCTTGAACTTTTTTCCACTGCCGCACGGACAAGGATCGTTGCGCCCGGTTTTCGGCGTCGCGCGACGCACGGTCTCCGGCGGCGTGCGCAGCGCCTCCCAGTATTCGCGAACGTCGACGATCGCGTTGGCCAGGCCGTCTTCGCACGCTTTCACCAGTCTCCGCCATTCATCGGGTCTGAAGGCGCGCCGTTCCTTGGCCGGCAACTCGCCGGCGAGGACCACGAACGGATAGAGCAGTTCATCCACTTCGTCCGGATCGCCGCGCTCGAACCAGTCGACCGGCGACAGGCCGACGCCATCCAGATATCCGCCGCACCACGTGGCGTAGTCCTTGTCGGTGCCGTCCGGCCCGTACAGGATCAGTTCGAAGCCGTCCCGCGCGACTTCCGCCGTGGCCTGCCTGCGGAAGCGCATCACCAGGTCCAGCGTCTCGCGCTTTTCCGTGTCGCTCGCGAACTCGGGGTTTTCGCCCAGCGCGGCGGACATCCATTCCGATGGCACGGCCGGTTCCGGCCCGCTCGCGATGGCGTAGAAAAGGCCCTGCAACGCGTCCAGCGGCATTGCCTCGCCGCGGCGCGGCTCGGAATCGAGGAGCGCCTCGAGCCGATCGAGTTCGGCCGGAGTCAGCGGCGCCATGGAGTCAAGCGTTGTCATGCGGAGTCCTTCCGCCTGCGCCGGCCGCACAGTGCGGACGCATCGGGGCAGATTTCCATTATGAGGTAATCTGCGGGCGGTTCGAACTCGCGCCGATCCCTATCCGATGCGCCCCCCTTCCAAGGCTCGCTCAAGACCCCTGCGCATTTCGGTCGCCATCGGCGTCCTCGCCCTGGTCGCCGGCGGCTGCATCGGTCTCGCGCAGGAGGAACGCGAACTCCTGTTCCGCCCGACCCGCGCCGACGCGGGTTGGTACGGCGGCGTGCCTGCCGCGGTGCAGGACGTGTACCTGCCCGTCGGACCCGGCGGGAGCCAGCGGATGCACGCCTGGTGGTGGCCGGATGACCAACCGCGCGCGCCGGTCGTGCTCTATCTCCATGGCGCGCGCTGGAACCTCACGGGGCACTTCAATCGCATCGCGCAACTGCGGCGGTTCGGGTTTTCCGTGTTCGCGATCGACTATCGCGGCTTCGGCCGGAGCGACGGCGACCTGCCCTCCGAAGCCACCGTGTACGAGGATGCACGCGCCGCGTGGCAGTGGTTGGCGACCAAGGAGCCCGATCCGTCGCGACGCTTCATCTACGGCCATTCGCTGGGCGGTGCCGTCGCCGTGGATCTCGCCGTGCAGCTGGCGAACGACGGTGCGGGTGCGCGCGGCCTGATCGTCGAATCGTCGTTCACATCGCTGGCCGACATGGCGTCCGAGGTGAGCCACGGCTGGCTCCCCGTCGGGCTGTTGACGCAGAAGTTCGACTCGATCGGGAAAATAGGGCATGTTCGGACGCCCGTGCTGGTGGTGCATGGCGCCAGCGATCGGTATGTGCCGATGCGCTTCAGCGAAGCCCTTTACGCCGCGGCTTCCGCGCCGAAGAAACTGCTGCTGGTGCAGAACGGAACCCACAACAACAGCATGTGGCAAGGCGACGCCGACTACCTGCGGGCGCTGGTCGAGCTCTTCGATCTCGGCGCGACTCTGCGGCGCGATGGCTCGGCCGATCGGCCGCTCCGCGCGGGTCCGACTCCCGCCAAAGGCTGAGTGGAAACGCCGGGGCGCCCGGCGATCGATGCGCGCCGGAGCGCGCGTCCCGACGATCACGAAGCCGGTCAACGGATGTGCCCGACCCGCGTTATAGTTGCTGCGGGTACCGGCCGCATTCTCCGCGCCGTGGAATTCCGGTGGCACGCATGAACTTGACGCGACGCGGCGCGTCCAACCTACCTCACGTGGAGGAGGGCCTGCCGTGAAGAAGCTAGCGCTTGCACTCGTCGGAATGTTCGCCGCAGCCTGCATCGCCGACGCGGCGTTGGCGCAACGCGGCGGTGGCGGCGGTCGTGGTGGCTACACCGGCGGCGGACAAGGCGGCGGCTCCTGGCAAGGCGGCAGTGGCGGCTGGCACGGCGGAAGCGGCGGCTGGCATGGCGGCTATTCGGGTTGGCGCGGCGGATATTGGGGCGGCGGGTGGTATGGCGGCAACGTTGGCCTGTACTTCGGCTTTCCGGGGTATTGGTGGCCGGGCTACTACGGCGCTCCGTATTATGACTACGGGTATCCCTATGCCTCCGCGCCCTACCCGGCCTACGCCCAGCAGGAGCCCGTCGTTTACGTCCAGCAGCCGCAGGCGGGCGCTCCCGCCAGTCCGCCGGTAACGGCCCCGGCGAATGCACCAGCGGTCTCCTGGTTCTACTGCGTCGATCCCCCCGGATACTACCCCTACGTCCAGAGCTGCTCGAAGGCCTGGATGCGGGTCGTGCCGGACCCGACGCAGCCTCCCCCCGGACCTGTCGAGCAGCCGCGCTGACGCGGACGGCCAGGTCATGAAAGTGCGAGCCATTGCGCTGCCGCTGGTAGCCACCGCGCTGTTGGGCGCCTGTGCCACCGTGCCCAGCGGCCCCGCGGTCATGGCGTTGCCCGGGACCGGCAAGAGCTTCGACGCGTTCCAGCGCGACGGAATGGCGTGCCAGCAGTTCGCGAGCGTGGCCGTGGGCGGTGCGGCGCCGGGTCAGGCAGCGGCCGACAGTGCAGTCTCGAGTGCTGTGGCCGGCGCGGCAATCGGCGCCGCCGCCGGCGCGATCATCGGATCCGCGACGGGCCAGGCAGGGCAGGGCGCGGCGATCGGCGCCGGCACGGGCCTCCTGTTCGGCAGCGCGGCGGGCAGCAATGCCGCCGGCTTGACCTACTACGAGATGCAGCGCCGTTACGACATGGCGTACCTGCAATGCATGTACGCCAGGGGCAATCAGGTTCCCGTCCGAACGGGTTTCCGCGGCCCGACCGCGGCCGTCCAGCCAGGCTATCCGCCGCCGACCGCGTCGCCGCCGAATTACCCGCTGCCCAACACCCCGCCGCCGGGTTACCCGCCGCCCAATACCCCGCCACCGCGGGTGTAAGCACGACGCAAGGTGCCGCGGTTTCGGGCCGCGCGCGCTGGCGCGACGGCGCATAGTCCGCCTCCACGCGCGCCTCGCTCCCGACACGCGGGCGCGCCCCTCGGCCGTGAGTCGCCGGCCGGTTCCTAGGCGTGCGCGAGCCGCTGACCGTGTTCCCGCGTCGTATGGAAGCTGACCTTCGGCCAGCGTTCCATCGTCACCTGCAGGTTGTATTTGTTGGTCGCGAGGAACACCGGATTGCCGTCGACGTCGGTCGCGAGCGAGGCCGACTGCTCGCGCTCGAAATTGCGCCGCGCATTCTCGTCGGGATAGGTGAGCCAGCGCGCGGTCGAGATGTTGGCGGGGTCATAGATCGCGTCGACCTTGTACTCGCTCGCCAGCCGGTGCGCGACGATCTCGAACTGCAGCTGTCCCACGGCGCCGAGCAGCAGCGTATTGCTGTGCGTCGACTCGAACACCTGGATGGCGCCTTCCTCGCCCAGTTCCTGCAACCCTTTTGAAAGCTGCTTGGCCTTGAACGGGTCGCGCGGCCGGGCGACGCGAAACAGCTCGGGCGCGAAATAAGGGATGCCCTTGTAGGCGAGCCCCTCGCCCTCGGTGAGCGTATCGCCGATCTGCAGCTGGCCGTGATTGTGGATGCCGATGATGTCGCCCGCCACGGCGTCCTCGCTCATCACCCGCTCGTTCGCCATGAACGTCATCACGTTGCCGAGCTTCATCTCGCGCTCCGTGCGCAGGTGCCGCACCTTCATGCCCGGCGCGTAGCGGCCCGAGCACACGCGAAAGAACGCGATCCGGTCGCGGTGCTTCGGGTCCATGTTGGCCTGGATCTTGAATACGAAACCGGAGAACGGGGACTCTGCGGGATGCACGATCCGTCCGCTGCCGTCGCGGGGCTGCGGCGGCGGCGCCCAATCCACCAGCGCCTGCAGGACCTCGCGCACGCCGAAGTTGTTGATCCCGGAGCCGAAGAACACCGGCGTCTGGCGCCCCGCGCGGAACAGGTCGATGTCGAACGGCGGGCTGGCCTCGCGGATCAGCGCCACATCGTGGCGCAGCGCCGGCATCTCGTCGGCGAACAGCTCGTCGAGCCGCGGATTGGCCAGGCCTTCGATAAGCTCCAGATCCTCGGAGCGCTTCTCCTCGCCGGGGGCGAAGCGCTGCAACCGGTCGTGCCGGATGTCGAATACACCGCGGAACCGCTTGCCCATGCCAACCGGCCAGCTGACCGGCGCACAGGCGATCTTCAGGACCGACTCGACCTCCTCCTGCAGCGCGAACGGCTCGCGCACTTCACGGTCCATCTTGTTGACGAACGTGATGATCGGCGTGGCACGCAGCCGGCAGACCTCGAGCAGCTTGATCGTCTGCTCCTCGACGCCCTTGGCGGCGTCGATGACCATCACCGCGGCGTCGACCGCAGTGAGCACCCGGTAGGTGTCCTCCGAGAAATCCTGGTGGCCGGGCGTGTCGAGCAGGTTGATCGTGTAGCCCGAGTATTCGAACTGCATCACCGAGCTCGTCACCGAGATCCCGCGCTGCTTCTCGACCTCCATCCAGTCCGACGTGGCGTGGCGTGCGCTCTTGCGCGCCTTGACGGTGCCCGCCATCTGGATCGCGCCGCCGAACAGCAGCAGCTTCTCCGTCAGCGTCGTCTTGCCCGCGTCGGGGTGCGAAATGATGGCGAACGTGCGCCGCTGGGCGACGTCGCGCACGAGATCGGGAGAGAAGGCCGGCTTGTTCATCGATTCCGGTCGGCGGCGGCGACAGGCCGCGGCGCGATGCTGGAAAACAAATGCCGCCGGCCGGGAGCGGCGGGCGGCAAGGCGGGCAATTATAGCAATTGCGCGCGGTGGCTTCGGTCTGCCCGACGTCCCGTCCGAATCGGAGCACGCAGGTTCTGCGCCGCACTCTGGCGCGGAAGCGCGCGCAGTTGCCGGATCACTGGCTCGATGGCTCGGCTTGGCGCAGTCGCAACGACCTACCGACGCGATCCGCCGGCGTCCGCTTCAGCGCATCACGTTGCGTTCGATCCACTGCGCGTAGGCCTGAAGGAACTTGACCAGAAACTCGCGCGTCGATTCGTTGATGAGCACGCCCTTGTCGTCGAAGAAGCCGGCGCCACCGCCGAGGTACGCCTCCGGCTGGGACATCGCGGGCACGTTCAGGAACACCAGCGACTGCCGCAGGTGGTGATTGGCCCCGAACCCGCCGATTGCGCCGGGGGAGACGCTGACGATGGCGCCCGGCTTGCCGCTCCATACGCTCTTGCCGTAAGGGCGCGAGCCGACATCGATGGCGTTCTTCAGCACGCCGGGCACCGACCGGTTGTATTCGGGGGTCACGAACAGCAGCGCGTCCGCTTGCGCGATCCGTTCCTTGAAGTCGCGCACCGCCGGCGGCGCGTCTGCCTCGCGGTCCTGGTCGAACAGCGGGAGGCCGCCGATCTCGACGATGCCGAGCTTCAGCGTCGCCGGTGCGAGTCCGGCCAGCGCATGCGCCATCTTGCGATTGAGAGAGTCCTTGCGCAGGCTGCCGACAAGGACGGCGACTTGATATGCGGTGGTCATGATTGTCCGTTCCGCGGCGTGCGATCGCCGCCAGGTGTCTCGAATGATCGGTCGAGGGTGTCCATCACGTCGTTTTTCCGGCCTGGTACAGAGAGGGCGTGACGCGCGCATGCGCCAGGTATTCGCGCAGGTGCATGATGTCCTGCCGGCCGAGCGCATTGCCGCCATGCGGCCGGTGCAGGATGCCTTCGTGGCCGTTGAGCTTGACGCGAACGCGCGTGCCGGCGAGCGATTCGACGACGGCCCCGAGATGTCGCAGCAGGGATTCGATTTCCCGCCACTGGATGTTGCCGTTGACGGGATCCTGGAAGATCGCCTTGATCAGGTTTTCGTGTTTGTGGCTCATGGAAATGGGGTTCTGCGGGGCGCGGTTCGGGATTCCGGCGCGGCGGGTCAGGCCGGCCGGAGATTTCCGGAATCTTATCCTGCCCGTATCACTTGCGCACAGGGTGCGAGCAGGCCCTAGACTATCGCTGCCGCGGAGTCCTGGTTCCGTCAGCGATGCCTGCACCCCTCCAACGCCTGATTGCCCACCTCGACATGGACGCCTTCTACGCGTCCGTCGAGTTGTTGCGCTATCCGGAATTGCTGCGGCAGCCCGTCGTGATCGGCGGGGGTCGCCGTCATCAGCCGGTCGAGCACATCGATCCGGCCACCGGCTGCAGTGTCCGCACGTTTGCGACGCTGCGCGGCTATGCCGGCCGCGGCGTGATCACCACGGCGACGTACGAAGCGCGAGCTCTCGGGCTGCACTCGGCGATGGGGCTGATGAAGGCCGCCCAGCTCGCGCCCGAAACCGTACTGTTGCCGACGGATTTCGAGGCGTACCGCAAGTATTCACGGCTGTTCAAGGCCGCGGTCGCCGCGATTGCGCCGAAAATACAGGACAACGGCATCGACGAGATCTACATCGACCTGACGGGCTTGGAACCGTCACCGGCGTCTCCAATCCCGACGGGCGACGGGGAAGAACGCGCGCCGACGGAGCGATACGCGGCCGAACCGGAACCGGACGACGACCCCTGGTGGCGCGCGCGCGATGTTGCGAAATCGATCAAGGAGGCGGTGCGTGCGGCGACAGGCCTCTCCTGTTCGATCGGCGTCGCGCCCAACAAGCTGCTGGCAAAGATCGCTTCGGAGCAGGACAAGCCGGATGGGCTCACGATGATCCGTCCCGATGACATTGCGCGCCGCATCTGGGTGCTGCCGGCGCGCCGGATCAACGGCATCGGTCCCAAGTCGAATGCCAGGCTGGAGGCGCTCGGCGTTCACACGATCGGCGAGCTCGCCGCGGCCGACCCGGCGTGGCTGATCGAGCATTTCGGCCGCAGCCACGGCGCGTGGATGCACGACGCCGCGAATGGTCGCGACGACCGCGAAATCGTGACCCATTCCGAACCCCGGACGATAAGCCGCGAGACCACCTTCGAGCGCGACCTGTCGGCCACGCGCGATCGCGATCTGCTGTCCGGGATTTTCACCCGGCTGTGCGCGGGCGTCGCCGATGACCTGGTGAACAAGGGTTACGTCGGCAGGACGATCGGCTTGAAACTGCGCTACGACAACTTCAAGACCGTGACCCGCGACCGGACGATCGACGTGCCGACCAACGACGCCAAGACGATTCGCCGTGCCGCGGGCGAGTGCCTGAAAAGAGTGCCGCTGGACCGGCGCATCCGGTTGCTCGGCGTGCGCGTCGGCGCCCTTTGTCCCGCGGATGCCGGCGCGACCGCAGCGGCGCCCGATTCGGACGTGACCACACCGTCGCTATTCGAGTAGCGGTGGGTCGCGACGGCCAGTCCACCATCCGCGGTCGTTGGCTCAAGCTACGCTTCAAGCTCCGGTCGCCGCCGATGCCAGTCCGTCGCCTGCTGGAACGCCCGCCCGATCCGGATCAGCGTTGCCTCCGCAAACGGCGCGCCCATCAGCTGCACACCGATCGGCAGGCCGTCCGTCGACATCCCCGCTGGCAGTGTCAGCGCGCAGGCGCCGAGGTAATTGGCGGCGCGGGTGAACGTCGCGAGCGGCGTCGTGGACTCGTCGATCTCGGCGATCGGTGTGGCGGTGATCGGCAGGGTCGGCGTGAGCACCGCATCGCGCCCAAGCATCCAGTCCGCGAACGACGCTGCCGCGCGGCGCCGCAACACGAGTTCGTCGGCATGGTCGGCGGCGCTGATCGATTTCCCGGCGAGAATGCGCTTGCGCACCCAGGTGTCGATAGGCAGCGATGCATCTTCGATATACGCGCGGTGGTACGCATAGGCCTCGGCGGCGATCAGCCGCCCGTTGCGCACCATCAGGTCCTCCCAATCGAGCGGGACCGGCGATTCGTCGACGATCGCGCCCCGATTCCGCAGCACCGCCATCGCCGCGTCGCGCGCGCGGATGACTTCGGGCAGCGTGTACGCGGGAAAATATTCCGGCGCGAGGCAGGCGATGCGCATGCCGCGAATGTCGGGTTCGCCGGCGAGCGGATTGGCCGGATCGAAACGTGGCGCCGAGAGCGTGGCGGGGTCATGCGGGTCCGGCCCGGCCATGGCGGCCGTGAGGAGCGCCGCATCCTCGACGGTGTGCACGAGGGGCCCGATCGAGTCGAGCGTCGTCGACAGCGGCACGGCGCCGTGGAGGCTGATGAGACCGTACGTGGTCTTGAGCCCGGTAAGGCCGCAGAGCCCGGCGGGAATGCGCACCGATCCGCCGGTGTCGGAGCCGATTGCCGCGGGGACGAGGCCGCCGGCAACGGCGACCGCCGATCCGCTCGATGATCCGCCAGCGGCACGATGGGTGCGCAGGTCCCATGGATTCCACGAGGCGCCCATCGGCTGGTTGCGACCCCAGCCGCCGAACGCGAACTCGACCATGTGCGTCTTGCCGATCGGGATCATGCCCGCGGCGACGAGGCGCTCGACTGCCGTGGCGGTGTGGTTGGAAATCCGCCCGAGCCAGGACTTCGAGCCGGCCGTCGTCTGGCGGCCGTCGAGGTGCAGGAGATCCTTGAGCGCGATCGGCAGCCCCGCGAGCGGCCCGCGGTCGATGCCGGCCCGGCGTTCGCGGTCGGCGGCGTCCGCGCGAACGAGGGCGTCGCCGCGATAGACCTCGACGTACGCGTGTAGACGCCCGTCGAGCGCGTCGGTGCGCGCAAGACAGGCCGCGACGATCTCGCGCGACGAGGTCTCGCCGGCGGAAACCATGCGCGACAGGTCGGTCAGCGAGCGGAACGGGAGGTCGTCGGGCACGGGACGCATTCGGGTACTGGCGGGCTGAACCTTGCGCGGCGGGGCCGACGGGCGCGTGACCCTGCGGCTACCCTGCGCCGAGTCAATGTACCGGCTTGCGATTTGCGGCAAGATGGGTATATCAACTCATCCACGAGGGCACCATGACTTACCGGTCCATTCTTGTCCAGGTCGACGACACCGAATCCTGCGCGCACCGGCTGGATTATGCCGCACGTCTCGCGAAGAAGTATCCGGCAGAACTGCTCGGCGCCTATCTCGTGCCTCCGAGCGAGCTCACGCCCTACGCGTCGGCGGTGATGTCCCCCGATTCGATCGGAAGATATCTGCGGGGCCTGGCCGAGGCGAAGGCCGCTGCCGAAGCCAGGTTTCGGGCTTCCACGGCGCGCGCCGGCGTCACCGGCGTCGAGTGGCGGGCGCCGGACGGGAACGCGATCGGAGCCGCCGTGCTGCACGCGCGCCACGCCGATCTCGCCATCCTCGGGCAGCCGCCGCGCGATGAACCGACGATCGCGTTTGCCGTGGAGCTTGCCAACGCCGTCGTCATGCGTTGCGGCCGCCCGGTGTTGTTCGTGCCCTCCGTCGGCGAATACCCGACGGTCGGCGAGCGCGTGCTGATCGCATGGAAGGACTCGCGCGAATCGGCGCGGGCCGTCGCCGACGCGCTTCCGTTGCTCAAGGATGCGAAAAAGGTCTTTGCGGTCGCGGTCACCCCCAAGACGGACGAGAGCGCTCGCGAACGGTTCACCGACGCCCAGGTCGCCACGTTCCTGCGCCGGCATGGCGTCGACGCGACGGTGCGCCGCCTGTTCGCGGCGGACATCGACGCCGGCGAGCTTCTGCTGTCGCAGGCCGCGGATTTTGGCGCCGACATGATCGTGATGGGCGCGTACAGCCGCCCGCGGCTCGCGGAATTGGCGTGGGGCAGCGTGACCCAGGTCATGCTGTCGTCGATGACCGCGCCGGTGCTGATGTCGCACTGAGCGCGGGGCTTCGGAGTCGGGGCGCCGCATCGCAGCCCCGATCCCTGCTGTGCGCGGCCTCGCGGGTGTCCTGGCCGATGGGGGCATCCGCGCTCAAGGCGTCCGCGACGCGGCGCTCCCCGGCGGCGTCCACTCCGGCACGCGGCGGCGCATCGTCCGCACCACGCTGTCGTGGAGTCGCTGCCGCAGATCGGGTGTCATGGGCAGAGGCTCTGCCGTCTCGGCGCGCATCGGCGGGCCCGCGGCTTCCGTCTCCGCGGCGGCCGCCTTCGTCGCAACACCCGCCGAGCTCACCAGCGACGCGAAAATGTCGGTGCGGTTGACGAGGTCGCCGTTGTTCACGGCCGCGTAGAACGGCACGAATAGCGTCCCGATGCTGGTCATGCCCTGGTAGTCGCCGAGGAACAGACCCCCGGCATTGGGGGCGAGGGCGAGGTTGAACGGACCCGCGACGCGGCTTTCGCGCCAGGTGATGCCGTCGGTCGAGCGCGCGATCCAGTAGTCGACGGGCAGATCCGCGGGATCGCTCGTGTTGCTGCGCATGTCGAAGTAGGCGACGCCGAACGTGCCGTCGGCGCGAATGGCCACGCTGGGCTCGAATGCCTGCACCGAGGGATCGCGATTGATGCGTGCGGCGTTGGACCAGGTGAGGCCGCCGTCGTTCGAGCGCGAGAAGGCGATGCCGTCGCGCAGCCCGGCGGAAAAGCGTGCGTCCTGCCACACGACGGCGAGCACCCCGCCGGGGCCGACGGCGATCGCGCCGAGGTTCGCGCCGTCGCGGATCGGCGTGCCGACGTCGGGGTCTTGCGTACCGAGTGCCTGCACGGGAGACACCATGACGGGCGCCGACCAGGTAATGCCCTTGTCCTTCGAGCGGATCACCGCGAGCCACGCGCTGACCTTGTTGCCGGGCCCCGTGTCGAACTGCGTGCAGAACAGGACGAGCGTGCCGTCGGAAAGCACGGCGATCTGGTTGTTGAGGGTCTGGCTGGCCGGCCCCGGGTCGTAGACGGGGCGAGCGGCTTCCCAGGACGCTCCGGCGTCGATCGTGCGCGCCATGTAAGCCGGTCCGGTACCGGCCGCGTTCAGCCGGTCCCATACCGCGTAGACATAGCGCGCGTCCGTCGGATCCGCGGTGATGGAATCCTTGTCGTTGAAGAAACCGGAACCGTCACGGATCAAAGTTGCCGGCGAGCTCCACGTGCCGCCACCGTCGGCCGAGCGGCTGACAAGGATCGCGCTGGAAGAACCGGATGCCAGCACCTGCCCGTTGAACGAAAGCGAGCTCTGGTAGGCGATCCCATCGGGCGACATCGTCACCCACGGATCGGAAGCGCGCTCGTAGTCGCCGCCGTTGCCGCTGTTGCCGCCGGTGCACCGCGTGAATGCGGCTGTCCGCCGTGCCCACGTGCGCCCGCCGTCGAACGACACGCCGGTCACCAAGCCTTTGGCGCCGCCATTCGACCAACGGTCCTGCTGCCAGACGCCGACGAGATTGTTGAGGTCGCGCGGGTTGACCGCGATCCACGGCTCCACCTCGGCGTTCGTGTAAGCCGTTCCGGTCGCCGGCGTGCCTTCGCATCCGGGCGCGAAGGACGAGAGGTACGAAGCCCGGTATTGCGGATCGGGCAGTGCGGGATCGCCCGGTGGCGGTGTCGGTAGCACCGGAGTGGGCGCCGGCGACACCGATCCTCCGCCACCGCCACAGGCGGACAACAGCAGCGCGCAACAGAACGCTGCGATCCACGGCGCAAGTTGCAGGCCGTTGCGCCGGCGTGGCGTTGCTCGATTCGTATTCATGCGTCAGCGCGCGGATACGCGGGCACGGTCGGCCATTGCATAGGGTCGCGGCGAATGCCGGGCGGAGTGGAGGTTTCGCCAATGTCGGCCCGGTGCCCGCTGGCGTCAATAGGCCCGCTCGAGGTGTCGGCGCCGGCACTCCGGGCGCGGATCCCCGACGCGCGGCCTGCGATGCCGGGCCGTCGGCCGCGCCGCGATGCCTGACGCACGGCGGCCCGCGGCTTCCCGGAGGGCGCCGGTTTGATGCACACTCCGGTATGGGTATTCCCTGCCGGACGCTCCGGTAGCCGTATAGAGACGATGATGGAACCGCTGGTACTGACCGTGGACATGGCCGGGCTGCCGCAAGCATGGGTCGCTCTCGAGGAAGCCATCACCTATCACGCCAAGCAGATGGTGGCCTGGTCGCTGGGCTACGAAGTGCGCGAATTCCGGGGCGGCTACCAGCGCAATGGCGTGCGTTCGCGCATCGCGACCAAGTCGATACTCGCCATCAAGGGCAGCGTGGCCGGCCGGCATGGCCAGGTTCCCGGGCTGACCAACACGCTGCTTTTTGCACGCGACCGGCACCTGTGCGCCTACTGCGGCGAAAGCTACATGTCCCGCGATCTGTCGCGCGACCACGTCGTGCCGGTCTCCAAGGGGGGGCGCGATTTCTGGACCAATGCGGTGACCGCGTGCAAGAAATGCAACATCCGGAAGGCGAACCGGACGCCGGAGCAGGCGGAGATGCCCCTGTTGTACGTCCCTTACGTGCCGAACCGGCACGAGCAGTTCATCCTGCGCAACCGGCGCATCCTCGCGGACCAGATGGAGTACCTGCTGGCCGGCGTTCCGAAGACGAGCCGGTTGTATCCGATTCCCGAGGCCCCGGCCCTGGTTTGAATCGCCCGTCCGCGGCGCGCAACGAAAGCCGGGCGCCCGCGGCGCCTATTCTTGCGCCGGCGGAATACCGCGGAGCGGTGCGCGGATTCCGCGCGGGTCCGTCCCGTATTGCCTTTTCTTCGACTATCTGGCCCGGTCGCTGCATCTGCTTTGAGCCGTTGCCTTCGGTGCGTTCAGTAACGGGCGTTCCCCGGCGTCCTGGGGAAGGGGATCACGTCGCGCACGTTGCCGACCCCGGTCACGTACGCCACCGTGCGCTCGAAGCCCAGACCGAATCCCGCGTGCGGCACGGTGCCGTAGCGGCGCAGATCGCGGTACCAGCCGTAATGGTCACGGTCGAGCTTCGCCTCGGCCAGCCGCGCGTCGAGCACGTCGAGGCGCTCCTCGCGCTGGCTGCCGCCGATGATCTCTCCGATGCCCGGCGCCAGGACGTCCATCGCCGCGACCGTCCGGCCGTCGTCGTTTCGCCGCATGTAGAACGCCTTGATCTCCTTCGGATAGTTCATCAGGATCACCGGCTTGCCCGCGTGCTTTTCCGTCACGTAGCGCTCGTGCTCGGATTGCAGATCGATGCCCCACTTGACCGGAAACTCGAACTTCTGTTTCGCAGCCTCCAGAATGCGTATGGCTTCGGTGTAGTCCATCCGCACGAACTCCGAGTCGACGATGCCCTGCAGCTTGGCGATCACCCCCTTCTCGATCCGCTCCTCGAAGAAGGCCATGTCGTCGGCGCGTTCGGCCAACACCGTCGTGAAGATGTGCTTCAGCAGCGCCTCCGCCAGCGTCGCGTTGTCGGACAGATCCGCAAACGCGATCTCGGGCTCGATCATCCAGAACTCGGCCAGGTGCCTGCTGGTGTTCGAGTTCTCCGCGCGGAAGGTGGGGCCGAACGTGTAGACCTTGGTGAGCGCCATGCAGTAGGTCTCGACGTTCAACTGCCCCGAAACGGTCAAGAATGTTTCGCGCCCGAAGAAGTCCTGCGTGAAATCGATCTTGCCTTCCGGCGTGCGGGGCGGATTCATCAGGTCCAGCGTCGAGACCCGGAAAAGCTCGCCCGCGCCTTCCGCATCCGATGCGGTGATGATGGGGGTGTTGACCCAGACGAACCCGTTGTCGTCGAAAAAGCGGTGGATCGACTGCGCGATCGTGTGGCGAACGCGCGTCACCGCGCCGATGACGTTCGTTCGCGGACGCAGGTGCGCGACCTCGCGCAGGAACTCGAGCGTGTGCGGCTTCGGCTGGATCGGGTACGAGTCCGGGTCCTCGACCCAGCCGATGACCTTGATCGCGCTGGCCTGAAGCTCGAACGGCTGCCCCTTCGCGGGTGACGGGACGATCGCGCCCGTGGCCTCCACCGAGCAGCCGGCGGTCAGGTGCAGAACCTCGTCCGCGTAATTGGGCAGCGTGGCAGGCGCCACCACCTGTACGGGATGGAAGCCGGATCCGTCCGACACGTTCACGAACGAGATACCGGCCTTCGAATCGCGCCGCGTGCGCACCCAGCCCTTGACGGTAACGGGCGCATTCGCCGGTGCGCGGCCCGCGAGGATGTCCGCGCAAGTGATGGAAGTCATCTGAACCCCTGGTCAATGCTGCAGTCGCCGCTTGCCGCAATGCGTGCAAGCGGCCGAATCGGCGTCGCGGATTTCGCGACGAACAGGCACACGATCGTGCCGCCATTCTATCCGCGCCCGGGAAGCCGCGGCGGCGAGGCCGCGCGGCGATCGCGCTCGCGTTCAGTACGGCGGGCGCGCGCCAGGAAAGAACTCGCGCATCATGAAATCTTCGAGCTCCGCATTGTCGGCGGGGCGAGCGGACAGCGTAGTCCGGTAACCCAGGCGCAGCGACAGAAACGAAAAGTCCCCGGTCTCGCTCTCGCGAATGATCGCGATGATCCTGCGGGCGATGGCAATGCGGATGTCGGCGTTGTCGCCGATGCGGACCTCGATCCGCTGCTTGATGTTGCGTCCGATGTCCTTGTTCCAGCCGTTGAATATGAATTCGGCCTCGCTCGAACCGATGCGCGTTATCTGGAAGATGCCGCCGCCGCTCCTGGGATCGTAGCCGAAGGTCGGGGTGGGATTCGACGCGAGATTCGCGGCGACGATCCGGTTCCGGCGTTCGATGTCCGCTTCGGCCGGCGGCGCGTTCGACGCGTTGCCCTGGGCTGCTGACGGCGGCGGCGCGCCGCGGGAGCGTCGTCTTGCCTCGATGTAGGACGAAAGGTCACTGCCGGACGCGACGGGTGCCGGTGGCGGCGCGGCTGCCGATTGAACGGTCGCCGGAGGTGCGCTGTCGGGCGCGCTCTGCCTTGCCGCAATGACCGGAGGCGGCAATGACGCCGGCGGCGCGGCAGGTGGCGGGGGCGGCCGGCGGAATGTCGATGGCGGGCCCGGATGCGCCGGCGCAGATGACGGGGCCGGTGGCGGCGTCGCCGGCGCGCTGTCGCGAGGAACCAGTTGCGCCACCAGTGCGCCGCTTGCCTGGCCGCGCTCGCCGTCCTCGAACGACAGGGCGCGCATCCGCGGCAGCCACGTCCACATCGCCAGCGCATGCACCACCAGCGACAGCGCAACGGCCACCCGGATGGCCGGAATGGTCACCTCGTCGTACCGGGTGCGCCGCTCGCTGCGCCATTCGCTCATCGGATCCTCGAGGCGTACGCCCTGCACCCTGGAGATCTGCGGTGTTGCGATCCCGTGGGCCCCGGGTCGGACCGCAAGGCTCGACGCCGCCGGACAGGAAGCGGGGTGCGCCGGGAGGCCGATGCTCCGGTGCGCGCCGGCGCGAATTACGCGCGGGGGTGCGACCAGGGCGGTCGCGGCGCGGCTACCCGTCGGGCACTATGATGCGAACCGCGCGGATGCGCCGATCAGGGTGCGACTTCCTTCCAGCCCGCGCCCGGATCGAACGCCGCCATCTTCGCGCCGATCGCGGCGGAATCCTTGCCCAGATCCTTTTGATAGACCTTGCCGTTGTTGCTGACGACGAAGGTCATCACGCCGCTTTCGCCCCAAGCCGCGGGATACGCGACCATCGCGAAGCCGGCGATCATCCGGCCGTTGATCACGTAGCTGTACGCGCCCCCTGGGGCCCTGGCGCCCTGGCGGGTCAGGATCCTGAAGTGGTAGCCCCGGTACGCATCGCCCTCCGTGTGGCCCTTGAGATAGGCCGAACTTTCCGCGATCAGCGGCCCGAAGGGGCTTTCCTCTTCGCCCTTCGCGGCATCGGCGGGCCAGAACAGGCCGTCGTGCTTGCCAGGCGTGCTGGCCAGCCTCTGCGCATACTGGAGCACGCCATCGCCGTCGCGGTCCCGCGACGCATACACGCGCTGGGCGTCGAGATACGCGCGCAGCACGTGGATGGCGCTGAGCTCGTTCCCGCCGATGCGGCGGTTGACGATCTCCTCCGCGCCTTCCTCCGTCGCGTAGCGCCAGCGCTCACCCACGCGCACGATGGGAATGGGCATCGGCCAGGCCCTGTCGCCGATCACGAGCACGCGGCGATCCTTGCCGGACTCGTCCAGCACGCGGAACGCCTGCATGGCCGCGAGGATCTTCGCCCGCGTCGCGCTGCTGGCCGCGCGGTCGGGGCTGGTGACCAGGTTCTTGTGCTCTTCGCCGAAGATCGCGATCATCGCCGCATCGTCGTCGGCCTTGAGCGCCGCCATGAGCGCATCCACGGCTTCCGCAGGGGTCGCGAACGTCTGTTGCGGGGCCGCGGCCGCGGCGAGCGGAACGGCGACCAGGAGCGCCAGCGCGAACTGACGAAACTGAAATAGGATGTGGGTTGCGTTCATGCGCGAAGCCGTCCTGTCGATGGTCTTGAATGTGTTCATGTTGGCGCTCCGGTCATCGTCCGCGGCCGCCGCCGCCGCGGCCGCCGCCACCACCACCACCGCGCGCGCCGCCGCCGCCGCCACCACCACGCGCACCACCGCCGCCGCTCGGCATCGAGCTTCGACTCGACGCGCCGCGCGAACTGTCCTGCTGCGCCTGACGTCCGGAATCGTATCCTCCGAATGCGCCGCCTCCGGAGCCTCCGCCTCGATTGGCGCTGCCGCCGCCCGACGGGTCACGCGGCGAGGCGCTGACCGAACCTGCGGAAGCGCGTCCGGCGCCACCGGCCGCTCCCGCCGACGTTGTCGATGGCCGGGCGCCACCTGCGGCGGCTCCTGCCCCGGCCCCCCCGCCAGCGCGCGCATCACCCACGCGCGCGTTCGTCGAGGGCGTCCTGCCGACCGTGCTGCTGACCTGTCCCGGTTGCTTGTTGGACTTCCACGCGGTGCCCCCGCCGGCAGGCTGCTGCGACGGCCGGTTGATGTTGCCGGTGTTGATGTTGCCGGTGTTGATATTGGTGTTGCGATTGATGTTGATGTCGCCGCCGCCGTAGTTCGCGCCGTAGTGGCCGCCGTTCCAGGCCGCCCCGATGGCCGCACCCCAGATCACTCCCGCGGCGAGCGCGGCACCTGGCGCGTACGGGTAGTAGTACGACGGGTACGGTGTCGGCCAGTAGCCCCAGGCCGGCGCGCCGTATACGACCACGGTTGCCGGGTTGTACTGCGGCACGTAGATCACCTGCGGATCGGCCGGGACAATCGTGATGATCTCCTTCTCGGCCGCCACGACCTGCTTGCCGTCGGACTTGAGGTTGCCCGCGGCCTGCGCCCGGCGACGGAAACTCTGGATCGCGTCCAGCACGGCGCCCTGATCGGAGACGACCGCCTCACCCAGCGCCGCCGTCCAGTCGAGATCGGCGCTCATCTTTTTCACGACGTCGGGATAGTTCAGCAGCGACTTGACCGCATCGTCCCACTTGTCGTCGACGGCAAGCTTCGGATCCGTCTTGCGCTTGTCGAGAAAGCGGTCCGCCTGCACGAGCTGGAGCGGATTGGTCGACGCCGGCAGGATGATGGCGACGAGATCGTCGGGATACAGCGCGATCGGGCCGACGAGATTTTCGAGCGTGTCCGGGGACGACGGAGGCGCCGCGCCTCCGCCTGCCGCCGGTGCCTGGCTGGCGGCCTGCGTGGCAACGGCCAACGACAACAGTATCGCGATACCCGTGCGCCAGCACGAGAGCGCGCGACGTCCAGGGGCTGTGGGGAAATCTGATCGATTCGTCATGCGTGCTCCATATCCGAGATGCCTTGGCTGGGAACGAGCGAGAAAATCCGTTTAGCAATGCTGGCGCGACGGCGGGTATTCATGTTGCGCAAGCGTGGAAGGCTGTGTCACGCATTGACGTGCCCCGGCAGTCCCGATTCACCGACACGAACCCTGATTCGTCACGCTCGGCAGGGCGTGGGAGGAATTGAATCTCTGCAACCTTCGCCGTGTCTCGCTCGGCTTCAAACGGAGCAACGGCGGCCGAAAAACGTGGTGGAGACGAGGAGGATCGAACTCCCGACCTCCGCATTGCGAACGCGGCGCTCTCCCAGCTGAGCTACGTCCCCATCAGGGGCGACATCATAGCGGGAATGGCACTTCCCGTAAACTCGGGGGCCCGGGCGCGACCTAGGGAGGTGGAAAAATGCGGGAGCATCACCATCTGGAAGCTTCCGACGCAACGAAAGCGAGCTCATGAGCCTCCTGATCGACCTCATCCAGTACTTTGGCCTCGCGTTCGTATTCGTCAACGTGTTCCTGCTGCAAGGCGGGCTGCCGCTGCCGGCCTATCCAACGCTGATCGTCACGGGCGCGCTCGCGGCCCGCGGCGGGTATTCGCTGCCGGCGCTGCTCGCCACGGCGGTCGCGGCGTCCGTGATCGCCGATATCGCGTGGTACGCCGCCGGGCGCCGTATTGGCGGCCCGGTGCTGAAAATGCTGTGCCGCGTGTCGCTGTCGCCCGATTCGTGCGTGCGCCAGACCGAAACCATCTTCACACGCTGGGGTGCCTCGTCGCTGATGGTCGCCAAGTTCATCCCCGGGTTTGCGTCGGTGGCCACCGCGATGGCCGGTGTCGTGCGCCTGTCGCCGTGGCGCTTCGTCCTGTGCGATGCAATCGGCGCGGCATTGTGGTCGGGCGTCGCGATCGGGCTGGGCTACGTCTTTCGGGACGCGGTCAACGACGTGCTGGCGGTGTTCGAGGCGATGGGAAAGGCGGGCCTGGTGATCATCGCCGCGGGCTTTGTCGGATACGTCCTCGTGAAGTGGGTGCAACGGAAACGATTCATCCGCCAGTTGCGCATGGATCGGGTGAGCGTCGACGATCTGCGCAATCTGGTCGCATCGGGTGGCGCCACCACGATCATCGACGTGCGCTCGCCGATGTCGCAGGCGGTCACCGGCCGCATTCCCGGCGCGATGACCGTCGACGTCAACAACATGAAGGTGGAACTCCTCGCCATCGCGGCCGAGAACGAGGTCATCGTCTATTGCCAGTGCCCGAACGAATACACGGCGGCCAAGGTCGCGAAGGCGCTGTTGCAGCACGGCTTCAAGCGCGTGCGGCCGCTTGCCGGCGGCATCGACGCGTGGATCGCGGCGGGCTACGAGGTCGAGCGCTGATCGATCCGCTGCGGGCCATGTTAGATTCGCAACGTGTACTTTCGGGAGCCTACATGACCAAGGAAGCCATAACGTCCAAGCACGCGCCGGCGGCGCTGGGCCCCTATTCGCAGGGCATCCGCGCCGGAGGCACCGTGTACCTGTCCGGCCAGCTGGGCCTGGATCCCGCGACTGGAATCCTGGCCGAAGGCGTCGAGGCTCAGACGCACCGGGTGTTCAAGAACCTGCGCGCGGTGGCGCAGGCCGCCGGAGGCGAACTCGACGACATCGTGAAGCTGACGCTGCTGATGGCGGACCTCGCGGATTTCGCCAAGGTCAACGAGATCATGATGACCTATTTCACCGCCCCCTATCCGGCGCGCGCGACATATCAGGTCGCGGCGCTGCCGAAGGGGGCGCGGGTCGAGATCGAGGGCGTGCTGGTGGTTGGATCCTAGCGCGGAGGGCAGCGCGCGCCGCATTGTGGTCAAACGTGCTCCCGCGAAGATTCCGCAGGCAGCCGGCACGGTCGCCGACCTGATATCGCCGGCGAAACCGGCGGACGTCAAGGCCAAGCCCGCAGGCCGCGGCCTCTCCGACCAGCTCGTCCGGCTCGGCATTGCGCGCGACCAGGATCTGGTGCTGCACTTGCCGCTGCGCTACGAAGACCACACGCGCGTGGTGCCACTCTCCGCCTTGAAGCCGGGCGTCGAGCAGCAGGCCGAGGGCACGGTCGTCAACACCGAGATCCAGTACCGGCCGCGACGGCAGCTGATGTGCGTGCTCGAAGACGGCGGTGATGATTTCGGCGGCCGCGCGCAGCTCGTCCTGCGTTTTTTTCACTTCTATCCCAGCCAGCAGAAGGCGCTGGCGCCGGGCAGGCGCGTGCGGGTGTTCGGCGAGGTTCGCGAGGGCCATTTCGGCCGCGAAATCGTGCATCCGCAATTCAAGGCGATCGAGCCGGGTACGCCGTTGCCCGATCGCCTGACGCCCGTTTACCCGACAACCGCGGGGCTCGCGCAGGAGACGCTGCGCAAGGTGACGGCGCGCGCGCTGGCCTCCGACCCCGCGCTTACGGCGGAAACGCTGCCCGAGTGGCTCGTCGTGCGGTGGCACCTCTGGAAGTTCGCCGACGCCGTGCGGTTCCTGCACGCACCCCCGCCGCGTCTCAATGCGCTCACGCAGCACGCGCTGGACCAGCGCACGCACCCGGCGTGGACACGTCTCAAGTTCGACGAGCTGGTGGCGCAGCAGCTGTCGCTCAAGGCGCACCGCATGGCGCGCGCGGCGCGGCGTGCGCCGGTGCTGACGGGCACGGGCGAACTCACCGATGCGCTGCTGGCAAGGGTGCCGTTCAGGCTCACCCGCGCGCAGGAACATGTGCGCCGCGAGATCGGCCACGACCTGAAGCGTGCCACGCCGATGCAGCGCCTGCTGCAGGGCGATGTCGGCAGCGGCAAGACCATCGTCGCGGCGCTGGCTGCGCTGCAGGCGATCGAGTCCGGGCGGCAGGTCGCGTTCATGGCGCCTACCGAAGTTCTCGTCGAACAGCATTACCGGAAGCTTGCGCAGTGGCTCGAGGGCCTGCCTGTCGGGGTAGCGCGCCTCTCGGGGGGGCTGCCGGCGAAGCAGCGCCATGCGGCACGCGCGGCGATAGGCAGCGGCGAGGCGATGTTTGCGATCGGCACGCATGCGCTGTTCGAAGAGGAGGTGCTGCTGCCGCGTCTGGGTCTTGCGATCGTCGACGAACAGCATCGCTTCGGCGTCGCGCAGCGCCTGAAACTGCGCGGCAAGGCGATGGGCGAGGCGCACCAGCTGATGATGAGCGCGACGCCGATCCCGCGCACGCTGGCGATGACGTTCTACGCCGATCTCGACGTGTCGGTGCTGGACGAGATGCCGCCCGGCCGCACGCCGGTCGCCACGCGCCTCGTCAACAACCAGCGACGCGCCGAGATCATCGAGAGAGTGCGCCGTGCCTGTGCCGCCGGCGCGCAGGCGTACTGGGTCTGCCCTCTGATCGAGGAATCCGAGACGCTCGAGCTGCAGACGGCCGTCGCGCTGCACGCGGAGTTGACGGCGGCGTTGCCGGAATTCAAGGTCGGACTTCTCCACGGACGGATGAAGCCCGATGCCAAGGCGATGGTGATGGCCGACTTTGTCGCGGGAGCGATCGATGTGCTGGTGGCGACGACGGTGATCGAGGTCGGCGTCGACGTGCCGAACGCGTCGCTGATGGCGATCGAGCACGCGGAGCGCTTCGGCCTCGCGCAGTTGCACCAGTTGCGGGGACGCGTCGGGCGCGGCGCGGCAGAGAGCGCTTGCTATCTGCTGTTCGAGGAACCGCTCACCGATACTGCGAAGGCGCGCCTCAAGGTGATCTACGAAAGCACAGACGGCTTCGAGATCGCACGCCAGGATCTCGTGATCCGCGGCCCCGGGGAGTTCCTGGGCCCGCGCCAGTCGGGGGTGCCGCTGCTTCGGTTCGCCGACCTGGAGAAAGACGTGGCGCTGATCGAGCAGGCGCGTGACGCCGCCGACGAACTGCTGCAGAAGGATCCCTCGGCTGCTGCCGCCCATCTCGCGCGCTGGCTGGGCGGCAAGCAGGAATTCATCAAGGCGTGACGGCGCCATTGCGGCGCGCTAAGGCGCCGCAGTGGCGCAGGACGCTGTTGCGCAGGAGGTGATGTATTTACCATTTCGGAGCTGGGTGACACTTTCGCAAATGTGATTGTCGTCCCGCGAACGCGGGGACCCAGCGACGTTCGACCCGCGGCACTGGATTCCCGCGTTCGCGGGAACGACGACATTTCCGCAGCCGTTGTCACTCGATCCGGCAATACTCAGCAGGGCCGCGCCGCACCTCTTTTCCAGTATCGCGCCCCGAGAACGACCATTGCCGGTCGGCTCCCGCGCCTCCGGTCGGACCGACTCTAGCCAAAATTATGCAATAAGCATAAAATGGGCCATAAACATCCCCCTTTTTCAACCCAAATCAATGTCTTGCAGTTCGCCGCCGGGTCGGGTAGTCTAAAATGCGAGCGACCAGCTTGATACGTCCATGTCCCTTTACGCCCTCGGCCTGAACCACGCGACCGCGCCCCTCGACGTGCGGGAGCAGGTCGCGTTCTCCCCGGACGCGCTGGGCCACGCCCTGCGCGACCTGCTCGCACGGCCGAAGGTCAAGGAAGCGGCAATCCTGTCGACCTGCAACCGGACCGAAGTCTATATACATGGCCCCGAGCCGGAGCCGGTCGTGCAATGGCTGGAGGATTTCCACCGCGTCCCGAAGGATTCGCTGTCGCCCTACATCTACACGCTGCCGCGCGAGCGAGCCGTCACCCATGCGTTCCGCGTCGCCAGCGGCCTCGACTCGATGGTGCTGGGCGAGCCGCAGATTCTCGGGCAGATGAAGCAGGCGGTGCGCCACGCCGAATCGGCGGGCACCCTGGGTCTGGTGCTGAACCGGCTTTTCCAGCGCACCTTTGCGGTGGCCAAGGATGTCCGCACGCAGACCGACATCGGAAGCTCGTCGATTTCCATGGCGGCGGCTTCGGTCAAGCTCGCCGAGCGCATCTTTCCGTCGATCGCCGAACAGCGGCTGCTGCTGATCGGCGCGGGCGAGATGATCGACCTGACCGCGACGCATTTCGCGGCGCGGAACCCGAAGTCGATCACCATCGCCAACCGGACGATCGAGCGCGGCAGGGAGCTCGCGGCGCGGTTCAAGGCCGAGGCGATCACGTTGAACGAGATGCCGGACCGGCTGGCCGAGTTCGATATCATCGTCACCTGCACCGCGAGCACGCTTCCAATCCTGGGCAAGGGGTTGCTCGAGCGCGTCGTGAAGGCGCGTCGCCACTCGCCGATCTTCATCGTCGACCTCGCCGTGCCGCGCGACGTCGAGCCCGAGGCCGCGGAACTCGATGACGTGTTTCTCTACAGCGTCGACGACCTCTCCAACATCGTCAAGGGCAATCTGCAGATCCGCAGGGAGGCCGTGACGCAGGCGGAGGAGATGATCGCGACGCAGGCCGAGAGTTTCCTGCGCTGGCTCGACGGCCGCGCCGTGGTTCCGACGATCACGGCGTTGCATGGCCACCACGACGAACTCCGCGCGGCGGAACTCGAGCGCGCCCGCAAGCTCCTGGTCGCGGGCACTCCGCCCGAACAGGTTCTGGAGGCGCTCGCGCGCGGCCTTACCAACAAGTTCCTGCATGCCCCCACGCAGGCGCTCAATCAGGCCGGCGATGCCGAGCGTGCCGAGCTGATCGCAATGTTCCAGCGGATCTACAAGATCCCGGACGTGCCTTAGCGCCGCGTACTTCCGGGTGTGCGGACGGCGCGCGGGACGCCGCGCCGCCGGTGCCCGATTCCACAGCCGCGTCGTCCCGGGGTTCGCGGGCCGGCGAATCGTCCGTTCAAGCAATGAAAGTGACGTTGGCGCGGAGCGCCGGCTGCGTTCCGGATAACATTGCGGCATTTGCGCGCTCCCGCGGCGGGCCCAGCTGCAAGAGCATCCCGGACAATCATGAAATCGTCGCTCCGCGCCAAGCTCGAAGCGCTCGCGCGCCGCCAGGACGAGCTCGATGCCACGCTGTCGTCGGCCGATGCGGTGCGCGACCTCGACCGTTACCGCGCGCTGACCCGGGAGCGATCCGAAATCGCGCCCGTGGTCGCCGGCTTTCGCGAATACGTCGCGGCGGAAGGCGACGTTGCGGCCGCGGTCGAATTCGCCCGGGATCCCGAAATGAAGGCCTTCGCCGAAGACGAGCGCGCGTCCGCAGCGGCGCGAATGGTGCGGCTCGAGGCCGACCTGCAGCGGATGCTCTTGCCGGGCGACCCCAACGACGAGCGCAACGTGTTCCTCGAAATCAGAGCGGGCACCGGCGGCGACGAATCGGCGCTCTTCGCCGGCGTGCTCTTCCGCATGTACACGCGCTTCGCCGAGCGCCAGGGCTGGCAGGTCGAAATCGTCTCCGAGTCGACCGCGGAGCTCGGCGGCTACAAGGAAGTGATCCTCCGCATCATCGGCAGGGGCGCGTACTCGAAGCTGAAATTCGAATCCGGCGGCCACCGCGTGCAGCGAGTCCCCGAGACCGAGGCGCAGGGACGCATTCACACCTCGGCATGCACGGTCGCGGTGATGCCGGAGGCCGATCCGATCGCGGCCACACAGATCAACCCCGCCGAACTGCGGATCGACACGTTCCGCGCGTCGGGCGCGGGCGGCCAGCACGTGAACAAGACCGATTCCGCGGTGCGCATCACGCACTTGCCGACAGGCCTCGTCGTCGAGTGCCAGGACGACCGCTCGCAGCACCGCAACCGCGCGCAGGCAATGGCCGTGCTGGCGGCGCGGCTCCTCGACCGCGAGCGCCTCGAGCGGCAGCAGAAGGAAGCCTCGGTGCGCAAATCGCTCATCGGCAGCGGGGACCGCAGCGAGCGCATCCGCACCTACAATTTTCCGCAGGGCCGCGTCACCGACCACCGGATCAACCTGACGCTCTACAAGATCGACGCCATCGTCGACGGCGACATGGCCGAGCTCACGGGCGCGCTCGCGCAGGAGCATCAGGCCGAGGAGCTCGCGGCGCTTTCCGGGGACGAGACGGCGGGATGAAGCTTCCGGCCCCGTGGCTGCAGACGCCGCGTCTCGACCTGCGCGAGTTCGTCGCCGCCGATTTCGACGATCTCTATCGCCTCGACCGCGATCCGCGCGTGATGAAATACATCGGCGATGGCCGCCTTTCGACGCGCCGGCAGGTTGCCGCCGCGATTCCTCGCGTGCGGAGCGTCTACGCCCTCTATCCGGGATTCGGCACCTGGCGCGCGTCGCGCCGGGACTCGGGCGCGTACATCGGCTGGTTCACGCTCAAGTACATCCCGAACACCGTCGACGTCGAGGTCGGCTATCGGCTGCTGCACGAAGCGTGGGGGCAGGGCTTCGCGACCGAAGGCGCGCGCGAGCTCGTTCGCTACGGTTTCGGGGACCTGGGTCTCTACCGGATCATCGGCCTCACCCATCGGGACAACGCTGCGTCGCAGCGGGTGCTGATGAAATCCGGCCTGAAGAGTGCAGGTTGGGGCCGCTACTATGGATGGCGCGTGCGGGTATTTGCCGCGCAGAACTCGTCTCCATGAGCGGCGCACGGCCGCCCGGATCGCCCGCGCGAGCAGGGCAACGCCAAGGAGCGAAGCTCGCGTCTGCGAGCGCGGGCGGCGGCCGACCACCAAACGCAACGCAGAACCTACAACTTTCCGGAGGCTGCGCGAATCACCGCGGCCTCCGCGATGTCGAGGGGACTCGTTGCGTCGTGGCGTCGGCCGCCACCCGCGCTCGCAGACGCGCCCTTCGGGCCTGGGCTTCGCCCTGCTCGCGCGGGCGTCCCCTGGGGGCAGCGCAGCGGCGACCGACGCAGGTGTTGGGGCACGACATACAGTCGGCGCGATGACGGTCGGCCGCGCGCTTGCGGGTTGCGGGCTCGTGCCCCTCGACGCGAAGGTGCTGCTCGCGCACGTGCTGAGTGAGGGCCGGGCATGGCTCGCCGCACATGCCGACGACCTCTTGACCCCGGCGCAGGCCGACGCATTCTTCGCGCTGGCGAAGCGTCGTCGCGACGGTGAGCCGATTGCGTACCTCGTCGGCGTTCGCGAATTCTGGGGATTGCCGTTGGTCGTATCGCCCGCGGTCCTGGTCCCGCGGCCCGAGACCGAAACGCTGGTCGAGCTCGCTCTGGCGCGGCTGCCGGAAGACCGCGACGTGCGCGTCCTCGACCTCGGCACCGGCAGCGGCGCGATCGCGCTGGCGCTTGCGCACGAGCGGCCGCGCGCCAGCGTGCTCGCCACCGATGTTTCGGCCGACGCGCTCAACGTCGCCCGCGAGAACGCACGCCGGCTGCGGCTGCCCAACGTCGAATTCGCGCAGGCAAGCTGGTACGACGGCATTCCTGCGGCGGAGAGCGGCGCCGGCTTCGATCTCATCGCCTGCAATCCGCCGTATGTCTCGGGAGGAGACCCGCATCTCTCCGACGGGGACGCGCGCTTCGAGCCGCTGGCGGCGCTTTCGCCCGGCGGTGATGGTCTCGATGCGCTGCGCACGGTCGTCGCCGGCGCGCCCCGACGGCTCGCGCACGGCGGCACGCTCGTCGTGGAGCACGGCTACGACCAGTCCGAGGCCGTGTGCGCGCTGTTCGCGGCGGCGGGATTCACACGGATCGTTACGGCGCGCGACCTGGCCGGGATCCCGCGCATCGTCGCGGGACGCGCTGCCTGAAATTCTTTTCGGGCGGAAGTCGAAGATCGGCGCACGCGCGGCGATGACCTGGCTCGAGGCGCGCGCGGCGGAACGTGAGCATACCCCCGCCCCGCCAAGCCTCCAGCGGTGGCGTCAGCCGGGCAACGGTACCGAGAGCTTGGCCGCCCAGGGCGACAGCGCCGGCATGATCGTCGGATAGAGCGCAACGCCGTGGTCGCGCTGCTCGTGCAGCCGCCGCATTCCCGCTTCGCCCGGCACGCGCACGCGCTTTACACCGGGCCGCGGCGGGCTGTCATGGCTCACGCGCACCATGTGGTCCATCTGCCGCTTGAAATTCGCGAGCCCGCCGAAGGCTTCGGGGTCGAACACCTGCACGAAAACGGTCCCGCCCCAGCCTTCCGCCGCATCGGCACGCCCGAAGCCGGAGAGCCCCGCGGTCATCGCCTCGATCAGGAGCGCGAGGCCAAAGCCCTTGTATCCGGCATCGAGGCCGCCCAGCGGGAGCAGCGCACCCTTGTTCTCGGCGAAGAGCGACCCCGGATCGTCGGTGGCATTGCCCGCGTGGTCGATGAGCCAGGGGCCCGGCAGCCGGCGGCCGGCATTCATTTCCTGGCGCGCGAAGCCCATGCTGGTGATCGACGTCGAGACATCGATCAGGATCGGGTCGCCCGAGGTGGGCAATCCCGCCGCGATCGGGTTTGGCGTGATGATCGGCGACAGACCGCCGTGGGGCACGACCGCGACGACCGTAGGATCCGAGCTCTCGACGATCGCAACGAGCCCGCGCTCGGTGGCGCGGAGCAGGTAAGCGGCGAGGCACGCGATGTGATGCGAGCGGCGGATCGCGACGGTTCCGGTGCCGTGCGCGGTCGCCATGACCGCGGCGGTGTCGAGCGCCCGGAGGGTCAGCCACGGGCCGGGCAGCCGGCAGCCGTCCCACGTCTGTGCGGCGGAACGCGCGTTGACGACGATGGGTTCACCCGACGTGGCCATGGCGCCGTTTTCGATCTCGCCCAGGTACGGCGCAAGCAGCGCAAGTCCGTGTGTCGTGTGGCCGAGCAGGTCGCCCGTGAGCAGGACATCGGCGACGTCGCGCGCCATGTCGCCGCGCAAGCCGGCGCGCTCCAGCAGCGCTTTGGCAAATGCCGCCAGCGCGTCGGCCGAATAACGCGGCGCTGACGCCGGGACCGCGCTCATTTCGTGAATTCGCGCAGCATGTCGAGCCCGTCTTTCGCGGCACGTCCGATGAGCCACGTGTCGGTGCCGTAGAGCAGCACGTTCACCCCCAGCTTGACGAGACGTTCGGTCTGCGTGCGGCTCATTGCCGTGGTTCCGACGGACTTGCCGGCGGCACGGGCAATCGCCGTCGACTCGGCGACGAAGGCCTGCACGCGCGGGTCGTCCACCTGCCCGGGGATGCCCAGTGCCACCGAATAGTCGAAGACGCCGAGATAGACGAGATCGAGGTCCGGCACGGCAACGATGCGCTCGAGATGCGCGGCCGCCGCAGGCGTTTCGACCAGGACGCCGGTGAACGGATAGCCGGGGGCGAGCTTCGGCTGCGGCGGAATGCCATAATGTCCGCCACGCGTGTACGGGTTGTAGCCGCGGGAGCCGTGCGGCGGAAAATGAGCCATGGCGACGGCACGCGCGGCGGCGGCGGCATCGGCGATCTGCGGGACGACGACGCCGTGGGCGCCGAGGTCGAGCGCGCGCTGGATGAAGAACGCATCACCGCCCGGTGTGCGCACCAGCGGCGACGCGCCGCCGTCTTCGCACGCGGTGATACCGGCATCGAGCGTCGCAAAATCCCAGCCGCCGTGCTCGCAGTCGAGGATCACGAAATCGAAGCCGGCGGCGGCGAGCGTTCCCGCCAGAGGGCCCGAGGGCATCACCTGCCAGATTCCGGCAACCACCTTTCCGGCGGCGAGCCTGGCTTTGAGCGGGTTCATCGTCGGATGCGCAGCATGATGAAAGGAGGATCTGCGCGCAAGTTGACGCGGCAGCGCGATTCTCCGACGATTCTACCTGACGGGTGGCCACCCTGCCCCGCCGTCCAACGCATCCACCACGACAGCGCCGGCGTCCCGTCGCAAACGGAAGCCGCGCTCCCGAGCCTGCCTTGATCACCCGCCCGCTTTCGCGGATCGCCCCCTCGTGCTTCCTTCCTCACTGACGGTCAGCGTTGTCACGTTCCGCCCCGACACCGCGCTCCTCGAGCGGTGCCTGCGCAAGCTCGCGCTCGCCATCGGCGCGGCGCGCGAGGACGGTTGCATAAGAAGCGTCGCTGTGGCGCTGATCGACAACAGCGAGGACCGTCACGTGGCCGCGGAAGTGATCCGGCTCGGCAAGGCACGCTTCGCCGATTCCGGCATCCAGGTCACCTATCTGCACGGCCATCTGAACATCGGCTATGGCATCGCGCACAACCTGATGCTGCACGGCACGGGCGCCGACTATCAGCTCGTGCTCAATCCGGACGTGGAGGTAGCGAGCGACGCGATAGCCAACGCGGTCCGGTGGCTGGACGTGCATCCGGAGGTCGGTGTCGCAGCGCCGGCGGTCACGCGGCCCGACGGCACCCCGGACTTCCTCTGCAAGCGCTACCCTGCCGTGTTCGACCTGTTCCTGCGCGGCTTCATGCCGGGTTTCGTGCGGGCGATGTTCCGGAAGCGGCTCGAACGCTACGAGTTGCGCGACTACATCGACCCGGCGAGCGACCAGCCGGTATTGGGCCTCCCGGTGATGTCGGGCGCCTGCATGCTGGTCAAGCGCAAGGCGATCGACACGACCGGTGGCTTCGACCCGAAGTATTTCCTGTACTTCGAGGACTTCGACTGGAGCGTCAGGTTGAACAGGATCACGCAAACCGTCTATCTGCCGTCGTTTCGGATCGTCCATCACGGCGGGCACGCGGCGCGCAAGGGATGGAAGCATGTCTGGTGGTTCGTCACCAGCGGATTCCGTTTTTACGACAAACATGGCTGGCGATGGTGGTGATCCGGAGGCGGCGGTGAAGGAAGGCCTTGTCGTCGTGACCGGCGCGGCCGGCTTCGTCGGCCGCGCGCTGTGCGTTCATTTCGAACAGGCGCGGCGACGGTTCCGGGCGATCGTCCGGCGGCGTGATCCGCGCGCCACGCCGCGGCCGCATCATCGCCTGGTCGCCGATCTCGCCACGACCCCCGATGCCGAGCTCGATGAATTGCTTCGCGGGGCCACGGCCGTCGTGCATCTCGCCGGCCGCGCGCACGTCATGCGCGAGACCGCAACGGATCCGGACGCGGCGTTTCGCACGGCGAACGCGGTCCTGACCAGCCGTCTCGCGCGCGCGGCAGTACGCAATGGCGTCGCCAGGTTCGTGTTCGCAAGCACGGTCAAAGTCAACGGCGAGACCAGCGCGCCGGGACGACCATTTCGGCCCGGCGATCCTCCGGCGCCGCGCGACGCGTATGCGCGCAGCAAGTTCGAGGCGGAGCACGGGCTCGCCGGCATCTGCGCCGGCACGGAGCTGGCGCCGGTCATTCTCCGGCTGCCGCTTGTGTACGGGCCCGGCGTCGGCGGC
Organism: uncultured beta proteobacterium; assembly: GCA_963726775.1. Classification (GTDB taxonomy): domain Bacteria; phylum Pseudomonadota; class Gammaproteobacteria; order Burkholderiales; family Casimicrobiaceae; genus CAIWHR01. The sequence continues at coordinate 60,322 of CAVSDL010000013.1, forward strand.
AATTTCCTGGCCTTGCTCGATGAAATTGCCCGCGGGCGCGCATTGCCGCTCGGCGCGATCCGCAACCGGCGCAGCCTTCTCCATGTCGACAACCTGACCGAAGCCATTGCGGCGGCGCTCGACGTTGCCACGCGCCCGGGGGGTATCCATTTCGTCGCCGATGCCGAAAGCGTATCCGTGCCGGAGCTCTTGCGGGCCATCGCGGCGGCGCTCGAGGTCCCCGTGCGGTTGTGGCCGGTTCCGGTGCCGATCCTGAGACTCAGCGGACGCCTCGCGGGACGCGGCGCGATCGTCGACCGGCTGGTCAATTCGCTCGAAGTCGATGCGGCGTCGTTTGCCGCGGCGACGGGCTGGCGCCCGCGACATACGCTTGCCGACGGTCTTGCCGCCACCGCGCGCTGGTGGCGCATCCGCCACGCGATGTAGGTGTTCGGTGGTTCGCGCGGGCGCGCCGTTATAATCGCTCTCGTTTCCCGTTCGAGGATCTGCGATGAGCTCACGTCCTTCCGGCCGGCGTGCCGATCAGATGCGCCCGCTAAGGATCACCCGCAACTACACGAAGCACGCCGAAGGCTCCGTGTTGATCGAGGCCGGCGACACGAAGGTTCTCTGCACCGCCAGTGTCGAGGAAGGTGTGCCGTCGTTCCTGAAGGGCAAAGGTCAGGGCTGGCTCACCGCCGAGTACGGCATGCTGCCGCGCGCGACCAACACGCGCACGCGTCGGGAAGCCGCAGACGGCAGGCAATCCGGCCGCACGCAGGAAATCCAGCGTCTGATCGGGCGCAGCCTGCGCGCGGTCACCGATCTAGCGCGACTCGGCGAGCGCACGGTGAAGATCGACTGCGACGTGCTCCAGGCCGACGGTGGCACGCGCTGCGCCTCGATCACCGGTGCCTGCGTGGCGCTCTACGATGCGATCGCGTGGTGCAAGGCGCACGGGCTCGGCACGGGCGAGCCCTTGACCGATTTCGTCGCCGCCGTGTCGGTGGGCATCGTTGGCGGTGTGCCGGTGCTCGACCTCGACTATGCTGAAGATTCCCGCTGCGACACGGACATGAACGTCGTGATGACCGGCAGCGGGGGCTTTGTCGAGCTGCAGGGAACGGCCGAGGGCGCGCCGTTCACGCGCGATGAAATGGACGCGCTGGTCGCGCTGGCCGAGCGCGGGATTTGCGAGCTGATCGCGGCGCAGGAGGCTGCGCTGGGCGCAGCGTCATGATCTCCCGCTTGGTCCTTGCCTCAGGAAACGAGGGCAAGCTGCGCGAGTTCCACCGGCTTCTCGAACCGCTCGGCATCGAGGTGATTGCGCAGTCCGCGCTCGGCATTTCCGAGGCCAGGGAAACGCACGTCACCTTTGTCGAGAACGCGCTCGACAAGGCGCGGCACGCGAGTCTGCACGCCGGGTTGCCGGCGCTCGCGGACGATTCGGGCATCTGCGTTCGCGCGCTGAGGGGTGCGCCGGGCGTGCAGAGCGCTCGATTTGCGGGCGAGCCGAAATCCGACGCACGCAACAACGCGAAGCTGGTGGATGCACTGCGCGGGGTAGCCGACCGGAATGCTCACTACGCGTGCGTGCTGGTTCTGGTGCGCCACGCCGGAGATCCCGAGCCGATCATCGCCGAGGGTTCGTGGCGTGGCACGATCGTCGATGCGCCGCGCGGCGCAGGAGGATTCGGCTACGATCCCCATTTCCTCGATGGCGCAACCGGAATGACCGGCGCGGAACTGCCGCTGGAAAAGAAGAATGAGCTTTCGCATCGCGGCAAGGCAATCCGGGCGCTGATCGCGAAGCTGAACGGAGAAGACGTCGCATGAATTCGCCGGTTGCGGCGATGGTGGACGCGAGCGTGTCGTCGAAGCCGCGGTTCGCCGCGCTGCCGCCGTTGGCTCTCTACGTGCACATTCCGTGGTGCCTGAAGAAGTGCCCATATTGCGATTTCAATTCGCACGAAACGCCGGGCGAAGCTCCGGAAAGCGAGTACGTCGATGCGCTGATTGCCGATCTGGAGTACGCGTTGCCTTCGATCTGGGGACGACGGATCGCATCGGTGTTCATCGGCGGCGGGACACCGAGCCTCTTCTCGGCCGCCGCCATCGACCGGCTGCTCGCCGGCGTTCGTGCTCGCGTGCCGGTGTCGCCCGACGCCGAGATCACGCTGGAGGCGAATCCCGGAACTTTCGAACGCGAGAAGTTTGTCGGCTTCCGGGCCGCCGGCATCAACCGTCTCTCGCTCGGCGTCCAGAGCTTCGATCCCCGGCACTTGAAGGCGCTTGGCCGCGTTCACGACGAGCGCGAGGCGCGCGCCGCCGCGGAGGCCGCGCTCGCGATATTCGGCAACGTGAACCTCGACCTGATGTACGCGCTACCGCGGCAGACAGCCGCCGAAGCGGCGGCCGATGTCGCCGCCGCGCTGGAGTATGCGCCGCCGCACCTGTCGTTCTATCACCTCACACTCGAGCCGAACACGCTTTTTCATCGCCATCCGCCGCCGCTGCCCGACGACGACGCCGCGGCCGACATCGAGGATGCAATCCATGCGAGCCTTGCGGGCGCCGGCTTCCATCGCTATGAAACGTCGGCGCACGCGCAACCGGGACGCGAATGCAGGCACAATCTCAACTACTGGCGCTACGGAGATTACCTCGGCATCGGAGCGGGCGCGCATTCGAAGCTGTCGTTTGCCGACCGCATCGTGCGGCAGGTGCGATTCAAGCAGCCCAGACAGTATCTGGAGCAGGTCGCGGCCGGCGCGCCAATGATGGAGAATGCCGAAGTGACGCGCGACGACGTCGGCTTCGAATTCATGCTGAATGCGCTGCGTCTGACGAGCGGGGTCCCGGCCGCGCTGTTTGCCGAGCGCACCGGGTATCCGCTGGCGCTCGTCCGCCGCCCGCTCGCCGACGCGGAAGCGCGAGGCCTGATCGAGCGCGATCCGACGGTGATCCGGCCGACCGAGCTCGGCCGGCGGTTCCTCAACGATTTGCAGGCGTTGTTCCTCGTTGACGGGGCCGGCGGCGTGGCGGCCGCGCCGCTCGTTCGGCGCGATCCGGTGCGCGACGGGCACTGACATGAACGCACAGCGCTGTCGCGCGATGACATTGACTGAAGCGGCCGCCGCGATCGCCGCAGATGTGCTCACGGCGCGCGTAGTCGCCGATGCGCAGCTCGCGCACATCGCCGCCACGGACGCCGCAATCGAAGCATGGGCGCATCTGGACGCGGGGCATGTGCGAGTCGCCGCCGAGAGCTGCGATGCGGCACCGGCATCGGAGCGAGGCCCGCTGCACGGCATCGGCATCGGCGTGAAGGACATCATCGCAACCGCGGACATGCCGACGCAGATGGGTTCGCCCGTGTATGCCGGTCACCGCCCGGCGCAGGACGCGGAGTGCGTGACGAGGCTGAAGCGCGCCGGCGGTTACGTGTTCGGCAAGACGGTGACGACGGAACTCGCGTATTTTCATCCGGGCAAGACGAAGAATCCCTGGAACGCGCGCCATACGCCGGGGGGGTCGTCGTCCGGTTCGGCGGCCGCAGTGGCGGCGGGGCAGGTCGGTGGTGCGATCGGCACGCAGACCAACGGTTCCGTGATCCGGCCGGCGTCGTATTGCGGCATCGTCGGGTTCAAGCCGACGATGGACGTGATCCCGTTTGCGGGAATCCACGTCTTCAGCGAGACACTCGACCAGGTCGGCGTCTTCGCGCGCAGCGTCGCCGATGCGGCGCGCCTCGCGAGTGCGCTCGCCGATTCGGGGCGCATCGCAATTGTCCCGGCGACGTTGCCGCGCCCCCCGCGCATCGTTTATCTCGGTGATTTTCCGTGGACGCAACTCGATTGTGACGCCGACGATATCGTCGAAGCGGCCGCGACCCGGTTGCGGCAACAGGGCGCCGAGGTTGTCGGCGCGAGTTTTCCGGCAACGTGGCGTGACGCGCATCTCGTGCACCGGACCCTGATGCTGCACGAGGCGGCGGCGCACCTCTCCGCATTGCAGGACCGCGAGCGCGCCCGCCTCTCGCCGAAGCTCAATTCCGCGATCGACGAGGGCCGGGCGATTGCGCGCGCCGAATACGCGAGCGCGCTCGATCAACGCAACGAGGCCATTGCGTTCTTCACGCGATGGCTTGCCGGATTCGACGCGGTCATTGCGCCGTGCGCGCCGGGTCCCGCCCCGGAAGGCCTCGACTCGACCGGCGATCCGTCGTGCTGCACGCTGTGGTCGCTCACCGGCTTTCCGGCGATCGCGATCCCGGTCGGACTGGCCTCCAGCGGTTTGCCGATCGGCCTGCAGCTCGCCGCACCGCCGGGGGCCGACGATCGTCTGCTTGCCGTTGCGCAATGGTGCGAAGCGATACTTCCGTTCAAAGGTCTGGTGTGACGGATGGAAAGATGCAACGACGATCCAGCCCCCGCGTTGCACGAATTCGCCGGGCCATGATTTGAAGCGCGCAAAAAAACATCGTCCCCCCGAGCCCCCCAAGGCGCGCAATCCGGTCGCGCGCTCGCCGCTGCTCGGCAAAGGCGGCGCGCACGGCAAGACCACCGCGGCGAAGCGCCGCCAGGCCAAAGTCGAGCTCGCCAGGCTCAAGGGCGACCCGGAAATACTCGAATGAAGCGCTGGCCGCACGTCCCCAGCACGCTGTGCCGCAGCGACCTCGAGCAGGGCCGGATGCGCGAGATCTATGCCACGACGGTCAATCCCGACCTGGCGCTGAACGACGAGCAGCTCTCGGCGTCGCTGATGGCCACACTTGCCGACAAGCCCAAGGGCGCCGGCTGGTGGGTCTTCGCCTACGGCTCGCTGCTGTGGAACCCGCTGTTTCCCGTTGCGGAGATGCGGCCGGCGACGCTGCGCGGGCTGCATCGCCGCTTCTGCCTGTGGTCGCTCGCGTCGCGGGGCACTACCGATCGCCCCGGGTTGGTGCTGGGCCTCGAGCGCGGCGGCACGTGCCGTGGAGTTGTGCTGCGGCTGCCCGCGCCGCTGGCGCTCGACGAACTGCATCTCCTCTGGCGGCGCGAAATGGTCGTCGGCTCGTACCACCCGCGCTGGGTAAGGATCGATGCCGACGGACGCAATATCGTGGCGCTGACGTTCGTCGTGCGGCGCGATCATCCGCAGTACGCCGGAAAACTGCCGCTCGAACGGCAGGCGGACGTGCTCGCCAGTGCCTGCGGCGCGTTCGGCGCGTCGGCGGATTACCTCGAGCGCACGCGCGTCGCGCTCGTCTCGCACGGTATCGTCGATCCGTATCTCGAGGGACTTGCGGCTGCGGTTGTGGCGAAGTGCGGAACGTCGCGCGAGTGACGTGTCCGCCACGAGGATCGAACCTCTAGATCGCCACGTGCCGTCCGCCGTCGACGTTGATCGTTTCACCCGTCACGTAAGTCGCGTCGACCAGCAGGAAATGCGCCGCCCTGGCGATGTCCTCAGGCGTGCCTTCGCGCTTCAGGAGCGTATGCGAAATGATCCGCTGCCGCGACAGCTCGTCGAAGGATTCGTCGTCCGGCCACAGTATCGGGCCGGGCGCGATGGCATTGACACGAATCTCGGGCGCCAGCTCGCGAGCGAGCGAGCGGGTGAGCGCGACGAGTCCCGCCTTCGCGACCGAGTAGACGAGGTACCCCTTCAGCGGGCGCTCCGCGTGGATGTCGGTGATGTTGACGATCGCTCCCTGGGCCTTCTTCAGCGCGGGCGCGGCAGCCTGCGCGAGAAACAGAGGCGCGCGGAGGTTGGTGCCGATCAGATCGTCCCAGATTCCCGACGTGATGTCGCCGACGGGGGTCGCGTAGAACGACGACGCGTTGTTGACGAGCGCGTCGAGGCGGCCGAAGCGGTGGACCGTCTGCTCGGCGATCGACGGCAGTTTGTTGAGATCGAGGAGGTCGGCCTGGATCAGCGCGACCGAGTCGGCGCGCAGATGGTTGAGCTCCGCCTGCAGGAGCCGCGCTTCGCCGGCGGACGCGCGATAGTGGAGCATCAGGTTCGCGCCGTCTGCGTGCAGTCGGCGGCAGATCGCGGCGCCGACGCGCTTGGCGCCACCGGTGATCAACACGACCTTGCCTTGCACGTGGCGCTCCCGGGATTCCGCGTTAGACTTGATCGGAATCTAGCACAATGGTCGCCGCGTCGCACCGGACACGACACCATCCTTTGCGCGTTTCCGTTCCGACGTGGCCGATCTTCCTTTGCCTGATGCCGACGCCCGCGCGCACAGCGAGCGGCTCGTGGCCCACATCGGCGCCGCCATCGCCGGCGCCGGCGGATGGCTTTCATTCGCGCGGTACATGGACCTCGCGCTCTACGCACCGGGACTGGGCTACTACGCGGCGGGCACGACCAAGCTGGGTGCGGCGGGGGATTTCGTCACCGCTCCGGAGCTGACGCCGTTGTTTGCGACGGCGCTTGCCGCGCAGGTTGCGCCGATCCTGGATGCGACGCCGCGGCGTTCGCTCGTGGAACTCGGCGCTGGCAGCGGCCGGCTCGCCGCCGACCTGCTGAACGCGCTGGCCGCACGCGATGCGTTGCCGTCGCGCTATGCGATCCTCGAGCCGTCGCCGGATTTGCGCGAGCGCCAGCGCGCGATAATCGCCGCCCATGCCGCAACGCACCTCGCGCGGGTCGACTGGATCGATTCACCGCCCGACGCGATCGACGGCGCGTTGATCGCCAACGAGGTGCTCGACGCGATTCCGGCGCACATCATCGCGCGTCGCGACGGAGCATGGCACGAACGCGGCGTGTCGGGCGGCGATGCGCACGGCGCCTTCGCTTGGGCGGATCGGCCGGCCGAGGCGCGCCTCGCGGCGCTGGCGGCCGCCCGGTTTCCTCCGGAAGGCGATTACACCAGTGAAATCAATCCGGCGGCCGAGGCGCTGGTCGAGGACGTCGGCCGGCGGCTTGCGGGCGGCGCGGCGCTGTTCATCGACTACGGATTTCCGGCGGTCGAGTTCTACCACCCGCAGCGCAGCCACGGGACGTTGATGTGCCATTACCGCCATCGCGCCCACGACGATCCGTTCCGCTGGCCCGGCCTCACCGACATCACCGCGCACATCGACTTTTCGGCGATGGCGGAGGCCGGCGAGCGCGCCGGGCTTGCCGTTGCCGGATTCACGGCGCAGGCGCCGTTCCTGCTGGGCTGCGGCATCCTCGATGCGCTGGCCGCGACCGGCACGCCGGAATCCGTCGGCTACCTCAAGGCGGCCGGGCCGGTTCAGCAGCTTCTGTCGCCCGCCGAGATGGGCGAACTCTGCAAGGTGCTGGCGCTTGCGCGATCGGATGGCATCGCGTGGCCCGGATTCGCGCTTGCCGATCGCACCCATCGTCTGTAGAACGACACGCGCGCTACACCTCAGCCCGCAATCCGTCCGCACCCGTCGATGTGGGAGACCCCGGACGCCGGGTTCAGCTGGATGGCGTCGGCCATCCGGTCTTCGCGATCGTGGCGAGAGCGGGACCTCGATGCAACCGACGTTCGCCGATCAGGAGCTGGATGCCGGTGATCGCCGCCAGCATCAGGACGATCAGCACCGAGGCATAGGCGATCGCCATGCCGTAGGTGCCGGACTCGGCCAGGTTCACGATGTAGACAGTCGACAGCATCACGCCGGGGCTGACCAGGAAGATCACGGCGGAGATCGACGTCATCGCCGAGACGAAGCCATAGACGATGCCGGCGAGGATGGCCGGGCGCAGCAGCGGGATGACGATCCGGCAGAGGGTCGCGAAGGAGCCGGCCCGCAAGGTCAGCGATGCCTCCTCCAGGCTCCGATCGATCTGCTCCAGCGACGCCATGGCGGCGCGTACGCCCGGGCCCATGTTGCGGACGATGAAGCTCAGCACGACGATCATCCCGGTCTGGACGAATTCCAGCGGCGGGTTGTTGAACGCCAGGATGTAGGCGATGCCGAGGACGGTCCCCGGTACCGCCGCGGCCGTCAGGGCTCCGATCTCGAAGACGGTCCGGCCGAAGAAGCGGCGCCGGGACAGCAGATAGGCGGTCATCAACCCGAACACCGCGGTCAGCGGCGCCGCGATCATCGAGAGCCGGAGCGTGGTGAAGAGAGAATCCCAGGCCTGGCCATGGAAATGGAGGCCCTGGCTATCGAAGGACACGCCGAAGGCGCCCGCATAGTGGCGCAACGTGAGGGCGTGATTCAGGCCCCAGTTCTCGACGAAACCGCCGAAGACGATCATGCCGTAAACGACGACGGTGAGTATCGCCCAAGGCACGGCGATCGCCTGGCAGGTCCATCTGACACCGGCCGGAAGCGGGGTCGACGCGGCACCATGTCCCTTGCCGGTGATGGTGACAAAGCCCTTGTCCGCGAGCGCCCGGCGCTGCAGCGCGAACACGATCATCATGATCGCCAGCAGGATGAGGCCAAGCGTGGCGGCAACCCCACGGTCCTGGCGCGCGCCGACGATGGCGAAATAGACGCTGGTCGCCAGCACCTGGAAGTTTCCGCCGAGGAGCAGCGGGTTGCCGAAATCCGCCAGACTCTCGATGAAACCGATGAGGAAGGCGTTGGCGATGCCGGGCAAGGCCAGAGGCAGGGTCACCGTGCGAAAGACGCGCCCGGGGTCGGCGCGCAAGGTCTGCGCCGCCTGCTCGAGCGCCGGATTGATACCCTGGATGACGCCGACGAGGATGAGGTAGGCGACCGGAGTGAACGACAGGGTCTGCGCGATCCAGACGCCCTGAAAGCCGTAAATCCATCGTCCGCCCTCGATGCCGAAGGCCCATTCGAGCAGCTTGTTGATGGTGCCATTGCGACCCATCAGGAGGATCAGCGCCAAGCCGACGACGAACGGCGGCGCGATGATGGGCAGGATCGACAGGAAGCGGAGCAGGCGGCGAGCGACGAAGGTCGTCCGGTCGGTGACCAGCGCGAAAGCAAGGGCCAGAAGCGTCGATGACGAAGCGGCGGCGAACCCGAGGAGCAGCGTGTTGACGACGACGCCATCCCGCGTCCAGATCCGGGGATTGGCGAGGCGTTGCCAGAACAACTCGGGCGCGAACTCGCCACGGGGCGTTTGAAAGACGCTGAATCCCATGCGGGCGAGCGGGTAGAGCACGAAGATCGCGAGGATCGCACTGACGATGCCGAGCATGCCCGCGGTGAAGAAGTCGCCTCCGCAGGCGCCGCGCGCGGCCAACCCGCGGCAGACGAGCATCAGCGCGGCGAGACCGTAGGCGAGCGCTCCGAGGCCGAACCCGGGATTGCGGCGAGGAAGGGCGCCGAACAGTTCCTCAGGCAGGGCCCATGTCCATCCCCGAAGGCCGATCGAGAGCGCGACGACGAGGAGCCCTGTCAGGGCCAGCAGCCCGAGCGCGGCCAGGAGCGTGCCGTCACGCCGGGAAATCTCCCTGCGGCGGATGGGCCGCAGGGCCAGGGCAAGCGGGACCGCCAGCGGCAGAAGCCAATAGCGCCCGCCGAAGACCGCCTGACCCAGTGCCGAGCCGCCGCCGCCCGCGGGCCAGGACCGGAGCCAGTCGAAGGCGAAAACACCGGCGTCGTCGCCATTCCAGGGCAGGAAGAGGAGACCGACCCAGGCGAGAGCGAGCCAGCCGATGCCTGGCCAGCGGCGATCGGCCCGGTTCATGGAGTGGGCTCGATTTGTCTGAACGGGAATCTCGCGCTGATAAGTGGAACGCCTGCCGGATTCGTCGGGAACAAGTCGGCGCGGGCGGGGGTCTTGCCACGGCGGGCCGCGCGAACGGCCGCGGCCGGCCGTCGGTCGCAGCGTGCGTTCTTTAACCTCGAGCCTTGCCGATGATCTTCTCCAGCAGCGCGGTAAGCCCGGTTCGAATACCCGGGGTCGCCGCGATCATCGGACCGCCGCGTTGCAACCCGCCTTCCGCGAGAAAATCATTCACCCAGCCGCCGGCTTCCTGGATGAGAACAATCCCGGCCATGACGTCCCACGGATAGAGATGCAGTTCGACGAATCCGTCGAGACGGCCGCAGGCGACATGGGCCAGCGAAACCGCCGACGAACCATTGCAACGGAATCCCGCCTTGGCGTCGAATAGCGCCTGGAGAATCTCGAGATAGGCGGCCGATGAATGCCTGTAGGAATAGTCGACGCCCAGCGTCGATTGAGCCAGGGACCCACAACCGCTTACCTGTACCGGCTTGCCGTTGCAGGTCGCGCCGCCGCCCCGCAGGGCCGCGCATTGCTCGTTCATGGTCGGGATGTCGATCACCCCGATGACCGGCTCTCCCAGATGCATGAAGCCGATCGAAACGCACCAGTCCGAACGGCCGCCGGCGAAATTGCCCGTTCCGTCGATCGGATCGATCACCCAGAGAGCCCGAACGGTTTCCGAACGGGTTTCAGCATGGGTTTCCTCGGCAAGGAAGAAATCGCCCGGAAACTGACGGGTCAAGGACTGCACGATGAGCCGCTCGACCGCCAGGTCGGCCGCGGTGACAACATCCTGCGTGCCCTTGGAGGCGATCTGCAATCGCCGCGGCTCGGCCAGGAAATCGAGTGCGAGCCGGCCGGCCTCGGCTGCGACCGATCGGGCAGCATCGAACCGAGACTGCAGCTCTCTGGAAGTCAGCGGCGCCTGTCCGGCTCCGGGATGCTCGCCATTCGCGCTACCTGGCATGACCACCGCCGATACTGGCCGTGCCAGGCAAGGCTGAAGCGCCGGCGCCTTCGCGACGGGAACAGATTACGCAGTCGGCTGAAGGTCGAACTTCTGTTCCTCGATCGGCTGGGGATTGCGAATGACGGCCTCGCTGGCCGGCAAGCCCCCCAGTGCCACCCGGGCTGCCACGCCGATGTTGTGAATGATGTCCTCGATATCCTGGGCGGTATGCAGCGGGTGCATCGCCACCATCACCGTCCGATTGAGGATTTCCAGCGAGCGAGCGCACATGTCCTTCGAATAAGTCCGGCGGCACTCCGCATTCGCCGGCATGTTGAAGGGATTCATCGCCGGGTGCGCCGCACCCGCTCCCATGAGCACCTGATCCCATTCGGTATAGGTGTGGCGGCCGGTTTTCCCCGCGATCACGCTGGGAAAGGTTCTCGCGAAACTGTCGGCCGCCGCTGCCGAAGGAAGAGTGTACACAGTCTGGGTGGCGCAGTCGTCGTCGGGAGAATGCGTTACGGCCCGGCGAAGGCCGAGATTTCCCAGGTGCCTGGTGGCATCGAGAATGCGGCGTCTTTCGGCGCGCATCGCACTCACCATGCCGTCGATGCGATCGAGCTGGACGTTGAGCATCGCGCCCATCAGTTCGGACGCGCGGGCTCCATTGGTCACGAAGGGCTGGATCGCGTCACTCCTGCCGTTCCAGTAAAAATGGCACGGATCGATCGCGCAGCGCACTTTTTCGGCAAGGCCTGCGTCGTTCGTGGCCACGCCTCCGCCTTCGCCGCAGGTCATGTTCTTGTAGTAATTGAAACTGAAGGCGCCGAACTGGCCGATGCTGCCCAGCCGGCGTCCTTTATGGGAGCCGCCGACGCCCTGACAGGCGTCTTCGATCACGATCAAGCGGTGCTTCGCCGCTACGGACATGATTCTGTCCATGTCGCAGGCAGCGCCCCACATGTGCACCGGGACGACGGCCCTGGTGCGCGGCCGTATCGCGTCCTCCATCGCCTGGGGATCGATCGTCAGCGATTCATCGACATCGACGATGACCGGAATCGCGCCCACCGCGAGCACGGACGTGGCGCTTGCCATGTAGGTATGCGAGGGGATGAGCACTTCATCGCCGGGGCCAAGACCCGCCGCGAACATCGCCGCCGCCAGGGCATTGCTGCCGCTGGCTGCGAGCATGAAGTGATTGCAGCCGAGATGTCTCGCGTAACGCGTCTCGAACCGTTCGCATTCACCGCCTATGCCGTAGCGAAACAGAGCTGTTGGACTTGATTACCTTCGTGACGGCGTCGATTTCGTCCTGACCGACGACATACATGAGCGAGAATCCCTCATTCTTCAATCATTGCAGGCAATGCTAGAGCGCGGCGCGGGCTTACGTAAGAGCCGCCTTATTTCCATTCGATGGATCCAATCTGCGATCGGCCGATATGATAGTTCTCCTGGGATCGAAGCTCTGGAAGGCCGACCGCAATCCATTCACGGCCCTGACCATGTCGCGATCGTCCAGAGCCGCAAACCCGAGCAGCAGACCTTGTCGTGGCGCATCGCACCGGTAGTTGATCGAAACGGGCTGTACATCGACGCCATGGCGCAGCGCAGCGGTAGCGATCGCGCGATCATCGAGGGTCGGCTTCAGCCAGCCCAGGATCTGCATGCCGGCATCGTTCTCGCTGATGTCCATCCATGCCCCCAGTTCCCGGCGGCAAAGTTTCACGAATTCAGTCTGCCGCCGCACATAGAGTCGCCGCATGCGCCTCAAGTGCTTTGCGAAGTATCCCTCGCGAATGAAGTCGGCGAGCGTCGCCTGCAGCAGGAGCGGGGCAAATTGCCCGGTCACGCTCACTGCCCGCTCGAAGGCGGGCGCAAGGCGCGGCGGCGCGACAAGAAAGCCGATGCGCAGCGACGAAAACAGCGTCTTCCCGAACGTCCCCACGTAGATGACCCGCTGCGTATGATCGAGCCCGCGCAATGCCGATACCGGCTGCCCGCGGAATCGATACTCGCCATCGTAGTCGTCCTCGATGATCCAGGCGTTATGTTGTTCGGCGATCGCCAGAAGCCGCAGCCGGTCGTCCATGCCCATGATCGTCCCGAGCGGCCACTGGCACGACGGAGTTGCATAGATCATGCGCGGGGGCGGCAAATCAGGATCGCCGAGTTCCCACCCTCCCTTGTGCACGCGCAATGGCGCGAGTTCGGCGCCGCCACCAAGCAGGGCGCTGCGCGCGCCCAGATATCCCGGCTCCTCCAGCCAAACCGTTTCGCCGCCGTCGAGAAGAAGGCGTGCCGCCAGATCCAGCGCCGCCTGCGCGCCGGTCACGACGATGACCTCTTCGGGTCGGCAATTCACCCCGCGCGCGACCCCCAGATATTCCGCGATGGCCTCGCGCAGCCCCCAATGTCCGGCAAAGGATTGGTAAGCGAGGATGTCTTCGCCGCGGCGTCTTGCGTTGCGCGCCAGGAGCCGCGCCCACGTCGAAAACGGAAACGTCGCGCTCTCGGGAAATCCGGGATGGAGATTGAGCTTGCCCGGACTGCGCGGCGGCTGGGGCCGGCTTGCCATCAGTTCGCCGCGACGGGACAAACGGGGCGTATCGGCCGGCGCAGCCTCCTTCGCGGGCTTGACCGGCGAGTGCAGCAGCGATGCCACGCGCGTTCCGGAGCCCGACTGGGCTTCGACGTAGCCTTCCGCCAGCAACTGGTCATAGGCGGCAACAACGGTGTTTCGACCGACACCCACTTGCCGAGCCAGCGTCCGCGTCGCCGGCAGGCTCGTGCCGGCCCCGATCCGGCCTTCAAGGATGTACACGCGCAGAATCTCGTAGAGCTGGCGGTCCAACCGAACCTTCGAGGCGCGATCGACCGTCACGGCGTCGAATGGAAGATGCGAGTGTCTGCTCAAAGCCCACGACTCCGGAATCACTCAGGCGGTCCCGACCGGGCCGCCAGCGTCGACGACACGCGAAAGCCCGAACGCCGAAATCCCGTCATCGCCCGGCGAGGATAGTCTCCGGCCCGACGGTTGACCCCGGCACTTCCGGGATAAGCACGCTCGAATCCCGCGCGGCGAAAATGGGCCGCCAGATACTGAAAATGCCGATCGCCTGAATGCGGCTTCAGTTTCCCCGGACTTCCTTTTCGAATCGCTCCAGGACCTTCGCACGAGCCTCCGCGCTGCTGAATTTCAGCATGTCATAGCCCGGCGGAATGGTGGCTCTGGGAGCCAGCGGATGCATCTTGGCGTTCTTGTTGGACTGCGTTTCGTATTTTTGCATGTCCAGGGACACGTTCTGCCCGTCCACGCTCAGAACGAAGTCCACCCATTTTCTGGCCAACGCCGGATTCCTGGCGTTCTTGATGATGGCAACGCCCGGCATTTCGAAACCGCTGCCTTCGCAGGGCGCAACGGTCTTGATCGGAAAACCCTGCACCGCCTGCGCTACGGAGTCACTCAGAAAGGCGACGCCGATGGTATTTTCGCCGCGGCCCGCCGCGCGAATGCCGGCCGCGCCGGAGCGTGTGTATTGGTTGATATTCGGGTTGAGTGCCTTGAGATAAGCCCAACCCTTGTCTTCCCCCATGATTTGCAGAAGAGCCGTGACCATCACGTAGGCCGTTGCCGAAGCCCGCGGATCCGCCATCTGAATCTCGCCCTTGTAGGCCGGGTTCGTGAGATCGGCCCAGCACCTGGGCACGGGCATGCCTTTCTTCGCCAGCAGATCAGTGTTGTAGCCGAATCCCACGGCACCGAGATTGATGGGCGTCAGCGTATAGCCGCTGGCCCGCGCCGCGTCCTTCGCCCAATCGTGCAATTCCACGAGCAATGGCGATTGATAGCTGTCCAGCAATCCCTCGTCGGCAACTATTTTCGCCGAATCGACGCCCGCCGAATGCCACACGTCGAAGCGTGGATTGTCACGCGATGCTTGCAGCTCGGCTATCGTTTCGCCGGCTGATTTCCGGTTGATTGCCGCTTTCAGCCCGGTTGTCGCCTCGAACTTGGCGCGCAGCGCTTCGCACCATTCGAGCTCGAAGGAGCAGTTGACGACTACCCGTTGCTCCTGCGCGCGAACACCCGAACTGCCGGTGACCAACAGCAGTCCGGCGACCGCCAGAAAAGCGATTTTCCTCGGCATTGGGCCCCCCTTGAACATTCGCACCGGGGGAGCTAACAAAGCGCGAGCAACAAGCGTCGGCTCACGCCCTGCCGCTGCCTCGGTGGCTATTTTCCTGCATCGCGAATATAGCAGCGCAATGGCCCTCTCGAACAGACCACTCGCGAGTTATTATTGGGAGCCACTTTGCTGTGCAGGCTGCCACCGTCATCGATGGCCGCCCGGACCGTGTCCTATCATGGCGGCTGTCATTCGACTGCAGAATCATTCGACCACGTGCCCAAATTCCGTCTCACGCTACTGGGCGGCTTTCACCTCGCGGACGGCGATGGCAACGAGATTGCCGTCGCATCGCGCAAGGCGCAGGGCATGCTCGCCTTTCTTGCGCTCCACGGTTCCGCCGCCGTCGCGCGCGAGCGCATCGCGGCCATGTTCTGGGGCGATCTTCCCGAGGACCGCGCCCGCCACAGCCTGCGCCAGGTTCTTACGGCCTTGCGGCGGGATGCCGCCATCGTCGAGGCGAGCGGCGAGACGTTGTGCCTGGATACACGCGTTTGCACGGCCGATGCGGCCGAATTTGCCGCGCTTGCGGCGGGCACGGACCGCGGCGATCTCGAACGTGCGGTAACTCTGCACGCCGGTCCTTTGCTCGACGGACTGTCGGCGAAGGAAGAAGCGTTCGAGGAGTGGCTGCGCGCCGAGCGCATGAGACTGGCGAAGACGGCAGTGGGAGCCATGACCCGGCTTGCCGCACAGCACACGGCCCAAGCGGAACACGAGTCCGCAGTTCGTGTCCTGCATCGGCTGGTCGCTTGCGATCCCGCAAACGAGGAGGGCCACCGCGCGTTGATGCGCTCGTACGAGGCCCTCGGCCGGCGCAGCGAAGCGCTGGAGCAATATCACGCGCACCGGGACTTCCTGCTGAAGCAGCTTCACGTCGAACCCGACGCGGCGACGCAGACGCTGTACGAGTCCATGCTCAAGGCGAACGCCGCCGTGCGCGGCCCGAAAGGACCGGGGCTTCGGGTCATCGCCGTGCTGCCGTTTTCCAACTTCGCGCACACGCCCGAGCTCGACGCGCTCGCCGCATCCGTGGCGGAGGACATGAGCGGCCAGTTGGCGCGTGCGCCCGGATTCCAGGTCGTGGCGCAGCCCGCGGTCGTTGCGGCGATGCAGCCGAATCCCAGCGATCTGGGGCACCTCGCGCGGGCGCTGCGCGCCAGTTACCTGGTCACCGGCAGCTTGCGCCAGCCCGAACCCGGGTGTGTGCGTATCGCCGTCCAGATCGTCGATGGCGCGAGCACCCAGTACGTGTGGAGCCTGCAACAGGACCTGGTATTGCACGACATCAACGCCAATGTCGATGCCTTCGTTGCCGGAACCACGGCCAGGATCGAGCAGCAACTCACTCTTGCCGAGGCCAGAGCGGGCGATGGTCGCGACGACGGGCAGGACGCCTGGCGCAAGCTGCACCAGGCCAGCAGCGCGCTGTTCTCGGCCGGCTGGTCCGAAGCCGCCGTCGGCTCCGCCGTAGGCCTGTACCGGGAGGCGATCGCGCTCGATCCCGAGCTCGCGCTGGCACGGGCGCAGAAGGCGCTCGTCATGGCGTTTGCCCAGAAGTGGGGGTTGCTGCGCGGCGACGCGGCCCGGGACGAGGCGCGCGCCGACGCGGAAAAGGCGCTGGAGCTTGAACCGACCCGATCCGAAGTACTGGGCATCGCGGGTTGCGCCATTGCCGACCTGGGCGATCCGGACCGAGCCGTGCCGCTGCTGGAGCGCGCGATCGAGGAAAACCCGAACAACGCGCAGGCCTGGGCGGCGCTCGGCGCCACCCGGTTGCTGCAAATGCAATACGAAGCCGGCGTCGAGGCGCTCCGCCGTGGTCTTCGCACCAGCCCGACCGACTACCGTCGCTCGGTCTGGCTTTCGGCGCTGTGCAGCGGCCTGGTCCGTCTGGATCGGCTCGACGAAGCGCTGGACGCAGCGCTGGGCGCCTGCCGGTCGGATGCAAAATTCTATCCGGCCCGGATCGTCCTATCCATGGTTCTGACGAAGCTCGGCAAGAATGCCGAAGCCGTCAAGGCACTCGCCGAGGCGAGGCGCATCCGCCCGCAGTTGACCCGGGCCGAAGTGCGGCTCTTTGTCGGCCGTGCCCTCGACAGTCTCGCCGCGTCTTCCGGATTCTGAAAGATGGCGCCGCGTTTGACGCCCGATTGACGCATTTCTGGACGGTCGATTGACGCCCCTGCCCCAATCTCCTTTCGAGCCCCAGACCGGCACCGAACGCTCGCCGGTCGACCGAACGCATCGGGAGAAACGCCCATGAACCAACAGGCTATGCAATCCGCGCTGCGGCGCGCCGAGCACGTCTTTTCCAGGCGTCCCGACGCGGCGCAGGAGACGAAGATCTCGAAGGCGACCGTCCGCGACGGCATGCGCTGTGAATTCAGTGAAGACGACTGGACGTTCGTCGCCGACATGCCGGAGCCCCTTGGGGGCACGGGTACCGGGCCGACGCCGAGTACCTTTGCGCGAGCCGCGCTCAGCACGTGCCTTGCCATCGGCTATTCGATGCGCGCGGCCTACCTCGGCGTCCCGATTCGCGGCGTCGAGGTCGAACTGCGCGCGGACACGGACATTCGCGGCCTGTTTTGCGGGCAGGCAGAAGTGCCGAACTACCGCGGCCTCGCCTACATCGTCACCATCGACACCGATGCGCCCGAAGGCGATCTTGTGCGGGTGCTCGACGAGGCCGACGAACGCAGCCCATATTTGCGGCTGTTCAAGGCGTCGCAGAGTGTGAGTCGCGAAGTGCGTGTCGTCCGGACCGCCGCGGCGGCGTGATGGACGCGCGGCTGCAAAGACGCATCCAGCGCTACGGCTGGGATCGCGCCGTGGAGTTCTACGAAGAGCATTGGTTGAGCCGGATCCGGCCTGCAACGGAGGGCGTGCTCGAGCGTGCAGCCATCCGGCCGGGCGACCGCGTGCTCGATGTGGCCTGCGGGACGGGCGTCCTGGCGATTGCGGCGGCGGACAAGGCCGGCAAGGAGGGCCGCGTCACGGGAATCGATCTGTCGGAGAAGATGGTCGAGGCCGCGCGCGCCGCGGCTTCGGCGCTGGGCATCCTGAACTGCCGCTTCGAACGCGGCGACGCCGAGGCGCTGCCCGATTTTGGCGACCTGTTCGACGTCGCGCTGTGTGGCCTGGGCCTCATGTACATGCCGGATCCGGAGCGCGCACTCGCCGCGATGGCGCAAAGGCTCGTACCGGGTGGTCGCGTGGCGGTGTCGGTGTGGGGGCAGCGCAGTCGCTGCGCCTGGGCGGAGATCTTTCCCATCGTCGACGCTCGCGTCGAATCCGAGGTCTGCCCCCTGTTCTTCCGCACCGGAGCAGGCGACACGCTGCACCGTGCCCTGGAAGCTGCCGGACTGACCGACATCTCGACGGAACGCTTGCCGGTGACGTTGCGTTATACGAATGCCGACGAGGCCTGCGATGCGGCCTTCCTCGGCGGACCCGTGGCGCTCGCTTACGCGCACTTCGATGCGGCGACCCGCGCCACCGCACGCGCGGAGTATCTGCAATCGGTGGATCCCTACCGATTTGGCAAGACTTACGCGATCCCGGGCGAGTTCGTCATCGGCTGCGGTGTCAAACCGGCCACGGTCTGAATTCATCCAACCAGGTCAACAGGAGCCTAACCATGGCAGCAACCCTTTTTGAGCGACTCGGCGGCGAGGATGGCATCAAGCGCCTCGTGACCGACATCGTCGACAACCACTATCGCAATCCGCTCATTCGCACGCGCTTCGAACAGGTCAAAGACCGCGCCGCGCTGGAGCGCCATTCCGTCGAATTCCTTTGCGCCGGCAGCGGCGGCCCGCAGGCCTACACCGGCCGGGATCTGGTGTCGGCCCACCGGGGCATGAACGTCAGCGAGCAGGAGCTCATCGCAGCGATCGACGACATCGTCGCGGCAATGACCAAGAACCACCATGACCAGTCCGTACAGAACGAAGTGGTCGCCGTCCTGTACTCGTTGAAGGGCGACGTGCTGCGGCGCTGATCCGTGGCGCCGGCGGTTCCGGGTCAGCGCGTCGAATGGGTTGCAGCGGCGCGTCGTTTTCCTTCGCACACCACCCAAGGAGTACCACCATGTCTGCAGTCACTTCCATGCCCTCGGCCGCGATCGATCTCGCGGCAGTCAAGACCCGCCAGCAGGCCGCCTGGTCCGCCGGCGACTACGCCGTCGTCGGCACCACGCTGCAGATCGTCGGCGAGTCGCTTTGCGAAGCGCTCGATCTGCGTGCCGGCGAGCGCGTGCTCGACGTTGCCGCGGGAAATGGCAATGCGACGCTTGCCGCCGCGCGGCGCTGGTGCGATGTCGTCTCCACCGATTACGTTCCAATGCTGCTCGAGCGTGGGCGCGCCCGGGCGAGCGCAGAAGGCCTTACGGTGCAGTTCGAGCAGGCGGACGCCGAGAATCTGCCTTACCCCGACCACAGCTTCGATGTGGTGCTGTCCACCTTCGGCGTGATGTTCACCCCTGATCAGGAGAAGGCGGCTTCCGAGATGGCCCGCATCTGCAAGCCAGGCGGTCGGATCGGACTCGCGAACTGGACGCCGACGAGTTTGGTGGGCGAACTCTTCAAGCTGATTGGCCGGTACGTGCCTCCGCCGGCCGGAGTAAGATCCCCCGCGCTCTGGGGCACCGAAGCGCGGTTGCGCGAATTGTTCGGAGCGCGGCTCGACACGATGGCGATCGAGCGCAGGACTTTCGTGTTCCGCTACCGAAGCGCCGCGCATTGGCTCGAAGTTTTTCGCACCTTCTACGGCCCGATGCAGAAGGCGTTCGGCGCGCTGGACGCCGCGAAGGGGGACGCGCTCGCCGCAGATCTGATCGCCCTGGCCGAAAAATTCAATCGCGCCACCGATGGCACGATGGTGGCCCCGGGTGAGTACCTCGAGGTGGTTATCAGGCGCGGAGAGTAAGACGCTTCATCAAGTTGTCGCGGGACAGATCTGACAACTGCTTGCAGCCGATCGGCAGCGCCGGCGGCTGAAGCGGTATGTCCAGGCGCGGCAACGAGGTCGTGCCTCAGTCCGCCAGCCCCATCTTGCGCAGAAACACGTCCCACCGCGGATCGGCGTGCAGCGAGCGAAGGAGTGGATCGCACTTCATCTGGCAAAGTCCTGGATCCCGCTGGTCGTACGCCCGCTCAAGCCATTCGAACGCGGGATCTACCTCGCCGCGCGCCGCGTGAACCTCCGCGATC
Source organism: uncultured beta proteobacterium (assembly GCA_963726775.1). GTDB lineage: Bacteria > Pseudomonadota > Gammaproteobacteria > Burkholderiales > Casimicrobiaceae > CAIWHR01. The sequence continues at coordinate 80,337 of CAVSDL010000013.1, forward strand.
TGAACCGCCCCATCTGCCGCGTGATTCGCGATCAGCTCCTGTAGTGCCGCGTCTGACTCGGCCCGGCGGCCCGCGGCGTGATGGATGATCGCAAGTGCCTGGCTACGCGCCCACCCCTCCGGTTCCCGCAGCGCCTCCACCAGCGCCTCCTCGCCTCGGCCTTGTACGAGCAAGTTCATGGAGAGCTCTGCGCGCGTGACTAGGTGTTGCGGGGCGAGCTCGAGCGCCTGCCGATACGCCGCCTCCGCCTCGGCGGGACGCGCCGCTACCCAGAGCATCGTCCCGAGAAACAAATAGGCCGACGCACTCAACGGATCCTGCGCCACGGCGCGGCGCCCGAGCCCAATCGCCTCGTCAATGCGGCCGAGATTCCCTACCAGCACGCCGGCCCGGCGAAGCACCAAGGCATTGCCCGGCGCCAGTTCCAACGCCCGGCGATAGGACGCCTCCGCGCCACCCCAGTCACGGTCGCGGCACATCTGGATCCACCCCATTCCCGCATGAGCCTCCGCGAGATCCGGCTCCAGCGCAAGCGCATGCGCCACCGCCTCCCGCGCACGCTCATACCCCTCGGCCGCCGGGGCAACTCCCAAATTCGCCCCTTCCGCGTACGCTCGTCCAAGTTCGGCCCAGGCGAGCGCGAACTCCGGTTCCAGCGCCAGCGCCTCCTTCAGATACCCGATCCCCTTTGCCACGTCCTCGCGGTCGAGGCGATCGATGAAATGCCGTGCCTGCACGAAGAGCCGATGCGCCTTCGGGTTGGTGGCGCGGCCTTTCACCGCGGCCGCCACCGCCGCCGTTGCCTCCTCGCCGGCCTTCGCGTCCGCCGCCTCACCGAGCAGCGTCGTGCGCAACTCCTTCACCACCGACTGCGCGATGTCGTCCTGCACCGCGAAAATGTCCTCCAGCGTCCGGTCGTAGGTCTCCGACCACAGGTCATAGCCGTCCGCCACCTTCACCAGCTGCACCGAGATCCGCATCCGGTTGCCGGATTTGCGCACGCTGCCCTCGAGCACCGTGGCGACCTTCAGCGCCCGGCCCACCTCGGCGACGGTGGCGCCCTTGCCCTTGAACGTGAACGCCGACGAGCGCGCGGCCACGCGCAGCCCGGGGATCTTGGCCAGCACGTTGTGCAGCTCGTCGGCGAGGCCGTCCGAGAAATACTCGTCTTCCTCGTCGTGGCTGCGGTTGACGAACGGCAGTACCGCGATCGACGCCGGTTCGTAGGTGGGAGCGGCAATGGCCGTCGCTGTCGCCGGCACCACGCGCGCTGGCGCGACTGGCGCCAACGCAGCGCCACCCGACAGCAGCCGATGCACGCGTTCGGCAAATGGCGCCGACGCTTCGCCCGCCGGCAGATGCGTCCATTGCACCTCCCGGAACTTCTCCGGCACACGGGCGCTGCCGTCGATCGTGGAGTCGATGACCACCGGCAGCAAAAACGCTTTATCGTCGGCCATCAGGTGCGAGCGATCGACCGCAAGTTTCCACTCCAGCCGGAAGTAACCCTCCTCGCGCGCCTGCGTGTTCGCCGAGATTATCGGCACGAACAGCGCGCATTCCTTGATCTGCCTGCGGATCGACGCATCCCAGGCGTCGCCGCCGCGCAGCGCACTCTGGTCGAACCAGACGTCCAGGCCCACCGCCCGCAACGCATCGCAAATGCGCCGTGCGGCCTCCGCGTCCTGCGAGGCATAACTCAGGAAAACAGCCTTTGGGGGAGTACTCACGCAGGGTCGAATCGGAAATCGAGCTTGCTACCCAAGGAGGCCAGGGTTGCCGTGCTTCAAGGCGAGGGCCGCGCCGATTGTCACCCAGTTTCCCCCGGACTCGCAATCATCGACGGCTGGATCCGGCCGGTCGATCGGCCGTCGAACATGACAGTCCAGCAAGTCTGGGGTCGGGCGGTCGGCGAGCGTTACTCAGTAGCTCGCGCCGATCGGCAATGCGTCGTCATTGAAGTCGTAATGCGGGTCTTGCAGGTTCGGCGTGTCGGGTCCGCACCATGCCGCGCAGCACGACCTCCTGCGGAATCACGTTCCACGCGTTGCCGCCATGCACCTGTGTGACGCTGACCCATGCCCGCTGCGAGCGAATAGATGGCGCGCGCGACGATCGTCTGCAGCGCGTTGATGAATATCGCCAACCCCGGAACAAAGCTTTCCCGCCGTCGGTTCTGCTGCGCGCCTGCGGGCACGCTTTGAATGCGATTTCAAATTGGTGTAAGGTGGCATCCCGCTGCGCTGCGCCACCTCGGGAGCCGGCAGGGCATCGCAGCTTCGGCGCCGTAAAGAAAATTTTCTTGCAGCGCAAATTGATATAGGTCAAGGCCGGCGTAGAAATGCCGGCGAAGACTACCCCCTCGGTGTCGCCTTCCGGCCTACCGCTAGCACTTCAGCGAGTGAACGAAGAAGTTCTTGCTTCGTAACAAGATCCAAATCTCTTCCTGGGGGCAACATGACTAATCGCGCATGGCGTGTGGCACTGACCGGAGCATCGGCAATTGCGGCGTTGGCTGTCGCCGCAAATGTTTCGGCAGCAGGCCCGGTTACAAGAGTGGACCGGTCCGTCCTCGCGGCGGTCAGCAAGCTGCCGCCAGGCCTCGACACGACGCCGGCAACGGTAGTGGTTCTCCTCAGCGGGGATCCGGTCGCGACGGTTCAGGAAACCGCAGGCCGCAGGCTGTCGCGCGACGAGAAGGACAGCGTCAAGGGCCAGCGCAAGAACGAACAGAAGGCCGTCAGCGCCCAGATCGTCGCCGCAGGCGGCACAATCGTCGGCACGTTCCAGAGCGCGGTCAACGGAATCAAGGTGCAGATCCCGTCCAACAAGATCGGTGCACTGCGCCAGATCGTCGGCGTCGTCGACGTCAAGGGCGTCAACACCTACCAGCGCCACAACGTCGTCGGCGTCCCGCGCGTCCAGGCGCCTGCCGTGTGGGCCGGCATGCCCCATTTCCGTGGCGAGGGCATGAAGATCGCGATCATCGACACGGGGATCGACTACACGCACGCGGACTTCGGCGGCCCGGGAACCCCGGCAGCGTTCAATGCGGCGTTCGCGGCCAGCACCTTGCCGGCGGCTCCTGCGCTGTTCGGCCCCGCCGCACCCAAGATCAAGGGCGGCATCGATCTGGTCGGCGACGATTACGAGTCCGACCCGACATCCCCGTTCTATCAGCCGATCCCCCACCCAGACGCGAATCCCCTCGACTGCAACGGGCACGGCACGCATGTCGCCGGCACGGCGGCGGGCTTCGGCGTCACGTCCGGCGGCGCCACCTACACCGGCCCCTATGACATGACCACGTACAGCCACTCGTTCCTTGTGGGCCCAGGCGTCGCGCCCAAGGCCGACCTCTATGCGGTGCGCGTCTTCGGTTGCTTCGGCTCGACCAATGTCATCGTCGAGGCGCTCGACTGGGCAGTCGACCACGACATGGACGTCGTCAACATGTCGCTCGGTTCCGACTTCGGCACGCCCGACAGCGCCGATTCACTGGCGAGCGACAACGCAGCGAAGGCGGGCGTCATCGTCGTCGCCGCCGCCGGCAACGGGACCGATCTCCGTTACATCACGGGTTCACCCGCTTCGAGCAGTCGCACCATCTCGGTGGCGGCGACCGAAACCATCGCCACTTCCCCGTCGGCGAACATGGCGCTTCCCGCCGCGGGTGGCGATCCGGCGAGAACCATTGTGGCAATCAACGCCAACGGGGCGACTTTCACCAGCCCCTTCAACGGCACGGTCAAAGTCGTGCGGGATGGCCCTCTTCCGACCGATACTGTTGGCATCGGTTGCGCACTTGCGGATTTCCAGGCAAATGGCGGCGTCGTTGGCAAGATCGCAGTGGTCAACCGCGGCGTCTGCGGCCGTACCGACAAGGCGGTTTATGGCCAGAAGGCGGGCGCTGTGGCGGTCGTCATGATCAATAACGTGCCCGATGTGCTGCCGCCGTACGAAGGTCCGATCGACTACGATCCTGATCCCCCCTATGGTTCGTACCCCGTAACCATCCCGTTCCTCGGCGTAAAGGGCACGACGGACGATCCGACGTCGGACGGTTCCGGGCTCGTCCTGCGCGACGGGAAGGCCATCTCGTTCGCGCCTGGCGCCCCGCTGCACACTGGCATCGCTTCGTTCAGCTCCGGCGGGCCGCGCAACGGCGACAGCGTGCTCAAGCCGGACATCTCGGCGCCGGGCAACCCGATTTACTCGGCGTCCATCGCCAGTGGCACAGAGGCGGCGGGCTATGCGGGCACGTCGCAGGCTTCGCCGCACGTCGCCGGCGTTGCAGCGCTGGTGCAGCAGGCGCACCCGAAATGGAGGGTCGGCAGCGTCAAGTCAGCGATCGTCAACAGCGGCGATCCGACCAGCATCGGCGGCTACGCCACCCACAGTGCCGGCTCGGGCTTCGTCAACGCGGCCGCGGCGGCGCACACGCAGGTGATCGCATTCGCGGACGACAAGCTGACGAGCGCGAGCTTCGGCCTCGCGGAGTTCACGAAGAACTTCACGAAGGACCAGAAGATCACACTGCGCAACGACGGCAATGCCAGCGCGACCTTCAACGTCGCGGCGGTCTTGCCACAGGGCTCGCCGCACACGGTTTCACTCGACAGGACGCAGGTTAGGGTGAAGGCGCACGATGACGCCGACCTGCGCGTGACCCTCAACGTCCCGGCCTCCACCGCGGGCAATTCGGATGCGTTCCGCGACGTTGCTGGCCTCATCGTCTTTACGCCGGCGTCGGCCTCCGACAACAGCGGCATCGTTCTGCGCGTGCCGTACTACCTCGTGCCGCGCGTGTCGTCCAACGTGGATGCGAAGCTCGACAAGCCGGTCAAGAGCAGCGCACCGAGCGGGGTGATCAATCTCGGCAACAAGGACAGCGCCATTGCCGCCACGGCCGATTTCTACAGCTGGGGCCTCGAAGGCAAGGACAACGGCAGCGGCAAGAAGAACGCCTTCATCAATCTCGCCGCGGCGGGGGTGCAGTCGCTCCCGTTCAGTGCGACGGACCAGCTCATCGTCTTCGCCATCAACACCCAGGAGGCATGGTCATCGCCGTCGACGCGGGAATTCGACATCTACGTCGACACCAATGGCGACGGAGTCCCGGATTACGCGGTGGTGGCCATCGATGAGGGTTTCATTTTCTCGGGCGGCTTCGAATTTGACGGCAACATCGCGGCGTTGGTTTTCGACCTGACGACCGGCGCGATAGTAGATTTCAATTATTTCCTGGCGCAGGCATCGACGGACAGCAGCACGATCCTGGTCCCGGTCCTTGCGTCGCAGCTCGGTCTCAGCGCCGCGAAACCACAGTTCGGCTACACGGCGACGGTGACCGATTTCGCCGTGTCCGGGGCCACCGATTCCTTCGCAAAATGGGCCAAGTACAACGCGTTCGGCAGCGCCATCACCGATGGGCAGTTCAAGACATTGGCTCCGAATGCCAAGGCTGCGGTCCCCTTCTCGGTGAACACCACGGAAATGGCGCTGACGCCGGCGCTAGGGCTCATGGTGGTCACGCAGGACAACAAGAACGGCACGGACGAGGCGAATCTCGTCAAGATCGAGGTGAAGAAGTAGGATACCTTCGACGACGAACCGCAACAGGAACCCGATGGGCCGGCCGTCGAAACGCGCCGGCCCATTGCATTGGGCGATCCGCGCATACCACGCGAGGTTCGGAGCATGCGGCACCGATGCGTTCGGTTCGAAGCGGCACCGTCGTTCCGTCCGCATCGATCCGCTGATAAAACGGTAAGTCTTTTCGACCGCCATGACCCGGCGAGCGCAGGCGGCAACGAGGTTTCGCCTCAGTCCGCCAGCCCCATCTTGTGCAGGAACGCGTCCCAGCGCGGATCGGCGTGCAGTGGGCGGAGGTAATTGCACGGACTTCATCTGCGGTGAGGCCGCCATCGCGCTGGGTATACGCCCGCTCGAGCCACTCGAAGGCGCGATTCGACTTCGCCGCGCGCTGCATACACCGCCGCGACTTGGTAGGCGGCACCATCTGCGTGATTTGCGATCAGCTCCTGCAGCGCCGCATCTGACTTCGGCCCGGCGGCCTGCGGCGTGACGGACGATCGCCGAGCGCGAAAAGGCGCAATCCACTCCGACGGCTCCCGCAACGCCGTCCGCCAGCGCCTCCTCGCCCCGGCACTTGGGCGAGCAAGTTCAGCGCGAGATTTAGGTGCGTGGCGGTA
>CAVSDL010000014.1:0-32547 GCA_963726775.1 uncultured beta proteobacterium
AGACTGAAGGCGAAAGGGATTCGCCTGGTCGTTGCGGAAGTCATGGAAGACGTCAAAGCCGCGAGCCGTTACCGGTTTAAGGAAGTGCTTGGCGAGGATGCCTTCTACGACAGTCTGGACGATGTCATAAGGCAGTATCGGCAACAATTCAAGACTGCAAATCCATCCAGTCTATAGCTTGCGAGATGACGCAGATGGATATGTAGGGGTAGGTCTCAGCGTTAACTGAACAGGCGGGTCTCAGCGTTGCCTGAACAGTTGGTATACGGTATTTGGATTTTTGCTAGGTGGGCCATGGTTAAAAACTTTCCATTGAAGAACGGCGTCGCCGGATGGTCCAAGCGGTGCGGGCGGGGCACAGCCTGCGTGATGTCGCGGCCGCGTTCGGAGTGAGCGTGGGTACCGTTTTGGCGGGGTTGAGCCGGCCCGCGGCCAGCGCATCGACCGGGGTCGCGTTCGCCAATCGCAAGGCGGGCCGAGCCTGGAACCGTACGGCAGTCAAGCTGGAACAGCGGATTGTGGGCGTGCGCAGCCGCTTGCGGGAAAAGAGTGTGTTGGGCGAGTTTGGCGCGGATGCGATCGGGTTGGCACTGCGCGAGGATCCGAGGATTGCACAGGTTCCTGCGCGAGCCACCATCCATCGAGTGCTGGCGCGTTGCGGCGCGCTCGATGGAGTGCGCCGCCGACGTCGGCCGGCACCACCGAAAGGATGGTATCTCCCCGACGTTGCGTTGGGGCAGACCGAGCTCGACTCTTTCGACTTTATCGAGGACCTGAAGATCGCTGACGGCCCGCTCGTTTCGGTACTTACCGGCACCAGTTTGCATGGCGCGCTCGCCGACGCTTGGGTGATGCCACAGCCCGGCGCGCAGCTCACCCTCGAAGCATTGCTGGAGCGCTGGCGAGCCGAGGGATTGCCGGCCTACGCCCAGTTCGACAACGACACGATCTTCCAGGGAGCGCACCACCACGTCGACGCCGTGGGCCGCATTAGCCGCGCGTGTCTGGCATTGCAAGTCATTCCGGTATTCGCCCCGCCACGCGAGCCCGGGTTCCAGAACGCTATTGAGGGCTTCAACGCCCTTTGGCAGAGCAAAGTCTGGCAGCGCCACCATTGCCCCAACGTCGCGAGCTTGGAGAGCATTTCGGCGCGTTATATTGACGCTTACCGCGGCAAAACCGCTACGCGCAGAGACAGCTCTCCGCCTCGCCGCGCGTTTCCAAAGCGGTTCAACCTTGACCTCAACGGTGCGTTGAACGGCACCATGATCTTCGTCCGCCGCACTGACGAAAATGGCAGCGTTCATGTGCTCGGACACTGCTATCTCGTGGATCAACATTGGCTGCATCGGCTGGTGCGCTGCGAGGTTGACTTCATCCATCACCGAATCCGCTTCGTCGCTCTGCGTCGGCGCGCTCCGGATCAACAAGCGCTCCTTCGGGAGTTGCCTTACCATCGTCCTAACAAACCCTTCAAGGGCAAACCATGAGTGTTCAGACAACGCTGAGACTTTGCCACCACGACGTCAAAAAAGTGTTCAGGGAACGCTGAGACTCGCCCCAGATGGATATGTAGCGTTACGTGCAGGCGCCCGGCGTGCCATATTGCTTGGCTGAACAGTGGATGCGCATCATCGTGTCGAGTAGAGGACAGCGGCCGGCAGCGGACACGCGGGACTGGCACGGACCAGTGACAAGAAGGCGCTAGACCTTGGGTGTCAGGTTCGCGACTGCTGCTGGCCTGGACAACGCGAAGAGGACCTCTGGCTTCGGACCGTGACGGATTTCGTTGAACAGTTGGCTCAGAGGTTTATTGGGTCTCAGCCTTGAACCGGGGCCCGATCAATCTGGTGATGATCGCGAAGAACAGACCTGTGGACAGTCCGCACATCAGGATTCACGTTAACTCTTCGACAGGTCCGAGCATCCGCCATGGTTGCGGCAGCACCACGTCGCCATAGCCGACCATCGCGTAAGTGACCGTCCTGCTCTTGAGCACTTACCTGCAAGAGTCGGGTGGAGGCGGCGAATAGAAGGCGCGTCATCCACCCATGGCTAAAGCGGCGCAGAAGCCCACCACTGTCCATGTCCCGGCACTCTCCGAGCGCTCATGGGCAAACGGGATCAGGGAATTGGCCAGCATCGCCAGAATGCCGCCCGAGGCCAAAGCGGCCGAGCGCGCGCCATTGGCGCCGCCAAAGGTCGTCGCCGCAAAATGGCCGAGCGCGGCAGCAGCACCGCAGGCCAGCATGACCCACAGCCACATGCCGGCGACGCGGCGCCAATTCCAGCCGCTTTCCGCGAGGCCGGCGGAGGGAGCCAGTGCTTGGGGAATATTCGAGACGAAGACCGCCGCGAGAAATGCGAGGCTTATCTCGGTTCCTCGGGCCATCTGCACGCCGAAGATGATGGACTCCGGCACACCATCGACTATCGCCCCGACCACAATCCCAAGCGGACCGCCGCCGCCATCGGCGCCGAACTTGCGGTCAACATAGCGCTCGCCGAGAATGAACGTGCCCGCGCCGAGCATGGTCCACAGCGCGACCTGCCACATCTCCAGCAGCTTGGCGTTCGGCAACAGATCTGCGGCGACAGCGGCAATCAGCGCGCCCGCACCGAATCCCGCGAGATTTCCGACGGTACGCCTGGGCACCTTGACCAGGAATACCGCGAGGCCGCTAAGGACCAGCGACAGCTGTGCGAGCGCACCAAGGCCGAAGGACGCAAACATGGGTATCGTGGGATCAAGCGCTCAAGGCGAAAGTGCCTCGTCGAGCGATCTTCTTCGCATGCCGAATGGGACTCGGCAATTGTCCTCGCAGAATTGCGAATTGTCGACGCCGGCGCAGCCCGAGGCCGTCGAGCATTTCATCTCGATGCCGTTGTGGCCGCCGCTGTCGTGGGCACCACGAGAGCAGATCTGACATCGGCTTGACAGAATTTGTCGAGGAGTTGATTCATTGAATTAGTGGGTCTCTGCCTTGAATCGAGGCCCGATCAATCTGGCGATGATCGCGAAGAACAGACCCGTCGACAGTCCGCACATCAGGATTCCCGTTAATCCCTCGACAGGTCCGAGCATCCGCCATGGTTGCGGCAGCACTACGTCGCCATAGCCGACCGTCGCGTAAGTGACTCCGGAGAAGTAGATTGCCGATTCGGCATCTGGCAGGCATCCCATCCAGAGAAAAAACAATGCCCAGGCTCCTATCTCTGTGGCGTGGATCAGGACCAGCCCCCACGTCACCTGGATGAGCAGCAGGGTCATGGGCCAAAAGCGCGTTGGCGCGTGGGCGTGCTTTCTCACAAGCGCCACGAGCAGGGTGACCAATCCGACGATGTGCAACATCATGGTGATGGCCACGAGAACAAGAGCGGCGAAGATTGTTGAAAGCATCATTAGTGGTTGCCTGCAAAACTCGGGAGGGGGCGCCGCCTCGATTGGAGCCTTTGCTATTCTACCGACAGTGATCAAACCGGGCGGCGAACAGTAGATGATCGAGGTCGCTCCCCATATGGGCACCACCTTGTCTTTCAAATGTCCGCTTCGGAAAGCAACGACCGTCTACAACGGGTCGACTGCCGCCTTTGACAGTGTGAACCCTGGGGCCTATCTCTTGGCGAACTCGGGGATGGGTCCAAATCTCGACCCGTGTGGAACGAACGAGCAACGTCAGCCGACTTCGGCGGCGTGTCGTTTGCCGGTGCGTGGCCCCTTGGCGGACTGCATCTGCTGGCCGCGACGTTCTGCAATCTGCTCGATGATCACCGGTGGACGATTGGGAAACTTGGCGACGAGGTTGAGCTCCCCACCCATCGCTTCGACATAGCGCTTGAGGGTTGAAAGCAACATGTCGCTTCGCTGCTCCAAGCGAGAGATCGTGTCCTGTCCCACGCCGAGGGTGGTCGCAAGTTCCTCCTGCGTCCGCTCGACGGCATGACGCAGGTCTTTGAGCGTCGCGAGTTCCGCCGCCCGTTGTTGCACCTTCGCGCGGCGCTTGGCGGGCAGGTTGGCGAGCACTTGTTCAAGATTTCTTGGCATGTCGTTTTCCTTTCGTGCAGCAGCGGCTGCCAGCGAGGCCAAATGTCGGTCGAAGCGGGCATCGGCGAGACCGATGAGCCGTTTGTAGAACCGCTTCTGATCGGCACTGCCCTTGTCCCCACCCACGAGAAGGATTGCTCGCCGATCTGGGTCGAAGGCAAACGCCACGCGCCATACCTCGCCCTGCCAGCCAAAGCGCAGTTCCTTCATGTTGGTGTGCTTCGATCCCTTCAGCGTGTCTACCGTGGGCCCGAGGCCCGGTCCAAACTGGCTCAGCAAAAGGGCATGGGCGAGAAGCTCATCCTGCAAGCCCTTGGCGAGAGTCTGATACTCGCGGTCGAACTCGTCGTGGAAAAGTACCGTCCAGCTCACGGTGGAGATTATGGATGTAAAGCCATATGGACGCAAGACCATACATGGACAACTTCGTCGGCGCCCTGCGAACCGCGCGCAGGCGAGAAATCTTCAGCTCGAAAACGGATCGCGAACACGCATTGTGTCGGGCCCGGATTGGCTGTGCCGTAGTTGTGCCTAGGTGAGACTGGAAAACAAGTTGGCAAGCGTCGCAAGTTATTGAGTTTTAATATACTTATAAAGCCAGCATCCGCCTCATAACCCGAAGGTCGAAGGTTCAAATCCTTCCCCCGCAACCAAATAGTTCAACGGCTTGCCACGCGGCAAGCCGTTTTTCATTGCCGGTCGGGCGAACGACCGGAAGGTCGAAAGCGCCAAACCAGCTCGACCGCCGCGCCTCCAGGGGGCAACTGCGCCGGTCCAGGGCCGAATGGTCGAGCGCCGCCCTTTGGATTACCATCCTCGGCTACCGGAATTGCCGGGTGGCAAGTTCCGGTGAAATGCGGAAAACAAGGCTTCAACAAGACTTCCGTAGATCAATCGTGGATGGCGATCGTGGCCTTCGCGAAAACCGGTGGAGGATCCTTCAAATGCATGCATCCCTATCCATGCGGGGCGTGACAGTCGCAGGGCTGGTCACGCTCGCGGTTCTGTTCGGCGCGGTGCCGAATGCTGGTGCACAAGGCGTCACCCTCGAGGTGTGGAGTCACGAAGCCGACGAGCCGGCAAAGGTTGCGTTCCGCGAGCTCGCGGTCAAGAACTTCGAAAAGAGTCATCCCGGGACGAAGGTCAAGATCACGTGGTACGAGAAGAATCCGCTGGGCGCCGCGCTGAAGACCGCGCTGCCCGCTGGCAAGGGCCCCGATGTGTTCTATGTCGAGCCAGACCAGACCGAGTACATCACCGCCGGTTACATCGTACCGCTCGATGACCTCGTCAACTGGAACAACATCGAGCCGTGGGCGCGCAAGGTCTGGACCCACAACGGCAAGACATACGGCATTCCGCAGGAGGCTTATACCGTCGAGCTGTACTACAACAAGGACATGCTGAAGACGCTCGGCGTCGCCCTTCCTGCGAATGCGCAATTCACGCAGGCGCAATTCCTCGACCTGGTCAAGAAAGCGCGCGCTGCCGGGATGACGCCCATCTCGCAGGGCGTGGGCGACCGTCCGTATCCGGGCGCCTACATCACGGTGGAAGCGCTGCTGCGCAAGCTCGGCCCGGACGATTATCAGAAACTGTTCACCGGCAAGCTGTCGTTCGCCGATCCGCGCGTCGTCGAGGTTCTGAAATGGGTCAAGGAGCTCGCGGACGCCGGCGCCTATCCGAAGAACTTCATGACGTTAAAGCTCGGTGAATCGCACTATTACTTCTACAGCAAGCCTGGCGCGCTGATGCTGCCGATGGGCAGCTTCTACACCGGCCGCGCGTTCGTGCCGGAGGACAAGGGCGGGCAGCCGCAGACTTTTCCGCTCGGCATCATGCAGTTCCCCGCGATGGACCGCGGCGCCTGCAACGATTGCAAGACGTCGACGATCGGCGCGAGCTTCGCCATCAACGCGGCCAGCAAGAACAAGAAGCTGGCCGGGGAATTCCTCGACGCGATGTCAACCCCCGAGATGGGCAAGATGTGGATCGAGACCGTCTATCTGCAGACTGGCATCAAGGCCGACGTGAAGAATTTCTCCGGGCCGTACGCCGCTTATTTCACCGAGCTGATGGAGCGCCAGAAGGGCAAGCAGTATTTCATCGGCCAGCCGCGCGACATGGTCACCGGCGCCTGCAAGGACGCCTTTGCGCAAGTGGTGAACTCCGGCTTCCCGGGCGGCTTGCTCTCGGTCGATCAGACCCTGGAGGCGATGAACAAGGCCTGCTACAAGGGTTAGTGCAAGGGATGCCATCGCGGGGATCCGCACCGTGCTCGAGACGGTGCGGGCGTCCGTGACGCCGGCGGCCGACCGCAGCAATGAGCATCCTAGACCGCCAGCTCCGACGCGTGGCACTGGATCCTGATTCGGGCGCGACCGACGCGCGGCGTGCGCGGCTCGGCATCCTGGTCGCCTTTCTCGCGCCGGCGCTGCTGATCTACGCCGGGTTCACGATCTATCCGGTGGTGCGCACCTTCCATAACGCTTTTCACACCATCAAGCCGCAGGGCGTGGTCGAGTTCGTCGGGCTCGCCAATTTCACGGCGCTCCTGTTCGCCGACCCGACCTTCTGGAAAGCGGTCGTCAACACCGCGCTGTTCACGATCGTCGCCACGGCCGTTGACGTAATCGGCGGGCTGCTGCTCGCGCTTTGCCTCTTCGCCCGGGCGCCGCTCGCGCCCGTGCTGCGCGTCGTGTGGTTCACGCCCGTACTGATGTCCTATGTGGTCGTCGGGATCATCTGGGTGTGGATGTACGACTATGACTGGGGGCTCGCCAACGCCACGCTGCGGTGGCTCGGGCTCTCCGCCTTCGAGCAATCCTGGCTGGGCCAGCCGTCCACGGCCTTGTGGTCGGTGCTCGTCGCGCACGAGTGGAAGTGGCTCGGCTTCAACATGATCGTATTCCTGGCGGCGTTGCACGCGCTGCCGGGCGAAGTGCTCGGGGCGGCGGAGCTCGACAACTGCGGGTGGTTCGCGAAGCTCGTGTACATCATCGCGCCGATGCTGCGCACGACCATCGTCAATCTCACCGTGCTGTCCTTCATCGGCAAGATGATGGTGTTCGACCTGGTCTGGGTCATGACCGGCGGCGGCCCGCTGTGGGCGACCGAAACCGTGTCGACTTATGTCTACAAGCGCGCCTTCGAGTGGAATACGTTTGACTTGGGCTATCCGTCGGCGATCGCCGTGCTGTGGTTCATCATCATCCTGCTTTTCGTCGCGGTCATGTCGCGTCTCCTGCGCCAGCGCGACAAGCTCGAGTTCTGACCATGCAGGCCATGCGACTGGGGATGGAGCAGGTGCGCCGCGTGCCGCTCGTCCTGTTCGTCGCGTTCTACACGGTGGTGACGGGCGGGCCGCTCCTGTGGGTTGCCATGATGTCGCTGCGCACGACGGCCGAGATCTTCAAGGCACCGTACGCCTTTCCGTCGCCCGCCCATTGGGAGAAGTTCGCCGATGCCTGGACCAAGTCGAACTACGGCACGTATTTTTGGAACAGCACGATCATCGTCGTCGCCGCCGTCGTGCTCGTGACGGCGGTCGGGGCGATGGCCGCGCATTGCCTCGCGCGCTACACGTTTCGCGGCAACCGGCTCGTCCGCTTTCTGATCCTCACCGGGCTGGTCCTGCCGCCGCAGCTGGTGATCCTCGCGCTGTTCCAGATCCTGCTCGACATCAACCTGTACAACACGCGGACCGGACTCGTTCTCGTCTACGTGGCGACGCACGTCGCGATGACCGTCTATATCCTGGAAGGCTTCTTCGCGCAGATTCCACAGGATTTGTTCGACGCCGCGCGGATGGACGGGTACTCCGATTTCGAGATTTTCTGGCGCGTGACCGTACCGATCGGCGCGCCCGCGATCTTCACCACAGTCACGCTCAATTTCATCGTCCTGTGGAACGAGTTTCTGTTCGCCGTCGTGCTGTTGACCGACGACGACAAACGCACGCTGCCGCTCGGCCTCATGCATTTCACCGGCAGTCACCAGCTCGACGTCGGGATGGCCGCGACCGGTCTCATGATCGCGATGCTCCCGGTCATCCTGATCTACGCCTTGTTTTCCGAAACGATGATCAAGGGCATGACCGCCGGCGCGGTCCGATAGCGTGGCGGATCCAGACTTCAGGATGCTAACGTGGCGATCGTAACGGTCGAAGGACTGTCCAAACGTTATCCGGGCGGGACCGCGCCGGCGGTGCTCGACGTCTGCTTCACGGTCGCGGACCGCGAGTTCATGGTGCTGCTCGGCCCGTCGGGCTGCGGCAAGTCGACGGTGCTGCGGATGATCGCCGGACTGGAGCCGATCACGTCCGGCACCGTGTCGATCGATGGTGAGGTCGTCAACCACGTGCCGGCCAAGTCGCGTGACATCGCGATGGTGTTCCAGTCGTACGCGCTGTACCCGCATATGACGGTGTACGACAATTTGGCGTTCGGGTTGCGCCGGCGCGACATCGAGCAGGCCGAAGTCGCACGGCGCGTGCACGCCGCGGCCGGCAAGCTCGGACTGACCGAGCTCCTGCAGCGCAAACCACACGCGCTCTCCGGCGGGCAGCGGCAGCGCGTAGCGGTGGGCCGCGCGATCGTTCGCGATCCCAAGGTGTTCCTGTTCGACGAGCCGCTGTCGAACCTGGACGCGGCGCTGCGCGTCAGCACGCGCAACGAGCTCATCAAGCAGCAGCAGGAGATCGGGACCACCTCGATCTACGTGACCCATGATCAGGTCGAAGCGATGACCATGGGCGATCGCATCTGCATCATGAATCAGGGCAAGGTGGTGCAGATCGGACGCCCGCTGGAAGTGTATCGAAATCCCGCGGATACCTTTGTCGCGCGCTTCCTCGGCAACCCGCCGATGAACCTGTTGCCGGGTCGGATCGAGCAGATGGGCGGTCGCATGGTCGCGCAGATGGCGGGGGGCGATCTCCCGCTGCCGCCGCGTTTGGTGCCGGCGCTCGTCCGGTATGCCAGCAGCGATGTGATCGTCGGTGTGCGTCCGGAAGATCTGTACGAATCCATGCCGCCGGGCGAGCCGGCGCAGTTTGTGCGATTGCCCGCGTGCGTGGATGCGGTCGAGCCGCTGGGTGCCGAGACGCTGCTGATGGCGTCGCTGGATGGTTCGAACACCGAGCTGATCGCGCGGATCGGGCGGGAGACGGCCTTGCGCAGAGGCGACCGGCTCGATCTCGCCTTCGACACCGCAACCCTTCATCTCTTCGATCCTGCCACGACCAAAGCAATAGCGTAGAGGGAGCCTAAGCTCGTGGCCAATAGCGATCGAATCGTCGACTGTCATGCGCACATCATCGATCCGGAGCGCTTTCCGTTCACCGGCAGGAAAGGCTATCAGCCGCGTGCGGACGAGGGAGGAACGCGCGAGGCGTTCTGCGCGGTGCTCGACGAGCATGACGTAAGCAACGGAGTGCTGGTGCAGTTGAGCGGATACGGAACCGACAACTCGGCCAATCTCGACGCGATGAAATCGTATCCGGGCCGGTTCAGGGCGATCGCGGTGGTCAACCCGGAGGCTCCCGACCGAACGCTCGAGGATCTGGCCGTTGCCGGTGTCGTCGGCGTGCGGTTCAACCTCCCGAGCTATGACCCCGACGCGCTGACGCGGCCCGGCGTGCCGCGGTTCCTGCAACGATTGAAGGCGTTGGGATGGTTTGCGCAGATCTATGCCGACGACGGGCAATGGCCGGCCGCCGCCGCGGTGTTGAGAGCCAGCGGCGTCCGGGTGCTGGTCGATCACTTCGGCGTGCGCGACATAGCCGTCGGGACCGGCCATCCCGGGTTTCAGGGCGTACTGGCGCTGGGCCGCGAAGGCATCGCGACGGTCAAGCTCTCCTCGCCGTTCCGCGTTTCCAGAATGCTCGCGGGCTTCGACGATCTCGATCCCTATGTGGACGAATTGCTGAGGGCCTTCGGCGTCGAGGGCTGCGTCTGGGGATCGGATTGGCCGTTCATCAACGTTCCCCGGCGACCGATCTACGCGGACGTGATGGCGCCGTTGTCGCGCTGGCTGCCGGACCCCAGGGACCGGGCGCGCGTGCTGTCGCACAATCCGCGGCGGCTCTTCGGCTTCGAGGACTAGACTGATGCCTGTGCAACCCAGGAAAACGAAACCGTTGAAGGTGGCGCTGGCCGGCGCCGGGATGATCAGCTGGTATCACCTCGTGGGCTGGCGCAATCTGGGCCAGCGCGTGCGCCTCGTCGCGGTCTGCGATCCCGATGCAGCGAAAGCCGCCAAACGCGCGGAAGAGTTTTCGATCCCCCACGTCTATCGCGATGCCGAGGCGATGTTCGCCGCGGAGACGATCGATGCGCTCGACGTCATTTCGCCCCGGCAATCGCACGCCGGATGGGTCGATGCCGCTGCCGATCGCGGCATCGACGTCCTGTGCCAGAAGCCCATGACGCCGACGCTGGCCGAGTCGGAGGCGCTCGTTCGCCGGGTCGAAGGCAAATCGCGGCTCATGGCGCACGAGAACTGGCGGTTCCGGCCGTGGTATCGCGAGTTGAAGAGATGGATGGCCGCGGGCGAGTTGGGTGATCTCGTCCTCGCGCGCATCGCGACGTTTACGTCCGGACTGCTGCCGGATGCGACCGGCCGCCGGCCGCTGCTCGAACGCGAGCCCTACACTCAGCACGAAGAGCGGCTGATGATTGCCGAGGTGCTGATCCACCACCTGGACGTGATGCGTTTTCTGTGCGGCGAATTGCGTGTGGTCGCCGCGCGCGGGGCGCGCACGATTTCTGACGTGGTGGGGGAGACGGTGGCCGCAATCTTCCTGGAAACGGCCTCCGGCGCCCCCGTCGAGGTTACCGGCACCATGGCGGCGGCGGGCTATCCCTCGCGTCCTCCGGATCACCTGGAAGTCATCGGCAGCAGGGCGAGCGCCACGTTCGCCAACTCCGAGCTATGCCTGCTCGGACCGAATCCGCGTCGCCAACGCTACGATTCCGATGTCGGTTATCAGGCGAGCTTTGACGGCGTCATCGCGCATTTCGTCGATTGCCTCGAAACCGGTGCGCCGTTCGAGACCGGCCCCGCCGACAATCTCGAAACGCTGCGCCTGGTCGAACATGCGTACTGGGCTGCGGGCTTGCAGCGCGGGCGTGGTAACTTCTAGCTGAGCCTCCCGTGGACACCAGAGAAGAATTGTCGCGCGAGCTGATCGGCCAATCCAAGTTCGTGCTGGACACTCCAGCGTTGCTGGTCGACCTCGACGTCATGGAAGCGAACATCGCGCGCATCGCCGCCACGTGCCGCGCGCATGGTGTCGCGTGGCGTCCGCACACGAAGGCACACAAGACACCGGAGATCGCGCGGATGCAGATCGCCGCCGGCGCGATCGGAGTCACGTGCGCGAAGCTGGGCGAGGCCGAGGTGATGGCCGCCGCGGGCATTCGTGACATCCTGATCGCCAATCAGATCGTGGGTCCGATCAAGATCGACCGGCTCACCCGGCTTGCCGGGCACGCCGATCCGATCGTCTGCGTCGACAGCCTCGAGAACCTGAGCGAGCTCGACGCGGCCTTTGCCAACACGGGCAGGCGGCTTCGCGTGGTGGTCGAGGTGAATATCGGCATGAATCGCGCGGGCGTCGAACCGGGCCCGCCAGTGGTGGCACTCGCACAGGCGATCGCAAGATGCCGAGGTCTCGCGTTCGTCGGAGTGATGGGCTGGGAGAGTCAGGCCACGACCATGGCCGACGCTGCCGAGAAGGAGCGCACGGTCCGCGACGCCGTCGTGGCACTTACCGCGAGCGCACGGGCGTGCACGGCAGCCGGCCACAGCGTGGTGGTCGTGAGCTGCGGCGGCACAGGCACTTTCCCCTACTGTGTGCAGCAACCCGGCGTGACCGAGGTCGAGGTCGGCGGCGGCATATTCAGCGACATGCATTACCTCACGCACTACCACGTCGATTTCGCGCCGGCGCTCACCATCCTGGCGACGGTGACGAGCCGGCCGACGCCCACGCGTATCGTCGTCGACGCCGGCAGAAAATCGATGAGCGGAGACGCGGCGATGCCGGCGCCTCGCGACATCCCGCCGGTAAGCCTCGTCAAGCTTTCGGCCGAGCACACCAAGATCGAGCTGGAGCAGCCGAATGCTGTTCCCAAGATTGGCCAAAGGATCGAGTTGATCGTCGGCTATTCTGACACTACGGTCCACCTGCACGAGGAAATCGTGGGTGTCCGCGGCGGCCGTGTCGAATCCATCTGGCGCGTTGCCGGGCGCGGCAAGACTAAGTAATGATGCCGCACAAGGTCTCGTTCATTCATCAGCGGTTCGTGGTGAAGTGAATTGCCGGCGCAGCACGCTTCCGCCATTCGGACGGGCAAGAAACTTGAAGCACGCCGAAGCGGGCCCCGCGGCGCACTTGATGATCAGTCGCGTCGCGGGGTTCTTTCTCCACAGGGCTCTCCGCGAGCTTTGGGAAACAAAACAGCAGCTTGCTGCGATTCAGCGGCGAATCGAGTACGCAGGATGACATCGGCGCCCGCGTGCTCGGTGTGCGCCACTTATTGACCGCGACCGTGCGGATTTCCGCCTGACAACGATTGCATTGGCCACGACCTACGCCTATGCGGGCTAATCGTTCTGGCCCGCGATGGGCAAATCGTTGACGCAATGGAAATCGCAATGCAATAATACCCACGTCCATAACAAGGAATACGTAACGGGTTGGGGCGCTTCGTTCACTGGGGAGACGAAATTATGAGAAAAATGGTCGCAGCACCTTTGGGAGGTCATTGGAAACTACCGCCGATAGCGCTGGCAGTCGCGTTGTCGATTGCTGCCGGGTCGGCGTTCGCCGGACCGAACGGAGGAGCTTCGTCCGAGCGCAAGGTCCCGATGGCAAGCGTGACCGGGCCCGGTGCGTTAAGCAATATTAATCTGGTGACTGACGCCTGCGGTGGGGTGTCGGGAACGCTTTCGATTACGGTCACCGGCACCACCAATGACAGCGGCGGCAATGACCTCGTCTGGTTCACGATCTGGGACGACGGCGCGCAAAAGTTTGTGCAGCAGATCAGCGTTCCGGTGGGCCAGACGACGACCACGGTCGTCGCTGTCAGCTACCCGGGCGGCGTTGGCGCTGTCGCTCCAGGAATCGGCCTGGATCTGGGGGAGACCCAGGGGTCCAGCGATCTCACGTCCATCGATCCGTATTTCCCGACGCAGATCTCCGGCTGTACGATAGGCCAGCAAAGTAACAACATTCCGACATTATCGGAATGGGCGATGTGGGCCTTGGCCGGGATGATTGGTCTGCTGGGAGCATTGTTCGCACGGCATCGCAGGCGCCGGTAGCGCGAGCGGTTTCGCCGGCAGGGACGAGGGCACGTGCACGCCCTCGTCCCGGTTTCGCGGGTCGCGGTTCCGGCATGGGCGAGCGACGGAAGTCCCCGATTTGGCAGACGATCATGTCCCGCCCGTGGCCCGGTGCTCGCTTGCCTCCCCCAACCGCGCCACCAGCCCCGAATACCGCCGCGTAGGCGAGACAATCGCCTTTTCCAGCACCTCGGCCCCACCGACTATCGTGACGCCGGAGCGCGACCGCGTGATCGCCGTGTAGAGCAGCTCTCGCGTCACCACGCGATTCGGCATGGCGGGCAGCATCAGCAGTACGCTCGTCGAACTCCGAGCCCTGCGCCTTGTGCACCGTCGTGGCGAACGCCGTTTCGTGTTCCGGCAAGCGCAGCGGCGCCACCGCCCGGAAACTGCCGTCGCTCTCCGGGAAGAACACCATCAACGCGTCCGACGCATCGGGCAATACGATGCCGACGTCGCCATTGAAGAGCTTCAGCACGTAGTCGTTGCGCAGCACCATCACCGGGCGGCCCGGATACCATTCGGAGCGGATGCCGGGATCGAGCGGATGATCGAGCGCCTTGCGAAAATGCCGGCCGACGAACGTGTTGATCTCCGACCACGCCGCGCGGGCCGTCGCGCTCGGCGCACAGCACGCGGAAACGCCCCAGCGCGTCGAACAGCGCCGCCGTGTTGCCGAGGTCGGCGCGCGCGGCGTCCAGGTAGGCCGTCATCCCGTCGACGATCCGCTGGAGTGACGCCGCCATCGGGGGTCGAGTTCGCGTCCTCGAGCCATTCGAGCGCGGGATCGGCTGCCCGAGCGCAGGAATTCGATCGCGGCCTCGGCTTCGCCGGCATTGACGTGCGCGGCGAGGCGGCCGATGCCGGAATCCTTCGCGAAGCGGAAGTTCTCGGTCAGCCAGACGACGCTGTCGTGCGAGGCGGGTCGGCTTGATCGGCGCTGCGCACTCGATGCGCGTCGCGGGGATGCCGGTGACGCGCGGACAGTCGCTCGACGCACGCCTTGCTCAACGTCGGATCGGCGCAGAGCTCCGAGAACACGGCGCCGGATTCGACGGCGGCGAGCTGGTCCTTGTCGCCCAGCAGGATGATGTGCGCCGAGTGCGGCACGGCCTCGAGCAGCTTGGTCGCGAGCGCCAGGTCGAGCATCGACGCTTCGTCGACGACCAGCAGGTCGATCGGCAGCGGGTTGCCGGCGTGGTGGCGGAACTCGCCGGAGCCGGGCAGCACGCCCAGCAGGCGGTGGACCGTGAACGACTCCGCGGGCAGGCGATCGCGCAGGTCGGCGGGCAGGTGGGCGGCGGCCTTGCGGATCGCTTCCAGCATGCGCGCCGCGGCCTTGCCGGTCGGGGCCGCCAGGCGGATGCGGCAGTCCGGGTTTCCGGCAAGGACGCAGGCGAGCACGTTGACGACGGTGGTCGTCTTGCCGGTGCCGGGGCCGCCGCTGATGATCGTCAGGCGGCGCTCGAGCGCCAGGGCCGTCGCGATCTTCTGCCAGTCGGGGCGATCGCCAAGGCGTTCGGCATTGGCGGCGAACAGGCGGTCGAGCAGCGCTTGCACGTCCTTGCCGACGACGCCCGGCGGGCTGGGCGAAGGCTCCATCAGGCGCGCGCCAAGCGGCGCTCGTAATCGAAGTAGCGGTGCAGGTAGAGGCGGCCGTCGTCGTCGAGGATCAGCGGGCAGCGCGTCGGGCGCGTCCGGCGTGCCGACCATTCCGGACCCGAGCAGCGCCTTGCGCAATGCCTGCTCATCGAGGATGTCGCCGGCCGCGGCGATGTCGGCGAGATACGTGCAGACGTGGCCCGACGGCGGTGGCGAGGCTCGTCGCGCGCGCGGCCGCCCGCAGCGCGTCGAGCGTGTGGCCGGGGGCGCCGCGCTCGCGCGCCCAGTGCACGACGTGCTGGGCGAAGCCATCGGCGAGCGCCTGGTCGGGCATCGGGATGAAGCGGCGCGGTCATGGCGCCACCTTCGCGTTGGCTCTGAGGCGAACAGCGCGTCGAGCCGCGCGAGCGTCGCCGCCGACGGCCGATGGTGGAACACGCCCGCCGGCGTGCCGTCGGCATTGATCCAATCCGGCCGCACGCCGCGCACGAAGAGGTAGAGCACGCCGCCGAAGTGCGTGTCGTGGCGGTAGCCGCGGCACGCGGTGCTGGAGGTAGCGATCGACGGCCAGCGAGTAGAGCAGGTATTGCAGGTGGTAGCTGTGCTCGGTCATCGCCGCCTGCAACTCGGCGGGACCGTAGTCGGACGGCGCGTAGCCCAGGTGGTTCGATTTCCAGTCGAGCACGTAGTAGCGGCCGCCGTGCTCGAAGACGAGGTCGATGAAGCCCTTCAGGTAGCCTTCGAGGTCGCGGAACGTGAGGCGCGGCACGTCGTAGCCCAGGCTCTTGCAGCGCGGCGTTGAGCGCGCTGCGCCGACACGCGCGGCGACGGCAGGCTGAATTCGAGCTCGGTGAGGCGCCGGTCGATGGGGATGCGACCCGAGCACGATGCCGTCCGGCAGCGTCGTGCTCATCACGTTCGCCAGCATCCGCGAGGCCATGCTCGCGAGCAGCGGCGACTGCTCGGCCGCGCGTACGCCCGGAAGGAATTGCGGATGCGCGTCCAGGCCGCGGGCGATGCCGTCGTTCCAGCCGGCCGGGTCGGTGAAGTCGATGCGCTCGAAGATCGCGTGCAGGCACTCGCCCGCGCTCGGGCCGCGCGGAAAGCGCAGGATGTCGTCCGGCGCGATCTCCGGCGGCGGCGCGGCGATTCGCTTCGCGACTTCCGCGATTCGCGCATCGTGGTCGCTCGCGCGCGCTTTCGCTCCTCGCATCGCTGACGAGGCCGCTGAAGCTGCTGAATCGCCAGGCGGGCGCGATCGTCGTCGGCGGCGGCAGCGCGGCGAGCGTCTCCGGCGCGGGCCCGGCCAGCGCGACCGGCGCGCCGGCTGCGAGAGGCAGCGGGGCGAGAGCGAGCGTGGGGCATCAGGCGCTTCGCCAGATCGATCCATGCCGCCGCAATCTCGGCTGGCGTTCTCGTACCGGTCGAACCAGCTTGCCGGCGATTCCTTGCCGCCGGCGACGAGCCAGTTGAGCAGGCTTTTCGTGCTCTCGACCGGGGAAGAACTCTTGCCGTAGCTGCCGGCGGTAGGTGCCGGCGATCAGGTAGCACCGATAGACCGCGCGCGTCAGCGCCACGTAGATGAGGCGCAGCGACTCCGCCGACTCCTCGAGCTTGATCTGCGCCTTGATCGTCGGCCACTTCGTCGCCGATCTCGTCGTCGAGCGCGGAAGTCGATCACCGCGGCGCCGTCGGCGTCGTGATATTCGCGTCCTTCCGGTTTCGGCCCGCCGAACCGGGTGTTGCCGTCCCACAGGAACGGGCAGAACACGATCGGGAATTCGAGGCCCTTCGCCTTGTGGATGGTGACGATCTGGACGAGGTTGCGATCGGATTCGAGCCGCAGCTGCGCGACTTCGTCGGCGGAGTCCGTCGCGTCGCTGCGTTTGCCAGCCAGCGCAGCAGCGCGTCCGGCGATTCGTGCGTTGCGGCCGCCTGGTGGATCTGCTCGCCGAGGTGCAGCAGGTTGGTGAGGCGGCGCTCGCCGTCGGGGCGGCGGAGCATGCGCGCGCTGACCTGTTCGCTCGGACAGGAACCGGCGGTACATGACGCCCACGCCCTGCACGCAGCCAGATGTCGCGGTAGCTCGGCGAAGCGCTCGAGGTAGCCCATGAGCTCGCGCTTCGTCTGCTCGAGATCTCCGCGATCCCGCGCCGCGTCGCAGCCCATCATTTCGGTCGCCAGCGCGCCGCGCAGCAGGGTGTCGCGCGATGGCTGGTTGATGGCGATCAGCACGCGCTCGACTTCTTCGGCGTCGGGCGACTGGAAGACGCTGGCCTGCGACAGCTCGACGCTGCCGATGTCGAGCGCGGCGAGCTCGCGCTTGAGCGCGCTGCCCTGCGCGTGCGTGCGGACCAGCACCGCGATGTCGCCGGGACGCAGCGCGTCGTTCGCCGATGATGATGCGGCCCTTGCCGGCTTCGGTGATCAGGCGCGCGATTTCGGCGGCCGTCGCGCGCACGGCGAGCGATCCGGCGGTCTTCTTGGGCGATGGGCTGCGCCGTCGGGCGCTTGCGGGAGCATCCACACCTGCAGGTCGGCGCGCTCGAGCGACGTGTCGGTGAACGACTTCCGTTCCTTGTCGCCCATCGCGACCGGGTGATAGTCGAGGCCCGGCAGCATGAACGCGTCCTGCGTCGCGGTGAAGAGCCCGTTGAGCGCCTCGATCAAGCCCTCGCGTCGAGCGCTGGTTGTCGGCGAGCGTGTACTCGGCCGAGGCGGCTTCGGCGCGCGCGCAGGTACGCGTGCAGGTCGGCGTTGCGGAAGCTGTAGATCGCCTGCTTGGGATCGCCGACGAAGAATGCCGGCGCGTTGCCCTTGCCGTAGATGCGCTCGAAGATCGCGAACTGCAGCGGATCGGTGTCCTGGAATTCGTCGATCAGCGCGACCGGGAATTTCTCGCGCAGCGACCCGGCCAGCTCGGGATGGTCGCCGCTTTCGAGCGCGGCGTAGAGGTTGTAGAGCATGTCGTCGAACGCGATCACGCGCCGCTCGCGCTTGCGCTGGCGCAGGTCGGGGCCGACGGTGTCGATCAGGTCGCGGATCAGGCGCAGGCGGGCGAGTTCGAGTTCTCCGGCGACAGCCTGGCGTGCGGCGAGAAGAGTCATCGGCCAGCGTCGAAGAATGCGTGCGCCGGCGGCGTCTGGCCCTTGTTCGTGCACGCCTCCAGCGCGGCGCTCGACAAGAGAGCGAGCTTGTTCTTCGCGGGCAACGGCGAGCGATGCCATCGTTGAACCAGGCGTCCCATTCGCCGGCTGCGCGGTCGACGCTCGTTTCCTTGTACGAGTTGGCATTGAGCGCCGGCAGCGAGCCCTTGACGGTGGCGACGATCTCGTCGCGCTGCGTGGCCCAGATCTTTCTTGCCGCCTCGTAGGCTGCGGTCACCGCCGATGTGTCGATCGCCGCAGCGCTATCGAGGCCCGCCGGCCAAAGGCATCTGGCCAGCGGCTTGGCAAGACTGCGCGCGAGCAGCCTGGCGTATTTCTCGGGCGTATCTCCTTTTTCCAGCAGGTAGCCCGCGAGTTCCGGCGGACAGCCGTCGTCGGCGACGCGGCGGCGCCAGAAATCGTGGACGGCCTCCATTGCCATCGCGCTGTCATCGGTCACGAGCTCGAGCGTGAAAGGGCAGGCCGGCGCTGAACGAGGCGTCGGCGAGGGCGCGCTGGCAAAAGCCGTGGATCGTGAAGATCGCGGCTTCGTCGAAGTACTGGAGCGCGGCGTCGAGTTGTCGGGCCATTTGCGCGCGAGCGACGCCCGTGCGTGATTCGACCGCCGCCGCGAGCTTCCCGACGAACGGGTCGCCGGGCGAACCGCCGGGGCGACCGTCGCGCAGCCAGGCGAGCGTTTCGACGATCCGCGCACGGATGCGCTCGCGCAGCTCCGCGGTGGCCGCGTTGGTGAACGTCACGACGAGGATCTTCTGCACGTCGAGCCCGCGCTCCAGCAGCAGCCGCAGGTACAGCCCGC
This sequence comes from uncultured beta proteobacterium, assembly GCA_963726775.1. Taxonomy (GTDB): domain Bacteria; phylum Pseudomonadota; class Gammaproteobacteria; order Burkholderiales; family Casimicrobiaceae; genus CAIWHR01. The sequence continues at coordinate 18,968 of CAVSDL010000014.1, forward strand.
AGATGTTCCAGGTCTTGCCGGTGCCGGCCGACGCCTCGATCAGGTTGATGCCGTCGAGATCGCAGTTGAAGACGTCGAATTCCAGGAGTGTTTTCAATCGCGCGGCTCATCTTCAATGTTGTGGAGCAGCGGCGCGAACACCGTCGTTGCGCAGGCGATGAATTCGTCGTCGAGCGGCTCGTCCACACCGCGCAGCGCCAGACCGTAGGCCGGGTCGCGGTCTTCGCCATAGAGGTGGAACGGCGTGCTCTGCCACGTGGCGACGGCCCTGGACAGCTTCTTGCCTCCGCTCATGTAATTCCACGCGGACTTCGGGAAGAAGTGGAGCGGACGGTGCAGTCCGTCGCGGTAGAGTGCGAGCAGCGCCGCGAGCTGCGCGTGCGCGTCTCCGACCGCCGGCAGAACGTAGCGGCCGTCGCGCGAGTGCCACGTCGTGCGCGGCGTGACCCCGGACGGCGCCATCGCATTCAGGAACAGGTGTTCGATCCAGCCGTTCAGATAGTCGTAGGCGCGCACATCGTCGTAGCGGTAGCGGATCCGCCCGTGCTTGCGCAGGTCGCCGAAGCCGCCGGTGAGGCGCCACGCGTCGCCGTCGATCGCGAATTCGAGTGTCGCGCTGACCGGATCGAGGCGTGGTTCTTCGAGCACCGGCGCGAGCACGCGCGCGAACGCGCCGAGCCGGTGCAGCTCCTGCTCCAGTTCGATATCGCCGAGCCGCCCGATCGGAAACTCGATTCCGGCGCGCGCAAGTTCGCGAAGGTCGGCGACCGCTTCGCCAGCGAGCAGGCGAGGCAGCATGCGCCCGGCTAGAGCCCGGCGTGCCGGCACGTCGGGACGGAAAGGCTCGTCGTCCTGCAATTCCTCGTCGCCTTCCGGGAGCACGATGCCGAGGCGCTTCTCGAGGAGGTAGCGGCACGGATTGCGGAAGAATCGGGCGAGGTTGTCCAGCGTGACTTCGCGAAATTCCGGACCGGCCTTGGCCAGCGGAAGCCGGAAGAATTTCTCCTGCGGCTCCCACGCCTCGTCTTCATCGTCGGCTTCGTCGCCGGCGGCGGGTTCTTCTGCGATTGCAGTCGTGGCGATGGGTTTGGGCGCGGGCGGCGCCGCCGGCGTGGCCAGCCGCTGTTTCAGCGCTTCGCAATATTCGTCGTTGAAGCTTCGGCGGCGAGGATCGGCGGTCGGCACGAAGTATTCCAGCGAGAAGGGTTGCAGCGGATGTTCGACGACGAGTCGCTGCCGCGCGGTTTCGCGCGATTCCGGCGAGAACTGCCCCGGGTCGATGGCCGCGGCAGCGTAGTCGAGGATCTCCGCGACGAGGACCGATGGCGGGATCGGCGAGTTGTCGCGCACGCTTCGACCCGTGTAGCTCAAATACAGGCCCTCGCGCGCGGCTAGGACCAGATCGAGAAAAACATTGCGCTCGTCGGTCCGGCGCTGGCGATCGCCGCGGCGCGGGTCGTGCGCCATCAGGTCAAATTCGCTGAGGCGTTGCGTCGAGGGGAAGGCGCCATCGTTCAATCCGAGCGCGCAGACGAATCGGTACGGCAGATGACGCAGGCTGGTCGTCGATGCGAACGCGACCGCGCCGCCGGGGATTCCGCCGCGCGTCGCGTCGTCGAGCAGCTCCTGCAGCGCGGCGCGGACGACGCCCACGTTCAGGGGTCGGGTCATCCCGCCGTGCGCCATGTTGGCGTGGAGCTCGCGAATGCCGGCGGCGGTTTCGCGTTCGTCGTCGATCTCGTCGCCCGAGGGCGCGACGAAGTTGTCGATCACGCCGAGCAGCGTCTGCCGCCATTCGGCCGGCGTCTTCTCCCGGCAGAGCTCGTCGTGCAAGCGCTCGAGCCGGCGGACGAATTCGTGGAAGCTGCCCAGCGCCAGCGCGTCGGAACCTTCCGGGTTGCCGGCGGGGAGGCGCCCGTTCATCGGTACGGCCACCGATGCGGGCAGCGCATAGCCGAGGAACAGGCGATCGAATCCGTCACTGAAGCTGTGGCGGCTGACCGATGGCAGCCCGAATTCCTTGCGATGCGCGGCATCGATCCCCCAGCGAATACCCGAATCGCGGATCCACGCATGGAGGGCCTCGCGTTCGACGTCGCCGATTCCGAACCGGCGCGCGATGATGGGCTGCTGGAGCAGCTCGTACACGGCGCTCGCCTGGAAACGCGATGTGGCGACGGCGAGCACCGCGAGCAGCGCGTGGGCGCACGGGTTGCGCACGCTCGCGCGCCGGCCGGTGATCGTGTAGGGAATCGCGCGGGCCTCCGGGGCGTTGCCGAAGACGGCGTCGACCAGGGGCGCGGCCTCCTCCAGGTCCGGCATCACGACCAGGATATCGGACGGCCGCGGCGGGTGCGGGCCGGCGAAGAGCGCCAGGAGCTGGTCCTGCAGCACCTCGAGCTCGCGCGTCAGCGAGTGGCAGACATGGACTTCGATGCTGCGATCGCCGGCGGCATGCGCCACGCTGCCGGGCGCGAGGTCGGTCATGTCGAGAATCGCATTCTGCAGGCGCGCGAGGAGCGAACCGCCTTCACTTGGCGCGAAGTCGGCGTCGTCGACCACCGCGATGCTGTCATCATCGAGCAGCAGGTCGATATGGGCTTGCGTCTGTTTGCCCCACGAGGCCAGCAGCCGGTTCCCTACTTCGTGATGGACGTCATCGTTTTTCGCGGCAAGGTAGGAGAGGCGGCGCGGATCGACGATCTCGAGCCAGTACTCGCGGCACGGATTCGGTACATACAGCGTGAGATCGATCCACTGCGCCAGCCGCTGCAGGATGTCGAGGTAAAGCGGCGGTGTGGTCGGCAGGCAGAAGACATGCGCCGCGGCCGGCAGTCCCGCGCGCGCCGGGGCATCGGGCCCCAATGCCGTCATCGCCTCGAAGAAGGCGATCGACGGATGGCGGCTGTCGGTCCCGAGATCGCGGGCAATGCGCCGCCACAATGCGCTTTGCCAGCGCTCGTCCGGCAATCGTGCGGCGTCCAGGTCCTTGATGCGGGCGGGTTTGCCGACGAGCCACGCTGCCAGCCAATCGGGCCGATACGTCAGGTATTGCTCGAGCAGCGCCGCGGTGCGCGCGGCCAGTTCGTAGCGCATGACCTCATCCGCGTTGCGCAGATAGGCGAAGAGGGGCAGATGCTCGGCGACGAACGCCTGCTCCTCGAGTATCGCGAGGACTCGCCAGGTGAGCACCGGCGTGATGAAGGGCGACACCTCCCCAACCTGCGGCACGACGTGCCCGATCTGCCGCCACAGCCACTGAGCGAGGAAGGAAAACTGCACGTTCGAGCAGACCCCGAAACGGTCTGCCGCCGCGAGCTCGATCCGGCGCCGGACCGCGGCGCTGTGCACGATGATCTCCTCGCGCACGAACGGCGATTCCGGCGGCGTAGCCAACGCGTCGAGGAGCGCATCGAGCAGGCATTCGAAGCGGTTGGAGAACTTGATCTGCAGCATGCGCGCTGTATCGTCCGGCCGGTCGGATGGGTCTATAGCATAGATGCCGACGGCTGCCGTTGACGGCGGCCCGCATCCCGCCCGGGTGGCTTGGGACCGCGCGAATGGGCCGTCGCCGCGTGGGTCGCAACGGGATCCGGGAAGAAGGCCGTCGATCGGGATTCCATGATTCCCGATCCTACGAGGCCTGATGGCTCACAAGGTGAGCTTGGCCGGTCGCCCGGCTTGGCCCTGTATTTCCGCCGCGGATGCCACGGCCGTTCGGGACGTTCCGCCAAAATTTGACACTGGGGCAAGTACTGGGACGTTGCCGAAAAGGAGTTCAACCGGACGGGCTACGCGTGCGGCTTCGAATTCATCGCTCGCCGGTACTGCGGGTGGTGGAGGCGCGGCACGTGAGATGACGCCGCGGCATGACACCGCGCGCTCGCGGGCTAGAAATGAAGATCCGTATGCGAAAACGGTTGCAGATCGGCGCCGGGTTGCGCCGTAACCTTATGCCGCAACCACGCGAACAGGCCCTTGGGCTCCTCCGAGACGTAGTCCGAGGTGTCGCGGGACTGAACGTCCTTCAGAAGCAATTCGAGCGCCGCGGCCCGTTGGTATCGCCTGCTTGACGTAGGCAATTGACGGTATCGGTCGCGCTTGACGTAGCAGGGGTCCTGCTGGATCCCCGCGATGAGTTCGCGTTTATGGTCCGCGCTGAACTCGCACTCGGTTACCAGCAACATCCACGTCATCACCTCGTGCGCCGCTGCAGTAAACAGGCCCGTCGGCTGCTCATGGCGCAACTTGCGCAGGTCCGCGAGCAATATTCGACGATGGTTGCGCACCCGTGACTGTGTGGCTCCCTCGGTCCAGGCGGCACGGGGCTGCAATGGATCGATGGCCGCGAGTTTGCTCAACTCGAAGAGCGCATCCTCCGCATTCTCCGTGCGCAGGATTTCGGACTCCCACGGGAAGGTTTCGCCTGCACGTGCTGTCGGGTTCGTCATGTCGCTCCTGCCTCCTTGCATACCGGGTCGCAAAGCGGCATCCGGCGCGACGACAGAGGACAAGCATACGCCGGGCCGGTGATTTTGACGCTCGGCAGGAAAAAAAGCCAGTTGCGTCGATCGCTTCGTTTGCGGGTTCCACGGCGCCTGCCGCGGGAGACATCAAGTGTTCCCCACGCCAACGTGGCAATCGTGGGGCGGCGGCAGGATCGTAATGAGAACTGATCTCGAATGCCACCTGCGTGAGCTCACTCGCCATGGAGACTGCATCAACGTGAACTCGGGTGACAGCCGCTCTGCGCTTCCATGTGCTCGCCCAAGGCAGCGATCTGCGCGTGTTGGAGGTGTGACCCTGATTGGGACTCGTAAGTTCCGCCTTTCGCGCCACCGTGGTTTCGCCGTGGTCCGCAGCAGGGTGTCGGCAACGCTAGCCGCGTCGATGGATCTCGGCGGCGGATATCGATGCACGATTCGGCGGTGGAGCGCGAGGGGCGACCACGAACCCGCTTGCGAGCAACGGTTCGGTCCGGCATGCTGTCGCGGCGACCCGCATGGCGTGGCCACCGCAGGCCGCTTGGACAAACATCCATGGAAAGGCAGGATCAACATGAATCGTGATGTCGGTGCCCTCGCCGGACGCATCCTCCTCGCCCTCATCTTCTTCATGTCGGGCTTCGGCAAGCTGACCGGTTTCGCGGGAACGGCCGGGTACATCGCCAGCACGGGCCTTCCGTTTTCCGAGCTCCTGACCGTCGGCGCAATCGTGCTCGAGCTCGGCGGCGGACTGGCGCTCATCGTCGGCTGGAAGACCCGCTGGGCGGCGCTCGCACTGGTAGTGTTCACGGTTCCGGCGACACTGCTGTTCCATAATTTCTGGGCGGTGCCCGCCGACCAGGCGATGAACCAGAATATTCACTTCATGAAGAACCTTTCGATCATCGGCGGGTTGCTGGTGGTGTGGGCGTTCGGCGCGGGCCGGTTGAGCATCGATCGCGGGTCCTGACCCTTCGGAAGGGATCGCCGTTCGGCAGTCCCCGTTCAGGAATCGGCAACCTTGCCGAAATAGGACGGTTCGCTGAACAACGACGCGATGACGACTCGTTTGATCTCCGGCTTGTCGGGAACCAGGTAGAGAATGGGCGTAATCAGTTCCTCGAATATTCCTCTAAGGCTGCGCGCGCCGGTCTTGTACTCGATCGCGAGTTCAGAGATCTGCTCGAAGACCTTGGGGTCCACGCTCAACTCGACACCTTCGGTCTCGAAGATTTCCCGGAACTGCTTGTAGATGGAATTTCTCGGTTCCGTCATTATCCGAACCAGCATCGCCCTGCTGAGCTCCTGGAAACGGGCAATGATGGGGAGCCGGCCGGTAAATTCAGGGATCAATCCGAACGTGAAGAGATCGGTCGGCTTTACGCGCGTGTTCAGTCTGTCCAGTATTTTCTGGTTGTCTCCCTTCGAAGTCGAGATGAATCCGTAGCTGCCGGACTGCGACATGATCTCGTCCAGGCCGACGAAAGCCCCGCCGCAGATGAAAAGGATGTTGGTCGTATCGATGTAGTGCGCATTGCCGAGTTTGACCGGCGAGCCTTCCATGATTTTCAGAAGACCGTGCTGCACGCTTTCGCCCGAAATGCTGCGCGCTTGACCGCCGGTCGTTCTGAGTTTGTCGATTTCGTCGATGAAAACAATTCCATTTCTTGCTCTGTCGACGTCGCCGTCCGCCTTGTCGACAAGGCGCTGCAGAATCGCCTCGATTTCTTCGTTGACGTATCGGGATTGTGCCAGTGCCGTGGCTTCCGCCGTCGCGAAAGGGACGCCCAGAAATCGCGAGAGCGTTTCGCAGAGCAGCGTCTTGCCGGTTCCGGAAGGCCCGATGAGAAGAACGTTGCTCTTGACAATGGGAGTCCCGTCCCGCGTCGCCTTCGCTACCTTTCGGAAATGCGAATACACGGCCACGGCCACGGTCTTCTTGGCGTCATCCTGACCGATTACATACTGGTCGAGATGCTGCACGATGGAACTTGGTGTCATGGTCCTGTCAGGCAAGGTTGCGTCCCCGTTGTCATGGTTGCACGCGATGCCGCGGCGATCCCCGGACGGGAGCTCAGCGTCGATCCGCGATTGACAAGTGTCTCATTGGCGCGCGATTGGGTGCAAAACGTCGCAATCCGCTGCGCTCCGCCGATTTGGCGTCCGGTTTAGTGCAATGTGGCACCGGTCTCTGCACATCGGGCCCCTCGGGCAAATGCCCCGGCCATCGCGGGATCGCGCCATGCTCGAAGCATAAGTTGCCCGACGCCCGAGCATGCGCCAGCGCAGGCGCGGTCAGCGCACTCGCTGGCACACTCAGCTCGACGCCGATGTACCATCCGCCATGTTCTCGCGAACGACGGCACCTGGCGTGATGCTCGAGGACGCCAACGTGATCGTCCGCATTCTGCTGCATCTTCGAATCGCATGCCCGGAGCCCCTGTGAACGACCGTCATGTCCCGATCGATGCCGCCGTGCCGTCAATCAGCGCGGCCAACCGTTTGGCGGGCATGCACCGGACATTCGAATGTCAGCGCGCGGCTTTTGTCGGCGACATGCTTCCGGGGCGGCAAGCGCGCGTCGACCGCCTCGAGCGCCTGCTGCGGCTGACCGAAACGCATCAACATGGGATCGCCGACGCGATCGCGGCCGATTTCGGCCACCGATCGCGACAGGAGACCGATCTCGCCGAGATATTCGTCGTTCTCTCCGGCGTCCGGCATCTGCGGCGGCATGTCGCGCGCTGGATGCGGGCGCGCCGCGTCGCCACCCCCTTGCACATGCTGCCGGCGCGCAGCCAGCTGATTCCGCAGCCGCTGGGCGTAGTGGGTGTCATCAGCCCGTGGAACTATCCGTATCAACTTGGAATGCTGCCGGCGGCGGCGGCGCTGGCGGCCGGCAACCGGGTCATGCTGAAACCGAGCGAACTCACCCCGACGTTTTCTGAACTCCTGCGGGAGATCGTCGCCGGTGCTTTCGCTCCCGAGGAGTTCGCCGTCGTGCCCGGCGACGTCGAGGTCGGGCGCGCGTTTTCGAAGTTGCCTTTCGACCACTTGTTCTTCACGGGCTCGACGTCGGTCGGTCGGCAGATCGCGCTGGCAGCCGCGGAGAATCTGACGCCCGTGACGCTCGAACTCGGTGGAAAGTCTCCGGCGATCATCGATTTCGACTGCGACCTGACGGTTGCGGCACCGCGCATCGCTTTCGGCAAGTTGCTGAATGCCGGCCAAACGTGCGTGGCGCCCGACTATATGCTGGTGCCGCGGTCGCGCGTCGATGAATTTGTCGCCGCCCTCCGCCAGTCGGTGACGGCGATGTACCCGACGCTGGTCGGCAATGCCGACTACACGAGCATCGTCAGCGACCGCCACTATCAGCGGCTCGTGCACCTCATCGAGGATGCCGAAGCGCGCGGCGCGACCACGATTCGCCTCATTCCCGCGGGCGAGATGCCCGACCCGGTTTCGCGCAAGTTGCATCCGACGCTGGTCCTGGGGGTCGACGACAGCATGGCCGTGATGCGCGAGGAGATTTTCGGTCCGTTGTTGCCGGTCTTGCCCTACGACACGCTCGACCAGGCCATCGCTTACATCAACACCCATCCGCGGCCGCTGGCGCTGTACTGGTTCGGCGGGAACGCCGCGCACCGTGACCGGGTGCTGCGCTCGACAATTTCCGGCGGGGTCACGATCGACGATGCGTGCTGGCACGTGGCCCAGGACAATCTGCCGTTCGGCGGTGTCGGCGCGAGCGGCAGCGGCGCCTATCATGGCGAGCACGGCTTCAGGACCTTCTCCAAGGAAAAGCCGGTCCTCCACCAGGCCAGAATCAACGGCTTCGGTCTTTTCCGCCCGCCGTACGGTCCCCGTTTCGATACCCTGATCGCGTTGCTCAAGCGCTTTTTCTGAGTCCTGACTCTTCGAAGGGCCTTCAACTTCGACCGATGCCAGGTGGACCGCGGCCAAATTCGGCGCGGTGTCGGCTACGTGCCGCTTCCGCGCGGTCAGCCCCCGGCGGCGCGGTATCCCGCGAGTTCGAGCCGCGCAATGTGATTGCGATGCACTTCGTCGGGGCCGTCGGCGAAACGCAGCGATCGCGCTTGCGCAAAGAAGAACGCGAGCTGGAAGTCGTCGCAGACGCCGGCGGCGCCGTGCGCCTGCATGGCCCAGTCGATCACCTGGCAGGCCATCGTCGGCGCCGCGACCTTGATCATCGCGATCTCCTTCTTTGCCGCCTTGTTACCTGCGACGTCCATTTTCCACGCTGCATGGAGAACGAGGAGCCGTGCCTGGTCGATCAGGATTCTTGCGTTGGCGATGCGCTCCTGCGTCACGGTCTGATCCGCGACCGCGCGGCCGAAGGCGATGCGCGTGCTTGCGCGCCGGCACATCGCTTCCAGTGATCGCTCCGCCTGGCCGATCAGCCGCATGCAATGATGGATGCGACCCGGTCCGAGGCGCCCCTGCGCGATCTCGAAACCGCGGCCTTCGCCGAGCAGGATGTTGGCGACCGGCACCCGAACGTCGACGAAGTCGAACTCGGCATGGCCGTGCGGCGCATCGTCGTAGCCGAAAACCCGCAGCGCCCGGACCATGCGCACACCCGGCGTGTCGACGGGCACGAGGACCATCGACTGCTGCCGATGCCGGTCCGGGTTACCTGGGTCCGTCTTGCCCATGAAGATGAGGATCCGGCAGCGTGGGTCGGGGCCGCCGGTCGTCCACCATTTGCGGCCGTTGATCACGTATTGGTCGCCGTCGCGGACGATGGACGCCTCGATATTGGTCGCATCGGACGACGCGACATCCGGTTCGGTCATTGCGAACGCCGAGCGGATCTCGCCCGCCAGCAGCGGAGCGAGCCACTTCGCCTTTTGATCCGCCGTGGCGTAGCGCACGAGCACTTCCATGTTGCCGGTGTCCGGAGCGTTGCAATTGCAGGCCTCCGGCGCAATCCACGAGCGGCCCATGAGTTCGGCGAGCGGGGCGTATTCGAGGTTGGTGAGCCCCGCGCCGTACTCCGATTCGGGGAGGAAGAGATTCCACAGGCCGGCGGCGCGTGCTTTGGCCTTCAACGCCTCCATGATCGTCGTCGCCACCCACGGATTGCCGCGCCTGCGGTTGGCGTCGACTTCGGCGGCGAACACGGGTTCGGCCGGATAGACGTTTTCGTCCATGAAGCGCGTGAGGCGCGCGGCGAGGTCCCTGACCTTGTCCGAGTAGGCAAAATCCACGTTAAGTCTCCCTTAGCCATTCATTCTGCGCACCATGTCCCACGCGACGTCGGCGACGAGGCGGGCGCGGCCGCCGGTTTCGATCGCATTCTGGCTGGCGGCATTGCCCTGCAACGCGCGCGCCAGAACACCATGCAGAATCGCGGCGATGCGGAACATGTTGAAGATCAGGTAGAACTCGAAATGCGCGATGCCGTCGCGGCCGGTGCGCCTGCAATATTCGGCAACGTACTCGTTCTCGGTCGGGATGCCCAGCTTCGCGAGATCGCAACCCTTGAGGCCGCGAAACTGCCGCGGTGACAGGCGCCAGGCCATCACCTGGTACGCAAAATCGGAGAGCGGGTGGCCGAGCGTCGACAGTTCCCAGTCGAGCACGGCGAGAACGCGCGGCGCTGAGGGATGGAAGATCACATTGTCGAGCCGAAAGTCACCATGGACAATGGATGTTTCGTCGCCGGGCGGAAGGTGTCGCGGCAGCCATTCGATCAATGCGTCCATCGCCGGAATGGGTTCTGCGCCGCCGGCCTGATACTGTTTGGACCACCGTGCGATCTGTCGCTCGATGTAGTTTCCGGTTCTGCCGAAGTCGGCCAGGCCGACGGCGGAATAATCGACCTGGTGGAGTGCCGCGAGCACGCGATTGAGTTCGCCGTAGTGTGCCGCGCGCATTTGCGTCGTCATGCCCGGAAGCGCCGGATCCCACAGGATGCGGCCCGCGACGTACTCCATCAGGTAGAACGCCGTGCCTATCACCGCGTCGTCGACGCACAACGCGAGTGTTTTCGCGACCGGCACCGCGGTGCCGGCGAGCGCGGCCATCACGCGATACTCGCGCTCGATCGCGTGCGCGGAAGGCAGCAGCTTGCCGGGGGGCTTGCGCCGCAGGACATACCGCGCATCGCCGGCGGTGATCCGGTAGGTCGGATTCGACTGTCCGCCCTGGAACTGCTCGACAACGACGTTGCCCGGGAATTCGGCAACGTTGGCACGCAGGTATGCGGCGAGCGCCGACGGATCCAGCGGATGCACGGGTGCGACCAGCTTGGCACCCGGATTCGCAGCCAGACCCATGTCAGACCGCCGTGCAGCCGCCATCGACGGCGATGGCCTGTCCGGTGACGTGACGCGAAGCTTCGGAGGCGAGGAACACGACGGCGCCCTTGAGGTCTTCTTCGCCGCCCAGGCGTCCAAGCGGCGTCAGGGCCAGAACCATCCGTTCGATGCGGTCCAGCGTGACCTTGGTCATCTTCGATGGAAAGAAGCCGGGGCAGATGGCGTTGACATTGATGCCGTATTTGCCCCATTCCGCTGCGAGCGCTCGGCTCATGCTGACCAGCGCGCCTTTGCTCGTGTTGTACGCCATCGTCTGCATTTCCCACGCAGGTGGATTGCCAAACAGGCCGGCGATCGACGCAATGTTGATGATCCTGCCTCGCTTGTGCGGGATCATGGAGCGCTTGCCAACCTCACGCGCAAGGAAGAACTGGGCATCGATATTGAGCCCCATCACCTTGCGCCAGCGTTCGTCGGGATAGTTCTCGGCCGGTGCCGCCCAGTTGCAACCGGCGTTGTTGACGAGGACGTCGATCTGCTTCCACCTGGCAAGGACGGAATCGACGATGCCCGGAATCGCCGAATGATCAGCAAGGTCGCCGACGACGGTGAAGCAATCGATTCCGAGCGCCTCGAGGCGCATACGCGCGTCGTCGAGTTCGCCTTGCTTGCGCGCGGTGATCGCCACTCGGGCGCCCATTTCGCCCAGTGCTTCGGCCATCTGCAGGCCGATGCCGCGCGACCCGCCGGTGACAATCGCGACCTTACCGGTCAGATCGAGAAGCTGCCTTACACCCATGCGGCCTCCAAATGATTTTCGACGGCAATTCGCCGTTCGACGAAACCATCGCGATGATAGGTGCGACGATGGGCGCCGTAAACGGGTGCGTGTGAACGGGTAGCCCGGCGCTCGCCTCGAGCCTCGCGAACGGGCGGCCTCGAGCGATCGACGCGGACGAAGGTGAACCGTGGCAACGCAAACGCGAATCGACCTTGTCAGCGGCGACCCATGGGCTATTATCAACAGGGGTGCCCGCCCCGTTGGCAGCCGGGCGAGGTCGACCGGCGCCGCTTGCCTTGTGGCCTGTTCCGGGACCGCGTGGCGGCATTTGCTGCTACGCGCGGGGCGGATAGCGACGTGCTCGGTCGATGCCATGACAGGCTCGTGGAGCGTGCCGTCGCCACATCCGGCGGGTTTATTGCGCCGCCTGTCGGGAATTCACGCCGTGCGCCCGCGGGGACGGTGTATAACCCGCCTGGGTTTCAACAGATTCTGCGTCCGTCCGACGATGGGCGCGCAGCGGTTGGTTATCGGCGAAGCATGTTGCTCACGAAATTTTTTCTATGCGAGGGTAGGTCGAACATGGAAACCAGACATTTGCGGTCGATCATTGGGTTTTCGGCGGCGCTGGCACTCTTGGCGGTTGCCCCGTTTGTGCGCGCCCAGGGAATCACTTCCGAGCAGGCGCAGGAGATCCTGAACGAGTTGAAGCAGATCCGGCAGGTGCTCGAGCGTCAGCCGGCGGCCGGACAGCCGGCGGCGGCGCCCGACGACAAGGTGAGCATGCAGCTCGCGCCGGGGGGATTTTCGATCGGAACAAAGGACGCGCCTCTGACGCTGGTCGAATACACCGACTACCAGTGTCCGTTCTGCCAGCAGTTCCACAACACGGCCTTCCAGCAGATCAAGACCAACTATATCGATTCCGGAAAGATCCGTTACATCAGCCGCGACTACCCGCTGGACTTCCACGAGAATGCCCGGCGCGCCGCGGTCGCCGCACGCTGCGCTGGCGAGCAGGGCAAGTTCTGGGAGCTCCGTCACGTCATGATCGTGAACGCCGATCAGCTGAAGGCGGACAATCTCACGACGTACGCCAAGAACGTCCAGCTTGATCTGCCGAAGTTTCAGGCGTGCATCAGCTCCGACAAATACATAGCCGGCATCGACAAGGACATCGCCGAAGGCAATTCCGCGGGCGTGTCCGGCACGCCGTCGTTCGTTCTGGGTCGGATGGACAAGGACAAGCTCCAGGGCGTCCGGCTTGTAGGCGCGATGCCTTATGCCCAGTTCGAGGCGAAGATCAAGGAATTGCTCGACGCAAAGTGACCGCGTAACGGTCTCGGCATCGCAGGGTATGCGTTGCCGAGTCCGTGTCACGGGGGCACAAACCGGCCGTCGCGCAGTCGCGGCCAGGTGAACAACGACGCTGCCTCTGCAAGTTGATCGCGAAGGTTCGACCGATAAGTCTGCTTGCGCCTAGGGCCGCCCGGTCCACACCGCGAGGGTCGCCAGATTGCCTTCCGGAACCGGAACGGGGTAAAGGCGCCATTCGGAAGGTGTGTAAGGGGGCGGCCCCGCGAGGAGGCAAAGCGGCTCACCCAGCGCGACTTCGAGTCTTCGGAACGGCGCCAGGAGCCCGTCGGCAGTCGCCTTGCTCATGGCTTCCTTGCAGGTCCAGTACCGCAGAAAGCGCCGGCGGCGCTCGTCGATATGGAGTTGGGGCAGCGTCGACCGTTCCTCGAGACTGAGAAACTTGCCTGCCAACCGGTCGACACCGACGTCGCGATGCAGCCATTCGACGTCAACGCCGATCCGTCCGCCATCCGGCATCCGCCGCGCGATGCCGATCACGGCATGGCCACGCGTGTGTGAAACATTGAAGTCCAGTCCGTCGCTCGCGTCGGCGAGCTCGGGGCGTCCGCGCGTGCCGCGACGAATCTCGACCGCAGCCGGTGCGATGCCGAGCGTGCGTCCGAGGAGGAGCCGCAGCGTGGCGCGTCCGGCGATGTATTGCTGACGCAGAGC
>CAVSDL010000015.1:0-308483 GCA_963726775.1 uncultured beta proteobacterium
TGATCACTGGCGCCATCACGAACAACATGGAGCGAAACGAACGTCCCAATTTTTCGGGTCTCGCACATGCTAAGTGCTAGTGAAGTCTTTGTGCCTGGCGGCTTCCCCACACATACGTATGTCGATCGAACACAACCCAGTCAACGGGAATTGGATTGTCGCGTCACTGATGCCCTCGAAGAGAAGGGCAAATTTGTATCAGTTTCCGGTCCATCAAAAGCAGGAAAGACCGTTCTCATCGAGAAAGCAATTGGTAAAGACAATTTAATCGCCATTTCTGGCGGAGGCATTCGAAGTGCAGAGGATGTTTGGAATCGAATTCTCGACTGGATGGACTCTCCCGATTCCATCTCAAATTCGCAAGCTGACACACACGCAAACAAAATTGGCGGTGGTGGACTGATTGAGGGCAGTTTACCCTTAGTCGCAAAGGGGCAGGTTACGACGACGGCTGAGAACACCACGACCGACGCGACGACATCAACGCAAACCAAAACGCGTCGTGGCATTGAGCAAGTGATCTCAGAGATTGCAGATAGCGACTTTGTGATTTTGATTGATGACTTTCACTATATTCCACGAGATGTTCAGAAGGAGGTGATGCGGCAAATTAAGGACGCTGTTCGACGTGGACTGAAGGTGGTAACTGCCGCAGTCCTCCATCGCGCTGACGAGGCCATCCGAGCAAATCAGGAGATGCAAGGACGTTTCACCTCAATTGACCTCGAGTATTGGTCGCGAGAGGAGTTGACGCCAATCGCGAGAAAGGGCTTTGTTGCGCTGAACCTTAGTATTCCGGACAACGTCATTGAGATCTTGGCGACCGAAGCAGCGGGATCGCCACAACTCATGCAAACTCTATGCCTTCAGTTGTGTCGCAACGTTGACCACCGCGTCAAATCCATGGCCGTCGTCAACAAAACACCGACTGAACATGAAGTCCAAGAGGCTCTTGAGGACACTGCACAGACTATGGATTTCCGTTCCCTTGTAGATGTCCTGGACTGTGGACCGAAGGAACGCGGCAAGGAGCGCAAGATCTATCCGCACACCGATGGAAGATCGGGCGACGTCTATCGATGCATTCTCAGAGCAATAGCCGCCGACCCTCCTCGCCTAGCATTCACATACGACGAACTCGTAAGTCGTGTACGAAAACTCTGTAGCTCTGATGCGCCTACAGGAAGCAGCGTTCAAGGTAGCTGCGAGCAGATGATACGTCTTGCGCAGACACGGTTCCCGGATGAACGTCAGATCGACTGGAACAAGGAACGAGAAGTCCTAGACATCGCCGAACCGTATCTTCTCTTCTATCTGCGCTGGTCTCATCGCTTGGACGAGCCAAACGAATGAAAGTAGGAGGAATATGTAGGTCAGCGGCCACTTTCGGACGATATCGGCTGCTGAGCGATAGGGCGCATGCTCGCGAGATGCCCGATCAGGCGCGCGTCAATTTCCGGAGTGCCGTTCTGCAAGTCGTGCAGCGCGGCAACAATCGTGCGCCGCTCGTCACGTGGATCGAAGATCACCGGTTCCATTTCGATTCCTTGCGCGAAACTTCTCTTGCGCACGAAGTGGAGAAAATAGCGTACCTGCGGATTACCAATCGCGTGCACATGCTTGCCCCACCCCAGCCAGGCGCTTCGCGGACCTCTCCCTCTCAAGGTAACGGACGCAGCCTGATCTCGAGCCGGCATCCGACCACGAGCGCGTAGTTTTCGACGGTGGTAAGCGTTGGCCGGTGGCCAATCCCGCTTTCGAGACGCGAGATCGCGCTCTTCGTCGTACCCATCCTGACCGCGACGTCATGTTGCGTGAAGCCGGCGTGCACGCGCGCCGCGATCAGCTCGGCAACCAGCCGGCTGCGCGTACGGTCCGCGGCACGTCGGCGCGATCGGGTGGCGGCGCGCACTGCGTTGGCCGTCTGACAACGTTTTGGCATTGGCTGGGCAAGCGCGATCATCACGAGCCGAATACCCCGGTGACCTCTCGCGACACCGAGTTAGCAGAAATGCTAACCCGCCCGCGCAAAGGAATCCCCTATCCGTTCGGCCGACCTCGAAGGTGACATTTCGATCGTCACCCGATTACGCTGTGCCCGTACCGCTACACCGCAAAAGGCGAATCCCCGGCAACGCGTTGGTCCGCGCCCGTCCCGGTGGATACGGCGCGCCGGGTACGGGAACATCAGGGCTCAGAGGATTCGCGACCGGGAACTCAACCACAGGGAAGATGTCGGATAGCAGGGCCGGACCGGAATGCGGGAAGTGCTAATCTGACATTGTTCCGATCGTTTCCCCCGACCCCAAGGCACCCCATGATCAAGTTCTACTACAATCTCGCGCCCAACCCGACCAAGGTCGCCCTGTGCCTGGAGGAGACTGGGCCTGCCCTATGAACCGATGCCGGTCGATACGCGCAAAGGCGAGCAGTTCGCGGCGGACTACGCCGCCGTCAATCCCAACTCCAAGGTTCCGGCGATCGTCGATGGCGATGCGACCGTGTTCGACAGCAACGCGATCCTGCTCTACCTCGCCGAGAAGACCGGGAAGTTCCTGCCGGAGAACACGCCGGCGGCCCGGGGCCGGATGTTGTCGTGGCTGATGTTCGTGGCGAGCGGCGTCGGCCCCTACTCCGGCCAGGCCGTGCATTTCAGACACTACGCGCCCGAACAGCTGCCCTACGCCGTCAATCGCTACGTGTACGAAGCGAAGCGCCACTACGGCATCCTCGACGCGCGGCTGCGCAAGCACCGCTACATGCTCGGCGAGTCGTACACGATCGTCGACATGGCGGTATGGGGCTGGGCACGACTGGTGCCGTTCGTCATCGGCGACGACGCCTGGACGTCGATGCCGGATCTGAAGCGGCTGGTGGACGAAATCGGCGCGCGGCCCGCAGCGGTGCGCGCAGCCGCGTTGAAGGAACGGCACGCCTTCAAGGCCGAATTGGACGACGAGGCGCGTCGGTACCTGTTTCCTCAGAATGTCCAGCGCGCCGCCTGAATATACAATCACAACATAGCGGGTTCTGCCCGCATTGCGAGCGTTCTGCCCATGAAGACACTTTACGATTCGTGGTCGCCCCGACTCCTCAGCATCCTGCGCATCGTGGTCGCGTTCCTGTTCACGGCCCACGGGACGCAGAAGTGGCTGAGCTTCCCCGCGCCACGCTCCACACCGACTGAACTGTGGACGCTCAGCGGCGTGGCGGGGATGCTCGAGCTGGTCGGAGGCGCGCTGCTGCTGATCGGTCTGTTCACGCGCCCGGTCGCGTTCGTGCTGTCCGGCCTGATGGCGTTCGCGTATTTCATCGCCCACGCGCCGCAGGGCTTCTGGCCGATTCTCAACCGCGGTGAACTGGCGGCGGTCTACTGCTTCGTGTTCCTCTATCTCGCCGCGGCGGGGGGAGGACCGTGGAGCGTCGACGAACTTTGGCGCGCGCGAAGGAGTGAGCCGCGCCGGAAATGACGGCAGCGGTCCGGCGCCGCATTGCGCTGCGCGGCGCGCCCTGATCGATTCGCGCGGCAACCCACCGTGCATCGCCTCGCCGCCATCGAGCCGACACCTTTGTATCGCGTCGGCGCAGGTGACGCTACGCGCGCCAGAGGGGATCAGGTCGGCCCGAATCGGCGGCGAAGTCGAGAAACGTATAGCGATCGCGCAGAAACCGGGCATTGCGCACGGCGGCGGCATAGAAGTCGGGGGACAGACCGATATCGGCCGGGGTCGTCGGCCCGCCCGCGCGCTGCAGGACCGCGGCGATCGTCGAGGCAGGAATAATCGCTTTGCGGATATCCCCAAGCATGTCGTCCCAGACGTCCGCAATGCGTTCGGTCAGCATCGCAGCAGCAACCGCGTCGAGACGCTTCGCCTCGAACTCGTGCCAGCACGCTTCCCCGATATCGATGCCGAATCGGCTTTGCAATTCGGCGCACGTGATGGCGGCGGGTTCCATTCGGGGCGGCCCGGCCATCAGCGCATCTTCCTGAATCCGCGCCATGGTCAGCGTCGCCACGGCGACCTGCTCGCCGTGGAAATACATGTCGCGTCCCACCGGCGCGAACATGTCGATGTAGTGGCTGATCAGGTGCTCGCCCTGGCTCGCCGGAAAGCTGCCGCCGCAAAGCGTCATTCCGAGGCCGGAAAGCGCCAGCGTGCGCGCCAGCGCCCGCATGGCGTCGAGATCGCCGCGCAGCAGCGCCTCGGGTTCGTTCAGCAAGACGGGTTCGTCCGCCGCCAGCAGGACGAAGGGCGCGCGCCGGTACGGCGTTCCAAGCAGATGGTGCGAAAGCAGCCAGTCGGCCTGTGCCGTCGGCCGGCAGAGCGAGTCGCCCAGCCCGGCCCGAATCATTCGCGCCGGCGCCGCGGCGAGCACCTCGAGGTCCATGTAGACACCCAGCGGGCACGCGGCGGGAAGTGACTTCTTGTGGCCATCGACCGTGATCGCCGCGTTCATCGACGTGTAGCCGTTCATCGATGGAGCGGTCGCGAAGACCGCATACGGCTTGCCCTCGGCCGCGGCGGCGTACTTGCACAGGTCGTTGATCGTCCCCGAGCCTACGGCGACCAGCGCGTCGGCCGAGGCGCAGGCGCGCCGAAGCGCTTCCACGGTGTCCGCATCGGCGTGCGGCCGCCCCTCGAGCACGACGGGAACGATCGTGCCCACCGCGGCGAGCGCGCGCTCGACACGTTCGCCGAGCACGACGTGCGTCGTCGAATCGCTGACGACGGCGATTCGGCGTCCGAGCCGGAGCGGCACGACCAGATCCGCCTCCCTGCCACGCAGACTGCGCTCGATCGCCACGGCATGCACCGGGACGCGAATGGGCGCACCGTCGTCGGGATCGACCCATTCGCCGCGCAGCAACAGGTCGAGCGCGTCCGGCGCGACGTCGGCAGCCGTCATCGTGCGGGAACGCAAACGGCAACGGCGATCATCCCGGGGCCTTCGACGCGTCGTCGCAGGCCGCGAGGATATCGAGTATCTGGCCGCGCATCGATCCCTTGGACGGTGCGAACGCACCTTCGAAAACCGCGGTGCCAATCGTGAACGCATCGGCGCCCGCTGCGGCGAGGGCAACGATCTGCTGCTTCGTTTTCACGCTGCCGGCAACGATCAGCTTGCCCCCGTTCAATGCGTTGCGCGCTGCGCGCACCAGGTCGAGCGGCTCGGCCTGTGTTGCCCGGTAGGCGAGAAGATCGACTCCGCCGCATCCCGCCGCCCGCGCTTCGCGGGAATGATCGGCGACCAGCGCGCTCGATCCTTCCAGACGCGTCGGATGGCCGACCGGGCGGCCCGGAAAGGGAAAGTAGCCGGAGAGATCGCCGAGAATCCGCTTCGCGGCCTCGAGATCGGTGCCGCCCAGAATCCGGTCGACGCCGAGCGCGCGCCCCGCTTCCAGAGAACGAAGCATCGCCTCGTGCGTCGTGCTCACCACCTCCAGGTAGCATAGGCCGCCCCGCTGCCTGATCCTGCCGACAATTTCCTGCATCGCGGCGAACGGCACTCCCACGTCCTTGAAGCCGATATGCCGCACGCCCAGGTCGCAAACCGATTCGACGACCTGGTCTGCATCCTCGATTGTCCTGTCGTTGCGGGTCAGCATGAAGATGAAATCCATGGACGGCTCCCGGTGTCTGCGGACGAATCGATTCGCTGCCTGTCACACGCTCGGCGCAGCCGTCTAGCCCGCCGGATTCGGATAGCGAAGCTGGATCGCGGCGATTTCCGCCAGCGTGTCGGCATCGAGCTCGAACTGCGCGGCGGCGATGTCCTCTTCGAGCTGCGCCATCGTCGTCGCGGCGACGATGGCCGCTCCGAGATACCAGCGGCTCTTCACGTAACCCAGAGCCAGCTGCACCAGCGAAATGCCCCGCCGCTTCGCAAGTGCCGCGTACGCTTCGACGGCCTCGTAGACGATGGCCTTGCGAAAGCGCAGGCTGATGCCGTCGAACAAGGTAAACCGCGCGTTCGGCGGTCGTGCGCCTCCCGCGTACTTGCCGGACAGGAAGCCCCCGGCCAGCGGACTGTAGGCGAGCAGCGACATCTTTTCGTGGAACAGCACTTCCGCGAGATTGCTGTCGACGCCTCGCGAGACCAGGCTGCAACTGTTCTGGAGTGTGACAGGCCCCGCGACGCCCAGCTCGCGCGCAACGCGCTGGAACTCGCACACGCCCCACGCCGTCTCGTTCGACAGGCCGTAGTGGCGAATCTTGCCGGCGACGATCAACGCCGCCATGCCCTCGACCTGCTCGCGAATCGACGGGCCGCGCTTTTCCTTCGCCGGGTCGAAATCGGTCGTGCCGAACATCGGCACGTTGCGCTGGGGCCAATGTATCTGATAGAGGTCGATATAGTCGGTCTGCAGCCGCGCGAGGCTTGCATCGACGGCCTCGGCGATGACCTCGCGGGTGAGATCGGTTCGCCCGTCGCGGATCCAGTCGCGGCGACCGGGCCCGACAACCTTGGACGCGATGACGAGGCCCTCACGCGGGCGTCGCGCAAGCCAGGTTCCGAGATACGATTCGGTGCGCCCCTGCGTCGCCGCGCTCGGCGGCATCGGATACACCTCGGCGGTGTCCATGAAATTGATGCCCTTCGAAACCGCGTAGTCGAGCTGCGCGTGGGCCTCCGGTTCGCTGTTCTGTTCGCCCCAGGTCATCGTGCCGAGACAGATTTCGGAAACATCGATGCCGGTGCCCGGCAGCGTTCGGTACTTCATCGGGGCCCTTCGGTGGACGGGAGCGCGCGGCGCGCCGGGATACCTCGATTCCCGGACTGCCCGCATGCGCCGGTCCGCGGCCTGCGCGTCAGCGTCCCCATCGCAGCGCAAGCGGCTGCAATTCGCCGGCAAGCTCGAGCAACCCCGCGCGCGCCGCCGGGTGCAGCGCCTCGAGGGGATGGCGCACCGCATCGCTCTTGATGACGCCACCGGCCGCCATCACGGTCTTCGTCGCCCGCAATCCGCACTGGCGGTTCTCGTAGTTGATCAGCGGCAGTATGCGCGCGTACGCCGCGGCGGCATCCTTCCGGCGCCCTGCGCGGAAATGCTCGAACACCGGTTTGATCAGATCCGGCATCATGCCGCTGGGCATGGTGCCGGTGGCGCCGGCATCGAGGTCCGCCATCAGCGTGATCGACTCCTCGCCATCATACGGCCCGTCGATCACGCCGCCGCCCGCCTCGACCAGCTGCCGCAATTTGGCGGCGGCGCCCGGCACTTCGATCTTGAAATAGCGCGCCGCGGGCACCTCACGCGCCAGCCGGACGAGAAACGGCACGGAGAGATTCATGCCGCTCAGTGGCGCGTCCTGCACGATGATCGGAATCGCAGCGGCCTCGGCGACGCGGGCAAAATGCTCCAGCGCGCCCTTTTCGTCGGCGCGAAGGTTGGCGCCGTGGTAGGGCGGCATCAGCATCAGCATGCTGGCGCCGGCGGCGGCCGCCGCCCGGGACCGCTCCGCCGCTATCCGCGTGCTGAAGTGGCTGCAGGTCACGATGACCGGAACGCGGCCACCGACGTGCGCGAGGCAGACGTCCTGCAACGTGTTTCGCTCGTCGTCGGAGAGCAGGAACTGCTCCGAATAGTTCGCGAGTATGCAGATACCGTCGACGCGCTGGTCGATCATGCAATCGAGCACGCGACGCATTCCTTCGATGTCCAGCGCACCGGAATCCGTGAACGGCGTCGGCGCGATCGGCAAGACACCGGTGAGCGGCTTGGGTAAGGAATTGGCCACGTCGAATTTTCTCCCCTTTGGAGTTGGAATGAGGATGGAACGATGGTGGATCGACCACCGTGCTCACGGCCGCCGCGAACGATCGCGACCCATCAGCGAACCGCGCCGTCCGGCAGCGCCCCGATAGTAACCGGATCCGCTTGCGCAGCCGCAAAGTAGCCGCGGCTGTCGGCGAGAAAATGCGGCCCGTCGTCCGAGCGCACCGCGGTGCCCACGCCGTCGCTGGTCAAGACCTCGAGCAGCAGGGCACTGGGCACGCTGCCGTCGATGATGTGCACGGACCGCACGCCTTCGCGCACCGCCTGGAGCGCCGCCGTCAGGCGCGGCTGCATGCCACCCTGCACCGTGCCGTCGCGCAGCAGCGCTTCCGCCTCGACGGCGGTCAGGATGTACGCAAGCTTGCCGTCGCGGTTCCGCACGCCCTCGACGTTGGTCATCAGCACCAGCTTCTCCGCCTTCAACGTCCGCGCCAGCTGGCCGGCCACTCCGTCGGAATTGATGTGATAGGCCGTCCCGTCGGAGCCCACGCCGATGGGCATCACGACGGGGATGAAATTGCGCGACAGGAGCAGGCGGACGATATCCGGATCGATCGACTCCACCTCGCCGACGAGTCCCAGCGCCGGCGCCTCACCCGCCCCCGGCTCGCGGAGCAGCGTGATCGGGCGCGCGTGGATGAAGCGCCCGTCCTGCCCGTTGAGTCCCACCGCGCGGCCTCCATGCCGGTTGATGAGGCCGACGAGCTCCTGATTGAGTTCGTCGAGAACCATTTCGACGACCTTGAGCGTCGCCTCGTCGGTCACGCGCATGCCCTCGTGTTCGCGCACGTCCATGCCCATCTGGCGCATCAGCGCGTCGATGCGCCAACCGCCACCATGAACCACGATCGGATTCATGCCGACCAGCCGCAGGAGCGCCACGTCGCGCGCGAAAAGGTCCTTGAGAACCGGATCGGCCATGGCGGCGCCGCCCAGTCGAACAACCAGCGTGGTTGCGTGGTAGGCGCGGATGAAGGGCAGCGCCTCGGACAGCAGGCGCGCCTTTTGCGCGGGGGGGATGGTGGCCGTGGACATTGCAGTGCGTCAATGCAGTGCGTCAATGCGGTGCGTCAATTTTCGAAGGAGCTCTCTCAGGCGCCGCGGCGGCAAAGCGTTCCGCGCAATTTACATTGTAACCAGAGGGACATGCGTCGGCGTATCGGCCTGCGCGAATTGGACGCGAACGCATCGGGCCCACGCGCCAGCGACGACGTTTCTCTTTAAAATCGCGGAACTTTGGGCCAGGTTATCGCGTCCCATGCTATTGTCATAACGTCGGCAGAGGTCTATGCTGACCAACACTTGGATCCGCCGGTTGCGTGCCGGCGACTGCCCTCCGCGCTTGCCGCCTCCAGGTCGCGCGCGGTTCGGCCGTGAGGCTGTCGCTCTTTGCAAAGGAGCTCCCGCATGAAGCACTCCAAGAAGTCCCGTTCCCCGAAGTCATCGACCGGCGCCGAATCGCCGAACACACCTTCGCTGCCCGCGATCGTGGCAGGTGCCTTCGTGCGTCTGAACATTCGCCTTCGCGCGCGCATGCTGGGCCGACTGCTGGCCTCGGTGGGGCCGCTCGCCTTGGCCGTGGTGGGCGGCGGCGCGTTCGCCAAGTACGTGGCGCAGGCACGCTGGCCGGAGATTCCGGTGTCGTTCGAAGATGCGGCGCAGGCAACGTCCGATCAGGTGTACGAGCTCGTACGCTATGTGCAGCAGAGCAATCCGCATCTGCTGGGGCAGCTGATGGACGTCCTGATGCGCGACACGGTGACGATCTCGGCGCTGGGCGCGTCGGTGGCCGCGCTCACGATCCAGCACCTGGCGGGCCGCAAGGAAACGGCAGGCAAGCGCCCGACGGGATCGCGGTAACCCTCGGTCACGCCGTCCACGTGAGAAGCGGGCGGCGCATGCTTGCGCGCGAGCGCCGATCCGGTCGCCCGCGGCGTGACGTCCCGATCAATGCAGCCGGGTACTGGCCTTGCCGCACAGAGCGAGGCTGATCGCCTCGTACCACTGGCGACGCGCGATCGCGTCGGCGCGAGGTTTGTCCAGCAGCAGCGCAAGCTGGCCCAGCAGGGGCCCGACATCGCTCGAATGCCTCTCGGCATACTGCGCATCAAGGAACGCAGCGATGGCCGCCCGGTCGATTTCCGGCGACGCAGTCTTGCGTTTCATGGGGGCCAACATCGGATGTCGAGATGCGATGAGCCGCGAATCGCTGCGGGCACGATGCCTTTCGTCGATGGCCGCCTCATGACTCAGTAGATACCGCTCGTCGCCGATGGTCAATGCGCGCCGCAGCAATACCAAGAGGATGGTGCCACGCACCATTCGAAACCCGCCAGCCCAACCCGCGTGCGAACCTGGGCCCAGCGCCCGAACCGCGATGCGCGGCGGCTAGGGGATCCTGACCTCGATCGCCAGCGACGCATACCACGCGGCAAGCTCGCGTATGTCGTCGTCGGACAGCGGCTTGGCGATCACGCTCATCACCTCGTGGTTGCGCCGCCCCGAACGGTACGCCTTGAGCTGCTCGGCGAGATAGATCTCGGGCTGGCCGGCGAGATGCGGGGCATTGGGCATCTGGCTCAGGCCGAGGAGACCATGGCATACCGCACAGGCCTGCGCCTTGGCCCTGCCGGGCGCCGCGGCGTACTGCGCATCGGCACCGGCCGCGATTCCCCAAGCCACGCCCACGATCAGCCCGATTCGAAGGGCTGCGGACGCCTTCCCGGTGAACCTCGTGGGCACGATGTGGCGTTGCAGCAAACGCACGGTGCAGCCAAGAGGCGGGTGCGCGGATACTCTTTCGCGCACCCGGGTTCGGGCTGATTGCAAAGTCAACGGATTACTTCGCCTTGGCTGCGTCACCTACGTAGGCAATGCGGTAGATCGCGCCGGCGAAATCGTCGCTCACCAGCAGCGAACCGTCCGGCAGATTGGCGACATCGACCGGGCGACCACGATACTGGTGCGTTTCGGGATCGAGCCAGCCGTCGGCGAACACCTCCGTCTTGTCGGCCGAACCGTCGGCCTTGAGCGACGTGAACATGATGCGCGCGCCGATCGGCGTGGTCCGGTTCCACGAGCCGTGCTGCGCCGAGAAGATGCCGCCCTGATACTTGGCCGGGAATTTTTTCCCGGTGTAGAACGTGAGGCCGAGGTCCGCGGCGTGCGCTTCCATGTACACCTCGGGATTGGTCACGTTGGGCGGCAGCGGATCCTTGTCGTAGCCGAATTCCGTGATGCGGGTCTTGCCCTGGATCCACGGATAGCCATAGAACTGTCCGATCTTCGTCGCGCGATTGATCTCGCCGGCCGGAATGTCGTCGCCCATGCCGTCGGTCTGGTTGTCGGTGAACCAAAGGTCGCCGTTCTTCGGATTGAATTCGAGGCCCACCGAATTGCGAATGCCGCGCGCGTAGACCTCGCGCTTGCTGCCGTCGAACGGGTTCATGCGCACGATGCCGCCGATGCCCTGTTCGTCGTAGAGCTTGAGCTTGTCGCGCGGCGGCACGTTGAACGGCTGCCCCAGCGTGACGTAGAGCATGCCGTCCTTGGCGATGCGGCAGGTCCGCGCACCGTGGTTGTAGGATTCCTCTTCGACCGGGATCAGCTTGCCCTGCGGCACCACCTCGATCACCGCCACGTCCGGGCCCTCGTAGAAGAACTCGGCGGCCGGGAAGTTGAGTATGCGATTGTGGTCGACGACGATCAGGAAACCATCCTTCGTCCAGCACACGCCGTTGGGCACCGAGAACTTGAGCGACGGGGCGAACTGCTTGACTTCGGTCGCGGCATCGCCGCTGTTCCTGTTCGTCACCGCCCATACCGTGGTCTTGCGCGTGCCGACGAACAGCATGTTGGTGGATGGCGCGACCGCCATATGGCGCGCGTCGGGTACCACCGCATACAGCGAAATCTCGAAGCCGGGCGGCAGCTTGACGCGCTTCAGGTTCTCGCGAATCGCGTCCGCGTTCTTGCCGGTTTGCGGCACGGGCGGAATGTTGAGGTCCGCGCTGGCCACCTTCATCTGTTTCAGCTTCTCGATATTCGTCTGGCCGGACGCGCCGCCAGCGGCCATCGTCACGGCCAGCGTCATCACCACCAGCGCCCAGTACTTGTGCTTATGCATGAGACTCCCCCTGTTCGAAAATCATGTGCCTGGATTCGAAAATCGCGGAACCGAAACGGGATCGCCACCCGAAACCAGAGGACAGAGTTTAGAAGCATCGACGGAAATATCAACTGCGCGGCATGACGCAATGCACCATCGCACGCGGGCGTGGCTACGCGGCGCCCGCCAGGTTCCGGTCGTCGCCACTTTTCACCGGCAGCGCTCCCCGTGCTAACGTTGCCCTGTCGGACGGGCGACGGCGGATGGCTGCGGCTAATCAAGATGAAAAAAATCACGCTGTACAGCAGTTCCAGCCGGGCGCGGAAAACGGGCGCGCCGATGGTCTCCGGGCGGGCCGGCATCGGCATTGGCGGCGTGGATCCCCTCGGCAGTGCCTCTCCGTCCGGACCCTCGTCGTGGCGCGCCCGCGGGCGCAGGTACTACGCCGCGCATGAACGACCACTGCTCGTTGCCGCCGCCGCGCTCTGCGCGCTGGCCGTCGTTCTCGCCCAGGCCGTGTTCACGTCGCGGCCGCGCGCGATCACGCAGGAGGACATCGACGCGGCGGTCCTGCACACGCTCGAAAATGCGCAGTTGCCGTCGCCTGCGGCGAAAGCCTACGAAGCGGTGCGACGCTCGGTGGTCCGCGTCCGCGGTACCGGGTTCGACAGCGAGAAGATCGGGCAGCTCGTCGAGGGCATCGGCACCGGTGTCGTCATCGTCGACACCGGGATCATTCTCACCAACATGCACGTCGTCGCAGGCGCCGAGAGGATTCAGGTCGAGTTTGCCGACGGGCTGGAATCCGAGGCCGTCGTCATCGGCGTCCGACCGGAACACGACCTCGCCGTGCTGCAGGCGAAGAAGCTCCCGGATGATCTTCCGGCGGCGACGATGCGTTCGACAGGCGATCTTGGACCCGGAGACGAAGTCGTCGCCGTCGGATTTCCGTTCGGCATCGGCCCGTCGGTGTCCGCGGGCGTGGTGTCGGGGATGGGGCGTGAATACCGCTCGCCCCAGGGGAAGCGCCTGCTGACCAACCTCATCCAGTTCGACGCGGCGGTCAATCCCGGCAACTCGGGTGGCCCGCTGGTGACCATGGACGGCGAGGTGGTGGGCATCGTGACGGCTATCCTCAATCCGACCAGCCAGCACGTGTTCATCGGCATCGGGTTCGCGGTTCCCATCGAGAACGCGGCAGCGGCGATCGGCATATCGCCGTTCTGACGCCAAACACACCGAGGCGAAGACGCATGAACGACACGACATCCGGCCGCACCGAAGTGACCCCGTTGATGGAGCGGATCCTCTACGAAGTGAAGCGGATCGTCGTCGGGCAGGACCACTTTCTCGAGCGCGTGCTGGTGGCGATCCTGGCGCAGGGACATCTGCTCGTCGAAGGCGTTCCGGGACTGGCCAAGACGCTGACCGTCAAGACGCTGGCCCGGACCATCCGCGGAACCTTCAAGAGAATCCAGTTCACGCCGGACCTCGTGCCCGCCGACCTCGTGGGAACGCGCATCTACAACCAGAAGACCGGCGAGTTCAACACGTCGCTCGGCCCCGTGTTCACCAACCTGCTCCTCGCCGACGAGATCAACCGCGCGCCGGCCAAGGTGCAGAGCGCGCTGCTCGAAGTGATGCAGGAATGCCAGGTCACCATCGCCGGGGAGACGCATCGCGTGCCGGACCCTTTCCTGGTGATGGCCACCCAGAATCCGATCGAGACCGAGGGCACCTACCCGCTGCCGGAAGCGCAGGTCGACCGGTTCATGATGAAGGTCCTGGTCGGCTACCCGACCGAGGCCGAGGAGTTCGTCATCGTCGAGCGGGTGACGGGTGCCGCGCAGACGGTGGCGGCGGTGGCCACGACCGACGAGCTGGCGGCCTTGCAGCGCGAATGCCGGACCGGTTACGTCGATCCGTCGCTGATGCAATACGCGGTCCGGCTTGTCGCCGCGACGCGCGACCCCGATCGCTACGGCATCAAGGACCTGTCGCGTTACGTGACCTACGGCGCGAGTCCCCGCGCGACCATCCATTTGGTCGAGGCCGCGCGCGCGCTCGCCTTCCTGCGGGGGCGCGCGTACGTGCTGCCCGAGGACGTGTCGGATCTCGCGCCGGACGTTCTTCGCCACCGGCTGTCGCTGTCGTACGAAGCGCTCGCCGACGGTGAGACGGCCGATGCGCTGATCCTGCGCATCATGCAGCACGTGCCGAGGCCCGAGAAGCCGCTCGAGACCCATGTCCGCGTCGATCCCGATTCCAAGCCCGGCGCCTGAGGCCGTCCTGCGGCGGCTCGAGTGGACGGTCATCCGCCGGCTGGACGGTGTGCTGCACGGCGACTACCGGACGCTGTTCCGCGGCTACGGGCTGGATCTCGCCGACCTGCGCGAGTACGTCTACCACGACGATGTCCGGCACATCGACTGGAACGTCACCGCGCGGCTGCAGACGCCCTACGTACGCGAATTCAACGAGGAGCGCGAGGTCGCGGCGTGGTTCCTGCTGGACTTGAGCCCGTCGGTGGAATTCGGCTCGCAGCAGCTGCAAAAGCGGGCGGTATCCACCGAATTCGTCACGGTCCTCGCGCGGATCCTCACGCGGCACGGCAACCGGGTCGGCGCGCTCTTCTTCGGCAGCGACGTCGACACGGTGATCCCGGCGCGTAGCGGCCGGCGCCAGGTGCTCCACATCCTGCATCGACTGCTGACCCGCCCGGCACTGGCGCAGGCCGCGGCGACGGACCTGCGCCTGCTGCTGCAGACCGCCTATCGCGTCGCGCCGCGGCGCTCGCTCGTCTTCGTCGTCTCCGATTTCATCAGCATGCCCGGCTGGGCGGAACCGCTCGCCCATCTCGCGCAGCGGCATGACGTGGTGGCGGTCCGGCTCTACGACCCGATGGAAATGGAATTGCCCGACATGGGACTTCTGGTCATTCAGGACGCGGAGACCGGCGAGCAGCTGTTCGTCGACACGCACGATCGCGGATTCCGGCAGCGCTTCGCCACCGCGGCGCAGAAGCGCGAAACGGAACTGCGCTCGGCCTTTCGCGCCGCGGGCGTCGACACGCTCGAACTCGCAACCGACGACGATCTGGTCGATGCCATTCTGCGCTTCGCCGATCTGCGCAAGCGGCGCACCCAGTTGGCAACGGGCGGCGGCCTGCCTCCGCACCTCGGGGTGCCGGCATGACGTTCCTGTGGCCCGAGATGCTCTGGCTCATGCTGCTGGTTCCCGTGGTGATCGCGGTCTACGCCCTGCTGCTGCGCCGGAAGAAGAAGAGCGCACTGCGGTACGCGAGCCTCGCCCTGATCAAGGACGCGCTCCGCGCGGGCCAGCGCTTCCGGCGGCACATTCCTCCCTTGCTGTTTCTGTGCGCGCTGGCGCTGCTGCTCGCGGCGATCGCGCGCCCGGCCGCGGTCGTCACGCTGCCCTCGCAGCACGAAACGGTAATCCTGACGATGGACGTTTCCGGCAGCATGCGCGCCACCGACGTCAAGCCCAGTCGCCTCGTCGCGGCGCAGGAAGCCGCGCGGGCATTCATCGCCGAGCAGCCCAAGACGACGCGCATCGGCGTCGTGTCGTTCGCCGCGACGGCGTCGGTCGTGCAGTCGCCGACGCACAGCCGCGAGGACATCCTGGCCGCGATCGAGCGGTTCCAGCTGCAGCGGGGCACCGCGGTGGGAAGCGGAATTCTCGTCTCGCTCAAGATGATCTTCCCGGACATCGAGTTCGACCTGCGCAGCTTCAATCCGCGCGGCACGAGCCAGAAGAGCGCACCGCTCGAGCCGTCGCGCGCGCCGGACAAGCCGGCGCCGAAGCCTGTACCGCCCGGTTCCTACACGTCCGCCGCGATCATCCTGCTGACCGACGGCCAGACGACGACGGGGCCCGACCCCATCGAGTCGGCCCGCATGGCCGCCGACCGCGGCGTGCGCGTCTATACGGTCGGAATCGGGACCGCCGGCGGCGAAACGATCGGCTCCGAAGGCTGGTCCATGCGCGTGCGTCTCGACGAGGAATCGCTGAAGACGATCGCCACCCTGACCCATGCGGAATATTTCTACGCCGGCACCGCCACCGATCTGCAGAAGATCTACCAGAATCTGAACACGCGAATCTTCTTCGAGCAGAAGGAGACCGAGATCACGGCGCTGTTCGCCGCCGCGGCCGCGGTCATTGCGTTCGTATCCGCGCTTTTGTCGCTGCTATGGTTCCACCGGATCCTGTAGCACACGAAATTCGACGCCGACTACGACATCTCGAATGCGAGGCGCCACCTGCCCCATTTTTCGTTGATTTGTAATGCACAATCAGGTATAAATACATCGCCATCAATCGTCAGATTCCCGCGCCGCGAGCGCAGCAGCACACTCCATGATGGCGCGGTCCGCCATCGCCGCGTTAGCCCGAAAGGACGAGATGCTGGGTCGAATCGTTTTTTGTCTGTGGGTCGCTTCCGTCATGGCGACGACCGCCTC
Organism: uncultured beta proteobacterium; assembly: GCA_963726775.1. GTDB lineage: Bacteria > Pseudomonadota > Gammaproteobacteria > Burkholderiales > Casimicrobiaceae > CAIWHR01. Next base: position 16,373 of record CAVSDL010000015.1, read on the forward strand.
CGCCCAGGGCACCGAACTGGTCTTCTCGGTTACGGAGGGCGTCACCTACCAGGCCACGCCCAAGGAGATTCGCGACAAGTTCGCCCCGATCGCCGATGTCATCGCCAAGGCCACCGGCCGGCGCGTCAGGATGATATTGGTGCCGGCCTACGACGACGTGCGCGTCGGCCTCGCGAAGCAGGAATTCGACATCGCGTACATCCACCCGGCGCATGTTTCGATGGCCGAGATCAAGGCCGGCCGCTACAGGTCGGTCGCGTGGACCAGCGGGTTCACCGAATATACGGTGTCGCTGATGATGAACGCGCGCGAACCGCTGAAGTCGCTGGACGACATGAAGGGCCGCACGCTCGTCACGCCCGATCCCGATTCGATCACGTCGTGGATGGTGCGCGCGATGTTTCGCGTCGAGAATCTGACGTCGACGTCGTCGAGAGATCCAACGCCGACCACCGTGCGGGTCATCACGACCCGCTACCAGGACGCCGTGCCGTTTTATCTCGAGTACGGCTTCGCGCAGATCGGCGCCACCGCCGCGAACGCGGTGGTCAAGGCGTGGACGGAAAAAGGGGGCAAGGTCCTCGCCAAATCGCGACCGGTTCCGATCAAGCAGTTCATCGTATCGACCCGCATGTCCGTTGTCGAGCAGGAGCGGATTCGCGATGCGCTGATCGGCCTTCGCGATTCCAAGGCGGGACACGACGCCCTGGAGATCGTGGGTTACAAGGGCTTCGTCGCCCCGAATCCGGAATACGAAAACGCGACCATCGCCTGGCTCGGACTGTAGCCGCGACGACGCTCCATTCACGGCCGGCGGGCGGAGGGATGCGCGCTTTGGCGACCGGGCGTGGCCCCGCGCTTGGGCTGCCTCCCGGCTATTCCAGCGTGTCTTCGCGCTGCGCGAGATTCGCGCGAAGCTCGTACAGGTCGTCGTCGAGCGCGTCGCGCACCGAAACCATCCCGAGCGGCCTGTCGTACTCGACGACCGGCATGTGCCGGAATCCCCCCTCGTTCATGATCCGCAACGCATGCAGGAACGGCTCGTCCGGGTGGATCGTCTGGGGCTGCGCCGTCATGACGTCGGCAAGCCTGGTTACGACAGGATCGCGGCCCGCCGCGAGCACGCGAAACAGCGCGTCGCGCTCGGTGAAGATGCCGATGAGCCGTGAGCCATCCACCACCAGCAAGGCCCCGACGTTTTGCTGCTTCATCAGCTGCGCCGCCTCGACGACCGTCGCGGTCTTGGCTGCGGTGATCGGAGTTTGCTCCGCGACCATGGAGCGTAACGATCGAATCGACATCGGGATCTCCGCGTGATGGCAGCAACGCCGCAATTAGCGCCCGCGGTGCCGCGAAAGTCAAGGCCCCGTCCGCGCTCCGGCCCCGCCACGGCGCAGGCGCCGCGCGCACCATGTCTCGCGCCGTCGGCGACGGGCGCTTCGCGATGCTGCCGAAAACTCCCGTTGACGAAATCGCGGGCGCCGTCATATGGTAAATATCCCGCGCATCCGGCACGGCGTGCGCACGCCGCGTTGCGCGACGAACACCGCATGCCATCCATTGCCAAACGGGGGAGTCCAGTCATGTTTTCCGTCTCTCGGTTTTCGAGTCTCGCAGCCGCCGGTCTGTTCGCTTTCGCATTCGTGACGGGGCACGACGCGGCGTGGGCCGCGAAGGTCACCGAATGCACGAAGATCGGCGTCTGCTATTGCGTCAATGACGAACTCAAGCCGGCCATCGCGTCCCGGGTCGAGCGCTTTCGGCAACTCATCGCCGAGCAACGCAAGGCGGGCAAGGCCGTCGGCTACCTCAGCGTTCCCCTGACGTCCGCGGGTGGCGGCAATTACAACGTCAACCGGGAGGTCGCCGAAAGCGCCAAGACGGCCATCGAGAAGCGCTTCGGGGCGGAATTCATTTTCGTCCTCAATCCGGCGACGCCCGACGCCGACCTGCCCAAGGGGAGCGGCGCGGAATACATGCTGATGTGGACGACCCTGCTCGAGGGCCTCGACGGATTCGGCGAGTTCGATTTCGTGTATTTCGCCGGGCCGCAGGATTTCGCCCGGTATTTCGGATTCGACGGCGTCGCGGACATGGCGAAGCTCGAGCAATACTTCGACAAGCGGGTGAAGGCCGACGCCGATTTCGAAAAGGCGGTGCAAAACGGATTGGTCAAGGCCGCGTTCCGCCGCTACTATGCACTGCGCGCGTCGGCTTCGGTCAGCCGCGGGGCGCACGACGAGTGGAACATCTTTCGTCTGCTCAACGAACGGCGCCGCGCCGACGGCAAATTCGGAACCGGCAACCAGATTCCCATCCTGTTCGACGGACGCGGACTGGCGCCCGCCGACTCCGAGGCGGGAGTCTCCGAAGGCTATGTCGGGAAATGCGCGCCGTAACGGCAGGCGCAACGCATCCCGCGGCACGGCAGTCGCCCGTGGCCGGAGCCTCCGGTTGTCAGCGAGCCGGTGCCGGCGCTGGATATTCCTCTTCACAAGGGAGACGACGATGCGGCCATTGATCTGCGGTCTGTTGTCCGGATTTTTCGTGCTCGTCGTGTCGACGGGCACGGTACGGGCGATGACCTGCTTCGTTGTCTACGATCGCAACGACAACATCAGCTACCGAGGCACCCGTTCGCCGATCGATCTCAGCGACCGAGGCACTGCCGAACGCGACGCGATGCGCGGTCGCGGCGAGCACCTGCTCATTCTGGAATGGGCCCGCTGCCCGCCGATCGAATTCTTTACCGGCTCGGGCGGATCCATCGAGGTGCGCGTGGACGAGATCGTGGAGGGCATGCCGGTCCCCAGGACAGGCGGCGACGCTCCGGTGTCGGCACCCGCCGCGCAGGGAGCCCGAGGCCCGGCGTCAGCGTCGCGTGCGGGATCCGCGCCGCCTGCGGCCAAGCCGGCGCCGAGAGCCTATTGACCCACGGGTTGCACGCTCCAGCGCCGCCCATTTGACGCGCCCGGTGCGACTCGGGTACCGTCGGCGACGACGCACGCAGCGACCGCAGGCGGCCCCGCACCGGTTCGCCGAGAAAACATCCACGGGAGGATCCGCCATGAAGCCCATTCCGCTGTTTCAGCACCGGGTCGTGCGCGCCATGGCGACGCTCCCGCTGCTTGTCCTGGCCTGTCTCAGCGCCTTGCCGGCTATTGCGGCCGACACCTTGAACGTCTATTCGATCTGGCCGGAGAACTGGGCGCGGCCGATGTTCGAGGAATTCGAAAAGGCGACCGGCGTCAAGGTCAACTTCGTCCGCTTTTCATCCGGCGAGGCACTGGCGCGCGTCATCGCCGAAAAGAACAATCCGCGGGTCGATGTGCTGTTCGGGGGCCCGGTGGAGACCTTCGCGGCGGGGATCGGCGAAGGCCTGTTCGAGCCGTACAAGCCGCCGTCATTCGGCCGCCTTCCTTCCCGTTTCCGGCATGCGGACGGCCAGTGGGTCGCGATCGCCGACGATCCGCTCGTGTTCATGACCAACGAAAAGTTCCTGAAGGAGAATGGCCTCAAGCCCCCGGCGTCGTGGAACGATCTCCTCGCGCCGGCGTACAAGAACATGCTGCAGATGGCCGACGCGCGAACCTCGGGCACGGCCGTCACGCGCATCTTTTCCATCCTCGAAGTCAACGGCCGCGACGAGAACAAGGCCTTCGACTACATGAAGAAGCTGCGACCCAACGTGCAGCTGTACACGAAGAGCGGGGGCGGCGGAACGCTTCCGGTCGGGTTGGCGCAGGCCGGTGGCGGCATCTTTTTCATCGTCGATGCGCTCGACACCAAGGCCAAGGGCTACGACGTGACGATCAGCTTCCCGGTCGAGGGCATAGGAACGGCTGCCGAGGGGATCGCCTTGATCAAGGGCGCGAAGAATCCGGAGCTCGGCAAGAAGCTCATCGACTGGGCCACGTCGCCCGCGATGCAGGGGCTGTTCGCCAGGTACAAGATCAATTTCGTGCCGGCGAATCCGGAGGTCGCATTGGAGCCCGGCCTTGCCGCGGTCCTGAAGGGCGCCAAGATCTTCCCCATCGATGCCGACTATGCCGGTGCCAATCGCAAGCGCATCGTCGATCGGTGGGTCGCCGAAGTGCTGAATCCTTAGACGCCCGTCGGACCGCGTTCGGCGCATGTCGTCTCGCGCATCACGGGGCGAGCGATGCCCGTAACAAAGATCCGCAGGGACCCGGCGGTCGCCCTCGCGGTGATGTCCCTGTGGATATTGCTGGCGCTTTTCGTCGTCTATCCGCTGGCGATGCTGTTCGTGCGGATGCTTACCGACCACGGCGCCATCACGACGGCGGGAATCACGGCGATCCTGACCGACCGGCATCAGGTCCGCGCGTTCTGGAACAGCCTGCTCCTGGCGCTTTCGGTCGGGATCGCGGGTACCGTTCTCGGCTTCCTGTTCGCGTTCACTTCCGCACGCGGCCGCCTGCCGCGTGCGCTCCTGATGGCGATCGACGCGAGCGTGCTGCTGCCGCTGGTCTCGCCGCCGTTCACGACGGCGATCGCGATGATCTTTTCGTTCGGGCCGCGCGGCCTCATCACCTACGATCTCCTCGGACTCAAGGGCGTCACGGTCTACGGATTCACCAGCACGCTGTGCTCGGAGGCGATGACGTATTTTCCGATCGCCTACCTGACGCTGCGGCCCATCCTCGCGGCCATCGATTCCAATATCGAAGGCATGGCGCTCTCCCTCGGCGCGTCGCGCTGGCGCGTATTTCGCACCGTGACGCTGCTGCTCGCCGCTCCGGGCCTCGCCAACGCCTTCCTGCTGCTGTTCGCCGCGTCGCTTGCCGACTTCGCGACCCCGCTGATTCTCGCCGGCAATAATTTCCCGGTCCTGCCGACGCAGGCCTTCCTGCAGATCACGGGCCTCTTCGACCTGCGCGGGGGCGCCGCGCTGTCGTTCGCGCTGCTCGTCCCGGCGCTCGTCGTTTTCCTGCTGCAGCGGTACTGGGTCGCTCGCCGCTACTACGTGACCGTCACCGGCAAGGGCGCGGGGCAGGCGCCATTCGACAGCGTCTCCCCGGGGGCGCGCGGCGTGCTCCTCGCCGCCTGCGCGCTCGTCGCCATCGTCATCGCCTATTTCTACGCCCTGCTGCTTTACGCGTCGGCCGTTGTGGCGCTCGGCGCCAATCATGCGTTCACGTTTCAGCACTACCGCGTGATTTTCACCGACGGCTGGAAGGCCATTCGCGATACGCTGATCATCGCCGGCCTCGCCATGCCGCTCGGCGGGCTCTACGGCGTCCTGCTCGGCTATCTGGTCACCAAGAAGGCCTTTGCGGGGCGGCGCACGATGGAGGTCGTCTCGATGATCAACTACGCGCTGCCCGGAACGATCGTCGGCATCGCGTACCTGATCGCGTTCAACGATCCGCCGATCGAGCTGACGGGCACCGCGCTGATCATCGTCGCCTGCTACATCTTCCGGTACGGCCCTACCGGCATCCGGGCCACGGTGGCGCTGCTGCAGCAAATCGACAAGAGCCTCGAGGAGGCCTCGGAGGGGCTGGGCGCGGGCAGCACCACGACGTTTCGCCGGATCACGCTGCCGCTGATCATGCCCGCGTTCTTCGCGGGCCTGGGCGTCGTGTTCATCCGCTCGATGACCGCGATCAGCGCGACGATCTTCCTGGTTTCGATCAGCTGGACCCTCATCACGGTGAAAATTCTCGAAAACATCACCGAGCTGTCGCTGGGCCCGGCGGCGGCATTCTCGGTGCTCGTCGTGGCGATCGTGTTCGTCGTGATTGCGATCATCGGCCGCGTGTTGCGCCTGTTCGGCACGCCCGGCGCCATGCCGGTGACAAGCCTGCTCGGAGGATGAACAAGGTGACGGCGGAAACGATCGGCGTCGAAGTCGACCGGGTGTCGAAGCGCTATGCGCATCGCGTGAAGGGCGAGATCTACGCCGCGCGCGAGGTCCGGCTCGACGTGCGTCCCGGCGAATTTCTGACGCTGCTCGGGCCATCGGGCTGCGGCAAGACGACCACGCTGCGCATCATTGCCGGATTCGAGCGGCCCGACGCCGGCCGCGTTCGGTTCGGCGGCCACGACGTCACCGACCTGCCGGCCAATCAGCGCGGCATCGGCTTCGTGTTCCAGAATTACGCGCTGTTCCCGCACCTTTCGATCTACGAGAACGTCGCCTACGGGCTGCGCGTGCGCGGGCAGGCTCCCGACGCGATCGCGAAGAGCGTCGGCGACGTGCTGGCACTCGTGGGCCTGGCCGGCTACGAGCAGCAGTTTTCCGGCCAGCTCTCGGGCGGCGAGCAGCAGCGCGTCGCGCTGGCGCGGGCGATCGTCATTCGCCCGCGCCTGCTGCTGTTCGACGAGCCGCTGTCGAACCTGGATGCCAAGCTGCGCGTCCAGATGCGTCACGAGATTCGCGACCTGCAGCGGCGGCTCGCGATCACGACGATCTATGTGACGCACGACCAGGAAGAAGCCATGGCCGTCTCGGACCGGATCATCGTGATGAACCAGGGCAGCGTCGTCCAGGCAGGCACGGCGGAGGATCTCTACCACCGCCCCGCGTCCGAGTTCGTCGCCCGCTTTGTCGGTCGCGTCAACTTCATCGCCGGGCGGCTCGAAACCGTAATCGGAGCAACGGCCCGGATCGCGGCGCTTGGAACGGTGCTCGACGTGCGTTCGCTGCCCGAGGGTCTCGTTCCGGGCGACCCGGTGCAACTGGTCGTGCGGCCCGAAGCCATCGAATTGATACGCGATGGGGCCGGACCGCCGTACGCTGCGATCCTGTCCAGCACTTTCCTCGGCGAAAAGATCGAGTATCGGGTGCGCTGCGAGGACCAGACGCTGCAGGTCGTTCGCTACAACGCCGGCCCCGAAGGGGTCATTCCGGACGGTACCGCGGTCTCGCTCCGTGTTGCCGCGGACGCGGCGACAGCGCTGCCGGCAACCATGGCATGAGCACGATGGGGGCAGCGTTGTCGGTGATCGCTTGCTGCGCAGGGGCGGCGTCCCTCGCGCTGCCCGTCGACGCCGCCGAGACGCCGCGCGAAGTGCACGGCAGTGCCGACACTTTTTCGGCACCGGGAGTCGCGCTTGCGTGGAGCGTGTTGCGCGGCGCGAACGAGGCCGCGACGGTCGTCGTCGTGCGCGTGGTCACCCATGCCGCAGCGTTCCCGGATGTCTCGATCACCGGGAGCGACCCCTTCACGCAGCGCCGGCAGCCGATGCCGCTCGCGACGCGGGGCTCCGGCGTCTTCGAGTGGCGCGTGCCGCGCGCGCACTTCGCCGATTATCCGCGCACGGAACTGCGTTTCCACGACGCCGCGCGAGCGCCGCCCAACGGCGCGGTGCTGGTCGTGTTCTATCTCGGCGTGCCGGATACGACACCCGAGTTCCTGGACGAGACGAAGCTCGACGTCTACCTCCGCGCGCGTATTGCGGACCTGTCCGGGGCCAAGGCGCCGTGACCCGCGCGGAACTCGCCCGCCTGCTCGATCACTCGGTCCTGAAGCCCGAGGCGACCGCGAACGACATACGTGCCGGAGCCGAGGTCGTGCGCGCGTGGGCGATCGGCTTCTATTGCGTGCAGCCCTGCTGGGTCAGGGTGGCCGCGGGCGCGCTCGCCGCTGCGCCGTGCCCGCATTGTCACCGTCGTCGGCTTTCCGCACGGCTGCGACCACGCCGAGGTCAAGGCGCGGGCTGCGGCCCTGGCAGTCGCCGAGGGCGCCGGTGAAATCGACATGGTGTTGAACTTCGGCGCGCTGAAAAGCGGCTACGTCGCCGTCGTCGCGGAGGAGATCGAGGCGGTCGTCCACGCGGTCCCGGGCATCCCGATCAAGGTGATCCTCGAAACCGCGGCGTTGACCGATAGCGAGAAGCAGCTGGCGTGCCGCCTGGCATGCGAGGGCGGTGCCGCCTTTGTCAAGACTTCGACGGGATTCCATGCCGGCGGCGGGGCCACGGTCGCCGACGTGCGCCTGCTGCGCTCGGCCGTCGGTCCCGGCCGCGGAGTCAAGGCCTCGGGCGGCATCCGCAATCTCGCCGACGCGCGCGCGATGATCGACGCCGGCGCGAATCGCATCGGCACTTCGGCCAGCGCGGCGATTCTCGCGGCGATCGAGGAATGAAATCGACGTCTTCAATTCGATCACGCCGATACGGCAGTTGGATTCGGCAGTGTCGAGGTCTAAGATGCCGCGGATGCTGCCGCCGGCAGCGACCGAACCGGGAGGGGAAGATGCGCAGACAACGTTGGGCGCGCGGCATGTGGGCTGGCATGCTGGGGATGGCGCTCGCTTCCGCAGCGTGGGCCGGAGGCGAGCTGCTGCTGGTCAGCGGCCGCTGGGACAACACCGTGCTGGTGATCGATCTCGGCAAGGCGATGGACCCTGCCAACGACGGCACCTCGAATGCAATCGTGAACCGCGTGCGGGTCACCCCCGACGTCGACGCCAAAGGCAGCGGCGTGGCCGACACGCCGGCAAGCGGCCAGCCGGTCAACGTAGTGCTCTCGCCCGATCGCCGCCGCGCGTACGTCGTCAATCACTCGGGTTCCGTGACGCCGGCCGCGGCGCAAAAATTCCAGCACGGACATGCCGGCACCGTGACGGTGCTCGACATCGCCAAGACGCTCGATCCGGCGAACGCCGGCACGACCAGGGCCATCGAGGCGATCATTCCCATGGAGGGGTTCGGCCCTGTCGGCCTGGCGGTCACGGCCGATGGAAAGCATGCGCTGGTCTCGGCCTCCGAGGGGGACAACCTCGAGGACGGCGGCCGGACGATTTCGGTCATCGATCTCGCCTCGCGCAAGGTCGTGCAGAAAGTGACGCAAGCCTGGGGCAATCCCGGGTTTGCCTGCCCGCCGAACCCGATCCCGCACGACGGGCCGCATGTGTCCTTCGGCTGCTTCGCGGACGCCAACGGGGTGGTCATGAGCCCCAGGCGCGGCGGCCTCGCGTTCACCGCCAACGGCGGTACCGACGACGTTTCGGTGATCGACGTCGCACGCGCGCTCGCGGGCGAGCCGGGCGCGGAAATCGCCCGCATTCCGGTGGGGGTCGGGCCATGGGGAATCGCCGTGAGCCCGGACGGCGCGCTGGTCGCCGTCGCGAACCGCGAGAGCGCGCGGACCGGCGCCGAAGGCAACACGGTATCGTTCCTCGACGTGGAGAAAGCGGCGGCGGGCGCGAAGGACGCCGAGGTCGCGCGCGTCCTCGTCGGATCCAACAATCCCGCAGCGGCGACCCGACCTTTCAGCCTCGCGTTTACCCCCGACGGGGCCCAACTGATCGTCAGCAATTTCCGCAGCAACAACGTTTCCTTCATCGATGTGAAAAAAGCGCTCGCGGGAGACCTGGGCGCCGAGGCCGCGCGCCTCCGGCTGGAGACCCCGAGCGGCGGCCCGTCGCGGCCGCGGGGCATCGCCGTCACGCCGGACGGCCGCTATGCGGCGATCACCGGCGCCGCGCGCGGTACCCCGGGCTCCGGCGTGCTCTGGGTGATCGACGTGCCGGCGCGAAAGGTCGTCAGCCGCGTCACCGGCGTCGGCAACGAGACCTACCTGCTGGCGCTGCTACCGGCCGGTCCCTGACGGCGCGGGCCGCGGACCCCCGCTCTGACCGCGGGCCGACGCCCCCTTCCCTTTTTCTGGCGCCGTGTTATGCTATTGTCATAGAAACCCTATGGCGAGACGGGGCAGCGCATGAAGGTCCGGACCTTGGTAACCCATCGACGCTACTTTGGCGTCGACCCCCTGACACTCCGCGCCGCGGCGGACCGGGTCCTGGCACGCGTCGCCGGACTCCCCCCGGAGCGGGCGTACGTCAACGCACGCCACCTGAAGCAGGATTTCGGCGTCGACACCGTCGAGGGGCAGCTGATTGTCGGCGAACTGGTCGCCGACGGACTGCTGCGACCGCGCGCCGAACCCTCGGGTGACTACGATTTGACCACGCGTTTCGCGGAATTCGCCGCCGCGCGCGTCGTCGATCCGCTGCCACGGGAGCGCGCCAGGCAAATCGTCGCGAAGGCATGTGCGCTCGCCGTGGAGATCAACTCCCAGTGGGCGCGAAACCCTTTCGAGATCGAAGCGGTCGCGCCCTTCGGTCGCTACATGAGCCGGACCGACAAGCTGGCGGAGCTATCCCTCGGCATTGTGATGCGCGCCCGCCCCGCGTCGCGGCGCGCGCGCTGGCGCATGGCGACCGAAGCCGAAGGTGCGCACGACATCCGGGCCGCATTCCGCGACCTGAGTTCGTTCGTTCGCGTCAGGCTCGTCGGCAACGTACAGAAGCTGCCGCGACCGTTTGCGATCGCGTTCCAGGTAGACGAATAACCTGCGATTGCGCGTCACGGCAGGCAGCGCCGCGGCCCACACGTTCTTCACCCAAGGTCGCTTCGCCCCGGTCGCATCCCCGGCTCACGCCTCGGCTTCAATGTGCCGCAGAGCACTGCGTTGCCCTGCGCTTCGGCCTCAAGCGCCCTCGGCCTCCGTGACGGTCGGGGCATGTGCGCGTTACTCCGTCGGCCTCGCTGCGGCGATTCGCGACTGCTCCGATCCCCTGCGCGCTCCGCGCTCGGGGCCCCTCTTCGCCGCTCACGCCGCTACTCGCCCCGGTCGCATCCCCGCTCCCAGGCTCACGTCGCTGCCTCCACTGGAATCGCGCGCACCGACAGCACGCCGCTGATCGCCGAAATGGCCGCGATCACGTCGTCCTGGACGGGACTGTCGACGTCGACCAGCGTGTACGCGGTCTCGCCCCGCGACTTGTTCACCATGTTGTGGATGTTGAGCCCCGCACGCGCCATGGCCGTGGAGATCTGGCCGAGCATGTTGGGAACGTTCGCGTTGGCGATCGCCACGCGGTACAACGATTCGCGCGGCATCTCGACGCCCGGGAAATTGACGGCATTGGCAATCGTGCCGTGCTCGAGGAACTCGCGCACCTCGTCGACCACCATGACGGCACAGTTTTCTTCCGCCTCGACCGTCGAGGCGCCGAGATGCGGCAGCGCGACGACGCCCGGCTCGCGCAGCAGCGCGGGGCCGGGAAAATCACACAGGTAATACTTGAGCCTGCGCCCCCGCAGCGCCGCGACGAGCGCCTGATCGTCGACCAGCCCGGCGCGCGCGAAATTGAGCAGCACCGCGCCCGATTTCATCGTCGCCAGCCGCCGTTCGTCGATCAGGTGCCGCGTCGACGCCAGCAGCGGCACATGCAGCGTGACGAAATCCGACTGCTTCAGCAGCTCTTCGATGCTGCTCGCCTTGCGCACGCTGGCGGGCAATCGCCATGCCGCGTCGACGGTGATCTCCGGGTCGAATCCCGTGACCTTGAGCCCCAGCTTGATCGCGATGTCGGCGACCAGGCTGCCGATCGCGCCGAGGCCGATGATGCCCAGCGTCCGGTGCGGCAGCTCCACGCCCGCAAATTGCTTCTTTCCTTCCTCGACCCGCAGATCGAGGTCCGCGGCGCCCGCGTCGAGCCCGGCGACGTAGTGCAGCGCCGGAATCACATTGCGCGCGGCGAGCAGCAGCGCCGCCAGCACCAGTTCCTTGACCGCGTTGGCATTGGCGCCCGGAGCGTTGAACACCGGTACGCCGCGCTTCGTCATCTCCGTCACCGGAATGTTGTTCGTTCCCGCCCCGGCCCGGCCGATGGCCTTGACGCTCGCCGGCACGTCCATGGCGTGCATGTCGTGAGAACGCACGAGGATGGCATCCGGTTGCTCGATCGCCTTCCCGACGGCATAGCGGCCGCCCGGAAAGCGGTGCAGGCCGTGGCTGGAGATCTGGTTGAGCGTCAGGATGCGGTACTTGGTCATGAGTGTTCAGCCGTGTTGCTTCTCGAAATCCCGCAGGTAGGCAACGAGCGCCTGCACGCCCTCGACCGGCATCGCGTTGTAGATGGAAGCGCGCATGCCGCCGACGGCGCGATGGCCCTTGAGCTGCACCATGCCATGCTCCCGGGCCCCCTCGAGAAACCTTGCGTCCAGCGCCTCGTCGTGCAGCCGGAACGTGACGTTCATGCGCGAACGGTCTTCCGGGCGCACCGCATTGCGGTAAAAGGCCGTACTGTCGAGATAGTCGTAGAGCAGCTTCGACTTGGCGACGTTCCGTCGCTCGATGGCCGCCAGGCCACCCGCCGCCAGCAGCCATTCGAACACCAGCCCGGCAATGTAGATCGCGTAGGTCGGTGGTGTGTTCAGCATCGAATCGGCTTCCGCCTGCTCCTTCCAGTGGAAGGCCGACGGCGTGATGGGGAGGGCGCGGTCGAGCAGGTCGTCGCGCACGATGACCAGCGTCAGTCCGGCCGGGCCCATGTTTTTTTGCGCGCCGCCGTAGATCACACCGAATTTCGACACATCGACAACGCGCGAGAGGATGTGCGACGACATGTCCGCCACCAGCGGCACGTCGCCCGTCTGCGGCGTCCACTGGTATTCGACGCCGGCGATCGTCTCGTTGGTGCAGACGTGCACGTAGGCAGGGTCCGGGCTCAATTTCCACGATGTCTGCGCCGGCACGCAGGTGAACTGCTGGTCCTCGGATGAGGCGGCAACATTCACCGTGCAATACTTCCTTGCCTCCTTGATGGACTTCTTCGACCACTCGCCGGTGTTGACGTAGTCCGCAACCGATCGGCCACGCAGCAGGTTCATCGGGATGATGGCGTTCTCGCCTATCGCCCCGCCCTGGAGGAACAGCACCCTGTAATTGGCCGGGATCGCGAGCAGCGTGCGCAGATCGGCCTCGGCCTTGTCCGCAATGGCGATGAATTCCTTGCCGCGATGGCTCATTTCCATCACCGACATGCCGCTGCCGCGCCAGTCGAGCATTTCTGCCGCGGCCTGGCGCAGCACTTCCTCGGGGAGCACGGCCGGGCCGGCACTGAAATTGAAGACTCGCATCTGGTTTTCCGTTGCTGGATGCCGGATCGCGACGCCCTCCCCCGGTCCAGGTTCCACTTTCTGGAGTCCGTGCAGGAGGCGATCGGCGTGGTCTGTCGGGCAAATTGCCCCCGCCGGATTCCGCCAAGTGCTTGCGCCGGGATGGAAGGCGGAAGAGAGCTGCTCGTATCCGATGAAGGCCAGGACGGAGTTTAGCGGAAATGCCGTGCCCCGAACGCCAGTGCGGCGCGTGCGCCTCGCGGCCGGCGTTGCCGCCGCCGTGCTGACGCCGTCGCGTGTCGCAGCGTCGCTACGCGCTGCCCGACTTCGCCGCCCAGCCGGCACAATGTGGGAGTATCGTGTTCTCCGGTTCCGCGCATCGATTCCTCAACTTTCGGGAGCATTCCGCATGTACCGCCCAGGACTGGCTGCGCTTGCCGCGATCGTGCTGTCCATCACCCCTGCGCTGGCGCAGGAGTACCCCTCGAGACCCATCACCTTGCTGGTTCCGTTCGCGGCCGGCGGTCCGACCGACATCGTGGCGCGTTCGCTCGGACAGGCGATGGGCAAGGTGTTGAAGCAGGTGATCATTGTCGAAAACGCGCCCGGCGCCGGCGGCACCATCGCCCCGACGAAGCTCAAGAGTTCCGCCCCCGACGGCTACACGCTGCTGCTGGCGCACATCGGCATGGCGACGGCGCCCGCGCTGTACCGCGCGCTGCCTTTCAGGCCGGTGGAGGATTTCGAGCATATCGGACAGGTCGTGGACGTGCCGATGACGCTGATCGCCCGGCAGACGATGCCGGCGAAGGACCTGAAGGAACTGCTGGCCTACATCAAGGCAAACAAGGACAAGGTTTCGTTTGCCAACGCCGGCGTCGGCTCGGCTTCGCATCTGTGCGGGCTGCTGTTCATGAGCACCATCGAAATCGAGATGACGACCGTGCCATACAAGGGGACCGCGCCGGCGATGAACGATCTGCTCGGCGGCCAGGTGGACCTTCTTTGCGACCAGACGACCCAGACGACGCAATACATCAAGTCGGGGCGCGTCAAAGCCTACGGCACGACGTCGAGGACACGCCTCGAAACGCTGAGCGAATTGCCGCCGCTGGCGGAGGCCGGCGTGCCCGGCTTCGAGGTTGTGGTCTGGAACGCCGTCTACGCGCCGAAAGGCACGCCCAAACCGGTGCAGGACAAGCTCGTCGCGGCATTGCAGGCCGCGATCCAGGATCCGGCCTTCGTCGAAAAGATGAGGGAACTCGGGGGGCAGGTCGTGCCGAAGGAAAAGGCCACGCCCGAAGGCCTGCGCACGCATCTCAAGGCCGAGATCGATCGCTGGACGCCGGTCATTCGCAAAGCCGGAGTCTACGCGGACTAGGGACCGGTACGCGCGCCCTGCAAACCTGCGGACGGGGCAAGTTGGGCGATAATCCGGGGGATGTCTTCCGGGACCCTCGACCGGCGAATCGACGACCGTAGCACAATGATCCGACAAGCTGGCATCGCTCCGGGCCGGGAACTGGCCGGGAAGGTCGTACTCGTCACCGGCGGCGCTCGTAACATCGGCCGCGCGATTGCGCTGGCGCTTGCTGCCGGAGGCGCGAGCGCGATGGTCAATGCGCGCCGCGCGAGCGACGACCTTGCAGAAACCGTGCGCTCGATCGAAACGATGGGCGGGACCGCGTCCAGCTTTGCTGCGGATGTCACCGACCAGGCGGCCGTTGCCGCGATGGTGGCGGCGACCATCGATCGGTTCGGGCGTCTCGATGCGCTCGTCAACAACGCCGCTCTGCGCACCGAGCAGGCGTTCGCGGACATGCCGTTCGCGGATTGGCGGCGCATCCTGGCGGTCATCCTGGACGGCGCGTTTCTGTGCTCGCAGGCGTGCCTGCCGCACCTTGTCCGCGGCGGCGGCGGATCCATCGTCAACATCGGCGGCGAGACCGGGCATCGCGGCGCTGCGGAGCGCGCGCACGTCGTGACGGCCAAGGCCGGACTTGCGGGCATGACCAAGGCGCTCGCGCTGGATCTCGCCCCGCACGGGATCACGGTCAACTGCGTGGTGCCGGGCCGCATCGATACCGTGCGCGAAGTCGCGGCAGCGGCCGCCAGACCGGCGCACCGGCCGGCGATGCCGCCGATCGGGCGGCTCGGCCTGCCCGCGGAGGTCGCGGCGATGGTACGGATGCTTTGCGGCCCCGAAGCCCGGTATGTCACCGGCCAGGCGATCCACGTGAATGGCGGCGCGTGGATGCCGTGAGCAACGGCTACCGTCACAGGCTGTTGGTCCGTCCCCAGTTCGAAGAACCCCTGCGCTGCAACCAATGCCGATGGCGCCGCTCCATCGGCGGCACCCGCGACAGCTTACCGGAGCAACTTCCATGGCGCACAACGCGCAGGTGAAGGCGGATGCAAACGCGCCTGCCGTCACGCAGATCCTGGCCGATTTCGTGGCGACGCACCCGTCGCACGGGTGGAGCGACGGCGTCGAAAACGAAGCGCACCGGACATTGCTGAACTGGATCGGCTGCGCCATCGGCGCGTCGCGCCATCCCACCGTGGAAGCGGCGCTCGCCGCGATGCTCGAACTTGCGCCGGCGGCCCAGGCGACGATCCTCGGCCGCAGCGAGCGTGTCGACATCGGCAGCGCCGCCCTTCTGAACGGCATCACGTCGCACACGTTCGATTTCGACGACACGCACCTGAAGACCGTCATCCATCCTGCCGGGCCGGTCGCCTCGGCCGCGCTGGCGCTCGCGGAGCATATAGGCGCCAGCGGTCGGCGGCTCGTCGACGCGACGATCCTCGGCATCGACGTCGCGTGCCGCATCGGCAACATGATCTATCCCGACCACTACGACCGCGGTTGGCACATCACCGGTTCGACCGGAATGCTCGGTGCGGCGGCGGCCTGCGCACGGCTGATCGGGCTCGACGCGCGGAAGACCGCGATGGCGCTGGGCATCGCCGCGTCGCAGCCGGTCGGCGTCCGCGAGCAGTTCGGGACGATGACCAAGCCGTTTCATCCGGGCGCCGCGGCGCGCGTCGGCCTCGCTTCGGCGCTGATGGCCAAGCACGGCTTCACCGCGTCGGCCCGGGCGATTGAAGCGCCACGCGGACTGGCCCAGACATTCTCGACCAAGTGCAACTGGAGCGAAATCACCGACGCGCTCGGCGTGCGCTTCGAGATCTCGTTCAATACCTACAAGCCGTTCGCCTGCGGAATCGTGATCCATCCGGCGATCGACGGCTGCGTGCAGCTGCGCGATGCGCATGCGTTGCAGGCCGGAGATATCGAGCGGGTTCTGCTGCGGGTTCACCCGCTGGTCCTGGAACTCACGGGCAAGACCGCGCCCACGGTCGGGCTCGAAGGCAAGTTCAGCGTCTACCACGCGTGCGCTGCGGGTCTCCTGTTCGGGCAGGCGGGCGAAGCCGAGTTCTCCGACGCCATCGTCGCCCGCGCCGACGTCATCGCGCTGCGCGATCGCATCGAGGCGATTGTCGACACCGCGATCGACGAAGACGCGGCGGACATCACCGTGACCCGCCGGGACGGTCGCACCGTACATCTGTTCGTCGCCCACGCGGTCGGCAGCCTGCAGCGGCCGATGAGCGACGCCGATCTCGCCCGCAAGTTCCATGGCCTGGTCGACCCGGTGCTGGGCGCCGAACGCGCGGAGCGCCTGATCGCGCAGTGCGGTGCGCTGGCGGACGCCGCGGACCTCGGTGCGCTCGTGGCGTCGGTACGGCCCTGACCCGATGAACTGCCGTCATGTCGCCGTCGCGTTGATCGCGATACTCGCGGCCGCGGCGCCCGCCGCGCAGGACTTTCCGCAATACGGTGACGAGATGTACCGCCCGCGGCTCCGGCAGCCGGGGAAAGACGTGATGTGGCTGCCGACCCCGGACGCGATGGTCATGCGCATGCTGCAGGCGGCGAAAACCACGAAGGCCGACATCGTCTACGACCTGGGCGCGGGCGACGGCAGGATTCCCATCGCCGCGGCAATGGCCTTCGGCGCGACGGCGGTCGGCATCGAGTTCGACGGCGAGCTCGCGGCGCTGGCCCGCCGCAACGCCGAACGCGCGGGCGTCGCGGACAGGGTGACGATCGTCGCGGGCGACATCTTCAAGGAGGATTTCTCGAAGGCCACCGTGGTCACGCTGTACCTGCTGCCAGACCTCAACCAGCAGCTCCGTCCGGTGCTGCTCCGAATGAAGCCGGGCACGCGCGTCGTGTCGCACCTGTGGGACATGGGGGAATGGGAGCCCGACGAAGCATTCCGCGACGGCCAAGGCGACGGTTACCTGTGGATCGTTCCGGCGCGTGCCGCGGGTCGCTGGACGCTGCGTGAAGAAGCGGGATTCTGGGAGGGCGAGCTCAACCTCGCACAGCGCTTTCAACGCATCGGCGGGACGTTGACGATCCGGGGCCGGACGCAGCCGCTGCTTGGCGCGTATCTGCAGGGCGACCAGCTCGGCTTCACGTTCGTCGGCCCGGACGGCGGAGTCCGCAGCGTGCGCGCGAAGATCGATGGTCCCGAATTTTCGGGAACCGTCCGGTTTGCGGGCAACCTCACTCCGATCGCCGGCCGGCGACGTTGACGGATGCTCGCAACGAGCGCTGTCGATGATCCGTCCCAGCCGAGAGTCGACGTGATGGACAATGTCGCACGGCTTCGAACTGCGCTGGCGCAATGGCCGGATTCCCACAGTTGCCGTTCGAGTTGACGCCACCAACGGCCGCAACGCAGCGGAAGGCGACGCAACGACTCCCGCCTCGGACGCCCGTCATCGGCTAGTTCCAGACGGTCCGCTTCACATCCCGATTGCCGGCGAGCGGCCACCGACAAGTCAACCGCCGCTTGACGAGTGAAGGAGCGGCAGGCGCTTTACCAATCTATCGCGCCCTGTCGGAATTTCTTACACACCCCTGCGTCGAACGCGCTCAATCAGCCATACGCCTTTGATGTGATGGCCGTTTTATTTTTGGCGCAATACTTGCGTGCCTCTACGCGGTAGCTCCACTTCGACGGCAGCGAGCGTGCCCCGAGTTGGGGCGCGCAGCAAACCGATTGGAACAGGTAAGGCCACCGTGAAGGTACAAGAAGTGAAGAGAACCCTAACTGCCCTGGCCGCGTGCACACTTTTCGCGGCAGTACCTGCAAGCGCAAACATCGTGCTCTCCTTCCTGCCGTCGGCTCAGCACGTCAACATTGGCGACACAGTGTTCGTCGATGCCAACATTAGCGGATTCGGCGCCGAATTTCTGTCGGGCCTCGACGTGAATTTCCTCTATGACGGCTCCATCATGGGCGCAGCTAGAAGTGCCGACGCCACCGCGATTTTCGATGAATTGGGTGGCGCATACGGTTTCGTGCCAACGTTCGCGTTCGACAGCATCGCGTTTGGCGACTGGGGCTTCCATGCCACCGCCGTGGCAAATGACGCGACGGTGGCCGCCAACCAGCACGACAGCTTCTTGCTGGCCCATTTTTCATTTTCGGCCGACGCCAATGGCGTCACAACCTTTACCCTAGGCCTCGACCCGGACCAGCGAAAATTCGTTGGGGGGCACGACGCCACTGGGACGCCGGTTGCACTGAGCGTCGACATCGGCTCCGCCTGCATCGCGGTTGGCACCGGCATATGCGACGCCACCGTGCCCGAGCCCGCCACTCTCGGTTTGGCCGCAGTTGCGATGTTGGTCGGCGGCGCAGTTGGTCGCAATCGGCGCCGCGCCCGCGCAATAGTCTGACGACCGTTCGCGTGCCGCGAAACGAGGGCCGGCCATGCCGGCCCTCGTTTTTCTTGTCATCGCGTCGACCGCTTTGGCGGAGATCGGCTGGCCGGTCAGGGTCGCCCTCAGTTACAGGCAAGCCGAAACCGAACGGCCGCTACGGTCTGGACCAGACATCCGGGCAATGGCGGCCAATGCCCGCTCGTGGCCGCGGGCCGAGATTCCCTCATGTCGCCGATAGCCGCCCTTGGAGTTGTTTGCCTCTGGCGCGAACGGCAGCTGACGGGCGCCGTTCCGAATTCACACTACCGGCCAAAGCGGACTTCGGGTTATTGGTTACACTGACAATGGGGCGCGCAGATCGTGTCCAACCTCACTTCTGCGGAACGTCGGCTCAAGCTATTCTGAAGAACCTGGGGTGGAGAATTTGTAGCATGGCGAAACTCGTCTTTGGAATGAACCAGTCCTTGGATGGCTACGTCGACCATCTGGAATTTAGGCCAAGCCCTGCGCTCTTTCGTCACTTCATAGAGCAAGTGCGCGACTTGACGGGCAGTGTGTACGGTCGCCGCATGTACGAGGTAATGCGTTATTGGGACGAAGACCGTCCGGAGTGGGTCGCGGAGGAACACGACTTCGCGGCGGCGTGGCGGAACCAGCCGAAGTGGGTCGTGTCGCGCTCGTTGAAGTCGGTCGGGCCCAACGCCACCCTTGTCGAGGATGACATCGAAGCGGTGATACGTGGGCTGAAGGCTCAGCTGGTTGGGGAGATTGAAGTTGCCGGACCAGACTTGGCAGGAAGCCTAACCGATCTTGGTCTTATTGATGAGTATCGACTCTACCTCCACCCCGTCGTGCTTGGTCGCGGCAAGCCATTCTTCGCCGGCCCCCGGCCGCCGCTCCGCCTTGTGACCAGCGATCTAATTGGCGAGGACGTGATTAGGTTGACGTACGTTCCCGTTTAATCGCGCGACTCGCCCGACGGACTGCACCGACGCGTCAGGTCCGCTTTGGGTCGAGGCTGTGAGGAAACGCAAGATCTGCCTGAACACGCCGTGTAGGCGCGCTCCGGGGTGTTTGAGACCGCCGCCGATGCGCTATGCGCGACCGCTGAACGTGATTGATTTCGTCGCGGTTTGTTCGAGCGTTGCGCGGCAGATGCGCGTGGCAACTCGTTCTGCGCGGCTTATCGTGCAGTGAGAGAGGACTTCACGCCCGCATCGCCTGCATCAGCGGTCTGATGCCCATGATCTGCATGACGCGTTTCAGGTTGTAGGCCAGTACGTGAAGGCTCATTTCAGTGCTGACACGAGGTAGTCGCTTGGTCAGGAAATGCGTCGATCCCATCCAGGCTTTGAGTGTCCCGAAGGGATGTTCGACCGTCTGCCGGCGCAGCTTCATGGCATCGGGTTGACGGTCCAGACGGTGCTGCATCGCTTCGAGGACGGCTTCGTGCTCCCAGCGCTTGATGCGCCGATAGTCACCCGTCGTGCAGCGGGCTTTGAGCGGACACTTGGGGCAGGCTGATGACCAGTACGAGTGCAAGGTCAGGCCGTCCTCGATACGGGTGTAACGCTTGATGGCTCGTTGCCCCGCCGGACAGCGGTATTCATCGGCTTTGGCAATGTAGGCAAAGTCACGTTTGTCGAAGCGTCCCTCGGCCCTGCTGCCGGAGGTCAACGGCTTCGGCACCAACGGAGTTATGCCGGTCTTGGCGCAATCCAGAATCTCCGGGCTATTGAAGTAGCCGCGATCGGCCAGGACCGTCAGTTCTTGCGTTCGCATCGCACGGCGGGCCTGCTTGGCCATCGCGAACAGCTGGCTCCGGTCGTGGCCGACGTTGGTAACTTCGTGCGCGACGATCAAATGGTGTTTGGTCTCCACCGCGGTCTGCACGTTGTACCCCACCATACCGGTACCGCGGCCACTGGTGGCCATCGAGCGAGCATCCGGATCGGTCAACGAGACTTGCTGATCCGGTGTCCGCAGCATTTCCTTTTCGATCTTCCCGAGCTTGCGGATGTGTGCCTTGACCGCAACGATCTTCTCCTTCAATTGCGATACCCGGGCGGCCGGCAGCAACGTCGGATCGCGATCGGCACGGTCGAGGTCGGCCAGGTAGCGCGCAATGCTTTCCTCCAACTGCTGCACCCGCGCTTTCAGCTTGTGCGGCGTGAAATTCTTGTCCCGATTGTTGACCGCCTTGAACTTGCTGCCGTCGATGGCCACCACCGCTTCACCCAGAAGTCCCAGCCGGCGGCTCAGCTCGACGAATTGCCGGCAGACTCGCCGAATCGCCTCACCGTTGTCCTTGCGAAAGTCGGCGATGGTCTTGAAGTCCGGCGTCAAGCGCCCGGTCAACCACATCAGTTCAACGTTGCGCTGCGCCTCTCGTTCCAGGCGACGGCTGGACTGGACGCGATTGAGATACCCGTAGACGTAGACCTTCAACAGCACCGCCGGATGGTACGCCGGTCGCCCGGTGACCGCTGGTACGACACCGTCGAAGCCAAGGTTCCTCAGATTGAGCTCGTCGATGAACACATCGATCACCCGAACCGGGTTGTCCTCGGCGATGTAGTCATCCAGACACTCCGGCAACAGCGTGACCTGCGTGCGGTCTTCACCTTCGACGAATCGCTTCATGTTGCCGCTCCGAAGAAAGCCTCCTCCTCAATATAGGCAACTTTCTCGCATTGGCAACCGACGCGTTTTCACACGGGCTCGGTCGATAGTTCGCGTTCCCCAACCGCGGCAACCGGCTCCACACGGCCACTTGCAGACAACCAACTCCATCTCTCAATTCTCCAGCAAGCCGTCGTTCGCTCCGGTTGCACTCAAGGGGGCGACCGGCGTCGCACACGCATGGCGGCGAGCCGCGCTGTGCCGTCGTCCGCGTCGACATCTTCGCGCGCGATCAGGTCGTGCAGCCGATAGTCGAGGTAGCTGTCTCCGATCGTGTGGGGGCTCTCGCCCATCACCTGCCCGACGATTCGTGCCGCGCTCGCGAAATCGCGCGGACACGCGGCGAGCAGCGACGGGTCGAACAGATCTTCTTCGTAGCCGACGATCTGGTCGCGCTCGAAGATCCGCAACCGGTGCTCGGATCGCAGCAGCCGCTCCCAATCGGCAGCCAGCGCGGCTTGCGCCGCAGCAGACAACAGCAGCGCGCCCTGCTCCGCGATCCGAAGCTCATCGGGCGTGCAGGCGCCGCCCGCCCGGTGCGACACGGTTCCGCCGGCGTCCGCCTCGAACCTCCACGACGTAAAGCGGGCGATACCGCCATCCGGCGCACGCCGCGCGCAGCATGAGTTGCTCGTCGGCGTTCGGGCCGCACCGGACGATCGCCCGTGCCGCGTCCGGCCTGCCGGCCCCGAGCTCGGGAAGTCCGATCTGGGCCGTCAGGCCTTCAAACAGTTCCGTTTCGGCGATGCGCTCAAACAACTGTCGCAGGTAGCGTTTGCGTGCCAAGAGGCCGTCGGGCAGGTCGAGGTCCCGCAGCGGGCCGATCGCCAGCGGGTCGGACAGCTCGACCACGCAGTCCCTCGGCCTGCCCTTGCACAGTGCGCGGAGGCTGCCGCCGGCAGCGCCTCCGCTGGCGTAGTGAACGGTATCGAGCATGGAGGCGATCTATGCGCGCATCTTCGCAGCAACCTGCGCGCGGCGGCGCGAAAGCCGAGCACGCAGGTGCGCGAACAAGTACAAGCCGCCGAACAGCACGCCCAGCACCAGCAACAACTCGGCGAGGGGAATCGGCAAGAACGGCTCGCGCAGGATGCCGTGGTCATCGACGGTCGAGCCGATCATCCGATAAGCCATGGCGCAGGCGAGCGCTCCCGCCAGGAACCCCATGGTCAAGCTCGCAAGGACTCGCTGCCGGGGCATGGAATCCGCCATCTCCGCTATTGCCACCCCGATGTCACCGGCGCGACAGCCGACGGAAGTGCCAGCCCGTCACCACGACCAGCATCGACGCCAGGATCAGCAGGCCCCAGTCGGAAAGCGTTGGAACGACCAGGGGCGGGGCGGCCGTGATCGAGCTGACCATGGGGGAGATGCCTCCATCGCCGGCATGGGCGACCACGCCGAACTCATACATGACGCCGGGCCGCAGTCCGGTGATGGCCGCAGTCTGGCCGGAGATTCCCTGCGGCCCCAGTATCCAGTCGGGCTGCCCCGCGATCCGATAGAGAACGTCGTAGGTGTACGGCCCAGGACGACCGCCGAAGTCGGGCTGCGTCCAGAACAGCTGCACTTGACCCTCGCCGACCACGGCAGAGACTTGCGGGAGGCCGACCGGTCCGAGCGGAGTGGCCGTCGCAACGTTGCTCCACGGGCCGGGACCGATACCGTTGATGCCGCGGACCATGAACCAATAGGGCGTGCCGTTGACGAGCGGGGTGACCGTGCGGGCGAGGTTGCCCGGGCCCGTGATGGCGAGGAGCGTGCCGGGACAGACGGCCAGCGAATTGTCCGGCAGGCTGCCGGTGCCGTAGCACAGTCCGTATCCGGTGATCTCGCCGGACGGCGGGTCCTTCGGGCGGTTCCATGCCAGCGAGACCGTCTGGCTGGCGACCGCCGCCACGGTCAGGTGCGGCGACAGCACGGTCTGCACCGCGCCGATGTTGCGCTTGCCGTTGCCGTCGCAGCGCGGGTTGCCGAGCGCGTCGGTGGTGATCGGCGAGTTGTCGATGGGATTGAGCAGCGGGTTCGTGGCGCAGTCGATGACGTCGAGCAGCACACCCGGATTCACCGAGTTGCCCAGCAGCGGGGTCACGACGTCCACCCACCATTGGCCCACGCCGATCGGTGTGAGCCCTGGGACGGTGGTCATCACATTCGGCAGGATGGCCGTCAGTGCGGCGTTGTTCTGGTTCTCGGTCTGCTGCACCCACGTCAGCGCATCGGAGGAGAACTTCGAGACGTCGCCGAACAGCAGCGGCCCGGAGCTCGGGTAACTTCCCCAAGCGCCGATCGCGGTGGACTGGAACGCGACCGTGCCCGTAGAGGGCGTCCAGAAGCCCATCCCAGTGACCGCGCAGGACGATTCGCATGCCGGCTCCACCCAGTAGAACGTGCTGGCCTTGACCGTGGTGGCGCCCTTCAATGCCATCACCCGGTCGGCCGTGGTGACGCGGTCGGTGTAGAAGACGGTGTTGACGATGTCGGTGGTCGTCGCGTCGAGGCGCAGCCCGCGGGACTCGACGATCTTGCTGGAGACGATTTTCACCGTCGACGTGCCCAGGTAGTTGCCCCAGGCCACCGCCCGGCCCTGTCCGTTCTCGACCAGGAACACCCGCTCCATCACCAAGGCGCCGTCGCTCCCGCTGATCAGCCCTTCGAAATCGATGTCGCCGGTGCGCATGCCCGGAGCGTAGGAGTGGTCGATCTGCACGTCGCGCAGCGTCACGTTCGCACCCGGAAAACCGGCGATCACGCCTCGGTTGCAGCCCTCGTTGAACGAGTTGATGTTTGTCGCCTTCGAGTCCGTCAGCGTGAACGACGACTTGTCGTACGCCGCCACCAGTTCGGGCAGGTTGTCGAACGACAGCCCCGACACCGACACCTTGATGCTCGAGTTGTCCTGACCGTAGGTCCCCACCGCCAGGAAGCCCGTGGAGATCGACATCCAGTGTGCGTTGGTCCCGATGGCACCCGGGCACAGCCCCGTGTTGTTCATCTGACCGGTCTGGTCGAACCAGGCCTGATTGCCAAGAATCTTGGCCCCGTTGCCGACGATGTCCACCGACTCCAGCGCCACGATCGGGAACTGCTCGACTCCCGGGTACAACGCCGCGCACGCTGCGACGTTGACCGTCAACCCGGGCGTGAACACGATAGTGTCCGTGCCGGGGCTGGCATTGGCATCCTTGACCGCCTGCTCGAAGGTGCCGGCGCCGCCGCACAGCGAGCCACTGGTCACGGTGTAGGTGGCTGCGTGTGCGGTCTGCGTGCCGCCGAGAAGAAGCAACACGGTTGCGGCGAGGACAGCAAGAAGGCGTGACAACAGGTTTCCGGACGGGTTCATATCGTGGGCGCTCCTGGAAGGCGACGCGTTGTGGGCAGAAGTTGCGGGGAAATGACTCGAGTTGACGGCCTTACTTCCCGAACAGCGCCTTGGTGTGCGCCGCGTCGACCTTGTCCTCGTACTTGCTCACCTTGCATTTCTTGGCCTTGCAGTCGCAGGCGACCTTGTTGGTCAGCACGAACGTGGTGGTGTCGTAGTCCTGCACGCCCGGCTCTTTTTTGATCCGGTCCATCAGTTTCTTCTCGGCCTTGTCGCCCAGGTACATCTTGGTCAGCGCCACCGCGATCCCCTCGGAGTCGGCGCAGAAGCCGGCCTTCTTGTCGCAGATGACGCCGGGGTCCGGCGAGTAGACCGCGCCTTTGAGTTGGGTGGTGGCGGCGAAGGTCACGCTGGAAAGAACACACAGGGAAATGGCAAGCACGATGCGCGACATGGAATTCTCCTCAACAGGTTGCGGCTTGGTTGCAGCGCTACATCGATGGCGACCGTGACACTCGATTATGAAATACGGTCAGTAATTTTCGGTTCGATCAGGCCGCAGCACCCACCCTGCTTCGCCGGCCTTGAGCTTGTACTGGACCTGACGGGTCCCGCCGGTGGGCTTTGCGTTGGTGTCCCCGTCGCGATAAACCGGGAAGCGGCGCACCAGCGTGTTCTCGACGACGCGGAATTCGTCGTGGCCCATATAGCCCTTGGATGCCTTGGGATCGTCGGCAAGAGGCGGCAGGTAGATCGCGCTGAGCGAGCGGCCCTTGTTGGCCGCATAGGCCACCAGAGACCCATGGGAGCCGCTGCCGGCCGAAGTGATGTACACGTAAACCTCCGGCGAACCATCGAGATTCAGATCGGCGACCTCGGCCATCGCCACCGTTCCGTCGATCTCCTGCTCAATGACCGCGTTGTCGATCGTGAGCCCTTTCGGCTCGATGCGCACCCGGCTGCGCGACCCGGCGTTCGCGCTGGTTACGCGAAACGTCACGCCTTGCAGAAACAACGTCTGGTCGAAACCGGCCGGCCGCCCTGCGGTTGCCGGGGGCGCGGGATGCGCAGCGATTGCCGGCAGCGGAGCGTCGGCTGGCTTTACGCCCTGTGCCGGCACGCCACCAGCGACGGCTGCCAGCATCGTTACAGCGACGACGCCAAGGCGCTTCACGCCCGCTCCACGCTCCGTCCGCATCCGCTCACAGGTCCTCGTCGACCTCGAGCCGGTAATCGCCCCAGCGGAACACCGCGTTGTGGCCCATGTCCTTGAAGCGGGCCGGCTGCGCTGCGCCGTAGGGGTTCGCGAATTCCCAGTCGGCGCCGCGATTGACGAAGACGTAAGGCTCGGCGTTGTCCATGCGGATGGTGAACTTGTTCTGGTTGCCGTCGACCGTCTGCTTGAGCATGCACAGGCCGTTGTACATGTCGCGCCCCAGACTCACGTTGATCAGCCGGCATTGCCGGTATCCTTGGCCGTCAGCTTGGTGGTGGAGGCCGGGTTGTAACTATTGCCACCCCACTGGTTGTTGCCGCCATAGCCGGGGGCGGGCCTGCCGCCGAGTTCCTGCACCGACGAGACCTTGTCGTTGAGGCCCATCGCCCGGAGCGGCGGATACTCGCCGGGGTCGAGCGTCACGCAGTTGCCGCGGAAGTTGGCGTCGCTGCACAACTGCCACTTGCCGTTGCGCACGACCACCGACGATGCCTTGTCGTTGAAACCGGTGTCGCCCAGATTCGGCACCGCGTTGCTGCTGCGAAATACGCGCCCGCCGTAGTTGTCGTCCTCATGCAGCGCGACCTGGGCCAGCGCCGATCCTGCAATGAAGCACAGTGCGAAACCGGTGACGTTGAAACGACCAGCAAACTTCATGGTGCTTCTCCCTGGAATTGGAGGGTCCCCCAATGGTCAATCCATTTGCCCGAACTTCGGCCGGGCCGGCTTCTGGACCTGGAGGCTTGCCTCGATCACCGTGACGGAGTCAGCCGATCACGCCCCGATTTCTTGAACTTTGTCGGAGCGCGCTGCCGAAGTCGATCCGCATTTATACCTACGCGCTTCGCTAGACATCGGCATTCACGCCACGCCTTGTCCCGTTGTTCTGATGCAGCACCTGCCGCCAGAGGGCAGTTGCTCGCGCGCAACTCGGATTACCCAGCCATGCGCAGTTAGCGAGACGCAGATCTTCATGTCCACATGCCGAGAACGGGCTGACTCGTGTCGCAATTGTTTCCGGGCGCCTGCTGCTGCGCGCAAGCAGGTATTTCAACTCGCGCGACAACGTCCACGGTCACGATCGCAGTCAGCCTCCCGCGTTGACTTCACAAACCGGAGTCGCAACAACTCGATCGCCCCTCGCACACCGCATATGCGGTCAGCTGATCAAACTAGGGCAGCTCACGGAGGTCGGTGTTGACGTGGATCAACGCTGTCGCCCGCAACTCTCGGCGCATCGCGGCGTGGGTCACCGTCCTAGTAGGTGCCAAGATCCGCACCATACCCATTGCCATTACCCCGGCGGGCATCCATTTCTCGACCAGCGCTCCCATGCGCGACCGGTTTGTATGAAATGAAACCTAGCGCTCATGCGCCGATGTTAGCGTACGCGTCCCAGGCGGCAGTGTCGGCTATCGCCACAGCGCCGCCAATGGAGGCACGAGACTGGACGCCAGCAATAGACTGGTCGCGGCCGCTCGACTTCGGCACGCCGAGGGCTGAAGGTGGCGTTGCGGACGAACGAAGAATCGCCCCGAAGGTCGGGTGAAGTCGGTCAGCGACCTACGCCGCGCCGACCTCAACGTCCGCAGTCGTTGCTGCCGTTGGCAGCCCAAAGCTCAGC
Source organism: uncultured beta proteobacterium (assembly GCA_963726775.1). Classification (GTDB taxonomy): domain Bacteria; phylum Pseudomonadota; class Gammaproteobacteria; order Burkholderiales; family Casimicrobiaceae; genus CAIWHR01. Next base: position 43,842 of record CAVSDL010000015.1, read on the forward strand.
GGCAGCTTTCATCGCTTTCAAAGTCCGCTTCCAGCTCCGCCCAACTTCAACAACGGGTCGATACCGCTAGTTCAGGTCTTTAAGCAGCGGACGTTCGCTCCGCCATTCGGCGGCTGCCGGCAACCAAGACCGTTGCTGGTCAGCTTCGGAGGATTGGTCACAGCGCGTGCGGCGGCGTCGTAAGTCCGCTGTGCCCTGAGACGGGCCGTTCCCGACGAGAGAATTTCTGCCGGCGTACTTCCGGAGTTGGCCATCCAGAGACTGTCGCCCTTCAGGTCTCGCGGTTCTAAAGCTGCCGTTCGCCAACTCCGGGATCCCCCGGAGCGGCCGTTCGCGCCGCCCGAATACGTCGTGTCTAGTCCAGGACATCGAGTGCGGGCAAGCCACCAGATCCCGTCACACAGTGCCACAGATAAATCGCGAGTCCCGGGTCGCCGGTCCATAGCGAGTATCGCCGGAGCCCATGCCGCTGCCGGGCTAGTTCACTCTGGGCGATCGCATGCATCGCAAAGGATCGTGCACGCGCAAGCCAGATTGGGTCGCCGGTGCGTCGGTGGAGCTTGAGGAAGGCATAGCCGTTGCCCGCCGTACCGTGGCAGACGCCAGCGCCCTTGGCTAGCGGGCCGGCATTCCAAATCGCGTTCCCGGCTTTGACCAGCATGTCGTCCATGTCGGCCGAGCGCTTGATCGGAAAGTCCGACAGGCCAGTCACGATGCCGGGCGCGCCGTGGCACCACTGCACGAGAATCTTAGTGCGGCTGGCACTTGGCGCTTCGGCAACCGGAGGCCAGTTGGCACCATCATCCTCGAATGCCGCGGTGGCGCGAAGAGACTCGACGCAGCGATCGTAGAGGACTTCGCGGCGGTCCATCGGCAGAAGTACCGCGCCGCGCAGCAAGGCGTAGGCATTTCCCGCGAAGCCATGCCCGGCGCCGATTAGCTGCTCGATGCGGCCATAAAGATTCTGCGTCCATAAGTGGCAGCCGGCCCCCTTGCTGGGAAGCCACGTTTGCCAGAGTCGCTCGACGTTCTCCAGGTAGAGGTCGCGCCAGCGAGCTTCTCCGGTCCAGCCAAGCATGTGCAGGGCGCCGACCATGGTGCCCGGTGCGCCCCACAGCGCCTCGTTGGTGGGGTTCGGTATGTTCCTGGCGATCGCGCTGTACATCCGATCGGCTGCCTCTTGCGAGCCTGTCAGCCGCCACTGGATGAGCAGGATGCCAACCTCACCCAGGAAGTACGAAGGCACGACTGCGCCCGTGTCCGGTTGTGCGAGGTAGGACTCGTAGACGCGATCGATCAAGTCCAGCGGTTTGATGCGCAGCGACACCGCGCCGGCCCGCTGCAGGTACCACGTCGCCCATAGCACTCCCGACGCGCCCAGATAGATCGACTTGTGCGGTGGCTCGGGAACTTTCCCTTCGTCGAGCGGGTGCCAGGGCCAGATGAAGCCGGTCCCCACCGTCGCCTCAATCTCTTCGACGACGGCGACAATGGCGCCGCGCGCTCGCGTGGCATCCCATTCAAGGTCGAGCAACGGTTCGTGGCGGGCGGGTTCGAACAACATGGTGTCTCTCGGCACGTTGAAAGGGCGGGACCGAGGGTGACGCCGATCGTACAACACAGCGAGACCGAGGGTGCCTTCATCGAATTGCCGGCGCGACGTGGCGCACGTCCGCTTCTGGCCGAGAGGCGACGGACGCGCTTGATCCTGATTCAACAAGCCTCATCAAGTGATATACATACGCGGCAACGCATTGTCCGCCGCTTCAGACAAGCCGGGGCGGCGCGATTCAACGCAATATGCCGCCCCAGTTCCGGGTCGAGAAAGGCCGAGAGCCTGTCGGGCTTGCTCTCACGTATGCGTTGCTTGGCCAAAAAGCGATGGATGCCAGGCGAGGCGCCGCGAATATCGGGAATATTCGCCAGACTCGCAACGACGCAGACGCGCTTTTTGGCAGCAACCCGAAGGGACGGGGCGATTTGGGCGCATTTCCGCGTTGCACGCCCTCGCCATACTCCCGGTATGCCTTCGGACCCGCGCCTTGAACTGCGCCCAACTCGCCGCCGTCGCATGCGCGACAGCAAGCCCGACAGACTCCTAGGACGCGACTTTTTTCCCGGCGCCCGCACTGCTCTTCTTCGCGTCTTGCCTGCCAAGCTCCTCCTTCGTCAGCTTGACCTTTTTCACTTTTTCCGTCTTGACCTTTTCCTTCTTTACTTTTTCCTTCTTCACCTTTTCCTTCTTCACGACCGGCCCCGCCAATGCCTGCTTCGCCAGCCGTTTGGCCTGCTTCGCTGCGACATCGAGAAGTTTCCTGGTTTTTTGGTGCTGCCGTCTGGCTTTCAGCATTGACGCGTGACTCATCTTGACCTCCGATGGATGAACGATTGAATTCGACTTGGACACTCTCCGTCGAGCGCAAGGGGGCGTGAGTCGTTGGCAAGTCAGGTCTGCATCCCGGGTATCGGCCGTGCGCTACGGCTCGAACGAGAACGGCGGGTATTCGTCGCGCATGAGCAACAGGTAAGACTCTACGCGCAACGACCAGCGCAGGTACCCAATGACAAATGGGTAGAGGCCCGCGGGGTACGAACCGGTAAAGAGGATCGCAAACCACGCGATCAGCGCCGTAATGAACCACGCGATGCCGATGAAGAACAGCACGACAATGTGCGGGATCGCATAGAAGATTCGGAGGCCCACGGACCACTTGTCCCGCGGCATGTCGGGATAGGCAACGTCGTAGGTGACCGGGTAGGCACCTTCGCCGAACGGTGGGTAGTCGTCGCGCAGGAACGCCACGTACGCCACGACACGGGCGCGCCACGACATGAAATAGCGCGCGAAGTCCCAGAGGCCGCGCGGATGTGTGCTGGCGAAGAGGATCGCGAACCAGGCGATGATCGCCATGACGCCGGCGACCACTCCCAGAATCCCGTTGCTCCCCCAGTGGATGCCCCATCCGCAGCCGAGGGCGAAGGCCGGGCCGCCGACCAAGATCAGGTGCGGTATTGCAAGGATGACGCGGAAGAACACGGTGAGTCGGTTGCGATCGTGCAACTGCGGCTCAACGTCATAGGCTACGGGGTAGGCCATGGATCGCTTCAGTGATTGTCGCCGTGGATTTCGAAGAAGACTTCTTCCAGGTGGATATTATCTGCTAACTGGCGATGTCCGCTGTCTTTCCCGTGCTCCTCCGAAGGCGGATGTCCAGTCTTGGCCGAACCGGGATTGCCATGGTCAAGCATGATCTGACGCCGGCTGCCGGATCAGATTCGGGTTAGGACAGATGATCTATCATGGCGGTCCCTCTCCCCGGGAGTTCGCGATGTCCCTCCTCATCGTCGGTCTGATCCTCTTTGTCGGCATCCATCTGCTTCCCGCAAGTCCCGGATTGCGCAACCTGCTGGTGGCGCGCATGGGCGAACAGCGCTACAAGGGAATCTTCTCGCTCGCATCCTTCGCGGGACTCGGCCTGATCGTTGCCGGCTACCGGATGGCGGGCCCCGGCGGGCGTGTGTTCGGGCCCCTGCCGGCCGCGATCGCGGTCGCACCTTATGCCGTCACCCTGTCGTTCATCCTGTTCGCCGCGGCCAATATGCGGACGCACCTGCGACATGTGGTGCGGCACCCGATGCTGCTCGGCTTGGGACTCTGGTCGATCGTCCACCTGTGCGCCAATGGCGACGTGCGGGGCACGGTCCTCTTCGGATCGCTCCTGGCCTACGCCGTGATCGATTTGCTGTCTGCCGTGCAGCGACGCGCCGTCAAGTCGTTTGCCCCGACGGCGCGGCACGACGTGATCGCCATCGTCTCCGGCGTCGTGCTTGCGCTCGTCGTGATGACGTATCATCGCGCGCTCTTCGGCGTCGCCGTGGTGCCGTTCGGACTTTGAGTTCCGGCAATCCGCAACACCCACAGGCGGTCGCGCCGTGGCGGCATCGCGATCCGCAGGCGACCGGCCGCGCCGCCATCGCGCGTCGATCCTCGTGCGTTCAACCCGGGGAAGGATCCTTCGCCACGTCGATCCATCCGCCCTTGCCCTGGGACGCCACGCACGCTTCGATGAACGCCATGGTGTGCGCGCCTTCCTCGATGCGCGGGTACGGCAGATCCGGGACGCGTTCGCCCAGCGCGCGCGCCATCCGCTCCTGCGCGACCTCGCCGTAGATGTTGGCAAAGGCTTCGCGCAATCCCTCGGGATGACCGCGCGGCGTCCGGCCTGCGGCGATGATCTCGGGCGGCAGGAACGGGTCGCCACGTCCGACGACGTGCACCGGCTCGCCCTGCAGCGAAAGCCGCAGATAGCCCGAGTCGCGGTGCGACCAGTCGAGCATTCCCTTGTCGCCATAGATGCGCAGCCGAATGTCGTTCTCGCCGCCGGCGGCGGCCTGCGTCACCGTCAGCGTGCCGCGCGCGCCGCCGTCGAATTCGATCAGCGCGGAGACATAGTCGACGACCTTGCGGTCCGGCATCAGCGCGCGGACGTCGGCGACGACGCGCGCGGCGTTCCTGCCGGCGACGAAGCATGCCAGATGCTGTGCGTGGCAGCCGATGGCGCTCATCACCAGCGCCAGGCCGCTGCGTTGCGGATCGAGCAGCCAGCGCAGGCGGTTGGTCTGCGGCGTGTCTTCGAGACGCACGGCAAGCCCGCTCTGGATGTACTCGACCTGCACCAGGCGGATCGCGCCCAGCGCGCCATCGCGAACGAGCCTGCGTGCGTACCGCGTCATCGGGTACGCCGCATACGCATGCGCGATGGCAAAGATCCGGCCGTGCCGGCGCGCGCGCGCCACCAGATCGCAGGCCTCTTGGTGGTCGTGCGTGACCGGCTTGTCGCCGACGACGTCCAGTCCGGCGTCGAGCGCCGCGGCGGCGAAAGCGTAGTGCGTGTCGTTGGGCGTCATGATCGCGACGCCGTCGATGCCGTCCGGGCGCTGTCGTTCCCGGTCCAGCATTTCGCGAACGTCGCCATAGCTCCGCGCGGCGTCGAACCCCATCGCTGCGCCTGCGGCACGCGAGCGCGCCGGATCGCCGGAAAAGACTCCGGCCGCGGCGCGCCACCAGCCGTCCATTTCGGCGGCGCCGCGATGCATGCGTCCGATCCAGGCGTCCGGTCCGCCGCCGATGATCCCCAGCCGCAGCGGTCGTCCGAAACGCTCCCGCAGTCCCGTCATTCTGCCTCCTTCGCCGATGATTCTTCGCAACCCGGTGCGCCGGACCGGTTCCCGCCCGCGTCACGCGGTGGACTCGGCGTGCCGAACGCACCGCGACGATACGCCATGGCGCGACGCAACGGTGGTCTGTCCGTTGCGGGAGAGCGCGCGTATCATGAATTCGATCCTCGCGGTGCGTTCGCTCTCGCGGGGACGCCCACTCTGAAGAGGAGACGACATCATGGCCAAGAAAAGCGCAGGCGAAGGCGTATACCGCATCACCGAGGTGATCGGCACCAGCACGAAATCCTGGGAGGACGCGGCGACGAACGCCGTCGTGGCCGCAAGCAAGTCGCTGCGCGACCTGCGCATCGCCGAGGTTCTGAAGCTGGACATGAAGGTCGAGGGAGGCAAGGTCGTCGCCTACCGCGCGCGGGTCCAGCTGTCATTCAAGTACGAGGGTTGAGTCCTCCGGGAATGGATTGCGCTGCCGGGCGCGCCAAGGCACGAACGCGGTCTGATCCGCTCGCGCCCGGCGCGTCCGGGGCGCTTCGGCGGCGGTGACGGCCTCGTTCAACCCCGAGGCTGCCTGTCGCTATTCGCGCATCGCCACGGTCGCTGGCGGGCAGCTTCATCGCGCCGGGACCATCACCAGCCGCTCGTTGCCCGATTCCGCGCCCCACGCTTCACCGGAGCGGCCCAGCATCTGCCGCACGTCGGCGCCCGAGCGCGTCGACGGAAAGCTCTCGAATTTCTCGGTGGCCGGATCGAACCTGACGATCGCATTGGCGCTCCATTCGGTGAGCCAGACCCGGTCGGCATCGTCGACCCATACCGAGTAGGCGCGCGGCGAACGGCCCGGCAGCTTCCATTCGCGCCAGCTGCGAGTCGCGGGATCGTACATCCCGACGTGCCCCGTGTTCCAGTAACTCACCCACACCCGCCCGCGCGAATCCGACCAGACGCGGCGCGCGCCCTGCCTCGGAGTCGGGGGCTCGATGACGGTCGCCTCGCCCGAGTCGGTGTCGATGCGCGCGATGTGGTTGCCGGCAAGCGAAGCGTAGTAGACATCGCCGCCCGGCGTCGTCGCGATTCCATAGGGCCCGCGGCCGCCCGGCGCCTTCCATACCTTCATGTCACCGGTCGCGGGATCGAGCCGGCCGTAGTAGCCGCTTTGTCCGGTGAACCACACGCGACCCTTCCGATCGAAAGTAAGCGTGTTGAGGTTTGCATATTCGACATCCGCGGGCAGCGGCCATTTGCGCACGGCGCGTGTCTGCGGATCCACGCGCACAATCGCGTTCTGCCCGCCGTCGGTGATCCACGGCGCGCCGTCCGGTCCTACGATCACCCCATGCGGCGCCGATTGGGGCCCCAGGGAAATCTCGTCGAACTTGCGCGTTTTCGGGTCGAGGATGCCGAGCTTGCCGCTGCCCTGCGCGGTGTAGTACACGGGACCGCCGGTTATCGGTGCCGCCGCGACATCGTGCGGACGCGCGCCCCGCCCGACGTCGAAATACACGGGTTCCGCGTGCGCAGGGTTGCCAACGCACGCAAGTCCCGAGGCGATCACCGCGGCCAACGCGTACAGCGTGTTGACCGAGAACCGTTGCGTTGCCATGAAGGCCTCCTCCAGGAATGCCGCGACGCGCGGCGCGTGCCCGGACCGCTTAGCGGGGCGCCGCTTTGGGCCCGTAGACACGTGCGGCGTCGCGTCCGGGCAGCGACGATTTGCCCGGCGCGGGAGCCGCTCGCGCGCGGGTCTCCTTTGCCATGGCGGTCTTTCGGCGAATGGCCATGTCCTCAATTCTCCTCGAATCGCGGGCCGGGCCTTATCTTACCGAGAGTGCTTCGTGGCAGGCCACCCCCGGACCTCGGCACGTGCGGCGAGGCTCATCCGTTTCGCGGAGGACGGGGCCGAACGTTACTGCCAGCGTTCCTTGTCGACCCGGCCGGCGCATTGCGCGACCTGGTCCCAGTAGCCATCGCAGTACTGCAAGCGGACGCGCTGCTCGCAGATCACGCCCGCAACAAAACCATCGCTTTCTCCGCAGCGCGCGATCGAGTTCGACATCAATTGCCAGCGATCGGGGGGCGGCGCCTCCGGTGGCCTCGGGGCGGGCGGGGGTGCGGGCTCCGCTGCTGCCGGCGGTTCCGTTACGGGACCGAAATCGGCCAACGACGGCACCGAGGCGATCACCTTCGAATCGTATTTCGGCTTCGGCACGATCTTGCCCGCCGGCTTCGATCCTGACGGATTCGCGGGCGCGACGGCGGACGACGGCGGCAGCGGCAATGCGTTGTCCACGACGTGGAAAGGCTCCGGGGGCGCCAGAGGCGCCGGCATGTTCGCCACCGAACCGGATGGGGCGGGGGCGCTTGCGGCGCGGACGAGATTTTGAACCGCGCTCGCGCTCGACAGCTGATCGCCAAAATAACCCGCGGCGTAAATGAGCACGCCCATCACCACCAGCGTCACCGGCAACCGCAATCGTCGCGGTAACGTGGCCTGCACGGGGGGCGGCAGCACCGGTGGCAGCGGCTGTGCGGAGGGCTCGTCCTTCCTGGCGGAGCGGCGCTTGGCCCCGGCCTTGGTCCGGCGCCGCAGCGGCTCGACCTGTGACACGGTCTGCTGCCGCGCCCGTTTCAGGGCAGCCTTGCACTGAACGCAAAGCTTGCCGCCCGGCATCGTCACCCGTCCGCAAATCGTGCAGCTCATTGATGCTTCATCCGCCAGATTCCGGGCAGGCCCCGGGAATATTCCTGATGAACGACGAGCGCACCGCCCGTCCCGTCATTATGACGTTGTCATTCTAGCACCGGCGATTGCCAGGGTCCGACCGATTGTCGGAATCTTGTAGGCCACCGGCCACGGGACATGGCTCCGGGGCGCCAAGTTGGTCGCGGGGCCCCAGCCGGTCGGCAACCACCCGAACAAGCGCGTCGCATCCTGGCGTCCCGATGGCATCGACGCCGTATCCATCTTGGGCGCGATCCGGGCGAACGGAAGGACGTGACGCATGCCACAGCGCGTTATTATCCGTGCCGGGCGCGGAACCTCGGCTCCGCTGCCGTTTCTTACCTTCCGGAATCCGCTCAGGATGAGCATGGCATTGAAAAAATTCTTCGCCGCCGCGATGTTTGCCGGCGCGTTTATCACTCCCGCCGCGGCGGGTCCGCTCGAGGATGGCCTCGACGCCTACCGGGGCGGGGATTTTCTGACGGCACTCCACGTATGGCGTCCGCTGGCGGAGAGCGGCAATGCTGCGGCTCAATATCGGCTGGGCATCCTTTATGCGGAAGGCAAAGGCGTCGCGCCGGACGACGCCGAAGCGGCGCGGTGGTTCCAGCGCGCCGCGGAACAGGGCGACGCGGCGGCGCAGTACAACCTCGCCGTCAGCTATTCCGAAGGCATCGGGGTCCGCAAGGACAACGCCGCCGCGGCGAAGTGGTTCCGGCGCGCCGCCGACCAGGGGATGGCGCTCGCGCAGCTGAACCTTGGGCTCCTCTATGCGAGCGGCGTCGGCGTTCCGCAGGACAACGTCGAGGCCATGAAATGGACCGACCTCGCGATCTACGCACTGCCACCCGGCGGCGCCCGCTCGGACGCGGCGAGGGCGCTTGGCGACATCGCGACCAAGATGACCGCCGAACAAATACAGGAAGCCAAGGGCCGCGAGCGCACGTGGAAGGCTCAGCCCGAAGCCAGGTAGCGCCGATGCGGCGGTGGCGGGCCATCCACGCCATCGCCGCCACGCGCCCATTGCCGGCAATCGGGATTCCCGCGGACAATGCTCATGGCCTGCCGATGGCAGCGCACGCACTCCCCATGACCCGCAAGAAAGGACGACCCAGCCCATGAACTCCCGATCCAAGGTCGCCATCGTCACCGGTGCGGGCACCGGTATCGGCAAAGCGGTCGCCCTCGCGCTGCTGCGGGACGGCTATCGGGTCGCGCTGGCCGGACGGCGCAAGGCGCCGCTGGACCAGGCGATCGCCGATGCGGCTGCGGCCGACGGGCACGCCATCGCGGTTCCCACCGACGTCGGCGATCCGGCCTCCGTGAGCAGGCTGTTCGCGCAGGCAAAGCAGACGTTCGGCCGCCTCGACCTGCTGTTCAACAACGCGGGCATCGGCGCGCCGCCGATCAACCTCGAGGACCTGACGCTCGAGCAGTGGAAGGGCGTCGTCGACATCAACCTGACCGGTGCGTTCCTGTGCACGCAGGAGGCCTTCAGGCTGATGAAAAGCCAGGATCCGCGCGGCGGCCGCATCATCAACAACGGGTCCATCTCCGCGCATGCCCCGCGGCCCAATTCCGCGCCGTACACGACGACGAAGCATGCGATCACCGGTCTCACGAAATGCGCGTCGCTCGACGGCCGGAAGTACGACATCGCCTGCGGCCAGATCGACATCGGCAATGCCGCGACCGACATGGCGGCCAGGATGGCCAAGGGCGTCCCGCAGGCGAGCGGCGCCATCGCCATCGAGCCGCTGATGGACGTCGCGCACGTCGCGAGCGCTGTCGTTTACATGGCGAGCCTGCCGCTCGATGCGAACGTCCAGTTCATGACGGTCATGGCCACCAAGATGCCATTTGTCGGCAGGGGATGACGCCGAAGTTGGCTTCGGGCGTCGATTCGCTCGAGCCGTGACGCACCAAGGCGAGGAAACGCGCGCCAGGCTCCCGCGGGCTACGGGAGCCCCAGCGCCCGCCGCGCCGGAGCGCGCCAGCATTCGGCGACGAGCCGATTGAAGCCGCCGGGCCTCGGGTGCAGTTCGTTCGACCAGGCGGAATCGCCGAGCGTTCCCGCGGACCAGACGAGTTCCACGGTCGGCTGATTCGGTCCGTTCATCGAAGTCTCGAGATCGAGCAGGCGAACCGTCAGCTGGTCGATCAGGTCGCACACGATCTCGCGGCGCAGGCCGCCCAGCGGCGCGCCCGCCGAAGGCACGCGAGCGTTGTCCATGGGCAGCTTGAGCCAGCTGCGCAGGCCCGGCAGCGTCCGGCCATCGGGGATCGCGTAATCATAGTTGTGAATCAGGACGCTGACGTCGCTGCGCGCCGCCCCCACGGCGTCGACGATCGCGCGGCAGGCGCTCTCCACGGCGTCGAACACGCGACCGGGTTGTCCTGACCGATAGCACTCGGCGAGCGTCGCGGCGCCGCTGCAGTCCGCTGCGAGGATCCGGTCGTCGAGATCGCCGATGCCGGCAAAGTCGTTGCCGCCGGCGCTGATGCAGACGAGCCGTATCGACGGATGCTGCGCCAGCAGTCTTCGGAAATTGGCGAGCCACGTCCCGGTGCCGAGCGCATCGGCGCGCGCGCCGTTTTCACCGATGGCGTAGATCGTCGGCCGCTCGAGCGCCTCGTAGAGCGGCGTGAGCAGATTGTTGAACGGATACTGGAACCACGAGTCGCCGATGGCCAGCACATCGACGTTCTCGCCGCTGTCGACGAGCCTTATCCATTCGTTCCAGAAGACATGACCCATCGCGTCGTCCTTTCAGGCGGATCGGAAGGCCCGGCGCGATAAGGACGCGCGATGGGCCCGTGCCGGGCGCTTCCGGTATCGCTTACTTGTCCGGATTCTGCTGCACGGCGGGACACTGCGGAACCTTGCCCCAGTAGCCTTCGCAGTACCTGATGCCCGTCTGCTGCTCGCAGGCGACGCGAGCGAGAATGTTCTCGCTTGCGCATCGCCCCAGCTCCTCTTTCATCATTGCCCAGCGATCGGGTCGCGGCGCTTCGGGGGCGGCCGCTGCGGCTGGCCCCGCCGCCGACGGCGCCTGCTGCGCCGTGGTCGCCTTCGTCGATCCCTTGGACGGAGCGGGCCGCGCCGGTCGCGGCGCCGTGGCGCGCGCCTTTGCTGTTTCGGCCTCGGGCGCGACCGTTGCCGGCGTTGTCGGCGGCGCGGTCGCGGAATCGGCGGCGGACGGCAGCACGGGCGCCGCCGCATTCGGCGGCTCCGCAGGCGGCAACATCGCCTTCGACGCGTCCCCGGCGGGTGCGGGCTGCGGCGCGGCCGCGTCGATCTTCGCGGGTCCGTCCGCTGCGGGCCTGGGTGATTCCATGACTTCGGCCACCGGCGCCCTCGCTGCCTCGTCCGCGACGGCTGTCTCCGACGGCCCGACCGTTATCAGCGCGCGATAGGTGAAATAGACGGCGACGCCGAATGCGGAGGCCAGGAGGATCAGCGCGACAGCACGTACCACGGGCAGGGGCAGCGCGGTGACGGCGCCGGCGGGCACGGGAGCGGCGGGCGCGTCAGGTGCGGGCGATGCCGGCGCGATCCTGGCCGCGGACCGCAGCGTAGCGCCGCAACTCGCGCAGAATCCCGCAGCGGACCCGTTCTCGTTGCCACAGACGCTGCACTTCATCGCTCATCCTCCCGGTGCCGGCTGGGCCACGCGACAATGAGGCGGCGGACGGCACTTGCGCCGGACCCCGCCATCGGGCTCGCGCCACGGCCTGTCGCCCGATGATAGACGAGATCCGAAAGCCGGTGCGCCGGACCTCCATTGTCCGCCGCGATGCCCGCGACGGGTGGCGTCATGAAGTCCGTCGTTCCCGCAATGCCATCGTGATCACCCGGCGTCCCCGGCGCGCCGTTGATCGACGCCACGACCGCTGCGTTTGCAAACGACGGAACGCGGCGCCCGGCCCTGCGCCTCCGCCCGAAAACAGGTAGCCCGGCTCGGGATTCCTGCGCGCCGCTGCCGGGCAAAACGTGGAACAATCCGCCATCGATCCCGGCGCGATTGCCGCAACCCGGGGAGTATGCAGCCTCCCCGTGCGGCGGCAGGGCGCTGCCGCAAACCTCCGACCGACGCCTGAATGCCTGAAACGTCGCCCTCCGCGCCTCCTCCAGCGGGCCGCGTTGTCGACCACGAACATCCGCCGCGTCCGGCGGAAGCACAGGTATTGCTGCGCGACTGCTTCACGCGATTCGCTTCCGAACTGCAGGACGCCGCGCGAACCTCGGTCGGAGCCACCGACGCGCTGTTTGCCTCGAACCGTCACGTCGCGAACGCCGAGATCGTGGAATTTCGGAGCAAGCGCGGCGAATGGCTGACGCGTTTTGGTGCCGCGGTAGAAGAATTTTTTGCGAGGCGCATGACCGGCAGTCGTCGCGTGGGACGGCGTCCCGATGCCGACGATTCGGCGACCGCGGTGCAGATGCTCTCCGATTACGATCAGGAAATGCAGACCGCGATCGTGACGGCCGTGCGGGACCTCCATCGGGCCGTGAAGACGGAAGACGACGCGCTCGACCTGCGGGTCGGTCTGCTGCTGGGCGAATCGCCCGATACGAACGCCGACAACCCCTTCGGTCCTTCCTACGTGCTCGACGCGATCGGGGCGACGTCGCGCGCGGTGTTCCCGAATCCGATGGTCTGGCGACCCTTGATGCAGCGGATCGTCGTTGACGTAGCGCCCGCGCTCGTGCACATCTACATGACGCTGAACCGGTTCCTCGGCGACCGGCACGTGCTGCCCGACGTCAAGGCGGCATTGCGGGCGCGCAGCGCGTTGCGCCCTGCCCACGACAGCGAACTGTTGCCGCTGTTCGACCGACTCCTGCGCGACGCCGACGCGCCGCGGGACGGAGCGCGGACGTCCGACGCCGCAGCGCCCGCGTCGCCCGCGGGCCAGAGTGCCGGGCCGGACGCGGGACCGAACCTCGCGACAGCGACTGGCACAGGCCTTTCTGCGGCAGCTGGCGCGGCAGCGATATTCGCGCCCGCCGTGCAGCCGATCGTCGCCGCCGCGCTCCAGGCGGCCTACGCCGGTTTGCTGGGCAGGGCACCGGAGTCGGCATCAACTCGGGGAAACGCCAACGCGACTCCGGCGGAGACAATGCAACGAGCGCCGGTCGCCGGCGCCGCCCCATTCCTGCCCGCGCTCGATCCCCGGTTGCCCACGGGCGCGCCGTCGGCCTTGATCGCGGCGATGGACCTCCTGCAGCGCTTCGATCCGATCGAGGACAGCGCACGTCCCGAATCCCCGCTTTCCGGCATCGAAGGTTCGCTGCTGCCCCGCAACCGCATACGCGTGATCCGCGAGGCCATCGCGGACCGGATAGAAAATCCGACCGACCGTACCGCAATCGACGTGGTAGCGCTGCTGTTCGATTACATTTTCAGCGATCCTTCGATCCCGGAAATCGTGCGCGAGGTGATCGGGCGCCTGCAGGTGCCCGTCGTCAAGGCCGCGTTGCTGGATCGCGGGTTTTTTTCCGACAACACGCATCCGGCCCGCCGGCTGCTCGATCATCTTGCCGCTGCGGCAACGGGCGCCACCGCCGATGACGGCTACGGCGCCGAGATCGCGGCCGTCGCCAACGGCATTGTCGACGAAGTCTGCGCCGAGTTCGCGCACGACCTGTCCATCTTCGACCGCGCCGACGCCAGCCTGCAGCCGATCGTGGACGAAGAACGGGACCGGACCGAAGCCTCGATCAAGGACGACGTCGCCGCGGCACTCGCCGCCGAGGAGAGCAACGCCGATCGTTCGCGAGTGGAGTCGCTCATCCGGGACAAGCTCGCGGGAGTCGACGTTCCCGCCGACGTCCGCGCTTTCATCGAATCGGCCTGGATCGACTACCTGGTCGCCATCGCACGCAAGGAAGGTCCCGACAGCGCGACGTCGCGCGCCGCATGGAGCACGCTCGACGACTTGCTGTGGAGCATTGCCGCAGACGAGCGCACCGGGCAGAAGGCCCGTCTCCGCAAGATGATTCCGTCGCTCATCAGCCGCCTGCGTGCAGGTTGCGCCGCCGTCAACGCTGACGACGAGCGGACGAAGGCGTTTTTCCACACGGTGTACGAGCTCCATATGGAATCGCTCAAGGCCGGCGTCGCGCCATCGCGGCCGGCTGCCGCAAAGGCGTCGCCCGCGACTCCGCCGGCGATGACGCGCAGCGACAAGGCCGCGGCCGCGCCCGGTGTTTCGCCCGGCGGGACGCCGCCGGCGACGCCGGTCGCCAATGTCCACGATTTCATCGCCGAAATGGCCACCGGTACGTGGCTCGCCTTCCAGTCAGCGGATGGCGCCACCGAGGCACGGTTGTCCTGGATCAGCCCGCTGCGGACCCGGTACATTTTCACGAGCCGCGCGCGCGCGCATGCCCTCGTGCTCTCCCCCGACCAACTTGCGCGCGAACTGGCGGCAGGCAAGGCATCGCTGATCGTCGAGCCGGTGCCGCTGTTCGATCGCGCCGTGAGCGCCGCCCTCGACGCGCTCGCGGCGAAAAACCCGGACGCTGCATCGGCACCGGCAGCGAAACCGGCCTAGGTCCTGCGCGCGCCCGGGTCAACCCAGGCGCCGCCGCAGGAACTGCAGCGTGCGCTCGCGCGCGAGCTTCGCCGCCACTGCGTCGAAGGACGGCCTCTGATCGCAATTGAACCCGTGGTCGGCAGCGTAGACGAAGACCTGCGCGTCCGGGTGCGCGGCCATCAGCTGATGCACCCCGGCGACGGGGATCATCGTATCGCGCTCGCCGAAATGCGCCATGACCGGGCACTGCGGCCGCTCGCCGATCGCGTCCTGCATACCGCCTCCGTAATACGCGACCGCGCAGGCAAGACCCGGCAACCTCGACGCGGCCATCCAGGCGACCAAGCCGCCCCAGCAATAGCCGATCACGCCGACCCTGCCGGCGTCGGACGCCGCATCGCGTGCAGCACCGATGTCCCGCAATGCGGAATCCAGCTGCGCCCGACCCTTGAGTTCGCGTCCTTTCGCGATGTCGGGCGGCGTATAGCCGATGTCCACACCTCGTTCGTAGCGGTCGAACAGCGCCGGCGCGATCGCGACGAAGCCGTCCGCTGCATACCCATCGCACACGCTGCGGATGTGCCCGTTGACGCCGAAGATCTCCTGCGCGACGACCAGCGCGCCACGAGGTGGGCCTGCCGGATCGGCGCGGTAGGCGGAGAGCCGGAAACCGTCGCTGGCCGTGAGTCCGATGGCGCGTCCCATGCTCCCTCCGCATTCGCCAGGTGTGTACGGGGCCTAGAGAAATCGAAAGTACAGGTACACGTGGCTCAGCGCGATGCTGATCAGCATCAGCGGAAACGCCACTTTCAGGTATTCCATGAAGCGGAACGTCGTCCCCGCACGCTCGGCGAGGCCCGCGACGACGAGGTTGGCGGACGCGCCGATCAGCGTCCCGTTGCCGCCGAGGCAGGCGCCCAGCGACAGCGCCCACCACAGCGGCAACAGCGCGTTCTCGCCGCCGAACGTCGGACCCATCGCCTTGATCAGCGGAATCATCGTGGCGACAAACGGAATGTTGTCGATGAACGCCGACAATACAGCGGAAGCCCAGAGTATCGCGAGCGCGGTGACGTTGAAATCGCCCTGCGTCGCCGCGAGCAGGGCGGCGGCCATCATGTCGATCAGGCCGGCCTTCTGGATGCCGTAAACCAGCACGAACAGCCCGAGAAAGAACATCAGCGTGATCCACTCGGCCTCGGACAAGGCGCCATGCACGTTCTTCGATTGCTCCTCGCCGGGTTTGCCCACGTTGTCGAGCAGCAGCAGCAGCGCGGCGCCGAAAATCGCGATTGTCGCCGGCTCGATCCGGATCTGCCGCTGCAGCATGAAGCCCGCGATCACCAGCGCAATGACGGCCAGCGACTGCTTGAGGAGCCGGGGGTCGGTGATGGTCTCGCGCTCGTTGAAGCTCATCACATGACGCCGGTTCTCGTCGGTCGCGTGCAGGTGCCGGCCCCAGAGGAAATACAGCGGCACCATCGTGGCCACCATGATCACGACGATGACCGGGGTCAGGGCGATCGCGAAATCGTTGAACGTCAGTCCGGTCGCCGAGCCGATCATGATGTTCGGCGGATCGCCGATCAGCGTGGCGGTACCGCCGATGTTCGACGCGAAGATCTGCGCGAACAGGTACGGATAGGGCTTCACCTTGAGCTCGTCGGTGATCAGCAGCGTGACCGGAACCGTCAGCAGCACGGTGGTCACGTTGTCGAGGAACGCCGAGAACACGGCGGTGACGATCGACATCATCAGCAGGATGCCCCACGGCCGCGCGTCGACCTTCTTCGCCGACCAGATCGCGACGAACTGGAACAGCCCGGAGCGGCGCGTGATGTTGACGATCAGCATCATGCCGAGCAGCAGGCCCAGCGTATTGAAATCGACGGCGCCCATCGCCTCGTGCTGGCCGAGCACGCCGGAAAGGATCAGCAGCCCGGCGCCCAGCAAGGCGACAATCGCGCGATTCAGCTTGTCGCTCATGATCACCAGATAAGTGCCCACAAACAGGGTCGTGGCGAGCCACAACGGGCTCCAGCCGAAGATCGCCGAGGCTGCGTGTCCCGCTTCGCCGTGCATTACGGACCTCCTCCGTCGTGCAACGCGCTCAGCACATCGCGCGCCGATACCATGCCGATCAACTGGCCGCTGTCGCGCGCCACGACCGGCACGTTGCCGGCGCCGCGGTAGAGCAGGAGCACGATCTCGACAGGCGTGGTGTCGGGGTGCACGACGTGGTCGGGCCTGACCGCGAAATCACGTACCGGGTGAGCGTCGATCTCGCGCATCCGGTCGCGCAGCTCTGCGAGCGTATCGGAGACGAACGTGAGGTCGGGCATTCCGTAACCGACCAGCGCCGCCTTGGGCAGCAGCCCGGCAAGCAGCCGGTCGAGCTTGAACATGCCGATCAGTTTTCCGGACGCGTCGATGACCGGCAGATCGGACACGCGGTCGTCCAGCATGCGCCGCGTTGCATCGGCCACCGAATCGGTGTCCTTGAGCGAATTGAATTCGCGGTTATAGAGCGCGGCATGGCTCATGGCGGCGGCACCTTGTCGATGGAATGCGGCGGGCGATCCCGGCGCAGGGCTGCGCTGCGCTGTCGCTCCGCGCGGCGATAACGCCCGTTGCCGGGCTCATTCTATCGGAATCATCGACGAATCGTCATCGACTTGCAGCTCCGGCACCACCCGCGGGCGCGCCAGCCGTCCCGCGCGCGACATTTCGTGGCTACAATGGCGCCGGCGCAGATCGGCGCGAGCCGTCATGCGTGACCCGCGCCCGCCTGTAACTGCGGAATGGACGGTGCCGTGCGCGGTCGATCGGCGAATCGCGATGGACTCCTTCCAGCATCTGCTGTCGCTTACCGCGCCGCTGTTCCTGCTGGTGCTGGTCGGTTACGCCCTCATGCGATGGGCCGGCTGGCCGCTGGCCGCATCCAACGCGCTGACGCAATTCGTCTTCTCCGTCGCCGTGCCGGCGCTGCTGTTCCGGATCATGAGCGACTTCTCACGGCTGCCGCCGGTGGACACGCGGCTCCTGCTCGCCTATTTCGGCGGTTGCCTCGTCGTCTTCGCCGCGGGGCGTGCCCTCGCCTATGCGCTTTTCCGGATGGACGGCGCGGCGCAGTCGGTGTTCGCGGTCGGCGGCATCTTCGCGAACAACGTCCTGCTCGGCGTGCCGCTGGCGAAGGTGACGCTCGGCGAGGCTGCGATGCCCGTCGTCTCGCTGGTGCTGGTGTTCAATTCGCTGCTGTTGTGGACGCTGGTCACCGCTTCCGTGGAATGGGCGCGCCGTGGCGAGCTCTCGTGGGTGGGTATCGCCAGAACCGCGGCGGGCGTTGCGGCCAACCCGGTGGTCGCCGGCGTCTTGGCGGGGACCGCATTCGGCTTCACCGGGATGGCGCTGCCACCAATCGTCGACCGCACGCTCGAACTCATCGCGCAGGCGGCAGTGCCGCTGTCGCTGATCGCGCTGGGGATGGGCCTTGCCGAATTCCGCGTTCGCGACGGCTGGCGCGAAAGCCTCGCCGTCACGACGCTGAAGCTCGCCGTGCAGCCGCTCGCGGTGCTCGCTTTGGCACGCGCGCTGGCGCTGCCGCCGCTCGAAACCCAGACGATCGTCATGATGGCTTCGCTGCCGGTCGGCGCCAACGTCTATCTGATGGCGCGCCAGTTCGATACGCTCGCCGGGACCATCGCGGCGAGTCTCGTCATTTCCACGGCGCTGGCCGCCGTAACGACGCCGCTGCTGGTGGCGCTGACGGCGCCGCCGTGACCGCGCGATCGTGGGTCCGCCGCCGGAGTCGCCCGAAGCCATCGCGGCTTTCCGGGCGCGCGAACGCGACAAATGGGACAATGATGCCAGCACCCGGCAGCGCGGATCGACCGGGATTCGCGGCAACCGCAAGGTGCCGTCGCAGTCACGCCCGCAAACGCGAGCGTCATCCGCTGTCCGATGCCACCGTCGGCGCACGGCCGGGAGTCGTCACATGCACGTGAACACCGAGAAGATAGAAGCCCTGACCCGCGACCTGCTGCTTGCCATCGGCGAGGATCCCGACCGGGAAGGATTGAGCGGGACTCCGCACCGGGTCGCCGAGGCGATGGCGTTCCTGACGTCCGGCTACCGCGCCGACCCGGTGAAGCTGATCAACGGAGCGATCTTCACGCAGGAAACCAACAGCATGGTCATCGTGAAGGACATCGAGCTCTACAGCCTTTGCGAGCACCACATGCTGCCGTTCTTCGGCCGCTGCCACATCGGCTACATTCCGAACGGCCGCGTCTTCGGACTGAGCAAGCTGGCGCGGCTGGTCGACATGTATGCGCGCCGGCTGCAGTTGCAGGAGCGGCTGACCGAGCAGATCTCCCGCGCGATCATGGAATCGGTCGACGCGAAGGGTGTCGGAGTGATGATCGAGGCGCGCCATCTCTGCATGATGATGCGCGGCGTCGAAAAGCAGAATTCGGTGATGGTGACTTCCTCGGTGCTCGGGACGTTTCGCGACTCGGTGGCGACGCGCGAGGAGTTTCTCGCGCTGATCGGCCACCGCGCGACCTGACGCGGCGATGCGGCATCTCGAATTCCGGCTCGCCGGCGAGTACATCGACCTGAACAACCTGTTGAAGGTGACTGGCGTGTCGACCAGTGGCGGCGCGGCCAAGGCGCTGGTCGCCAGCGGCGCGGTGACCGTGGACGGCCACGTCGAATTGCGCAAGACGTGCAAGATTCGCGCGGGCAGGATCGTGCGTGTCGGCGACGTGCGCATCGACGTCCACGGCGCGGACCCGGCGCCATGATCCGATGGCGCTGAAGTCGACGATCTTCAAGGCGGGTCTGCGGGTCGCCGACATGGACCGCGGCTATTATGCGGACCATGCGCTGACGATCGCCCGGCATCCCTCGGAGACCGACGAGCGGATGATGCTGCGTGTGCTGGCGTTCGCGTTGCACGCCAACGATGCCCTGGCGTTCGCCAACGGCATTTCCGGCGACGACGAGCCGGACCTGTGGCAGCGCGATCTGACGGGTGCCATCCTGCTGTGGATCGACGTCGGCCAGCCCGATGAAAAGCTCGTGCGCCGTGCCTGCGGCCGCGCGCGCGACGTCGTCGTCTACACCTACGGCCGCGGCGCCGACCTCTGGTGGAGCCGCGCCGGCCCCGATCTCGCGCGGGTACGGAATCTGTCGGTGATCGGCGTGCCGGTGGCGACGACCCAGGCACTGGCAAAGCTGGCACGCCGCACGATGCAGCTCCAATGCACGATTCAGGACGGGCACGTATGGCTCTCCGACGAGGACGCCGTCGTCGAAGTGATCCCGAACCCCGTGCGGACGCCCGTGCCCGCCTCGTGACGTCTGTTATACTGCGACTACGCGGCACATTGACCAGTCCCCCTGCCGCCGTCGGTTCCGACGCTCCCCCTATCCGTTAGCCTGCGACTGGCGCCCTACCCGGCGACAGGCCGATCGTTTTCCGAAAGCTGTCATGTCATTTTCCAAGCTCGGCTTGTCCGAGGAACTGGTTCGCGCGGTCGCCGAACAGGGCTACACCACGCCGACGCCCATTCAGGTACAGGCGATTCCCGCCGTGCTGGCGGGCGGCGACCTGCTGGCCGGCGCCCAGACCGGCACGGGCAAGACCGCCGGGTTCGTCCTGCCGATCCTGCAGCGGCTTTCGACACGCCCGGCGCCCAGGACGGAGAACGGGCGCAAACCCGTCCGCACGCTGATCCTGACGCCCACCCGCGAACTCGCCGCGCAGGTCGAGGAGAGCGTCCGTGTCTACGGCAAGTATTCGAAGCAGACATCGATGGTCGTCTACGGCGGCGTCGGGATCAACCCGCAGATCACGCAGCTGAAACGCGGCGTCGACATCCTGGTCGCGACCCCGGGTCGCCTGCTCGACCATCACCAGCAGCGGACCGTCGACCTGTCGCACGTCGAGATCCTGGTGCTCGACGAAGCCGACCGGATGCTGGACATGGGCTTCATCCGCGACATCAAGCGGATCCTCGCGCAACTACCAAAGCGGCGGCAGAACCTGCTGTTCTCGGCCACGTTTTCCGACGAGATCAAGGCGCTGGCCGACAGCCTGCTCAACGCGCCGGCGATGATCGAGGTCGCGCGCCGCAATTCGACGGTCGAGATCATCACGCAGAAAGTCCATCCCGTGGACCGCGAACGGAAGCGCGAACTGCTCGCGCATCTGATCGGCACGAACCGCTGGCACCAGGTGCTGGTGTTCACGCGCACCAAGCACGGCGCCAACAAGCTCGCCGAGCAGCTCAACAAGGACGGCATCACCGCGCTCGCGATTCACGGCAACAAGAGCCAGGGCGCGCGCACGCGGGCGCTCGCGGAGTTCAAGGAAGGGAGCCTGCAGGTGCTGTGCGCCACCGATATCGCGGCACGCGGCATCGACATCGACCAGTTGCCGCACGTCGTCAATTACGATCTGCCGAACGTCCCCGAGGACTACGTGCACCGGATCGGCCGCACGGGACGCGCCGGCGCCACCGGAGAGGCGATATCGCTGGTCTGCGTCGATGAGCACGAATTCCTGCGCGACATCGAGAAGCTCATCAAGTGCGCCATTCCGCGCGAGGTCGTCGCCGGCTTCGAACCCGATCCTCACGCCAGGGCCGAACCGATCCTGCAGCGGCAGGGTCGTGGTACGCACGCGGGCCAGGGACGCGGGCAGCAGCGCAACAGCGGATCTACGCCACAGTCCCGGGGCAAGGCAGGTGGCGGTAGTCACACGCACGCGCGAGGCGCCGCGGGTGGACCGCGGACCCCGACGCGGCCGCACTCGAGTGCCGCGGCGAAGCCGGCGCAGGGGCGGTCACCGCAGGGAGCCCCGCGAACGGCACCTGCCGCACGCCCCGCCACGCCCGGGACGGGAGCACCCAGGTCCGCGGCGCCCGCGACCAAGACCGCCGTGGTACATCGCTTCGGCGGACGAAACCGCTGACTCGCCGACCGCTGCGCCGCGCGGGCGGAATGTCCACCGCCCTTCGTCCGGGTGGCAAAAAGGCGGCAACTGGAAAACAATGGCGGTCAGCGAGCGATCCGCAGGCCCTGCAATCGGCGGTCAGACAACCGCACCGGCGCGCGGCACGGAGCGCCCCAACCGGACGACACACGAGGACGACATCATGGCGAAGAACAAGGGTGGCGGTAGCTTCAAGGGCCACAATGCGAAGACCGGCACGTTCCAGCCGATCCCTCCGACGCCGCAGACGCGCCGTCCGGTGGGCTCGCCGGTCATGCGCATCGCGCCGCGAGGGAAATCGGGCGCCAAGGGTCGCTGATAACGCCTGCGCGCGACGGCCGGCGGACAAATCCGCAGTGCGCGCCACCGCGCGCGGCCGCCGGTGCACGCGAGGCGCGCCGCCCTGCTACGCCTCGAGATGCTGGAAGAGCACCGACGAGAGGTAGCGTTCGCCGAACGACGGGATGATCACGACGAAGAGCTTGCCCTGGCTTTCCGGTCGCTTCGCCACTTCCAGCGCGGCCCACACCGCAGCGCCGGACGATATGCCGACGAGGAGCCCCTCTTCCATCGCCATGCGGCGCGCGATGGCGAGAGCGTCGTCGTTCTTGACCCGCACGACTTCGTCATAGATCTTGGTGTTGAGGATCGCGGGAATGAACCCGGCACCGATGCCCTGTATCGGGTGCGGCCCCTTCGTCCCGCCGGAAAGTACCGGCGACGCGTCGGGTTCCACGGCAATCATCTTCAATCCGGGCTTGCGCGCCTTCAGCACCTCGCCGACTCCGGTGATCGTCCCGCCGGTACCGATGCCGGACACGACGGCATCCACCGTTCCATCGGTGTCCCGCCAGATCTCCTCGGCGGTCGTCGTGCGGTGGATCTCCGGATTGGCCGGATTCTCGAATTGCTGGGGAATGAAGTATCGGGAATCGGACGCGGCCATCGCCTTCGCCCTGTTGATCGCGCCGGTCATGCCCTCCGGTCCCGGCGTGAGGATCAGTTCGGCTCCATAAGCCTTGAGCAGCAGCCGGCGCTCGCGGCTCATGGTTTCCGGCATGGTGAACGCGCATTTGATGCCGCGCGCCGCGCAGACCATCGCGAGCCCGATGCCGGTATTGCCGGATGTCGGCTCGAGCACAATCGTGTCGCGCCCGATCTTGCCCGTCGCCTGGGCCGCGTCGATCATCGCGACGGCAATGCGGTCCTTCACGCTGTGCGCCGGGTTGTAGAACTCGAGCTTCGCGACGAGGGTCGCGCGCACACCGGCAGCGAGCTTGTTGATTCGGACCAGCGGCGTGTTGCCGATGAGGTCGGTGACATTGCTGGCGATGCGCATCGCTTTCTCCCCGGATCGTGACCCAAAGCCGGTAAGTATAGCGGTTTGCCGTCGGTCGCGGTCACGCTTGGGCCGGCGTGCCGGCGACTCGTGAACCGATCGGCTAGAATCCGCGGCATCGTGACCTCCCCTCCGGCTCTCGGCCTCGGCGACGTCGACGCGCTGCGGTCGGCCGCCACGCGCTTTGGCGCCGGCAACCGCAAGCGCAAGGCCGCGTTGCTGCGCGATGGCGCCGCGCGCCCGATCGAGAACAGCGACGTCCTTGTCGCCTGGCACGATTGCCTGCTGTTCCTGCTTGCCTACCCGGAGACCCGGGCGCTGCGCGATGCTGCCCGGGTCGAGCTGCGGCGCGTGGCCGCGGTCGCGCGGACGATCGCCGCCGACGGGCCTGCCCGCCTGCGCAGGACGCTCGTCGGAAAGGGTATCGCGTGGTCCGAGGTCACGATCAACTTCGGTTGGGACATCGCGCGCTGGCTGGTCGAGCGGTTTCCCCGGCACGGTGAAATCGATTCGTTCGGCGACGATGGCCTGCCGCTGCCGGAGGTCATGCAAAGCGCGCTGTCGCCGATCGAGTTCGAGCTGACCGCGACCGACGACCCCGGCGAGGCGTTCCTCGAGTCCGCGTGCGGCAGCCACCGCGGGTCGAAGCTCGCGTGGCTCGTCCGCCATTTCGAACGCCTGCCGTGTTCGGACGCGTTGCGGGAGCACCTGTTCGACGCCGTGAAACCGTTCGTCACGATCCGCCCGGGAGGTTCGATGCTTTCGCGCACGTTCGTGCGCGGGCTGCCGTCGCGGACGTACTGCCATCGTGACGGCCTCATCCGCAGTGCGGACCTGGCGGCGCTCCTGTGCGAGCCGCTGCCGCCCGCGCGGCGGCTATCGCGACGCGAGCGCCTCCATATCGTCGACGCAGGGCGCGCCATGCTGGCCGCGCTCGGCCGCGAGACCGACGCGATTGCGCTCGCGTATCCGGAGGGCGTTGCCTGGCACGACGTCGGCCGCGGCGTCGCCATCGCGCTCTACACGATGCGCCCGGACCGCCGCGGTCCGCTCGATTCGCACATCGGCATGATGATCTTCAAGAACGGCCTCCCGGTAGGTTACGGCGGCGGCTGGCCGTTCCTCGGCACCTGCCGCATCGGTGTCAATATCTTCGAACCCTATCGCGGCGGCGAGTCGGCATTTCTCTTCGGTCAGGTGTTGCGGGTCTATCGCCAGCGGTTCGACGTCGCGCGCTTCATCGCGGAACCGTCGCAGTTCGGCGGCGGCAACAAGGAAGGACTCCGATCCGGCGCGTTCTGGTTCTACTACCGCCTGGGCTTTCGGCCCGTCGAGGCGCGCGCGGCAGCCCTCGCGGGCCGCGAATTTGCCCGGATGCAGGCGGAGCCCGGCTACCGGACGCCCCTTCCGGTGCTGCGCCGCTTCACCGGTTTCGATATCGAACTGTGCCTTGACGGCAACGACCGCGACAACGGCCGCGGTGCAGCCTGCGAACCGGCGGACCTCAGCATCGCCGTCACCGAATGGATCGGCACGCGTTTCGCCGGCGATCGCGCGGCGGCCGAACGGGCCGCCACGCGCGTGACGGCCCGCGCACTCGGCGTGAAGGACATGGCCCGGTGGCGGGCGTCGGAGCGCAGCGCATTCCGCGCGCTGGCCTTGCTTTTCGCGCAGATTCCCGGACTGGCCCGCTGGCCGGCCGGCGACAAGCGCGTACTGGTCGCATTGATGCGTGCCAAGGGCGGGGATGAGTACCGTTTTCACGCCCTGCTCCGGCGCTCCGGGCCACTGCGTGCCGTCCTGGCGACGCTGGCAGCCGGAAATGCCCGCGACACGTAGTCCGTGGATCGCCGTGACGCGTGATCGGCGCAGGTACCGCGCGGCCCGTTCGAGGACGGCTGCCGCCCCGGATCGACGAGCGCATTCGTGCGCTAGAATGCCGGCGGACGCGACCCGGGGTCGTACGAACGGTTCGGGCCTTTGATCCTTTGCTGCGTGCGATGCCCATGCCCTCGAAAACACCCGCCTATATCGTCCGCCGCTCCGGCATTCACGGCCGTGGCGTCTTCGCCGCGCGCAAGATACGCAAGGGAACCACGATCATCGAGTACCGCGGCGATCGCACGACCTGGGCGATCGCCAGCCGCCGGCCCGACAGCGACCCGGAAAATCCGCACCACACGTTCATATTCGAGCTCTCCGATGGCGACGTGATCGATGCCGGCTGCCGCGGAAACGCCGCGCGCTGGATCAACCACTCCTGCGATCCCAACTGCGAAACCTACGAGGACGACGACGGCCGCGTGTTCATCGAAGCGCGTCGCGGGATTCCGGCCGGCGAAGAAATAACCTACGACTATCGGCTGTCGCTCGCCGGCAGGATCAGCCGCAAGACGCGCGAGGCGTACGCGTGCCGCTGCGGCACCGGGCGCTGCCGCGGTTCGATGCTCGCCCGGATCCGACGCTAGCGGCCGCCTGGCGCACATCCCCCAACGAGAGATCCACGATGGCCCGCAAGCGCCTGATCCCGTCCCCCGGCACGCTGGTCGTCGGCGAGCACACGTCGGCGATCCTCGCCGACAACCCGCTCGGCGACCCGCATGTACGCAAGCTTGCCGTGTGGCTGCCGTCGCAATACGACGAGAGTGCGCGCCATGGCCGAGGCCGGCGCTTTCCCGTCCTCTACGATCTGGTCGGTTTCACCGGGTCGGGGCTCGCCCATGTCGGCTGGAGACCGTTCGCCGAAAACGTCGCCGAGCGCGCCGCACGCCTCATCCAGGAAAGGAAGATGGGACCGGCCATTGTCGTGTTTCCGGACTGCTTCACCTGCCTGGGCGGCAACCAGTATGTCAATTCCTCCGCGATCGGCAACTACGCCGATTACCTGACCAAGGAACTCATTCCGTTCGTCGACCGCGAATTCCGCACCCTGGCCTCGCGCGAGCATCGCGGCTGCTTCGGCAAGTCGTCCGGCGGCTACGGCGCGATCATCCACGGCATGAAGTACGCAAAGCATTGGGGGGCGATCGCCGATCACTCGGGCGACGCCTATTTCGATTTCGTCTACCGGCACGACTGGCCGAACACGCTGAACGAGCTTGGCAAGTACCGCGACCCCAAACGCAAGGAAGGTCGCTATGACGCGATGGCCGAAGCCAGGACGCGCAAGGACCTCGCCGAAGGCTGTGACGACGGGCGCGTCAAGCGCTTCCTCGACGCGGTGTGGCGCAAGGAAAAGGTCTCGCCGGCCGAGGGCCACGCGATCATGAACATCTGCATGGCGGCAACCTACGATCCGGATCCGAAGGCGCCGCGGGGATTCCGTCTGCCGTTCAACCTCGAGACCGGCGAAATGATCGATGCGCGCTGGAAGATTTGGTTGAAGCACGACCCGATCCACCTGGTGGGCAGATACAGGGATTCGCTGAAATCGTTGCGCGGGATCTACATCGATTGCGGGTGGCGCGACCAGTATCACATCCACTACGGTGCGCGGATTCTATCCGGGCGCCTCGCCGAGGCGGGCATCAGGCACACGTACGAAGAGTTCGACGACAACCACTCCGACATCGATTACCGCATGGACGTGAGCCTGCCGTTCCTCTACCGGGCGCTCAAGCCGTAGGAGCGCGTCCTAGCGTATCGTCGGTGCGTCCGCCTGAAACCGCACGCGGCGCACTTTCCGGTCGTACTCCGCCTCGACCGCCGCCGTGACCTCTTCGCCATTCGCCGTGTAGACGCGGCCGCCACGGCGCCGGCACGCGTCGCGTTCGTACTGGCACGGCCCCATTTCCGGATGCCGCCGGCACAGATTATCCAAGGCGTCACCAAGATCGACCGGCGTTCGCGCGCCGTCGACCTCGCACGCATAGATCGGCCCCGGTGGCAATGCCGTCGACGGGAGGACCAGGACGCCGGCGGCCGGCGGCCTGGCATCGAGGGCTTGCGGCGCGACAGGTTCCGGGACCGAGGATGCGGGCGGCGGCAACGCCCGGGGCGGCGGATCCGGCTGGCAGCCCGCGAGTGTCGCCAGCGCCGCGAGCGCCGCTGCTCGCGCGAGACGGGTGCAAGTTGCGGCCCCGCCCTGGCGCGTAATGCGCGGGTTGCGGGTTGCCCGGCGCCCCGCCGCGCCTGCCGTCACAGTCGGTGAGGGCGGATGCACGGACGCAAGTTCCGCGATTCCTGCATCGCGTCGGTTCGTTTCGACATCGAATGGCCATTCCATTCTTGAGGGCGTTCCATGTCGGTGCTGCAGAAAACTCTCGACCGCACTGTCCCGCAAGACTACCACCGGCACGTGCACCCGCAACGGCATGAGTTCGCCGGCATCGGCGGGTCCCGTGCCCGTTCTCCGGCAGCCGCCCTTGCAAGTTGGCATTTTCGTACCGATAATCGACGCGAGCGATGAGCAACTCATGATCGAGCGCGCGGCTCTTGCCGGCGCCGCGGGCGTCTTCTCCCGGTGGTTATTGCACCCGGCAGCCGGCTGAGCTCAACGAATGGGTGCGGACGTAACGCGCTCCTGATCCGTCATCGCACCCCTGCCGCCTGATATCCCCACTCCCTGCCCGGGTTGCGGCACGACGATGCAACCTCATCGCCTGGCGCGCAAGCCGCTGGGTGAGGAGACCGTCGATGTCTGCCTCGGTTGCCAGGCTCTGTGGTTCGATTCCTTCGAGAGTGTCCAGCTGACTCCTGGCGCGACGCTTGCGCTCTTCGACGCCATCGGGAAGTCAGCGGCACCGGCACACCGCGCGCTGCCGGCGCGCCTGCCCTGCCCGCGTTGCACGGACCCGCTCGCGCTCACCCATGACCTGCAGCGAACGACGCGATTTTCGTACTACCGGTGCAAGTACGGCCACGGTCGCTTCACGCCGTTCTTCCAGTTCCTGAGGGAAAAGGAATTCATCCGGCCGCTGGCTCCCGAAGAGCTCGCTCGCCTCAAGGCCGCCGTGCGCGTCATCCGCTGCTCCTCCTGCGGCGCGCCGGTGGACCTGGAACGCGAAACGGCGTGCCCGTATTGCCGCGCGCCGATAGCGATCCTCGACCCGGATGCGGTCGCAGCGACGATTCGGGCACTCGCGGCGGCGGAGACCAAGCGCACGACGATCGACATCGGCATGCTCGTCGACGGTTTGTTGGGTGCGGACCGGGGCGCCGCCGAGCACAATCGAACTGGAACCATCCTCTCCGATGACCCGCTCGCGGGCCTCGACCTCGTCAGCCTGGGACTTGCCGCGCTTGCACGTGTACGGGGCCAATGACCCTTTCGGAGCGCGCCGCCCCGTCTGGCGCGGCAGGCCGGCCACGGCGTAAAATAGGGGCATTTCCTACTTCAGGTACCCAAGCCATGGCCTCGCTTCGCCGCCAGATGGCGCCCCCCTTCATCGCGCTTGCGTTTGTGCTTTGCGCCGTCGCGCCCGGTGTGCTGGCGCAGACTTCCGCCCCGCCGCCCGCCGCCCCACCCAAACATGCCTGCACGAGCCCTGGCGACAATCCCGGAAGGCTTGCTTCCGACAACCAGCGCCGCAACTGGACGAAGGCCGCGAACGCGTACCTCGAATGTCTGAAGAAATACGTCGCCGAGCAGAAGGCGGCCGCCGACCCCTATATCAACGCCAGCAACGCCGCGATCGACGAGTACAACGCCGCCGCCAAGGCGATCAACGCGCAGATCCAGGAAGCATCTGCGAACTGACGCGCCGACCCGGTCCGCCAATGGGCCCGCCCGCCTGCAATCCGGCGCGGCGCCCGCTCTGATGCCGCTTGCCTCCATTCCCGGCGCCGCCCGCCCGGCGCCATCCGTGAATCACGCGCAGGCCATTGCCAAGGCGCTGCTCGACGGATTCGACAAGCACTACGCGCTGTTTCGCGAATGCGCGCGTGCCGCGCGGCGCCATTTCGAAGCGGGCAACTGGCTCGCGATCCAGCACGTCGCCCGCGACCGCATCGATTTCTACGACCGGCGCGTACTGGAGACGGCCGAGCTCCTCGAGCGTGAGTTCCGTTCCGCCGGCCTCGACCGCGACGCGCTGTGGGAGCAGGTGAAGCTGCATTTCATCGGACTCCTGATCGATCACAAGCAGCCCGAATGCGCGGAAACCTTCTTCAACTCGGTTTCGGTCAAGATCCTGCACCGCGTCTATTTCCAGAACCGCTTCATTTTCGTCCGACCGGCCATTTCCACCGAATACATCGATGCCGATCCGCCGTCGTACAAGAGCTATTACCCGTTGCAGCAGGGACTGCGCCCGGCACTGATCGACATCATTCTCGATTTCGGGTTCGCGCGTCGATTCGCCGACTTCGGGCGCGACCTGCGCAACGTGCTGGCCGCGTTCCGTAGCTGCGTTCCGCGTCCGTTCCGGCTCGAAGCCAACCACCAGATCCAGGTGCTGTGCTCGCCGTTCTTCCGCAACCAGACCGCCTACATCGTCGGGCGCATCGTCAATGGCATCCACACGTATCCGTTCGTCGTACCGGTGAAGCACGGCGCCGACGGCAAGCTCTACTTCGACGCGTTGCTGATGGACGACGCCGAGCTCGCAATCCTGTTTTCCGCGAACCGCGCCTATTTCCTGGTCGACATGGAGGTGCCGTCGGCTTACGTCAATTTCCTGGGCGCGATACTTCGCGACAAGACGGGCTCCGAACTGTACACAATGGTAGGCCTGCAGAAGGCCGGCAAGAATCTGTTCTTCCGCGACTTTCTCCACCACCTGAAGCACTCGCGGGACAAATTCATCGTCGCGCCCGGCATCAAGGGACTCGTAATGACCGTGTTCACGCTGCCGTCGTATCCGTACGTGTTCAAGGTCATCAAGGACAAGATCGCAGCGAGCAAGGACACCGACCGGCAGAAGGTCAAGCAGAAGTACACGCTGGTGAAACACCACGATCGAGTGGGCCGGATGACCGACATCCTCGAGTACTCGGACGTCGCCTTCCCTCGCGCGCGGTTCTCCGACGAACTGGTCGCCGAGCTGACGGCCGTCGCGCCGTCGGTGGTCGAGTTCGACGGCGACCGCGTGGTCGTCAGGCACCTGTATATCGAGCGGCGGATGATCCCGCTCAATCTCTACATCGAGACCGCCGACGACGCGCAACGCGCGCACGCCATGCGCGAGTACGGCGACGCGCTTAAGGAGCTCGCCGCCGTCAATATCTTCGCCGGAGACCTGCTGTTCAAGAACTTCGGCGTCACCCGCTTCGGCCGCGTCGTGTTCTACGATTATGACGAAATCGATTACCTCACCGATTGCAACTTCCGGAAGATACCGCCGCCGCCTCCCGGATGGGACGAAATGTCGGGCGATGTCTGGTACCCGGTGGGGCCGAACGACATCTTTCCGGAGGAGTTCGCGACGTTTCTGCTGACAGACCCGAAGACGCGCGAGCGCTTCGTGTATTTTCACGCCGACCTGCTCGGTGCCGAGTGGTGGGTGGCGATGCAGAAGGAGATACGCACCGGCCGCATGGTCGAGGTCCTGTCCTACCCGGACGCCGTGCGCTTCGCGAACCCGGCGCCGGTGGCACGCGCTGCAGCCGCGCGAAGGTCCGCGTGCTATGCTCGCGGCGATCGGTCGCCGGAGTAATCGCATGCGCATTGCCACCCGTGCCCTCCACCGCGTACGCGCCGCGCTGATTCTCGCCGCCGCATTCACCATTGCGGCCGGCTGCAGCAACTCGCCCAGCAAGGAAGAGCAGGAAGCCGCGAAGAACACGTTTGCCTGTCAGCTTAACGGCGAGCGCCTTGTCATCCGCTTCGAATCCGGCGAGGCCCGGCTGCTGATGCCCAGCGGCGACCGGATCGTGCTCTACCAGATCGCCGCAGCGTCGGGGGTCCGCTACACCAACGGCACGCTCGAGCTCCGCGGCAAGGGCATGGAACTGCAGGTGATCAGCGACGGCAACCTCACGCCGCTCGGCGATTGCCAGCCGTACGCCATTCCCAAGTAGCATCACCGATGCCTGCCAGCGCGCGAAGCGTCGGCGTGATCGGCACCGGTGCGATGGGCGGCGGCGTCGTGCGGAGCCTGGTGCGCGCCGGCATCGCGACCGTTGCGCGCGATATCCGTGCCGAAGCGCAATCCGTCGCCGTGCAGCACGGCGCAACGGCGTCCGCGACGCCCGCCGAGCTCGCGCGGGCATGCGACACGGTCATCTTGCTCGTTGTCGACGCCGCGCAGATCGAGTCGGTGCTCTTCGGCGCCGACGGCGTGGCGGCGGCGATGGCGCCGGGCGGCATCGTGCTCGTCTGTTCGACCGTCGATCCCGCGTATCCCGCGGCACTCGCGCCGCGTCTCGACGCGTATCGGATCGCGCTGCTCGATGCCCCCGTTTCCGGTGGCCCTGCCAAAGCTGCCGACGGCACGATGACGATGATGGTATCCGGGGACGCCGCTGCGCTCGCACGCGTCGGCCCGCTGCTGGCGGCGATCGCCGGCAAGCTGTTCGTCCTGGGTCCGCGCGCCGGCGACGCATCGACGTGCAAGATCGTCAACAACCTGATGGCGGGCGCCAATCTCGCGGCCGCCGCCGAGGCAATGGCCATCGCGCGCGCTGCAGGTCTCGATCTCCGGCAGGTATTCGATGTCGTCAACGCGAGCTCCGGGGCCAGCTGGATATTCGCCGACCGCATGGCGCGCGTGCTCGCCGGGGATTTCGGACCTCGCGCCGCGGCGAAAATCCTCACCAAGGATGTCGGGATCGCGGTGGCGCTCGCCACGCGGCTCGGAATCGACGCGACTGCGGCGCAAACGGCGCAGGCCGCGTTCGCGGACGCGCTCGCGGCAGGCTACGGCGAGATGGACGACGCGGCATTGATCAAACGGGCGCTGGAGAACGTGCGCGGCGGAAAGTAGCGCGGGTTGGCACCGGCGCGACGGGCGCTCCCTCACTTCGCGCGCATCGCCATGTCGAGGTCGACGTACTGCCACGTCTGCGAGCGAATGGGATGCGGCTTGTAATTCTGCACCCAGGGCTGCAGCAGCTGGTCCTCGATCAGATGGTAGCCCAGGCGCCACGGTGCATAGGCGACAACGAGCTCCGTCATCCTGTCGAACAACCGCGTACGCTCGGACGAATCCGGCAGACGGCGAGCCTCGTCGTAGAGCTTGTCGTAGGCCGCCAGCTTGAAGCGCGCCTGGTTTTCCTGCCCCGCATTCGGTCCGTAGAGCAATTGCATGAAATTCTCGGCGTCCGGATAGTCGGCGTTCCAGCCGTCGCCGCGCAGCGGTATCTTGCCCAGCCGCGCCATCTTGCGCAGCTCCGGCAGGCGGTCCTTCCTGAACACCATCCTCAGGCCGATGGCGTCCATGTTCTTTTTCCAGAGTTCGTCTCCCTGCCGCGCGACCGAGTTCGGCGTCGACCAGCGCTCGAGGACGAGCGGCTTGCCGTCCGGCGCCTCGCGATAGCCGTCGCCATCACGATCCCGGTATCCGAACTTGTCGAGCAGGGCTCGTGCTCCCGCGGGGTCGAAGAGTTGCGCCTGTGTCTTCAGCGTCGGGTCATAGCCGGCAATGTCAGGCGGGATCGGGCTCGTCGCCGGAAACGCTCGACCTTTGAGCAGGATGCGGATGGCTTCATCCTGGTCGTAGGCCATGCCGATTGCACGGCGCAGCGCGATCTTGTCGAGGGTGTAGCCGCCGACGACCGGATCGTCCATGTTGAAATAGGTCCACCAGGTGTTCGGACGCAGCAGCAGCTCGTGCTTGATGCCCTTCTCCACAAGGTCGGGCCTCAGCTTGCCATCGACCAGTGCCTGCAGGACGAAATCGGAGGGCAGCCGCTCGAGGAGGTCGAGTTCCCGGTTGAGAAATGCAAGCCACTGCGCCTGGCCTTCCTCGATGACACTGATGTCGATGCGACCGGGAATCGGCAGGCGCTTCCCCTTCAACGCTGCGGCGATCGCCTGCGACTGCGGCGGGATCGGGCCGGCGGGCGCGTAGGTCGTTTCACGGTACCCGGGATTGGCGATGAGCACGATCCTGGAACTGCGTTTGTACTCGCCTAGAACGTAGGGTCCGGTCCCGACCGGATGCGCGCCGAAGTCGAGGCCGTAGGCGTCGACCGTTTCGCGCGCCACCGCAGCGGTATTCGGCACCGCCAGCGCGAACACGAACCGCAGGTCGGGCTCCTTGAGACGAATTATGAGCGTGTAGCGATCAACGACCTCGATACCCCGCAACGGAGCGTCGTAATCGAACTTGCCGGTGCGCGCGGCCGCCGCACGCGCCTCGTCGCTGCCGACGACCTTTCCCTCGAGGAGCCAGGCCCACGGGCTCTTGACGACCGGGTCGAGCAAACGCTTCAGTCCGTAGGCATGGTCGGCCGCCGTGAGTTCGCGCGGCTTGCCCTTGAACGCGGCATCCGGCGTGAAAAAAATGCCCTTTCTGATCCGGCAGATGTACGTTCGGCCGCCGTCCTCGATAGTCGGCATCGCCTCGAGCGTGCGAGGCACCAATTTCACCGGCCGCGCCAGGTAATCGTAGTCGAGCATCGCCTCGTAGATGCTGGAAATGATGCCGTCGGACGCCGCGTCCGACGCGAACTGGGGGTCGAAGCTCGTCTCGGCGATCGAGAACACCACGCGCAGCGTCTTCGTCGGATCCGCTGCGCTTGCCGGCAGCGTGGCCGCGGCGAACGCCAATCCGAGGGCCAGCGCGACACTGGAGCAATCCGCCACCCTGTTGCCGCTCCGCAGTTTCACGCTTTCCGCCCCCTTGTCGCCGGACCGTTGCCGTGCCGCGAATCCTAGCATTCACCTGCCATTTCATCGCGCGGAGACATCGTCGGTCACACGATCGCCCGCCCGGCGCCGACGACGCATCCACGGGAAAATGCGGGCGGCGCCCTATCGATCGCGCGATCGAAGCGCGCGCCGGGGTACGATGGCGACGATCCGATCTACGCCGCGCGACCGATACCCGCGCGCCCCGAACGGCGGCGGGCGTAAGGCCGCGCGGTCGGCGGTCGACTGATGCTGTCCGCAGCGCGATTACGCGGCCTCCAACAATGAGGTCACCATGAGCCGTTTCGCTTTCGCAGTCAGGGGCGCGCTGGCGCGTTGGTTGCCGATATTGTCGGCATTCTTCGTGGCGGGTGCATTGGCGCAACCGGCAAGGGCGCCCGCCACGCCCCCTTCATCGCCACCGGCCCAGGCGGTGCCTTCCACTGCCGTCGCCACGTTTGCCGGCGGCTGCTTCTGGTGCATGGAGCCGCCGTTCGACAAGCAGGACGGCGTCATCTCGACGACGTCCGGCTATATGGGTGGCACTCGGCGATACCCCACTTATGACCAGGTTTCCTCCGGCGGAACCGGTCACGCCGAAGTGGTGCAGGTGGCCTACGACCCGGCAAAGGTGTCGTACGACAAGCTGCTCGAGATCTACTGGCACAACGTCGATCCGACGGTGAAGGACCGGCAGTTCTGCGACGTCGGCAATCAGTACCGGACCGCGATCTTCGTCCATACCGAGGCTCAGCGGCGCGCGGCCGAGGTATCGAAGGATGCGCTGGAACGGACGAAGCCATTCAAGGAGCCGATCGTGACGCCCGTGGTCGCTGCCGGCGAATTCTGGCCCGCCGAGGAGTATCACCAGGACTACTACATCAGGAACCCGCTGCGCTATGCGTACTACCGGACCGGGTGCGGACGCGATGCACGGTTGAAGCAGCTCTGGGGCAGTTCGCCACATTGACGCGCGTATCCCGGCAGCATCGGATTTCGTTGACCCGAAGGGCGAAGGCGCGCAATACTGCCGCGGCACTGCCGGCCGAACCCGCACCGGCCACCGAACATGACCGACCTCGAACCTCACCGCTCCCGGCCTTTGCGCGGCGGGTGGCATTCGCCCCAGCGGCAAGTGCGATGCCGCGCCGGGCTTCGAGCGCCGAAGTGGCGGCGGTGACGCGCATTTTTCGCCGCGCCTGAAGCGCCACCCATCGGAAACGCACGCCGTGGAAATGAAAAGGCTCGCCGGCGGCAACCTGCGCGCCGCAGGCTACGATGGCGGGCGGCGCACGCTTGTCGTCGAGTTGACCTCCGGTACGTTCGAATACGGCGGCGTGTCGCAAGACACGTATCACCGTCTGCTGTCGGCGTCGTCGCCATGGAGTTTTTTTCGCGACAATATCGAAGAAGAGTATCCCGCCAATAAAATCAGATAGTCTCACCCGCATTGCATCATGCCAGCGACATCGACACCCGGGAGCCAAGTGGCCACACCTTACATTGGGACGCGAGCGATTGGCGCCATGAAAAAGGCTGCCATCGCCGCAGCCGTATTCGTGCTCGCCGCAGCGGTCAGCGCGCAGGAGCGCCCGGCGCTCGAATTCCTGGCGGTCCCGCTGGGTGCGACGGAGGCAGAGTTCGCGAAGCAGTCCGGTTCCTTCACCTGCAAGGATGTCCCCCGTACCGAACGCGCAACCGGCGACCGCATTTGCACTTTCGACAAGAGCGCCGAAGTTCTCTGTGCCGGCAGCGGCAAGACGCAGAAGGGCGCGCCGCGCGAGAAATGTCGCGAGACGATCACAACAGACGTGGAGTATGGCGGCGCAAGAATTACGTGGGGCGCCGCGGCATTCTACGGAGACAAGCTGGCCAGGGTGACCGTGGAGATCAAACCGGATGACTTTGATCGCGTGATTTCGGCGTTGCAAGCGCAATTCGGCAAACCCACCAGCACTTCGCATCCCCCGTTTGTAACCCAAAAAGCGGCGCGCGACGAGAACACCATTCTGAAGTGGGTGGTTCCGCCCGGCTCGATCGAGGCTTCGAAATACGGGCGGAACATCGGCATCTCCGCCGTCACGTTGAGCCTGGATTCGTGGGACGAGGAGTTTGCCCGCAGGAAGGCGCAGCAGAAGCAGGAAGCGAAGAAGCGCTGACCAGGCGGTGACCGGTGCGGCGAAAGGCAGCGCTTCCGCCGCACCGGTGCTTCGAGGACTGCCGGGTGGTTACTGGATCGTCAGCTTGCGGCCCACGAGCGCCGGCTTTTTCGCCAGCGTGAGTTCCAGCACGCCGTTCTCGTATCGGGCGGCGCTGGTGGCTTGGTCAAGCTCGGCGGGCAGCGTAAAGCTGCGGTAGGCACTGCCGTAGTAGCGCTCGCTGTGCAGCAGGCGCTCGCCCTCCTTGGCTTCGGATTCGCGTTTGACTTCGGCGCCGATCGTGACCTGGTTGCCTTCGATGGAAACCTGGATGTCGTCCTTCCGGACACCGGGAATCTCCGCGTGCACGACGTACGCACCGTTCTTTTCGGCGACGTCCACCTTGATCGACACGGGCGACCTTTCGGCGCGCACGGGCTTGAAAAAGCCGCGGAACAGGTCGTCGAATCCGGCTTCGGTGAACGGATCATAGCGGGTCAGGTTGCTCATGGAATCTCCTTTCGCGTTTCGTCAGGGGCAGGCGGAACCCGAACAACTGCGTGGCGCGTTCGGGCGCCGCCTCAGACTCCCATCTGCGGCCTGTCGGGCGCGTTTCAAGAGCGGCCGATGCTCGCCCGCGCGGGCTTGACGCCGGTCAGCCCGCCGGCCGGCCCGTTCCGGGACGAAGGATTCGCGCGATAATGTTCGTGCCGCGCCCCTCCACCGAGAGTCTCCGCCATGACCCGCGCCACCCCGCTTCCCGCCGACCGCGTCCGCATCCAGTCCGAACTCGAGGCGCGCCGCGCGGCATTGCGCATCGAGGTCAAGGCGCAGCTCGCCGGCAGCGACGACGATCGCGTTGTCGGACTGCGCAATCGGATCAAGGAAAGCGGCGACGAATGGGGCGTCGCGGACGGTCTGGCCGAACTCGACATCGCCGAAGTTCGCCATGTGCTGGCGGACCTGGCCGAGGTCGAGGCGGCCCTGTCACGGCTGCGCGATGGCAGCTACGGGGAATGCCGGGATTGCGGCAAACCAATCGCCCCGGCGCGGCTGTCCGCGTATCCGACTGCGGCGCGCTGTGTCGCCTGCCAGCACGCCTACGAGGTCAGGGCCGCCGGGCCGGCGTCGACCGCGCGGTAGGGCGGCGACGCGGGCGGCTGTCTAACGGGACGCCGATTTCGCAGTTCCGCCCGGCGCGTAACGCTTTAGCCAGGCGAAGAATTCGCGGTACCAGAGCCGCGAGTTCTGCGGTTTCAGGATCCAGTGGTTCTCGTCCGGGAACCAGACGAGCCGCGCGGGCACCTTCTTCGCCTTCAGCGTGTCGTAGTACTGCAGCGCCTGCGTCGCCGGGACGCGGTAGTCCTGCTCACCGTGAATGACGAGGGTCGGCGTCTTTGCCCGCTTCACATAGTGGTGCGGCGACTGATGCATCACGCGCGCCGGGTCGTCCCAGTGGAACGCGCCCAGCTCGTCGGCAAGGAAATGATAGCCGTCGGTCGCCATCATGCTCACCCAGTCGTAGCAGCCGGCGTGACAGACGAAGGCCTTGTAGCGGTCGGTCTGGCCATTCATGTACGCGACCATGTAGCCTCCGTAGCTGCCGCCGGTCGCGGCAAGCCGCGCGCGGTCGATGTAGCCCTGCCGCAGCAGCCAGTCGGTCCCGGCTTCGACGTCGGCGAATTCCTTCGTCCCATAGCACCCGGCGATTGTTTCCAGCCACTTCTGGCCGAAACCGGACGAGCCGTGGTAGTTCACGGCGGCGACGACGTAACCCTGACCGGCGAACACCTGCGTGTTCCAGCGGAAGTGCCAGCTGTCCATATGCGCGGCGTGCGGGCCGCCATGAATGGAATGCAGCAGCGGCCACCTCCGTTTCGAATCGAAGTTCGGCGGATAGGTGATCCACATCTGCACGGCGTTGCCGCCCCAGCCCTTGACGGTGACGTCGCGTACCTCGCCGAACGCGTGGCGCGCCAGCAGCGCGCGGTTCAACGTTTCGATCGGCCGTTCGCCGCTTCCGTCGGCATGGCAGGCGTAGATAGCCGGCGGCTGTGTGGCCGTCGATCGGTCGAAGGCCAGGACGCTGCCGTCGCGGGACTGCGAGAATCCGCCGACCGCGCCGCCGGGTACCACCAGCTGCGGCATCGCCGCATCGAGCGCCAGCCGGGCGATCCCCTGCCGGCCGCGGCTCTCCAGCGTGAACAGCAGCGCGCGGCTGTCGGGCGTCCACGCGACATGTTTCGTCGCGCGATCGAGCGTCGGCGCGAGGCGCCGCATGCGGCGCTCCCGTCGATCCAGCAGGATCAGGTGGCCCTGGTCGTTGAAGGCGCGTTTGGTGTCGTACGCGTGGAACACGAGCGCGCGGCCATCCGGCGAATATCGGGGATGGGCGTCCGCCGTGCTCGTGCGTGCCGTCAGCACGCGCTTCCTCCGCGTTGCAAGATCGATGGTGACGATGTCGGTCGGGTTCATCATCTGCGGCTCGGTTGCCAGATCGGCCGTAATTGCGATCTCGCGCCCGTCCGGCGCGATATCGAAGTCCTCCGCCGACGGATCCCACGGGGGAAGCGCGACGCCGGTTCCGGCGAGCACGTCGCGGCAATGCCCCGTCGCGACGTTGCAGACGAACACGTGGGGCTCGCGGCCATCGGTGAGCCAATGGTCCCAGAAGCGGAATTCGGAACGCTCCGTGACGTGCGCCGTGACCTTCGCCTCCTTGCGTTCCTTCGCGCGCTTGCCCTGTTCGGCGTCGGACGCGAGATCGGGCCAGACCCACGACACGAAGGCGAGGCGCTTGCCGTCGGCAAACCATTTCGGTGCCGCGCATCCCGTCGCGAGCCGCGTCAGGCGCCGTGCTTCCCCGCCGTCCGGCGCAATGAGATAGAGCTGCGGTGTGTCGTCATCCTTGCGCTTTGCCGTAAACGCTATCCACTTGCCATCGGGCGCCCATTTCGGATCGCTGTCCTTGTCGCCGGCAGTCAGCATGCGCCCCTTTGCCTGCGCGCCGCGGCGGCCGGCAAGACCCGTTGGAAAGAGCCACAGCGACGTGCTGCTGTCGTTCGTGTTCATGTCGTAACGGGTCGCCGGGGAACAGGCAAGCGCGCCGTCGGGCGACACCGTCGGCGTGCCGAGGCGCCGGATCGCCCACAGCGCTTCGACGGTCAGCGGCGGCTTGCGCTTCGCGGAGCGGCTGGTGGCATCGCGCCGGGATCGGGGCATCGCAGGTTCCTTGTAGGTACAATGCAAGGTTGCGATTCTAACCTCCGCTCCCTGCCGTCCATGGCGCGGCCGCGCTTGCGACGCATTGCGATCGACAGATGACGACGATGAACTACCGCCGGCTGGGCGCCTCGGGCCTCAAGGTCAGCGAGCTTTCCCTGGGGTCGTGGGTGACCTACGGCAACCAGATGGGCGCGGATATCGCCCGCGAATGCATGGCCGCCGCCTACGATGCCGGCGTCAACTTCTTCGACAACGCCGAAGTCTATGCGCACGGCAAGTCGGAATCGATCATGGGCGACGTGCTGCAGAAGATGGGCTGGCGCCGCTCTTCGTATATCGTCTCGACCAAGTTTTTCTGGGGCCTGCACGACGGGCCCAACGAGAAGAACACGCTGAATCGCAAATACCTCATGCAGGCGATCGACGCGTCGCTCGAACGGCTGCACCTCGACCATGTGGACCTCGTGTTCTGCCATCGCGCCGACCCCGACACGCCGATCGAGGAGACCGTCCACGCGATGCACGACATGATCGCGTCGGGAAAGGTGCTGTATTGGGGGACCTCGGAATGGAGCGCCGCGGAAATCATGGCGGCGTGGCAGATCGCCGACCGGCACCACCTGCACAAGCCGGTGATGGAACAGCCGCAATACAACCTGCTGCACCGCGAACGCGTCGAGACGGAGTACGCGCGGCTGTACCGTGACATCGGGCTTGGAACGACAACGTGGAGCCCGCTCGCCTCGGGCCTGCTGACCGGCAAGTACAACGACGGCATCCCGCCGGGTTCGCGCGGCACGGTCAAAGGCTACGAGTGGCTCGCCGAGCGGCTCACCGATCCCGCGAAAATCGCCGTCGCGAAACGGCTCGGTCCGATCGCTGCGGATCTCGGCTGCAAGCTGGCGCAGCTGTCGCTCGCGTGGTGTCTCAAGAACCCGAATGTCTCGACCGTGATCACCGGCGCAAGCCGTCCGGTCCAGGTGGTCGAGAACCTGCACGCGCTTGACGTCGTCGGCAAGCTCACGCCCGACGTGATGGCGCGGATCGAAGCCGCGCTTGCGCCGGGCGCACGCGAGGGGTAGCGCACGATGTCCAACCCGCTCGAAAGCTGGCACGAGGAGCAGCGCTCGGCGTTTCTCTACCGCGTTTGCGCCGAGGCCGAGTCCGGCACGACGCGCGCCGAACTGTTCCGTCGCCTCGCCGGCGAAGCCGAGGCGCAGGCCGCGATCTGGCGCGCGCAGCTCACGGCACGCGGTCATGCGGCACCGACACCGTACTTGCCGGACGCGCGCACGCGGTTCGTGGCAACGCTCGTGCGCCGTCTGGGGCCGCGCCGGATCAAGAGCGTGCTGGCGGCGATGAAGGTGCGCGGCATGGCGGTCTACGGCACATCGCTCGCGCGCGACTCCGGTCACGCGCCGCCGGTCCAGGGTTCCGGCGTGGAACACCGGCACCGCGGCCTCGGCGGCGGCGGCAACCTGCGTGCCGCCGTGTTCGGCGTCAACGACGGCCTCGTCTCCAACGCAAGCCTGATTCTGGGCGTCGCCGGCGCGAGCCCGGACCCGCACGTCGTGCTGCTCACCGGCGTCGCGGGCATGTGCGCCGGCGCATTCGCGATGGCCGCCGGCGAATATGTCTCCGTGCGCTCGCAGCGCGAACTGTTCGAATACCAGATCGGCCTCGAGCGCGATGAACTGAAGGAGTACCCGGAAGCCGAGGCTCAGGAACTGGCGCTGATCTACGAGGAGAAGGGCTTGCCGCGGAAGGAGGCCGAGCGCCTCGCCAGGAAGATCGTGGCCGATCCCGAGCACGCGCTCGACACGCTCGCGCGCGAAGAGCTGGGACTCAACCCCGACGAACTGGGCTCGCCGTGGGGTGCGGCGATTGCGTCGTTCCTTTCGTTCGCGGCAGGCGCGCTGCTGCCGCTCGCGCCATTCGTGCTGTCGCCCGGCCCGCTTGCGCTGCCCGTCGCTGTCGGCGTCACCGCGTGCGCCCTGTTCGTCGTCGGCGCGCTGCTGTCGCTTTTCACCGGGCGCAACGCGTTCTACTCCGGTGCGCGGATGATGTTGCTGGGCGGCGTCGCTGGCGCCGTGACCTACGCGATCGGCAGACTTGCCGGCGTCTCGCTCGGATAACGCGCGAACTCGTGCATGTCGAAGTCGATGCCGCGCGGCCGTGGCGCAACGCTGCGGCTCAAGCCGGGGCGCGATAAATCGCTGAAGCAGCGGCACCCGTGGATCTTCTCGGGCGCGATCGACAGGGTTGACGGGGATCCGGGGAGCGGCGACACGGTCGCTGTGCTCGCCGACGACGGCAAGCTGCTGGCTCGCGCCGCGTATTCGCCGGCATCGCAGATTCGGGCACGCGTCTGGACGTTCGATGCGTTGGACGAAATCGACGGCGCGTTCTTCGCCCGCCGCATCGAGCGCGCCGTCGCGGTCCGGGTGCCCATGCAGGATGCGCGGCATACAGGGTGCCGGCTGATCCACGGCGAGTCGGACGGGCTGCCCGGCGTCATCGCCGACCGCTACGGCGACACGATCGTGCTGCAGCTTTCGGCCGCCGGCGCCGAGCGGTGGCGCGAGGCGATCGTTGTCGCGCTGGTCGCGGCGACGGGCGCCGCATGCGTCTACGAGCGCTCCGACGCCGACGTGCGCGGCCTCGAGGGTCTCGCGCCGCGCACCGGCATCGTTTACGGGGCGCTGCCCGATGCGGTCATGCTGACCGAGGGTGCCCTCGCGTACCGGGTCGACGTCGTTTCCGGCCAGAAAACCGGCTTCTACCTCGACCAGCGCGACAGCCGCAAAGCGGTGCGCGCGCTCGCGGCGGATCGCGAGACCCTGAACGTCTTCTGCTACACGGGCGGCTTCACGATGGCGGCGCTCGCCGGTGGCGCGAAAAGCGTCCTGTCGATCGACAGCT
Organism: uncultured beta proteobacterium; assembly: GCA_963726775.1. Lineage (GTDB taxonomy): Bacteria > Pseudomonadota > Gammaproteobacteria > Burkholderiales > Casimicrobiaceae > CAIWHR01. Next base: position 85,638 of record CAVSDL010000015.1, read on the forward strand.
CCGGCGAGGCGCTCGCGCTCGCGCGGGAGAATCTCGCGCGCAATGCCGAGCTCTCCGGCAACCGGGCCGAATGGCGGGACGCGGACGCCTTCGCGGAGCTCCGCAAATTGCGCGACGCGGCGGCGGCCTTCGACCTCATCGTGCTCGACCCGCCGAAGTTCGCGCCGACGGCCGCGCACGCGGAGCGCGCGGCACGCGCCTACAAGGACGTCAACCTCTGGGCGCTGAAGCTGCTGCGCCCCGGTGGGTTGCTGGCGACGTTCTCCTGTTCGGGCGGGATTGACGCCGGCCTCTTTCGCAAGATCGTCGCGGGCGCGGCGCAGGACGCGTCCGCGGACGCCGCGGTCATCGGCAGGTTCGGCCCCGCGGCCGACCATCCGGTCGCGCTGGCCTTCCCCGAGGGCGACTACCTGAAAGGCCTGCTGATCAGAAAGTTGTAGGTCCCGGTCGGCGGCAGCCGTCCGGCGCCCGAGCGCCCGCAGGCGCGGAGGCCCGCAGCCAGGGGCGAGATTATCCTCGGACGTACGGCGAACCCCGAGCGAGGGCACGACAAAGTCTGCGGGGCGTGCAGCCTGATGGACGGGCGTCGGACAAAACAAGGCCCCAGCCGGTTGCCCGGTGGGGCCTTGTCAGTCGCGGCCGGATGGACAGGAGGTCACCGGGCCGTGTTCGGCTGATCGTCGGGCGTCATCCCTTGAGGCAATCGCTCATGAACTTCTTGCGATCGTCACCCTTCATGTCGCCGGCCTTGGTATTGCAGGCCTTCATCTTGTCCTGCTGAGTCATCTTCGCCGGCGGCTCGTCCTTGCCGGACAGGCAGGTACTCATGAACGCCTTGCGCTCGTCGCCCTTCTTGCCCTCGGCCTTGGCGTTGCAGGCGGTCATCCGTTCCTGCTGCGTCATCTTCGCCGGCGGCTCGTCCTTGCCGGACAGGCAGGTGCTCATGAACGCCTTGCGCTCGTCGCCGCTCTTGCCCTGGGCCTTGGCATTGCAATCCTTCATCCGCTCCTGCTGCGGATTGTCGGCGGCAAAGGCGGGGCTTGCGGCAATGGCGAAGGCGCCGGCAATCGCCAGGGCAAGCAGTCGTTTCATTCAGGGCTCCTCGATGACGGGTCGACGGGGTCGAAGCAAAAACGGCTACGGTGGCTGTACGGCCGGGGCGGCGCCGGACCGGGACCCGACGGGCAAGAAGCAGTCTACGGCATGGGAAACGCGCGAAGCAACGATTTCGCGGCCGTCCGCGGGGACGCTGTCTCAATTTCGGCTAATGCATTGCAACATGGGTCGTGGCACAATGAGGGGCTCGGTGCCGATAATATTGTAACAAGCTGTATTTATTGAAGTTTCACTATCAATCCTGGCCCTTCCGATGACCACCGCTCACCGTAACCGCATCCCGGCGGCGTCGCCCCAGGCGGCGACACCGCCGATCGACGACACCCGCATCCGCGAGATCATGGAACTCGCGCCGCCGGCGCACCTCCTCCGGGAATTTCCGGCCACCGTCCGCGCCGCCACGGCCACCTTCGAAACACGCCGCGCGATCCACCGCGTGCTGCACGGGGCCGACGACCGGCTGCTCGTCATTGTCGGCCCCTGCTCGATTCACGATTACGAGGCCGCCATCGATTACGCAACGCGGCTCGCGGCGCTGAAGCGCGAATGCGCGAACGAGCTGATCGTGGTGATGCGCGTCTATTTCGAGAAGCCCCGCACGACCGTCGGCTGGAAAGGACTGATCAACGACCCGCATCTCGACGACAGCTACCGGATCAACGAAGGCCTGCGGCTCGCGCGACGCATTCTGGTCGAGGTCAACGAGCTCGACCTGCCCGCCGGCACCGAGTACCTCGACATGATCACGCCGCAGTACATCGCCGACCTCATCGCCTGGGGCGCGATCGGCGCGCGGACCACCGAAAGCCAGGTGCACCGCGAGCTCGCCTCGGGGCTGTCGTGCCCGGTGGGCTTCAAGAACGGAACCGATGGCGACATCAGGATCGCCGTCGATGCGATCAAGGCCGCCTCCGCGCCGCATCACTTCCTGTCGGTCACCAAGGGTGGCCATTCGGCAATCGTGCACACCGCAGGCAACGAGGACTGCCATATCATCCTGCGCGGCGGCAAAGCGCCGAATTTCGATGCCGCGAGCGTCGACGCCACGTGCCGGGAACTCGCGGCCGCCGGCCTCGGTGCCCGGCTCATGATCGACTGTTCGCACGCCAACAGCCAGAAGAAGCACGACCGGCAGATCGACGTCGCGCGCGATGTCGCCGCGCAGGTCGCCGCCGGCGACAGCCGCATCTTCGGCGTGATGATCGAGAGTCACATCAATCCCGGCCGCCAGGATCTCGTCCCGGGCCAGGACCTGCTCTACGGCGTGTCGATCACCGATGCGTGCATCGGCTGGGAAGCGACGGTCGAAGCGCTGAAGCTCCTCGCCGATGCCGTGCGCAAGCGCCGTCTGAAGCAGGCCGAGACCGCGTAACGCGAGGCTCCCGGAAGGCCGCCTGTGCCCGCCGAAATCGAGCTGAAGCTCGCCGTTGATCCGGCCGTCGTCCCGCAACTCGCGCGCCTCCTGCGCCACCCGGCCATCGTCGCAGCGAAGGCCGGGCGCGCGCGATCGTCGCGCGTCGTCAGCACGTATTACGACACCTCCGACTTTCGGCTCGCGCGGGAAGGCATCGCCTTGCGGCTGCGCCGTGACGGCCCGCGCTGGGTGCAGACGGTCAAGGGCCCGCCGCGGGCGGGAGCCGGCGCCGGCCTCCATGTCCGCAACGAGCACGAATGCCGGGTTGCCGGCCCCCGCCTCGACGCGACGCACCTCGCGGCCACGCCGTGGCGCAAGCTTCTGCAACGGGTCGAGCGGCGGCGCGAACTTGCGCCCCAGTTCGTGACGGACTTCGTGCGCAAGACGCTTCCGCTCGCCTTTCCGGACGGTACGCGGGCCGCGTTGGCGATCGACGTGGGCAACATCCGCAGCAAGCGCGGTGCCCAGCGCCGGGTGGCCATCGCGGAATTGGAAATCGAGATCGAATCCGGAAACAGCGCGCGACTCTACGAACTCGCCCTTGCATTGAGCAGCGACTGGTCGCTGGCCGTGGCGACGGCGAACAAGGCCGAACGCGGGTACGCGCTGGTGCGCGGCGAGCCCGACGGCTGGCGCAACCCGGTGCGTGCCCGGACGGCCGATTTCCCTGCCGATGCCACCGCCGAAGAGGCACTGCGCGCGGTCGCCCGGGAGTGCCTCGATCAGATCGCCGCCAATGCCGCCGGCCTCCTTGCCGATCGCGATCCGGAATGGATCCATCAGATGCGGATCGGCACCCGGCGCTTGCGCTCCTGCCTTTCGCTGATGGCGCCGCTCGCGCCACCCGAACGCGTCGACCCGCTGGTTGCCGAGATCCGGTGGCTGGCGGGAATTCTCGGAGCGGCGCGCGACTGGGACGTGTTCGGGCAGGAAACGCTGCCTCCGCTGGCCGCCGGACTCGCGGACGACCCGCCTGCGATCAAAGGTGTGCAGCAGTTGCGCCGCGGCGTCGCTTCTCGCCGGAGCGCGGCCCGCGCCGCCGCGCGCGCGGCGGTGCGCTCGCCGCGCTTTCAGCGTCTGTTGCTGACGACGGGGGCGTTTTGCGCGATGCCTCGAATCGGCAATCCCGACGGCGTCGGCGCCGATGCATCGGCGCGGCCCTTCGCCGCCGGCCTCCTCGCTCGTCGCCATCGCAAGCTTATGCTGCGCGCCGCGGCGGGCACCGCCGAAGAGCGTCACGCCGCGCGCATCGCCGCGAAAAAACTGCGCTACGCGGCCGAGTTCTACGCACCGCTGTTTCCCGGCAAAGGTACGCGCGCCTACGTCAAGGCGCTCGCGGCCTTGCAGGACGCGCTGGGGCACTTCAACGATGCGGCGACCGCGGTGCGGCTCGTGGCCCAGCTTGTCGGGAAAGCCGATCACGCCACCGTCGGTGCCGTGCGCGGCTGGGTGGCGGCGAGGGCCGTGGCGCTCCTGCCGGAACTGGCACGCGCGTGGCGGCGCTTCGGCCGCGCCAAGCAGTTCTGGACCCGCGACAAGTGAACGAGCGAGGCGCCGATCCTCCGGCCCCGCCCTATCGCGCGCCGCATTGGCTGGTCGGAGGTCACGCGCAGACGATCTGGCCGTACTTTCTGGCCCGGCCGGATGTCCGTTACCGCCGCGAGCGCGTCGTTACGCCGGACGGGGATTTCTGGGATTTCGACTGGGTCGACGCGCTGTCGCGCAACGACGCGGCGCCGCTCGTCGTGCTTTTCCACGGCCTCGAAGGCAGCTCGGGGTCACACTACGCGCGCACGCTGATGGCCGCGCTCGTGGCCGGCGGCTGGCGCGGCGTGATTCCCCATTTCCGCGGCTGCGGCGGCGAACTCAATTTGAAGCCCCGCGCCTACCACTCGGGCGACCATGAGGAAGTGGGCGCGATGCTGGCGGCGATTCGGGCGCGCGTCGCTCCCGCCACATCGGTCTACGCAGCGGGCGTGTCGCTCGGCGGCAGCGCGCTGCTGAACTGGCTGGGTCGCGCCGGACGCGATGCGGCGGAGACGCTCGCCGCCGCCGCCACCGTGTCCGCACCGCTCGACCTGACCGCCGCGGGCATCGAGATCGGTCGCGGCCTCAACCGGATCTACACGTGGCACTTCCTCGACACGCTGAAGCCGAAGGGCCGCATGCTCGCGCGCCGTTTTCCCGGGTTGCTGGACGAGAACCGGTTGCGGCGGGTGCGCACGATGTACGATTTCGACGACGTGGTGACCGCGCCGCTGCACGGCTTCACGGGGACGACCGACTACTGGCGGCGGGCGTCGAGCAAGCCGTGGCTGCCGCGTGTCGCGGTGCCCACACTCGTGCTCAACGCGAAGAACGATCCGTTCGTCCCGCGTGCGTCGCTGCCCGGTCCGGCTGATGTCGGCCGCAGCGTCGTACTGGAACAACCGGAGCAGGGCGGCCACGCCGGATTCCTCGTCGGCTCGTTTCCCGGGCGGCTCACCTGGCTGCCGCGACGGTTGCTGCAGTTTTTCCGTCACCAATGCTAGGCTTGCCAAGCTCGTTCCGGGCGCGCCCGAATTGCTGCCCCGCACGCTGACACGCTGCCGCCCCGTTCATGTCGATCCCCACTCTCCCCGCCGAAATCTTCAAGGCCTATGATATTCGCGGCGTGGTCGGCCGGTCGCTGACACCCGAAATCGTCCGTGCCGTCGGACAGGCGCTCGGAACGCTGGCACTCGAGCGTGGCCGTGACACGGTCGTCGTCGGCCGGGACGGTCGCCTCTCGGGCCCGGAGCTCGCGGGCGCCCTCGCCGACGGCCTGCGCGCTGCGGGCGCGCACGTGATCGACATCGGCATGGTGACGACGCCGATGTCGTATTTCGCCGCGCATCACCTCGGCACGCAGTGCAGCGTGATGGTGACCGGCAGCCACAATCCGCCCGATTACAACGGGCTCAAGATGGTGATCGATGGCGACACGCTCTCCGGCGCGGACATCCAGGCGTTGAAAGCGCGCATCGAAACCGGCAATGTGCGCGCCGGCGCCGGCGGGTACCGCACGCACGATATCGCCCCCGCGTATCTCGACCGCATCGTCGGCGACATCCGCCTTGCACGGCCGATGACCCTGGCGATCGACTGCGGCAATGGCGTCGCAGGCGCGTTCGCGCCGACGCTGTACCGGCGGCTTGGGTGCGAGGTCACCGAGTTGTTCTGCGACGTGGACGGCACCTTCCCGAACCATCACCCGGACCCGTCGCAGCCAAAGAATCTCGCCGATCTGATCGCGACCGTCACCACCTCGCGGAAGGAACTGGGTCTTGCGTTCGACGGCGACGGCGACCGCCTGGGCGTGGTCACGACGGCCGGTCACGTGATCTATCCGGACCGGCAGCTGATGCTCTTCGCCGCCGACGTCCTGACGCGCCAGCCCGGCGCGACGGTAATCTACGACGTGAAGTCGACGCGCCATCTCAAGCCCTGGATCGCGCGGCATGGCGGCACGCCGTTCCTGTGGAAGACCGGCCATTCGCTGATCAAGGGCAAGATGAAGGAGCTGGGGGCCGCGCTCGCGGGCGAGATGAGCGGCCACACGTTCTTCAAGGACCGCTGGTACGGGTTCGACGACGGCCTCTACGCCGGCGCGAGGCTCCTCGAAATCCTGTCGCGCGATGCCGACCCGTCGGCGGTGCTCGATGCGCTGCCGGACGCATTGTCCACTCCCGAGCTCCAGATTGCCTGCGCCGAGGGCGAGCACCATGCGCTCATCGCGAAGCTGGCGGCGAGCGCCGTGTTCCCGGGCGCCATCGATGTCGTGCGGATCGACGGCTTGCGGGTCGAGTATCCGGACGGTTTCGGGTTGGCGCGCGCATCGAACACGACGCCGACCCTCGTGCTGCGCTTCGAGGCCGACAACGCGGCGGCCATCGAGCGGATCAAGGGCGAATTCCGGCGCGTGCTCGGCGACGCCAAGCCGGGGATCGCGTTGCCCTTCTGACATGGTCACGCTCGCCGACATCGAGGCCGCACGCGACCGCATCGCCGGCGGCGTCTACCTGTCGCCCTGCGTCGAGTCGATTCCGCTCTCGCAGCTCACTGGCGCGCGCATATTCTGCAAGCTCGACTACCTCCAGCGCACCGGCAGCTTCAAGGAGCGCGGAGCGCGCAACGCCCTGCTGCTGCTCGATCCGGCGCAGCGCCGTCGAGGCGTGATCGCGGCGTCCGCCGGCAACCACGCGCAAGGCATCGCGTACCACGGCAAGCTGCTCGGGATCCCGACCACGGTCGTCATGCCCAGGTTCGCCGCGCTGATCAAGGTCACCAATTGCCGGCAATTCGGCGCCACCGTCGTGCTGCACGGCACTGATCTCACCGAGGCGCGCGCGCATGCCGGCGAGCTCGCCGAGCGCGGCGGCCTCACGTTCATTCACCCGTTCGACAACAGCAACGTGATTGCAGGCCAGGGCACGATCGCGCTCGAGATCCTGGAGCAGGCGCCGGGAGTCGAAGCCATCGTCGTGCCGGTCGGCGGCGGCGGTCTCATCGCCGGCATCGGCACGGTCGTCAAGGCCAAGCGCTCCGATGTCGCGGTGATCGGCGTCGAGCCCGAGGCGGCGGCGAGCCTCACCGCCGCGCTGGCGCAGCACTCGCCCGCCATGGTGAATCTCTCTTCGACCCTGGCCGACGGCCTCGCCGTTGCGCAGATCGGCGTTGCGCCGTTCGACATCATCACGCGTGTCGTCGATCGCGTTGTGACCGTCGACGAGGCATCGATCGCGCTCGCCATCCTGCGGCTGGCCGAGCTGGAAAAGAGCGTCGTCGAAGGCGCCGGCGCGGCGCCGCTCGCCGCGTTCATCGCCGGCCGCCTCGATGCGCTCAAGGGAAAACAGGTCGTGCTGGTGCTCGCCGGCGGCAACATCGACTCGACGATGCTGGGCCGCGTCATCGAAGTGGGACTGGTCGCCGACGGACGCCTCGCCCGGTTTACGGTGACGATCAGCGACCGCCCCGGCGGGCTCGCCCGGCTGGCCGAGATCATTGCCTCGACGGGCGCTTCGATCAAGGGCATTGTTCACGACCGGGCGTTTTCCGGCCCCGATCTGTCGGCGGTCCGCGTCGTCTGCGACGTGGAAACGACGGGCCACGCGCACGTGCGGCAGTTGCACGATGTGCTGTCGGCAGCGGGTCTGACGGTCATCGACTGACGCTGGGGCGCCGCCCTGCGGAACCGCGCGACTCCTGCGCTATAATCGCCGCGATCGACCGCCCGGCACATTCCCGCGCCCGAGGGCGGCAAGTGATCGTCGCGCGCGGCCAAGACCGCACCGCCCCAGGAGGAGTCATGAGCTGTCTTTCGCGCCGCTTCGCCCCGTTTGTCGCTGCCGCTCTGTTGAGCGCTCCGGCCGTCGCTGCCGAACAGTTCGTCAACGTATTGACTGGCGGAACCAGTGGCGTTTACTACCCGCTCGGCGTCGCTCTCGCCAACAACATCGGCAAGGCGATGCCCGCGCTCAAGACCTCGGTGCAGGCGACCAAGGCTTCGGTCGAAAATCTGAATCTGCTCCAGGCGGGGCGCGGCGAGGTGGCGTTCACGCTCGGCGATTCGCTGTCCGACGCGTGGAACGGCAACGAGGAAGCGGGATTCAAGACGCCGCTCAGGAAGCTGCGTGGCATCGCCGCAATCTACCCGAACTATATCCAGATCGTCGCCCGCGCCGACGCCGGCATCAGGACGCTGGCCGATCTCAAGGGAAAGAGGATCTCGGTCGGGGCGCCGAAATCGGGCACCGAACTCAACGCCCGGGCAATTCTCAATGCCGCCGGCATCACGTACAAGGATTTCACCAAGGTCGAATACCTGCCGTTCGGCGAATCGGTCGAGCTGATGAAGAACCGACAGCTCGACGTCACGCTGCAATCCGCCGGACTGGGCGTCTCCGCGTTGCGCGACCTCGCGACGTCGGTGGATATCCTCGTCGTTCCGATCCCCGCGGATGTCATCAAGAAGACGAACGATCCGGCGTATCTTCCGGCGACAATCCCCGCCAACACCTATCGCGGGCAGACCGCCGACGTGCCGGCTGCCGCCGTGCAAAACTTCCTCGTGACGCAGGACGGCGTCAGCAGCGATACCGTGTACGGCGTCACCAAGGCGCTCTGGACCGGACTCGACCAGCTCACCGCGGCACACTCGGCGGCGAAGGCGATCGATCTCAAGCACGCGCTCGACGGCATGCCACTGCCGCTGCATCCCGGTGCGGAAAAGTACTACAAGGAAGTCGGCGTCATCAAGTGACAGTCGCGCCGGCATGCGGCGGCGCCGCGGTCATCCCGCGCAAGGCGAAGGATCTGCCCCTGCCGCCGGATCAGGCGAACGCCGCAGAAGCTTCGTCCTAGGCAGCGGCCGACCGCCATCCGACCAGGAGCCCCGATGGCCACGACACCGGAAGTGCCGACCGCCGCGATGCAGGCGGCCGAAGCCGCGTTCGACGAAACCGGCGTCAAGCGCGAGTTGACCGGCGCCGCATGGAAAGTCGTTGCCGGCGTCGCGCTGGCCTTTTCGACCTACCAGCTGTTGATCGCGTCGTTCAGCCCGCTCTCGAGTCTCGTCACGCGTTCGCTGCACGTCGGCTTCCTCCTGCTGCTCGCCTACCTGATCCACCCGATCTCGACCAAGTCGGACCGGCACCGGATCGCGTGGTACGACGCCGGAATCGCAGCGCTCGCGTTCGCTCTCGCGCTTTACCATTGGGTGTTCGAAGCCGACCTGATCCAGCGCTCGGGTGACCCGAGCAGCGCCGACCTGATTGTCGGAACGACGGTGATCGTGCTGCTGTTCGAAGCCGCACGGCGGGTGCTGGGGCCGGCGTTGCCGATCATCTGCGCATCCTTTCTCGCCTATGGCCTGTTCGGGCAATACCTGCCGGCGGCGATCGCGCATCGCGGCTATGGCTTCGACCAGATCGTCGGCGCGCTCTATCTCGGCACCGAAGGCATCTACGGGATTCCGACGCTGGTGTCGGCGACTTACATCTTTCTGTTCATCCTGTTCGGCAGCTTTCTCGAGCATGCCGGGATGATCAACCTGTTCAACAATATCGCACTCGGCTTCGTCGGCCACGCGCGGGGCGGTCCCGCGAAAGTCGCGGTGATCTCGTCGGGAATGATGGGCACGATCTCGGGCTCCGGCGTCGCCAATGTGCTCACCGTCGGGCAGTTCACGATTCCGCTGATGAAGCGCTTCGGCTACTCGTCGGTCTTCGCCGGCGCCGTCGAGGCCACGTCCAGCATGGGCGGCCAGATCATGCCGCCGGTGATGGGTGCTGTCGCCTTCATCATGGCGGAGACACTCAATGTGCCGTACGTGACGATCGTCAAGGCCGCGGTGATCCCCGCGATCCTGTATTACGTGACGGCGTTCTGGATGGTGCACCTCGAAGCCGGTCGCGCGGGCCTCACGGGCCTGCCCAAGGCCGATTGCCCGAATCCGTGGGAGGCGATCCGGCAGAAGTGGTACCTGATGTTGCCGCTGGCGGTGCTGGTATTCATGCTGTTCGACGGCTTCACGCCGATGTTCTCCGGTATCGTGGGCCTGGCGCTGACCGCGGTGCTGATCCTGGGCGTCGGAATCGCGGCGGGCTTCGGCTCGATGCTGTTCCGCATCGTGTTCTGGATCATTCTCGGTTTCGGTACCGCAAGCTTTTTCAGATATGGGATCTGGCCAATCATCGTCATGATCACGACGCTGGTGGTCGTGAATTTTGTGATCAGGGGCGGCCGCGAGACGCTCGCGATCATGCGCGGCAGCCTGATCGACGGCGCGAAGCAGGCCGTCGGCGTGGGCATCGCCTGCGCGATCGTCGGCGTCATCATCGGCGTGTTGACGCTGACCGGCGCGGCGTCGAATTTCGCCGGGTTCGTACTCGACATCGGCGCCAGGAGCCTGTTTCTCTCGCTGTTGCTGACGATGGCCGTCTGCCTCGTGCTGGGCATGGGCATTCCGACGATCCCCAATTACATCATCACCAGTGCGATCGCCGCGCCGGCGCTGCTGAAGCTCGGCGTGCCGCTGATCGTGTCGCACATGTTCGTTTTCTACTTCGGCATCATGGCGGACCTGACGCCGCCGGTGGCGCTCGCGGCGTTCGCGGCGGCGTCGATCGCCAAGGCATCGCCGATGAAGATCGGCTGGAAAGCGACGCACATCGCGATCGCCGGCTTCGTGATCCCCTACATGGCCGTCTACGATCCGTCGCTGATGGTGCAGGGAGGAACGCTGCTCGACACCGCGTACGTCGTGTTCAAGGCACTGGTCGCCATCGGCCTCTGGGGCGGCGCGGCGGTCGGCTACCTCTACGGACCGCTCGGCTGGCCCGAACGGATCTTCGCCATGGTGGCCGCCGGCCTCCTCGTCGTCGCGCTGCCGCTGACCGACGAAATCGGGTTCGTCGCAAGCGCGGCGTTCGTCGCGTGGCATTGGTTCCGTACGCGCCCGCGGCGTAACGCGCGCGCCGAATGAACACCGCTGCACTGCGGTGACCGGTATCTGCCTGCTCGTTGCCGGCGTATTGCGCGCGAGCCTGCCGGCGGCCGAATTTACGCTTGCCTGGGAGCATTCGGTCGAGAAGATCGAATGGCGAGAGCGCTATCGTATCGAGGGGGAGCACCTGCGCATTGTCGAGGCGCGCGTCCGCGGTTCCGGTGCCGGCATGGAAGCCCCGCCGGGCGCGGCGGCGCAGGACGGCGCATGGGTCTGGCAACCCGCGGCAGCCCCGCTTCCCGAATTGCGCTTGACGTACTCGACGTTCGCGCGTGACTACTCGATCTGCGCTGCGGATCGATGCCGCCCGCTGCGCGAGCTCGCCGGCCCGCTTGCGGAGGGCGACGTCGTCACGGTGCGTGTCTGCCGCTGACGCCACGCCTGCTTGACGCGGAGCCGCCAAACGGGCCAGCGTTCCCTGCGCCATGGGGGTCCCGTTGCGGCCGCCCCGTGCGTTTCTTAGGGCAGGAACATCGGCTCACGGCCCTGCCGTCAGATCCGGACGGGATGTCTTGCGCAGCAGTGTGCTGACGCGCGCCGGAAACGCACCGAGCTTCCGATCGAGGAAATAGGTTCGCAGCGTGCGCGCGATCGTGCGAAACGCGAGCTCTTCCCAGGGAACCTCATCTTCGCGGAAGAGCCGCACCTCGAGGCTCTCCGTCCCGGGGCCGAAGTCGAGATCGAGGAGCCGCGCCCGGAACATCACGTAGATCTGGCTGATCTGCGGCAGGCTGATCACCGTGTAGAGGTCGCCCAGCTCGATCCGCGCGCGCGCTTCCTCCAGCGTTTCGCGCGCGGCGCCGGCAACGATCGTCTCGCCATTCTCGAGGAAGCCCGCAGGCAGCGTCCACAGGCCATAGCGCGGCTCGATCGCGCGGCGGCACAGCAGCACGCGCTCTTCCCACTCCGGCAGGCAGCCGACGACCACCTTCGGATTCTGATAGTGAATGGTCCCGCAGGCGGCGCAGACAAAGCGTGGAAGGTTATCGCCGTCGGGGATGCGAAGCGCGATGCGGTCGGAGCCGCAGTGGCTGCAGAAGCGCATCGCCGAAGGCCCGGCAAATTCCATGATGCGATTATTGCACGCCTTCCCAGCCGTGGAACCTCAGGTTACGATCGGCAATTCGCCCGAATCCGTACGAGTCGAAGGAAAACGCGACCATGGCCAACCGTTCGTTCCTGTCCGCAGCCGTCGACAATTATCTGCAAGCTGTCGCAACGCGCGAAACAACCGTGCAGAAGCGCCTGCGCGCCGAGACGTCGCTGCTGCCGGAGGGCGGCATGCAGATCGGCGCCGACCAGGGCGCGATGCTCGCGTTCCTCGTCCGCCTGATCGGCGGGCGCCGGGCGATCGAAATCGGCACGTTCACCGGGTACAGCGCGCTTTGCGTCGCGAGCGCCCTGCCCGCCGACGGGCGGCTCACGTGCTGCGACGTCAGCGCCGAATGGACCGCCATCGCCCGGCGCCACTGGGCGGAAGCGGGAATCGCGGACAAGATCGACCTCCGGCTCCAGCCGGCGCAGGCGACGCTCGCGGAGCTCCTGCGCGACGACGGCGCCGGGAAATTCGATTTCGCGTTCATCGATGCCGACAAGACCGGGTACGACGCGTATTACGAAGGGTGTCTCTCGCTGCTGCGCCCGGGCGGGCTGGTCGCGATCGACAACATGCTCTGGGGCGGCGCCGTGGCGGACACGGCGAACATCAGCGACGACACGGTGGCGCTCCGCGCGCTCAACGTGAAAATCCGCGACGATTCCCGGGTCGATGCGTGCCTGTTGAGCGTGGGCGATGGCGTCATGCTGGCACGCAAGCTTTGACAGGGCGACGGACGCCAAGTCCAAACCCGCGCGGATCGTCTAGCTCCGGATGAAGTGCTCGCGGTAGTACCCAAGCTCCGCGATCGACTCGTGGACATCCGCCAGCGCCTCGTGCTTGCCCTCCTTCGGAACCCCTTTCATCAGCTCGGGTTTCCAGCGCCGCGCCAGTTCCTTCAGCGTCGAGACATCCAGATTGCGATAGTGGAAATAGTCTTCGAGCGCCGGCATCCAGCGCGCGAGGAAACGCCGGTCCTGGCAGATCGAGTTGCCGCACATCGGAGAGGCCTTCGCCGGCACATGCTCGCGCAGAAACGCGAGTGCCAGCGTCTCGACATCGGACTCGACCATCGGCGACGCCTTCACCTTGTCGATCAGGCCGGAGCGCCCGTGCGTGCCGGTGTTCCATGCGTCCATCGCGCCTAGCGTCGCATCGTCCTGGCGCACGACCCAGACGGGTGCCTCGGCAACGGTCTCGAGGTCGCTGTCGGTAACGACCAGCGCGACTTCGATGATGCGGTCCGTCTCGGGCTTCAGGCCCGTCATTTCCATGTCTATCCAGATGAGGCGGCCGGCGTCTTGGGGCATGGTGTTTTCGCGTAGAATTGACTGGAACCGTTCTGCGCATTCTCGCATATCGCCGCGGAGCGCACGCCAGACTCCATGACTTCCGTGACCTTCACCTCTATTTTTCTGATCGCCTTCGCGGGTTCGCTTGCGCTGCGCCTCTGGCTCGCCGGCCGTCATGCGCGGCATGTCGCCGCCCATCGCGACGCAGTGCCGTCGGCGTTCGCCGATCGCATCGGGCTTCCCGCTCACCGCAAGGCTGCCGATTACACGGTGGCGCGCACGCGGCTGGGTGTCGTCGAAACGCTGGTCGATGCGATGTTACTGGTGGTGTTGACGTTCGGCGGCGGCTTGGCCGCGCTCGTCGCGTGGACCGCGTCGTTCGGCCTCGGCCCGGTGGGTCGGGATCTCGCGTTGATCGTCGCGGTGGCGATCGTCACCGGCGTCGTCGGGCTGCCTTTTTCATACCTGCAGACGTTCGGCGTCGAGGCGCGATTCGGCTTCAACCGGACGACGCGTGCGCTATGGGTCGCCGATCTCGCCAAAGGCACGCTGGTCGGCGCGGCGCTCGGGCTGCCACTCGCCGCGCTGATGCTATGGCTGATGCGTGCGGCGGGACCGCTCTGGTGGCTGTGGGCGTGGGCCGCGTGGACAGGTTTCCAGTTTCTCGTATTGGCGTTATATCCGACGGTCATCGCGCCGCTGTTCAACAAGTTCTCGCCGCTTCCGCCCGGGCCGGCGCGCGCGACGATCGAAGCGCTGCTGACGCGTTGCGGATTCGAAACCCGCGGACTCTATGTGATGGATGGCTCCCGCCGGTCGAGTCATGGCAATGCATTTTTCGCCGGCGTCGGCAGGGCAAGGCGCATCGTGTTCTTCGACACCCTGCTGCTGCGCCTCGCGCCCGACGAGGTCGAGGCCGTGCTCGCGCACGAACTTGGCCATTTCCGGCTCAAGCACGTAATGAAGCGCATGGCGTGGACGGCCGCCGTGTCGCTCGGTTTCCTGGCATTGCTCGCGTGGCTGGCGTCGGCGCCATGGTTCTACACAGGCCTCGGCGTGCCCGCGGCGCCGGATCGCCCCGGCGTTGCGCTGATCCTGTTCTTCATTGCGTTGCCTGTCTTCACGTTTGCATTCGGTCCGCTGGCATCGCTTTACTCGCGCAAGCACGAATTCGAGGCCGACGCGTTCGCCGTACAGCATGCGTCGGCACCGGCGCTCACGCACGCGCTGGTCAAGCTCTATGAAGACAACGCGGCGACCCTGACACCGGACCCGCTGTACTCGGCGTTCTACGATTCGCATCCGCCGGCCGCAGTGCGCATTGCGCGGCTCGGAGCGGCGTAGACAAGGAGACCTCCCATGCCACGACTCGTACCTGCCATCCTGGCCGCCGCGCTCTTCGCCGGCGCCTGCAGCGCGATCGCGCAGTCGCAGCCCGCGCCGTTCAGGGCCGGCGAGACCCGGGCCGGAAAGGCGCTCGTCGACCGCGATTGCGTCGGGTGTCACGCCCAGAAATTCGCCGGCGATCCCGACCAGATGTATCGGCGCGCCGATCGCCGGATCAAGACGCCGGGACAGCTCCTCGCGCAGGTGCAGGCATGCAACGCGAATCTGGGGAAGGGCTACTTCCCCGAAGAGGAAGAGCACATCGCCGCATACCTCAACCTCGAGTTCTACAAATTCGCACCGTGACCGGCGGCGCGAACGATCCGACGGCCCGGCGCGCAATCGCCGCGCTCCATTGCACGCTGGGCGCGCCGCGCCTCCCTGATGGCGAGCTGCGCGAGCGGCTTGCGCTTCTTCCAGGCTGGAAGCTCCTGGAGAACCGGATCGAGAAAACGTTCCGCTTCCGTAACTACGACGAGACGATCGCGTTCGTGAATGCCATCGCCACCATCGCGCAGCACGAGGATCACCATCCCGATCTCTCCGTGCATTATGACCGCTGCACGGTCGCGTACTCGACCCACAGCGCGAGCGGCGTTACGCTCAACGACATCATCTGCGCGGTCAAGGTCGAGGGCGCCATCTCGTGACCGGCGCCGCCGTGCGCATGCGGAGCGGAGTCGGCAGCACGGTTGCCGGGGAAGAGGGAATGGTGGTTTCCAGCCACCGCCGGCACTTCATCGTGCATCTCGACGGCGGGGAAACCGCCCGATGCGTGCTGAAGGGCCGCGCGGCGACCCTGGCATGCGGCGACCGCGTGCGCGTCACGCGCGCGGCGGGCGGCGGCGTCATCGAGGAGGTCCTGCCGCGCGCAACGCTCTTCTACCGCTCCGATGCCTACCGGGAAAAACTGATTGCCGCGCATGTGACGCAGATCGTCGGCGTCGTCGCTCCCGATCTTTCGCTCGACGAAGAACTGATCAACCGGTGGATCGTCGCCGCCGAGGCCGAGGCCTGCCGGTTCGTAGTCGCAGCCAACAAATCCGACAAGCCGCATTTCGACGTGCTTCTCGCCCGGCTTCGCCCCTACGCGGCGTTGGGGTATGCCGTCGTTCCGCTGTCGGCGAAATTCGACGCAGCGCCGCTCGCGCCGTGGCTCGCCGGCCAGCGTACGGTGCTGATCGGTCAATCGGGGATGGGCAAGTCCACGATCCTCAATGCGATCGAACCGAAGGCGACGGCAAAGACAGCCGGCATTTCGGAAGCGCTCTCCGCCGGACGCCACACGACGTCGCACTCGACGCTCTATCCGCTGCCCGCCGAGCGCGGCGGCGGCTGGATCGTCGATTCACCGGGAATGAAGGCATTCGGACTCGCGCATCTTGCGCCCGACGCAATCGCGCACGCGTTCGTCGAAATCCGGCCCTTCCTCGGTCAGTGCCGGTTTCGCGACTGCGGGCACACCCGCGAGCCAGGCTGCGCGGTGCGGAATGCCGTGGAGGCCGGCAAGGTCGCGCCCCATCGCGTCGCGCTGTTGCACGAACTCGTCGCTGCCAGCAGCGCCACGCGCGCTCCCGGACGCTGACCGCGCGGCGCGCCGCGTCACGGCGCCCAGTACGCGAACGTCAGCAACAGGATCAGCAGCAGCCAGAGGATCAGTGCGCGCCAGACGAGGCCGACCGCGGTGGGCAACAGGTCCGCGTCGGCAGTCTCGCCGATGCCGAGATCGGGTCGATACTCGGGCCCGGCGCCCGGTACCGGCAACTCGCCGCCGAGGATGACACCCAACGCGCCGCCGCCGCTCGCGAGGACGATCCCGACGTTCTCGCCGCCCGGTTGCGCTGCCCAGCTCTTCGCCTGCGCGCGCCAACAGGACACCGAATCCTCGAAATCGCCGACGATCGCGAACGAAAGTGCGGTCAGCCGTACCGGGATCCAGTCGAGCAGCCACAACAGCCGCCGCGCTGGCGCGCCGAACGCTTCGCGCGCCCGTGCGATCGGCGTCACGTCCGCGCCGCGCGCATTGCCGCGCCATTCGTGGGCGAGCAGCGCCACCGACCGGTAGAGCACTGCACCCGCCGGCCCGGGCAAAGCCGTAAACCAGAACAGCGCGGCGAACACCTGCCGATACGAGTCGATCAGCCCGCTCTCGATGGCGACCTTGGCGACATCGCCGCTCGACAAATCGCCGGTCGCGCCGCCGCGCCAGCCGGCAAGCCGCCGCCGCGCGAGAGAAAGATCCCCGGCCTTCAGTGCCGACGCGACTTCGGAGAACGCATGGCTGAAACGACGGAAACCCATCAGCAGATAGAGGATGATGATGTTCCACGCCAGCCCCCACAGCGGGTGCAGCACGTAGAGCAGCCAGAACACGCCCGCGACGAACAGAACCGGCGGCGCCAGGGCGGCGATCGTGGCCACGACACCCTGTTGCGCCGTGCCGCCGTTCAATTTCTCCTCGATCCACCGCGCGTAACGGACGAACGCACGCTCCAGGGACGCGCGCCAGCGGAACGCGCGCCACTGCTCGAGTCCCAGTGCGGCAAGGACGGCGATGAAGTTCATGCGCGGAGAAACTCCTTGCCGACCTGGTCGAACAGCGGCGTGGCGGCCTCGCCCAGCCACTCGAACACGACCATCTCGCGCGAGACGATGCGGGCACCCTCCTGGCGCAGACGCGCCAGCGCCAGATCGCGGTCGAATTCACGCCGCGAGCCGACGCAGTCGGCAACGACATAGACCTCCTTGCCCTCTTCGACGAGCTCCAGCGCCGTCTGCAGCAGGCAGACATGCGCCTCGACGCCGATCATGACGATCTGCGGGCGATCAGCGCCCGGCAGTCGGGCCAGGCACTGTGCAGCGACGCACGAAAAGTGGTTCTTGGCGCCGACTGCCCCTTCGGGTAGCAGCGCACCGATCGCCTTGACCAGGTGGCCAAGACCTTTCGGGTAGTGCTCGGACGCGGCGACAGGCACGCCGATCTTCTGCGCAGCGCGGATCAGCCATGCCGCATTGGCTACAACGCGCTCCTGGTCGTGAATGGCGGGCAACACTTTCTCCTGCATGTCGATGACGAGGAGGACGGAGCGGTGGGCATCGATCAGCATGGGTAACTATCCGATTCAGGTTGCGTACTGGGTTTGCGAAGCAAGGCGGGCACCGATCGTGCGGGACCGCGGCCACGACTTGCGCATGCCTATAGGGCGAATCTCGATCGCGTCGCAAGACTCAGGTCTTCAGTTCGTCCCGGTCGCGATACTGTTCCAGCGCCTCCGGATTGGCGAGCGCCTCGATGTTCTTCACTTCCAGCCCGTGCACGACGTTGCGTACGGCGAGTTCGACGATCTTGTTGCTCTTCGTCCGTGGGATGTCGGTCACCTGCAGCACTTTGGCCGGCACGTGTCGCGGCGTCGTATTGGTCCGGATGTGCGCCCGGATGCGGTCGGTCAAAGCGGCATCCAGCTCGAGTCCGTCCTGCAACTTCACGAACAGCACGACGCGAACGTCGCCGACTTCGCCTGGCGGCCAGTCCTGCCCGATCACCAGGGTCTCGACGATCTCCGGAAGCTGTTCGACCTGGCGGTAGATTTCGGCGGTGCCGATCCGGACGCCGCCCGGATTGAGGGTCGCGTCGGAGCGCCCGTGAATGATGACGCCGTCGTGTTCGGTGATCTCGACGTAATCGCCGTGACACCAGATGTCCGGAAAGCGATCGAAGTATGCGGCGCGGTACTTGGCGCCATCCGCATCGTTCCAGAATCCAACGGGCATCGACGGGAACGGCGCCGTGCAAACGAGTTCGCCCTTGTCTCCGCGCACCGGTTTGCCGTCGTCGTCGTAGACGTCCACCGCCATGCCGAGGCCGCGGCACTGCAATTCACCGCGCCAGACAGGAAGCGTCACATTGCCGAGCGCGAAACACGACACGATGTCGGTGCCGCCGGAAATCGACGACAGGCAGACGTCGTCCTTGACGCACTGGTACACGTAGTCGAAGCTCTCCGGCGCAAGCGGGCTTCCCGTCGAAAACATCGTGCGCAGATGCGGCAGCTCGAAGTCCTTGCGCGGGACCACGCAGATCTTCTTGGCGGCGTCGATGTACTTCGCCGACGTGCCGAAATGCGTCATGCGCTCCTGCTCGGCGAAGTCCCACAACGCCTTGCCGCGGTCGATGAACGGCGACCCGTCGAACAGCAGCAGCGTCGCGCCGGCACCGAGGCCCGACACGAGCCAGTTCCACATCATCCACCCGCAGGTCGTGAAGTAGAACAGCCGGTCGCCGTTCTTGACGTCGCCGTGCAGCAGATGCTCCTTCAGGTGCTGCAGCAGCGTTCCGCCGGCACCGTGGACGATGCATTTCGGCTCTCCCGTCGTGCCGGACGAATACAGGATGTAGAGCGGGTGATCGAATGGAAGCCGCACGTACTCGATGGGTCGCGGCGCATGCGGGGCAAGAAACGCATCCCAGTCGGCCGCCCCGCGCACGCCCGAGATGTCGCTCGGCGTTCCCGCCGACTGCCGCAAATACGGTATCACGACGACGCGCTCCAACGTCGGCAGCTGCGCCACGATCTCGGCCACTTTGGGAAGGATCGACAGCGGCTTGCCGTTGTACCAGTAGCCATCGACGGTGAACAGCACGCGCGGTCCGATCTGCCCGAAGCGGTCGAGCACACCACGAACGCCAAAGTCCGGTGAGCACGACGACCAGATCGCGCCCAGGCTCGCGGCCCCGAGCATGGCGATGATCGCTTCCGGCAGGTTCGGAATGTACGCGCCTATGCGATCGCCCGTCGTGACGCCCAGATCCTTCAGCGCCGCCGCGACGCGCGAGGTTGTCGCGAGAAGCTCGGCGTCGGACACACGCCGCGCGACCCTGTCTTCGCCGCGGAACACCAGTGCATCGCCGGCAGCGCCGGCAGCGGAGCGCGCAGCCGAGCGTGCCAGCAGATTCTCGGCGAAATTGAGGCGCGCCTCCGGAAACCATTTCGCGCCCGGCATCCGGTCAGGGTCGACCAGCGTCACCTCGCCGCGAACGCCGGTCACGCCGGCGTAGTCCCACAAGGCACACCAGAACGCCTCGCTGTCGTCGATGGACCAGCGCCATAGCGACGCGTAGTCGGGGAATGACCTGCCAGTCTGTGTCGATATCCTGCGCGCGAAATCCGTGATGTTGGCGCGCGCGATGCGCTCGGGCGATGGCTGCCACAGCAATCCGGTCGTCGTCATGTCGATGGGGAGTTCCGTGTCCGCACCAGAGCGTCCGTCAGCCGCCGGCAGTGGGCTTGCGTGCTTCCGGCGCGCGCAGCATTGCCGCAGCGGTCTCGGCGCGACGTGTGGACGAGCATTCTGGGCTGGTGCGTCATTGTCCGTGATTTCGCTGACGTTGGCATCGTCATCCGTCAGAAAACCGATGCCGATTCACGCACCATCGCGGCGGCGACGAGTTCGGCAATGTCGCGCGTTTCGATCGCGCTGTCGTTGCCAAGCGCGGCGACACCGTCGGCCATCATCGTCGCGCAATAGGGGCATGCGGTGGCGATGACGCGCGGCGCCATCGGCAACGCCTGCTCGACCCGGGTCACGTTGATCCGCTTCCCGATCGATTCCTCGAGCCACATCCGCGCCCCGCCGGCGCCGCAGCACATCGCCTTCTCCCGATTGAGCGGGAACTCCAGGGGTTCGTCGTTCGCGAGCCGGCGAAGCAGCGCGCGCGGCGCCTCGTACTCGCCGTTGTGGCGCCCGAGATAGCAGGGTTCATGGTAGATCACGCGCTCGAAGCTCGGCTCGAGCCGGATCCGCCCTTCGGCGACGAGCCGCGCGATGAGCTGCGTATGATGGAGCACCTCCCAGTGGCCGCCGAACGCCGGATATTCGTTCTTCAGCGTGTTGAAGGCGTGCGGATCGCAGGTGACGATGCGTTTGACGCCAAGCCGGTTCAGGGTGTCGGTGAGCGTCGTGGCGAGTTGCTGGAAGAGCATCTCGTTGCCCGCGCGGCGCACACATTCGCCCGTGGAGGCCTCGGCGGCGCCAAGTATGCCGAAGCGGATGCCCGCGCACTGCAGGATCTCGACGAATGCCTTCGCGATCTTCTGGCCGCGCGCATCGAACGATTCGGCAGAGCCGACGTAAAAGAGATAATCCAGCTCCCCGACCTCATCCGCGCTGGCTATCGTCCGCACGCCCAGGTCCTTCGCCCAATCGCCACGTTCGGCGGCAGGCATCCCCCACGGATTGCTTTGCGATTCGTAGGCGGCGAAGACGGCCTTAAGTTCGTGCGGAAATGCGCCTTCCATCATCACCTGGTGCTGGCGCATCCGGTAGAACTTGCCGAGATGCTCGAGCTCGATGGGGCACGCCATCTCGCAGTAGCCGCACGTGGTGCATGCCCACAGCGTGTCTTCACTGATCACGCCGCCTACCAGTGGCGGCAGCGGATCTTCGGTCCCGCCCGCCGGCCAGCCGGCGACGATCGCCTCGCGCTGCGCTAGGAGATGCCGCTTGACGCTGTCGTGCACCCACTTCAACGCCAGCGGCTTGCCGGTCAGGAACGTCGGGCAGGCCTCCTTGCAGCGGCCGCATTCGGTGCAGGTAAAGGCGTCGAAGGCATCCTTCCAGATCAGGTCGCGCGCGGTGCGCACGCCGACCTTGATCTCCTCGCCTTCCGGGGCGTTCATCACGCGCTCGAGGTCGACATACGGCACGCGGTTCAACGGCCCGGGCCTGGCAAAGAAAAGACCGGGCACTCCGGTGACGATGTGGAAGTGCTCGCCCAGCGGCAGCAGCACGAGAAACCCGAACACGGTCAGCATCTGCAACCCATAGGACGCTTGATAGCCGGTGCGCAGCGCGCCTTCGCTCCAGCCGGTCACCGTGCCGGCGAGCGCGCTGCCGACCAGGGCGAAGCTGCGCTCGTGGGCAATCCCGGAGTGCATCACCGAGAGCAATGCGAAGCGGAAGGCGTCGAACAGGATGTCGGTGACCATGATCGCCGCGATCAGCGACAGGATGAGCACGGCCTCGCCGTTTTTCTCCAGGCGCGCGGGCTTGACGACGAAACGCCGCCAGAACGCGTAGCCAACCGCGGCCAGCACCGCCAGTTCGACAATGTCCTTGGCCGCCGCGAACAATCCACCTGCGAGGCCGGGATACGTGAAGGTCTCGGCGTACCCGATGACGATGAGTTGCACCTTGCGCGCAAGCAGCGCGACGAAACCCAGGAAGATCACGCAGTGCATCAGCCCGGCCTTCAGATCGCCGAAGATCATGCGCGACTGCAACAGCCCGTGGACGAATACGCGTTTGACACGCGCGCCGGGGTGATCCCAGCGCACCTCGGGCTGCAGACACGCCACGATGCGGAGCTTGCGCGCGGCCAGGTATCCGAACCCGGAGAACGCCACGAGCATCAGCAGTGAAATCCCGAGTGGGCTCATCGGTGGATGGGGTTGTGGCGGGCAATCGACTGGCCCGAATGCCAATCGCTGTGGCGGCCGCGTCATTATACAATTCGGCACTTTCGCCCGACCCGGGCGGCCTTTTCCACACACGGGACCCGAATCGTGCAACGCGAAGCGATGGACTACGATGTCGTGATCGTCGGCGGCGGGCCGGCGGGCCTCGCCGCCGCGATCCGGCTCAAGCAGCTCGCCTCCGCGACGGGCCAGGAGGTCTCGGTCTGCCTGCTGGAAAAAGGCTCCGAAATCGGTGCCCACATCCTTTCGGGTGCGATCATCGACCCGCGCGCATTGAACGAGCTCGTTCCGGCATGGAAGGACAAAGGCGCGCCTCTCGACACGCCGGTGGTCGAAGATCGCTTCCTGATCCTCACGCAGCGCAAGGCGTATCGGATCCCCAACTGGTCGCTGCCGCGGCTGATGGACAACCACGGGATGTACATCGCGAGCCTCGGCAACGTCTGCCGCTGGCTCGGCACGGAAGCCGAGTCGCTGGGCGTCGAACTCTACGCCGGTTTTCCCGCCGCCGAAATCCTCTACGACGACGGGGGTGCGGTCCGCGGCGTCGCCACCGGCGACATGGGCGTTGCCCGGGATGGCTCGCACAAGGGTGAATACCAGCCCGGCATGGAATTGCGCGCGAAATACACGCTGTTTGCAGAGGGTTGCCGCGGATCGTTGTCGCAGGAACTGATGGCGAAGTTCAATCTGCGCGATGGCGTCGACCCGCAGAAATACGGGATCGGGATCAAGGAACTGTGGCAGGTCGCGGCCGACAAGCATCGCAAGGGACAGGTGCTGCACAGCCAGGGCTGGCCGCTCGATTCCAGGACCGGGGGCGGTTCGTTCGTCTACCATTTCGGCGACGACCTGGTTTCGGCGGGCTTCGTGGTTCACCTCAACTACGAGAACCCGCACCTGTCGCCGTACGACGAATTCCAGCGTTTCAAGACGCACCCGGCGATACGCGACACCTTCGCCGGCGGCAAGCGCCTCGCCTACGGCGCACGCGCGATCAACGAAGGCGGATTGCAGTCGGTGCCGAAGCTCGTCTTTCCCGGCGGCGCGCTGATCGGTTGCGCGGCCGGCTTCGTCAATCTGCCGCGGATCAAGGGTTCGCACAACGCGATGAAGACCGGGATGCTGGGCGCCGAGGCGGCGTTTGCCGCGCTGCACGAGGGTCGGGCGCATGACGAACTCGCGGTCTATCCGGAATCGTTCCGCAAGTCCTGGGTCTACCGGGAGCTGCACAAGGTGCGCAACGTGAAACCCGGTCTTTCCTGGGGCATGTGGGCTGGCTCCCTTCACGGCGGCATCCACATGTGGCTGAACGACATCGGACTGGGCGCGCTGGCCCCGTGGACCTTGCGGCACAACGCGCCCGACCACGAATCGTTGAGACCCGCCGCGGAAATGCCGAAGATCGAGTATCCGAAATACGACGGCACGCTGACATTCGACAAGCTCTCGTCGGTGTTCCTGTCGAATGCGAACCACGAGGAAGACCAGCCGGTCCACCTGCAATTGCGCGATCCGGCGATACCGGCGCGCGTCAATCTCGCGCTCTACGACGGTCCCGAAGCGCGTTACTGCCCGGCCGGCGTCTATGAATTTGTGCAGGCCGAAGAAGGGTCGGGCCAGCGCCTGCAGATCAATGCGCAGAACTGCGTGCACTGCAAGACCTGCGACATCAAGGACCCGCGGCAGAATATCCACTGGGTCACCCCCGAAGGCGGCGGCGGGCCGGCGTACTCGGGAATGTAAGAGTCGCTGCCCCGCCAACAAAAAAGGGCCGGCAAGATGCCGGCCCCTGATCGAACGGAGTCGCTTTTCGCAGGCGCCCGTCAGCTGCCCAGATGCACCTGGTACTGCGCGCCGGACGACATCGTGCACGTGCCAGCGCCCTGGTACGGACTCGTCATCTTGTATTCGCAACTCATGTACGTACCGCGCGGGCCGTAGGCGCTGGCCACGCCGCGGCGGTCGTCGCCGGAAACACGCGTCGCTTCGCCGGTGAGGAGCTCGCCCTTGTAATCCATCTGGAATCGGCCCTTGCCGGTCATCATGTTGGTGACCGTTCCGGAGATCATGCCGGTCTGCGTGGCGAGTTCGTTGGACGGGTACAGCCGCGCGTAAAGCGTGGCCGGTGCCGGACCGCCGGCAACCACCGGGGGCGGAGGAACAACGGCGTACCCGTGCGCGGCGGACGCGGCCGGATAGGGGTACGGGTAGAGAGGTGTGCCGTCGGGCGCCATTGGAATGACATAGCAACCCGTCAGGACGATCGTCGGTACCGCGATGGCGGCAGCGAGTCGCTTCGAGATGCTGAGCATGGGGTTGTCCTTGCGATGTGGAGCGGGCACATGCCCGCGATGCCACCATCGGGCGAGTCGCCCCGCGGCGTCCAGCCCCATCTCGAAGGTGTAACGACATGCTACCGCAGGTCGCTCGCCACGCTACCGGCGGCGCTACGCCTCCGGAAACGCAATCGACGCCCGGAGGTGCCCCGGTGCCGCCGCCGGCTGCAATCGAGCACCGCGCAGCATGCCCAGGCCGTCCGCCGGCTACGTGCCGCGATCCAGCATGGGATTCAGGAGCCGCCCGACGGGGACGGGATCCCGACCGTCACGCCGTAGCCTGCGGAAAGCGCGCGGCTCCCACGGACGGATCGCCAGCAGCATGCTCGTTCCCTGCCGTTCCGGCAGAGGCAAGGACCGGTCCGCGTCGTGCAGGTCCGCGAAATCCCCGGCGACTTTGCGCATGCGCGCGATGACTTCGGCGGTGCCCTTGCGCGAAAGCATGCCGCTCACGAACAGGAACAACTCGCCCGGACGTTGAAACTTGCTCGACAGATACTCGGCCTCCACACGGGCGCGGAAGTAGCGCTGGATCGGCCCGTCCGGCAACCATGAAAACGTGCGGCTGATCAGCGGACGGATGCGGTTTCCCGCCTGCAGCTCGATGATTCGGCGTCGGTCGAGCCGCGTCAGGTATCTGATGCATTCCGCGCGCGGGAGATCGTAGGTTTCGACGATCTGCTCGAATGTCCAGTTGCCGACCGCGCACAACGCCACCAGCATGAGCTTCGGGTCGGAGACGATCTCCTCCTCCTGCACGACCGTGAGGTGCTTCATTCCGGCATCGTCGGCGGTGAGTGCGTGCGCCAGTTCGCCGAAATCGATCCGGGCCACCTGGCAGACGTCCTGCAGCCGCTGCAGCGTGAAATCGCGGCGGGAGAACATGCGTTTGACGCTGGCCTCGCTCAACCCGAGCCCCGCTGCCACCGTGGCGTAGGTGATCCCCTTGCCCTTCAGCATGCGCTTCAGCGCATCGACCAGCGTCACCGCGAGCATGGCCCCCTCCGCGTGAGCGCCGCCTTCTGCGGGCGGCCGTGCGTCTATTGAACCACGTCGCGGCGCGGCGCGGGCAGCGGCGCGGGCAACGCCGGGAGGCTGCCGATATCGTTCGCGGCCACGCCGCAGCCGCAAATGCCGCTATTCGGCAGCCCATAACCAGGCCGCGCCGCGGACGCCGCTCGAATCTCCGTGCACGTGCTGCATGAGGCGGGTGTCGACGCGGTCGGAAAAGACCCACGCCCCCCAGATTCCCGGTATCCGCGCGTAGAGCCGCCGGATGTTTGCCAGTCCGCCACCCAGCACGATGACATCGGGATCGAGGATGTTGATCACGTGGGCCAGCGCGCGCGCCAGACGCTCTTCGAAGCGCGAGAGCGTCGCGTCGCACGCGCCGTCTCCGCTGCCGGCGCGCGCGGCGATGTCCTGCGATGTCACCGGCTCGCCGGTCACGCGCAGGTGATCGCGCTCGATCCCCGGCCCCGAGACGAACGTCTCGATGCACCCTGACCGCCCGCAGAAGCAAGCCGGTCCGGGACGCTCGTCGTCACCCGGCCACGGCAGCGGGTTGTGACCCCACTCGCCGGCGATCGCATTGGGTCCATCGAGTACGTGTCCATGCACGGCAATGCCGCCGCCGACGCCCGTTCCGAGAATGACGCCGAAGACAACCGCGGCGCCCTGGCCGGCGCCATCGGTGGCCTCGGACAGCGCAAAGCAGTTGGCGTCATTGGTGATGCGTACCTCGCGTTCAAGCGCCGCTTCGAGATCGTGCTTGATCGGCTGGCCGTTGAGGCATACCGAATTCGATCCGCGCAGGAATTTCGTCGCCCGCGAGATCGAGCCCGGCGTGCCGATCCCGACCGTGCCCGACACGCCGAGCTCCCGCTCCGCGTCGCGGACGAGGGCGGCCACGGCGGCAATCGTGGCGCGGTAATCGGTACGCGGGGTCGGCACTCGACGCCGCAGGAGTTCGGCGCCGTTCGAATTCGAGGGCGACGATTTCGATCTTGCTGCCGCCGAGATCGACACCCAGTCTTAGGTGATTGTTTTTCATGGCAATTTTTCCATGTAGGTGCGGAAATCGGCACGGCGCCCCGCACGAGCACGAGTGACGTCCACCGACGTTTCACACCGAATCCGCGGCGAATTTGTTTACTTTCCCATGCGCCACGCATCTTCGGCAATCGAACTCCGGTGCCAATGCGGATTGCGCTCTCCGGACCAAGGCGTTCCCGCAGCCCGCTGCACCGATGATCCCGAGTGCAGCGTTCGCTGGGCGGCGCCGGTGTCGGATGCCGCGATTGCATGCCACAAGCGGCGGGCCCATCGGAAACCACCGGGGGAGGATGTAGACTGCATCCGCGGGATCGTCGTGGCCTCAGGGCCGCCCGCTTCCTGGTCCCGACCCCCTCGCGCAATGACAACGTATAGCGTCAAGCCCGACTCCTGCCCGCGCGCACTTCCGGCACGCGAGACATTCCGGAAGATCGCATGACGGCGGAGCGCGCCATCCGGACCGGCGCGGCGCGTGGCGACGCCGGCCATGCCGACGGCGCGCCGACCGGCGACGCCGTGGCCGCGTTCCGCACCGCGATCCTGGAAAAGCTCACCTACATGGTCGGCAAGGATCCCGAGCATGCGCGCGACCACGACTGGCTCGTCGCCACCGCGCTCGCCACGCGCGACCGGATCGTCGACCGGTGGGTGGAGGCAACGCGCAGGACCTATCGCGACGGGCGCAAGCGCGTCTACTACTTCTCTCTCGAATTCCTGATCGGGCGCCTGCTCTTCGACGCGCTCGGCAACCTCGGCCTCACCGCCACGGCACGTGCGGCGCTGCGCGATCTGGACGTCGATCTCGACCGGCTTCGCAAACTCGAACCCGACGCGGCGCTCGGCAACGGCGGCCTGGGACGCCTCGCCGCCTGCTTCATGGAGAGCATGTCGACATTGGCCATACCGGCGCACGGCTATGGCATCCGCTACGACCACGGCATCTTTCGGCAGGTGCTGAAGGATGGCTGGCAGATCGAACTGCCCGAGGATTGGCTGTCGTCGGGCAATCCGTGGGAATTCGAGCGGCCGGAAGTCGCGTACACGATCGGTTTCGGCGGCACCGTCGACATCGTCGCGAACGCCGATGGGACGACGCGCCATGAGTGGGATCCGGCGGAAAGCGTCAACGCAGTGGCTTACGACACGCCGATCACCGGCTGGCGCGGGCGGCACGTCAACACGTTGCGGCTATGGTCCGCCCGCGCGACGGACCCGCTCAAGCTCGAGGACTTCAACCGCGGCGACCATGTGGGAGCACTGGCCGACCGCGTGCGCCTCGAGGCGATTTCGCGGGTGCTCTATCCCAGCGACGAAACGGCGGCCGGGCACGAACTGCGCCTGCGTCAGGAGTATTTCTTCGCCTCGGCCTCGCTGCAGGATCTGCTGCGCCGGCACAAGCAGCAGCACGGCGATCTCGCCACGCTCGCCGATCACGTGGCGATCCAGCTCAACGACACGCACCCGGCGATCGCCATCCCGGAATTGATGCGCCTGCTCGTCGACCTCAACGGGATGTCGTGGGAGCGCGCGTGGACGATCACCACCGCGGTCTTCAACTACACGAACCACACGCTGCTGCCGGAGGCTCTGGAAACCTGGCCGGTGCCGCTGATCGAGGGCCTGCTGCCGCGGCACATGCAGATCATCTATCTCATCAACGCTTTCCACCTCGACGCCCGACGCGCCGAACGCAGCGAAGACGATGATTTCCTTTCGTCGGTCTCGATGATCGGCGAGAACGGCGGCCGCCACGTGCGCATGGGGCACCTTGCGTTTCTCGGATCCCGCCGCGTCAACGGCGTCTCGGCGCTGCACACCGGACTCATGCGGCAGACGGTGTTTCGCGATCTGCACGCGCTGAACCCCGACCGCATCGTCAACAAGACCAACGGGATCTCGTTTCGCCGTTGGCTCTATCAGGCGAACCCGGGGCTCACGGAACTCGCCGTCGACGCCATCGGGCCGCAGTTTCTCGATGACGCGACGGAACTTGCAAGACTCGCGCCGCTGGCCGGCGACGCCGCATTCCGGGACCGTTTCGCCGCGGTGCGCCGCGCGAACAAGGTGGCGCTGGCGCGGCTCATCGCCGGCCAGCTCGGCACGAGTGTGGATCCCGACGCGATGTTCGACGTGCAGATCAAGCGCATCCACGAGTACAAGCGGCAGCTCCTCAACATCCTCGAAACGATCGCCCTGTACGACGCGATGCGCGCGCACCCGACGCGGGACTGGGTGCCGCGGGTGAAGGTCTTCGCCGGCAAGGCGGCTGCCGGCTACCATCAGGCGAAGCTCATCATCAAGCTCGCCACCGACGTCGCGCGCGTCGTCAACGGCGACCCCGCGGTGCGCGGGCGCCTCAAGGTCGTGTTCCTGCCCAACTACAACGTGAGCCTCGCCGAGGCGATCATCCCCGCCGCCGATCTGTCCGAGCAGATTTCGACGGCCGGCATGGAGGCTTCCGGAACGGGGAACATGAAGTTCGCGCTGAACGGGGCGCTCACGATCGGGACGCTGGATGGCGCGAACATCGAGATTCGCGACCGCGTCGGCGCGGCGAACATCTTCATCTTCGGCCTCACCGCCGACGAGGTTGCCGAGCGCCGCCGCGCGGGAATCGACGCTACCGCGACCCTTGCCGCGTCGCACGCGCTCGCCGATGTGCTCGATGCCCTGGAGTCGGGCGTCTTTTCGCCGGACGACGGCACGCGCTATCGCCAGCTGGCGGACGGCCTTCGGCATCGCGACTATTTCATGGTCGCCGCCGACTTCGACGCCTACCGGGCGGCACAGCACGCGGTCGCCGTCCTCTGGCAGGACAAGGCAGCGTGGTGGCAGCGGGCGATACTCAATACCGCAAGCGTCGGCTGGTTCTCGGCCGACCGCGCAATCCTCGAATATGCACGCGAGATCTGGCAAGCCGACCCGTCGCCCGGCTGACGCACCGCGGATGACGACCCTGCCCGCCGACGCGATCGAGTCGATCGTCGGCGGCTGCCATGCCGATCCGTTTGCAGTGCTGGGACTGCACGAAGTCGATGGTGCCTTCGTCGTACGGGCGTTCGTCCCCGGTGCCGAAGCCGTCGACGCGGTGACGTGTGAGGGCGAACTCCTCGCGCATCTCACGCGGCATCACGCCGCCGGATTTTTCGAGGGCGCGGTCCCGCGGCGCGATCGCTACCGTTTGCGCGCGACGCGCGGCGGCGACAGCTGGACCGTCGACGACGCCTACGCCTACGGGCCGGTGCTCGGTCCGGTGGACGACTGGCTTATCGGCGAAGGCACGCACGCGCGGCTCTACGACCGCCTCGGCGCGCATGCGATCGTGCACGAGGGTGCCGCCGGAGTGCAATTCGCGGTCTGGGCGCCGAACGCACGGCGCGTTTCGGTCGTCGGTGATTTCAACGCGTGGGACGGCCGTCGCCACGCGATGCGCAAGCGCGTCGACACCGGAGTCTGGGAAATCTTCGTTCCCGCTCTCGGCGAAGGCACGCTCTACAAGTACGAGATTCTGGGCGCCGACGCCTCGCTGCTGCCGCTCAAGGCCGATCCGGTCGGCTTCGGCGCGGAACTGCGGCCGTCGAGCGCCTCGGTCGTGCGTGATACGTCGAACCCTCCGTGGTCCGACGCCGCGTGGATGACGGCACGCGCCGCCGGCGATCCTCGCCGTGCGCCGATGTCGATCTACGAGGTGCACCCGGGCTCGTGGCGCCGCGGCGAGCGCAACCGCTGGCTCACTTACGACGAACTCGCCGACGCTCTGGTGCCCTACGCCGTCGACATGGGCTTCACGCATGTCGAGCTGATGCCCGTCAACGAGCACCCGCTCGATGCCTCGTGGGGCTACCAGCCGATCGGGCTCTTCGCACCGACGTGCCGCTTCGGCGAACCGGCAGGCTTCGCGCGCTTCGTCGATCGCTGCCACGCTGCCGGACTGGGCGTGCTGCTCGACTGGGTGCCCGCGCATTTTCCGGTCGACCCGCAGGGCCTGGCGCGGTTCGATGGCACCGCCCTTTATGAACACGCCGACCCGCGACAGGGCTTTCACCCGGACTGGAACACGGCGATCTTCGATTTCGGGCGGCCGGAGGTGGTCAACTATCTCGTCGCCAACGCGCTGTTCTGGCTCGACCGTTACCACGTCGACGGACTGCGTGTCGACGCCGTCGCCTCGATGCTCTACCTCGACTATTCGCGCAAGGCCGGCGAGTGGCTGCCCAACCGCCACGGCGGCAACGAGAACCTGGAAGCCATTGCGTTCCTCCGCAGGCTCAACGAGGCCGTCCATGCGCGCCATCCCGGCGCAATGATGATTGCCGAGGAGTCGACCGCTTGGCCGGCCGTGTCGCAACCGACCTACGCCGGGGGTCTGGGCTTCGGGTTCAAGTGGAACATGGGCTGGATGAACGACACGCTGCAGTACATGCGGCAGGACCCGGTGCACCGCCGCTGGCATCACGACAAGATGACCTTCGGCGTGATGTACGCGTTCGCCGAGAACTTCGTGCTCCCTCTGTCGCACGACGAGGTGGTGCACGGCAAGGGTTCGCTGCTGGCCAGGATGCCCGGCGACGCCTGGCAGCAGTTCGCGTCGCTGCGCGCGTACTTCGCATTCATGTGGGCGCATCCCGGCAAGAAGCTCCTGTTCATGGGACAGGAGTTCGCGCAGGGTCGCGAATGGAACGCCGAAGCGGAACTCGACTGGCCGCTGCTGGACGTCGCCTGGCATCGGGGCGTGAGCACGCTGGTGCGCGATTGCAACCGGGAATACCGCGCCCGGCGCGCGCTGCATGAGCGCGATTGCGAGGGCGCAGGCTTCCGCTGGATCGTCGTCGACGATGCCGAGCACTCGGTTTTCGCCTGGCTGCGTTTCGGCGGGGATGGCGCGGCTCCGGTCGCGGTCATCGCGAACTTCACGCCGGTCCCGCGCGACAACTACCGGATCGGACTGCCGCTGCCCGGGCGCTGGCGGGAGATACTGAACACCGACGCCGCCCCCTACGGCGGATCGGGTTCGGGCAACGCGGGCGGCGTCAACGCGGTGGCGACTTCGAGCCACGGGTATCCCTGCAGCGCGACGGTCAAAGTGCCGCCGCTGGCAACGCTCTGGCTGCTGCACGAAGGCGGCGGATGAGTCGCCGGCGCCCGCCGGCCCGGACAACGTACCCGCGGAGAATGCCATGGAATCCGTGACGTATTCGACCCCGCTGTCGCGCTCGGCCATGGCCTACGTGCTCGCGGGCGGACGTGGCAGCCGGCTGATGGAATTGACCGAACGGCGCGCCAAACCTGCCGTCTACTTCGGGGGCAAGTCGCGCATTGTCGATTTCGCGCTGTCCAACGCACTCAACTCCGGCATCCGGCACATTGCCGTCGCGACGCAATACAAGGCCCACAGCCTGATCCGGCACCTGCAGCGCGGCTGGAACTTCCTGCAGCCGATGCGCAACGAGAGCTTCGACATTCTTCCGGCGAGCCAGCGGGTGTCGGAAAACCAGTGGTACGCCGGCACCGCGGATGCCGTATTCCAGAATATCGACATCGTCGACAGCTATGCGCCCGAGTACATCGTCATTCTCGCCGGCGACCATGTCTACAAGATGGATTACGAGCGGATGCTCGTCCAGCACGTCAACGAGGGCGCGGACGTCACGGTTGCCTGCATCGAGGTGCCCGTCGCCGATGCGTCGAGCCTGGGTGTCATGCACGTCGATGCGGAGGATCGCATCGTGTCGTTCGTCGAGAAACCGGAACATCCGCCCCCAATGCCCGACCGCCCGGGATGGGCGCTGGCCAGCATGGGGATCTACGTCTTCCGCCGCGAGTTCCTGAACGAAGCGCTGCGGCGCGACGCGGCGGATCCGCATTCGACGCCGCGACTTCGGCCGGGACATCATTCCGCATCTGGTCGCCCACGGGAAGGCCGTCGCGCACCGCTTCGCGCGCTCGTGCGTACGGTCGCGCGCCGAGGAATCGAGCTACTGGCGTGACGTCGGCACGCTCGACGCTTACTGGGAAGCCAACGTCGACCTGACCGACGTCGTTCCCGAACTCGATCTGTACGATCGCGCGTGGCCCGTCTGGACCTACGCCGAGATCACGCCTCCGGCGAAGTTCGTGCACGATGTCGACGGACGACGCGGCACGGCCATCTCGTCGCTCGTCTCGGGAGGCTGCATCGTGTCCGGCTCGCAGGTCCGGCGCTCGCTGCTGTTCACCGATGTCCGCATCCATTCGTTCGGGGAAATCGAGAACGCGGTGATCCTGCCGCATGTCGAAGTCGGGCGCAACGCGCGCCTTTCGAACGTCATCATCGACGCCGGCGTGAAAATTCCGGACGGGCTCGTGGTGGGCGCAGACCCGGAGCAGGACGCCGCACGTTTCCGCCGCACCGCGCGCGGCATCTGTCTCGTCACGCAGACGATGATCGACCACCTGAAGGCATGACGAACCTGCGGGTCCTTTCGGTCGCGTCGGAGATCTATCCGCTGGTCCAGACCGGCGGCCTCGCGGACGTCGTGGGCGCGCTGCCGGCGGCGCTGGCGGGCGAAGGCATCGCCATGCGCACGCTGGTCCCGGGCTATCCCGCGGTGATGGAAGCGCTACGCACGCCCGAAACCGTTCACGCGTTTCCGAAGCTGCACGGCGGGCGGTCCCGACTGCTCGCGGCGAAGGCCGCGGGACTCGACCTCTTCGTGCTCGATGCCCCGCATCTCTACGATCGTCCGGGCAACCCCTATCTCGGCCCCGACGGCAGGGATTGGCCCGACAACGCGTTGCGCTACGCGGCGCTCGCGCAATGCGCAGCGTGGCTCGCGCGTAGCGGCGGTGCGGGATTCACTCCCGACGTCGTCCATGCGCACGATTGGCAGGGGGGCCTCGCTCCCGCGTACCTTCACTACGGCGGCACGCCGCGGCCCGGCACGGTGATGACGGTGCACAACCTAGCGTTTCAAGGGCAGTTTCCCCGCGAGCTGCTGGCGGCGATCGGGTTGCCGCCGCACGCGTTCGCGATCGACGGCGTCGAATATCACGGGTCGATCGGCTACCTCAAGGCGGGGCTCGCCCTCGCCGACCGCATCACGACCGTGTCGCCGACGTACGCCGCCGAGATCCGGACCCCCGAATCGGGGATGGGCCTCGACGGTCTCCTGCGCCAGCGCGCCGGCGCGCTCTCGGGAATCCTCAACGGCATCGATGGCAACGTGTGGGACCCGGCCGCCGATGCGCATCTCGCGGCGCGCTACGATGCGCGGCATCGCCTGCGGCGCACCGCGAACAAGGCAGCGTTGCAGGCGCATCTCGGCCTCGACGCCGAGCCGGAAACCCTGCTCTTCGGCGTCGTCGGCAGGCTGACCTGGCAGAAGGGCATGGACCTGCTGCTGGAAGCGGCGCCCGCACTCGGGGCTGCCGGCGCGCAGCTTGCGCTGCTGGGTTCCGGCGACAAGCCGCTCGAAGACGGTTTCGCGGCGGCGGCGCGCCGCGCTCCGGGCCGGGTGGCCGTCGCCATCGGGCACGACGAGGCGCTCGCGCACCTGATGCAGGGGGGCGTCGACGCGCTGCTCGTGCCGTCGCGCTTCGAACCCTGCGGGCTCACGCAGCTCTGCGCTTTGCGGTACGGCGCCATTCCCGTCGTCGCGCGCGTCGGCGGCCTCGCCGATACGATCGTCGACGCCAACGAGATGGCGGTCGCGGCCGGCGCCGCCACCGGCGTGCAATTCGCGCCCGTGACGCGCGCCGCGCTCGAATCGGCCATTGGCCGCACCGCGGAGCTGTGGCGCGACCGCTCGCTATGGCGGCGCCTGCAAGCGCGCGCGATGGCCACCGACGTCGGCTGGACGCGTCCCGCGCGCCGGTATGCGGCCCTGTACCGCGAGCTCGCCGCGAGCCGCGCCGCCTGACGCATGCGCCGCGTCGGTTCCGGCCGCCCAGAGCCGCTCGGCCTGACGCTCGAACGCGGCGGCGCCAATATCGCGGTCTTTTCCGCGCACGCCGACGCCGTCCTGCTTTGTCTGTTCGACGCGGCGAGCGGCACGGAGACCGAACGCATCGCGCTTCCGGAACGGACCGGCGACATATTTCATGGATTCGTGGCCGGTATCGCCGCCGGTGACCGCTATGGACTGCGCGGCGTCGGGCCGTACGATCCGCAGCACGGGCACCGCTTCAATCCCGCGAAGCTGCTCGTCGATCCGTACGCCCGAGCCATCGACCGACCCTTCGCACTTCATCCCGCGATGTTCGGCGAAACTCCGGACGGCAAAGCGCGAGACGATACCGACAGCGCTCTCGTCGTTCCCAAGGGAATTGCGATGCCGCCGGCCACCCTGGCGGCCGCACGACGACCTCGAATTCCGTGGCGGGACACCGTCCTGTACGAGCTCCATGTCCGCGGCTACACGCGCGCGCACCCGGAGGTACCCGAAACGATCCGCGGCACCTGCGCCGGCCTCGCGCACCCTGCCGCGCTCGCGCATCTGCAACGCCTTGCCATCACGACAGTCGAGCTGATGCCCGTGGCTGCGGCGATCGACGAGCGCCACCTCATGCAGGCCGGCCTTCGCAATTACTGGGGATACAACCCGGTCGCGCTGCTCACGCCCGATCCGCGGCTGGCACCCGGAGGCATGGACGAGCTCCGCGCGTGCGTTGCGGCGCTGCAGGCTTCAGGCATCGAAGTCGTGCTCGATGTCGTCCTCAATCACACGGGCGAGGGCGACGCGCTAGGCCCTACGGTATCGCTGCGCGGCCTCGACAACGCCACCTATTACCGGACCGTCGGGCACGACCGGGCCCGTTATGTCGACGACACCGGCTGCGGCAACACGCTGGCGCTCGATCGGCCACCCGTGCTGCGGCTCGCGCTGGATACGCTGCGCCATTACGCAGAAGTCGCGGGTGTCGACGGCTTTCGCTTCGACCTCGCGACCACACTCGGGCGGCGCGACGACGCATTCGATCCCGCCGCGCCGCTCTTCCAGGCGATCGCGCAGGATCCGGTGCTGCGGGAACTCAAGCTGATCGCCGAGCCGTGGGATGTGGGGCCCGGGGGGTACCGGCTCGGCGCGTTCCCCGCCGCATGGGGCGAATGGAACGACCGCTATCGCGATGCGGTGCGGCGATTCTGGCGTGGCGACGCCGCTACGCTTGGCGAGCTGGCGACGCGGCTCGCCGGCTCGGCCGACGTGTTCGGCGCCGGTTCGAGGCTGCCGTCCCGCTCGGTCAATTTCGTCGCGGCGCACGACGGCTTCACGCTCGCCGATCTCGTGGCGCACGAGGCCAAGCACAACACGGCGAACGGCGAAGAGAATCGGGACGGCAGCGACGCCAATTTTTCGTGGAATCACGGGGTCGAGGGCAGCTCCGACGATCCTGCGATCGACAGGGCGCGCCAGCGCGACATCCGCAGCGTGTTGGCGACGCTGCTGACCTCGCGCGGCACGCCGATGATCGCGATGGGCGACGAGCTGGGCCGCACGCAGCGCGGCAACAACAACGCTTACGCACAGGACAGCGCGCTGACGTGGATCGACTGGCAGAACGCGAATTGGACCCATTCCGATTTCGTCGCGACGCTGATCGAACTGCGCCGGCGCCACCCGGCCCTGCGCGCCGATCGCTGGCTCAACGGTGCGCCGATAGACGACAGCGGCGTCGCCGACGTCGAATGGCGTCGCCCCGACGGCCGCGAGATGGCTGCGGACGACTGGACGCGCGCCGACGCCCGCGCACTCGTCGCGGTCCTCTACGCTCCCGGTAGCGACGTCGCCGAGGCCGACCGCGTCGTGATCGCGCTCAACGCCGGCAACGATGCCGCGACCGTCCACTGGCCTGCGGCGCGCGACGGCTATGCATGGCACCGCCGCATCGATACTTCGCTGCCGACGGGACAGCCGGTGACGATGGGCGCTTCCGTCGCAGAAGGCGATACCGTTTTCCCGCGATCCGTGGTCATTCTCGTGGAAGTACGCGGCGTTGGTCGCGAGTCGCCGCGCTCCGCGCTGGAGTCCGATTTCCTCGGTCCCCTCGCGGCCGCCGCCGGCATTGCGGCGGATTGGTGGGATATCGCCGGTCGGCGCCATGTCGTCACGGTGGATACGCAACGCGCGTTGCTTGCGGCGATGGGGCTCGCCGCGAATTCGCCCCGGGAAGCGCGCGAGCGGCTTGCCGAACTCGCGGAGGCTCATGAGTGCCGGCGCCTGCCGCGGGCAATCGTGGGTCGTCGCGACGCCGCCATCGTCGCCGCCATGGCGATCGATCGCCTGCCGCGATCCGGCCACGCGGCGCCACGACTGATACGCGAAGACGGGACCGAAATGCTGCTGGCGCTGGACGTCGCCGCGCTTCCGGCGCGCGTCGCGGTCGCGGTGGACGGGCGACCGATCGCGCAATGCCTGCTCACGCTGCCGCCGCTTCCCGCGGGAGGCCACACGCTCCACTTCGATGACGACCCCGAGGGTGCCTGCCGCATCGTCGTCGCGCCGGATCGCTGCTACCTGCCCGCCGACTTGCGCGGAGGCGCGCGGCGTTTCGGGCTCGCCGCGCATCTTTACGCGCTTCGCCGCAACGGCGATCAGGGCATCGGCGATTTCACGACGCTGGGCGAGGCGGGCGCCGCCACCGCGCGCGCCGGTGGCGCTGTCGTCGGCATCAATCCGCTGCACGCGCTATTTGCCGCGGATCGCCGGGAGACGAGCCCGTACCACCCGTCCGACCGGCGCTTTCTCGATCCGATCTACATCGATGTCCGGATCCTGCCGGATCTCGCAGTGACGCCCGAGGCGCGTGCGTTGCTGGCCAATCGTGAATGCGCGATCGCCGCGCTTTCCGCCGCCTCCATCGTCGACTATGCCGCCGTCTGGACGTTGAAGCTTTCCGTGCTGGAGGCGTGCTTTGCGGGATTCGAGGTTCGAGCCGGTGGCGATGCGCTGGTCGCCGAATTCGAGCGCTTCGTCGCCGCGGGGGGCGAATCATTGCGCCGCTTCGCGATCTTCGAAGCCATCGCCGGAAAACATCCACGGTCGCCATGGACAACGTGGCCGGCAGGACTTCGGCGACCCGATGCCCCCGACGTTGCGGATTTCGCACGCGGGAACGCGCGCGGCGTCCGATTCGCGATGTACCTGCAATGGCAGGCCGACCGGCAATTCGCCGCCGCCGCCGGCCACGGCCGCGCGAGCGGCCTCACGCTCGGGCTCTACCGCGATCTTGCGGTGGGCACCGCGCCCGACGGCGCCGAAGCGTGGGCGAATCCGGCGGCGTTCGCGCGCGGGGCGTCGATCGGGGCGCCGCCGGATCCGTTTTCGGACGCGGGCCAGGTATGGGATCTCGCGCCACCGATTCCCGGTACGCTCGCCGAGTTCGGCTATGGCGGCTTCCGCGAACTCATCACCGCCAACATGCGCCACGCCGGCGCGCTGCGGATCGATCACGTGATGGGGCTTTCCCGCCTCTTCTGGATCCCGGAAGGCGCGCCCGCCGCCGCCGGCGCCTATGTCCGCTACCCGCTCGACGATTTGCTGGGCGTGCTTGCGCTCGAAAGCGATCGCGCGCGCTGCGTCGTCGTCGGCGAAGACCTGGGCACGGTCCCGGAAGGATTCCGCGAACGGCTGGACGCCGCGGACGTGCTGTCCTACCGCGTGCTGTGGTTCGAGCGCGATGGAGCCCGTTTCAAGGACCCGGCGCGCTATCCGGCCAAGGCGGCGGCGTGCGTCTCGACCCATGACCTGCCCACGATCGCAGGCTGGTGGAATGGCACCGATATCGACGAGAACCACGCGCTGGGACTGCTCGGAGACGAAGCAACCGCTCGCCGGCGCGACGGGCGCACGAGCGAGAAGCGCATGCTGACCGCCGCCCTCGAGGAAACGGGCGCCGCAGCGCGCGACGCGATCGATCCGGCATCGCCGCATGGCGTCGAAATCACGGCCGCGGTCCATCGCTACGCATGCGCAACCTCGTCCGCACTGGTTCTCGTTCAGGCCGACGACCTGGCCGGTGAAACCACGGCGCTCAATCTGCCGGGCACGCATCGCGAGCGCCCGAATTGGTGTCGCAAGGTGACGATAGCGGCCGATGCGCTGTGGGAGACGTCCGCCGGCACGAGCGCCGCAATCGACTTCCGGAGCACGCGCGGAGGCGAAATACGCTAGGGCTCGTCGCGGGCGAGGCGACGCGCGATCGCGCCAAGGGGTCGCGGTCGGCGATGCGTGTGCCACGCGATTCGTGCTCGCACCTCGGGGCGCGGATGCACCCGGGCGCGAGCCTCCGGAACCCGGCGGCGTCGCGCGCGGAATGGCTTTCCGTTTGCCGCGCGGGGACGGCATAATGGCGTACTCGACACTGCCCGAGACGGCACAATTCCAAAGGATCGGCGCGATGTTCGCATTCCGAAAGCACGCCGCCATGGCCATCGGCGCGGGGCTCGCCGTCGCCGCGGCCACCGCATCGGCGCAGCAGCAGCTCAACGTCATCTGCCCGGTGCAGGCCGAGTGGTGCAATCTGGCTGCCGTCGAATTCGAACGCGAAACCGGCATCAAGGCCACGATGACGCTCAAGGGATCGGGCGAGTCGTTCGCGCAGATCGCCGCGGAAAAGGCCAATCCGAAGCTCGACGTCTGGTTCGGCGGCACGGGCGACCCGCACCTGCAGGCTGCGGAGCAGGGCCTGCTCGAAGAGTACAGGTCGCCGCTGCTGACGCAACTGCAGCCCTGGGCGCAAAAGCAGGCGGAGCAGTCGAAATACCGGACGGTCGGCATTTACATGGGGGCGCTCGGAATCGCCTACAACACCGAGCTGATGACGAAGAAGAAGCTGACGCCGCCGGCCTGCTGGAAAGACCTGATCAAACCCGAGTTCACGGGCGAAGTGCAGATGGCGAACCCCAACGCCTCGGGCACCGCGTATACCGCGATCGCGACACTGGTGCAGGTCTTCGGCGAAGAGGAAGCCTTCAAGTACCTGAAAGCCCTGCACAAGAACATCAACAACTACCCGCGTTCGGGCGTGGCGCCGGTCAAGGCCGTGGCGCGCGGCGAAACGGTAGCGAGCGTCAGCTTCGTTCATGATGCGGTGACCGAGGCGCAGGCCGGCTTTCCGGTGCGCAGCGCCGCGCCCTGCGAAGGAACCGGCTACGAGATCGGCTCGCTGTCGATCGTCAAGGGCGCGCGCAATCTCGACAACGCGAGGAAATTCGTCGACTGGGCGCTGACGGCCAAGGCGCAGGCGCTGGGCGCGCAGTCGAAGCAGTTCCAGATCCCGTCCAACATCAACGCGCCGATCTCGCCGCTGTCGCCGAAAATCGCCGATATCAAGCTGATCAACTACGACTTCGCGAAATACGGCACGTCGGCGGAACGCAAGCGCCTGCTCGAGCGCTGGGATCGCGAAGTCGGCAGCCAGGCCAAGTAAACCGCCGCGCGGCGACGTCTCTCGCCGCATTGCCTGCGCCCGCCACGCCGGCGGGCTTGATCCAACCGGAGTGGTGCCATGATCCTTCGCCCTGGTCTCGCGTTTCTTGCCGCCGTGTCGCTGCTCGCCCCGGGCGCCGCGTTCGCGCAGGGCGGCCTCAACCTGTATTGCAGCTCGCCCAGCACCGCCTGGTGCCAGGGCATGGCCAACGGTTTCGAACGGACGACCGGCGTCAGGGTGGCCGTCGTGCAGAAGGCCACCGGCGAGATGCTGGCCCAGGTCAAGGCCGAGAAAGCCAATCCGAAGGGCGACATCTGGTGGGCCGGCCCGGGTGACTCGTACCTCCAGGCGGCCGAGGAGAATCTGCTGGAAACCTATCAGTCGCCGAATCTGCGCGACCTTCACGATTGGGCACGGCGCATTTCGGAGATCTCGAAGTATCAGGTGACGGGCGTGTATGGCGGCATCCTGGCGCTCGGTTACAACACCGAGCTTCAAGAGAAGAAGAAGCTGCCGGTTCCCAAGTGCTGGAAGGATCTCACCGCCCCCGCGTACCGCAACGAAGTCATGCTCGGCAACCCGAATTCATCGGGCACCGCGTACCTGATGCTGGCGTCCCTGGTGCAGGTATTCGGCGAAGACGAGGCGTTCCGGT
The DNA here is from genome assembly GCA_963726775.1 of uncultured beta proteobacterium. Taxonomy (GTDB): domain Bacteria; phylum Pseudomonadota; class Gammaproteobacteria; order Burkholderiales; family Casimicrobiaceae; genus CAIWHR01. The sequence continues at coordinate 126,397 of CAVSDL010000015.1, forward strand.
ACATGAAGGCGCTCAATGCCAACGTGAGCTCGTACGCGCGCTCGGGCATCGGTCCGATGACGGCGGTGAAGCGCGGCGAGATCTATCTCGGCAGCACGGTGCTGCACGGCGTGATCAACGAAATCGCGGCGGGATTCCCCGTGAAGCCGGTGCTGCCCTGCGAGGGCGTCGGCTACGAGATCGGCTCGATGGCGATCATCAAGGGCGCGCGCAATCTCGACAACGCGAAGAAGTTCGTCGATTGGGCGTTGACCGTCGATGCGCAGAAGATCGGGCTCGAGGTCAAGGAATACGCGATCCCGACCAACAAGTCCGTACCGCTGCCGCCGATGGTGCCGAATCTCGCCGACATCAAGGTGATCGACTACGACTTCGCGAAATACGGATCGAGCGAAACGCGCAAGCGGCTGCTCGAACGATGGGAAAGGGAAATCAACGCAGCGCTGAAATGACCGCCCCCCTCCGCGCCGACACGTTCTGGCTCGTCGTGGGCGCGGCGGGCTTCGCGCTCGCACCATGGTACGCGGTGCAGGATTCCATCTGGTCACCCGGGTGGATCCTGCACTGGATGACGAAGGACAACGCGCCGGCGTGGCTGCAGGCCTTCGCCTACGGCAGGTCGTGGCTATGGCCCGTGGCCGCGCTGCTCGCAGCCGGCGCCCGCCTGCCGCGCCGGTTCGCCGGGTTTCGCGCGCCGGTACTGATGATCGTCGGCGGCTTCGGCTTCGCCTACACGCTCGGCCAGGGCTTCGCCATCGGGCCGACGGGCTGGTCGTACGAAATCCTGACGGCGGCATTCGGCGCGACCAACACCGGCCAGTACGGGATGGGACTCGGCGCGGCGCTCACGCTGGCGTCGTTCGCCATGCTGTTTGCGCTGGGGCTCGCGGGCCACGGCTATTTCAAGGGCGACGCGTTCGTCGCGGGCAGCGTCGTCGCCGTGGCCACGCTGGTCGCGGTCTTCACGTTCTTTCCGGTTTTCCGGATCCTGGTCTCGGCCGCCGAAGATGGCAGCGGCGCCTTGTCGCCGACGGCGTTTCACCATCGTCTCTTCACCGAAAAGATCTGGGGCCTGGGCTGCGTCGCCGGCGCCACGCGCTGCGGCGTCGCCTGGAACACCTTGGCACTGGGGCTCTCCTGCGCCACGGCCTGCACCGGGCTGGGCCTCGCCTTCGCGCTGATCGCGAGCCGCACGGGGTTTCGCTACAAGAAAATCCTGCGCGTGCTTTCCGTTCTGCCGATCATCACGCCGCCGTTCGTGATCGGGCTCGGCCTCATCCTGATCTTCGGCCGCTCGGGCCTCATCAACCAGTGCGTGGAATGGATCACCGGCGCGCAGCTCGGCCGCTGGATCTACGGCATGCAGGGCGTGCTGCTGGCCCAGGTATTCGCGTTCACGCCCATCGCCTTCCTGGTGCTGATCGGCGTGGTCGACGGTGTGTCGCCCAGCATGGAGGAAGCGGCGCAGACCCTGCGCGCCAACCGTTGGCACGTGTTCTCGGACATTTCGCTGCCGCTGATGCTGCCCGGGCTCGCCAACGCGTTCCTGATCAGCTTCATCGAGTCGATCGCCGACTTCGGCAATCCGATCCTGCTCGGCGGCAACTTCGGCGTGTTGTCGACCGAGATCTTCTTTTCCGTGGTCGGTGCGCAACTCGACCAGGGCCGCGCCGCGACGCTCGGCATCCTGCTGCTGCTCTTCGCGCTCGCCGCGTTCTTCGCGCAGCGGCGGCTCCTGGGCCGCAAGGTGTACACGTCGCTCGCGGGCAAGGGCGATTCCGGACTTCCGACGCAGCTTCCCGACAATCTCCGCCGTCTGTGCTATGGAATCGCGATCCCCTGGGCAGCGCTGACGCTCGTCATCTACGCGATGGCCTTCATCGGCGGCTTCGTCGAGACCTGGGGCCGCGACTACACGCCGACGCTGAAGCATTACGCGAAGGCGTTCGCGATCGAATGGACGGCCAACGGCGTGCTGTGGGCCGGCGCCGCGTGGAATTCGTTCTGGACGACGATCAAGCTGGCGGCGCTTGCCGCCCCGCTCACCGCGGCGCTGGGCATCCTGTCCGCCTACCTGCTGACGCGGCAGAAATTCGCCGGGCAGACGGCTTTCGAATTCGGGACGATGCTGTCGTTCGCGATCCCGGGCACCGTGATCGGCGTCGCGTATATCCTGGCCTTCAACGTGCCGCCGATCGAGGTCACCGGCACGGGGATCGTGCTGATCGTCTGCTTCATCTTCCGCAACATGCCGGTGGGCGTGCGCGCCGGCATGGCGGCGATGAGCCAGATCGACAGGAGCCTCGACGAGGCCTCGACCACGCTGGGGGCCCGCGGATTCACCACCTTGCGGCGCGTCATCCTGCCGCTGCTGAAGCCGGCGATCGTCGCCGCGCTGATCTACAGTTTCGTGCGCGCGGTGACCACGGTGTCCGCGGTGATCTTCCTCGTTTCCGCCGAATACGAGATGGCGACCACCTACATCATCAACCGCGTGATCAACGGCGACTACGGCGTGGCGATCGCCTACTCGTCGGTGCTGATCGTGCTGATGCTGGCGGCGATCTGGCTGATACAGAGGCTGGTCGGGGAGCGCAAACTCGGACGCCGGTCGCACACCGCCGCGGGTCTTCCCGGCGTCGGCGCATTCGGGCGAAATGCGGCATGATGACGATGGCCGCTGAAGTGTCGTCGTTCGCCGCGAACGCGCACTCCGGTGTTCGGATCAAACGTCGCTGGGTCCCAGCGTTCGCGGGCGCGACATTCGCGTTTGCGAACGTGTCACTCGACGCCGCAATGTTCAATAGGGCCACAAGCGCGCCATGAAAGCCGCGTCGATCGAAATCCGCAGCGTCAGCAAGCTCTACGGCGACGTCGCCGCGGTCCGCGATGTGTCGTTCTCGATCGCCGCGCGCACGCTGGTCACGCTGCTCGGCCCTTCCGGATGCGGCAAGACGACGATCCTGCGCATGATCGCGGGCCTGGAGCTGCCGACCTCCGGCACGATCCGGATCGGCGAGGCCGACGTGACGCACGTGCCCGCTGCCGAGCGCGACGTATCGATGGTCTTCCAGAGCTACGCGCTCTTCCCGCACATGAACGTCGAGGACAACGTGAGCTACGGCCTGACGGTCGCCGGGTTGGCACGCGCAGCGGCATACGCAATAGCCAACGCGACGCTGGAGACCGTCGGCCTTGCCGACCTCGGCAAGCGGCTGCCCTCCGAACTCTCCGGCGGCCAGCAGCAGCGCGTCGCGGTGGCACGCGCGCTGGTGCTGGAACCGGCGGTGTTGCTGTTCGACGAACCGCTCTCCAATCTCGATGCGCGGCTGCGCCGCCAGATGCGCGAGGAAATCCGCGATCTGCAGCAGCGGCTGGGACTGACCGTCGTCTACGTCACGCACGACCAGTCGGAGGCGCTCGCGGTATCCGACCGCATCATCGTGATGGACAAGGCGGTGATCGCGCAGGAGGGAGCACCGCGCGAACTCTATGCGGAACCCAGGGATGCGTTCGTCGCGAGCTTCATGGGCGAGGCCAACCGCGTCCGCGGCACGCTCACGCGCAGCGATGCCACGCGGGGCGATGTCACCCTGGGGCCGCTCACGATCGCGCTGCCGCATCGGGGCCTGCCCGATGGCGAGATCGATGTCGCGATCCGACCCGAAGCGATCGATCTGCTGCCCGCCGGCGCCGGTGCGATGCGCGGCGTCGTGCGCAAGGCGGCGTACCTCGGTCCCACGATGGAGTACACGGTCGAAACGGCGATCGGACCGTTGTTCGTGATTCACGGCGGTGTCGAGCGACCGCGCGCGATCGGCGCGGAAGTCTCGGTGGTGCTGGCGCCGCACGGCGTGATTGCCATCCCGCCTTCGGGCGCGGCGCGTTGAGCGTGAAAGGCGCCGGTCGATTCACCTGCCATGCCGACTGCGAATCACACCACACCGCTGCGGCCCGCCGATCTGGCCGCGCGCGCGACATTTGCCCGGGAGGTCGCACGCAAGGCCGGAGCGCTCGGCCGACGCTATTTCGATCGCGAGCTCGCCTATTCCGCGACGAGCAAGGGCCCGCAGGACTGGGTCAGCGCCGCCGACCACGCGGTCGAAGACCTGATCCGCTGGGACCTTGCCCGCGCGTTCCCCGATGACGCCATGCTCGGAGAGGAATCGGGCGGCGGCCGGTCCGACCGCGATGGGCAGGCGCTGTGGGTCGTCGACCCGATCGATGGCACGCTCAACTTCGTCCATGGCGTGCGCTACTGGTGCGTGTCGATCGCGTTCACCGAACGCGGCGCGCGGCGCATCGGCGTCATTTACGACCCGATGCAGGACGAGCTGTTCTGGGCCGTGAGCGGCAAGGGCGCGTGGCGCGAGGACGAGTCGCTAGCGGTGTCGGACTGCAAGTCGCTCGATCGCGCGCTCGTCGTCGCCGGCTACGTCCCGCGGCACTCTCTCGACGAAAACCTCGCCCTGCGCGCCGGGCTGATCAACGCCGGCGCGGCCGTCAAGGACATGGGCGCCGGCGCGCTGATGCTGGCGCACGTCGCCGCAGGCCGCTACGACGGTTTCGTGGAGCCGCACATGCACGCGTGGGACGCGCTTGCCGGCGTCCTCCTGGTCGAGGAAGCCGGCGGACGCGTGCTGCCTTATCCCGGCGCCGCAGGCCTCGGCGCCGGCGGCCGGGTGATCGCCGCCGCTCCCGGCATTTACGATGCGCTGGTCGCGCTGGACCGCGCCGCCGGCAACCGCTGACGCCGCACTTGTGCCGAAGTGTCAATGACGGTGGGCGCGTCGCTCGTCGTCGATCGGCGAGCGCACGCGGACCTCGGCATTCACCGGAATCTCCTGTCGTACGCCCTCCGCGGACTCGATCGTCAGCGCGAGCGCAACGCGATCTCCCAACTTCAACGGGCGCGACAATCCCGATAATCCGAGCCGCAATCCGTCGGGTGCGAGCTTGATTGCTTGGCTCGCCGGCAGCGGCAAGCGATCGATCCGGACAGCGCGCTTGCCGGCAGCGTAGATGCGGACATCGGCTGCCGCGTCGCTGCGTGCACCGATCAGCGTGGCGCCCTCCGTGCTCGTGATCACCAGGTACGCTTCGGTCGCGGCGAGGTGTGCCGCGGGCCGGACCCACGGCTCGCTGACGATGAGCACGGCAACGGACACCGCCGGAAGGAGCGCGGCAACCAGCCCCAGGACCCACGCCACGCGCGGCGCAACGCGTCGGCCCCGGCATGCGCATTCGACGGCATTCATCGCGCAATGGTAACCGACGGCGATCGCCCATTGTTCCGGGGGATGCGCGCCGGGAATAGCGCGGGATACGGTTCTGTTCACTGTCAGCATGGGAACGCGCCCTGCGGTCCCTGCGCAAATCACCACCGGGCCCTCCCAGGGAGGACACCATGAAACATTGCCCAGGTTCACTGTTCGCGGTGGTCTGCGTTCTGGCGTCGAGCTCCGCTTTCGCGACGTTTCACACGTTCCAGATCGCCGAGCTCTATTCCAATGCCGACGGCACAATCCAGTATGTGGTGCTGCATGAATCGCAAGGCATTGACGGCCAGAACATGCTGACGGGCCGTACGCTTGCCAGCACCGGTGCGACAGGTGCCAGGACGTACGTTTTCCCGCATGACCTTCCCGGCGGATCGCCCGGCGGCTACTACAACGATCCGACGCCGAGCCCGACCGCCGGAAAGAAGGTGCTGATCGCGACGCAGGGCTTTGCGGCGCTGGGCCTCGTCGCGCCCGACTACGTGATCCCCAACGGCTTTCTCGTCACCAGCGGCGGCACCGTCAATTACGCGGGCGTCGACCAGATCACCTACACGGGCCTGCCGATCGACGGCGGCAATGCCCTCTATCGCGACGGCAACGCCGCACCCAATGTCGCGACCAACTTCGCCGGCGCATCGGCCGTGACAGGCCCGCCCGCGGGTTCGGTTCAGAATTTCCAGGGCCTGTGGTGGAACGCGCCGGGGGCCTCGGAGGACGGCTGGGGCATCAATTTCGCGCACCAGGGCGATACGATCTTCGCGTCGTGGTTCACCTACGACGCCAGCGGCCGTGGCTGGTGGCTGGTGATGACGGCGTTGAAGACCGCCACCAATACCTACACCGGTACCCTCTACCAGACCCACGGCCCGGCCTTCAACGCGGTGCCGTTCGCCCCCAAGTTCGTGGCCACCGCCGTCGGCACCGGAACCCTCTCCTTCAGCGATTCCAGTAACGGCACCTTCGCCTACACGGTGAACGGTATCTCGCAGACCAAGACCATCACCCGGCAAGTGTTCGGCCCGCTGCCCACCTGCACCTACGGCACGCAGCCCAACCTCAACGCCGCCACCAACTATCAGGACCTGTGGTGGAACGCCCCGGCGGCCTCCGAAGACGGCTGGGGCATCAACTTCACGCACCAGGGCGATACGATCTTCGCCACCTGGTTCACCTACGACCTCGATGGCACGCCGCTGTGGCTGGTAGTGACGGCGCTGAAGACCGGGCCGGGCACCTACGCCGGAACGCTGTACCGGACCACCGGACCGGCCTTCAATGCCGTGCCGTTTGCGCCGAAGTTCGTGGCCACCGCGGTGGGCACGGCAACGCTCAGCTTCGCCGACGGCAACCATGCGAGCTTTGCTTACACGATCACCGGCATCGGACCGACAACGGTAACGCAGAGCAAGCAGATCACCCGCCAAATGTTCACGGCACCCGGCACGGCCTGCCAATAGCAGCACGCCGACGCTGCACGCGTCGCGATTTCACGGGTGTTGCGACACGACCTCGCATCGAGGGGTCGGGTTGTGGCGCAGACCGCGTTCACCTGAGCGCCGGACTAAACGCGCCACCTGTTCCCGGCGGTGAAACCGCTGAGGTCTCTCCCGAATCGGGGCGCGATGCACGTCCGGAATAGACCGGTTGCCCGATCTGTTGGCTGTGGCAGACAATATCGTGCATCCTGCGTGCTTGGTCGCCGCGCAGCATCCCTGGAGAGCATCATGAAGCGTTGGCTTTGTTCATGCGTGGCCGCCGCCTCGCTGCTGGCGGCATCGGCGGTGCTGGCCACGTTTCATACCTTCCAGATCGACGCCATCTACTCGAACGCCGACGGAACGGTTCAATTCGTCGTCCTGCACGAGGCCTTCGGACTGGGCGGCCAGGAGTTCCTCACCGGTCACGCATTCCAGAGCACGCACGCCGGCGTCACGAACACGTATGTCTTTCCCAACGACTTGCCCAGCAGCAATACGGCCGGGCGCAAGGTTCTCATCGCGACGCAGGGATTCAAGGCGTTGGGCCTCGTCACGCCGGACTACGTGATCCCCAACGCATTCCTGCGCACCGACGGCGCCACCGTCAACTACGCCGGCGTCGACCAGATGACCTATGCGTCGTTGCCCACCGACGGCGTCAACATGCTGAAGCGCAACGGCACCATCGTGACGAACAAGGCGGAGAATTTCGCCGGGGATTCCGCGTCGGTGACGACGCTGCCGCCGGCGGTGCTCAATTTCCAGGGGTTGTGGTGGAACGCGCCGGGGGCTTCCGAAGATGGCTGGGGCATCAATTTCGCGCACCAGGGCGATACGATCTTCGCGTCGTGGTTCACCTACGACGCCAGCGGCCGTGGCTGGTGGCTGGTGATGACGGCGTTGAAGACCGCCACCAATACCTACACCGGTACCCTCTACCAGACCCACGGCCCGGCCTTCAACGCGGTGCCCTTCGCCCCCAAGTTCGTGGCCACCGCCGTCGGCACCGGAACGCTCGCCTTCAGCGACGCCAGCAACGGCACCTTCGCCTACACGGTGAACGGGACCTCGCAGACCAAGACCATCACCCGGCAAGTGTTCGGCCCGCTGCCCACCTGCACTTACGGCGCGCAGCCCAACCTCAACGCCGCCACCAACTATCAGGACCTGTGGTGGAACGCCCCGGCGGCCTCCGAAGACGGCTGGGGCATCAACTTCACGCACCAGGGCGATACGATCTTCGCCACCTGGTTCACCTACGACCTCGATGGCACGCCGCTGTGGCTGGTAGTGACGGCGCTGAAGACCGGGCCGGGCACCTACGCCGGAACGCTGTACCGGACTACCGGGCCGGCGTTCAATGCGGTGCCCTTCGCGCCGAAGTTCGTGGCCACCGCGGTCGGCACGGCAACCTTCACCTTTGCCGACGGTAACCACGCGAGCTTTGCTTACACGATCACCGGCATCGGCCCCACCATCGTGACGCAGACCAAGCAGATCACCCGGCAGCTCTTCTCGGCGGCCGGCACGACCTGCCAATAGCGCGAACTTGGCGAAGCGTCAGCCGGTTGCCACGCATTACCCGGTGCGACGATCGCAGGGAGCGCCGCCGCTGAACACCGGGCGGTAGCCGGCAAACGCCGATCGCAGCGCGAAGCTGCGCCCGCGAGATCGCGCTATGTGGCCCAACCGCGCGCCGTCAGAACTGCTCGGCCGCGATGGCCAGCACCGACTCGCCGCCCTCGGTGATCGTTCGCGCGAGACCCGCGGCCTGCGGCATCAGGCAGTCGGCGTAATAGCGTGCGGTGTGGATCTTGGCGGTCAGGAATCGCGCGTCGCCGGTGCCGTCCTGCAGATGTTTCGCGGCGACGAGCGCGGCGCGCCCCATCTGCCAGCCGCCGGCGACGAGCCCCCATAGCTCGAGGTACGGAACCGCGCCCGCATGCGCCGCGCGCGGATTGGCGCCATATGCCGGCACCACCCAGTCGATCGCCGTCCTGACCGCGGCCACACTTTCCTTCAGGCGGGCGCCGATCGCCTCGAGATTCGCATCGGCGTGGCCAGCGAGCTCCGCCGCGACCTTGTCGATCTCGGTCGCAATGGCCTTTGCCACCGCGCCGCCGTCGCGCGCGGTCTTGCGTCCGATCAGGTCGTTGGCCTGGATGCCGGTGGTGCCTTCGTAGATCGTGGTGATCCGCGCGTCGCGATAGTGCTGCGCGGCGCCGGTTTCCTCGATGAAGCCCATCCCGCCGTGGACCTGGATGCCGAGGTAGGCGATGTCCTGCGCCATCTCGGTGATCCAGCCCTTGACGATCGGAATCATGAAATCGGAGAACGCCTGGTGCCGCTTGCGTGCGTTGACGTCCGGATGGCGGCGCGCGTTGTCCATCGCCGCCGCCGTGACGTAGGCAACGGCGCGCGCGGCCTCGACGTTGGCGCGCATCGTCATCAGCATCCGGCGGATGTCCGGATGGTCGATGATCGGGCCGGCCTTGGCGCCCTTTTCCGTGCCGATCGCCTTGCCCTGCACGCGCTCGCGCGCATAGGCGACGGCGCGCTGGTACGCGCGCTCGGAAATTCCGACGCCTTCGAGGCCCACCGAGAAGCGCGCGAGATTCATCATGATGAACATGTACTCGAGGCCGCGGTTCTCCTCGCCGACCAGGTAGCCGGTCGCGCCGCCGTTGTCGCCGTACGCGAGCACGGCCGTCGGGCTCGCGTGAATGCCGAGCTTGTGTTCCAGCGACGCGCAGTGGACATCGTTGGGGGCGCCGAGCGAGCCGTCGTCGTTGACCATGACCTTGGGCACGACGAACAGCGACATGCCCTTCACACCTTCGGGCGCATCCGGCGTGCGCGCGAGCACGAGATGGATGATGTTCTCGGTGTAGTCCTGATCGCCCCAGGTGATGAAGATCTTCTGGCCGTGGATCTTGTAGGTGCCGTCGCCCTGCGGGACCGCCCTGGTGCGCACCGCCGCGAGGTCCGAGCCCGCCTGCGGCTCGGTCAGGTTCATCGTGCCGGTCCAGGTGCCGGCGATCATCTGCGGAACGAACTTCTTCTTCAGCGCATCGCTGCCGGCGAGCTCGATCGCCTCGATCGCGCCCTGCGTCAGCATCGGGCACAGATTGAAGGCGAGATTCGACGCGTGCCACATTTCCTCGACCGCGGTCCCGAGCAGGCTGGGCAGTCCCTGACCGCCGAACTCCGCGGTCTTGGTGAGGCCGTTCCAGCCGTTGTCGCAGAATTGCCGGTAGGCATCCTTGAAACCCGTGGGCGTCTTCACCGTGCCGTCGTCGAGGCGTTTCGAGCCTTCGCGGTCGCCGACCGCATTGAGGGGGCACAGCACGTTGGTCGCGAACTTGCTCGCCTCCTCGAGGATCGCCATCGCGACGTCGGGTGTCGCTTCCTCGAATCCGGGCAGCGTGCTCACCTGTTCGAGCCCGGCGAGCTCGGTCAGCACGAATTGCATTTCCGCGAGAGGGGCTTGGTAGGTGCTCATATTCGTCTCAGCTCAAAAGACGTCCAGCGCAGCAATGCCAAGCGCCGCGACGTCAACCCAATGCCGTCGTCAGCTCCGGGATGATCTGGAACAGGTCGCCGACGAGGCCGTAGTCCGCGATCTGGAAAATCGGCGCCTCCGGATCCTTGTTGATCGCGACGATCACCTTGCTGTCCTTCATTCCGGCGAGATGCTGGATCGCGCCGGAGATTCCGACCGCGATGTAGAGGTCCGGCGCCACGATCTTGCCGGTCTGCCCCACCTGGTAGTCGTTCGGCACGTAGCCCGCATCGACGGCGGCGCGCGAGGCGCCGATCGCCGCGTTGAGCTTCAGCGCCAGAGTTTCCAGCAGCTTGAAGTTCTCGCTGCTGCCAAGGCCGCGGCCGCCGGAAATGACGATTCGCGCGCTGGTGAGCTCGGGTCGATCCGACTTGGACAACTCCTGCCCGGTGACCTTGGACAGGCCGGTGTCCGGCGCGGCGGAGACCGATTCGATGGTGGCGTTGCCGCCAGTTGCGGCCGCCGCATCGAAGCCCGTCGCGCGAACGGTGATCACCTTCACCGCGTCCTTCGATTGCACTGTCGCGAAGGCACTGCCGGCGTAGATCGGGCGCACGAACGTGTCCGGCGATTCGACGGTGATGATCTCGGAAATTTGCGCCACGTCGAGTAGCGCGGCGACGCGCGGCGCGACATTCTTACCGAAGCCGGTGGCCGGCACCAGCACGTGGCTGTAGCCGCCGGACTTGACCAATGCCACGACCGTCGCCGCGACGTTTTCGGCGACGGGAGACGCGAAGTGCGGCGCCTCGGCGTGCAGCACCTTGGCTACCCCGGCGATCTGCGCCGCGGCCTTGGCGGCCGCTCCGGCATTGTGGCCAGCGACGAGGACGTGGAGGTCGCCGCCGATCTTCTGCGCGGCGGCGACGGCGTTGAGCGTCGCGGCCTGCAGCACCGCGTTATCGTGGTCGGCGATCAGCAGGATGGCCACGTTCAGATCACCTTCGCTTCGTTGCGCAGCTTGTCGACGAGCTGCGCGACGTCGGCGACCTTGCCGCCACCCTGCCGCTTCGGCGGCTCGACGACCTTCAACGTGGTGAGCCGCGGCTTCACGTCGACGCCGAGCGCATCCGGCTTGATGACTTCGAGCGGCTTCTTTTTCGCCTTCATGATGTTGGGCAGCGTCGCGTAACGCGGCTCGTTCAGGCGCAGGTCCGCGGTGATGATCAGCGGCAACGACGTCTCGATCGTTTCCAGCCCGCCGTCGACCTCGCGCTTGACCGTCGCCTTGTCGCCGGCGAGCTCGATCTTCGACGCCGACGTCGCCTGCGGCCAGCCCAGGAGCGCGGCGAGCATCTGGCCGGTCTGGTTGGCGTCGTCGTCGATCGCCTGCTTGCCGAGGATCACGACCTTCGGCTGTTCCTTGTCGACGATCGCCTTCAAGAGCTTGGCCACGGCGAGCGGCTGCAGCTCGGCGTCGGTCTCGACGAGAATTGCGCGGTCAGCGCCCAGCGCCAGCGCGGTGCGCAGCGTCTCCTGGCAGCCGGTCACGCCGCACGACACGGCGACGATCTCGGTTGCCACACCCTTCTCCTTCAAGCGTACCGCTTCCTCGACGGCGATTTCGTCGAACGGATTCATCGACATCTTGACGTTCGCCGTGTCGACCCCGCTTCCGTCCGGCTTTACGCGGACCTTGACGTTGTAATCGACGACGCGCTTGACGGAAACGAGGACTTTCATGGGGATCCGCGGCCGAGCGTGGGAAAGCGGACATTATAGCGCGTCGGACGCGGCAATTCCTCACAGCGGATGGGACGCAAACGTGGGGAGTTTCCCGCCGATTCGCGTCGCGCCGCAGGCATCGCCACTCTTGGCGATTAGCCTGGGTCAACTCACAACGTGGACGAGTAATTCGCTGCGTTCGCCGAGCATCGGCGCGCGATGATTTCTATGCTGAACAGTATGCGACGCTGATTCCGGTAAGCAGATGATTCTGTTCGAATAACGTTGGGACACTACTGAGTCTGACCCTCTAGATTTCCGCGTCGTCGTCATAGACATATGAGGAGACTTGATTTGTCGCTCCAATGTCGTTGTAGAGCCGATTGATGGCGTCGTAGATGCGGCGGCGGGTCCTTACCAGTTGATCGAGCGGATCGTAAGCGTTCTTCCGGATGCGATTGCCGCCCGATTGGCATTCGTGGTCGGCACGCGTACCAAATCGGAATTGAGTCCTACGGTCCAAACACGCCAAGAATAACGGCCGGGAACGGAACCGTCTCGCCTGCGCTAGAACTTAGAATAGTCATCCTCGCGCCGTCGGCCGCGCTTGCCCCGACTTTGGCGTCGCCATTAAACGCGCAAAATACCTGAGAATAGCCCTCAATGCCACGCAAGTTCTTCATCGGCTGTTTGCGATACTGGGGAGGTGGCTCCGGCGTGGCCGGATTTGGATCGCGGACCCCCCATACAATTTGATTCCATAGCGGCGAAACGTCGAACTGGTTCGGCGGATTGCATTCGCTTGCTTGCCGTATCACAGCTCTGCGGTTCGCGGCGTGCATCACGATGCGTCACCGACAGCCGGCTCGTCGCGCCGCTTCCGCCATCATGAGGCGCTGCAAGAGCCGCCATCATGACTGGCGGCAACACGGCGTCTGTCAGGTATGCAATCCGAAAGTATCGGCGTTTTGGCAGCGCGGCAACGGTGATCAGCGGTGTCCCGGTGCTCACAAAGCTCAAATTGATCGCAAGGTCGTGAGTGACAAAACAACCCGAACGAAGCGACAATCTTGGACTGGTTCCGCTGAGGCAAACAGCTGGTTTGACTTGTTTGAGCAGATTCTGGTCCTTGGCAACCTCGCTCCTCGTATAAACTACCTGTCCGATATCGATATAGTCGCTCGAATTGAAAAACGCAAAGTACGTCGGCTCCGAAATGTCCTGGGTACCGACGGCCACGACGTCCTGCTCGGCATTGGCCGCGTCTGGACCGATGGGACCACGGTAGACAACCTGAAGGTAAAGATCGCTGGAATCAAGCGGCACGGGATGGGCAGAAAAGTCGAATGTCAATGTCTTGTTTGCACCTGCGTCCAATGACATTTGCTTCATCGGAGCCGACACCACGATCTCTTCGTAGCTGTCATCGATATCTATGCTCATGCCATCCTGACTCGTTCGGCATCCTTCTACGCTTCGGCTTTGGTTTTCGGGTGACCCATATTCACCGGTCAGGTTTGCCAGATAGCATCGTATTGCGGTGAAACTTGACGACCGCTACCAAAGTGCCGCCAAGCAAGTGTTGCGGGTAAGCACTGGCGCCTTCTGTCAACGGCGGCGTCACGTTGGTAACCGTCAGCCGGATCTTGCCAAATCCGCTCCCCCGACTGTGATCGACGATTCCGTAGACGCCATCAGCCGGTAGCGAAATCGCCAACCGGGGATTGAAGAAGTAGTCCAGCAATCCGGCCGCGTAGGCGCTGGCGCGGGGCAACAGCAGCGCCGCGCGATCGTCGAATGTCGGAAGGTCGAGGGTAAATACGGGACCTCCAATGTCACTGCGCTGATTGCGCACCTTCCACGCATCGCTGAACATACTAACCTTCGTCATGCGGATCGTGTCCGACGACTTCGTCAGCGTGTCCTCGACGCTGCCCACCAAATACTCTTGTTTGAAGCCGCCCGAATCCGGGAGTGCCTGAGGCGTGTAGTCGGTCAAGACCGACCTAGGCCGTGGGTATGGGATATTCCACCAGTTCTTCTCTGGCGTGAAGAATCCGCGGCTGCTGTAGTCCGCGAGTCCGTTTCCCGTAAGCGTACCGGTAGTTCCCGGGCTGGTACTCCAATATCTGCTGTAGTGGCTAAAACGCGGGGTCGTGGCGTAACCACCAAATTTGAGAGCCGGCAACGTCGCGATAACGACAGTCGTTGCCGTTGGAAAGTCGGAAAAGGTAAACGTTTTCTTTGCGGTAGCTCTCGCGTCGATGTACTTCTCGTACGCTGCTGCATGCGTAGTGCCATGCGATTCGTCGCGGGTATGTTGAGGTTGTGCCATGTCCTCGATCAAATGCACTACATCGCCCAGCGCGCGAAATGCAGTGGCCCAATACATCTTGCGCTCAAGACCGGTCTTGGCAACTACCGAGGTCATCGCCTTGTCGTAACCGGTCAGCGCGCGCCACATCGACTCGCGCGCATCCTGTAGAGTAAAATGATTTCGCCGATTGAAGTCTTCCAGCACCGACGATGAAGCTTGCGCGAAAGGATCGACGCTCCCGCTCGCCCAGACCGGCGCTGTCGAGAAAGTATCGCCACAAAATGTGGTCAGCTTACGATTATTGAGCGGATCGAAAAAATGATTACAAAATCGATTAAAATTGAAATATGGATCGTCGCGTGGTGGAGTTTCGTCCAAGAACACACCGGCAATTAGACCTGCGTCGTCTTCCCGTACGGCTCCGCGCATGAGCCAGCCATAAACGCGAAAAGGAATCTGCTGATCTCCCGAAGCACCTTCGACGCCAGGCATCTTGTTGTTATCCCAGTCGAAGCTTTTTGCGTCTCTTGAATATGCTGCATTGAATAGCTCACTCCGGTCGATATAGCGCGTTCCAAGCAAGGAGTAAGTAAGCGACGGAATTCCCAAGCTTGGCAATAACGCTACATCCTTCTGCAGTTGCGACTGCTGAAAGCTCGCCAGCGTCAAGCGCGCGTGTGTGGCGAGTTCGTATGCATTTGCTTGCTCGATGTAAGTACTCATCGCTAACAGAATTGCGAGGGTCCCAACGATGCTCACTCTCGTGTCCATTCTGCGCGCTCCCGTTCTGATTGCCTTCTTGCAGCCTCCCAATCGCCGAACTGTAGAGCCTCCACAGGACCAAGAAAGCGATTCGCCTGTGTCCTTTCCTCGCGAGTCACCGCCACATTCTTGGCTTCTTCAGCGGCAGCGCGGTAAAGCGAACCCACTCGATCCAATTTTCGATCTCTCGGCCCACAATCAGCGGCTACTAGCATCTTTCCAATTTCATCCATGCGTTCCTTACCCAATCGCATATCCCTCGTAAGCGCCATCGGTTGCGAATATTCTTCGGCGCTCCACTGTGTAGCGTATCCCGGCTTGTAGTAGTACAGAGTTAGTACGCGATCGCCAAGCAACGGATGAAAGTTTCCGGACCAGGATGACATTAGAAACTTGCCCTGCGTGTCGCTACGCGTTACTGCCAAGTGATAACACGTTGATCTCCCCTGCGCAGGCATTGTTATGTACCCATTCCACTGCCCGAGGACAAACACACCTTCAAGCGGCTTTCCCGTCGCCGCGTCGACGACCTGCCCATCGACAGCCTGCAATCGCCACGTCACGCCAGTGGCGACGATGACCGCGCCGATCCACGCCCATGTCCGTGGCCGCCTAAACGCCGCCGTCGCCCTCACATACCATCGATCCGCCATATGCCGTCTCCGTCCTGGATCACCAGCACGTTGTAGCCGTGCGTGCCGCCTGCCTTGTCGCGTCCGACCAGGATGTCCACCAGCGACCCGATGACCGTCACCTTCCTGATCGTCCCCAGCGTCGGCACGACCGCCGGCAGGTCGGTGCCCAGGTCGGTGAAGATGCTTCGATACTACGGACGTTGGGATCCACCTGTGTCGAATGAGCCGGTGCATCGTGTTGTGGTCGACCGGGGACCATCGACTCCCGCACCGGCTTGCATTGCCGGGTAGTACGCTGGTGTAGACGCCAGATTCGGAATCCAGTCGAATTGATGTTAGCGACGCGCGTCAGCGGCAAGGCGACGTCATCGTTGGACGCCGCGAAGGGGCGCTTCACATGGCCGTTCACGGACCGTGTTGGCTGCCGGCACTCAGGAGTCAAAGGGGCCAGGCTCGGATTTCGGAGCGCGGCGGCGTCATAGTCCTAGCTCGCCCTGGCCATCCACGATCGCACCCTCGCTTGAACGCCGCTTCCTCGGCCGCCCGCGCGGCTTCGGTTCCCTCCGCTCACCGGTCAGCCGACTGATCTTGGCATAGAAGCGCGCGTTCCCCAGTGGTTGGCTCTGGTTCAACGCCAAACGGATGTCCGCGATGGCTTCCCCATCGAGCGCGTGACGAAACAATGCCCGGTACGCCGCTTGCCGCGCCGCTAGCGTGTTCCCCAGCGCTACGTACGCCGCGTGCGGCGAGAGCAGCGGGTCCCGCTGGCCGAGGGCGTGATACCGATAGCTGCTCCAGCGATAGTGTGCCGGGTCGTCGACCATCGCCGCCCGGACCGGGTTCAGCTCGATGTAGCGCTGACACGCCAGGAAGTAGGTCTCGGCCTGGATGAGCGAGGATTTGTAGCGGCTATCCCAGAGCGTTCCCGTCCGCCTATAGCTTCGATTGATGTACTGCACGTAGCGACGACCCAGAGAGATGATGAGCGCCGGTACTGCCTCCGCCTCCCGCACCGTGACCAGCAAGTGCACATGGTTGGTCATGAGCACATAGGCATGCAGCGCACTCCGGCTCGAGGTCAGCGCCTCGCCTAGCCAGTGGAGGTAGCTGAAGTAATCTTCCTCGGCGAAGAAGCAGGGCTCCCGGTTGTGGCCACGCTGGACGATGTGCAGCGGTACCCCAGGTAAATGGACACGGGAACGGCGCGGCATGGAGCATCCTACCAGAAAATGTGAGCCTGGCCCCTTTGATTTCTAGCCTGGCCCCTTTGATTTCGGGGTTTCGGGCTCCTGAGGCGCGTCGCTTCCCATCGTCAGCTGAATTGGGCGAAGCACCGGCGAAGTTCCAACCTTTATGATTGGACCGCCGGTCAACTCTCGCGGCGCCGAATCCTCGGCGAAGAATTCCTTGATGACGCACTCGTCACCCCAGGCCGTCGGACTGAGCAGCAACCATGGCAACAACACCCATCGCGCGGCAGTTGGATTGACGTACTTGCGAACCGGTCGTGCCATGTCGTTACGGCTTCGTGGTCGGTCGCAATTGACGACGATGGATGTTTGCCGAATGTCGCTTCGGAGAACCGGCGTACGCTCCCCCAATTACGCGTCGCTAGGGTCCGAAGACTCCTAGAATCGTGACCGGGAACGGCACGGTCTCGCCGGCATTGGCGTTCAACGCGGTCATGCTTCCGCTCAAGGTGGATGTTGGCACGATGATGCCATCCCCACTCAACACGCAATACCCCTGAAAGGTTCCCTCGATACCACGCAAATACGCCATCACATTGTCCCAATACATCGGAGGTGGCTCCGGTTTGGCTGGATCCGGATCGCGGACGCCCCATGAGAACTGATTCCACGTCGGCAGAATGTCGAACTTGGGCGGCGATACGCAAACGCTGGACAGTCGCGCCTGTACCTGGCTCTGCGGCTCGCGGCGCATATCCGGATATGACACCGATAGCCTGCTGGTGGCGGAGCTCCCGATATCACCGGACGTTGCCAGGCCCGCCATCACGATTGGCGGGGGCGCAGCATCCGTCAAGTAGGCAATCCGGAAGAATCGCCGTTTTGGCAGAGCCGAAACCGTGACCTGCGACGCGCCAGCGCTCGCAAAGCTCACGTTGACCGCAATGTTCTGCGCGTTAAGGCAGGTCGAGCGCAGCGCCAGTTTTGGATAGGTGCCGCTCACGCAACCCGTCGGCTTTACCTGACTGAGCAATTTCTGGGTTGATGCGACTACGCTCCGTGGATAGACCGCTTGGCCGATTTCGACGTAGTCGCTCGAATTGAAAAACGCGAAATACGTTGGCTCCGATATGTCCCGGGTGCCGACGGCGACGACGTCCTGCTCGGCATTGACAGCGTCGGGACCAACGGATCCGCGGTAGACGACCTGAAGATAGAGATCGCTGGAACCAAGTGGCACGGGATGAGCCGAAAAGTCGAAGGTCAGCGTGGAGTTCGCTCCGGCATCCAACGCAAACTGCGGCACTGGAGCAGATACCACGACGTCCTCGTAGCTGTCATCGACGTCGTAGCTCAGCTTATCCTTGCTCGCACGACAGCCCACCACGCCGCTGTTGTTCTCTGGTGAAGCGTACTCGCCGGTCAAGTTTGCCTTGTAGCATGTGTTGCGATGAAACTTGACGACGGCCACCAAGTTGCCGCCGAGCAGGTGCTGCGGATAACTACTCGCACCTTCGGTCAGCGGCGGAGTCACATTTGTAACGGTCAACCGGATCTTGCCAAATCCCGCCGCACGGCTGTGATCGACGATTCCGTAGACGCCATCAGCCGGCAGCGAAATCGCCAACCGGGGATTGAAGAAGTAGTCCAGCAATCCGGCCGCGTACGCGCTTGCACGAGGCAGCAATAAGGCAGCGCGATCGTCGAACGTTGGAAGGTCCAGCGTATATTTCGGATCTCTCTGGCTGCTAGGTTGGCTTCTCAGTTGCCAGGCATCGCTGAGAAGACTGACCTTCGTCATGCGAATCGCATCCGGAGAATTCGTAAGCGTGTCCTTGACGATGCCCAACAAATACCTTTGCTTGTAGTTACCCGCATCCGGCAGCGCTTGGGACGTGTAATCGAGCAAATTGGACGTAGGCTGTGGAAAATACATAGCCGACGTCGGCTGCGAAGATTCTTTGTAGCCGAAATTCTTCCCTGGCGTGAAGAATCCGCGGCTGCTGTAGTCCGCGAGGCCATTTCCCGAAAGCGTACCGTTAGTTCCCGGGCTTGTGCTCCAGTATTTGCTGTAGTGGCTGAAGCGCGGGACCGTGGCGTAACCACCATAATTGAGGGGCGGCAAACTGGCGATTGCGACGGTCTTTGAAACGGGAAAGTCGGAAAAGGCAAAAGTCGCGTCTCCGGTAGCTCTCGCGTCGATATATTTCTCGTACGCCCCAGCATGTCCTAACCCATGAGCCTCATTGCGCGTATGCTGCGGTTGGGCCATGTCCTCGATCAAATGTACGACATCGCCCAACGCGCGAAATGTCGTGGCCCAGTACATTTTGCGTTCGATGCCGGTCCTGGCAACAGGCAGGGTCATCGCCTTGTTGTACCCGGTCATTGCGCGCCACATGGACTCGCGCGCATCCTGGATAGTGAAGTGATTGCGACGATTGGTGTCGATTTGTGCGCCCGACGAGGGGCTGTAGAATGGGCTAATCGTCCCGCTCGCCCAGACGGGCGCCGTGGCGTGTGTGTCGGATCCGCACCACAGCGTCTGTCCCGGGGAACTCGGATCCGAGAACGCCTGGTTCCGCAGCGGATCGAAAAAATGGTTGCAAAAGCGATCAAATTCACCGAATAGGTCGTCCCTGGGCGTGTCTGCCACTTTGCCAAGCACCAAACCACCGTCGTCTTCCCGCACGGCTCCGCTCATCAACCAGCCAGACACGCGAACCGGAATCTGTACGTCCCTCGCTGTGCCTTCCATGCCAGGCATTTTCCCCCTATTCCAGTCGTAGTCCTTTGCTTCTCGAATATGTGTAGTTTCATCGCCCTCGCGCCAGTCAATGTAGTTCGTACCAAGCACGGAATAGGTAAGTGATGGAATTCCCAATCGCGGCAATAGCGTCACATCAGTCTGTAGTTGTGACTGCTGAAAACCCGCCAGAGTCAACCGGGCGTGCGTACCAAGTTCGTATGCATCCACCTGCCCGCTGCAGGCAGCAAGCACCAACAGCATCGCGAGCTTCCAAACGATGATTATTCTCACTTCCATTCTGCACGCTCTCGTTCACCTTGCCGTCTTGCGGCCTCGTTGTTGTCGAACTCTAAGACTACAAAAATATCCAGAAAGCGCCTTGCGAGAATTTGGTCCTCGCGAGTAACCGCCGCATTTCTGGCGTCATCGGCAGCAGCGTAGTAGAGCGGGGTCGCTTGCCCTAGTTGTCGTCGTTTCGATCCGCAATCCGTGGCTGCGTATATTTTTCCGATTTCTTCCATCCGTTCCTTGCCCAATCGCGCATCTCTCGTCAACAAAGTTGGCTGCTGGTCTGCTTCACCATGCGCTGCG
Organism: uncultured beta proteobacterium; assembly: GCA_963726775.1. Lineage (GTDB taxonomy): Bacteria > Pseudomonadota > Gammaproteobacteria > Burkholderiales > Casimicrobiaceae > CAIWHR01. The sequence goes on from CAVSDL010000015.1 coordinate 146,628, forward strand.
ACGCCGTACCCTACCTTGTAGTAGTACAGGTCCAATAAGCGATCGCCGAGCAATGGGTCAACGTTTCTCGACCATGATGACATCAGGAATTTGCCGTCCGCGTTAGTGCGCGTCACTGCCATGTGGTAGCACGACGATCTCCCTTGCACTGGCAATGATATGTATCCGTGCCACCGCCCAACGACAAACACACCTTCAAGCGGCTTTCCCGTCGCCGCATCGATAACCTGTCCATCGACGGCCTGAATGCGCCAAGCAACGGCGACGGCGACGATGACCGCGCCGATCCACACCCACGTCCGTGGCCGCCTAAACGCCGCCGTCGCCCTCACATACCATCGATCCGCCATATGCCGTCTCCGTCCTGGATCACCAGCACGTTGTAGCCGTACGTGCCGTCTGCCTTGTCGCGTCCGATCAGGATGTCCACCAGCGAGCCGATGACCGTCACCTTCCTGATCGCCCCCAGCGTCGGTACAACCGCCGGCAGGTCGGTTCCCAGGTCGGTGAAGATGCTCCGATACTGCTCCCGCACCGTGTTGGTGATCGCGCCCGCCGCGCCGTCAATATTACCGCGCGCAAGCCGGTCGAGCATGGTGTTGTAGACGTCGACCGCGATCATCGCCGTCTCCCGTGGGTCGAACACGCGAAGGCGCCGCTTGGCAGCGTAGATGACGTTGTTTGCGGTGTCGAAAACCTTTACGCCCATGGTGTAGACGCCGGGATTCGGAAATGACCAGTCGAGTTGCGATATGTCTCCATCAAGCGACGTCAGCGTCAGTTCCGGCACGCCGTCATCGTTGGAGTCGACCTCGATGCGCTGAAACGCGACATGGCCGCGGTTCTCGATGGTGACGGTGGTGGTCAGCGGCGCCGGGCCCTGTTGCGGCTCGAGCGCAAAGCGGAACGCAGCGATGCCCGTGCGATTGATCGTGATCGTGCGCGTGACCGGGACGCCATCCTGCGTGTTCAGTACCAGTGTCAGCGTATTGGCTCCGGCCGCGAGGGCGACACTGTCGAGGAAAAACGTTCCATCGCGGTTCAGCGCCGCCAGCTGCCCGTTGACGATCAGCGCCGCGTTCACTGGTGCCTGAACAGTGCCCGCGATCGAAACGGTGTCGTCCTGAACGGTGGCACCGTCGATTCCTGCATTGAGCTGTACCGCCGGCGCGTTGACTACGGCGACGGTGGCAGGCGCCGACGCCACCGTGAGTCCAGCCGCATCCCGGGCTCGTGCCGTAATCGTGTGACTGCCTGCGGCGACGCCACTCCAGAGCCACGTGTAGGGAGCCGTGGTGCGGCTGCCGAGCAGGACGCCGTCGCCGTAGAATTCGACCTGTGCAATGGATCCGCCGGTCTCGGTTGGCGCTGCGCTGATCCGGATGTCGCCGGGTGCCTGATACGTCCGACCGGCGAGGGGTTCGGTCAGCATCACCGCGAGGTCACTGACGGTGATGCTGACGGCCGATGACGCGGCGTTGGTACCATCCGAAGCGAACACCTTGGCAACGAGCGCGTGCGTTCCGGCGGTCGCCCCGCTCCAGGTGCCGCTGGCAGTAGCCGACGAAGCGGTGCCCGTGAACCGCGTGGTCCCGATCAGGATGCCGTCGGCGTTGAACTCTACACGATCGAGCGTGCGCCCGGGCACGCTGGCCTGCGCGGTCAAGGCGACGGCCTGTCCGAGCACATATCGGGCGCCTGACACCGGCGCCGTAAGCGTGACCGACGGGAGCGCGGGAGCCTGCACGACAATCGCGACACTGGACGACGTCGTGGATGTCCCGAGATTGTCGGTGGCTTTGGCCGTCAGAGCGTAGCTTCCTGCGACGACATTGGACCAGGTAAGGTTATAGGGCGCAGTAGTCTTCGTCCCGACGAGCGTGCTCCCCGCATAGAACTCGACCTTGCTGATCGATCCTCCCGTGAAGCCGCTCGCGGCACTCGCACGCAAGGAAACGCTTGCCGGGGCCGTGTAGACGGCGTTGGCGGCGGGCGCGGTCAAACTCACCGATGGCGGCGGATTGAGATTGAACGTGAGGCTTTGATCGGCGTTTGGCGCCGGCAGGTAGACCGAGTTTCCTCCCTGCGAGGCGCGAATCGTGCATGTACCGGCGGGCACAAGTGTAGTCACCGTCGCCCACGATTCAGTCCCCGTTCCCACGTAAGCGCTGGCGGAGACCGAGCACACGCCAGGCGTCAACGAAGTAAAGGAAACGAGATCACCCGAGGATGCGGTCGCTATCGCATAGACCGGCTGGATTAGCACTCCAAACAAATACCCACCGAGCTGGTTCCAGGTAATGGTCTGCGCTACCCCGGCGGGGGTGATCGAGAAGGCCTGCGCTGGCATTCGGCAAGTACGCCATTGGTGGCAGTGATGACGCCACTGGAGGTGACGTCGCGCACCATGCAACAGCCCGTAAGCGTTCCGTCCCGTAGCAATGTCAAACCCGGCGGCAGCATCCCGGCGGTCACCGTAAACGCCGGGGCGGGTACGCCGGCTGCCACGATCTTGAAATTGTATGCCGCGCCTGCGACGCCATTGGGTGGCGCGGCGCTCGTGATTGCCGGTGGTTGCGTCGAAATGGCCGTGGTGTTGATCAACACGGCGAGTGTCCTACCGCCATAATTCGTGACTACCAGATCCGGTTTGCCATCGCCGTTAAGGTCGCCCGCGGCGAGGCGAATCGGAGTGGGCCCAACGCCAAAACTTACCGGAGCCTGGAAGGTGCCATTGCCGTTGCCCAGGAGAATGGACACCGTGTTGTCGTTCACATTCGCGATAGCCACATCGAGCTTGCCATCGCCATTGAAATCGGCCGCGACAATGCCCTCCGGGCGCGCGCCCGTCGGGTAGTCGACCGCCGGCGCGAAGGTGCCGTCCCCTCGGCCGAGCAGGATCGATACAGTGGGGGCGAAGAAATTTGTAATGGCAATGTCCAGTTTGCCGTCCGCATTGAAATCGCCCACCGCAACGTTGTACGGGTACGACGGGAAGGCGCCGGTGATGATGGGTGCGGTGAGCTGGAACGTACCGTCGCCATTGCCGAGCAGGACCGAGATCGTGCGATCGGGAGCATTGGTGACGATGATATCGACCTTGCCGTCGCGGTTGAAATCGCCCGCCGCGATGCCTGTGTGATTCGACCCAAACGCAGTCGAGATTGCGGTGCCGAGCGTGCCGTCGCTCTTGGCAAGCAAGATCGCCAAGCTATTGTCGGCAAAACCTGTGGCTGCGACGTCGGGCCTTCCATCCCCATTGAAGTCACCGACCGCCATGGCCAATGCCTGGGTGCCAATGGAATACGCGACACGCTGCCTAAATGTGCCGTCGCCGTTACCCGCGGCAACGGAAATTCCGTCATCGCCGACGGCGACCAGATCGAGGATGCCGTCGCCTGTGACGTCGACGGACGCAAAATCCCGGGCGTTGCTTGCAACAACAAAGTGCGGCCTGTTGTGTTCGTCAAATATCCCGTTGCCGTAGCCACGTAGGATGTTGCCCGCGGTACTCTCCTGGGTTATCGCAATATCCAACTTGCCATCACGGTCAAAGTCCCCCAGCGCCACTCCCATGGGGAGATATCCGAACGCGAAGTCCGATGCATGCGCGAATCGAACCGCGGAACTTCCCGCCGTGACCAACACGTTGACGATGCCTGAGGTCGCGCTTGGCCCAAGGCTGTCATAGGCCTTGGCAGTGATCGCGTAGGCGCCGGGCGGCGCGTTGCTCCAGGTCATTGCGTAGGGCGCGCCGGTGGCAGTGCCGAGCAATGTGCTACCGGCGTAATACTCCACCTTGGTGAGCGTGCCGTCGCCGGGAGTCGCCGTAGCGGCAAGTGGAATGTTGACGGGCGTCGTGTAGCTGCTGTAGTCGGCGAGTCCGGTGAGGACGACCGCGGGCGGCCGATTGGGTGTCACATTGACTACGGCCACATTCGAGGTCGCGGTAACGCCACGATCGTCAACGGCTGTCGCACTGATCTGATAGATTCCTACACCGACATTTGCCCAGTCGAGCGTAAAGGTGTCTCGATAGAATGCAGAGCTCGAACGCGCCCCCGAACCGATCAAGACGGCGCCGTTATAGAAATTCACACTAGCGATCGAGCCGCCGGGAAGGGCTGCGATCGCGGTGGCAGACAGCGTCATGCTGGCCGGGGCGGCAAAGTAGGTGTTGCTGAGAGGGGCCGCCAGCGTCAGCGACGGCGGATTGGAGTTGCTGATGACAACGAAGCTCTGATCGACGTTTGCCGCCGCGGCGTATGCGGCATTGCCAGCCTGCGCCGCGCGAATTATGCAAGTCCCGGCAGCGACCAGCGTGACAGTGCTCCCGTTCACGGTGCATACCGTCGGGGTCAGTGACGAGAAACTCACCGGCAATCCGGACGACGCCGCCGCGCTGATCGGGAAGGGCGCCGCACCCAACGTTTGAGGGCCGAGAGCGCCGAAGGTGATGGTCTGGCTCGCGGCGATGACGGTGAAGCTCTGGGAGACGTTGGGGGCAGCGGCATACGTGGCATTACCAGCCTGTGCAGCCTGCAGGGTGCATGTACCGGCGGCGACGAGCGTCACCGTATTGCCACTGATCGTGCAGACCGCCATGGTCAACGACGAGAAACTGACCGCCAGTCCGGACGATGCGGTGGCGCCGATCGTGAACGGCGCCACCCCCATGGACTTGTTGCCGAGGGGGCCGAAGGTGATGGTCTGACTGCTTAGTCCTCCGCTCACTGCGAAGCTTTGATTCACCGATGGGGCTGCCGCGTAGTTGGAATTCCCTGCCTGCGACGCCTGGACGGTGCACGTTCCCGGGGCAACCAACGTCACCGTACTGCCGCTCACCGTGCACACGGACGGGGTGATCGACGAGAACGTCACCGCCAATCCCGACGTTGCGCTGGCGCTCACGGCAAATGGCGCGGCACCCAGTGCCTTGGGGCTCAATGCGTTGAACGTGATGGTCTGACTGGCCGGCGCGATCACCATCGCAAAGCTCTGTGTCGCATTGGGCGCAACGCCGTTGGCGGCGGTCAGCATGCCGGCAAACGTGCCCCCGGTGTTGGGCGTTCCGCTGATCAATCCTGTGGTCCCGAGCAACGTCAATCCGGGGGGCAACGTATTCGTCGTTACGCTAAACGTCGGCGCCGGTATCCCGGTGGCGGTCAATGTGTAGCTATAAGGGACGCTGAACGTACCGTTGGCCGCCGGACCGCTGGTGAAGAGCGGCGCTTGGGAGGTTGCCGTTCCATTGGTAAGAGCAAATGTCGCGTTGAGAGCCCCGACGCTGGCGTTCATCGAAAACGATCCGGTGGTGGCATTGGCCCTGAACGGGGGTGCCGTGGCCACGCCGGTGGCATTGGTCGCGACCTGGGCGATCCTCAACCCGCCAGGGAAACTGCCCGATGCGCCGGCGGAGGGCGCCCGGAAGGTGACCACAACACCATGCAACGGAAGACCGCCGGCATCCCGGACGACAGCGGTCAAACTCGTCGCGTAGATGGTCCCCGGGGCCACCGACTGCGGGGTTCCGGATTGTGCCGAGATCGTTGCAGGCACAGGGAGAGCCGACGCATTCAGCAGTACCGAAACGGTATTGCTGGCGCCGTTGCTGGCCACAAGATCCGGCTTGCCGTCGCCGTTGAAATCCGCGGTGCCAATGTCCTGCGGAACCACACCCACCGCAAATGTCATCGGGGCCGCGAAGGACGTCCCATCGCCATCGCCCGGAAAAACCGTGACGTTGTTCGTATTCAGGTCGATCACGGCGAGATCGAGCTTGCCATCGGCATTGAAGTCGCCGACGACGACCCGCAACGGTACATTGACGGCGGTGAAGGTAGCGGCTGCAGCAAAGGTGCCGTTGCCATTGCCCAGCACGACGGACACTTCACCAAAGCCGCTGTTGGTGACCACCAGGTCGGGCTTGCCGTTGCCATTGGTGTCGGCGATCGCGACCGCCGACGGGTCCCAGCCGGTGATCAAGCTGAGCGCCGGGCCGAACGTGCCGTTTCCGTTGCCGAAAAGCACCGATACGTTCTTGGTCGTGGTGCTGTTGCAATTGGCCACGACCAGATCCAGCGTGCCATTGCCGTCCAGATCGGCGATCGCTACATCGCATGGGCTCGATCCGGTCGCATAGGGCACCGCAGGCTGAAACGTGCCATTGCCATTGCCGAGGAGTACCGAAACGGTTTGTCCGACGACAGGATTGGCGCCACCAACAGATTGGTTCGTCACGACGAGGTCGACTTTGCCATCGCCATTGAGATCGGCCGCGGCGATGCCCGACGGTGCGAGGCCCGCGCTGACAGTTAGCGGTATTGCAAACGTACCGTTCCCATTGCCGAGAAAGACCATCACGTTGTTGCCGAACAAATTCGTAACCGCCAGGTCAACCTTGCCGTCGCCGTTGAAGTCGCCGACCGTCAACTGCACCGTGTAGTTCCCGGCAACGAGTGTGGCGCCGGCCGTGAATGTCCCGTCGCCGTTACCCAGGAGAATGGAGATCGTGCTGTCGACCACATTCGCGGTCGCGATATCGAGCTTGCCGTCGCCGTTGAAGTCGGCGATCGCAATGGAGATCGGATTGGTACCGGTCGCGTAGTTCACGGCGGCGGCGAATTGCGCGACGGCCCCCGTCGAACTGATGGTGAAGCTACGGTCGACGTTCGGCGCTGCGGAATAGGTTGCATTGCCCGCCTGCGCGGCGCGAAGCGTGCATGTGCCGGCACCGACTAGGGTCACCATGGCCCCACTCATCGTACACACGGGAGTCGTCTGCGAGGTCACCGTGACGGGCAGGCCGGACGTCGCGGTGGCGCTGATCGTGAACGGGGCTGCTCCCAATGTCAGATTGCCCAGCGAACCAAAGTTGATCGTTTGGGCCGTGAGGGCTGCAGCCGCGGGAACGCTGTTCAGGAGCAGGGACGGTGCGGCGAACACCATCGCCATCGCCTGTGCCGCCGTCGCGAAGGCGACCATTGCAACGACGACCCGCGACGATCGCGTGAGCCGCGATTGCGACCCTCGGGAACGTCGCTCATTGGCAATCCTGGGTGTCGACGGCATGCGAATGCACGAGTCAACAAGACAGCGAAGGATGCGCCTGCGCGCACTCGGCGGCTCGGGAATGGCGCCGTTATCGAGGCGTGTGCCGACGTCTTCGTTCGATTCAAGCCATGAACTGTAGTGGGCGCAGGTTTCCATCAGCTGACCGGATTGCGTGGATGTCGGAACGGGAATCCGGTAACGCTATGGGCGGGCCATGTCGTCTGTCAATTCGGCCAAACGGATTAGCGCATCGCGGACCCACGCAGCGCCATGATTGCAATCCACTTTTGATCGTGGACGCCGTCCACCTGTCATTTCTGCCAGTTGCGGCGCACGAAGATTGCGCGTAGCGGCGATGACGGCCGCCATCACCGCGACATGGCGCTCAGATTTTCACCCGAAAACGCTCCGACGTCGCACGTCACCGAACATGCCCTAATCGCGAATGCCAAGCGGGGTGTTGGCAACGCCTGCATGGCGGACCGCATGGAGTCGATGTGCCCTCCTGTATCCTTATCGTGGCAAATCACGCGTCGAATGATTGCCGATCGCCTTGCCCACGAAAATTCAAGCACGCCCGCATGTCCTCAACCTTCTTCGATCGGGCCCGTCGATGACCCGCACCCTCAAATTCGCAGCGCTTCTTGCCGTCATCGGCGTCGCGGCGCTCGCCCTCCCCGCCTCCGCCGCCACACCGGACGACGCGCTGCCGGCACTGCGTGGCGCCGACCTCACGTTGCTGTGGAGCTTGCCCTTCGTGGGGCTGCTGCTGTCGATCGCGCTGGTGCCGCTGTTCGCCGCGCATTTCTGGCATGCGCACTACGGCAAGGTCGCGGCAGCCTGGGTGTTGGCGTTCCTGGTGCCGTTCACGCTGTCATTCGGCGCGACGGAGACGGTGCACCACGTCGCGCACGCGATCCTGCTCGAATACGTCCCGTTCCTCGCCATCCTGTTCGCGCTGTTCACCATCGCCGGCGGCATTTGCCTGCGCGGAGCGCTGGTGGGAACGCCCGCACTCAACACCGGCCTCCTGGCGCTCGGTGCCGCCCTGGCGAGCATCATGGGGACGACCGGCGCGTCGATGCTGCTGATCCGGCCGCTCCTGACCGCCAACGAATCGCGGCGGCACAAGGTGCACGCGGTCGTGTTCTTCATCCTGCTGGTCGGCAACGTCGGCGGCGCGCTGTCGCCGCTGGGCGATCCGCCGCTCTTCATCGGCTTTCTCAAGGGCATCGATTTCTTCTGGACGACGCGCCTGCTCGTCCGGCCGACCGCGTTCCTGGTCGTCGCGCTGCTCGGCATGTTCTGGGTGCTCGACACGCTGGCTCCACCGCCGCGAGCGTCCGTCGCCGGCGCCGAGCGCCGGCGGTCCACGCCTGGCACTCGAAGGATCGATCAACTTCCTGCTGATCGCCGGCGTGATCGGCGCGGTGCTGATGTCAGGGCTGTGGAATCCGGAGATGGCGTTCGACGTGCTGGGCGCGCACCTCGAACTGCAGAACGTGCTGCGCGACGGCATCCTGGTGGGGCTTGGACTCCTGTCGCTGGCGGTGACGCCGCAAGAAGTGCGCGAGCACAACGCGTTCCACTGGATGCCGATCGTCGAAGTGGCGAAAATCTTCGCCGGGATCTTCATCACGATCATTCCGGTGATCGCGATGCTCGGCGCCGCGCGCGACGGCGCGCTGGCGGCCGTGATCGACCTGGTGGCGGACGCGCCCGGCCGGCCAAACGATCTGATGGTGTTCTGGACGACCGGCGTGCTGTCGGCGTTCCTCGACAACGCGCCGACCTATCTGGTGTTCTTCAACCTCGCCGGTGGCGACCCGGTGGCGCTGATGGGGCCGCTCAAAGTGACGCTGGCGGCGATCTCGATGGGCGCCGTGTACTTCGGCGCGCTGACCTACATCGGCAACGCGCCCAACTTCATGATCAAGGCGATCGCCGAGGATCGCGGTGTGGAGATGCCCAGCTTCTTTGCCTACTTCGGCTACGCGTCGGTGGCCATGCTGCCGCTGCTGGCGGTGATATCCGTGGGATTCTTGTAGCGCGGCCTGTCGTCTGCGGAATGGCGCGCGGATGACGATTGCGCAGTAGCCGGTGTGTTCGGCCGGCGGTCAATCCACGATGAGAATATGGACGCGGAACGGACCGTGCGCGCCGAGCACGATCGTCTGCTCGATATCGCCGGTGCGCGACGGGCCGGAGATCAGGTGCACCGCCCGCGGCAGGCGCCCACAATCGCGGCGGACGAAGGCGAACGCCTCTTCCATGCCCGACACCACGCGCGCGGCGGAGAGCACCGCGATGTGCGTGTCCGGCAGCAGTGCCGTCGCCGTCGGCATGCTGGGGCCGGGAAGCACGACCAGCGTGCCGGTCTCGGCGATCGCGCAAAAGGTGCCGGTGATGCCCAGCCGGTCGTTCCCGACCGTAGGCCGCGCTTCGATGTCGAGGCCGGACGCCTTCCAGTCGAGATCGGCGAACTCCGGCCAGCAGACGCCGGCATGCGATTTCTGCGCCACCAGATGCGGCGGCAGCACCAGCGCGTCGAGATAGCGCGCCACGGCCGCGGGAATCTGGCGGCGGTCGGCGATGCGCTCGACGGTGCTCTCCATGTCGGTTGCGCGCGTCATGAACCGCGCGAGCAGATCGGCAGGCATCGTCGGTCGCGGACCGTGCCGGTGCGCGGCGATGTAGGCGTCGGCCTCGGCACGCGCATCGTTGCGCTCGCCGGTCCTGCCCAGCGCCTTTCTTACGCGACCGAGGATGGCGTCGCGGGCCGCGCGGTTATCGGTGAGGCTCGTTGGCATTCGTGGTCTTCTGATCGCTTCCCTGCTCCCGGCGCATCGCCGACCGACGACCTTACATCTGGCGGCGGACGAACGCGGCAACGCGTGCGACGCCGTCGCGAATCGCTTCCGGGGACGCCGCATAGCTGAACCGGATGTGCTGGCCGTCGCCGGGGACGCGGCGTCCGAAGTGGATGTCGGCGAGCACCGCGACGCCGGCTTCGAGCAGCAGCCGCTTGCGAAACACCTCCGAATCGGCGCACCCGGTGAGACGGCAGGCTTCGGTGACGTTCGGCCACGCGTAGAACGCGCCACCCGGGACCTTGCAAGCGACGCCGGGGACCGCGTTGAGGAGGTCGACGATCAGGTTGCGGCGATCGAGAAAACCCTTGCGCATGGCGTCGGCCGCGTCCTGCGGACCCGTCACCGCTTCGACGGCCGCCCATTGCGAAATCTGCGATGCGCACGAATCCGTATTGGTGATCCAGCGCGTGAACACCGGCGCCAGCGCCCGGTTCGCCGCGAAGCCGATCCGCCAGCCGGTCATCGCCCAGGTCTTGGACGCGCCGTCGCAGATGATCGTGCGCTCGAGCATGCCGGGGCGCTTCGCCAGCGTGTCGAACGTGCCGGAATACGTGAGCCGCGAATAGATCTCGTCGGCGAACACCCAGACCTGCGGATGCCGGCGCAGGATTTCGGCGATCGCATCGAGGTCGCCGCCCTGCAGCGAGCCGCCGGTCGGATTGTGCGGCGAATTGAGGATGAGGAGCCGGGTCTTCGCCGTGATCTTCGCGTCCAGCTCCGCCGGATCGAACGCGAAGTCGCGCGCCTCGCGGAGGTAGATCGGCACCGGCATCGCGCCGTTGGCGATGATCTGCGATTCGTAGATGGGAAACCCCGGGACCGGGTAGATCACTTCATCGCCGGCGCCGTGATCGGTGACCGAGGCGATCGTGTAGGCGATGAACGGCTTGGCTCCGGCGCCGACGACGACGTCCTCCGGCCGGATGTCGATGCCGCGCCGCGTGCCCAGATCGTGTGCCGCCGCCGCGCGCAATTCGTCGATCCCGGCGGAAGGCGTGTAGCCGTGCTTGCCGGCCTTGATCGCGGCAATGCCGGCCTCCTGGATATTGCGCGGCGTTGGGAAATTGGGCTGCCCGATGCAGAAGGACACGATGTCCTTGCCCTCGCGCAGAAGCGCGTTGACCTCCGCCAGCACGACGAAGGCATTCTCCGTGCCCAGCGCTTCGGCGCGGCGCGACAGCGGCGGCGTCGCCAGAGCATGGTTATGAGGTGCGTTCACTTGGATCTCCCTGCCTGCTGCGCGCGATAAAGCTCGCGAAACGTCCTGCCCGCCGGTGCCGGCAGGTCGCGGCCTTCCGTCCAACCGCCGCCGACAGGCAATTTGTGGATGAGGCCCTCACGGCCGCCCCAGACTTTCATCACGCGCACACCGATCCCGGTCGCCAGCGCATACAGCGCCGGGCGTTGCGCGAACCACGACCACACGGCCAGCCCGGCGTGCTCGTACCATGGCCGCAGGCCGGTCTCGAAAGCCTTCTCGCGCAACTTGCGCTGCAGGTCGGGAAGCGGGATCTTCACCGGGCAGACGACGCCGCACTGGTTGCACAGCGTCGACGCGGCCGGCAGGTCCTGCGCATTCTCGAGGCCGATGTACATCGGGGTGAGGATCGAGCCGATGGGACCGGGGTACACCCAGCCGTACGAGTGGCCGCCGACATTCTGGTACACGGGGCAATGGTTCATGCACGCGCCGCAGCGGATGCAGCGCAGCGCCTCGCGCACCTCGCTCGCCAGCACCGCGGTGCGGCCGCTGTCGACGATGATGAAATACATGTGCTCGGCGCCGTGGAACTCGCCCGCGCCTTTGGGCCCGGTCAGGATGTCCACGTAGTTCGAGATCGACTGGCCGGTCGACGAGCGCGGCAGGAGGCGCATCAGCGTCGCCACATCCTCCAGCGTCGGCACGATCTTCTCGATGCCGGATATGGCCACGTGGACCTTGGGCAGCGTGGTGGTCAGCGTCGCATTGCCCTCGTTGGTGACGAGGACGACCGAGCCGGTCTCGGCGACGAAAAAGTTGCCGCCGGAGATCCCCATGTCGGCCGTCAGATAGTGCTGGCGCAGCACGCCGCGCGCTTCGAAGCACAGTTCGTCGATGCCGGTCTTGGTCGGCGTGCCGTGGGCCTTGTGGAAGAGATCGGCGACCTCCTCCTTCGACTTGTGCAGCGCCGGGCCGATGATGTGCGACGGCGCCTCGTAGTCGTTGATCTGCAGGATGTACTCGCCGAGATCGGTCTCGACGACCTGCATGCCGGCAGCCTCGATCGCGTGGTCGAGCGCGGATTCCTCGGAGACCATCGACTTCGACTTGATGATCTTCTTCACCGCGTGCTTCGCCGCGATCTCCAGCACCAGCGCGTTGACCTCGGCCGGCGTCTCGGCGTAGAGCACCATCGCGCCGCGCGCCGCGGCATTCGTCTCGAACAGCTCCAGCCAGATGTCGAGGTTGTCGAGCGCGCGGTTGCGGATCGCCTTGCCGGCGTCGCGCGTCCCCTCGAAGTCGTCGAGCTCGACCAGCGAGGCGCGCCGCTTGGCGACGAACTTCCCCTGCATTTTCTTCAGGTTGTGCTGAAGCCGCGCGTCGTGCAGCTTGACGTGCGCGCGCTCCTTGAAATGCATCGACGCGACCTGCATTCGCTCCCCCGCCTACCGAACATTGCGGAATTGGGTGACACTCTCGCAATCGTGATCGTCGTCCCCGTGAAAGCGGGGACCCAGCGACTTTCGATGTAACGCCCTGGATTCCCGCGTTCGCGGGAACGACGACATTCCTGCATCCGTCGTCGCTTGATTCAGTGGAACTTGTTAGCGTCCTTCCCCGGCCAGCACTTCGGCCACGTGCAGCACCTTCGTCTTCGAGTCGCCCAGTCGCCGCAGCCGGCCCTCGATGTTGAGCATGCAGCCCAGGTCGCCCAGCACCACGGCGCCGGCGCCCGTGTTGGCGATGGCCTGGCATTTGTTGTCGGCGAGCCGCGCCGAGATCTCGCCGTACTTGATGGAAAATGTGCCGCCGAAGCCGCAGCAGACTTCACTCTCCGGCATTTCGGCGAGCGTGAGTCCCGGCACTTTCGCGAGCAGCGCGCGCGGCTCGTGCTTGGTGCCCATCTCGCGCAGGCCGGCGCAGGAATCGTGGTAGGTGATCGTGCCATCATAGCGGCCCGGAACCCGGTCGGTCTTCAGCTCGTTGACCAGGAATTCCGTCAGCTCGCGCGTTTTCGCGGCCAGCGCCTCGATGCGCACCAGCGTCGCGGCATCGTCGGCGAAAAGGTCGGCGTAGTGCGTCTTGATCATGCCGCTGCACGAACCGGACGGCGCGACCAGCCAGTCGCAGCCCTCGAACTCGGCGAGCACCTTGGCCGCAAGCGCCTTCGCGCTGGCGCGGTTGCCGGAATTGTAGGCGGGCTGTCCGCAGCAGGTCTGCGTTTCGGGAACGAAAACCTCGGCGCCGCCGGCTTCGAGGAGTTTGATCGCCGCGAAGCCGATCGACGGCCGCATCAGATCGACAAGACAGGTGACGAAGAAGCCGACGCGCATGACGATGGCCCGCTCACACGATGGGGCAAGCCCCCGGAGCCGCAAATGTTAGCACGGTCTGTCGCGGCGAAGGCCCGCCGGCGGATCGATCTAGAGGAAGCCCGAGCGCACCAGCGCGAGGACGCACCACCCCATCAGTTGCTGCGGGAACATCCCGAATCCCAGGACCGCCAACCCGTTGACCGACAGCAGTGCGCGATTGTCGAGGCGCGCGACAATGGGTGCGGTGTCGGTCGCGTCGTCGAAGTACATGAGCTTGACGATGCGCAGGTAATAGAACGCGCCGACCAGCGACGCCATCACCGCGACCACCGCGAGCCACGTGAAGCCGGCGTTGACGGCGGCTTCGATCACCGAGAACTTGGCGTAGAAGCCGATCGTCGGCGGAATTCCGGCGAGCGAAAACATCACGAACAGCATCATCAGCGCCCACCACGGAGAGCGTTGGTTGAGGCCCTTGAAGTCGTCGAGCTGGTCGGCCTCGAATCCTTCGCGCGACAGCAGCATGACGATGCCGAAGGAGGCGAGGCTGGTCAGCACGTAGGCGACCGCGTAGAACATCGCGGCGCTGTAGCCGTCGAGGTTCGCGGTCAGGAACCCCATCAGCATGAAGCCCATGTTGGCGATCGTCGAGTACGCCAGCATCCGCTTGATGTTGGTCTGCGCGATGGCGATCACGTTGCCGAGGATCATCGACAGCAGCGACAGCACCATCAGCATTCCCTGCCAGTCGAATTCGAACCCGACGAGCGCGACGGCAAGGAGCCGCAACATGAACACGAACGCGGCGAGCTTCGGCGCGGTGCCGATCAGCAGCGTGACCGCCGTGGGCGCCCCGTCGTAGACGTCCGGAACCCACATGTGGTAGGGAACCGCGCCGAGCTTGAAGGCGATTCCCGAGACCACGAACACCAGCCCGAATAGGAGGATCATCCGGTTGCCCTGCCCGCCCGCCACGACTTCGGCCACGCGGGCGAGATCGAGCGACCCGGTGGCGCCGTACACCATCGACATCCCGTACAGGAGCATGCCGGACGCCAGCGCGCCGAGAACGAAGTACTTCATCGCCGCTTCCGACGCCCGCTTGGACGTCCGATGCATCGCCACCATCGAGTACAGCGACAGCGCCTGCAGCTCGAGGCCCATGTACAGCGTGATGAAATTGCTGGCCGAGATCATCACCAGCATGCCGAGCAGCGCAAACATCATCAGCACGAAAGTCTCGCCGCGGAAGAGGTCGCGCCCCGCGAGGTAGTCGCGCGAGTAGAACAGCGTCAGCGAAACGGCGATGCAGGCGAAGAACCGGAACAGGTCCGAAAGCAGGTCTTCGATGACGAGTCCGTTCATCGCCGCGACTGGCTCGAAGCGGGCATTCACGACGATGATCCACGCGCAGGCGAAGAGCGTGATCTGCGTGAGCCAGAAGCTCCAGTGCCGCAGCCGCTGCGGCAGGAAGGCGTCGAGCAGCAGGATCGCGCAGGCCGCCGAGAGCAGGACGATCTCGGGCAGCACGGATGGGAGGTTGAGCGTCAGCATCGCGGTGGCCGGCGGTTCACAGCTTGCTCCTGGCGACGTGGGCCAGCAGATCGGCGACCGACGTGTGCATGACGTCGACGAAAGGCTTTGGCCATACGCCCAGCCACAGCACCAGCCCGGCGATGCCCGCCAGCAGCCAGAACTCGCGGCGGTTGAGATCGGTGAGCCTGGCGACACGGTCGTTCGCCACGGCGCCATAGATCACGCGCTTGTACATCCACAGCGTATAGGCGGCGCCGAGGATCATGACGGTGGCGGCGGCGAAGCCCAGCCAGAAGTTGATCTTCACCGCAGCGAGGATCACCAGAAATTCGCCGACGAAGCCGGAGGTCGCGGGCAGGCCGGCGTTGGCCATCGCAAAGAGCATCATGAACGCCGCGAATTTGGGCATCGTGTTGACCACACCGCCGTAGTCGGCGATCTGCCGGCTGTGCATGCGGTCGTACATCACGCCGACGCACAGGAACATCGCGGCCGACACGAAGCCGTGCGAGATCATCTGCACCAGGCCTCCTTCGGCGCCCAGCTGGCTGAACAGGAAAAAGCCCAGCGTCACGAAGCCCATGTGCGAAATCGACGAATAGGCGATCAGCTTTTTCATGTCGGACTGCATGAGCGCGACGAAGCCGATATAGACCACGGCGATCAGCGACAGAGCGATCACGAAGCCCGACAGGTACCGCGCGGCGTCCGGCACGATCGGCAGGATGAAGCGGACGAAGCCGTACGCGCCGATCTTCAGCGTGATCGCAGCCAGGATCACCGAACCGCCGGTGGGCGCCTCGACGTGCGCGTCGGGCAGCCACGTATGCACCGGCCACATCGGCACTTTCACGGCGAAGGAAAGGAAGAAGGCGACGAACAGCAGCACCTGGACCTTCAGCGACAGCGGCACCTGGTACCACTCGATGATCGAAAACGTCTCCGACACGTTGTAGAGGTAGATGAGCGCCACCAGCATCAGCAGCGACCCCAGCAGCGTGTAGAGGAAGAACTTGATCGCGGCGTAGACGCGGCTGGGGCCGCCCCAGATGCCGATGATCAGGTACATGGGGATCAGCATCGCCTCGAAGAACGTGTAGAACAGGATGCCGTCGAGCGCGCAAAACGCGCCGTTGATGAGGCCGGACTGGATCAGGAACGCCGCCATGTACTGCGCGACGCGAACCTGGATCACCTCCCATGCGGACCAGACGACCACCAGCGTCATCAGGCTGTTGAGGATCACGAGCAGCATCGAGATGCCGTCGACGCCCAGGAAGTACTGGATGTCGAACCGCGGGATCCACGCACCGCGCTCGACGAACTGCATGTCGGACGTTTCCGGAGTGAAGTGCAGCCACAGCGGCAACGTGACGAGGAGGCCAACCAGCGCCCCGATCAGCGCGATCCAGCGGGCGACCGCGGCATCGCGGTCGCGGCCGACGGCCAGGACGGCCAGGCCGGCGGCGATCGGCACCCAGATGGCGAGGGAAAGGTACGGCATTGTTATGGTCGCCTCAGCGCACCCACCAGGAGAGCAGCGCGAAGAGGCCGATGATCATGGTGAACGCATAGTGATAGACATAGCCCGACTGGAGGTGGCGCATCAGCGCGGAGGTCCAGCCAACGGCCCGGGCGGCGCCGTTGACAAAAAAGCCGTCGATGATCGTGCGGTCGCCGACCTCGGACAGGAAGCGGCCCACGCGGCGGGCGCCGCCGGCGAAGAACGCGTCGTTGAACCTGTCGAAGTAATATTTGTTGTCGAGCAGCGTGTAGAGCGCGCCAAACGTCTTTTTCAGGCGCTCCGGAAGCGCCGGGTTCACGAGGTAGCAGTACCACGCCGCGACGACACCGGCGATCGCGAGCCAGAACGGGAGGCTCGACATGCCGTGCCCGATGAACGCGGCAACGCCGTGCCACTCGGCCCTGAATTCATGGAGGGCGGGATGGTCCGGCCGCACGACGATCGAGTCGCCGAAATAGCTGCCGACCACCAGGGGATCGATGTACGCCCAGCCGGCATAGACCGAAGGGATCGCCAGCAGAACCAGCGGCACCGTCACCACCCACGGACTTTCCTTTGGCGGTCCGCCGTGGTCGTCGTGTCCGCCCTGATCATGCGCGACGTCGTGATGCGCGTGCGCGGCCGTCTCGAAGCGCGGCTTTCCGTGGAAGGCGAGAAACAGCATCCGGAACGAATAGAACGCCGTGATGAAGACGCCGGTCATCACCGCAAAGTAGGCGTAGCGATGCCCGGCGACGTTCGAAAAATGAACCGCCTCGATGATCGCGTCCTTGGAAAAGAATCCGGCAAACGGCGGAATGCCCGCCAGCGCCAGCGAGCCGACCACCGCGGTCCAGTAGGTGACCGGCATGTATTTGCGCAGGCCGCCCATCTTCCGCAGGTCCTGCTCGTGGTGCAGGGCGATGATCACCGAGCCGGCGCCGAGGAACAGCAGCGCCTTGAAGAACGCGTGCGTGGTCAGGTGGAAGATCGCCACCGAATACGCCGACGCGCCGAGTGCGACGGTCATGTAGCCCAGCTGGGACAGTGTCGAGTACGCGACGACGCGCTTGATGTCGTTCTGGACGATGCCGAGGAACGCCATGAACAGCGCCGTCGTGGCTCCGACCACCGTCACGAAGGAGAGCGCGGTGTCGGAGAGCTCGAACAGCGGGCTCATCCGCGCCACCATGAAGATGCCGGCGGTCACCATCGTCGCCGCGTGGATCAGCGCGGAGATGGGCGTCGGGCCTTCCATCGAGTCGGGCAGCCAGACATGCAGCGGCATCTGCGCCGACTTGCCCATCGCGCCGATGAAGAGGCAGATGCACACGACCGTCAGCAGCGACCACGGCGCCGATCCCCACAGATTGACCGACGTCGCCGCCAGCGCCGGGGCCATGCCGAACACCTGCGCGTAGTCGAGCGTGCCGAAGTAGGCGAGCACGAGCCCGATGCCCAGAACGAACCCGAAATCGCCGACGCGGTTGACGAGGAAGGCCTTGAGATTGGCGTAGATCGCGGTCGGACGCGTGTACCAGAAGCCGATCAGCAGGTACGAGACCAGACCCACGGCCTCCCAGCCGAAGAAGAGCTGGACGAAGTTGTTCGCCATCACCAGCATCAGCATGCTGAACGTGAAGAGCGATATGTAGCTGAAGAACCGCGTGTAGCCGTCGTCGTCCGCCATGTACCCGATCGTGTACACGTGGACCATCAGCGAGACGAACGTGACGACCAGCATCATCGTCGCGGTCAGCGGGTCGATCAGGAAGCCGATCGAGAGCTTCAGGTTTCCGGACTGCAGCCAGGTATAGATGTCGCCGTTGAAGGAATGGCCGGCCATCACGTCGCGCCAGACGACGAACGACGCGGCAGTGGCGATCGCAACGCCGAGTATGCACAGCCAGTGCGACACTCCGCGCCCGAGCTTCGGCCCGAAAAGGCCGACGACGATGGCGCCAAGGAGCGGCGCCAGCGGCACGAGGAGGTAGAGGGCATGCATCGAGAGGCTACCCCTTGAGCCGGTCGAGATCCTCGACGTCGATCGACCCGACGTTGCGGAACAGGAGCACCAGGATCGCGAGTCCGATCGCCGACTCGGCGGCCGCCACGGTCAGGATGAAGAACACGAACACCTGACCGGCCATGTCGTTGAGATAGCTCGAGAAGGCGATGAAATTGAGGTTGACGGCGAGCAGCATCAATTCGATCGCCATCAGCAGGATGATCACATTCTTCCGGTTCAGGAAGATGCCGGCCATGCTGATGGCGAACAGGATCGCGCCCAGCACGAGGTAGTGCGACAGCGTCGGCGCCGTGAATAGTGCCACTGGGTTCCCCTGCTCCCTTGATGCGTGGTTCTTGTATCCGCGCGCCGGCCGCCCGGTGCGCGCCTGGATCTTCCTAGCCGTCCTTCTTTGCGGACGGAATGTTCAGAATGCGCAGCCGGTCCCGCGCGCGCACCTTCACCTGCTGGCCCGGATCCTGGTGTCTCGTTTCCGCGCGCTGGCGATGCGTCAGCGCGATCGCCGCGATGATCGCCACCAGCAGCACCACCGCCGCAATCTCGAACGGGTAGGCGTAGTCGGTATAGAGCAGCACCCCGAGTGCCTTGGTGTTGCTCCCTCCGGGTGGCGGCGCGACGTTGCCGGTGACGCCGGTAAGCCGGTTGCCCAGCAACACCAGCGCCATCTCGAGCAGCGTCAGCACGAAAACGGTCGCGCCGACCGGCAGATAGCTCCGGAACTGCTTGCGCAAATTGTCGAAATTGACGTCGAGCATCATCACCACGAACAGGAACAGCACCATCACCGCGCCGACGTAGACCAGCACCAGCGCGATCGCCAGGAATTCCGCACGCAGCATCAGCCAGTGGGCAGCCGCGGTGAAGAAGGCCAGCACGAGCCACAGCGCCGCATGCACGGGATTGCGCGCGGTGACAACGCGCAACGCCGCGAACACGAGGATCGCGGCAAGGACATAGAACAGGGCGGTCTGCACGGTCATCGGAATTTCGCGTCCTCGGCGCGGTCCTTCGCGATTTGCGCCTCGTAGCGGTCGCCCACCGCGAGCAGCATTTCCTTGGTGTAGTAGAGGTCGCCGCGCTTCTCGCCGTGGTACTCGAGGATCCGGGTCTCGACGATCGAGTCCACCGGGCAGCTCTCCTCGCAGAAGCCGCAGAAGATGCACTTGGTGAGATCGATGTCGTACCGCGTCGTCCGGCGCGTGCCGTCGGCGCGCTGCTCCGATTCGATGGTGATCGCCAGCGCCGGGCACACCGCCTCGCAGAGCTTGCAGGCGATGCAGCGCTCCTCGCCGTTCGGGTACCGGCGCAGCGCGTGCAGGCCGCGGAAGCGCGGGCCTTGCGGCGTCTTCTCCTCGGGGAATTGGACCGTGATCTTGCGCGCGAACATGTGGCGCCCCGTCAACAGCAGGCCGCGCACCAGTTCGAGCAGCAACCAGGTGTTGAAAAGGCTCTTGACGCGATTCAGCATCGTCGTCGTCCTCAGTGGAACATGCCGGCCCAGCGCGTCTGCATCATCGCGCCAAGGAACACGATCCAGACCAGCGTGAGCGGGATGAAGATCTTCCAGCCCAGCCGCATGATCTGGTCGTAACGGTAGCGCGGGAACGTCGCGCGGATCCACAGGAAGAAGAACAGCACCGTCGACATCTTTGCGAACAGCCATGGCATGCCGTCGCCGAACGGATGGACGCCGAGCCACGGAATTTCGACGTTATTGAGGAGCGGCCACGGCGACAGCCAGCCTCCCAGGAACATGATCGAGGCCAGCGCCGAGATCAGGATCATGCTCATGTACTCGGCGAGGAAGAACACGGCGAACAGCACACCCGAATACTCGACGTGGAATCCGGCAACGATTTCCGACTCGCCTTCCGCCATGTCGAAGGGGTGGCGGTTGGTCTCGGCCACTCCGGCGATCACGTAGACGATGAACAGCGGGAACAGCGGCAGGACGTACCAGTACGCCAGCCCGCCTTCCTGGCCGCGCACGATCTCGGAGAGATTGAGGCTGTTCGCCGCCATCAGCACGCCGACCAGCGCGAAGCCCATCGCGATTTCGTAGGAAACGATCTGCGCGGCGGAACGCAGGCTGCCGAGGAATGCATATTTCGAATTCGACGCCCAGCCGGCGAGGATGATGCCGTAGACGCCGATCGAGGTCATCGCGAGCACGTAGAGGAGGCCGGCATTGATGTCGGCGATCACCAGGCCGTCCGCAAACGGAATGACCGCCCAGGCGGCGGCCGCGGGGCCGATTGCGAGCACCGGCGCGATGTAGAACAGGTAGCGGTTGGCGCCCGTCGGAAGAACGATTTCCTTGAATATCAGCTTGAACGTGTCGGCGAACGGCTGCAGCAGCCCCAGCGGCCCGACCCGGTTGGGACCGATGCGGACCTGCATCCAGCCGATGATCTTGCGCTCGGCCAGGGTCAGGTAGGCCACGGCGATGATCAGCGGCACGAGAAGCACGACGATTCGCATCAGCGTCCAGATGGCCGGCCAGACCGGGCCGAAGTACACCCACAGCGGATCCCACCAGGAGCCCCACAGCCACTGGAACATGTGGAGGACCGCAGATTCCACTACGCGGGCTCCACGTGGATCGGGCCGGACAGCCCCTCGAGCCCGCAGGTCGAAGCGTGCGCGGCAGCGATGCGGACGACTCCGGCGGGGACCGCCGCATCGGTAACGACCGTCAGCACCGCCTCGCCCCGCCCCTGCTGAACCTTGACCTGCGCGCCCTCCGCGGTCCCGATCTGCTGCAGCGTCAGCCGGTTCATCCGTGCACGGGGCGGCTTCGCATCGGCCGTCTGCTGCAGCGACGGCGCGCGTCGGGAAAGCGGATCGGCGAAGTAGATCGGCACGTCCGCCACCCTCTCGAACCCGCTCGTGGAAGTCGCGGGCTTCGTGATCGGAACGCGCGTGCCGTTCGCCAGCCGAGCCGCGATGTCTCCGGCCGGCGGCAGCGCCACGGCGCGGACATCCTCGATCGAGTCGAAATCGAATCCCGGCGCGCCGAGCAGCGACCCCAGCACGCGCAGGACCTTCCACGCGGGGCGCGTTTCCGCGAGCGGCTTGACCGCGCCGTTCCAGCTTTGCACGCGGCCCTCGCAACTCACGAACGTCCCGGCCGTTTCGGTGAACGGGCTGATCGGCAGCAACACGTCGGCATATTGCGTGCCGTGCCGGAACGGCGAAAGCACGACGACGAGATCAGCCTTGTCCAGCGCAGAGCGCGCGGCGACCGGGTTCGCGCAATCGAATTCCGGCTCGGCTCCAAGCACGAGGTACGCCCTCCGCGGATTCTTGAGCATCGCCTGGGCATCGAGGCCGCCTGCTTGCGGAAGTGCACCGGCAACGTAGCCGCCGACGCTGTTCGCCGCCTCGGTGAGGCATCCGAGTTTCGCGCCGGTGATCTCGGCGAGGGCTTGCGCGAGCGCCAGCAGCTGCGAGGCCTCGGGATGCTGCTCGGCGCCGTTGCCGAGAAGAATGGCGCGGTGCCCACCGGTAAGGAGGCTCGCGGCGATCACCTGCGCGGCTGCCGTCGGTTCGATGCCGGCAAGCGCCGCCGGCGCCGGCCGGCCGGCGCCCGTGGACGCGGCGACGACGATTTCGGCGAGCGCGAAAGGCAGGAGCGACGGCGCGGCGACGAACGAATGGGCGACGTCGATCAGCGGATCGTCGGTGACCGAATGGAGCATCGACACCTGCGTTCCCTTCTTCGCCGCTCGCCGCAGCCGTTGGGCAAGGAGCGGATGATCCTTCCGCAGAAAACTGCCGACGACGAGCACGCGGTCCAGCGCGTCGAGGCCCGCGACGGGGAGCCCGAGCCATGGCACACCCGTGCCTTGCCCATCGCCGCGAAAATCCGATTGCCGCAACCGGAAATCGATGTTGTCGGAACCGAGCGCGCGGGTGAGCCTCGCTGCCAGCGCCATCTCCTCGAGCGTCGAATGCGGCGAGACCATCGTGCCGAGCGCGGCGCCGCCATGCTTCGCCGTGACGTCCGTGAGACCGCGCACGACGAACTCCAGCGCGACCTGCCAGTCGACGGTCTTCCATTCGCCGCCCTCTTTGATCATCGGCGCAGCGAGGCGTTCGTCGCTGCCGAGAGCCTCGTACGAAAAGCGATCCTTGTCGGAGATCCAGCACTCGTTGACCGCCTCGTTCTCCAGGGGCAGCACACGGAGCACCTTTTCGGCCTTCACCTGAACGACGAGGTTGCTGCCCAGCGCATCGTGCGGCGACACCGACTTGCGGCGGGAAAGCTCCCAGGTCCGCGCCGCGTAGCGGAAGGGTTTCGACGTCAGTGCACCGACGGGGCAGATGTCGATCATGTTGCCGGACAGTTCGGAATCGACGGTGCGCCCGACGAACGAGACGATCTCGGAATGCTCGCCGCGCCCGATCATGCCGAGCTCCATCACTCCGGCGATCTCCTGGCCAAAACGCACACAGCGCGTGCACTGGATGCAGCGGTTCATTTCCTCCGCGGAGACGAGCGGTCCGAGATGCTTGTGCAATACGACCCGCTTGGCTTCGGTGTAGCGCGACGCCGAGCCGCCGTAGCCGACCGCGAGGTCCTGCAGCTGGCACTCACCGCCCTGGTCGCAGATCGGGCAGTCGAGCGGATGGTTGATGAGCAGGAATTCCATCACGCCCTGCTGCGCCTTCTTCGCCTGATCGGACGCCGTCCACACCTTCATGCCGTTGGCGACCGGCGTCGCGCACGCGGGCAGCGGCTTCGGCGCCTTCTCCACCTGCACGAGGCACATCCGGCAGTTGGCGGCGATCGACAGCTTCTTGTGCCAGCAGAAATGCGGCACGTAGATGCCGATCTTGTGCGCGGCATCCATGATCGTGCTGCCGGGCGTGACCTCGATTTGCCTGCCGTCGATTTCGATATTCAGCATAAACGAAAACCTTGAACCACAGAGGACACGGAGAGCACAGAGAAAGCCCTATCTACCTGTACCGGTACCGCACTCGACATGTGGCAGCAATTCCTCTGTGTTCTCTGTGCTCTCTGTGGTTCAGGATGTTGATCTGGCAGGCTAGACATACGCCGGCACCAGGCAGCGCTTGTGGTCAATGTGGTGCTGGAACTCGTCGCGGAAGTGCCCGACGAAGCTCTTCACCGGAAGCGCCGCCGCGTCGCCCAGCGCGCAAATCGTCCGGCCGGCGATGTTGTCGGCGACCGAATGGAGGAGGTCGAGATCCTCGTTGCGGCCCTCTCCGTGCTCGATCCGGTTGACCACGCGCCACAACCACCCCGTCCCTTCGCGACACGGCGTGCACTGGCCGCAGGACTCCTCGTAATAGAAGTACGAAAGGCGCAGCAGCGATTTCACCATGCAGCGGGTGTCGTCCATCACGATCACCGCGCCCGAGCCGAGCATCGAACCCGCCTTTGCGATCGAGTCGTAGTCCATGTCGGTGGCCATCATGACGTCGCCCGGCAGCACCGGCATCGACGAACCGCCCGGGATGCACGCTTTCAGCTTGCGGCCGCCGCGCACGCCGCCCGCCAGCGCCAGCAGCGTCGCGAACGGCGTGCCCAGCCGGGCCTCGTAGTTGCCCGGTCGCTCGACGTCGCCGGACACCGAGAAGATCTTGGTGCCGCCGTTGTTCGGCTTGCCGAGGTCGAGGAACGCCTCGCCGCCGTTCCTGATGATCCATGGGACGGCCGCGAACGTCTCGGTATTGTTGATCGTCGTCGGCTTGCCGTACAGCCCGAAACTCGCCGGAAACGGCGGCTTGAATCGCGGCTGGCCCTTCTTGCCTTCGAGCGATTCGAGCAGCGCAGTTTCCTCGCCGCAGATGTAGGCACCGTAACCGTGGTGGTTGAACAGGTTGAAGTCGAAACCCGAGCCGAAGATGTCGTTGCCGAGAAAGCCCGCGTCGTAGGCTTCCGCCAGCGCTTCCTCACACCGCTCGTAGATATCCCAGATCTCGCCGTGGATGTAATTGTAGCCGCGCCGACAGCCCATTGCGTACGCCGCGATCGCCATGCCCTCGATCAGCGCGTGCGGGTTGTAGCGCAGGATATCGCGGTCCTTGAACGTTCCCGGCTCGCCTTCGTCGGAGTTGCAGACAAGGTATTTGTCGCCCGCGTACGACTGCGGCATGAAACTCCATTTCAGGCCGGTGGGAAAACCGGCGCCGCCGCGCCCGCGCAGCGCCGATTTCTTGACTTCGGCGATCACGTTCGACGGCGGGGTCCTTTCCGCGAGAACTTTGCGCAGCGCCTCGTAACCGCCCCGGGCCGCGTAGTCCGCGAGCCGCCAGTTGCGCCCCGTGAGGCCCGCCATCAGGATGGCGTCGGGTCCGTAGTCGAGCACTCGCGAAGAATCGTTCATTTCAGCCGCCTGCCTTGGCGCTGCCCGCGGATTTCAATTCGGCGAGCAGCGCATCGAGCTTGTCCGGTCGCATCCAGCTGCACATGCGCTTGTTGTTGACGAGAAGCACCGGCGCGTCGCCGCAGGCACCCATGCACTCGCCTTCCTGCAGCGTGACGAGACCGTCCGGCGTCGTCTCGCCGAAGCCGATACCGAGCTTATGCTTCAGGTACTCGGCCGACTTGACGGCATCCTGCAACGCACAGGGAAGATTCGTGCATATCGTGATCTTGTACTTTCCCGTCGGCTTGACGTTGTACATCGCGTAGAACGTCGCGACCTCGTAGACGGCCACGGGCGGCATGCCGAGATAGGCCGCGACAAAGTCCATCGTCTCGTTCGCGAGCCAGCCCTTTTCGTCCTGCGCGATCGCGAGCGCCGCCATCACCGCCGACTGCTTCTGGTGCGGCGGGTACTTCGCGACTTCGCGATCGATCCTCCCCAAGGCCTGTGGCGACAGCATCCCTTTGTCCGCTATGGCCTGCGGTGGCCCGGAACATGCCGCGCGGCGCCGCCCGCGACCCGTACCGAAAGCCGGTCGGCCTTCATCGATCGATCGATCCGAAAACGATATCCTGCGTGCCGATGATCGCGACCACGTCCGCGATCATGTGGCCGCGCGACATCTCGTCCAGCGCGGCCAGGTGCGGGTAGTCCGGCGGACGCAGCTTCACGCGATACGGTTTGTTGGCGCCGTCGGAAATGATGTAGACGCCGAATTCGCCCTTCGGATGCTCGATCGCCGCGTAAGCTTCGCCGGGCGGCACGTGCATGCCTTCGGTGAAGAGCTTGAAATGATGAATGAGCTCTTCCATGTTCAGCTTCATCTGCTCGCGCGACGGCGGCGCGACCTTGTGATTGCCGGTGATGACCGGCCCCGGATTCTTGCGCAGCCAGTCGACACATTGCCGGATGATCCGGTTCGACTGCCGCATCTCCTCGACGCGCACCAGATAGCGATCGTAGCAGTCGCCGTCGGTGCCGACCGGAATATCGAATTCCATCCGGTCGTAGACCTCGTACGGCTGCTTCTTGCGCAGGTCCCAGGGCACGCCGGACCCGCGCAGCATCGCCCCGGTGAACCCCAGCGCCATCGCCCGCTCGGGCGAGACCACGCCGATGCCCACAGTGCGCTGCTTCCAGATCCGGTTCTCGGTGAGCAGCGTTTCGTAGTCGTCGACGTAGCCCGGAAAGCGGTTGGTGAAATCGGCGATGAAGTCGAGCAGCGAGCCCTGGCGATTGGCGTTGAGCGCCGCCATGCCGCGGGCGCTGCGGGTGTGCTGCGCCTGGTACTGCGGCATGTGATCCGGGAGATCGCGATAGACGCCGCCCGGCCGGTAATAGGCCGCGTGCATTCGCGCCCCGGATACCGCCTCATACATGTCGAACAGGTCCTCGCGCTCGCGAAAGCAATAGAGGAACGTCGTCATCCCGCCTACATCGAGCGAGTGGCAGCCGAGCCAGAGCAGGTGATTCAGGATGCGCGTGATCTCATCGAACATCACGCGTATGTACTGCGCCCGCTCGGGCACGTCGATACCGAGCAGCCGTTCGATGGCGAGGCAGTACGCATGCTCGTTGCACATCATCGACACGTAGTCGAGGCGGTCCATGTACGGCAGCGACTGCAGGTAGGTCTTGTGCTCGGCGAGCTTCTCCGTCGCGCGGTGCAGGAGGCCGATGTGCGGATCCGCACGCACGATGACCTCGCCGTCGAGTTCGAGCACCAGCCGCAGCACGCCGTGCGCCGCCGGGTGCTGGGGCCCAAAGTTCATGGTGTAGTTGCGGATCTCGGCCAAGGCGCCCTACCCGCCGCTCGCGTAGTTGTCTTCGCGGATGATCCGCGGCGTCACCTCGCGCGGTTCGATCGATACGGGCTGATAGATCACCCGGCCCTGCACCGCGTCGTAGCGAACCTCGACGTGGCCCGAAAGCGGAAAATCCTTGCGAAACGGATGGCCGACGAACCCGTAGTCGGTGAGGAGCCGGCGCAGATCCGGATGCCCTTCGAACATGATTCCGAAAAGGTCGAATGCCTCGCGCTCGAACCAGTTCGCCGACGGCCAGATGTCGACGACGCTCGCGATGAGCGGGAACGCGTCGTCGGGCACGAAGGCGCGCACGCGCAACCGCCAATTGTTCGCAAGCGACAGCAGATGGTAGACGACTGCAAAGCGCGGCCCCTCGCGCGTAACGCCGCCGTAAGTCGAATAATCGACGCCGCAAAGGTCGATCAGCGTCTCGAACCGGAGCTCGGTGCGTTCGTGCAACAACCGCATTGTTGCGCCAATCTTCTCCGCGGCGACGACGGCGGTCACCTCGCCGAGCGCCACGGTGACACTAGTGAGCGTGTCACCGAGGACCGCCGGCAGCGCCGCTGTCAACGCTTCGATCTTGGTCGGCATCAGCGTGCGATCGTGTTGGTGCGCCAGATCTTGTTCTGGAGTTGCAGGACGCCGTACATCGTGGCCTCGGCCGTCGGCGGACAGCCGGGAATGTAGATGTCGACCGGAACGACGCGATCGCAGCCGCGGACGACGGAATAGGAGTAGTGGTAATACCCGCCGCCATTCGCGCAGGACCCCATCGAGATCACCCAGCGCGGTTCGGGCATCTGGTCGTAGACCTTGCGCAGCGCAGGCGCCATCTTGTTGCACAGGGTGCCGGCGACGATCATCACGTCGGCCTGCCGCGGGCTCGGGCGGAATACGATGCCGAAACGGTCGAAGTCATAGCGGGCCGCGCCCGCGTGCATCATCTCGACCGCACAGCACGCCAGGCCGAAACTCATCGGCCACATCGAACCGTTGCGCGCCCAGTTGATCAGCGCGTCGGCCGTAGTGGTGACAAAGCCTTTCTCCAGAACGCCTTCAATGCTCATAGCGTCGCTCCTGCAAGGCGGGAGTCGCGGCGGCAATCCTTGGTCCACGGCACGCCATGGCCCCCCCGGATCGCATCGCGGCCTCCATGTCGTGTCGCGGCCTCCGTACCCCACTGTGGCTTGCGCATGCTGGCGCGTCGGCCGCCAGCGCCGACTCGCCCCAGTCGCATCCCCGTTCGCTCCGCGCGCGGGGCCCCTGCTCCTCGGCTCGCGTCGCGGCCTCCTTGTCGTGTCGCGACGTGGCTGCGCCGGCGCGGCGGCCGCCAGCGCCGACTCGCCCCAGTCGCATCCCCGCTGCGCGGGGCCCCTGCTCCTCGGCTCGCGTCGCTACTCCCATTCCAATGCGCCCTTTTTCCATTCGTAGACGAAGCCGACGACGAGGACGAGCAGGAACACCATCATGGCGACAAAGCCGAAAAGACCGATTTCCGGGAGGACGACCGCCCACGGAAAGAGGAACGCGATTTCGAGGTCGAACAGTATGAAAAGGATCGCGACGAGGTAATAGCGGACGTCGAACTTCATCCGCGCGTCCTCGAACGCCTCGAAGCCGCATTCGTAGGGCGACAGCTTTTCGGGGTTCGGACGGTTCGGCGACAACACCGTGCCGACGGTAAGGAGGACCGCCCCCAGCGCGAGGCCAACCAGGATGAAGAGCAGGATCGGCAGGTACTGTTCCAGCATGGTGATCGCTCCGCGCGCCCGCGTGCGTCGCCGCGCGGGCGTGTAGACGTTGCCCAGGGCTCGTCGGATGGGCGAACCCGCACTCCACGGCTAGGTGCCTCGCGCGGTCCGTCCGCACGGGGAGGCTCTCGCCGCAAGCATTCTTTCCTTCGCTGCGCCGCGCCACCAACCGACCGACGCGCCGCATTTTCACATCCGGTGGTGCCGACGGGGAGACTCGAACTCCCACGGCTTTCGCCACTGCCCCCTCAAGACAGCGTGTCTACCAATTTCACCACGTCGGCGTCGCCATTGGCATGTGCAAGATCCTCGGCCGCGCGCTACTTCGGCACCTCGCCGGACTTGGATCCCGCCGGCGCACCTGCAGGAGCATTGGCGGACTCGGTCGACGGCGCAGCGGCCGGAAGCGCACCCGGCGCCACCGGCATTTCCGACGTCTTTGGCGCGAGCTTTTCCACGATGCCCTGCTGCATCACACCGCGCGGCGCGCCACGGGTCGTCGCAAACCAGGTGAGGCCGAGGCTCGACAAAAAGAACACGGCGGCGAGGATCGCGGTGGTCCGGGACAGGAAATTCGCCGATCCGGCCGCGCCGAAGACGCTGCCCGACGAACCGCTGCCAAATGCCGCACCCATATCGGCGCCCTTGCCATGCTGCAGCAGCACAAAGCCGCAAATGGTGGCCGCCACCAGCACGTGCAGCGCCAATAACAATGATTCCAACATGCTCATATGCCGCTCCCGCCGGGATCCGCCGCCGCGGACCGCCACGCACCGCAATTTCGCCCACCGTCGTCAGGCACGCGCAATCGCCAAAAATTCCCCGGACTTGAGCGACGCGCCGCCAATGAGGCCGCCGTCGATGTCCGCCATCGCAAACAGCGCCGCGGCGTTGTCCGCCTTGACGCTCCCGCCATACAAAAGCACAACTTCCGCCGCCCCCGCTCGCGACAGCCGCCCTCGCAGCGTCGCGTGCACCGTCTGCGCCTCCCCCGTGGATGCCGTACGACCCGTGCCTATCGCCCATACCGGCTCGTAAGCAACGACAAGCTTCGGCGCGTCGGCGCCCACCGCAGCGAGCACGGCATCGAGCTGGCGCAGAACGATGTCCTCCGTTCTCCCCGCATCGCGCTCGCCCAGGGTTTCACCGACGCACACGATCGGTATGATTCCCGCCGCCAGGACCGCACGTGCCTTCGCCGCGACGACGGCATCGGTATCGCCGTAGTACTGCCGGCGTTCCGAGTGGCCGACGATCGCGTACTGGCAGCCGAACTCCACAAGCATCCCCGCCGACACCTCGCCGGTGTACGCGCCGGAAACGTGTTCGCTGGCGTCCTGCGCGCCCCACGCAATCGGCATCGACGAAAGCGCCGCCTGCGCCTGCATCAGGTAGGGATACGGCACGCAGACGGCGAGTTCCCGCCCGGGTGTTCGCACCCAGCCCGAAGTAAGCTCTCCGAGGAGCACCGCATTGGTCGCAAGCCCGCCGTTCATTTTCCAGTTGCCGACGACGAGTTTGCCGCGCATCGCTTTTCTGCCCGTTTCCATACGCAAACGCGCCACTCAGTTGGAATCCGGGCGGCGCGCCTGCAAAACTGGCGGATTATACCGCACCGCGACAATCGACGGCAACGCGGTGGAAGCCACGCCGTAGCCTCCCGAGGCGGCCGCCTGCAGGGTTACGAGGGGACACAAAGCCGGGCGGGAGTCCGGTGTGAGTGGCGGGCGCCGACCGGCGACGCGCCAGAGTCGGGATCAGACGCCCGCAAGCTGGCGCAGGCGCCGCATGACAAGCGGCAGGAACCAGACCAGCAGCGTAAGCACGCCCAGCGTTGCGGCAATGGGCCGCTCGAAGAACGCGACCAACTGCCCATTGGACTTGATCATCGACGTGACGAAATTCTCCTCCAGCATCCCGCCGAGGACCACGCCGAGGATCGCCGGCGCAATGGGAAAGCCGTTCTCCTCCAGCACGAACGCCACGATGCCGGCAACGAGCATCACCGTGATGTCGAAGGCAGTATTGTTGATCGCGAACGACCCCACGACGCAGAACAGCATGATTACCGGCATCAGCACCGCCCGCGGAACTTTGAGGATCTGCTTCGACACCTTGATGCACCACCAGCCCAGCGGGATCATGATCAGGTTGGCGATGATGAAGAGCAGATAGACGGCATAGATGTTCTGCGGGTTGTTCGTGAACAGCGACGGTCCGGGGTTCATGTTCTTCATGTAGAGCACGCCGATGACGATCGCGGTGATCGAGTCGCCCGGGATGCCGAACACCAGCGCCGGAATCCAGGCTCCGGCGAGCGCGCTGTTGTTGGCCGAGCCCGACTCGACGATGCCCTCGACGTGGCCGGTGCCGAATTTCTCGGGCTCCTTTGAAAACTTCTTGCTGATCCCGTAGGACATCCACGCGGCGATGTCGGCGCCGGCGCCGGGCAGCGCGCCGACCAGCGTGCCCAAGGCGCTGCCGCGCAGAATCTGCAGCGGGTATTTCTTCGCGAGCGCCCACATGCCCTTGAATACGTTTCCGAGCGGATTGTCGACGATCTTCAGCGGCGGATCCATGTCGACGGCAAAACGGATGATCTCCGAAATCGCGAACATGCCGATCATCAGCGGAATCAGGCCGATCCCGCCCAGGAGTTCGACGCTGCCGAAAGTGAAACGCGGGAATCCGGCCGGATTGGAGAGCCCGACCGATGCCACGAGCAGCCCGAGCATCAGCGACACGAACCCCTTGAGCGGACGGTCGGACGTCATGAACACGGCGCAGGTGAGGCCCAGCAGTACCAGCCAGAAATATTCGAACGAGCTGAACTTGAGCGCGAATTCGGCAAGCGCCGGGGCCGAAAGCATCAGCACCGCGGTGCCGAAAAGGCCGCCGATCGCGGAAAAGACGAGACCGGCGCCGAGCGCGGTTTCCGCCTGTCCCTTCTTCGTCATCGCGTAGGCTTCGTCCGTGTAGGCGGCGGACGCCGGGGTGCCGGGCATCCGCATCAGGCAGCCCGGAATGTCGCCGGAGAAAATGGCCATCGCGGTGGCGGTGACGATGGCGGCGATCGCCGGAATCGGCGCCATGAAGAACGTCACGGGCACCAGCAGCGCCGTCGCCATGGTAGCCGTCAGTCCGGGAACTGCGCCGACGAAAAGCCCGAACACCGACGCCGCCAGCATCACGACGATGTTGTACGGTTCGAGGACCAGCGCAAAGGCCTGCGCCCACGGCCCGCTCATCGCCTGCCCCCGCGACCGCGCGCCGTCACCACAGGATGGGCTGCAGCAGCCCCCAGGGCAGCGGAACGCGCAGGAGCTTGTAGAAGGCCGTATGGATCGCCAGCGTCAGCACCACCGCGAGCGGCACGATCCAGCGCGCCCGCACGCCGAACACCGCGAACAGCGCGGCGAGGTAGACGGTGCCGGTGACGATGAAGCCGAGCCGATCGACGGCGGCGATGTAGAACACGTTAACACCGATCGTCAGCGCGAACGCGAGCACGTGCCGGCGCGAGCCCGTCCACGGCTCGAACGCAACCCACTGCGCGCGCTCGTGCCCTCCCGCGCGTGCCGCCAGGCCCTTGACGATGAGCAGGACCGCGCACACGGCGAGACCTGCGGCGATGACGCCCGGGAACAGCGCAGGGCCATATTGCTGCCCGGGAATCTTCGGGAAGCTCTGGACGTGAACCAGTAGCACTGCACCGAGTAGCAGCAGCAGCGCGCCCCAGACGGCGTCGTTGACCTTCATGGCAGGCTATGCGCGTCCACGGCGTCGTTCACGCGAACGCGGGCACCGCGCACTATTCGTTGCAAATGCTCATCGTCGTTCAGAGCGAATGTTGTAACCGCACACCATTCGTCGCTCATGCTCATCGTCGTTCCCGCGGCCGCGGGAACCCAGTGTCGTAGATTGAAAGTCGCTGGATCCCCGCCTGCGCGGGGACGACGCATTTGTTGCCAATCGCGGGCCGCTGCGCGACCCGCTCTTGGATAAATGCGTCACTTGACGAGGCCGACCGCCTTCATCGTCGCGCCCAGATCGGTGTCCGATTTCGCCATGAATTTCGCGAAATCGTCCGGCGCCGCGTAGATGACGCCGTAGCCCTGCTTGGCCATGAACTCGGTGTAGTCCTTGCTGGCGACGATCTTCCGGAGGGCCGCGACGAGCTTGTCGCGCGCCTCCGGCGGTATGTTCTTGGGGGCAGCGATCCCGCGCCACGCGGCCATCGTCCAGTTGCTGCCCGTGGCCGCCTTGAGCGTCGGCACGTTGGGGTACAGCGCCGCCGGTGCGTCGGCCATCACGGCGAGGCTCTTCACCTTGCCCGCGTCGATCAGGGCGCGCGCCTCGGGCAGCGACACCGGCGCAATCTGCACGCCGCCGGCAACGAGATCCTGCAGTCCCGGCGCGGCACCGTTCGACGGCACCCAGGGCACGCTTGCCGGATCGACCTTCAGATCCTGCAGCATGCCTGCGATCGCGAGATGCCAGATGCCACCCTGCCCGGTACCCGACGCCTTGAATTTTCCCGGGCTCGTCTTGATCGCCGCCACGAGTTCATTCACGGTCTTGTAGGGCGAATCGGCGGCGATCTGGATCCCCGCGGGGTCGGCGTTGACGAGCCCGATCGGCGTGTACGACGCGCCGTTGAGTTCGGTCAGGCCCTGCCAATGCATCATGCCGATCTCGACCGTCACGATGCCGATCGTGTAGCCATCCGGCGCCGCCTGCGCGATCGCGCTATGGCCCACGACGCCGCTGCCGCCGGTGCGGTTGACGACATTGACGGGCTGGCCCAGATCTTTCTCGAGGAGCACGCCGATGATGCGCGCGGTGGCGTCGGTGCCCCCTCCGGCGCCCCAGGGAACGATCAGCGTGATGGGACGTTCCGGATAGGCGGCCCGCGCCCCCGCAGTGAACAGCAGGGCGCAAATCGCCACGGCGCAGACCAGTGCGCGCGAGAATGCGGTCATGATTCCTCCTCGGGCTGAATGGGACAGAACGAAGCCGCCGTGACGCGCAGCGCGGCGCCCGACGATCTGCGGGCAGTTTGGCAGCGGGGCCCAAAGCGGTCAAGAGGTCTGACCAATCGTGCCGCGCGGCGCCGCTCGTCGCCTTCGCCCGGGAGCGGCTCGCGGCAGTTCGAGGTATCGGGCGCCAGCGCCACCGCATCGGTCGCCGGACCCTGCCCTGCGAACCGTTCCTCGGGGGCTACGCCTTGTCGTTGAGATGGCACGCCATCCACCGCCCGGGCGAGAACTCCTTCAACGCGGGCGCGGCCTCTCCGCATATCGGCATCGCGTGCGGACAGCGCGGATGGAAATGGCACCCCGGCGGGGGCGCCAGCGGCGACGGGATTTCGCCGCGGATCGGCGCGAACGTGCGCTTTTTCGGCTCGACCTTGCCGACCTCGGCGAGCAGCGCCTGCGTGTAAGGGTGGCCAGGCGCGGCAAAGAGCGCCGCGGTCGGACCCGTCTCGACGACACGGCCCAGATACATGATCACGACGCGGTCGCTGATGTGCTCGACCACGCCCAGGTCGTGGCTGATGAACAGGTACGTGAGATTGAGCGCCGACCTGAGCTCCATGAACAGGTTGAGCACCTGCGCCTGGATCGAGACGTCGAGACCCGCCACCGATTCGTCGCAGACCAGGAACTCCGGCTTTACCGCCAAGGCCCGGGCGATGCCGATGCGCGCGCGCTGCCCGCCCGAGAACTGATGCGGGTAGCGCCGCATCAGCGTCGGATCGAGCCCGACGCGATTGAGCTGCAGCCCGACGTACTCGACGCGCGCGTTGGCGTTGACGATGCGATGCGCGACAGGGGCTTCGCCGACGATGTCGATCACGCGCATCCGCGGGTTGAGCGAAGCGTAAGGGTCCTGGAAGATCATTTGCATCTTGAGCTGCTGCTTGCGCGCCGCGTCGGGAACGAGTTGCGACAGCGCGGCGCCCCGCCAATAGCGTTCGCCTTCGGAAGGCGAGAGGAGACCTGCCGCAATACGGCCCAGCGTCGACTTGCCGCACCCCGATTCGCCGACCAGACCCACGACTTCGCCCGGCAGGATGGCGAGGGTGACCCGGTCGACGGCCTGGACGACTTCCTCCTTCACGCCCGCACCCAGAAAGTTGCCGATCCTCGCCGCCGCGTCGAGCGCCTTGACGAAACGCTTCGACACGCCGTCGAGCTTGATCAGTGCCACCCCCGTCGTGCCGGGCGCAGCCGGCTTCCGCGTGAGCGTCGTCATTCGGGCCATTCGGTTCGCAGCGGGTGGTGACAGCGCACCGACTGCCCCGCGCCGTCGCCGATCGGCCGCATCGCCGGCATGGCGTTGCAGGCGGCGGTCGCGTATCCGCAACGGTCGCGAAAAGCGCAGCCTGGCGGCAGGTCGAGCGCCGTGGGTGCGATCCCGGGAATCTGCGCCAGCCGTGTGCCGCGCGCGCTGCGCCCCGGCACCGAATCGAGCAACCCTCGCGTATACGGGTGGAGCGGCCGCGACAGCACGTCGAACACCGTGCCCTGCTCGACGATGCGCCCGGCATACATCACGCAGATGCGGTCGGCGAGACCGGCGACGACGGACAGATCGTGGGTGATCCAGATCATCGCCGCCCTTGTCTCCCGGGTGAGCTTCTGCATTTCGTACAGAATCTGACCCTGGATCGTGACGTCGAGCGCAGTCGTCGGCTCGTCGGCGATGAGGAGATCGGGATTGTTGAGCAGCGCGATCGCGATCGCCACCCGCTGCCGCATGCCGCCGGAGAACTGGTGCGGGTAGGCGGCGAGCCTTGCGTCCGGCGACGGGATGCCGACTTTCACCAGGGCCGCGCGCGCGCGTTCCCGCGCCGATTCGCGGGGCACGTCCTCGTGGGCGAGGATCGCTTCCACCATCTGCACGTCGATGCGGAGGACCGGATTCAGCGTCATCATCGGATCCTGGAAGATCATGGCGATCCGGTTGCCGCGCAACTGCCGCAGGCCTTCCTCCGGCAACTCCCGCAGGTCGCGGCCGCTGAACAGGATGCGGCCGTCGACGATGCGTCCCGGCGGGTCGACCAGGCCCATGATCGAGTAGCCGGTCATCGACTTGCCCGCACCCGATTCTCCGACGAGTCCCAGCACTTCGCCCCTGGCGACCGTGAACGACAGGTCGTCGACGGCCTTCACGACACCCGCCTTCGTGAAGAAATGCGTGCGCAGCCCGGCGACTTCGAGCAGCGGCTCCGTCATCGCGGCCTCTTTGCGCACACTTAGAAACTCACCGCGCGACGCTTCGTCCGCCGCGCTCATCGCCGTAGCCTCGGGTTCAGGACATCGCGGAGCTGGTCCGCTACCAGGTTGATGCTGACGATCGTGCACAGGAGCGCGATGCCCGGAAAGAAACTGATCCAGTACTTTCCGGACAGCAGATACTGGTAGCCATTGGCAATCAGGAGTCCGAGCGACGGCTCCGTGATCGGCAGGCCCAGTCCGAGGAACGACAGCGTGGCCTCGAGCGCGATGGCGGCGGCCACCTGCACGGTGGCGACGACGATCATCGACGGGAGGCAGTTCGGCAACAGGTGGCGGAAGACGATGCGCATCGGCGACAGCGCGAGGCAACGCGCTGCCTCCATGTATTCCTTGCGCATTTCCACCAGCGCCGCACCGCGCACCGTGCGCGCGTAGTACGCCCACTGAATCGTCACCAGCGCCGTGATGACCTTGCCGGTGCCCTGCCCCAGCACCGCGATCAGGATCAGCGCGATCAGGATCGCCGGGAACGACAGCTGGATGTCGACGATGCGCATGATCAGCATCCCGATGCGGCCGCCGAAATACGCTGCCGCGAGGCCCATCGCGAGACCGATGGCGAGCCCCAGCAACGTCGAAATGACGCCGACCGCCAGGCTGATGCGCAGACCATAGAAGATCGCGGACAGCATGTCGCGGCCCTGATCGTCGGTGCCGAGCCAGAACGTGCCGCCGCCCGGTGCCGACGATCCCGGCGGCAGGCGGCTGTCCATCACGTCGAGCTGCGCGAGATCGTAGGGATTCTGGGGGGAAATCAGCGGCGCGAAAAGCGCGAGGAACAGGATCGCGCCAAGCAGCACCAGGCCGAATACCGCGACCGGATTGGCGCAGAAATCGGAGACGATGCGCCGGAAGGGCGTCTCCACGACGCGGCGCACCGATTCCATCGACCCATTCATCGCCGGATCATCCGGAGCAATCATCCCTTGCTCTCGGTGAGGCGCACCCGCGGATCGAGTGCCGAATACAGCACGTCGACGACGAGATTGATCGCGATGAAGATCGTCACGATCACCAGCAGGTAAGCGACGATGACGGGCCGGTCGAGCACGCCGATCGAGTCGATCAGCAGCTTGCCCATGCCTGGCCACGCAAATACGCTTTCCGTGACGATGGCGAACGCGATCACGGATCCGAACTCGAGGCCGATCACCGTGACGATCGGGATCAGGATATTGCGCAGCACGTGCACGCCGATCACGCGCGCGTTGGTGAGCCCCTTGGCGCGCGCGAATTTCACGTAGTCCTGCAGCAGCGCCTCGCGGGCGCCGGCGCGCGTCAACCGGATCAGCAGCGCGAGCTTGAACAGGGCGAGGTTGGTCGCCGGCAGGATCAGGTGCCTCCAGCCTTCCGCCGACAGAATCGACACGGGGATCAGTCCGAACAACAGCGTCGTGGGACCCCGGCCGCTCGACGGCAGCCAGCCCAGCATCACCGAGAAAACCATGATCAGCATCAGGCCGACCCAGAACGTCGGCAGCGAGAACCCGAGAATCGACCCCGCCATGATCGTGCGTCCGGCGAGCCCGTGCGGCTTGAGGCCTGCCCACAGGCCCAGCGGGATCCCGAGCACGATGGCTATCAGCATCGCCGTCAGCGCGAGCTCCATTGTCGCCGGCATGCGTTCGAGGATCAGACCGAGCGCCGAGGTGCTGTGCACGAACGATCGCCCGAGGTCTCCCGAAAGCGCGCCGGAAAGAAAGCTCCCGTATTGCTCCCACAGCGGCTTGTCGAGTCCGAGCGCGGCGATCGCGCGTTCCCGGTCCATCTGATCGGCCTGCGGATTGATCAGGATGTCGATCGGATTGCCGATCGCGTACACGCCTGCGAATACGAGCAGCGACATCGCGAAAAGAACGACAATGCTCTGCAGGCTGCGGCGGATGATGAAGACAAGCATGGGCGTCGTGGCGGACCCGAAAAACGGGAACGGCGACCGGGGTTTCCCGACCGCCGCCCGCAACCGACAGCTTACCTCAGCCCCCGATCGGCCTGAACGGGCGATGAACCGGCATGATGCCGAGATTGTCCTGAATTTCGGGCGTCAACTGCGCAACGCCTCGCGGGTGATCGGGCCGATCGCGGTATCGAGCGCTCTTGCGGACCCTGAACACAGACGTATGCGTCAAACCACCTTCACCCGGATGTCAGGCAAACCGTCGATATGCCCTTCCATGATGTCGCCCCTCACCACGGGGCCGACATTTTCGGGCGTGCCGGAGTAGATGATGTCGCCCGGCATCAGTTCGAACGCCTTCGTGAGGTTGCTGATCTGCTCGGCAACGTTCCAGATCATCTGGTTCAGATTCGCGTTCTGCTTGGTCTGTCCGTTGACCTTGAGCCAGATCGCGCCCTGCGTGAGATGACCCGTCTTCGACGCTGGCTGCAGCGGCCCCAACACCGCCGATTTGTCGAAGCTCTTGCCGATCTCCCACGGCTTCTTCTCGTCGCCCATCGCGCGTTGCAGATCGCGGCGCGTCATGTCGAGTCCGGCCGCGTAGCCGAGAACGAGGTCAAGCGCGCGGTCGGGCGGGATGTCGCGTCCGCCCTTGTAAAGCGCCGCGACCAGCTCGATCTCGTAGTGGTAGTTCTTGGTCAGCGTCGGGTACGGATGGTCCACAGTTTCACCCGGCGGCGCGATCTGCACCGCATCGGTCGGCTTCTGGAAAAAGAACGGCGGCTCCCGCGTCGGATCGGATCCCATTTCGCGCGCGTGCGCCGCGTAATTGCGTCCGATGCAATAGATGCGGCGCACCGGAAACTGCTCGCCGCCGCCGGCAATGGGAATGAAGGTCTGCGGTACCGTGAACGGCGTGCGCGCCTGCGCCTGTGCGGTGCCGGGCACGGTGGCGCCCGCCACCCCTCCCGCCACCAGCGCGGCAGCGGTTTGCAGCATTTCCCGGCGTCTCAATCGTTTCATGGAATCCTCCTCGAAGGGCTCGATGCGGCGCGGTCACTCGCAGCGCGGTCGATTGTCCGCGACCATGGCTTCAAGCGTAGCGCAAAACCGTTCGTCCGTGGCAAGGTCGTCTCCGGCCATCGCGCGTGCCCTGGCTTCGGAAAGCGGCGCGCCCGCCTCGATCCAGGCCCGCGCCTCGACCAGCTCCCCGCGCTCGTAGCGCAGTTCCGTGCGCGGATTGCCGTTCGCGTACCACGACCGCTTGGCGCCATGGAGCTGGCCGCCGACGTACGCCGCTTCGAGTTTGCGCGGCGCATCGGCGTTCGCGTTGGCAGGCGCATGCCAGAGCGCCACCGTGCCGTTCTTCACGTCGTCCTCGTACGGAACCACGGCGATGCGGGCGCCATCCGCAGCCCAGAACAGGAACGTGCCGGTACGCTTGCCTTTCGCCAGCGCCCCAACGACGCGCAGCCTGCCATCGGACATCCTGAGCTCGTACGCTCCGTTGGGCTCCCCGTCGCGACAGCTTCCGTTGATGGCGTAGGGCTGCGCCCAGGCGACCGTCGCCATGCCGGCGGCAATCCCCGCCATCAGGATCGCCGCGGCAGGCGCCCGGCCGCGGCTGCGCGTCAACCGCTCCGCTTCGCCCACCATGCGCCGAGCTCACCGACAACGCCGCGGCGAAACGCCAGCACGCAGACGACGAAGATGGCGCCGGTAATGACCGTAACCCATTGGCCGAAACCCGAAAAATAATTTTCGATCGCGATGATCGCGAAGGCGCCGACCACCGGGCCGAAAATCGTCCCCATCCCGCCCAGCAGCGTCATCAGCACGACCTCGCCGGACATCGTCCAATGCACGTCGGTCAGCGACGCGAGCTGGAACACGACCGCCTTGGTCGCCCCCGCGAGGCCGGACAGCATCGCGGAGAGCACGAACGCCAGCAGTTTGTAGCGCTCGGCGTCGTAGCCCAGCGATATGGCGCGCGGCTCGTTCTCCCGGATCGCCTTCAGCACGTTGCCGAACGGCGAGTGAATGATCCGGTAGATGAGTAGAAATCCGCCGAGAAACACCGCCAGCACCACGTAGTACATCACCAGTGTGTTCGACAGATCGAGCAAGCCGAAGAGCCTGCCGCGCGGCACCGACTGGATGCCGTCCTCGCCGTGCGTGAACGGCGCCTGCAGGCAAAAGAAGAAGATCATCTGCGCCAGCGCCAGCGTGATCATCGCGAAATAGATGCCCTGTCGGCGGATTGCGAGCGCACCCGCGACGAGCCCGAGCACCGTCGATGCGCCGGTCCCCGCGAGGATCGCCAGCTCGGGGGGGGCGCCCCAGACCTTCGCCGCGTGCGCGCAGACATACCCCGCGCTGCCAAGGAACATCGCGTGGCCGAAAGACAGCAGACCGCCGAAACCGATCAGCAGGTTGAACGCGCAGGCGAAGAGCGCAAAGCAGAGCGCCTTCATCAGGAAGACCGGATAGATGCCGACGTGCGGCGCCACGGCGAACGCCGCGGCCATCACGGCGGTCGCGACCAGGAAGCTGCGTCCTTCGCCGTCCGTCGCGTTTCCGGCGGCGGAGGTCGCGGCGCCTGTAGCGATGACTCCGTGCGGCGACTCGACCACGGCGTCAGCGCTCCTTTCCGAACAGCCCGGCGGGCTTGATCAGCAGCACGATCACCATGATCACGAAGATCACCGTGTTGGACGCCTCCGGATAGAACACTTTCGTCAATCCCTCGACGACACCGAGCGCGAAGCCGGTGACGATGGCGCCGAGGATCGAGCCCATGCCGCCGATGACGACGACCGCGAACACGACGATGATGAGATTGGCGCCCATCAGCGGATTGACCTGATAGATCGGCGCGGCCGTCACGCCGGCAAACGCCGCGAGGGCCACACCGAAGCCATACGTGACGGTGATCATCCGCGGCACGTTGACGCCGAACGCCTGCACGAGCGTCCGGTTTTCGGTCGCCGCGCGAAGGTACGAGCCGAGCTTGGTGCGCTCGATCACGTACCAGGTCGCAATGCACACGACGAGCGAGGAGACGATCACCCACGCCCGGTACTTGGGCAGCAGCATGAATCCGAGATTGATGCCTCCGGTCAGTTCGTCCGGGATCCGGTACGGCAGTCCCGACGAGCCATAGTAATTGGTGAAAACCCCCTGGACGATGAGCGCAATTCCGAATGTCAACAGCAGCCCGTAGAGGTGATCGAGCTTGTAGAGGCGCGCGAGCATCGCGCGCTCGATGGCGACGCCCGTGACGCCGACGGCAATCGGCGCCAGCAGCAACGACCACCAATAGCCGACCCCCGCATACTGGAGCAGGAAATAGGAGCCGAACGCCCCCATCATGTACTGCGCGCCGTGGGTGAAATTGATGATGTTGAGAAGTCCGAAGATGACCGCGAGCC
The DNA here is from genome assembly GCA_963726775.1 of uncultured beta proteobacterium. GTDB lineage: Bacteria > Pseudomonadota > Gammaproteobacteria > Burkholderiales > Casimicrobiaceae > CAIWHR01. Next base: position 187,734 of record CAVSDL010000015.1, read on the forward strand.
CGAGGCTCAGCATCGCGTAGAACGCGCCGTTGATGAGACCGATCAGCAACTGGCCGAACAGGGCCTGCGTCGGAACTCCGAAAATCTCAGTCACGGGGGGCTCCGCCGAATGGGGCGCGGATTGAACGTCGCGGAGCGACGCTCGAATCCGCGCAGTTCGATCCGTCGCGCGCGCGACCTGCATCCGATCAACTCGACGGAGGCCGCGCGACGGATAACACCTATTTGACCAGCGGGCAGTCGCCATCTTTCAGCGGCCGAAACGCCTGGTCGGCCGGAATGGTCGCGCGGACCTTGTAGTAGTCCCATTCGCCCTTCGATTCGGACGGTTTCTTCACTTCGACCAGGTACGCCGGATGGATCTTGCGGCCATCGGCGCGGATCGTCCCCTTGCCGAACAGCGGGTCGTCGGTCGGCATCTCCTTCATCTTGGCAACGACCTTGGTGCCGTCGTCGCTCTTCAGCGCCTCCACCGCCTTCAGGTAGTGCGTCACCGCGGAGTAGACACCCGCATGCACCATGGTCGGGCGTATGCCCTTGTCGCGTTCGGCAAAACGCTTCGCGAACGCGCGCGTCTGGTCATTCATGTCCCAGTAGAACGTGTTGGTGACGATCAGTCCCTGTGCCGTGGGCAGGCCCAAGGCATGGATGTCGGTAAGGAACACGAGCAGACCGGCGAGACTCTGTCCACCCTTGACAATGCCGAACTCGGCCGCCTGCTTGATAGAGTTCGTCGTGTCGCCGCCGGCATTCGCGAGACCGATGACTTTCGCCTTCGAGGCCTGCGCCTGCAGCAGGAACGAACTGAAATCCTGCGTATTGAGCGGCGCTCGCACCTTGCCCAGGACCTTGCCGCCGTTCTTCAGGACCACTGCTTCCGTGTCGCGCTCGAGCGCGTGCCCGAACGCGTAGTCGGCCGTCAGGAAGAACCACGTGTCGCCGCCGGTCTTGACGATCGCGCTTCCGGTGCCGTTGGCCAGCATCCAGGTGTCGTACGTCCAGTGGATCGTGTTGGGCGAGCACGCCTTGCCGGTGAGGTCGGACGACGCGGCGCCGGAGACCAGGAACGCCTTGCCCTTGTCCTTGGTGATCTGGCTCACGGCGAGCGCGACCCCGGAATTCGGCGTGTCGACGATGACGTCCACCTTGTCGACGTCGTACCACTGGCGGGCGATGCCCGAGCCGACGTCGGGCTTGTTCAGGTGGTCGGCGTCGATGACTTCTACCTTGTAGCCGCGCTTTTCGATGCCGGAGTCCTCGACCGCCATCTTCGCCGCGGCGACGGACCCGGCGCCGGCCAGATCCGTGTAGAGGCTGGACATGTCGGTCAGCACGCCGATCTTGATGATGCCGTCCGAGACCTGCGCCTGGGCGGCGCCCGTTCCGAATGCAGCCGCAACGGCCAGCCCGAGCAAAGTACGTTTGAATGCCTTCATGGGTTCTCCTTCGTTGGGTTGTAGCGGCGCGCCCTCTCGCGGCGCGCGGGTTCGTGTTCCTGGGATGACGTCAGACTCCGAGATAGTCGTGCAGCTTGTTCATGTTGGCGCCGAGCTCCGCGTTCGGGATCATGTCGGCGACGCGTCCGTGGTCCATCACGTAATGCCGGTCGGCCACCGTCGCGGCAAAGCGGAAGTTCTGCTCGACCAGCAGGATCGTGAAGCCCTGCGTCTTCAGCCGCGCGATCGTGCGGCCGATCTGCTGGACGATCACCGGCGCGAGGCCCTCGGTCGGCTCGTCCAATAGCAGCAGCGGGGCGCCGGTACGCAGGATGCGGCCGATCGCCAGCATCTGCTGCTCGCCGCCGGACAGCTTCGTGCCCTGGCTTTTCAGGCGCTCCTTCAGGTTCGGGAACAGTTCGAATATCTGCGCGACGGTGAGCCCGCCCTCGCGAATGGCGGGGGGCAGCAGCAGGTTCTCCTCGACATTGAGACTGGCGAAGATGCCGCGCTCCTCCGGGCAGTAGGCAATCCCCAATTGCGCGATGCGATTCGATGGAAGTTTCGCGGTTTCCCGCCCCTCGAACACGATGCTGCCTTCGCGCCGCGGCACGATACCCATGATCGACTTCAGCGTCGTCGACTTGCCGGCGCCGTTGCGTCCCAGCAGCGTGACGATCTCGCCGGCCGCGACGCCGAAGGTGACGCCGTGCAGCACATGCGACTCCCCGTACCACGCGTTCAGATCGCGCACCGCCAGGAGCGGCGCGCCCGCGGCGGCGGGCCGCAGGGCCGGCGGCGCCGTCGCGGGATCGTCAGGCATCGGCGGTTCCCATGTAGGCCTGCACGACGTCCGGATGCTGCGACACGTGGGCGTAGTCGCCTTCGGCCAGCACTTCGCCGCGGGCGAGCACGGTAATGTGATCCGACAGCGTGGAGACGACCGACAGATTGTGCTCGACCATGAGCACCGTCCGGTTGGCCGCCACCTTGCGGATCAGCGCCGTGATGCGCCCGACGTCCTGGTGCGTCATTCCTGCCGTCGGCTCGTCGAGCAGCATCATCTCGGGATCGAGCGCCAGCGTCGTCGCGATTTCGAGCGCGCGCTTGCGGCCATAGGAGAGTTCGACGGCCTGGGTACCCGCGAATTCCGTCAGCCCGACGGCGTCGATCAACTGCAGCGCGCGATCATCGTGTTCGGCAAGCGCGCGGCTGCCACGCCAGAAATCGAACGAGTGGCCACGGTTGCGCTGCAACGCGATCCGCACGTTTTCATGCACGGTGAGGTTTCCGAAGACCGCCGAAATCTGGAACGACCGCACCAGCCCCATCCGCGCGATCGCCGCCGGCCGCGAGCCGGTAATTTCGCGGCCCTTGTAATAGATGTGGCCGCGCGTCGGAGTCAGAAAATGGGTAAGCAGATTGAAGCAGGTCGTCTTGCCCGCGCCGTTCGGGCCGATCAGGGCATGTATCGTCCCGCGCCGCACGCGCAGATCCACATCCTTGACCGCGACGAATCCCTTGAATTCCTTCGTGAGCGCCCGGGTCTCGAGAATCGTGTCGTCGGCCATGCTGCGCCGGCCCGCGCGGGGCGCGCCGGTGTCCCCTCCTCCAAGTGACGGGGATTATGGGCAACGCGGCGCGGCTTGGCAATGTTCGCCCGCGCTACTCGTATTCGATGCGCGCGAAAAAGGTCTTTTGCGAAGCTTCGCGCGCTTCGCCGAGCGTCCGGATCCCCTGTTCCGCGAGCAACGGAATCATGCGCAGGAAGACTTCTCCCGTCATGATGGCATCGCCCAGCGCCGTATGGCGACCGATGGGGTTGACGCCCATGCGCTCGGCAATCGCCTCCAGGCGGTGGGAATCGAGGTCGGGATGAATCACGGCGGACAGCAGCAGCGTGTCGAGGACGGGCTGCGTGAAACGTACGCCCGTCGCTTCCTCCTTGAGGCGCAGAAAGCGCATGTCGAAGGCCGCGTTGTGCGCGACCAGCACCGTGTCTTCGCAGAATTGCCCGAATGCAGGGAGCACCTTGTCGATTGTCGGCTGATTTTCGAGCATCGACGTCTCGATGCCGGTGATCCTGCTTGCCTCGATCGACATACCCCGCCGCGGATCGACCAGCTGGTCGAACACTTCATGCTCCAGCAGGCGGCCGTTCACGATGCGCACCGCGCCGACGGAGACGATTTCGTCGCCGGCGGACGGCCGCAGGCCCGTGGTCTCGGTATCGAAAACGGTATAGCTCAGGGCCGCGAGCGGCCGGCTGTCCAGTTCAGGCGTCTGCCCGGGTTGATGGAAAAGGTCGAAGTCATAGAATTCGGGCCGGCTTTCCGCGGCCGAAGGCGCGCTCCACGTCGCCTCGTCCGGCACCGTGACCGGAATCGCGATGCGAAAATACTCGCGGTGCGAAGGCTTGTGGATCTGATACCAGATCTCGGCGTTGTGCCGCTCGATGATCTGCTTCAGCGTCAGCGGGCACGCCTCACCTCCCAGCTCCATCGAGTCCGTCTGCCACGCGGTCGTCGTTTCGATGCCGAGGGGGGCTCCGGTCCAGATCAGGTCGAGGTGAGCGAGCTGGCCGGCGCTCGCGAGCCCGAAGCGGATCTCCCTGATCGCGAACTCCTCGCGCAAGCGGCTGACGAGGTAGGTGACGCCCTGCATGAGCGAAAAGCTGTCCAGCTTGAGCCAGATCGATTCGTCGATGGCCTCGAGTTTCGTGGGCAGCCCGAGCTTGCTTTCGATCCGGCGCCGCGTCGCCGCGATCAGGTCGGCGCCGCGCATGTCCTCGAGCGGCCAATCGGTGCGCAGGGAATCGGCGAATTCGCCGACGGTCTGGTCGAGCCTCGCGCTCAGATGCTGCGCTTCCTCGCCGATGATGTCGATGAACCGGTTCTGCGCCTCCTTATCCATGTCCGGGAACGAAGCGATCGTCTCGACGGCTGCGCGCACGCTGGCAAGCGACGCCCGGGTCCCCTGCGTCAGGCTCTGGAGCAGCAGGTCCCGGCGGTTGCCGGCTTCGATTCGGCGCGTGATGTTGTCGAGAACCAGCACGAAGCCGGAAATTCCGTCGGCTGCATCTTCGGCCGGCGTTGCGGACGTCGAAACGAATACCGGCGCCATCTGCACCCGCACCAGCTGGCCGGCCGGAGCCGTCGTCACGAAGCTGGCGACGGGACTGCGCGTGTCCTGGCGCAACCGGTCATGGATGCTTTCCAACGCGTGGATGATCAGGTTGCGATCGAAGATGGCGAACACGGAACGCCCCAGACCGACCAGCGTGTGCGCCTTTCCGGCGGCCGCGCCATCGAGCGGCATCCGCAGCAGCTGCATCGCGCGGGCGTTGTAGAGAAGGATGCGTCCTTCGATGTTGCACATGATTACGCTCTGCGCGAGTTCCGACATGAGCGCGGCGAGGCGGTTCCGCTCCTGCTCGATGCGCTCGTTCGCCTCGCGCACGCGCGCCTCGACGTCGTGCCTCAGCAACTCGTGGGCGTCGGCGAAGCTGTTGAAGGCGGCCGCGAGGCGTTTGATCTCGGTCGATCCGTGAAGCGGCGCACGGTGCGAAGGATTCGCCGCAAGCATGATCCGCGCATCTTCGGCAAGCTGCCGGGGCGCAATGACATGGCGGCGGAACAGCGCCCGGAGGATCAGCGCGAGCGGAATGACGAGGAGAGCCGCGACCACGATCGCGCTCGCCGCGCGCTCCTGCAGGATCGACGCGAGGAGCGCGCGTTCAGGTTCGTCCATGTCCGCGCCCACCAGTAGGACGGTGGCGCCAAGGACGGTCACGACAAGTCCCCAAGCCGCGCCCAGCACCAGCAGGAATCGGAACCTGTCGCGCATGCGCTATTCGCCGAGCAATTGCTGCACCTTCGCGATCAGATCCTTCGTGGAGAAGGGCTTGGTCACGTAGGCGTCGGCGCCTACGGCCATTCCCTTGGTCACCTCGATGTCGCGCCCCTTGGCGGAGAGCATGATGATCTTGATTCCCTGCCAGGCCGGATTTTCCCGGACCTTCTGGCACAGGTCGTATCCGCTCATGCGCGGCATCATGACGTCGAGCAGGATCAGGTCCGGGCCGAATTCGCCGACCGCATTCAGCGCGTCCTCGCCGGTGTTCACCACCTTGACGGCATAGCCCCTCTGCTTCATCAGGAACTCCAGCGAGACCACGATGTTGGGCTCGTCGTCGGCGATCAGAATCTTCTTTTCCATGCCTTGCTCCCCTGATTCGGCGGCATGCGTCCCCGGGCCGGACCCCGAAGCGTCACGCACTCAGTGCCGGGTCGACCGCTGTCTCCGAAATCCCATCGGCCTTCGGTATCGGAAGGACGAACACGAATGTTGCGCCCGCGCCGAGCTCGCTCTCCACCCAAAGCCGGCCACCCAGATGCTCGATGATCTGGCGGCTGATCGCCAACCCCAATCCGGTGCCCTGGGGTTTTTCCGTCATCGTGTCCCCCGCCTGGCGGAATTTTTCGAAAATGACCCGCTGGTTCGCGGCGCTGATGCCGGGTCCATTGTCCGTCACCTCGACACGCAGGGTGTCCGCGTCGTTGCGCAACTCGACGATGACGCGGCCTTCGCCCGGCTTGACGAATTTCACGGCATTCGACAGCAGATTGATGAGCACTTGCACCAGGCGGTCGCGATCCGCGCGTATGAACGGCACGCCGTCCGCAAGGCGGGTCTCGAGGCCGACGTTTCTGCCGCGAAAGAGCTGCCCCGTGGCGTCGATCGTGTCCTCGATCACCGCCTTCGGGTCGACCATCGAAACCTGCCATTCGGCGCGGCCCGATTCCAGCTTGGCGAGGTCCAGCACCTGGTTGATGAGCCGGGTCAGCCGCTCGCTTTCCTGAATGATGATCGCGAGGAACTTGTGCCTTTCGGCTGCGTCCAGCTCCGGGTTGTCGTGCAGGATCTCGGAAAAGGCCCGGATCGACGTCAGCGGCGTGCGCAATTCGTGCGTCACCGTGGACACGAAATCGTCCTTCAGGCGGTCGAGCTCCTTCAGTCGATCGTTGGCCGCGCGCAATTCGGCCGTCGCCGCCATCAGCTCACGCGACTTGAACTCCAACTGGTGGCTGTAGGCGATGACCTGCGAGGCTTCGTCCAGCATCGTTCGGACTTCCTCGATCGTCAGCTCGTCCTCATGCACCGTGGAGGCCACCATGATCCGCGCCGAAGCCCCACCGATGGCACCTGCGAGCTCCGTTTCCGCGAACTGCACCAGGCCAGCGTCTGCCGGCACCTCGGTCGGGGATCCGAAGCCGCGTCGCCTGGCGTAATCGATCAAGGCGGCGTCCGCGCGCTGCGGGCCGAGGAAACGCGCGAGCAGCACCTGCAGGTCCGGCAACGATGCCGTTCCCTTCCAGAAATGAACGTCGGGCGCTTCGCCGCTGCGCTGGAACACATCGACAAAGCGCGCTGCCTGCGCCTGTTCGGCCACGCTCTGCCGCGTGAGCACCGAGACGACGACATAGGCGCCGACATTGAAGATCATGCTCCACAACATCGCGTGCGTGATGTCGTTCAAGCCTTCCAGCCCGAACAGTGCGTAGGGCTTGAACAAGGCGACGCCGAACGGCCCCTCCTTCAGGAACCCGATGGGCAGCCAGCCCGACTTGGCGAAGGAAGGCAGCAACAGCGTGTAAAGCCACACGACGAATCCGGAAGCAAGTCCCGCGAGGGCTCCGGCGCGCGTCGCCCCCTTCCAGTAGATCCCGCCGATGATCACCGGGGCGAATTGCGCCACCGCCGCAAACGAGATCAAGCCGATGGCCACTAGCGCGTAGGCTTCGCCCGCGAGACGGAAATAAAAATAGCCGAGCAGCACGACCGCGACGATGGCTCCCCTCCTGATCCCGAGGAGCAGTCCCGTGAGGTTTGTCCGCTCGCCGAGCCGCATCGTTCTCATGCGCAGCAAGACCGGCATCACCAGGTCGTTGCATACCATCGTGGAGAGGGCGATCGTCTCGACAATGACCATGCCGGTGGCCGCGGAAAGCCCGCCGATGAACACCAGCAGCGCGAGGGCTTCCTGCTTCTCCGCCATGGGCAGCGTCAGCACGAAGGTGTCCGGATCCACGGGGGTCGCGGAGAAATGCATGACGCCGCCGAAGGCGACGGGAATGACGAACACGTTCATCGCCAGCATGTACAGCGGGAACAGCCAGATCGCCTTGGCGAGGTGGTTCTCGTTGACGTTCTCGACGACCGCGACCTGGAACTGGCGCGGAAGGAACATGATCGCGAGCATCGACAACACGGTGAGCCAGGCCCAGCTCGCGTAGCTTCCGGCGGCCGCCCCGAGCGGGGCGAACAGCGCGGCCAGCGTCGCGTGCGCGGCGGCACGCTCGAAGATGTCGCCCAGCCCGTTGTAGATGCCGTAGGTAACGAAGGCGCCTACCGCGAGGAACGCGACCAGCTTCACCAGCGACTCGAAGGCGATGGCCGCCACCAGGCCCTCATGACGCTCCGAGGCGTCGAGGTGGCGCGTGCCGAACAGGATGGTGAACGTGGCGAGAAGGAGCGCCATCCAGAACGCCGTGTCCGCCTGGACCGGAACCGCCTCGCGCGGCGCGGACATCACCACCTCGGGATACTGGGCCAGAATGGTAAAGCTGTGGGAAACGGCCTTGAGCTGCAACGCGATGTAGGGGACGACACCGATCACCGCGATGATCGTGACCAGCCCGGCCAGAAGCGCGCTCTTGCCGTAACGCGATGAGATGAAATCGGCCAGGGACGTGATGCGGTGCGCCTTGCTGATGCGAATGATCTTGCGCATCACCAGCCACCACAGTGCCATCATCATCGTCGGACCGATGTAGATCGGCAGGAACCCTACGCCATCGGCCGCCGCGCGGCCCACGCTCCCGTAGAACGTCCAGGCGGTGGCGTAGACCCCCAGCGACAGCGAATAGATATACGGATTGGCGATGATCGAGCGGCCCTGGTCCGCCCGATGGTCGCCGTAGTAGGCGATGGCGAACAGGATGCCGAGGTACGCAAGCGAGACGGGGATGATCACCCAGCTCTGAAGCATGAAAGTCCTTCCCGATTCCGACCGCCGCGCTAACGCGAACGCCCGACCACCAATGCAAGCAGGCCGATCAGCAGCGCCCACGACACAAAGACGTACGCGTAGAGCATTGGAATGCCGAATGCCTTCGCCGCGCTGTTGAACAAGGCCAGCAGCGGATAATTGAACAACAGCATGCCGAGCAGAAACACGGCGACAAGACGCTGGCTCTTGATGGTCGATCGAATCACGGGGCGCCCCTCTCCCGAGGCCGGAAGTCCTGGCCCGATACTAACAAGAACGGCATTCGGCGTTGCGCCCGATACGCATGCGGTCCGATCGGGGATCGAACCCCGCTCCGGCATCCGCGCCGGCCGCAACGTGTTCGCGCATCGATTCGCATCGGTCCATTACAGCCGATAAGAGACGCGCAGACGCTCCTGCAGCTGCTTCGCCTGGCGGAAGGCCTCCTTCAGCATCCGCTGGTCGATCTCGTGCATCGCGTAGGGGTCGATTCGATTGGCAACACCCTGCGCGACGAGCGTATCGTGCTGGCGCAGACGCAGGAACTGCAGGAAATGGAAGGCCTCGACCGTCGCATCGACGTGCCGGGTCGCGACGTGCAAGCGCTCACCGGCGAGCCGCAGCCTCGCCGCGGTACCGGTCTCCGGAATGCCGAGCGCCAACGCGAAGACGCGCGCACAGTCGACGAAAAGCCGCGTGCCGCGCGTCTTGAGGTCCAGCGTACCCTTGACGTTCGCTTCATCGTCGACCGTGAACGTGCGAATGAGGCCGAGCGGCGGCTCGACCTCGAGCGCGTTCTGCACCATGAGCCGCAAGAAAGCCGGGTTCGCCTGCGTGTAGCCGAAAAGCCATTCGCGCAGCGCGTCGCAGAGCGTGGTATCGCCGTAGAGCGGCCGGAAATCGAAGACGATGTTCGCGTTGAGCAGCGCCTGCGGCGTCGGCGCGCGGATCCAGGCGAGAAACCTGCCCTTCCATTCCTCGGTCGACAGGCAAAGCTCAGGGTTGCTCGCCATCACGTTGCCCGTGCATAGCGGAAAGCCGAGGGTGGCCAGACAATCGTTTACGTCGCGCGCAAAGGCGAGGAGCCGGTTGCGCCGGAACGTGGCTTCGTCGGCGTCGGCCGCCGCGAACAGCAGCGCGTTATCCTGGTCGGTCACGAACGTCTGCTCGCCGCGTCCCTCGCTCCCCAGCGCCAGCCAGCACCAGTCGATGTCGTCGAGCGGGTGCCGTTCGAGCACGATCTCGATCGCCCGGCGCGACAGGCCATCGTTAAGCGACGCGATGGTGCGCGTGAGCGGCTCCGCGCCCACGCCCTGCGCCAGCAGGTTCTGTGTGAGCCGCTTGATGTCCTCGCCGGCGCGCTTGAGCTTGTCGATCGTGTCGGCCGCGTGCAGCTCCTCGACGACCTGGCGCATCGAGACGCGCTGCAGCGCGAAGAGATCGCGCTCGTTGATCACGCCGTGGAGCCGCCCGCCCTCGACGACGACGACCTGCCGGATTCCGCGTTCGGCCATCACGTGCAGCGCCTCGAAGGCCGTAACCGACGCAGCCAGCGTGACGATCGGCGCCGACATCACTTCCGACAGCGGTGTCGCCAGGGGGCGCCCGGGCAGCACCACGCGGCGCAGCAGGTCGACGAGCGTGAACATCCCGATCGGCGCACCCTCGCGGTCGAGCACGACGATGGTGCGCACCTTGGCGTCGGCCATCAGGAGCAGGGCGTCGCGCAGCGGCACGGTCGCAGCGCAGGCGACAGGCGCCTGACGGACGAGCTCGCCGAGCGTGCGCGTAAGCGTCTGCTGCTCCGCGGCGCGTTGGCTGTAATGGCCATGGAGGCTCGCGAGCGATTGCCTGAGCGTCTCGGTGATCGCCTGCGTGCAGTAGCGCTCGAATTCGGGCGATGACTGCCGCAGCTCGAGAAAATTCGCGCGCGACAGCATGTAGCAGAACGTGTCCTGCATCGCGTGGAAGGTCCTGGCCGTCACCCCTCCTGCCGAGAGTGCGCCGACCGGAAACATTTCGCCGGGCCCGAGCGTGCGGTCCGGATCGATCTCCGCATTGTCGGAATGAGTGCCGACCAATCCGCGCTCGATGATGTACAGGTAATCGACCGGACCGCTCCGCGTGGAGAGAATTGCCGCGTTATCCGCGAATCGGGCGAACTGCAGTCGGGGTACCAGCGCGCGCAACGTCACGTCCTCCATCCGGTTGAACGGCACGTGGCGACGCAGGAATTCGCAGGTGACGTCAGCCGCGGGCGGCGGCGCGGTCGCGGCAGGCGAGGTCGTGTTCATGGTCACCGACGGAGCGTAGCCACGGGGCGGTTGCCGCGCAAGCAAAAACCCCCGCGCGCGGCGGGGGTCCTTGCGGCAGGTCAAGACCGGCAATCGTCAGTGCGCGGTGGCCTTCGACGCCAGGATGCCCGTGTTCTGGCGCACGTACAACTCGTCCCACATGTCCTCGGCGCGCTTGTCGCGGTAGAGGAGCGAGCCGATGATGACAGCGAGGAAGCCCAGCGGTATCGAGTACAGGCCCGGATTGCGCAGCTCGAACCAGGGCTTCTCGAGTCCGACGAGGCTCGTGTCGTCGCCTTTGAATTTGTCGAGATTGCCCTTGGCCGTGGCGACGCCCTTGTCCATCGCGGCGATCGCCTTGGTGACCTTCGCCTTTCCGGCGTCGTCGGCCGCAGCCGCGAGATCGACGTCGAGCTTCGGTCTTGCCAATACGGCGTTGTCGACCACCTTCTGCGCGGCCGCTTTGACCGCTTTCGGGTAAGTCATGTTCGGCGATACCAGCACGAGACCGATCGCGGTGAGCGTGCCGACGATCATGCCGAGCACGATGCCGCCGGTGTTGCAGCGTTTCCAGAACAGCGTGAGCAGCACGCAGGGGAAATTCGCCGACGAGGCGACCGCGAAGGCCAGCGCCACCAGATGCGCGACGTTCTGGCCCTTCGCCGAAATGCCGATCGCGATGGCCATCGCACCCACCACGACGGTCGCGATACGCGCCGCCCTGACCTGCTCCTGCGGCGTCACGTGGCCCTCGCGGATCACGCCGACGTAGATGTCGTGCGCCATCGCCGAGGCCGCCGCGAGCACGAGGCCGGCGACCACGGCGACGATCGTCGCGAAGGCCACCGCGGCGACGAAGGCAAGGAACAGGTTGCCGAGCATCGAGTCGGGGCCGCCGCCGACGTACTGTGCGAGCAGCGGGCCGGCCATGTTGCCGCCCGGGTCCACCGCCCTGATGTTGACCGCACCGACGTTCATCGCCGCCCCCATGCCGAGGAACAGGGTCAGGACGTAGAAGCCGCCGATGATCGCCATCGCCCAGATCACCGACACGCGCGCGGCCTGGGCCGTCGGCACCGTGAAGAAGCGCATCAGGATGTGCGGCATCCCGGCGGTGCCGAACACCAGCGCCATGCCCAGGGAAATCTGGTCGATGGGCGCCTTGAACAGCAGACCCGGCTCGAGGAAGCGCTGGCCGAGTTCGGCCGCCGTCATGTTCTTGCCGGCGTCACCCAGGAGCGACGCCACCTGCGCCTGCACCTTGACGTCACCGATGACGGCGGTCAGGAAGGCCGGCAGGCTGAACCCGTAAGGCGTCCACACGAACATGACGAGCAGAATCGACGCCGTGACGAGCAGAATCGCCTTGATGATCTGCACCCAGGTCGTCGCCACCATTCCGCCGAACAGCACGTAGGAAAGCATCAGCACGCCGACGACCATCACCGAGATCTCGTAGTCGATGCCGATCAGCGTCTTCACGAGCACGCCGCCGCCGACCATCTGCGCGGTCAGGTAGAACGTCGACACGGTGATCGTCGAGATCGCACCGACAATCCGCACCTTCTTCGGGTCGTTGCGGTAAGCGAGGATGTCCGACAGCGTGTACTTGCCGATGTTGCGGCAGGGTTCGGCGATCACCAGCAGCACCGTGATGTAGGCGACGAGCCAGCCCACCGAGTACATGAATCCGTCGTAGCCGTAGAGCGAGATCAGGCCGGCGATGCCGAGGAACGACGCCGCCGACAGGTAGTCGCCGGCGATGGCCCAGCCGTTCTGCAGTCCGGACACTCCGCCGCCGGCGGCGTAGAAATCGGCGGCGGTCTTGACGCGCTTTGCCGCGCGGTAGGTGACATACATCGTCACGCTGATGATGGCGCCGAAGACGAGGAATGTGAGCCAGCGCCACTTGTCGGCGACGGCACCCTGCGCGAGAGCCGGCGTCGCAATCGCCAGCAGCGATACGAACCCGGCGAAGCATGCGAAGCGGCGCGTATTCATTGGCGGCCTCCCAGCTTCTTCTCGACATCCTTGACGATCTCGGCGGCCATCGCGTCGAATTCCCTGTTGGCGCGGCGCGAGTACCAGAAGGCGATGCCCCACGCGACGATGAACTCCGACAGCGCAAAGACGATGCCGAAGTTCACCGGCCCCCAGACCTTGACCTTGAACAGGTCCTGGAAGTAGGCCGCGCCGACCGGCAGCAGGAAGTAGTAAACAATGGAAAAGACCATCAGCCCCCAGAGGAAGGTGGTCTTCTTGCGGTGCAGTTCTTGAAACTTCGGATCGTCGTCGATCGCTTTCCAGTCCACCTGTCCCGCATCAGCCATGTCCCCTCCCGTGGAAATCGGCGTCGGCCGGCGCGCAAGAGCCCGACGCACCGGCGCCGGACGCCGATTGACTCACGCCCACCGCTCCGCGCATTCGCTGCAAGTCAACCGCGCGATGCGGACCGGGGGCCCCGGCGCGACTCTAATTCTTGTATAAGACATAAGACTGTCGCCCAACGGACATTCTACGCCGGAAACTCGATATCGGCAGGACTCGCCGATTCGCCCGGGAAGCGCGGCGCAGTCTCGAAACGCGCCGTTCCTCTCGCCGCCGTGTGTGTCGCGTCAGTCGTCCCAGCGCGGCTTGCGCTTGTCGACAAAAGCGCCAACGCCCTCCTGTCCATCGGCGGCCAGCATGTTGCGCGTGATCACGATGCTGGCCTCCCCATAGGCATCCTCGAGCTTGCGTTCGAGCTGGTCGTAGAAGAACCGCTTGCCGGCGGCAATCACGGCGCGCGGCTTTTCCATCATCTGCCGGGCGAGCGCCGCCACCTCGGCGTCGAGCCGCTCGAGCGGCACCACGCGATTCACGAGACCCCACGCGAGCGCCGTGGCGGCATCGATGAATTCGCCCGTCATCAGCATCTCGAACGCGCGCTTCTGCGAGACATTGCGCGAGACGGGAACACCGGGAGTCGCGCAGAACAGCCCGAAGTTGATTCCGGACGTCGCAAACCGCGCTCCATCCTCCGCCACGGCGAGGTCGCTGGCGGCGACAATCTGGCAACCCGCGGCCGTCGCGATGCCGTGCACCCTCGCGATGACCGGCTGCGGGAGGCGCTGCAGGGTCAGCATGACGTTGCAGCAGCGCCGGAAGAGATCGCCGATGAAGGCTTCGTTCGAATGGGCGAGCATCTCCTTCAGGTCGTGCCCCGGAGAAAACGCGCGGCCCGCGCCGGCGACGACGACGACCCGGACAGATGGGTCGGTGGCAATGGCATCGAGCGCCGCCTGCATCTCGGCCAGCATCGCGCCGTTGATCGCGTTGAACTGCGCGGGACGGTTGAGCGTCAGCGTCGCGACGCCCTCGCGGACTTCGCGCACGACGAGCTGCTGCGTGGCGGTTTCGAGGGGAGCATTCATCATGCGATCCTGTCGGCAATGTTGTCCGCTGGCATGCCACGTCGAGGAGGCAAGATACCTGTGGCAAGGTGCCGCAGCGAACTTCGCACGCCCCTCGCCATCACCGCTGGAATCAGCCGCCGATGCAAATTCGCATCACCCGATCGCGGCCGTCGACTTCACCTTCTCGCGCAGCACGAACTTCTGGATCTTTCCGGTCGAGGTCTTCGGCAGTTCGCCGAAGACCACCCTTTTCGGGATCTTGAAACGCGCGAGGTGCTTCTGGCAGTGCGCGATCAGGTCGGCTTCGGTCGCCGAAGCCCCTTGTTTGATTTCGACGAAAGCGCAGGGAGTTTCGCCCCATTTCGGGTCGGGCTGGGCGACAACCGCCGCCGCGAGCACCGCCGGGTGCCGGTACAGCGCATCCTCGACTTCCAGCGAACTGATGTTTTCGCCACCGGAGATGATGATGTCCTTCGAGCGGTCCTTGATCTTCACGTAGCCATCGGGCTGCATGACGGCGAGGTCTCCGGAGTGGAACCACCCGCCGGCGAACGATTCCTGGGTGGCCTTTCCGTTCTTGAGATAGCCCTTCATGGTGATGTTGCCGCGGAACATGATCTCGCCCATCGTCTCGCCGTCCCATGGCACGGGCTCCATCGTGTCCGGGTCCAGCACCGTCATGCCTTCCGCGACGGTATAACGGACACCCTGCCGGCCGTTGCGCTCGGTGCGCGTGTCGATATCGAGTGCGTCCCACGCGGCATGCTTCGCGCACACCGCGGCGGGGCCGTAGGTTTCGGTCAGCCCGTAGACGTGCGTGATGTCGAAGCCCATCCGCTCCATGCCCTCGATCACCGCGGCCGGCGGCGCGGCGCCCGCGACGAGGCAATGCACGACGTGGTCGATGCCGGCCTTCAAATCCGCCGCAGCGTTGATGAGCATCAGATGGACGATCGGCGCGCCGCAGTAGTGGGTGACCTTGTGCGTGCGGATCGCGTCGAGGATCTGCGTCGCATCCACCCGGCGCAGGCACACGTTGACGCCCGCATTGGCCGCCATGGTCCACGCAAAGCACCAGCCGTTGCAGTGGAACATCGGCAACGTCCACAGGTACACCGCGTGCCGCGGCATCCCCCAGTCGATGATGTTCGACAGCGCATTGAGGTACGCGCCGCGGTGATGGTAGACCACGCCCTTCGGATTGCCCGTCGTACCCGATGTATAGTTGAGCGAGATGGCGCTCCACTCGTCGGCCGGATGCTTCCAGTCATAGGCCGGGTCGCCGGCGGCGATGAACGCCTCGTAGTCACGGGCGCCCAGCCGCTTGCCGCCCGGTCCCAGCGCATCGACGATGTCGATGACCAGCGGCCGCGCATCGATCAGGGCCAGCGCCTTTTCGATGGTCGGCGCAAACTCCGTGTCGGTGATCAGTACCTTGGCCCCGCCGTGCCGCAGCATGAACGCGATGGCCTCGGCGTCCAGCCGTGTATTGAGCGTGTTGAGGACGCCGCCCGTCATCGGCACGCCGAAATGTGCCTCGAACATCTCCGGCGTGTTGGCGGCCATCAGGGCCACGGTATCGCCGGTGCCGATGCCGGCCCTCGCCAGCGCCGAACCGAGCCGGCGGCATCGGTCATAGGACTCCGCCCAGGTGTACCGGCGGTCACCGTGGACCACGGCGAGATGTCCCGGATAGGTGTAGGCGGCGCGCGCGATCAGGGACAGCGGCGTCAGCGGCGTGTAGTTCGCGGGATTGCGGTCGAGGTCGACCTCGAAAGGATTCGGTCGGGACATGGAGGTTCGGGGAGGGCCCCGCGTCGGGAATCTGGGGCGGAAATCGAATGATACTTCGGGCCGGGACGCCTGGAGGTCCGTAACACCCGATTCGGGAGCGACAAAGCGATAGGTCGCCCGCTGGACGCTCTCGACTCGGGTGTTGCCGGCCACCGGCTTGCCCCGCCGCGCGCCATCTCGTATGCTGCCCCGCGACTACCTCGCGGAAAAAGCAGGACCGCCACGCCCATGGGCCACCGCCTTTCCAGGATCGTCACCAAGACCGGCGATAACGGCACGACCGGGCTGGGCGACGGTTCGCGCATCGCCAAGGATTCGGCGCGGATCGCCGCGATCGGCGATGTCGACGAGATGAATTCGACCCTGGGCGTGTTGCTCGCCGAGGACCTCCCGCCGCCGGTACGTGATTGCCTGGTCGCCATCCAGCACGATCTCTTCGATTTGGGGGGCGAGCTGTCGATTCCGGGCTGCTCCGCGGTCACCGACGCCCACGTCGCGCGACTGGAAGACGCCGTCGGGCGCTTCAATGCGGATCTCGCGCCGCTCAAGGAATTCGTTCTGCCCGGCGGTACCCGCGGCGCCGCCGCAGCGCATGTGGCGCGCGCCGCCTGCCGCCGCGCCGAGCGAGCGCTCGTGCATCTGGCGGCGACAGAACCGGTCAGCGAACCCTCGCGCCGGTATCTCAACCGCCTTTCCGACCTGCTGTTCATTCTGGCACGTACGCTCAATCATGCGGCGGGCCGAATGGACGTCCTCTGGCGGAAGCACAGGGGCGACAGCAAGGCTTGAGGCAGCCCGGGACGTTGCCCCACCCGAAGTCCGCCAAGCCCACCGGTACGGCTTCCGGACAACCGAAGGGCCGGACGCAAACATCCGGCCCTTCCGCAGTCACGCCCCTTGGGGAGCGAGCGCCTGCGCGGAAAGCGTTGCGCTCAGCTCGCCTGCCTGCGTTTCGGCGCGGCATCCTTGGGCGGTCCGAATGCCGTGTTCTGTTCACGCGCGCCGACGACGTCGATCCGCGCGGGTCTGATCGCGACGGCGGTGGGCGCCGGGGATACGAGAGTCGCCGCCAGCGTCGAGGGTTCCGGGCCGGAGGAACTCACTTCTGCCGGCACGACGACCATCAGTCCGATTGCCACGGCCGCCATGGCGACGGCGGCGACCACGAAAACCGGGTGGAAGCTCGAGGGTTCGTAGCGATTCATGGTCGGTCTCCTGGGACGGTGTCCTGCTGCTCGGTCATTGGATGCGGCGTCGAAGCAATCGGGATTCGTCAGACTTGTCGACCCGCGTCCCTGTCGCCGCTGCCGTCAGTAGCATCCTAGGCAGGAGGCTTGGCGCGCTCAAGACGCACGCGACGAATCGAACGAATTGACAGGTGAAAGCGGCGGAATGGCGACGAAACGCGCCGCTGCGCCTCGGCGGCGGACGAAATCGGGGTGGGAAGGACCGGACCCGGGCGGAGGCCGCCGCACCGACGGGGGAACCTAGCGGCGGATGTTCACACCCTGTCCGCCGATCGGACGGTCTGGTCGATGGCGCCGAAGACCGAATGGCCATCGGCATCGAACATCTCGATCCGGACACGATCGCCGAAGCGCATGAAGGGCGTCACCACCCTCCCGCTGAGGATCATTTCGACGGTTCGCTGCTCGGCGATGCACGAATAGCCGACGCCGCCGGCGGCGGCCGGCCGGCCCGGGCCGCCGTCTTCCTTGTTCGACACCGTGCCCGAGCCGACGATGCTGCCCGCCTCGAGCTCGCGGGACTTCGCCAGGTGCGCGATCAGCGCCGGAAAATTGAAGGTCATGTCCGCACCGGCGTTCGGATGCCCGAACAACGCGCCGTTCAGATGCGACACGAGTCGCAGCTGCACACGCCCGTCGCGCCACGCCGCGCCCAGCTCGTCGGGTGTGGCCGCCACCGGCGAAAACGCGCTTGCCGGTTTCGACTGCAGAAAGCCAAAGCCCTTCGCCAGCTCGGGTGGAATGAGATTGCGCAGACTGACGTCGTTCACCAGCATCAGAAGGCGGATATGGCCCCCCGCATCCGCCGCGCGCGCGCCCATCGGCACGTCACCGGTGACGACGGCGACTTCGCTCTCGAAGTCGATTCCCCATGCCTCGTCGGCGAGCACGATATCGTCGCGGGCGCCCAGCATGTTGTCGGAGGCGCCCTGGTACATCAGCGGATCGGTCCAGAACTCGGGCGGCATCGTCGCGCCGCGCGCGCGGCGCACCAGCTCGACGTGGTTCACGTACGCCGAGCCGTCGGCCCACTGGTACGCGCGCGGCAGCGGCGCCATCGCGGCCTCGGGATCGAACGGCGCGGCGTCGGAAAGGTGCCCCGCATTCAACTCCGCGGAGATCGTCTCCAGCGCCGACGCGGCGCCGTCCCAGGCATCGAGCGCCGCCTGCAACGTGCGGGCGATCTCGGGGACAGCCACGCAGCGCGCCAGATCGCGCGAGACGACGACGAGCTGCCCGTCGCGGGTACCGTTCTTCAGCGTGGCGAGTTTCATCGCTTGTCCGCCGATCATCCGCGCTTCTTGAGCGCATAGCCATCGGCGCGGTCTTCCATCTCCCATCCTGCGGCGCGCATCTCGCCGCGCAGCCGGTCGGCCAGCGCCCAATCCTTGGCCTTGCGCGCGCGGAGCCGCGCTTCGGCGAGCGCCGTTATGTGGTCGGGGACGACGTCGACCCTGGGTTCCCAGGCCGCGAGTCCGAGCCCGAACACCCGGTCGAAGGCGAGCAGCGTCGCGTGCCTGACCGCCGAAGGCAGGTCACCGCGCAACGTGTCCCACGCGACCGCGAGCGCGCGCGGAACGTTGAGATCGTCGTTGACGTCGTTGGTGAACCGCTCGACCTGCACGGCATCCGGGTCCGCCGCGCCCGAAGCGCGCAACGCATGCACGCCGTGGCGCATCCGGTCGAGGGCGACCGCCGCGGCGTCGAGCGCGTCCCAGGTGAAATTGAGCTGGCCGCGATAGTGCGCGGTCAGGCACAGATAGCGAAACGCCAGCGGATCGTAGCCGCGCTCGATCAGTGATTCGATGCGCAGGAACTCGCCCGTCGACTTCGCCATCTTGGCGTCGTTCGACAGCAGGAAATAGCCGTGCATCCAGAAGTTCGCGAGCCGCGTGCCGACGCGCGCTTCGGTCTGTGCGATTTCGTTCGTATGATGGACCGGCAGGTGGTCCTCGCCGCCGCAATGAATGTCGAAATAGTCGCCGAGGTACTTTTGCGCCATCGCCGAGCACTCGATGTGCCAGCCGGGAAATCCCTTTCCCCACGGGCTGTCCCACTCCATCTGCCGCGTTGCACCCGATGCGGAAAACTTCCACAGCGCGAAGTCCGTCGCGTGGCGCTTTTCGCCCCGGTCGACGCGCTTGCCCGCCTCCAGCCCCTTGATGTCGAGCCGCGCGAGATGGCCGTAGTCCTTCTGCTTCGCGGTGTCGAAATACACGCCGTCGGAGGTCCCGTAGGAATAGCCGTTCGTCTCGATGTCGGCGATGAATTCGATCTGCTCGCGGATGTGGTCCGTCGCCTTGCACAGCACCGACGGATCCTCGATGTTGAGGCGCTTCATGTCGGCAAGAAACGCATCGGTATAGAGCCGCGCGATCTCCCACGCCGTCTTGCCTGTCCGGCGGGCGCCCTTCTCCATCTTGTCCTCGCCGGTGTCGGCGTCCGACGTGAGATGTCCGACATCGGTGATGTTCATCACGTGCCGAACGCGGTAGCCGTTCCACTCGAGCACGCGCTTCAGCACGTCCTCGAACAGAAACGTGCGGAAATTTCCGATGTGCTGATAATCGTAGACCGTCGGCCCGCACGTGTAGAGGCCGACCTCGCCACCCGCTGCCAATGGCACGAACGGGCGCAGCGCACGAGCGTAGTTGTCGTAGAACGTGAGCGGGGCGGGCATCGGGTCGGGGGAACGCGGACGGGGAAACAAAAAAAACGCCAGCTCGGCTGGCGGCTCGGTCAGACTCGCACCCCGCTAAGCCTGCGGCTGCAGGCGCCGCCCGCCGTGCGGCGGACAACGGCGGATCGCGACCATGCCCGTCATGCCCCCATCGTAGCCAATGGCCGCGCGAACGGCAAGACGCGCGAAGTGCGGCTTGAAAGACGCTCGATCGGTCGACGCGGCGGCTCCTGTCGCGGGCGTCATCGCGGCGCCGGCCAGCGCCATGGCGCCGCCGCCGATGCGGGCCTTGACCGAAGTCAGCGTACGGGACGCTCCATCAGGTAGTCGTCCATCACGTAGCCACCGCCGATGTCGTTGACGACGGCCTCGCGAATCGCGAAGCCGTGCTTTTCATAGGCGCGAATGGCCTGCACGTTGCGCTTGTTGACGTTGAGGATCAGCGACTTCGCGCCGGCAGCGCGCGCGCTTTCCATGACGCGAGCGATCAGCCGGCCGCCCAGACCACGGCGCTGCTGCGATTGCAGGATATAGAGCTTGTCGAGCTTCGCTTGCACCGGCGTGTCGGTGACATACCAGGCGACGAAGCCCTCGATCACGCCCGCGACCATCGCGAGCTCCAGACCCCGGTCGAGCCTTCCCAAAAAACTTTCCAGGATGTCGAGCGCGTAGCCGCGATCGAGCATGTAGTCGATCTGCTCCGGCGTGATGATGGAAGGGTAATGCGCGCGCCAGATCACGCCCGCGAGCCGCTGCACTTCGGGCAACTGGTCGCGGCGAGCCGGAACGATGGCGACCATGGGCTCGTGCATCGGCGCGCGTGGAGAACAGGATCGACGCGAGCTTAGCATGCAGTACTCTTCCGGTGCTCCGGAGTAGAAGGAGCGGCGCCGCCGCGGCAGGCGTGCAGCGTCACGGTAGAATCGTAACTTTCGCCCGCCCATGCCGACTGCCCGCACCTTGAGGCGATCGTCGTTCCCGTGCTCGACGCCACCCCTGCCCTCCAATGACCGGGCCTTCCGCCTTGCCGCCGCACCCGGTGCTGCGGGCCGTGTTGGCCGCCATTGTGCTGCTGTGGTTCGCGAGCCTCGGCGGCCGCAGCCTGCTGCATCCCGATGAAGGCCGCTACGGCGAAATCGCCCGCGAGATGGCCGTCAGCGGCGACTGGGTGACGCCCCGCCTCAACGGCCTCAAGTATTTCGAGAAACCGCCCTTCCAGTACTGGATGACTTCCTTGGCCTATCGGACGTTTGGCGTCCACGAATGGACGGCCCGGCTGTGGCCGGCGCTCGCAGGTTTGCTGGGGGTGATCGTCATTGGCAGGGTCGGTTTCGCGCTTGGTGGCGTGGCGCTCGGCGCATTCGCCGGGCTGGCGCTCGCAGGAACGCTTTGGCAGGTGGCGCTGGCGCAGATCGTGACGCTCGATTCGGGCCTGTCGTTTTTCCTGACCCTTGGTTTCGCGGGACTGGTGATTGCGCAGCGCGAGCAGTCCGGCGCCGGCGAGCGCCGCGCGTGGATGTGGGTGGCGTGGGCGGCGATGGCCGGCGCGACGCTGTCGAAAGGACTTGTCGGTCTGGTCCTGCCCGGCGGAGCATTGGTCGCGTACACGGCGATCACCCGCGACTACGCGCTGTGGCGGCGGTTGCATCTCGCCTCGGGCCTCGCGCTCTGTGTCGCGCTGACGGCGCCGTGGTTCATTGCCGTTGCGCGCGCCAACGACGAATTCGTGCAGTTCTTTTTCGTGCACGAGCATTTCCAGCGTTTTCTCACCGACGCGCACAACCGCTCCGGAGCCTGGTATTACTTCATCCCGCCGCTGCTCGCGGGCAGTCTGCCATGGCTCCCCGTGCTCGTGTTCGGCGCGCGCCGCGCGTGGGTCGACGGCATGCCCAATGCGCTCGGATTTTCTTGGCAGCGATTCGCGCTCGTCTGGGTCGCCTTCGTGTTCCTGTTCTTCAGCGCATCGGGGTCGAAACTGCCGTCGTACATCTTGCCGCTGTTCCCTCCGGCAGCGTTGATCGCGGGCTCCCTGCTGCTCTCGCTCGAGCCGCGGACCCTGTACCGGCTGACGCTGCCGGGAGCCGTCGCGGCCGGCGCACTGACCGTGACGACGCTTGCCGCGTACGACTCGATCGCGCCACGTTTCGCAGGTCCGCAGCCGGTCGACGTCCTGCTCGCGTTCGGCCCCTGGCTCAAGGCCGCGCTGGTCGTTGCGGCCGTCGGCGCCGGCGCCGCGCTGATCGCGTTCGGGCGGGCGACGGGCCGCGCGACGGCGCGCTTCTGGGGAGTCGCCGCGCTCGCGCTGTCGACCCTGGGCGCCGTGCAGCTCGCGGTCGCCGGATTCGACGTGTTCAGCACGACGCGATCGACTTCGGCTATCCTGCGCGCGGCACAGCGCGAAGCGCCGTTCGCCCCCGGCGCGCCCTTCTATCAACTGCAAATGTACGACCAGACCGCCCCCTACTACCTGGGCCGCACGACGACCCTGGTGGCGTTCCGCGACGAGCTGGCGCTCGGGATCGACGCCGAACCCGAGAAGCAGATACCGACCGTCGCGGCATGGCTTCCGCAATGGCAGGCGCTCGAGCAGGGCTACGCGTTGATGCCGCCGGAAGAGCACGAACGGCTGGCGGCGGCCGGCGTGCCCATGCGCGTGCTGGCGCGCGATTCGCGCCGCATCGTGGTGAGCCGGCAATGAGCTACACGGCCTTGGCCTTGCTGATGACCGGCGTGCTTCTGAACGCCGGCGCGCAGCTTCTGCTCAAGGCCGGCACCAACGCGACCGGCGTCATCACGCTTACGCGCGACAACTGGCTCGAGACGATCGTGAAAATGGCGACGCAGGTCCCGTTCGCGCTGGGGGCCCTTTGCTATGTGCTGAGCCTGTTCGTGTGGATCCTGGGCTTGTCACGGGTGCCGGTCTCGGTCGCCTACCCGCTGCTCTCGGTGGGCTACGTCGTCAACGCGATCGCCGCGCACTATCTGTTCGGCGAAGCGGTCACCCTGACGCGATGGCTCGGCATCGGGTTCATCGTCATCGGCGTGTGGCTGGTCGCCAGGAGCTGACGCGGCCGGATTCCCGATGGACACGCCTCGCTACCTCAAGTTCGCCGGCCCGCTGCTGGACGAGGCGACGATCGCCGGCGTCGGCGACGTGCTGCGGTCCGGCCAGATCACCAGCGGCCCCTGGGTTCACAAATTCGAAGGTGCCTTGTCCGAATTCTGCGGCGGGCGCCCGGTCCGCGTGCTGACGTCGGCCACGGCGGCCATCGAGGTCGCGCTGCAGCTCGCCGGGATCGGCCCCGGCGATGAGGTCATCACCTGCGCGCAGAGCTTTTTCACCGTGCTCAACATGATCGTCAAGATTGGCGCGGCCCCCGTGTTCGTCGACTGCGACCTCGTCAGCAGGAACATCGATCTCGCTGCCGTCGAGGCGGCGATCACGCCGCGGACGAGAGCGATCATGCCGACGCACTGGCCCGGCTCGCTCGTCGACCTCGACGCGCTGTACGCGCTCGCACGTCGGCATCGCCTGCGCGTGATCGAGGACGCTGCGCTGGTCATCGGTTCGCAATGGCAAGAGCGGAATGTCGGCGCGATCGGCGACCTCGTCACGTTCAGCTTCCATCCGAACAAGAACATCACGTCGATCGAGGGCGGCGGCCTCGTGTTCGGCGATGCCGCCGACGCGAAGCGGATCGAGGCGCTGCGCTTCCACGGGATCACCTACCTCGCCGACCGCACCCGCGACGTCGCATTGCCCGGCGGCAAGTTCAATCTGCCCGACGTCAACGCGCGGATCGGGCATGCGCAGCTTGCGCGCCTGCCCGAATTCCTGGCGACGCGTCGCCTGCTGGCCGACCGTTACTTCGAGCGATTCGCAGCCGATCCCCCCTGCCTTCTGCCGCCGCGGCCAGTCGCCGGCGACCGTCAGTCGTGGAACATGTTCGCAATGCTGCTCCCCCTCGACCGGCTCCGCATCACGCGACGCGAGTTCCGCGACGCGCTGGACGCACGGGGTATCGGTACCGGAGTATCGTACGAGGCGCTGCATCTGACCACACTGGGTCGGCGCCACGGGGGAAAGGCCGGCGCCTTTCCCAACGCCGAGCGCATTGCCCGCGAGACCGTGACGCTCCCGCTGCACGCGGCGATGACGCTCGCCGACGTCGACCGCGTATGCGCCGCGGTGGCTGATGTATTTGCCATGGCGCGCGCCTGAGCCGCGCCCCCGGGGAACGACGACGATGACGATGCCAACTCCGCAACTCTCGGTCGTGATCCCCGTTTACAACGAGGAGGAAAGCCTCGAGGCCCTCTTCGCGCGACTTTATCCGGCGCTCGACGCGCTGCAGGTTCGGTACGAGGTCATCTTCGTCGACGACGGCAGCCGCGACCGCTCGGCAGCGCTTCTGCGCGAGCAGCAACAACTCCGGCCGGACGTCACGCGCGTCGTGCTGTTCAACGCGAACTACGGCCAGCACCCGGCGATCGTCGCCGGATTCGAGCGCTGCCGCGGCGCGCGCGTGGTCACGCTGGATGCCGACCTGCAGAATCCGCCCGAGGAGATCGGCAAGCTGCTGGCGGCGATGGACGCGGGCCACGACTACGTCGGCGGCGTCCGCCGCACGCGCGAGGATTCGTGGTGGCGCGGCGCAGCGTCGGTGGCGATGAACAGGGTGCGCGAGCGGATCACGCGGATCAGGATGACCGACCAGGGCTGCATGCTCCGCGCCTACAGCCGTGAGATCGTCGCCGCGGTCGCCGCGAGTCGCGAAGTCAGCACCTACATCCCGGCGCTGGCGTACACCTACGCCCACCGCCCGACGGAAGTCGAGGTCGCGCACGCGGAGCGCACTGCCGGGGACTCGAAATACTCGCTGTACAAGCTGATCCGGCTCAACTTCGATCTCGTCACCGGTTTTTCGCTTGTTCCGCTGCAGATGTTCTCGATGTTCGGGATGTTCGTGTCGGCGATCGCGCTCGTCACCTACCTGATCGTCATCGCCTACCGGCTGACCTTCGTCGAATGGCGGGGCGGCCTGGGCGGATTGGGCTTGCTGTGGGACCGCGACATTCTCGCCTTCTTCCTCATTGGCATGCTCCTGTTCGGACTCGGCCTCATCGGCGAGTATGTGGGACGGATTTATCAGCAGGTCCGCGAGCGGCCCCGGTACACGATTCACGCGGTACTGGAGTCCGATCAAGTGCCGGTGCGCAGCGACACAGCGCAGAGAACGCCTTGACGGGCAATGCTGCCCCGAATCTTTCGTCACGTCGCGAATCCAGCGCATCCATGACCCGCGCCGTCGTGTTCGCCTATCACAATGTCGGCGTCCGGTGCCTCGCGGTCCTGCGCGCGCACGGCTTCGACGTTCCGCTCGTCGTCACGCACGCGGACAGCCCCGGCGAGACCCTCTGGTTCGGCTCCGTGGCAGCGGTATCCGCCGAAAGCGGCATCGCGACAGTCACCCCGACAGACACCAACGCGCCGGACCTCGTGGCCCGGATCGCGGCGCTCAAGCCGGATTTTCTGTTCTCATTCTATTATCGCAAGATGCTGGGCGCGCCGCTGCTCGCGCTGCCCGCGCGCGGGGCGCTCAACATGCATGGGTCGCTGCTGCCGAAATACCGCGGCCGCGCGCCGGTGAACTGGGCCGTGCTGCACGGCGAGCGCGAGACCGGCGCAACGCTGCACTACATGACGGACAAGCCCGACCAAGGCGATATCGTCGCGCAGATGGCCGTTCCGATCCTGTCCGACGACACCGCGCGGGAGGTCTTCGACAAGGTGACCGTCGCCGCCGAGATCACCCTCGACAAGGCGTTGCCCGCGTTGGTCTCCGGCACGGCGCCGCGCCGGACGCAGGACCGGTCGCAGGGCAGCTATTTCGGACGCCGCACGCCGGCCGATGGCATCATCGACTGGGCCCGCGATGCGGGCGCCATCCACAATCTGGTCCGCGCCGTGGCGCCGCCGTTTCCCGGCGCGTTCACCGCGGTCGGCGGCGTCCGCGCGCGCGTGCTGCGGACGCGAATGCTGGATGCCGGCGCGGCGCCGGCGCTCGCGCCAACGCTTGCGGTGTGTGACGGGCGTCTCCATGCGCATTGCGGTGGCGGCGGCACGCTGCACGTTCTGGCGCTCGAGCTCGACGGCACGCAGATCTCACCGCCCGAATTCGCGGCACGGTTCGGGTCCGCGCCTGTCCCGCTCGGGAGCCTGGTCCCGGCATGAAACACCAACCCGAATACATGGATACCGAAACCCGCGGCCTCGGCAAGACCCGGATCGAGACCCTCGCGGACGGCATCTTCGCCGTGGCGATGACGCTGCTCGTCCTCGACATCAAGGCGCCGGATGCACCGTTGCTCGATACGAACCGGGCGCTTTTCGACCACCTGGCCACGCTCGAGCACAGCTTTGCCATGTATGTGATCAGCTTCTTCGTGCTCGCGATCTTCTGGATCGCGCATCACACGCTCTTTCATTTCGTCAGGCACATGGACCGTCGCCTGTTGTGGATCAATCTGGGCTTCCTGCTGCTGGTCACCTGCATTCCGTTCTCGACCGATCTCCTCGGCGACCACGGGCATCTCCGACTGCCCGTGCTGGTCTACGGGGTCAACCTGCTGGCGCTGGGCGCCCTGCTGCTCATCCACGTGCGCTATCTGGTCGCGCACCCGCATCTGGCCGCACCCGATCTCACCGCGGAGACCGTTGCCCACATGCGCCGCGAGACCCATCTGTACGCGCTGGTACCATTGGCCTCGATCGCCGTCTCGTTTTACAGCCCGCGGCTCGGCATGTACCTCTATCTGCTGCTCGCCGTCCCCACGTTCAGCCCAAGCCGGCTCGACCGGCTGACCCGACCGGCGACGGCCGACCGGCCCGACCCTACTACGGACGAGTCATGAGAAAAATCCTGATCCTCGGCGTGAACGGCTTCATCGGGCATCATCTCTCCCGGCGCATCCTCGACGCCACGGACTGGGAAATCTACGGGATGGACATGCAGACGGATCGCCTCGCCGACCTGCAGGACGACACGCGTTTCCACTTCTTCGAAGGCGACATCACGATCAACAAGGAGTGGATCGAGTACCACATCAAGAAGTGCGACACGGCGCTCCCGCTGGTGGCGATCGCCACGCCCGCCACCTACGTGCGCGAGCCGCTGCGCGTGTTCGAGCTCGACTTCGAGGCAAACCTGCCGATCGTGCGGCACTGCGTGCGGCATCGCAAGCGGATCATCTTTCCGTCGACCTCCGAGGTCTACGGAATGTGCGGCGACGCGCAGTTCGATCCGGAAGAATCGCACCTGGTGCTTGGACCGATCAACAAGCCGCGCTGGATCTACGCGTGCGCGAAGCAGCTGATGGACCGCGTGATCCACGCCTACGGCATGCAGGAAGGGCTCGACTACACGCTGTTCCGGCCGTTCAACTGGATCGGCGCGGGGCTCGATTCGATCAATACGGCGAAGGAGGGCAGCTCGCGCGTCATCACGCAGTTCCTCGGCCACATCGTCCGCGGCGAGCCGATCAAGCTGGTCGACGGCGGCACGCAAAAGCGCGCCTTTACCTACATCGACGACGGCATCGACGCGCTGCTGAAGATCATCGCCAACGACGGCGGCATCGCGTCGGGCAAGATCTACAACATCGGCAACCCGGACAACAATTTCTCGGTGCGCGAATTGGCGTCGATGATGGTCGACCTGGCGCTCACCTATCCCGAGTACCGCGAGAGCGCCGCGCGCGTAAGCATCGTCGAGACCACCTCGGCCGATTACTACGGCACGGGCTATCAGGATGTGCAGAATCGCGTGCCGATGATCGCCGGCACCTGCGCAGACCTCGGCTGGATGCCGACGGTGCCGATGGACGTGGCGCTGAAGCGCATCTTCGACGCCTACCGCGGGCAGGTAGCGGAAGCGCGGAGGCTGGTGGAGTGAAATTGGTGAAATTGGGGTCAGACTCGACTTTTCTGCATTTGCTTGCCGATAGCGATCCGATCTCAAGAAGTCGAGTCTGACCAAAGTCTGACCCTAATTTCCTCTAATTTCCTTCCTTTTCCCATGCTCCTCGCCCTGAAGATCGACGTCGACACGCTGCGCGGCATGCGCGAGGGCGTTCCCAACCTCGTTGCGCAGCTGAAAAAGCATGGAGCCGGCGCGACATTTCTCTTTTCGCTGGGACCGGACCATACCGGCCGCGCGCTCAGACGCGCGTTCAGGCCGGGATTCTACGGCAAGGTCAGACGGACATCGGTGGTCAAACACTACGGCCTGAGGACGCTGCTTTACGGAACGCTGCTGCCGGGACCGGACATCGGACGCCGCGCCGCGGGCATCATGCGCGACGTCCGCGACGCCGGATTCGAGACCGGCGTCCATGCCTGGGACCATGTCCGCTGGCAGGACGGTGTGGCAACCGCCGACGCAGCCTGGACACGCGTCGAAATGCACCGCGCCTGCGAGCGCTACACCGACATCTTCGGGGCCGCCCCGTTGACGCACGGCGCCGCCGGATGGCAGATGAACATCCACGCGTTGCGGCTCACGCAACGCCTCGGCTTCGAGTATTGCTCGGATGGCCGCGGCACGCACCCGCACCTGCCGGTGTGGAACGCCGAGCTCGTCCGCTGTCCGCAGTTGCCGACGACGTTGCCGACGCTGGACGAGCTGATCGGGCGCGACGGCATCACCGAGGACAACGTCGCGGCGCACCTGCTCGAGATGACGAAGGGAAGCGCGGCCACCCATCATGTCTACACCCTGCATGCCGAACTGGAAGGCATGCGCCTCGCACCGGCCTTCGAGAAACTGCTGGTCGGCTGGAAGGCGCAGGGCTGGAAGCTCGGCGCGACGCGCGCGCTATTCGATACGCTGCAGCCGCTCGAGCTGCCCCGCTGTGAAGTCCATCCGGGCGAGGTCGCCGGTCGCAGCGGCACGTTGCTGGTGCAGGGCCGCGAGTTCCTCTGCGGCGCCGGCCTTGCGCATTCCGCCTGAGATCGAACATCCGCACTCATCCACTGCCGGAGATATCCTCATGCTTGGCAAGAAGATCGCCGATTTCTCGGCCCTCGCGACCGGCGGCAGCACGTTCGAACTGTCCACGCTCAAAGGCCGGCCCGTCGTGCTGTACTTCTATCCGAAGGACAACACGCCCGGCTGCACCACGGAAGGCGCCGACTTCCGCGATCGCCACCCGCAGTTCGCGAAGCTTGGCGCCGTCATTGCCGGAATCTCGCGCGACAGCCTGAAAGCGCATGAGAGCTTCAAGGCAAAGATGGGGTTCCCGTTCGAGCTGATTTCCGATGCCGACGAGAAGCTCTGCACGCAATTCGGCGTGATCAAGATGAAGAACATGTACGGGAAGAAGGTGCGCGGCATCGAGCGGAGCACGTTCTTGATCGACGGCAAGGGTGTTCTGGTCCGCGAATGGCGCGGCGTGAAGGTTGCCGGCCACGCAGCGGAGGTACTGGAAGCCGTCAAGGGACTCTGACCATCCCGCCGGGCGGACCGGATAGGGTGGCGGCGACGCCTCCGCCCGGCATTGCCAACGCGAACAGGCGCTACGTCATTCGTCCGCGTCGGTGAACGCCGTGAACCCGGCGCGCATGAGCCACCACTTCCATTTGGGCACGGCATGAAACGGAAGAATGGCCTCCACGCCGGTCCGCGTCGGCCGGCCCTTTATCATCTCGTAGGCGATCGACGGCTGCTGGTTGGCCTGGACATTGCACGACCAGTTGTCGCGATCGGCAACCGTGCAATCGGTGTACTTGCCTGACGGCGCGTCCGAGTTCCGGATCCAGTAGATGACCTCGTGCCGGCGCGCGCTGGCCCGAAACGCATACCTTTCGCCCGGTACGAGCCGTCCCGTGCACCTCGCGCCCTGCCAGGCCCCCTGCTCGCAGCGTGCCGTGAAGATCGTGCGCTCGCCCTGAAGCGTGATGCGATCGCTAACCCAGAGCGGGACCGCAACGAGGGTCACGATGAACAATCCGATGAGAAGCTTTCGCATCAAGAAGGTCAACCGGAAATGCCACATCGCAGTCTGCGTCGGCAGTCCGCAGTTGAACGGCCGGAACCGCCACTCCAGCGACTTCTGGCGACGAAGCGCATGACCGGAATGCCCGAAGAAGGCGCGGTTTGCATTTGCGTGATGATCGTACGTTCGCATTGCTGCTTTCTGGAGTTTACGCCGTCCCCGCGTCCGTACCGATTGGCCCGGCATTTGCCCTTGCGCGAGTTGCGATGATCTTCGCGCCCGTCGCGCAATTTCCGCGACAACGGGGCTTCGACAGCGGCGGCGCACCGCAGCCGTCGACGTCCGGTGGGCCGACGTCCTCGTGCAAAAAACACCACAACCTGTGGCGGCCATCGGCCAATTGGACCACCACCCCTTGTGCCGAACAGCACAGCGGCGCTAGCATGAGCGCGCATTCTCCGTCTTCCGTCCACCGCCGCACCCCTAAGAGCCAAGGAGGCCCATGGTCGAGCGCAAGACCCGCCCCGCCCCCCTCACCCTCGTCGCCCGCAAATCCGTCAAATCCGCCGGCAAGCCCGGCCCAGCCACCCGCTTCCAGCTCCCCAGCAAGCTGTTCGTGCTCGACACCAACGTGCTGATGCACGACCCCACGAGCCTGTTCCGTTTCGAGGAGCACGACATCTATCTCCCGATCCTCACGCTCGAGGAGCTCGACAACAACAAGAAAGGCGTCAGCGAAGTTGCGCGCAACGCTCGCCAGGCATCGCGTTTTCTCGACGAGCTGGTCACGGCAATGCCCAACGGAATCTCCGAAGGCATTCCGCTCGCCGTGAAGTCGGGCGGCGCCGCGACCGGCAAGCTCTATCTCCAGACGGAGGTGATCACCACGGTGCTGCCCAGCTCGCTCGCCAACGGCAAGGCCGACAACCAGATTCTCGCCGTGGTCATGCACCTCCAGCACCTGCACCCGAAACGGAGCGTGATCCTGGTCAGCAAGGACATCAACATGCGGATCAAGGCGCGCGCCCTGGGCATCGCCGCCGAAGACTATTTCAACGACAAGGTGCTCGAGGACACCGAGCTCCTGTATTCCGGAATGCAGGAGCTGCCCGGCGACTTCTGGGAGCGGCACGGCAAGGGGATGGAATCCTGGCAGCACGGCGGCCATACCTACTACCGGATCAACGGGCCGCTGGTGCCCTCGCTGCTGATCAACGAGTTCGTGTACCAGGAGATTCCGGGCCAGGCGCCGCTGTACGCGCTGGTGAAGGAAGCCAGCGGCAGGACCGCGGTGCTGCAGACGCTGAAGGATTACACGCACCAGAAGAACAACGTTTGGGGCATTACCGCGCGCAACCGCGAGCAGAACTTTGCGCTCAATCTGCTGATGAATCCGGAGGTCGACTTCGTATCATTGCTGGGACAGGCCGGCACCGGCAAGACGCTGTTGACCCTCGCGGCGGGCCTGATGCTGACGCTCGAGTTCAAGGTCTATTCCGAGATCATCATGACGCGCGTCACGGTGCCGGTTGGCGAGGACATCGGCTTTCTTCCGGGCACCGAGGAAGAGAAGATGAACCCGTGGATGGGTGCGCTCGAGGACAATCTCGACGTGCTGAACAAGACCGACGACGAGGCCGGCGAATGGGGCCGCGCCGCGACGCGCGACCTGATCCGCTCGCGGATCAAGGTGAAGAGCCTCAACTTCATGCGCGGCCGCACGTTCATCAACAAGTTCCTGATCATCGACGAGGCGCAGAACCTCACGCCGAAGCAGATGAAGACGCTCGTCACCCGGGCCGGCCCGGGAACCAAGGTCGTCTGCCTCGGCAACATCGCGCAGATCGACACGCCGTACCTCACCGAGGGCAGCTCGGGCATCACCTACGTCGTCGACCGCTTCAAGGGCTGGGCGCATTCGGGGCACGTCACGTTGCAGCGCGGCGAGCGGTCGCGGCTCGCCGATCACGCGGCGGAGATCTTGTAATGCGGCCTGCCCGTCGCCGTTGGCATTTGCGGGAGATCGGAGCTATCCGACTCCATGTCTCCGCCGGCGTCGGCGCCCCCCGCACCGTCCTTACGGCCCAGTTCCCAAACCCCTTGTCATCGTGCTCCCGACCATGAACGATCTCGAACGCTATTTTCTCGACAACCCCGGCCGGATGGTCCACAAGTGGTTGCATTACTTCGAGATCTACGACCGCCACCTGACGCGGTTCCGTGGAACACCCGTCAATGTCGTCGAAATCGGCGTCTACCAAGGCGGGTCGCTGCAGATGTGGAAGCACTATTTCGGCGATAAGGCCACGATCTGGGGAGTCGACGTCAACCCGCTCTGCAAAGCGTTCGAGGAGGCAGGCGTCAACGTGATTGTCGGCGACCAGTCGGATCGCGTCTTTCTCAAGTCGCTCGCGAGCCTGCTGCCGCGCGTCGATGTCCTGATCGACGACGGCGGCCACACGATGCGGCAGCAGCGGTCGACGTTCGAGGAGCTCTTCCCGAAGGTCGATGCCCATGGGATCTACATCTGCGAAGATCTGCACACGTCGTACTGGCCGGAATACGGCGGCGGCCATCTCGACCCCCGCTCGTTCATCGAGTTCAGCAAGAATTTCATCGACCGGCTGAATGCATGGCATTCGCGGGATTCGGGTTCGCTGCCGGTCTCCGAATTCACCCGCTCCGCACACGCGATGCACTACTACGACAGCATGCTGGTGATCGAAAAACGTCCTCGCGAGAAGCCGACCGATCGGCGCACCGGCGTTCGGACGCTTCCCGATTCCGTGTTTGCGCCGCCGAGACCGTGACCGGGCCGGCGCGCGGGACCGCTCCACTGCAGGCGAGGACCACGTGCGGCCAGTCTGGCCGCCCTCCCGATGGCCTGCGCATCCGTCGCGTGACACGCCTATCCGAACCGGATGTTTACCCGGTAGGGATTCAACTGGTCCCAGCGCCGCGGTTTCCCGGGTTCCGCGGGCTTGTCGTTCGCGAGCACGCACACGGACTGGCCGAGCGCTGCGACGCCTTCGACCCGCTCGCCGCCGTCGTAGACCACCGGACGCGACAGCGCGATGAACCGCTCCGTTGCGGAATGCATGGCGACTATT
Organism: uncultured beta proteobacterium; assembly: GCA_963726775.1. Classification (GTDB taxonomy): domain Bacteria; phylum Pseudomonadota; class Gammaproteobacteria; order Burkholderiales; family Casimicrobiaceae; genus CAIWHR01. The sequence continues at coordinate 220,737 of CAVSDL010000015.1, forward strand.
CGAAGATCAAGGTGTCGCGCCCAGGAATCGATCGCGTCGCGCCCGATGAATGTGTTGAGGTGGACGTTCTGCCGGCCGGCGAGAACGGTCCGGTATGTCGACTCGAAGATATCCCAGTTGTGCGGATACTCGAGGAACGAAAAGACGATTCGCCCGCCGGGCCGGACGACGCGACGCGCCTCCAGCAGATAACAGTAGCTCTCCTCGTGCAACAGGTGGGTGAACACGGAGAAGAAGCATGCGAAGTCGGCGATGTCGTCGGCAAACGGGATCCGGATGTCTTCCACCATCACGAATTCCCACGAGGGCGGGCAACCCTGCAGTGCGTAATCGAGGAGTTCCGGCACCACGTCTGTGCCAAGGAACCGGCCGGGCGAGAGGTACGTCAGCAGCGCCCGGGCGAGCCGCCCGGAACCGCAGCCGACATCGACGAGCGTATGTTTCGGCTCGAGGCCACAGCCGATCAGCAGCTGCTTCTCGACCTCGCCCAGTGCGTCGTAACTGCCGCCGACGGCGCGCGACATGGCCTCCTCCAGCGGATACTGCGCCATCAGGCCGCGGACGAGGTTCCGGTAGTCGTCAAGGAAGTGGAACTTGGTCTTGGCCATAATGCCGCTCCGCCGTGATTCTATCGTCGCGCGTCGGCGCGCTCATTCAGATAGTCCTGCAATCCGATGCGCCGCACGTGGTCAACGAAACGGGCCGCCTGCGTCGGGTCTCGAAGCACCGGGTGCTCGGCGATGCCGGCGAAGAAACGCGCAATCACCTCGTCGCTCTCTAGCCCGCCCGCCAAACGCAGACCGGAAAACGTGTTCGCGCGATGCAGGCGATATTGATACAGGGGCTCGTCGACCATGACCAGCGGTGTGTGGTAGCTGGCAGCCAGCACGAAGTCCCAGTCGTGGCAGGCCTTCATCGCCGAGAAGCCGCCGGTGCGCTCAAGCAGATCCCGGCGGAACACAAAGTTGCCGGTGGAAATCGCGATGTTCGTCGCCAGCAACGCGTAAACGGGGTCGGGCGCCCGCGCGCCTTCGGCGATCACAGCGCGCAGGAATGCGACGTAAGGGTCATCGCCACCGAACTCGGCACCGTCCTCATCGATAAACCGCGTCGCGGAAAAGGCGAAGGCGGCCTCGCGCCGGCCCATTTCTGCGAGCAGACGCGCGAGGCGCATTGGAACAAACAGATCGTCGGAGTTTATGAGCGCAACGACCTCGCCCCCGGCGAGCGCGAGGCCGTGATTGATTGCCTCGTGAGCACCGGCGTTCGACTGGTGCACAACCGTCAGTCGCACCGCCGGATGCCTCGCAGCGTAATCGTCGAGCAGCGACGCGGTCGCGTCGTGCGAGCCGTCGTCGACGACGATGAGCTCGAAGTTTTCGTAAGTCTGTGCCAGCACGGAGTCGAGCGCCGCGACGACGAAGCGCTCGTGGTTGTACGCCGGCATCACCACGGACACAAGGCAGGCGCTGGCGAACGCCTGATTCGGCCGCGCGGAACGAACGATCCGCGCTGCTGACGCACCTCCGTCCGCGTCTGACCATGCCCGGACCGCGCTCCAGGCGGGCCGCTCGGGCGCGCCGCGCTCGGAACCCGCCAGACCGTCCGACAAAGCATCGAGGTACTGGACGCCAAAGCGGCGGTCCGGTTCGAGATGACATCCGCGGTCCCATTCATTCCAGGAACGGACGAACAGCAGGCGTTCGTCGCCACTGAATCGCAAACGGGTCCGTCGCGCCGCCCGCTCGACCCAGACGCCAAACAATTCGGGCGTCGAGCCCTCGAAGATCAGTCCGGCATTCTGATTCCGCGGCGTCTCGTCCCATCCCGGCATGACGGTGCTGAATCGCTTGTAGGGGGGACGCGCAACCGCCAGTGTTTGCGCGATGTAGCTTCGGTAGCTACGCACCTCCCCGGCAAATGCCGTGTTGGTCAGTTGCAGGCGATCACGGTGGCTTTCCGGGTGGAAGCCATACGGAGGCATGGCGAACGCAGCGTCGAACCCGCAGTTTGCCGGCAGTACGCCCCCCAATGCCGTGTCGACGCAACAAAGGAAGGCATCAACGACGCCGGCGCGAACGCACTCGTCGCGCCAGATCGCGGCCACACGGGCCAGGCCGGATGCGGGTCCCGATCGCAACACCAGGACCAGAGGCCGCCCACCGACGCGGATATAGTCGACGTCGGCCAGAACCGGAAGCAACGCACGGATCGGCAACGCCTCGTCCGGCAGCGCGCCGGGCGGTGCTGAATCGTCCCCTTGCTCCGATTTCGACGCAGCGTCATCGGCTTCGAGACAGATGCAGAACGGGAATCCCGGCTTGTTCGAATCTGCCATCGCGGCGATCGCACGATTGAATGCGCCAGCGTCGCCGGACCATCGGCAGAGAAAACAGAATCCGTGAATGCCGTAGGCAGCGGCACGCGCTGCGTGCGCCGCAAGCGAAGCTACACCGGAGGCGTCGCAGTCATCGGATTCCACGGGCAAGTGCGGCTGGTGGTGTCCGGCAAAATTCGGCCGGGCCCCGCGCACACTTTCCGCGTCGGCGAGACCGGACCCGTACGACTCGCACGCTCGGGGTGTGTCGCCGCCGGGCAGACGGTAGAACGCGATCATTCTCAATTCCGGTCGAGCCGGCGCCGCCGCCACCTTCGTTGACGGGCTCACGACCGCAGCACCGTCGAATCAGGCGGCTCCAGCGCGAGCGTTTCCCCTGGCAGAGGGATTCGCGACGCAAGTGCTGCCGTCGCGAAAATGATTCCGATCCGATCCTTCCCGTCACGGGACAACTCGCGAATCCGGTCGAGGAGATCGCCGGGTTCATCCGCGGTGACAACGAGAACAATGCAGTCGGGACATGCGGCTTCGACCCAGTCCCGCAGCGAATGCGCGCTGCCGATGACGACCAGAAGACCGCCGACCGAATACATGCCGTGCTCGAGGCGGAGCCCCGGCGCAGCGGGAATTCTGGAAATCGCAATGGGATCGGCCCCGACTTCGACGCGCGCCGCCGCGAAGATCCGGAGGAGGCGACCGAATGCCGCTGCATCAGGAGCCGTCATCTCCTGCGCGATCACCAGCCTCACCGTCGACGTCGACGCGGCAAGCGATCGCAGGTCGTCGACCGGCTCGACAAGGCGGGCGGCGCGACGGAGCGCCTCCTGGCATAACTCACGTTCGATCCGCGGCACCGATTCCACCAGATGAAGATTGCTTCTCGCCGCCGGCACGTCGGGACGCAACGCGACTGCGCGCTTCAACAGGCGCGCCGCGTCGTCGAACCACCCGCGTTGGTAATGCACGACCCCGAGCATGTGCAGCGCGTCGAAGTTGCTGGGGTCGCCGGCCAGTACCTGAGCGTAGAGCTCCGCTGCTTCACCGAAGCGTCCGGCTTGCTGTGCCCCGAGAGCGACCTGCATCAGTGATGGCGCAGCGGCGGTTCCCTGTGTCACCCGGGCGATCGAGCCATGGCACTCCTTGTATCGGCGCCCGCTGCCGCACGGGCATGGGGCGTTGCGCGAATGGGCGGTAGTCACGGCGGAGGCATCACTCATCGAGCGCGATATCCTCGTGGTCGGCCAACGTCGGAGAACGGCGGTCTGGCGCAGAAGGCGCGGCGTCCAACCACGCCGCATTCCCAGAAGATACCAGAGCCGTCCATGCCGAAGATTCGATCACCGATCCGCACCCACCGCAGCATTCGGCGACCGTGGCTCTTCGCACGCGCGATTCGACCGTCGGTCATCCGGTTCTGCCGTCGATTGCACGCCATTCGCCGACTTACACATCAATCGGCGTTGCGCTGTGGCCATGACGCGAAATTCCTGCGCGCCGATTCGAGCACTTCCGGCAATCGCGCGGCGACCCTCCGCGTCAGCTCGTCCAGTTGTTTCAGCGCGCGGACACAGAGCATCTCCAGCTGACCCGAATCGAGGACGCGACAATTGACAACGTAGTCCGCCAGCCCGAAGAGCTGCCACAGTCCTTCGAACTTGCCCTGATACGAAATTCCAATGGCCGGCGTGCCCATGCCCAGCGCGGCGATCGCCAGATGCATGCGGCCTGTGACCACCAGATCGACCTGTCCGGCCAGGCGTTTCGCTTCGTCGGGGCTGGCAGGCACGACATGGCGGTGGTACGCGGTGTCAATGCGTTTCCGGGACAGGAGTCTCGAGAGATTCATGGCGATGGCAACGTCACTGTCGTCCGCGCTGGCACCCGTCCGAAGGTCATGGGCGCACCACAGTATGCTGAGCCGCTGATTCGAGACCAGCCTGGCGGCCGCATCGGCGAACTTGCAGAGCTCGCCGTCTTCGACGGGCGAGGCTGTGGAGAGCACATGCCTCGACAAGTTGATCATCGCCACGCGCCGGCCCGACGATTTCTGTTCATGGATCCAGGTCTCGATTTCACGAGTTGCAAACGACGACTCTGCCGGCGGCATCAGGAACGCCACGTCGGCAACGGCGACCACGGACAGCAAGCCACGATTCGCAAGGCGCCGAGCGGAGACGGGATCACGCACGCAAAGCGGGATGCGCCCTGCAAGGCGGGCCAGATCGGCAATGGCCACCTCGTTTGGGGCATCGTTGATGCTGAAACCGAAGATGGTGGTCGCGAGGCCCCGACGTTCGGCGATCTCCACGAGCGCCAGTCGACGGCGCGTTTCGTCGAGCGAATAGTATCCATCCAGCACATCCGCGCCGAAAAGAGCAAATGCGTCGTACCGACTCAGGACCGCCTCCACTTTCGCCAGCACGTCCGACCCCGACCCGGCGTCCTCCGAGACCACCGTCATAACGTTGCGGACCCCGGGAAGGTGCGGCCAGCGATCGCCGTGGTAGATCGAAATCAAATCGACCACCCATCCCGCCGCCGCGCTATCCCGCCACGACAGCAGCCCTCGAACCATGGCCTCGTCACCCAGGCTGCCATGCCCCGCAGGAACCAGAATCAGAGCGGCGTGCCGTGCGTCCGCGACCGACGGTGCGCACTCGTGGATCGGACCATCGGGGGCACGTTCGGGACGCACATCCTTCCGCGGGATCGGCAGATCGCGCAACTCCTCCAGCACAGCCCGCGCGGCGTCCGGTGAAAAGTGCCGGCGCACGTTTTCCATCCCTCCGTCGGAAATCGTGGTCCACATTTCACTGTCGCCATAGACGCGCACGATGGCGTCCGCAAAGTCCTGCGCCGTGTCGGCGATGAGCGCATTGCGTCCGGACTCGAGGTGCATGCCCTCGGCCGCGCGCATCGTGGCGATGACGGGAACACCGGAACTCTGCGCGGTGCCAATCTTGCCCTTCACTCCCGCGCCAAAGCGCAATGGAGCCACGGAAGCACGGCACCCGTCGAGGTACGGCAACAGGTCCGGCGCATGCCCAACGACGACGATTCCGTCGCCGGCAAGTGCACGAACAGAATCGGGAACATTGCTGCCGACAAGATAGGTGAGCACGTCCGGAAGTACGCGGCGGACCCTCGGCCACACTTCGGCGGCATACCAGCAAACGGCATCGACGTTGGGCAGATGCCCAAACCCGCCTACAAAGAACAGGTCGCGGCGATCGTCGAAACCCGCCTTCCGGCCGCGGACGTCGTGGATGTTGGACAGGATCCGGACCTGCGCGTCCGGAACCTCGCGGGACAGCAGCCTTCTTTCGCAGTCGCTGACGACCAACGTGAAATCCGCGGCGCGAATTACTCCCAGTTCCTGTCCCTGGATCAGTGCCGCATGGCGCATGGATTCCGGGTTACCGGTAAGTTCGGCCATCCGCCTCTCTCGTACAAAATGCAGGTCCAGCGTGTCGACGATAAATCGAGCGTTGGGCGCGAAGTGACGCAACAGCGTGATGTACGGCAGTGCGAGATTGAATCGGCTGATGAAAATAAGATCGAAATCGTGGCCGCGTGTGGTCAGAATCTGCGTGAGACCACCCCAGACGGCTGGCGGGTGGAGGACCTCGATCCCTGCGTCGTCCATCCATCCGTCGCGTGCCTTCGAGAAATTCATATCCAGTGCGTGAAATGCGACCGCGCAACCGATGTGCCGCAGCAGGGACAAGATCGAAACCAAACGTACCGACGGCCCGTCCCGGTCGCGCTGCGGCGCAGAACCATCGACGTACAGAACCCTCGTTCCCGGGCGCCGTTCCAATGCCCGCTCCACGGCATGGAGCGGAGCATCCGCGCGCGCGCATTCGCGGGTACCCGTCGGGTCTTCCGCGGCGGACGGCTCCGCGAACACGGCAATCCGGTCGCGCCAAGTCGCACCATCCCAGGTGGACGAATCGTCGAACATGCGGGAAACGACCAGAGACAGATTGTGCTTCATCGAATCGATGGACCAGCCGGTGATCTGCAGCGCCTGCCAGATAAGCCTGGCCGCCTCGGCGTATCTACCGGTCTGATAGCAGATCACGCCGAGCATGTGCAGGCAGTCGGGCTCGCCGCGCGCATCTTCCAGCGCCATGCGATACAGGGATTCTGCCGCCTGCAGATCGCCCGCCTGCTGCAGGAGCAGAGCCCTGTGCATGATCGCGCGGAGTCCGTGGCTCGCGAAGACCGCCTCGCTCGCACTTTCGATTCCGCAGCAGTGCTTGAAGCGCTTTCCGCTTCCGCAAGGACAGGGCCGCATTCTCGAAATGACGGCGCTACCGGGCATCATTCGGCGTCCGTGCTCCACCGTGCGGTCCGGATTGCCGACGATGCGATCGCACCGCAGCGTGTCGGACCCATGCCCTGCGCCCGTCAGTAACTGCCCGGCGACGCAAAGCTCTCGAAGCGCGTGTATTCGCCGAGAAAGGTGAGGCGCACCGTGCCGATCGGGCCGTTGCGCTGCTTGCCGATGATGATCTCGGCAACACCCTTCTCCTGCGTGTCGGGGTTGTAGACTTCATCGCGATAGATGAACAGGATCAGGTCCGCATCCTGCTCGATCGCCCCGCTTTCCCGAAGATCGGACATCACCGGCCGCTTGTTCGGCCGCTGCTCGAGCGAGCGATTGAGCTGCGAGAGCGCCATCACCGGAACCTTGAGTTCCTTCGCCAGCGCCTTCATCGAGCGTGAGATTTCGGAGATCTCGGTCGCCCGATTTTCGCCCGACGTCGATGCCTGCATCAGCTGCAGGTAATCGACGATGACGAGGCCGAGCTTGCCGTAGGTCTTCATCAGCCGCCGGGCGCGCGAGCGCACTTCGATCGCATTGAGGGCAGGCGTTTCGTCGATGAGGATTGGCGCCTCGTTGAGCCGCCCCAGCGCGGCGGTGAGCTTCTCCCAGTCCTCGGCCGCCAGCCGCCCGGTGCGCAGCTTGTGCTGGTCGAGCCGCCCGACCGACCCGATCAGGCGCAACGCGAGCTGCGACGCACCCATTTCCATGGAAAAAACGACCACCGGCATTCCCGCGGCGAGCGCGACATGCTCGCCGATGTTCAAGGCGAGGGCCGTCTTGCCCATGCTGGGGCGTCCGGCGACGACGACGAGATCGCCCGGCTGCAACCCGGAGGTCATACGGTCGAGATCGGGGAAGCCGGTCGGCACGCCCGTGACATCGGACGGATCGTCGCGGTTGTAGAGCGTCTCGATCCGCTCGACCACACCCGCGAGCAGCGTCCCGATCTCCTGGAACTGCTGCGTTCCACGCGAGCCCTGCTCGGCGATGTGCAGCACTTTCGCCTCGGCCTGATCGAGGACTTCCTTCGCGCTGCGTCCGAGCGGATTGTAGGCCGTGTCGGCGATGTCGCCTGCGGTCGCCGCAAGCTGGCGCAATATCGAGCGGTCGCGGACGATCTGCGCGTAGTGGCGGATGTTCGCGGCCGTGGGAACATTCTGTACGAGCGCACCCAGATAGGCGAGTCCACCGACGTAATCGAGTTTCTGCGAGGAGGCGAGCGATCCGGATACGGTCACCACATCCGCCGGCTTGCCGTCGGCGACGAGGCCGACGATATGCTGGTAGATGAGGCGGTGCGCTTCGCTGTAGAAGTCGGCATCCGAAACCGCGTCGCCGACCTTGTCGGTGGCCTCGTTGTCGAGCAGGAGTCCGCCCAGCACCGACTGTTCCGCCTCCAGCGAGTGCGGCGGAAGTTTCAGCGCGTCGAGCTGCGGGTCGTCGGGCATGGGCTTGGGTCGGGCCGACATCTCCGGCCGCTTGGGATTCAGTAAATGGTCGCGGAATGTCGCGTGGTGCTGCGACGCCGACGGCGGGGATGGGGAACGATGATTTTAGCAGGCTGCCGCGGTGCGCCCCCGAACTCGTTGTCCGCCAAGGCCCTGTCATTGCCTCGCCCGCGCCACGTCGGCGGTGCATCGCTGCGCGGCCCGACGTGACGCCCGTGGCGTGGCCCCATCGCGCAATCCCCGGCCGATAATGCGCCGGGGAATCCCGGCTCCGGCAAACCCTGTCCGCCTCGAAAAAAAAGCCCCGCCGGATGACGGGGCTTTCTCCGCGACCTGGCGTCGCCGCAAGATCGAATCGGCGTCGTTCAGAGGGCGTTCGTCGTGTCGCCCAGTACGCTTACGGTGATGTTCGCCGTCGCGTCGGTATGCACCGCTACGACCAGCGGGTGGTCGCCGACGTGCTTCAGCGGACCGCCCGGCATCCGGATGGCCGCCTTCTCGATGGGGAAGCCCTGCGCCTTCAGGGCGTCCGCGATGTCGCTGTTGGTGACCGATCCGAACAGGCGACCGTCCACGCCGGCCTTTTGCGTGACCTGGATCGTCAGGCCCTCGAGCTTCCCGACCTGGTCCTGCGCGGCAGCGAGTTTCTCGGCGGCGGCCTTCTCGAGCTCCGCGCGCTTGCCTTCCAGCAATTTGATGTTCTCGGGCGTGGCACGCTTGGCCTTCCCGTGGGGGATCAGGTAATTGCGGGCGTAACCCTGTTTTACCTTGACGACGTCGCCCAGGTTGCCGACGTTGACGACCTTCTCGAGCAGGATGATCTGCATGGGGCCTCCGCTCAGTGCAGGTCGGTGTACGGGATCAACGCAAGGTATCGCGCGCGCTTGATCGCCGTGCCCAGCTGGCGCTGGTATCGTGACTTGGTGCCGGTGATCCGCGCCGGCATGATCTTGCCGTTCTCCTGGACGAAGTCCTTGAGGATTTCGATGTCCTTGTAATCGATCTCCTTGACCCCTTCCGCGGTAAAGCGGCAGAACTTCTTGCGCTTGAACAGGTTGTTCCCGCGCTCGCGCTTCTTGCCATCCTTCTTCTTGCCAAATCTTCCTTGGGGACGCGGCATTTCAGTTTCCTTCCATCAATTCGAATTCGTTTACGTGCAGCGCAACCGTGACGCCTGTACGGTAGCGCCGCGCGAGAAAGCCCTTGCAGCGCAACGCGGTCCCGGTCGGCACGGCGGAGAGCGCCTTTGCAGGTTCACCGAAGGCCACCGCGGCCAGTTCGCAGTCGACGTTGCGCGCTCCACCGGCTTCCGGCTGTACCGACCTATGCTTCAATATGCATTCGAGGGCTGGAACGCCCGCCGGGGTGTAGCGCAGGTCGCCGCGTTCCGTAAGCGTGGCGTCAAGCGTGAGCCGGTTCGCAGCGGGCACGTGGGCCAGTTGTATCGCCGTTCGCGTTAGGCCACCGCTGGCGGTGCCGCCGGGTCGGCCGCAGGCGGTGCGTCGACGACCGCCGCTGCCGGCCGCGCTCCTCGGTCACCACGATCACCGCGATCCCCACGGTCGCCGCGATCCCCGCGATCCCCGCGATCACCACGTTCGCCGTCGCGGGCAGTCCTCGGCTTTTCCTCGCGCATCATCGGCGACGGCGCGACAACGGCCTCCTTCATCGCGACGATCAGATGGCGCAGCACCGCGTCGTTGAATTTGAATGCGTGTTCGAGCTCGTCCAGCGTTTCCTGGTCGACCTCGATGTTCATCAGCACGTAGTGCGCCTTGTGGATCTTGGCGATCGGGTAGGCGAGCTGGCGCCGGCCCCAGTCTTCGAGGCGGTGGATCCGGCCGTTCTTGCCGGTGATGGTCGTGCGATACCGCTCGACCATCGCGGGAACCTGCTCGCTCTGGTCGGGATGCACGATGAATACGACTTCGTAGTGACGCATGCAGATCGCTCCTTATGGGCTGTGGAGCGGCATCGGTGGCCGCTGGTGGCCTCCCCGTCTGCGGCGGGTGAGGCAAGGGAACCTGTGATTCTAAGCGATTTTGCTATCTAAAACAAGGCCGAATGGACGCTGCATCGCAATCTTGTCGTTGTTTCCGGCGGCGGAAGGCGGGGCCGGTCCCCTGTGTTCCTGCCGCGACGCCGCGTCCGCCGGGGCCCGACAGCGGTTCCGGACCCGGCCCGACGAGGCGAAGCGGCGAGCGGCGCCGGGTCGCCGGGCGGGGTCGCGACCGGTCAGCGCCGGTCGAGCCGATAGATCCGCGACTCGCCGTAACCCTTGGCCAGTTCCAGGCGGCCGATGTATTCCAGCGCGAAATCAGCCTTGCCCGAGGCGACCAGCGTCGCGGCGAACGCCTCGCTCGCGTACACCATGCCGGTTGGCGTCACCGGCTCGATCCGCGCGGTCTTGGTGACGCTCGACCCGAAATAGCTGTCCCGGCCCATGATCGGATCGAACCCGCAGAACACCGGTCCGGCGTGCAGCGCAATGCGGATCTGGCTGCTTTCCGGCAGCCCGGCCGCGGTCCAGTCGACGCCCAGCATGCTCGCCAGCAGGCGCAGCGCGAACTCGGCGCCGTCGTGCGGCGACGCGAACACCGCATACAGCGCATCGCCCCAGGTCTTGGCGTCCAGCGGCTTGATCGGAGACGCCGCGATCTCCGCGGCGACGATGTCGAGAAAGCGCGACTGGAACAGCGGCGCATAGGCATCGTGCAGCCGGCTGTAGCCCGCAAAGTCGGCGAACAGCAGCGTCTTGAGCGTCCGCTGCGGACGCGCGGCGGCGCCCAGTTCATCGGGCGCCACGACCGCAGCGGGCGAACCCGCTGCCGCAGGCATCGGGCCGCGACCGAGCGCGCCGTCGGGGACGGTCCCGGCGCCGGAAGCCGCCTGGGCACGCAGCAGGCACAGATCGATCACCTGCGGCGGACCGACGGTCGCTTGCCAGCGCTCGAACGACGACAGCGTCCCCCCCATCCCGCCGGGCGCCGCCGAATCGAGCACGCAGAGCAGCGACGGCGCGGTCTGCAGCTGCGCGGCGCGCAACACGGCGAAGCCTTCGAGCAGCAGCGCCGCGTGTTCGAAGAGCACGTCGTCGTCGAGATAACCCTCTTCGGTGGCCATGATCACCCGCGTCGCCCGGGCGAGAGCGGCGTCGAAGCGCGGCAGCCACGCGGCGCCGCCCACCGCCACGCTGGTGCGCACGAAGTCCTCCCGGTCGAACGGCAGCACGACGTTGACCTCGGCGCCGACGGCGAGCGCCGCTTCGATGAACATCAGATCGGAGCCGCAGGCGGCCGACGTATAGACGACGGGCTCGTGGAGGCGGGCGAGATGCTTGCGGAACGCCTCCTCGACGGCGCTCGCGAGGGCCGCCGGAAACCGGGGCGTGGGCCGCCCCGGAACGTCGATCATGTGGCCCGCGAACGCCAGCACGTCGGCGGCCGGCAGGAGCCGCATCGCGCCGGCGGCTTCGGGTATGACCCGTGCGAGCAACCCGACCTGCCGGCGCATCGTCGCCACGCTGCCGGCATCGCCGGGAGCCAGCGCGAACGCGGCGGCGTAGCTTTGCCGCGCCCGATCGAAAGCGCCGAGCAGCAGTGCGGCCTCGCCCGCGGTCGCGTGATCCCAGCATGTCGGCGGCGTCGTCTGCGCCCCGAGTTGCGCGAGGATTTCGTTCGCCAGGCGTTTCGCTTCGGCACGCTCACCGAGCAGCAGCGACAAGGTGGCGGCGTTGATTCCGGGGTAAGTGTCGTGCCGCAGCGCGTAAGCCGCAAGATAATCGTCGCGCGCGCGCTCGGCCATCGCCACCGCGCCGGGAGAATCCGGCGCTCGATGGAAGCCGTCCTTCCACAGGCGTCCGCGCAGGCTCAGGATATCGGCGAGCAGCGCTGCCGGCGCCGAAGCCTGCGCCCGGTCGAGCAACGCGAGGGCCTCGTGGGTTGCGCCGGCCCGCGCGTGAGCCAGCGCGCCGCAATAGAGCAGCTCGGCATCGTGCGGCCGCGACGCGACCGCCTCGCGGAACGCGTCGCAGGCGTCCCAGGGCGCGCCGTGCGCGAGATGGCTACGGATACGCGCGCAGTCGTCGGCGGTCGCGGCGGAGTCCCCGTCGGAAAGGATCTGCTCCATGCGGCGCGTCGGGTCGATTGTCGCGCACGCCTAACGCTGCCGCTTCAGTTCTTCGGCGATGCGCCCACGCCACACCTTTGCGTTCCTCGGCGCGCGCATTTCGTTCGGCTGCTCGTCCCTCAGCGCGCTGCGCGGCGCGCGTCGGCAATCAGCGCTTGCGCTGTCAGGCTCTTGCGCACGCCTCGCGCTTCGGCAGGCAGGCTGTCGAGCGCGGCCTGGGCTTCGGCGAGCCGGGCGCCGGCTTTCGACGGCGTCGATTGCGCCGAGGCCAGCAGCGCGAGCGCCAGGCCGAGCTTGTGCCACTGCTCGTCGGTCTTCCGCGCGTTGAACTCGCGCTGGAACGCGAGCGCGGGTTCGTCCAGTGCGCGCGCTTCGTCGTTGCGCCCGACGCGACCCAGCGCGATCGCGAGCAGCGCCGCGTCGTCGGCTGCATCGCGCCGTCCGCCGAGGGTGCGCGCGGGCAGCTGCTTGCGCGCTTCGGCAAGTTGGCTGAATTGCTCCTGCGCGGCGGCGAAGTCGCCGTCCTGAAATTCGGCCCAGCCCAGCGTCAGGTGCAGATTGCGAAGCGCATCCGCAACCCGCTCGCGGCCGAAGGCATCGGGAGGCTTCAGTTGCAGCAGCCTCTCGCGCACGCCCTTGGCGGCGGCACGGGCGCGCGCCGGGTCGCCCAGGCGCGCGGCCAGCTGCACCGGGCCGACAGCTACCCATGCGCGCCAAATGGCATGCTCGAATGAGGTCTCCGGGATGGCGCGCATGAAGGTCTCGAAATAGCGCAGCGAGTCGGCGAAGTATTTCTCCGCCGCGACAGGCTGTCCGAGGTCGGCAGCGATCATCGAGGCCCAGAAAAGCGACTCGGAGACGGGGCCCGCGATCAGCGGCGAGGTCGCCGCGAGCGTCTCACCCTCACGGTTCTCCAGGTACCTGGCCAGGGCGTCGCGCAGACGGCCCATATCCCACAGGGCTCCGGCCGCGTTCGAACGCGAGATGAGTGCGTTGCCTCTCGCGATCATGTTGCTGGGGTCGATCCGCGCCAGCAGTGCCGAGTCCCGCATCGACTGTTCGGCAGCCGCCAGCCGACGCGCCGGCTGCACTTCGCTTTCCGCCACCTGGGCCAGGGCCGATGAAATCAATCCACGCGCGCGCAAGGCAAGCATGTTGGTCGGCTGCTGATCGAGCACCAGCGTGGTTGCACGAAGTCCTTCTTCGCCTGCACGGGTGGCGTCTGCCGGCCGGCCCAGATTGCCGTAGGTTTCTACCAGCCAGCCGGCCGCGATGCCGAAACGGGCCGCGGCATCGCCGTCGGCCTGCAGGTTGTCGATGCTGCGGTAGGCTGCCAGCGCCTCGTTCTGGGAGACCAGCGCAGTTTCGTACTGGCCCTGCCGCATTTGCACGTATCCGAGCTGATCCAGCGCTGCCGCATAGGCGCGCCGCAGGGCGACGCTCGCGTCGCTTGCCTTTGCCGCCGGCAGGAGCACCGTCACGGCCCGTTCCGCGGGCGGCAGGGCGGCGCGGTCGAAGCCGCCCGAGTCCACCGCGCGCGATTGCGCGACCAGACCGAGCGACAGGCCGTTCGCGGCAGCTTCGCTCGCATCGCCCTTCGCGCGCAGTGCATCGAGCGCAGGAATCGCCACGGCGAGCACCTTGCGTGCCTCATCGACCTTGCCCTGGGTGCGCAGCACCGCGCCGTAGCGCACCTGTGCCAGCGCCTGGTTGCGCTCGGTGTCAGGCGTGCGCAATTCGGCCGGCAGGGCGTTGTAGTAGTCGATCGCGCGCTTGGCCAGCTCGCCGACGATGTTGAGACGGCCGACGGGTTCGAGTTCGCGGTAGAAGTCGTCCAGCAGGTAGACGACGAGCTTTTCGGATTCGCCGCGCGCGGTTTCGGCCATCGCCCGTGTGGCTTGCGCGCGCTGCATGTTCCAGACACCGAACGCGGCCGCGCCGACGGCAACGACGGCCAGCGCGATGCAAACGGCCGCGACCTTGCGCGCGCGCACGAGAGACGCGCGGGTCGCGAGCTCGCGCGCACGCTGCCCGGCGAGTTTGCGCTCGGCTTCGTCGCGCGCTTCCCGCTCGTGGCGCAGGTCGCGGCTCGCCGTCACGACGCTGCACAGCACGTCGTGCGTCAATTCCACGCGGCGCAGGTCGAGCCTCTCCTCGATGCGCAGCAGCCGCCGGTTGACGAGCTTCGACAGCGCGTCCGGCGTGGCCCCTGCCGCGGCGAACGCCTTCTGCACCCGCTCCTCGGCCAGGCTCTCCCTGAAGCCGGACTCGGTGATCATCTCGTCCTCGACGAACTTGCGCACGCCGGGCGGCTGGTCGGCGAGCGCGCGCTCGTAGAACTCGGAGAGGATCGTGTCGCGCGAGCCGGCGAGCAGATCGGCCGAGATCTCGCTCCTGCGCTGCGCGAGGCGGGCGTTGTTCAACTCGCGGCAGATGAGCGAGAGGAGCGAGGGCTCGACCTCGGCGTTGCGCAGCTCCGAGCCACCGGCGATGAAGCGCACGATCGATTCGGCGATCTCCTCGTTGACGAGCGCCCCGCCGGGCTTCACCACGGCGTCGAGCGCCTGCGCGCCGGTCATCCGCGCGAGCCGCATCCGGTTCTGCGTGATCGAAGGCATCTCGCCCTTCACGCCCTCGAGGTGCGCGAGGTAGTCCTCGCGCAGCGCGATCAGGATCCGATAGTCCTCGCGCGTGAAGTCGAACATTTCGGCGGCGGACTCGTCCTGGTCGATGCGCTCCTCGACCGCCCTCGGCGGGCGGTTCTCCACCAGGTCGGCGAGGTCGGCGATGAATTCCGCCGCCCGCCGGCGGCCGAACTCGTCGGTCTGCGCGAGCGTGAAGATCTCCTCGAACTGGTCGAAGATGAGGAGCGGGATCAGCGTCTTCCCCACGGCGTCGCGCAGCACGTCGTCGCGATGGTGCAGGAACTCCCACAGCGACTCGCCTTCGACCGCGGCCCCGGCCTGCGTCCATTGCCCCGAGGCCTGCGTGGCGCGGAAGATCGCCTTCTTGATCTGCTCGGCCGGCGACGGCGATTCCGGCGAGTAGTCGATCCGCACGTAGACGGGGCAGTAGCCCAGCGGCCGCAGCCTGGGGACGATACCGGCGCGCAGGATCGACGTCTTGCCGAGCCCGGACTGGCCGAACAGGATCGTGAGCCGCTTGCGCTGGACACGGCGGCCGAGCTCCGCCACCTCCTCCTCGCGCCCGTAGAAGTACGAGCGCGTCTCCTCGGTGAACGAGTCGAGCCCGAGCCACGGGTGCTGCCGGTCGATGGCGGATTGCGAGTCCGCGGCAATCGCGGAGGGCGATGCGACTTCGTTCATGCGGCGGTCACGGCTTGCGCTCGGAGAGGAGATCCTGCAGCCGGCGCGCGAACTCCGGCGTCACCTCGCCGGCGGCGAGCCGCGTGAAATGAACCGTCTTGAAGTGTTCGGGCACGCGGGCGCCGCCGGCGTTCGTGTCGTCGATGCACACCGGCAGTATGAACACGGCCCCATCGGCAATGTTGCGGGTGCGATCGATCGCGTAGCTCCACTCGCGGCGGAAGTAGCCCTCGAGCCGCCTCTCCGTCGCCGCCGAGACGACCGGAACGAAGAAGGAGCAGCGGGCAATGTTGCGGTGGATCATCCGGTCGTAGTCGTCGCCGCTCTCGAGGCGCTCCATGTCGAACCATGCCTCGATGCCGGCGGCGTCGAGCCCGGCCTTGAGCTTCTGCACGGCGGCGAGATCGTCGCGCGCGTAGCTCACGAACACCGCGTTGTCCGGCATCTCGCGTTCCGGCGGCCGGAAGCGCTGCGGCGCCGCGCCGAGCGCGATGACGTCCGCCGGCTTGTGTCGCGTCGTCCATCGCCGGTGCAGCTCGTCGACGAACTTGCCGGCGCCGCCGTAGATGCGCGTGCGCACGCTGACCTGCTGCAGGAAGCTCATCAGCCGGCTGTCGCTGCCGGAATGGCTGTCGGCCAGCACCTCGCCCACCTCGCGCGGGTCGGACAGCCGGTGGCGCTTGGTCATCCGCAGGAAGAAGCGCGCGAGCCAGTTGGTGAAGCTGCTGCCGATCAGCAGCAGATGATTGTGCTCGAGTTCGTGGAAGAGCTTCTCCGGCGTCAGGTGCTCGCTCTGCAGCGCGCAGATGAACTCCAGCGTGTCCTCATCCGAGATCACGTACGTCGGCGACGCCGACAGGCGGCCCAGCAGGTGATAGACGACCGGTCGCTGGAGCCGCTCGCGCTCGGTCGGCAGGTCGGCGACCCGGTTCGGCGAATACGCGATCACCTCGGTGGACTGCGCGCCGCCGAACCGCTCGTTGTTGATCGCCTGCTCGAGCAGCGGGTCGAAGGTCGTCGTGACGTACAGGTCGAAATCGGTGATCTGGGCGAGCTGCCGCAGCGCCAGCGGAGGCGCGAAGTTCGCGTCGCGCAGGATGCTGCGCAGCCGCGTGTAGGCTTCCTCGCGCCGGCCCCGCGAGGCGAGGAACCAGCAGACGACGTCGTTCAGCGTGTACGGCTGCGGCAGCTGCGCGGTGTCCACGTTGAGTTTGCCCGCGAGCTTCTCGGCGACCCACTCATAGAGCAGCCGCGGGCCGGACTCCGTGTCGATCTTGAGAAGTTCCGGCCCGATGATCGGGATGACCCGCCGCTCCTCGATGAAATTGAGCAGGTCCTCCCACGCATCGTCGTCGAGCGTGGCAAGGGGTGGATGGATGGAAAGCAGGCTGGTCATGCGCAATGTCTGCTACAAGCGAGCATATTTCCCGGTTGCACGGCACCCATCATCGCGCTCGGCTGGCAGCGGGCGCTTTCGCGCGATTCGCAGTGTCCACGAATCCGAAACGACGGTCAAACACGACGATCACCGCAGCGTGACCGCGTCCGGTGCCGCGATCGCGCGGTCGAGCACCCCGTCGCGCTCGGCCTTTGGCAACGCGGCCAGCGCCTTCACGCGGCCGTAGAACTGCGGCAGATCGCCGCCTTCCGCGCGCAGCAGTGCCGCGAACTTCGGGACGCGGTCGGCGTACAAGCCCGCCGCGACAATTCCCGCATTGTTGGCGCCGCCGGCGAACCACCGGTCGAAGGCAGGAACGCCGTCCCAGCCGGACTTCATCCGCTCGTATTCGCTGCGCATCGTCGCAAACGCGGCCGCCTTGCCGGCTCGCTTGTCGGCATCCGCAGCGTCGCTCGCGTACAGTGCCGCGAGGCGGCCTCGCGTTGTTCGGACGAGCGCGCGGAATTCGGCGCGCAGGCGCTGCGTCCGGGCGACTTCTGCGGCGAACTGCGCGGCGTCCGGGCGCCCCTGCTGCGCGGCAAGCCACCGCGCCAGCCCCTCTTCTTCGACGGCGACCGCGAACGACTCGTTGAACGCCGAATCGTCCTTGACGTAGACCACCTGGTGCGCGAGCTCGTGGAAGATGAGCCTCGCCACCTCGGCTTCGCGATAACGGACGAAGGTCGAGAGCACCGGATCATCGAAGTACCCGAGCGTCGAATACGCCGGCACGCCGCTGACATGCACGTCGGAATTTTCCGCCGCGAGCCTCGCGGCTTCGTTGCGCGCATCCCCTTCGGCAAAGTAGCCGCGGTACACCACGCAGCCCGCCACCGGAAAGCACCACTGCCGCGGCGTCAGCGACAGCTCGGGCGTCGCGACAACGTTCCAGACGACGAACGGACGGTCGAGATCCGCATAGCGCGTATAGCTGCCGTTGTCGGGCAGCGCCAGCTCGCGGCTCGCGTAGGCGCGAATTTCCTGTACCCGCTGCAGTCGGGCCTTGAGCGCTGCATCGGGCGTGAACTCGATCACCTCCGGAATCGGTTTCGCCCGCGCGAGCAGGTCGAACTGCCCGGCGAGTCCCTGCCAATAGAATTCGACGGCGGAGCAACCCGTCAGCAGCAATAGCGCGACGAGTGGCAGCCAAGGCCGGCCCGGGACCGCGCCTGCCACCGATCGGCACGATCGAACCGTTGCGATCACGCGCGCAAGAGGCGTGGCCTCTCCCCTACAGAAAGCGGCGCAGCCGCGCGACGCCTTCCGCGAGCTTTGCGGTATCGATCGTATAGGCGAAGCGTACGTGAGAGTCGGCGCGATGGCGCCCGAAATCGATGCCTGGCGTGATCGCGACACCCGCCGCTTCGAGCACATCGCGGCAAAAGCGCTGGCTCTCGGCGCCGAAGCGCGAGCTGTCGGCGTAGACAAAAAATCCGCCCGTGGGCGTGACCGGAATGCCGAAGCCCAGCTCGCGCAACGCGGGGACGAGAAAATCGCGGCGGTCCCGGAACGCGAGGCGGCGTTTCTCGACGATGGCAATCGTCTCGGGTGTGAAGCACGCGAGCGCCGCGCGCTGCGACAGCGTGGGTGGAGAGATGTACAGGTTCTGGGCGAGTTTCTCCAGATCGCGGACATGCCGATCCGGCGCAACGATCCATCCGAGGCGCCACCCGGTCATGTTGAAGTACTTGGAAAAGCTCGACACGATGAACAGGTCGTCGGCGTGCGGGCCGGTGCTGCTCAGCGCCGAGCGCGCCCCGGCGCGGCCATCGCCATCGTAGGAAAGTCCGAGGTAGATCTCGTCGACGATCAGCCGGCCGCCCAGGCGCGCGACCGTCGCGGCGATTCTGCGCAACTCGTCCGGAGCGACTTTCGTTCCGGTAGGATTCGACGGCGACGCGATCAGCACGCCACGCGTGCGCGGGGACCAATGGCGCTCGATCAGCTCGGCGGAGAGCTGGTAGCCGGTCTCCGGCCCGACGGGGATACCGACCGGCTCGCCCTCGAGCACGCGGACGAAGTGGCGGTTGCACGGATAGCCGGGATCGGAAAGCAGAATCTGGTCATCGCGGTCGACGAGAAATGCCATCACCAGCAGCAGCGCGGCCGATGATCCCGCCGTGACGATCACGCGCTCCGGAGCGACGACGACGCCAAAATGGTCGGCGTAATGCTGCGCGATCGCCTGCCGAAGCTCGATAATGCCGAGCGCCGACGTGTAGTAGATGCTCCCGCCGGCGAGCGCGCGCTGCGCTTCGGCCAGGACGGTCGCGGGCGTCGGAAAATCGGGCTCGCCAATCTCCATGTGCACGACGCTGCGGCCGCCGGCCTCGAGCGTCCGCGCCGCCGTCTGCACCTCCATGACGTGGAACGGCTCGATGTCGCCCACCCGCGCGGCACAGGCCCGCATCACTCGATTCGGAGATTCCATCGAAAGGCCTAGTCCGGGCAACCGGGAAAAGCGTTATGGTAATGCCTCGGGGACGGATTCCGCGTCGTGGGCCCCTCCGAAGAGTACCCGCCATGCTCGCGTGTCGTGATATCGCCCCCTGTGCCGCGCTCATTGCAGCGCTCGCCGCGCCGCTCGCCGCCCGGGCCGAGGTGTACAAGTGCGCCGGCGACAACGGCAATCCCGTCTACCAGGAGATGCCCTGCGCAGCCGGCCGCGAGCTGCGCAACTTCCAGACCGATCCGCCGGAGATCACGGTGCTGCCCGGGACGACCCGCGGCAACGTGGCCCCCGCGGCGGGAAGCGACGTCGCAAAGAAGGATGCCCGGCCCAACCGGGACGCGGCACCGTCCAAGCCCGCCAAGCCCGCGAAAGCCGGCGCCTCGGAACGCCGGTTCGCGCGTGCCGGCATGACCGAAGGCGAAGTGCTGGCCAAGCTCGGCACGCCGGACATGAAGGCCTATCGCCGGAATCAGAAGCAGACGCGGTGGACGTGGCTCCCCGCCGACGGCGATCTGGACACGATTACGACGCTGACGCTCGTCGAGGGCGTGGTGACCGAAGTCGAGCGCAGGGTCGTGAAGAAGTGAGGGCGCTGGTCCAGCGGGTGCGCGAGGCCTCGGTCATGGTCGACAGCCACCTGACCGGCGCCATCGGCCCGGGCCTGCTGGTGCTGGCCGCGATGGCACGCGACGACGGCGAGGACGACCGCGATTGGCTCTCGCGCAAGATCGTCGCGTTGCGCATTTTCGACGATGCCGCGGGAATCATGAACCGGTCGGTCGTCGATATCGGCGGCGGCATCCTTGCCGTCAGCCAATTCACACTCTACGCATCGACGAAAAAGGGCAATCGGCCCTCCTGGTCGGACGCCGCGCCGCCGGAAATTGCGGAACCGCAGTTCTGCGCATTCGTCGCCGCGTTGACCCGCCACTTCGGCAAACCCGTGCCCACCGGTTCCTTCGGCGCCGCCATGCAGATCGCGCTGGTCAACGACGGGCCGGTGACGATATGGCTCGATTCGCGGCGGCGGGAGTGAAGGGGAGTGAAGTCTCGAACGGCGCGCTCCGCAACGTTCCCGTTCGGCGGGCCGCGCCCACCGCCCGCTTTGCAGCGGCGTGTGGGCACCGCTAGGGCAAATCGAACAGCAGGATTTCGGCGGATTTCCCGTGGTCCAGGGAGACCGTGGGAGCGTCCGTGATCCGCGCCGCGTCGCCGGCCGCGAGCGCAATGCCGTTGACGTGCAAACGGCCCCGGGCGACGTGCGCGTAGGCGCGGCGGCCCGGCTCGAGCTCGTGGCGCGCCGCCTCGGCGCCGTCGAGCAGCGCCGCGTACACCGTAGCATCCTGGTGGATCGTCACCGAGCTCTCGCGACCATCCGCCGAGGCAATCACGCGCAGCTGACCCCGCAAGTCATCCGGCGCGAATCGCCTCTGCTCGTAGCCCGGGTCGACGCCAACGACGCTCGGCTGAATCCAGATCTGCAGGAAATGGACCGGTAGCGTCCGCGAAGGGTTGTACTCGCTGTGCAGCACACCGCGGCCGGCGCTCATCCGCTGCACGTCGCCCGGGGCGATGATCGACCCATTGCCCATGTTGTCGTTGTGCTCGAGCTGGCCCTCGAGCACGTAGGTGAGGATCTCCATGTCCTTGTGGCCATGCGTGCCGAAGCCCATGCCCGGCCGGACGCGATCCTCGTTGATGACGCGCAGCGGTCCGAAGCCCATGTGCTCCGGGTCGTAATAGTCGGCGAACGAGAAGCTATGATGCGAATCGAGCCACCCATGGTCGGCGTGGCCGCGATCTTCGGCTTTGCGCAGCGTGATCATCGGTGCCCGTCTCAGAGTTTGTAGGCGCGCTTCGCCAGGCCGTAGGCCAGTTCCGGCGCCAGCGCGAATGCCTCGTCCTCGCCGATCCTGTGCTCCGCGGCGAGGGTCGCGAGAAAGCGGCAGTCCATCCGCCGCGCGACATCGTGGCGGGCGGGGATCGACATGAACGCCCGCGTGTCATCGTTGAAGCCGACCGTGTTGTAGAAGCCCGCAGTCTCCGTCGCCTGCTCGCGGAAGCGCCGCATGCCCTCGGGGCTGTCGTGGAACCACCAGGGCGGACCGAGCTTCAGGATCGGGTAATGCCCCGCAAGCGGCGCCAGCTCGCGGGCGTACGTCGACTCGTCCAGCGTGAACAGGATCACGGTCAGATTGCGCTCGTTGCCGTAGCGGTCGAGCAGCGGCTTCAGCGCGCGGACGTAGTCGGTCCGCGTCGGAATGTCGGCGCCCTTGTCGCGGCCGAAGTCGCGAAACACGAGAGGGTTGTGGCTGCGCAGGCTCCCCGGGTGGATCTGCATGACGAGGCCGTCGTCGAGGCTCATGCGGGCCATCTCGGTGAGCATCTGCCCGCGAAATTCCTCGGCCTCCTCCGGCGTTGCCGTTCCCGCCAGTGCGCGATCGAGCAATTGCTGGCACGCCGGCTCGGGCAGATCGCAGGTCCGCGCGGTCGGGTGCCCGTGGTCGGTCGACGTCGCGCCCATCCCCTTGAAGTATGCGCGACGGTCGCGATGCGCGGCGAGGTAGCCGCGCCATGTCGCCGCGTTCTCCCCGGCAATGGCGCCGAGGCGGGCGACGCTGTCGCGAAACCCTTCGAATTCGGGATCGACGACCGGATCGGGGCGGTAGGCGGTGATCACGCGGCCCTTCCATCCGGACGCGCGAATCTTCCGATGATGATCCAGCGGAGCGAGCGGGGATTCCGTCGTCGCCAGCACCTCGATGTTGAAGCGCGCGAACAACGCGCGCGGCCTGAATTCGGGCTTGGCGAGGCAGGCGTTGATGTGGTCGAAATAGCGATCGGCCGACGACTCGGCGAGGCGTTCGTCGATCCCGAATACCGTCGCGAATGCATGATCGAGCCAGCTTCGCGTCGGCGTGCCGCGAAAGAGGTGATAGTGCGTGGCAAAGGTGCGCCAGATCTTGCGCGCGTCCTGTTCGACCGCGCCGCCGTCGCGACGCGGGATGCCGAGGTCCTCGAGCCGCAGACCCTGGCTGTAGAGCATACGGAACACGTAATGGTCCGGCGTGATGAACAGCGCGGACGCATTGGCGAACGGCAGGTCGTCGGCGAACCATTGGGGATCGGTGTGCCCGTGAGGACTGATGATCGGCAGATCCCTGACGGTTGCGTAGAGCTCCCGCGCGAGGCGGCGTGACGCGGGATCGACGGGAAACAGGCGGTCGGCATGAAGCGTCAGCGGGATCCTGGCCATGGCGGGGGTCCTAGAGGGATGGGCGCGCAAGCTGCGCGGCAAGCGTCTTGCGCACGCCGTCCCGGTACAACGCGACGACGTTTCGGCAGACGATGCGGCGGAATGCCGCGTCGGCGCCAAGATCGGCTCCGAAAACGGCGACGAGGTCGAGGAAGCCCTCGGCGATGCCGGCGGGATTGCTTTCCGCCGCCGCAGCGATCTTCCGGAACGTTGCGGCGAGAGGGTCCGCGACCTCGATCGTTCGGCCCTGTTCGTCGGTGCCGCTCGCGTAGCGGATCCACCCGGCGACGCCGAGCGCCAGATGCGCGATCGACGCCCCGCGCGCGATGCGGTCGCGCACCGTGCCGAGCAGCCGCTGCGGCAATTTCTGCGAGCCGTCCATGGCGATCTGCTGCGTCCGGTGCGGCAATGCCGGATTGCGGAAGCGTGCCAGCAGCTGCGCGCAATAGGTTCGCAAGTCCATTCCCGGCGGCGCGACGAGCGTCGGCGCGACTTCATCGGCCATCAGCCGTTCGATCAGTGTCGCGAGTTGCGGGTCGGCGGCCGCCTGCCAGATGAACTCGTGGCCCGCGAGGTAACCGAGGTAGGCGAGCGTCGAGTGGCTGCCGTTCAGCAGCCGCAGCTTCATGGATTCGAACGGCGCGACGTCGGCGACCCGCTGCGCGCCGGCACGCTCCCACGCCGGACGCGGAGCGGCGAAGCGATCCTCGATCACCCATTGCGTGAACGGCTCGCAGGCCACCGGCGCATCGTCGCGCACGCCGAGGAGGCGCGCCGCCTCGGCGATGTCGGCGTCGGTCGTCGCTGGAACGATGCGATCGACCATCGTGCAAGGGAACGCCGCGTTCGTGCCGATCCAGGCGTCGAGTGCCGGATCGATCGCCTGCGCCAGCGCACGGACAATGCCTTCGACCGTGCGGCCGTTGTGCGGAAGATTGTCGCAGCAGACGACGTTGATCGCGCCGATTCCCGCGGCGCGGCGCGCGGCGAGGCCGGCGACGAGCACGCCGGGCGCGCTGATCGAAAGTTCGGGATGCGCGACGTCGTGCGCGATGTCGGGATGCTCGAGGTTGAGCGCACCGGTCGCCGGATCGTGGCAGTAGCCCTTCTCGGTCACCGTCAGTGTGACGACCGTGACCCGGGGATCGGCCAGCCGCCGTGTCAACCGCTCCCGGTCGGCGCCCAGGAACAGCGCCTCGCGCAAGGCGCCGATCACGCGCGGTCGGGTGCCCGCGGCGCTCTTTTCGAGCACGGCGTAGAGCCCGTCCTGCGCGGCGAGCGCGGCGGTCGCGCGCGGGGACTTGAGGCTCACGCCGCAGATGCCCCAGCGGGCGTCGCCTTCGAGGACGGAATCCGTGTACACCGCCTGATGGGCGCGGTGAAAGGCGCCGAGGCCCAGGTGCACGATGCCTATGGCCACGGCATCGATGTCGTACCCAGGTTGCATGACGCCCGCCGGGAGCGATGCAAGAGACGACCGGCACAGTACGACGTGGATTCATGCCGTCGCCGCCATTCGTGGACGTCATGTCAGCAGCCCGTCGAGCACGGCAAGCGACACCACCGGTACGTACGCGACGAACATCAGCTCATGCCGCGCGCGGGTGTTCCTTGACGCGGCTCACGAGCTGCGTCGGATTGACAAAGCGCAACGCGATCAGCAACCACACCAGCGTGACGACCATGTAGATCATCGCCATCGCGTCCACCGACTGCGGCGCCCGGACGCCGGCGGCGAACACCGCGTAATAGAGGGCCACGACGAGCGTCTGCGAATCCGGACCGGCGGTAAGGAACGTGAGCTCGAACATCGCGATGGTGCGCACCAGCACGAGCAGCGAAGCGGCGAGTATTCCCGGCCCGAGCAGCGGGACGAGGATATGCCAGAACATGCGCCCGGTGCCGGCGCCGAACACCCGCGCGGCGGATTCGAGGTTGGGATCGATCTGCTCGATGAACGGGGTCATCACCAGGATCACGAACGGCGCCGCCGGAATCAGGTTGGCGAGAATGACGCCGTAGATCGTCCCGGCCAGATGAAACTTGTAGAGCACCGTCGCCAGCGGAATGCCGTAGGTGATCGGCGGCACCATCAGCGGCAGCAGGAAAAGCAGCATCAGCGCCTTCTTGCCGGGAAAATCCCGCCGCGCGAGGGCGTAGCCCGCCGGCACGCCGATCAACAGGGACAGCAGCACGACGGCCAGGACAACCTGGACCGTTACCCACAGGATGGCGTCGAGCTGGAACTCTTTCCACGCCGACGCATACCAGTTGGTGGTCCAGCCGTCGGGCAGCCAGGTGCCGAGCCAGCGCCTGGCGAAGGAGTTGGTCGTGACCGCCGCGATCATCAGCCCGATGTTGACGAGGAACAGCGTCATCAGGCCCCACAGGAATCCCGTCCACGCGCGGTCGAGCCAGCGGCGATCGGAGGTGCTCGCGGCAGCGCTCATCCCTTGCCCCCGGTGACCGGACCGCGGTACGCGAGGCTGCGCAGACCAAGGACCGCTGCGACGATGACGAGCTGCACGAAGCCCATGATCATCGCAATGGCCGAAGCCAGCGAATAGTCATATTGCTCGAACGCAGCCTCGTAGGCGGCGATCGAAATCACTCGCGTCGGCCCCGCGGGTGAACCCAGCAGCACCGCCGATGGAAATACCGAGAACGCCTGCACGAAGGCGAGGCAGAAGCACATCGCGAGGCCGGGCGTGAGCAGCGGCAGATAGATGTGGCGGAACTGCGCCCGCGGGCCGGCACCCAGCGTGGACGCCGCGCGCGCCAGCACCGGATCGATGCCGGTGATGTAGGAAAGGATGAGCAGGAACGCGAAGGGAAAGCCCGAGATCACCAGGGAAATCAGCACGCCCCAATAATTGTGCGTGAGGCGGATGGCGCCTTCGTAAAGGTGGAAGAATTGCAGAAACTGGGACAGCCATCCTTTCGGGCCGAAATACGTCAGCATGCCCTCGGCGATCAGCACCGTGCCCAGCGTGATGGGAATCACCAGGATTGTCGTCGCCCAGCGCTGATAGGGAGTTTTCACGCGCATCTTGAAGGCGATCGGCAACGCCAGTCCGACGTTGATGATCGTCGCCGGAAGCGCGAGGCGCAACGTCGTCCAGATCGTGGGCCAGAGATTGTCCGTGGTGAAGAAGTGCGCGTAGTTCGCCAGCGTGCCGCCCTCCTTCGGATTGAACGACAACGCGAGGCCATAGAGAAACGGATACACGAACAGCAGGAGCATGAATGCCGCCCCTGGCGCCACCAGCAGCAATACGCGGTCAAATGGCGCGCGCGCGGATCCCGCAGCGGCAGCGGCGCTATTCATGCGGGTAGACGAGCGTGCGCGCGACGCTCACGTGGACCGACACCATGTCACCAAGGATTGGCGTTCCGGAGGCGCGCACGTGCAGCCGCGTGCCGGACTCCGTCACGACGTCGACCAGCGAATCGCGTCCGCAGTATTCGACGTTGGCGACACGCCCGGCGATGGTATTGGCGTCCGCCGGTCCCTCGCCCAGCGCAAATTCCTCGGGCCGCATCGCCACGCACGCGCGCGCCCCGGCAAGCGGCTGCTTGCGCACCCCGGTCAGTCGGATGCCGGCCCCGGAAAGCGTCACCTCATCGCCGCTCTCGCCCTCGACGCCAAGTTCCAGGACATTGCGATACCCCATGAAGCGAGCCACATGCAAGTTCGCCGGCTGCGCGTAGACTTCGTGCGGGGTGGCGATCTGCTGCACCACGCCGTCCTTCATCACGACGATGCGGTCGGCGAGCGACAGCGCCTCGTCCTGGTCGTGGGTCACATAGATGGTCGAGCGGCCGAGTTCCTTGTGGATGCGTCGGATTTCGGCCCGCGTCTCGATCCGCAGCTTGGCGTCGAGGTTCGACAGCGGCTCGTCCATCAGCACCAGCGGCGGCTCGATGACGATCGCGCGCGCGATCGCGACGCGTTGCTGCTGCCCGCCCGACAGCTGGCCGGGAAGCTTGTGTTCCTGTCCGGTCAGCTGGACGAGTTCCAGCGCATGCACCACGCGTGTCGCGATCTCGGCATCGTGAATGCCGCGCATCTTGAGTCCGAAACCGATGTTCTTCGCCACCGTCATGTGCGGGAACAGCGCGTAGTTCTGGAACACCATGCCGAATCCGCGCTTTTCCGGCGGCAGCGTGTCGATGCGCGTCGCGTCGAGCCAGATGCTGCCGCCCGAAAGCTGCATCAAGCCCGCGATGCAGTTGAGCGCGGTCGACTTGCCGCAGCCCGACGGCCCGAGAAGCGCAATGAATTCGCCGCGCTTGATGGTCAGCGTCAGGTCGTCGAGCGCCGCGAAGGCGTGGCCGCCGGCGCCGGCGAACCGGCGCGTCACGCCATCCAGCCTGAGCTCGTTGAAATCGTGATTCATGGGGAAGCGTCACCGAAATGTGTCATCGCGAGCAGCGCGTCGAATCTGCCCGCCGTTCGAACAAGCAGATCCCGAGCTGCCGGCGCTCTTCGGGATCCCGCGACTTTCTCCAAACGCGGGAGCGTCCGCCCCCGCATCCGGAGATCCGTGCTATTTGGTCTTTTGCGCGCCTACCTGCTGATCCCAGATCCTGAACGCCTCGACCTGCGCCTTGGGTTCCAGCGATTGGGTGTGCGGAAACTGCGCCAGCCAACCCTCGTATTCGGGACGGCCGAATTCCTTGATCGCGTCCTGGCTTTCCTTCGGCGCCATCGACAGCGAAACGTTCCTTACCGCGGGGCCTGGATAGAAATAGCCCTTGTCGTAGGTGTAGGCCTGCGCTTCCGGCGTCAACAGGTACGCCATCAGGTCGAGCACCGCGGCGACCTTTTCCGGTGCGACGCCCTTCGGGATCACCATGTAGTGCGCGTCGTTGACCCAGGTCATGCCCTTCAACGGCGTGACCTTGTAATTCTTCGGCACGATCCCGAGCACGCGCGGGTTGATGTCCCAGCCCGTCATCGTCACCGTCATGTCGCGCGAGCCTTCGCCCAGCTCCTTCATGACCGCGCCGGTGCCGGTCGGATAGTATTCGATGCAGCTGTTGAGATCCTTCAGGTACGCCCAGGTCTTTTCCCAGCCGTTCACCGGGTCCTTGGGGTTCTTGTCGCCAAGGATATACGGCAGGCCCATGATGAACGTGCGACCAGGTCCGGAGTTCGCCGGCCGCGCGTAGATCAGCCGGTTCGGGTTCGCCTTGCACCAGGCGAGAAGTTCCGCCGGCGTGGTCGGCACCTGCTTGACCTTGTCGGGGTTGTATTCGAGCAACGGACCTGCGGGCATGAACGTCACCGCAATGCCGTAGTCCTGCGCGAGCTCCTGCATCTTCGCGGCGGCCGGCTGGTAGTTGGCGACGAGGTTCGGAAATTTCGCCGCGCTGTCCGGCAGGACCTTCATCAGCACGCCCTGCTCGATGCCCGCCGCCAGGAAATCGGTGCCGGTGAGCACGAGATCGATGTCGCTTCGGCCGGCGCCCTGCATCGCCTTCAGCTTGCCTGGCAACTCCGGCGATGGCGCCTTGGTATAGGTAATCTTGGAGATCGCCTCCGGATGTTTCTTCTGGTAGGCGTCGATCGCATCCTGCGTCAACGCGAGATTGCCCGCGACGTCGACGATGTTGATCGTCACCGGCCCTTTCGATTGCGCCGACGCCACGGAAATTGCGCCGATGCCGGCAAACACCACGGCAGCGAAGCCCGCGACGGTTCTCTTGATCGCCATCCGGCGCGCCCCACCCATTCGATCGCTCGCTATATTCATGAATCCTCTCCCTGCTGTTTGACAACCGTCCGCCACGCGGTTCGTGGCGCTCGACTTGCAACTCGCGGGCCGGTAGGCGATGCCCGCGCCGGCCGGCCGAGTCTCCTTCGCTTCATCCGTCAGGCCACTGCCCTGCTGCGCCTCCCCGCGGTAGTCGGCGCACGCGGTCCGGATCCTTCGTCGCGCTGGAATTCGCGCTCGACTCGGGCAAGGTGCCGATGCATGGCGTTTCGAGCGGCCTCGGGGTTGCGGCCCGCGACGGCCGCGAGGATGGCCGCGTGGTCACCCAGCGTCCTTTCGGCCAGCTTGCGCGTATGGAAATGCTCCTGCGTGCGCCGCCACATCTCGGCGCGCTGGTTCCAGAGTTCGGCGACGACGAGTTCCAGCGATCCGTTGCCCGTTGCCTTGGCAAGTCCCAGATGGAATTCGCGGTCGCTCGCTTCGCGCATCGCGAAATTCTCCAGGTTCGACTCCATCTGCTGCACGCTCCGGCGCAGCGCCGCGATGTCCGCGGGAGTGGCCTTTTTCGCGGCCAGCGCCGCGATCTCGCCTTCGACCAGCTTGCGGGCCGCCAGAAGTTCGAAGGGACCGGGTCCGCCGTCGTCGCCCTCTCTCGCGCGCCGGCGCCGGTCGAACGGAGCCTTCGCGGTCACAAAGATCCCCGTGCCGACGCGCACTTCGACACGTCCGGCGATCTCGAGGGAAATGATGGCTTCGCGCACCGACGTGCGCGAAACGCCGAGCAGCACCGCGAGCTCGCGCTCCGCAGGCAGCCGGGCTCCGTCCCGGAATTCTCCGCTGTCGATAAGCGCGGCGATCTGACCGGCAATCTGCCGGTAGAGCCGCAACGGCTCGACCGTCTGCAACGGCACGAAACGTCTCCCCCTCAAGGCTGCGGCGGCGCGCCGCACGTTGATCGCTCGCCCGCGCTCTCGGAGGCGCGATGCGGCGGCAATCGTCCGACTATAGCGCGTGCCGGAATGCGCGGTCAAGTGGCCCAGCCACCCGACCAATCCCGGCGTCGCACCCGTTGTCGCCATCCGCCGGCCCCTGCCACCTACCCGGACGGCGCAGGGCCGTCGCCGCCGTTGGCAACGCCGGCGCACTGCGTCTCCGGATGCCCGTCGATATCGATCCCAACGCGGGGCGGCGGATTCGCGTTCGCGGATGAGGCCCGGCTCGGAACGAGTCCGACCGAAACAGGGTCCCGGTCGGGGTTCTATCGAGTCGTGCCGCCTGCGACAAAGTGCCCCGATTTGCCTCCCGATTTTTCGATGAGGCGCACGTTGTCGATTCGCATTGCGCGATCGGCGGCCTTGCACATGTCATAGATCGTGAGCAGGCCGACGGCGACTGCGGTCAAGGCTTCCATCTCGACACCGGTCGGCGCGAGCGTCTCGGCGGTAACCTCGATTCCGATCGCGTTGGCCTTCGCGTCCGCTGCGAATGCCACCGAGAGGCGCGTCAACGGCAGTGCATGGCAAAGCGGTATCAATTCGGATGCACGCTTCGCGGCCTGGATCGCGGCAATCCGGGCGACGCCCAGCACATCGCCCTTTGCCGCCCCGCCGGCATGGATCAGCGCAAGTGTCGCCGGCTGCATCAGGATGCGGCCACCGGCCCGCGCGACACGTCGGGTTACATCCTTCGCCCCGACATCCACCATGTGCGCCTGTCCCGCCGCATCGAAATGGGTAAAATGGGGCGTTGACGCGTCCCTGGCGGACGACTTCGGCCCGATTGATGCCACGGGCGAATCGAGCAGGGATTTTGTCGTTCTGACCCCGGTGCGTGCCACGGCCGCTTCCTCCGCATGAACTTCGGGCAATTCCGTGCATCTTAGCATCAGGTTCCGAGCCGACTCGGCCCTCGCAATGTCCCGATTCCATTCGCCTCGCCGGTCACGCGCGGCCCGTTTTCGCCGGCGCGCCGTCGTCGCGCTTGCGGCGGCGGCGCTCGTCGCGCAGCCGCTGACGCCGGCGCCGTTCGCGGTCGGCCCGGCGCAGGCGCAGGCGCTGCCGGATCTCGGCGACGAGTCGCAGGCGCTCTTTACCCCCATTCAGGAGCGCAAGCTCGGCGAATCGGTCGTAAGACAGATCCGTGCCGCCGGCGCCTATCTCGAAGACCCCGAGGTCAACGACTATCTCAACGAACTCGGGCATCGCCTCGTCGCCGCCAGCCAGGATGCCAAGCAGGATTTCGAGTTTTTCGCGATCGGCGATCCATCGATCAACGCGTTTGCGCTGCCGGGAGGTTATGTCGCCGTTCACACGGGCCTCATCCTGCTCGCGCAGTCCGAATCCGAACTCGCTGCGGTGCTCGCGCACGAAATCACCCACGTGACGCAGCACCATTTCACGCGGTCGATGGCAGGCCAGCAACGCTCCTTGCTCTATTCGCTCGCCGCCATCGCCGTGGCGATTGCCGCGGCGCGCTCGGGCTCGGCATCGTCCGGACAGGCGGCCGCAGCCGCGGCCGCCTCGGCGCAGGCGCTGGCCATTCAGACGCAGCTGAATTACACGCGCGAGAACGAGTACGAAGCCGACCGCATCGGCTTTCAGCGCCTCGACGCCGCGAATTTCGACGTCACGGCGATGGCGACGTTCATGGAACGCCTGCAGAAGTCCAGCCGCTTTGCCGACGGCTCGGCCCCTTCGTATCTTCGCACGCACCCGATCACCTACGAGCGAATCGCGGAGGCGCAGGCGCGGGCGCAGGGCAAGCCTTACCGGCAGGTACCCGACACGCTCGACTTCCACCTCGTGCGGGCCTTGCTCAAGAGCTACAACGGCACGCCGGCGGAGGCCGTCGCGTTCTTCGACGACGCGCTCCGGGAGCGCAAGTTCAACAACGATATCGCGGTGCGGTACGGGCTTGTTGCGTCCTTGCTGCGCGCGGCGGACTTCAACCGCGCCAAGGGGGAACTCGCGAAACTGGAGAAATTGGCGCCGCCGCATCCGATGATCGAGGCGATCGCCGGCCACGTCTACATGGACGCCGGAGACCTCGATATCGCGATCGCCCGGTTCGGCGCCGCGCTGCAGCGCTACCCCAACAAGATGCAACTCGTCTACGATTACCCCGAAGCGCTGCTCAAGGCGAATCGCCCGAAGGAGGCGGCCGACTCCCTCGACCGGGAGCTCGCGCGCTTCCCCGACAACGGCCCGCTGCACCGGCTGGCGGCGCGCGCCAGTGCCGAGCTCGGCAAGCGGATGCAGGAACACCGCCACCAGGGCGAGTTCTATGCCTGGCAGGGAAACCTCAAGGGCGCCGTGATCCAGTTCGAGCTCGCGTCCAAGGCCGGCGACGGCGATTTCTACCAGGCGTCGGTCGTTGAAACGCGGCTCCGTGCACTCCGACGGGAACTGGCCGAACAGCAGGCGGTCGCGGCGAAAAACGGATAGAGACATCCCGCGACGATCGCGAGCGACGTCCGTCGCGCTCCGCCGATCGGCATGCGGATCGGGAAACCCGTTTCCGTGCCCAGTCGTCGCATCCGGCGACCTGCAAGCGCGGCCGGTAGGGCGTGGCCGTTCGTCCCCATCAAGACGCTGCGGCGCGGGCAGCCCGCAGCCGCCCCTTTTGCTCGATCCGGCACCCCGGGCGACCGTTCGTCGGATCACGTCCGAACCTGTCATTTCTGACAGGTGCCGACACCTCCCGTTAGCGGTAAGTTGCCGAACACCCTGGCGGCATCGGTGGCCGCCGCGATCGCCAGGCTCGGGAGGACCCATGAAAATTCTGGTCATCGACGACCATCCGCTGATTCAGGACGCGCTGGCGCAATTGCTGCCGCAACTTGGCGCGACGATCGAAGTGCGAGGGGCTGTCGACGCCGCCGGCGCGACCGCCATTCTCGACGACGAACCCGATGTTGCGATGGTGCTGCTCGACCTTGCGCTGCCGGGAACGCGCGGGCTCGATCTGCTCGCCGATCTGCTGCTCGATTACCCTGGCGTGCCGGTCGTCGTGCTGTCCGCAACGCACGACCAGGCGACGGTCAATGCGGCGCTCGCCGCGGGCGCGCGCGGCTTCATCCCGAAGACCGCCGGTGCGGCGGAGCTGCTCGAGGCGATCCGGCGCGTTCACGAAGGCGGAGATTACCTGACGCAGGACGTCACGCTGGTCCCCGACGCCGACGGCGTCCACATCGCTCCGGACGAACTCGGCCTGACCGAACGGCAGGCAGACGTGCTGGTACTGCTGGTTCAGGGCAAGCCCAACAAGCTGATCTGCCGTGACCTCAAGCTGTCGGAAGGAACGGTCAAGGTGCACGTGAGCGCGATTCTGAGAGCGCTCAACGTTCATTCGCGCACCCAGGCCGTCGCGATGCTCGCGCGGCGCGGCATCAGCGTCGAAACGCTGGTTTCGCGGCGCTGACACGATGCCCTCCCACGCTACAGTCGCGCCGCCGCTCCTGGCGCGCGCGCGCGCCGACCAGGTCGCGATTCTCTACGGCTCGTGGCACCGGACCACGGCGTCGATGGCCTTCGGCGCGCTCATCTTGTGCACGGTCCTGTGGGACCAGGAGTCAGCGACTGCGATGGCAATCTGGTTTGCCGCAATCCTGGCGAACCAGGCATGGCGCGGCGCATTGGCGCGGGCCTATCGGCGCCGCGCCCGGATGGTCGAAGAGGCATGCCGATGGGGGAACTACTGGGCCGCCGGCGCAACGATGGCCGGAGCGCTGTGGGGCATCGCAGCCGTCGCCATGTTCCCCGCGTCGCCGCCGCATCAGGCGCTGCTGATCGTCTGCCTCTTCAGCGTGATCCTGGGCGGTCTCAACCTCACCGCCGTCTACAAGCCGTCGTTCTACGGGTTCGCGCTGGCGACGCTCGTGCCGCTGATCGCCCGCGTCGCTTACGAGGGTGATCAGGTCCATCTGTTCACCGCCATGGTGCTGTTGGTAGTGCTCGTGTTCGTTCTCGGCTTCGGGCGCCAGCTCAACGACCTGCTGACAAACTCGCTCGCCAGTCGCCACGAAAATGTCGATCTCATCGGCGAGCTTACCGCCCAGACCGCGGCCGCCGAATCCGCACGCACTGCCGCCGAAACCGCAAATCGAGCGAAGAGCCAGTTTCTTGCCGCGGCAAGCCACGATCTGCGCCAGCCGCTGCATGCGATGGGATTGTTCGCGGCGGCCCTGGCCGCCCGGGCACGCGATCCGGAAATGAAACCGCTGATCGCCAGCATCCACGCCTCGGTCGAGGCGCTCGAAGGACTGTTCGCGCAGTTGCTCGATCTGTCGCGACTCGAAGCGGGGGCATTGCATCCCGAGCCGGCGTCGGTTCCCCTCGACCGGCTGTTTGCGCGGCTCGCCGCGGATTTCGCGCCGCAGGCCACGACGCACGGACTACTCCTGCGCGTGGTCCAGACGTCGTGCTGCGTGAACTCGGATCCGGTTCTGCTGGAGCGCATCCTGCGCAACCTCCTTGCCAACGCGCTGCGCTACACGCGCTCCGGCGGCGTCGTTCTCGGCGCGCGACGGCGCGGCCGGACCCTGCGCATCGACATCGTCGATAGCGGCGTCGGCATCGCCGCCGCCGACCGCGAACGCATTTTCGAGGAATTTTTCCAGATCGGGACCGCACCGCGCCATGCCGACGGCCGCGGGATGGGCCTCGGTCTCGCCATCGTGCGCCGCCTCTGCATTCTGCTTGGACATCGCCTCGATCTTGCCTCGACGCCCGGTCGCGGATCCCGCTTTTCGGTCACCGCGCCGCGCGCCATACCGCGCCGCCAGCGCAGCGATCCCGTCCTGGCGCAAGCGGCCCGTTCGTGGACGGCACCAGTGGCGTCGGCGTTTGCCGATCGCCACGTTATCGTCGTCGACGACGATCCGGCGATCGTCGCGGCAATGGGCGCACTCTTCATGTCGTGGGGCGCGCGCGTCGCGGGCGGCCACGATGCAGAATCGGCGCTGGCGGCATTGGGGGAGGAGCCCGCGGATCTGATCGTTGCCGATCTGCGGCTCGCCGACGGAGCGTCCGGCATCGTCGCGATCGCCCGCGTGCGCGACGCGACGGGCGAGGCCACTCCGGCGTTGGTCGTGTCCGGCGACACCAGCGAGAATGCGCGTGCCGAAGCGCGCGACGCGGGCGTGACGCTGCTGTCGAAACCCGTCGTCGCGGCAGCGCTCAAGGCGGCGGCGGAAACCGCGCTCGATTCCGGCACCCGCGCCGACACCGCGCCGCGGCTCGCGGCAACGGCGTAAACGCGCACGCCTAAAGAATCCGGCACCAGGCCCGGGCAGTACCCGGCGGCCTGCGGGCCGCGTCGCGCCGGCCGGAGCGCCGACGCGTGCGGCGGCGACGCGAGCCCAGGCGGCCGCTCAGCCGGCGCCGTGCATGCGCTCGTGCATCTTCTCGCGGAACGCTTCCATGCGGTCCATGCGCTTCTGCAGCAAGTCGCGCACGATGGCCTTCTGGTCGACCGTGAAAGTACCGTAGAGTTTCAGCCATTGGTCGCGGATCTGGTGCCGCAACGCCCGGGCCTGCTGCTCGACGTCGTCCGCGATCACGGCGACCGCCGCCAGGTTCGGCTCGGTCTTCGCGAGCTCGGCGCGCATTCCGTCCTTCACTTTCTGATGCAGGGCGCGGCCCGATTCGCGCGCGGCCCTGCTCTGCGCAACGGCGGCATCGAACATCACCTGCTGTGACGTGTCGAGATTGAGCTTGGCCTTCGCTTCGGCGATCAGGTGCCCGATCATCTGGTCGCCGGCGGCGGCCCCGTGCCCCATCGCGCCACCGGGAGCCTGGGCAAGAGCGGCACCTGCGAACATCAGCGCGAGCGCCGGCGCCGTGGACGCCGCGATGCGGCGCGAACAAAACCGAGTGGCATGGAACCGAGACCTGATCATGATGCTTCCTTTCGTAGACCGCGTGGGGAGAGGGGATTGTCGCAACGGGCACCGCGCCGGATGCGCAGCTTCCGTGGAGTTCGACACCATTGTGGCCCCGGGTTCCGCAACCATCCCGCTATGATTGCAACGGAACGTTGCGCCGGTGATGCGGCGTTACAATCGGTTACATGTCGCCGCCCACGCGTCGCGCGCGCGACCGTTTAATGCGCCATGCCCGCCAGGAACGCTCCCCACCGGATTCTCGTTGTCGACGACGACGTGCGGCTGCGCGACCTGCTTTCGCGGTACCTCACGGAACAGGGCTTTCACGTCGCGACCCTGGCGGACGCCCGAGACCTCGACAAGAAGCTGCAGCGGGACCCGCCGCACCTCATCGTGCTGGACCTGATGCTCCCCGGCGAGGACGGCCTGTCCGTGTGCCGGCGCCTGCGCGGTGCGGGCGAAAGCGTCCCGATCATCATGCTGACGGCCAAGGGCGAGGAGGTCGACCGGATCGTCGGCCTGGAGATGGGCGCTGACGACTATCTGCCCAAGCCTTTCAACCCGCGCGAACTCGTCGCCCGGATCCACGCGGTGCTGCGCCGGCATACCGAGCGCTTGGCGCCGGGTGCGCCAGCGCCAGGGGGCAAGGCGGCGTTCGGACGATTCGTGCTCGACCTGGCGGCGCGAACACTCGCCGACGGCAACGAGATCATCCACTTGACCACCGGCGAATTTTCGCTGGTGAAAGTGTTCGCTCAGCACCCTCGCCAACCGCTTGCCCGCGAGAAACTGATGCTGCTGGCGCGCGGTCGCGACCACGACGTGTTCGACCGCGCGATCGACGTCCAGGTTTCGCGGCTGCGCAAGCTGATCGAGCCCGATCCTGCAAAGCCGCGCTACATCCAGACGGTGTGGGGATTCGGTTACGTCTTCGTGCCCGGCGACAGTCCGAGCGACACCGCGACCCCGGAGACCTGACCCGGTGCCGCTCTATCCCCGTTCGCTCTTCGGGCGCCTGGCTCTGCTGCTCCTTGTTGTCGTCGCCATTGCGCTGGTCTCGACCATCGCGTTCTTTCGACACGACCGCGCAGCGCTGCTGGCACGCCAGTTTGGCGACACCAAGATCGTCCAGCTCCAGGCCGTCCGCGCGGCGCTCGAAGCTTCCGACGCGCGCGAGCGCCGCGAAACGGTCGGGCGCATCGGCCGCGAATACGGCGTGCGCATCATCCCGGAAAACGAGCGCCCGTTAATGGGGGCGAAAGCGCCTGCCCTGCCGGCAATGCAGGAGCTCGAGCAGCGGCTGCGGGACCGATTGGGCCCCGGCATCGAGGTACGCGCCGCACCGGGCCGGGGCCTGCTGTTCATTCGCGTCGAAGCCTCCGGTCTCGGCTACTGGATCGGCTTTCCCTTGCCGCCGCGGCCGCAGGCCGACGACGAACCTTCGCGGGCGATCGCGTGGAGCCTGACGCTGGTCGCCGTTCTGCTGCTCGCTGCGCTCTCTTTCGCGCGTTATCTCGCGCGCCCGTTGCGCGACCTCAATGCGGCCGTCGAGCGCGTCGGGCGCGGCGAAACTCCGCCGCCGCTTCCCGAGCAGGGTCCTTCGGAAATTAGGAACCTCAACCGCGGCTTCAACCGAATGACCGCGAACCTGCAGCAGTTGGAGCAGGACCGCGCATTGCTGCTCGCCGGCGTTTCGCACGATCTGCGCACGCCTCTCGCGCGATTGCGGCTCGGCATCGAGATGGGGTCGCGCGACGAGGCGACGCGAAAGGGCTTGGTCGACGATATCGAAGAAATGGACAGGATCGTCGGACAGTTCCTCGATTTCGCCCGCAGCGACCGCGAAACGAACGTCGCTCCCTCCGACCCGAACGACATCGTCCGCACCTGCGTCGAGCGTTACGCGCGCGCCGGCCACGACGTGCGCTTTGCCGCCGGCATGGTTCCCGCAGTGCCATTGCGTCCGACCGCGTATTCGCGGCTCGTCGCCAACCTGATCGATAACGCGCTGGCCTACGGCGCGCCGCCGGTCGACGTGGCGACATCGGTCGCCGGTCACCGGGTGGTGCTCGAAGTTGCCGACCGTGGTCCGGGCATTCCGGCCGAGCAGGTGGAGCGCCTGAAGCAGCCGTTTACGCGCGCGACGGCGTCCCGCACCAACGCCAGCGGCGTGGCCGGGGCGGGGCTGGGACTTGCGATCGTCGACCGCATCGCACGCCTGCACGGGGGAACGTTCGATCTTCTTCCTCGCGACGGCGGCGGTACGGTGGCGCGAGTCCGGTTGCCGCTGGGTCCTTAGAAATCGGGAAGCCCGGAGTTAACGCGGTGTTGACATCGCGGGTGTTCGGCAAATACACGGATGCCGAGGCCTAACGGACGCTGACAACGATTCGCCCCGTGCCGAATTGGTGCAACAAATTCACGGCCTCGGTACGACAATCCTGCGCGAACCAGGCGAATTGGCGGCTGCTGTTCGCCCGATAACACAATATATCGCCGCGCGAAATTGCCATGCTTTCTCGTCAATCCCTAAGCGACCTCGCGGGCGGAACGCGGTTCCTGCGACGAAGCGAATCTCCGGCGAGCCGCGTAGTACCCACTCCCAAATATTGACTCTCGCCGCAATGCGGGAGTCAAATGTTCGCCTCCGAATAATCAGAACAAAGGGAGTCCCCATGACGCGAGCATGGCGCTGGTTGCGTTCTGGATTTCGTTTTCCTGTCGCCTGTCTGGCGGCATCGAAAGGCCTGCCACCTCTGGCGACTGTAGACGCGCCGCGGCATGCAACCACCTCGACCGTTCTGCACGCGCATGCGGACACGACCCTGTCGAAATGGCTCGCGCTCCTGTTTCTGTGCGTCGCCGCGTCGGGCGCACCCATCGCAATCGCGCAGGCGCCAAATTACCAGGGTCTCTGGTGGAAATCGCCCGCGGGATCGGAATCCGGGTGGGGGATCAATTTCGCGCACCAGGGCGACATCATCTTCGCCACCTGGTTCACCTACGACACCACCGGCAAGGCCTGGTGGCTGACGATGACCGCCAACAAGACGGCGGACAACACCTACGCCGGCACGATCTACCAGACCCGCGGCCCTGCATTCAACGCAGTGCCGTTCAGCCCGGGACAGGTCACGGTGACGCCTGTCGGCTCCGGGACGCTTTCCTTCACCGACACCAGCACGGGCACGTTCGCCTATACGGTAAACGGTGTATCGCAGACCAAGGCGATTGCGCGTGAGGTCTTTGGCACGCCACCGACATGCACGTTCGGTACGCAGCCCAATTTCGCCTTGGCCACGAATTACCAGGACCTCTGGTGGGCCGCGCCGCCGGGCTCCGAATCGGGGTGGGGCATCAACCTCACGCACCAGGGCGACACGATCTTCGCGACCTGGTTCACCTACGACGTCGACGGCACTCCGCTGTGGCTGGCCGTGACGGCAATCAAGACCGCACCGGGCACCTATTCCGGTACCCAGTTGTTCCGTCTGACCGGACCGCCATTCAACAGCATCCCGTTTCCACCTTTGGGCGCCCCCGGTGGCGCAGTCGCCAGCAACGTCGGCACGGCGAAATTCACGTTCACCGATGGCAACACCGGTTCCTTCACCTACACCGTCAATGGAGTGACGCAATCCAAGAACATCACCCGCGAACTTTTCCAGCCGCCTGCCGGGACCATCTGCCAAGTGGGGAATGTCCCGTTGCTTGGACGGTACCGCATCGCCACCAGGGGACTGTGGGTCGGAATCGAGCGCCGCGGCTCGGCCTTCGGGTATCCGATTGCCCAGCTCATGCAACAACTCGACACTTTCGACGGCGCGGTCGGGTCGACGATCGCGACCGAAACGTCTCTCCAACTACAGGTCATGAAATCGATGGGTATCAATACCATTTCCCTTGCGGACATCAGTTCCGATCTGGGCGATGGAATGTATTCGCTTCCAGCCTGCAGTTTGGGGCCCTTGGGATTGCAGTGGCCGCAGCCGACGGCAGCTGAACTTTCGGGTCTGCGGAAATTCTTTGATCTGGCTGAGAGCAATGGCATCAAGGTTCAATTCATGCTCAACAACACGCATATGGACGATCTGCCAAAGTCGCAAATTTGGTTAAGCGCGATACTTGGCGTGATCGGGAATCATCCCGCATTGGACTTTGTCGCCTTCGGAGGGGATCTCCATGTGCTCACGCTTGGCTCCGGTGTGCCTGCTTCTTGTGGAGGTCTGTCAGAGGCGCCACTCTGGTTGGGTCCCAGCGCGCAGCAAGGAGCATACGTTCAGTGGGCAATCGGTTACGGACTCTCGCTGGGCATAGCGAGCAGGAAACTCACAGCGGAAGCCATCGTCGGCGACTATTACACCGAAAGTCAGCCCGCTAGATTCTGGACCCCGATCGCGACGCTCAAGTCGATTTTCGACAACTTGGGTATCCCGAACGATCAGAGGACCTATGCAATTTCCTTCTATGAACACACGAAATGCTCCACTGCGAGAGGTCTGCCATGCGTTGACGCCGATCCGCATGCCTGGGCAGAGGAAACCCTGCGCAATCTGTTCAATATCGTAGGGACCAGCAATGGCGCACGGGTGGTTGCTCCGGAAATGGGCGACCTACCGCCGATCCGTTCCGCATGGCCGCCACAAAGCAGCCTGGAAAGCTTGATATCGTTGATGGAGAAGTATGGCGTTGACGGCGGTTCGTATTGGATATGGACCGAAACTGACAACGCGAGAGAGGCCGATCCCGCGTTTTTCGGTGAACCGGTCAAGCTCCGAGGCACGGCGTTTCGCTACAACCCTGTGCAAAAGGAAGTCCTGGATATGGGCGGCTTCCATTTGATCGCGATAGCGAATTCGTCATTCGAGAGTGGCGACGCCGCACCGTCCAACTGGACGATTGGCGCCAGCGGCGTGGGCACGGCCAGTCGCTACTTTCTCGCCGGTGAGTCGGGACAGCCGACCGTACCCACACGCGGGAGCTACAGTCTGCGTCTGATGTCGGGAAGCGCCGGCAACCGATGAAGTGAACGCCACCAGCGATGCCATCGCAGTGTCGCCAAATACGGCGTACACCACGACGGCGAACCTACGGTTTGCATGGAGTGGTGATCCAAACCCTGTGGCTTCGCCCTTTGCGCGACCGCACGTGTTCGTGAAGATGTTCTACTATGACTCTGCCGGACAGCCGTCCCAATCACGGCCGACGGACATGTTCCAGTATTTCCAGGAAGACTCGGCGTCGGCATTTGGCACCTTCCCTTTGCAATACAAGACTCCGGGAGATGCCGCGTCTGTCCGCATCCAATTCGGTGTTGCTCGGAACGGGCTACCGACGGCCATCACGTTTGACGTCGACAATGTTCGTTGAACCACTATGCAATTCACGGCAATCCAAGGACCTGCACCAGTTCGATCAGTTGTAACAAGGCGGTGATGCTTGCGTCCGCCCTGGGCTCGTAGCTCAACTCCGGGAACACACTTGCCCGATACGGGATCGCGGAACCGTTTGGATAGAGCACCAGCGGGTCGGCGCTTGGCTGCAGGAAATCGCACGCCATCGTGTAATTGAACGTCATTCCCGCCCTTCGGACTGGGGCATTAATCGTTGACACTCGCCGCAATGCGGAGTCGAATGTTTGCCCGCGAACAATCCGAACAAGGGAAGCCCCCATGACACGAGCATGGCGTTGGTTAGGTTCCGGATTTCGTTTTTCTGTCGCCCCACTAGCTACAACGATGGGCCTGCCGCCTTCGGCGATCGTTGCCGCGCCACAGCGCATAACGACGTCGACCGCTCTGCGCTTGAACCTGCGCAGGACCTTGGCCAAATTGCTCGCGCTTTCTCTTCTCTGTGTCGCCACGTCGAGTGCGCACGCTGCGACTTCACCGCCACCAAATTACCAGGGCCTCTGGTGGGAAGCCCCGCCGGGATTGGAGTCCGGGTGGGGAATCAATTTCGCGCACCAGGGCGACATCATCTTCGCCACTTGGTTCACCTACGACACCACCGGCAAGGCCTGGTGGCTGACGATGACCGCCAACAAGACGGCGGACAACGCGTACGCCGGCACGATCTACCAGACCCGCGGTCCCGCATTCAACGCCGTGCCGTTCAGTCCGGCTCAGGTCACGGCGACGCCCATCGGCTCGGGAACGTTGAATTTCACCAGCGCGAGCATCGGGACATTCTCCTACACGGTGAACGGCGTATCGCAGACCAAGGCGGTTACGCGTGAAGTCTTCGGCACGCTCCCGACCTGCACGTTCGGCGCGCAACCCAATCTCGCGCTGGCCACGAACTACCAGGACCTGTGGTGGGCCGCGCCGGCCGGCTCCGAATCGGGATGGGGTGTCAACCTCACGCACCAGGGCGACACCATCTTCGCGAGCTGGTTCACCTACGACACCGACGGCACGCCGCTGTGGCTGGTGGCGACGGCGCCGAAGACATCGGCGGGGACGCTACACCGGCACGCTGTATCGCACGACCGGTCCGGCGTTCAATGCGACGCCCTTCGATCCGGCGAACGTCGCGGCCACGCCGGTAGGCTCGGCAACGTTCACGTTCACGGACGGGAATGCAGGAACATTTGCCTACGTCGTCAACGGGGTGGCGCAGAGCAAGAACATTACCCGACAGGTGTTCGCCGCGCCGGGGACGGTCTGCCAGGACGGGACGGCCGGGCCGCTCAGCACGGATATCCGCGTCACCAACGCCACGGATGTCGTCAACGGCGACACATCGAGCCCGGCGGCTCTTGCCGCCAAACCCGGTCCTGACGGGATTTCGCTGCGGGAGGCGATGCTCGCGGCCAATCACGCCTCCGGCCCTCACACCATCACCTTCGATCCGTCTCTGGGCCCGATCATTCTGCGGGACCCCCTCATCTTCATCCAGATCGGACGGTACGACGATCGAGGGCCAGACCGACGCGCAGGGCACGCCTCTCACGATCATCGATTGCTCCCACTCACGATCTTCAATGGCTCCCTCTTCTCCGGCGGCCTCGTGGTCGTCGCCTCGAACGTCACCATTCGTCATCTGGCGTTCGTCAACAAGAGCGCAGGAGCCGGGCTACGTGCAGGTAGCGGCTGAACTGGCTCTTGCCGGACAGCACACGCTCGCCCTGCCCGATCGAGCGGGATCCTTATCGAGGACAATTCCTTTTCGGGAGGCCCGCTCGCGACGACCGGCGAGCGGCGTCAAGGTCTTTACGGAGACCGGCAGACGGATCCACGGCCGCGTTTCCAATGTGACGATCCGAAGGAACCGATTCGAGAACATGTACGGGGACATCGATGCGATCGTAGTCGGCGCCGAAGGCACCGGGACCGAGACGACCGACATCACGATCGCCGACAACGTGTTTCGCCAGGTTGGCTACGCGGTGGAGATCGGACTTCACGGGAACGGGAACGCCGTGCGGCGGGTGTCCTTCGTCGGCAACGATGTTCGGGGTGCGTGGACGGGGGTCACAGCGGGCTTCAGTGCGACCGGCGGCGACGCCTTCGGCTACCGGGAACGTCATCGAGGACCTCGTCATCGCCAACAACGTCATCGCCGACGCGCTCTACTCACGCGATCTGCGCTCGGACCGGGCAACGCGGAACCGCCAGCGATCGCTGACCACAACATCGTCCAGCGCGTCTCGATCGTCAACAACCTTCTGCTGGGCCGGCCAGACGGGCCGGGCGGCGAGGGCAAGGCGATCAATCTGGGCGCCTTCGACCCCCACACGACAAATGGGCATATCTATGGGGTCGATATCATCAACAACACGATCGCCGGATTTCAGGCCACCTGCTGCGCCCTCTACGCCAAGGCGGACCCCTCGACAGGCAGTTCGATCGAGGACGTCATCGCTCCGGAACACGATCCTGTGGAACAATCACTGGGACGCGTGGTGGATTTCGGCTCCGCTCGAAGTCGATCACTCCGACTTCGATCCCGCAAAGACGTCTACGACCCTGAACGTACCGCCCGGGCCAGGTACACCTCTGACGGGCCTTGCCAACATCCTTGCTGACCCGCGCTTCGTCAATCCGGCTCAAGGCGACTACCACCTCACATCGGCGAGCCCGGCGGTCGGCGCCGGCACGAGCGTCGGCGCTCCGCGTGCGGACCTCGCGGGTTGTCCCCGCGGCGCCCGCGTCGACCTCGGGGCCTACGAATTCGGGCCGTGCCTCGCCGTCGAGCTCTGACTTCGTCGACGGGCCAACAGACGCTGCCCGGAAATGTCGGGCGTCGGCGCTGAGCTGCACAGGCAGGCGTGCAACAACCGCACCCCCGCAAGCTCCGGTCGCCGATTGCGTGGATCGACGCCACGTGCACGCGAATCCGGTGCGAGGCTAAGCCGACGCGTTCGGCCCCGCGCGCCCGAGCAGCACGGTGGCGAGCGCGGCGATGCCCTCGCCGCGTCCGGCGAAGCCCAGACGCTCGGTGGTCGTCGCCTTGACGCTCACCTGCGCGACATCGCACGCGAGATCCGCGGCGATGTTCGCCCGCATCTGCGGAACGTGCGGCGCCAGCTTCGGAGTCTGCGCGATCACCGTCGTGTCGAGGTTCTCGACCCGCCAGCCCTGGCCGCGCGCCAGCGCCACGACCTGACGCAGCAGCGTCCGGCTGTCGACGTCCTTCCAGCGCGAATCGGTGTCGGGAAAATGCGCGCCGAGGTCGCCCAGTGCGAGGGCGCCGAGCAGCGCGTCGGCGATGGCGTGCAGCAGGACATCGGCGTCCGAGT
The DNA here is from genome assembly GCA_963726775.1 of uncultured beta proteobacterium. Taxonomy (GTDB): domain Bacteria; phylum Pseudomonadota; class Gammaproteobacteria; order Burkholderiales; family Casimicrobiaceae; genus CAIWHR01. The sequence continues at coordinate 264,802 of CAVSDL010000015.1, forward strand.
GTCCGTCGAGGCCGCGGTCGTACGGTACGGTCACGCCGCCGAGAACGAGCTTGCGCCCGGAGACGAGCGGGTGAACATCGAAGCCATTGCCAATGCGCATCGTCATTGCCGTCATTCCTGGGTCGAGAGAATCGCCGCCGCCAGCGCCAGATCGGCGGGATACGTGATTTTGATGTTCAGCGCGCTGCCGGTCACGAGCCGCGGCGGCGAACACGCACCGGTACCGGCGAGCGCTTCGACCGCTTGCGCCTCGTCGGTGGCGGCGCTCGCGCCGGGACGCGCCAGCGCGGCGCGCAGGATGGCGTAGCGAAAGAGTTGCGGCGTCTGCGCCTGCCACAGGCCCGACCGGTCCTCGGTGCGCAGCACGCGCACCGGGGCCGCGCCGTCGTCACGCTTCAGCGAATCCGCAACCGGAATCGCCAGCAGTCCGCCGACCGGGTCGCCGGCAAGCTCCGACAGCAAGCGGCGCACCGCTTCAACCGGTACGCAGGGTCGCGCGGCGTCGTGCACCAGTATCCAATCGTCATCGCCACACCGAGGCGCCAATGCCGCGAGCCCATTGGCCACGGTATCCGCGCGCGTCGAGCCTCCGCAACGCAGGGATTCGATTCCGGGTCGCGGTCCTGCCGCCGCATCGTATAGCCGGTCGTCGTCCGCAATGGCCACGACGATCGCGGCGCGCGGCAACGCCGTGGCCAGCCGATCCAGCGTCCGCACGAGCACGGGCCGCCCGTTCAGGTCTGCGTACTGTTTGGGCACGGCACCTCCGAAGCGGATGCTCCCTCCCGCCGCGGGTACCAACGCGATGATCCTCGCAGCCTCATTCAATGCGCAGCTCCCCGCCGAGGTCCGCCAACACGCGTCGCAGATCGCGTCGGCCGCCGGGCCTTCATTGCAGCAGGAGCGCGAGCCGCTCTTCGTCGAGCGGCCTGAAGCCCAATCGCTCGTAAAAACGCCACGCTCCGGGATTGTCGCGGTGGCAGCCGCAGTCGATCCGCGTGAATCCTCGCGCTCGGAGGTAGTCGCCAAGCGCGGCCAGCATCGCCCTGCCGACTCCCCGGCCCTGCCAGTCGCGCCGGATCGTCACGTCGTCGAGCTTGGCGACGAGCGTACCGCGCGAGGTCGAGATCGCGTGGCAGACGACGCAAGCGCCAACCGCAATGCGCGCGCCACCTCGGTCGGCGAATGCGAGCCAGGCAAAGCCGATTTCCGGGCGCTCGAGCAAGAGCGTCAGCGCGCGTCGCAGCGCCTCGATTCCGCCATCGCCGTATGCCGCGCTCGACGCGAGATAGTGCTTGTCGTCACGCAGGAAACCGTCGAGCACGGACTCGGCGTCCGCGCGGGTCGCGGCGGTCATCGGCGCGCAGGCCACGGCCATCGCAGTGCGCGCCGGCATCTCTGCTCCGATTCGAGCGGTCATGCCGCGGTGTCCCCGCGCCGGGTCGTCACGCGAACCCTTCGGCAACCAAGGGCTCCAGCGCGCCGCGAATCCGTGGCGGAATCGCCACCGGCCGGCGCGTAGACCGGTCCACCCAGACGTGGACGAAATGACCGGTTGCCGCCGGTTCGTCGTCGCCCTGCCGGAACAGGCCAATCTCGTATTTCACCGACGACGTCCCGAGCTTGACGACCCTCAACCCCGCATCGATGGTCTCCGGAAACGTCAGTGACTTCTTGAACCTGCACAGGGTCTCGACGACGATGCCAATGGCGGGTCCGCGGGCGACGTCGAGACCGCCCGCACGGATCAGGTGTTCGTTCACCACCGTGTCGAAATACGAGTAGTACGTCACGTTGTTGATGTGACCGTAGCTGTCGTTGTCCATCCAGCGCGTCGGAATGGCGAGAAACTGGCGGTAACCCGCGCGCAGTCCCGCACGCGTCGTGGCGATGGGCGAGGTCATCCGGAGAGGTGCGATCGGACCGCGCGGAATGTGACTACGTCGATGCCCGGTTGCCGCCGACCATGCGTGCGTCGACCAGTTCGATCCAGTGCCGCACGGGACACCCGGCGCCGTTGGCGAGATGCATCATGCAGCCGATATTGGCCGTGGCGATGATCTCGGGCTGCCCCGATTCGAGCGCCGCGAGCTTGTTCGATTTCAGCTGCGCCGCAAGCCGGGGCTGCAGGATCGAATACGTACCGGCCGACCCGCAGCACAAATGCGCATCGGGAACCGGCGTGAGCTCGAGGCCAAGCGCCTGCAGGAATTCCTCGACGCGGCCGGAAAGCTTCATCCCGTGCTGCAGCGTGCATGGCGAATGAAAGGCAACTTTTCGGGATCCGAGATCCATCGCGATTCGCGGCGCGATACGGGACCATTCTGCGGAGACGATTTCCACGGTGTCGCGCGCCATCTCCGAGATTCGTTTGGCCTTCGCGGCATACCCGGCATCGAGCCGCAACAGGTGGCCGTACTCCTTGACCATGACGCCGCAGCCGCTCGCCGTGACGACAATCGCCTCGGCGCCGCGCTCCACGTGCGGCCACCACGCATCGATGTTGCGCTTGACGATGGCGATCGCCCGCTTGCGTTCGCTCAGGTGAAACGGCAGCGCGCCGCAGCAGCCCCCGCCCGCGACTCGAACGAGCGAGATGCCGATGCGGTTCAGCACGCGCGCCATCGCCGTGTCGATGTTGGGCGCGAGCGCGCCCTGGACGCAATGGGCCAGGACGAGCATCGTTCGCGGGTGCACGGCATCGGGCCACGCACCCGGAACCAGGCGTCGCGGGATGCCGGCGCGCAGATGCCTCGACAGCAAGGGCTTCACCAGGCGGCCGGCCGCCACCGCCGCGCCGAACAGCCACCCCGACAGCAGCCCCGTGCGGATGGTCCAGCGTTTCGCACGCGCCGCCAGGCCGCGCCCGACCCGTTTGTCCACGATATGCCGACCGATGTCGATCAGGCGACCGAACTGGACCCCCGACGGGCATGTCGTTTCACAGCTGCGACAGGTCAGGCACCGGTCGAGGTGCAGCTGGGTCTTCGCAGTCGCTTCGCCGGTTTCGACCACCTGCTTGATCAGATAGATCCGCCCGCGCGGGCTGTCGAGCTCGTCGCCCAGCAACTGATAGGTGGGACAGGTCGCCAGGCAAAATCCGCAGTGGACGCACGAGCGCAGGATGGCGTCGGCCTCGGCCCCGTCTGGCGTGTCCTTGATGAAACTGGCGAGGGCGGTCTGCACGATGCGTCAGAAATCGGGATAGAGTCGGCCGCGATTCAGGACGCCCGCGGGATCGAACGTGGCTTTGAGCCGACGGTGCAGGGCGTGCAGCGTTTCCGAAAGCGGATGGAACGCGCCCGCGCTCTTGTCTCCCGCACGAAAAAGCGTTGCATGGCCACCGTTGTCGTGCGCCCAGCTCCGAACGCGAACGGGATCCGTGCGCGCGCCGGCCGTAAGCCAGCGCAGCGCGCCGCCCCATTCGATCAGCTGCTCGCCGCCGAAATCCGTGTACGGGGCCGTCGGCTTCACGGCGAGCCGCCAGAGCGGAGTGCCCGCCTCGATCGCCGCGATGAAGAAAGGCTGCGTCTGTTCGCGGACGCTGCGCCAGAATGCGCCGCCCCGATCATTGCCAGGCAGCGCTTTCCCGCCAATCCTGGCCACGCCCGCTTCGACCGCCGCCGGCGCGCCGGAGAGCCGCACGGCCAGGCGACCCGCGTGATACGCGGTGGCGGTGACCGGCAGCGGTTTGCCGCCCCATTCGTTGGCCATGCGAATCGCCTCGTCGGCGGAGCACTGAAAGACGCGCGTCGTCTCGGCCTTCGGCATCGGTACGCAGCGGAGCGAGACCTCGGTCAGCAGGCCCAGCGTGCCCAGCGCGCCCGTCATCAGCCTCGAGACGTCGAATCCGGCGACGTTCTTCATCACGCGGCCGCCGAATTTGAGGTCATCGCCCTTGCCGTCGATGAGGCGCACCCCGAGCACGATGTCGCGCACCGCGCCGGCATAGGGGCGCCGCGGTCCGGACAGCCCCGAGGCGACAAAGCCGCCTATCGTCGCAGATTCGCCGAAACGCGGTGGTTCGCACGCAAGCATCTGTCCCATTTCGCGCATCGTTCGCTCGACGAATGCGAGCTGCGTGCCAGCCCGCACCGTGATCACCATCTCGGTCGGGTCGTAGTCGACGATGCCCGCGTACGCGTTCGTGTCGAGCACATCGCCGGCAAGCACCTGTCCGTAGAACTCCTTGGTCCCGCCACCGCGAATCCGCAGCGGCGCCTTGGCGGCTACCGCGGCGCGAATCCGCGCCTGCCAGCCCGCGATGACGGCGTCGGTCATGGATCGCCCGCGGCCACGTCGGCCGCGCCGCCCGCAAGCTTGTCGCGGTAGATGATGCGCGGCTCGTCGGCGGCAACGATCACCGTCTCCTGGCGCGCCGCATTTTCCCATTCCCGCAAAAACGGGTGCGCGAGCAGCGCATTCTGGTAGCCGGCCGCCGCTCCAACGAGCGCAACACCGTAGGTCCGGAACCGAAATGCCACCGGCGCGTAGAACACATCCGCCAGCGAGAAAGCGCCGCAGGCATGGGTTTCGCCCTTCCCGAAACGGTGCCGGCCCTCGTTCCAGATTTCAGTGATGCGCGCGATGTCATCGGCAAGCGCGACCGACCACGGCCGTACGTCGACGCGCTCGCGTATGCACATCGTCATCTCGTTGCGCAAGGCCGCGAAGCCGGAATGCATTTCGGCGCACACCGACCGTGCCCAGGCCCGCGCCGTGGAATCGGTCGGCCACATGCCCGCATGACGTTCGGCCAGGTATTCGGCGATCGAGAGCGAATCCCAGACGACCACGCTTCCGTCGTGCAGGCAAGGCACGCGTGCGGACGGCGAAAACGCGCGATTCGCCGCGTTGTGGGCCCCGACCAGCGGTACCATTTCCTCGCGGAATGGCGCGCCTGAAAGTCTCATCGCGAGCCAGCCGCGCAACGACCACGACGAGTAGTTCTTGTTGCCGATGTAGAGCGTATACATGCCAGTATCGGGCTTCAGGAATAAGTAGGGTCGGAAAGGCGCGGCCGGGGCGTCCATCCGATGCCGGATTCCCGGCGTCGGGATCCGGTCAAAAGGGCACCGTCTTCCCCGGGTTCATGATGTCGTGCGGGTCGAACGCGCGCTTCAACGTGCGCATCAGGTCAACGGCCTCGCCGTGCTCGGCGAGTAGCGCCTTGAGCTTGTGCACACCGATTCCATGCTCCCCGGTACACGTGCCGCCCATCGCGATCGCGCGGAGACTGACCCGCTCGGCGAGCCCCTCGGCCTTCGCGCGCTCTTCGCTGTCGCCCGGATCGAACAGCACGACCAGGTGAAAATTGCCGTCGCCGACGTGGCCTACGATAGGGGCTACGAGCCCCGTAGCGTCCGCATCCGCCTTGGTCTCCAGGATGCAGTCGGCGAGCCGCGAGATCGGCACGCAGGCGTCGGTGGCGAAGCCCTGCTTGCCCGGCACCAGCGCCATCGCCGCGTAATAGGCCGCGTGGCGCGCCTTCCACAGCCGCGTGCGGTCTTCCGGCAGCGTGGCCCAATCGAATGCGCTGCCGCCGAATTCCTGCGTGATGGCCTGCATCTCGCCCGCCTGCTCGGCCACGCCTGCCTCGGAACCATGGAACTCGAAGAACAGCGTAGGTTGCTCCGCGAATCCCTCGAGCTTCGAATAGCGGATGCAGGCGCGCATCTGCACGTCGTCGAGCAATTCGATCCTGGCCACCGGGATACCGTGCTGCATCGCGGCAATTACCGTGTTCACCGCACTGCCGAGGTCGGGAAACTGGCAAACGGCGGCCGAGATCGCCTGCGGCACGCCATAGAGCCGCAATTGAATCTCCGTCATTATGCCGAGCGTGCCTTCCGCGCCGATGAACAGCCGCGTGAGGTCGTACCCGGAGCTTGATTTTCGGGCGCGGCCGCCCGTGCGGATGAGGCGCCCGTCGGCAGTGACCACGGTGAGACCCAGCACGTTGTCGCGCATCGTTCCGTAGCGGACGGCGTTGGTGCCGGAGGCCCGCGTCGCCGCCATGCCGCCGATCGTCGCGTTGGCGCCGGGATCGATCGGAAAGAAGAGGCCCGTGCCCTTGAGTTCGGCGTTCAGTTGTTCGCGCGTGACGCCCGCCTGCACGCGGCAATCGAGATCCTCCACATTCACTTCGAGGACGCGATTCATCTGCGACAGGTCGATGCATACGCCACCGTAGAGTGCCGCAACGTGGCCCTCCAGCGATGTGCCTACGCCGAACGCGATCACCGGCACTCGCGCGGCCTGGCAAAGGCGGACTGTGGCCGCGACTTCCTCGTTCGTGTGCGGAAAGACCACGACGTCGGGCATCGCGGAATCGGCGAGGCCCTCGCCATGACCGTGCTGGTCGCGGATTGCGCGCGAAGTTGCGGCGCGCTCCCCGTAATCGACGGCGAGGCGCGTCACGAGATCGGCGACCGCGCGCGCGTCGGGTCGCGCGCGTTTCAGTTCGGCAGAGTCATTCATCGCGGGCCCGTCGTCAGAACCGGGGGATTTCCGGATGCGGGACCTGCCCGTGGCGCACGTGCATCTTGCCGAACTCGGCGCAGCGATGAAGCGTCGGCACGCCTTTGCCTGGATTGAGCAGCGAATAGGGGTCGAACGCGGCCTTGATCGCGAGGAAACGCTCGAGTTCGCCCGGGTGGAATTGCACGCACATCTGCGGCAGTTTCTCGACACCGACGCCGTGCTCGCCGGTGATGGTGCCACCCACCTCGATGCAGAGTTCGAGAATTGCGGCGCCAAAAGCTTCGGCGCGCCCGACCTCGCCTTCGACGTTGGCGTCGAACAGTATCAGCGGATGCAGGTTGCCATCGCCAGCGTGAAAAACGTTGGCGCAACGCAACCCGTACTCCTTCGAAAGTTCCCCGATTCGCGCCAGCACTTTGGCCAACGCCTTGCGCGGAATCGTGCCGTCCATGCAGTAGTAGTCCGGGGTGATGCGCCCGATCGCCGGAAATGCAGCCTTGCGCCCCGACCAGAAGAGGAGGCGCTGTGCCTCGTCCTTCGACACGCGGACTTCCGTGGCTCCGGCCTCGGCCAGGACGCGCCGGATCTCCGCCATGTCGGCGGCGACTTCCTCGGGCGTGCCGTCCGTTTCGACCAGGAGCACCGCCTTCGCGTCCAGCGGGTACCGGGCGTGGACGAACTCCTCGACGGCGCGCGTTGCCGCCTGGTCCATCATCTCGAGGCCGGCCGGCACGATGCCCGCCGCGATCACCGCCGACACTGCGGCACCCGCCTGCACGACGTCGTCGAAAGCCGCCAGCGCGACCTGCGCGTACTGCGCCTTCGGCGTCAGCTTGACCGTGATCTCGGTGATGACGGCGAGCAGCCCTTCCGAGCCGTTGATCAATGCAAGGAGATCGTATCCCGGACTGTCGAGCGCATCGCCGCCGAACTCGACGACTTCGCCGGTAATGAGGATCCCCCGGACGCGGCGGACATTGTGCACGGTAAGACCGTACTTGAGGCAATGGACGCCGCCGGCGTTCTCGGCGACGTTGCCGCCGATCGTGCATGCGATCTGCGACGACGGGTCGGGGGCGAAATAGAGGCCGTAAGGGGCTGCGGCCTCGCTGATCGCCAGATTGCGCACACCGGGCTGAACGACGGCGGTCCGCGACACCGGGTCGACGGCAATGATCTTCCTGAATTTCGCGAGCGAGAGCAGCACGCCGTTCCTGTCCGGCAGCGCGCCGCCCGACAGGCTCGTTCCCGCGCCGCGCGCCACCACCGGCACGCGCGCCGCATGACAGCGCTTCAGGATCTCGACGACTTGCGCTTCGTTGTCGGGAATCGCGACGGCCGCCGGCAGCTCGCGATAGATCGTGAGGCCGTCACACTCGTACGGCCTCGTGTCCTCCGCCGCGGTCAGCAGCGCCGACGGCGGCAGGATCGCGGCAAGCTGGGCGTGAACGGCGGGATCGAGCATCGGGACGGAAGGGCGGGTCGGAGGACGGTGTGGCGAGTGCTGGATGCCGGGTCGTCGATTATTCCACATCGCCGCCCGCAGGGCACGCCGGCTGGGAACCGCCTTCGCGAATCCGGCGACGGCGGGCCCCGCCACGTGCGCGGCAGGGCCATTCCGGAATCGCTGTACACGGGGCTGCGGCTTCTCTTAGAATCCGCCGCTCCGGGCGCCGCGCATGGCGCGCCTGCCGCCCCTCATCGAAACAGGAGAACACGATGCGGATCTCCCGCCTCTATTACGCAGTGGCCGTTTCCGCCTGGGCAGCGCTTGCAGGCCCGCTCGTCGCTCCGGCGGCAGCGCAAACGCCGCTGAAAATGAACATCTCGGTCAGCCAGAATTCGCACTATGGCGTCGCGGTCGACACGTTCGCGAAGGAAGTCGAGGCGCGGACCGGCGGCCGCTACAAGATCCAGAACTTCTACTCCGGGGCCCTCGGCGCGGAGCGTGAATCGGTCGAGGGTGTCCAGCTCGGCACGCTCGACCTGACCCTGACCTCGACGGGGCCAATCCCGAACTTCGTGCCGGAGCTCGCGATCCTCGACATTCCCTTCCTGTTCCGCGACTACGCGCAGGCCCGCGCTGTGCTCGACGGGCCGATCGGTCAGGAGATGCTGGAGAAATTCCCGCCGAAGGGCATCGTCGCGCTCGCATGGGCCGAGAACGGATTTCGGCACATGACCAACAGCAAGCGGCCGGTCAACGTCCCGGACGATCTGAAGGGCCTCAAGATGCGGACGATGGAAAATCCGATCCACATCCAGGCCTACAAGGAGTTCGGGATCCTGCCCACGCCGATGGCCTTCACCGAGGTGTACACCGCACTGCAGCAGGGCACGGTCGACGGGCAGGAAAATCCGCTTTCGGTGATCACATCGGCCAAGCTCGATCAGGTGCAGAAGAACCTGACGTTGACGGGCCACGTCTATTCGCCTTCGCTGATTCTCATGAACAAGGCGCAATGGGACAAGCTCTCCGCGGCCGACAGGCAGGCCTTCCTGGACGCCGCGAAGGAGGCGGTCAAGGCCAACCGGGCCCGGGTCGATGCCGACGAAAAGAAGGCGGTCGCCGACTTGCGCTCGAAAGGCATGGCGGTGGTCGAGGTCGTCGACAAGGCGAAGTTCCAGGCCACGCTCGCGCCCGTCTACGCCGATTTCGGCAAGCGCTTCGGCCAGGAGAACATCGACCGGATCAAGAACTACAAGTAACGCCTGTCGGGCCGGCTGGCCGCGCACCGTCCGGTCGGCGGCGTTGTCATCGGTAGCCGAACATCCCCGGCAGGAGCGTGCTGATCCCCGGGACGAGCGCGAGGAGCGCCAGGACCGCGATCTGCGCCCACATGAACGGCCACAGCTCGCCGACGAGCCGCGTCAGCGGCACGCGCGCCACCGCCGACGTCACGAACAGCAGCCCGCCTACCGGTGGCGTGATCATTCCCATCGTCAGATTCACGATGACGATGATGCCGAACTGCAGATCGTTGATTCCGAGCGCATGGGCGATCGGCGCGAGGATGGGCACCAGCACGACGACACCGGGCAGCGGCTCGATGAAGATGCCGAAGAGGAGCAGCAGCACGTTCACCGCCAGAAGAAACGCGATCGGCGACAACTGCATGGCAACGATCCATTCGGTCATCTGCTGCGGCACGCGCGAAACCGTCAGGACCCACGCGAACGCCGCCGACATGGCGACAATGATGAGCACCGATGCGGTCATCAGGGCCGAGCGCGCGAGAATCGACGGCAGCATCCGCCATTGCAGCGACCGGTAGATCCAGCGGCCCGCCGCCAGCGCGTAGAAGACCGCCACCACGCTCGCCTCGGTCGGCGTGAACGCCCCGGATGCGATGCCGCCCAGGATCAGCACCGGCAGAACGAGGGCCGGCAACGCGCGCCACGTATTGCGTACGTAGTCGGCGAGCCCGAGGGTCTCGACGACGCCGCGGTAGTGCCGCCGCGTCGAGATCACGTGATTGATCGCCGCCATCGCCGCCGCGATGACGATGCCCGGGAGCACCCCCGCGATCATCAAGCCCACGAGATTGATCTCGGGATACGCCAGCGCGTAGATGATCATCGTGATCGACGGCGGGATGATCGGCCCGAGGATCGAGACCGCCGCGGTCAGCGCCGCTGCGTATTCCGGATGGTATCCGTCGTCGCGCATCATCCGGATCATGATCGCGCCGGGGCCCGCGGCATCGGCCAGCGCCGACCCGCTGATGCCCGAAAAGAAGGTGATCGCGAGGATGTTCGTGTGGCCGAGCCCGCCGCGGAAGCGCCCGACGAACTGCGACGCGAAGCGCAGCAGGACCTCGGACAGCGCGCCTCCCGTCATCAATTCCGCGGTCAGTATGAAGAACGGCACCGCCATCAGCGCGAAGACGTCGATGCCGCTGAAAAGGTACTTCGGCAGGGCGACCAGCGGGAGGCCGCCAACCAGGATCGCGGTGAGCGTCGCTCCGCCCAGCGCGAACGCCACCGGTACACCGAGCGCGAGCAATGCGGTGCAGGTTGCGAACAGCGCGGCGATCACAGCTTCACCGCGTCGGCGTCGAACTCCTCGTCCGAAAGGAAGCGCTTCTGGCGGACGTAGGGAACCGCCATCACCAGCAGATGCACGATCATCCACGCGAATCCCACCGGCATCGCGAGGTATACGGCGCCGTAGGGAATCTGCAGCACCGGTGTCGTCTGGCCCCAGGTCAGCCGTGCGTAGCGCAGTCCCAGCCAGACCATCGTCGCGAAGAAGACGATGAGCCCGATGAAAATCACGGCGCGGATGGCCGGCGCCTGCCGCGGAAACTTCTCCTGCAGCGTGTCGATCCCGATGTGCGCGCCGTAGCGCAATACGAGGCCGGAACCGAGGAACGTGAGCCAGATCATCAGGAAACGCGACGCCTCCTCCACCCACAGGATCGAATGGTCGGTGAGAAAGCGCAGGACGACGTTCGCGAACACCATCGCCGCCATTGCCGCCAGCAGCACGATGACGCACCACCGGCTGGCGCGAAGGAGAAGGCGATCGAGGGTATGCCGCATGGTTGCAGGGTCCGTCCCGGCGCGCGTCCCGCGGATTGTCGCATGTGCCTCGCCAGGCACTTCGAGTCGCGGCCGCTATAATCCCACGATCCTCCGTGCTCTGCCGCCACCGCCGCGGCTTCGATGGTCCGAGGCCGCGCGGACCCGCGCCGGGAAACCGATCGACCCGACTTTCACCGCTACCGGATGAACCCCGCAAGCCCTGTAGGGCGGCCTCTTGCCGGCCTCAAGGTTCTCGAGCTCGGCGCGCTGATTGCCGGCCCGTTCTGCGCCAAGCTCCTCGCCGAATTCGGCGCCGAGGTCGTGAAAATCGAGCCGCCCGGCGCCGGCGACCCGCTCCGCAAATGGCGCTATCTGAAGGACGGTACGGCGCTGTGGTGGCATGTCCAGTCGCGCGGAAAGAAGTCGGTCGCGGTCGACCTGCGCACGCCCCAAGGCCAGGCGATCGCAAAAAAGCTGGCGCTCGCCGCCGACATCGTCGTCGAGAACTTCCGCCCCGGCACGATGGAGGCTTGGGGGCTGGGCTACGATGAAATCGCTTCCGGAAATCCCGGCCTCGTCATGGTCCGCATCTCCGGCTACGGACAGAGCGGCCCCTACGCCGGGCGGCCGGGCTTCGGCGTCATCGGCGAAGCGTTTGGCGGATTGCGCCACGTCACCGGCACGCCGGACCGCCCGCCGTCGCGCGTCGGAGTGTCGATCGGAGACACGCTGTCCGCGCTTTACGGCGTCATCGGCGCGCTGCTGGCGATCGAGTCGCGGCGCAAGACCGGGCGCGGGCAGGTCGTCGACGTCGCGTTGTACGAGTCCGTGTTCTCGGTGATGGAATCGATGCTGCCGGAGTTCGACGCTTTTGGCGTCGTGCGCGAGCGCACCGGTTCGATCCTGCCCGGAATCGCGCCCACGTCGTCGTACGCCTGCAGCGACGGCAGCTACGTGCTGATCGCCGCCAACGGCGATTCGATCTTCAGGCGACTGTGCAAGGCGATGGGCCGTGAGGACCTGGCGCAGGATGCCTCGCTGGCGCACAACGACGGCCGCGCGACGCGCCAGCAGTGGCTCGACGCCGAGATCGAGTCCTGGACCTCGGCGCGCCTGCCCGCCGACGTACTCGCCGTCATGGAAGCGGCCGACGTACCGGCGTCCAGGATCTATTCGATCGCCGATATCGTCGACGATCCGCATTACGCGGCACGCGCGATGATCCGGCAGATTGCGATGGCCGACGGAAGCTTGCTGAGGGTCCCTGGTGTCGTGCCGAAACTCTCCGCCACGCCGGGCGATTTCGACGGCGGCGGTCCCGCGCTGGGCGAGCACACCGACGCGGTACTGCGGAGCCTGGGCTACGACGCCACTGCGATTGCGGCGTTGCGCGCCGCGGGCGTCATCGGTTGATCCGCGTTGGCGGTGGCGAGGGCCCGCAGGGATGCGGAGGGTTGCGACACGCCGTTCGACAGGCTCCTAGACGCAACGCCCGCCGTCGACCTCCAGGCACGCGCCGGTAATGAACGCGGCTTCGTCCGACGCCAGGAACACCGCCGCCGTCGCGATGTCGGAGGGCAGCGACAGGCGTCCAAGCGGAATCGTCGCCACGAACTTCGCGCGCATTTCCGGCGTGTCCACGCCCATGAATTCGGCAAGCATTCCCGTTTCTCCGGCGACCGGGTTGATGATGTTGACGCGAATATTGTCCGGCGCAAGCTCGGCCGCCATCGAGCGCGACGTCGTGATCGCCGCGCCCTTGCTGCCGTTGTACCACGTGAGTCCCGGCCGGGGCCGCACGCCGGCGGTCGAGGCAATCGTGATGAACACGCCGCCCTTGCGCGTCCGAAAATGCGGCACCACGTGCTTCGCGGTCAGGAACAGGCTCTTGACGTTGACGCGGTAGATGCGGTCGAACTCCTCTTCGGTCACGTCGAGCATGGACTGGTTGCGATGGGTCGTCCCGGCATTGTTGACGAAGATGTCGAGCGCGCCATGGACCGCCAGCGCCAACGCGACGAGACGCGAGACGTCCGCGTCCCTCGAAATATCGCCGGCGCAGGATTGCGAGCGGCCGCCCGCCAGTACGATCTCGCGCGCGACCCGTTCGCATCTCGCCGCGTCGATGTCGTTGACGACGACCGCAGCGCCCTCCCGCGCAAAGCGTTTCGCGATGCCTTCACCGAATCCGGATCCGGCGCCGGTAACGATCGCAATCTTGTTCTGGAGTCTCATGGTTCGCACCCGGGTCGATTCAAGTCACAATGCCAGACAGGGAGGCCGGCTTCTCCGCCGCACGGCGACCTTCCGGTGCCGCGGGATCCCGCGCGTTGCGTCGGCCGCAACAGGGCGCGCGGTGCGTCGCGGCTATGCCGAGGCGGGCCAGAATCGAAAATCCGGAACCCGCCCGAACGCGATCCAGCGGCAAATTCGTTTTCACCCGTGTTGGCACACGACGGTCTTCAGCACCGTGAACCCATAGAGCGCTTCGAAGCCCTTCTCGCGACCGTAACCCGACGATTTCACACCGCCAAACGGCAACTCGACGCCACCGCCCGCCCCGTAATTGTTGACGAACACCTGTCCGCTTCGTATCGCGCGCGCCATCCGCAACTGCCGGCCGCCGTCGCGCGTCCATACGCCGGCGACAAGTCCGAAGTCGGTGCCGTTGGCCATGCGAACCGCATCGGCATCATCGGCAAACGGCATCGCCGCGAGCACCGGACCGAACACTTCCTCACAGGCCAGCCGGCACGTCGGCGGGACATCGCGCAGCAAGTGCGGCTCGACGTAGAAGCCAGTCGGGGGCGCGGTCGAGGCGATCGCTCCCTTCGCGACCGTCCGGTGACCGTCGCGCTCGGCGGCGGCGAGGAAATCGCGCACGCGCGCGAGCTGCCCCAAGCGAATCAGCGGGCCGCAATCGAGATCCGCGAGCGCTGGACCGACCTCGAGCGCCGCAAAGCGTGCGCCGAGCTTCTCCAGCACCTCTTCATAACGTGAGTGCTCGACGAGGAGCCGGCTGCCGGCCGAACAGGTCTGCCCCGCGTTCTGGACGATGGCGTTGACGAGCACCGGCAGCGCGGCGTCGAGGTCGGCGTCGGCGAATACGATCTGCGGGCCTTTTCCGCCAAGCTCGAGCGTGACCGGGCAGTGGCGCTTGGCGGCCTCGCCGGCAACCCACGCGCCCGTCGCCGGCGAGCCGGTGAAAGACACGTGCTCGACACCCCGGTGGGCGACCAGCGCCGCACCCGCTTCACGGCCCAGCCCGGTGACGATGTTGAGCGCGCCTTCCGGAAGCCCGACGCCCGCCGCCAGCTCCGCGACACGCAGCAGCGACAGGCAGGCATCCTCGGCGGGCTTCACGACGCAGGCGTTGCCGGCGGCGAGCGCGCCACCGACCGAGCGCCCGAAGATCTGCAGAGGATAGTTCCACGGAATCACATGACCGGTGACGCCATGCGGCTCACGCCAGGTCAGCACCGTGAAGCCGGGGGAATAGGGGATCGTCTCACCATGGAACTTGTCGCAGGCGCCGCCATAGAACTCGAAATACCGCGCGCAGGCGGCGACGTCGGCGCGCGCCTGCTTCAACGGCTTGCCGCAATCGCGGGCCTCCAGCAGCGCGAGCTCGCCGGCGTGGTCCTGGATCGTTCGCGACAGCTTGGCGAGCAGGCGCCCTTTCTCCGCAGGAGCGAGCGCGCCCCACGCGCCGTCGCGCGCGCGCTGCGCGGCCGTCACGGCGCGATCGATATCCTCGGCGGTGCCGTACGCGATTGCGGCGAACGACTGGCCATCCGAGGGGTCGATCATCGGCAGGGTCGCGCCCTTTGCCGGCGCGACCCAGCGATTGGCAATGAAATGCTGCGGCGGCGGCAGGGCGGTCGTTGTCGGATGCGGAGCATTCATGGCGGGTCCATCGAGGTCGGACTGCGACAGCGGATCCCGCCGCCCTTCGGGCACCGGGAGACTTCGGCTAGCGCGGCGGAGCAAACTTCCATGCCAGCGTGTTTTCGTCAGTGCGCGGCGCATAGGAGATCCCGTCACGCGTCGCCCACAGGTTGACCTGGAAATGCAGTGGAATGACGCCCGTATCGTTGATCGCGAGCTCGGTCGCGCGCTGCAGCAGCGCCTCGCGTTTCGCGTCGTCGACGGTGGCGAGGGCATCCTCGGTGAGAGCGTCGACCTTGCCGTTCGAGTAGCGGCCGCGGTTCGCGGTGCCGAAGCCCCGGTCCCGGTTGTACGTCATCAGGAGGGCCTTCAGCGACGATGACGCCTCGCCGGTGCCGGTGCTCCATCCGAGCAGCATGAAGCTGAACTTGAGGTCGGTCGCCTGCGTGAAGAACGTCGACGACGGCATGGCGACGACCTTGGTGTCGATGCCAATTCGCGACAGCATCTGCGCCACGGTTTGCGCGATCCTGGCATCGTTGACGTAACGGTTGTTCGGGGCGTGGATCGTGAGACCGAACCCATCCGCGTAGCCGGCGTCCGCCAGGAGCTTCCTGGCGCCGACGGGATCGTACGGCTCGACCTCGAGGTTCCTGGTCGCGCCGAACAGGAACTCCGGAACGAGCTGCCCCGCCGCAACGGCTTCGCCCTCCATCACCTTCTCGACGATCGCAGGCCGGTTGATCGCCATCGAAATCGCCCTGCGGACGCGCGGATCCTTCAGCGGATTCTTGGCGAGCGGCCGGCCCGCCTTGTCGGTGACGAACGGTGAGACGTCGCGGTCGCTGTCCATGTGCAGGTAGATCAATCGGTCGGCGACGGTGCGATAGACCGAGAGACGCCGGTCCTTCTTGAGTTGCGCGGCATCCGAGGTTGGCACGTTCTCGATCACCTGAACGTCGCCCGACAGGAGCGCCGCGACGCGCGTGGCGTCCTGCGGCAGGAGGCGCAGCGTTACCCGCTCCCACGGCGTCTTGCCGCCCCAGTACGAGTCGTTTCGCGCAAGTTCGATCCGATCGCCCTTGGCGAAGCGGACGAGTTTGTACGGCCCGGTGCCCAGCGCCGCCTTGCCGCTGTTGAAGTCGTCGGTTGTCGCCTTCGCGGCGGACTTCGACACAATCACCACTTGCGTCATGTCGGAAGGCATCAGCGGATAGGGCGTCGCGGTCCTGAACCGGACCGTGTACGGATCGACGACGACGATCTCCTTGATCTGCTTCGTGAACGCCGTGAACGGCGACGGGCTGTTCGGCACCGTCGGGACCCGCTCGATGGACGCGACGACGTCGGCCGCCCCGAAATCGCTGCCGTCGTGGAACGTGACCCCACGGCGCAGCTTGAATTCCCACGTCAGCGGGTCAATTGTCTTCCACTCCGTGGCAAGGCCCGGCTCCAGCTGCGATTTCTCGTTTCGCTGCACCAGATAGCCGAAAAGGTGGGCGGCGACATTGTTGTTCGGCGTGACGTTGTGATAGTGCGGGTCGATCGCCGTGACGTCCGTTCCGAGCGCGATGGTCAGGTTCGCAGCCGTTACCGGAAGCGGGAGCACCGAGCAGAATACGGCGGCACCGAGAACGCGAGCGGCAACCAGGTAACGCCCCGACATGACCCCTCCCGATATCGATCGTGTTCGGACGACCGCCAAAGAATAGCGCAACTGGTCGATGCACAACAAAATGCCACCGCCCGCCACATCCCGATTCGGCGGGGCCCCGGTGCGGCAGACGTGCCATTCCCGTCGCGATCGCGTCAACCGGGCCCCGCGCTGCGGCGTTGACGGCTATGAAACGTCGACCTCCCGACCGGACCCCGATCGCGATCGACGGCGACATTCCAAATCCTCACGAGGAGGCTTCCATGTCCCGACGCATCGCCGTTATCGCCGCCGTTGCCGCCACGCTGGCGGCCGGCTCGCTGTTCGCGCCCCACGCAAGCGCCGGCAACGTCGCCTGGAGCGTTTCAATCGGCGGTCCTGGCTTCGCCGTCAGCGCAGGTCAGCCTGGCTACTGGGGCGGGATGGGCTACCGCGGTGGGTACGGCCACCGTCCCATCTACGGTGGCTGCGGCGGCTACGGCTGCGGATACCTGCGACCGTGGTATCCGCCGGCGGCCGTGCCGCCGGTCGCGTACCCGGCGCCCCTCGCCTACGTGCCGCCGTACACTGTCGCCATTGCGGGACCTGTTCCGTACGTCGCACGCCCCTACGTTTTCCCGCGGCGGGTCCACGTCCCCGCGCCGATGCTGGCAGCGCCTGTCGTTCCCTACGGCCGCTACTGACTGCCATAGCATTTCCGGTAGATCGCGCCCGCCACGTCGTCCAACGCGCGCAGCGGGCTTCGTCGCGCGCGTCGGATGCGTCGATTTGACAGCCCATGGTGAGCTACCTATCCTGATCCGCGCGCCTTGCCGTCCCGCGTCATCGCCGGTGCGCAGGACGCCCACCGTGAACGTCTCCACTACACCATCGCGACCGCGCCCCGACCCGGATACGTCCGGGCCTGGCGGCAGCGGTATTGCCAATGCCGGCCGGCTTGGCAATGCCCACGTTGGACACGGCAACGTTTCGTTCGGCACCGAGGCGGCGCTTTGCCGCGCCGCCGCGATTCCGGCGATCATCTGCGGCCCCGGCCACACCGCGCAGGCGCACCCGTCGAACGAATGGGTGACATTCGACCCATTGGCGCAGTGCGAGGCGTTCATGCGCCGTCGCGCGGGCCGCATTTGCGTTTCGTGATGCGCGCCCCATCGCGGGCGCCCGCCGCGCGTTTCGGGCGATGAGCGGAGACGGTACGGTCTCGCCGGCGATCGAGGTCGGATTTCCGGATCTCGGACGTTGGTCCGCCGGCAACGACGGCATCGACTACGCATGGACATTCGCGTCCGACAGGGCCGGGCCGCACGTGCTGCTGCAGGCCCTGACGCACGGCAACGAGGTCTGCGGGGCCATCGCGCTCGACTGGTTGCTGGGCAAGGGATTCCGCCCGACGCGCGGGACCCTGTCCGTGTGTTTCGCCAACATCGCGGCGTATCGATCGTTCGATCGTGCCGACCCGTTCGCATCGCGCTGCATCGACGAGGATTTCAACCGACTGTGGACCCCGGAGGTTCTGGACGGGCCGCGGCAGAGCGCCGATCTTTCCCGTGCCCGGGAGCTGCGGTTGTTGTACGACCGCATCGACTACCTGCTCGACCTCCACTCGATGACCGATCCGTGCCCGCCTTTGGCCATGGCCGGCCGGCAGCGCAAGGGCCTCGAGCTCGCGCTGGCGCTCGGCACGCCGGAGCACATCATCATCGACGCCGGGCACGCCTCCGGCAGGAGGCTGCGCGATTACGCCTTCTTCGACGATCCGGCGGATCCGCGCAACGCGCTCCTGGTCGAGTGCGGACAGCACTGGGCGAGCGCCGCGCCGGACGTCGCGAAGCAGGCGACACTGCGCTTCATGCGTCACTTCGGGATGGCGGATCCGGCGTTTCTCGACGCGCATCTCGAGCCGGTGCCGGAGCCGGTGCAACGGGTGATCGAAGTGACCGACGCGGTGACGATCGCCACCGACGAATTCGCATTTGCCATCCCCGTGCACGGTCTTGCCGTAGTGCCGGCCGCGCAGACGCTGCTCGCGCGTGATGGCGGTTCCGAAGTATGCACGCCGTACGACGACTGCGTGCTGATCATGCCGACGCGCCGGCCGAAAAGAGGTGAAACAGCGGTGCGGCTGGGACGTTTCGTCGGTTAGACCGGAGAGCCACGCTCCCGCCGACACGCGTGTGCAATCGCACGCACGGTCAACGACGCACCGGACGGCGGTTCCGCGCCCTTCATGGCGTCGCGGCTTTCACCGCCGCCTCCGCCGCGCGGACCAGTTCGTCGCCCGCTACGGCCGCCCACCGGTCGTAAACGGGTCGCGCGGCAGCGGCGAATGCCGCCCGACCGCTTCCCGTGAGGCGCAGGACCGTCAGGCCGCGCTTGCGCAATTCGGCCAGCGCGGCCGCGTCTTCCGCGCGCGCAATCGCGGGGAGATCGCGTGCGACTTCCTGTGCCGCCTCGCTCACCAAAGCGCGCTGGGCGTCGGTCAACGCGTCCCACGCCTCGCGACGGACCGCAAAGATCGCAACCTCGGCGACAGCGTCCCAGATCGTCACCCGCCTTACGCCCAGCGCGTCGAGGCGCGCGGCGGCGAACGTCGCAAGCGTTCCGTCCTGGGCCTCCAGCGTGCGTTCCCTGAACGCCGCTTCGGCCGCAACGAACGTCATTGCCCGCGGCTGCGCACGCAGGCTGGCGTAAAGATCGGCGAGGAGCGGCGTCGATACGATTCGCACCTTCAGCCCCATCAGGTCATCCGGCGTCCGCACCGGTTGCGAGGCCGTCGCAATCTGGCGGTGACCCAGCGCCGCGAACGCGAGCGGCATCGCGCCCGCGCGCCGAATTGCCGCGGCGAGCCGCTCCTTCATCGTACCGGCTGCGAGGGCATCGAGCTGCCTCGCCTCCGGTGCGAGCCAGGGCAGTCCGATGACGTTGAGTTCATTGACCTGCAACGACCAGTTGAGCGTCGATCCGACCGCAAGATCGATCGTGCCATCGACCAGCGCGAGAAACTCCCGTCCGGGATCGCGCTTGGCGAGCGCCGCGCCGGGATGCACCGCGACGACCAGCGTGCCGCCGCTCCGCTCAACGATGAGTCTTGCCCACCGCTCGCCTGCCTTGCCCAGTGCGTATGCGGGGCCCACGGCCGTCGACAGCTTCCACTGTGCCGGCGCATCGCCTGTATTCGGCGCAGCCGCGGACGTCGTCCCGACCGGCACGGAGGCCATGATCGGCATCAGCAGCAGGCGGCAATGGCGCGGTAGGCGATGCATGACGGAGAAGCTGGCGAACAGCGGACCGCCGCAGTCTACGCGGAGCCGCGCCGCCGCGACAACGCTCCCGGCAGCGCCTCATTCGAGCAGAGGGCCGCCTTCCCGCACCGGCGCCGCGCGCCAGTACCGCCTGTCGTGCTCACGCTCGATCCGTGGTGCGCGCGACACGCCCGAAGCAAGCGTGAACGTCAGCGCGCCGTCGAAATCGGTACGGAAGTTCCTGACGCCGGCGTTGTCGTACCGCGCGACGACCTCCGGACGTGGATGACCGAATCGATTGCGGTACCCCGGCGTGAACACGGCCGTCTCGGGCGCTACCGTCGCGATGAATGCCGGCGTCGACGACGTCATGCTGCCGTGATGGGGGACCACCAGCACGTCCGCCTTCAACTTCTCCGGAGCGCGCCGCACGAGCTCCAGCTCGCCCCGGGCTTCGAGATCGCCCGTCAGAAGCACGCTCCCGTACGCCGAATCGATGCGGACGACGCACGAGAGATCGTTCGGCTTCGTCCGCGGCTGCGCATAGTGCGCCAGAGTCGGCTGCAGCACGACGAAGCCGACGCCGTCCCACTCCCAGCGCTGGTCGGCCTCGCAGCGCAACGCCACCGCCCCCTCGCGCGCCCGTTGCTCCAGAATGACGTTGCCTTCGGGCAGCGACGACGAGAACCAATCCACCGGCACCGTCTGCAGCACGGACTGCGCGCCTCCGCTGTGGTCGGTGTCCTGGTGCGTGACGACCATTCCGGCAAGGCTGCGGATTCCCTTCGCGCGCAGGAATGGCGTGACGATCCGCCCGCCCGCGTCGGCCACTTCGGTGTAGCGCGGCCCGGCATCGTAGAGCAACGCGTGGCGGCGCGTTTCCACGACGACGGCGAGACCCTGTCCGACATCGAGCACGGTCATCCGCAACGCGCCTTCGTCCAAGGGCGGCGGACGAACGACGAACAGCGGGAGGAGCGCGATGAAGCCCAGTTGTCGTCCCGGCATGCCGCGCGGCGCCGCCAGCCACGCGATGCCGATGACGGCGACGACAATCGCCCAGTCGGGTGGCGCGTGCTGCTGCCAAACCGACGCCGGTGCGGTCGACAGGAAGTCGAGGGGAACCATCAGCGTCGCGAACGCCGCGTGGGCCGCGCGCCATGTCACCTCGGTCGGCGACACGATGCCGAGCAGGGCCAGCGGAACCACGACGAAGGTGACAGCCGGGATTGCCAGGGCGTTCGCCAGCGGTGAAATCAGCGACACCTGCTGGAAAAGCGCGAGCGTTCCGGGAACGAGTCCGATGGTCACCAGCGCCTGCGCTCTCGTCGCGGCACGCAATGCGATGCCGAGCCGTGCAAGCCACGACGCTGGCGCGACGCGGGTCAGGCGCCCGCCGTGGGCGTACAGCAGCAGGCCGACTGCGCCGAACGACAGCCAGAAGCCGGGTGAGAATCCCGCCCAGGGGTCCCAGGCAAGGACCGCCACCAGTGCCCAGAGCCACACCAGTGCCGCGGTTCCGGGCCGCGCGAGCATGAGACCGATCGCCGCCACGGCGAGCATCAGCAGCGTGCGCACCGCGGGCACCTGCGATCCCGCGAGCAACACGTAGGCCGCCGCCGCCGCGACGCCGACGAGCGCCGCGACTTTGCGCGCCGGGACGCGCGCGGTCAGCCGCGTGCTGCGCCGCGCGAGAGCGAACGCGAGACCACCGGCCATCGCCGCGAATACCGTGACATGGAGCCCGGAGATGCTGATCAGGTGCGTGATGCCGGTGCGATTGAAGATCTGCCACTGAGCTTCCGGGATCGCGCGTTGCTCGCCGATCGTCAGGGCGACGATCACGCCCGCATAGGGGGCATCGGGCAGCGCGGCGAGGATGCGGTCGCGGACGGCGCTGCGGGCCGCTTGCACGTAGTCGAGCGGTCGGCCTGCGAACCTTTCGAGCCGCAGGTTCGCGGCGTCGCTGCGCACGTAACCGGTCGCCCGAAAGCCGTTCTCGAGCAACCACGCCTCGACGTCGAAACCATGGGGATTCACGGTCCCATGCGGACGCTTCAGGCGCACGGAGAGACGCCAACGCTCGCCGGCGACGAGTGCCGGCAGCGAGTCGAGGGCGCCGCTCTTCTGCCGCCGCGCATACCAGACGAGCGAGAGCCTTTCCGGGACGACCGCACCGGCGGTTTCGACATGTTCGACGGCCAGCGCGAAACGCGTGCTGCGATCGGCGGCCTGCGGCAGGTCGTCGATCACGCCGACCAGCAGGATGTCCTCGCCCTCCCACTGCGGCGGCAACGCATCGGCGAGACGAACCTCCGCCCGCCACGCGGCGTAACCGAAGCCGAGCGCCCCCGCGGCCGCCATTGCAAGCGTTGCCGCCGCGAATCGAATGCGTGACGAGGGCGGCGCCGCGCGCAGGATCACGCCCCCCGTCGCCGCGGCGACCGCGCCGACGAGCCACGGCACGACCGGCGGCAGCGCCGGCTGCCACTGGAGCAGCACGGCGCCTGCGGCGAACGCGATCAATGCAAGCGGCAACGCGGTCATGGGAATGCCCGCGCCGGTACGATCAATCGTCGAAGATCGGCGCCGCCGGGGGCGGCACGAAATTAGGTGCGGGTCGCGGGCAATGGCACTCTGAGCGCGCCTTGTCCGCGCCGCCATCGCCCGGACGGCCGAAGCAACGCTGCGAAGCGGCCCGGCAGCTATGCGGCGGGATCGATGTAGTGCGAAAGTTCGATCAGATTGCCGTCGGGATCCCGGACATACACCGACTCGACGGGCCCCTGGGCCCCGGTGCGCACGACCGGCCCCCCGTCGACCGGGATGCCGCAAGCGGCGAGGTGCGCGACGACGGTGCTGATGGACTCCGCGACGATCAGGCACAGATCCACAGAGCCCGGCGTGGGCCTCGCGGCGATCGCGGCGACACCACCGGCCGTGCCACCGGACGCCTGCCCGAACGAATGCAGATTGATCTTCTGCCGGCCGAACGCGAGCGCCTTGCGGCCCGCGCCGAACGTCGCTTCCTTCATCCCGAGAACCTCGGTGTAGAAGCGGATCGTCGCCGCGACGTCGCGGCAGGTCATCACGATGTGGTCGATGCGCTGGATCGTCAGCATCGGATCATGCTGGCCTGGGCCAGAGGATCATCTGCGTGCAGCGGAACAGCGCGATTGCGGCGCCGTCCGCGTTTCGCGTGACGGTTGCGTCCCACACCTGCGTCGTCCGTCCCAGATGCGCGGGCCGCGCCACGCACCCGATTGTGCCGTCGCGCGCCGTGCCGAGAAAATTCGACTTCAGTTCGATCGTCGTGAAGTTCTCCGCCCCGTCCGGAAGGTGCGCGATGCAGCCATAGCCGCACGCGGTGTCGGCGAGGGCGACGACGGTCGCCGCGTGCAGGAAACCGTTCGGCGCCAGCAGTTCCGGCCGCACGTCGAGCTCGGCGACCAGCAGTCCCTGTTCGAGCGCCATCACCCGAAATCCGAAGAGCCCGGGGAGCCGGCCATCGCCGCGGCGATTCAGCGTATCGACCGTGATCCCGTTGCGCAGCGCCATTGCGAACTCCTGCTCGGTAAACGGAAATTGCGGAATGCATCAGCAAAGCGGCCGTGCGCCCTGCTGCAGCACGCACCTTCGGACGCCGCGATGCCCGAACGGGTCCGGATCCCGAAATTCGATCCGCCGCGTCAGCCCGCCGGGCCATCTACCAGGTTACAAACGCTGCTCGACCCAGCTCCGGACCGATCGCAGCGCCGCGGGCAGCGCCTCCGGATCGTTGCCCCCCGCCTGCGCCATGTCGGAACGCCCGCCGCCCTTGCCGCCCACCTGCCGCGCGACATGGTTGACGAGCTCGCCCGCCTTCACCCTGGAGGTGAGGTCGTCGGTGACACCGGCGATCAGCGTGACCTTGCCGTCGGCGACGGCGGACAGAACGATCGCTGCGCTTTTCAACTTGTCCTTCAGCTTGTCGAGCGTTTCGCGCAGGGCCTTTGCGTCGGCGCCGTCGACCATCGCGGCGAGCACCTTCGCTCCCTTGACGTCCACTGCGTTGCCCGCGAGGTCGTCGCCTGCGCTCGCTGCCTGCTTCGCCTTCAGCTTCGCAAGTTCCCTGTCCGTCGCCCTGACATTCTCGACGAGTTGCGCGATCTTTGCGATGAGCTCGGACGCCGGCGCCTTCAGCGCCGTGGCCGCCGCCGCGATCGTCGCTTCCTGTGCCTGCACCCAGGCGAGGGCGTTGTCGCCCGTCACGGCCTCGACGCGGCGGATGCCCGCCGCGACGCCGCCCTCAGCGACGATCTTGAAAAAACCGATGTCCCCCGTGCGCGAGACGTGCGTCCCGCCGCAGAGCTCGCGCGAGCTCCCGATGTCGAGCACGCGAACCTCGTCTCCATATTTCTCGCCGAAGAGCATCATGGCGCCGGATTTCTGCGCCTCATCGATCGCCATCACTCTCGCCTGCGTTGCCACGTTCTGCAGGAC
This sequence comes from uncultured beta proteobacterium, assembly GCA_963726775.1. Lineage (GTDB taxonomy): Bacteria > Pseudomonadota > Gammaproteobacteria > Burkholderiales > Casimicrobiaceae > CAIWHR01. The sequence continues at coordinate 289,078 of CAVSDL010000015.1, forward strand.
TTCCCGGTTGACGTTTCCCTCGACGCGGCGGATTTCATCGTCGGTCATCGGCGCGCCATGCGCGAAGTCGAAGCGCGTCTTGTCGGGATCGACGAGCGACCCCTTCTGCTGGACGTGCGGACCGAGCACTTCGCGCAGCGCCTTGTGCATCAGGTGCGTCGCCGAATGGTTGCGCACCGTGCGGGCGCGGGCCGCGTGGTCGACGGCGGCGGCAACGGCGTCGCCGACCTCGAGCTCCCCGGTCTTTACTTCACCCAGGTGGCCGAAGACTTCGGGCTGGATCTTCTGCGTATCGTCGACCGCGAAGAGCGTCAGGCAGGAGCCCCCCTTCGTCAGCTCGCCGCGATCCCCGACCTGCCCGCCGGACTCGGCGTAGAACGGCGTTTCGTTCAAGACGACGACGCCGCGCTCGCCAGCTGCCAGGGAGCGGACCGGTGTGCCTTCCCGATACAGCGCGGTCACGCGGCCCTCGGCCGACAACGTGTCGTAACCTCGGAATCGCGTCTTCTGTCCGGAATATTCGAGCTGGGCGCCCGCTTTGAACTGGCTCGCGGCGCGCGCCCGCTCGCGTTGCGCGTCCATCGCCTTGTCGAAGCCGGCTTCGTCGACGGTCACGCCGCGCTCGCGGCAAACGTCGGCGGTCAGGTCGAACGGAAAGCCGAACGTATCGTAGAGCGTAAACGCCGTTTCGCCGTCCAGAACCTTCCTGCCGTCCGCCAACGCTTGGTCCAGAATCTTCATTCCATGCTCGAGGGTCTCGCCGAAACGCTCTTCTTCCTGTTTCAGCACCTGCACGACCCGGTCCCGGTCCCGGCGCAGCTCCGGGTACGCGTCGCCCATCGCCCGGTCGACGTCGGCGACGAGCCTGTGAAAGAACGGCTGCTTCTGTCCGAGCTGGTAGCCATGGCGGATCGCGCGCCGCACGATCCGGCGCAGGACGTAACCGCGGCCCTCGTTGCCTGGAATGACGCCATCGACGATCAGGAACGCGCACGCGCGGATGTGATCGGCAATCACGCGCAGGCTGGGCGCGAGGTAATCGCCAGCGCCCGTCTCGCGGACCGCGGCGCGGATCAAGTCCTGGAAGAGGTCGATCTCGTAATTGGAATGGACATGCTGCAGCACGGCCGCGAGACGCTCGAGGCCCATCCCGGTGTCGACCGACGGCTTGGGCAGCGGATGCATCACGCCCTTGTCGTCGCGGTTGAACTGCATGAACACGAGATTCCAGATTTCGATGTAGCGGTCGCCGTCGGACTCCGGCGAGCCGGGCGGTCCGCCCCGGACCTCGGGGCCGTGATCGAAAAATATCTCCGAGCACGGACCGCAGGGCCCCGTGTCGGCCATCTGCCAGAAGTTGTCGCTTGCGTATTGCGCACCCTTGTTGTCGCCGATGCGCACGCATCTCTCCGCCGGGACGCCGATCTGTTGCGTCCAGATGTCGTAGGCCTCGTCGTCGTCGATATAGACGGTCGTCCACAGCTTTTCCGCCGGCAGGCCGTAGACGCTGGTCAGGAGCTCCCACGCGTAATGGATCGCATCGCGCTTGAAGTAGTCGCCGAAGCTGAAGTTGCCCAGCATTTCGAAGAACGTGTGATGTCGCGCCGTGTAGCCGACGTTCTCGAGGTCGTTGTGCTTGCCGCCGGCGCGGACGCACCGCTGTGCGGTCGTCGCCCGGTTCTGGGGCCGCTTTTCCTGGCCCAGGAAGACGTCCTTGAACTGGACCATTCCCGAATTCACGAACAGCAGTGTCGGGTCGTTCGCAGGCACGAGCGACGACGAAGGCACGATCGCGTGTCCGCGCTCTTCGAAGTACTTCAGGAACCTCGTGCGGATATCGGCGGCTTTCATGGGCGTCGCGTGTCCCGTCTGCTGGGCGACGGAGCGCTGGTGGCGCCGGAAGCCCATTGGCAAAGCTGCTGATTTTACGCGGCTTTGTCCGTCGCCGCCAAACGAGTCGCACGGCCCCGGAAGCCAAGGCAGCGCGTCGTCCGGCCGTGCGCCGGGCAATGAGTGCTTGCGATGCTGCCCGCCGGGCGTCAGCGGGCCTGACCGTCGTCGTCGGTCGCGCCCGGTGGATTGCGCAGCAACTTGAATATGGCGGACAGCGAAAAGCCGCGACTCTGCAGAAAGCGAATCTGTCGCGCCTTTTCTCGTTCGTTCGCTGGCGGTTCGCCGTATCGGCGCCGCCATAGCGCGACCAAGGTATCGTCGTCATCGACCTCGTTGCCGGCCAGGGCTTCGGCGGCGGCGTCAGCCGTCACGCCCTTCGCCTTGAGCGAACCGGCGATCGCGCGTTGGCTGTAGCCGCCGCTTTTCTGCCGGACGACCGCTTGCGCGAAGCGTGTGTCCGACAGATGCCCCAGCGCGGCGATCTCGTCCAGGACCGCGTCGACGTCGTCTGCCGTAGCCGGAGTCTCGGCGCGCGTCGCAAGCAGCTTGTCGTGCAACTCCGCACGCGAGTATTCGCGGCGCGCGAGATATCCGATGGCGCGCGCCTTAAGCGATTTCGGCGGGCGTGGCGACTTGGGCCGGCGATTGTCGATCATCGGCTGTCCGGCCGGCGCGGACGCCGCCCGCCGCAGTTACTCGTCGGAGGCCGGCTCGCCCCTCGCGCGGAGCGCGCCGGGCACCGGCACGCCGACCGCGGCGCGGATCTTTGCCTCGATCTCGTCCGCCATCTCGGGATGCTCGCGCAGGAACTCGCGCGTGTTGTCCTTGCCCTGCCCGATTTTTTCGCCGTTGTACGCGTACCACGCGCCGGATTTGTCGACGATGTTGTGCGCGACGCCGAGCTCGATGATCTCGCCATGCCGCGAGATGCCCTCGCCGTAGAGGATGTCGAACAGCGCCTCGCGGAACGGCGGTGCGATCTTGTTCTTCACCACCTTGACGCGCGTTTCGTTGCCGATGACTTCCTCGCCCTTCTTGATCGCGCCGATGCGACGAATGTCGAGTCGCACCGACGCGTAGAACTTCAGCGCGTTGCCGCCGGTGGTGGTTTCCGGGTTGCCGAACATCACCCCGATCTTCATCCGGATCTGGTTGATGAAGATGACCAAGGTATTGGCGCGCTTGATGTTGGACGTGAGCTTGCGCAGCGCCTGGCTCATCAGGCGCGCCTGCAGGCCGGGGAGCTGGTCGCCCATCTCGCCTTCGATTTCGGCCTTGGGCACGAGCGCCGCCACCGAGTCGATGACGATGACGTCCACTCCGCCGGAGCGGACCAGCATGTCGGCGATTTCCAGCCCCTGCTCGCCGGTGTCGGGCTGCGAGATCAGCAGGTCGCCGACGTTGACGCCGAGCTTTCCGGCGTAGACGGGGTCGAGCGCGTTCTCGGCATCGATGTAGGCGGCGGTTCCGCCCGCCTTCTGGACCTGTGCCACGACCTGCAGCGAGAGGGTGGTCTTGCCCGAGGATTCCGGACCGTAGATCTCGACGACGCGCCCGCGGGGCAGTCCGCCGACGCCCAGCGCGATGTCGAGCCCGAGGGAGCCGGTCGACACCACCTGCAGGTCGTTCTGGATCTGGGCATCGCCCATTTTCATGATCGACCCCTTGCCGAACTGTTTTTCGATCTGCGCGAGCGCCGCGGCGAGGGCCTTGTTCTTCTGGTTGTCCATAGGGGTGTCGAAGGGCATGGGGGGAATCTCCTCAGTATCGCGCAGCGTTCGGCCGGCAGGGGACCGCAATGGCGCAGATGATGGCATAGAACGATCGTTCTATGCAACCCCCCGAAAGGCCTAGCGGCGCGAGCGGCAGGGCGGGACCCGCTTGCCGACGCCCACCGCCGTGCAGGCCGCGGACGCGACCCGCCGATGCCGGGCGTCAGCGCGCCAGGGCGCGCTCGAGGAGACCGGACAGCGCCACGGCGACGGCCGCCTCGCGGACCGCCGCCCGATCGCCGGGAAACCGGTGCGAGACGGCGTCGACGGCGCCATCCCGGCCGGCCCACGCGAGCCAGACCAGCCCCACGGGTTTCTCCGGCGACCCGCCCGCGGGGCCCGCGATGCCGGTCACCGCCACAGCCAGGTCCGCGCCGCTACGGGCGAGCGCGCCGGCGGCCATTTCGCGCGCCGTGGCGTCGCTGACCGCACCGCTCGACGCGAGCGTTTCGGAGCGCACACCCAGCATTTCGATCTTGGCCTCGTTCGAGTAGGTGACGAAGCCGCAGTCGAACCACCCGGAACTGCCCGCGACGTCGGTGATCGCCGCTCCGATCATCCCGCCGGTGCACGACTCCGCCGTCGCGACGGTCCAGCCGCGCGCCTCGAGCGCACGGCCAAGATCGGCGGCGAGGCGCGCTGTCCCGCTCACCGGCATTCTCCCGGCCGGCCGCGATAGTGATAGGCGTGGACCGTCGCGAACCCGTACCGGGAATAGACGGCGTGGGCCCGGTGGTTGTCGACGTCGACCTGGAGGAAGGCGTGCGCCGCGCTGCGCTCGCGGGCCCATCGGAGAAGCGTACCGATGACGGCTGTGGCGAGGCCGCGTCCGCGCATGCCGGGAGCCGTGGCGACGTTGCCGACCCCGGCAAGCTGCCCGTCGAGCGCCGCTTGCCCGGCGGCGGCAACCTGGCCGCCGACCCGCGCGACAACAGCGCGCGCCGGCAGAGGGGATTCCGGCAGCGGTTCGCGCCGCGCCTCGCCCGGCGCCACCCCTCCCCTGAGCGTGGTCATCGCGGCGGCAAATTCCTCCGTCGACACCGCTTTGATCTCGACGTCGGCCGGTACATCGAACTCGGGCGGCGCGACCAGGGGCGCCACCTGAACGAGCGTTCGGTCGAACGCCTCGTAGCCGCGTGCGGCGAGCGCCCCGTCGAGCTCCGCCGGGCGGTCGAACGGCGTCACCCGAAACAGGATCGGCAACCCCTGCTGCCCGTAAACCCGTTCGCAATGCTCGATCTTGGCGTCCACGGGAAGCGTCGAGCCGAACAGCGCGTTCACGCTGCGCGCGCGCTTCGTCCGGCCGGGCAGAAGCCGCAGGAGCCAGCCGTCGTAGAATGATCTGGCGCAGACGTCTGCAGCATGTTGAGCCCTGCCTCCTCGAGCCGCCGGCCGTCCACGGTACCCGCCGCCCGGCCACGCATGGTGCTACGCCGTCACCCGGTGCCACGCCGCCAGCACGAGCAGCGTGTAGCCCGCGGCGAGCGAGGTCGTCCAGCATCACGCCGAAGCCGTTCTTGAGCGCGGCGTCGAGTTGCCGGATCGGCGGCGGCTTCGCAATGTCGAAGAATCGGAATACAAGGAACGCGAACGCGATTTGCGTGCCGTCGTTGCCGACAAAGTACAGCACCAGAAGAAAGGCCACGACCTCGTCCCAGACGATGGCGCCATGGTCGGGGACGCCCAGCGCGCGCCCCGCGACGCCGGCCGCCCAGACGCCGATCAACCCGAAGACGACGATCGCGGCGATGAAAGCTCCGTCCGAACCATACCTCCACAGGACGAGTGCGATCGGAATCGCGACAAGCGTGCCGAAGGTCCCCGGCGCGACCGGCGCGAGTCCCGCACCGAAGCCCAGCGCGATGCAATGCGCGGGATGCCGGACGAGAAAGCGCAGCGATGGCGCGACGCCCGTCATCGCGCCTCGGGCGCAAAGTGGTCGAATCCTCGCGGCAGCACCGGCAGCGGCGTGCCCCGCTCGTCCCGAACGACGAGTCCGGCGGCGGCCGTGACCGACCCGATGCGCGTGAGCGCGCACGCCGACCTCCACCGCGATCGACGCCACGCGCGGCGCCGCAGCCGGCGGCGCGGTGAAGCAGAGTTCGTAGTCGTCGCCGCCGCGCGAGGACGCATTCCAGCGCGAGCGAGCGCTCGGCGCCCGCGAGCTTGGCGGCAACCGCCTGCGAGCGCGGCATCGTGGCGAGCTCGATGGTCGCGCCGACTCGCGACCGCGCGGCGATATGCCCGAGGTCGCCGGTCAGGCCATCCGAAACATCGATCGCCGCCGTGGCGACGCCGCGCAACGCCGCGCCCAGCGCGACCCGCGGCGTCGGCATTTCCAGTCGCGCGCGGCACGTGGCCAGCGCGTCGGCGGCGAGCGTCGTGCGCCCGGTCAGCGCGGCGAGCGCGAGCGCGGCATCGCCGAGCTGCCCCGATACCCAGACGTCGTCACCGGGCGCGGCACCTGCTCGCGTCAGCGCGTCCCCCGCCGGGACCTCGCCGATGATCGTGACGCACAGATTGAGCGGTCCGCGCGTCGTGTCGCCGCCGACGAGATCGACGCGATGCGCATCGGCAAGCGCGAAAAATCCGCGCGCGAACGCGGCCAGCCAGCCGGAGTCGCCGTCGGGCAGCGCCCCGGCCAGCAGCGCCCACCGGGGCGTCGCGCCCATCGCCGCGATGTCGGAGAGGTTCACGGCCAGCGTCTTGTGCCCGAGCGTCTCGGGATCGACGTCGGCCAGGAAGTGCCGGCCCGCGACCAGCATGTCCACCGACACCGCCAGCTGCTTCCCCGGCGACGGCACGAGGAGCGCCGCATCGTCGCCGACGCCAAGCGCGACGGACGGCGATCGCGCCGGACGCGTGAAGAAACGCGCGATCAGCTCGAATTCGTTCACGGCGGAATCATCGATGATCGTCGTCCGCCACGCGGCGCACCGTGTCAGCGCAGCGCGTCGCCAATCTCGCTCTGCCACCGCGCGAGCAGCCGCTTCTTCTCCGCGGGCGCGCCGAATTTCGCCGCGTCGATGTCGATCACCGGGGCGCTCGCGTAGCGGGCCGCTTCGGGCCGGATCTCGGCCGTCCTGTTCGCGGGCAGCAGAAGGTTGCGCGTGCGGTTGGCGAGCTCCTGCGCGCCCTTCGTGAGCGCCCAGTCGTAGAACGCGCGCGCCTCGACGGGATTGGGGCCGCCGGCGACGATCGCCATGCCGCCCAGCGCGTCGCCCGTCCCTTCGCAGGGAATCGCGATGTCGACCGGAAAGCCGGCAAGCTGCTGGGTGATGAATTCGTGAACGAAGCTGACGCCGATGCCCACTTCGCCGCGCGCGACCGACGGGCCCTGCGCGGTGCCGGATTGCGTGTACCGGACGACGTTGGGATGGAGCCGCCTGAGGTAGTCGAACGCCCCGTCCTCGCCGTACAGCGCAACCAGCGTGGCGAGAATCGTGTAGCCCGTGCCGCTGGTCACCGGATTGGAGAGTTCCACCTCTTTCCGGTATTCGGGTTTCGTCGAGGTCCGACCAGCAGCGCGGCGCGGCGAGGTTGCGTTTGGCAAGCAGTGCCGGGTTGATGCCGAAGCCGATGATGATCCGGTAGATCGCGACGGCGCGATCTCCGGTCGCCCGCGCCTGCCGCTGTGCCCACGGGTGCAGCTCCTGCAGCCGCGGCGAGCGGTACGGCGCGAACAGGCCTTCCGCGGCGCCCTGCAGGAACGCATCGAACGTGCCGCCGTACCAGATGTCGGCTTTCGGATTGTCGCGCTCGGCGCGGAGTTGCGCGTAGGTCTCGCCGGTCGCCTTGCGCGTCATCGCGACCGCCATGCCGGTATCGCGCGTGAAGGTCTGCGCCGCGAGCTCGCAGGCATCGGGGTCGTGCGTGCAGTAGATGACGAGCGGGCCGGCGCGGGCCGTGCCGGCTCGCGGAAAGAGCCGTCGCTGCCGCGAACAGCGAGCGCCGCCGCGCGGGCCCACCTGCGAGCGGGGCTGCGCATGCGAATCAGACCGCGCCGTCGACGGCACGCTCCGCGGCCAGCGCCCGGATCTCGTCGGCGCGCAGTGTCGCCGCGAGCCTGTCGAGCACGCCGTTGACGAATTTGTGGCCGTCGGTGCCGCCGTAGGACTTCGCGAGCTCGATCGCCTCGTTGATCGCGACGCGGTACGGGATCTCGCGCCGGTGCTGCAATTCCCAGGCGCCGATGACGAGGATCGCCCGCTCGATCGGCGACAGTTCCGCTGCCCGGCGGTCGAGGTGCGGCGAAAAGAGCGCAATCAGCGCATCGTAATCGGAGATGACGCCGGACCACAATTCGGCGAAGTAGGCGTCGTCGGCCTTCGGGAAACCGGGCGCGGCGACGAGCTGGGCACGTATCGCTTCGGGTGCGTTGCCGGAAAGCTGCCGCTGATAGAGCCCCTGCAGCACGAACTCGCGCGCGCGGCGGGGTCGTCTCATCGGACCCTCGCGGCGCAGGCGGCCGGCGCGGACTCGCCGCTCACGATCGCCGCGCTTCGCCGGCTCCGCTAGCTCTCATCGATTGCATCCAGGAGGTTCGCCAGCTCGAGCGCGGCCTGCGCGGCCTCGAAGCCCTTGGCGTCGGCGCGCGAGAGCGCCTGCTCCTCGGTGTCGGTCGTCAGGATGCCGTTGCCGATCGGGATGCCGAACTCGAGCTGCACGCTCGATACGCCGGCCGCCGATTCGTTGGCGACGATCTCGAAATGGTAGGTCTCGCCGCGGATCACGGCGCCCAGCGCGACGAGCGCGTCGCAGTCGGTCTCCTGGGCAAAGCGCTGCAGCGCGAGCGGCGTTTCGAGCGCCCCTGGCACGGTGACGACGGTGATGTCGCGTTCGGCGACGCCCGCTTCCGCGAGGCAGCGTAGCGCCCCCGCCAGCAGGCGCTCGCCGACAGCCGCGTTGAAGCGCGACATGACGATGCCGACATGGCGGCGTCGTCCCCGTGGGTCGTGTGGCGGGCGGCGGATGTGGTTCGGAGTCGGACGCTGCCTTCCTCGCGCGCAGGGGCGGCGGCTCGAGGTAGCCCGTCACCTCCAGATCGAAGCCCGTCATGCTCGGCATCTTGCGCGGCTTCGCCATCAAACGCATCCGTCCGACGTTGAGATCCCTGAGAATCTGCGCGCCGATGCCGTAGTTGCGGAGATCCACTTTCGCGGACACCGGCGGCTCGTCGGCGAGCGCGCGGCGGCGCAACTCCTGCGCGCTTTCCGGGCGGTGCAGCAGTACGACGACGCCGCGACCGGCTTCGGCAATCGCGGCCAGGGCAGCGGAGACGGTCCAGGCATGCGACGTGCTGCCCTCGTCGAGCAGGTCCATCACCGAAAGCGGCTCGTGGACGCGCACCAGCGTTTCGGTGTCGGGAGACAACGGTCCGCGGACCAGCACGAGGTGCGTCGCATCGGAAAGCTTGTCGCGGTAGACGACCAGCCGGAACGCGCCGTGCGGCGTCATCAGCGGCCGTTCGGCAAGCCGCTCGACCAGGCGTTCGGTGCGGCTGCGGTAATGGATCAGGTCGGCGATCGCGCCGATCTTGAGACCGTGCGTCTGCGCGAACAGCACGAGATCGGGCAGGCGCGCCATCGTGCCGTCTTCCTTCATGATCTCGCAGATCACGGCGGCGGACGTGCGGCCGGCCAAGTGCGCCAGATCGCATCCGGCCTCGGTGTGCCCGGCGCGCGCCAGCACGCCGCCGGGCTGCGCCATGACCGGAAACACGTGCCCCGGCTGCACGATGTCTCCGGGCTTCGCGTCCGGAGCGATCGCCGCCAGTATCGTGCATGCGCGGTCGGCCGCCGATATGCCGGTGGCCACGCCCTCCGCCGCCTCGATTGAAATCGTGAAATTGGTGCCATGCGTCGAGCGGTTCGACGCCACCATCAGCGGCAGGTTGAGTTGGCGGCAGCGTTCCTCGGTCAGCGTGAGGCAGATGAGGCCGCGCGCGTGGCGCGCCATGAAATTGATCGCTTCGGGCGTGACGAACTCGGCGGCGAGCACGAGATCGCCTTCGTTCTCGCGATCCTCCTCGTCGACGAGGACAACCATGCGCCCGGCCTTGAGGTCGGCAACGATATCGATGATTGGACTGAGGGTCACGGCGGTCGGCGGTCGAAAGCGGCGGGCACGATCCATTTTACCCGCGCCGGGGGGCCGCCGATACGTTGCCGGCGCGCCAGTGCGCTCACGGCATGTTCGCCCTCTGGTCCGCCGCCGGCGCGGATTCCGTCACCGGCGGTTTCACCCGGAACCAGGCCGCATAGAGCGCGGGCAGGAAACCCAGCGTCAGCACCGTGGCAACCAGAATGCCGCCCATCATGGCCACCGCCATCGGCCCGAAGAAGGCGCTGCGGACCAGAGGAATCATCCCCAGCACCGCCGCCGCCGCGGTCAGCACGATCGGCCTGAAGCGGCGCGTCGTCGCGCCGACGACCGCGTCCCACGGCGCCTGCGCCGGCGGCGATGTCCTGTTCGATCTGGTCGACCAGGATGATGGAGTTGCGCATGATGATGCCCGAGAGCGCGATGGTTCCGAGCATCGCCACGAAGCCGAACGGCAGCCCGAATGCGAACAATCCGGCCGTGACGCCGATCAGGCCCAGCGGCGCCGTCAGCACGACCATCAGCGTGCGCGAAAGGCTCTTCAGCTGAACCATCAGCAGGGTCAGCACCGTCAGCAGCATCAGGGGCACACCGGCGGCGATCGACTTCTGGCCCCGTGCCGAATCCTCGATCGCGCCGCCCAGCTCGATCCGGTAGCCCGGCGGGCAGCTCCGCGCGGATCCCGTCCAGCCGCGGATTGATCCGGTTCGCGACGTCCGGGCCCTGCGCATTCCCCAGGACGTCGGCGCGCACCGTGACCGTCGGCGCGTGGTCGCGGCGCCAGACGATTCCGTCCTCCAGCTCGTAACGGATGTCGGCGACCTGGGTGATCGGCACCGCCTTGCCGTTGCGCGACGGAATCGCGAGGTCCTTGAGGAACGACAGTTGCGCGCGCTCTTCCGCCGCGCCACGCAGCAAGCACCTCGATCTGCTTGTCGCGCTCGCGCAGATACGTCACCGAGAGTCCCGTCACCGAATTGTTGAGAAAGGCGGCAAGGTCCTGCGACGAGAGCCCCAGCACCCGCGCCTTGTTCTGGTCGACGACAAGGCGTATCACCTTGGTCGGCTCGTCGGAGTCGAACTGCGCGTTGGTGACGTCGGGCTCGCCGCGCACCACGGTCATCACCCGCTGCGCTATCGCCCGCACCTTCGCGAGGTCTTCGCCCGAAACGCGGAACTGGACCGGAAAGCCGACCGGCGGGCCGTTCTCGAGCCTGGAGATCCGGCCGCGCAATGCGGGGAAGTCCTCGTCGAACAGCCTGATCAGGCGCGTGCGCACACGCTCGCGGTCGGCGTTGCTTTTCGTCACCAGCACCAACTGGGCGAAGTTCGACTGCTGCAGCTGCTGATCGAGCGGCAGGTAGAAACGCGGGCTACCGGCGCCCACGTAGGCCACGTAGGTCTCGACCCCCGGCTCGTGATCGAGGATCGATTCCATCCGCTTCGTCTCACTGAGCGTTGCCGCGAACGAACTGCCCTCCGGCAGGCGCAGGTCGACGATCAGCTCGGGGCGCGACGACGACGGGAAGAACTGCTGCGGCAGAAAGCGGAACGCGACGAGCGACGCGGCGAAAACGGCCAGCGTGGCGACGATGACCGTGCCACGGCGCGCGACGGTCCAGGTGATCAGCGCGCGCAGATGCCGGTAAAAAGGCGTGTCGTAGACGCTGTCGGCGTGCGCTGCCATGCGCGCTTCTCGAGCTTCATGTCCGGTGATCCGCGCCCAGCAGACGCGCGGCGAGCGACGGTCCGCGCGCCGTCGTGGAATCGGGCAGCATCCGATAGCCGAGGTAGGGAATCGCGATCACCGCGACGAACCACGACCCGACCAGCGCGATCGCGGAAACTTCGAACAGCGAACGGGTGTACTCGCCTGTCGAGCTCTTCGCCGTGGCGATCGGCAGGAAGCCGGCGACGGTGACCAGCGTCCCGGTGAGCATCGGGAACGCGGTGCTCGAATACGCGAAACTCGCCGCGCGAAAGCGATCGTATCCCTGCTCCAGCTTGATCGCCATCATCTCGACGGCGATGATGGCATCGTCGACCAGCAGGCCGAGCGACAGGATCAGCGCGCCCAGCGAGATCTTGTGCAGGCCGATGCCGAACAGCCACATGAACATGAACGTCGACGCGAGCACCAGCGGAATCGAAACCGCGACGACGAGGCCGGTGCGGAGCCCGAGGCTCACCAGCGAAACCACCAGCACGATCCCCACGGCCTCGGCGAGCGAACGGACAAACTCGCGGACCGATCGCTGCACGGTCCGCGGCATGCTGGCGACGTGCCCGACCTCGACGCCGACCGGCAGCGCGGCCTCCACGCCGGCGAGCTTGGCGTCCAGCGCGTGACCGAGTTCGATCACGTCGCCGCCTTTCGCCATCGTGACGCCGATGCCGAGCGCCTCGCGCGCGTGCCAGCGCATTTTCTGCTGCGGCGGTTCCACGTAACCGCGATAGACCCTGGCGACATCGCCCAGACGGAAGATCCGGTTGTTGGCGCGGATCGCGATGTCGCGAACGGAGTCGAGCGAGTCGAAGGCGCCGGTCGGCCGCAGGTAGATGCGGTCGGTCGCCGTTTCGAACGTGCCGGCGGCGGCGACCGCGTTTTGTGCCGCGAGAGTCTGCACGATCTGCGCCGGATCGATCCCCAGCAGCGCCAGCCGGTTGTTGGAAAGTTCGATGTAGATCTTTTCGTCCTGCTCGCCGATGAAGTCGACCTTGGCCACGCCGGGGACACGCAGGAGCTCCGCGCGAACGCGGTCGCCGAATTCCTTGAGGTCGCGGTAGCCGTAGTCGTCGCCGGTGATCGCGTAGATGTTGGTATAGGTGTCACCGAACTCGTCGTTGAAGAACGGACCCTGAATCCCGCTCGGCAGCGTGTTCCGTATGTCGCCGATCTTCTTGCGCACCTGATACTGGAGGTCGGGCACCGCCGACGACGGCAGCGAATCCTTCAACGACAGGAAGACCAGGGACTCGCCGGGCTTCGAGTAGCTCCGCACCCATTCGAGCGGCAGTTCCTGCAGCTTGCGCTCTATCCGGTCGGTCACCTGCTGCTCGACGTCGCGCGCGGACGCGCCCGGCCACGTCGTCTTCACGACCATGACCTTGAACGTGAAGGGCGGATCCTCCGATTGCCCGAGCTGGCCGTAGGCGAACGCGCCGACCACCGCGAAGACGACGATCAGGTAGAGGACCAGCGGGCGATGGTGCAGCGCCCACTCGGACAGGTTGAAGCCCGCGCGCTGTGCGCCGGGTGACGGCTCGGGCGGCATCGAGGCTCCCGGAGGGGTCAGTTCTTCGTTGCGGCGGATACGGGGAGCGGCGGCGTCGGGGGTGACGGGCGCCCCGGCGCCTCATAGGGTCGCACCGACTGGCCCTCGTAGAGCTTGTTGGCGCCCGACGCGACGACCCATTCGCCGGCGGCGACGCCGGACCCGATGACAACGCCATCTTCGCGGTATTGGGCGATGACGATCGGACGCAATCCGACCTTGCGTGTCGGTGGGTCGTAGGTCCATACCGCGGGTTGGCCGTCGCCCCCGTGATAGATCGACGTCAACGGAAGCAGCGACGCCCCCGGCACGGGTTCGCCGATCAGCGCGACATTGGCGGTCATGCCCCACTGCAGCGCCGGATCGGGATCGACCACGGAGACACGCACCGCGAAGGTGCGGGTCATGGGATCGACCGCCGGCGATACCTCGCGAATCCGCGCCCGGTAAGGTTTCCGCGGATCCGCGGCGAGCGCAACGACAATCTGCTTCGCTCGCGCCAGCTCGCCGACGCGGGCTTCGGGAACCGCAATCGCGATTTCGCGTTCGTCCTCGCGCGCGAGCCGCATCACGGCCTGGCCGGCGGCAATCACTTGTCCTGCTTCCGCGCCGATCGAGGTGACTACGCCATCGCTGGGCGCGACGAGCGTCGCGTAACCCGCCTGATTCCGGGTGACGGCGAGGTTGGCCTTCGCCTGCTCGAACTTCGCGAGGTTGGTGTTGAGCACGTTGCGCTTGGCGTCAAGCGCCGACGCACTGACGAATTTCTGCTCGAGCAGGCCCTGGTAACGGTCGAACTCGGCTTTGGCGAATTCGTATTCAGTCTTCGTCGCGGCCAGCTGCGCATTCGCCGCGTCCGCCTGCAGCCCCACGTCCGCCGGATCGAGACGCGCAAGCATCTGGCCCTTGCGCACCCGCGTGCCGACATCCACGTCGCGTGCCAAGAGCTTGCCGCCGATACGGAACGCGAGATCGGTCTCGTGCCGCGGTTTCACTTCGCCGGCGAACACCGCCGTGTCACCGGCGCCGGGGGGAGTCACCTGGACCAGCGTGACGGGCCGGATCGCTTCCGGCAGGGCCTCGTGTTTCGCGCACCCGGCGGCAGCGGCGGCGAGCAGCACCATGGCCAGGATCCGCAATGTCGCATTCATCGCGCTTGTTCCACTGTGAACGAAGCGACCGGCACGCCGACCATGCCCTGCCACAGCGCGCGCAGCGCGCCTTCGAGTTCGGTCGGGTAGCGCCACGCGAAAACCGGCGAGGCCGCCGGACCGACCATCGCGCAGTGCGAGTTTTCGCCGTCGGAGCTTGCCGACATCTGCCAGAGGCCGATGATGAGCGCGTAACTTCGGCGCAGCAGCGTCGACCCCGCCGCCAGGCGGCAGCGCCGGGAAATGGCGTTCGAGGCCGGCCCCCGCGCGCTCGAGTCGCCCCGCCATCCTCTGCCTGAACGCCACCGCCGTCTCGGGTGGAATGCTGTGCGCCATCAGTCCGAAGCAGCGTGAGGCGAGCGGCAGAAACAACGGTGGTTCCACGAGGTGCCGGCTGGTCAGCGCGAGCATGTCGTCGATGGCGACTTGAACATCCTGCTCCACCAGCACGATCACGGCTCGGAAGAAGCCATCGATGCGCCGCTCGTGCACGGCAAGCAGCAACTCCTCCTTGCTCGGGAAGTAGAGGTAGACCGTGCCCTTCCCGAGACCGGCCTCGTCCGCGACCTCGGCGACGTTGGCGACGCGATCGCGCGAATGGAGCAGCAACCGCTCCGCGGCGTCGAGAATCGCGTTGTGGCGTTCCTGCTTGTCCTCGGCCTGGATGGCGCGCTGGCGAATGACCATGGGTTCCGTCCTTCGAATCCGGACCTCGTAACTGACTGGAGGTCACTTAGCGGCCAGATTAAATGACCGCCGGTCAGTTGTCAATAGCCAAGCGGTGAAGCGTGGGCAGGGCTATCCGGAGCGGGCGGGCCGGGCTGCCAGCAGCAGACGCCCTCGGCGCCTCTGTCCCGCCCGTCAGAACAGCGCGAGCGTTTGTCGCGTCAGCGCGCTTGCCGGGTCCGCGTAGTCGACGACGACGCTGAAGTGGTGTCTTCCCGGAACGATGAGCGGTGCCACCGCACCCGCCGGCCGGCATGCCGGCCAGGCGTCCCAGAGAATCCGTGCCTGGCGGATGAACTCCGGGGTTTCGTCGGCGCCCACCGCCAGCAACAACGGCGCACGGCCGCGGGGTTGCAGCCGCACCGGCGACAAACGTGCGGCCTCGGCGGCGTCGAGCTTGAGATCGGCGTTGAACGAAAACAGAACCATCGGGGCGAGATCGTGGACACCGGACAGCGAGACGCCGCCGGCGACCGGGTCGCGCTCGAGGCCTGCGGTCGCCCAATCGGTTGCGAGCAGCATGGCCGCAAGATGCCCACCCGCGGAATGCCCGCCGACGACAATGCGACGGGAGTCGGCGCCGTGCGCCATGCCCTCCCGCGCGAGCCACGCCACGGCACGCCGGCATTCCTCGACGATCGTCGCGATCGAAACCACGGGACAAAGATCGTAATTGACATTGGCGACCGCGATGCCCTGAGCGACGAAGGGCGCGGCGACGAACGAGAAATCGCTTTTGTCGAGCGCGCGCCAGTATCCCCCGTGCAGGAACACGAAGGTGCCGCGCGCGGCACCTGCCGGCGCGAAGAGGTCGAGCGTCTCCCTGGGGCCCGGTCCGTAGCGCAGATCGAGTCGGGGCAAAAGGCTCGCCCGCGCCTTCTCCGACAACTCGGTGTAGCGCGCGAGCCACTGCGGATGATCGGGCACCGCGGCCCGATTGTTGTAGCCGCGCTCGACGAACTCCCGCGTGTAAACGACGCCTGCCATGGCGCTAGGCGGGTGCTGCGATTGCGATCGACAGCGTGCCGAGGCCGTCGATGCCGCCGTCCAGCCGATCGCCGGCCACGACGGGCCCCACCCCGGCGGGGGTACCGGTGAATACCAGGTCGCCGGGCAGCAGCTCGTAGTACTGCGAAAGAAAGTGAAGGGTGTGCGCGACGTCCCAGATCATGTCGGCGAGGTCTCCGCTCTGCTTGCCGACGCCGTTGACGTCGACCCAGATGCGTCCCGCGGCGGGATGCCCGACCGCGCCAGCCGGGTGAATCGGCCCGATCGGCGCCGCTCCGGCGAACGACTTGCCGATGTCCCACGGGCGCTTCTTTTCGCGCATGTCGTTTTGCAGGTCGCGGCGCGTCATGTCGAGCCCGACGGCGTAACCCCAGACGATGGCGAGCGCCCGCTCCGGCGCGAGCTTCACGCCCGGTTTGCCGATGGCCACCACCAGCTCGATTTCGTGATGCAAGTTCTTCGTGGCCAGCGGGTAGGCAACGCGGCCGACGGCGGGAGGGACGACCGGCACGATGGCGTCGGCCGGCTTGGTGAAAAAGAACGGCGGCTCCTTCGCCGCGTCTCCGCCCATTTCCCTGGCATGCTCGGCGTAGTTGCGTCCGACGCAGTAGATGTGGCGGACCGGAAAACGGTCGGTGCCGCCGGCGACGGGAACGGTCGGGACATCCCAGGCGGGAATCGCGGCGGTCATCGGCAGGACTCCGGATCGAAACTCGGAGCTATTCGGCGTCGGGCTGGCGCGCCGGCGCCGCGGCAGCGAATGCGGGCAGCGCATTGCAGGCGGTTTCGATGCGCATCAGCGTCGGAAAGGGCGCAAGGTCGATCGCCACGCGACGGGCGTTGGCGAGCTGCGGCACGAGGCAGATGTCGGCAATCGTTGGCGTATCGCCGTGGCAGTAATGGCCCGTCGCCGTCTCGCGGGCCAGTCGCGTTTCCAGCGCCTCGAGCCCGACGTCGATCCAGTATTTGTACCAGCCGTCCTTCTGCTCGCCGGTCGCGCCGAGAGTGCCGACGAGGTAATTCAGCACGCGGAGGTTGTCGAGCGGGTGGATGTCGCAGGCGATGGCCATCGCCACGGCACGCACGCGCGCCCGGCCATTCGGATCGGCGGGCAGCAGCGGCGGACGCGGGTGCGTTTCATCGAGCCATTCGACAATGGCGAGCGATTGCGTCAGCACCGCGCCGTCGTCGGTCGCGAGCGCCGGGACCAGGCCCTGCGGATTGAGCGCCAGATAATCATCGGCGCGCTGCGCCCCCTTCCGCAGATGGACAAACACGCGCTCCGGGGCGAGCCCCTTGAGGTTCAGCGCGATCCGGACGCGGTACGCCGCCGACGACCGGAAGTAGTCGTAGAGCTTCACCGCGCCCCGTCAGAAGAACGCGGCGATGCCGGTTTGCGCGCGCCCGAGGATCAGCGCGTGGATGTCGTGCGTGCCCTCGTAGGTGTTGACCGTTTCCAGATTCAGCACATGGCGGATCACGTGGAATTCGTCGACGATGCCGTTGCCGCCGTGCATGTCGCGCGCCATTCGCGCGATCTCCAGCGCCTTGCCGCAGGAGTTGCGCTTCATGATCGACGTGATCTCGGGCGCCGCCTTGCCCTCGTCCTTGAGCCGCCCGAGCCGCAGGCAGCCCTGCAGCGCCATCGTGATCTCGGTCTGCATGTCGGCGAGCTTCTTCTGGATCAGCTGGTTCGCGGCCAGAGGGCGGCCGAACTGCGTGCGGTCCAGCGTGTACTTGCGCGCCGCGTGCCAGCAGAACTCCGCGGCGCCGAGCGCGCCCCAGGCGATGCCGTAGCGCGCCGAGTTGAGACAACCGAACGGGCCCTTCAGCCCCTCGACATTCGGCAGCCGGTTCGCCTCGGGCACGAACACCTCGTCCATCACGATTTCGCCGGTCACCGACGTGCGCAGGCTGAACTTGCCCTCGATCTTCGGCGCCGACAGCCCGGGCATGCCCTTGTCGAGTATGAAGCCGCGGATGACGCCGTCGTCGGTCTTGGCCCAGACGACGAAGACGTCGGCGATCGGCGAATTGGAAATCCACATCTTGGCGCCGGAAAGCTTGTAGCCGCCAGGCGCGGACCGCGCCCGGGTGACCATGCTGCCCGGATCCGAGCCGTGATTCGGCTCGGTGAGGCCGAAGCAGCCGATCCACTCGCCGGTCGCGAGCTTCGGGAGGTACTTCCTGCGCTGCGCCTCGGTGCCATAGGTGAAGATCGGAAACATCACCAACGAGCTCTGGACGCTCATCATCGAGCGATAGCCCGAGTCCACGCGCTCGATTTCGCGAGCAATGAGTCCGTAGCAGACGTAGTTGAGCCCCGCGCCTCCGTACTCGGCCGGGAGGTTCGCGCCCAGCAGCCCCAGCGCGCCCATTTCCGGAAACACCTCCGGATCGGATCGTTCGTGGCGGAACGACTCGGTCACGCGCGGCAGCAGCTTCTCCTGCGCGTACGCGAACGCGGTATCGCGCACCATCCGCTCCTCTTCGGTCAATTGCTCCGAGAGGAGGAGCGGGTCGTCCCAGACGAACGAGGCGGCCCGGCTGGCGATGGACTCGGGGGCGTTCATGGAAGACTCCGGAAGCGTACGGCGCCCCGCGCTTGGCCGCGGGCCGAACGGCATGGAAAGGTGGATTATCGCGCGGCGGTGCGCACGGCGCCAGCGACTGCGACCTCGCCGTCGCCCGGCGGCCGCCTGGCGCCGATCGCGCCGATGACATCCGCGCTCGGCGCTATGGCTATGATCGTTCTGCCCCGGCCTCCGGAATGACCGCGGTCGCCTCAATTTCGACGCGTGCCGCGTCCTCGATCAGCGCCGTCACCTCGATCGCCGTCATCGCCGGGTAATGGCGCCCGAGGACTTCGCGATAGGCGGCGCCGAGCGCCTTCGGGTTCGCCAGGTATTCGCGTTTGTCGACGACGTACCAAGTCATCCGGGCGATGTGCTCGGGGCGACCGCCGGCCTCCTTCAGGATCGCCACGATATTCAAGAGCGCCTGGCGGACCTGCCCGACGAAATCGGTCGACTCGAATCGCTGGCCCGAATTCCACCCGATCTGTCCGCCGATGAAGACCACGCGTCCCGAGGCGGCAACGCCATTCGCGTACCCCTTGGGCGGGGCCCATCCCGGCGGCTGCAGAACCTGCACGCGACCTCCTTCCTGTCCCGGCTACGCTGCGCCAGCCCGACGGCGAGCGATCCGACCCGGCGGCGCGTCGCCGGAGCCGTCCGCCGAAAAAGTGGCGCGCATCACAACGCGCGCCGCCGACGTTTCGCGCGGTAAGAAATGAGACGCGATCATGTGGATTCGCCCTGCCGGTCCTTTTCCATCTGGCGCAGCCGGGAGCGCTGCAGCTTGCCCGTCTCCGTGCGCGGCAGGCTCGCCAGGTATTCGATGGCGCGCGGGTATTTGTACGGCGCAATTTCACGCTTCACGAAATCCTGCAGCGTGCGCGTCATTGCATCGCCGCCTTC